>NZ_CP192647.1:0-3831493 GCF_050703245.1 Ornithinimicrobium carbonis
CACTACGCGCGGACGCTGAACCCCGGGGCACGCGTGCGCTACGTGAACTCCGAGGAGTTCACCAACGACTTCATCAACTCCATCCGCGACCAGAAGGCCGGAGCCTTCCAGCGGCGCTACCGCACCGTCGACTTCCTGCTCATCGACGACATCCAGTTCATGCAGGGCAAGGAGCAGACGGTCGAGGAGTTCTTCCACACCTTCAACACGCTGCACAACAGCGAGAAGCAGGTCGTCATCACCTCCGACCAGCCGCCCAAGCGGCTGTCGGGGTTCGCCGAGCGGCTGCGCAGCCGCTTCGAGTGGGGTCTGCTCACCGACGTGCAGCCACCCGACCTGGAGACCCGCATCGCGATCCTGCAGAAGAAGGCCGCGCAGGAGGGTATGCAGCTCCCCGACGAGGTGCTCGAGCTCATCGGGACGAAGATCACCACCAACATCCGCGAGCTGGAGGGCGCCCTCATCCGGGTCATGGCCTTCGCCTCGCTGTCCGACCGTCCGCCGGACGCCGATCTGGCCGCGCACGTGCTCAAGGACATCATCCCCAGCGCCGAGTCGGCCGCGATCACCCTCCCGGTGATCATGGAGGAGGTGGCGACCTACTTCCGGATCAGCCCGGACGACCTGTGCGGCTCCTCCCGCTCGCGCACGCTCGTCAACGCGCGCCAGATCGCGATGTACCTGTGCCGCGAGCTCACCGACCTCTCCCTGCCCAAGATCGGCCAGGCCTTCGGCGGGCGCGACCACACCACGGTGATGCACGCCGACCGCAAGATCCGTCAGCTCATCGGTGAGCGCCGGGCCCTGTTCGACCAGATCACCGAGCTCACCGGGATCATCCGCAAGGCCGCTGCCGCCCGCTGAGGCTCGGCAACCGGCGGCCCCGCTCCGCCACGGAGGGCCACCGTGCGCGTGCGCCCCGCTGGGGCTCGGACGGCCCCGTGCCCCCGTTCCGCATCGGCCGGTCGTCCACAGGTGTGGACAGACCTGTGCGTTGTTGCTCACCGTTCACCGTCGCCCCACCGGCACCCCCTCACGCCCTCCCCGGCACCCGACGTCGACGGGGCACGACCCCGTCCGCGGCTGTGGACGACCTGTGGACGGACGGTGGATCGGCGCAGGTCAGCCTGGGGAGGGATGGGGGACGGTGCCGGACCTCGCTGGGGACGGCGCAGCACCGTCCACACCGGACCCCGACGGTGCACCGACGTGTCCACCAGGTGTGCACAGGGTGAACGACCTGCCCGCCACGCCGTCGGACCTGCACCGGAGCACCCGGCAGGCGGGGGTTGTCCACAGCGTCCACAGCCCCGATGACGATGACGACTCTCTCCATCTGTGGCAGATCCGTCCTGCGTCCCTGGGGACGGGGCACGACCCCGCGCGGACCGTCCGTGGCAGAGTGGGGCCGGCGGAGCCGACGAGGACCCGCAGGTGCAGGGGTGCTCGGGGCGTGTCATGCTTCTTCTCCGCGCGCCGCATCCCTCGGTGGGGCCGCTGGTCGTGATCCCTGTGAGCCGAAAGGCCGTGTGACGTGAAGTTCCGTGTCGAGCGCGATGTCCTCTCCGAGGCCGTGGCCTGGGTGGTCCGTGGCCTGAGCAACCGCCCGCCCGTGCCGGTCCTGGCCGGCGTGCTGATCACCGCCGACGAGGAGGGCACCCTGACCCTGTCGGCCTACGACTACGAGGTGTCCGCCACGGTCACCGTCGAGGCCGAGGTCACCGAGGGGGGCCGGGTGCTCGTCCTGGGCCGGCTGCTCGCCGACATCTCGCGCAACCTGCCGGACCGGCCCGTCGACGTGGCCACCGAGGGTGCCAAGGTGCAGCTGACCTGCGGGTCGAGCCGGTTCGCCCTCATCCAGATGCCGGTCTCGGACTACCCCCAGCTCCCGGCCCAGGTCGAGCCCGACGGGACCATCGAGGGGGACGTCTTCACCCAGGCGGTCCACCAGGTCTCGATCGCCGCCGACCGCGGTGACACGCTGCCCATCCTCACCGGGGTGCGGGTGGAGATCGAGGGCGAGAAGGTCACCCTGCTCGCCACCGACCGGTACCGGCTCGCGATGCGCGAGCTGACGTGGAGCCCGCGGTCCTCCGACGCCGCGCACGTGACCCTCATCCCGGCCCGCACCCTCTCGGAGACGGCCAAGTCCCTCGGTGCCTCGGCCTCCGTGGGGGTCGCCTTCGGCGACGCCGCCCGGGGGGACGGCCTGGTCGGCTTCGAGGCCGGTCGCCGGCGCAGCACCACCCGCCTCCTCGACGGCGAGTACCCCAAGGTCACCTCGATCTTCCCGACGAGCGTCGACACCGTCGCGGTGGTGGACACCCAGTCGCTGGTCGAGGCAGTTCGGCGGGTCGCCCTCGTGGCCGAGCGCAACACGCCGGTGCGGCTGCGCTTCTCGGAGGACCAGGTCGCCATCGAGGCGGGGACCGGGGACGACGCGCAGGGCTCGGAGGCGGTGGAGGCCACGCTCACCGGTCCCGAGATCGAGATCGCCTTCAACCCCCAGTTCCTGCTCGACGGCCTGGGCGTGCTCAACGCCCCCTTCGCCCGCCTCTCCTTCACCCAGCCGTCCCGGCCGGCCGTGCTGTCCGGGCAGGCCGAGGTCGACGGGGAGTCCGACGAGTCCTACCGTTACGTCCTGATGCCGGTGCGCACGTCCTGACGGTCGTCCGCACCCGCCCGGCACCCGTCCGCGGGGTGGTGGCCAGGCGTCGCAGCGGCGTCGCAGCCACGAGGAAGACCCGACCCATGAGGAGCAGCAGATGAAGATCGGCATGATCGGCCTGGGCAAGATGGGTGGCAACATGCGGGAGCGGCTGCGCCGCGCCGGCCTGGAGGTCGTCGGCTACGACCTCGACGAGAGCGCCCGCGACGTGGACAGCCTCGAGGAGCTGGTCGAGGAGCTGGAGGCCCCCCGGGTGGTGTGGGTGATGGTGCCGCACGGCGACCCGACCCGCTCGACCGTGGAGGCCCTGGGGGAGCTGCTCTCCGAGGGGGACATGGTCATCGAGGGGGGCAACAGCCACTTCACCGAGGACCGCGAGCTGGACGAGATCCTGGAGCCCAAGGGCATCGGCTACGTCGACTGCGGCGTGTCCGGCGGGATCTGGGGCCTGGACAACGGCTACGGCCTCATGTGCGGCGGACGCAAGGAGCACGTGGAGCTCGCGATGCCGGTCTTCGACGCGCTGCGGCCCGAGGGCCCGCGCGAGGAGGGCTTCGTGCACGCCGGCGACGTGGGGGCGGGCCACTACGCCAAGATGGTCCACAACGGCATCGAGTACGGCCTGATGCACGCCTACGCGGAGGGCTTCGAGCTGCTCACCGCCAAGGAGATCGTCAAGGACGTCAAGGGTTGCTTCCAGGCCTGGACCCGCGGCACGGTCGTGCGCTCCTGGCTCCTTGACCTGCTGGTCAAGGCGCTGGACGAGACCCCCGGCCTGGAGGGCATCAGCGAGTACACCACCGACTCCGGCGAGGGTCGCGGGACCGTGGAGGAGGCCATCGAGATGGCCGTGCCGATGCCGGTCATCAGCGCCGCCCTCTTCTCCCGGTTCGCCTCCCGCCAGGAGAACTCCCCGGCCATGCAGGCCGTCGCCGCCCTGCGGGGCCAGTTCGGCGGACACGCGGTCGAGATGCTCGACGACCCGGACACGCGGACCGAGGGCGAGGTCGAGGTGCACGGTGGCGCCGAGCCCAAGGAGGACGACGCGGACGAGCGCCGGGTCGGTGCGGAGGACGGCTCCGGCTCCTCGGACGAGGCGGCCACCGAGGCGGGGCCCTCCTCCGGCACCGGCAGGACCGAGGACGGTCAGGGCCCCACCTCCGGCAGCGGCGACACCGACCCCGCCTGAGCGGGCGGACGGCCTGACGCACCGGTGCACCTGCGCGAGCTCTCGGTCACCGACTTCCGCAGCTACCCCTCGGCGACCGTCGCGCTGGCACCCGGTGTGACGGTGCTGCTCGGCCGCAACGGGCAGGGCAAGACCAACCTGGTCGAGGCCGCCGGCTACGTGGCCACGCTGGGGTCGCACCGGGTCGCCCAGGACGCTCCGCTGGTGCGCGCCGGGGCCGACACCGCGATCGTGCGGGCCACCGTCGTGCACGACGGCCACGAGACGCTGGTGGAGCTGGAGATCGTGCCCGGGCGGGCCAACCGGGCCCGGGTGAACCGCTCGCCGGTCGGCCGGCAGCGGGAGGTGCTGGGCCACCTGCGCACGGTCCTGTTCGCCCCCGAGGACCTGGCCCTGGTCAAGGGCGACCCGTCCGAACGGCGTCGTCTGCTGGACGACCTGCTCGTGGCCCGGCAGCCCCGCTGGGCCGGGGTCCGGGCGGACTACGACAAGGCGCTGAAGCAGCGCAACGCGCTGCTGCGCCAGGCCTCCGGACTCTGGCGCGCCGGCCGCCGGGGGTCCGGACCCCGGCTGACCCCGGGAGAGAGCCTGGAGGAGGCGCGGGCCTCCGCCTCGGCGACCCTGGCGGTCTTCGACGACCAGCTGGCCCGTATCGGTGGGGCTCTGATCTACGCCCGGCTGCGCCTGCTGCGCGACCTGCGCCCGTACCTGGCCACGGCATACCGCACCATCGCGGACGCCGACACCCTCGCGGCCGCGACGTACCGCTCCTCGCTGCGGGCGGAGGTCGCCGACGCGATCGCCGAGGGGGCGGTACCCGACCAGGAGGAGCTGGTGGGCCACCTGCTCGCCACGCTCGAGGAGGTCCGTCCGCAGGAGCAGGAGCGCGGGGTCAGCCTCGTCGGCCCGCACCGGGACGAGCTGGTGCTCACGCTGGGGGACCTGCCGGCCAAGGGGTACGCCAGCCACGGGGAGTCCTGGAGCCTGGCCCTGGCGCTGCGGCTGGCGGGCTTCCACCTGCTGCGGCACGACCTGGGGACCGACCCGGTGCTGGTGCTCGACGACGTGTTCGCCGAGCTCGACAGCGGTCGCCGCCGACGGCTGGCCGAGCTGGTCGCCGACTGCGAGCAGGTGCTCGTGACCGCCGCCGTCCCGGACGACGTCCCCGCGGGCCTGCTCGCGGACGGGCAGGTTCTCGACGTGGTCCTGGGGTCGGTCGCCCCGCGGTCGCCGCAGACGCAGGAGTAGCGTAGGAGAGGCAGCAGCGAGGCCGCCTCACCCGACCGCGGCCCGGAAGGTGGGAGAGCATGGCTGGTCCGCGGGTGACGCCCACGCAGACGGGCATGATGTACGGAATGATCGCGGGGGCGGGGATCGGGGCGGTGATGTTCGCCCTGTCCGGCGACGTCCTCTGGATCGTCCTGGCCGGGGTGGGGGTCGCCCTCGGCCTGGGGATCGGGGCGACGGTCGAGCAGAGCCGGCGTCGCCGGGACGCGGATGGGAGAATCGCCGAGGACGGACACCGGGACGACGCAGGAGCAGACGATGGGCAGCGGAGCGACCCCTCCGGGGGAACCGGCGCTGCCCGGTGACGACGACCCGGGCCCGCTCGCGGCGGCGCACGAGGCGCTCGCCGCCGCGCGCGCGCCGGGCGGCCCGGGACCGGGGGCTGCGCCCCGGCTCACCCGCCGGCAGCCGGCGCCAGCGCCGGTCCCCCGCCACCTCGACGACCTCGCGCGACGACCGGGACCCGCACCCCGTGGGGGCCGAGATCGACCGCCTCGTCGCCGCCCGCGGCTGGGACACCGACGTGCAGGTCGGCTCGGTGGTGGGCCGGTGGTCCTCGATCGTCGGCGACCGGGTGGCCGGCAACGTCGAGGTCGTCGCGTTCGAGGGCACGACGCTGACCGTCCGGGCCGCCTCGACGGCCTGGGCCACGCAGATGCGCCTGCTCGTCTCCACCGTGCTGGGGCGCATCGAGGAGGAGGTCGGCGGGGGCGTGGTCACCGAGATCGTGGTGCGCGGACCCGGCGGACCGTCCTGGCGCAAGGGTCCGTTGTCGGCCGGTGGCCGGGGGCCGAGGGACACCTACGGTTGACGGCCTCGCAGAGGTCTCCGGACCCCCAGGGACGTGGTGGGGGTGGTCCCGCTGGTCGTTGCGGCCCCAGAACGCCGGCGACCGGCCGGAAAAGGCCTGTGGAATGCGGCTTCGGGGCCGTCCAACGGGTAACATCGACCTGTTGTCCGTTCCACGTCCCGTGGTCCCCCCCCACCCACCCCGAGGAGCACCGTGCCCCAGGTCGGTCCCGAGATCCCTGACGAGCCGGCGATGCCGGAGCTGCCGGAGGCGACACCAGCAGAGGGGGATCCCGGGTCGCTGGCCACCACGCCCGCCTACGACGCCTCGGCGATCACCGTGCTGGAGGGGCTGGAGGCGGTCCGCAAGCGCCCGGGCATGTACATCGGCTCGACCGGTGAGCGCGGTCTGCACCACCTCGTCTACGAGATCGTCGACAACTCCGTCGACGAGGCCATGGCCGGCTACGCAGACGGGGTCCAGATCACCCTGCTGGCCGACGGTGGTTGCCGGGTGGTCGACAACGGCCGTGGCATCCCCACGGGCATGCACGAGGGTGAGGGGGCCGCCCGGCCGTCGAGGTCGTGCTGACCGTCCTGCACGCGGGCGGGAAGTTCGGCGGCGGCGGCTACAAGGTCTCCGGAGGCCTGCACGGCGTGGGCTCCTCGGTCGTCAACGCGCTGTCGGACCGGCTCGAGGTGGAGGTGCGCCAGCACGGGCGGGTCTTCCGCCAGGCCTACGAGCTGGGCGTCCCGGTGGCCCCCCTGTCCGAGGACGAGGAGATCCCGGCCGACGAGACCGGCACGACGATCACCTTCTGGCCCAGCCCGGACATCTTCGACGCGGTCGTCTTCGACTTCGAGACCCTGCGCGCCCGGCTCCAGCAGATGGCCTTCCTCAACAAGGGGCTGGCGATCACCCTCACCGACGAGCGCCCGGTGGAGACCGACGAGGACGTCGAGGCGGTGGAGGAGACCCAGGACGAGGCCGCGAAGGCCGAGAAGGACCGCAGCGTCACCTACCGATACGCCGACGGCATCCTCGACTACGTCAAGCACATCAACCGCTCCAAGCGCGCCGAGCCGATCCACGAGGAGGTCATCGCCTTCGAGCTGGAGGACAAGGACCGCGCCCTCAGCCTCGAGGTGGCGATGCAGTGGACGGCGGCCTACAGCGAGTCGGTGCACACCTACGCCAACGCGATCAACACCTACGAGGGCGGCACCCACGAGGAGGGCTTCCGCGCCTCGCTGACCCGCCTCGTCAACGACTTCGCCCGCACCAACAAGGTGCTGCGGGAGAAGGACGACAACCTCACGGGCGACGACGTCCGCGAGGGCCTCACCGCGGTCGTCTCGGTCAAGCTCGGCGAGCCGCAGTTCGAGGGCCAGACCAAGACCAAGCTCGGCAACTCCGAGGTCAAGGGCTTCGTCCAGGCCGCGATGACCGAGCGTTTCGGCGCCTGGCTGGACGCCCACCCCCGGGAGGGGCGCGCCATCGTCAGCAAGGCGGTGCAGGCCGCGCACGCCCGGATGGCGGCCCGCAAGGCGCGCGACGCCACCCGGCGCAAGGGCCCGCTGGAGAGCCTGGGTCTGCCCGGCAAGCTCAAGGACTGCCAGTCCAAGGACCCGGCGAAGTCCGAGGTCTTCATCGTCGAGGGCGACTCCGCCGGCGGCTCGGCCGTCTCGGGCCGCGACCCGCACACGCAGGCGATCCTGCCGATCCGCGGCAAGATCCTCAACGTCGAGAAGGCCCGGCTGGACAAGGTCCTGGCCAACCTGGAGGTGCAGGCCCTGATCAGCGGCTTCGGCACCGGGATCGGCGAGGAGTTCGACATCACCAAGGCCCGCTACCACAAGATCGTGGTCATGGCGGACGCCGACGTCGACGGGATGCACATCCGCACCCTGCTGCTGACCCTGCTGTTCCGCTTCATGCGCCCGCTCATCGAGCACGGCTACGTCTACCTGGCCCAGCCGCCGCTCTACCGGCTCAAGTGGACCAACGCCGACCACGAGTTCGCCTACACCGACCGCGAGCGCGACGCCCTCATGCAGGAGGGGGTCTGGCCAAGGGCCGTCGACTGCCCAAGGACTCCGGCGTGCAGCGCTACAAGGGTCTGGGCGAGATGAACCCCCAGGAGCTGTGGGAGACGACCATGGACCCCGAGACCCCGCGTGCTGCTGCAGGTGACGATCGACGACGCGGCCGCGGCCGACGAGATCTTCGCAGTGCTCATGGGCGAGGACGTGGAGTCCCGGCGCGGCTTCATCCAGCGCAACGCCAAGGACGTCCGGTTCCTGGACATCTAGACCTGGAGCGCCCTCCGCCGCAGGCGTGCCGGGGGGTGGTCGGGGGGCGGAGCCCCCTGACTGACGGCATACCCGACCTGATCCGACCGAGCGCACCTGAGAGAGACGATGGCTGACGACGAGACGCCCGACGACGTGACGACCGACCTCCCCGACGAGGAGGGCGACGTCGAGGTGGACGTGGACGTGAACCCCGACCCGCGGACCGCGCCGGTGGACCGGTCCCCGGGAGACAGCGACCGGACCGAGGCGATCGACCTCAACGCCGAGATGCAGCGCAGCTACATCGAGTACGCGATGAGCGTGATCGTCTCCCGCGCCCTGCCCGACGTCCGCGACGGCCTCAAGCCGGTGCACCGCCGGGTCGTCTACGCGATGTTCGACGGGGGCTACCGGCCCGACCGCGGCTTCAACAAGTGCGCCCGTGTCGTCGGCGACGTCATGGGGCACTACCACCCGCACGGCGACAGCGCGATCTACGACGCCATGGTCCGGCTGGTCCAGCCGTGGTCGCTGCGCTACCCGCTGATCTCCGGGCAGGGCAACTTCGGCACCCCCGGCGACGAGGGCGCCGCCGCCCCGCGGTACACCGAGTGCCGGATGGCGCCGCTGGCCCTGGAGATGGTCCGGGACATCGACGAGGGCACCGTCGACTTCGTCGACAACTACGACGGCAAGACCAAGGAGCCCTCGGTCCTGCCCTCGCGCTTCCCGAACCTGCTGGTCAACGGCTCGGCCGGCATCGCCGCGGCATGGCCACGCAGATCCCGCCGCACAACCTGCGGGAGGTCGCCAGCGCCGCGCAGTGGCTGCTGGAGCACCCCGAGGCCAGCCGCGAGGAGCTGCTCGAGAAGACCCTGGAGCTCGTGCCCGGGCCGGACTTCCCCACCGGCGCCCAGGTCCTGGGCAAGAAGGGCATCGAGGAGGCCTACCGCACCGGCCGCGGTTCGATCGTGCAGCGCGCGGTGGTGGAGGTCGAGGAGATCCACGGCCGCCAGTGCCTGGTCGTCACCGAGCTGCCCTACCAGGTGAACCCGGACAACCTGGTCCGCAAGATCGCCCAGCTGGTCAACGAGGGCCGCCTGGCCGGCATCGCCGACCTGCGCGACGAGACCTCCGGCCGCACCGGCCAGCGCCTGGTCATCGTGCTCAAGCGCGACGCCGTCGCCAAGGTCGTGCTCAACAACCTCTACAAGCACACCCAGCTGCAGGCCAACTTCAGCGCCAACATGCTCGCCCTCGTCGACGGGCCGCGCACCCTGCCGATCTCGGCGTTCGTGCGCTACTGGGTCGAGCACCAGGTCGACGTCATCGTGCGCCGGACCCGCTACCGCCTCGACGAGGCCGAGAAGCGCATCCACGTGCTGCGCGGCTACCTCAAGGCCCTCGACATGCTGGACGAGGTCATCGCCCTCATCCGGCGCAGCCCGTCGGTCGACGACGCCCGCGAGGGGCTGATCCGGCTGCTGCAGATCGACGACATCCAGGCGCGGGCGATCCTGGAGATGCAGCTGCGGCGCCTGGCGGCGCTGGAGCGCCAGCGCATCATCGAGCAGCACGACGAGCTGCAGTCGATGATCGAGGACTACCACGACATCCTCGCCCGCCCCGACCGGCAGCGCACGATCATCAGCGAGGAGCTGGCCACCATCGTCGAGCGCTTCGGCGACGAGCGCCGCACGCGGATCGTCCCGGACGAGGGCGACATGTCGATGGAGGACCTCATCCCCGAGGAGGACGTGGTCGTCACGATCACCCGCGGGGGCTACGTCAAGCGGACCCCGGTGCGGGAGTACCGCCCGCAGAACCGTGGCGGCAAGGGCCGCCGTGGTGCGGCCCTGCGCGCCGACGACGTCGTGGACCACTTCTTCATCACGAGCACCCACCACTGGATGCTCTTCTTCACGAACAAGGGCCGGGTCTACCGCGCCAAGGCCTACGAGTTCGCCGAGGGCGGCCCGACCGGCAAGGGCCAGCACGTGGCCAACCTGCTGGCCTTCCAGCCCGACGAGCAGATCGCCCAGGTGCTCACCGTGCAGGACTACCAGCAGGCGCCCTACCTGCTGCTGGCCACCCGCAACGGGCTGGTCAAGAAGTCCCGGCTGGGCGACTACGACTCCCCCCGCTCCGGCGGCCTCATCGCGGTCAACCTCCGCGAGGGCGACGAGCTGGTCGGCGCCGGGCTCGCCTCGGCGCAGGACGACGTGCTGCTGGTCTCCCGCCAGGGCCAGTCCGTGCGCTTCACCGCCACCGACGAGCGAGCAGCTGCGCCCCATGGGGCGCGCCACCTCGGGCGTGACGGGTATGAAGTTCCGCGGCGACGACCACCTCCTGTCGATGTCCGTGGTCCCCTCGGGCGAGGACCCCTACGTCTTCGTCGTCTTCGAGACCGGGATGGCCAAGCGCACCCCGGTGTCGGCCTACCGGGTCCAGGGCCGCGGTGGGACGGGCATCAAGGTGGCCAAGGCCAGCGAGCGCGGGGGCGTGCTCGTCGGGGCGCTCACCGTCGACGAGGGTGACGAGGTGCTCGTCGTCATGGAGCGCGGCAACGTCGTGCGCTCCTCGGTGGACCAGGTCCGGATCACCGGCCGCGACACCTCCGGGGTGCAGTTCGCCAAGCCCGGTCGCAACGACTCGATCGTGGCGGTCGCGCGCAACACCGAGAAGAACGCGGTGGAGAACGTCGAGGAGATCGCCGCCGACGTCGACGACGTCGAGATCAATGTCGCGGACGGCGGGGATGACGTGCTCGCGCAGGCAGGCCGATGGCGTACCGTCGGACGAGGAGACGCAGGCCACCGACACCGACACCGGCACGGGAGACGACGCATGAGCACGACCCACGGCGCCCAGTCGGGCCCGCCCTCGTCCGGCGACGAGACCCAGGTGCACCCCCGGGTCCGTCCCGACGACGAGGGTGAGCGTGGGTCGGCGCCCGCGGCCGGGGAGGGCCGTCCGGCGGCGCCCGCCGCCGACGGCGACCAGCGGTCGACCGCCGAGAAAATGCGCGACGGTGCCATGGCCCGCACGGCCCAGGGCCGTGACCTGGCCGCCCGCAAGGCCCGCGCGCTGCGCGGCGCCACCGCCGGGCTGGCCTCCGGGTCGGCCGCCGGTGCCACGGCCGGGCGGGCCGCGGCCCAGCGACAGGGCGGTGGTGGACCGGCGGCCGGGACCGCCCGCACGACCGGCAACACCCGCCCCGGGGGCGCTCCTCGCGGTCGCCCGGCCCCTCGGCGCACCGGTCCCCGCCGCGTCCGCCTGACCGCCCAGCGGATCGACCCCTGGTCGGTGCTCAAGATCAGCTTCCTGGTCTCCGTCGCGCTCGGGATCGCCGGCGTCGTCATGGTCGCGGTGCTGTGGACCGTGCTCTCGGGCATGAACGTCTTCTCCACCATCAGCGACTTCTTCGTCCAGGTGACCAGCGGCGAGGCGGGCGGCCCCTCCTTCGACCTCATGGACTACTTCGGCTTCGGCCGGGTCGTCTCCCTGGCAGCGGTCCTGGGCGTGCTCAACGTCTTCCTGCTCACCGCGCTGGCGACGCTGACCGCCTTCCTCTACAACATCTGCGCCGCCCTCGTCGGCGGCGCCCAGGTGACGCTCTCCGACGAGTGACCTTGCCCGCCCGCCAGGCTCAGGCCCCGCTGCCCAGCCGCGGGAACGGATCCAGCGCGAAGACCACCTCGACCGGTACGTCGAAGAACCCTGCGATCCGCAGCGCCAGGTGCAGGGAGGGGCTGTACTCGCCCCGCTCCAGGTAGCCCACCGTCTGGTAGTGCACCCCCAGCGCCTCGGCCAGCTCGCGGCGGGACACCCCGCGTTCGGCCCGCAGCATCGCGATCCGGTTGTGGACCACCTCGCCCGTGGGTGCCATCGCCTCAGTAGCCCCGGCTCAGCACGCGCTGCCGCGCCTCGGCCACGGTGCTGCCCGACTGCCGCCGGGCCATCCGCCGCAGCAGCACGGGCGCCACGGCCAGCCCCACCACGGCCCCCCACGGCCCAGGCGAGCAGCACGATCAGCGTGAGCCCGGTGCGCCACTCGCCTCCGATCTCCACCGCGGCGGCGGCGTCCGGCAGCACGACGGCACGCACCGCCAGGCCGATCCAGTAGAGCGGCGTGACCTGGGCGACCCACTGCAGCCAGGTCGGGAAGACGGTGACCGGGTAGAACACGCCGGAGACCGCCGCCATGGCGTACATCGCGATCATCGCCCACGCCAGGCCCATCATCGAGCGGAACGCCGACCCCAGGATCGCCCCAGGGCATCATCGCAGCCACCGCCAGCAGGTACACCAGCGCCAGCATGAGCCAGGAGCCCAGGTCGGCGGGCATCACCCCCGGCAGGAGCACGGCCGCCCCGACGACGGCGGGCACGACGGGCACCAGGGCGTCGACGGGGGTGACGACGAGCTTGGCGAGCAGGTGCCCGGTCATCCCGTGCGGCACCGCCTTGGCCCGCAGCAGGGTGCCGTCCTCCCGCTCGGTCTGCAGCTCGCCGGCGACCCCCATGACCGCGGCCGCGACGATGCCGAAGGCGAGGAACCCGGTGAGGATGTAGCCGCTCGTGGCCACGGCTCCCCCGCCCAGGTCCCGGTCGCGCAGCACCCACAGGACGACGAGCAGGACGGCGGCCAGCACGAGGGTGGAGATCCCGCCGGCGGTCGTGTACTTGCGCACCAGCGTCGTGCGCGCCTGCCGCAGGGCCGCCCCGAGGACGGCGCGCGGCACGGGCGTGCGGGACGGCCCCGGACGGGGCGCGGTCTCGGCGGTCATCGCAGGTCCTCCTGACCCGTGGACGGGGTGGGTCCTGCTGCGGCCGCTGCAGGGGGTGGCGCGCCGGGTGTCGCGGCGGGCTCCGTGTCGGGCCCAGGCAGCACCTGCAGGTCGGCCAGGTCCTCCCCGGCCTCGCTGCGCCGGACCAGGTCGAGGTAGACGTCCTCGAGCGAGGCCGCCCGCACCTCCAGCACCTGCACCTGCCCGGGACGGGCGGTGAGCACCTCGGTCAGGTATGCCGTGGGGTCGGGGGCCGCGTGCACGCTTACCCGGCCCGACCCCAGGTCGCGCAGGCGCACCTCGCTGGATCGCGACAGCTGCAGCCGCAGGGCGTCCGGCGTGCCGTCGGCCACGATCGACCCGCCGGCGAGGATGAGCAGCCGGTCGGCGACCTTCTCCGCCTCGGCCAGGTCGTGGGTGGTGAGCAGGATCGTGGTGTCCAGGTCGACGAGGTCGGCGACCAGGTCGTGCACGTCGCGGCGTCCCTCCGGGTCGAGCCCGGTCGTGGGCTCGTCGAGGAAGAGCAGCTCGGGCCGGCCGACCAGGCCGATCGCCACGTCCAGGCGCCGTCGCTGCCCGCCGGAGAGCCGGTCGATGCGCTGCCGGGCGTGCTCCCCCAGGCCGACCCGGTCCAGGAGCTCCTCGGTGGGCCACGGTCGGGGGACGGCCGCGGTGGCGTAGGGGGCGTAGTAGGACCCGGTGACCTCGAGCAGGTCGCGCACCCGCCAGGTGCCGTGGTCGCGCCAGCTCTGCAGCACCACGCCCACCCGCGACCGCCAGGCCTCCGGCGCGGACGCGGGGTCCTCGCCCAGCACGGTGACCGTCCCGGCCGAGCGGCGGCGGAAGCCCTCGAGGATCTCCACGGTGGTCGTCTTCCCCGCGCCGTTCGGCCCCAGGAGGGCCACCACCTGCCCGCGCGGCACGTCCAGATCGACCCCGTCGAGCACCACGTGGTCCCCGTACGCCATCGTCAGTCCCCGGCAGCTGATGACCGGCCCCGTCGCACCCATGGGACGGAACGTAGCAGACCTGCTACATGCGCGGCATACCCCCTGGGGTTCCATGGAACACTGGACGGTATGCCGCCCCGCACGCCCCCCGACCCCGCTCCGCCGCGCCTGGGGCTGGGCCCCAACCTGCCGCAGTTCGTCCTGCTCGTGGTCGTCAACGCCCTCGTCGGCGGCATGGTCGGCCAGCAGCAGACGGTGCTGCCGCTGCTGGCGGAGCAGGAGTTCGGGCTGACCGGCTACACGAGCGTGTTCACCTACGTCGTGGCGTTCGGCATCACCAAGGCCGCCGCGAACTACGTCGCCGGGACCGCGTCGGACCGCTGGGGGCGCCGCCCGGTCCTGCTCGTGGGGTGGCTGCTGGCCCTGCCCGTGCCCCTGCTGCTCATCTGGGCGCCGAGCTGGACCTGGGTCGTCGTCGCCAACGTCCTGCTCGGCCTGAGCCAGGGACTGACGTGGTCCACGACGGTCATCATGAAGATCGATCGACCTCGTCGGACCGCGGCAGCGCGGCCTGGCGATGGGGCTCAACGAGGCCGCCGGCTACGGGGCGGTGTCACTGACCGCGATGGCCGCCGGCTGGCTGGCCGCCGAGCACGGCCTGCGCCCGGCGCCGTTCCTGCTCGGCCTGGCCTACGCGGTGCTGGCGATCGCGCTGGTCGCCCTCTTCGTCCGGGAGACCCGTGGCCACGCGCACCTCGAGGCGGCCGGGCACACCCCCCGGGCCGACGGGCTGCACGACCACCTGCACGCCGACCTGACCCCCCGCGAGGTCGCCGTGCAGACCAGCTGGCGCGAGCCGGCGCTGTCGTCGGCCAGCCAGGCGGGGCTGGTCAACAACCTGAACTTCGGCCTGTCGTGGGGGCTCTTCCCCCTGCTCTTCGCCTCCGCCGGACTGCCGGTCGCCCAGATCGGGGTCCTGTTCGCGCTCTACCCGGGGGTCTGGGGCGTGGGCCAGCTCCTCACCGGGGCACTGTCGGACCGGTGGGGGCGCAAGCACCTGGTCACCGGCGGCATGCTCACCCAGGCGGTGGCGCTCGTCGTCGTCGCGCTCGCCGACGGGTTCGGCGGGTGGGCGGTCGGCACGGTGCTGCTGGGCGCCGGCACCGCGATGGTCTACCCCACCCTCCTGGCGGTCGTCGGCGACGTGGCCCACCCCGCCTGGCGCGGTCGCGCCGTCGGCGTCTACCGCGTCTGGCGGGACCTGGGGTATGCCGTGGGCGCGCTCCTCGGCGGGGTGGTCGCCGACCTGTGGAACCTGCGCGCCGCGGTGTGGGCGGCCGCGCTGGTCAGCCTGGTGTCCGCGGTCGTCGTGGCCGTGCGGATGTACGAGACCCACCGCCCGGAGTCCGTGACCCCCAGGGCGCGGGCCGACGAGGAAGGATGAGGACCGTGGACGAGCAGCTGCAGGATCCCGCAGACCGGGTCGAGGACGGGGACTCCCCGGGCACGGGGGGCACCGGGCTGCCTGGTTGGGACTCGGTGCTGGCCGTCGTCGCGCACCCCGACGACGAGTCGTTCGGCCTCGGTGCGGTGCTCAGCGGGCTGGCCGACGCCGGTGCCGAGGTGTCCGTGCTGTGCCTGACCCGGGGAGAGGCCTCCACGCTGCACGGCGTCCCCGGCGACCTCACGGCGCTGCGGGCCGGCGAGCTGACCGCGGCGGCGCAGGAGCTGGGGGTCGGTGACGTGACGCTCCTGACTCACCCCGACGGTGCGCTCGCCGACGTCGACACCGGCGAGCTCGCCGAGCAGGTCGTGGCGATCGCCCGGCGGTCCGGGGCGCAGGCGCTGGTCGGGTTCGACCTCTCCGGGGTCAGCGGGCACCCCGACCACGTGGCCGCCACGCAGGTGGCGGTGCAGGCGGCGGACGTGCTCGGCATACCCGTCCTGGGGTGGACCCTGCCGGTGGGGGTCGCCCGGCAGCTGCGGGAGGAGTACGGCGCGCCGTTCGACGGGCACGAGGAGGTGGACGTCGACGTGGTGCTCCCGGTCGACCGGGAGCGGCAGCTGCGCGCGGTGCGCTGCCACGCCAGCCAGGCCGTGCCGGGGTCGGTCCTGTGGCGCCGGCTGGAGCTGCTCGGCGACACCGAGCACCTGCGCTGGCTGCGGCGGTGAACAGGGTCGGCGACCAGGCCGGACCCGGCCGTCGCGGAGGGCCTGCCGTTTTGGAGTCGGCCGCGTTGGTACGGTAATCTCGTGCGTCGCGTGCCGTGGTCCCCGGACCTGCTCGCACGGGCCTATAGCTCAGACGGTTAGAGCGCTTCCCTGATAAGGAAGAGGTCACAGGTTCAAGTCCTGTTAGGCCCACCAGACCATCCTCGACATCCCGGGAGGGACGAGATGAACCGCTTGCTCGTGCTGGCGGCGGCAGCCTTCGGGCTGGCGGCGCTGAAGAAGATGCAGGACACCCAGGCCGAGCGCGACCTGTGGGCCGAGGCCACCGACGAGGTGCCGACGAACCCTGGTCAGTGAGCGGTCGTCCGACGCTGACGAGCGGCCCCGGCCGCCGCACAACTGAAACGGTGGTTCCCCGCGGCTGCGGCCGCGCACGGGGGCGTGGCGCAATTGGTAGCGCACCTGCTTTGCAAGCAGGGGGTTAGGGGTTCGAGTCCCCTCGCCTCCACCCAGGTCAGAGGCCCTTTCCGCTCCGCGGGGAGGGCCTCTTTCGTGCCCGTACCCCAGCAAAGTACGGCTGCAAACGCGTCGATTGTGCGCCTGACCTGCAGGTATGTGGTCACGCGCGTCCCCCCAGGCGTCCCCTGAGCTGACGGAGGGCGTCGTGCATGGCCTGGGACTACACCTCGCAGGTCCGCCCCGTACCCCAAGGAAAGTGCTGCAACGCCTCAGGCGCCCAGAAGGACGTCGAGGACGGCAGGGGCGAAGAAGCGGCGGCGGTAGGTCTGACCCGTTGACGAGAGGAGGCCGAGGTCGACCAGTTGTCCGACCAGGCCGTTGGCGCGGCCGTAGGAGAGGTCCAGGTCGCGCGCTCGACCTGTCGCACCGTGAAGGAGGGGTGTGCGACCGCGTAATCGACGAGGGTGTGGGCCTTGTCCGCGCGGAGAGACGAGGCGCGGATGGTCTCCTTCAGGTCGGACTGGACGTCGACGAGCCGCAGCATCTGTCCACGGGAGGTCTGCGCCGACTCCTCCAGCCCCTGGGCGAAGAAGGAGATCCACTGGTCCCACTCGCCGGCGCAGCTCACCGCCAGGAGACGGTCGTAGTACTCGGTGCGCCGTGCCTCGAACCAGGGCGACACCGTCAGCGTCGGCTCGCTGAGGACCCCGGAGGCGTAGAGCTGCAGGACGATGAGAAGGCGGCCGATGCGTCCGTTGCCGTCGTGGAAGGGGTGCAGGGTCTCGAACTGGTAGTGCGAGAGCGCCGAGACGACCACCGGGTCCATGGTGTCCCTGTGGTCCGCGGCCATCCAGCGCACCAGGTCGCGCATGTTCGCCTCGAGATCCAACCCGGGAGGAGGAGGGGGGACGAACCTGGCGGCCTTGACCGGGAGCTCCCCGACGACGGCCGTCCGGCGTTGCCCGATGACGACCTGGATCGTCCTGATCTGCCCGGACGAAGGGCTCTCTGCCGGGGTGCCTCGGACCAGCGTTTGCTGGAGCTCGGCGAGCATGGGGACGGACAAGGTGCGCCCTTCGCTCACCCAGCGGAAGGCCAGATCGGCCATGGTCACGAAGTTGAGAACCTCGCGCATCGTGAGGCTCACCGGACCCTCGTCGTCGGCGGTCAGCACCGCGTGCAGTGGCTCGTACGTGCCCTCTAGCGCCGAGGTGCTCTGGGCCTCCCTCTGCAGTGAGGGTCGCCGGAGCAACTGGGGGTTGGGGAGTTGACGGGCCGTGCTGTCCAGTGCCGCGAGGGCTGCGCGCGCGTCGGCGACTCGCATCCATGTCTGGGGGCTCAGGTCGGGCAAGTCCTGCGTCAGTGGCGCGGGAACGAAGGCGGAGTGTGTCCACTCCCCGGATCGTGGGTCGACACCCGAGATCGGCACGAGGGTCCCGGTTCTGTTGTTCCCGAACATTTCGACGTCCACAATGTCAATCTACACGGAGATCACAGAAACTTCGTCGGTGTGATGTGCAGTAAGCGAACATGTCTCGCCCACAGCAGCAGTGATCGGGGCGTTCCCAGCAAGAGTCCTGTTCACAACCCTAGTCAGCCGAGTTCCGCGTGGCCTGGGACGCGCGTGGAAGCCGCGGAGCCCGCAGGTGGCCCTGCCGAGTGACGGCAGTGGCGACACGGCGGGCATCCTCGGCGAAGGGCGCGGGTGCGGCCTCAGCCGCTGCCAGGACTGCTTCGGGCAGGCCCGTGCGTAGGCGCTCCACGCGGTCCACAGCCTCGGTCGCCTCCAGACCCAGGCAGAGGCCGACGGCGACCCAGTCCTCGACGGTCACGTCGCGGACGAGCCAGGTGCGCCCCACCTTCATCGAGCTCCGCACCGCCTCGCCCCTCTTCAGGTACGGCGCATAGGACGCGACGTCGTAGAGGGGTGCCAGGGCCACCCGCGGCCCGCGCAGGAGCAGGGAGTAGTTCTTCGCGTGGGCGTCGGTTCCTCCGACCAGGACGTTGAAGGCAAAGGCGTCGAAGAAGGCCGACCGCACGGCATCGCGGTCCGCCAGGGCCAGCGTCGACAGGAGCGAGGCGACGGTCTTGACGCCGGGGCCGCCGTCCGACTGGTACTTCTTGGACGGTGGGTAGCTCATCGCCTGCAGAAGATTTTCCTGATGGAGGCGCATCCACACCCCGTCCTGTCCCCGGCCTCGGTCGTAGCGGGTGGAGACCAGCGTCCTGGCCCCGCCGACGTCGACCAGGTCCACCCGGGCGGCGCGCAGCCCCAGGAGACCCGCGGCACGCAGGCAGACGAACTCGTTGACGTGCAGGTCCTCGAAGTGGGTGTGGGCGTGGGTCGGCTTGAGGATGTGCGTGGTCGGCGTCGCGTCCTGGGGAACTCCCCACCCGCCGTCGTCCAAGCGATGGAGCGCCACCTTGTTCTGCGCTCCCGCCAGGCTCCACCGTCCTGAGCCGGCACCGACGTCCCAGCCGTGGTCGCGGACCGTCAGCCGCAGGAGAAGGTCCGAGAGCTCATCGTGGGTCAGCCGGCGGACGTCTCCGGTGCGTTGAGCTGCGTCAGGAGGGTCGACGTCGCCGGGAAGCACCTGCACGGCCCCCGCGGCATCGCGCCCGACGTGCCGGAGCAGGGCGAACGGGTTGCGCGGTGACACCTCGAACCTGCGACCCCACTCCTCCCGCACGGCAAGGTTGTCCGGGAGGAGCGCCTCGAGCCAGGCGGAGACGACACGGTTCGAGTGCCGCGAGCCACTCAGCGGCATGGAGAGCGAGAGCGGCGTGGGGTTCGCACGGGCGGTGTAGGAACTGTCGTAGGCAAAGGCGAGCGCCCCACCAGCGGTCTGCGCCAGCTGTCCGGCGAGGACGCCGTCGAGGTAGACGTTCAGGAATGCCATCATGAACGGTCCTCGAAGAGACCGGCGAACGGGTCATCGTCCGTGGCCTCGGCCGCGGGGGTGGTGACCAGGTCGACCGCGAGCCCTAGCGCGGCGAGGACGTCGAGCACCTTGCCCATCTCGACGGAGGGACCCTTCCCCGCTTCCACACGGGAGAGCCACTGGCGGGAGACCCCCGCCCGGTCCGCGAGGGCCTGCTGAGTGAGCCCGGCCTCACGGCGTGCTCGGCGCACCGCCGCACCGACGTCTCGGACCGTCCTGAGCATGCGACCCACCTCCCGACCGTAGATGTCACGGGTCTGTGACCTCTCGGAATGTCACAGTACTACGACATGTGCATTTGTTGTCGAACCGCGACATCTTCGTTGTCCACCAAATGCGCGGATCATGGGCTGATCTGCGGGTATGTGGTCACACGCGGCTGACGCGGGGCGTGCACGTCGGCCTCGCGGCCCGCGTATCCGCGGGCTACGTTCGACAGGTGCCCGGTCCTGACCCGGGGCGAGGACGTGTCCGACTGTGGTCGATGGGAGGTCGCACCGTGAGTGACGAACCGCCCCGCCCAGCCGTCCTGGATCCGCAGGAGATCTACGAGCGGGCCGAGGCCGAGGGCGAGCGGCGCCTGTCCATGACGGCCCAGGACCAGGTGATGACCGGCTTCATCGCCGGCGTCACGATCGTCTTCGGGATCGTGGCCCTGGGGGTGGTAGAGGCGCTCGTCGAACCGAGCCTGGGACACGGGGTCGCCAAGCTGGCCGGTGCCCTGGCCTTCGCGGTCGGGCTGGTTTTCCTCATCGTGGGGCGCACCGAGCTGTTCAGCGAGAACTTCTTCGACCCGGTCGCCGCCGCCATCGCGCAGGGCGGCGGGAAGGCCTGGGTCCGGCTGGCCCGTCTGTGGGTCATCATCCTGGCGCTCAACCTGGTCGGCGGCGCAGTCCTCGTGGGCGTGATCAGCATCGACGGTGCCCTGCCCGAGGGTGCTCCGCACGCTCTGGTGGGCGCGCCGAGGAGATCGCCGGGAAGGAGTGGGCCGCGACGCTGGCCCGAGCCGTGCTGGCCGGGGCCCTGGTCGCCCTGCTGTCGTACATGCTGAACGCGGTCAACACCGTGGTCGCCCGCATCATGGTGGCCTACCTGGTCGGCTTCCTGCTCGCGCTCGGCCCCTTCGACCACGTCGTGGTCTCCGCCCTGCACCTGCTGTTCGGCGTGTGGAACTCCTCGGTGGTGGGGTATGCCGACCTGGGGGTCAACGTCGTGCTGGCCACGACGGGCAACCTCGTCGGCGGGTTGCTGCTGATCACCCTGACCCACACCGCCCAGTTCAGGAGCGAGCGCGGGTGAGCCGCCCGGCCGAGCGACACCCAGGTGGCGCATGGCTGCTCAGGCTTTCACCCAGACGGATCCCCCAGGTGCCCGCCGAGCTGACGGAGGGCGTCGCGCGTGGCCTGGGACGAGACCTCCATGGTCATCGAGATCCTGCTGTGTCGTAGCACCGCCATCGCCACCCGTGGGTGCACGTCCATGGAGACGAGCAGGCTCGCGCAGGTCTGCCGCGTGGCGTGGACCGGGACGACCGGGACGCCGGCCCTGCGTGCCCGGGTCTTGAACGCCGTGTGGAAGTTGCGCGGATCGACCGGGTCGCCGAGGCGGGTCGTGAAGACAAGACCGCAGTCGCCCCACATGTCACCGGCGGCCGCCCTTCGTCGATCCTCCTCGGCCCGGTGCAGCTCGAGGGCCTGCGCGGCGATGTCCGGCAGGGGTAGCGGCGCGTCCGAGGAGGGGGTCTTCGTCCGTCGCCGGAGCAGCTGGCCGTCGACCCGCTGGACCTGCCAGGCGATGTACGCCTCGCCCTGCTCCAGGTCGACGTCCTCCCACGCCAGTCCGAGCACCTCCCCCCGCCGGAGCCCGAGCACGAGGAGCAGCACGTAGGCCGCATACATCGCATCCCCGGCATCGCGGGCCGACTCGAGGAACCGCCGCGCGTCGTCCACCGACACACCGCTGCGCGCTTCGCCCGGGGCACGGGCACGCGCACGAGCGCGGCCACGTTGCGGAAGACGAGCTCCTCCCGCATCGCCTGGGTCAGTGCCCCGCGGAGCACCCGCCACGCCTGGTGGACCGTCCACTCGGACGCGACCTCGTGGCAGCACTGCCCGCGTGCGCAGCACTGCGGCTCCGGCCGGGCGGCGTCCTTGCCCTGGAAGCAGCACTGGCACCGCACCCGCAGCTCGTTGACCCAGGTCTGGACGTCGCGGACCGACAGCTTCTCGAGCTTGCGGTCCCCCAGGTCGGGCACGATGTAGAGCCGGGAGAACATCTCGTAGTTGCTCGCCGTGGCTGGTGAGAGCCCGGGGCGAACGGTCTCCGTGAGCCACTGCTCCAGGAAGTCGCGCAGGCGGGGCGAGACCGGAACGACCGGTCCGCGCCGCGCCTGCTCGTGCAGCCGGAGCCACTTCTCGTGGACCTCGGCCCTGGTCTTGCCGTAGACGGACTTGCGCTGTCGCCGGCCCGCGGGGGTGGTGATCCACACGTGGGCGGCGAAGCCGTTCCGGTAGGGGTAGATGGACCCCTCGCCGTTGGCCCGACGGCTCACGGCCAGTCCGCCTCCGCCTCGGCCGCCCGCTTGGCGACGTACTCGTCGACCCACGCCGGCAGGATGCGCCGGGACCCGCCGTCCTTGAGCGAGCGCAGGTCGCCGGAGATGCACATCATCCGCACCTTGGTCGGCCCGTAGCCGAGCATCTCCGCCACCTCGGGCACGCTGTACCACCGCCGCTGCAGCGGCCCGACCGGTGCCTTGCTCCGCTGCTCCGGACTCCCGCTGGCCATCGTTGACATGTCCACTCCCTTCGTTCAGGGACCAACCTCCAGTAGGCCAGATCCCGTGCGGACCAGACAGGCACCCGACCGTCCCTGTGGATAACCACCGGACGACGAACCCGTCTACCCCCTAATGCGTCCGAGCCCCACCCCCGGGTCTCACTCACTTTCTTGAACCTTTTTCTGAGCAGCTCCGCGACCGACCGACACCCAGCAGCAGCAGATCGAGGACACACCTGGTGCACTCGGTGAAACTCGTGAACCCCTGAGGCTCGTCCGGCCGCCTTTGGTATACGTGATGACGTTGCACAAGCTCGCCGCGGGCACCGGGTACACGTACCTGACGAAGCAGGTCGCGGCCCACGACGCCACAGAGAAGCGGCAGGCCGGCCTCGCCTCCTACTACGAGGAGAAGGGCGAGGCACCCGGTCGGTGGCTCGGCACCGGCCTGGCCGGCCTGGACCTGGCCGAGGGGGACGTCGTCACCGAGGAGCAGATGAAGCTGCTGTTCGGGCAGGGCCGCCACCCACGCTCCGACGAACCCGACGCTCAGGCGCGGGGGTGGGGCGCGCTCGGGCGGGCGTTCCCGACGTTCGACGCCACGACCCTGCGGCAGGTCACGGCCCGCGCGTTCAGCGAGCACAACACCGCACGCGGGCTGGCGTGGAACGCCCCCATCCCGGCGGAGGAGCGGGCAGTGATCCGCACCCAGGTCGCCCGCGCAGCGTTCGAGCAGCGCCACGGCCGGGCCCCGGTGGACGAGGCCGAGCTGACGAGGTTCGTGGCCAAGGCGTCGCGGCCGGCGCAGGTGCCGGTGGCCGGGTTCGACCTGACGTTCTCCCCGGTGAAGTCGGTCTCGGCCCTGTGGGCCCTCGCCTCCCCGAAGGTCGCCCAGCAGGTGGAGGCCGCCCATGCGGACGCGGTCCGCACGACGCTGGCGATGCTCGAGCGCGAGGTGGCCTTCACGCGGGTGGGCAAGGGCGGCATCCGCCAGGTCCCCGTGACGGGGCTCATCGCGGCGGCGTTCGACCACCGCGACTCCCGCGCCGGGGACCCGGACCTGCACACCCACGTCGTCGTCTCCAACAAGGTCCAGTCCTTGACCGAGGAGGGAGGGCGATGGCTCACGCTGGACGGGCGGATGCTGTTCAAGGCCAAGGTGATGGCGTCCGCACTACAACACCCACCTTGAAGCCGGTCTCGTCGACCGGCTCGGCGTCCGCTTCACCGAACGCCCCTCACCGGAAGGAAAGCGGGCCGTGCGGGAGATCGATGGGATCGACCCGGACCTCCTCGCCACCTGGTCGTCGCGACGGCACGCGATCGAGACCCGGCAGCGCGAGCTCGCCTCGGCGTTCCGGGCCAACCACGGCCGCAACCCCACGACCGTCGAGTCGCTGGCCCTGGCGCAGCAGACGAACCTGGAGACCCGCCCCGGAAAGCACGAACCCCGCTCCGAGGCCGAGCAGCGCGAGGCTTGGAACGTGCAGGCTGCCGCGGTGCTCAACCGCGACGGACGGATCCCTGAGGACATGGTCGAGAGCGCGGTGGGAGCGGGGTGGGGACGCACCCGGGGACGCGCCAGAGACGCGGGCATCGCCGCAGGTCACGGGGTGGGGACGTACCAGGGACGTGTCCGGGGACGCGGACGGGACGTGCGTCCCCAGGTCGTCGCCGCCCGGGTGCTGTCGGTGCTGGAGGGGTCGCGGGCGACGTGGCAGGTGTGGCACGTGCGAGCAGAGGCCCTGCGCCAGCTCCGCACCGTCCAGGTCCCCCTGGACAAACTCGACGCGTACCAACGTGACGTCGAGCGTTGGGTCGTGCAGGGCTTCTCGGTCCCGGTCGGGGTGCCGCCCGAACTGGGCGAGCCGGAGGTGCTGCGCCGCCCGGACGGGCAGTCCGCGCACATCGTGCACGGCAGCCAGGCCTACACCTCCAGGGCGATCCTCGCCGCCGAGGACGAGCTGCTCGCCCTGGGGTTGCGTCGCGACGGCCGTCAAGCCGACCCGGACGTGGTCGCGACGGTCCTGGTCGCCCAGAGCGCGGACGGTCCGAGCCTGGACCGGTCGCAGGTGGCGATGGTCCGCAACCTCGCGACGAGTGGGTGCCGGGTGCAGGTCGCTCTCGCGCCGGCCGGGGCTGGCAAGACCGCCGCCCTGCGCGTGCTCGCCCGGGCCTGGGAGGCCTCCGGTGGCACCATCCTCGGCCTGGCCCCGACCGCGGTCGCGGCCGAGGAGCTCGGCCGCGCCACGGGCATCCGCGCCGACACCGTCGCCAAGTACCTCCACCAGAACACCGACACCCGAGAAGGTGCGTCACCCGAAAAGGGGTCGACCGCCAACTTCATAGGCAGAGCGGTCGGCCCGGGGACGTTGGTGCTGATCGACGAGGCCGGCATGGCGGGCACCCGCGACCTCGCAGCAGTGGTCCGGCACGTCTTCGACGCCGGTGGCAGTGTGCGGCTGGTCGGGGACGACCAGCAGCTGGCCGCCGTGGCCGCTGGCGGCGTGCTCCGTGACCTGGCCGAGCAGGGTTACGCGCACGGCACCACCGCGACGTTGACCGAGCTGCACCGGTTCACCGATCCTGCCGAAGGAGCCGCCACCCTCGGCATCCGGGACGGCGACCCTGCCGCCCTGGACCACTACCTCGACCACGGCCGCGTCCGCACCGTGGTGACACCGGGGACGTGGTCGAGGCGGCGTACGCCGCCTGGGCCGCTGACCAGGAGGCCGGGCTGTCCAGCCTGCTGCTGGCCGCGACCCGAGACACCGTGCGTGAGCTGAACCAGCGCGCCCGGACCGACCGCCTCCACGCCAGCGGACAGCCGCCCGCACGGGAGGTGGCCCTTGGCGACGACACCCGCGCCAGCGCCGGCGACACCGTGATCACCCGCCGCAACGAGCGCAGTCTGCGTGTACCCGACGGATCCTGGGTCAAGAACGGTGACCGATGGCACGTCTTCGCCGTCCACCCGGACGGCGCCGTCTTGGTTGAGCGCCACGCTGACCGGCGCGGGAGCAGGCCGGGCCGCCTCACTCTGCCGGCCCGGTATGTGGCCGAGCACGTGCAGCTGGGGTACGCCAGCACGATCCACGGCGCCCAGGGCGCCACCGTGGACACCACCCACACCGTCCTGACCGGGGCAGAGACCCGGCAGGCGTTGTACGCGGCCCTCTCCCCCCGGCCGGCAGACCAACCAGCTCTACCTCGCCACACCCACCGTCTCGCTGGACGGTGTCGGCCCCGACATCCAGGACACCGTGGTGGAGCCGCGGCAGGTGCTCACCGACGTCCTCGCCCGCGACGGCCGCGCCCTGTCGGCCACGACCGTGGAGCGCGGCGACGCGGCCCAGCTGCTACGGCAGGCGGTGCTCGCCTACCAGGACGCCCTGCCGGTCCTGGCCCAGCGGAACCTGGGACGTGAGCGGATGGCCGAGCTGGACGAGGCGCTGGAGAAGTGGATGCCCGGCCTCACCGGGCAACCGGCCTACCCGCACCTGCGGGGCCAGCTCGCGCTGCGCTGGGTCGACGGCACCACACCTGGGGCTGTGATCGAGCAGGCCACTTGGTACCGCGGCAAGCAGAGCCTGGTCGACGCCGACGATCCCGCCGCCGCCCTGTCCTGGCGCCTGGCCGGCACCACGCCCTCGTCGTATCGCGACGCACCCCTGCCCTGGCTGCCCGACGTCCCACCCGCCCTACGACAGGACAGGGAGACGAGGGGCTACGTGGACCGGCTGACCCACCAAGTCAAGCAGCTGGCCGAGCTCGTCGCCGCCGAAGCCCAGCAGGCCGGCGCGTACGACCGCGTCACGTGGCAGCGATCTCTGCCTCTGGACGTCGACGACCAGCTCCTCGGTGACCTCGCCGTCTGGCGCGCCGCCCACGAGATCCCCGACACGGAGCCGAGCCCGGCGGGTCCGCCCATCAAGGAACCTCAGGCAGCCAGACACCAGAGCCGCCTCATCCGCCGGCTGGCGGTGCCGTCAACGGTCTCCTCCACGTCCACAGCAGACGTCGGGCCCGGCACGCTCCGAGCCAGTCAACGACAGGCACAGCGTCAACGACTTCATGACGGTGCTACCCGCCACCTGTCTGGTCCTTCGCGATGACCGGACGTCGATCACATGGATGCGGAAGCGCGCACGGTCGATACATCACGCACACGCCGCCGATGAGCGGGCACTGTCATCAGGAATACGCAGGTGAACGGCAGGGGGGACGTGACCACCGCGACCCCGCCGAAGCCCGTCGTGCGGTCTGCAGGTCCCGACGTCCAACAAGGAGAGTCCGGTCCGTGGTGCACACCGGTTCCGCTGGTATGTAGACTGACCTACCTACTATGTGGAGGCTGGTTCTTGATGGGACACACGACCAAGAGCGGCTCGGTGCGCGAACGGTTGCTGGACGCGGCCGCGACGCGGTTCTACGCCGATGGGGTCAACGCGACAGGGATTGATGCGATCACAGCGACGGCAGGGGTTGCGAAGATGTCCCTGTACAACAACTTCAGTTCCAAGGCGGCCTTGGTGGAGGCCTATATCGATCGTCGGCACCGGGACTGGATGGACCGGTACGAGGCGAGACTGGCCGGGGCGGCCACGCCCACAGAGAAGGTGTTGGCGGTGTTCGACGCCTATGTCGATCACGCCTCTTCGGCGTACCCGCACGGGTTCCGGGGCTGCGGACTGCTCAACGCGGCCGCGGAGCTGCCGGTCGGTGATCCGGGACGATCTGCGGTAAGGCGTCACAAGGAAGAAGTGGAACGGATCCTGGTCACGCACCTGTGCACCGTGGTCGGGCAAGAGCAGGCCGAGGACCTGGCCGAGCACATGGTCTTCCTCCTCGAGGGAGCAATGGCCCGTGCCGGCCTGGAGGGTGACGCCTCCCGCCTGCGACGGGCCCGGGCGATGGCGGCACAGATGCTGGAGGGGGTGTTGAGCGCGCCTCTGGCCGTGGGGGCGGTCCTGGTGGCCGCGACGCTGTTCGGGACCACCGGGACCGCACAGGCGCTCGGCCCTGAGGGGACCACGCCGCTGGGAGTCGGCGCCGTCCGCCTCGTCGTCGGAGGCATGGGGCTGATGGCTGTCTTGCCGTTGGTCGGGGGGCTGCGTCGGGATGCGGTCCGCCTATGGCGGACCCCCGCGGGTGTAGCCATCGGGGTCTGCACCGCGCTGTACCAGGTGTCCTTCTTCGCCGCGGTTCAGCAGGCGGGCGTGGCCATCGGGACCCTCGCCGCAATCGGCAGCGGGCCTGTCCTGGCCGCCCTTCTTGCCCGGTTCGTACTGGGTGAACGCCCCGGGCGGTCCTGGGTCCTTGCGACCGGTCTGTGCCTGGTTGGTCTGACACTGCTGGTCACCGGAGGTGGCGCGGCGCAACGAGTCGACCTCGTGGGAGTTGCACTGGCCATCTTGGCCGGCCTGGCCTATGCCGGCTACACCGTGCTCGCCAAGGGGCAACTCAGTGCCGGACAAGAACCCTCCACCGTGATGGCCGCTGCTTTCGGCCTCGGCGGCCTGCTGCTCCTCCCGCTGCTGGCCACCCAGCCAATGGCGTGGCTGCTCGAGCCGCGGGGCGTGGGGATGGCGCTGCACCTGGGCCTGGTGACCACCACCCTGGCCTACCTGCTCTTCGTCCGCGGTCTCGCCCAGCTCCCCGCGGGCCCGGTCACCACGCTCATGCTGGCTGAGCCCGTTGTCGCCACCACTCTCGGGATTGTTGTACTTGACGAACGGCTGACACTGATCAGTACGACCGGCGTCGGACTGCTGCTTCTCGGCCTGGTGCTGCAGGGACTCGGCGCGGCCACAGGCAAGCGGCGCGAAGAACCATCACAGCCCGCACCGACACCGGCCGAGGCAAGTAATGGACCGGCAGGAGCAACGACGTGAGGATCCGCGTCAACCACATCCTCGTGGACCCGCCTGGGAAGGCACGCATTCGCCGCGAGTCGCTGGTCAGGAGTTCAGGTTGAGGATCCGCAGTCAGGGTAGTTCTATGCTGCCAGCCCATGACTGCAGTTCGGTGACCACGACGGTCATGTCCTCGGCCGTCGGGAGCTCGCCATCCATCACATCCTCCTTGATTGTTCCCTCGACCACGAGCGTTCCGTGGAGGTCAGGGATGAACCCGTAGAAGCGTCCGTTCGAGTCGTTGTACCCACAGTCCTCCCCCGACGACACCGGGAAACCGGCAGGTGCTCTGGCGCATATGTCCAAGTGCCCGTTCAAAGTGACGACCGGTGCGGTGGTGCCATGGACCGACAGTTCACCCCACTCCCGGACCGGGACCTCACGCTCCTCCAGTTCGTCGCGAAGATCAGCGGGCGCGGGGCCCTGCAGACAGGTCCTCCGGGGCAGGCAGGCCCCTCGTATCGGGTCGCCAAGGACTCATGATTGTCATCCGTGGCGCTGCGACGCTGAGCTAGGCGACATGTCCATCGCCCTCGTTCTTGTTGAGATAGATGTAGAACGAACGGACGTGGCCATCCTTGTGCCCCTCCGGCACGGAGCCGGTGACGTCGTGGACGAGGAAACTCCTACCCTCGTCGGTGACCTCCTTTCGTGAGCTGGGCGCCTGGGCGCATCCTGACTGCTCACCTCGGCCGTGTCCGCAGGCATGCTGGAGCGAGCCGTGTCCGTGTCGGCGTACTCGGTGGCAGGGCAGTAGACGCCTCTCGTGGATCATCCGCCGGCCCATTGATACCTGCCGCATCAGTACTCTCGGCGGTGGGTCTGTACGGCGCCGTCGCATCCCGTGGTCACGCGCGTGCGCGTCGTGTCGATCGGCTTGAGCTGCCATCGTCACAGGTGCCCTGCCGGTTCCTTGCCCGGGTCGGAGGGTTTTCACACGATGCGTGCTTCTCATCGTCTCGCTACCGGACTGAGATGTTCGTGGGTCGAGCGGACCAGGCTCGGCGGGCGCGGCCGACAGTGCGTGGTGCGAGGTTAAGGGCGGCCTTCCACCCCAGTTGATAATCGACCGTTATGTGTCCATAATCGGGGTCTGCGCGTCAGCGCAGCCATCTCAGCCAGCCTTCCCGGAGGAACACCATGTCTCGTCAGACCACCGGGGCCCGCCGACGGGCGCGTACCCGGCCAGCCGTCTTCGCCGCCCTGGCTGCGCTCGTCCTCAGCGGACTCGGGGTCCCCGCCGTCAGCGCTCACGACGGTGAGGACCACTTCGGCTCCCCCTACGTTCCGCCCCCGGTCACCGCTGCCGGGCCGGTGGGCGGCGCCTACTCCAACGTCGCCCAGCGCGACCGGCACGAGGTCTGGCTGGTGGACCAGTCGAACACCGACAACACCTCGGCTCCGAGCTTCGGTGGCCGGATCTACATCTACGACGGCAGTGACCTGCGCCACGACACCGCGGCTGCCCAGGCCGAGGTGGTCGAGCTGAGCGCGGCCACCGCGGACCTGTGCCGCGAGGCGACCGGCGTCACCCCGGTGCGACCCCACATGATCTATTTCAACGCCACGCAGTCGCACGCGGTCCTGTCCTTCGTGGCGAGCGGGCACGTCGTCATCATCGACGCCTCGACCCGAGAGCCGGCCGCCTGCTTCCGCACCGAGGTCGGCGCCGCTGGTGCGGTCCAGGCCCATGCAGCGGTGCCCACTCCCGACGACCGCTTCATCATCGTGGCGAACCAGAACGGCAAGAAGTCGAGCGGATCCGCACCGACTACGCCAGCGGCACCTTCAGCCAAGAGACCGCGGCGACGATCAGCCTGGCCTCCGGCGACACCCCCCACGGCGACCCGGTCGAGACCCCGGGCGACCCGACCATGCGCCCTGACAACGCGCCGATCTGCCCGTTCATCCCCTCCAGCGGCTACCCGGCGTTCATCTCGCTGCGCGGAGGCGGCCTCCTTGCTCTCGACCCGTACGCGACGCCCATGAGGATCGTCGCCGAGTACCCGGCCACCGAGGTGGCCCGTGACGGCTGCGGCTTCACCGAGTCGCAGGGCTGGGTCTACGGCAACGGCGGTCGGACCGCCGGAACCCTGTCCGGCTGGTTCGTCTACCGCGTGCCGGTCGGCGGACCCGAGCTGTGGAACCCCGAAGCCCAACCGGAGGTGCAGCTCGTCGAGCAGGACACCCGCGGCCCGCGCGACGCCCACGGCATGGTCACCGTCCGTGACCGCTACGTCTGGGCCTTCGACGCTCAGCGCACGTGCTGCAGGTCTACCAGGGCCGTAACGGGCAGGCCGGCGAGACGATCAACCTCCGGTCACCGTGGGCTCAGGCCCCGGCTCCCGACATCGTCGCGCAGGCCCCGGACGGAAGGGCCGTCTACGCGGCGACCCGTGGCCCCAGCCCGCTCAGCGGCGCGCACGCCGCCACCGGCGACGCACCGGGGCTGCTCGTGCTCGAGGTGCGCAAGGACGGACGTGAGGGGGTCGTCCGCGGCCACGTCGCGGTCAGCAACGTCCTGGACAACGGGCGTGAGCAAGCCGACCCGCACGGGCTCGCGGTCCGCCGTACCGGCTGAGGTCGCGCGGGGCATCTGCAGCCCTGTTCGCTCACCGTCCCGCAACACCCGCTGGTGGAAGGCTCCAGGCACATTCCCAGGGAGGAGGCGCCTGGACGCACGGCGGCCGCGCCGGCTCAGTGCCAGAAAGCGCCTATGGCTAAGAAACAGCGACGATGGCCGAAGAAGCCTCGTGGGAACCTCGGCGCACACGCCCTACGTGATACGCGCGGAAGAAGATCCCCCACGAAGTAACCCGACAGACGTTGAGTTGACTATGTGGACCCGTCCATGACACACATGCGCCGGCACGCTGCGACCTGACACGCATCCGACACTGCCGCGGGTTGGTCGCCCCCGCTAGCGGTCCACGGTCCAGAGGAGCCCAATTCAGCGGTCCACCGTGACGACGAGGGCTTAGTACCTCGTCAGGATCTGGCGGACGGGGTGGCGCAATGCCGCGGTGACGTGGGCGAGCTCGTCCGGCGTAAGCCAGCCGCGGCCGGGACTTCGCGCAGCGAGCACAAAGCGAGCGAAGCCTGCCGGCCAGTCGTAGTCCAGGTCGTTCAGCGAGCTGCGCTCAGCGCAGCACGGCGTGACGAGGACAAGGTCAGTGAAGTTGCGCTCGTACGCTCTACTCATCTCGCCCTGCCACCACTGGACGGGCATCTCCTCGTGGCAGTGCGGGCAACGGATGGCGATGAAGTTCCCACCCTGATCGACGAAGCCGATCTCGTCGCCGCGCTCGGCGGTCACTTCTCCGGCGTCCGGGCAGACGTCCCCGAGGGCCCGTCTTGCAGCCGCCGCGTCGGCGTCATCGGGTATCCATTGCGGGTCCGTGGGGATAATGTGCAAGTAACTCTCGCTCACGGACCCATCCTGCACTTGTCGCATCCGGTCATGCCGCATGGAGTTAGCTAGAGGTTGACGACCCATTCGCCGTAGAAGATGGCCGCGCCCGCGGCGACACAGATCCCGGCGATGATCCAGAACCTGGCGACGATGGTGACCTCGGCCCAGCCGAGCAGTTCGAAGTGGTGGTGTAGCGGTGCCATCCGGAAGACTCTCTTGCCGGTGAGCTTGAAGCTGATGACCTGGATGATGACTGATGAGGTCACGATGACGAACAGGCCGCCCAGGATCACGAGCAGGAGCTGGGTGTGGGTCAGGATCGCCCCGGCCGGCCAGGGCAGCGCCCAGGGACAGTGATCCGGTGTCGCCCATGATGATCTGGGCTGGTGAGGCGTTCCACCACAGGAACCCGAAGCAGGCGCCGGCGATCGCTGCGGCGACGACGGCCAGGTCGAGCGCGTCGGCCACGTTGTAGCAGTTTGGGCCTGGCATGAGCTCGCAGTTCTGGTTGTACTGCCACATGCCGATGACCGTGTAGGCGCCGAACACCATGACCGAGGCCCCGGTGGCCAGCCCGTCCAGGCCGCCGTCGGTGATGTTGACGCCGTTGGAGGCCCCGGCGATCAGCACGTTGGCCCACGCGATGAACAGGATCACGCCTACGACAGGGCCGGCGAAGGCCAGGTCGAGGCGGGTGTCGCGGACGAAGGAGATCGCGGTCGAGGCGGGCGCGCGTCCTTGCTCGTCGGTGGCCAGCAGGGCCGCCAGGGCGAAGACCACGGTGACCACCGTCTGACCGATGAGCTTCTGCCATGAGGTCAGACCAAGACTGCGTTCTTGCGGATCTTGGTGTAGTCGTCCAGGAAGCCGACCAGTCCCAGCCCGGTGAGCAGGAACAGGACCAGCAGTGCGCTGAGCGAGATGCGGCTGTGGGTCACCTGCACCACGCCCGTTGCGTCAAGGACGAACAGGCTGGCGTGGGTGGCGAAGTAGCCAACGATCGCGGCTGCGATGATCACCGCGCCGCCCATCGTGGGCTTGCCGCGCTTGACGTGGTGGTGGGTCAGGTCGTCGCGGATGAACTGTCCGTAGCGGCGCCGTACCAAGAAGGTGATGAACAACGGGGTGCACAGCAGCGCGATGGCCATGGAGAAGCCACCGGCGAGCATGACGTTGACCATCTGGTCTCCTTGCGGCAGCTCGGCCACTGTCGGGGGGTGCGGCTGCCCCGGCAAGGCAGGTCACGCACTGAGATGCGTTTCGGGCGCCGGGGCTTAGGCCCCGCCTGGACGCCGGTCCACGTTAGGGCAGGACACCGTGCCGATCGCGGACCCGCGCGCGAGTGTCGCTCCTGCGATGTGGTGTTTCACGGGTCAGGCGGGGCTCTCTGCTTGCCGCGGCCCAGCGTGCTGGAGCGGGCTCGCGGACCCAGTGGCCTAGATGCCGACGGTGCCGTCGACCGCTTCTCTGATCAGGTCGGCATGGCCCAGGTGACGGCCGTACTCCTGCACGAGGTGCAGCAGGACCCACCGCAGCGAGCAGGGCTCTCCGTATGGCATCTCCTGGGACAGTGCCTCCAGGCTCGGCACCTCACCCACGATACGTTCGGTGAGCCGCTGCGCCTGCGTGAGCCGGTCGAACAGCACCTGCGGCGTCTCCCCGGCAGTGGTCCGAAGACTCCAGCCGTCCTGCCCCTCCTGCCGTTGAGTGCTCCAGGCTGGTGAGTCGTCGCCCCCGGCGAACGTCATGTGCACCCACGAGAACTCCACCACCGCCAGGTGCTTGAGCAGGCCCCCGAGCGACAGCACGCTTGGCGCGTGCTCGAGAGCGAGCTGCTCTGCGGTCAGGCCCGAGCATTTCCACCGAAGCGTGTCCCGCTGGAATGCCAGCATCCCCAGCAGCATCGACTTCTCATCAGCCACCAAAGGCGTCTGCGCGCGGTCCGCAGGATCAAAGGTCGTCGTCACCGCTCAACCGTAGGTGCGACGAGGGCCAGCCGCTGTTCCGGGCCCCATTGATAGGCGTTGTCGCACCGATACCCCCTCAGCCAGACTTCGTCATCGACGACGCGCAGATAGAAACCCTTCGGGTATGCCTCGTCGCTGCTTAGCGGTTTCGACGCCACGTGAATGGCACCAGTTGGCGCCCGACCCGCAGACAAGACGGAGTCTGGTGCGTTTGGCTGGTCCATCATTGCCAGCCGGAGGAACGGGCCGCTGATCACTGGGCAGAGCTGGAAACCGTGTGTCCGTGCCGCCTCGAACACCTGCGACTGAGTGCCGCCGACCGACAGCCCGAGCTGCTGCACAGTTCGCTCGACCAACTGCAGATCTCGACTCTCCGGATTATCAAACACTGGGTGCCCAAGCAGTGTCTCGGCGTGGGCGTTGAGGCGTACGCCGAACTCGCGAAGGGATTGCAGGAGGGCGCGCCGGGGCTGTCCACCAACCCGTACTGTCCGACCCTCGAGCCCCAAGCTGTGTGTCATGGGCACCATCCTCGCTGAGCCCGACACGATCGACGTCTCGGACGATGACGCGGCGCCCAAGCCGACATGGAAACGACCGGATTTGCCGCTAGCCGAACACTTCAGACCCCCGGTGTCCAGGCGCGCGCAGTTCTGGCCATGCGCCGCCGGGCGGCCCGGAGGCGGACTCTCGGCTCCTGCACATGAGTGAGGTTCAGCGGAGGTCGGAGGTGGTGCAAGACCTTGGTCTCGATCTTGACCAGGTCAGTGCCTTCGGGCTTGCTCCAAGTGGTCAAGGAAAGCCGTTGCTCCATCCAGCTGGTCAACCTGTGCTCGCTCGGGTCGTCCAGACCGAAGTTGGCGCTGCGATCGGGCTTGGCCACATTGCGAGGGGTGGCTGCAAGGGCGAGCTCGTCCACAAGCAGAGCCGCGAGACTGCGTCTGACGGTAGAGGAGCCGGTCTTGCCAGCGGCAAAGTGAGTGCCCACGTCACGACCGTTGAGACTGCTCTCTGCCTTGCCGACGTAAAGAGGCTGGTCGTCGAAGGCGGGACTCAGCCTAAGTTCAGCCCACGCGCGATCGTCGCCATAGAACGCATATAGGCCTGGCTCCGTCGGAACGAGTCGCACCGCGTCAGCGTGCGCGTGCCTTGTGCCAGCCAACGACTCGAGCACTGTGGCGATCGCGTGGTCACCCGTCATGGCCCCATTCTCACCCACCCGGGCATCTCGACACCGATCCTGCTTCTCCCGTCGACTGGGAGGGCGGGATCACCACCAATTGAGCCCGACAAGCATCCAGAAGTGCCGCCAGGAGGGTGCCTCCCGGGAGTGGCTGGACCTCGCTCCGAAGGGTGGGTGCGCACGGGCGTGACGAAGGCTGGGGATAGCGAGCGGACGGCCTGACCCGACGGCGGGCTGGCCCGCCTGAAACCAGCCACCCGCGCTCGGTTACGATGCGCTTTCATCGACATGGGGTCGTAGGGGCAGGAGCATTTTATGAATCGGCGCTTTCTCGCGGGTGCGGCACTGGTCGTCTCCCTTTCGGCGTGCGGGACCGACGACACGCCTGAGCCGGCGGAGCCAGCAACGACCAGCGACGACGCGCCTACGGCTTCCCCAGAGGCAGCTGCAGTGACCACTGCAGCAGCGTCAACCTCGGCGCCGGCAGAGCTCGGGACCCTGAAAGAAGCGGGCTTCGGGCAGTCGGACGAGTATGTCTGGGTGACCGCCCTCGTCCACAACAACTCCGCCTACGTCGGTCAGACAGTCACAGTGAACTTCAACGTGCTCGACGCCGAGGGAAACATCCTGGCGTCGGAGAGCCAGGTTGAGTCCTTCTCGCTGCCCGAGACAGATCACATCGTCGGCACTCAGGTCAGCCTCGCCCAAGGCGAGACGGCGGCGAAGGTCGAGGCTGCTCTGGACGTCGAGGCCTCCGGCGCGTTCAGTGACAAACCCTTCCCCGAGATGCCGACGAGCCCGGTGAAGTTCACCGAGGAGTACGGCTCCCACACCGCCTCCTTCGAACTGTCGAACACCCTCGACATGTCGCTGAAGACTCCTAGGGTGAGCCTGCTATGCCGCGATGACGCCGGATCGATCGTGGGCGGGGGCAGCGCGTACCCGGAGCTGGTTCCAGCACAGGGGAAGGTAAAGGTCGACGTGAACCTCCTCGCATCTGAGGAGCCGGCGGATTGCTCCACTTTCGTCGGCGCACCCAGCGATTGGGATGGCGCTGAGACGGCGGAGCAGCCCACCTCCGAGGCGGCACCTCAGAGTGGAACCCCTGAGGAGGCTTTCCAGATCTGGGTGGAGCAGTTCGGCACCAAGGATTGGCAGGCACATTACGAGACCCTGGTCAGTGCGCAGCGCGAGGTCATCTCCGAGGACGCGTACGTCGCCTGCAGGTCGGCCGAGAGCCCGCCAGTCATTGAGTGGGGCAAGACCCTCAGCGTCGAGGACGTAGGCGAGATGCTCATCCCTGGTACGGACGTCTCCCTCCCGGCCACCAAAGTCAGCGCCGAGGTGTCTGCTGAAGGAATGACGCTTCCGGTCGACGCTCACATGCTGCTCGAGGGCGGCGAGTGGAAGTGGTCCATGACCCAGGAGAAATGTAGACAACTGCTCCAGCTGACAAAGCCGTAGCCGCCCACTGGCCCGCTCCGTACACGTTTACCGTGGGGTCACGAGGTTCCTCGGCAGCGCGGCTGAGCACACTGTCATGCCGCGCTGAGGACGGCTACGCTCGTCCGATCATGCCGCAGGTCGGACGCCTGCTTCGTGCTGAAATCCGTCGCGGGTCACTCGTCGGCTGTGGTCCAGACAGCAGCTCCCGACACCGAGGGCGCCCACCCGTCATACCTTGAGGTATGCCTGTGACTATTCGCTTGGCCCGCCTTGACGACCTCTCCGCCATCGAGCGATTCGCGCTCGACGTCGTCCCTGCTCACTACGCTCCGATCCTCGGCGATGAAGGCGCACGAGCACAACTGCAGTGGTGGACGACGGAGCGGATGAAGCCGGCCGTCGAAGCCAGTCGCGTCCATGTCGCAGTCGAGGGCGAGAAGATCATAGGAGTGGTGCAGATCGGTGTTCTGGGCGAAGACCACGTCGTATGGAAGCTGTATCTGGCGCCTGAGTTTCGCGGGCAGTCCATAGGGGCAGATCTACTGCAGCAAGCCATCGAACCCCTCCGAAGGGTGACCGACCACGTCCTTGTCGAGCACTTCGCCGGGAACACCGAGGCCGCCAAGTTCTACGAACGAGAGGGCTGGACCGTCGTGAGCGTTGAACCGTCTCGGAGCGGCGACCCCAACGCCGCGGTCGTCTGGCGCCGGACCACGTGGGCCACCTGAGGGGACTGCCGGCCCCGGACTTCGAGCGTTCGCGAGCGCACTACTCTGCCGCATGTCGCTCACGCCGATGTCCGGACGCCTGGAACGTGCGCGTGCGGCACACAGAACCACCCGAGAAGCGGTGTGGTCTGTCCAGGATCTAGTCCGAGCCTCCCCGAGTAGAGACCTGTGTTAGGCGAGGGGGCATGAATCGGAACGCAGTCCCGTGCGACCCTTATAGTTGCTGAGCACCTCCCCAAGAACGAAGCCGGGGGTCGTGGCGACATTGGTGACTGCATGCCTATCAGGGAGAGATCGAAATGAGTCAAATGGTAAGGGCATCAAAGAACCGGGCCATGTGGATCGGATCGGCAGTTACGGCCGCAGGGGCAGCACAGCTATACGCGTCGTACGAACTGGAGGGGTGGGTCTCGGCAGTGTTGGTGAACACGGGGACAGCCAGTCTCCTATTCGTTCCACTCTTCTTGGTTCAGCGGGCCATGAATGTCAAGGTACAGGCTACGCAGAGAAAACCTGGAGGTCCTCAGCGACGAGGTGCACCTCGCTCAAGAGGAGACACGGCAAACTCTGTCGGAGCTCCGCCAGCGGTTCGCCGCGTCGCAGACTGAGTCAATGGCCGCCGAGGAGGCCGAGCTCAGAGCCATTATGGAGAATCCAAGCTGCGAATCTGTCCACGAGGCATTGGAACGGTCTATCAGACTTGAGGAGGTGAGTCGCCGTTGGGGAATTAGGGTCAAACTTGTTGACCCCGGTGCCTATGTCTATGCGCGGTTGCTGCCGAGCGTGGACTCAAGCGTCGTCATGCATATTGAGAAACGTGACGGCGAAGGCGTCGCAGTAGTCCCTTGGCAGCTCCAACAGACTCCGGAACAATTTATGTTCCGAGTCGCAGAAGAGCTGCGCAAGTCGTCATTGTATCCTCGCGCAACGTTCGATCCCGCGCTTGTGTTTACTGAGTTGGGAAACGCATTGAGTGTCGCCAGATCAGTTAAGGACAGATACGCGTTAGTGACAACATGGAACGTGCCCAACAGTACGTCGCGCCTCAGTGGATGATCTACGACTGGGGCCTAGGTGCCTGGGAAGGTCTTCAGCCCTACTACATCGATCGCGCAAGCCTGCGCTCTCCCGATATACACCGGCACATGTTAGAGAAGACCTGGTTGGACCGCCCATCCTTCGAAGAGGCGCTGGAGACCGCGAGGCTCTTGGATGGCCGAGGGCGCATCGAGGCCATGTGACCCTCACACCGCGGGCGTTAATCCCTGTAGTCCAGCATCGTGTCAACGCGAGGATCAATCTCGCTGCCAGTCACCGATGCATCCCTGGCTTACTCGTGAGGCACGATGACCATGGGTTGCGGCACAACCAGCCCCATGAACCATGGCAACAGCATCGTTATGTTTGATCCGCTCTCAGTGACTTGCGGACGAGGGGTGTCGTCACCGGCGATGAACAACTTCGCCGCGAACCGCGAAATGGTCCGCCGTCCTTGCATTATAGCCCTTGCATGGCCTTCCCGCGAGTGTGGCTACTCGGTTAGCTACCTCAGAGGAAGCAGGGTCACGGCCCACACGGACTATGCCGTGGTTATCCACTACGACGTACCCCCACTCAAACAGGACGTCACATCCGAGTGCGCAGAGAAGCATCGCTACGGATGTATAGTCTCGACGCTCCGCCTCTGTACACATGTGCCGCGGTTTGATATGGGCCGCAATGAGCAGTTCGCTAGGAAAGGTGGCTCCGCAAATCGCGCAAGACTCCGCCTTGCTTCCACCCAGAAGGCTTGCTCGCAAGTGCGCCTGCTCTCGCCTGAAGGTAGCCCAGTGACGTCCGTCCGTCTCGGTATCTGGGTCGACAACCTCGGACCAGGGTCGCCCCGCGAAACTGTCCTCTGCTGGCATAGGTATGCCGGCCAGGGAGGCGAGTGCTTCGGCATCCTCCGCCGGCAGTTCTGAAAGGTACCGACGGTTAACGGCACCGATCCTGTCGAGAGTGTCTGTCCGTGTGGTGGAAGCACCCTGCGCACGTCTCCACCTGGGACGGAGAGGTCGGAACGAATGACATCAAGGTATACCGCCCAGCCATCCTCAGGGTCTAGTGGGCTCTGAGCTGGGTACGTCACGGGGCGTGGCGTGTCGATGGCGGAAGTGGCTACCACGCTTAGCGCTCGGATGCGACCCCGGTTGTAGTGAAAGACTAGATCCCCCGGCCTCATCGCAAGAATGGCCTTGCGGCCTGCGATGAGAGTGCCGTGCCTGTTGGGAGACGTCCAAAGCCGCCCTTCGAGGATCTCTGGATCGTAGTTGGTGGTCTGGTTGACCCACCAGTAGCGCCGAAGCATGGTGACATTGTTCATCACGTGCCGCGTCGGCGAGGGACTAGGTGTGGGCCGGTCACGAGGCGCCGGGGCGCGGGCACTTGCAATCACGGCGCGCGGCGTGGACGCACGGAACTGCCGCGCCGAGGAGGGTCCCGCGTCCGCCCTGTGTACCCCGGGACCGCGGGGATTCTGCTTACTCCGTGTTGTGTGTTGCCTCTGTTTGCAGTCTGTCGACTTCACGGCGCAGCGCCTGAATCTCGGCGACCAGTGGTTCGGTCGCTTCCTCGGCTTCGAGGGCGACACGTTCGGCTAACCAGGAGGCCAGTAAGGCGGTCACGGTGCCGAGGAGGGCGATGCCGCCGAGCATGAGGCCAGCAGCCACCATGCGCCCGGTGTTCGTGACTGGATACTGATCCCCGTAACCGACGGTGGTCATCGTGGTGATCGCCCACCACAAGGCGTCTCCGAAGGTGGTGATGTTGGCCTGCTCACTGGAGCGCTCTGCATCGAGTACGGCTAACGCGGCGACCACGCCGAGAACGAGGGCTCCGCTACCGAGGTAGGTGCCCACACGTCCACGCAGTCCGCTGGCGCCGGCGCGGTTGAAGACCTTAAGTAGCAGCACCAGTCGGAGCATGCGCAGAGGGCGCAGCATTGGAAGGACGATCACCGCAAGGTCGAGGAGATTCCTCCGCACGAACTTCTGACGGTCGTTCGCGATGAACAGCCTGGTGGCGTAGTCGAGGGCGAACGCGGCCCAAATGACCCACATGGTGACTGCACAGGCTTGTCGATAGGTCGGGTCCAGTCCGGGATCGAGAATGGGCCAGGCATAGGCAACGAGGAAGGCCGCGGCGAGGCCGGCCAGGGGCCACTCACTGCGTCGCTCCCAGCGTTCAAGGGGTGCCTCAGTCATGGCCGTCATCGTAGGTGCCCACCGCAGAACCACGTGGCGACAATCGCTGACCGCCCGCCGCGCATAGACGCCGTGGTCTGGTCGGCCCGAACGTCGTCGGCAAATGCCGAAAGCCTGCCCGTGGGACAGATGTCAGGGCGGGGAGGCTATGGTGGCGGCCAACGGGAGGAGCAATGTGGCTGAAGAAGCGTGGAATGAGGCGCGTCTGATCCCGACGTCCGGGATCTCGGGGGCAGAGGAGCAAGAGCGGCGGGCCACCTCGGCACTGCTGGCGGTGATGTCGGCAGTTCCCGACTTCAGTCGAGCGATGCTCAAACCCCTGGGAGTACCGGCCGGGAAGCTGGAGACGTACATCGAGGTGCCCTTCGACCTCAATGACAAGCGCGTCTACCCGGACGGGCTGATCAGAGTGTCCCGGGGCCAGAAGGTGTGGACCGCGCTGGTCGAGGTCAAGACCGGCAAGAACGAGCTGGCGACGGAGCAGCTCGAGGCCTACCTCGATGTCGCAAAGGAGCACGGGTTCGACGCCCTATTGACGATCAGCAACGAGATCCCCCCGACTCCAACCCAGCACCCGACAAAGGTGGACAAGCGGAAGCTTCGCAAGGTCGCGATCCACCACTGGTCGTGGAGCTTGTTGCTGTCGACGGCCGTCGTGCAGAAGGAACACCGTGGCGTCTCCGATCCCGAGCAGGCGTGGATCCTGGGCGAGCTCATCCGCTACCTCGAGCACCCGAAGTCCGGTGCCATGGAGTTCGAGGACATGGCGCTGCTGAATGGGTACCGGTCCGACAGGCAGTCACATCCAGCACCTTCCGCGCCAGCGACAAGGGCGGGCCGGACGTGGTCGCCCGGTTCGACGCTCTCCTGCGGTACGCCAGCTTGCGCCTCGGGCGACGCCTGGGCACCGACGTCACCCACTTGCACAGCCGGCGTGAGCTCGCCGACCCCGCGCTGCGGTCCCAGACTCTTCTCGCGTCGCTAGAGACCGACGGGGTCCTGAACGGGGCGATCAAGATCCCGGACGCGATCGGCCCCATCACCATCACCGTCGACGTTCGAGCCGGAAGAGTCACCTGCCACACGGACATCGACGCACCACGGCAGGGACGGCCACAAACCAGGGTGAACTGGCTAGTACGGCAACTGAAGAGCGCTCCGGACCAGGTACGCGTGGAGTCCTTCATGGCGAACACCCGCGGACCCGGCACGACAGAGCTGCTGGGGGCCGTACGAGAGAACCCGGGCGTGCTCGTCGCAGATCCCAGCGCGATATCAAGAAGTTCCGGGTCGCCCTCAGCGCCCCGATGGGCACGAAACGCGCTCGCGGCCGCGGCGGGTTCATCGACTCGGTCCTGGACCTGACCGACACCTTCTACGCAGACGTGCTCCAGAACCTCAAGGCATGGTCGGCCACGCCGCCGAAGCTTCGAGAAGAGCCCGTCGAGATCCCAGCGCCCCCATCGACGGCCTCAGGAGCGCTGTCCTCCCAAGATGGTCCTGACGAGTCCGCGCCCGGGGAAATGCCGGACGCGGACGATCGGCTCGAGGCAAGCGGTTAGCCGACCGAGCGACCGAACCTTCTGGACACCGGACACCTCGGCGACGCCCCTCATGAATTGCGGACGCAGGCACGGCGATGTCTTTCCGCTCAGGGGGTAAGTGACCCTGCACCGCCCGTACCCCAGAAAAGTACTGCAGTGGGGTACGCAATGGGCGCGATCCGGTGTGGTCTGCAACGCCCTGACCTGCAGGAATGCCTCATCACGTACCCCATCCGTGGACTTTGCAAGCAGGGGGTCTTACCGTGCGAGGCCCTCGAGTTTCACCAGGTCAGAGGCCTCCCGGGATGCCAGAGCTCGGCTGGAGCCGACAGCGGGGACGACGCCAGGCGCCGTCCCCGCCGACGATGAGTGATGGTCGACTCAGGGACGCGGTGACTGCCCGCGTCCGGGACGCTCCACGTCCTCCTCCGGGAGGACGGGGTCCACGACGGGAGCCGCCGGGTCGCCTTCGACCCATGCCGCCCCGGTGGGCTCGTCCACGACGACCCTCTCCTCGGCCACGGTGCGTCCGACGTCTCCGGTGGATTCCTCGTCGTTGTCACTCTTCTTGCCGGCCAGCGCGGCGGCGGCACCCGCTGCCGCAAGCCCGACCCCTGCCGCCACCGCCTTGCCGGAGAGTCCCGCCTTGCCGCTGTCGCCCTCCGAGGCCGCGGCATCCTCCACGCCGGGAGCGCCGACCGTCGCGCCCGGGTCGACCGTTCCTCGCCATGCACCCGTGGCGTAGCCCTCGGACTCGATGAACTCCTTGAACCGCTCCAGGTCGGCCTCTGCCTGGTTCTCCACGACGTTCAGCGTGTCACCGACCTTCTCGACGACGCCCTCGGGCTCGTACGAGAGAGACAGATGCACCGACGTCTGACCTCCGCCGACGTCCTCGAAGGTCACCGCACCGGCGTTGGTCGCGCCCTCCGTCGCCGCCCAGGCCACCTTCCGGTCCGGCACCTGCTCGACGATCCGGGCCTCCCACCGCCGCCGGACCCCACCGATCTCGGCGACCCACTCCAGACGGTCGTCACCGAGCTGCGTCACGCGGGTGATACCGCCCATGAACTGCGGAAAGTCCTCGAACTGGGTCCACTGGTTGTAGGCGGTGCTGGCCGGAACGTTGACCAGGATGGACTTTTCGACGTGCGTCGTCATGCTCTCTCTCCTTGCTCCTCCGCCCGGTCTCCGAGGCGGCTGACGATGGGGGATTGCCCTGTCAGGATGACCCAGTAGGGAACCGGATGCCGGGTGAACAGCGAGGGAGAGGCGGTCCCGTGGTTCGGTGCAGGCACCACTGGGCCCTCGTGCTGACCATGCTCAGACCGGACGTCGCGCGGCGCCGACGGCGCGCGACCGGCAGCGACCTGACGAGCCCACCCGCCCGAGCCGAGCGCGCCTCCGCACGAGCCTGGGGAGCCCGCGACGGCGTCAACCGGTGTTCTGCAGCCCGGCAGCCATGCCGCTGATCGTCAGCAGCAGCGCCCGGTGCCAGGGCCGACCCTCCTCCGTGTCCGCCCCGGCCGTGTCGAGCTCCTCGAGGCAGTGCAGCTGCACCCGGCTCAGGGCGTCGATGAGCGGACGCCGCAGCGCCACCGCCGTCCGCAGGTGGGGCTTGTGCTCCAGCAGCGTGGTCTGGTCGAGGACGTCCAGGACCTGTTCCCTGGTGCGTCGCATCTCCTCCAGGATGGTCGCCGTCAGCTCCGGGCGGCCGGCGCGGTCGAGGAACTCCCGGGCCAGACCTTCGTGGCTCTTGGCCAGGCTCATCTCGGCGACGTCCAGGAGCGAGGACAGCACCGGCCACTCGCGGTAGGCCGCTCGCAGAGCGTCCCGGTCCGTCTCCGCCTCCAGCGCGGAGCCCAGGCCGTACCAGCCGGGCAGGTTGACCCGGGTCATCGACCACGCGAAGACCCAGGGGATGGCCCGCAGGTCGGCCAGGCTCCGACCGGAGCCCGCTCCCCCCGCCGGGCCGGACGGGAGCCCAGCCGCAGGTCTCCCAGGACGTCCAACGGGCTGGCCTCGGCCACGAGGTCGGCGATCCCCCCGGTGTCCATGAGCCCGCGGTATGCCGTGCGGCTGGCGACCTCCAGACGCTCGCCCAGGGCTGCGTGGCGCTCGCCCGCCCGCTCGCGCCGTTCCACGACGTCGGGAGAGTCGGCCAGGAGGACGGCCGAGGCCATCCGCTCGAGGTGCTGCTGGGCCAGCCGCACGTCGGCGCGCGCGTAGATGACCTCCCCCTGCTCGGTGACCTTGAACCGCCCGTCGACCGACCCGGTGGGCTGGGCGGTGATCGCGCGGTGCAGCGGTCCTCCTCCCCGCCCCAGCGAGCCACCGCGGCCGTGGAAGATGGTCAGCTCGACGTCGTGGCTGCGGGCCCAGCCCACCAGCTCCTGCTGGGCCCGGTGCAGGGTCAGCGTCGCCGCGGCCGGACCGATGTCCTTGGCGCTGTCGGAGTAGCCCATCATCACCTCGACCCGGCGGTTCCGCTCCTCCAGCCAGGCCTGGGTGGTCGGCAGGGTCAGCCACTCCTCGAGGGTGCTGCCGGCGGCCCGCAGGTCCTCGCCCGTCTCGAAGAGCGGCACCACGTCCAGGCGCAGCGGCCGGTCGCCGACGGCGAGCCTGGCCAGCGCCCGCACGGCCACGAGGTGGTCGGCGCCCTGGCTGAAGGAGACGATGTAGCGCCCGCAGCACCGCACCCCCCATCGCTGCTGCAGCCACGCCATGACGCGCAGCGTGTCCAGCACCTCCCGCGCGGTCGGGGACAGCTCGGGCAGGGCGATCGGCCATCCCTGCCGGGCAAGGGCGTCCAGCACCCGGGGGTCGCGGGCGGCCCGCTCGGGGTCGTCCACGGGGTGGCCGTCCACCCGGGCCCCCTGGGCCCGGACGTGACCCAACAGCTCGACGAGGGCCCGCACGTGCACGTCGCTGTGCTGGCGCACCTCCAGCTCGGCCAGGTGGAACCCGAAGGTCTGCACCATCCACACCAGGTGCAGCAGCTCCCCGTGCGCCGCACGGCGGTCTCCCGCGGCCAGCAAGGAGGTCCTCACCAGCGCCAGGTCCTCGAGGAGCTCCTCGGGATCGCCGTATGCCGTGCCGGCCGTGCCCTCGACCGTGGCCTCCAGCCGACGGGCGACGACGAGCAGCTTCTGCCGGTGCGGCTCGGCCGGAGAGTCCTTGGCGATCCCGGCGAACTCTCCCGGGAGCGTGACGGCGTCGTTGGCGAGCGCCTCGCGCAGAGCGGCGGACGGCGGGGTCCCCTCCTCGTCCATCGTCAGGGTGAGGGCCACCCGCTCGACGTTCGCCTGCAGGGTCCTCAGCGCCACGCCCGCCTGGGCCTCCATCGTGGCCCGGGTGACCTCGGCCGTCACGTGGGGGTTGCCGTCGCGGTCGCCGCCGACCCACGACCCGTAGCGCACCAGCGAGGGGAGCTCCTGGCCGACGGGCCCCTCGTCCTGGGCGGCCAACGCCGCCTCCACGGCTCGCTGGAAACGAGGCAGCGCCCGGAAGACCGTGGTGTCGAAGATGGACAGCACCGTGCTGACCTCGTCGACGGGCTGGGGGCGGGTCGTGCGCAGGGTCGAGGTGCGGTGCAGGATGTCGATGTCCTCGAGCATGCGCCGACGGGCGAACGCCTGCTCGGTCGGCCCCGCCGTCGGGTCGGCGTGCCGGTCGAGCTGCTCGGCGAGGCGGCGCAGCGCCGTGGTCACCGCGCGGCGCCGCGCCTCGGTGGGGTGGGCCGTGAGGACCGGGTGGATGCACATCCGCGCGAACCGGTCCCGGGCCTGGGGTCCCACGCTCGCCACGGTCGGGCCGACGTCGCCGGTGTCCACCGAACCACCGTGCTCGCCGTCCTCGGTGCGCAGCGACCGGGCGCGGTGACGCTCGTCGGCCAGGTTGGTCAGGTGGAGCCGGACCGTGGCCGCACGACTGACCGCGGCGACCTCGTCCGCCCCACGGGGAGGAACCAGGTGCGCGTCCTCGACCACGTCCGGATCCTGGAACCGTCGCAGCACGTCGACGAGCTCAGGATGGCCCGCCTCGTGCAGCACCTGCTCGTGCAGCTCGATGAGCAGGCCGAGGTCGTTGTCCAGGTGCGGCATGCCGACCAACGTACCGGCCGGGGCAGGGCGTCGTCCGGACGCGTCAGGAGGCCAGCAGCAGCGCCAGCGCCGCGGTGTCGGCGTCGCATCCGGGGTCGACGTTGGCCCTGCTCGTCATCCGGGTGACGTGCCCCTGGGCGTCGGCCTCGACCCAGGCGGCCCGGTGGTCCAGGCCCAGGTCGGGGACTCCCGGCAGGAAGAGGCAGCCGGACGCGGTGGCGTACTCCGGCACCGACGCGATCGTCGAGCCCGGCGGGTGGAGCACCGCCAGACCGGGGGGCGGGTGCTCGGCATACCTTCCGGGGATCATCTCCTCGAGGTCCCCGATGCGCACCTCCGCCAGGACCAGCCCGACCGCACGGGCGGCGCCCTCGGGCGGCTCCTCGATGACCCGGAAGACGGTGCTGCCGCCCAGGAGGCCGGGGACCGCCGCCATCTGCACCGCGAGCAGCAGGAAGTTGGTCCACTCCAGGGTGTCGTCGGGCCACCGGTTGGAGATGACGAACCCCGCCAACGACCCGTCCTTGGTGCACGGCGCCACCTCGACGGGCGGCACCTCCCGATCCGGCACGACGACCTCCTCAGCCACCTCGTGTGATGCAGGTCACTGCTTGGTCCTCCCAAGAGTGCCACGCACGAGGGCGCGAGGGAAGCACCGGCAGGTCACGATGCGGTCGCGTCGCCGCCCGCCTCAGAGGAACTGCGCCGGGTCGAACTCCTCGATCGGGATGATCCGCATCCGCGGCAGCGTGGAGTTGAAGGCCCGGGTGTCGCGCTCGAGGTCGTAGAACTCCATCCCCCGGTGCACCAGCTCGGTGAACCCGCTGTTGCGGAACTCCTCGAAGGCCACCAGCCCGACCCGCCGGCTGCCGTCCAGCAGCGGCTCGATCGAGGCGAGGAAGTCCCCGTCGTGCGAGACGAGCATGACGTCGTCCTCGCGCTCGGCCAGCGCGTCCAGCGTGCGCTGGATGGCGATGTCGACGATCTTCTCCTCCGCCGACCCCGACAGTGGCACCGGCGTGTAGCCCAGCGCCCGCAGCGCCTGCACGAAGGACATCGGCAGCCCGGAGCTGGCGTTGAGGAAGAACAGCCCCTTGGCCGGGTTGCCCCAGGTGTCCTGGACGAAGGTCAGCAGCCGGTCCCAGCGCGGGCGCTCCTCCGGATGGGGGCGACGCCCCAGGATGCTGTTGCCGAGGGTGGCGTCGATGTTCTCGCCGTCCACCAGCAGGTACGAGGTCGTCATCTCTCTCCTAGGTCGATATCCGTGGATCTACAAAAACTCTTAGACAGCCTGATCGTCCACGATCATTCGTAGACGAGCTTCTGCGGGCCGGGGAAGATCCACGACAGGCCGTCCCGCAGCCGGTCGCGCCAGTTCTCCCACGAGTGTCCGTCCCGCGACTCCACGTACCTCACCTGCGCCCCGGTGGACTCGAACACCGGCACCATCGAGCGGTTCGGCACGATGAGCGGCTCGTACACCCCGCAGGTGATCATCATCCGGTCCGCCACCCGTCGCGGCCGCTCGCGGTAGCGGTTCATGAACTTCACGACCGGGTCGAAGGCCGGCCCGCCGCCGTGGTCGGACCCGATGTCGGTGAAGACGAACGAGCCCGACTGCAGGAACAGGTTGCCCCACGTGTCGGGGCTGCGGAAGGCCGTCGACAACGACGCGACCCCCCCGAAGCTGGCCCCCATGAGGGCACGCGCGTCGGACCGCTGCACGACCGGCAGCTCGGCCTCCAGGGCCGGCAGCAGCTCGCGCGTCAGGTGCCGGGCGTGGGGGGCGTGGTTGGGGTACTCCCGCAGCCGGTCCCCCGGGTTGGAGAACACCACGATGGTCTCGGCCATGTCGAGGGTGTGGATGAGGTTGTCCAGCACCGTCTTCATCGCCGCGTAGGTGATGTAGTCGTCCCCGTCGTGCACGACGAGCAGGGGGTAGGAGCTGGACCGCCGGTAGCGCGCGGGCAGGTAGACCCGGTTGTGCGTCGTGCGCCGCAGCGCCTTGGACGGCAGGTTCCAGTCGATCAGCTCACCGGGCCGGGAGTCCGGCTGCGGCAGCACCCACCCGGGGGTCTCGTAGCCGGCGGCCTGGCAGACGCTGGAGCTGCCGACCGGGCTGTGCGCGACGTGCGGGTTCAACGGGTCGTTGAAGGTGTCGACGGTCCCGCCCGCCCGGACCTCGAGCTGGTACTCCACCCGCGAGTGCGCCGGCAGCTCGATCGTCACGTACCAGAACGGGTCGCCGTCCAGGACCTCCAGCCGCTTCATCGGCACGTGCTGGGGCTGGTTGACGATGCGGTGCAGCACCGCCACCGCGTCGGCGTGGCCGCGGTGCAGGAAGGTGCACTTGGCTCCCTCGACGATCGGCACCTCGTGCTCCGCGACGAACTCGTCGACCTCCGCGACGGTCAGCGGCGCCCGGCCGCGCAGGCGGGTGATCGCCAGCTTGCCCTTGGGTCGAGGAGGGATGGGGTATGGCGTGGGCAGGCTCACGCGTCCACCTCCAGGTCGTGGGGCAGGCCGTCGCTGCCCAGGACCCGGGCACCCGCGGGGAGCCGGCCGTCGGCCCTCAGCGTCACCTGGGTCCGTTCCTCGAGCAGCAGCGGCGCGCCACGGGGCGGTGCGCGCGGCCAGCATGATCATCCGGGCCTGGTCCTTCATCATCAGCCGCTCCCGCGGCGAGGGCAGGGCCACGAGCCCGCGGGTCAGCCCCAGCCCGTTCATCAGCAGCTCGGACACCCCGGGCGCCGCGACCGGGTCGTCGTAGAAGAGCAGCACCCGCTCCGTCAGCGCCATCGCCCCGGCGCCCCAGGCCACGATCGGCCGCAGCAGCCGGGGGGCGGCGTCGAGGTCGCCGTCGGCGGCGTGCTCGAAGGGTGTGTTCGTGGCCTCCTGCGTCGGCGTCGCCAGCGTGGGTCCCAGGTTGAACAGGTGCAGGGCGCCCAGGAGCACGCCGACGTGACCGCCGGTGACGACGACCGCCTCGGTGTCGGCGACCAGGCGTCCGACGTGGAACCGGGCCGTGACGACGGCGTCGCGGTGCTGGAGCTCCCAGCGGGTGTAGAAGTTGTGGTTGAGCTCACCCACCCGCTCCAGGTGGCGGACGTCCATCTCGCGCATGATCGAGAGCACGTCCTCCACGGCCATCTCCACGACCTGCGGCTCCCGGGGGGTGTGCTGGCGGATCCGGCGCAGCGCCTCCACGGCCTGCTCCAGGCCGATGAGGTAGAGCTCCTGCATCTCGGTGTGCACCAGGCGCCGCCGCCGGTCCGCCTCGGCCAGCTCGGGGTCGGACTCCCACACCTGCTGCATGAGCTGCCACAGCCCCAGGTTCACGCACCGGTGGTCCAGCTGCTCGGCCAGCAGGGCGTCGTCGGCCTCGCGGTCCCGCCAGCCGGCCGTGATCGTGGCGAACCGTCGTCCGGACAGGCCGAGGTCGGCCACGACCTGCCCCAGGCGCGGGTCGCGCTGAGGTCCGAGCAGGGTGATCCGGGGGTCGGCGACCAGGTCCTCGGGGACCTGGTCAGCCGGCATGGACCTGGACGATGCGGCCGACCTCGTCGAGCATGAACCGCAGGTGGTCGTAGTCGGGGTGGCGCATGCGCACCCACGCGTTGGCCATGAAGCCCGCCTCGACCGGCTGGGTGCGGGTGCCGGCCACCGGGACGTTGGCGTCGATGATCCACCGGCCGAACCGGTTCTCGACCTCCTCCAGTCCGGTGTACCCGCTGATCACCCCGTCCCGGTCCGGCCGCAGCGCGACGATGCCGGCGGAGTGGCTGCGCGTGGGGTGCTGACTGATGCGACCGTGCACGACCCCCTCCGCCCACGCGGCATACACGTCCATGTCGTTGGCGGCGTTGTAGAGGTCCCAGCAGCCCACGCCGGGGGGCCGGCAGCCGATCTCGCTGAACACCAGGCCCTTGGGGCCGTGGAACCACTCCATGTGGGTGGCCGAGGTGCCGATGCCCAGCGCCGCGTTGACCCGGGTGCCCATCTCGCGCAGCTCGTCGTAGAGCCCCCCGCCGTCGATCCGGTTGGTGGCCACGAACTGCGGGGAGATCCACCGCGCGCGCATCGCCTCCAGCACGTTGGGGTAGTAGTGCGAGGCGAAGTCCAGGGCGATCTGTCCGTCGATCGCCACCGTGTCGTAGAACCCCCCTCGTGCCCCTCGACGAACTCCTCCACCGCGATCGAGGAGTAGCGGCCCATCGACGTCAGCGCCTCGGCCAGCTGGGAGTCGTCGTCGACCCTGCGGGTGTCGGCGGCGCCGGCCGCGTCGCGGGGCTTGAGGACGACCGGGTAGCCGTGCTCGCGGACGAAGTCCCACACCTGCTGGGCGTCGTCGGCACCGACCGTGGCCGCCGTGCGCACCCCCGCCCGGCGCAGGGCCTCCTTCATCGAGGGCTTGTCCCGGCACAGCCAGGTGGTGCGCACCGACGTCCCGGGGATCCCCAGCTCCTCGCGGACCTGGGCCGCGACCAGCTGGTGGGACTCGATCGTCGACTCGAGCCGGTCGACCCAGACCATCCCCTGGACCCGGCGCACGGCCTCGGTCATCTGGTGCAGGTCGGTCACCGACCCCACCTGCTCGTAGTGGACCATCCAGTCCTTGAGCTGGTCGTCCAGGTAGTCCGCCGGGGTCTCCCCGATGCCGATGACCGTGGCGCCGGTCTCGGCGAGCGCCCGGGGGAACTCGCGCTGGTTGCGCGGGAAGTGCGGCTCGACGAAGACGATGTTCACGGGGTCGAGCCTGCCACATCCGGTGCCGCCGGTGCGGGTATGGCGCCGGGCCGCGTCAGTCCTCCGGCGCGCCGCCGGCCAGCTCGTCGAAGGCCCGGGCCACGACCTCGGCGTAGACGTGCATCCCGTCGATGTCCGGGTGGACCTGGTCGGACTGCAGCACCTGGGGCTGCTGGCTGATCGTGCCGTTCCAGTCGCCGACCACGGCGTTGGGGTGCTCGGCGACGACCTCGGCGATGGTCTCGTTGGAGGAGTCGACGAAGGAGCTGCGCACGTAGAGGTCCATGACGACGACGTTGCGCTCGGGCCCGAACGCCTCCAGCGCCGCCCGCAGGGCCTCCTCGTCGACACCGGCGTGTGTGCCCAGGTGCAGCACGACGTTGTCGCGGACGGTGCCGGCGGCCACGGCCTCCTCGATGACGGCCAGGGTGTCGTGCCACTGCCGGTTCGACCGGGCCTCGTAGGCGATGCCCGGGAAGCGGTAGGTCAGCCCGTCGGCGCTGGTGACGACCAGGGAGTCACCGATGGCGGTGATCTCATCCCCGGCCGGGACGAGCAGGCCGTCGGCGTCGGCGGTGTAGGCCGACCCGTTGAGCGTCACCGCGCCCTCGGGCACCTCGGCGTCGTCCGCGGGCTCGTCCTTCTCCTCGCCCTTCCCGCCGTCCTTCTCGTTCTCGGCAGCCTCGTCCTTCTCGGCAGCCTCGTCCTTCTCGGCCTCGCCGCCCTGCTCGTCGTCCGCCGCGTCCGCCTCCGCCCCGTCCGTGCCGGCGTCGACGGCGTCCTCCGCCTCCCCGGCGGCGGCGCCGTCTCCGTCCTGGCCGGCCTCGACCGCGGTGCCCAGCGCGTGCCCGGCGGTGATCCCGGTGGTGCCGCCGACCTCGCCGGCGCCCGCGGCGCCCGCGGCGCCCGCCACCCCCATGCGCTCCTCGACGTCCTCGATCTGCCGCTGCGTCTGCGACTTCTCCGGCGCCGTGGCCACGCCCACCGCGGTGAGCACCACCATGAGCGCCACGACGCCGCCGACGATCCGGGGCGTCCGGCTGATCTCCCACGGCGTGACGACCCAGCGGGTGGCCCGCCGGATGGAGCGGCGGAACCCGTGCTGGCGGACCGGGCGCTCCACGAGCCGCAGGGACAGCTCGGTCAGCACGAGGGTGAGCGTCAGCGCACCGCCCAGGACGATCCAGCCGCGAGTGGTGCCCACGGCGTACGGGAAGATGGCCCCCACGATCATCAGGACCGGCCAGTGCCACAGGTAGATGCCGTAGGACCGCTCACCGATCCACCGCAGCGGCGCCAGCTCCATCGTCGTGCGCCAGAGGCTGTCGGACTCCAGCAGCGCGGCGACGAGCACGACGGTCGCCAGCGACGCCAGGAGGAACCCGCCGCGGAAGGTCAGCGCGGAGGCCTCCTCCATCCACCGCAGCTGCGCCCCCAGCACGAGGAGGGCGCCGAGCACGGCCGCCCACCGCCAGCGGCGCCATACCGCGCTCCGCAGTCCGGCACGGTGCTTGGGGTCGGCCCAGGCGACGGCGAGCGCCGCCCCCGCCATCAGCCCCATGAGGTGGGTGTCGGTGCCGTAGTAGACCCGGGTGGCGTCCTGGCTCGGCGACCACATCACGGCCATCGCGACGGTCGAGGCCAGCCCGGCCCCGCCGACGAGGTAGAGCCGCTGGCGCGTGGTCCGGGTCAGCGCCAGCCCGACGGCGAGCACCAGCGGCCAGAACAGGTAGAACTGCTCCTCCACGGCCAGGGACCAGAAGTTGATGAAGAGGATGGGCGAGGTGCTGTGGAAGTAGCTCGCCCCGGCCCCGATCTCCAGCCAGTTGGTCGTGAACGTCAGCGCGCCCAGCGCCTGCCGCCCGATGCCGACGAGCAGGTCGCCGCCGACCATCCGGGCGGCGGTGACGCTGGTGATCACGACCAGGACGAGCGCGGGCAGCAGGCGCCGCGCCCGTCGCTTCCAGAAGTTCAGCAGGTCCAGCTTGCCCCGGCGGGCCACGTCGCGTAGCAGCAGCGTGGTGATGAGGAAGCCGGAGACGACGAAGAAGACGTCCACGCCCAGGTAACCGCCCGGCAGGGTCGTCGGCAGGAAGTGGAACAGCAGCACCGAGACGATGGCGATCGCGCGCAGGCCGTCCAGCCCGGGGATGTACCCCGGTCGGGGCGAGACGCCCTCCGGCCCGCGGCGCCGACCGCTCCGGCCACGACCCTTCCCGCTGCTCTTGCGGCCGGAGCTGGTCCGGGTCCGCGAGGAGGGGTATGTCGTGCGCGCCGGCTGGGGGCGCGCAGCGCCTCGGGGCCGCGCGGGGCCGGGGGCGCCGGTGGAGCCGGTGGAGCCGGTGGGATCTCGGCCGGGTCGTCGTCCGGATCGTGGCGCCGGCGCAGCAACCCCTCCTCGAGGAGCTCCTCAGGAGGGGCGAGCAGGTCGGTGGCCTCGTCGGGCAGGTGCGCGGGCAGGGACATCGGCCGCCCACCTCCTCACGACCACGGGGCGGGGCGGTCGCTGCCTCCGGGCGGCACGATCCGTTCCCCGCGTGCGCGGCGGTCGCGACCAGCGTAGGTTCGCGCCCCATCCGTCACACCGTTCTTGCCCGGTGTGTCGGAAGGCTGGTCCCCGGATGCTTCCCTGCGGTGGCGGAGGGACGCGACGCCCTCGGGACGACCGAGGGCGCCCTCCGTGCTGGAGGACGCCCTCGGTCGTCGTGCGCTCCCGGTGGCCCGGGGTGGTGCCGGTCAGATGCCGGTGGACCTGTCGTCGTAGCGACGCTCGGCCGCCGGCCGGTCCAGCGGGGGCTGGGCGGGGTCGGCGTCGACGTCGGGCCCCGTGCCCAGGCCGGCCCGGTCGTCCTCGTCGGACCGGTCGGTGGCACCGGACCAGGTGGCGTCGTCGGCCCGGTCACGGGCCTCGGCCTCCTCGTGCGCCACCGACCCGTCCTCGACGTCGGTGTCCTCGTCCGTGTCGCTCGCGTGGCTCACGGGCTCGCCGTGGTGCTCACGGGCCGCGGCGATCTCGTCGGTCGGCGACTCCCCGGGGGTCTGCTCGTCGGAGGTCGAGGGCTCCTCCGAGGCCAGCTCGTCGATCTCCTCGGAGTCGAGCATGCGGGGGAGCTCGGTCGAGCTGTCGTCGGTCATGGGCGTCTCCTGGCTCGTGGCGGTCGTGTCTGCTGCCCCGGTGCTGGCCGCACCTGCGGCCGCTGCACCAGCCCCGGGGGTCCCCGTGGCGGTGGCCGACCCGACGCCGAAGGACTCGGCGCTGGGCGTCGTGGCCGTGGTCGCCCCACCGGTGGCCGAGACGCTGGCCCCGGCCACCTCCGGCGTGGTCCCGGTCGTCGTGGCCACCCCGGGGGTGGTGCCGGCCGCCCGCCGTGGCGGGGGTCCGGCTGGCCCAGGGGTCGGCGCCGCCGGCCTGGGAGGCCCACGGGTCCTTGGCGGGGGACTTCTCCTGCTCGCCCAGCCACCAGGCGACCGCGGCTCCGGCCGCGGCCAGCAGGCCGAGGGCGATGAGCACGCCACCCTTCTTCTTGCGCTTCTTGGGCGTACCGGTCACCGCGGCGGCGAAGCCCTCCTCCTGGGTCAGGACGCGGTCCTTGCCGGCCTGGACGTCGCCGAGCATCGCCTGGATCTTGGGCAGCAGCTCCTCGTTGATGACGTCGCGCAGGTGGTCGACCCGCGGACCGACCGCGGCCACGCCCTCCTGGGCGCGCGGCACGGCGGCGTCGATCCCGTGGTCCACGCCGAGCACGGCCCGGGTGCGGGTCTCCTCGGCCTTGTCGCGGGCGGCGGCGGCCAGGGCGGCCAGCAGCGCCGCGCTGACGCCGGCCTTCTCCTTGGCGTCTGCCCGCAGCGGCCCGGTGCGCTCGGCCAGGTGCTCGGCCCGCTCCCGGGCGCTGTCGGCCAGGTGGCTGCCGCGCTCACGGGTCTCCTCGGCGAGGTGGCTGGCGCCGGAGCGCGCACCCACGGCCGCGGTCCCGGCCAGTGCCGCCAGCCGTCCGGCCGACTTCTCGGCCTTCTTGTTGGCCCGGCCGGCCTTCTTGCCGGCGACCTTGCTGGCCTTGGACGCCTTCTTCCGGGCGGCCTTGCCGGCCTTGGTGGTCGTGCGGTCGGCGGCGGCCAGTCCCAGGTCCGCGGCCTTGCGGCCGTGGTCCGCCGCGCTCGAGGCGGCCTTGGCGGCGGCCTCCCGGTCGTGGGTGGCGGCCTTGAGCGCCTTGGTGCGGGCCTTCTGGGCGTGCTTGCGACCCTTGGTGTCGTCCTTGGGGGCGGTCACCTCCGCCAGGGTCGCCAGCACGGCGGCACCGAGGTTGCGGGCCCCCGTGGCGGCGATGCTGCCGGCCTCCCCAGCGTCGTGACGGGCCTTGGCGGCCTGGGCGGACGCACGGTCGGCGTCGGTCTTGAAGAACACGACTGCTCCTCCTTCGGTTGTCTGCCCTCCATCCTGCACCGTCGCCGATCACAACTCCACCGGGGGTGGGGTGGGTGCCGTCCTCGTGGGGGCATCGGGGGTGGGGGCCGGTGGCGTCCTCATGGGGGCGTCGGGCGCTCGTGCGAGACTGTGCGCCATGAACGTCACGCTGCACACGAACCACGGCGACATCAATCTCGAGCTGTTCGAGAACGCCGCCCCCAAGACCGTGGCCAACTTCGTCGGCCTGGCCACGGGTGAGAAGGAGTACAAGGACGACGCCGGGCGCACGGCCCCGCAGCCGTTCTACGACGGCCTCGTCTTCCACCGGATCATCCCCAACTTCATGATCCAGGGCGGCTGCCCGATGGGTGAGGGCATCGGCGGCCCGGGGTACACCTTCGACGACGAGATCAGCCCCGACCACAACTTCAACCAGCCTTACATGCTCGCCATGGCCAACGCCGGCAAGCGCATGGGCAAGGGGACCAACGGGTCGCAGTTCTTCATCACCGTCGACGCCACCACCTGGCTGCAGGGCAAGCACACCATCTTCGGCGAGGTCGCCGACCAGGCCTCCCGCGACGTCGTGGACGCCATCGCCGCGGTCCGGACCGGGGCCAACGACAAGCCGCTCGAGGACGTCGTCATCGAGCGCGTCAGCGTCGAGCGCTGACCCGACCGGGCAGCGCGTGAGCTCCCCGACCCCGCCGGGCCACGGGCCTGCCGACGACCGTCCGGACCCCCGTGCGGGCGACGGTGCGTCGGCGGGTCCCCCCGGGTCCGGCGGGGCGTCGAGCCCACCCACGTGCCCCCGGCACCCCGACCGCGTCTCCTACGTGAGCTGTCAGCGGTGCGGTCGCCCGACCTGCCCGGACTGCCAGCGGCCGGCGGCCGTCGGCATCCAGTGCGTCGACTGCGTCAAGGAGGGTGCCCGCACCACCCCCACGCCGCGCACCCGCTTCGGGGCGCGCGTCGCCGACGGTCCTCCCCTCGTGACCTGGACCATCCTGGGCCTGTGCGTGGCGGTGTACCTGGGACAGCGGCTGGTGCCCGGGCTGACCCGCGACCTGTCGTTCGTGGGGGTGCTCGCCGGCAGCGAGCCCTGGCGGTTCATCACCTCGGCGTTCGTGCACTCGCCGACGTCGCTGCTGCACATCCTGTTCAACATGTACATCCTCTACGCCTTCGGGCCCACCCTCGAGGCGGCCCTGGGCAGGGTGCGCTTCCTGCTGGTCTACCTGCTGAGCGCGATCGGCGGCTCGATCGGGGTGCTGCTGCTCAGCCCCCTGGAGCCCGGCTGGTTCGTCCAGGTCGTGGGAGCCTCCGGCGCGATCTTCGGGCTGCTCCTCATGTATGTCGTGCTCCTGGCCCGCCAGGGCCAGGTCCCCACGGCCCTGCTGGTGATGATCGGCATCAACCTGGCGCTGCCGTTCTTCGTCGGTGGCATCGCCTGGGAGGCGCACGTCGGCGGCGCGGTGACCGGGGCCGCCGTGGGTGGCCTGCTCCTGCTGACCTCCGCCACCGGACGGACGAAGGAGGCCGTGCGTCGCCGGGCGATGTTCTGGCCGGGCATCGCCGGGCTGGCGGCCCTCCTCCTGGGGATTGGCGTCCTGCGCATCGTCCAGGTGCTCGGCGCCGGAGCATTCACCCTCACCGGCTGAGACCGGCCCGGGCCGTCCTGCGCAGTGCGGGGCGCCGGGGCCCGCCCTCACCGGCTAGACCGGCCGGGCACCGCCCTTGTCCACCGCCGGGCGGAAGTTATCCACAAAAACGAATGACAAGCGTGTGATTCATCCCCAGAGTGTGGACAGAATGTGGACAACTCTGGGGCAGGCGCGCGTCCTGGGGCAGGGGCGCGTCCCTCGGGTCAGCGCCAGCGGGTGGCCATGACGAACCCCGCCATGATCAGCCCCATGCCGATCCCGAGGTTCCAGTAGCGGATCGACTCGATCGGCCACTGGCCCGACGTGATGTAGAAGGTCGCGACCCACAGCACGCCGACGATCATCAGCCCGGTCATCACGGGGACGAACCAGGGCGGGTTGGGTGCGGGGGCCTGGCTCTGCGGCAGCTCGCTGGTGCGGCGGGCGCGCTGCCTGGCGCCCTCTCGGCCTCGGGACTCGGGCACGTGGGTCTCCTTCGACGGTCGGGTGACGGTCAGGATACGCGGATAGGCTGGTGGGGATGAGCAGTTCGAGCACGACGGGACGGGACAGGACGGGCGGGCCGACGGGTCGGTCCCCGGAAGGCGCACGCCCGGGCGGCCCGTCAAGACCGTCGGGGTCACCGTCATGTTCCTGCTCGCCGGTCTCCTCTTCGGCACCAGCGCCTCGCTGGCCCGGGAACGTCCGCCCGTGGGCAGCGTCAGCGACCTGCCCGGGCTGATCACCGCCCGTGACTCCCAGGTGCGCGAGCTCACCCAGCAGGCCGAGGGCCTGCGCGACGAGGTCTCCACGCTGCTGCAGGCGGCGGTCGACACCAGCCAGACGCGCCAGCTCACGCGCGCGGCCGACGCCCTCGCCCCGGCGGTCGGCCTCGGGCCGGTCGAGGGGCCGGCGGTGCAGGTGACCCTCGACGACGCGGGGTACAGCCTGGACACCCTTCCCGAGGGGTACTCGGTCGACGACGTGGTCGTGCACCAGCAGGACCTGCAGGGCGTCATGAACGCGCTCTGGGCCGGCGGTGCCGAGGCCATGATGGTCCAGGACCAGCGGGTCATCTCCACCAGCTCGGTGCAGTGCGTGGGCAACACGCTCTACCTGCAGGGCCGGGTCTACTCCCCGCCCTACACCGTGACCGCGATCGGCGACCCGGCGGCGATGCTCTCCGCCCTGGAGGACGACCCCACGGTGAGCACCTACCGCGACTGGGCCGAGCTCATCGGGCTCGGCTACACCGCCACCGAGCTGGGCCGGATGGAGATGCCCGCCTACGCGGGCAGCCTGCGGCCGCAGCACGCCACGCCCGTCGTGGTGCCCGCCGAGGCCGAGGAGATCGAGAGCCGGAACGACTGACCGCCCGCGGTCAGCCTCCCTCAGTCGCGCTGCCCCGGCGGCCCGCCGGGCGGTCCCGCCCCGTCCGGAGGACCGGTGGGCTCGACCGGAGGCTCCGGCTCCTCCTCCGGCGGATCGGTGGTCGGCGGCGGGTCCGGCGGGGGCTCGGTCGTCGGGTCGGGGTCGGCCGGGGTCGTCGGCGTGGTCGGCTCCGGCTCGTCCGTCGGGTCGGGCTCGGGCACCGGGGTCGGCTCCGTGGTGACCGTGCGCTCCACCGTCTGCGTCTCCACCAGCACCGGCTCGGCGGCGACGATCAGCACGATCTCCTCGCCCTGGTCCACGAGCTCGCCCTCCTCGACCGACTGCTCCAGGACCGTCCCCCCGGCTCCGCGTCGGCCGTGCGGCGGTTCTCGAAGGTGTAGGTCAGGTTCTGCCGGTTCAGGGCCACGGCCGCCTCGTCGCTGGACAGGCCGACGACGTCCGGCACCTCGACCTGGCCGCTGGCCACCGTCAGCACGATCTCGCGGTCGGGCTCCACCTCGTCGCCGGGCTGCGGCTCGGTGCTGACGACCTGCCCCTCCTCGACGTCGGGGTCGTGCACCTCCTCGGCCTCGTCGCGCACGTTCGTGAAGCCCTCGCGCTCGAGCAGGTCCCGGGCCGCCTGCTCCTCCATGTCGAGCACGTCGGGGATCTCGATCGCCTCGGGCCCCGCGGAGACGACGATGAGCACCTCGGAGCCCTCCTCGAGCTGGCCGCTGGGCGGGTCCTGCTCGACCACCTCCCCCACGGGGGCGTCGCTGTTGCGCTCCTCGGCGTCGGGCACGGTGAACCCCAGCCCGGTGAGCTCGGTGCGGGCCTCCGGCTCGGTCATCCCCACGGTGTCCACCACCGTGACCATGACCGGTTCCTCCTCCGCCCCCGGGCCCACCACCTGCCACAGGACCCACGACATCCCGGCCACGGCGAGCAGGGCAAGCACGCCGAGCAGGAGCGCGGCACCCCGGTGGCGCCGCTCGCGGACGGGCATCTCGTCGGTGCGCTCGTCACGGTCGTCGCCCGCGGGGTATGCCGCGGACGCGCGCCCGTCGCGGTCCCGACCGCCCGGGTCGGTGGCGTCGGAGCCCGCGGCGGACGCGGACGGCATACCGGCACCGCCGCCCGCAGCGGCTGCTGCCGCTGCGGCGCCGCCCGCTGCGGCCCCGGCGGACCCCGGGCCCCAGCGCCGGGTGTCGTCCTCCTCGCCTGCGGGGCCGACCTCCCGGGTGTCGTCGGCACCACCGTTCCGGGCGCGGGCGGCGGCGGCCGCGCCGGCGCCGGCGATGCCCAGGGCCCGGGCGTAGCTCGCCTGCGCGTCGGCCGAGACCGGCTCGTCCGCGCGGGCCCGGTTGAGGTCGGCGCGGAAGGTGCCGGCGGTCCGGTAGCGCACGTCGCGGTCCTTCTCCAGCGCGTGCAGGGTGATCGCGTCCAGCGCCTGCGGCAGGCTCGTCTGGTGGGTCGAGGGCGCCTTGGGCGTCTCCCCGAGGTGCTGGTAGACCAGCGCCACCGGGTCCCCCTGGAACGGGGTGCGCCCGGCGAGCAGCTCGTAGAGCAGGCAGCCCACCGAGTACAGGTCGGAGCGACCGTCCACGTCCAGACCCTGCGCCTGCTCGGGCGAGAGGTAGCGGGCGGTGCCCATGACCGCCTGGGTCTGGGTCATCGTCGCCGCGGTGTCGGCCAGGGCGCGGGCGATGCCGAAGTCCATCACCTTGACGGCGCCCGCCTCGGTCACCATGACGTTGGCCGGCTTGATGTCCCGGTGGACCAGGCCGCGCTCGTGGGCGTACTCCAGCGCGGCGAGCACCGCCGCGGTGATCCGGGCGGCCTCGTCGGGGTCGAGCACCCGACGCTCGTTGAGGACCTCGCGCAGGGTGTGGCCCTCCACGAACTCCATGACGATGTAGGGCACGTGGACCGCGGCGGCCGCCGCCGGCCTCGTGCACGGTCTCCTCGCCGGAGTCGAAGACGCCGACGATGGAGGGGTGGTTCAGGCCGGCGGCGGCCTGGGCCTCCCGCCGGAACCGGGCGAGGAAGGAGGAGTCGCGGGCCAGGTCGGTGCGCAGGATCTTGATCGCCACGGTGCGTCCGAGCCGCAGGTCGTGCCCCACGTGCACGTCGGCCATCCCGCCGCGGCCGACGAGGTCGCCGATCTCGTAGCGACCGCCGAGCACCCGCGGCTCCGGCCCGGAGGGCGGGGGCGGGGGCGTGGGCTGGGTCGGGTCGGTCATGGGGACACTCCTGCCTCGAGCATGGCGCGGGCGACGGGGGCGGCCACCTGGCCGCCGGTCTCGCCCGTCCAGTTGTCGGTCGCCGCCTCCACGACCACGGCGACCGCGATCTGCGGGTCGTCGGCGGGGGCGAAGCCGGTGAACCACGCGTGCGCGGCGCCGCTGTCGCCGAACTCGGCCGTGCCCGTCTTTGCCGCGACGCGGACGCCGGGGACGGCGGCCAGCTGGCCCGACCCCTCGTCGACGACGGAGACCATCATGTCGGTCAGCTCCTGGGCGGTCGCGCCGGAGACGGCGCGGGAGAGCGCCCGCGGGTCGGTCTGCTCGGCGACCTCCAGGTCGCGGTTGCGGACGGTGTCGACGAGGTGGGGCTCCATGACCACCCCGTCGTTGGCGATGCCCGCCGAGATCATCGCCACCTGCAGCGGCGTCACCCGCACCTCGTGCTGCCCGATCCCGGTGAGCGCGGTCTGCGCGTCGTCGGGGTCCTCGGGGTAGGACGAGGGGGTGGCGGTCATCGGAACCTGCAGGGTCTGGCCGAACCCGAACTCCTGGGCCTGCTCGCGCAGGGCGTCGGCGCCCAGCTCCCCGGCCAGCCAGGCGAACGAGGTGTTGCACGAGACCTGCACGGACCGGGCCAGGCTGGGGGTGCCGTCGGGATGGCAGGCCGCGCCCCCGAAGTTGGGCAGGTCGGTCGTGGTGCCCGGCAGGGTATAGGTGATGCCGCCCTCGAGCTCGCTGTCGGGGGTGAACTCCCCGCTCTCGAGCGCGGCGGCGGCCACGACGAGCTTGAACGTCGAGCCGGGCGGGTAGAGGTCGCCGGCGAGGGCGCGGTTGACCAGCGGCTGGGACGGGTCCTGCGACAGCTCCTCGTAGGCCTGCTCGACCGCGTTGAGCTGGTGGCTGGACAGCGCGTTGGGGTCGAAGGAGGGGCGGCTGACCATCGCCAGGATCGCCCCGGTGGAGGGGTCGATCGCGACCGCGGCACCACGCTGGCCCTCGAGCGCCTCGGCCGCGGCGGCCTGCACCTGCGGGTCGATCGTCAGCTCCAGGGAGGCGCCCTGCGGCGGCCTGCCGGTGACCACGTCGACGAGCCGCTGGTAGAAGAGGCTGTCGTCGGTGCCGGCGAGCACGCCGTTGCGGGCCCGCTCCAGGCCCAGGCCGGCCCCGTAGATGAAGGACCAGTAGCCGGTCACGTGGGCGTAGCGGGTGGCCTGGTCGTAGCGCCGCTCCCACTCCAGGTCGTCGTCGGTGGCCACGGACCGGGCCACGGCGTCGCCGTCGACGAGGATCGCCCCGCGCTCGCGGCTGTAGGTGTCGATGAGGGTGCGCCGGTTGTTGGGCCGCTCGCGCAGGTCGTCGGCCTGGACGAACTGGATCCAGGTCGAGGCCAGCAGCAGGGCGGTGAACATGGCCAGCACGACGTAGGCCAGTCGGCGGATCGGGGTGTTCATCGGGTGCGGGCCTCCCCCCGGGGGTGGGCCAGGTCCTTGGTCGGGTCCTGGCGGCGTTCGGAGACCGGCCGGCGGGCGTGGTCGCTGACCCGCATGAGCAGGGCGACAATGATCCAGTTGGCCAGCAGCGAGGATCCGCCGGCGGACAGGAACGGCGTGGTCAGACCGGTGAGCGGGATGACCCGGGTGATGCCGCCGACGACGACGAAGACCTGCAGGGCCAGGGTGAACGCACAGCCCGGCGGCGAGCAGCTTGCCGAAGCCCTCGCGGGCGCCGATGGCGGTGCGCAGCCCGCGCTCGGCGAGCAGGGCGTAGAGGGTCAGCAGGGCGAACAGCCCGACCATCCCCAGCTCCTCGCCGAAGGCGGCCACGATGTAGTCGCTGTTGGCGAAGTAGGTGATGTAGGGATAGCCCTCCCCCAGGCCCGTGCCGAAGATCCCCCCGTGCCCCAGGCCCATCAACCCCTTGGCCACCTGGTCGGACTGCCCGGGGGCGAACGGGTCGAGCCACAGGGTCACCCGGGCCTGCACGTGCCCGAAGACCTGCCAGGCCAGGAACGCCCCGCCGACGAACAGGCTCAGCCCGATGACGATCCAGCTGATCCGCTCGGTGGCGACGTAGAGCATCGCGACGAACAGGCCGAAGAACAGCAGGGACGAGCCCAGGTCGCGCTGCAGGACGAGGATCATCACCGACAGCCCCCAGGCGACCAGGAGCGGCCCCAGGTCGCGGCCCGGGGCAGCTGCAGGCCCAGGAACCGCCGCCCGACGAGGGAGAGGGCGTCCCGGGTGCTGACCAGGTAGCCGGCGAAGAAGATGGTGAGCGCGATCTTGGCCAGCTCACCCGGCTGCAGGCTGAGCGGCCCCAGGCGCACCCACAGGCGCGAGCCGTTGATCTCCTGCCCCACGACGGGCAGCATCGGCAGCAGCAGCAGCACGAAACCGGTGGCCATGGCCAGGTAGGTGAACCGTCGCAGCACGCGGTGGTCGCGCACGGCCACGAGGGTCCCGGCCGCGGCGAGCACGGCCAGCCCCGTCCACATCAGCTGCCTCGCGGCCACCTCCGAGCCGGTGCCGACGTCGATCCGGTGGATCATCACCAGCCCCAGCCCGTTGAGCAGGGTCGCGAGCGGGAGCAGGAGCGGGTCGGCATACCGCGCCCGCCAGCGCAGGACCAGGTGCAGGGCCAGGACGATCCCGGCGTAGGTGCCCAGGTGCCACCACACCAGCTGCGGGATCTCCCCCACGGTCGCCAGCTGGACGTTGACGTAGGCCAGGCCGACGACGAGCAGCGCGAAGACGGTCAGCAGCAGCTCGACGGTCCGCCCGCTGCGCACCCGCAGGCTGGTGACGGTCGAGGGGGTGGGGCTGGCGGCGGTCACGGGCATCCCTCCGGCCACAGGACCCGCACGGTGGGTCGGGCCTCGTCGGTCGTCGTCGCGGCGGTGCTGCCGGCCCCGTCCGCCCCGCCCGCGGTCGAGACGGCCGCGTCGGGCGCGGCGATGCCGGTCCCGAGGCCCACGCCGGTGTCCAGGCGTCGGCCGAGGGGGAGGGCGAGCAGCCCGCCGGGGCCCACGGTGACCGCCACGGCGTCCTCGGGCACCGCGGTCGTCACCGACCCGTCGGGCAGCGTGACCACGGGGGTGCAGTCGCCGCGGGCGAGCGCGCGCAGCTCGGTGACGATGGTGTCGGCGCCGGCCCGGTCGTCGGCGGACAGGGTGCGGCGCACTGCTCCTGGTAGAAGGTCGGCAGGGCCTCGACCTGCAGGTCGGTGCGCTCCTCGGCCCGGCTCAGGCCCACCGGGCCCAGGTCCTGGGAGACGCCGCGGAAGATGGTCACCCGGCCGTCCTCCTCGCCGACGAAGTACTGCTGCTGGCTCCAGCTCCAGGCCCCCCACCCGACGAACCCGAGCACGAGCAGGGCGGCGGTGGCCACCAGGGCCCGGCGCAGCCAGCGCAGCCACGGCGCCGCCGGCTCCTCCTCGGCCAGGAGCGGGGTCTCCGCGGGCGTCCCCGAGGCCTCCCGGCTGAGCACCGCGGCCTTCTCGGCCGGGGTCAGCGCGCTGATGGCCTGGGCGCTGCGGCGCTCGCCGGCCGCGCCCACGACCTGCGGCTTGGTGGTGCCGGCGCCCGCGTGGACGACGTCGGCCACGACGACCGTGACGTTGTCGCGGGTCGCCGCGCGCAGGGCCACCTGCACGAGCTGGTCGGCCACCTGCCCCGGCGTGCGGTCGGTCTGCCCGAGCAGCTCGGCGATCGTGTCCTCGGCCACGTAGTCCGAGAGCCCGTCGCTGCACAGCAGCAGGCGGTCGCCCACGTGCAGCTCGCGCAGCGAGAGGTCGGGGAGGTCCTCGTCGCGCCCGGTGAGGACCCGGGTGACCAGCGAGCGCTGCGGGTGGTGGCGCGCCTCGTCCTTGGTGATCCGGCCCTCGTCGAGCAGCTTCTGGACGAAGGAGTGGTCCTTGGTGATCTGGGTCAGGCGTCCCCTGCGCAGCAGGTAGGCCCGCGAGTCCCCGATGTTGGCCACGGCCAACTTCGCGCCGACCCGCATCATCGCGATGCAGGTGGTGCCCATCCCGTCGGAGTCGGGGTAGACGTCCATGACGTCGGCCAGCCGGTGGTTGGCCTCGTCCAGCGCCCGCTCGAGGATGGCCAGCGCGTCGTCGGCCCCGTGCGACTCCCCGTCCAGGTGGACCAGCTCGCCCACGACCAGCGAGGAGGCCACGTCCCCGGCGGCGTGCCCGCCCATGCCGTCGCACAGCACGAGCAGCTCGGGCCCGGCGTAGGCGGAGTCCTCGTTGCGGGACTTGCTGCCGAGCCCGAGGTTGGTGCGGGCGGCGTAGCGGAGGGCGACCATGCGGACCGGCGGCTCAGCGCCGCAGCTCGAGGACGGTCTGGCCGATGCGGATCTGCGAGCCGGGCTCCAGCCGGGCCCCGGTGGTGATCCGCTGGCCGTCGACGAGCGTGCCGTTCGTCGACCCCAGGTCGTCGACGTACCAGGCGTCGGTCCCGGGGTAGATGCGCAGGTGGCGGCCCGAGGCGGCGTAGTCGTCGGTCAGCACGAGGGCGCACTCGGGGTTGCGCCCGACGAGCAGGCCGGCGTCGTGGAGCGGGACCGACGTGCCGCGCAGGCGGCCCTCGGTGACGACCACGTGGGTCGGGGTCTGCTTCTTGCGCTCGCGACGCTCGCCGCGGGACTCCCTGCGGGGCGGCGGGCCGGCCCCGCGGCTGAGCACGCGGGTGCCGTAGAGGTCGCCGCGGAGGGCGCCCACGACGGAGAACACGAACGCCCAGAGCAGCACGATGACCCCGAGGCGGACGAGGTTGAGGGTCAGCTCACCCATTCACCCCTCCAGCCGGAAGACCACGGTGGAGCGGCCCATGGTCATCCGGTCGCCGTCGCGCAGCTCCTCGGAGCCGACCTGGTCGCCGTTGAGGAAGGTGCCGTTGGTCGAGCCGAGGTCGCGCAGCACGACCTGCAGGTGCGGGCCGTCGTGGGTGATCCGCACCTCCGCGTGCCGGCGGGAGACGCCGGGGTCGTCGAGGACGACGTCGGCGGTCTGGTCCCGTCCGAGGGTGGTCACCGCGGCGGTCAGGGGTATGCGGTGCCCCTCCACCTCGAGCGAGGGGCGGGGTCGCCGCGGCCGGGCCGGACGGCTGGGCGCAGGCTCGGGCTCGTGGGCGAACTGGGCGGTGCGGCGCTCGTCGTATCCCTGGTTCCCGTCGTGGTCGCCGGGCGCACCGTCGTCATGGCCGCTGCCCGAGCCGCCGCGGGCACCCGCGGCCGGGCCCCCGGCGGGAGGCTGCCCGACCGGCGGTCGGGCCGATCCCTCGTCGGCGGCCCGAGGGGCGTCGGCGGCCGGCCGGCGGTACAGGTCGCGGTCGGGCCCCCCGTCGCCGCCGCCCGCGGTACCCGCGGCGGCACCCGCACCGGCGGACGCCGCGGCATACCCCCGGTCATGGCCGGAGGCCCGTCCCCGGTCCCCGCCACGCGCGCCGGCCCGCCCGTCCTTGGCCGCGGGGCGGACCCGGAAGATGCCCGTCTCCAGGTCCTCCCCGTGCACGAGGCGCACCTCGAACGGGCCGGGCGCGACGTAGCGCTGCGCGTCGGCGTGGTCCTCGGCGGCGGCGACGAGCTCGTCGGTGAGGGCGCGCTCGAAGGAGCTGAGCCGCTCGTGGTCGGTCTCGGCCAGCTCGATCGTGAAGACGTTGGGGACCATCGTGCGTCCGGGACCCAGCACCGCGGCCCGGTCGTCCATCGCGCTGCGCATGGCCGAGGCGATCTCCACCGGCTGGACCTCGGCCTTGAAGACCCGGGCGAAGGGCTGCTTGACGGCGCGCTCGAGCCCTCGCTCGAGCCGGTCGAAGACTCCCACGGCCCCTCCTCGTCTGGTCGGTACGGTCGGTCGCGGCGGCAGACGCCGCCCGTGCGATCGTACTGTCCAGGTCTGAGGACGGGCTGGACCCGCTGGTCGGCGGCCTGCCGTGGGCGGGGGCGGACCAGGCCGGGGGGCGGACCGGGCCGGAGGGGACCGGGACCGGCGTGGGCCGGTGGCGGGCTGCCGGAGGCCGGGGCCTCGCGGGGGGCCGTCGGTCAGCTCCAGCGCCAGTCGGTGAGCACGTTCAGCCGCAGCACGCCGTCGTCCCCGCCCTCGGCCGCGGTCCGCGCGTCCAGGTCCAGCATCCGGGTGAAATCGGAGGGGTCCTGGTGGTCGGGGAAGCTGAACAGCATGTGCAGCGGCTCGTCCTCGAAGGCCAGGAAGCCGTGGTCGGTGACCAGACGGCCTGCGACGGCCGGGTCGTGGGCGAGCGCCTCGTCCGTGGCCCGCTGGGTCCCGAGCCGCTCCACGACGGCCTCGTCGTGGTCGATCATCGCCTGGTGGAAGGTGTCGACGTAGTCGTTGACCGGGCTCCCGAGCCGGTCGAACGCGTCGGCGGACCCCGCGATGAGGTAGTAGTCCACGCCGACGACAGCTTCCCCGTCGCCGAGGTCGTCCCCGTCGACGGTCACCGTCATGGACGCGCCCTGGGTGCGGTGGCTGTAGTAGACCGCCCACCGGCCCTGGCCGACGTCGCCGAACGGGTTCAGGTTGTCGGTGCGCTCGAGCTGCCACTCGGTGTCGGTCGACCACGTGCCGGTGGCGAGCTCGACCTCCTCGACGGCCAGGTCGGCGACCCGGTCGGTGTCGCCGGCCGCCCAGGCCGCGACGAGCGCGTCGGCGTAGGCGCTCGGATCGGAGGGGTATGCCGGGTCCGTCCCGCCGCCCGAGGTGGAGGGGTCCTCGCCGGACGACGTGTCGTCCGCGGTCCCTTCGGTCGAGGTCGGAGCGGACGAGCCGCCGTCGTCACCGGTGCCGTCGGTGCCCGTGCCTGCGCCGTCGGTGCCCGCGGCGTCCTCCGGTCCGGTGACGGTCGCGCTGTCCGTGCTGCTCCCGGCCCCGTCGTCCGCGCCGGCCGGCGCGGACGACGGGGTCGGGTCCGTCTCCGAGGGGGTGCCCTGCTCCGCGCCGCAGCCGGCGAGCACGAGGACGAGCGCCGCGGCGGCGGGAAGGGTGCGGCGGGGACGGTTCATGGTTTCCTCCTGGTCGGACAGCCACGCGGGGCGGGACGGTCGGGGTGGTGCGGCGCTCCTGATGCCTCTGTGACGCCGCAGGGCACCGGAGGGTTGGGGGTGAGCTCGTGGATCGGTGCCGACCGGCAGATTTCGGGGGCTGTGAGCGTGCGTGCTACATTTGCTCGGCACTCGCGCGAGTGGCGGAATAGGCAGACGCGCACGGTTCAGGTCCGTGTGCCCGAAAGGGCGTGGGGGTTCAACTCCCCCCTCGCGCACCAGCACGAAGCCCCCGGACCCTGCGGTCCGGGGGCTTCGTCGTGACGAGGGTCCAGGCTGCCAGCAGTCCGGTGCAGGGGCTCCGCCGCAGCCCGTGCCGGATTCCGCCCTCAGCCCGTGCCGGGGCTCAGGCCGCGAGCAGCCCGTCGATCTGGTTGATCGCGGTGGTGGCCCCCTCGACGACGCCCATGTCGAGGACCTGCTGCAGGGCCTCGGCCGTGTCGTACGTCGAGGTGTATACCGCCCGGGTTCCGCCGTCGACCGCCTCGAACGTGAAGACGCTGCGCGCGACCGGCGCGGTGTCCACGGGGTTCAGGTCGCCGTCGGCGAAACCGTCGTCGAAGGCGAGGCGGTGGGGTGCGTCGACCTCGGTGATCTGCCACCACCCGCCGTACCCGCTGCCCGTCCGGGCCGGTCATGAAGTACGTGCACCGGGATCCGGGCGAGAGGTCGTGCTCGACGAAGGTGGCCGGGTGGGTCGGCGGGCCCCAGACCCGCTCGAGCTGGCGCGGGTCGGCATACACCTGCCACACCCGCTCCACGGGGGCGGCGAACTCGGCGGTGATGGTCAGCGTGCGGGTGTCGATGTCCTGGGTGACGTCGGTGACGGGCATGTCAGTTCTCCTCGAGCAGTGCGTCGATGCGGGCGATGCGGCCCCGCCAGATCCCCTCGAGCTCGGTGAGCATCGAGGCGACCGACCGGACCGCCTCCACGTCGCCGCTGGCCAGCTGCTCGCGGCCGCGACGGCGCTTGGTGAGCAGGCCGGCGCGCTCCAGCACGGCGACGTGCTTCTGGACCGCGGCGAAGCTCATGTCGTAGCTCGCCGCCAGGGCGGACACGGAGTGCTCCCCGGCCAGGACCCGGCGCAGGATGTCGCGCCGCGTCCGGTCGGCGAGCGAGCGCGTGGAACAGGGCGTCCGCCCGGTCCTCGCTCGATCCGTCCATGGACACAACATACAACCATTTAGTTGTAGATTGTCAAGGGAGGCGCTGGGGACCGCGGGTTCGACGTCCGTGGGGGACCGATGACCTCGTGTGCGGCCGGAGGGGACCGATGAGTTCGGCGCCCGGGCACGGTCGAACCTGGTCATGAGGTCCTTCGACGACCCCGACGGCCGCACCTTCCTGCACCTGCTGGGCAACACCGCGGTCGCCGGCCTGACGACGAGCTACCTGTGGTTCGCCCTGACCTTCTGGGCCTACCTGGAGACGAGGTCGGTGCTGGCCACGGGCGTCATCGGCGGCGCGTACATGCTGCTGGTGTCGATGAGCAGCATCGTCTTCGGCTCGATCGTGGACCATCACCGCAAGCTGGCCGTGATGCGGTTCTCCACGACCATCACCCTCACCCTGTTCGCGACGGCCGCGCTGGTCTACACGAACACCCCTCCGGCGATCCTGACCGACCTGCGGCAGCCGTGGTTCTGGGTCTTCGGCCTGCTGGTGCTCGTGGGGTCGGTCGTGGAGCACATGCGCAACATCGCCCTGTCGACCTGCGTGACGATCCTCGTCGCCGACGAGGGGCGCGACCGGGCCAACGGCCTGGTGGGCACCGCCCAGGGGATCACGTTCATGGCCACCAGCGTGCTCTCCGGCCTCTCGATCGGTCTGCTGGGGATGGGGTGGACGCTTGCCCTGGCGCTCGTCCTCGTCGCGGCCGGCCTGTTCCACCTGACGCTGCTGCGGATGCCGCAGGAGCTCGTCCCGGCCTCGGCGGGCGGCGACGACCACGGCCGGATCGACCTGGCCGGGTCGATCGCGGTGATCCGCGCGTCGAGCGGCCTGCTCGCGCTGATCCTCTTCGCCACCTTCAACAACCTGGCCGGCGGTGTCTACATGGCGCTGATGGACCCCTACGGGCTGGAGATGTTCGCCGTGGAGGTCTGGGGCGTGGTGATGGGCGTCAGTCAGCTCGATCGGCTTCATCGTCGGTGGCCTGGCCGTCGCCCGGTTCGGTCTGGGCCCGAGCCCCGTCCGGACCCTGCTGCTCTGCGTCGCCGTCATGGGCCTGCTCGGCGCCCTCTTCACCGTGCGCGAGTGGTGGTGGCTCTACGCGCTCGGCATCTTCCTCTACATGTGCCTCATCCCGGTCGTGGAGGCCGCCGAGCAGACGGTCATCCAGCGGGTCGTGCCGCTCGAGCGGCAGGGGAGGGTCTTCGGCTTCGCGATGGCGGTCGAGGCGGCTGCCGCGCCGCTCACCGCCTTCCTGGTCGCCCCGCTCGCCGACCGCTGGATCATCCCCTGGGCCTCGTCGCAGGAGGGCCGGCTCGCCCTCGAACCGCTCCTGGGCGTGGGGACCCCCGTCTCCCGGGGCATCGCGCTCGTCTTCCTCGTCGCGGGCCTGCTGATGATGGTCGTCGCGCTCCTGGCGCTGGCCTCCCCCGCCTACCGGACGCTGGGCGGCGGACCTACGCCGCCGCGGCGCCGGGCGCTGACACCGGGCCTGCCACCGGACCAGGGGAGGTCGTCGCCTCGGCCTCGGCCGCCGCGGCGCTGTCGCAGACCGACCTCGACGTGGTGCTCGAGGGCGAGGGAACGGGGCGGGCGGTGGAGGACGACCGGTAGGGTCCCCGCGGCCGGGGCCGGGGGCCGGGGCGATCGGCAGGACCATCGCGCCCGGGGCCGTCCGCACCGGGTCCGGAGGTGGGCGACCTTGCGTCTGGGACTCACCCTCCGTCGACGAGGTTGGCCACCACGCAGCCGCCCACCATCGACCCGGCCGCCACGGCCTGGGCGATCGAGGGGACCGGGGTCGCCAGGGCGGGCACGTGGGCCAGGTCGCCGGCGGCGTAGACCCCGGGCAGGCTCGTCCGGCCGTGCTCGTCGACCCGCACCGCGCCGGAGGGGTTCAGCGCCAGCCCCAGCTGCTCGGCGAACGGGGTGGCCTGCACCGACGTTGGCCACGAAGATCCCGGCGAGCACGACCGGCTCCCCCTGCGCGAAGACCACCCGGACCTCGTCCCCCAGCCGCTCCAGACGGCATACCTCCTCCGTCCTGACCACCGCCCCGGGGTCCTCGGGGAGCTCGTCGCCGTCGGCCAGCACGAGCACCTCGGAGGCGACGGGCCGCATGATCCGCGCCGTGTGCGCGGCCGCCCCGGCGCCGAGCACGCCCACCCTCCGCCCGGCCAGCTCGTGCCCGTGGCAGAACGGGCACTGCACGACCAGGTCCCCCCACAGCTCGGCCAGGCCGGGGATCGGCGGCAGCTCGTCGCGTACCCCGGTGGCGAGCACGACGCGCGCCGTCCGCAGGTGGGAGCCGTCCTCGAGCTCGACGACGAACGCCGGCTCACCGTCCGCGGTGAGGTCGCGCACCCGGTCGGCCCGCACCTCGCGGACCTCGACCGTGGGGTAGGCGGCCAGCTCCTCCCGGGCGATCCGGCGCAGCTCCGCCGGAGGCGTCCCGTCGCGGGTGATGAGGTTGTGCAGGTGACCCGCGGACGCGTTGCGTCCCTGGCCGTCGTCGAGGAGGACGACCTGCCGGTGGACACGGGCCAGGGTGAGGGTGGCCTGGAGACCGGCGGGACCGCCTCCGACCACGATGACCTCCGGCGTGAGCGTTCCGGCCATGGGTGGATGCTCCTTCGGGTCGGACGCGCGGACCCACCGGACTGTAGGCGCGTCGGGGGCCGCGCGCCCGTCGGACCGGTGAACGCAGCCGCGGCGCCTGCGCGACACTGGGGGTATGACGTACACGCCCGACCCGACCCGTTACGACACGATGCACTACCGCCGGGTGGGCCGTTCCGGCCTGCAGCTGCCGGCGGTCAGCCTGGGCCTGTGGCACAACTTCGGCGACGACGTGATCTTCGAGCGGCAGGAGCAGGTGCTGCGCCGGGCCTTCGACCTGGGGATCACCCACTTCGACCTGGCGAACAACTACGGCCCGCCCTACGGCTCCAGCGAGGAGAACATGGGCCGGCACCTGCGGCGCAGCTTCGCGGGGCTGCGCGACGAGCTGGTCATCTCCACCAAGGCCGGCTGGGACATGTGGCCCGGGCCCTACGGCCAGGTCGGCGGGTCGCGCAAGTACCTGGTCGCCAGCCTCGACCAGTCGCTGCGCCGGCTGGGCCTGGACTACGTCGACATCTTCTACCACCACCGGCCCGACCCCGAGACCCCGCTGGACGAGACGATGGGAGCCCTCGACGCCATCGTGCGCTCTGGCAAGGCGCTCTACGTCGGGATCTCCAGCTACTCCAGCGAGGACACCCGCCGGGCTGCGGCTCTCCTCGAGGACCTCGGCACCCCGCTGCTCATCCACCAGCCCTCCTACTCGATGCTCAACCGCTGGACCGAGGAGGACGCCCTGCTCGACACCCTCGACGAGGTAGGCGCCGGCTGCATCGCCTTCTCCCCGCTGGCCCAGGGGATGCTCACCGACAAGTACCTCCACGGCATCCCCGAGGGTTCCCGGGCAACCCAGGGCAAGAGCCTGTCGACCGACCTGATCTCCGAGGAGACCGTGGAGCACCTGCGGGCGCTGGACGAGATCGCGGGCCGTCGCGGTCAGACGCTGGCGCAGATGGCGCTGGCCTGGACGATGCGCGACGAGCGGATGTCCTCGGTGCTCATCGGCGCCAGCAGTCCCGAGCAGCTCGAGCAGAACGTCGGCGCGCTCGACCGCATCAGCTTCGACGAGGAGGAGCTCGCCCTCATCGACCAGCACGCGGTCGACTCCGGCATCGACCTGTGGCGGGGCGCCCGGGTGGGTTGAGCCTGTTCAGTTCCCTCCCCGCAGGTCTACGCTGCGAGGATGTCGGCGGACCCGACGGGGGCAGCGTCGCAGCAGGTCAGGTTCGCCCGGTCCACGGACGGGGTGACGATCGCGTATGCCGTGCACGGCTCCGGTCCGCCGCTCGTCCTCAACAGCTGCTGGCTCTCGCACCTGGAGTTCGACTGGAGCAGCCCGGTGTGGCGTCACTACCTCGCCGAATTGGGCCGGGTGGCCACGGTGGTCCGGTACGACGAGCGCGGGTTCGGGATGTCCGAGCGCGACGTCACCGACTTCGGGCTCGACCGCCGCGTCGACGACCTCGCGGCCGTGGTGGAGCACGCAGGGCTCGGGCGCTTCGCCCTCATGGCGATGGCGCAGGGCGGACCGGCGGCGATCAGGTATGTCGTGGAGCACCCGGGGCGGGTGACCCGGCTGGTCTGCGCGGACACCTTCGCCGCGCGCTTCCTGCCGCGGTCGGAGGACAACGAGGCGCTCGAGCAGGCCTTCCAGAGCATGATCGCGGCCGGGTGGGACCGCAGCGACCCCACCTTCCGACGGGTGTTCACGCAGATGATGATCCCCGGCGCCAGCGAGGAGCAGATGGTGTGGCTGGACCGGCTGCACCAGACCTCCGCCTCGGCGAGGACGGCGGTGGAGGCGCGACGGCAGCGCAGCTCCGACGACGTCCTCGACCTCCTGCCCTGCATCCGCGTGCCGACGCTGGTCACCCACGGGCAGGAGGACCGGATGATCCGCTTCGAGAACGGCCGACGCCTGGCCGCCGACATCCCCGGCGCCCGGTTCCTCCCGCTGGACACCGGCAACCACATCCTGCTCGAGGACGAGCCGGCCTGGCCGGTGTTCCTGCGCGAGGTCACCGCCTTCCTGGCCGAGGACCGGGGCGTCGTCGCCCGGACGGCTGAGGAGGTCCACGGCACCCACGGCGGACACGGACACGGTCGACACGCCGCTGTTTTTTCCCTGACGCCGACGACGCCGACGACGCCGGTGGCGCCGGTGGACCGGTCGGCCCCGCGGGTGCACGGGAAGATCCTGACCCGGACAGCAGCTCCGCCCGGAAGCGGGAGGTCCTCCACAGCATCTCTGCCCGGGAGCGGGAGGTCCTCCACAGCATCTCTGCCCGGGAGCGGGAGATCCTCCACAGCATCTCTTGCCCGGAAGCGGGAGGTCCTCCACAGCCTCTCCGCCCGGGAGCGGGAGGTCCTGGACCTGGCGGCGCAGGGGCTCGACAACCACGAGATCGCCGGCCGGCTGGTGCTCAGCGTGCGCACCGTCGAGCGGCACCTGCAGAACGTGTACCTCAAGCTCGGCGTCGGCGGGCCGAACGCCCGGACCGCGGCCGTCGCCCGCCTGCTGTCCCGACGGTGAGGCAGTCTCGGCAGTGAGGCTGCCGCCGGCGGGGCCTGGCGGTGCGTGCGTGCGCGCATCGACCCCGTGGGGCGGTGGGTCCGTCCCGTCCGGTGGGTTGCGCGTGCGCACCGATGAGGAACCTGCCGGCCGGCTCCTACCGTCGAGGTGTCCGCCAGGGTGGCGGCGCCAGGGCGAAAGGACCCGTCATGAAGGCAGCGATCAGTCTCACCACCGGTCTGGAGGACACCGAGCGGGTCACGGTCGCGTTCCTCGTCGCCGTCGGTGCCGCCGAGGCCGGCCGTCCGACGATGATGTTCCTCACCAAGGAGGCCGCCCGGCTGGCCGTGGAGGGCGTGGCGGTCGCGGTGGCCTGCGACGGCTGCCCGCCGCTGACCACGCTCATGGGGCGGTATGCCGCGGCCGGGGGTCGGATGATCGTGTGCGGCGTCTGCGTCGACGCCAAGAAGCTCGACCCCGAGACGTTCGTTCCGAACGCGGTCAAGGGCGGGACGGTCCAGCTGTGGGAGTGGATCGGGGACGGGGCGACGACGTTCAGCTACTGACGGCTGCCGGGCGGGCCTCGTGCGCAGTCGATCGTGGCCCCGATCAGGGCCATGATCGACTGCGGCAGAACCGCCGGTCAGGCGCTGCGGGCCCGGAACCGGTTGAACGGCAGGTGGGCGGGCAGGTGCACCGCCGGCAGGTGGGCCGGAAGGTGCACCGACCGCACCGACCGCAGCCGCGAGGTCCGCGCCGCCCTGGTCTTCTCCCTGGCCCCGGAGCCGCCGACCCCGTCCACCGCACCCGTCGGCCGACGACCCGCCGGCGACAGCCACCGGCCCGGCGGCCCCGTTCGCCGACCCGCCGGCGACGGCCACCGACCCGCCGGCCCCGTTCACCGGCCCGGCGGCCCCGGCCACCGACCCGCCGGCTCCGGCCACCGACCCGCCGGCGACAGCCGCACCGCCCCCCAGCACCTCGTCGAACCACTCTCGCGTGAGGCCGACCGCGACCAGGGCGGTGCCCTTGTGGTCGACCGCCCCGACGTGGACGACCTGGGCCCGGGCCCCGTGGGCGCGCAGCCGCCCGGCCGCCCGGTGGGCGTCCTCGGCGGGGGCGTCGACGTCGCGGCCGCCGACGTAGAACCGCACCGGTGCCGACGTCCCCACGTCCCCCACGCTGTTCTCCGCCAGCCGCCGGGCGAACCACCCCTGGCCGCCGCCGCACAAGTCCTCGACCGTCTCCCGGGTGAGCAGGTGGGTGGGGTCGCGCGGCAGCGCCATCTCCACCTCCAGCGAGCTGCGGGTGCCGTCGAGCAGGATCGGCAGGCGTCGGGCCCAGCGCTCGCGCACCACGTCGTCCAGCGGCTGCCCGTACACCCGCGCGTAGGACATGGCCAGCGCCGCCAGGTACGTCGTGTGGTGCTGCGAGCGTCCGGACAGCACCGCCGGCCCGACGGTCTCCGCCAGCCGGTGCGCGCCCGCCACCGAGGCCACCGCCACCACCTCGAACGGCGCCTCCCGCCGACCCAGCTCGGCGAGCGCGGCCAGCGAGGCGTGGCCGCCCTGGGAGAAGCCCAGCAGGGCCAGCCGCTCGGGCACCCTGGTCCCGACCTCGGTCAGCACCTGCGGCAGCACGTCGAGCAGGTCCGCGACGGCCCGCCCCTCGGTCGGGGCGTGCAGGTAGGGGTGGGGTCCGGGCGAGCTGCCCATCCCGAGGTAGTCGGGCGCCACGAACACGTACCCGGCGCCGGCGAAGGCCAGCGAGGCCATGACGCCCTCGAGCCGGTGCGGCGCCGACGGCACGTGCAGCCGGTGGGTCTGGGTGGCGTGCTGGTAGGACACCACGGCGTGCGGCCGCACCCCCTCCGGCGTCGCCACGAGCCCGGAGGCCAGCGTCGGCCGTCCGTCGACCCCCGTCGTCGGGTAGAGCACCCGGTGCAGCCGGACGCCGTGCCGGGCCCCGAGGCTGGCGAGCCCGAGCGCCCGCAGGGCGAACCGGGCCGCCGGCTGGGGATACCTCCGCAGCCGCGACACGACGGGCAGACCGACCTCGCAGCCGGTCGTGGTGGTGACCATCGAACTCCCCTGACGCGACGTGATCTCGTCAGGGTGACCCTGGTCACACCCCCTGTCAAGAGGGTATGCCGCTGGCGTCCCGGCGCGAGAACCCCGCCCTGGCGTGCGACGATGCCCGGATGCCCTCCCCCGACGCACGTCGCGAGCTCTTCGACGCCCTCGTCGACCTCGACGACGCCGCCGCCACGACCGTCCTGGACCGCGAGCGCGGACGGCGGGGGCTGGAACGCGCTGGTCGGGGACCTGGTCGTGCCGGTGATGCGCGAGATCGGTCTGGGCTGGGAGCGTGGCGAGGTCTCGGTGGCCCAGGAGCACCTGGCCACCCAGCTGGTGCGCTCGGCCCTGGACCGGATGTCGGCCGGCTGGGACGGCGGCGACGGGCCGCAGGCCTGGCTGGCCTGCCCTCCGCGCGAGCTGCACGACCTGCCCCTGCTGGCCTACGGGCTGCTGCTCCGTGAGCGTGGCTGGCGGGTCCGCTTCTTCGGTGCGAGCACGCCCCTGCACGACCTGCGACGGTCGGTGCGGGTCCACCGTCCGGAGGTGGTCGTCGTCTCCGGCGACGACCCGGCCCGGCTGCGCGCCAGCCGGGTGGCGCTCGACCTCCTCGCCGGCGACGCGGTCCTGGCCCTCGGCGGCCGCGCGGCCCAGCTCGCCGGTGCCGACCTGCCCGGCAGGGTGCTCCCCCCGGACCTCGTCCTGGCGGCCGACCGGCTGGCCGAGGTGCTCGCCGAGGCGGAGTCCGGCCCTCTCGAGCTGCTCGGGACGGGCTGACCCCCGTCCGGTTTGCTCCGGGGGCCGTCGGGGGGCACGGTGGCCCTATGAGCGAACACACCCCCGAGCACGAGCGCGACCGCGACGAGGACGGTTTCGGCACCGTCGACCGGACCGAGGAGCAGCAGGAGCGGGCCCAGGTCGACCTCGACCAGCCCGAGTCCACCGACGACGTGCCGTGGAGCCCGCCGACCAGCCAGCCGATCCACTCCGAGTTCCCGGACGACCCGGCCGAGGAGACCATCGACCAGCGGATCGCCCAGGAGGAGCCCGAGCTGGGCACGGCCTACGGGGCGCCCGAGCCCGGTGGGGTCCTCGGCGGGGCGGACGACCCGGCGGCCCAGGGTCCGAGCGTGGGCGGCGACGACCCCGACGCCATCCCGGCCGACCAGGACGTCCTGGGCACCGAGTCCGGCCTCTGACGAGATATCACGGACTCTCGTCATAGAACTAGAAAGCCCTAGAGGAGCCGATCGCGTTCTGCTCCTCGCGCTCGGGACCCGGGGCGACGTGGAGCCGTTCGCCCGGCTGGGGGAGGTGCTCCGCACCCAGGGGTATGCCGTCACGGCGGCCGTGCTCGAGGACGGCGCCGACCGCATGGCCCGGGCCGGGGTGACCCCCGCCGTCGTCGGACCGGTGGCCGAGCGGACCATGTGGTCGCCCTCGCCGACTGTCCGACGGGTCGCCCACCTCAACCCCGGTCTCATGTACCTGCAGATGCGCCGCGCCCTGACCCGGCACGCGAAGGCGCTGGCCGAGGGGCTCGCCCCGCTCCTCCTCGGGGACGCCGTCGTCGTCTCCGGCCTGCCCACGGCCCGGCTCGTCCCCCTGCTGCAGGCCCGCGGCGTCCCCGCGCGGCTGGCGCTCATGGCCCCCCTGACGCCCCACCCGACCGGGACCTCGGCCTGGTCCCACCCGTTCACCGAGCTGCTGCCCCGGCCCCGGGCCGTCGGGTCCCGCGTCAGCGGCTGCTGTGGTGGATGACGACCGGGCTGTCCGCCGCCCTGGCCCGCGAGGTCGCCCGCCGGCTGCCGGGAGCCACCCCGTGGTCCGCCGGGCGTGCCACCCCGCGGCTCGGTCCGGGTGCCACCCGGCCCACTCCGGGTGCCCCCCCGACCGCCGCCCCCACGGCATACCTCCCCCTGCTGGCGACCAGTGCGGCCCTGGACGCCTCGCCCTCGCCGGGGGTCCACCAGGTGGGGTGGTGGGCCGACCCCGCGCCGGTGGACCCCCTGCCGCCGGAGCTCGCCGACCACCTCGAACGGCATCCGGGGTCCGTCCTGCTGGCGCTGGGCAGCATGCCCGCGGACCGCCCCGACCAGCTCGTCGACCGGCTCGCGGAGGTGGCGCGGCGGACCGGTCGTCCCGTGGTCATGCAGATACCCGGGGCGCGCACGGGAGCAAGGGGCACCGTGTTTGTCGTCGGCGAGGTCGACCACCGCGCGCTGCTGCCCCGCGTCGTGGCGGTCGCCCACCACGGCGGCGCCGGGACGACCCACGCCGCCACGGCCGCCGGGCTGCCGCAGGTCGTGGTCCCGCACCTGGGGGACCAGGCCCACTTCGCCCGGCAGGTCCACCGGGCGGGCGTCGGGCCGGCGCCTCTACGGCCGGTGCTCGCGACCGCCCGGACCGTGGCCGACCGGCTGGAGCAGGCGCTCGCCGACCCTGCCTACGGCCGTCGGGCCCGCGCCGCCGCCCAGCTCATGGCGTCCGAGGACGGCCTCGGCGCGACGGCGCAGATCGTCCGCGAGATGGCGGCGGGTGCACCCGCGGGGTGACCGCAGCACCACCCGGGAGGCCCGACCCCCGACAATGGAGGGGTGAGCGGGACGAGAGTGCTGGCGCTGAGCAGCCCGATCTACGCGCACACGCTCAACGCCGTGCCCTTCGTCGAGGGCCTGGCCGCCCGCGGGGCCGAGGTGCACCACGGGGTCGCCACCCCCTGGGTCGCCTCCCGCGCCGTCACCTCCCACGACCTCGTCCACGACACCGGGCCGGTCCCCCCGTTCGTCCCTCCGGGCGGCCGGGTCCGTGACGTCTCGGCCCGCTACGCCTGGCTGGTCGCCGACGCGGCCCTCCGCGTGCGGGCCGTCGAACGCCTCGTCGAGGACCTGCGTCCCGACGTCGTCCTCACCGACTCCCTCGGGTACGCCGGGGCGCTGGCCGCCGAGCGCCTCGGCCTGCCGTGGGTCAGCTTCGGCGACGGCCCCCTCCACTTCCCCGACGAGCTCACCCCGCCGTTCGGCGCCGGCCTGCCCTACCGCACGCCCCGCCCCTGGGTCTGGCGCAACACGGTCGTGCAGGCCGCCAGCCGTCGCCTCGTCATGGGCCGGGCCCAGCAGAGGTATGCCGCGCTCCGCACCTCCCTCGGGCTGGCGCCCCGCGACGTCCCGGTGCTCGAGGCGTGCCTGTCCCCGCTCCTGCACCTGCACTGCGGGGCCCCGGAGCTGGAGTACCCCCGCGCCGAGCTGCCCGACCACGTCCACTTCGTCGGGGCGCTGCGCCCGCCGCAGCCCGCGGGCTGGGTCCGTCCCTCCTGGTGGGACGCGGTCGTGACCGACCACGCCGGCGACCTGGTGCTGGCCACCCAGGGGACCCTTCGCGGCGATCCCGCGGAGGTGCTGGCCCCGACCCTCCGGGCGCTGCAGGCCACCGGCAGGGCCGGCCTGCTGACCACCGGCGCGGGCGACCCGGTCCTGCTCGGCGGGCCGGGGGTGGTCGCCGCCGACCCGGGCGAGGGACGGCGGCCCTCCCGCGCTCCCCACGCGGTGCCCTCCCGCGCCCACGCGGCGTCCTCCCGCGGTCCCCACGCGGTGCCCTCCCGCGCCCACGCGGCGCCCTCCCGCGCCCACGCGGCGCCCTCCCGCGCCCACGCGGCGCCCTCCCGCGCCCCGGCCCCGGTGGCCGTCGAGCAGTTCGTGCCGTACTCCGAGGTGCTGCCCTCCGCCGGCGTCTTCGTCACCAACGGCGGCTGGACCGGGGTCCTGCTCGCCCTGGCCCACGGCGTCCCGGTCCTGCAGGTCGGCAGCACCGAGGAGAAGGCCGACATCGGCCGGCGCGTGGAGTGGGCCGGCGCCGGCGTGCACCTGGGCGCCGCCCGTCCCCGGCCCTCCTCCGTCGCCCGCGCCCTCGCGCGGGTGGAGGGTGCGGCATACCGGGCGGGAGCCCGCCGCGTCGCCGCCTCGCTCGCCACCCGCGACCCGGGCCGGGACGGTGCCGAGCTGGTGCTGCGACTCCTCCGCGCCGGGGGCTGACCGCGGGCTCGCGGACACACCCGCCGGGAGGTCGCCCCGGGGAAGGTTGGACGAGCGGATACAGTCGGATTCCGGGCGCCCGCCCGGACACGGCGACGACGAGGATGCTTCTCGGGTGAGCATGACGACGACTGACCGCGACCACGACCAGGTCGTGCTGGTCGACGAGGACGGCACGGAGACCGGCACCACCGCCTCCCGCACGGAGGTGCACGGGACCGACACGCCGCTGCACCGTGCCTTCTCGCTCTACCTCTTCGACGACGAGGGCCGCGTGCTGATCACCCGCCGCGCCCTCGACAAGCTCACCTGGCCGGGGGGGTGGACCAACGCCTGCTGCGGGCATCCCCGCCCGGGCGAGGCGCTGGCCGACGCCGTCCGGCGACGCCTCGGCGAGGAGCTCGGCCTGCAGGTCGAGGACCTGCAGCTGGTGCTGCCGGACTTCCGCTACCGCGCCGTCGACGCCAGCGGGATCGTCGAGCACGAGCTGTGCCCGGTCCTCGTCGGCCGCGTCGCCGGCGAGCTGGCGCCCGACCCGGCCGAGGTCTGCGAGCACGCCTGGGTGGCCTGGCCCGACCTGGTCGCCGCCGTGCGCGCCACGCCGCAGGTCTACAGCCCGTGGGCCGCGCTGCAGGTGCCCCAGCTCGACGGCGAGCGGCCGCGCCTGCCCGTCCGTCCGGTCGCGGCCCGGTCGCTCGGCCGGGCGCCTCGGCCACCCTCGACCGGGTCGACGAGCTCCTGCGCGAGGAGAGCACCTGGGTGGAGCAGGTATGGAGCAGGCTGGCCCCCGCGGGCCCGCCGGACCTCATCGGGAGCCAGGTCGGCGACCTGCCCACCTGGCTGCACGCCCTGCTCGCCGGCGGGGGCAAGCGGATCCGTCCGCAGATGTGCCACTGGGGCTTCGTGGCCTCCGGCGGGGCCCTCGGCAGCCGGTGCCACGACCACGTGGTGCGCGCGGCCGCCGCGCTGGAGACCCTGCACCTGTTCGCGCTGGTGCACGACGACGTCATGGACCAGTCGGCCGAGCGCCGCGGCCGCGCCTCGGCCCACGTGGTCGCCAGCGAGGCCTTCCGGCGCGGCGGCGGCCACGGCGAGGCCGACCGGTTCGGGGAGAACATCGCCGTGCTGCTCGGCGACCTGGCCCACTGCGAGGCCGACCGGATGGTGCACCCGCTGCCGAGCGAGATGCGCGACTACTGGTACGAGCTCAACCTCGAGCTCATCGTCGGCCAGCGGGCCGACCTCACCGGGGCCGCGGCCCGGCGCACCGACCTGGCGCACGCCGAGTCGGTGGCCGCGCTGAAGTCCGGCTCCTACACGATCGAGCGTCCGTTGCAGCTGGGGGCGCTGGCCGCCGGGGCGGACCCCGGGCAGCGGGCCGCGCTGGCGACCTTCGGCTGGCACCTGGGCCGCGCGTTCGCCTGGCGCGACGACGTGCTCGGCGTCTGGGGCGACCACCAGGTCACGGGCAAGCCCTCCGGGGACGACCTGCGGGAGGGCAAGACCACGCTGATCTGGGTGCTCGGCGCCGAGCGCCTCACCGGCGGTGCGGCCGCCGCCATGGAGCGGGTGGGCACCCCGGCGGCCCGCCCCGAGGACGTCCCGCTCATGCAGGAGGCCCTGGTGGAGGCGGGGATCCGGCAGGAGCTGGAGGACCGGATCGCCGAGGAGCTGGCCGTGGCCGAGGACGTGCTGACCGACGCCCCGCTCACGCCCGACGGCGTCGACGGGCTGCGAGCCACCGCCCGGGCGATCGCCTGGCGCGACGTCTGAGGGGCAGGCCGGACCGGAGCCGCCGGGCCCTGCCGAGGAGGCCGCCACCGCTGCCGGGGAGGCGGCCCCCCTCCCCGGAGCCACCGACCCCGCTGCCGAGCGCGAGCCGCATACCCCGCAGCCAGTAGCCCTCGATGAGGTGGTCCCAGCCCAGCTCGGGCTCGTCCACGATCCGGGGCGCCCGGGCCAGCAGCCGCCGCAGGAGCACGTCCGACTCGAGGATCGCCAGCGGCTGGCCGGGGCACTTGTGCGCCCCGTCGCCGAAGGAGAGGACGTAGTCGTTGACCCCCGACGGCAGCGGCCGCCCCGGGCACAGGTCGAGCGGGTCCGCGCCGACGACGTCCGGGTCGGCGTTGGCCGGGCGGACGCAGACGTCGACCAGGTCGCCCTCGCCGATCGTCCACGACTCCCCGCCGTCGGTGATCTCCACCGGCTGGTGCACCCGGCGGTAGATGTGGCCCACGACCGGCTCGAGCCGGATGATCTCGTGCAGGATCGCGAACCGCTCCTCCTGGCCGGCGACGAGGTAGCGCTCGCGCAGCGCGTCGTGCCGCAGCAGGTGCCAGGCGGCCATGACGATGAACTCGCGGGTGGTGACCATCCCGGCCGTGCCGTAGGTGACGCACTCCACGAGGACGCCGGTGGTCGAGTAGCCCTCGTCGAGCAGGTGGCTGATGACGTCGGGCCGGCGCTGCCGTCGGCGCTCGCGCAGGGCCGGGCGGACGTCGGCGAGGTAGAAGCGGGCGACCGGGACGAGGCCGTTGACCGCCGCACGGGCCCACTGCCGGGGCGTGCGGCCCAGGTCGTCGCGGGTGATGTCGAACGGCGGCTGGTTGAAGAACGACTCCAGGCGCCGGGCCATCCGCGGCACGGACGACTCCGTGAGCCCGACGACCTCGGCGGTCACCTCGACCGTGTAGAGCAGCGCGAGCTCGTCGAGGACGCAGCCACCGTCCGCCTCGGCGCCGTCGAGCAGACGTTCGGCGCACTCCTCCATGAGGTCGGTGTAGCGGTCGCCGACGACCTTGGGGGCGAAGAACCGGGCGACCTTGCGCCGCTGGTCGTCGTGCTGGGGCCCGTCGGAGACGAGGATCGGGTGGTGGTCGAGGTAGCCCTGCGGGATCGCCTCGGCGGTGAACCCGGCCTGGGTCGTCGCCCCGCGCGCCCGTAGCACCTGCCGGGCAGCCTCCAGCGAGCGGATCCGCCAGACGTGGCCCTCCCGCTCGACCCGCGCGCGTGCTCGCCTCGCCGGGCTTGACGGCCCTGCGGCGGGCGGGGCTCATCGGCCCCGGAGCCCGGGCACCCGGGCCGCGCCCCGGCGCAGCGCCGCCGGCACCCGGGTGGCGCCGTCGCGGAGCAGGCCGGGCACGGTGGCCGCCCCGTCACGTACCGCAGCGGGCAGGTGCGGCCGCCGTCGCAGGATCCCCTCCAGCGGCACGGTCCACACGTCCTCGCCGCGCACGCCCCAGCCCTGCAGCAGGTGGTTGGCGGCCAGCACGCCGGTCACCGCCGCCCGCTCCATGAGGGCGATCGGCCAGTCCACCCGCAGGCCGTCCCCGGCCAGGGCCAGACCGGGGTACGGCGTGTCGACCGTGGGCCGCTGCCGCCAGGGGCCGGTCCCCACCAGGCCGCAGTCGTCCTCGACGACGAGCTCCTCGTGGACGCTCTCCAGCTCGGCCGTCTCGGGGTAGACCTGGTGCAGGGAGGCGAGCAGCCGGGCCCGGACGCGCTCCTCGTCCAGCCCGCCCCGGCCCCCGCCGGCGACGTCGGGGTCGCGGTGCGGGTCCACGGCATACCCGTGCAGCTCCACGACCGACCCGCCGTGCTCGGCGGACCAGTCGGCCGCGCCCTGCTCGAAGCGCTCCAGGACGGTGACGTTGTCGAGCAGGTCGTAGCCGCTCGTACCCAGGAACGCCTCCCGCGACGGCGCGACGAGCCCGTCGCACCACAGCCGAAGGACGACGAACGGTGGGGCGTTGCGCCCGGCCGCCAGCCGCTCGTGCCACGAGCGCTGGGCCCGGCCCAGGGTGCGGTCCTGCGACACCGGCAGGTCGGCCACCAGGGCCCGGGTCGCCCGGGGGTCGGTGGCCAGGACGACGGCGTCGGCGGTCAGCTCGCCGGCGTCGGTGCGCACCGTCCAGGCCCCGCCGTCGTCCCCGCCGTCGTCACCGCCGTCGGCGGTGCCGTCCGGACCGGCCGGCTGCGCGGCATACCCCGAGGGCGGTGCGACCTGCTCGCCCGCCGCTCGCCGGTGCGGATCTGCACCCCGAGCCCGGACAGGTAGCGCCCCAGCGGCGCCCACAGGGCGGTGTCGTAGTCGTCGTCCGGCACGTCGAAGAGCAGGCCCTCGGAGGAGCCGGTGAAGTAGGTGTGGAACATCCCGACCAGCTCCCCGGCGCCGAACTCGCTCGGGTGGGCGGGCGAAGAAGGAGCGGGCGAAGACCTCCAGGGCCAGGTGCCGCGCGCCGTCGGGGAAGCGCAGCCGGTCGAGGAAGTCCTGCGCGGACTCGCCGTCGTAGCGCTCGTGGCTCTCCGGGTAGGAGACGTTGACCAGCTCCAGCGCGCTCGGGATGTGCACCGACGGCAGCGCGGACACCGGGAACGTGGGGCTGCGCAGGACGAAGGTGACCAGGTTGGCCGGCGGGGTCGCGGGCAGCTTCGCGAAGCTGTCGGTCAGCCCGTCGCCGCGGCGCAGCGGGTAGTCCGGCACCGGCACGAGGTGGTCCAGCTCGGGGTCGACGCGGCGCAGGAGGGCGCGGAGCGTGTAGTACTGCCGGAAGAAGGCGTGGAAGCCGCGGCTCATCGTCCGCCCGTCCTGCGTCGGCCAGGCGCGCACCCGCCCGCCCAGCTGCTCGCAGGCCTCGACGAGGGTGACGCGCGCGCCGCGCTCGGCGAGCACGACGGCCGCCGCGATCCCGGCGATGCCGCCGCCGACGACGACCACGTGCCGCTCGTCCGTCAGGCGGGGGGCGCCGTCGGGGCCCGGGTGCAGGACGGCGTGCGGGTCGCGGCCGGGAGGGGTTCGGTCGTTCATGGCGGCTCCAGGTGCTGCGGGTGGTCGGGGTGGGCCGGGGAGGCGTGGACGGGGTGGGCCGGGAGGGTGCTCGCGGCGCGGTCGCGGCGTGACCGCGGCGCGGGTCTGTCCGGACGGCCTAGCCGGGCCGGCGCGCGAGGACGGTGTGCAGGATGCCGCGCTGCCAGCCGCCGGCGGTGGACCAGGACACGTCGGTGAACCCGGCGCGCGTGAGCCGGCCGGTCAGCTCGGCGGTGCTGTCGTTGTCCAGGACGCTGCGCCACAGGTAGCGGTAGATCGTCGGGTTGCCCCTCACCGCGACCGCCAGCGGCATGACCACGCCCCAGCACACGAGCGTCCACACGGCGCTCGCGACCCGGTCGCCCTTGACGTGGTAGTCCTGCAGCGCCACCCATCCGCCCGGACGCACCTGGTCGCCGATCGCACGGACCACGGCGTCGCGCTGGTGCTCGGGCACGTTGCGCATCAGGTATGCCGCGAACGCCCCGTCCGCGGGCCCGGCCAGCTCCCGGTCGGCCACCTCGGGCAGGTCCTGGGCCACGGCGTGCACGAAGGAGACGCCCGGCGGCCAGTCTTTGCCGCGGGCCTGGGCGAGCATGCCCTCCGAGGCGTCCAGCCCGACGATCCGCACGCCCGGGCCGGTGGCCTGCAGGAGCGCCTCGGTGGACAGGCCCGAGCCGCAGCCCAGGTCCCAGAGGGTGAGCGCAGGAGCGGCCGGCCCGTCGACGGGCGTCGCCGCCGGGCCACCCTCGTCCTCGGCCCCCCGGGCTCCGGCGGCGGCACGGACCGTCCCCCGCAGCCGGGCGACCAGCCCGGTCGCCGCGTCGCGCAGCGCGCGGTGGTAGCCCGGGTTCAGCCTGGTCAGCAGGTCGTAGCGGTCGCGGCCCGGTCGAACTGCTCGGCGAGCTCCATCGCCGCGGCCTTCACCGGCGCGGCACGATCAGGAAGGGGTAGCGGTCCACGCCGTCAGCCTAGTCGCGGCCCGGTGCACGCCCCGCGCCGCCCGGGCAGCCACCCGTGCGGTCGGGTGCACGCCCGGCGCCGCCCGGGCAGCCTAGTCGCGGCCGGGCAGCCACCCGCGGCTGCCCGCCCCCACGCCACGGACCACCGTGCACCGCTGTCGTGTCACGCCGGTCGTCCTGGCGACCGGCGTGACACGACGGCGCGGTACATCGGTTGGTCCTTCGCACCGTGACGGGTCGCACACCCAGGACGGGACGTCTGTCACTGCCGGACGGGCGCCCCCGGGGCATAGCGTGATCGTCATGACCACCTCCTCGTCCGGGACCGCCGCGGAACGTCGCCCGACCGCCGCGGACCGTCGCCCGACCGCGGCGGACCGTCGCCCGACCGCCGCGGGTCCTGCACCCGCCCCGGTCGTGGGCGGCACGGCGCAGCCTCCGGCCACCTCTCTTGTCCTGCAGGTGGACGGCCTCGTCCGGGCCTACGGCGACCTGCGGGCCGTCGACGGCGTCTCCCTGCAGGTGGCGCCGGGTGAGACGTTCGGGCTGCTCGGCCCCAACGGCGCCGGCAAGACGACGACCATCCTCATGATCGCCGGGCTGCTGCGCCCCGACGCCGGCAGCGTCCACGTCGCCGGGACGGACATGGCCGACGACCCGATCCGCGCCAAGGGCCACCTGGGCCTCGTCCCCCAGGAGCTGGCGATCTACCCCGAGCTGTCCGCCCGCGACAACCTGCGCTTCTTCGGCCGGCTCCAGGGGCTGCGCGGCGCCCGCCTGAAGACCCGCGTCGAGGAGGTGCTCGAGCTGGTCGGCCTGGAGGACCGGTCCACCAAGCCGAGCAAGACCTTCTCCGGCGGCATGAAGCGCCGGCTCAACATCGGCATCGGCCTGCTGCACGAACCGACCCTGCTCATCCTCGACGAGCCGACCGTCGGCGTGGACCCCCAGTCCCGCAACGCGATCCTGGAGTCGGTCGCCACGCTGACCGACGCCGGGATGGCGGTGCTCTACACGACGCACTACATGGAGGAGGCCGAGCGCCTCTGCGACCGGATCGCCATCATGGACGGCGGGCGCGTGCAGGCCCAGGGCACCCGGGACGAGCTCGTCGAGCTGGTGGGCGACGCCGACGTCGTCGTCCTCGCGGGCGGGGGCGACCTGGCCGCCGCCGAGGCCGCGGTGGACCGCATACCCGCCGTGCAGCGGGTGGTCCACGACCCCCACGGGCTGCGCCTGACCGTCCGGGGGGCGCCGACCGCGATCGCCGGGATCGTCACCGCGGCGAGCGGTGCGGGCATGAGCTTGCACGACGTCCAGATCACCCGCCCCGACCTGGAGTCGGTCTTCCTGCACCTCACCGGCCGGGCGCTGAGGGACTGACGTGCGCGCCCTCCTCGTCCTCGTGGCCACGACCTGCGCCAGCACCTGCGCGACCGGTCGGTCATCCTCTTCGCCGTCGTCATCCCGCTGGCACTGTCGGCGGTCTTCAGCCTGGCGTTCGCCGGGGTGGACGACCCGCAGCTGGACCCGGTGACCGCGGCGGTGTCGGTGCCCGACGGGGACGAGGCGGCCACCGCCGTCCCCCGGACGCTCGCCAGCCTGTCCGAGGCGGGCATCGACGTCACCGTGCTCGAGGTCCCCGCCGACGAGGTCACCGCCGCCGTCACGTCCGGCGAGGCCCAGGTCGGGATCACCGTGCCGGAGGGGTATGCCGCCGCGCTCGACGACGGGACCGGCGCCTCCGTCGACGTCGAGGTGGGCGAGGACGCCGGCCTGGCCGGCCAGGTGGTCGTGGGGGTGGTCAGCAGCACCGTCGAGGCGATGGAGCGCGACGCCACGACGATCGCCGCCGGGGCGGAGCTGGGGCTCTACGGGCAGCAGCTGGAGACGCTCGTGGCCGCGCTGTCCGGAGGCGGAACGGCGCCCGCCGGCTCGGCGACGGACCCGGAGGGGACCACGGCCGACGGGGCCGCCGGGGGCGCCGCCTGGACCGTGCGGGGGGTCGCCGGGGGGCAGCTGTCGCTGTCGGCCGGGATCGTGGCGGGGCAGGCCGGCATGTTCCTCTTCTTCACCGTCGGCTTCGCCGTGCTGACGATGCTCACCGAACGGGAGTGGGGGACGCTGGCGCGGGTGCGCTCGACCCCGATCCGGCCGTGGCTCGTGCCGCTGGCCAAGGCGGTCGTGGCGGTCCTGCTCGGTACCGCCTCGACGACCGTGCTCCTCGTGGCGGGGTCGCTGTTCCTGGAGGGTGTGTCCTTCGGCTCCTGGCCGGCGGTGATGGTCGTGGTCGTGGCCGTGGTGACCGCGGCGACGTCGGTCATGGCGCTCATCCTCAAGCTGGCCGGCACCGCCGAGCAGGCCAGCCTCATGCTCTCGGTCGTGGCCATCTCGCTCGGCGTGGTGGGCGGAACCTTCTTCCGCGTCCCGGACGAGGGGCTGCTCGGCCAGGTGCTGGCGCTCAACCCGGTCGCCGCGCTCGGCCGGGGGCTGAGCGTGACCGCCGGAGGTGGCGGCGTCGCCGACCTGGGACCCGTGCTCCTGACCCTGCTCGGCTTCACCGTCGTGCTGCTGCTGCTCGCCCGGGTCGTCCCGGGCCGGAAGGACCCGCTGTGAACGCCGTCGTCGCGATCGCCGTCCACGAGCTGAAGAGGTTCCTGGCCGACCGGTTCAACCTGTTCTTCGTCTTCGTGCTGCCGATGATCCTCGTCGTCGTCCTGGGCCTGCAGGCCACCTCGCAGGCGGCCAGCTCGGTGGGGGTCGTGGACGGGGCCGAGGGGTCGGAGGTGGCCACCCTCGCCGCCGTCATCGTCGACCAGCTGGACGCCGCCGGGCTGGAGGCGACGGCATACCCCGACGAGGAGGAGCTGGGCGACGCGGTGACCGAGGGGGCCCTCGACGTCGCGGACGTGGTCGTACGCTCGGCCGCGCCCGCGGAGCTCGAGATGGTCGCTCCGGGTGAGGCGGCGCCTCCGGGGTTGGACCAGCTGGTCAGGGGCGCGGTCGACGCGGCGTTCGTCGAGCTGGGCCGTCGACAGCTGCTGACGGAGGCGGTGGACGGGGCGGCCTCCGACGGGAGCTCCGCCGACGCCTCCTCCGCCGACGCGTCCTCCACCGCCGAGGTCGTGGCTGCGCTGGAGCGGGCGGAGGCGCAGCGGGACCCCGTGACGGTGGACGTCCGCTCCGCCGACCCGGTGATGCAGGAGTTCGCCTCGATGGGCCGCTTCGACATCGGCGCCGGCGGGCAGCTGCTCCTCTTCGTCTTCCTCAACACCCTCACGGCCGCCAGCGCGACCATCCAGGCCCGCCGGAGCGGGGCGCTGCGACGGGTGATGGCCGCGCCGGTGAACGCCCGGCAGGTGGTGGCCGGGCAGGCGCTGGGCCGCTTCGTCGTCGCGGCGTTCCAGGGCATCTACATCATCATGGCGGCCAGCTCGCTGCTCTTCGGGGTGGACTGGGGCAACATCGTCGTGGTGTCGGTCGTCGTCGCGGTGTTCGGCCTGGTGGCCGCCGGGGTCGCGATGCTCATCGGCGTGCTGATGGACAGCGAGGGCGTCGCCAGCGGGGTCGCGGTCGGGGCGGGCCTGATCCTCGCCGCCGTGGGCGGGTCGATGGTGCCCCTGGAGTTCTTCCCGGACACCATGCGCCGGTTCGCCTACCTGACCCCGCACGCCTGGGGCTACGAGGCGATCGCGGAGGTGCAGCGGCGCGGCGGCGGCCTGGTGGACGTGCTGCCGCAGATCGGCGTCCTGGCCGGGATGGCGGCCGTGGTCCTGGCGCTGGGGACATGGGCGCTGCGCAGGAGCCTGGGGCGGGTGATGTGACGGGCCGCCGGACCCCGACGGGCCGCCGGACGTGCGCCGGACAGCAGGACCCGGGCCAGTGCAGTCGATCGGGGCCATGATCAGGGCCATCGATCGACTGCGCACGGACCGACCGGCGGAGATCCACGTCCTGCCACTGACCTTGCGGGCGGCGGCCTGGCGCTCGTAGCTGCGTGGCTGAGGAGGCCCCGGTGCCCGCACCCCTGTCACGATGACCTCGTGAGCTCCTTCGACGAGCACCTGGAGGACTGGCGGGCCTACACCGCCGAACCCTGGAACCGCATCCGGTATGCCGTGGTGCGCGACGTCCTGGCCGCCCACCTCGGCGACGTGGGGGCGGGTGCGCCCCGGCTGGACGTGCTCGACGTGGGCGGGGCGGACGGGCTGGACGCGGCCCCCCTCCAGCAGCTCGGGCACCGGGTGACCGTGCTGGACCCGGCCGAGGGCATGCTCCGCCTGGCCCGCGAACGCGGCCTGCGCACCAAGGTCGGTGGGTTGGACGACCTGGCCGGCCGTCCGGCGGTCGACGCCGTGCTGTGCCACTACGTCCTGCAGTACCGTCCGGACCCCGCCGCTGACCTGCGCCGGCTCGTGCAGGTGCTGCGGCCGGACGGACTGCTCTCGGTGGTGCTGCCCAACCCCGACCACCGGGTGCTGACCGCCTTCCTGCGGCAGGGTCCGGAGGCGGCGCTGACCGAGCTGGAGGCCACGAGGGCGCCGACGCTGACGTTCGGGACGGAGGTCGCCAAGATCGACCTGCCCCGGTTGGAGCGCTGGATGGCCGGCGCCGGGATGGAGGTCGTGGACGTGTTCGGCGGGCGCACCGTGGGCGACCTCCTGCTCGACAACGGGCCCAAGGCGGACCCGGACTTCTACGCCGCGTGGGAGCGGCTCGAGATCGCCCTCTCGCGCCGGGAGCCGTTCCGCCGGCTCGGTCAGTTCTACGGGGTGCTCGCCCGTCGGGCCTGCTGACCTACGACGCGGGTACGGGGGTGCTCGCCCGTCGGGCCTGCTGACCTACGACGCGGGAACCCGCGCCGCGTCCAGCTCGTCGACGTCCACCGCCGCGCCGCTGAACTGGGCGGCGTGCAGCCGTGCGTAGGCCCCGTCCGCCGCGAGCAGCTCGCCGTGCGTGCCCTGCTCGACGATCCGTCCGTGCTCCATGACCAGGATCAGGTCGGCGTCGCGGATCGTGGAGAGGCGGTGGGCGATGACGAAGCTGGTCCGGTCGGTCCGCAACCGGGCCATCGCCTCCTGGACGAGCAGCTCGGTACGGGTGTCGACCGAGCTGGTGGCCTCGTCGAGGATGAGCAGCGAGGGCTGTGAGACGAAGGCCCGGGCGATGGTGATCAGCTGCTTCTCCCCGACGCTGATCGAGGACCCCTCGTCGTCGAGCACCGTGTCGTAGCCGTCCGGCAGGTGCTGGACGAACCGGTCGACGTAGGCCGCCTCCGCCGCCGCCTGCACCTCCTCGTCCGTCGCACCGGGCCGGCCGTAGGCGATGTTGGCCCGGATCGTCCCCTCGAAGACCCAGGCGTCCTGCAGCACCATCCCGATCCTGGCGCGCAGGTCCTTGCGCGTCATCGTCGTGATGTCCCGGCCGTCGAGGGTGATCCGGCCCCCGGCCAGCTCGTAGAACCGCAGGACCAGGTTGACCAGCGTCGTCTTGCCCGCCCCCGTCGGTCCGACGATCGCCACCGTCTGGCCCGGCTCCGCGACGAGCGAGAGGTCCTCGATGAGGGGCTCCTCGCCGTAGGAGAAGTCGACGTCCTCGAAGACGATGCGCCCGCGCGGCGCGCTCACCGGGGCGGCGTCGACGGGGTCCGGGGTCTCGGTCGGTGCGTCGAGGAGCTCGAAGACCCGCTCGGCCGACGCGACGCCGGACTGCAGCAGGTTGGCCATCGAGGCCACCTGGGTGACCGGCTGGGTGAACTGGCGGGAGTACTGGATGAAGGCCTGCACGCTGCCGAGCGAGAGGGTTCCGGTCGCGACCCGCAGGCCCCCGACCACCGCGACGAGCACGTAGCCGAGGTTCCCCACGAAGAACATCGCGGGCATGATGATCCCGCTGATGAACTGGGCCCGCAGGTGACGTCGTAGAGCTCCTCGTTGGTGGCCCGCATCCGGTCGGTGACCTGCTCGCGCCGGCCGAAGACCCTCACCAGCTCGTGACCGGTGAAGGCCTCCTCGATCTGCCCGTTGAGCGTCCCGGTGTGCTTCCACTGGGCCTTGAACAGCTTCTGGGAGCGCTTCGCCACGAGGACCGTCACCAGGACCGAGACCGGGATCGTGGCGATCGCGATGAGCGTGAGCACCGGGGAGATCCACAGCATCATGCCCAGGATCGCCACCACCGTGACGGCTGCGCTGAGCAGCTGGCCGAACGTCTGCTGCAGGGTCTGCTGGAGGTTGTCGAGGTCGTTGGTGACCCGGGAGAGGATCTCCCCGCGCGGCTGCCGGTCGAAGTAGGCCAGCGGCAGGCGGTGCAGCTGGTCCTCCGACTCGGCCCGCAGGTCGCGCACCGTCCACATCGAGATCCGGTTGACCAGGCGCACCGCGATCCAGGTGAGCAGCGCGGCCGCGAGGTAGAGGCCGATCACCTGGGCGATCACCAGCGCGAGCGCGTCGAAGTCGATCCCCTGCCCGGGCACGAGGTGGGGGGTGCCCTCCACCAGGTCGGCGTAGGTCTCCTGCCCGTCGGCCCGCAGTCCGGCGGCCACGTCCTCCACCGACGCCCCGGCCGGCAGCTGCGACCCGATCCAGCCGCCGAAGACCAGGTCGGTCGCCCGTCCGAGCACCCGCGGGCCGAGGGTGCCGAGGACGACGCCGACGACGGTCAGCACGACCGAGAGGGCGATGAGGGTCCGGTAGGGCGTCAGCCGATGGGCCAGCCGCTTCGCCGACCCCCGGAAGTCGGACGGCTTCTCGACCGGAGCCCCCATGCCGTGCGGGCCGCCGGGTCGCGGGCCGCGCCGGACCTCGGGACGGACGACCGGCTCGTCCGCACCGTCGTCGGTGGTGGCGCCGTCCCCGGGGCGCCGGCCATCGTTCACGACGTCACCCCCGCCAGCTCCTGGGAGCGGGCGATCTCCCGGTAGGTCGGGCAGGTCGCCAGCAGCTCGTCGTGCGTGCCGGTCCCGACGACCCGGCCTGCGTCCAGGACCACGATCTGGTCGGCGTCGACCACGGTGGAGATGCGCTGGGCGACGACGACCACCGTGGCCTGCCGCGTCATCGGCCGCAGGGCCGCCCGCAGCCGCGCGTCGGTGGACAGGTCCAGCGCGGAGAAGCTGTCGTCGAAGAGGTAGATGTCGGGGCGGGCGACCAGGGCCCGGGCGATGCACAGCCGCTGCCGCTGCCCGCCGGAGACGTTGGTGCCGCCCTGGGCGACCGGGTGGTCGAGCGTGTCGGCCCAGGAGGAGACGAAGTCGGCCGCCTGGGCCACCCGCAGCGCCTCCCAGATCTCCTCGTCGGTGGCGTCGGGGTTGCCGAAGCGCAGGTTGGTCGAGACGGTCCCGGAGAACAGGTAGGGCCGCTGGGGCACGAGACCGACCCGCGACCAGAGGTCCTGTCCTGTGGCGCCATGTCGCGCGCACGTCCGTGGAATCCACCCGGACACCGCCGCCGGTGACGTCGGCCAGCCGGGGGATCAGCCGCAGCAGGGTGGTCTTGCCCGCACCGGTGCCGCCCACGATGGCGGTGGTGGTGCCCGGCCGGGCCGTAAAGGAGACGTCCTGCAGCACGGGGGTCTCCGCCCCCGGGTAGGTGAACGAGACCGCGTCCACCTCGACCGTGCCGTGCCGCGCCGTGGGGCTCGCCGGGTGCTCGGGGCGCACCACGCTGGTCGTGGTGCCCAGCACCTCGTCGATCCGCTCGGCGGCGACCGACGCCCGCGGGATCATCGTGGCCACCATCGTGGCCATCATGATCGACATGAGGATCTGGATGAGGTAGCTGATGTAGGCGATCAGCGACCCCACCTGCATCGCCCCCGACTCCACCCGCTGCGCGCCGAACCACACCACGCCGACGCTGGAGAGGTTCATCACGAGCATGACGAAGGGGAACATCAGCGCCATGAGGTCGCCCACGCGCAGCCCGATCCGGGTCAGCTCGGTGTTGGTCGTCCGGAACCGGGCCTTCTCGTCCTCCTCGCGGGTGAACGCGCGCACCACGCGGATGCCGCCGATCTGCTCGCGCATGACCCGGTTCACCGCGTCCAGCTGCTTCTGCTGGGCGCGGAAGAGCGGCACCATGCGGCTGATGACCAGGGCCATGCCCGCCAGCAGCACGAGCACGGCCACCCCGATGAGCCAGGACAGCCCCACGTCCTGACGGATCGCCATGACGACGCCGCCGACGCCGGTGATCGGCGCGGCCACGAGCATGACCAGCGACATGAACGTCAGCATCTGCACCTGCTGGACGTCGTTGGTGCTGCGGGTGATGAGCGTCGGTGCGCCGAACTGCCCCAGCTCCCGCGAGGAGAACCCCAGCACCGTGTCGAAGACCGCCACCCGCAGGTCGCGCCCGACCCCCATCGCCGTCCGGGCCGCGCACCACACGGCGCCGATCTGGGCCACCACCTGCACCGCGCTCACCGCGAGCATGACGGCCCCGACCCGCCAGATGTATGCCGTGTCCCCCCGGGCCACGCCGTTGTCGATGATGTCGGCGTTGAGCGCGGGCAGCCACAGACTGGCCAGGGTGGCCACCAGCTGCAGCAGCAGGACCCCCACGACCAGTCCGAGGTAGGGCCGCAGACGGCGGCGAAGGACCCGGACGAGCACGAGGTCGATTGTGCACCCTGCGCCTGTCAGACCCTTGCGTCCTCACCCCTGAGGGGGTGGTGGCCAGCGCGACGCTGCGTCACTTTGCCGCGCCGTGACCTGCGGCCACCGATTGTTACCCAGTCGTAACCCTGTGATCGTCCTGGGAACGGTGACCCTTTGGCAGGCTCGGGGCTTGTGTGCGTCGACCGGCGTGCACCGTGCATCAAGGGAGATAGACGCGTGAATCAAGCACCACGGGGCAGCAGCCCTCGCCGTGCTCTCGCAGGTGTCGCCGCGCTGACGATGACGGGGGCGCTCCTCGCGCCGCTGTCCGCCGGAGCGTCCGAGTACCTGGCACCGGGTTCCCCGGCGCCTGAGAGCAAGATCCAGGGCAACACGATCAGCGGTGTCGAGATGGCGCCGCACGCCTTCTTCGTCCAGTTCGCCTCAGCACCCACCAGCGAGGGCGGGTCCCTCCAGGCGATCCAGGCCGAGCGCAGCCAGTTCCTCGCCGACGCGGAGCAGGCCGGGGTGGACGTCGAGGTCCGCGCCGAGTTCGACAGCCTCTGGAACGGCGTGTCCGTCAACGCCTCGGAGGACAGGCTGACGGAGCTGGCCTCCTCCCAGGTCGTGGAGGCGATCTTCCCGATCGCGGTCCTGGACGCCCCCGAGGAGCCCGAGGCCACGACGATCGACCCCGAGATGTTCACCGCCCTGTCGATGACCGGCGCGGACGTCGCGCAGAGCGAGCTCGGCTACACGGGCAAGGGCATCCGGGTGGGTGTCATCGACACCGGCATCGACATCGACCACCCCGACCTGGGTGGCAACGGTTCGCCGGGCACCACGCCGTTCCCCTCCCCCCGCGTGCGGTTCGGCTACGACTTCGTCGGCGACGCCTACAACGCCGACCCCGGCTCGGACGCCTACAGCCCTCAGCCGCTCCCGGACCCCAACCCGGACGACTGCCAGGGGCACGGCACCCACGTCGCCGGCATCGTCGGTGCGGCCGGTGAGGTGGACGGCGTCGCTCCCGAGGTGACCTTCGGTGCCTACCGCGTGTTCGGCTGCGAGGGCTCCACGGACGCCGACATCATGCTCCGCGCGATGGAGAAGACGCTCTCCGACGGCATGGACGTGGTCAACCTTTCCATCGGCTCCGCCTTCTCGGCCTGGCAGGAGTACCCCACCGCCCAGGCGACCGACGCCCTGGCCCGTGAGGGCGTCATCGTCACCGCCTCCATCGGCAACAGCGGTGACAGCGGCCTGCACTCCGCCGGTGCTCCTGGTGTCGGGCACGACACCATCGGTGTCGGGTCGGTGTGGACAACGTGGCCTACCGCGCCAACATGTTCCTGGACGCCGCGGGCGAGCCGGTCCCCTACGGCGAAGCCACCGGCGCGCCGCCGGCCCCCACGTCGGGCACCGAGGTCGTCGTCCCCGTGGGCGCGCCCGGTTCCGTCGAGGCCCAGGCGTGCACCGCGCTGCCGGCAGACGTGGCAGCGGCCGTCGAGGGAAACGTCGCCCTCATCCAGCGTGGCACCTGCGCCTTCCACATCAAGGCCGTCAACGCCATGGACGCCGGCGCCTCGGGTGTCATCATCTACAACAACGTGGCGGGTGCCTTCAGCCCCACCGTCGCGGGGACCCCTGCCGTGACCATCCCGGTCGTGGCCATCACCCGCGCCGACGGCATCGCCCTCTACGACGACGCGGCGGCCGGTGACGGCACCACGTCCATCACGTGGTCCGACGAGCAGGTCGAGGCGACCAACCCGACCGGGGGGCTGATGAGCACCTTCAGCTCCTACGCTCCTACGGCACCACGCCGACCTGACCTTCAAGCCGGACATCTCCGCGCCGGGCGGGTCGATCTACTCGACCTACCCGCTGGAGATCCAGCCCTACGCCACCCTGTCGGGCACCTCGATGGCCGCTCCGCACGCCGCCGGGGCCGCCGCGCTCATGCTGGAGGCCCGTCCGGGTCTGGACAACGAGGAACTGCTGCTGCGTCTGCAGAACACCTCCGACGTCCTGGAATGGAACCAGGCCGCCGGGTACGGACCCGAGGCCGTGCACAAGCAGGGCTCGGGCATGATCCAGGTCGACGAGGCCATCCAGGCCGAGGTCGTCGCCTCCCCGGGTCTGATCCAGCTCGGCCAGCAGCTCCCCGGCGTCAGCACGACGCACGAGATCACGCTGACCAACGAGGGTGACACCTCCCGGTCCTTCGCGGTCTCGCACACCGAGGCGCTCGCAACCATCGGTACGGCCAACGACTTCGGATTCTGGCTCGGCGGCGCCACCGTCGACGTCCCGGCGTCCGTCACCGTGCCTGCCGGCGGGACAGCCACCCTGTCGGTGACGATCACCTCGCCCAAGGACGGCATCACCTTCGGTGGCTACATCGCCCTGGAGGACCCGGACGGCATCGATCACTCGGTCGCCTACGGCGGGTCGGCCTACGACCTGCAGGACGTCGAGGTCCTGGCCGACATGATCACCAAGGACGCGGAGGGCAACATCACCGTCGTCCAGGAGCTGCCCGCCCTCCTCGAGGTCGGCCAGTGCGGGAAGTTCCTCGGGGTCGACTGCGTCGACGAGGACGGCACCTACAACCTGGTGAAGGAGGGCAACGTCTACGAGATGGCCGGGAACGACGTGCCGACCGTGGCGCTGCACTTCGAGCACCAGGCCCGCCACATGGAGTGGGAGGTCTACCGCGCCAACGTCGACGGCTCCAAGGGCACGTCGGTCGGCGTCGTCACCGAGGTCGACTACCTGGCCCGCACCGGCAGCCGCAACGGCATCTCGGCGTGGACCTGGGACGGCAGCAGGTACGTGGACGCCGACGGCGCACGCCAGCGCGTGGACTCCGGGGACTACGTCCTCGAGGTCCGCGTCACCAAGGCCAGCGCCTGGAACGACGACCGCACCCCGGGCGTCGAGACCTGGACCAGCCCGTACTTCACCGTGGCCTGGGAGGGTGGCTCGACCACCGACACCCTGTCGGTGACGCGCGCCCTGGGCAACGACCGCTACATGGTCGCCTCCGAGCTGGCCGTCGAGAACTTCGACGCCGGCGTGGAGACGGTCTACGTCGCCAACGGCCTGTCCCACCCGGACGCGCTGTCCGGTGGCGCCCTGGCCGCCGCGAACGACTCCCCGGTCGTGCTGGTCAAGCCCGGCTCGATCCCCGCCTCCACCCGGATGGCCCTGCAGCAGCTGAAGCCGCAGCGGATCGTCGTCCTCGGTGGTGACGCGGCGGTGTCCGACCTCGTGGCGACCGAGCTGCGCGGCTACGCGGGCACCGTGGAGCGGCTCGCCGGTCCCAACCGCTACGCCACCTCGGCCGCGGTCTCCGGCGAGTACGACGCCGCGGGCACGGTGTTCATCGCCAGCGGCGAGAACTTCCCCGACGCCCTGTCCGCCTCGGCGGCCGCGGGCGTCCAGGACGCGCCGCTGATGCTGGTCAAGTCCGACGGCGTGCCTGCCGTCGTGGCCGCCGAGCTGGACCGGCTGCAGCCGCAGCGGGTCGTGCTCGTCGGTGGACCCGCGGCGGTGTCCGACGACGTGCTCACCACGTTGGACGGCTACGCCGACCAGGTCGAGCGCATCGGCGGGGCCAACCGCTACGAGGTCTCGGCCGGTGTGGCCAAGCGCTTCTTCGACGCCCCCGTGGCCCACGCCCTCGTGGCGACCGGGCTCAACTTCCCGGACGCCCTGGCGGCCGGGCCGGTGGCGGCCCAGCACAACAGCCCCGTGCTGCTGGTGAAGAAGGAGACCGTCCCCTCGGCCGTGCTCGGTGCGATCGTGGACCTGCGTCCAGCAGATCACCATCGCCGGTGGCTATGCCGCCGTCGACAAGGCCGTCGAGGACCAGCTCGACGGCGTCGTCTACCCGTGAGGTCCCCGACCCCGCAGGACTGAGGACGTCCAGCAGGCGCCCCCCGCACCCACCCGGGTGCGGGGGGCGCCGCCGTCCCGTGGTATGCCGTGCGGCGGCGCCCCGACACACCCGCCCTCCCGGACCTGCCCACCCGGTTGCGCGACCGCATACACCTCATCTGCCACACATGTCACAACTGCATAACGATTTCCACCGATCGGGAACCCCTGTCCCGGAACGGTGGTAAGGCCGGGCTACGGTGCGAGACGTCCGCTCACGCCCTCACGAAGGTGCCGCTCATGAACTCCCTGGTTCTCGCCCTCATCGGTGTGGCGATGATCCTGGCGGGGTACTTCCTCTACTCGAAGTTCCTCGCGACCAGGATCTACGCCCTCGACGACTCCATCCCGACCCCGGCCCACCAGCTGGAGGACGGTGTCGACTACGTCCCCACGAACAAGTACGTGCTGTGGGGCCACCACTTCACCTCCGTCGCCGGTGCCGCGCCCATCGTCGGTCCGGCCATCGCCGTCATCTGGGGCTGGCTGCCCGCCTTCCTCTGGGTGACGATCGGCACGGTCTTCTTCGCCGGCATGCACGACCTCGGGGCGCTGTGGGCCTCGATCCGCAACCGTGGCCAGTCGATCGGTGCCCTCTCGGGCCGCTACATCGGCGCCCGCGGCCGCAACCTCTTCCTCGTCGTCATCTTCCTGCTGCTGCTCATGGTCAACGCGGCCTTCTCGGTCGTCATCGCCAACCTGCTGGTGGCCACCCCGACCGCGGTGATCCCGACCTGGGGCGCGCTCCTCGTGGCGCTCGCCGTCGGCCAGGCGATCTACCGGCTCAGGTGGAGCCTGCCGCTGGTGTCGGTCGTCGGAGTCGTCGCGCTCTACACCCTCATCTGGATCGGCGACCAGGTGCCGCTGGCCCTGCCCCCGAGACGGCCTTCGGCCTGCCGGCCAACTCGGTCTGGATCATCCTGCTGTTCCTCTACGCCGGTATCGCCTCGATGCTGCCGGTCTGGGTGCTGCTCCAGCCGCGCGACTACATCAACGGCCTGCAGCTGTTCATCGCGCTGGGCATCCTCTACGGCTCGGTCCTGCTGGCCCGGCCCGAGATCGTGGCCCCGGCCGTCAACAGCAACGTCCCCGAGGGCACGCCGAGCATCGTTCCGCTGCTGTTCGTCACCATCGCCTGCGGCGCCATCTCCGGCTTCCACGGCATGGTCTCTTCCGGCACCAGCTCCAAGCAGCTGGACAAGGAGAGCGACGCCCGGTTCGTCGGCTACTTCGGCGCCGTCGGCGAGGGTCTGCTGGCCCTGGGCTCGATCATCGCCGCGACCGCCGGTTTCGCCTCCCTGGCCGCCTGGGAAGAGGTCTACAACGCCTTCGGTGCCGGCAGCGTCGGGGCGTTCGTCTCCGGCGGCGGGGCGATCGTGGAGAGCGGCCTGGGTCTGCCCCAGTCCCTGTCGGCCACCATCCTGGCGACCACCGCGATCCTCTTCGCGGCCACCACGATGGACACCGGCGTGCGCCTGCAGCGCTTCGTGGTCCAGGAGATCGGCGACATCGCCGGGGTGAGCCTGGGCAAGGGCGTCGCCACGGTCGTCGCGGTCGGTGTCGCCCTGGCGCTGACCTTCGGCGCCGGTGCGGACGGCTCGGGCGGCATGCTCATCTGGCCGCTGTTCGGCACGACCAACCAGCTGATGGCCGCGCTGACCCTGTCGATCATCGCGATCATGCTGATGCGTCGCGGCCGCACCCCGCTCCCGGCGCTGATCCCGCTGGCGTTCGTGGGCGTCATGACGATCTACGCGCTGTTCATCCAGCTCGGTACCTTCTGGAACACCCAGAACTGGCTGCTGCTGATCCTGGACCTCGTCATCCTCGTCGCGGCCGTGTGGGTCATGGTCGAGGCCGCGGTCGCCATGAAGGGCGCCAAGGACTACGACGGCGACGACGACGCCGAGCTCGCCGCCCTGTCAGGGCGCGAGCAGCCGGTCGAGCACGTCGGCGACCACCCGCCGCACGACTGAGCGCGTGCGGCATACCCTGAGGTATGCCGAACACGTCGCCGCAGCCCCGTGGTCGCCTCGCCGAGGTGGCCGCGGGGCTGCGCGAGTTCTACAGCGGGCCTTACCGGCGCACGTTCGCCCGCGCCCGCCAGGACGAGGACGACCTGTTCATGGTCATCGTCATGGCCGAGGCGCTGGGAGTGCCCAACCCGGCGAGCTACTACACGGTCGAGCTGCTGCCGGTGGTCTACGAGCAGTTCCACGACTGGCACCGGCGGATGGGGATGGACCGCTCGCCGCTGGACCACTTCTCCTGCTGCTGACCGCGGCACCCGCACCGGCCGCCCAAGGCACGTCGCCCTCCGTCCCCATCCTGACCCTCGTCGCCGAAGGACCCATGAGCTCCCTGCTGACCGACCTGACACACGCGGCGCGACGTCCTCTTCGTCGGGGGCAAGGGAGGCGTCGGCAAGACGGCCGTCGCCTCGGCGCTGGCCCTCGACAGCGCCCAGGGCGGACGGCCCACGCTCGTGGTGTCCACCGACCCGGCGCACAACCTGGGCCACCTGTGGCGGCGACCGGTGGGTGATGACCCGGTGGAGCTGGCGCCGCTCCTGCGCGGCCTGGAGATCGACCCCGGGCGGACCACCGACGCCCACCTGTCGGCCGTGCGCGAGACCATGCGGCGGCTCATGCCCGAGCACCTCCAGGGCGAGGTCGACAAGCACCTGGACCTTGCCCGGGACGCGCCCGGCACCCACGAGGCGGCGGTGCTCGAGCGGCTCGCCGAGGTGCTGGAGGAGCGGGACCGTGACGAGCTGGTCGTCGTGGACACGGCGCCCAGCGGCCACACGACGCGGCTGATCGCGCTGCCCGAGCTGATGCAGGCCTGGACCGAGGGGCTGCTGCGGCGGCAGGACGGTCGGCGAAGTTCGGTGCGGCGCTGCGCGGTCTGGAGGCCGACCGCGGCGAGCAGGCGGCGGCGGACGTGATCGGGGTCGTCCCTCGCTACGGCGAGCAGCCGGGCGACCGCGGAGGGGACCGGCGGTCGCGGCGGGACGCGGAGATCCGGCGGGTGCTGGACCGGCGGCAGGACCGTTTCCGGACCCTGCGGGAGCTGCTGCAGGACCCCGCGCGCAGCGGGTTCGTCATCGTCCTGGCGGCCGAGCGGCTGCCCGTGCTGGAGACGATCGAGCTGCACGAGCAGCTGAGCCGGTCGCACATGGACGTCGCGGCGCTGGTGGTCAACAAGCGGTCGCCGGCCGACGCGGGCGAGCTGCTGGCCGCGCGGCGGGCGGTGGAGGACGGCTACCTGGCGCAGCTGACGGACGAGCTGCCCGACCTGCCGGTCGTCGAGGTGCCGCTGCTGCCCGGCGAGGTGCTGGGTGAGGAGGGGTTGTCAGAGCTGGCCCGCTGTTGGCGCGCCTACGGGCTGAGGTGTGGGTCGTCGGTCGGCTGTCGGTCGGTCGGACCCCGTGCAGTCGATCGGTGCCCTGGAGGGGGCCATGATCGACTGCGTGAACGGGCGGGGCCGGACGGTCGGGGGCTGCCGGGTGTGAGGAGCCTTGGGCTGCAGTCGATCGGTGCCCTGGAGGGGGCCACGATCGGCTGCGTGGATCCAGGCTCCCCGGACGGTCGGGGCGGGGTCGCCGACGAGCTGACCACCGCCGGGGCGGCCAGCGGCCTGTGGACAAGTCACAACCGGCGATCTTCGATGCGGCCACCATAGGACGGGTGGACCTTCCAGCCCTCGCCCGTCGTCAGCACGGAGTCGTCAGCCGTCGACAGGCGCTCGCGGCCGGCATGTCGGCCAAGCAGGTCCGCTGGCGACTGCACCGTGGCGCCTGGCAGGCGATCCACCCGGGCGTCTACCTGACCAACACCGGCACCGTGACCTGGCACGCGAAGGCGTGGGGGGTTGCTGCGCTGCGGGAGCGGCGCCGCCCTCGCGATGCAGTCGGCGTCGTTCGTCTGGCGCCTCGACAAGATCGAACCTCGGGGCCTCACCATCGCTGTTCCGAACGGCACCCGCTGCCGGGGGCTCACGGGTGTCACGGTGGTGCAGCGACGACGGTTGGAGACCCGGTCCGTCGAAGGGTTTCCCACGACCAGCCTTGCTCAGACGGTCATCGACCTCGCCGAAAGACCGGACAGCTCGCTCGACGACGCGGTCGCCCTGGCGGAACGTGCATGCCAGCAGCGGTCGCTGACCCAGTCGGCCCTCCTGGACGAGCTCGCCGCCCGCCGCGGCCACCGGTGGTCCCGCGAGCTGCGCCTGGCGTTCGGTGAGATCGGTGACGGCGCGGAGAGCCTTCCGGAGGTCTGGTACGCCACCCGCGTCCAGCAGCCCCACGGTCTTCCGGTCTTCGAACGTCAGGTCAGCGAGGACGACGGCTGCACCAGGACGGACCTGAAGAACAGGAGGCACGGCGTCAACGTCGAGATCGACGGCCTGCTGTGGCACGCCGGTGAGCAGTTCCACGGCGACCGTCGCCGGGACCGTCAGGCCGCGGCCCGTGGTGAGGTGACGTTGCGTATCAGCTACCTGGAGCTGGACCAGAAGCCGTGCGAACTGGCCGTCGACGTTGCCCGGACGCTGGCCGTCCGGGGCTGGACCGGCACGATCACCCCCTGCTCGATGGAGTGCGCCGCCCTCGCCCTGGCAGCGTCGTAGGCCGACCACCGCAGTCGATCAGGGCCGTGGGCGGGGCAACGATCGACTGCGTCAGGATCTGGGCCGTCCGGTGCCCCACGGCATACCCCACCCAGGTGCCGACCCGAAAACGATCGGGCGTAGTTTCGGAGCATGATCGTCAACGAAGACACCTCGGTCGACACCGCACACGAAGTGGGCCGCGGCCCGCGCACCGTCATCTGCCTTCCCGGCTGGTTCGGTTCGTCCACGGGCTGGGGCCAGGGCTTCCTGGGGGCCCTGGACACCGAGAGCTTCCGGTACGAGTTCATGGACTACCGCGGGTACGGCGAACGCCGCGGATCAGGCGGGCCGTACACGATCGACCAGATCGCCGCCGACGTCCTCGAGCTGGCCGACGACCTCGGCGTCAGGACCTTCTCCCTGGTCGGGCACTCGATGGGCGGCTCGGCCGTGCAGCGGGTCCTGGCCCTGGCGCCGGACCGGGTCGAGGCGGTCGTCGGCATCGCGCCCGTCCCTGCGTCGGGCACCCCGTTCGACGAGGAGGGGCGGCAGCTGTTCGAGAGCGCGGCCGGCGACGACACCGCGCGCGCGAGACGATCGTCGACCTCACGACCGGCAAGCGCCTCTCCGCACGCTGGATCGACCAGATCGTCAGGCACAGCCGCGCGCGCAGCGACGAGGAGGCCTTCGCCGGGTACTTCACCGCATGGGCCGACACCGACCACGCCGCCGACGTGCCGGTCGACCGGGTCCCCGCGCTGGCCGTCGTCGGTGAGCACGACGTCGCGGTCACCGAGGAGGGTGTGCGGGCCACCTGGGGCAAGACCCACCCCAGCTCGACGGTGGTGGTCATGTGCAACGCCGGGCACTACCCGATGTACGAGACACCCGTCCGTCTGGCCACGATCCTGGAGGAGTTCCTCGAGACGCACTCGGTGGCGGCCGGGAAGGACTGAAACGTCGGCAGCCGCCAGTCACGACTCCCGCCGGCCACGACGCCCGCCAGTGCGGAGCCGTGGGCCAGCGAGCCGGCGGGTGGATGTGGTCCAGCGAGCCGGCGCGGAGATGCGGTCGGAGGCGCGAGACGGTTCACCCCAGGAGGGCGCGCCCCGCCCGTGACGAAGGGGCGCGCCCTCGCGCACGGACGTCCGTCCCCCGACTCGACGGGGCTGCTGCCTGGGTGAGTGCAGCGCCCCGGCGACGTCCGTGCGGACCATGCGCGGGGAGTGGCTGGGGTGAAGGGATGAAGCACCACCTGCCTCCGCGTCAGGTCGTGACTCGACGCTACGCCGCGACAGGCAAAGAGAGGGTATGGAGCAGGTCTGGGTTTGGTCATGCATCTCGCCCGTGAGGTCGGGCGCCTTGGGCCTACCCCGTGTCGGCGGTCGGGAGTAGGTTGACCGCATGAGGGGATCGCGGGTGGGTGTCCTGCTGGCTGCGCTGCTGGTGGTGCTGGGGCTGGTCGTGCCGGGGGTCCTTCCGCCGGCGAGCGCTGCCGGTGAAGGGCCCTCCGCCGAACCCACCGTCGAGACGGCTGCGGCCGGTGTGGCGTGGTCCCGGATCGGCGGAGCCAACCGCTACGCGGTGGCGGTGAACATCTCGCGGTACCGCTTCGCCGATCCCTCCAGCGTCCGCTCGGTCTACCTCGCCCGCGGCGACGTCTTCGCCGACGCCCTCACCGCCGGTTCTCTCGGCGACGGCCCGGTCCTGCTCATCACCAACGCCTGCCGGTCCGTCCCCGCCGTCGTCCTGGACGAGATCGATCGCCCGGCTCGACCCGGACCGGGTCGTCGCCCTCGGCGGGGAGGTGTCGGTGTGCGAGGAGCAGCTGGCCCAGGCGGCGGCCGGCCGGCCGACGGCCCGGCTCGGTGGGGCCGACCGCTTCGAGACCGCCGGCACGATCGCCCGGGCGGCCTTCCCGTCCCGGCCGGCCACCGTCTACCTGGCGAACGGCTCGATCACCCCCGACGCCGTCGTGGCCGGCACCCTCACCGACGGCCCCGTCCTGCTCACCTCGCGCGACGGCCGCAGCGTGCCCTCGGCCACCGCCGCAGCCCTCGCCCGGCTGAACCCCTCCCGGGTCGTCGCCCTGGGCGGCACCCTGGCCGTCTCCGACAGCACCCTGACCACCGCGGCCGCCGGTCGCCCGACCAGCAGGCTCGGTGGATCCGACCGATACGCCACCGCCCGCCTCGTGGCAGACCGGGCCTTCCCGTCCCGGACCTCTCGCGTCTACCTGGCCCGCGGCGACGGGGAGAACTTCGTCGACGCCCTCTCCGCCGGCATGCTCGCCGACGGCCCGGTCCTGCTCACCTCCGGGCCGTGCGACCGCCTGCGCTTCGGGCCCGCGGCAGAGCTGGCCCAGCGCACGCCCTCGCGCGTCGTCGCGCTGGGAGGACCGCTGGCGCTGTGCGACTCCACGCTGGTCGGATCGTCGACCGCCGCCCGCGGTCAGGTGGACTGCGCGCGCACCGCGTGCGTCGCGCTGACCTTCGACGACGGGCCCGCGAGCGGCACGTCGACCGTCCTGGACACCTTCGCCCAGAAGCGGGTGCCGGCGACCTTCTTCGTCGTGGGACGCAAGGTCGCCAGCGACGGGGCCATCACCCGCCGTACCTGGGTGGAGGGCCACGAGGTCGGCAACCACACCTACGACCACCCGCGCCTGCCCGACCTCACGCTGTCCGGTCAGCAGGCCCAGGTGGACCGGACGGACGCAGCCCTCCGGGCGATCGGCGTCCCCACCACCCGCACGATGCGCCCCCGCCGTTCCTCGCCTTCGACGCCAACACCCGCCGGCTCGGCAAGGCCGTGATCATGGTCGACACCAACCCCAAGGACTGGAACGGCCCCTCGACCCAGCAGATCCGCACCTTCATCCGCGACAACGTCCGCCCGGGGTCGATCGTCATTCAGCACGACACCGTGGCCAACACGGTGGCGGCCATGCCGGGCATCGTGGACGACCTGCACGCCATGGGCTACACCCTGGTCACCGTGCCCCAGCTGATCCCCGGCCTGGACCCCGGCGACCTCGTCTACAACCGCACCACCGTCCACGGCCCCGGCACCGCGGTGTCGATGCTCGACCCGGTGGAGCTGGACGACGGCCGGGTCCTGCCGCCGCTCGTCGACGAGTACGGCGTCCCCGGCCTGGCGCCCACCCTCACCCGCGAGGAGGTCCTCGGGCTCGACCCCTGAGGCGACCCCACCCTCACCCGTGAGGAGGTTCTCGGGCTGGGCCCCTGACCGTGCCCCGCGCGGGCCGGCCCGGGCTGCGGCAGACTCCGGGGTATGCAGCTCGCCCGGGTCATCGAGACCTCCACCACCGTCGCGGCGACCCGGTCCCGCCTGGCCAAGGTCGACGCCCTGGCGGAGGCGCTGCGGGAGGCCGCCGCCGCCGACCTGCCCGCCACCGAGCTGGAGCGGCTCGTGCGCACCACCGCCGACCACCTGGCCGGCACCCTGCCGCAGCGCACCGTCGGGGTCGGCTACCGGGGGCTGCGCGACCTGCCCGACCCGGCCGACGAACCGTCCCTGCAGATCCTCGAGGTCGACGACCTGCTCACCGCCATGGCCGCCCTGGCCGGCCCTGGGTCGGCCGGCGCCCGCGCGGCAGCGGTGGGCGAGCTGTTCGGCCGGGCGACCGCCGACGAGCAGCGTTGGCTGGTCGGCCTCATCACCGGGGAGCTGCGCCAGGGCGCCTCCGACGGTGTGCTGCTGCCCGCCGTCGCCACCGCGGCCGGTGTGCCCGAGGCCCTCGTCCGCCGGGCGGTCATGCTGGCCGGCTTCACCGGCCCGGTGGCCGCCGCCGCCCTCCTCCACGGCGAGGCCGCGCTCGCCGAGATCCGGCTGGAGGTCGGCCGCCCGCTGCGTCCGATGCTCGCCGGCTCCGAGCCCGACGTCGCCACCGCCCTCACCCACCGGCGCGACCCGGGAACCCCCGTGGCCGTCGACACCAAGCTGGACGGCATCCGCCTGCAGGCCCACCTGGACCGGGACGCCGAGGTCCCGGTACGGCTCTTCACCCGCTCCCTCGACGAGATCACCGACCGCCTCCCCGAGGTGGTCGACGCCGTCCTGCGCCTGCCCGCCGACCGTGCGGTCCTCGACGGCGAGGTCGTCGCCCTCGACGCCGACGGCCGGCCGCACCCGTTCCAGGTCACCGGCGCGCGCACCGCCAGCAGCGCCGACCCGCAGGCGCTGGCGGGCCGGACTCCGGTGACCACCTTCCTCTTCGACCTGCTCCACCTCGACGGCCGCGACCTGGTGGTCGACGAGCCCGCGCACGTGCGCTGGGAGGCCCTGGACTCGCTGGCGCCGGAGCTCGTGGTCCCCCGCCTGGTGACCGCCACCGAGGCCGAGGCGACCGCGTTCTTCGAGGAGGTCCTCGCCGCCGGCCACGAGGGCGTGGTCGTCAAGGATCCCGACGCGCCCTACGCGGCCGGCCGTCGCGGCGCCGGCTGGGTCAAGGTCAAGCCCCGCCGCACGGCCGACCTGGTCGTCGTCGGCGTCGAGTGGGGCAGCGGCCGTCGCAGCGGCAAGCTCTCCAACATCCACCTCGCCGCCCGCCGCCCCGGCACCGACGAGCTGGTCATGGTCGGCAAGACGTTCAAGGGCATGACCGACGCCCTGCTGGAGTGGCAGACCGAGCGCTTCCTCGGGCTGGAGACCCACCGCGAGGGGTATGTCGTGCACGTGCGCCCCGAGCAGGTCGTCGAGATCGCCTACGACGCGGTGCAGACCTCGCGGCGCTACCCCCCGGGGCGGGATCGCCCTGCGGTTCGCCCGGGTGCTGCGCTACCGCGACGACAAGGGGCCGGCCGAGGCGGACACGCTCGACGACCTGCGGTGACGGGTCCGCGGGCGGCGGATGCGGCATACCCTCTGGTGCCGGCGGCCGATCAGGCGTAGCGTCGGTGCATGGGACGCCGGACGCTCCCAGGGGTGATCCTCCTGACGTGGGTGCTGGCCGTGGCGGGGATGATGCCAGCGGGCGGCACGGTGCAGCACGTCCCGGCGCAGGGGGCGCAGGGTGCGAGCGCAAGCACGGGCCAGGAGCCCGAGGCGGCCCTCGACGCGGCCGCGGACGCGACCCTGCAGGCCACGACCGTGGGACCGACCACGTCGCGGCTGGCCGGGACCGACCGCTACGCCTCTGCGGTGGCCATCTCGCGGTACGTGTTCGCCGACCCCTCCAGGGTGCGCTCGGTCTACCTCGCCCGCGGTGACGTCTTCGCCGACGCCCTGACCGCCGGGACCCTCTCGGACGGGCCCGTGCTGCTCATCAAGGGGTCCTGTGCGTCGATCCCCTCCGTGGTTCTGGCCGAGATCGCCCGCGTGACCCCCGACCGGGTCGTCGCCCTCGGCGGGCAGGCTGCCGTCTGCGACGCACAGCTGGCCCAGGCGGCCGGTGGTCGCCCGACCGCGCGGCTGGAAGGCGTCGACCGCTTCGAGACGGCGGCGACGATCGCCCACGAGGCCTTCCCGGCGGGGCCCACGACCGTGTACGTGGCGAACGGCTCGATCACGCCGGACGCCGTGGTGGCCGGGACGCTGCGCGACGGTCCGGTGCTGCTCGTCTCCCGCGACGGTCGGACCGTGCCGTCGGCCACCCTCGCGGCGATCACCTCGCTGGACCCCGACCGGGTCGTGGCGCTGGGCGGGACGCTGTCGGTGACCGACGCCGCGCTGATCTCGGCGGCGCAGGGGCGCGCGACCGCACGGGTCGGCGGGAGCGACCGGTACGCGACCGCCCGCCTCGTCGCCGACCGGGCCTTCCCGGCCCGGACGTCGCGGGTCTACCTGGCCCGGGGGGACGGGGAGAACTTCGTCGACGCCCTCTCCGCCGGCATGCTCACCGACGGACCCGTCCTCATCACCTCCGGCCCGTGCGACCGGGTGCGGTCCGCGCCCGCGGCCGAGCTGCGCCAGCGGGTGCCCGACCGCGTCGTCGCGCTGGGGGGCACGGTGGCACTGTGCGACTCCACGCTGGTCGGAGCCTCGCTCGCCGGCCGTGGAGCGGTCGACTGCGCGGTGACCGCGTGCGTCGCCCTGACCTTCGACGACGGCCCGGCGGCTCCGACCCCGACGCTGCTCAACACGCTCAGGACCAACCGCGTGCCGGCCACCTTCTTCGTCGTCGGCCAGATGGTCGACGCCCGGCCGGCGACCACGCGGCGCACCCACGTCGAGGGCCACGTGGTGGCCAACCACACGTGGGACCACCAGCAGCTGACGCTGCTGACCTGGGCCCAGCAGAAGTGGGAGGTCGACGTCACCGACGACGAGATCAACCAGGCCGGTGTCCCCGACACGACGATCATGCGTCCGCCCTACGGCTCCTTCGACGCCAACACCCGCGCGCTGGGTTTCCCGCTCATCATGTGGGACGTCGACCCGCGCGACTGGGAGGGCTGGTCGGCCGCGACCGTGCGCCAGCGGGTCGTCGACGCCGTCCGCCCCGGCTCGATCGTGCTGCAGCACGACCTGCACGCCAACTCCGTCGCCGCCGTGCCCGGGATCATCGCCGACCTGCACGCCCGCGGGTACACGCTGGTCACCGTCCCCGAGCTCGTCCCCGGCATGGACCCCGGAGACGTCGTCTACAACCGCACCAACGTCCGGACCTCCTCCGTCCCGGCCTCGCCGACCGACGTGATCGTCCTGGACGACGGCCGCGAGCTCGGCCCGGTGGTCGACGAGGCGGGCATCCCCGGCCTCGCTCCCGCGCTGACGGACGAGTAGCGCCGGCTGCCCGAGCCTCGAGCTCGACCACCGTGCACGGCTGTCGTGACCCACCGGTCGTCAGGACGACCGGTGGGTCACGACAGCGAGGTACATCGGTGCTGGTCGGGTCGTGACCAATCGCTGCAGATCACGATGCGCTCGCGGTCGCGCGTCGCGGTCGTGGCCCGCGGTCGCGCTCGCGGTCGTGGCCCGTGGACCGCGGCCTGGTCGACGGACGGGTTGCAGACGGTCGCGCCGCCCGACGCGCCCGGCCCTCAGACCGACCGGTAGCGCTCGTGCCGCGCCCGCAGCCGCTCCTCCTGCGGCACGACCAGCAGCTCGCGTAGGTGGGCCGCGGTCACCCCGACCACCCGCCGGCAGAACTCGGCCGGCTCCTCGGCCGCGTCGGGGTGCTCGGGGACGATCTCGTCGACCACCCCGGTGGCGCGCAGGTCCACGGAGCGTATGCGGTGCAGCTGGGCCATCTCGGGCGCGCGGTCCCCCGTGCGGTGGACGATCGCGCTGGCCCCCTCGGGCGGGAGCGGGGCGACCCAGCCGTGCTCGGCACACACCGTCCGGTCGGCCGGCATGAGCGCCAGCGCCCCGCCGCCGGTCCCCTCGCCGAGGACGACGGAGACGACCGGGACCTCGACGGTCGCCAGGGCCGCCAGGCAGCGGGCGATCTCCCCGGCCATCCCGCCGTGCTCGGCCTCGACGGACAGGTCGGCCCCGGGGGTGTCGACCACGGTGAGCAGCGGCAGGCCCAGCTCCTCGGCCAGGGCGAAACCGCGCTGGGCGACCCGCAGCGCACCCGGTCCGAGGTGGGCCGAGCGCTGGGTCTGACGGTCCTGCCCGACCAGCACGCACGAGAAGCCGGGGAAGCGGGCCAGGCCCATGATGACGGTCAGGTCCGACTCGCCGGAGTTCGTCCCCCGCAGCGGGATGAACACCTCGGCCTCGTGCCGCAGCAGCTCGCGCAGCCCCGGGCGGTCCGGCCGTCGGGTCGCCTGCACGGACGTCCACGCCGGCCGGGGGCGGCCAGCTCGTCCAGGTCGGGCTCGGTGCCGTGCTCGCCGACCGGCTCCTGCTCCCCGGTCAGCACCCGCAGGGCGTCCATCGCCACCCGTCGCAGCCCCGGGAGGGGCACGACGCCGTCGATGACGCCGCGGTGGGCGAGGTTCTCGGCCACCTGGACGCCCTCGGGGAAGGGCTCGCCGTGGATGATCTCCCGGACGCGGGGCCCCAGGAAGCCGATGAGCGCCCCCGGCTCGGCGATGGACAGGTGGCCCAGCGAGCCCCACGAGGCGAGCACCCCGCCGGTCGTGGGGTCGCGCAGGTACACCAGGTAGGGCAGCCCCGCCCGACGGTGGGCGGCGACGGCCTGGCCGATCTTGACCATCTGCACGAACGCCGGCGTGCCCTCCTGCATCCGGGTGCCCCCCGACGAGGGCGAGGCCAGCATCGGCAGCCCCTCGGCGGTCGCCCGCTCGAACGCCCGGGTGATGCGCTCGCTGGCGGCCGAGCCGATCGACCCGGCCAGGAAGGAGAACTCTCCCGCCGCGACCGCCACCCGCCGGCCGTCCAGCAGGCCCTCGCCGGTGAGCACGGCCTCGTCCACCCCGCTGCGCTCCCGCGCCCGGGCCAGCTGCGCGGCATACTCCTGACCGAGGTCCGGCTGCACCGGCTCGGTGTCCCACGACACGAAGGTGCCCTCGTCCAGGACGGCGTGGAGCACGTCGCGGGCGCTGAGCCGGGCCACGTCAGCCCTCCTGCAGCCAGGCGCGGACGGCAGGACCGTGCTCGTCGAGCAGCGGCGGGCTGGCGTGCTGGGTTGGGGTGGTCTCGGTGCCGTCGGCCGCGAAGAAGCGCAGCGGCGGGCCGGGCAGCCGGACCGGCCCCAGGGTGGGGTGATCGACGTCGACGAGCAGGCCCTGGGAGCGGGTCTGGTCCCACTCGTAGACCTCCTGCAGGTCGCGCACCCGCCCCGCGGGGACCCCGGCCTCGGCCAGCCGGGCGAGCAGGTCGTCGCCGGGGATCGACGCGAACGCCTCCTCCAGCACCTGGATCACCCGCTGGCGGTGAGCCACCCGTTCGCCGTTGGTCCGCATCCCCTCGGCGTCGGGATCCAGCCCGAACTCCGCGCACAGCCGCCGCCACAGGCTCTCGTTGCCGCAGGCCACCTGCACGGCCCCGTCGGCGCAGTGGAAGAGTCCGTACGGCGCGATCGAGGGGTGGTGGTTGCCCTGAGCCCGCGGCACCTCGCCGGCGACGGTCCACCGGGTGCCCTGGAAGGCGTGCACCCCCACGATCGAGGCCAGCAGCGAGGTCCGCACGACCTGCCCGCGCCCGGTGCGCTCCCGCTCCAGCAGCGCGGCCAGCACGCCGTAGGCGCCGTACATCCCCGAGAGCAGGTCCCCGATCGGCACGCCCACGCGCTGGGGGTCGTCCGGTCCGGAACCGGTCAGCGACATCAGCCCAGCCTCGCCCTGGGCGATCTGGTCATACCCGGCGCGCCCGCCCTCGGGCCCGTCGTGCCCGAACCCGGAGATCGACAGCACCACCAGGCGCGGGTTGAGCTCGGCCAGGTGGTCGGGGGCGAACCCGAGCCGGTCGAGCGTGCCGGGACGGAAGTTCTCCATCAGCACGTCCGCCCGGCGGACCAGCTCGGTGAGCACCGCCCGGCCGTCGTCGGACTTCAGGTCGAGGGCGAGCGACTCCTTGTTGCGGTTGCACGACAGGAAGTACGTCGCCACGTCCGCCCCGTCCGACCCCGGCACGAACGGCGGCCCCCACGAGCGCGTGTCGTCGCCGGTCCCGGGCGTCTCGACCTTGATGACGCGCGCGCCGAGGTCGGCCATCATCATCCCCGCGTGCGGCCCCGCCAGGGCGCGGGTCAGGTCGACCACGACCGTGCCGGCGAGCGGTCCGCCCCTGCTCCCGGGGTATGCGGTGGGGCCGGCGTCGCCGGTCGTGCTGGCGTGGTCGGCGGTGGGCCGTGCGTCGTCGTGGGGGGACGGCGGGCCGTCCGTGGTGGACGGGTCGGCGTCGTCCTGGGTCCGGTCGGTCATCGACGCTCCTTCGCGCGGGCGGTCACGGGTCTGGTCCCACCCAAGCAGGTGGGCCGACGGGACCGCGCGCGCAAGGTGTCATCGGGTTCCCGCCGCATTTCTGGCAAGTCTTGCCCACGGGCCCCCGGCCGTGCCGCCCTAGCCTGGGGTGCAGCGGTGCTGCATACCCCGCGGTCCGTCGTCCATGTGCGCGACGGTCGCGTCCGCGGTCGGTCCGGCACCCGTCCGACCCGTCAACGAGGAAGGTGTGAGGTCATGCCCGACCCCATCGAGGTACGCAAGGTCCCGATCCACTCCGTGAGCGACGCCACCGAGTTCACCCGGCTGCTCGACGACGGCGTGCTGGAGGCCGACCGGGTCCTGGCCATCATCGGCAAGACCGAGGGCAACGGCGGGGTGAACGACTACACCCGCATCATCGCCGACCGGGCCTTCCGCGAGGCGCTGATGGCCCGTGGCGTCGACCAGGAGAAGGTCAAGCAGATCCCGATCGTCTGGTCCGGTGGCACCGACGGCGTCATCAGCCCGCACGCGACGATCTTCTCCACCGTCGACCCCTCCACCGTCGAGGCCACCGACGAGCCGCGGCTGACCGTCGGCATGGCGATGAGCGAGCCGATCCTGCCCGAGGAGATCGGCCACATGGGCATGGTCGACAAGGTCGCCGACGCGGTGAAGGTCGCGATGGAGAAGGCCGGCATCACCGACACCGCCGACGTGCACTACGTGCAGACCAAGACGCCGCTGCTGACGATCGACACGATCCGCGACGCGCACAGCCGGGGCGAGGACGTGTTCACCGACGACACGCTGACCTCGATGGACGTCTCGAACGGGACCACCGGGCTCGGGATCGCCAAGGCGCTCGGTGAGGTCACCGACCTGTCCGACGCGGACATCATGAAGGCCCGCAGCAAGTACTCCGCGGTCGCCTCGTGCTCCTCCGGCGTCGAGCTGGACCGGGCCCAGGGTGGTCGTGGTCGGCAACGCCCGGGGGGTCGGCGGCCGCTACCGCATCGGCCACTCGGTGATGGAGCACGCGCTCGACCAGGACGGCATCTGGAACGCGATCAAGGACGCCGGGCTCGAGCTGCCCGACCGCCCGCACCGCGACGACATCCAGGGCCGGCTCGTCAACGTCTTCCTCAAGTGCGAGACCAGCGGCGACGGCAAGGTCCTGGGCCGCCGCAACGCCATGCTCGACGACTCCGACGTGCACTGGCACCGCCAGATCAAGGCGGCCGTCGGCGGCGTGACCGCGGCCGTGACCGGCGACCCGGCCGTGTTCGTGTCGGTGTCGGCCGCCCACCAGGGCCCCGAGGGTGGCGGCCCCGTGGCCGCGATCGTCGACCTGGGTGAGGAGCCGACGGGCTACGTGCCGCCGGCCGACTGAGGTCCCGGGGTGTCGCCCGACCAAGCTCGCGGGCGGCCGCCCGACCGAGCCCCAACCGAGGCCCGGGGCTGAGCCGGCCGCAGCAGCGCCCCCGCACCGTCCGGTGCGGGGGCGCTGCCGTGTCCGGTCCGGGGGGAGGGCCTGCCCGCCGGTCACGGTCACGTGGCGGGGGGTGTCGTCCGGTCCGAGCAGGGGTCTCGTCCAGTTTGCTCGAGGGCCGATCACGTTTCCGCAGGTCACGCTCTGCCACAGGCGGGCAAACCGGACGACACCTCGCGGGACGGGGGCTCGGCGCCTGGCCGACGACCCACTCTCAGCCGGTTCTTGACAGGTGCCCGGGTCGCGACCAGTGAAAACGCCGTCGCGCCGGTGAAGAACCGGCTAAGAGTGCCGGGCAACGCAATGTCCGGGCGGCCCCGCTCACACCTGCGGCGCCTGCTCCACGAACCTCGTCGCCCGCTCGTACACCCTCGTCAGCCGCAGCAGCCGGTCGTCCGACCACGGCGCCCCCACGAGCTGCAGCCCCACCGGCAGGCCCTCGACGAACCCGCCGGGCACCGACACCGCCGGGCACCGGGTGGCCGAGATCACCGAGCACGAGCGCATCCACTCGACATAGGTCTCCAGCGTCACCCCGTCGATCTCGCGGGGCCACTTCTTCTCGGTCGGGAACGGCATGACCTGCACCGTGGGGGTGAGCAGCAGGTCCCAGCCGTCGAACCACTCGCGCACTGCGGCGTCCAGCCGGCCCCGGGCCTCGGCGGCGGACATCAGCTGCTCCGCGCCCAGCTCCAGGCCGCGCCGGACGTTCCAGACGACGTCCTCCTTGACCATCCCGTCGTCCAGGTGCTCGCGCACGATCCGCCGCAGCCCGGTGGCCATGTCGAAGGCCCGGGTCACGTCGAACACCTCGTCGGCGTCGACCAACCGCGGCGCCGACTCCTCCACGGTCGCGCCCAGCGAGGCCAGCACCTCGGCCTGCTCGAGCACGGCGCGCCGGACCTCGGGGGCCACCGGCACGCCCACGCCCAGGTCGAGGCTCACACCCACCCGCACGCCCGACAGGTCGGCCGGCCCCTCGTCGTCGAGCAGCGCCGCGAACGCGCTCCCCGGCACCCGGCTGGCCAGCGAGCTGCCCGGGTGCGGACCGGCGACCACGGACATCCCCAGCGCCAGGTCGTCGACCGACCGGGCCATCAGCCCGTTGCGGCTCAGCGTGGCGTCCGGGTTCGGCGCCGGCACCATCGGCACGACCCCGGGGCTGGGCCGCAGCCCCACCACGTTGCACCAGGCGGCGGGGTTGCGCAGCGACCCACCCATGTCGGACCCGTCGGCCAGCGCCTGGATCCGGGTGGCCAGCGCCGCCGCCGCCCCGCCGGAGGACCCGCCGACGGACCGCTCGGTGTCGTACGGGTTCCCGGTCGCCCCGAACAGCGGGTTGAAGGTGTGCGACCCGGCGGCGAACTCGGGCACGTTGTTCTTCCCGGTCGCGATCACCCCGGCGTCCCACAGCCGCTGGACGATGAGGTCGGTGTGCTCCGGCACCTGGTCGGCCAGCACGGGCGAGCCCATGTGGTCCTGATCCCGCGGGTGGCCAGGGTGTCCTTGTGCGTCATCGGTATGCCGTGCAGCGGCGCGAGCGCGCCCCCGCCGGCTGCGGTGCGGTCGGCCTCGTCGGCGGCCGCCAGGGCCCGCTCGGCCTCGATGGTGACGACCGCGTTGACGACCGGGTTCACCGCCTCGATCCGGGCCAGGTGCTCCTCGACGACCTCGCGGGTGCCGACCTCGCGGGAGTGCAGCAGGTCGCGCAGCTCGACGAGCCCGAGCTCGTGCAGGGCGGTGCCGGTCATCGGTCGTCCTCCTCGGTGGTGGTGCGGGGCGGTGCCGGACGCTCGGTCGCAGCCCCGCTCGTCCCGGCGCCCGGACCCTCACCCGGCCCGCGTCCGTCCCAACTCTCCTGGTCCTCGGCGAACTGCCCGGCCAGCGGCATGTCCACGTCGAGCAGCCGCTCCTCCTTCGGCTTCATCGAGTACAGCACGATCGCGATCGCCGCGGCCGGCACGATGCCCGAGGTCATCAGTGCCGCCACGTTCTCCGGCAGGTTGGCCGCGATCTCCGGCCGCCAGGCGAAGCCCTGCCCGACGACCACCGAGACGGCGATGATGATGAGGTCGTTCTGGGTCAGCGGCCGGGTGGTCAGCAGGCTGATGCCCGCGGAGATGATCATCCCGAACATCACCACCGCCGCGCCGCCGATGACCGAGGCCGGGATGACCGCGATGATCATCGCCAGCTTGGGCACGAACCCGGACAGCACGAGGAAGACCGCCCCGACCGTCACGACGAAGCGGCTCATCACGCCGGTGAAGGCGACGAGCCCGACGTTCTGCGAGAACGAGGTGTTCGGCAGGGCGCTGAACAGCGCCGCGAGTGCCGTCCCGACACCGTCGCCCATGAGGCCGCCGCGCATCTCCTGCGTCGTCGGCTGCCGCTGGTCGCCGGCCTTGGTCAGCGCCGAGATGTCGCCCACGGTCTCGATCGAGGTGGCCACGGCCATCGCACCCATGGCGATCAGCGCGCCGCGGCGGGGAACTCCAGCCCGAACTGCAGCGGCTGCGGCACGGAGAACCACGCCGCCGAGCCCACCCGCCCCCAGTCGACCATCCCGAGGGCGGAGGCGACGGCATACCCCGCGACGATGCCGATGAGCACCGCGGCGGCGCCGACGAACCCGCGCCCGAACCGGTAGAGCAGCAGGATCGCCACGAGCACGAAGGTGGCCACGCCGAAGTTGCGCAGTGACCCCAGGTCCTCGGCACCGGCGCCGCCGGCGAACAGGGTGATCCCGGTGGGGATGAGGCCGATGCCGATGACGAGCACGACGATGCCGGCCACGATCGGCGGGAAGAACCGGCGGATCCGGCTGAACACGGCGCCGAAGAGGACCTGCACGACCCCGGCGAACAGCGCGCCGCCGAAGACCGCCGCGAGGCCGTACTGCTGGGCCAGCGGGATGGAGACGACGAGGAAGCCGAAGCTGGTGCCCTGCACGATCGGCAGGCGCGCGCGCCGACGGGGCCGATGCCCATCGTCTGCACGAGCGTGGAGATGCCGGCCACGAGCAGCGCGACCTGGACGAGGAAGGCGGTGTCCTCGGGGCTGGCGCCGATGGCGGTGGCCAGGATGACCGGGATGGTCACGTTGCTGGCCATCATGACCATGACGTGCTGCAGGCCCAGCGGCACGGCGCGCCTCAGCGGCGGCCGGTCGTCGAGCCCGTAGCGGACGGGGGAGGGGGCGGTCGTGGACACGGAGGGCCTCTCGGGACGGCGTCGTCGCGCGGGACGGGGTGGGGTGTGCGGAGGGTGCGGGTCGCGGGTGCGGTGAGCCTGCGTCGGTCGGTGGGGTGCGGAGCAGGGGGTATGCGGCCGCGCGCCGGGGGCGGGTACCTCCGGCGCGCGGGTCCGGGCTCAGGCGGAGGGTACCCGCGCGGCCAGGGCGGTCAGCGCCTGGACGAACACGTCGGCGGGCGGGTTGACCAGGCCGGCGCCGACCTGGCCGGTGCCGGGGACCTTGCCGGCCATGCCGGTGTTGATCTGCGGCAGGACGCCGGTGCGGGCGACGGCGACGGCGTCGATGCCGATCGGGGCGCCGCGGAACTCCAGGATGGGGACCTGCAGGGAGGGGTGCTCGCCGAGGGTGATCTCGTACATCGTCCGGGTGGTCGTCAGCGCGAAGTCGACGTCGCCGCCCACGAGCCGCACGATGGCCGGGGCGGCCGCCATGACGAAGCCGCCCATCCCGGCGGTCTCGGTGATCGCCGAGTCGCCGATGTCGGGGTTGGCGTCCTCCGGGCCGAACGACCCCAGGAACAACCCCTGCGGCGTGTCGGCCGGCGCGGTGAACCACTCGTCGCCGGTGCCGGCCAGCTGGATGCCGAAGTCGGTGCCGTTGCGCGCCATCGTCACCACGACCGAGGAGCCGGGGACGTCCTTCGCGGCGGCCATCGCCAGCTTGCAGGCCGGCATGACGAGGTTCAGCGCGAAGTGGTCGTTGGCGCCGACGAAGCGGCACACCTCGGCGATGTCCGCCTGGTCGCGTCCGCCCACCTGGGCCACGATGTGCGGCAGCAGGTCGCGCAGGAACATCAGCGTCGCGCTGCGGTTGCGGTTGTGGCCCTCGTCGCCCATCTGCAGCATCTGCGAGAGGTAGGCCTTGATGTCGACCGGCCCGTGCCGCTCGACCGCCTCGGCCAGCACCGGCCCGAGCACGTCGCGCATCCACTCCAGGCGGGTGACGACCTCCTCGGAGTAGGCGCCGTAGCGCAGCACCTTGCCGAGGCCCTCGTTGAGCGAGCAGTGGGACACGTTTCCGTGCACCGGGTCCCGCAGCTCGAAGACCCACATCGAGGGGGAGACGACCCCGGCCATCGGGCCCACCGCGCCACGGCTGTGGCACGGCGCGAGGGTGATGTCGGGCCCGGCCAGCTTCTCCTCGGCCTCCTCCGGCGTGCTCGCCAGGCCCTCGAAGAGCATCGCGCCGATGAGGGCGCCGCGCATCGGGCCGGGCGCGCGCGCTCCCAGGTCAGCGGCGGACCGCTGTGCAGGAACTCGCCCCGCTGCAGGCCGAGCACCTCGCTGGCCGGGGCCACCCGCACCAGCTCGGCCTCGGCGGAGGTGATCCGCTCCAGGGCCCGGGCGTTGGCCTCGGTCAGCCGCGGGTCGGCCAGGACGGTGGTCAGCGCCTCGGCGGTGCCCTCCATCGGGGGCCGCCACTCGACCTCGCTCACGGGGACGACCTGGTCGCGCAGCGCGGTGGCGAACAGCTCGGCCCCGGCGCTGACGACGGACGGCTCGGACTGCAGCAGACCGCGGAGCGGGGCGTCGTGCTGGGTGGTCATCGGGTACCTCCGAGGTGGGCGAGCGCCGCGCGGGTGGCGGCGGCGTTGGACGTGAGGACCTGGGCGCCGGCGGCGGCGAGCGCCTCGGCGCAGCGCTGCAGCCCCTGCGGGTCGGACTCGGTGCCGACGAGCGAGACGACGACGGGCAGCTGCCGGCCGTCGGCCTCGGGCGAGGCCCGTGCCTCGGCGATCGCGGCGGCCAGGTCGCCCGCCGGGTCAGGGTGGGCACCGTGGCCGAGCACGAGGTCGAGGAGCAGCACCCCGCAGGTGGGGTCGGCGCCCTGGGTCCGGATGCTCTCCAGCCGCAGCGACGGGTCGATCATCGGGTGGGCCCGCCCCTGGGTCATCTCGTCCTCGCCGAAGTCGACGACCGCGTGACCGGTGAGCGTGTCGTGCCCGGAGACGTGCGGGGCGCCCTCGAGCGGGATGTTGGAGGCGATCGGTCCGAGCGCGTCCTCGGCGATGATCATGGCCTCGTCGGCCAGGGTGCCCCCGCAGAAGAGCCCACGAAGGTGGCCGCCGGTGCTCTGGGCCGGCTCGTCGCCGCTCGCCGGCGCACCGCCGGGGTCGGCGGACCCGCCGCCGGGCGCGGCGGCATACCCCTTGGTCCCCCAGGAGGGCCACGGGTCCGGCACCGTCGCGCCCGCGTCGCGCAGGGTCTGCTCGGTCGCCGCGGTGAGGTCGGGGCGGCCACGCCCGAGCGTCGCCCAGGTGACGGAGATCCCCAGCTCGGCGGCCAACGTCTCGAGCTCGCCGACGACCTCCTCGGCGGCCGGCTTGGAGACGATGACGACGTGCTCGGTGGCCTCGTCGGCCGACAGCGCCCGGAGCGCCTGCTTCGCTGAGCGGCCCCCGACCGCGGCGGACAGGTCGCGCCCGCCCAGGCCGAGGCAGTGGCTGATCCCCTCGCCGGCCAGGTCGAGGAGCGACATCACCTGCTGGGCACCGGTCCCGGAGGCGGCGACCATGCCGATCCGCCCCGGCCGGACGACGTTGGCGAACCCCATTGCGGCCCCGTTGACCACGGCCGTCCCGCAGTCAGGCCCCATGACGAGCACGTCCCGGTCGGCGGCCGCGTCCTTCAGCGCGATCTCCTCCTCGAGCGGCACGTTGTCGCTGAAGAGCATCACCGACAGCCCGGCGTTCACCGCGTCCAGGGCGTCGAGCGCGGCGTACTGCCCGGGCGTGCTGACCAGCGCGATCCCGGCGGAGCTGCGCCGGGCCGCCGAGCCGATGGTCCTCGGGGCGACCTCGGTGGCCGAACCCTGGGCGCGCGAGCGGTCGTGCAGCTCCTGCAGCACGGTCGTCAGCATCGCCCGGCCGGCGGCGACCGAGTCCTCGTCGTCCCCGCGCAGTGCGACGACCAGGTCGTTCGGGCCGGCCTCGGCGGGGACGTCGAACCCGACGTCGCGCATGAGCCCGAGGTTGAGCTCGGTACCCATGCCGATGAGCGCGTCCTGCACACCGGGTGCCGTCCGCACCCGCTGGGACACCTGCATGAGGGTCACGGAGTCGTGGTAGGCACCACGACGGATCTCGACCGAGTCAGTCACGACGTTCCTCTCGTGGGGACGGCCGTCGGGTCGACGGCCGGTGCTGCATCAAGGGGGGTGTGCGGTGTGGCCAGGACCGTGGCCAGGCCCAGCAGGAGGGCGGCGCCGGAGGTGTGGCCGACGGCGGCCACCTCGGCGGCGAGGGCCGCCTGCCGGTGCTCGTCGGCCCCGGCGTGCCAGGCGCGGAGCAGCGCGACGACGGGCGGGACGGCGTACCCGGCGGCGGCGTGGCGAAGGAGGGTGGCCGACAGCGCGGTCGTGCGGCCCAGCAGGGGGGCGAGCGCCCGCTCGAGGGTGGCGCGCTCGTGCTCGGCGCCGGTGGCGCGCAGGCCGAGCAGCAGGCCGCAGAGGACGTCGTCACCGGCGGGGGTCAGGCCGGGTCCGAGGCCGACGAGGTCGTGGGCGGGGCGTCCCAGGTCCTGGGCGACGTCCTGCGCGAGGGTCGTCAGCAGGGGGCCGAGGTCGTCCTCGATCGCGGTGCGACCGGCCAGCGCGGACAGGGCGGTCGCCCGGGCGGCGGGGGAGAGCGTGGGGGACGGGACCCGCTGGGGGCGCCAGGTCCGTCGGACGACCAGCCCGGTGTCGCGGGCCAGCACCCGGCCGCCGCCCACCGTGACCTGTCGCCGACGGTCAGCCGGAGGGCGTCCAGGTCGGTGCGGTCGGCGACCCGCAGACCGCCGGGCAGGGCGAGCGCCCCGGGGGCGAGCAGGGGGAGGACGTCCTCGTCGCGGTGCAGGTAGACGGCCACGTCGAAGACCGCGACGACCCGCGCGGGGACGGGCCGGCCGTGCAGCCATCCGGGGGCCAGGGTCGACGCCGCGGCCGGGCGGAGGGCCTGCCCCGGCCGGCTCTCAGGCACCGTGGCACCGGGGCGGACGCCCGGGCCGGCGGTCGGCGTCGGGGCGCTCGCGACGGCGGCGCTGGCGCTGACGGTCGGCATCCGGCCACGATATTCAGGCCGTGCCACTTGCGTTGCCGGTCATTCCTGACAACGATCCGGGCATGGATCGTCAAGTCTCGCCCGTATCGCCCTCCCCGGGTCCTTCGGGCATGTCCGTCCGCGAGGTGCTCACGCTGCCCGTCATGCAGGGCACGACGGTGCTCGCCGGCGCGGAGGGGCTGGACCGGCTGGTGGGCAGCGTCAACGTCATGGAGGTCCCGGACGTGCTGCCGTGGGTCCGGGAGCGCGAGCTGCTGCTCACGACCGGGTACCCGTTGCGGGCGCACGTCGAGACGGACATGGCCGCCTGGATCGCCGACCTCGACGAGCACGGGCTGGCGGGGCTGGCGATCAAGCTGGCCCGCTACGTCGACGAGCTGCCGGCCGAGGCGCTGGCCGAGGCCGACCGCCGCGACTTCCCGGTGCTCACGCTGCCGGGCGACGTCGGTTTCGACGACGTCATCAACCAGGTCCTCACCATCGTCATCAACCGGCGCGCGGACACCCTCGCCCGGGCCGAGCAGGTGCTGCAGGACCTCGTGGGCGTGGTCATCGCGGGCGGCGACCTCGACCAGGTGTGCCAGGGGGTGGTGCGCCACCTGGCCCGCACGGCGCTGGTGACGACGATGGACGGCCGGGTGCTGGCCCACGCCGGCGACCTGCCCGCCCGGTGGGCCGACCTGCCCGGCTTCGACCCGACCGGCCGGTTCCTGGTGGAGACCGAGGTGCCCGGGGTGTCGGCCCGCTTCGACGGGGTGCACCGGCTGGTGGCCCGGGTGACGGGCGCCCGGACCGACCTGGGCCGGCTCGTCCTGCTGCGGGAGGACGCCTTCACCGCCGACGACAACCACGTGGTCGGTCAGGCCACGACGGCCGCCGCGCTGGCGATCACCAAGCAGCAGGCGGTGGCCGCGGTCGAGGGCAAGTACCGCGCCGACTTCCTGCGCGACGCCCTCCTCGGCCGGGCCGGCGACGCCGAACGGGTGGCGGCGCACGCGGCCGAGCTGGGCTGGGACCTGCGCCGCCCGCTGGCCGTCGTCGTCGCCGAGGCCGAGGAGGCCCCGGACGACGACCCCGTGTCGCGGACGCTGCCGGAGCGCTTCCGGGCGGCCTGGGAACGGGTGGCCGGGGCCGACGACGAGACGGCGGCCGTCGCCGGGTTCAGCCAGGAGGTCGTCGTGCTCCTGGGCGTCCCCGAGCAGCTGGACCCCGCCGGCGTCACCGAGCGGGTCCGGCTCATGGCCGGTCAGGTGCACGGGCGGGGCGGGGGCGGCCGCCGCGCCTTCGCCACGGGCGTCTCGCGGACCATCACCGCGCTGGAGGACCTGCCGCGCGCCTACGCCGAGGCCCGCAAGGCCGTCCAGGTCGGCCGCCGGCTGCACGGGGCCCGGGCGATCACCCACTTCGACGCCCTGGGGGTCTTCCGGCTGCTCTCCCAGGTCGAGGACCGGGACGAGCTGGCCAGCTTCGTCACCGAGACGCTGGGGCCGCTCGCCGACGACCTCTCCGAGGACGCGGAGGACCTGCGCACGACCCTGACCGTGCTCCTCGACAACAACCTCAACGTCGCCTCGACGGCCCGGGCGCTGCACTTCCACTACAACTCGCTGCGCTACCGGATCGGCAAGCTCGAGCGGATGCTCGGCCCGTTCATCACCGACCCCCGGCTGCGGTTCGCCATCATGCTGGCCCTGCAGGCCCGTCAGCTCGACCACCACTGAGCCGAACGAGCCCGACCACCCCCGATCCGACCACCACCGAGCCGACCACCGAGCCGGTCGCCACCGAGCCGGCCACCACCGAGCGTGCCCCCGTCCCCCTCCTGAGCCGCACGCCCGCGCGGCGGCGGCGGCGCCGCATACCCCTCGGGCAGACTGTGCCCGACAGCACCCGAGGCAGACGTCAACGTGTGCCGATTCTCCGGAGGCTCACGCCCGCCTAGTGTCATGCGTCACAGAGGCGTGCTCACCGGTGAGCCGGTGGCCCGTGACCCGCCTCACGGACGAAGGAGTGGCAGTGTCGGCATTCGGTTGGAAGCTTCACGGGGACGGGAGCACGCCCAGGCCCGGGGCGGTCGTCGCCCCGGACGAGCGGTTGAGCTGGCCCAAGACGATCGGTCTGGGGGCCCAGCACGTGGTGGCCATGTTCGGCGCCACGTTCGTCTTCCCCCTGATCATGGGCCTGAACCCCCAGCTCGCGATCATGATGAGCGGTATCGCGACGATCGCGTTCCTGCTCATCGTCCAGGGCAAGGTGCCCTCCTACCTGGGCACCTCGGCCGCCTTCGTCGGCGGTGTGGCCGCCGTCGTCGCCCAGGGCGGCACCCCCCAGCAGGTGACCGGCGCGATCCTCGTCGCCGGCTTCGTGCTGACCCTCACGGGCATCTTCATCCACTTCGTGGGTGCGGCGACGCTGACCAAGATCCTGCCCCCGGTCGTCACCGGCGCGGTCGTCATGCTCATCGGCTTCAACCTGGCCCCGGTCGTGGCGGACATCTACTGGCCGCAGGACCAGTGGATCGCGCTGGCCACGATGACCGTGACGATCCTGCTGGCCACCGTGCTGCCCGGGTTCTGGGGCCGCGTCTCGGTCCTGCTGGGCCTGATCTTCGGCTACGTCGCCTCGTGGCTGGCCGACGTCCTCACCGGCCCGATCACCGCGTTCAACGCCGGCACCGGCGAGGTCGACACGCACAACCGGGTCAACTGGGACGGCGTGGTCGCCGCCCCGTGGTTCGGCCTCCCGCCGGCCACCGACAACGCCGCCGGTGTCGTCGGCTGGCACCTGCCCGACATCGAGCTGACCTTCGTGCTGCTGATGATCCCGGCCGTCGTCGCCCTCGTCGCCGAGAACGTGGGCCACGTCAAGGCGGTCGCCGAGATGACCGGCCACGACCTCGACCCGGTCATGGGCCGCGCGGTCGCCGCCGACGGCATCGGCACCATGCTGGCCACGTCCGTCGGTGGCTCGCCGACCACGACCTACGCCGAGAACATCGGCGTCATGGCCTCCACCCGCGTCTACTCGACCGCCGCCTACTATGTCGCGGCGCTGGTGGCGATCCTCTTCGGCCTCTCGCCCAAGTTCGGCGCCCTGGTCTCCGCCGTCCCCGGCGGTGTGCTCGGCGGGATCACCGTGGTCCTCTACGGCATGATCGGCCTGCTCGGCGCCAAGATCTGGGTGGAGAACCGGGTCGACTTCTCCAAGCCGATCAACCTCGTCCCCGTCGCGGCGGGCATCATCATCGCCATCGGCGACACCTCGCTCGCGGTCGGCGACTCGTTCGCCCTCGCGGGCATCGCCTTCGGCACCATCGTCACGATCGTGGCGTACCACCTGGTCCGCGTGCTCATGCCGGCCTCGATGAAGGACGAGCAGCTGGGCACCGCGACCTTCGCCGACCCGCCCGGCAACCAGAACCTGGAGAACCTCGGCCTGGCCGACGACTACGGGCTCTACGGCCACCGGGTCCTGGGCCGCACCTCCGAGGGTCACCTCATCGTGGAGGAGCGCCCGGCCGAGGTCGACCCGCTCGACCGCCCGGACGACGGCGGTCGCCGACCCTGACACCGGACGGGCCGGGTGCCGACGGGCACCCGGCCCGCACCCGTGGAGGGGGTATGCAGCGGCGCGGGCGACCGCATACCCTCGCCTCCCCGGACCGTACCGGGGTCCACGGTCCCCGGCAGCGGCAGCCACGGCCCCGCACCCGACGACGCAGACAGCACCGACGACCGCAGCACCGACGCACACGGAACAGGTGATCGACCGATGAAACCGGCACCCTTCGAGTACCACGCGCCGGCCGACCTCGACGAGGCCCTGGCCCTGCTCGCGGAGCTCGGCCCGGAGGCCAAGGTGCTCGCCGGCGGGCAGTCGCTCGTGCCGGTGCTCAACATGCGCCTGGCCAGCCCGGGGCACCTGGTCGACCTCAACCGGGTGCCCGGCCTGGACCACGTGCGGGTCGAGGACGACGCCGTGGTCGTGGGCGCGCTCGTGCGGCGCACGCCTCCCTGCTGTCGCACTCCGCGGCGCGCACCGCCCAGCCGCTGCTGCGCCAGGCGCTGAGCTGGGTGGCCCACCCGGCCATCCGAAACCGGGGCACGACCGTCGGCTCGATCGTGCACGCCGACCCCTCTGGGGAGATGCCGGCGATCCTGGCGGTGACCGACGGGTCGGTGCTGCTGCGCGGCCGGCGGCGGGGAGCGGGTCGTGCCGGCCAGCGAGTTCTTCGTCGGGCCGATGGAGTCGTGCGTGGCCGACGACGAGATCGCCGTGGAGGCGAGGTTCGGGCGGTTCCCGGCCGGGACGCGGACCGGGTTCACCGAGCTCGCCCGGCGGCACGGCGACTACGCGCTGGCCGGGGTGGCGCTGGCCGTGCAGGTCGACGGGGAGGACGGGGACGGTGGCAGCTCCTCGGGAGGTCCTGCGGACGGTGGGAGCCCCTCGGGCGGCCCCGCCGGTGCTGGTGGGCCGGGGCTGATCCGCTCGGCCCGCGCCGGCTACGTCTCGGTGACCGAGGTCCCCGGCGTGCTCGACCTCACCCCCGTCCTCGGGGGCGCCTCGGCCGAGGACCTCCCGGGGTTGGCCGACGCGGTCGCCGAGGCCGTCGCCGCCCACGTCGACCCGGTCGACGACATCCACGCCTCGGCCGACTACCGCCGTCATCTCGCGATCGTCCAGACCCAGCGGCTGCTGTCCTCGCTCCTGGACGTCGCCGCCCCCGACCAGGAGGTCAGCGCATGAGCACCCCCGCACAGACGCCCGGTCCGACCGCCAGCCAGAGCCAGGGCCAGAGCCACCGGTCCGACACGGTCCGCGGACGGGTCGTCACCACGGTCCCCCGGGCGGCCTTCGACCCGGCCGGCGGCAACGCGAGGCCCGAGGAGCTGCTCGACGTCTACCTGCGGGTCAACGGCGCCGAGCACCACGTCCGGGTCCCGGGCCGCCGGCTGCTGTCCGACGCGCTGCGGCACGACCTGGGCCTCACCGGCACGCACGTCGGCTGGCTGCGAGCACGGGGTCTGCGGCGCCTGCACCGTGCTGCTCGACGGGCAGCCGGCCCGCGCCTGCCTGATGTTCGCCGTCACCGCGCAGGGCTCGGAGATCACCACGGTCGAGGGGCTCGGCGGCCCCGGCGGCGAGCTGGGCCCGGTGCAGCAGGCGTTCGTCGAGTGCCACACGGCCTGCAGTGCGGCTTCTGCACGCCAGGGTTCCTCACGACGATCACCGCCTACCTCGACGAGAACCCCGACCCCACGCCCGAGGAGGCGCGAGAGGCGATCTCGGGCAACCTGTGCCGCTGCACGGGGTACCAGAACATCGTGAAGTCGGTGTGCCGCGCGGCCGAGCTGCGGCGCGGCGACGGGCCGGACGACCAGCACGGGGGCCCCGGCGACGGGCCGGGCGAGGACCAGCGCGGAGGCGCCGTCGACCACCCGGCCGAGAAGCACTCCGACCGGGAGGAGCAGGCATGAGCACGCGCAGCGTGGGCTCGCGCGTCCAGCGCCGGGAGGACCCGCGCCTCGTCCGCGGGGACGGCCGCTACCTCGACGACCTCGGCCACGGGGCGCTGGCCGCCTCGTTCGTCCGCAGCCCGCACGCGCACGCCGGGATCGTCGACATCGACGTCACCGGGGCCCTCGACGTCGACGGCGTCGTCGCGGTGTGGACCTGGGGACCTGCAGGAGACCGGCACGGCCGCCGAGCCGCTGCCGATGCTCATCCCGCACCCGAGCATCCAGGCGCCGGTCACCGGTTACGCGCTGGCCCGCGACGCCGTCCACCACGTCGGCCAGCCGATCGTGATGATCGTGGCCACCGACCGCTACGTCGCCGAGGACGCCGCCCAGCGGGTCCGGGTGACCTACGACGTGCGCCCCCCGCCGTCGTCGGCGTCGCCGCCGCCCGCGCGGCCGAGCACCTCGTCCACGAGGAGGCGCCGGGCAACGTCGGCGCCTACTACGAGCAGCACCTCGGCGACGCCCCCGGGCAGATCGCCGCGGCGCCGCACGTGCTCGAGCTGGACCTGGACATCGAGCGCAGCGCCTGCATGCCGATGGAGGGCAAGGGCATCCTGGCCCGCTGGGACGCCGAGGAGGGCCGCCTGAAGGTCCACGCCTCGACCCAGACCTCGACCGGCCTGCGCGCCGCGCTCGCCGCCAAGCTCGGCCTGCCGCTGTCGGCCGTCGACGTCGTCGCCCCGGACGTGGGCGGCGGGTTCGGCGTGAAGATCAACCACCCCTGGCCCGAGGACGTCGCTGTGGCCGCCGCGGCCATGCGCCTGCAGGCCCAGATCAAGTGGGTCGAGGACCGCCGCGAGCACTTCATCTCCTCGGCCCACGAGCGTCAGCAGCTGCAGCACGTGCGGGTCGGCTTCGACGACGACGGGCAGATCCTCGGCCTGGAGGTCGAGCTGTGGCACGACCACGGGGCCTTCCTGCCCTACGGCGTCATCGTCCCGCTCAACACCGCCACCCACATCCCGGGGCCCTACCGGATGCGCAACTTCTCGGTGACCTACACCTCCCTCTACACCAACACCGTCATCGTCACCCCCTACCGCGGCGCGGGGCGCCCGCAGGCGGCATACCTCATGGAGCGCACGATCGACGCGGTCGCGCGCAGCCTGGGCAAGGACCGCGCGCAGGTGCGCTCGGTCAACTTCATCCAGCCCGAGGAGTTCCCCTGGGACCTGGGGATGGTGCTACAGGACGGCCGGATGGGGATCTACGACTCCGGCGACTTCCCGACCAGCCTGGACAAGCTCAAGGCGCTCGTGGGCTGGGACGACTTCGAGGCCTACCGCGAGCAGGCGCGGGCGGAGGGGCGCCGGGTCGGGATCGGTATGGCGTGCTACGTCGAGGGGACGGGCGCCGGCCCCTACGAGGGCGGCCACATCGAGATCGAGACCAACGGCCGGGTCAACGTGGCCACCGGGCTGACGACGCAGGGCCAGGGGCACCAGACGGTGTTCGCCCAGATCGTGGCCGACGAGCTCGGCGTCAAGGTCGAGGACGTGCACGTCACGACGGGGGACACCCGGCGGATGAGCTACTCGGTCGGGACGTGGGGCTCGCGCGGTGCGGTGATGAGCGGCAACGCGCTGCTGCTCACCGCGCGCAAGGTCAAGGAGCGGGCGCTGAAGATCGCCGCCGACGCGCTGGAGGCCAACCCCGACGACCTGGAGATCGTCGAGGGGATCGTGCGGGTCAAGGGGGCACCGTCCTCGCAGATCCCGCTGCCCATGGTGGCGGTGCTGGCCAACCCCCTGCGGTACGCCTTCGACGAGACGGCCCGGGCGGCGACCCAGTTCGGCGGCAAGGCGGACGAGAGCAAGCCGCCGATCGCCGACGAGGAGCACCCCGGCCTGGAGGAGAGCGACTTCTTCTCGCCCGTGCGCACGACCTTCGCCAACGGCATGCACGCGGCCGTCGTGGAGACCGACCCGGACACCGCGGACATCACCGTCCTGCGCTACTGCGTCGTGCACGACTGCGGGCCGATGCTCAACCCGATGATCGTCGAGGGCCAGGTCCACGGCGGCGTCGCCCAGGGGATCGGCGGGGCCCTCTACGAGAAGCTGGCCTACGGCGAGGACGGGCAGCTGATGAACGCCTCGTTCATGGACTTCCTCATGCCGTTCGCCACCGAGGTGCCGCACATCGAGACCGACCACCTGAGACGCCCTCGCCGCTGAACCCGCTGGGCATCAAGGGCGCCGGCGAGGCGGGCACGATCCCCACCTCGGCCGCCATCGCCTCGGCGATCGAGGACGCCGAGGGCATCCCGATCACCCGCATGCCCATCTCGCCGCACGACCTGTGGGAGCTGCGGCGTCAGCACGGCACCCACGGCGCCACCGTCGGCAGCACCGCGGCCGACGGGGCCACCCCCACCGGCGCGTCCGCCACCCCCCACGCCTGACCTTCCCGAGGAGACCCGATGCAGATCACCGGCAAGAACCACCTGTCCGTCGACCCGGCCACCGCGTGGGAGGCCTTCCACGACGCGGGCGTGCTCGAGCGCAGCCTCCCCGGCGCGCAGAGCCTGCGCGAGATCGAGCCGGGGACGTTCGCGATGACGGTGACCGCCGGTGTCGCGGCGATCAAGGGGACGTACGACGGGCAGGCCGTGTTCTCCCAGGAGACCGAGCCGGAGAGCTTCGTGCTGTCCCTGTCCCTGTCCGGCGCCGGTGGCCCCGGCACGGTGAACGCCGACGTGCTCGTGCGGCTCAGCCCGGCCGACGGGGGCACCGACCTCGACTGGACGGCCGACGCCACCGTCGGCGGCCCGGTCGGCGGGGTCGGCCAGCGGATGCTGTCCTCCGTCGCCAAGCGGCTGGCGACGCAGTTCTTCACCAACATCGACAAGGACCTGGCCCGTGGTGGGTCGGCCGCCGCGGACGGTGACGGCGGGTCCGTTGCCGGGGCCGGTGCGGAGGGTCAGGGGGCCGGCGGTCAGGAAGCCGGCGGGGCCGTGGCCGGCAGCGGCTCGGACGCGGGCGGTGGCTCGGTCGGGCGTGGCCCCGGCGCAGCCGCCGGTCGTCAGCTGGCCGGGCTCGCCGGCGGTGGCATGGCCGGGAGCGCCAGCCAGCTCGTGCCGATGGTGACCGGTGCCGCGATCGCCCTCGTCGGCGTCGCGCTGGGAGCACGCCTGCGCCGTCGCTGACCCGGGGTCGGGGGCGGCGAGGTCCGGGCCACAATCTGGTGCAGTCGACCGGTGCCCCTCATGGGGCCACGATCGACTGCGCGACGGGACGGTTCCACGGCGGACGCGCTGCGGTTTCACCCCGGGCCGGGGCCTGGTCTGGTTCACTGGTCGGATGATCCCGGCCACCATGCAGGCCGTGGTGCTCACCGGCCACGGCGGCCTCGACCGGCTCGAGCACCGGGACGACGTGCCCGTGCCCGAGCCAGGTCCCGGGGAGGTGCTGCTCGAGGTCAGCGCCTGCGGGATGAACAACACCGACGTGTGGGTGCGCCAGGGCGCCTACGGCCTCGAGGAGGATCCGGCGGCGGTGTCGACCTGGCGCCGGGGCCGCTCGACGCTGGAGTTCCCCCGCATCCAGGGCACCGACAGCGTCGGCCGCGTCGTGGCCGTGGGCGCCGGGGTGGACGGGGCCCGCGTCGGCGAGCGGGTGATGGTCGACTTCTCCCTCTACAACCGCGAGGACGACAGCCTCGCCGACATCGACTACATCGGCCACGGGCGGGACGGGGGCTACGCCGAGTACCAGGTGGTGCCCGCCGACCACGCCCACGTGGTCCACCGCGACCTCGACGACGCCGAGCTGGCCACGTTCTGCTGCGCCTACCTCACCGGCGAGCACATGCTCGACCGGGCCCGCGTGGCCGAGGGCGAGCGGGTGCTCATCACCGGCGCCTCCGGCGGCGTCGGCTCCGGGCTCATCCAGCTGTGCCGGGCCCGGGGCGCCATCCCCTACGCGGTCACCAGCGCGGGCAAGGCCGACGCGGTGCGCGCCATCGGCGCCGAGGGCGTGGTGCTGCGCGGCGAGGGCGACCTCGTCGACGCGGTGGCCGAGGCCACCGGGGGTGCCGACATCGACGTGGTTGCCGACCTCGTCGCGGGCGAGTTGTTCAACGACCTGCTCCGCATCCTGCGCCCCGAGGGTCGCTACACCACCTCCGGTGCCATCGCCGGCCCGGTCGTCCAGCTCGACCTGCGCACCATGTACCTCAAGCACCTCGAGCTCCACGGCTCCTCCCAGGGGACGAGGGCCGCGTTCCGGCGCCTCCTGGGCCACATCGAGTCCGGCGCCGTCCGCCCGCTGCTCGCCGGCACCTACCGGCTGAGCGAGTTCCACGACGCCCAGCGGGCGTTCATGGCCAAGGGCTTCGTGGGCAACCTCGTCGTCGTGCCCGACGCCCGGTGGGACGAGGTCGGGGCGCCCCATGCCGCCTGAGGACCGCCACCGCATCCAGCTCATCGACACCCACTACGGCGGTGACGTCAGCCGCGTCGTCGTGGGCGGCATACCCCACGTCCCGGGCGACAGCGTGCTGGCCAAGCGGGCGTGGCTGGAGTCCGACGGCGACGCCCTGCGTCGGCTGCTGCTCTCCCCGCCCTACGGCGAACCGGCGATGTGCGCCAACGTGGTGGTGGACACCGACCTGGCGCCGGCCGAGGCCGGCTACGTGATCATGGAGGCGATGGGGTACCCGTTCTTCTCGGGCTCCAACTCGATCTGCGTGGCCACGGCGCTGCTCGAGAGCGGGTACCTGCCGATGGGGCCGCCCGGACGGCAGGTGGTGCACCTGCAGGCGCCCGCGGGGCTCATCCGCGCCGAGGTCGAGCACGACGGCCGGCACGTGCACTCGGTTACGGTCACCTGCGACACCGCGTGGGTGTTCGAGCGCGGTCGCACCGCCGACCTGCCCGGGTTCGGACAGGTCACCTACGACGTGGTCTGGTCGGGCTGCTTCTACGCCGTCGTCGACGCCGCGGCCCACGGCTTCGCCCTCAGCGAGCCCGAGCGACCGGCGCTGGCCGACTTCGGCCTGTCCCTGTGCCTCGTCGCCTCCCCGGACCTGCAGCTCGTGCACCCCGACCACGGCGACACCGGCCCCCTCTCCTTCGTGAACCTGGCCGGTCCCCTGACCGAGGGCGACCACGGGCTGCAGATGCCCTCGGTCACCTACGTCCATCCCGGGGTGGTGTGCCGCTGCCCCACCGGGACCGGCACCGCGGCCCAGCTGGCGCTGCTGGCCGACGACGGCGTGCTGGGCGTGGGCGACCGGGTGACCAGCATCTCGCCCACCGGTTCCACGATGGAGGGCCAGATCGTCGGGCGCTCCGCCCTGCACGGTCGCCAGGCCACCACCTCCACCGTCACCGGCCGTGCGTTCACCCTCGGTGTCACCGAGCTCGTGGTGAACCTCGACGACGACCTCGCCGAGGCCGAGGGCATCTGGGAGCTGCTGACCGGCACCGCAGGCCGCTGAGGCAGACCGCTCAACTGTTGCCGAACCGTCGGTGACTCGTCGTCAGATGTTGCCGGGGAGAAGACCGCCCCCGGACGGTTGACTTCGACCCAGACGCACGCGCGCCGGCAGGGCTCCCGACCCGACCGAGCGGCACCTCCACCCGAAGGGAAGCTGGATGAGCACCACGACGAACCGCCGGATCAGGATCGGCATCGACACCGGAGGGACGTTCACCGACGTCGTCGCCTTCGACGAGGACGCCGGCACGATCACCTCGACGAAGACCCCGTCCACGCCGAGCAACCCGGCCGACGGCTTCATCAACGGCGTCGACAAGGTGCTCGAGATGCTCGGGGCGAGCGGTGCGGACGTCACGGCCGTCTCCCACGGCACCACCGTGGCCACCAACCAGCTGCTCGAGGGCAAGCTCGACCGGCTGGGCTTCATCACCACCGAGGGCTACGAGTTCGTCCTGGAGATCGCCCGTCAGGCGGTGCCGGACGGCTACGGCAACTCCTACTTCTGGGTCAAGCCGGAGCGCATCGTCCCGGCGGACCTGGTCAAGACCGTCGGCGGCCGGATGGACTTCGAGGGCAACGAGGTGCGCCCCTTCGACGAGGACGGCGCCCGCGCGGTCGCCCGGTGGTTCAAGGAGCAGGGCGTCAACACCCTCGGCGTGAACTTCCTGCACGCCTACGCCAACTCCTCGCACGAGGAGCGCATGCGCGAGATCCTGCTCGAGGAGCACCCCGACGTCGTCGTCTCCATCTCCAGCGAGGTGCTGCGCGAGTACCGCGAGTACGAACGCTCGATGACCACCCTCGTCGACGCCGCCGTCAAGCCCAAGGTCAGCGCCTACGTCTCTAACATCTCCGAACGGCTGCGCGCCTACACCGGGGCGCCCGCTGAGGGTTCCGGGGAATCCGCGGGGGGCGGAGCTCCCCGGGCGATGCCCTTCTACATCATGAAGTCCAACGGCGGGGTGCTGTCGGCCGAGGAGGTCGTCCACCAGCCGATCACGACCGTGCTCTCCGGTCCCGCGGCCGGCGCCCTGGGCGCGGCCATGGTCTCCGGGCTGGCCGGCTTCGACAAGGTCCTCACCTGCGACGGTGGCGGCACCTCCACCGACGTCTCGGTGGTGCTCTCCGGCGAGCCGACCCTCACCACCGAGGGGTCCGTGGGCGCCTACCCCTCCAAGATCCCGATGATCGACGTCGTCACCGTCGGCGCCGGCGGTGGCTCCATCGCCTGGATCTCCCCGGAGGGGTCGTTGAAGGTCGGCCCGCAGTCGGCCGGTGCCGACCCGGGTCCGCTCTGCTACGGCAACGGCGGCGCCGACGGTGCACCCACGATCACGGACGCGCACCTGCTGCTCGGCCGCATACCCCCGCACCTCCTCGGCGGTGAGATCCCCCTGGACGCCGACGCGGCGCGCACCGGCCTGGAGGAGATCGCCGGCACGCTCGGCCTGGACGTCGAGCACGCGGCCAGCGGGATCCTGGAGATCAGCGCCTGGAACCAGGCCAACGCCCTGCGCCAGATCTCGGTCAAGCGCGGTCTGGACGTGCGCGACTTCATGCTCGCCACCTTCGGCGGGTCCGGGTCGCTGCTGGCCTGCCGGCTCGTGGACATCCTCGACCTGGCCGGCGTCATCGTCCCGCTCAACCCGGGCAACGTCTCGGCGTTCGGCCTGCTCACCGTGGACGTCAAGAACGACTACGTGCAGACGATGGTCGCCAAGCACGACCACCTCGACCTGGGCCAGCTGAACCGGACCTACGGAGAGCTTACCGACCGCGCGACCCGCGCCCTGGACGCCGAGGGCTTCGAGCGCGCGGACCACCAGTTCCAGCGGACGGCCGACCTGCGCTACGTGGGCCAGGCGTTCGAGGTGCGGGTGCCGGTGCCGGTCGAGGACCTCGACGCGGCGACGGCGGACCAGGTCGCGGCCGCGTTCCACGACGCCCACCGGGCGCTGTACGGCTACGACTTCCGGGGCGACGCCCGCCAGGAGGTCGAGTGGGTCAACCTGCGCGTCACCGGCGTCGGCCCGATCACGCGGCCGTCCATCCCGGAGATCGGCACCGGTGAGGGCACCGACGCCGAGCGCGCCCGCACCTCGACCCGGCCGGTCTGCTTCGAGGCGGCCGACGGCTACGTCGACACCCCCGTCTACTGGCGACCCGACCTGCGCGACGGCGACGAGGTCCAGGGGCCGGCCATCATCGAGGAGTTCGGGCTCCACCGTCCCCGTCCACCCGGGCTTCGTCGTCCGGGTCGACGCCTGGGGCAACCTCGTCATCACCAAGCCGGGCGGCGGCGACGACGCCGGCACCCGCGCGGCCGCGCAGCCGGCGGTGGCCAGCGCCACCGCCTACGTGACCGCCGTGCAGAGCAAGGAGGAGCAGGCATGAGCACCCCCACCACCACGACCCCCGCCACCGCGGCCACCGGCGCGGCCGGGACCGCCCCGGCCGTCGACCCCATCGTCGTCGAGATCGTCCAGGGCACCCTGGCCTCGGTCGAGATGGAGGTCGAGACCGCGATCGCCCGCACCTCGCGCAGCCCGATGATCCGGGACGCGCACGACTTCCGCGCCGGGATCCACGACCGTCAGCTGCGCAAGCTGACCGGACGCTCCTACAGCGCGCTCGTGCACCCCGTCGCCCGCGACTTCCCGCTGGAGACGATGAGGCCCGGCGACGTCTTCTTCCACAACGACGTCTACGAGTCCGAGGGCGGCATCGGCCACCTGCCCGACCTGTGCGTCACCGTGCCGGTCTTCCACGAGGGCGAGGTCGTCTGCTTCGTCCAGGCGTTCGGCCACCACGACGACATCGGCGGAGCCACCCCGGGCTCCATGCCCTCGGCCGCGACCAGCGTCTTCGAGGAGGGCCTCATGGTCCCCCCGATCAAGCTGTGGGACCAGGGGGTGCCCAACGAGGCCGCGCTGCGGATCATGACCCGCAACTCACGGATGCCCGAGTCGCTGGCCGCCGACCTGGACGCCGAGTGCTCGGCCTGCCTCATGGGTGCGGCCCGGCTCACCGAGCTGTTCGAGCGCTACGGCCGCGAGACGGTGGAGGGCGCCTTCCAGGCGATCCTCGACAAGACGACCGACACCTACCGGCGCGAGATCCTCTCCAAGATCCCCGACGGGGAGTACGTCTGGGAGGACTACGCCGAGCACGACGGCGTCGACGAGCCCAGGCTGCACACCCAGCGGATCACGCTGACCAAGACCAGCACCGGCGGTCCCGGCACGGAGCCGGGCGGCGGGCCGAAGATCACCATCGACTTCACCGGCACCGCCCCGCAGGCCAAGGGCCCGATCAACCACTGCGGCGACTACGCCGACGGCAACTTCCTCAAGAAGTGGCTGGCCCCGATCCTGCGCAACCTGGCCGACACCCCCGAGCGGATGGGCGAGCTGGACGTCAACGAGGGCGTGGTGCCGCTCATCGAGATGAAGTTCCCGGAGAAGGGCACCCTGCTCACGCCGATCTTCCCGGCGCCGACCAACGCCCGGACGTTCGTCATCCTGCGTCTGCTCGGCGTGCTCGCCGGCGTGCTGGCCAAGGCGGTCGACGGCCGGATGCCGGCCGACCAGGAGACGATCCGCTACACCGGCGTCTACGGCAAGGACCGCGACGGCAAGGACTACCTCATGCGCGAGGTGCTCGGCGGCGGCGCCGGCGGGCGCTACTACGCCGACGGCGAGGACACCATCCACGTCGTGCCGGACTCGCGCAACCTGCCGACGGAGTTCACCGAGTCGCGCTTCCCGTTCCTCGTCGAGCGCCTCGGCCTGGCCGTCGACTCCGGCGGCGCCGGCCGCTACCGCGGTGGTCTGGGCTACGAGAAACACATCCGGATGCTCAAGGACGCGCACTTCATGTCCATCGCCGACCGTTCGATCCTGGCCTGCTGGGGCGTCAAGGGCGGCAAGGCGGGCAACCCCTTCGAGGTGTGCATCGACCCCGGCGGCCCCGACGAGCGGTATGTGGACGCCCTCGCCGACGCGGAGCCCGTCAAGGCCGGCCAGGTGATCCGGATCCGGACCACGGGCGGCGGCGGCTGGGGCGACCCGCTGGAGCGCCCGGTCGAGGAGGTCGAGCGCGACCTGCGCTGGGGCAAGGTCTCCTTCGAGGGCGCCCGCGAGGACTACGGCGTGGTCGCCTCCGGCACCAAGGAGGAGCCCGTCGTCGACGTGGAGGCCACCGAGGAGCTGCGGGAGCGGCTGCGGTCCGGGCGCGGCGCGGCGAGGAGCCGTTCTTCGACCGCGGCCCGGGTTACGCCCAGCTGGCCGGCGGCGCCACCTCGGCGGACGTCGACTGGCTCTGAGGCCGGCCGTGGGTGCAGCGACCGTCACGGTGCTCGGCGCGACCGGCAAGACCGGCCGCGCCGTGGCCCTGGCGGCGCTGCGCCGCGGGCTGGTCGTCCGGGGGGTCTCGCGGCACGGGCCGCCGTCGCCCCGCGGTGACGACGGTCCCGCGGCCGGGAGCGACCGCGGGACCGACGACCTTCCCGCCGGCGTCGACCGGTTCCTCGCCGACCCCCTGACCGGCGAGGGACTGGTCGACGCGCTCACCGGCGCGGACGCGGCATACCTCGTGGCGCCCAACGTGCACCCCGCGGAGGTGGACCTGGTCGCCCGGGCCGCGCGGGTGGCCACCGAGGTGGGCGTGGCACGGGTGGTCCACCACTCCGTCGCCGACCCCGACGACGCGCGGATGCCGCACCACGTGCGCAAGGGACGGGCCGAGCGCCTGCTCCGTGAGCTGCGACCGGACGCCGTCGTGCTGCGGCCGTGCGCCTACCAGCAGAACCTCCTGCCGGCGGCGCTCGCGGGGCGGATCGAGGTGCCGTACCGCCTCGACGCGCCGTTCAGCCTCGTCGACCTGGACGACGTCGCCGAGGTGGCCGCGAGCGCGCTCGCCGGCGGTCTTGAGCCGGGGTCGACGCACGTGCTCGCCGGGCCGGAGGAGCTCACGGTCGCCGACCTGGCCGAGACCGCCGCCCGTGTCCTGGGCCGGCCGGTCGCCGCCACCGCGACGACCGTCGAGCGGTGGCGGGCGGGGCCGGGGTCCGGGCTCGGCCCGGGCGCGGCGGAGGAGCTGGCAGCGATGTTCCGGGCCTACGACGAGAGCGGCTTCCCCGCCGACCCCGGGCCGCTGGGCCGCTGGCTCGGCTCGCCCGCCCATCTCCTGGGCCGAGCTGCTGCGCAGGCACACCCGATGACACACTCCGGCACCGTCGCCGGACCGACCGAAGGACACCCGCATGAGGATCGTCGTCGCCCTCGGGGGCAACGCCATGACCGCCACGGACGGCAGCTCCACGCCGGACGACCAGCGCGCCGCCATCGAGGAGGCCGCCGGGCACATCGCCACGCTCGTCGCCGCCGGGCACGAGGTCGTGGTCACGCACGGCAACGGCCCGCAGGTGGGCAACATCCTGCTCAAGAACGAGCTGTCCGCCCATCAGCTGACGCCGGTGAGCCTGGACTGGTGCGGAGCGCAGACGCAGGGGACGATCGGCTTCACGCTGATGAACGCCCTGGAGCGCCAGCTCGCCGCGGCCGGCTCGCCCCGGCCGGTGGCCGCCCTCGTCTCGCGCACGCTCGTGGACCCCGACGACCCGGCGTTCGCGGAGCCGACGAAGGCGGTGGGCCCCTACCGCGACGCCGAGCACGCCGCCGCGATGTCGGAGCAGGGCCAGTCGTGGCGCGACGAGGGGGACAAGGGGTGGCGCCGGACCGTGCCCTCGCCCGAGCCGCGGGAGATCGTCGACGCCCCGGCGGTCGAGGCGCTGGTGGCGCGAGGGTTCCTCGTCGTGTCCTCCGGGGGCGGAGGGATCCCGGTCGTGGCGTCGCCGGCGGGGGGCTACGAGGGGATCGAGGCCGTCATCGACAAGGACCTCACCGCCACCCTGCTCAGCCGCCAGGTGGACGCCGACCTGCTGGTCATCGCCACCGACGTGGAGAACGCGGTGCTGCGGTGGGGCACGCCGCAGGCCCGGCCGATCGGGGAGGTCGACGTGGTCACCATGCGCCGCCACATCGAGGAGGGCGAGTTCGGCGTCGGCTCGATGCTGCCGAAGGTGGACGCGGTGACCCGGTTCGTCGAGGGTGGCGGGCCGCGCGCGGTGGTGACCTCGCTGCCCTCGATCGCCGAGGCGGTCGCGGGCAGGACGGGGACGATCGTCGTACCGTCGGACTGAGACCCGTCCTTCCCCGAGAGCCAGCGATGACCAACCGCGCCGCCGAGAACCTCGCGCTGCTCGACGTCGAGACCGGGAGGCTGCTGACCACCTGCCGCGGCCTGGTCGCGGCCGGGGCCGGGGCCGCCGCCCGGCCGACGCTCTGCGAGGGCTGGGACGCGGCCCGCCTGCTCACCCACCTGGCCCGCAACGCCGACGCGCTGGGCAACCTCGTGCGCTGGGCCGGCGACGGCGTCGAACGGCAGGCCTACGCCTCGGTCGCCCAGCGGGACCGGGACATCGAGACCGGTGCGCGCCGGCCCCTGGCGGAGATCGCCGCCGACGTGGAGGTGACGGCCTCCCGGTTCCGAGAGCTGGCCGGGACGCTCACGGGCCCGGCCGGGGAGGCGCAGGTGCGCACCCGCACCGGGACCCCGGTCCAGGGCCACCAGGTGGTCGCGATGCGGGTGCTCGAGGTGGTCTTCCACCACGTCGACCTGCAGGCCGGCTACACCTTCGACGACGCCGACCCCGCCTGCCGTCGCGCGCACGCTCCGCCGCGGCGTGGCCCGGTGGGACGCGACCGGCGGGGCGCCGGGGCTCACCCTCATGCCGGTCGCCCCGGCGGGGGAGGGGATCGACACCTCCGGTATGCCGCCGCTCCAGCTCTCCGGCGGCGGCACCGAGGTCTCGGGGACCCCGGGGCAGCTGCTGCTCTGGCTGGCGCGCGGCCGCACGGACGGGTTGTCGACCGACGTCGGCCTCCCGACCCCGCCGCCCTGGGCCTAAGACCGGTCCCGACGCGCAGTCGTGACACGACGGTCGCCGTCGCAACCGGTGTTGCACGGCTGCGCAGCGTCTGAGGACCCGCTCGACCTGCCAGGACGGCTGAACGGTGCCACGATCGGGGCCATGACCCATCCGCGCCCCGGTCCTAGCGACGACGTTCCCGACGGGTCCTTCCCCGGGCCTCCCAGCCCCGGAACCGGCTCCGGGCCAGGCCCCGGCCCCGGCCAGCCCTTCCCCGACCAGCCGCCCGGCGACGAGCCCGCCGACCCCTGGGCCGAGGACGAGGCGCGGCGCCGTGCCCAGCAGCCCGAGGGCTGGACCTCCGAGCCGGGTGGCCTCGGCCCGATCCCCGGCCGCACCTGGCGTCGCGGCAACACGCGGGTCACCGTCGGCGGCTGCTGCCTGCCGCTGCCCATCGGCTGCCTGACCACCCTCGTGGCCGCCGGTGTCGTGGCCGCCACGGTCGTCCGTCGCGGTCTCTGACCCACCCTCCCGCCCCGGCCCTCCCTCGAGCACCCAGGAGTCGCGCATGAGCAGCAACCTCGCCGCCAACCTCACCCGCACCGCCGAGCAGCACGGCGACCGTCCGGCGGTCGTCCTGGACGACCTCCGCCTCACCTACACCGAGCTGGAGCACTCCGCCCGCCAGCTCGCCGGGTGGTTGCGCAGCCAGGGCATCGGGGTCGGCGACCGGGTCGCGCTCATGCTCCCCAACGTGCCGGCCTTCCCCGTCCTCTACTACGCCACGCTGCGCCTCGGCGGGATCGTCGTGCCGATGAACCCGCTGTTCAAGCGGCGCGAGATCCAGTACTACCTGCAGGACTCCGGCGCGAGCCTCCTCGTCGCGATGCCGGGCGAGGAGGTCACCGCCGCCGCGGAGGCCGCCGGCGTCCCCGTGCTGGCGGTCGGCCCGCAGGGCCTGAGCTCCTACGTGCACGGCGAGGAGGCCACCGACCCGGTCGAGGAGATCGTCGAGCGTGCCGGCGACGACACCTCCGTCATCCTCTACACCTCCGGCACCACCGGCCGACCCAAGGGCGCCGAGCTGACGCACGACAACCTGCAGACCAACCAGGCCACCACGACCGAGACCCTGCTGCACCTCGGCCCGGAGGACGTGGTCATGGGCTGCCTGCCGCTGTTCCACGTCTTCGGGATGACCTGCGCGCTCAACACCGCGGTCGGGGCCGGCGCCGCGCTGACGATGATCCCGCGGTTCGAGCCGGGCAAGGCCCTGGAGGTGATGGAGCGCGACCGGGTCACCGTCTTCGAGGGCGTCCCCACGATGTACGGCGCCATGCTCGCCCACGCCACCGGTGTCGCCGGCCAGGTCCCCGACCTGTCCACCCTGCGCACGGCCGTCTCCGGCGGTGCCAGCCTCCCGGTCGAGCTGATGCGCCGGTTCGAGGAGACCTTCGGCTGCTCGATCCTCGAGGGCTACGGCCTGTCCGAGACCAGCCCGGTCGCCTCCTTCAACCACCCCGACCGGGAGCGCAAGGCGGGCTCGATCGGCATACCCGTGCGGGGGGTGGAGATGAAGCTGGCCGCCGCCGCGGGCGGGGACGCGGAGGACCCCGAGGGCGGGATCGGCGAGATCTGCATCCGCGGCGAGAACATCATGAAGGGGTACTGGAACAACCCCGACGCGACCGCCGAGGCCGTCGACGCCGACGGCTGGTTCCACTCCGGCGACCTGGCCCGCGTCGACGAGGACGGCTACTACTTCATCGTCGACCGCAAGAAGGACATGACAACCGCGGAGGGCTCAACGTCTACCCGCGCGAGATCGAGGAGCTGCTCTACGAGCACCCGGCCGTCGCCGAGGCCGCGGTCGTCGGCGTGCCCCACCCCGAGCTGGGCGAGGAGATCAGCGCGTACGTCGTGCTCGCCCCGGGTGCGCAGGCGACCGCGGAGGAGCTGGTCGAGCACGTGCGCTCGCAGGTGGCCCCGTACAAGTACCCGCGGACGGTGCACCTCATCGAGGAGCTGCCGAAGGGTGCGACCGGGAAGATCCTCAAGCGGGAGCTGCGGTCCCGGTGACCGGTCGGCGACCGCTCGTCGCGGGCCTCCTGGTGGTCGCCGGGCTGGGAGCGGCAGGATGCGCCGCCCAGGAGACCGAGGAGGCCGTGCCGTCACCGGTCGTGGACACCGTGCCCGACGGGGCGGGTGCGACCACGGAGGGGCCGACGGTCCAGGTCCGGTCGGTCGAGGACGGAGGCATCGTGCTGGTCACCACCGCGACGGTCCTGGAGGACGGTTCAGCCCCGGTCGACGGACAGCTCATCACGGGCCCCGGCGGGTGCCTCGCCCTCGACCGCCAGGGGCCGCCGGTGCTGCTGGTGCTGCCGGACGGCAGCGAGCTGAGGACCGGGGAGAGACCCTCGGTCACCTGGGGGGAGGTGACGGTCGAGGTGGGCGGTCCGCTGCGGCTGGACGCCGTGAGCGTCCCGGTCGAGCGTCTCGACGGCCTGCCGGACGGCTGCGGGGAGGGGACGGCGCAGCAGGCCCTAGTCGTCGGGGTGGGCGACGGCTGACCCTCGGGTGCCCTGCCGAACGCACCCTCGTCAGGGCGGCGACGGCTGACCGAGAGGCCCCCTGACCGACGCTCTCCGCCGACGGGCGTGGAGGCCGCTCCTGTGTCAGACTCCCCGGACAGACCTCCGGACAAAGGTGATCGGCATGTCTCCCAACCAGATCGGTTTCGCGCTCCTCATCCTCGGGCTCTTCCTGCTCATCGGGAAGGTCATCAGGGTCAAGGTCGGCTGGGTGCAGAAGCTGTTCCTGCCCAGCTCGATCATCGGCGGCTTCCTCCTGCTGATCCTCGGCCCCCAGGTGCTCGGCCAGCTGGTCCCGGGGATGTCCGAGGGGGGTGTGTTCACCGAGGAGATGCTCGCGGTCTGGCGCACCCTGCCGAGCCTGCTCATCAGCGTCGTCTTCGCCACGATGTTCCTCGGCCAGGACCTGCCCAGCCCGAAGCGGGCCGCCCGGCTGGTCGGCCCGCAGCTCTCCCTCGGCGTCGCGCTCGGCTCGAGCCAGTACGTCGTGGGCCTCCTGCTCGCCGCCCTCGTCCTCGTCCCCGTCTTCAGCGCCAGCCCGATGACCGGCGCCCTCATCGAGATCGGCTTCGAGGGCGGCCACGGCACCGCCGCCGGCATGCGCGGGGTGATGGAGGACCTCGGCTTCACCGAGGGCGCCGACCTGGCCGTCGGCCTGGCCACCGTCGGGATCGTCGGCGGCATCGTCATCGGCATCGCCCTCATCAACTGGGGCGTGCGCACCGGCCGCACCGAGCTGCTCAAGGGTGACGTCAAGGCGTCCGTCGAGGAGCAGAAGGGCCTGTTCAGCAAGGACGAGTACTACCCCGCCGCCACGATGACCTCCCGCCCCGCCTCGGTCGAGCCGCTGTCGCTGCACATGGCCCTGGTCGCCGTGGCCATCCTCATCGGCTGGGCCATCCTGGAGTCGCTGCGCTGGATCGAGGCGCAGACCTACTCCTCGGTCCTGCTCAACGACTCCACCCCGCTGGAGATCTTCGCCTACGTCCCGCTCTTCCCCCTCGCCCTCATCGGCGGCGTCATCCTCCAGGCGATCGCCGCCGCGCTCAAGGTCGACCACCTCATCGACCACCAGATGATGCTGCGCATCCAGGGCTGGGCGCTGGACTTCCTCATCATCGCCGCGATCGGCACGCTCTCGCTCATGGCGATCGGCGCCAACATCTGGGCGTTCAGCCTGCTGGCGGTCGCGTCGCCGGCGTCGGCGTCAACGTCGCCCTCTTCCTGTGGCTGGCACCGCGCATCATCGGCCGCTTCTGGTTCGAGCGCGGCATCGGCGACTTCGGCCAGTCGATGGGCGTCACGGCCACCGGCCTGATCCTCATGCGGATCACCGACCCGGACGCCGAGAGCCCGGCCTTCGAGGCCTTCGGCTACAAGCAGCTCATCTTCGAGCCGTTCTTCGGCGGCGGGATGATCACCGCCCTGGCGGTGCCGATCATCTTCCTCACCGGCATCTGGCCGCTGTTCTTCGCGATGCTGCTCATCTTCGCGATCGCCGTCGGCGCGGGCCTGATCTACTACGCGCCCAAGGCGAAGGCGGAGCGGGCCGAGGCGCGCGAGGGGACCTCGGCGGTCACCACCTGAAGGGGGCCGCTCCGTCGGACGGGCGGGGGTCAGCTCTCGGGCACGTTGCGCATCCCGCTGAGGTCGGCCGTGCCGGCGTCCAGCGAGCGCTCGTGCTCCTCCCAGGGGGGGCCAGGAGGGCGAAGCCCGCCACGTCACCCGGCTCGAGACCGTGCCGCTGGAGCGCCTCGAGCACCGCCTCCCGGCACACGTCGTACCGGACCGGCTCCTCGGCGAGACCGTAGGCGCGGATGGCGGGCCCGGCGGTGGCCCAGCCGTCGTCGGTGGGCTGCAGGCGGTCACCCGTGACCGTGACCCGCACCCGGACCGTGCGCTCGTTGCCCGCCTCGGAGACGTGGTCGGTGTACACCGTGACCCGCGTCGCCCGGATAGGGGGGTGGTCGTTCACCGCCTCGAAGAGCACGTCCGTCTGGTAGACGTCGGTGTAGGCGGCCTCGAAGTGCTGGAGCGTGGTCACCACCCCATCCTGGCACCCGGCCGTCGTCGGGGGGTCCCAGGGGCGCTCCCCACTACTTGGCGCTGCCCCGCATGACCCCGGAGATGATCCACCGCTGGGCCACGATGTAGACGAGCACCATGGGCAGCAGCGCCATCAGGTAGGAGGCGAAGGCCACGCCGTAGTTGGTCGTGAACTGCCCCTGCAGCACGTACTGCACGAGCGGCAGGGTCTGGTGCTCGGGCTCGCTGAGGATGACCAGCGGCAGCATGAAGTCGTTCCAGGCCCACATGGCCGTGAGGATGGCCACGGTGGCGTTCATCGGCGCCAGGATCGGGAAGATGATCCGCCAGAAGGTCGTCCAGGTGCTGGCGCCGTCCGTCTTGGCGGCCTCCTCCAGCTCGATCGGGATCGAGCGGACGTAGGCGACGTAGATGAACACGTTGAGGCTGAGGGCATACACCGTGTAGAGCAGGATCAGCCCGATCGGGTTGTCCAGACCCAGGAGCGCGGTCTGCTTGACGACCGGCAGCATGATGATCGGGAACGGCACGAACAGCGCGGCGATGAAGTAGAAGTACAGGAAGGTGAAGGTGCGCGAACGGTCCATGTAGCGCGCGATCGCGTAGGCCACCATCGAGTTGGTGAGCACGGTGAGGACCACCGAGCCGACCGTCACCACGAGCGAGTTGCGCAGCGCCCGCGGGAAGTTCGTCAGCTCCCAGGCCGTGGAGAAGTTCTCCCACGCCAGTCCCTGGGGCAGCTCGAAACCGGTGCCCCCCAGCTGGTCGGGCGTCTTGAACGCCGTGACCACCGTGAAGTAGAGCGGGATCAGCACCGACAGCGAGCAGATCGCGATGAAGATGGTCGCCGGCCAGTTGGTGCCGTCGCGTCGTGACGTCCGTCGCCGCCGCGGCTCGGCACGCGTCGAGGTGTCCTGGGTGTCGGGGGTCTCCCGGGTCTCGGTGCTCATCAGAAATCAGCCTCCCTGCGCTGCAGGAAGCGGAACTGCAGCAGCGACAGCACGACGATGACGACGAGGTAGACCACGGCGTTGGCGGTCTGGTAGGCGTACTCCCCGCCCTGCAGGCCGCCTCGGTAGATGAGCAGGGAGATGGACTCGGTCGCCGTGCCGGGTCCGCCGTTGGTCAGCGCGATGATGTGGTCGAAGACCTGGAGGAAGTTCTTCAGCGACAGCACCATGTTGATGGTGAAGAACGCCCCGATGAGGGGGAAGGTGATCCGGAAGAACTGCTGGGTCGGGGTGGCCCCGTCCAGGTCGGACGCCTCGTAGACCTCGGTCGGGATCGTCTGCAGCCCGGCGAGGTAGAGGATGATGTTGAACGCCGCGGCCTGCCACACCGCCAGGATCACCACGCCGACCCAGGCCAGGTCCTCGTTGGCCAGGATCGAGGTCGACAGCGCCGTGATCCCCATCCGGTCGGCGATGAAGGGGAGGGAGTTGGCGAACATGTAGTTGAAGACGTATCCGATGATGAGGATCGCCAGCACGTGGGGCATGAAGAAGATCGCCCGGAACGTCGTCTTCAACTTGATCCGGGCGTTCAGCCCCACGGCGATGACCAGGGCGATGACGTTGACCAGGACCGTGGACACCAGCGCGAACAGGAACGTGAACCGGTAGGCGCCGAACACCCGCTCGTCCCGGAAGAGGTTGACGTAGTTGTCCAGCCCGACGAAGCCCCACTCCCCGTAGCCGGCGTAGTCGGTGAAGGAGTAGAAGATCCCCGTCAGCACCGGGATGGTGTGGAAGACGAAGAACAGGACGAACGCCGGCACGACCATCCACCAGATCGTGCGGGGCACGCCGATCCCCTGGCGGGCCTTCCTCTCCGTCGGTTCGGGCATGGTGCCCCGCGGCTCGTGGGCCGCCTTCTGGACGGTCATCGCCCCTCCTCGAACCCGGTGGTGCGCCGGGCGTACTTGCGCCACTCGTTGTCCATCGCCTCCAGGAAGGCGTCGGGATCCTTGTTCAGCACCAGGGTCTGCACGTGAGCCTCCAGGTTCATCGCGGCGGGGATCTGGTGGTCGGCGTAGCCGGCCAGGCGGCCCTCCTCGTAGAGCGGCACCACCAGCTCCAGGGCCGGGTCGTCGTTCTGGGGGGCGTCCACCAGGGGCGAGAGGGCGCTCTGCTCGCTGGCGTAGGAGCTGACGATCTCCTCGGAGAACATGAACTCCACGAAGCGCCGGGCCTCCTCGGGGTATGCCGTGTCCTTGCCGATCGCGACCGCCACGTCGACGCCGGAGACGAGGACGTTCTCCGACTCGTCCTCGCCGACCGGCATGACGAACATCGCGACCGGGGCCTCCTCGTCGATGGCCCGGATGGCGGGCAGGGTGAACGACCCCTGGGCGACCATGGCCGCCTCACCCTCCGCCATCGCCCGGTTGCCGTCGTCGTAGCCCCGGCCCGCGGCGTTGTCCTGGGCGTAGCCGAAGAACTCCACGAACCGCTCCGCGACGGGGGCGTAGCCTTCGGTGAAGGACGCCGGCCCGTCCGGTCCGGCGTCGGCGCCCGCGGCGCGCATCTCCTGCCAGAACTCGCGCGGCACGAGGGCCCCGGAGAGGTTGTTGAAGGTCGGCAGCAGGGTCCAGCGGTCGGCGTAGGTGGCGTAGAGGGGGACCACGTCGGTGTCCTGCAGGTCCTCGACCACCCTGCTGGAACTCCGGCCAGGTGGTCGGGACCTCCAGGCCGTGCTCCTCGAAGACCTCGGTGTTGTAGATGACCCCGCTGGCGTTGGAGGCGAACGGGAGCCCGTTGACCTGGTCCTCGCAGGTGCCGAGGTCGTCGAGGACCTGCTGCACCTCGGGGTTGACCGTCTCGGTCACCGACGTCAGGTCGGACAGGTCGGCGAAGACGCAGGCCCGGGCGAGCTGGCCGAAGTTGCCGCTGCCGTTCAGGGTGATGACGTCCGGCGTCTTGTTCTTCACCAGCAGCGTGCGCAGCGCGGTGTCCGCGTCGGGGACGTGGTTCTGGGTGACCCGGACGTCGGGGTTCTCGGCCTCGAAGGCCTCGATGATGTCGTCGAACGCCTGCACCGCCTCGGGCTTGAACTGGAAGAACTCCAGCTCCACCCGCTCGTCCCCGCCGGCCGCGCTGCAGGCGCCCAGCCCGAGCGTCGCCAGGGCGATGGCCCCGGCCGACGTCCGTCTCCTGTCCTCCCCACCGATCTGCCCGCCATGGTCTCTCCTTCGAGTGCCCGTGTGGTCCTCGGGCAGCGTAGGGCGGGCCGTCGTGAGGTGTCCTGCTGAAGCGACTCCTTACCGGGACGGTCAGAACCCGAAGCACCGGGCCGTCGCCCTGATCGAGTCCGCGCTGCGTCGCAGCAGCGCGATCTCCTCGTCGGTCATCGGCACGAGCAGGCGCTCTCCCGCGCCACGGTGGTCGACGATCGTGGGGACGGAGAGGCTCACGTCGCTGATGCCCCGGTAGTCATCCAGCCAGGTCGAGACCGGCAGGACGGCGTGCTCGTCCCGCAGGACCGACTCGACGATCCGGCAGACGGCCAGGCCGACGGCGTAGTTGGTGGCGCCCTTGCCGGCGATGATCCGGTAGGCCGAGCGCATGACGTCCTCGGCGATCTCCTCGCGGGTGGCCTCGTCCAGGCCGCCGTGCAGGGCGTCCCACTCGAGCAGCGGGACGCCCCCGACGCTGGCCGAGCTCCACAGCGGGAACTCGGTGTCCCCGTGCTCGCCGACGACGTTGGCGTGCACGCTCGTCACCGCGACCCCGAGCCGGGTGGCGATCGCGTGCCGCAGGCGGGAGGAGTCGAGCACGGTGCCGGAGCCGAAGAGCTGGTTGGCCGGCAGCCCGGTGACCTTGAGCGCGGCGGTGGTGACCACGTCGACCGGGTTTGTCACCATGACGTAGGTCGCGTCCGGGGCGACCTCGACGAGGCGGGGCATGAGCGTGCGGGTCAGGTTGAGGGTGGATTCGGCCAGCTCCATCCGGCTCTGACCGGGCTGCTGCTTGGCGCCGGCGGTGACCACGACGACCCGGGCCCCACGGCATACCTCGACGTCGTCGCTGCCCTCGACCTGCCCCATGGGGGTGAACGCCAGCCCGTGGTTGAGGTCCAGGACCTCGGCCTCGACCTTGGCGGCGTTGACGTCGTGCAGCACGACGTGGCGGGCGGTGCCGCGGACGAGAGCGCCGCGTAGGCGATGGTCGCCCCGACCGATCCCGCGCCGATGACCGCGAGCGTGCTGGCCGAGGAGCGGCTGGTGTCCGTCATGCGCCCAGTCTTCCGCACCCCTGAGGTGACCCGCCGGTAGGCGAGGCGGCCCGGCGTCCTCGCGTCTCTGGGAGTCAGTCCCGGGTGTAGTCGTCCTCGAGCCGCTCGATGTCGGCCTCGTCGAAGTCGCCGAACGCCACCTCCAGCACCCGGGCCGGCATGCGGCCGGGGTTGCCCAGGCGGTGGGTCGACCCGCGGGGGACCCACACGTCCTGCCCCGTCTCGGCGGTCCAACGGTCACCGTCCACCCAGACCTCGACCGGGCCGTCGACCACGTGCCACAGCTCGGAGCGACGACGGTGCCGCTGCAACGAGAGACGGTGGCCCGGCTCGACCGTGATGATCTTCACCGTGACCGTCTCGTTGCCGACGAACTGGCGGAACTGCCCCCACGGCCGCTCCACCGCGAAGACGTCCTCGGTCAGGTCCCCCATGACTGGTCCCTCCTGCATCCACCCTGTCCTTTCGTGCCCCCAGATGATGCCAGCCCCGGTGAGGTATCCCATAGTTGCTCTCCCCTGGCGCGGTGGGACCATCGCAGTATGAGGAAGCTCGGGCTGCTGCCCCGGATCGGGATCGCCATCGTGCTGGGGATCGTCTTCGGCCTGTTCCTGCCGGAGGCGGTGGTGCGGGTCTTCGTCACCTTCAACGGGTTGTTCTCCAGCTTCCTGGGGTTCATCATCCCGCTGATCATCGTGGGGCTGATCACCCCGGCGATCGGTGAGCTGGGGCGCGGTGCCGGGAAGTGGCTGGGGGTGACCGCCGGGATCGCCTACGGGTCGACGGTTTTCGCCGGGCTGATGGCCTTCCTGATCAGCTGGGCGCTGCTGCCGCAGTTGCTGCAGGCAGGGGACTTCACCGAGCTGACCAACCCGGAGGAGGCGCTGCTCGGCCCTTACTTCACCGTCGAGATGGCACCGGTGGTGTTCGGCGTGATGACCGCGCTCGTGCTGTCGTTCGTCGTGGGCCTGGGCCTGACGGTGCTGCCGACCGACGGGCTTCAGCGGGGGTTCAACGAGCTGCGGACGATCATCGAGACGGTCATCGCCAAGATCATCATCCCGCTGCTGCCGGTCTACATCTTCGGCATCTTCCTCAACATGACGGTCGTCGGGCAGGTCGCCGAGGTGATCGCGACCTTCCTGGGTGTCATCGTGCTCGTTTTCGCGATGACGGCCATGCTGCTGCTCCTGCAGTTCGTCGTCGCCGGGTCGCTGACCGGCCGCAACCCGCTCAAGGCGCTGAAGACGATGTCACCGGCCTACCTGACCGCGCTCGGCACCTCGTCCTCGGCGGCGACGATCCCGGTGACGCTGCGCCAGGCGATCGAGATCGGGGTGCGGCCGCAGGTGGCGTCGTTCACCGTGCCGCTGTGCGCGACCATCCACTTGGCCGGGTCGACGCTGAAGATCGTGTCGTTCTCCCCTGGCCGTCATGGTGCTGGCCGGCATCGAGATCAACGCGCCGATCTTCATCGGCTTCATCCTCATGCTGGGCATCACGATGGTGGCCGCCCCGGGCGTGCCGGGTGGCGCGATCTTCGCCGCGTCGGGGTTGCTGTCTTCGATGCTGGGCTTCACCGAGCCGCAGGTGGGCCTGATGATCGCGACCTACATCGCCATCGACAGCTTCGGCACCGCGACGAACGTCACCGGTGACGGTGCGATCGCGATGGTGGTCGACAAGCTCAGTGGCGGCCGGGTCGACGAGCCGGCGCCGGAGGAGATGCCGAAGCCGCTGGTCGGCTGACCTCCGTCAGCCGGCCTGGTCGAGCAGGCCCCGTCGGTGCAGGTAGCCCTCGGCCGCCCGCTTCCCGCTCGTCATCGCCCCGTCGATCGAGGCCATGTCCATGTGGTCGCCGGCCACGATGAGGCCCTCGGCCACCTCCATTGCCGCGCGCTCCTCGAACGGTGCCGGCTCGGCGGGGGGGGGGCGTAGGGGATGTCGTCGCGGCGCAGCAGCTGCCAGTCGGTGGTGTCCACGCCGTAGAGCTCGCCAACGTGCCGCAGCACGTCCGCGTCCGAGGCAGGGTCCTCGCCGGCCCGCCAGAGGCTGCTTGCCTGGACCAGGGCACGGCCGTCGGGCGCGTACTCAGGGGCCACGTTGCTCACCACGGACGTGACGACCACCGGCCCGTGGTTCTCCCGCTGGTCGATGACGACGGCCTTGAGGTCGGTGGGCGCGTGGGTGACGGCATACCAGTGGGTGGTGTAGCCCTTGCCGGGCTTGACGGGCCGGTCGGTGACGGACGGCCCGCGGTGGTCGGGTCGGTGGCGACGACGACGAGGTCGGCGGTGATCTCCTCGCCGTCGACCGTGCGGACCCTGCCGGACGAGACCTCGGCGACCTCCTTGCCCAGCTCCACCGGGGTGGTCAGCCTCGCGGCCAGCTGCTCGGGCAGCGCCTGCATGCCTGCCGCCGGCAGTCCGGGGGTGCCGAGGGCGAAGGTGCGGACGAGCAGCTGGGTGAAGACGGTCGAGGTGCTGCCGTCGTCCTCGAGCAGGACTCCGGCGAGGAAGCCGTCGACGATCTTGCGCAGCGGGCCGATGAACCCGGCGTCGTCCATCGACTGGCGGCGGGGCACGTCGTCCTCGGCGGTGGCCAGCAGGTTGCTGGTGCTCAGGGCCGGTGCCGCCCAGCGGGCGAGCGAGGCCATGCTGGCGGGGTGCAGCTTGCCCGAGCGAAGGGTCTGCGCCAGCAGCTGCGGCTCCCGGCGCGGGTCGGCGACGACGAGCAGCTCGGCCGTGCGGGCCGAGCGGATCGCGACCCCGGCGGTCATCTTCTGCAGGTCGAGCGCCTTGAGGTCGGCCAGCTCCTTGACCATCGGGTAGGCCGGGTTGAGCACCTGGAAGCCCCGGTCGAGGCGGAACCCGTCGACGACGTCGGTGCGCACGCGGCCACCGACCCCGTCGGAGGCCTCGAGGACGCGCACGGAGACCCCGTGCTCCTGGAGGGTGAGGGCGCAGGTGAGACCGGCGAGACCGGCCCCGACGACGACTACTTCGGTCTGGGCGGGCATGTTCGCCAGGGTATGCGGCCGGCGTCGTCCTCGCCTGTCGAGATCGAGCGCCGGGTCGGGTGGCACGATGGGGGCGTGCAGGACGTCCCGACCGCCGAGGTGCCGATGGAGGTGCGCATCGAGTTCGCGCACGCTGCGCTGCAGCACCTGGCCGACCGGGAGGGTGTCGACCTGCTGCACATCAAGGGGATCGCGTTCGAGCCGCGGTGGCGCTCGCGGGCGTCGGGTGGCAGCGACGCGGACGTGCTGGTCCGGCCCAGTCAGGTGGGCCGTTTCGTCGGGGCGGTCGAGGCCGCCGGGTGGCGTCGTCGCTCGCGCTTCCGGACCGGGTCGCCCTTCGGGCACGCCCAGACCTACTGGCACGACCACCTGGGGTATGCCGACGTGCACCGGTTCTTCCCCGGCACCAGGCCGGACGAGACCGCGTTCGACGTCCTCTGGGCCCGGCGCCAGAGGCGGGAGCTGGCGGCGGTCGCGTGCCCCGTGCCGGACGAGGCCGGGCAGGCCTTGATCTTCGCGCTCAACGAGGCCCGCAACGGGGCCACGGTTCGCACCCAGCCCAGGCTCGCCGAGCTGGTCGACGACCCTCGGCTGGGCGGCGAGGTCGTGGCGCTCGTCCCGCAGGTGGGTGCAGAGGTGGGCTGGGCCGCCGCCCTGGACGAGCTGGACCGGGTCCGGGGCCACCGAGAGCACGACCTGTGGCACGCGGTATCGCGGGACGGGAGCCGGTTGGCCGAGTGGCGGGCCCGGGTCAAGGCCGAGCCCACGGTCCTGGGCAAGGTCGGCCTCGTCGTGCGGGCACCGCTGGTCAACACCGAGCATTTGGCCAACACCCGTGGGCACGAGCCCACCGCATGGGAGGTCGCGGTGGAGTTCGTCGACCGTGGTCGGCGTGCCGCCGTCGAGCTGTGGCGAGCCCGGCCGGGCGGAGCACGGTGAGTCCCGGGCGGGCCCGGTGGGTCCTGTCTGACGGATGGGGGATGGTGGACCGCCCCGAGGACGGGGAGCACGGGGGAACGCTCTACCTGGCACCCGTGCGCACCGGTGAGATCCACGTCGTGACCGGGGCGGCAGCGGTCGTCGCCCGGGCGACGCTGGTGAGCACCGATCTGCCGGAGCTCCGCGACCGGACGGCCGACGCCCTGCAGGTCACCCCGGAGGAGGTCGACGACGAGGTCCTGGTCGAGGTGCTCGACGGCCTCCAGCGTCTGGGCGCCGTCGTCGGACGGCCGGCCTAGCTCTGGTCGGCCCGCTCGTCGATCCGCCGCCGGCTGCGGGCACGGAACTCCAGCCCCTCGCTGCTCTCCGTGAGCCGGGCCCGGTCGGCCCGGGCCCGTGCCGCCGCCTCAGCGTGCGGACGGGACGCCTGCATCCGCCGGTCGCGCCGGCTCGGCCGGCGGCGCCGGTTCCGGGCACCCTCGGGGCGGGTGGGGGCGTCGTCCCCGTTGTAGTAGTTGTAGTAGGCGCTCGGCTGCGGCGGCGACTTGGTCAGCACGAACCCGGCGATGTGGGTCTCGGTCGTCTCGAGGGTGCGCAGCGCCTCGGAGAGGTGCCGCTTGCGGGTCTCGCCCGAGGCGACGACCAGCAGCATGCCGCCGGTCAGCTTCTCGATGACCATCGCGTCGGTCACCGGCAGGACGGGCGGGGTGTCGACGAGGATGAAGTCGTAGTCCTCGCTGAGCCGGTCGAAAAGGTCCTGCATCTTCGTCGACCCGAGCAGCTCGCTGGGGTTGGGCGGGGTCTCGCCGGAGGCCAGCACGTGCAGGTTCGTGCCGCCCCACCGCTGGACGACGTCCTCCAGCTCGGCGTCGCCCAGGAGCACGGTGGTCAGGCCCACGGCCCCCTCCAGGCCCATGTTGGTCGCGACCGAGGGGTGGCGCAGGTCTGCGTCGATGAGCAGCACCCTGGTGCCGGCGTCGGACATCGCCAGGGCCAGGTTGATCGCCGTCGTCGTCTTGCCCTCCCCGGGCAGCGTCGAGCTGACGACGAAGGAGTGCTTGCCCGTCGTGACGTCGACGAACATCATGTTGGTCCGCAGGCGACGGACGGCCTCGGCCTGCGGCCCGAACGGGTCGATGTCGAGGTAGAGCGCGTGGGGGTCGTCGTCCTTGCGGTAGGGCACGCTGCTGAGGACCGGGCGCTCGGACAGCGCGTCGATGTCACGCACCTCCCGGACCCGCTGGTCGAGGGCCTGGCGGGCCACGGCGAAGGCGACCCCGAGGAGGAGGCCGGCGAGCGCGCCGAGGGCGAGGTTGCGCAGCGGGTCGGGCTCGATCGGGCGGTTCGGCACCGACGCCGGGACGATCGTCTCGGCGCTGACCGACTGTCCGCTGGTGGCGAGCATGGGCGAGAAGTTGCGCGCGACCGCCGCGAGCTGCTGCGGCACGGCGGTCGCGGCATCGGCGGCGACCTGCGCGTCGTGCGCGCGGACACGGACGTCGAGCAACGGGGTGTCGCCGGAGCGCTCGGCCGAGACGTTGAGCATCGTGCCGGGCGCGACCCCGAGCTGCTCGCGCACCGGATCCAGCACGATCGGGGATGTGGCCACCTGGATGACGGTGGCCAGCTCGGCCGCCGGCATGTTGTAGACGTTGGCCGAGTCGCTCTGGTTGTTCGCCAGCAGATAGACGCGGGTGGAGGACTCGTAGATCGGACGGGTCTGCAGGGTCGCCAGGGCCGTGGCCGCGACCACCACCAGCATCGTCGCCAGCACCAACCTCCACCGCTGGCGCAGCGTGGTGAGGAAGTCACGGACGGTCACGGGGCCCTCCTCCCGTCGACGAAATCACCCGTATCCTACCCGTATGCGCGTCCTCCGCCTCTTCCACAGCGGGGTGATGACAGCCTGGAGAGCCAGGGAGCGCGAGTTGCGTCGGCTGGGGCACGACGTCCGTTTCTCTCCGCCCGTCGGTGGGACGAGGGGGGCGCCGTCGTCACCCTCCGAGCCGACCCCCGGGAGGCGGACGGGGACGTGGTCCCGGTCGCCACGGTCTGCCAGCATCCAGCAGGGTACGGTCAGGCACATGGAGCAGGCGGGGAGCCACCGCCTGCCCGGGGAAAGGGCTGGCTCGTTGCTGTTGGGGTCGGCCACCTCGTTGGCCACGACGGGCCCGACTCGTGGGCGACGCGAGAGACCGCGCGCGGCTCGACCCGGCAGGCGCTGATCATCTGCTCGACCAGCCTCGTCGTCACCCGGGCCCGGGCCGGCAGCTGCTCGGTCTCCTCGGTGAACGACCGCCGCGGGCACAGCGCCTCGGTGCAGGCGTAGCGGCGCGTGCGCACGAGAACGTCGAGCCGCTCACCCCCGCAGGACACGTTCTTGACGTGCTGGACCGGGCGGGCCTGGACCCGCGAGGACAGCATCCCGCAGGACGGACACGCGCCCTCGCACGCGAGGTCTCGATCACCACCGGTCGCTGCTGCTCCTCGCCGACGGCAGGGCTGGCCGAGACGACTCGGGAGCCGGACAGGTTGAACAAGATCGACGCCTGCACCGACGTCGAACGTACGCTCGCTCGTGCACGCTCGCGGTCCTCGCTCATGAGATGCCTAGACAACACCCATGCTGGCGCAGGGCCGCGAGCCCTACGCCAGGGCCCCACCACGCTCAAAGTTGAAGAGTCACGTTGACGTCGTGATCGAGGCCTTCCGCGGCACCGACCAGCGGCTCGTGGTGGTCGGCAACGGCCCGGAGCGGGAGAGCCTTCTCGCGGCGGCCCCGCCGATCGTGCGCATCGTCTCCGACGTGCCCGACGGCGAGCTGCGCTGGATCTACTCCCACGCCAAGGGCCCGCTCGCCCCGAGCCACGAGAACTTCGGGGCCCCGCTGGAGGCCAACGCCCGCGGGTTGCCGGTGGTGGCGCTACGGCGGGTGGCTACCTCGACACGGTCGACGACGGCCTGAGCGGCATTTTCTTCAGGGAGGTCACTGCCGATGCAATCCGCGAGGCGGTGGGGAAGGCGGTGTCGTGCACCTGGGACGCCGAGGTGATCCAGGCGCACGCCGCGACCTTCGACGAGCCGAGCTTCATCGACAAGATCCGCTCCGAGGTGGACGGCCTGCTCGACAGCGGCAAGCCGCTGGGGTCCGCCCGCTGACGCCGGAGGGTGCGGTCGGGTGCTTCAGCCCTTCACAGTTCGGCCTTGGGTGCAACCGGTGACGAATTGCTTAATGAAAAGTGCAATAGCAGAGTTCGTATGACAAGGAACGTTCCGACCATCTCCAACGACTCTTCTGCAATTGTAGTCAACCGGTACGTCGATCCTGTGCCGATGGTGGTCACCACTTGGCCGCCGACGAGCTCCATGCCAGCCGCGCCTGTGACGAAAACGGCACCAGCGACGATGAGACGCACTGCAGTTACCCTCGGAAGCTGTCGCAGAAATGGAATCATAGCGAAAGCAAAAATTGCAGCAGCGATGACCCCCGGTATTACCCAGGCGAAGAAGAGTGGCCCGCTATTGATGTCGAAGGCGTTTTGTAGCGGCCCAATAAGCTCCTCGTGAAGCGAAATGAGTTCGTCTAAGGACATGACGATGAGGAGAGCTGCTAGGACACTCCAACCCCAGCGGAGTCCGGCTGCGTCGGACTTCCGCCAAGCCCATGATAGGAAGCCGGCGAAGGCTAGCTGCATACCCTGGAACCATGTCGGGAAGGAGTCCTCCACGTCAGCGTCGAAGAGGCTCAGAAGTTTCCCCCGCCGCACCATCCCGTCTGTGCTTAAGAGTGCGCGTGTAGCCTCCGCGGCTAGGGCACAGGCGATGAGCAAGAGGATCGCGGTGAGGAGGAACCGGAGGACCCTCTGCCGACTGCCCAGGTGAATCGCTCGCACCGTGTCTGCACCCACTGCCCCGTGCTCCTTACGTTCGTCAACCAGAGATTACTCCGCCCCGGACGCCTAGGCCCCACCAGACGAGTGCCGCGACTTGTCCTGACTTTGGACAGGTAGTACTCGATCTGGAGATGGCGGTCCGTTGACCTGCGGTGATCGGTCGCTGAGTGGGTGGTTTCACGCACTGACGGGGTGCGTCTAGCCTCCTTGTCGTGGCGTTCATCAGGCGGGTGCGGACGAAGTCGGGAGCGACGGCCGTGCAGATCGCCGAGTACGCCGCGGGGCGTCAGCGGATCCTCAAGCACGTCGGCTCTGCGCACACCGAGGCCGAGCTGGGGGTGCTGCTGGCCCGGGCTCGGGAGCTGCTGGAGGACCCGGGCCAGGGCGTCCTGGAGCTCGGTGTGGACCCCCAGCCGATGGCCACGGGGCTGGCCCGACCAGCACGGGAGGCGTCCTTGCTGGACCCGGTGCCCGTAGCGCCGCCGGCGGTGCGCAGCAGCCCAGGGCGGGTGGTCGGCAGGGACAGCCGGGTGCTGTTCGAGGCGCTGGCCGCGGTGTACGCCCAGCTGGGGTTCGACGCCCTCGAGGACGAGGTCTTCGCCTCCTTGGTGCTGGCCCGGGTCGTGGAGCCGACCTCGCTGCTGGATGCCGCCCGGGTGCTGGCCGACCTGGGCCAGGAGGCAGCCAGCTACAAGACGATGGGCCGGGTCCTGGCCCGTGCCAAGGAGCGCGGGTACCGGGACCAGATCGCCACGGCCTGCTTTGAGCACGCGGTGGCCAGCGGGGACGTCTCGCTGGTCATGTACGACGTCACCACCTTGTACTTCGAGGCCGAGAAGGAGGACGACCTGCGCAAGGTCGGCTACTCCAAGGAACGCCGCGTCGACCCCCAGATCGTCGTCGGGCTGCTGGTCGACCGCAACGGGTTCCCGTTGGAGATCGGCTGCTTCGAGGGCAACAAGGCCGAGACCTCCACGATCGTGCCGATCATCAAGGCCTTCCAGGCCCGGCACGAGGTGGCCGACATGGTCGTCGTGGCCGACGCCGGGATGCTCTCGGCGACAACCTGCGCCAGCTGGACGAGGCCAACCTGCGGTTCATCGTCGGCTCCCGGGTGACCAAGGCCCCGATCGACCTGGCCTCCCACTTCCGCTGGCACGGGGAGGCGTTCACCGACGGGCAGGTCATCGACACGACCACCCCACGGACCGGCCGCAACAGCGACAACGACGTCCTGGTCCGCGCCGAACCGACCTGGGACCGGACCGAGCACCCCGGCTCGTGGCGGGCGGTGTGGGCCTACTCGGCCAAGCGCGCTGCGCGTGACCACAAGACCCTCACCCTGCAGGAGAACCGGGCCAAGGCCGTCGTCGCCGGGGAGAAGGCCGCCCGCACGCCCCGGTTCGTGAAGAAGAACGGCGGGGACACCGTGCTCGACGAGGCCTCCCTGGCCAGGGCCCGCCGGCTGGTCGGGCTCAAGGGTTACGTCACCAACATCCCCGCGACCGTGATGCCTGCTGGCGAGGTCATCTCCTCCTACCACGACCTGTGGCAGGTCGTCGGCCTCTTTCCGCATGTCCAAGACCGACCTCAAGGCCCGGCCGCTGTTCGCCCGGAAGCGTGACGCGATCGAGGCTCACCTGACCATCGTCTTCACCGCACTGGCCATCTCCCGCGAGATCCAGAACCGCACCGGCCTGGCCATCCGCAACGTCGTCCGCCAGCTACGCCCGCTGCGCTCGGCCACCGTCGCGATCAACGCCACCAGCCAGACCTTCCCGCCCCAGATCCCCGCCGACAAGCAGGCCATCCTCGAAGCCATCCACCACGGCCGGCTCACGCACTAACGAAATGACCAAACTCAGGCCTTACGTTCGTCAACCAGAGATTACTCCGCCCCGGACGCCTAGGCCCCACCAAACGACTGCCGCGACTTGTGACCGAGCGCTATGCGGACTCAATCCGCGAAGTAGGCTGGTCGGTATGCGCGTCCTGCGGGTCTTCCACAGCGGGGTCGTGACCGCGTGGCGGGCTCGCGAGGGGGAGCTTCGCCGACAGGGGCACGACGTCACGCTGCTGTCCGCCGCGCGCTGGAACGAGGGCGGCTCGGTCGCCACCCTCACTCCCGACCCGTCCGAGCCCGGCGGTTCGGTCAAGCCGGTGGCGACCGTCGGCACCCACCCCGCCCTCTTCGCCTACGACCCGCGGCCGCTGTGGCGGGCGCTGGGTCGGCGCTGGGACGTGATCGATCTGCACGAGGAGCCCTTCGCGGTCGCGACCCTCGAAGCGCTGGTCCTGCGTGCCCTGCGCCGCAATCCCGCTCCCTACGCACTCTACTCCGCGCAGAACATCGACAAGCGCTACCCCGTCCCCTTCCGCTGGTGGGAGCGTTGGGCGCTGCGGCACGCGCGCGCCGTTATCGTCTGCAACACCGAGGCGGGGGAGATCTGCCGACGCAAGGGCTTCCCCGGCGTGCCCGACATCGTCCCCCTGGGGGTCGACGCCGAGCGGTTCTCCCCGGCCGACCGGCAGCCCCCGGCTGCAGACGCTCCGGTGCAGGTCGGGTATGTCGGGCGTCTCGCCTCCCACAAGGGGGTCGACGTGCTTCTCGATGCCGTGGCCGCCCACCCCGGGCTGGAGCTGACCGTGGTGGGCGCCGGTCCGCAGGAGCATGAGCTGCGGCAGTTCGCCGACGAGCCCGGGCTGCGTGAGCGGGTGCGCTTCGCCGGCACCGCGACCCAGGAGGAGCTCCCTCGGTTGCTGCAGGAGATGGATGTGCTGGCGGTGCCGTCGCTGACCACGCCGGGGTGGGTCGAGCAGTTCGGCCGGGTCGTCGTCGAGGCGATGGCCGCCGGGGTGCCGGTCGTGGCGAGCGACAGCGGGGCGTTGCCGGATGTCGTCGGGGAGGCCGGACTGCTGGTGCCCGAGGGTGATTCGGTCGCACTGGGAGAGGCGCTGCTGCGCGCAGCCCGTGAGCCCGGACTGTGGCAGCGCTTGCGTCAGGCGGGTCTGGAGCTGGCCCAGGAGTGCTCATGGGAGCAGGTGGCCCAGTGCTACGACGAGGTCTACCACCGGATGACGCACTCGGCCCGCAGCGAGGTCGCGGACACGACCGAGCCTGAGGTTGTCGTGGTCGCCTACGGCTCGCCCGCGCTGCTGCGCTCCGCGCTGGAGCCCGTCCGTGACCTGACGGTCACCGTCGTCGACAACTCCTCCCTGCCAGAGATCCGCGAACTGTCGGCCGAGCTGGGCGTGCGCTACCTCGCCCCAGGGTGGAACGGCGGCTTCGCCGCAGGAGTGAACCACGCCCTTGCCCACCGCCAGACACCCGGCGCCGACGTGCTCCTGCTCAACCCCGACGCGATCGTCGACGCCGACGGCGTTCGCCAGCTCCACCGAGCCCTGCGCGCGGACCCGGATATTGCCAGCGTCGCGCCTTCCCAGGTCGACGCTGACGGGCGACCGGCCCGCGTTGCCTGGCCCTTCCCCACCCCGGTGCGGTCCTGGATCGAGGCCAAGGGCCTGGGCCGACTCAACGACCGGCACGAGGACTACGTCATCGGGTCAGTGCTGCTGCTTCGGGCCGAGGCACTGGAGCAGGTCGGCGGATTCGACGACGACTTCTTCCTCTACGCCGAAGAGACCGACTGGGCCAAGCGCGCCTCCCTCATGGGCTGGCACCACCGACTCGTGCCCGAGGTGACCGCGGTGCATGTCGGCGCTGCCACCTCGACTGACCTGCAACGTCGGGAAGTTCACTTCCACGCCGGGCAGGAGCGGTACTTCCGAAAGCACTTCGGTGCCGCAGGCTGGCACTACGCGAGGGTGGGTCAGTTGATCGGGGCGGTGGCCCGTTCGGTGGTGCTGCGAGGAGTTCGTGGACAGCGCGCCCGATGGCGGGCAGAGTTGCTGATCCGCGGCCCGCGCACTGCCGAGTCCGCCCGTTTCTTGCGACCTCGAAACACCGACGCTGTGGAAGTGGCGGCATGACCCCGGAACGTTGGGATCGGTTCCGGGGGCCAGCACTGGTGCTGCTCGCCGGTGCAGCGCAGCGACCGCGCTCGCTGTCCTGGTGGGGTACGCCATTCCGGACATGCCCCTCCTCGTCGTCGGCGGAGTGGTGCTCCTGCTCGTCGCAGTCGTGGCGCTCACCCAGCCCGTTCTGCTGCCCCTTCTGGCCATGCCCCTCATCGTGGTCGTTCTCCGCTTCGGTGCGGGACCTGTGGACATGACCATCGCCGACTGGATTTTGGCACTCGCCTTCTGGCCTGCGGTCTTCTTCGCGCCTCGTCCCTTCAGTCCTGAGCTGCGCAAGCTCCTCTGGCTCAACGCGATCTACCAGGCCGCCACTCTCTTCACAGTGATCGCCAACCCCTTCGTCGCCAATGGCGTGGAGTGGTTCCACGCGTGGCTGCTCGTCTCTGGCGCGCTAGTCGTCGGGTGGGCTGTGGGAGCGACGGGGCAGGCTCGTCTGGGAGTATCGCTCTTCCTTCTGGCGTGCGTGGCCCTCGCCCTTCCGACCATCGCCGAAGGGCTGCTGCGATACGCGCAAGGCAACTTCAGCGAGGTGTATCCAAGCTGGCCTTGGAGCATGCACAAGAACTTCATGGGCAACCTGATGGGGATCGCCGCGCTGATCCTCTACGCCCGCCCGACCTGGCTGGGGTGGACGAAGCGCTGGGCCGTGCCCGCTCTGGTCGTCGTGGTCACCGCGCTGGCCGTCACGCAGTCTCGTCAGGCACTCGTCGGATTGGCCGTCGGACTACTCGTGGTGTCTTTTCGTCGGCACTCTGAACGGCGCCGTGGCGTCGTCGCCCTCATCGTGGTGGCGCCGATCCTTTATCTGGTGCTCACCATGGCACGAGACCAGATCGCCTCGGGGAACGAGCACAACTCTTGGTTCCAGCGACTGGAGTGGTATGCCGAGTCCGTCCGCATCTGGCTCGAGGCACCATGGTTCGGGCATGGGCTGCGTTACTGGACTCAGGCGGACGCTCCTGGGTTCTTCCAGCCACCTAACGCCTTTCTTGAGGTGCTGGCCTCAGCCGGTCTGGTCGGTCTCGGTCTGTTTGGCTTCCTGGTGCTCTGGGTCGGTGCAATCACTGTCCTGTATAGAGCCGACCCCGCGTTTGGCACGTTGGCCCTGGCCCTCGGACTCTCGCGGCTGGCACAGGCGCAGCTGGACCTCTTCTGGGTGTCCATCTCCGTCTCTGCGCCCTTCTTGCTCATCGGTGTGCTGCTGGGTCTCGCCGCTCACAAAGCCAGGGAGCCTATGCCCGAGCGCACTAGAGAGCCACTGGTCACACGGTGAAAGTCCGTCACCTTGTGCTGACCTCAGCCTTCGCCGGGGTCGAGCGTCACGTCGCCGTCCTCGCCAATCAGCAAGCGCGAATGGGTCACACTGTCGAGGTGTTGGGCGGAGACCCAGCGGCCATGCGGTTGCGCCTGCATCGAGGTGTTCGGCGCAATACGGCCGGAAGCTTGCCGGCGACCGCGCTTCGCTCCGTGCTGGCCTCCCCCGTGGACCTCGTCCACGCACACATGACTGCTGCCGAGACCGCGGCGCTGCCGACCCGCGCCCTCCGCGGGACGCCCGTGGTTGCCACCAGACATTTCGCCGCGCCGCGGGGCTCTGGCATGAAGGGTCGGCTGGTCCGCTCGCTGCTGGGTCAGCGGGTGGACGCCCAGATCTCTATCAGCTGCTATGTCGCAGGAGCGATCGACGGTGCCTCCACTGTGGTCTACCCCGGGGTCGAGGCTGTGGCCACACAAGACGGAGATCGTCGCCCCGTGGTTCTTGTCGTGCAGCGGCTACAGCCGGAGAAGCGGACGGACATCGCCTTGCGGGCTTTTGCAGCCGGTGCTCCGGAAGGTTGGTGCCTCGAGGTGGTGGGGCAGGGACCCGAGTTGACCGGACTGCAACGAGCGGCAGCCGACCTGGGGATTGCGGAGCGCACCACCTTCCTCGGCTTTCGTGATGACGTCGCCCAGCTCATGCGCTCGTCGGCTGTGCTCATCGCGCCCTGCGACATCGAGGGCCTGGGCCTCAGCGTGCTCGAAGCCATGGCCCAGGGTCTGCCCGTCCTGGCCAGTGACGCCGGCGCCCACCCAGAGACCGTCGGACGAGCAACTGACGCTCAACTCTTCCGGCCGGGTGCGGTCGCCGAGGCGGGGGCGATGCTGGCTCGGCTGTGCGAGGACGCTGACCTGCGGGCACGGTATGGGGAGCAGCTCCAGACGGTGCAGCGGACGACCTTCACGCCCCGCGCCCAGGCGGAGGGCACGGAGGCGGTCTATCAGGAGGTACTGGGATGACCGACCTGGTTGTGATCTCCCTGGAGCCCTGGGACGAGGTGTGGCGCAGGAACCAGCACCTTGTGGCCGGGCTGCTCCGGGAGGGACAGGTCCGGCGTGCCCTCTTCGTCGAGCCCCCGGTCGACGTCCTGCATGATCTGCGGAGCCGGAGACGACCCACGTCCACGGGGATGCGCAGCGTCGATCTCGAGGGCGCCGAGGGCAGGCTGTGGGCACTCCGACCTCAGAAGACGCTCCCTCGCCGGGTCGATCCTGCGGGGGACCGCCGGCGTGCCCGCACCGTGGTGCGGACCGCGCAGCGCCTCGACCTGAGGGACCCCGTGCTCTGGGTGAACGACCCCGGTGGCTGGGAGGTGCTGGCGGCGTCCGGTTGGCCCGCCCTCTACGACATCACCGACGACTGGCTGGTCGCGGACCGCCCCGAGCCCGAGTTGGCCCGTCTCCGGCGGCAGGAGACCTCACTCTTCGCCGACTGCCGAGAGGTCGTGGTCTGCTCCGAGGGTTTGGTGCGGACGAAGTCCCAGCATCGGGACGTGGTGCTGATCCCCAACGCCGTCGACGTCGAGCCCTACCGATCACGGCAGCCTCGACCGGCAGACGTGGGTGAGGGGCCTGTCGCGCTCTATCTCGGCACGGCACACCGTGACCGCGTCGATGTAGGCCTGCTCGTCAGGACAGCTCTCCACCTGGGTCGGGCCGTCGATGGCACTGTGGTGCTCGTCGGCCCTGCCCCTCTTCCGCGTGACGACCTCGCGCGCCTGCAGGCCGCCGGTGTGCGCGTCCTCGGCCATCGCCCCAGCAGCACGGTGCCGGCATACCTGCAGCACGCCGACGTCCTCATCGTGCCGCACGTCCTGACCGACTTCACCGCGTCCCTCGACCCCATCAAGGCGTACGAGTACCGGGCGGCGCGACGCCCGGTGGTGTCCACGCGGGTGCCAGGGTTCGAGGACAGCACCGACCCTCTCGTCACCACCGTCGAAACCGACAACTTTCCGGAGGCCGTCGCTGCGGCCATGGTGCGACCGGCACCCTGGTCGCCCGAGATCCCCCAGGACATACCGACCTGGTCACAGAGGGTCGTGGAGATGGCGGACGTCATAGCGCGAGTGCGGGCGGGGCACCCGTGAACGGGCAGCAGCACGTCACCTTCGTCTCCCACACGAACAAGCCGGGCGGCGGCGAGCTCGCCCTGCGGCGATACCTGGAGGCGACGACCCTTCCGGTGCGGCTGGTGACGCTGGAGGGTCAGGGTGTCTGGGCAGGGCTCAGTGCCGACGTGGTGGAGGTCAGCGGTCTCCGCGGTCTGGCCAGAGCCATCCGGGGTGAGAAGCTGGTTGTCGCCAACTCCATGCGTGCGGCATTCCTCTGCGCAACCGTGCTCCCGCGCGGGACTCGGCTAGTGTACTGGGTGCGAGATGGCCTTGCGGACGGTGCGATGTCGGAGTTAGCCCGCACGCTCACAAAACATGTAACGCGGCAGAAGATCACTCACTACCTAGCCAATTCACACTATACCTCCGCTTCGATTCGGCAAGCGTTAGGAGTGAACGAGAACGCGATCACCGTGGTACACAGCATGTCCGGAATAACTGTGCATGACCCACCTCGTCCACGCACGCCTCCCGAAGCACCAATTCGCCTATTGTATTTGGGGCGGATCGCTCCTTGGAAAGCTCCTGACGTAGCTATTCATGCACTCGGCGAACTTCACGGGATGGGGATCGACGCCTTGCTCACTATAGCCGGCGGCGCTCTCTTTGGGGAGCGTCGGTATCTGCGCCATCTACAGACCTTGGCCAAGAATAGCCCGGGCGTGAGTCTGCTTGGACATGTGCCTGACGTGACAGACCTGCTGAATAATCACGATATTTTGATACATAGCTCCATCCTTCCCGAGCCGTTTGGTCAGGTCGTTATACAGGGCTTAGCTGCTGGGTTACCGGTCGTCGCTACAAACCTAGGCGGGCCGAAAGAGATTCTGGCGTCATCCTACAGACTTCTTTACAGACCTGGCGATCCTCTGGACTTGGCAGAATGCGTAAGAACTGCACTGGCGGACTATTCCGAAGTCAGTACGTGGTCGCTGAATCGTGCGCGTGCTTACGCTGACGAGGTGATGTTGAAAAGGACGGATGAGGTCCTCCAGGCATTGAGCCAATAACCTGAAATGGGCCGGTCGGTGGTGGCGACAATGCAATCCGCCCAATTAGGAACACCCAAGAACGAAAGCATGCAGAGCCTCCTACGTCTCACATCCGTCGTTTATTGGAACGGCGGCCTGGCCGTCGCCGCCCTCGTGGCCTGGCCTTGCAGGTCCTTGGCGATCGCCGAGAAAGCTCGGGAGTTCGCGCGGACGAGTTCATCCTCGATCCGCCGAGCGCGGTCGTCGCCGTAGAGTGCGTCCCAAACGTCCTCGTAGGATTGAACGGTCCTCCTTACTGTCGCGGCCAATTCTCCGAGGGCACTTGTCAGTACGACATCTCCATACACGAGCTCATGCTGCAGAGGGAACTCCTCCGACACAACGACAACCTCACGCAAGATGGCTGGCAATACCCGTAGTTCTTCGAGAGAATGGTGATGAGGTGTCTGGTGCACATTTAAGAGAACGGCGATCTGATCAAAATGCTCTTCATAGTCTGCCCAGACGTTGCTAATGTTTATCACGTCAATGCCCATGGCCCGCAACTGCTCCTTGACCATCCCTCGCCGGCCGCTATCAGGACTCCCGTGCATCGTAGCTACCACTACGTGCGACCGCTTGCCCAATGCGCCGCGAGCAGTGGTGAGAAGTGGAGCAACGTAATGCGCGCGACCTGCATAGGACGCTGCGAGAGAGGACCTCAAGATATTCTGGATATTGGGTGCAGAGTAATCAATGACGCTACTGGCGCGCGCGTAGGAAGCGTCGCCTCCAACGAGGCGCGCTAGATACTTTTCATGCCCGCCAGGGGCGTCCACACTGCCTTCCACGGCTCCTTCTGCGTCTCTCCCTCCCGGCAACACTAAAGTGTGCTCCAGCTGTAGCAACACGACCGGTGCTTGTCTGGGTGGCGCGCTTAGATGCTCCAGTAACACAAGCCATGGCCTTCCGCCCCCGAGACTCGTTTGGTGCTGCGACAAGGCGTCTAGAATTCCGCGCTGGCAATACCTGTAGTAGGCCTCGACAAAAGCGGGGGGACTGGCTAGGACCATCAAGCTGGCCCCCGCCCGGCGTGTCTGGCGAAAACCAAGGCGGGGGCAGGCAGCGCCGAGCCTACTGACGAGCCCGCGCAGGAGCGAGCGCAGCGACGGCTTCACCCGTCACAGGTTACAGTGCGGCGGATCCGACATCGCTGGTAGCGAGTGGCGGCCGCAGAAGCGAGACGGAGTTGAGCTGACACCAACTATCCCACGCAAGTCGTGCCGAGGACGCCAGTGGCGGTCGAACGGAGCGAGCATGCGGGGTAGACGTACCCCAAGGCGTCGGTCACGGGCTTCACTGAAGCGTCAGCCGAGCCCTTGCAACGAAGGGGCGGCAGGGCCTGCGTGATGTCCGCAGCACAACGTGGCGCCGCCGCCGTGTTCGCGTGGATGCACGTCGCTATCGGCAGTTTGGATCCGGGCCGCTGGGGGTGATAGGCGGGTAGATCCCACGCCACCACGCCCGGGAACTTCAGCTTTCGACACCCGCTGAAGCGGTACGCAGTGCCTGAAGGGACTAGCTAGGGTGTGCTGGGCGGGAGTTGTGCCGTACAGAGAACCTAAGGACTCCTCCCCGGCTCGAAAGAACATGCCTGCAAGGAGGTTTGGCTGTGTTTCAACTTCACAACCCGGGTTCCGGGTCGAGTAATCGAAAGTTCTCCGTCGTCATCCCCACGTTACAGCGGTCTCCGCAACTTAGGCCGTTGGTCGAGAAGTACTGCGGGAGCAATCTCGTTGGAGACGTGATCATTATCAATAATGCGCCACAAAGCCTGGTGTTCCAGTCGCCCAAGGTGCGAGTGCTGCAGCAAGACGACAACATCTATGTGAACCCGGCCTGGAATCTCGGCGTTGAGTCAGCCCACCACGATCTTCTCCTGCTTAGTAATGACGATATCGATTTCTCCGAAGGTATGCTCGAGTGGGCTCACCACGTCCTAACGTTGCCATTCGTCGGTATCGTCGGGCCCGCAGAAAAGGCTTTGAATAGCGGCCGCACGGGCATGCTCTGGTTCACCCCTGCGCGCGTGCGCACGACTGGGTACGGCGTGTGATGGCCATGCGTAAGGCATCGTATGTTCACGTTCCAGACGACTTGTTAATCTGGGGAGGGGACGACTGGTTGTTCTATCGCCAAGACTGGCGCCTCAATCTTCACCTGCATGGCGGTAGAATCACAACGAAAATGTCCGAGACGGTGAACTCAGAGGAACGTTTCATGGGCCTGGCTGCCGAAGACCACCGTCGGTACTTGGAAAATCACAGCCAGATTGAAAGAAACTATCGGCGATACCATCCCATCTACTGGCTTCTCAATCGGACGACAAAGATCCATAGACCCTCTGGGTGACCGATATGTGAATAGTACTAGCTTAAGCGCGGGGTGTGCAGCACCCGTAGGCCAGACCAACGCGGAACCCTAGAATCGAGTCGACTCGCCCGAGTGTGGGTATAGTCTTCCCTCGATGATGACCGCAGCAAGCCCTCTGAGCCCACGAGACCTCCAGCAACGGGCGGTGTCGGGGGCGGCTTGGACTCTGCTGCATACCCTTGTCTCCCTTCCTTTGGCATTCGCAGTTAACGTCGCTCTGGCGCGGGTCCTCGGTGTCGCTGATTACGGGCGATTGGCTCTCTTGACTGCCGTCATAGCTATCGCATCAAGTATTGTTTCCTCGGGGGTTGGGTCCGCGCTAACCCAATTCGGTGCCAAGGCGCACGCAGCGGGACGACGCCGAGAAGTGCAGGATCTTCTGGCGAGAAACCAGGGTTTCCGTCTAATGATAGTCGCACCGTTCTTGACCGCCACGGTAATCCTGTTTGTCGACCTGCCGCTGACCCTTATGGTGGTAGCCCTGTTTTTCGGTGTTTGGCTTCCCGCGTTTTCAGCTGGGGGTCCCGCTGGTTTGACGCTAGAGAATAGAACTGCTGCGGGGGCGCGCTTGGCGATGTTGACGGCCCTGCTCATGCAACTTTCCGCTATTCTGGTCCTGGTTGTTGCCCCTAGCGCAGAGAGGGTATGGGCGGCACGTACCGTCGTCGGGGGTGTGCTCGCCTTTTTGTTGCTTTATGGCTGATAAGTAGGGACTACCGGAAGGCGGCGATCTCACCGCGGTGGCCCTTTGCCCTGCCCCGTCGATTCTGGTCGTTTGCACTACCCGCCTCAGCGTCGGGGATAATCGCTGCCCTTGCAGCCTCTCGATCCGAAACCGTTCTGCTGGAGATCCTGTCCGACTCTACTCAGCTTGGCCTATACGCACTGGCGTTCGGCTTGGCGGGACATCTCTTCGCACCCGCGCAGGCACTCTTGAACCCCTTGATCCCAGCCGTGTCTGGCTTGCGGGAAGTGGAGCCGGTTGCCGTCGGTCCGGCTTTTGGTCGCACACTGCGTACGACGAGCACCATTGGGGGACTTGTTCTCGCCGGGGGGGCGCCCGTGTTAGCTCTTCTCGTCCCGGCCATCTACGGTGAGGCTTATGCGGGCGCCCGCGCCTTGGTTCTTGCGCTAGCGGTAGTGGCCGGAATAAATTTGCTGACTGCTCCAATGGAGGCCTTCACCTCTGCGCGATTGCGGGGCAAGAGTTTGCTGGCAATGAATGCGTCCACACTACTTTTCGGGGTGGCCATCGGCATACTCCTGATCCCGTCGTTCGGCGCCTGGGGTGCGGTTTGGGCAAAATTGGCCATCACAGTGGGGCGTCTTGTGTTCTTCGTGATTTTCGAGCGAATGAGTTTCGGGGTTGGCTTTGTCCAGTTAATCCTGGCCGCGACGCCGGTTCTTCTTTCATCCGTTGCGGGGATCGCGGGGTACGCGCTAGCGCGTACCCTCATGATGGCATGGAACGTGGAGTCACTACTGGGCGTCTTGGGACTTGCGGCCGGGGTGGGGGCTATCGCGTCCGCGTTGTTCGTGGCAAGTCTATGGGTGTTCCGCAGCGGCCTGACGTCCGGTGATGCTCAAGTCATCTCGAGGCAAGGGGGCAGCCGTCTGGGACGGCCTCTTGCCATGTCGCTTCGCTTGGTCTCGCACGCTCAGGACCTACGCGAGGCCGGTCCTCAGCGATCTAGGTAAGGGTCGTCGAGGACCGCGGGTGAGGATTAAAGCGGGGATCCGATGGCGCTAGCCGGCATGTGGCCTGAAGAAGCCGGCGCTGGATGCGACTCTTGGTCCTGACCGTGAGGGGCCAGCTCTGGGGGTAGTTGTCCCCCTCGCTAGCCCGGTGCTCGACACGAGCATGTAGATATGTTGCCCGCATCTGCCTGTTACGCCTCATCCACGAGTCGACGCGTTGTTCAAAGACTGGGGTCACGGGCGCGAGCGGATACCGGTAGGAGGCGGGGACGCTGGGCTTGGTCCAATTCTGTCCAATGAATGTCTCGCGATGGCAAAGAAAGGCCAAGTCACTGAAGCCGTATCCGATCGCGAAATCGGACGTCACTCTGGTGGCCTCTTGTTGAGGGAGCTCAGGGTGCCAAGCAGGACTGGCTACCGCCACAGCGGGGTCGTGCTGCAGCAAGTGGAGCGCGGGCGTGATCCAGTTGCCCCCGGCAACTTGAACCAGATCGGCGTCCCAATACAGTAACCAGGGGCTGCCCGAAACGGTCAGGGCGACGAAGGCGCAATCAGAGAAATGGGGAACGGCGCCCAGGTGTTTCTGGCGTAGCCCAAGTGTTTGCAGCGAGGCATCTATCTGATCTGAGACGAAGTGGGCCTCGTCGATCTCACCCGAGCTCAGCAAAGCTTCAGATCTTCGTCGAGCGTCGTTCGGGTCATCGGTGTTGTTGATAAGAACGACGGTTCGTGCGAAGGGGAAACGTAGGGGGGCTTGCGTTGTCTTAAACCACCCTGGCGCAAGCACTTTCCGGTATGTGCGCTCGTAGACGTTGACAACGAAATCGACCAACTCGTTCATCGGACCTCCCTGCCGTGTCGCGCTTGGCTCTAGGCGTTGTGCGCACAGGGTAACCTTCCGGAGTGACGGGCGCGACGACTGCGAGTGACGGTGGTGGGGTGTCTCAGTCTCAGGTGGCTCCGCACTGGGCCGCCCTCGATGGTCTCCGAGGGCTGGCGGTCGTTGCGGTGCTCATCTTTCACGCGCTTCCGACGGTCTCCCCGAACGGCTTCGCGGGCGTAGACATCTTCTTCGTCCTCAGCGGCTTCCTGATCACCTCGCTGCTTCTGCGGGAGCGAGCCACGACGGGGCGTGTCTCGCTCCGGCACTTCTACATGCGTCGGATCCTTCGGCTCGACCCAGCCTTAATCATGGCAGCCATGGGCGTCCTCCTCCTGGCGTGGTTGGACGGGGAGCTCAGGGAGGCGCTGCCAGGAGTTGCCTCCGCACTCGTCTACATGTCGCACGTGACGATCGCGCTCGGCGTGGACTCAGGCCTTCTCTCCCACACCTGGACCTTGTCGTTGGAGGAGCACTACTACCTCTATTGGCCGGTCGTGCTGCTGGGTCTCCTGCGTGGCGGCTGGTGGCGCTGGGTTGCCATTGCGGGGTTGGTGGCCTTGGCCCTGATGGTGATCCCGGGACTTCTGCCGGGCACCCTGTCCGGTATGTATGTACTGGCGGGGGTTGACGATGATGATCGGCAGCGTCGTCGGCGTCCTGCTGCACTGGCGGCGCACGCTCGTCAAGGGCGACAGATGGGGCGCGCTCGGGTCTTGGGGCCTCCTGCTGCTCGCCGTCGTCGTGCTAGCCCCCATCCATCTGCCAACGGCGCTCTCACGCGGGCCACTGGGGCTACCTGCGCTCCTGTCGGTGGTCGTCATCCTCGGCTTCGTCGGTACGCCCGACTCCATGGGCGCGCGGGCGCTCAGCCTGCCCGTCTTCACATGGGTGGGCAAGCGAGCCTATGGGCTGTACCTCTACCACTTTCCGATCATCCTCTCGCCGCTGGTCCCTGGGACCTTCGAGCGACTCGGGGTGGATGCGCCCCTGGTCGTCGATCTCATCGTTGCCCTAGGGCTGACCATCCTTGTGGCATGGGGCTCCTATCGATGGGTCGAGGTCCCCTTCCTGCGCATGAAAGGCCGCTTCCGGGGTGGGATCGCCGAGGCCGAAACCCCGACCAGAGCGGCCTCGTAGAGCTTGCGCAATCGCGGTGCCTGTGTGACGGCCGAGAACTTCTGATGGAATCGCTGTGCCGCAGCTGCCGAGGCGGTGGCGTAGGTCGCGGGGGCGAGCAACTTCTCGATCGCAGTCGAGACGGATGCTGCGTCTGGCCGGCTCACGAGGCCGGCACCGTCTCCAACGAGGTCTGGTAGGGAGCGGTAGTCGGACACCACCGCAGGTATGCCCTGCGAGATTGCCTCCATCGCGCTGTAGGGCACACCGGTGTCAAAGCCCGAGGGATAGGCCAGCAGGTCGATAGACGGCAGGATCTCTTCTAACAGTTGTGAGCGGGCCACCTGCGAGAACCAGCGGATGCCGGTCCGGTGCTGCTCGGATTCGGAGAGCCGGGCCGGGGAGCCCACAATGATCAGACGGAGCGTGGGATGGCGCTGCCGAAGGGCCGCAAAGGCCTCGAGCACGATCATTCCGCCCTTCGCCGCGAAGTCCCGAGCGACGAAACCGATCGTGCGTGGCGCCTCATCCCGTGCCTCACTGGCCCGTCCCAGGGAGAGGTAGTTGGGTTGGACGGCGATGCGAGCGCTCGGCCAACCCCGCTCCTGCAGCCAGGTCCGCAGGTACTCGCTGGGGCTGATGAAGAGGTCTGCGCGACCGAGCCGAGCCGCGCACATCGTCGCACCCCATAGCCAGCCCAGGGCGTGGTCAATTCCTTCCGCCATGGCCACGCGAGTTCGCCCCCACCCCCACGCGTCGGCGTAGACCCACCTCAGCGGTCCGCCTGCGCTCGCCACGACAGGTGGGTGTGCGCCCAGGAACCGGTGGTGGAAGACGTGCACGTGAACGAGATCGAATCGCTGCGGATTGACACGAAAGATGCGGATCGGTTCTCGGTATGCCAGACCCGACCTGCGCACGAGACGCTCAAGTTTGCGAGCCAGCGCGACGCCGGCCTGCAGGACGAGGTCGGGGCCAGATGCCGCCCTCAACGACTCCCGCGTCCCTAGTTCCGTCAGGTCTCCCTGTGCGATGGCCTCGTCGTAGGTGGTGTACGCCACGCCGGGCGGGGGGGTGCGCACCAGCTGCTCGGTATACGTCACGTCGCCGGACGGAGGATCCAGGGCGGCCACGGGAGAGATCAGCAGCACCCGCAGATGGGGCTGAGTCTGCTCGGACGTACACACGACGGCGGCGCTCCTGGTGGTAGGGGCAATGACAGCCAGGTGTCGAGTGTAGTTTTGCAGCCACGAGCGTCGGACGGAGGGTGAGCGGTGTCTGTGGGGTTTGTCACCAACGTGTACGAACGTACCTACCGGGACGTGCTCTCGCCCGGCTACGTCGCTGGCATCGTCTCCTCACAGCGGCATCAGATGGATGAGGTTGTCGTGCTCATCAACAACGTCGACTCCCGGGGGGACGCCGCGGAACGTGCGGAGAACCTCGTGCGACGCGGGGAGATCACGTCCTTCGCGTTCGTCGCGGGACCACATCGACAGCGCCCTCGCGACAGCGGGGATTGGGCGGCGCCAGTTGGGGAAGCGGCCATATCTCGTCGACTTCGGGTTGGTCATGCCGCACGTTCTGTCCACACGATGGTTGCTGGGGTGGGACGCAGAGTCACGTCTCGTCGACCCGCAGAACTGGATCGAGCCTGCCATCGACCTGATGCAGGCCGATCCGAGGGTGTTCCACGTGTCACTGCACCGACCGGCACGCACTGAATGGGAGCCCGTACTGGAGCGGGAGGCCGCTGAGCGGAGAGGTCGATACATCTACAACTGGGGGTTTAGCGATCACGTCTTCCTCGTCGAGCGACAGCGACTGATTGGTGCGCAGTTCCGCACCTTCGCGCCGGCGGCAGTTGTCCGTCACGCGCCGCATCCTTACACCTTCGAGTTTCGTATGGAGAGTTACCAGCGCGCTGCCGGTCTGTTCCGTGCAACAGCAGCAGATGTCCACTACGACACAACACCAGCCCCCAGCCCCCCAGGGGTGCTGGCCCGGACGGGGGGTTCTCGATGGGACGATATGCGCATCAGGGCGCTTTGGCAGTTTGGCTGGACCGTGCTCGATCGTCTTCCCTCCGCTTTCGGCCCGCGCTTCAAGCGCTATCCTCCGGATCTCCCGCGTTCGTCCCGAACGGCGCGTTGACGGTCAAAGGATCAGATGACGGGCTGGCCCCGTTGGGGTGCAGGACTGTGCGGTAGACCCAGCAATAGAGATCGGTCACCCGCTCCCACGTATATGCGGAGACGGTCGAGAGTCCCTCAGTTCGGAGGCGCTCCGCCAGGGCAGGGTCAGCCAGGACCTGATCGATCCGATGCGCCGTGGCTGTCACATCCTCGGGATCGATCAGCAGTCCGTCCCCCCCGTCCGTCACGAACCCGGCCGGTCCGCCACGGCATGTGGCGAGCACAGGCGTGCCAGCCGCCCAGGCCTCCAGGACGACGATCCCGAAGGGCTCGACCCGGCTCGGGACGACGACCGCGTCGGCTCTGGCCATAAGGCCCTGCACTTCTGAGGCCGTCCGACGACCGAGGAAGTGGACGCGGTGCGAGATGAAGAGCGACTCGGCCAGTTGCTCAAGACCGCTCCGCGCGCTTCCCTCCCCGACGATCCAGACTGTGGGTTCGAACCGCGACTGCGCGGCCGCACGAAGGAGGACATCAAAGCCTTTCTGCGCGACGAGCCTACCCGCCCCCATCAGCACGGGTTGCTGTCCGCTCTCACCGCTTGGGGAGCATGTGTCTGGGATTGCGCGACGAGGAGTGACACCGTTCGGGACGACTCCCACATCGCGAGCGCCAAATCGGTTTCGCAGGTCGTCCGCAACGAAATCCGAACAGGCCGTGACGACTCCCGAACGGATAGCGCGGCGCAGTGAGACGCGAAGGAGTGCTGATCGATCGTAGATCGAGTGTTCGTCCATGATGGTTTCCCCATGCGATGACACCACCAAGGGACTGCGAGTCATCGTGGCCAGCGCCAGACCATAGGGGCCGTTCGGGCCGAAGCACTGCACGTTGATCACGTCGGGACGGAAAGTTACGTAGGCGCTGATCCACCTCGCCAGAGCTCTGGGAGCCCGCAGGGCCAACGAGCCCAAGGCCCGCACCGATCGCGCCGGCAACGGTGTGGGGAGGTAGCGCACCCGGCATCCGTCCACCACCTCGTCCCGCAGCCCATCTCCCCGGTCGACTGTCCACACCTCGACAGCGTGCCCACGCGCCAGCAGTTCCTTGGAGACGTGGCGCACGTGCTCCTCGACGCCGCCGAAATGCGGGTGATAGGAACTCGAGACGAGCGCGATCCTCATCCTGCTCGGGTCCATCGGCCCTCCTCTGGTCGGTGTGGGTCAAGCCCACCCCGCACGCTAGCCTCTCAGGAAGTTGCCGAGGAGGAGAGTCTTGCCCGAGCTGGCCATCGCGACCACCGCGACCTCGACCCCCATGGGTGCCCAGGCATACCAGGCGGCCATCATTGACCGCGCCCAGCAGGCTCTTGCAGCGGAGAGCCCCCAGCCGTGGACGGTCCGCTCGCTCGTAGCCCGGTCACTGCGGTCTGATCTCCCTGGCAACCGGCGCCTGCCAATGGGGCGCCTATTCACCGCTTCCGAGCGGGAGCGTCGGCTGCTGGGCCAGATGGTGTGGCCCCGGTCCGCCGTCGTGCACCGGATGGATCTGATCCTGCCGCCGCCGGCGGGTCCAGACGTCATCACGCTGCATGACGTGGTGGCGTGGGAGTTCGAGGACGAGTCCGACCCCGTAGCGGCGGCAGCGGCCGAGTTGCGAGCCGCCGACGCAGTCATCTGTGTCTCGGACTTCACCGCCGGGGAGGCCGAGCGGCTGTTCGGGCTCAAGGACGCTGTGGTCATCCCCAACGGCGTCGGCGAAGAGTACTTCGCAGCCGTTCCGCTCAGTGCAAAACAGCTCACCAAGGTCGGATTGCAGCAGCCCTACCTGCTGTACGCCGGCGGGTCGGCCGCCGGAAGAACCTCCCGGGTCTGGCAGAGGCTTGGCGGTTGGTCCACGATCGTCTACCGGAACACTCACTGGCCCTCGCCGGTCCCCGAAACCCGGTACGCGCCGCTCTCTTCGCGGGCCTGCCCAGGGTCGTCCACCTCGGTCGGCTGCCGGACCCGCTCATGCCGGGGCTCGTTGCCGGCGCTGCCGCCGTCGTGGTCCCCTCCCTCTACGAAGGCTTTGGACTGCCAGCTTTGGAGGCGATGGCGGCCCGGGTGCCTTTGCTCTCCAGCAACCGCAGCTCGCTTCCAGACGTCGTTGGCGACGCTGGCACGCTCGTCGACCCAACCGGCCCGGCTTTGGCCGAGGGGATGGAGCACGTAGCGGTTGGAGGAGCTGTGATCTCGGCTCTGGTCGCCAAGGGACGGAGACGTGCGGCGGAGTTCACTTGGGAGCGCAGTGCGCGCCGCCATGCTCAAGTATGGGACTCAGTGGCGCGATGACCTGAGGCCTGGCAAGAGCATCGATGTTGAAGGCCCGCTGGTGTGGGCGCTGCACGCGTGAGGCAGCCAAGTGATCTGGCGCTAGGGTGCCGCGCATGGGGAAGGTCACCGCAATCATCCCGGCGTTCAATCCGGGTGCCCATCTGACGCGGTCGCTCGGCAGCGTCCTCGCGCAGAGGGATGTAGATCTCGACGTGGTCGTAGTCGACGATGGGTCGGCTCAGGACATCACCGATACGCCGGGCCTCGATGACCCAAGAGTGACGTTGGTTAGGACGCCCAACAGAGGTGTCTCGGCCGCCCGAAACCTTGGCGTGGCTATGACTGATGCTGAGTACATCGCCTTTCTCGATCAGGACGACGAGTGGGCCGCCCCGGACAAGCTCGCCCGCCAGATAGTCGCTCAGACTGAGCATCCCGACGCCGGGTTCGTGCACACGGGCTTCACGTGGGTCTTGGCGGACCGTGAGCAAGACGCGTCCACCCCAGCTCCGGTCAGCTACGAGGACAATCTGGCTGGCGGACGATGCTACGTCTGTTTGTCTTCCATCTTGGTGCGCCGCGATCGCTACGTGACCGTCGGTGGCCACGACCTCACGATGGCACAACAGCAGGACTGGGACCTAGTGCTCAAACTTCTGCGACTATATGGACCCGCGGTTGCTGTCAACGGTCCCCTGGTGCGCTACCACGTTCACGGGGGGAACGCGTCCGGCGACTATGTGCGGGCCGAGGCGGAGTCGGACAGGGTCTTCCGTCGAAACACCTCTCAGGCCACCGCCTCCCTAGTCAGACGGGGACGCCGAAAGGCGGATAGATTGTATGCGTCTAAGGGCGTCGACGCCTCCCGCGAAGCGCTGCACCGTCGTGACTTTGCGGGTAGTGTCAGGCACCTCGCGAACGCTGGGCGAATGGATCCAACGTCGGTCCCTAGGGCGATTTGGGGAACTGTGCGGCGTAGAATTGGGAACGACGGTGGCGCGTGGCGACAGCGGCAAGACTAGCTTGGGTAAGGCATGGGGCACGAGAAGGGGTCACGGACGGGCTAGTCGCGGTACAAGGGTGCTGCACGCATAGGTGATACCTGATCTGCCTAGTCCCTTGCGCTGGGCGGGAGGGGTGTTGACTGGCTCCCCCAACAACCACCCCGTTCGTAGTTTCACACGTCCACCTCCACCGCAACTTGGAAAGGCGCCTACGCTACCCTGCCAGTGTGCAGCCGCAGACTTGTCGGCCGTCGGAACGCCCGAAGCAAATCCAGTATAAAGGTGCGTGCACTATTTGCGAAGCGCCGGTAGTCGCCCTTGGCGAAGTGATGGAACACTGATGCAAACGTGGGGCGCCGCCGCATGACGAGAAAATTTCTTAGACTCTGGAGGTGCTCAACTCTGTCGGCCCGGAAGCTTTGCGAGTCAGTTGCAGCCACCGCATTCAGGACGAGGTCGAGGCGGGCCGTCTCGGCCCTGATCGTGGTGTCGCGGTCGGCGCGTTCCCTTGGACGGTGCCCCTCACGACTCCCTACGACGAGGGACATCGCGGTGAACTGTCGCTCATGCTGGCGGTACTCGGTCAGGTGGCGAGGTTCCATAACGATATCACCAGTGAGCGCGGCAAACACGGCTAGCCAACCGTCGTGAAGGAAGGCCTCATGCAGGTTTGGGGGAAACGGTAGGGCTGCAGAGACGACATCGGAGCGGATGGCCATGGCTGCCCCCGTGACAGTCTGGCCGAGGACCAGCCTGCGTAGACCCAGTTCGTGGAGTAGGCCATCCTCGCCCAGGAGGTCGCTGCTGACGAGGTGGACTCCCGACCACAGACTCACTGATGGGTAGCGCTTGCCCTTCTCGTCAATGAGGTGCGCGTTACCGACCCACAACGTCGTGGACCCTTTCTGGAATGCCCGAACCACCGCGGCCAATTTCTGCGGGTCCCACCTGTCGTCCTGGTCGCACAGTACTACGATTTCTCCAGAGGCCGCCGCTCTAGGCAGGAGTTTCTCCATGTTTGCAACCACGCCCATGTCCGGGAGTTGCGATGTAGGTGAACTGGAAAAGATTGTCTACCTGCCGAGCGCTGTAGCAAATCCCAAGTTCCATCCTTGGAACGATCATCAGAAACATGGACCACGTCGGGCGGGAGAATTTGACTAGCGATCGACTGTAACTGCTCGGCCAGATGCGGGCGGCCACTGTACGTTGTTAGGGCTACGGCAACTCGGGGCCGGCCGCGCATGGATGCGCGGGGGACCCGCCCGATTTCGTCCATAAGAACAGGATTGATGATCGGGCGCTCGGCGGTCAAGTTCACAGAGGCCTTGCTACTGGCCTCTACTAGCCAGACGCGAGCCTCGGGGAGCGCTCCCCTGGGCGGGGAGATGTGCTTCAGCGGGACTGCGGCGCCTCGTAAAATGGCCCTCCAAACGGGCCGCCTCCCGCGGACGCAGTCGCAGGGTGGCCGTCGCCTAGCAGTCTGGCGGTAGCTAGTGTGGGGAGTATGGGTGATCTTCTCGTCACTGGTGGAGCTGGGTTCATCGGGTCGAACTTCGTGCACCATGTGGTGGAGCACACGGACGCCCGAGTGGTGGTGCTCGATGCCTTGACGTATGCGGCGTCCCGGGAGGCGCTGGCGGGCCTGCCGCAGGACCGGGTGGAGTTGGTGGTGGGGGACATCACCGACGCGGCCCTGGTCGACCGACTGGTGGGGGGCCTGACCGGCGAGGACGACGCGGTGGTGCATTTCGCGGCGGAGTCGCACAACGACAACTCGTTGAACGACCCCTCCCCGTTCATCCGCACGAACATCACCGGCACGTTCACCTTGTTGGAGGCGGTCCGCCGGCACGGGGTGCGGTTCCACCACGTGAGTACGGACGAGGTGTACGGGGACCTTGCGCTGGACGACCCGGCCCGGTTCACGGAGACCACCGCGTACCGGCCCTCCTCGCCGTACTCGGCGTCGAAGGCGTCGGCGGACCACCTGGTGCGAGCGTGGGTGCGCTCGTTCGGGGTGGCGGCCACGTTGTCCAACTGTTCGAACAACTACGGGCCGTGGCAGCATGTGGAGAAGTTCATCCCCCGGCAGGTGACGAACCTGCTGGCCGGGGGTCGGGTGAAGCTGTACGGGTCGGGGGCCAACGTGCGGGACTGGATCCACGCCGACGACCACTCCAGCGCGGTCCTGACGATCCTGGAGAAGGGCACGGTGGGGGAGACGTACCTGGTCGGTGCGGACGGGGAGAAGTCCAACCTGGAGGTGGTGCGGCTGGTGCTGGAGCTGATGGGGCGGGACCCGGAGGACTTCGACCACGTGGCCGACCGGCCGGGGCACGACCTGCGGTATGCGATCGACCCGACCAAGCTGCGCACGCAGCTGGGGTGGGTCCCGCGGTTCACGTCCTTCGAGGAGGGGTTGGCGCGCACGATCGACTGGTACGCCGCCCACGAGGACTGGTGGGGTCCGAAGAAGGCCGCGGTCGAGGCCGCCTACGCCACCCAGGGCCAATGACCCAGGTGCCGAACAGCCGGACCGCGCCGTCTGGTCCGGGGGTGCGGGTCACGCCCATCCCCGGCTTGTTGGTGGTGGACCTGGTCGTGCACGCCGATGCTCGGGGGTGGTTCAAGGAGAACTGGCAGCGGGCCAAGATGGTCGCCGCCGGCCTGCCCGACTTCGCGCCCGTGCAGCACTCGGTCGCCGCCAACGGGCCGGCGGGGGTGACCCGGGGGGTGCACGCCGAACCCTGGGACAAGCTGGTCTCCGTGGTCGCGGGGCGGGTGTTCGGCGCGTGGGTGGACCTGCGCGAAGGGCCGACGTTCGGGACCTCGTTCACGTGCGAGCTGGACGAGGGTGTGGCGGTGTTCGTGCCGGAGGGGGTGGGCAACTCCTACCAGACCCTGACCGAGGGGGCGGTGTACTCCTACCTGGTCAACGACCACTGGTCCCCCGAGGCGACCTACACGATGCTCAACCTGGCCGACCCCACCGTGGCCATCGACTGGCCCATCCCCTTGGCGAACGCCGTCGTCTCGGACAAGGACCGGGCCCACCCTCCGCTGGAGCAGGTCACCCCCATCCCCCAGCAGCAGCCACGGGGCAGGACGTCAGGGCGGGTGGTGGTGCTGGGCGCCGGCGGTCAGCTGGGCCGTGCCCTGCTCGCCGCCCTGCCCGACGCCGACGGACTGGGCCGGGAGGACCTGGACCTGGCCGAACCGGGGGCGGTGGAGGCGTTCGACTTCACCGGCGTCGACGTGGTCGTCAACGCCGCCGCGTACACGGCCGTCGACCAGGCCGAGACACCAGACGGCCGCAGGTCGGCGTGGGCGGCCAACGCCACCGGGGTCGCGGCCCTGGCCCGCGCCGCGATCGTCCACGGGTTCAGGTTGGTGCACTACTCGTCCGACTACGTCTTCGACGGCACCAAAGACGTCTACGCCGAGGACGACCCGCTGTGCCCCACCAGCGTGTACGGCGCGTCCAAGGCCGCCGGCGACCTGGCCGTGTCCGTGGCCCCACGGCACTACCTGGTCCGCACCTCCTGGGTGGTCGGCGAGGGTAAGAATTTCGTGTCCACGATGGCCGACCTCGCCGAGCGGGGGATCGACCCGCGCGTGGTGGACGATCAGGTCGGGCGGCTCACGTTCACCACCGACCTGGCCGCCGCGACCACCCACCTGCTCGACACCGGGGCCCCGTACGGGACGTATGACGTGACCAGTACCGGTGACCCGGCCTCGTGGGCGGACCTCGCGAAGGGCGTGTTCGAGCTGACCGGGCACGACCCGGACCGGGTCACCCCGGTCACCACCGACCAGTACACCGCCGGTGCGACCGGTCCGGTCGCGCCCCGCCCGGCCCGGTCGGTGATGGACCTGACCAGGATCCAGCAGACAGGGTTTCAGCCCACGGACCAGCTGGCCGGTCTGGCGGCATACCTGCACGGAAGGACGAAGCCATGAAGGGGATCATCCTGGCCGGGGGGACGGGGTCGCGGTTGCACCCGATCACCCTGGGGGTGTCCAAGCAGTGGTGCCGGTCTATGACAAGCCGATGATCTACTACCCGCTGTCCACGCTCATGCTCGCGGGGATCCGGGACGTGCTGGTCATCACCACCCCGCACGAGGCCGACCAGTTCACCCGGCTCCTGGGTGACGGGTCCCGGTTCGGGATCAACCTCACCTACGCGGTGCAGGCCTCCCCGGACGGGCTGGCGCAGGCGTTCCTCATCGGCGCCGACCACGTCACCGGTGGCCCCAGCGCCCTGGTGCTGGGTGACAACATCTTCTACGGGCCCGGCCTGGGCACCCGGTTGCGCAGGTTCGCGGACCTGTCCGGGGCGGGGGTGTTCGCCTACCAGGTCGCCGACCCCACCGCCTACGGCGTCGTCGAGTTCGACAAGGACGGGGTGGCGGTCTCCCTTGAGGAGAAACCCGCCGAACCAAGATCGAGGTATGCCGTGCCGGGCCTGTACTTCTACGACGAGACCGTCGTCGACCACGCACGGCAGCTGACCCCCTCGGCACGGGGGGAGCTGGAGATCACCGACCTCAACCGTACCTACCTGGACGCCGGGCAGCTGCACGTGGAGGTCCTGCCCCGGGGCACCGCCTGGTTGGACACCGGCACCTTCGACTCCCTCAACGACGCCGCCAACTACGTCCGCACCCTCGAAGCCCGCCAGGGCATGAAGATCGGCTGCCCCGAAGAGGTCGGCTGGCGCCAAGGATGGCTCACCGACACCGAACTCCTGCAACGCGCCGAACCCCTCCGGAAGTCCGGCTACGGCATCTATCTCGAGGGGCTCGTCGGCCAGGAGCAGGCCTGACGGAGGGGCCCCCGCCCCTGACCGGCGCGGGTCGACGACGGGCAGCGGCACGGCATACCTGGTGGGGCATCGGCTACGGTGGGGTGGGTCGGGGTCTGCAGGCAGGGGCGAGAGCGGGATGGTGAAGAGGCGGCGGGTTCCCGTGGCGATCGCCCACGACTACCTCACCCAGCAGGGCGGGGCGGAACGGGTCGTGCTGGCCCTGAGCCGGGAGTTTCCGGAGGCGCCGGTCTACACCACCCTCTCCTACCCTGAGGGCACCTATCCCGAGTTCGCCCAGCGGAACGTCCTGGCCAGCCCGCTGAACCGCATACCCGGTCTGGCCGCCGACCACCGGCGGGCGCTCCCGGCACTGGCGCCGGCGGTCAGCGCCACCCGCATCGACGCCGACGTGACCATCGCCTCCAGCAGCGGGTGGGCGCACGGGTTCCGGGCTACGGGAAAGCTCCTCGTCTACTGCCACAACCCGGCACGGTGGCTCTACCAGCGCGACGAGTACCTCGGTGACGACGCGAGCCGGTTGGTCAGGACCGGTCTGTCCGCCCTGACGCCCGCCCTGACCCGCTGGGACAGGGCGGCCGCCTCCCGGGCTGACCGCTACCTGGCCAACTCCCGGGTGGTCAAGGAACGGATCGCCGAGGCCTACTCCATCGATGCCGAGGTGCTGCCGCCACCGCCGGGTCTGCAGACCGACGGGGAGCAGGTGCCCCACCCAGAGCTCGCAGACCTGGCCGACGAGGGCTACTGGCTCGTGGTGTCCCGGCTGCTGCCCTACAAGAACGTCCACCAGGCCGTCGAGGCGTTCCGCGGGAGACCGGAGCACCTCGTCGTCGTGGGTGCCGGTCCGCAGCGCGAGACCCTGCTCGCGAACCTGCCCGACAACGTGCGGCTGGTCTCCGGTCTGACGGATGCGGAGTTGCGGTGGACCTATCGCCACGCCATCGGCCTCGTCGCCCCGAGCCGGGAGGACTTCGGGCTGACCCCGCTGGAGGCAAACTCCTGGGGGTTGCCCGTCGTAGCGCTCCGGGCGGGGGGCTACCTCGACACGGTGGTGGACGGCCTCAACGGCGTCTTCTTCGAGCGGAGCACGCCGGTGGAGATCAGCGGGGCCGTGGACGCCGCCTCGCGGGAGCAGTGGTCGAGGGAGGCGCTGCTGGCGCATGTGCACAGCTTCGGCGAGGAGTCGTTCCGTCGACGGATCCGCGCGAGATCGTCGACGAGATGGTCGGGGCGGCTCCTCGCTGAGCTCATCTCACCCGTGGGGGTGAGCCAGATCGGACGACGCGTGTCACCATGCGCGATAGGGTGTCGTGTCCCATATTTACTCAAGGCCAGGGGTCGGTCCCGCACGTGACAGTCAAAGATCTGTGGATCGCCGTGCTGCGCCGGTGGCGCGGCGCTGTGTTGCTCCTGCTGATCGTCGTCGGGACAACCGCTGTCGTCACTGCTCAGGCTCCGCGGGTCTACGAGTCGCGGACGACGATCTACTTCGCGGCCGCGGGCGAGGACGGCGAGAGCACGGGCAACCTGTTCGAGATGCCCTCGGGGGAGCGAGCCACGCTGTCCCGGATCGCCCGATCGCCGCTCACTCTAGACCCGGTCCGCGAGGAGCTCGGCTTGGACCAGTCTGTCCCCTTGCATGTGGAGGCGATATCCGCCGGTAGCGACACCGCGCTCTTCGACTTCGTCGTCCGCAGCGACAGCCCCGACCGGGCCGCCCAGGTGGCCGCGGTGGTGCCGCGCCAGCTCGCCGAAGACGCACGAAGCTACGCCCCCACCCTCGCGCAGAGCGGGACGCAGGTGCGGGCCCAGGTCGTCGACGCACCCACCCGCTCGTCGGTGCCCGTCGAGCCGGACCCGATCCGCAACCTGCTGCTCGCCGGCCTGGCCGGGGTCATGCTCGGCCTGGCGTATGCACTCGCAGGGCATGCGCTCGACACCCGCCTGCGAACTGCCGAGGACGTCGAGCGAATTTCGGACCGACCGGTGCTGAGCGCCATACCCATGCTCGAGGGCAAGGGGGACGGGCGGGCCCTCTATGTCTACGACGACCCGTTCGGGTCTCACGCCGAGGCGGTGCGCAAGCTGCGCACCAACCTGACCTTCGTCGACGTCGCCCGCAACGAGGGCACTCATTCGTCGTCACCTCCGCACTTCCAGGGGAGGGGAAGACGACCACGGTCGTGAACCTCTCGCCCTCGCGATGGCCGAGGGTGGCCGGCGGGTGCTGGTCATCGACGCCGACCTGCGACGCCCGACCGTGGCGGAGAAGCTGGGCCTCGAGGGGGCTGCCGGTCTGACGTCGGTGCTCTCGGGTGAGGCGCAGTTGGACGACGTGCTGCAGCGGTGGGGCGATTCGCAGATGTACGTCCTCTCCGGAGGTGAGGTCCCACCCAACCCGAGCGAACTGCTGGGGTCCAAGGCGATGGAGAACCTCTTCTACCGGCTGCTCCGCGACTTCGACTTCGTCCTTGTCGACTCGCCGCCCGTGCTGCCCGTCACTGACGCGCTCGTCATGAGCCGGCTCACCGGCGGTGTGCTCGTGGTCGTCTCGACGGCGACGCGGCGACGGCACCTGCAAGAGGCGCTCAAGACGCTGCGAACGAGTGACGTCCGGCTCGACGGCTTCGTCCTGACCAAGACCGCGCACGACAAGAGCGGGTCCTACTACCAGTACTACGGCTCCCGCCGTCAGTCAGTTCAGGCTGAGTCCGAGCATCCCCCGAGGTCTCGTCAGCAGGCTCGCTCTCGTCGGAGGGCGGGAGCCAGGACGTGACGTGGTGGTGTCTCCAGTTGAGTCCCAGATCAGACCGTGCTACCCATGACCACGCATCTCTCTGAGCAGCCTAAACACTTTAGTCACCACATGAACGGGGTTCCATTGCCTTCCTCCACCCAGCCCAGCCGCCGCACGCTCGTTAAGGGTGCGGCCTGGTCCGTCCCTGTCATTGCAGCCAGCCAGCCGGCACGCGCGTCCACCGCCAGTTGCATTCTGAGGGTTTCGGCTTCCTGCGCGAGCACTGGACCGGGGAACGGCACGCTCACCGTCTCCTACACCTTCACAGACAACGTGGACGCGCAAACCCCGACAACTCTGTCCTTCAGCGTCGTGCGGACAGGCAGCACGGCCCCGGCACTCACCCTTGGCGCTGGGGTCACCTCCACTCCTACCGCAAATGGCTTCACCCTCACCGTGTCCCAGCACGGGGGCGTCAACGACCGGGGTGCTTTTCACGACGCGTGCGGGAACGGCGGGAGAGGACGCGACCTTCATTGTTACTCCGACGACGCCTAGCACGTGCGCTGCAGGTGGGGTCAATGCGCGTGTATGGCGTGAAAGCACCGGGTCGTCGCTCTGTCAGGTGGCCCCCTGACCGCAATCTACCGCTGACGGGACTGTGCGCGGCACGACCAGCTCGGCGGAGCGTAGCAACCCCAGGTCGTCGAACTTCCGTCCGACGATTTGTACGCCGATGGGCCGCCCATCCCCCGTCCGACCGACGTCCACGGTCCCGGCCGGCTGACCGGTCATGTTCCACGGCAGCGTGAAGTTGATGTGCCACATGCCCCGCCCCTCGTCCGGGTAGGGCATCGGCAGTTCGGCCGGGTAGGCCGGGCACGGGGCCACCGGGCTGACGAGCAGGTCGAGGTCCCCTGCCCGGGACCACGCGGCCACCGTCCTTGCCTGCAGGTCGGCGAAGGCGTGGTAGGCGTCCATGACCTCCACCCCGCCCAGACCCGCTCCCTGTCGCGCCCACTCCGCGACGAACGGGTGCACCAGCGCCTGCCGCTCGGGCCTGAGCCGGGACAGGTCGGCCCACGACCGCGCCTGCCAGAACCGGTTGATCCCGTCCAGCACCCCCTGGTCGAGCCACGGCTCCAGCTCGACGACCTCCGCGCCCTCGTCCGCGAACCGGTCCGCGACCGCCCGGGTGGCGGCGACCACCTCGGGCTCGGGCTCCACGCCATACCCGGCGCGGGTCCACACTCCTATCCGCAGTCCGTGCGGCGACCACGGACCCCCGTCGTTCCCCGCTGCCAGGTCGGTCCACGACACGTCCTGCGCCGGCAGGCTGGTCCAGTCCAGCGGGTCCGGGCCGGAGAGGACGTCCATCAGCACCGCCAGGTCCTCCACCCGGCGGGCCATCGGCCCGGCGACCCTGCCCAGGTACGGCGCGTGCAGCGGGATCCGTCCGGCGCTCGGCTTGAGCGAGGCCAGGCCGAGCCAGGTGGCCGGCAGCCGGATCGACCCGCCGATGTCTGTGCCCACGTGCAGCGGGCCGTATCCGGCCGCCGCCGCCACCCCGGCCCCCGAGCTCGAACCACCCGTCGTCCAGTCCGGGTTCAGGGGCGACACCGTCCGCCCGTGCAGGCTGGAGTGGCCGGAGGAGAGCATCCCCCAGTCGGGCATCGTCGTGGACCCCAGCACGACCAGCCCTGCCTCTTTGCACCGACGGGCGACCGGCGAGTCCATCTCCGGCGCGACCGGGTCGACCGCGGCGCACCCGGCGGGCATCGGCACGCCCGCCCGGGCGATGTTCTCCTTCAGCGTGACAGTGACGCCGTCCCACCGGCTCAGCGGGGTCCCGGAGGCCCACCTCCCCTGCGACGCCCGCGCCCGGGCGAGCACCTGCTCGAGCTCGTCCCGCACCCAGAAGGCGTGGAGCTCCGGCTCGCGCTCGTCGATCACCTGCAGCACGTCGGTGGCGACCTCGACCGGGCTCAGCCGCCCCGCGGCATACCCCTGCGACATCTCCACGGCACCCAGGTGGGCGGGCCGCACGCTCACCGCAGCTCGCGGCCCTTCGTCGGCAGCATCCCGTGCTCCATCCCCCAGCGGACCGCCTGAGGGCGGCGGGTCACGCCAACCTTGGCGTAGGCGCTGCGGATGTAGGACTTCACCGTGTTGATCGACAGGTAGGCGCGGCTGGCGATGTCGTCGTTGGTCAGGCCCTGGGTGATCAGCCCGAGGATCTCGGCCTCGCGCGCCGACAGGCCGTGCTCCTGCCCCGGCCAGCGGCCGTGGTCGTCGTCGGGCGCCTCGCCGGAGGCCACCGCCCTGAGGGTGGCGTCCATGTCCGCAGAACCGGGGGTGACGGTCTCCCCGTCGGCGACCCGCTCGATCGCCCGGACGAGCTCCTCCGCGCTGGCGGACTTGGCCACGTAGCCGGCACAGCCCCGCGCCAGCGCCTGGCGCACCAGGGCGGGCTGGGTGTTCCAGCTGTAGACGACGACCTTGCCGGTCATCGGGTTGGCGACCAGGGCGTCGATGTCGTCCGCGTCCGCCTGCGCCTGGGCGAAGGTGTCGTAGAGCGCCACGTCGACCGGGGTGCTGGGCTCGGTGCCGATGTCGAGCTCGACCACCTTGACCCGGTCCGCGTGCGGCCGGAGCATGGCGTCCACCCCGCGCACCACGACGTCGTAGTCGTTGACGATGGCGACGGTCACGGGGGAGCTCACCTGCGGGACACTACAGTGGGGCCGGATCTAAGGCACGTAGAGTAGGTTCCATGCAGCAAGGTCGTGTCAGCATCGTGATCCCGACCTACGACGACGACCCAAAGTTTCTGGCTGAAGCGGTTGCGTCAGCACGGGCGCAGACCCATCCGGACATCGAAATCGTAATTGTCGATGACGGGTCATCCCGTCGAGAGACGCTGGAGTGGCTTAGGCATCTAGGTGACGCCATCAAGGTGGTCCGACAGCAGAACGGCGGGCCAGGATCTGCACGGAATAGCGGGATTGCTATGTCGTCCGGCGAAGTAGTGATCTGCCTGGATGCCGACGATCGGCTATCAGCCAACTATGCGGCTGAGGCGCTGCAGGTGCTGAACGACACCGATGCCGTGGCAGCGGTCCCTTTGGTGCTTGAGTTTGGCGATAGTGACAACGTTTGGGGAGGGGCTGGTGCCGACCTGTCCGAGATCGCTGCACGCTCGATCTCAGTAGCTTCGGGCTTCCGAAAAGTTGACTGGGAGCGCGTCGGACGCATTGACGCTTCCCTGCGTGTGGGCCACGAGGACTGGGAGTTCTGGGTCAGGCTAATTGCACGCACTGGTGGGCGGGCTATAGCGATGCCGTCCGCAGTTCACCATTACCGGGTTCGGTATGGATCGCGGTCTAGGACCTGGTCCTACCGAGACACGATCAACAATACTCGTGCCCGGTACCTCGCCTGGGCGGACGAGGACACGTTGCGCGCCCTGCTGGTGGCGGCATGGCGGGAGCGAGACCGGTTAGCTGCAGAGATGACTCGATATCGAGACGACAAGTACAGCGCTCGTCACTGGTTGCAGCGCGCGAGGAAAGTCCCTCGGCGCATCCGGCGGGCCGTGCGGTCCAGGCGTTGATCAAATTCGGGGCGAACCCGTGCCCCGTAGTTGCACTCTGCGCCCGGGCCTGACCTTTACCATGACGCTGGGATAAGCCACCCCGACCAAGGCGGTCCATTCGTACGGCCAGAAGAGGGCGGGTGACTGTCACCGCCGTCAATCTTGCGGTCGTGCATCGGATCGCGCTGGCGGACGGTCCTACCGTGTGCCTCCTTCGGCTGGGTCAGTGACCCCGAGGTTTTTCGTGCAGTGGTGGGCGCCTCCTCCGTGGAGTGTCTCGGTAGATCACAGTCGGTCTCGGTGAGGACCCTCAACTCAAGGCAGCAGTCGGACGGAGGCGCCGGACTAGGCTGGCGGCATGCCACCGCCTCGCTCGCGCGACGTCTCGGGCTGCCCCTCGCGGGGCTCGCGCTGGTCGTCCCCCTGCTGGTCGACGTGCCGGGGCTGGACGAGCCGGGCGAACGGATGCTCGGCATCTTCCTCATGGCGATCGTCCTGTTCGTCACCGAGGCGATCCCCCTGGTGGCCACGGCCGTGGTCATCATCCTGCTCGAGGTGCTCATGCTCAGCGAGCAGGCGCTCGTGCCGCTGGGCGAGCCGGCCACCTCCGCGCGGGACGTGTGGGCCAGCCTGGCCGACCCGGTCATCATCCTCTTCCTCGGCGGGTTCCTCATCGCCGACGGCGCGGCGAAGTACGCCCTCGACCGCAACCTGGCCGCCCTCATCCTCACCCCGTTCAAGGGCAGCGCGCGGTCGGCGCTGCTGGCGCTGATGCTCATGACCGCGGTGCTGTCGATGTTCATGTCCAACACCGCCACGACCGCGACGATGTTCGCCGTCCTGCTGCCGGTGCTCTCCAGCCTGCCGACCCTGGGGGCCCGCACCGGCTTCGCCCTCGCCGTGCCGCTGGCCGCCAACGTCGGCGGCATCGGCACCCCCGTCGGGTCCCCGCCCAACGCGCTGGCGCTCGCCGCCCTCATCCAGCGCGACGAGCGGGTCTCCTTCCTCGAGTGGATGGTCGCCGCCGTGCCCCTGGCGCTGCTGCTGCTCGTGGTCGGGTGGCTCTTCCTGTCCTGGCGCTACGTGCCCGGCCGCACCGCCCTCGACCTGGACCTGCAGGTCAAGTTCAAGAAGACCCCGCCGGCCCTCGTGTTCTACGCCACCGCCGCCCTCACGGTGCTGCTGTGGCTGAGCGAGCCGCTGCACGGCATCCCCTCCACCACGGTCGGGTTCCTGCCCGTCGTCGTGCTCCTGGCCACCCAGGTGATGACCGGCGACGACCTACGCGCCCTGCAGTGGCCGGTGCTGTGGCTGGTCGCGGGTGGCATCGCCCTGGGCAACGGCGTCGGCGCCAGCGGCCTGGACGAGTGGCTCGTCGGCCTCGTCGACTGGGGGGTGCTGCCGGGCGCGGTCCTGCTGCTCACCCTCGCCGGCCTGGCCTGGGGGCTGTCCAACGTCATCTCCAACTCGGCCACCGCCAACCTGCTCATCCCGATCGCGCTGCCGCTGGCCCTGACCGTCGACCAGGACCTGGTCACCGTCGCCCTCGTCGTCGCGCTCTCCTGCAGCCTGGCGATGATGCTGCCGATCTCCACCCCGCCCAACGCGATCGCCTACGCCACCGGCACCGTCCAGACCCCGCAGATGGTGGTCACCGGCCTGGTCGTCGGGGTGCTCGGCGTGCTGCTCGCGGTCCTCGTCATGCCGCTGTGGTGGCGCCTCCTCGGGATCGGCTGAGCCCGTGGACGCCCGCGCGCCGCGCACCGTCGTCGTCGGGACCGGCCCGGTCGCGGAGGCGGCCGTCGCCGAGCTGGACGCGCTGCGGGTGCCGGCGCCCGGTGCGCTCGCCGAGCCGGGCGTACGCTCCGCCGGGTCGGTCGGCCTGGCCGTGGTCGTCGTCGGCAGCGCGGACGCCGACGGCATCGTCACCCGGGTCCTGGGCGCCCTGGGCCACCCCCGCCCCCGCGTGCTCGTCGTCACCGAGCGCCTCGAGCTGCCCGACCTGGCCCGCAGCCTCGACGCCGGCCACCTCGGCGGGGTCGTCATGGCCCCGTGGACCCCGGGCAACCTGCGCCGGTATGCCGACGCGCAGCTCGCCCGGTGGGTGCGCCGGCGAGGGGGGCGGGCGGCGGAGGTCGCCGAGGAGCGTGCGGCTGAGCCCGAGCCGCGTGCGAGCGGGCTGCTGCGCCACCTGCACCAGGACCCGGAGACCGCGGCCGCCGAGCTGCTGGAGGCGGTCGAGTCGGTGCTCGGCCCCCGACCGCGCCTGCAGCTGCCGCCGCACGTGCGACTGACGATCGAGGACGACGACGTCGGACAGCTCTTCCTCGTCCTCAGCGGCCGGGTCGCGCTGTCGGTCAACACCGGGGCCGGGGCGCTGACCCTGCACCACGCCTCGACGGGGCCGCTCATCGGGCTGGTGGCCCTCACCGGGCCGCAGGCGGCGACGGTGACGGCCCGGACCACGACCGACTGCGAGGTGGTGCCGCTGACCGTTGAGCAGCTGGACCGGGCGCTCGCGGGGGATCCGCGGGTCGGTGCGGCGCTGACCGCTCTGACCGTGCGGGCCCTGTCGGCCCGGCTCCGGCGGGCGGAGCGGCTGCACGTGGAGAAGGCCGAGCTGGCCACCGAGCTGCAGCGCACGCTGCGCGAGCTGGAGGCCGCCCGCGCGGGTCTGGTCGAGCAGGCGCGGATGGCCACCCTGGGCGAGACGACCGCCGGCGTGGCCCACGAGCTGAGCAACCCGATCGCCGCGGTGACCCGAGGGGTGGAGCACCTCTCGGCGGACCTGCGCGTGCTGCTCGGGGGAGGCGACCAGCAGTCCGTCCGGGCGGCCTTCGAGGCCGCCGAGACCCGGGAGGCCGTCCCGGCCAGCGCGGAGCGGTCGCTCCGCCGGGAGCTGGCCGCAGCCACCGGGGCGACCCCGTCGCAGGTACGCCGGCTCGTGGCCGCCGGGGTCACCGACGCCGCCCGGGCCAGGGCCCTGCTCGCCGGACCGCCCGAGGAGCTGGCCCGGGTCGAGGCCGCCGCCGGGATCGGCGCGACCCTGCGCTCGCTGCGGACCGCGGCCGCCCACGTCGGCAGGCTGGTCGAGGACCTGCGGGTGCACGCCCGGCCCGACGACCCCGACGCCCCCCTCGGGCCGACCGACGTGGCGGCCACGATCCAGGACGCTCTCGGGCTGGTCGAGCACCGGCTGGCCGGGCTGACGGTCGACGTCCGGTGCGACGACGACCTGCCACCGGTCGGGGCCCGTCCGGGACGCCTGACCCAGGTCTGGGCCAACCTGCTGGCCAACGCCGCGGACGCGCTCGACGGATCCGGCCGGATCACCGTCCGGGCGCAGCGCACCGACGACCGGGTGCGCGTCGAGGTCGAGGACGACGGCCCCGGCGTTCCCCCCTCCCTGCAGGGGCGGATCTTCGAGCCGCGGTTCACCACCAAGCACGGGGTCGTCCGCTCGGGGCTGGGCCTGGGCCTGGGCATCTCGCGGAGCATCGTCGTCCAGCACGGCGGCACCATCGGCCTGGAGTCCGGGCCCGGGCGGACCCTCTTCACCGTCGACCTGCCGGCCCTCACGACGTCAGCCGGCGCCCCCACGTCCGGAGCCGACCCGCCCGCGGGGCGCGACGGCATACCCCCTGGCCCCACCGAGGAGAAGGAGCGGCGATGAAGCTCGTGGTGCTCGTCCTGGAGGACGAACCGGACGTGCGCGAGGCGCTGGAGCGCGACCTGGAGCCGCTGACCGCGCACGTGCGGGTCGAGCCCGCGCAGGACGTGGCCGACGCCCGGGCCGTGATCGCCGAGGTGGCCGCCGACGGGGACCTGCTGGCCGTGGTGCTCGCCGACCACCGGCTGCCGGGGACGAGCGGGGTGGACTTCCTCGTCGAGCTGGCCCGTGCGGAGGAGACGGCGCACGTGGCGACCGTGCTGGTCACCGGGCAGGCCGACCAGGCGGACACGATCCGGGCGGTCAACGAGGCGGGGCTGGACCACTACGTGGCCAAGCCGTGGGACGCCGAGGAGCTGCGGCGGGTGGTCCGGGAGCAGCTGACGGACGTCGTCGAGCGGACCCGGGTGGATCCGCTGCCGCACCTGGCCGTGCTGGACCAGGTGCGGGCGATGGAGCTGGTGAGGAGACGGTCGGGCTAGGAGGGTCTGCCGGCAGCGACCGGCCCTACCGGGGGTCCGGCTCGAGCACCTCGACCGCCAGGACGGTCGGCAGGTGCCGGGCGATCTCCGTCCAGGTGTCCCCCTCGTCCCGGCTGGCGAACACCGACCCCGTGTTCGTCCCGAAGTAGACCCCGGCCGGATCCCGGCGGTCGCCGCCCATGCCCTGGCGGAGCACGGTGAAGAAGCACGCCTCCTGGGGCAGACCCTCCTGCAGGGCCTCCCAGGTCCCGCCGGCGTCCCGCGAGCGCCAGACCGCGGCAGCGGCGTCGGGCGGGTAGCGGCCCTCGGTGTCGCCGTTGAGCGGCACGGTCCACAGGGTCCGAGCCTCGCGGGGGTGGACCTGGAGCGGGAAGCCGAACGTCGACGGCAGACCTGCGGTGATGTCGTGCCAGCTGAGACCCCCGTCGTCCGAACGCCAGACGCCGTGGTGGTTCTGCTGGTAGAGCAGGCCGGTCCCGCCGGCGGCGTGCTCGAGGTGGTGCACGCAGAAGCCCGTGTGCCCGTCCGAGGCCGCCGCGGGGTGGGTGTTCCCCTCGCCGTCGGCGGGATCGGCCAGGTCGTTGCGCCGCTCCCAGGTCACCCCGCCGTCCTCGGTGGCGAAGACCCCGGCGGCGGAGATCCCCACCCACATCCGCTCCGGGTCCTGGGGGTCCGCGACGATGGTGTGCAGGACGAGACCGGCCGCGCCCGGCCCACTCGGGGGCGGACGGGTGGTCGGTCAGGCCCTTGACCCTGGACCACGTCGCGCCGTCGTCGTCGCTCGTGAGGAGCTCCGCCGGCTTCGTGCCCGCGTAGAGCCGGTCGCCCGCGCGGCCCAGGGACCAGACCTGGGAGAAGTCCTCGCCGAACGGGGCCACCTGGTCGGCCCAGCCGATGGACTCGGCGAACGCGGGGTCCTCGGCCGCCCACGCGTCCAGCTCACCGGTGGTCAGCTTGGTCAGCTCCCAGGTCCGGCCGACATCACGCGAGCGCCAGACGCCGGCGCCGAACCAGTCGTCACCACCCCCGGCCCAGACCGACCCGGTGGCCGGGTCGCCGACGACGTGATTGATGGCCCAGCCGCCGCAGTAGGGCCCCCGGACCGCCCAGCTGGTGCGTGCGGCGTCCCCGTCGAGGACGAACGCGCCCTTGGTCGTCCCGACCAGGAGGTGGACGGCTCCGTCGGACATGGCAGGTCCCTTCGTCGCGCCCGTCGGCTCGTCGGTGCCGGACGGTCGATCCAGTGTTCCGTCGCAACCGTCCGACGGCAAGGGTTGTGCGGGGCTCTCAGCTGGCCGGTCTTGAGGGGTCAGACCCTCAGAGCTGGGACCGTCGTGACGGAAGGAGTCCCTGCCTGCTGGCCATGCGCTCCTTCTTGCGGCGGGAGCTGCGAGGAGCGTCGGGGTCCGCCACGGGATCCGGCCAATAGCTGTCCCTGTAGTAGCTGCGCAGGGCGGGAGAACCGAGCAGCTCGCTGGGGTTGGGCGGGATGGGCCCGGAGCCCAGGACCGTGAGCTTCGCGTCGGCGAAGGACTGGAGGACGTCCTCGTACTCGGCGTCACCGATCAGCAGGTTGGTCAGCCCGGCGTGGCTCGCGAGCCCCAGGTACTGGGCCATCCCTGGGTCGACAAAGGTCCGTCTCGACGACGCAGACTCTCGAACCCCCCTCGGCGATAGCCAGCGCGAGGTTGACGGTGGTGGTGGGCTGGCCTCTCCTCCGGGACGGATGAGGTCAGCACGATCGAGGACCGGTGGCGGGCTGCGTCGATGAACTGCAGGGTTGATCCGCAGGGTCCGGAACGCCTGGGCCCGGGGAGAGTGCGGGTCTCCGTGCACTATCAGCGGACTGGCCCTCGTCTCCTTGAAGAACTGCAGTCCGCCGATCACGACCTTGTCGGTGACGTCCTTGACGTCCGCGTCCTTGCGGACCACGGTGTCGGTCAGGTGCCGCAGGAGGGCGAGCCCCAGTCCCAACACCAGCCCCGCGATCCGCCCCACGGCGGTGTTCAGGAACTCGTTGGGGCTGTCGGGTCGGTCGGGTGGGGTGAGGGCGCGCAGGATCGTCACCTGGACGGGGGAGCTGGACTCCGAGCTGTTCTACAGCCTGGGCACCACCTTTTGAAACTGCTCGCTGACCGCGTTGGCGACGTCGGCCGCGCGGCCGCGACCGAACCGGCCAGCGTGCACAGAACGGTCAACCACACGTGTCTGCGCAGGACGCGGAGGTAGTCGGTCAGTTCCACTAGTGCTGCAACTAGGGGCCTCGAGGCAGGGGCAGTGTGACACGAGCTCGTGCAGCCGACGCTGTGCTGGACGGACGTGGTGACGCTGGGCGAAGAGCAGGGGCTCCTCCGAGGCTGTGCTCCCCCCTCGCGTCCCGGTGCAGGCTGCGGGAGACGAGGACGACGGTCAGAAAGAGTGAGACGAAGTAGGGAGACCGGAGGCTGATCTCCCAGATCGGTTCGGTGAGAAACCCCAGTGCGGGGGCGAGGGCGAAGATGGCCGGCAGCGGACCCCTGCTGGCCCAGCAGGCCCGCAGGATGCCCCCGAGGGCGAGGAGGAAGAGCACCGCACCGACGAGACCGACCTGGCCCAGGACATAGGCTCCCTGGCCGTGCTCGTGAGCCAGGTACCAGTTGGCCATGCTGGAGTAGTACGCGTCGTAAAGGGTCTCGCGGCCCGGGCCGAGGAGCTTCTGGTCCGACCACGCCTCGCGAATGAGGCGGTAGATGAGACCCCGACCGGTGAGCGACATGTCCGGCAGCGTGAAGACAAGCGCTCCCGAGACGAGGAAGGTGATCAGCGGCACCGCGCCGACGACCTTGCCGGCGTCCCCGTGGTGCGCGCGGGTGGCGCGTCTCCGGACGATCGCATAGCTCCACAGCGCGGCCAGGGTCACCACGGCCCCGGTGCGGCTGCCCGTGAGGAGGATGGTCGTCGTGACCAGGACCAGGGTGGCCCGCCGCAGCACGGGTCGGTCGATGAAGGCGACCGTCGGCAGGAGGGTTGCCAGGTACATCCCCAGGACGTTCTCCTGGGGGAAGTAGCCCCGCAGCAGCCCGCCCGCGGCGGTGCATTTGTCGGGCCTGCACGTGGCCCAGCCCCGGGTCGGGTCGACGAGGGTGAAGACAGCGACGGACAGTGCGGTCAGGCCGGCGACGGCCCCGACCCGTCCCATGGCCGGCGCCTCCAACCTGGCGACGCCGGCGGCGAGGACCACGAGGAGGGTCAGGACGGCGTACAGGAGGGTGCTGGGCTCGCTGCGACCCCGCAACACCTCGGCGAGGAGGACGAAGAAGGCGAGCAGGGCCCAGTTCGTCACCGTGAACGTGTCCCCACGCAGGCTGCGCACCACGAGGTGGACCGCCGCCGTGGCCGCGAGCCCGGCGGCCCCGAACTCCAGCAGCGGGGCCGTCCTGCCCTCGGAGACGAAGTGGACGGCGCCGCTGAGGTCGCGCACGGTCGTGGCCCGGTCCACGACGGTCTTGACCAGCTGGACGACCGGGAAGGTCGCTGCCAGGACGACGACGAGGACCGACGACGTGAACCCGAGGTCGACCGTGGAAGCACGGGTCGAGGGGGTGTCCGCCTGGGCGGCTGGCCGATCTTCGGTCATCCGGGCCTCCTCTCTCAGCCGGTCGCAGCGCGGACCGGGGCGCCGCTCGAAGCCTATCCGGAGGAGTTGGCGCCGACCCCGTTTGCCCGCTCCTGGGCCCCCAACTAGGCTGCTGGACAGTTCGTGCCGGGCAGTTTCGGGGAGAATACGAGGTATGCGGTGGCCGCTCCGGTCCCGAGGGTCGCGGCCGTTATCCCGGCACGCGACGCCGAGAGCACGATCGGACGGGCGATCTCATCCGTCCAGGCACAGACGCGAAAGGTGGACGAGATCGTCGTCGTGGACGACCACTCGACCGACCGAACGCACGCGGTCGTGGCGGAGGTCGCCTCGCGGGACGCGCGCATCCGCCTGGTCGAGGCGCAGGCCCGTGGTTCGGGCCATGCCCGCAACCGCGGGGTCCGGCACGCCACCTGCGAGCTCGTCGCGTTCCTGGACGCGGACGACGTCTGGTACCCCGACAAGATCGAGACGCAGCTGCCCTACCTCACCGACGACGTCGTGGTCGTCGGCGGCCTCCTGCACTACCTCGGTCAGGACGGCACGGTCCTGGGCACCTACGTGCCGTTCGACGACTGGGACGAGGCCACCGAGTCCCTGCGGCGCGCCGAGACCATGCCGGTGTCCCTGGCCAGCGGGCTGCTCCGGCGGCAGGACCTTCTGGACGCGGGCGGCTTCGACGAGACGTTCATGCGGACCCAGGACCTCGAGCTGGCCCAGCGTCTGGTCGCCACCGGACGGCGGGTGGTCTGGCCTCCCGGCCGCGTCCTGGGCGGATACGTCCTGCACGGCGGGGGGGTGAGCGCGACGACATACCGTGAGCAGTTCCTGGCGGCGGAGCTGGTCCGTGCCCGGCTGCGGGGGACGACGACCGCCGGGTATGAGGAGTGGATGCGGGATCCGGTGCTGTCTCGTGCAGCGGCACGCGCCCTGCGCAGCGGGCAGCACTACCGGATGGCCGCCGTGGCCAAGGGTGCGGGAGCGCGCGCACAGCTCCTCCGCCACGGGTTCTACGCCGTCGCCACCGACCCCGTCGGCGTGCTGCGCAAGCTCCGGCTCCGGTCGCGGCGCACCGCCGAGCTCGTCCCGGCCGCACCCCCGCGGCAGGTGCGGGCCGAGTTTCGTCGGCCGACGGGTCCGGTGCCGAGTCGGCTCTCCCAGTTCCGCACGGTCGACGTCTCCGGCCTGCGACTGGTTGAGGACCCGTGGACCGTGGGGGCGGCCGCAATCACCGACCTGCTGGACGACCCTCGCCCCCTCGTCCTCGCCGCGGCCCACGTGACGTCGCTCAACCTGGTCGACCGGCCCGACTTCGTCGCGGCCTTCAACACCGCCGACGCGGGATACGCCGACGGGATATCCTGGCCCATCGTCGCCGCCGCCGCGGGGGAGCGGGTCGTCAAGGTGGCGACCTCGGACCTGGCGCCAGCAGTCCTGTCTTGGATGGCCGGTTCGCTCGGTCGGCCGGTGCGGGTGGCGGTGCTGGGCGGGGCCCCGGGAGGGGGCGACCGGTCATCCCTGGCAGAGCGGGCGGGCCGCACGCTCGAGGTGGACCTGCCCGTGCAGCTCGTTCACGCGACGCGGCTACCACGAGGACTGGTCGCCGGTGCTCGCCGACCTGCGAGACGTCCACCCCGACGTGGTGCTGGTCGGCCTGGGAATGCCGATGGAGGCGTTCTGGACGCGGGCCCACCGCCTCCTGCTTCCCCCCGCGATCGTCATGACCTGTGGCGGGTGGCTGCGCATCCTGGCCGGGGAGGAGAAGCGTGCCTCGGTCGTGCTGCAGCGACTCCACCTGGAGTGGCTGCACCGGTTGACCAACGACCCTCGTCGGACCGTCCGTCGTTACGCCCTGGGATCGGTGAACCTCCTCCGTGAGTCGGCGAGGGCCGCTCCTCGCCGCGGCGGACCTCGCGGTGCCTGAGGGGCGGGCCCGGGGTCTGGCCACGCCCTGGACGCTGACCCTTCTGTCCTACGGGTTGTCCCAGGCGGTGGTGCTGGCAGGATCGCTGGTGCGCATCCCGCTGATCACCCAGGCGCTCGGCGAGGTGGGTTACGGCCGGTTCATTGTCATCACCTCGGTGTGGCCCGCCATCCAGATCCTGTCCCACGGTCTGGCCAGCACCGCACGGGTGGTGGTCGCCGAGGACCCGGCGAGGGCGGGTCCCACCGTGCGCGCCCTGCGCTCGACCGGGACGAAGGAGGCTGCGGTCGTGCTGGGTGCGGCCGTGGTGCTGCTGCCGGTGCTCGGTCCCGGGGTGGGATGGGGCTTCGCCTGGTCGGTCCTGTGGGTGGCCGTGGCGGCGGTGGTCGTCCTGCCGATCTCCGGTCACCATGGGGTGCTCGAGGGTGTCGGTCGGACGGCCGTCAGCCACCTCGCCCTGGCCACGACCACGCTCGTCGGCCTGCCCGTCCTGATCCTGGCCCTGGGGCTGAGGCAGGACCTGTCCACGATCGTGGCTGCGAGCATGGTCGGTTTCGTCGCGCCCTATCTCACCTACCGCTTCCTCACCCGGCGGCTCGTGGGTCTCCACGGACCGGGGGATGCTGCGGACAGCGGGCTGGACGGTGTGGTGCTGACCGGGCTTAGCGGCGCGATGACGGGGTGGGCTCTGTCCAACGTGCTTGTCTACCTCTTCGACCCGGTCATCATCATGGCGACCACGGGATCGGCGGCCGCGGGTCAGTACGGCCTGGCCAGCCGGATCACGGGGCTGGTCACCGCAGTGCCGGTCGCGCTGGGGGGTCTGCTGACTGTGTGGTTTTCCCGCGCCAGGGTCAAGGAAGAGGGAGTCGAGGTCATCCGTCGGTTGGTCTCCTCCTCCGTGGTGTTCACCCTCGTCGGGGTGGTGCTCGCCGCCGTGACCATCTGGGTCGGTCCCTGGATCGGTCAGGTGCTGGGCCGCGGTGCGGTGGGCACGCCACAGGACCTGTACACCTGGCTGGGGATCTACGGGGGGCTGACGTGTGCCTCCTCCCCGCTCGTCGCCGCGTGGGCAGCGCCTCTGGCCGCCGCCACCCGTGCCCGGCTCGGGGTGTCCCTGGGACTGCTCAACGTCGGGCTGTCCGTGGTGCTCGCGCTGTCGCTAGGAGCCGTCGGTCCGGTCATCGCCACGGTCGTCTGCAACGGGATGATCGTCCTGCTGCTTGCCCTGCTGACGTGGCGGCACCCGCGATTGGTGAGGCGGACGGGGGGTGTCCGGTGAACGGCAAAGTGGTCGTGGCCGTCCCGACGTTCCGTCGGGTGGTCTGGGCGGGTGACCTGGCCACCGCACTGGTCCAGGAGGTCGGGGAGCGTCAGGGCTGCGCCGTCGTTCTCCTCGACAACGACCCCGACGCCTCGGCGGACGTGCTAAGAGACCACCCGGCCGTGCGCTCGGGTGGTGTGCGACTGCACCACGTCGGCCAGGGGGACGTGGTGAGCGTCCGCAACGCCGCAGTGGACCAGGCGCTGTTGGACGGTGCCCGTTTCCTCGTCCTTCTCGACGACGACGAGTTTCCGCAGGGCGGGTGGCTGGACGCTCTCCTGGTGGCGCAGCAACGGTGGGACGCCCACGTGGTCACCGGCCCCGTGCGTCAGGATCCAGCAATCCTGCACCGCCCGGACGTGCGCGCGATGCTCTCCCGCGCCGAACGCCCGGCCGGTCCCTTCACCGGTGACGTCGGTGGCGGGAACGTTCTCGTCGACCTCGACCTGGTGGTTCGGGCGGGGGTGCGCTTCGACCCCCGCCTCGGCCGGAGCGGGGGCGAGGACACGCTGTTCTTCCGTCAGCTCGCCCTCGCCGGTGCGCGGTCGGTCTGGGCCCCCGACGCGCTGGTGGTGGAACGTCCGGTCCCGGAGCGGGTGACCACCGGGGCCCTGCTCCGTCGCAGCTATCGCAACGGCCGCTCGTCCGTCGCGGTGGACAGGGCCCTCGGGGAACCGCCAGGACGCGCCCGCCGAGCCGCCGTGCTCCTGGGTGCCGCCGCGGCATACCTGCCCACCGCCGCACGCGAGGCCGCCCGGGGCGAGCGTGAGGAGGCCTGGAGACGGGTTTTCAAGGTCGTTCGGCACGCGGGACGCCTCCGCGGCCCTGGCGGGCCGGGGACCTACGGCGGCTCCAACCGGCCCCGCCACGGTGGCCTAGTACACCTAGGATCGACTCGGTCGGGCGGCCAACCCGACGCCGGAGAGGTGGGGTGACATGGGTCGTCTGGGCGATATCGCACGCGCCGGGCTGGGCGGCATCGGGACGGGGCAGGCCGTGGAGGGGTTCACCCTCGACGACGCGGTGTGCCGGTACGACGACGGCCCCGACCCCGGCAGAACGGTGGCCGTCCTGGACCCTCGCGTACCGGGGGGCCAGCGCCACGTTCTCGTCATGGCCAACCGGGTGCGCCGTCACACCGAGGTGCTGCGGGACGTGCCCGCAGCCGGCCACGAGTTGGCGCTGCACGGCCCCGACCACCGCGACCAGTCGGCCGGCGGGCCCCTTCAGTCCGTCGGACCCTTCTCGACGCGGGGGCTATCGTCCAGGACGCGGCCGACCAGCCGGTGACCTGGTTCCGCCCGCCCTACGTCGCCCTCCGGCTCGCTCGACGGTGGGCTGGCGCTTCGGAGGGACGGGCCTGCGGTTCGTCGCGTCCGGCTCCGCCATCCGACTGGCAGCCGGAGCTGGACGACGACCACCAGCGCATCGCCCTGCTCAGGCAGGAAGTGTCTCCCGGTGACGTCGACCTGGCCCACGACTGGGTCGGCGAGGAGGACAACGGACTGCCGGGTACCGAGCCGGTGGTCGACCGAGGCTGGCTGTGCGCGGGAGCACTAGACGCGTTCGCCGAGCGCGGGCAGCGGACGTCGACCCCCTCCCAGGCGGCCGCCGAAGGCGATGCGCGGACATCCGTAAGGGTGGTACTTCGTCGCGGCGACGGCAACCATTAGCTGACGTGCCACACATCGGGCCGGTCGGACGGCGGCAGTTCCTGCTGACCGCGTCCCCGGTGCAGGCACCTCCTGGCTTCCGCCATCATGCCCACGCCGGGTGGCCCCTCTACACCTGCCCGTCCCTGCCGGTGGGGGCCCCGACGGCCGCAGGTCGGGACGCCCGGTCCCACCGTCACGTGCGTCGGGCCCAGACTTCCGGCGAGGAGGGGCGGCAGCGTGCGGTCGGCGGTGGGCATGCCAGAGTGCAGTCAGGGAGGCCGACCGGAGGTTCTCCGAACGGGGTAAACCCGTGTGCCCTGGCGCGCCGGGCGATGTCCGTGACGGGGCGGTGGGATCGGCCATGGCTTCATGATGATTCAGCGGTCGTCCAGTCCGCCACCGCAGTAGCCTCGCAGCGTGGACTCCACCCCGCCCTCCGGCCCGCGGCCCCAGCCTTGCGGCGTCGGACGCCGGTCTCCCGGCGGTGCCCGGTGAGGGCCGGTCTGACCCCTGACGCGGACGGCGCCTTCCGCGAGCGCAGGGAGCGCCCCGTCGACGCGCCGGCCACGACCACGTGGACGTGCGTCGCCGACCTCGGCGGGGACCCCGGCTGGTATGCCGCGAGCCGCCTCTGGTGGGTCCGGGGCGTCCTCGACCGGGCGGTGGGCGGCCCGGGCAACCGCGGCCGCCCCGACCGCGAGCTGGGCGTCGGCGACCCGGTCGACGGCTGGCGGGTCGAGGCGGTGGACCCCGGTCGCCGCCTGACGCTCGTCTCCGAGCAGCGGATGCCCGGGACCGCCCGGATGACCTACGAGGTGGACACCCCCGAGGCGGCAGGCGCCGGTCGGTCGCGGCTCGTCCAGCGGCTTGAGTTCCACCCGGTGGGACGCGCGGGACAGGCCTTCTGGTGGGCCGAGCTGCCGGCCCACAAGATCGTGTTCCGGGCGATGCTCGCCCGGATGGCCGGAGAGGCCGAGCGCCGGGCCCGCGCGGACGGCACCATGGGTCCGTGATCGGTCTCGACCCCTGGTCCCCGCAGGCACCCGACGACCCCGGCCTGACCGCCCTGCTCGACGATGCGCGCGCCGCCGCCGGCGACCCGGTCGCCGCCCTGGCGCTCGCCGACCGCGCGGCCTCGCTGCTCCCGCTGCCCGGCACCGGCCGCACCGCCGAGCTGTGGCGCGGCCTCGCAGAGCTGGCCGCGGCCGACCTCACGGTCGCCCGCGCCCTCGAGCCGCACCTCGACGCCGTCGCCATCCTCGCCCAGGCCGCCGAGGCGGGGTATGCCGTCCCGCCCGCCTCGGGCACGTGGGCCGTCTACGCGGCCGAGGGGCCGGGGGCGCGGCTCGAGGTCCGGCCTGCTCAGCTCGGGGCCGGGCCGGGCCAGGCCTCACCCGACTCCCTCACCTCAGCCGCAGGTCCCAGGACCCCCGGGGCTGCCGGAACCACCCGAACCACCAGCCTCGTCCTGTCCGGCCGCAAGCCCTGGTGCTCCCTGGCCGAGCACGTCGACTCCGCCCTCGTGACCGCCTGGGTAGACGCCGAGCGCCGTGTCCTCGTCGCCGTCGACCTGTCCTCCCCGGGTGTCGAGCTCGTCGACGAGCCGTGGGTCGCCCGCGGTCTGCCTCGGGTCCGCTCCACCGGCCTGCGGCTTACCGACGTGCCGGGGGTGCCGGTGGGCGACCCGGGATGGTACCTCACCCGCCCCGGCTTCGCCTGGGGCGGCCTGGGCGTGGCCGCCTGCTGGCTCGGTGGCGCGATGGGCCTGGCCCGCCGGATGCGTCGGGCCGCCATCGAGCGCGAGCCCGACCAGATCGCCCTGTCCTTGCTCGGACAGGCCGACACGGCTCTGACGGCCGCCGCGGCCGTCATCACCGACGCGGCCGCCGCCGTCGACGCCGGGCTGGTCCAGGGCGAGCACGCCTGGCCCCGCTGCGTCCGCGTGCGCCACGTCGTCCACGACGCGTGCGAGACCGTTCTCACCGCCGCCGCCCACGCGCTCGGTCCCGGCCCGCTGGCCGGCGAGGAGGAGCACGCCGCGCGGGTGGCCGATCTGCAGCTCTACCTGCGCCAGCACAAGGCCGGGCGCGACGCCGCGCTCGTCGGCCGGGCGGTCGCCGACGGGATGGCGGTGACGTGGGCGTGAGCGCGGGCGCCAGCGGCCGGAGCGACGCGCCCACCGGTCGCGACAGGGTCAAGGAGGCTCCCGGCGCCTCCGGCCTGACCCCCTCCGGCGACCTACCGACCGACGAGGCCCGGTGGGCCGAGGATCCCCGGTGGCGCGACGTCATACCCCTCGACCTGACCGGGACCACCCACCTGCTCGTGGTCGCCGCCCACCCCGACGACGAGACCCTCGGGCTCGGCGGGCTCCTCGCCGGGCTGCCCGCGGACGTGGACCTCGACGTCGTCGTCGCCACCGACGGGCAGGCCTCCCACCCGCGCTCACCCACGCACACGCCCGCCGACCTGGCCCGGATCCGCCGTGCCGAGGCCTGCGAGGTCATCGCGCTGCTCGCCCCGCGGGCCCGCCTGCACCTGCTCGGGCTCGCCGACGGCGGGCTGACCGACGAGCAGGACGAGCTCACCGCCGCGCTCGTGCGGCTGGTGCGGCCGGGGGAGAGCGTGCTGCTCGCGCCGTACCGCTGCGACGGGCACCCCGACCACGAGGCCGCCGCCCGGTCGGCCGCCGCCGCGGCGTGGCGCAGCGACGGGCGGCTGCTGGAGTACCCGGTCTGGCTCTGGCACTGGGAAGGCCCCGACGCGCTGCCGTGGGACCAGGCCCGCCGGGTGGACCTGTCCGACGAGGTGCGCGAGCGCAAGGCGCGGGCGGTCGCGGGCCACCGGTCCCAGGTCGAGCCGTTGTCCGACCGGCCCGGTGACGAGGTGCTGCTGCGGCCGGACATGCTGGCCCACTTCGCCCGCCCGTGGGAGACGCTGCTGCTCGCCGAGCCGGGGGAGAGCAGCCCGTTCGAGGACCTGCACGCCCGCGAGGAGGACCCGTGGGAGGTGCGGACGAGCTGGTACGAACGCCGCAAGCGCGCCCTCACCCTGGCGGCGCTGCCGCACGAGAGGTACGCCGTGGGCGTGGAGGTCGGGTGCTCCGTTGGCGCTCTCGCGGACGACCTGCTCGGGCGGTGCGACGCGGTCGTGGCCGTGGACGAGTCGTCGCCGCCGCGCTGGGCCGGGTCGAGGGGACCGACCGGCTGCGGACGGTGCACGCGTCGCTGCCGGAGGAGTGGGGGCGGCTGGAGGAGGCGCTCGCCGGGGAGTCGGTGGAGCTCGTGGTGCTGTCGGAGGTGGGCTACTTCCTCTCGCCCGGGCGGCTGCGGGAGCTGGCCCGGCGGGTGGGGGAGCTGGTCACGGGGCCGGGGTCGGACCGGGCGACCGTGGTCGCCTGCCACTGGCGGCACGAGATCGTCGGCTGGCCGCTGACCGGTGAGGAGGTGCACGCGATCCTCGACGAGGCGCTGGCCGCCGCCGGTCTGGAGCGTCGCAGCCACCTCGTGGAGGAGCACTTCGTCCTGACCGTCTGGTCGGCGGACGGGGTTCGGGCAGGGTGAGGGACCACCCTGCCCGAACGGGTCCTGCGGTGCGTCAGCCCTTGCCGCCGCCACCACCCTGGGTGGAGTCCTCGACGTAGGTCTGCACCTGACCGGTGTACGGCGTGACGGACGGTGTTCACCCGGCCGACGACCCCCACGGTCCACGTCCCCGCTGAGGGACTGGTGGTCATCACCTCACGCTCCGTGATGGGCGTGTCCAGGAGTCCGGCGGAGGAGGCCACCTCGTTGCCCTCGGGGTCGTAGAGGAACAGGTAGACGTTGTCGACCGGGTTGTCCCAGGCGATGGCCGCGGACAGCGCCGCCGTCCCGTCGCCCACCTCGACCTCGTGGTAGCTCCAGAACTGCTCGTCCACGTCCCCGAGGCCGGTGTCCACGAGGTAGCCGCCGGGAAGCACGGTCCCGGCGATCGGCGTCGGGTCGCCGCTGGGCACCAGCCCGCTGTCGTCGGCCGGCTTGCAGTTGGTGCGCCCCTGCTCGGCCCACTTCACCGCGGCCTGGGCGTCCAGCATGCCGGCGCCCACCTCGAAGGAGGCGTAGCCGGGCATCTCGACGGCGGAGCACTCCAGGATGTCGATGACGTCGCGGGCGGACAGAGCCGGGTTGGCCTCCAGCATCAGCGCCACGGTCCCGGAGACGTGCGGTGTGGCCATGCTCGTACCGCTGGCCCGCGTGTAGAAGGGGTTCTCGGTGATGACGCCGGTGGACATCAGGGTCGCGGTGCTGGACCTGGCGGCGCCGATGTCCACACCCGGGGCGGTGACGGTCGGTCGGTACAGACCGCCGCCGGCGTCGCGGTCCTGGTTGTCGTCGGGCCGTCCGGTCGAGGAGAAGCTGGCCAGGCTGAAGTCCTTGTTGGCGGCCGCGACCGCGACGACGTACGGCGACACCGCGTTGCGGCCCATGGTGTTCGGGCTGCCCGAGTTGCCGGCGGCGAAGACCGTGACGACGCCTTCGTCGTAGGCGGCCCTGGTGGCGATGTTGACCGGGTCCTCGGGGTCGTAGTCGTTGCCGCCGCCGCCGCCCCAGCTGTTGGAGACGACCCGGACGTTGAGGTCGTCGCCCTCGGTGAGGATCCAGTCGTAGGCCTGGATGGCCCACCAGCTGAGGACGTTGGCCGAGAGCCGAGCTTGAAGCTGAGGATGTCGGCACCGGGAGCGACGCCGGTGAAGTGGCCGTCGCTGGCAGCACCGGTGCCGGCGATCGTGCCGGACACGTGCGTGCCGTGGCCGTGGTCGTCGATGCTCACCGGGCTGTCCACGAAGGTGACGTTGGTGTCGCTGAGCGGGTCGCCGACGACGGCGAAGTTGTGGACGACCTTGTCCCCGTGGGGGAGGTCGGGGTGCGTGGGGTCGACACCCGTGTCCGTGACCGCGACGGTGACGCCGGAGCCGTCGTAGCCCCGCCGCAGCTTCTGACCGGACCAGACGTCGTCGGCGTTGATCATCTCGATGCTGTCGTCCAGGTAGTACTCGTCCCGGGCGTTCTCCCAGACGCTGCGGGTGCTCTCCCAGGAGGCGACCTCGCGGATCTGGGCCGGGGACAGCGTGGCCAGGGCCATCGGCAGCGTCCGGGTCGTCTGCAGGTCGGCGTCCAGGCCCGCGAGCCGCTCGAGCGCGGAGCGGTCCTCGACGGTGACCACGACCTCCAGGGACGATCCGGCGCCGGCGAGGAACTCCTCGACGGCGTCCGAGAGGGGTGCAAGGTCGCTGTCGTTCTGGGTCGTCGTCGCTCCGGCGGGAGCGACCAGCGCACCGGCGATGGCGAACGAGGTCAGGGCTGGGGTGATCCGTCTCACACGTGACATGCGGACGGAGATTACCCACGGGGGCATCGGCGTGCATCTCGAAACCGGTGACTCCCACGCGGACGCCGGCCGACCTGAGGCGTCTACCGGCCATCGCTCAAGGGCCGTGTGAAGATGCCCCCGTGCGAGCCAGGAACGAGACCGACGACCGACCCGCGCTGGCCGCGGTCCTCGTCGTCGTGCCCGCCCGCGACGAGCAGGACGAGATCGCGGGATGCCTGGCCGACATCGCCTCGGCGGCCGTCGAGGTCGACCTCCCGGTGGTCGTGTCCGTCGTCCTGCACCGCTGCACGGACGGCACGGCCGACCGGGGGGCGAGGTGGCGGCCGCGCATCCCGACGTCCGCTGGGTCGTCGAGGACAGCGACGCCGGCACCCTGGGCGCGGCTCGCGCCGACGGCGTGGAGGCCGGGCGTGCCCACGACGCCCTGGCCGCCCTCGACCCGGCGACCGTCTGGGTGGCCAGCACGGACGCGGACTCGCGCGTGCCGCATACCTGGCTCCGCGCGCAGCGCGACCTGGCCGACCGCGGACTGGACCTGGTGCTCGGCACGGTGGAGCCGCGCGAGGACGGCTCTGAGTCCGCCCGCCTCTGGCACGCGCAGCACCACCTGGCCGAGGGTCACCTGGGGATCAACGGGGCCAACCTGGGGGTGCGGCTGTCGGCGTACGACCGGGCGGGCGGGTTCCCCGCGCTCGACGACGGCGAGGACGTGCAGCTCGTGCACGCGCTGCGCGACGGGGGTATGCCGTGGACGAGTACCGACGGCACGCGCGTGGTGACGTCCTCGCGGCGGCAGGGGCGGGCGGGCAGAGGGTTCGCCCGGTTCCTGCGGCGGCTGGACGACGCGGTGGCGACCTTCGGCGCGACGGCCGAGCTCGAGGAGCGGCTGCGGACGGAGATCCTGCGGCTGGCGGAGGCACGCGGACCGGACAGGACGCTGTGCCCCTCGGAGGCGGCGGGTACGGTCGACCCCGCGCGCCGGCAGGCCCTGACGCAGGTGGCCCGGGCGGTGGCGTGCACGCTCGCCGACGAGGGGGTCGTCGTCATCACGCAGAAGGGCATGCCGGTCGACGGGCGGACGACGCCGGGGCCGGTGCGGGTGCGGCTGGCGCCGACGGAGATGACTACGGGCGGTGGCGCCCGGACCGGGGGTCGTGCCCGCTGAGGTGCTGCGCCCGCGGACCTACCGCAGCCGCCAGACCACCGTGCCGGCGAACTCGTCGACCACGCGGAAGTCGTCCGGGAACGCGTAGCCGCACGCGACGAGAGCCTCGACCAGGTCCGTGCGTCCCCGGACGGTCAGAGGGCGTCGTCACCGGGGTCGAGGACGAACAGGTCCTCGGGGCGGTCGGTGCGGCACGACTCCTCGATCGTGGCGCGCCAGATGCCGTCCCGCCACGGGCTGGCCCACCCGCTGCGGTTGAAGACGAACAGGTGCCCCGGCGCGTTGATGGCGACCGCGGGCACCCCGGCGACGTCCTCCTGCTCGGCCACGGAGCGGAGCCGGTCGGCCGTGGCCGCCTGCTCCGGGGTCAGCCGGATGCCGGCGAGCTCGGGCACCGACGTCGTGGTCGTCTGCTCCTGGAGGGGTTGCAACCGGTACGGGTGGACGAAGCTGTCCGTCGCGACGAGCGCCACCGTCACCCAGACCAGCAGCGCCCCGGTGAGGAGCGGCGCGCTGCGGTGCACCGATGCCGACGGCCACCGACCACCCGCCGACCCGGCACGAAGGCCCCCGCCGGTCGACGGACCACCGGCCGCCAGCACCGCCAGCGCCGTCCCGAGCAGGACCGCCCAGACGGTGGCGGCCCACATCGTCTGCCCCATGATCGGGTTGTTCGTGCCCACGCCGGCCACGACGGGGGTGACCAGCACCAGCCCGAGGGCGTAGACCCCGGCGAGCACGGTGCCGCGGCCGGTGCGTGCCGGCACCACGGCGACCAGGAGGACGGCCGCACCGCCGACCCCCATCACCGTGCCGACGGTGCCGAGCTTCGCCCACGAGCCCAGCGGCAGCACGAGCAGCCAGACGGCCAGGGCGACGGGCATCACGAGCACGACATGCCGCCCCAACCCCCTCCGCACCAGCACCGCCAGGACGACCAGCATCAGGACCGGTCCCAGCCCCGCCAGGGCCGTCTCGAGCGCCGAGTCCACGTACGTCTCCAGGATCTCCGAGACCGAGTGGTCGCTGACCGCCTGGACCGTCGGGTCGGTGAGCATCCCCCAGGACCGCGTGACGCTGCCGACGAACGGCCTGCCCGCCCCGACCAGACCCAGGGCGGACAGCCCCCCGGCGCCCAGGAAGACCACCGCCCTGCCCGCCGCCGACCGGACCGACGGCGAGAGCAGCGTCGCCAGCAGGACCAGGGGCAGCCAGACCAGGGCCGCCGTGAACTTCGCGAACAGCAGCGGCGGCACCAGCAGCCCGGCGACCGCCCACGGCAGCCATCCCGACGGGGTCCGCAGGCCCTGCCCCCGGGCGGCCAGCCCGAGCACGACAGCGGCGCAGATCAGCTGGCTCATCCAGGCCGAGACCTCGTTGTAGCTCAGGTAGCGCGGCGGGTAGCTCCACGCCAGCAGCGTGCCGGCCTGGGCCACGAGCAGGACGAACCACCAGGTATGGCGTGGAACCGCCACCCCGGCGGCCCCCGCCACGCACCGGGCCGTCAGGACGAGGAGGACCGAGGTGACGGCATACCCCAGCACCCGGAGGGCTCGGAAGGCCAGCACCCTGCCCCCGGTGGCCTCGTAGAGCGGGTGCAGGAGGTGCTGGAAGCCCCAGGCCTCGCCCACGGCGGCGCGGTCGCTGGCGATCATCGTGTAGACGAAACCCTCGTCGGTCCCGTCGAACCCGCGGTCCAGGCCCCACAGCACGAGGCCGTACCCCGTGAGCACGCCGACCGCCGCGAGGACGAGAGCGGCCACCTGGCCCGCCGCGAGCGGGGCGCCGCCGCTCCTGGCCCGCGCGTCGCGGCGTCGCACGGCGGACCTGGGCATGGGCGCATCCTCGCACCGCCGTCGACCGGGCCGGCCGGGTCGGCACCCGTCATCCCGGCCCGTCCCGTCATCCCGGCCCGTCCCGTCGAGGGCGGGCGATGCTCCGAGGTGCCGGAACGGCATACCCGCCCTAGCGTGGACGCATGCGAGCACTCACCTGGCAGGGACTTCAGGACGTCGAGATCAAGGAGGTGCCGGACCCCGTCGTCGAGCAACCGACGGACGCCGTCATCCGCGTCACCTCGACCGCGATCTGCGGGTCGGACCTGCACCTCTACAACGTGCTGGCCGCCTACCTCCAGCCCGGCGACATCCTCGGCCACGAGTTCATGGGGATCGTCGAGCAGGTCGGCAGCGCGGTCGAGAACCTGCAGGTCGGCGACCGGGTCGTCATCCCGTTCAACATCAGCTGCGGGCGCTGCTGGATGTGCGAGCGCGGGCTGTTCGCCCAGTGCGAGACCACCCAGAACTACGACCAGGGCAAGGGGGCGAGCCTGTTCGGCTACACCGCCCTCTACGGGGCCGTCCCCGGCGGGCAGGCCGAGATGGTGCGCGTGCCGTTCGCCGACTTCCTGCCGGTCAAGGTGGCCTCCGACCTGCCCGACGAGCGGGTCCTCTACCTCTCCGACATCCTGCCCACCGCCTGGCAGGCCCTGGAGTATGCCGACGTGCCCGAGGGCGGGACCCTCGCCGTGCTCGGGCTGGGCCCGGTCGGGCAGCTGGCCGTGCGGTCGGCCCGGCACAAGGGCATCCGGGTGGTCGGCGTCGACCGGATCCCCGAGCGCAACGAGCTGGCCCGCCAGTTCGGCGCGGAGATCGTCGACTTCAGCTCGGTCAAGGACGTCGGCGACGCGCTGCGCGACCTGACCGACGGCCGCGGGCCGGACAGCGTCATCGACGCCGTCGGCATGGAGGCGCACGGCAGCCCGTTCCTGGGTGCGGCGGTCGGCGCGGCCAAGCGGCTCCCCAAGCCCCTGGCCCGCAAGGCGATCGAGACCGCCGGCGTCGACCGGCTGGCGGCGCTGCACGCAGCGATCGACGCGGTGCGCCGGGGCGGCACGGTCTCGATCAGCGGCGTGTACGGCGGCATGGCCGACCCGATGCCGATGATGCAGCTCTTCGACAAGGGCGTGCAGGTGCGGATGGGCCAGTGCCACGTCAAGCGCTGGACCGACGAGCTCTACGACCTGGTCAGCGGCTCCGAGGACGTGCTCGACCTGGAGAACCTGGCCACGCACCGGGTGCCGCTGGAGCAGGCGCCGGAGATGTACAAGACCTTCAACGACAAGGAGGACGGCTGCATCAAGGTCGTCCTCACGCCGTGACGGGGGAGCACCGCGAGAGCGTCTCCACCTCCGCGAACCTGGCCGCCGAGACGCTCGGGCGGGCCGGCGGGGCGCTGTTCGCCGCCGCCTTCGGGCTGACCGCGCGGCTGCGGGGGACCCGGGCGCTGCACCCCGTGGGGGTATGCGGTGCGGGGACCCTCTCGGTCACGCCGGGTCCGCGGAGCGGCGTCGCGCTGCTCGACGACCCGGGGCCGCACCCCTGTCTCGTCCGCTGGTCGCGGGCGACGGGGAGGCGGCAGGGCCGGGACCTCGAGGGGCTCGCCGTGCGGATCGACGGGCCGGCCGCGGGCGACGTGCTCCTCGCCTCCACCGGGACGGGGACCGTCGGGCGGCACGTGCTGGCCGTCCGGGACCGGCACGACCACGGCCCGGTGACGACGCTGCTGCCGCTGAGCACCCGGCGGGGGCCGCTGCTCCTGCGGCTGGATCCCGCGCCGGCCCCGTCGTGGGCGGGCGGAGAGGGCCCTTCTGCGACGCCCCAGCCGACCCCGGGGAAGGGCGCCGACGTGGACGACCCGCCGACGGCATACCGGCTGTTCGTGGCCGCCCCCGGGCAGCCGTGGCACGAGCGCGGCAGGCTGGAGATCAGGTGGACCGACCGGGACTGCACCCGGCGGCACGACCCCGTCGGGCACCCGCCCGCCGGGACCTGGACGCACCCGCTGTGGGCGCGTCTGCGTGACCCTGCGTACGCCGCGAGCCAGCAGGTGGCGGCCGAGACCATCGAACCGAAGGAGCAGTCATGACCGAGCACCACGACAGCAGCCCCGCCGACCCGGTGAACGTCAGCAGCGACCCCGAGGAGGTGCGCAAGGTCCACGAGCTCATCGAGAGCATGGACATCGCGATGCTCACGACGGTCGACTCCAGCTCCTCGCACGGGCGGCTGACGAGCCGGCCGCTGTCGACGCAGGTGGCCGAGGAGGACGGCGACGTGCTCTTCCTCGTGCGCGACAGCAGCGCCGTCGTGCGGGACGTGGAGGCCAACCCGCAGGTCAACGTGGCGTACTCGTCGATGAAGGCGTGGGTCTCGCTGGCCGGGACCGCGACGGTCGTGCGCGACCGGGCCCTGGTCGAGAGGCTGTGGAGCAAGGGCGCCTCGGCGTTCATGGACGGCGGGCCGGAGAACCCGGACAACGTCGTGCTGCGGGTGGACGGCGACACGGCGGAGTACTGGGGCGGCGAGTCGCTCGTCGGCACCGTCGTCGGGACGGTCAAGGCCGTGACCGGCAAGAAGGACGACGACGAGGGCGCCACGGTGGTGGAGCTGCCCTGACGGCCGGGGCTCGGGTGGGCCGGCCTGCCGAGGTCTCGCAGGGTTGAACCTCTCGCGGTCTGGCGGGGTCTCGTCCGGTTTGCCCGCGGTCCGCGCGCGTTTCCGCAGGTCGGCGGTAGCTCTGTCCGGGCAAACCGGACGAGACCTTCCCGTGCCTCGGGTGACGTCCCTCAGTCGGTGAGCTCGCGCACCACCCGGGCCGGGCTGCCGACCGCGACCACGTTCGGCGGCAGGTCGCGGGTGACGACGGCGCCGGCGCCGACGACGGTGTTCTCGCCGATGGTCACGCCCGGGCAGACGACGGCCCCACCGCCGAGCCAGACGTTGTCGCCGATGGTGATGGGCTGGGCGGACTCCCACTTGTCCCGCCGCAGCCCCGGCTCGACCGGGTGGGTCGGGGTGAGCAGCTGCACGTGCGGGCCGATCTGCACGTCGTCGCCGATGGTGATGTCGGCGACATCCAGGGCCGTCAGCCCGAAGTTGGCGAAGCACCGCGCCCCGATCCGGATGTTCGTGCCGTAGTCGACGTAGAACGGCGGGCGGATCACCGTCTCCTCACCGATCGAGCCCAGCAGCCGTTCGAGCAGCTCCCGGCGCAGCGGTTCCTGCCGTGGCGTCGTCGCGTTGTAGGCGCCCATGAGGTCGTGGGAGACGTCGGCCGCCTCGGCGATCTCGGGATCGTCGGCGATGTAGAGGTCGCCGGCGAGCATGCGCTCGTGCATCGTGCGGGTGTCGTCGGGTGATGGCGTCGTCATGACCCGGAGCGTACGCAGACGCAGACGCAGCCGGTCCGCAACGGGTCGACAGCCGGGGTCCGGCCCCGGGTGGCCGTCAGCCCATGGCGAACTGCAGGGCGACGAAGGCCGCCAGGGCGACGGCCAGGATGGCCAGCCCGGCCAGCCCCCGCCGACGACCCGGTCCCTGCCGGGCCAGGGCGTAGGCGACCGGTGTGCCCAGGAACCCGACCGGCAGTCCGGCCAGCCCCAGGGCCCGTGCCCAGTTCGGCCAGTCCAGGAGGCCGGTCAGGCTGAGGACGAAGGTCAGGACCGTCGAGGCGAGGAACAGGGCCCCGAGGATCAGGGCCGCCGTGCCGGCCCGGTCGGAGATCTGCGGTGGTGTCGCGGGGTGCGCGTGGGTGGCCATGACCGTCTCCTCCCGGAGTCGGACCGTCCGGGGCGGACCCCTGACCGGGCCTGACTCCTGCTTCTCAGGCTACTCGGGTCGAGCGCGCAGCACAGGGGTCGGGACCGTGGGGGACGTCACTCCCGGATCGCGCGCATCGACTCCTCGACGACCTCCTCGACCGTCCCGCCGACGTCGACGAGCGCTCCGCGCTCGTCCTCCTCGAGCATCTCCAGGGTGTCGAACTGCGACTGCAGCAGCGAGGGCGGCATGAAGTGCTCGCGCTTCTCCATCCGCTCCAGCAGGACGTCGAAGTCGCCGTGCAGGTGCAGGAAGAAGATGTCCGCGCCGCTCTCGCGCAGCCAGTCCCGGTAGGTCCGCTTCAGGGCCGAGCAGCCGGTGACCGAGGTCTGGCCCTGCTCGTCGAGCTCTCTGATCCGCTCGGCCAGCGCCTGCAGCCACGGGCGGCGGTCGTCGTCGTCGAGGGGGGTCCCCGCCGACATCTTCTCGACGTTGGCCCGGGGGTGGTAGCTGTCCCCCTCCACGAAGACACCGCCCAGCTGCTCGGCGACCGCCTGACCGATGGTTGTCTTGCCCGTGCTGGTGACGCCCATGACGACGACGTGCCGCGGGGGAGCCACTACAGCACCAGCCACAGCAGCGCGGCGATCACGAACACGGCCAGGCCGAGCGTGGTCTCCATGACCGTCCACGTCTTCAGGGTGGTCTTCTCGTCCATCCCGAAGAACCGGCTGACCAGCCAGAAGCCGGAGTCGTTGACGTGCGAGAGCACGGTGGCTCCGGCGGCCACGGCGAAGACCAGCAGCGCGATCTTGACGTCGCTGAGGTTCTCGGCGGCGACCTGCGCCGAGATGAGTCCGGCGGTGGTCGTCAGGGCCACGGTGGCCGAGCCCTGGGCCACCCGGAGGGCGGTCGAGATGAGGAAGGCCTGCAGGATGAGCGGGAGGCCGACGTCGGACAGCGACTCGGTGAGCGCCTGGCCGATGCCGCTGGCGCGCAGCACGCCACCGAACATGCCGCCGGCACCGGTGATGAGGATGATCGCCGCGATCGGGCCCAGCGCCTCGTCCATGAGCTTGGAGGCGGTGGGGATGCTGAACCGTCCGGGGGCCAGCACGAACACGGCCACGATGACCGTGATGAGCAGCGCGACGGGGGTCTGTCCGATGAGCTGCAGACCGCTGGCCCAGGCGGCGTCCTCCGCGATCCGACCGTCCGTGCGCAGGGTGCCGACGACGGTGTTGAGCGCGATGAGCAGGAAGGGCAGGAGCAGCAGCATCAGCACGAGGCCGAAGGCGGGGGCCTTGGTCCGCACCGCGGTGCTGCCCGAGGCGCCTGCGGCGTCGTCGTCGAGGGTGTCGTCGACGCCGGCGTTCTCCTTGCCGAAGAGCAGGTCGGGGATGTCGACGTCGAACCGGTTGCCCAGCCAGGTACCGACGAGGTAGGCGCCGACGTACCAGCCGATGATGGCCACCGGGATGCCGAGCAGCAGGGTGATGCCGATGTCGCCGCCCATGAGGTCGGCGGCGGCAACGGGCCCGGGGTGCGGCGGCACGATCGCGTGCATCGCGGCGAAGGCACCGGCGGTCGGCAGTCCGTACTTGAGGATGGAGCCGCCGAAGCGACGGGCCACGGTGAAGATGATCGGCAGGAAGACGACCAGTCCGGCGTCGAAGAAGATCGGGAAGCCGAAGATGAGGGCGGCGATGCCCAGCGCCAGCGGCGCCCGCTTCTCCCCGAACCGGTTGATCAGGGTGTCGGCCAGCACCTGGGCGCCGCCGGTGTGCTCCAGCAGCCGGCCCAGCATCACGCCGAACGCCACGAGCAGGGCGACCGACCCCAGGGTGCTGCTGAAACCGCTCATGAGAGCGGTCGGCACGTCCGCCAGCGGGATGCCCGCGGCCACCGCGGTCAGCAGGCTGACCGCGACCAGGGCCACGAAGGCGTGGATCTTGACCTTCATGATGAGGAACAGCAGCAGCGCGACGGCCACGGCCGCGATGAGCAGCAGGACACCGGCTCCGTAGGCCGGTTCGATGGCTTCCATGACAGCCTCCTCGTCGTTGGGGAGAGTCCACAGCAGACCCTCCCGTCACTGTAGGACTGCCCGGCGACCCCCGCGCGCCGTAGCGTGACGACCCCATGGCAGCACCGATCCCCGACAGCCTCCGCCGCACGGTGGGCGGCCGTGCCCCCGACGCCCCCGGCGACCCGGACGGCGACGCCTGGCTGGACCGGCTGCCGCGCCTCGTCGACGACCACCTCGACCGGTGGGACCTCACCGTCGACGGCGACCCGTGGCACGGTCACAACGCGCTGGTCGTCCCGGTCCGCCGCGGCCGGGAGCGCGCCGCCCTCAAGCTCACCTGGCCCCACCCCGAGGCCCGGCACGAGCACCTGGCCCTGCGCCTGTGGGACGGGGACGGTGCGGTGCGGCTCCTGGCCGCCGACCCCGTGGCATACGCCCTGCTCCTGGAACGGCTCGACGGGGACCGGGACCTGACCACCGTGCCGTTCCTCGACGCCTGCGAGGTGATCGGCGGCCTGTTCGGCCGGTTCGACCGGCCGGCCACGCCCCAGCTCGACACGCTGGAAGGGCGGGCGGTCCGGTGGCGCGAGCAGCTGGCGGAATCGACCCCGCTCGTCCCGCGCCGGTTCACCGAGCAGGCGCTCGCGGCCCTGCCCGACCTGCTCGACGACGCCCCCGCGCCGCGCCTGGTCCACGAGGACCTGCACGACCTCAACGTCCTCGCCCCGCTCGACCCCGCCCGCGGCGACTGGCTCGCGATCGACCCCAAGCCCGTCGCGGGGGAGTGGGCGTATGCCGTCGCGCCAGTCGTGTGGAACCGTCCCGACGAGCTGGCGGGGGCGCACAACCTGCGGGCCCACGTGCAGCTGCGGGCTGCCGTGGTCGGCGAGGCCGCCGGGCTGGACCCCGACCGGGTGCGCGCGTGGACGTTCGTGCGGCTGGTGCTCAACGCCGTGCAGACGACCGACGGCTCGCAGCGGGCGGAGGAGTTCCGGTCACGGATGATCGCCCTGGCGAAGGCGTTCGCGGACTGAGGGCGGGGTCTTCTCCGTGACCGCTCAGCGGTGCCTGCCGCAGCAGCCGCTAAAGATTCTCGCCTTTTGAGGACTGTTACCGGGTGGAGGTGATTCCCATGTCCCCCTCGACCCGGTCCACCATGATGGATGTCGTGCCGATGTCCTCCCGGCGTCGCCGGCACGACGACTACCGGGACTTCTTCGTCGGGCGGTATCCGCAGGTGGTGCGGACCGTCTGGTTCGTCGTGCACGACTGGGCCGTGGCCGAGGAGGTGGCCCAGGACGCGTTCCTGGAGCTCTACCGGGACTGGTCGCGGCTGCGCGAGTTCGACCGCCCCGACCTGTGGGTGCGCAGGGTGGCGATCCGGCGGGCGCAGCGCGAGGCCGCGCGCCGGATGAAGCGGGAGGCCGTCGAGCAGGCGGCCGCCGATCCCGCACCCGTCGATGACGGAATCCGGCTGCTCGACCCCGACCTGGTCGCGGCGATCCGTGACCTGCCCGCCCGGCAGCGGGCGGTCGTGGTCCTGTACTACCTCGAGGACCTCCCGATGGCCGAGGTCGCCGACCTCGTCGGCTGCTCGACGTCGACCGGCTTCGTCCACCTTCACCACGCCCGCAAGCGGTTGGCCGCTGCACTCACCCTGGAGGTGGACGACGATGTCCGTTGACGAGCAGATCCGCGAGCACCTGATGCGGGCCAACGCCGACCTGCCCGAGCCGGGCACGGAGACAGCCCTGGGAGCGGTGCTCGAGCGCGCAGGCTCGGCCCGCCGTCGATGGGCCGTGCTCACCGGCGCCGCGGCCTCGGCCACCCTGATCGCCTCGGTCCTGGTCGGAAGCGTCCTGCTGGACCCGGACGGCGGCCCGGACGAGCAGCTGCCGGATGCGCCGGCGGTGCCGGCCGCCCCCGACGAGCAGCTGTCGGAGACTCCCGCGGCGCCGGCCACCTCCGACGAGCAGCTGACAGAGGTCGACGACGACCGGCTCACCCGACCCCCCCCGGGACACCACCCGGCTCGGGGTCGAGCAGCTCCTCGGCCCCTTCGGGACACCCGACACCGCGAGGACCTACCGCTGGGAGGACGAGGCCGACTCTCCGGTCGACGGGTCAGACATCCGGCGTGTGCGCGCCATCTACGCCGGGACGGGGGTCCTGGACGGGCGTCGCTATCCGGGACATGAGGTGGTGCTCGACCTCGCCGGCCTCCCGACCGACGTCGGGTCGGTGCCGGAGCGGGAGGTGGAGTACGGGGTCGTCGTCGACCGTGACGGGGACCTCGTCGCCGACTGCGAGTTCGGGATCAGCACGGTCACCGAGGGCCAGGGCCAGTTCCGGGTCTGGGCGGTCCGCCTGGCGGACGGCCGGATCGACGAGCACGTGGCTCCCCCGTCCATGGGTCCGTTCGAGTTCTTCCACCCGCTCGAGGGGTTGGAACCGCAGATGTACTTCCAGTTCGGCAACCCCGTACCGGAGTGCTACAGCGCGTCGCAGGGCATGTACTTCTACACCTGGGCCGCGACGCTCGAGGACGGTGAGGTCGTCGCCGTCGACTACGCACCGGACGCGGCCTGGCTGGAGACGCCGGCAGAGCTGCGGGCGGAGCCGGACGCGGACGCCGGCCCGGAGTCCTGAGGCCCCGAGTCCTGAGGTCAGTCCCGCAGTGGAGACCCCGCCACGTCGAACCGGTAGCCACCCATCGCACCGGTGAGCAGCGGCCGCGCCTCGCCGATCGCGGCCTGCACCGACGGCAGCTGCAGCGAGGCCTGGTGCGCGTCGGCCGACTCCCACAGCTCCACGACGCAGACGGTGTCCGGCTGGTCCTGGCTCACACCCACCTCGTAGGCCAGACAGCCCGCCTGCTCCATCTCCGGGTTGCGCCGGGTCAGGATCGCCACGAGCTCCTCGGCCTTCCCCGACTGCGCGCCGAGCGTCCCCACGTTCGCGAAGGTCATGGTGGCCAACCTACGAACAGGGCGGGCGCCTGCATACCCTCGGCCGCCCCGCCCCGGCGGCGGCACCCGCCCGCGCCGCCGCCCGGCTCAGCCTCTCACCGCCTTGTACCTCGCCAGGGCCTCCTTGCGCTCCTCGGCGTGGTCGACGATCCGGCGGACGTACCCGTGCGCGTAGCCCTCCTCGTGGTCCCACGGCTGGTGCACCGCCTTGCCCGGCAGGTGCGCCAGCTCGGGCACCCAGCGGCGGACGTACTCCCCGCGCGGGTCGAACCTCTCGCCCTGCAGCACCGGGTTGAACACGCGGAAGTAGGGCGCGGCGTCCGTCCCGGTCCCGGCGACCCACTGCCAGTTGTGGTTGTTCGACGCCAGGTCGCCGTCGATGAGCCGGTCCAGGAACCACCGCGCCCCGACCGGCCACCACACGTGCAGGTCCTCGGTGAGGAAGCTGGCGGTGATCATCCGCACCCGGTTGTGCATCAGCCCGGTCGCCAGCAGCTGTCGCATCCCCGCGTCGACGATCGGATAACCGGTCTGCCCCTGTGCCACGCCTCGATCGCGTCCTGCGGCTCGTCGTAGCGCAGCCCCGCCAGCTCCTGCCGCAGGTCCGACCAGCCGGTGCGGGGGTGGTGGTGCAGCACGTCGGCGTAGAACTCCCGCCACGCCAGCTCGCTGACGAACCGCTCGACGCTCGCCCCGCCCTTGCCGGCAAGGTCCGCCAGCAGCGTCCGCGGGTGGACCGCCCCCACCTTGAGGTGGGCCGACATGCCGCTCGTCGAGTCCTCCGCCGGCCGGTCGCGCCCCCGGTCGTAGTCCGCCAGGTCCTGCTCGAGGAACTCCCGCCACCGCGCCAGCGCCGCCCGCTCGCCGGCGGGCGGCAGCTCGGGAAGGTCGTCGGTCGCGAGCGCCTCCTCGACCAGCCGGTCCGCGTCCGCGTCCCGTCCGAGGTCGGTCGGCGCCAACCCCTCGGGGTATGCCGCGGGGCCGGGCCACCCGTGTGCGCGCCAGGCCTTTCCGAAAGGGGTGAACACCTTGTAGGGGTCGCCCGAGCCGTTGCGGACCAGGCCGGGGCCGACGGCGTAGGGGGTGCCCGTCTCGACCCAGTCCACCTCGCCGGGCAGGGCGTCCTGGACCTGCTGGTCGCGGCGGACACCGTAGGGCGTCGTCTCCCGCGTGACGTGCACGCCGGTGGCACCTATCTCCCGGGCGACGGCGGGGACGACGTCGGCCGGGTCGCCGACGCGCAGGGTGAGCCGACCGTCGAGGTCCTCCTCGAGCGCCCGGAGGGTGGCGGCCAGCCAGGCGGTGCGGACCGGCCCGACCCTGGCCCACAGCGCCGGGTCGAGGACGAACAGGACGGTCAGGTCGCCGCCTGCGTCCTCGCGCGCCTTCAGCAGGGCGGGGTGGTCGCCCAGACGCAGGTCGCGCCGGAGCCAGAGCAGGCTGGACATGGCGCGAGTCTAGGTGGGTGGCGGCGAGCCTGCCCGTGGGTCGACCGTCGGCGGCATGGGCATGGGCATGGGCATCGGCATCGGCGGCGGGTGTCGGCAGCGAGGGGGAAGGAGGTGGGCGAAGAGGCGGGTCGTGGCACGACTAGGCTGGGATCCCAGACCGGGTCGACGAGACGGAGAGCCCGTGAGCACCACCGAGACGAGCACCACCCAGACGAGCACCACCCAGACCGACCAGTCCCGCTACGCGCGGCTGCGCACCTTCAACTGGATCGCCGCAGTGGTGCACGCCGCCCAGGCGGTGGCCGTCGTGCTCCTGGCGACCGACTTCACCCTGCCGGTCACCGCGACCTACCTCTCCGGCCCGCCCGGCACCCCGCCCGGCGACCAGGTCACGCTGTGGGACGTGCCGACCGCGCTGGCGATCGCGGCGTTCCTGGCGCTGTCGGCGCTCTTCCACGTCCTCGTCGCCTCGCCGGGGCTGTTCCAGCGCTACCGCGCGGGGCTGGAGCAGGGGCACAACTACTTCCGGTGGGTGGAGTACTCCCTGTCCAGCTCGCTGATGATCGTCATCATCGCCCAGCTGGTCGGGATCTCCGACGTGGTCGCGCTGCTCGCGCTGTTCGGCGTGAACGCCTCGATGATCCTCTTCGGCTGGCTGCAGGAGAAGTACCACCAGCCCGGGGACGGCGGGTGGCTGCCGTTCGTCTTCGGCTGCTTCGCCGGGGCCGTCCCGTGGATCGGGGTCGTGCTCTACACGGTCGCGCCCGGGTCGACGACCGGCGCCGAGCCGCCCGGCTTCGTCTACGGGATCATCGTCTCGCTGTTCCTCTTCTTCAACGTGTTCGCCCTGGTCCAGTGGTTGCAGTACCGCCCGGTCGGCCGGTTCCGGAACTACCTGACCGGTGAGACGGCCTACACCGTGCTCAGCCTGACGGCGAAGTCGGCGCTGGCCTGGCAGATCTTCGCCGGCACCCTCGTCGGCTGACCCGGGGCGACGCGCGCGCCCGCGGCGGGCGCGCGCCGCATACCTTTCGGGTGGGTGAGGTCGTGCTCCGGTCGACGGACGGGCACCTCTTCCTTCGGCCGGGCGTGCTCGCCTGGGAGGGTCCGCGCGCCCGCACTAGCGTGGTGCCATGGACACCGACCGAGCCCAGGACCCGCACCTCGTCGAGCCCCCGGCCACCCTCGCCCGCGACCGCTGGTGGGTGAGCGTCGCCGCGGTCGTCTGGCTGGGCGGCTCGCTGTTCGGGACCGGCCTGATCGGCGGCGGGGTCGAGCAGCAGGGGGACGGGCTGTTCTCCGACACCGCCACGCTCATCGCCCCGATGGGACCGGCCTTCTCGATCTGGTCGGTGATCTACCTGGGGCTGGCGGCCTACGTCGTCTGGCAGTGGCTGCCCTCGACCGCCCGCTCCCGGTGGGCCGCCCGCACCCGCATCCCCGCCGGCGTGGCGATCGCGCTCAACGGCGTGTGGCTGCTCGTCGTCCAGGCCGACCTCGTCTGGCTGTCGGTGGTCGTCATCGCCGGCATCGCCGTCAGCCTCGGCCTGGTCCTGCGGAACACGGCCGACCTGCCGCGCGAGGGGTGGGGCGCGGACCTGACGGTGTCGGCCACCCACGGGCTCTACCTGGGCTGGATCTGCGTGGCCACCTGCGCCAACGTCGCGCTCTTCCTCGTGGACCTGGGCGCTCCGGAGACCGGCACCACCGCCGAGCTCGTCACCGCGGCGGTCCTCGCGGTGGTGGTCGTCATCGCCGCCTGGCTGCTCCACCGGACGGGCCAGAGCATCTTCGCCGGCGGCATCGCGGCCGCGGTCGTCTGGGGCCTGGCCTGGGTCTCGGCGGGGCGGCTCACCGCGGAGCCGGACTCGACGACCGTCGGTCTCGCCGCGGCGGTGGCCGCCGTGGGCGTCGCCGCCCTGGCCGTCGTGCTGATCGTCAAGAAGGTCACCGGCCCCGACCCGTCCCGGCGAACGGTCTGACCCGTGGACCGCCCCGGGCGAGGAGGCGGCAGCCCGCGGGCGCGGGGCTGGTCGCCGCGGTGGGCCGTGGTGGTCTCGGTCGTGGGGGCGCTGGCGACCCTTCCCGTGCTGGTCTTCGCGCTGACGCTCATCGCCGACGACCTGGGGTCGACCGGCGAGAAGTTCGACGGCCTGGGGCTGGCGCTGGGCGGTCTTGCGCTCGTCCCCGTCGCCCTGGTCCTCCTGCCGTTCGCGTGGTTCTGGGCACGGGGAGGCAGGCCGGCGTTCTGGGTCGGGGCGGCGGCGGCCCTCGTGCTCGCCGTCCTCACCCTGCTCGAGGGGTTCCGGATCAGCTGAACCGGACCCGAAGCGGTGGGGCGCGGACCAGGCGGGGTGCGGCCTGAGCGGACCGGGGCGGTGCCCCGGCCGGGGCAGCCGGCACGGTCGAGACCCGGTGCGGAATCAGGTGGTCGAGGCGCCGGGGCCGCGCTGGTTGAGCCGTTCGGCGGCGCGCTGTCCGAGGACGGTGAGCTTGTCGACGACGCCGGTGCTCAGCTGGCGGGCGGCCACCCGCCCCTTGACCGGCCGCGACGCGTCCTTCCCGGGCGGGGCCGACGGCAGGAGCCGGTTGGCCAGTCCCATCACCCGGACGGTCGTCGAGGGCATGAGGCCGTGGACCCGGATGCCGACCTTGGCCATCGGGGTGAGCACGACGAGCGGCTTTCCGGCCAGGACGCCGTCGACCATCGTGCGGGCGGCCCGGCGGGCGTCCATCGACAGCAGCGGCAGCGACGCCGCTGGCCCGAACCACGCGAACTCCGCCGCCCGGTCGCCGGTGAAGAGCGCGTTCTCGTGCGACCCCGTCCGCATCAGCCCCGGCACGATCGTGGTGGCGGTGACCCCGGTGCCCATGAGCTCGGAGGACAACCCCTCGGTGAACCCCACCGCACCGAACTTGGCCGTGGCGTAGGGCAGCAGGTGCGGCGGCGAGACCTTCCCGCCGATGCTCGTCACGACGCCGATCCGGCCGTGCCCGCGCTCGCGCATCCCGGGCAGCACCGACCAGACCGTGTTGACCGGGCCCATGAGCATGACGCCGATGGCGTCGTCGAAGTGCTCGAGGGTCATCGTCTCGGCCGGCCCGACCTGGATGATCCCGGCGACGTGGACCAGCACCTCGACCGGTCCGAGGTCCTCCTCGACCTGCCGGACCAGCGCCTGGACCCCGTCACGGTCGGAGACGTCGCAGGCGTAGGGGACGACCCGCCCGGCCGCCTCTCCCTCGGCCGACCGGGCCTCGGACTCCGCCTGCCGGGCGCCCCGCTCCGTCTCCTGCAGGTTGCGCGCGCAGACGGCGACGTCGTGCCCCTGCTCGGCGAGGTTCTCGGCGATGAGCAGCCCCAGCCCGCGCGAGGCGCCGACGACCAGGGCGACAGGACGTGCTGACGTGGGTTCCATGTCTCGACGGTAGGAGGCCGCCCGCGGTCACGCGACCGGGAGCGGTGGCGCACGTCATACCCCCCTCACCCCTTCAGGGGTGGCGGACCCCCCCTCCCCCGCCTAGGGTGCGAGGACGACCACCTCATCGACGTGCCGGGGGCGGTCACGGGAGGAAACGCCCAGGGGCACGGACAGGAGGTGCCGTGCACGTCGTCGTCGTGGCGCACACGCGGTTCGCGCTCGCCCGGCCGTTCGCCGGCGGGCTGGAGTCGGTGACCTGGCACCTCGTGCGGGCGCTGACGGCGCGCGGGCACCGGGTCAGCGTCTTCGCGGCACCCGGCAGCGAGCCGATCGACGGCGTGGACTACCTCGAGCCGGCGACCCTCGAGCTGAGCGAGGCGGCCCGGGCCGACGTGTCCATGCCCGACGAGGGCAACCTGCAGCGGCACCACGCCTACCTCGCGCTCATGCTGGACCTGGCGGCGCGGACCGACGTCGACGTCGTGCACGTCCACGCGCTGCACTACCTGCCGACCGCGATGGCGCCGACCCTGCGCGTGCCGACCGTGCTCACGCTGCACACCCCGCCGACGCCCTGGCTGGAGTCGGCCCTGGACATCGCCGGGCGGTCCGCCGCGCGCGGGGTCGGCCGGATGCCGCACGTCACCGCGGTCAGCGCGCACACCGCCCGGGCGTGGCGGCACGCCGTCGACGCCGAGGTCGTGCGCAACGGCGTCGACACCGACGAGTGGACCCCGGGGCCGGGCGGCGACCGGCTCGTGTGGAGCGGCCGGATCACCCCCGAGAAGGCACCGCACACCGCCGTCGCGATCGCCCGCAGGGCGGGCATGCCGCTGGTCCTGGCGGGGCCGGTCTCCGACCGGCGCTACGCCAGGGAGCGCCTCTTCCCCCTGCTCGGCGACGGCGTCGAATACGCCGGCCACCTCGGCACCGCCGAGCTGACCGCCCTCGTCGGCGGCAGCGCGGCCGCGCTCGTGACCCCCGACTGGGACGAGCCCTACGGCCTGGTCGCCGCCGAGGCGCTCGCCTGCGGCACCCCGGTGCTGGCCCTGGCCCGCGGCGGGCTGCGGGAGATCGTCCGCGAGGAGGTCGGGGCGCTCGTCGTGCCCGACGACCGGCTCGTCGACCGGGCCGCCGCCGCCCTTCCGCGCGTCCTGGAGATCCCGCGCGAGCGCTGCCGCCGCTACGCCGAGGACCACCTGGGCATGGCGGCGATGGTCGACGGCTACCTGGGTGTCTACGAGCGGGCCCGCCGGGTGGCGGAGATCGCGTGATCGGCTACTACGTCCACCACCAGGGCTCCGGCCACGTCCGCCGGGCGGCCGCGGTGGCCCGCCGCATGCAGCACGACGTCGTGGGCCTGGGCTCCGCCCCGCGCCCCGACGGGTGGGCCGGGGCATGGGTCTCCCTGCCCCGCGACGACGACCCGCCGGTGGTCGACCCGGAGGCGGCCGACGTGACGGCTGGCGGCGTCCTGCACTGGGTCCCGCGGCACCATCCCGGGCTGCGGGCCCGGCACCGGGTGGTCGCGGACTGGATCGAGGAGGAGCGTCCGGCGCTGGTCGTCGTCGACGTCTCCGTCGAGATCAGCCTGCTGGTCCGCCTCTGCGGCGTCCCGGTCGTCGGCGGCGCGATGCCCGGTGACCGCACCGACCGGCCGCACCGGCTCGCCTACGACCTGGCCGAGGCGCTGCTCGCCCCGTGGCCGGCGCAGGCGCACCCGGACAACGGGTGGCCGCAGGCGTGGACGGACAAGACGTGGCACGTCGGGGGGATCAGCGCGCTCGACCCGGGGACCGAAGTGCCGGGGTCCGGCGACGACCCCGCGGGTATGCCGTCACGCACCGGGGTCCGCGACGTCCTCGTCCTCTGGGGCACCGGGGGGGACGACCCCGACCAGGGCGAGTACGCGCAGGCGCAGCGGGCCACGCCCGGCTGGCGCTGGACCTTCCGGGGCGGCCGGCTGCCCGCGGCCGACGGCGCGGTCCTTGCCGCCGAGCTGCGCGCCGCCGACGTCGTCGTCTGTCACGCCGGGCAGGGGGGTCGGTCGCCGACGTCGCCCTGCTGCGCCGGCCGGCGGTCGTGCTCGCCCAGCCGCGTCCGCACGGCGAGCAGGAGGCGACCGTCAGGGCCGTCGGCCGGATGGGCCTGGCCGCGACGCCGTCGGCTGGCCGTCGGCCGAGGAGTGGCCCGCTCTCCTGGAGCAGGCGCTGACGACCGGCGGCGACGGCTGGGAGAGGTGGGGCGGCGAGGGGGCCGTCGCCGCGGCCGCCCACCTGGACGATCTCGCCGACCGCTTCTCGGTCGAGACCCCAGCAGCACCGCAGGGGTCGACGGAAGGACCTGCATGACGCCATCTCCCCCGGCACGCGCCGCCGTGCTCACCATCGCCGCCGGACGGCACGACCACCTGCGCGGGCAGGTCGCCGGCCTGGCCCGTTCGCACCGTATGCCCGACCTGCACGTCGTCGCCTCGATGGGTGACGACGACCTCACCGCCGGCCGGGTCGAGGGCCTGGCCGGCCCCTGGACCACCGAGGTCGTCCCGGTGCCCGTCGGCGACCTCGGCCTGCCCCTCGCGCAGGCCCGCAACGCCGCGGCCGCCCGGGCCGAGGAGCTGGGCGCCGACCTGCTGGTCTTCCTCGACGTGGACTGCGTGCCCGGGCCGGACCTGGTCGGCACCTACGCCACCTCCGCGCTCGGGCAGCAGCGGCCCCCGGCCCCGGCGATCTGGTGCGGGGACGTGGCCTACCTGCCGCCGCTGGCCCCCGGCGAGCAGCTCGACCTGGACCGGTTGGAGGAGCGCGGCCGGCACCGGGACGACCGGGTGCGCCTCGAGCCGGGCGACACGGTCCGCGAGTGCGACCTGCGGAAGTTCTGGTCGCTGTCCTTCGCGATGACCCCCCAGGACTTCCGGCTCGCGGGCGGGTTCTGCGCGGACTACGTCGGCTACGGCGGGGAGGACACCGACTTCGCCCAGGCCGTCGCCCACGCCGGGGGGAGCCTGACCTGGGTGGGGGGCGCGACGGCATACCACCAGCACCACGAGAGCACCTCCCCGCCCGTGCAGCACCTGGAGGCGATCGTGCGCAACGCCGGGGTCTTCCACGAGCGGTGGGGCTGGTGGCCGATGGAGGGGTGGCTGGCGGCGTTCGAGGAGCGCGGGATGGCGCGCGTGGGCGCCGGCGGTCGCTGGGAGGTCGCCCGATGACCCCCCGCCGGACCCGGGCGACGCTGGGGCCGGTGGCTGCGGTGGGCCGCGCCGGTGGCCCCGCGAACGGCGGCTCCGCGAACGGCGGCCACGACGGCGGACGCCCCGTGCGCGTGCTGTCGGTGCCGTCGGACCACAGCTACGTCCAGCACCTGCTGGACCCCGACCCGGAGGCCGAGCAGGGCTTCGTCCTGCTGCCCGACCCGCCCGTGCCCGGGGCCGCGCCCGGCGTCTGGTGGCCGCACCCCGGCCTGGACGCCGACTGGGTGCTCGAGCACGCCGGCGACCTCGACGTCGTCCACGTGCACTTCGGCACCGAGTCCAAGACCGTCGAGGAGCTGGTGGAGTGGCTGGCCGCGCTGCGGCGGGCCCGCGTGCCGCTGGTGCTGACCGTGCACGACATCGCCCACCCGCACCTGCGCGACCAGTCGAGCTACCACGAGCAGCTCGCCGTCCTCGTGCCCGCCGCGGACGCGCTGCTGACGCTCACCGAGGGGGCCGCGGACGTCGTCGAGGAGCGGTGGGGCGTGCGGCCCGAGGTGGTCCGCCACCCGCACGTCGTGCCGCTGCCGCTGGTCGGTGCGCCGCGCCCCCGGCACGAGGGCTTCCGGGTCGGGCTGCACCTGAAGAGCCTGCGCACCAACCTGGACCCGGTGCCGGTGATCGACCCGCTGCGGGAGGCGGTGCGCCGGGTCGAGGGCGGGAAGCTGCACGTGCACGCCCACCCCGAGCTGCTGGACGAGGACTTCGGCCGCTACGACCCGCGCGTGGCCCGGGCGCTGCGGACCCTCGAGGACGACCCGGTCGCCGAGGTCCACGTGCAGCCGCGGATGAGCGACCCCCAGCTGTGGGACTACCTGCGCTGCGTGGACGTCTCGGTGCTGGCCTACGCCTGGGCCACCCACTCCGGCTGGGTCGAGGCCTGCCGCGACGTCGGCACCTGGGTGCTGGTCCCGGAGGTCGGCCACCTGCTCGAGCAGGGCGGGGTGCTGGCGTGGGGCCGGCCCGACGAGCCGCCCTCCGTGGACCGGTTGCACGACCTGCTCGAGGTGGCCAAGGACCGTCGGCCGCAGGCGATCTCATCCCAGGACCGGTACGACCAGCGGCGGCTGCTGGCGGCCCGGCACGCCGAGGTCTACCGTCGGGTTCTCCAGGAGCGCACCGGCAGCCTGCGCGGGGCGGACGTGGACGTGGCGCCGCAGGAGGCCGGGACCGCCCGGGAGGACGAACCGAGGAGACGCTGATGGACGACGGACGCCGGCAGCACTACGGCGGGTTCTACGGGCTGGAGGACCTGCCCCGTTCGGACCGCCCGCGCGTGCTCGTCCACGGGAACTGCCAGGCCGAGGCGCTGCGGGTGGCGCTCGCCACGGCCGACGCGCTCGACACGGTCCGCGTGCCCCCCGTCCACGAGCTGGAGCAGGACGACCTGCCCTCCCTCCAGGGGGTGCTGGACTGGGCCGACGTCGTGCTCGCCCAGGCGGTCCAGGACGACTACCGGGGTATGCCGCTGGGCACCGCCCAGGTCGTGTCCCGCTCGGGCGGGGCCCGGCTGGTGGCGCTGCCGAACTACTTCTCGCGCCGGCTCTTTCCCCAGCAGGTGCTCGTCCGCGGCGAGGGGATCGGGGACCCCCCGCTCGTGCCCTACCAGGACGTGCGGCGGATCGGGCGGGCCGCGGGCTGGGACGGCCCCTGGGAGCCGCCGCACGAGCTGGTCGTGGAGCGTGCCGCGGCGGGGCAGGAGGAGCTGCGGCGGCGCGAGCGGGAGCAGGGCTCCCTGGTGATCAGCGACGTCGTGGAGTCGGCCGGGGCCGACGCGGGCTGGACGGTCGACCACCCGGGCAACCCGGTCCTGGTGGCCCTGGCCCAGCGGGTGCTGGACCACCTGGTCGACGCTGATGTCCTGGACCGGCGGGACGGCGAGGTGCCGCAGGTGTCCCACCCGGGCAGGACCCTGCTCGCGTCGGTGCAGACGCCGGTCTCCCCGGTGGTCCTCGACGCGCTGGGCCTGGACGCCTCCGGCGCGCGGTCCGCGTGGGTCGTGGACGGGCGGACCGTGCCCGACGAGGAGGTGGACGAGGCGCACACGGCGTTCTACGCGGAGAACCCGAAGGTCGTGGAGGTCGGGATGCGCAAGTACGCCGAGCTGCTCACCGCGTGGGGCTGGAGGGAGTGAGCGCGGGGTCCTCCTCGCCCACGTCGGCACGGGGAGCGAGGTCCGCGCCCGGGCCGGGGAGACCCGCTGACGTCCCGCCCGTCGTCCACGTCGTTCCGGGGCCGGACGCCCACGGCGTGGTGCTGCACGGGGTGCGGATCCACGGGGCGACCTCGGGCGGACCGCGCGACGGCAGTCTCGCCGGCCGGTCGGGCCCGGTCCTGGGGTCGGGGGCGCCCGTGCTCGTCCGCGCCGACCTGCTGTCCGAGGTCGACCCCGGGCTGCTGCGGGACCGGCGGGTCGTCGTCCAGGTCACCGACCGGGTGCTGGCACCGACCCGCGACGAGGCCCTGGCGGCCTGGCGCCGGGCGACCGCCGGTGTCGTCCGGACCACCGTCGTCCTGCACGACCTGCCGCAGGCCTCCGACGGGCGGCACCAGGGGCCCCGGAGCGAGCTGTACGCCGCGCTCTGCACCGACGCCGACGACGTCGTCGTGGCCAGCCGGCACGAGAAGCTGCTGCTCGCGGCCGTCCTGCGCCACGCCTTCCCCGGGCCGAGGGCGCGGGCCCTGCTCGACCGGACCCACGTCATACCCCTGCCGGTGGTGCGGTCGCCCGCCGCGCCGGGTGGTGCCGCGCACGGCGGGCCCGGCGTCGGGGGACCCGTGCCCGGGGAGGGGTCCTCCGGGGCGGGGCGTCCCCGTCCGACCGTGGCCACGCTGGGGTTCCTCTACCCCGGCAAGGGGGTCGAGGAGGTCGTCGACGCGGCGGCCGAGGCCGGGCTGGACGCGGTCAACGTCGGCGGCGTGTCCGCCGGCCACGACGACCTCGTCGAGCAGCTGACCGGCCGGGCGGCCGCGGCCGGCACGCGGTGGTCGGCCACCGGGTGGGTCGAGGACGCCGACCTGCCCGTCGCGCTCGCCGGCGCCGGGATCCCGGTCGCCGCCCACCGGCACCTGTCCGCGTCCGGGTCGATCAACAGCTGGCTGGCCGCGGGGCGGCGGCCGATCGTCGTGACGTCGCGGTACACCCGTGAGCTGGCCGACCGGCTGCCCGGCGCCGTGCGGCTGGTGGAGCCGACGCACGAGGCGCTCGTCGCGGCCCTGCGCGAGGCGGCCGACGACCCGGCGTCGACGTGGTTGGCCGACGACGTCGAGCTCGGACCGGACGAGGACGAGGCGGCCGCGATGCTGCACGCGGTCGCCGACCGGCCGGCGGTGTCGGTCGTGGTCCCCTACTACCGCGGTCAGGCCTTGCTGGACGTCATCCTGGCCCAGGTGGACACCCAGGAGGGGGTCGTGGGCGGGCTCGAGGTGGTCGTCGCCGACGACGGGTCGCCCGAGCCCCCGACGGTGCACGGGGCGAGGTCCGGGGCCGAGGTCGGCGGGGAGGGCACGCTCGTGACCGCTGGTCGCTGGCCGGTGCGGGTGGTCCGGCAGGGGCGCGACGGGTTCCGCGCGGGGGCGGCGCGCAACCTGGGGGCCCGGCACGGGGCGGGGAGGGTGGTCGTCTTCGTCGACGGCGACACCGTGCCGGGCGCCGGAACCGTGGCGGCGCTCCAGGAGGCCTGTCGCACACCGGGGTCGACGCTCGCGGTGGGGCACCGGCGGCACGCCACCCTGACCCGCCCGGACGGCACGGTGACCTGGCCGCCGCAGGACGAGCTGCCCGAGCCGGAGTGGCTCGCGCAGGGGTTCGCCGCCACCGCCGACCTGGCCGAGGCCGACGACGGCGCCTTCCGGTGGATCATCTCGGCGGTGATGGCGGTCGACCGGGCGCTGTGGGACGTCCTGGGGGGTCCTGGGGGGCTTCGACGAGCGGCTGAAGGGCTACGGCGGCGAGGACTGGGAGCTGGCCTGGCGCGCCTGGCTCGCCGGGGCCGACCTCGCCCACGTGCCGGACGCGGTGGCCTGGCACGACGGACCCGACCTCAAGGGGCGGGAGGGCGAGGAGGCCGAGCAGCTGGCCCGCACCAAGAACGCCGAGACCACCCGGCTCGCGCCCCTCCTGCCGCACCCCCTGGTCCGCGGCCGCGGCTGGACGCACCCGTGTCCCGACGTGGTCGCCCTCGTCGACGCCGCCGGCTGGACCCCCGGCCAGGTGGAGGTCGTGGTCGAGACGCTGCTCGACCACGGGGACGTGGGGGTGTGGGTGCGTGGTGGAGAGACCACCGGCCGGCCGACCCGCGGGTGCACGCGGGTCTGCCGGGGCACGACGTGCTGTCGCGGGCGCGCGCGACCGTCGTCGTGCACGAGCCGGTCGAGGTGCTGCGGCTGCCGTGGGACCCCTGGCCGGACGAGCTGACGTCGGTGGTGGCCGGGACGGCGGGGGGCGGGGCGGGCCCCGCAGGAGCTCCCGGGGTCCGGACGGTGCCGGCCGACGGCGCGGTGCCGGGCGACGGCGCGGGCCCCGTCACCGTCTCGGCCACCCGGCTCGCCGCGAGGGGTTCCCAACCGCTCGTCCTCGGAGCAGACTGGACCAGGCCCGTGCCACGGGAGGTCGTGGTCGAGCACTGGCGCCAACGGAGGCTGGACGATGAGCGACGACGCACCGATGAGCGACGACCGACGAGCTCCTGACGACGGGCGCACGAGCGACGACCCGCCGTGGGAGCCGCCCCTGACCGGTGACGAACCGGCCCATCTCCTCGGCAGCCTCGACCGCCTGCGGATGACCTTCCGCTGGAAGGCCGACGGGCTCGACGCCGCGTCGCTCGCGTCCCGGGCGGGCGCCTCCCAGCTGACGATGGGCGGTCTGCTCAAGCACCTGGCCAGCGTCGAGGCGACGGGGTCGACCTTCCGGCTGGACGGGAGCAACCCGGGCAGCCCGTGGGCCGAGGCCGACTGGGAGGGGGACCCGGGCTGGACGTTCACCACCGCGGCCGACGACTCCCCCGAGGAGCTCTACCGCCTCTACGACGAGGAGGTCGCCCGTGCCCGGAAGCGGTTCCGCGCGGCCGTCGCCGACGGCGGGCTCGACCGTCCGGTGGCGCTCGGAGGAGAGGACTTCACCGTCAGCCTGCGGCGGCTGCTCTTCGACCTGGTCGAGGAGTACGGCCGGCACACCGGCCACGCCGACCTGATCCGCGAGGCCCTCGACGGTCGGGTCGGCGAGGATCCGCCGCCGGACTGGTCCCCGCCCCCGTCCTGGCTCGCCTGATCCTCATCCCCGGCGGAGTCCTCTTCGACGTCGGACTCCTCATTCCCGGCGGCCCTCCTCATCCCCGTCGGCCGTCCCCCGCCCGCCGCTCCAGCCACCGGACGTCCACGGCGAACGACCAGGTCACGACGACGACAGCGACGGCGACGGCGACCTGGACCAGCGGCGCCGGCCAGAACGGTGCCATCCCGATGACCAGCGTCCCCGTCATCGTCCCGCCGGCGATCCGGCGCGAGGGCCGCCGCGGCAGCGTCCGCCGCCAGGCCGGCCGCACGAGCTGGGCCGCCAGGAAGACCGGGAACAGCAGCCCGCCCACGAGGGCCCAGGGCGCGAGCGGGGCCATCGCCAGCGACATCACGAGCACGAGCGCCCCGTCGACACCCGAGTCCAGTCGTGCTCCCCGCTCGGAGGCCGACCCGGTCCGGCGCGCGACATACCCGTCCAGGGAGTCCAGGGCCCACGCGGGCACCGCGACGGCGACCACCCACCAGGCCCGCATCGGCTCCCCGGCCGTCAGCGCGCCGACGACGATCACCCCCAGGACCACGACCAGCACGCCCCGTCCCAGCGTGATGAGGTCGGCGGCCCGCCCGCGCCACGAGGCCCGGAGCCGCTGCGCAGTGGCGGCGCGCCGGACCCGTGCGCCGGGAGGACGGTTCGGTCCACGTTCCGACGCTACCCGTTACCCGTCGGTTGCGCGCTCCCCCGGACGGCGGGCGGCGCGAGGACCGACGACAATGGCGGGATGGAGGCACGGGCGTACTGGACGGTGGCCCCGGGCCGCGGCGAGATCCGCACCGAGACGCTCCCGCTGCCCGGGCCCGGCGAGGCGCTCGTCCGGGCGACCCTCTCCGCCGTCAGCCGAGGCACGGAGCTGCTCGTGCACCGCGGAGGCGTGCCCGACGCCGTGGCCGAGCGGATGCGCGCCCCGTTCCAGGTCGGCGAGCTGCCCGGCCCGGTCAAGTACGGCTACCTCTCCGTCGGCGTCGTCGAGGACGGGGAGGCGGAGTGGGTGGGGCGGCGCGTCTTCTGCCTCCACCCCCACCAGGACCGGTATGTCGTTCCCGTCACCGCGCTGACGCCGCTGCCCGACGACCTGCCGGACCGGCGGGCGGTGCTCCTGGGCACCCTGGAGACGACGGCCGTCAACGCGCTGTGGGACGGCCGGCCGCTCTACGGCGACCGGGTGGCGGTCGTCGGCGGCGGGATGGTCGGCGCCTGCGTCGCCGCGCTGCTGGGGCGGATGCCGCTGACCAGGCTCGAGCTCGTCGAGCCCGACGCGCAGCGCCGGTCGCTCGCCGCCGCGCTGGGTGCGGTGGGCGTGACCCCCGAGGAGGCGTCCGGCGACTGTGACCTCGTCTTCCATGCCTCGGCGACTTCCGCGGGGCTGCAGCGCTCCCTGGAGCTGCTCGGTGACGAGGGGGAGGTCGTCGAGCTGTCCTGGTACGGCGACCACCCGGTCACCCTCGGCCTCGGCGCCGACTTCCACGCCCGCCGCCTCTCGGTCCGCGCCAGCCAGGTCGGCCGGGTCAGCCCGCACCGCGCCGCCCGCCACGACCACGCCGACCGCCGGCAGGTCGCGGTCCGGGCCGCGGCCGACGAGCGGCTCGACGCGCTGCTGGCCGGGCCCACGCCGCTGGCCGACCTGCCTCCCCTCATGGACCGCCTGGCCGACGGGGCGCCCGGACTGTGCCACCTGGTGTCCTACGACGGGTCGGCCCCGTGAGGCGCGACCGGCCACGGCGGAACCCGCGCCCTGGCCGGCGCGCACGGCATACCCCCTGATCCTCGACCGCAAGGAGCCCGCGTTGTTCACCCTCACCGTCCGCGACCACGTGATGCTCGCGCACTCGCTGGCCGACCCGTTCTTCGGGCCGGCGCAGGGGCTGCACGGGGTGACCTACGTCGTGGAGGCGACCTTCGAGCGGCCCGACCTCGACGAGCACGGGGTGGTGATGGACATCGGGGCCGCGACCGAGGCGCTCGAGGGGGTGCTGGGGCGGATCGCCTACGCCAACCTCGACGAGATGGCGGAGTTCGCCGGGATGCTCACCACCACCGAGGTGATGGCGCGGTGGGTGGCCGACCAGCTGGCCGCAGCGGTCGAGGTCACCGGGCTGGCGGCGCTGACCGTGACGCTGCGGGAGCACCCGGACGCGTGGGCGAGCTACCGGCGCAACCTGGGCGGGTGAGCTCCTCCGGCGGTGCGGGCGGGGTCCTGACCCTGGTCGTGCCCGCGCGGCCGGCGGGGGAGCCCAGCGGCGGGGACCGGTATGACGCCGCCGTCGCCGCCGCGTGGCGGGCGCGGGGGCGTCGGGTGCGCGTGGAGGCGGTCGCGGGGTCCTGGCCGCGGCCGACCGGGGAGGACCTGGGCAGGCTGGCGGAGGTGCTGCTCGGCGGCTCCTCAGCGGCATCCGTGTCACATCGGTCGTCCCGGCGACCGGTGTGTTCCGAGAGCGGAGAGCCGGAGGGACCGGAGGGGGGCGGTGGCCCGGTGCTGATCGACGGGCTGGTCGGCTGCGCGGCGCCGGAGGTGGTGGAGCGCTGCGCCGCCCGGAGGCCGACGGCGCTGCTCGTGCACGCAGTCCTGTCGGAGGGGGCCGGCGCGGCGGGGGGAGGACGCGGCGGCGCTCGACCGCGCGGAGGCGCGGGCGCTGCGGGCGGCCGGCGTGGTGGTGGCGACGAGCCGGTTCGCGGCGCAGGAGCTGGAGCGGCGGTACGGGCTGACCGACGTCGTCGTGGCCCGGCCGGGCGCCGACCCGGCGCCGGTGGCCGCAGGCACGCCGCCGCCGCGCGGCCCGCAGCTGCTGACGCTCGCGGCGGTCACGCCGGTCAAGAACCACGGCGTGCTGCTCCGGGCCCTGGCCGGGGTGCGCGACCTGCCGTGGTCCGCCCGGATGGTCGGCCCCGCCCCGGACCCCGGGCACCTCGACCGACTGCTGCGGCTGGCCGACGACCTGGGGGTCGCCGACCGGGTCGACTGGCCGGGCGCGCTGGTCGGTGAGGCGCTGGACCGGACCTGGGCGACGAGCGACCTGCTGGTGCATCCGTCGCGGAGCGAGACCTACGGCCTGGTCGTCGTCGAGGCACACGCGCACGGCATACCGACGGTGGTGGGGGCGGGGACGGGTGCGGTGGAGGCGCTGGCGGGAGGGTCAGGCCCGGAGGCCGGTGCGACCCCTCCGGTGGAGCTGCCCGGGACGGCGGTCGCGGTGGACGGCCCCGACCCCCTCGCCGGCGTGCTGCGGGCCTGGCTGACCCAGGACGACCTGCGGCGGCGGTGGCGGGACGCGGCCCTGGCTCGACGGGAGCGGCTCGAGGGGTGGGACCGTACGACCGAGCAGCTCGACGCCGCCCTCGCCAGAATGGGGCGATGACGACCGAGGAGCCGGCGCAGCGGGCCTGTCCGGACTGGCTGGACCTGCGCGCGGAGGTGGACACCCGGGCGCGGGACGCGGGGGCCGGGGAGCTGCTCGCGGCCCTGGTCGACGCGGTGGGTGGGGGTGGCCCTCGCGACGCAGGTGCGGGGGGAGCGGGGGGAGCAGGGGCGGGTCAGCGGGCGCAGGACCTGACGGACGGGTCGCTGCCGGGCCGACGGCCCACGGTGCGGATCGTCGACGTGGGAGCCGGGACGGGACGGGAGCCAACCGGAGGTACCTCTCGGCACGCCTGCCGTTCGACCAGGAGTGGGTGGCGGTGGACCACGACGCCGAGCTGCTGGCGCACCCCGGGCACGACGGCTCGCGGCGGGTCCGCGGGTCGGTCCAGGACCTGCCGGAGGTGCTGGCGGCCCTGCCGGGCGGGACGGGGGCGTCCTGGGGTCGCGACGTCCGGACGCGTGGAGAGGGCGCCGACGGGCAGCACGGCGCTGGGCCACAGCGGGGCACCGTGGTCCCGACCGTCGTCGTGGCCACCGCCGTGCTCGACGTGCTGACGACCCAGGACCTCACCGCCCTGGCGGACGCCGTGGCGATCGCGGGGGCGGGACTCCTGTCCCTGTCGGTGACCGGGGAGGTGCGCTGGGAGCCGGCCGACCCGGCGGACGTGCTGCTGTCGGCGGCGTTCGACGACCACCAGCGGCGCGACGGCCGCCCGGGACCCGACGCCCCGGCGGTCCTGACGCGGCTGCTCCGGGAACGGGGCCTGCAGGTGCTGACCGCGTCGACACCCTGGGACCTGCCCGGTCGGGACGGCCGGTACCGGGCTCTGCTCGAGCGGTGGCTGGACGAACGGGTCGAGGACGCCGTCGAGCGGGACCCGTCCTCGGCCGTCGACCTGCGGACGTGGCAGCAGCGACGCCGGGAGCAGCTGGCCTCAGGTGGGCTGCGGGTCCTCGTCGACCACGTCGACCTGCTCGCCCTCGACGCCGGAGGCCTCGGCGGTCCCGGTGGGCGCGGCGTCGTCCCGGACGGACCCCACGGCGCGCAACCGGGGGCGTGAGGACGCGACGGGCCCGCCGGTCTCGGCGGACCCGCCGGTCTCGGCGGACCCGGCGGTCTCGTCCGGGAAGCCGGACGCCGCCGTCTCCTCCGCCGAGCCGGACGCCTCGGTCAGCTCCGCAGAGCCGGACGCCTCGGTCAGCACGAACTCGGTGACGACGTCCTCGCCCAGCATCCACCGCCGCGCGGACGGACGGAGGGGTCGGCGAGCCGGTCGGTGCCCCCGACCCGCAGGCCGGGCACGCCGTCACCGATGAGCACCGGGGCGGTGGTGAGGAAGAACCGGTCCACCGCACCCGCCGCGACGAACGCGGACACCAGCCGTCCCCCGCCCTCCACGAGCACCCGGGACAGGCCGCGCGCCGCCAGCAGCTGCAGGACCTGGTACGGCTCCATCACCCCGTCCGTCGTCCAGCGCACGAGCTCCACGTGGTCGGCCAGGCCCTCGGCGGCCACGTCGGCGTCCCGACCGACGACCCACAGGGTCGGTGCCGCGCCGTCGGTCAGGGTGGCCGCGCCGGGCGGCAGGACGCCGCGCGGGTCCAGGACCACCCGGACCGGGTTGTCCCCCGGCACGGCCCGCACCGTGAGGCGGGCGTCGTCGGCCGCCACCGTGGCACCACCGACGACGACCGCGTCGACGAGCGCGCGCAGGCGGTGCAGGTGCTCGCGGTCGGCGTCCCCGGTGACGTACTCCGCGTCACCGGTCCGGCTGGCGATGAAGCCGTCCATGCTCTGGCCGAGCTGGGCCAGGACGAGCGGGGCACGCCGTCCGGCCGCGACGAGAGGCCCGTAGCGGTCGGCCAGCACGCCGCTGGACGGCACCCTGCCCCGGAGGAGCAGGTCCCACTCGTCGGGGGCGTGGCGGTCGTGCCCCATGCGGTCCCGCTTGGTCGCGAGGTAGTGCTCGTTCTCCGGCCGGGTGGGCACGATGAGCGGCCGGCGCTCCTCGATGGTGATGCCCAGCTCGGTCAGCGCCCGCTCCTTGGCCGGGTTGGAGGAGAGCAGCCGCACCGACCGCACGCCCAGGTCGGCCAGCATCGCGGCCGACTGGTCGTAGGTGCGCGCGTCCGCCGGGTGGCCCAGCTGGAGGTTCGCGTCGACGGTGTCGACCCCGGTGTCCTGGAGCGCGTACGCCCGCATCTTCTCGACCAGGCCGATCCCGCGTCCCTCGTGCCCGCGGACGTAGACGACCGCGCCACGGCCCTCCTGGGCGACGAGGTGGAGGGCGTGCTGGAGCTGGTCGCCGCAGTCGCAGCGCCGCGACCCCAGCGCGTCCCCGGTGAGGCACTCCGAGTGCACCCGCACGAGCGGGGCCGGGGCGTCCGCGGCGTCGTCGTCCTCGATGCCGACGCTGAGGACCACGTGCTCCTCGCCGGAGTCGTCGCGGTAGGCCGTCATCCGGAAGGTGCCGTGCCGGGTGGGCAGCACGGTGTCGGCCATCCGCTCGACCATGGTGAAGCGGTCACCGGGCACGGCATCCATCGACATCCCTCCAGTATCCCGTGACGGCACCCGGGACGGGGGCCGGAGGGTCATCCCCGGTCCCCCGGGGTGTGCAGCAGCGCACCCAGGTCGCCGACGACGGCCCGGGCGCCGGCCGCGAGGAGGTCCTCTCGCCGCTGCGCGTCCTGGGCCACGCCGACGACCGGCACCCCGGCCGCCTTCCCGGCCAGGACGTCGGTGACCGAGTCGCCCAGGAGGACGGCGCTGATCTCGTCGAGGCCGGCCTTGCCCCCCGTGACGCCGCGTTTCGCCATCTGCGCCAGCGCCCGCAGCAGTAGGTCCGGCGCGGGCTTGAGGTCGTCGGTCCGACCCGCGGTGCGGCCGTGGACGCCGGTCAGCCGGGCGGTCAGTCCAGGCACGTGCCGGTCGAGCACGGCAGGGACGACGTCGGGGTCGTTGTTGGTGACGACGAACACCCGCGCCGACCGGGCCAGCGCCTCGTCGAGGAACTCCAGGGCCCCGGGCTGGAGCGGAGCCGTCCGCGCCGCGTCGAGCTCCAGCCGGGTCACCAGCTCGGCCGCGTCGGCGGCGATCCCCGGCGCGTGTCGCCCGATCAGCCGCAGCACCTGCACGTGGTCCGGCTCTTCCCCGAGCACCGCGGCGAGGTCGAGGTCGAGGTCGTTGCGCGCCCGCTCCACGGCATACCCGCGCAGGTCCGCCGACACCTCCAGCCAGCGGGTGCCGGGAAAGATCCGCGCGAGCGGGCCGTCGAAGTCGACCAGGAGCACGTCCGCGGCGTCGACGAGAGCCTGCGCGAGGTCGGTCCGGGGGCTGGTCACCGGACCGACCCTAGGCGAGGGCTTCCATGAGGCCGGCCCCCGAGCTCGGCCGGCAGGCCCGCGGTCTGGGGTGCCCCGGCACGCACGACGTCAAGGGCGCGTTCGGATCCGGTCAAGGTTCGGCCAAGACCTCTTGAGCTACGGGCGGGTAGCCGGTGGGTTGGTCGGACCCCACCGTCGTCGAAGGAGACCCGATGAGACACCGCAAGACGTTCACTGCCACCCTGTCCGCCGCCGCCATGGTCGGCGTTGCCGCGGCCGCGGCCCCGCTGACGGCCACCGCCGTGCCCGTGAACTCGCACTGCGGGACCGAGCCGGGCGGCAACCGGGCGAGCTTCGTGGACCACGAGCAGCTGACCGGAGAGCTGGAGCGCATCGAACGGACCAGCAAGGGCACCGTCGACGTCGAGGTCGTCGGCCAGAGCCACGAGGGGCGGGACATCTACCAGGCCCGCGTCGGCACCGGGGACACCGTGATCCTGGTGCAGAGCCAGATTCACGGCAACGAGAACCACGGCACGGAGGCACTGCTCAGCCTGCTGAAGGAGTTCGGCGGCAACACTGCCGAGGCGAGGATGGTCCGGGAGAACGTCACGATCGTGGCCATCCCGCGGCTGAACGTGGACGGGGCCGAGCACGACACCCGGCAGAACGCGATGAGCTGGGCCGACGTGGTCGAGGCGTTCCCGCAGCTTGCGGGAGTCGAGCCGGCCTGGAACTACCGTGCCTCGGTGCCGGGCTTCGACCTCAACCGCGACTTCAACCCCGACCTCGACTACGTGCCCCAGCCGGAGGACTTCCCGGGCAACAGCGCCGACACCGGGTGGTACATCACCCCCGAGGCGCAGACGGTGCGTGACGTCTACGCCGGCCTGGAGGACGAGTTCGGGATCGTCGACTACTTCGTCGACCTGCACAACCAGTGGCCCTGCTACTCGCAGGAGGGGACGAACAACATGTCGCCGCTGTCGATCTCGGGCCGCTTCATCGCCGACCCGACCGAGTTCGGCGACTGGCCCAACTTTGACTACGACGCCTCACGGCAGGCCAACGTGGCGGTCTACGACGCGCTCCAGGGGCAGGGCAACTCGGGCTTCGGCCACCTGACGCTCTACCCGCAGAACATCAACCTGCCGGGCACCGCGCTGGGGTCGTTCGCGCTGCGGGGGAGCGCGACGGTGCTCTTCGAGACGTCGAGCAACACGCAGTCCGACGGCCAGAAGCGCAACGGCTTCCTCACCAAGCAGGTGGAGATCGGGCTCAAGGGTCTGATCACCGCCGTCGCCGACGGGTCTGTCGAATCCCTGGACCCGGAAGACTACGAGGACATCCCGACCCGGGTGTTTCACCCCGCTGACTGACCATCGCCACCACGGCTGACCAGCCCGCCTGAGCGACGAAGGGTCCGCGCCCGTCCTTGACCGGCGCGGACCCTTGCGTCGTCCGTGCCGTCCTGGACCGGCACGGACCCTGCGCCGTCCGTGCTCCGGCCGTTCGTAGCCACGGTGGCGACACCCCGCCCTGTGCGCGACACACAGGGAGGGCCTGTGCAGGAACCGTGTCCCAGCACGGGACACGCCGCACCGGTGCCAGCACGGTGCACGACACGCCGGGGAGGGGGCGCACAAAACGCCGGGAGCGAGAGCACGGGAGGGCCACCGGCGGTCGAGGCGCCGGCCGGGTGCGCTACGAGACGCCGAACGCCGCGCCACCCGATAGCGTCTGGCCCCATGATCCGCTTCGAGGACGTCACCAAGAGGTACGCCGACGGCACCGTCGCCGTCGACGGCCTGGACCTGGAGGTGCCCCGCGGCGGGATCACCGTCCTCGTCGGGCCGTCGGGGTGCGGCAAGACGACGAGCCTGCGGATGATCAACCGGATGGTCGAGCCGACGTCGGGGCGGATCCTGCTCGAGGGCGAGGACATCGCCGAGCGGCCCGCGGCCCAGCTGCGCCGCCACATCGGCTACGTCATCCAGCACGCCGGCCTCTTCCCGCACCGCACCGTCCTCGCCAACATCATGACCGTCCCGCGGCTCCTCGGCTGGGACCGCGCGAAGTCCCGCCGGGCCGCGATGGAGGCGATCGAGAAGGTCGGGCTCACCGAGGACCAGGCCCGACGCTACCCCGCCCAGCTCTCCGGCGGCCAGCAGCAGCGCGTGGGCGTGGCCCGGGCGCTGGCCGGTGACCCGCAGCTGGTCCTCATGGACGAGCCGTTCAGCGCGGTCGACCCGATCGTGCGGGGCGACCTGCAGGCCGAGGTCCGCCGCCTGCAGAAGGACCTGGGCATCACCATCGTCATGGTCACCCACGACATCGACGAGGCCCTCACGCTCGGCGACCAGATCGCGGTGATGCGCTACGGCGGCCACCTGGCCCAGTTCGCCCCGCCGTCGGAGCTGCTGGCCACCCCGGCCGACGACTTCGTGGCCGACTTCGTGGGCAAGGACCGCGGCTACCGCGCGCTGAGCTTCGCCGCGCCGCACGTCCCGCTCCGCGAGGAACGGACCGTGCGGGTGGGGGAGAGCGTGCCGGCCGGTGCCGGGTGGGTGCTGGTCGTCGACGAGGAGGGTATGCCGCAGGGCTGGGTCGACGTCGACGGCTGGGGCGGCCCGGTGCCGGCGGACAAGGTGCGTCGGTTCGGGACCCTCGCCGAGGTGGGCTCGAGCGCCCGGACCATGCTGGACGCGGCGCTGTCCTCGCCCAGCGGCCGGGGCGTCGTCGTCGAGGAGGGACGGGTCGTCGGGACGGTGACCGCCGACGAGGTGCTCGCGGCCATGCGCCGTGACGGGCACGCGGCCACGCCCCCGGAGCGGCCGGGGGGCACGCTGGAGGAGGCCCGGTGATCGGCGGCGTCGCCTGGGAGACGCTGGGCGAGCTGACCCTGCGCCACCTCTACCTCGCCGGGGTGCCGCTGCTGCTGGGCCTGCTCATCAGCCTGCCGCTGGGCTGGCTGGCCGTGCGCACCCGCTGGCTGCAGGCTCCCGTCGTGGCCAGCACGTCGCTGCTCTACACGATCCCCTCGCTGGCGCTGTTCATCATGCTGCCGCTGCTGCTGGGCACCCGGATCCTCGACGACGCCAACGTCCTGGTCGCGATGACCCTCTACACCGTCGCGCTGCTCACCCGCACGGTCGCCGACGGGTTCGGCTCGGTGCCCGGGCACGTGCGCCAGGCGGCCACGGCGATGGGCTACGGCGAGCTGCGCCGGGTCGTCTCGGTGGACCTGCCGCTGGCGGTCCCAGTCATCACCGCCGGGCTGCGCGTCGCGGCCGTGAGCAACGTCTCGATCGTCTCGATCGCGGCCCTGATCGGCGTGAGCCAGCTGGGGATGCTCTTCACCGACGGCTTCAACCGCAACGCGATGGGGCCGATCGTCGTCGGGGTCGTGGCCTGCGTCGTGCTGGCGGTCGCCCTGGACGCGGCCATCGCCGTCCTGTCCAAGGTGCTGACCCCCTGGCTGCGGAGCGGGGCGAGCGCATGATCGGCCAGACCTTCCAGTGGTTGTTCGACCCGGCGAGCTGGTCGGGGCAGGGCGGCATCCTCGCGCAGTCGCTGGCCCACCTGCGCTACTCCTTCATCGCCCTGCTCGTCGCGTCGGCGATCGCCGTGCCGATCGGGCTCTGGGTCGGGCACACCGGCCGGCTGCGCTGGCTGGCGATCAACCTGACCGGGGCCTTCCGGGCCATCCCCTCCCTGGGCGTGCTCTTCATCGCGGTGCTGCTCCTGCTGCCCCGGCTGCGTGGCGAGTGGGCCTTCGAGGCGCCGGCGCTGATCGTGCTCGTGCTGCTGGCCGTCCCGCCGATCCTGTCGGGCACCTACGCCGGGGTGCAGGCCACCGACCCGGCGGCCCGTGACGCGGCCCGCGGGATGGGGATGACGGGTAGCCAGGTGCTGCGCCAGGTCGAGGTGCCCGGCGCGCTGCCGCTCATCATGTCCGGCATGCGGGCGGCGATGCTGCAGATCATCGGCACTGCGACCATCGCCGCGATCGTCGGCCTGGGCGGCCTGGGGCGCTTCCTCATCGACGGGCAGGCCAGCCGCGACTACGCGATGATGGCCGGTGGCTCGATCGCGGTGGCTGCCCTGGCCCTCCTCGTCGACCAGGTCCTGGCGACGGTCCAGCGCCTCGTGGTCTCCCCGGGGCTGCGGCACGCCTCGGCGGGCTAGCCGCAGCCGGCCACACTGTTGCACGGCCGGCGAGGAGCCGTCCGTCCCCTGTGCGCAGAATGGACCCATGACCTCCGTCATCTGGGACCTCGGCGGCACCCTCGTCGACACCTATCCCGACGTGGACCGTGCCCTGGCGGGCGCCGTGCACGGGGACGATCCGGGGGGGGAGGAGGAGCTGAACGAGGTGGCCGAGCTGACCCGGGTCTCCAGCGGGCACGCGATCGAGACCCTGGCGCAGCGTCACGGGGTGTCCCCGGAGGACCTGCGTGCGGCCTACGAGCGGACGAAGGAGACCTGGCGCTCCAGCCCTCCGCCGGTGGTCGACGGCGCGCGCGCCGTGATCGCCAGGGTCCGGGAGGAGGGCGGTCTCAACCTGGTGGCCACCCACCGGGACCGGGAGAGCGCGACCCAGCTCCTGCACATCCTCGGGGTGGACGTGGACGACATGGTCTGCGCCCCCGACGGCTTCGCCCGCAAGCCCGACCCGGCGATGGTGCTCGAGCTGCTGGAGCGGCACGGCCTGGACCCGGAGGAGGTGCTGGCCGTCGGCGACCGCCCCGGCGACGTCGCGGCGGCCCGGGCCGCAGGTGTGCGCGGTGTCCTGCTGCAGACGCCGGGCATCCCCCTGGAGGCGCCCGGAGCCGAGCGGATCACGGCGGTGGAGGAGCTGCTCGACCTGCTCCCACCGTCCGCCTGAGCAGCCGTCGCGGTCCTGCTGTGGCAGGCTGGCTCCAGACATCCACCACCGGGGAGGAACCCTCATGAAGCGCACCTCGATCCTGGCCCTGACCCTCGCCGTCCTCGTCCCGCTCAGCGCGTGCGGTGGCGGTGACGACCCCCTCGAGGCGGAGACCCCCGAGAGCGAGGGTTCCGCCGACGGAGGCGACGGGTCCACGGACGGCACCGACGCGACCGACGACACCGGGTCCACCGGTGGTGCGGCCGCCGGGGGCGAGGACGTCGGTGAGATCGTCGTCGGCTCGGCCAACTTCCCCGAGAACGTGCTGCTCGCCGAGATCTACGCGGCAGCGCTCTCCGACGCCGGCGTGGACGTGTCGACCACCCTCAACATCGGCAGCCGGGAGACCTACATGGCCGGGCTGGAGGACGGGTCGATCGACCTCATCCCGGAGTACACCGGCGGGCTGGCGACCTTCCTCAACCCCGAGATCACGGTCACGTCCTCCGAGGAGGTGCTGGCCGAGGCGGAGGAGAACCTGCCCGAGGGCCTGCAGCTGTCGAGATCAGCGACGCCGAGGACAAGGACTCGTTGGTGGTGACGAGCGAGACGGCCGACACCCTGGGCCTGAGCACCATCGCCGACCTGGAGCCGCACGCGGCGGAGATGGTCCTCGGCGGGCCGCCGGAGTTCGAGTCCCGGCCCAACGGCGTGGACGGGCTGAGCGAGGTCTACGGGCTGGAGTTCGCCCAGTTCCGCTCGCTGTCCGCCGGCTCCACGCTGACGGTCCAGTCCCTGGTCAACGGACAGGTCGACGTGGCCAACATCTTCACCACCGACCCGGCCGTGGGCGAGAACGACCTGGTCGTCCTGGAGGACCCCGAGTCGCTGTTCGCCGCCCAGAACATCGTGCCGCTCATCAGCTCCGACGTGGTCAACGGCACGGTCGAGGAGGCCCTGAACGAGGTCTCGGCCGCCCTGACCACCGACAACCTCACCGACATGATGGTCCAGGTCGTCACCGAGGGTCAGGACCCGGCGGCGGTGGCGCGGGAGTTCATCGACGAGAACCTCTGACCGGGCGGTGAACCCCGTCAAGGAGGTCGTCGACGAGGTGCGCGACTTCGTCGAGGCCGCCCTCGTCAAGCCGGTCCCCGGCCGTCCGGAGGACCCGCCCGAGCTCCGGCGGCGCCGGCGGACCGTCGTCGCCCTCACGCTGGCGCTCGGGGCCGTGCTGCTCTGGTGGTCGCTCGCGCTCCCGCCCGGCGACCCCTCCTTCTACTACGGCACGGCCGTCCTGGCGGTCGTCTGGGCCGGCGGGGCGTTCGCGTCGGGCCCGCTGCGGCGGGGCCGGGCCAACACCCGCGAGGGCACGCGCTACGTCGTCCCGGTCGTCCAGCCGGTCGCCCTGGGCCTGCTGCTGCTGGCGCTCTTCCTCGCCGGGGCGCTGCTCGTCTCCCGGGTCCCGCTCCTGGCCGAGCCGGTCGAGGGGCTGCTGGACCACGCCCGCGCCGGCGTCCTGTGGGTGGTCCTGCTCATCACCGTGGTCAACGGGGTGCGGAGGAGCTCTTCTTCCGCGGTGCTCTCTACGCCGCCCTGCCCAGGCACTGGGCGGTCGTCGGCAACGTCGTCGTCTACGCGGTCGTCACGGTCGCGGTCGGCGTGCCCCTGCTCGTCTTCGCCGCGGTCCTCATCGGGGTCGTCTGCTCCCTCCAGCGCCGGGTCACCGGCGGTGTGCTGGCCCCGATCATCACGCACATCACCTGGTCGGCCGGCATGCTGCTGCTCCTTCCTCCGCTCATGGAGCTGCTCCGATGACTCGCCCGACCATCCGCACGACCCGCCTGACCCTCCGCACGACCCGACCGACCCCTCCGCGCCACGCCCACCCGTGACACCGCATACCCCCTCCACCCCCAGGAGCACCGCATGACCGGAACGACCGTCCCCACCGGGACCGACACCAGCCCCGCCGCCGACCTCGACCCGACCGGCACGCCTCCGGGGCCGGGCGACCTCGCCCTGGTCACCGGCGCGACCGGCTACATCGGCGGGCTGCTCGTGCCGCAGCTGCTCGAGGCCGGCTGGCGGGTGCGGAGTCTCACCCGCTCGGCGGGCAGGCTGACCGAGGACTGGGCGGACCGGGTCGAGGTCGTCGAGGGCGACGCGCAGGACGCCGACGACGTGCGCCGGGCGATGGAGGGGGTGGCGGTCGCCTACTACCTGCTGCACTCGATGGACGGTGAGGGCGACTTCCGCGAGCGCGACCGGCGGATGGCCAGCACCTTCTCCACGGCGGCTCTGGAGGCCGGGGTCTCACGGCTGGTCTACCTCTCCGGCCTGCACCCCGACGGGGAGCTCTCCTCCCACCTGGCCTCGCGCGTGGAGGTCGGCGACATCCTCCTGGACTCGGGGGTGCCCGCCGCCGTGCTCCAGGCGGCGGTCGTCATCGGCGACGGGTCGGTGAGCTTCGAGATGCTGCGCTACCTCACCGGGCGGCTGCCGGCGATGGTCGCGCCGAAGTGGTTGCACAACCGCATCCAGCCGATCGCGGTGGACGACGTCCTGCACTACCTCGTCGGCGCCGCCTCGCTGCCGGCGGAGGTCAACCGGACGTTCGACATCGGCGGGCCGGACGTGCTGACCTACGAGGAGATGATGCAGGGGTTCGCCCAGGTCAACGGCATGCGCCGCCGGTTCATCGTCACGCTGCCGGTCCTGACGCCGTGGCTGGCCGGGCACTGGGTCGGGCTGGTGACGCCGGTGGCCTCGGGCGTGGCCAAGCCGCTCGTGGGCTCGCTCGTGCACGAGGTGGTCTGCAAGGAGGACGACATCGTCGAGCTGGTCGGAGAGCCCGAGGGTGGGCGCACGCCCTACCGGACGGCGGTGCGGCTGGCGATGGCCGACGCGGACCCGGACCCGGTGCGCGAGGTCGGGCCGAAGATCGCGGCCGGGGTCGGGGCGGGTATGGGGCTGCTCGCCCTGGGGAAGGTGCTCGCCCGGCGGAGGTGACGGGGTCGGGCGGGGGTCGGCGGGCGGCGGCCGGTCCGCCGGTCCCCGACACCATGAACGGCCGCGGCGGTTCGCCGACCACGGGCCCCCGTGGCCCGCGAAGGCCAGCCCTCACATGGTCCGCGAAGGTCGGCCCCGCAGGGCCCGCGACGGTCTCCTGGCTCAGCGCAGCGAGTCGACCATGGCCCGGGCGGCCTCGACGACCCCGACGTCGAGGCGGGTGGCGCCGAGCTCCTCGGGCCAGTCCTGCCCGCAGCCGAAGCCGCCCAGGTAGACCTGGGGAGGGTCGGCCGTCCCACCCAGGGCCTCCACGAGCTCGCGGGCGGCGGGGTCGTCCTTGGTGAGGGGCACCGAGATCGTCACAGCCGCGGGGTGCAGCTGCTCGACGGCGCGGAGCCAGCTGGCGACCGGGAGGTCGCGCGAGGCCGAGGTAGCGCACGTCGGCCCCCAGCCGTCGCAGGCAGGTGGCCAGCGCCAGCGAACCGAGCTCGTGCATGGCCCCGGGCGGAAGACCGACGACGACCACGGGTCCGCCCTCCTGCGGGCCGGCGGCCTCGAAGGCCCGGCTCAGCCGCCGGTGGACGGCGGCGCTGACGAAGTGCTCGCCACCGACGTCGACGAGGCCGTCGACCCACGCCTGGCCCAGCCGGGCGAGCGCGGGGGTCAGCCAGCGCTCGAACACGACCTCGAACGAACCGACGGAGAACGCCTGGTCCAGCGTGCGGTCCAGACTGATGCGGTCGAGCGAGCGCGCGGGGGCGATGAGCGCCTCGAGCGGAGGCAGGCCCGTGGAGGACAGGTCGAGGGGGACCCAGCCGTCCCGCCGGGGTGACCGGTCGCCGTCGGCCGAGGTGCGTGCGGACCCCCGGGGGGCCTCGCCGCCGGCCGTCTCCTGGCCCGTGCCGTTGCGTCCCTGCGCGTCGTCGGCACGGACCAGGGAGACCTTGCCGTCCCGTGAGCTGACCGCCCTCAGCCCACGGACCTGCTCGGCGGCGAGGGAGGCCGGCGTGCCCGCCTCGACGAGCTCGGCCATCCGGCGGAGCGGGCCACGTCCTCGTCGTCGTAGAGGCGGTAGCGCGACTCGCTCCGGCCGGGTTCGACGACGCCGTACCGGCGCTCCCAGGCCCGCAGGCGGTCGGTGGCGACGCCGGTGAGCCCGCTGACCTGCTTGACCGTGTAACGGACCGTCATTGTCGCCTCCTTTGTGCCTCGATCATGGACGGACGATGGATCAAGGGTAGCGGAGGCTTGGACGGAGCCTGGACAACCCGAGGGCGGTGGTGCGTCGGTGCGGTGCTGGGCGTCGTCGCGGTCTGGTCACTCGCACCAGGGGTAGAGGAAGAGGCTGTCGTCGCCGGCGCGGTGGTCGGCCAGCACGACGGACAGTGGCAGCACCTGGCCGAGGCCGGAGATGTCGGCGCCCTCACGGACGGTGATTCCCACGGCGGTGGCGGTGGAGATCGGCAGGCCCGCCTTGGCCACGCCGGAGAACGCGCCGATGTCTTTGAGCTTGGCGATCCCGGCCTGCATGCACGCGGTGTCGGGCTTGGCCGCAGGGGCCGCGGCGGCGGGGGCTGCCAGCGCCCCGAGAGCGAGGGTGGCGGCGGTGGCGAGGCTGGCGAACTTCTTCATGGGTTCCTCCTGGAGGCTGGGGGTCGTCGTCGACCCGGTGAGAGGATCATGGCGCGTAGGCACAAGGTATGTCAAGTGTTTGTCTAATGCTTGTCAGATGTGCGGTCGCCCACTGAGGAGTCCGCCGGGGTGACGGGTGGGCGAACGTCGGATGAGGGGTGTGCGACACGGGGTGCTTACGGGTAGCAGCGAAGAGGGGGAGGGGGTACCTTGCCAAGGTCCCCCCACGGCACATCCTTCAGGGAGAAGACCAGCAATGAAGCGCACTCTCGCCCTCGCGCTCGCCGCGGTGACCGCGACCTCCATGGTCGGCGCCACCGCCGTCGCAGCGCCCAACGACAAGGCCAACGAGAAGGCCCACACCGCCCCGCACGGGAAGGCCAAGGGTCACGACAAGGACAAGGCCGACAACCCGAACAAGGGCAAGGGCAACAACAACGGCAAGAAGGGCAAAACTCCGCCTGGCCAGCTCGTCGACGTCCAGCTGCTGCAGTTCAGCGACTTCCACGGTCGGCTCCAGCCGGAGGACCTGGTCATCAACAACGAGTTGGTCGGCACCTACGGTGGCGCCGCCTACCTTGCCGGGCTGGTCAACGAACTGACGCGGGACTTCCGTGGTGCGACGTTGACCGTTTCGTCGGGAGACAGCATCGGCGGGTCGGCCTTCTACTCCGGCCTGTTCCAGGACGAGCCCACCATCGAGGTGCTCAACGCCATGGGGCTGGACGCCTCGGCGGTCGGCAACCACGAGTTCGACGAGGGGGTCGACGAGCTCTTCCGCATGGTCGAGGGTGGCAACCACCCCGAGCTGGGACAGATGGGTGACTCGCCGTATGCGGGGGCCGACTTTCCCTACCTCGCGGCGAACGTGCAGTGGAAGGGAACCGACGACCCCATCCTGCCCCCCTACGTCGTCAAGAAGGTCAAGGGTGTCGAGGTCGGGTTCATCGGAGTCGTGACGTCGGACACCCCCATCCTGGTGTCGCCAGGAGGGATCGCAGACGTCGAGTTCACCGACGAGGCAGATGCGCTCAACCGGTACACCGCCGAGCTGCAGGCTCAGGGCGTGGAGGCGATCGTTGGACTGGTGCATGAAGGCGGCTTCGACGGAGGGGCCTATTCAAGAACGATCAGCACCGAGGACGTCAACGCCGGGTGCGACACTCTCGCGGGTCCCATCGTCGACATCCACGACAGGACGTCGCAGGAGGTCGACGTGCTTCTCACGGGGCACACGCACAACGGCTTCGCCTGCCTCCTCGACACCGGCGGCGAGGGTGCTCCGCGCGCCGTGGCGGGGCCGGGCGACTGGGGGCGCGTGCTGAGCCAGACGACGTTCCAGGTCGACCGGCGCACCAACGACATCGTCCGGGAGTCCCTGAGCGTCGAGAACCACCTCGTCGACAACGCCACGATCTCGCCCGATCCCCAGATCCAGGCCATCGTGGACGAGTGGGTGGCTCGTGGCGACGTCGTGGGTGAGACCGTCGTCGGATCGACCGCCGAAGCGATCGAGGGTGACGAAGGCACCGCCGGGCCGAACGGCGAGCGGTCAAGGTCCTTCGAGACCCCCATGGCCAACCTGGTCGCCGACTCGATCCTCTGGGGCACCCAGGAGAACGGGGCCCAGATCGCCTTCATGAACGTCGGGGGCGTGCGCGCGAGCCTCGACCAGGGCGACGTCACCTACCGCGAGGCCTACGAGGTCATGCCGTTCAACAACATCCTGGTGACGGTCACCATGACCGGGGCGCAGATCGAGGCGGTCCTGAACCAGCAGTACATCGCGACCCGGGGTCGTCCCCAGCTTGCACTGGGGGTCTCCGAGGGCTTCACCTACACGTGGGACAACACGGCCAAGGCGGTCGTCCCCGGCACGATGGAGCTGAACGGTGTGCCGATCGAGCCGGACGCGACCTACCGCGTGTCGACGTTGAACTTCCTGCAGGAGGGTGGGGACGGGTTCACCGCCTTCGGCAGCACCGGGCTCACCGGTGGGCCGGAGGACCTGGCGAACTTTGTCAACTACATCCGTGAGTTCTCTCCCCTGACGGCTCCCGGGGACCGCGTCGCCGGACTCTGATCCGCGGACGGCCACCGGCCGACCCAGCAGCACACGGACGGGCCACCCCCTCGGGGGTGGCCCGTCCCGCGCGTCCGGCCACGCGTCGGCCCCCGCAGAGGAGGTGCGGCGCGCACTTCCCGCCGGCACGGCATACTCGAATGGGGCTCGTGTGACGCAAGTGACGATCTTCCTTGGCTGTTTCCTCACAGGTGGGCAAAGCCGGCAAATTCACTCTGGTCAGGGGGCCTGTGGCGGGCATACAGTTGCATCGACGCGAGCCCCCGTGACGGGCCTTGCGCAGGACTTCGGCACAGGAAGCAGAGCAGCGATGTCAGCACCAGGGGGATCCCACCGGGCAGGATCGGTGGGAGCGGCACGATGGAGCGCGACGGCGCTGCTGGCGGGGGTGCTGGCCCTGGGTTGGGTGCCGGCGATGGCCACTCCGGAACCGCCCCCGGTCGACCCTCTCGGAGGAGCGGCCCCGGCCGACCCCGGAGCGTCCGAGCAGCCCGCCACCGGGGGCACGACCCCCGCACCCGTCCCCGCCCCGCCCCCGGCCGCGACCGGTTTCGTGCCCAACGGCAACGCGGGCGGCCCGGCCGTCTTCTCCCCGGTGCCGGCCGACCCGTCGATCGTGCCGGAGGCGCCCGAGAACGAGGGCCTCCCGGTGGAGGTCGACGATCGCGGCCCGTTCGCCCAGCAGGTCTCCTGCGACCCGATGGACCGCCCCGGCGTCGTCGCCTTCGCCCTGCTGGTCAGCACGCACTACGAGCGGCCCACCTGGTTCGGCTCGCGCCCCTGCATCGACTACGCCAGCTTCCACCACGACGGCCGCGGGCTCGACTGGCCGCTCAACGCCTTCGACCCCGCCGACCGGCAGATCGCGGACGCGGTCATCGTGTGGCTCACGGACAAGGACGGCGAGATGGCCGACCGGTTCGGCCTGGAGTACCTCATCTGGAACGGCCTCATCTGGCACGGCGACGGGCGCGGCTGGCAGTTCTACACCGGCACCCCGCACACCGACCACATCCACTTCTCCTTCACCTGGGACGGCGCCCAGATGCGCACCTCCTGGTGGACCGGCGTGGCCGTCAGCAAGCCCGACCTGGGACCCTGCGACGTCATCCCCGGGCAGTACGCCGCACTCCACCAGCTCCCGCGCGTCACCGCGTGCGAGTCGGGGGCGCTGGCGACCGCACCCGCGACGGGTATGGCGCGCGTGCGCCCCGGCGAGTCCGGCGGCGGTGTCGCGATGCTCCAGGAGCAGCTCACGCTGCCGGTCAGCGGCGTGCTCGACGACCGGACCCGCCAGGCGCTCATCGACTGGCAGACCGAGCACGACCTGCCGGTCACCGGGATCGCGGACGACTTCACCTACGCGGCGCTGCTGGGCTGGGAGCTGGGCGAGCTGCCGGAGGCCGTCCGGCCGGTGAAGCGGGCGGACTGGCAGTCCACGGCCTTCACCCCCCACCTGCGCACCACCGTCGCCCAGGGCGACTCGGGCAAGGCCGTCAAGGTCATCCAGGAGTTCCTCGGCGTCGAGGTCGACGGCGAGTTCGGACCCATCACGGCCAAGGCGCTGGGCGAGTGGGAGGAGAGCGTGCCGGTGCTCGCGGCCCAGGCGGAGCGTCAGGCCGAGGACGCGGCCGTCGTGACCCCCCTCACCTGGCTGATCGCCGAACGCACCGCCCACCCCACGTTCGCCGTGCGCGACGTCGAGCTGGAGCACGGCAGCCTGGACGAGGCCGCCGACCCCGCGGGTGAGCTGCTCGAGGCCAGGACCGTCGAGGAGGGGGAGCCCGAGCCGGAGTACGCCGGCGGGGCCGTCGCCCTCCTCCAGCGGCTGCTCGACCTCGAGGACGACGGCAGCTTCGGTCCGCTGACCGAGGAGGCCGTCCGCGAGGTGCAGAAGAAGGCCGAGCTCGAGGTCACCGGCGTGGTCGACGGACCGACCTGGGCAGCTGTCGAGAAGGCGGCCCTGAAAGCCGGCACCGTCGACGGAGCCCCCGGTGCGGAGGAGGCCCGCGAGCGCCGCGAGGCGAAGAAGGCGGCCGAGAAGAAGGCCAAGGAGGAGGCCGAGGCCAAGGAGGCCGCGGCCGAGGAGAAGGCCAAGGCCGAGAAGAAGGCCGAGGAGGCCGCGAGGAAGGCCGCCGAGCAGGCGCAGCACGACGCAGCGGTCGTCGCCGCCGGCTGACCCACCGACCGGCCCGGGCCGGCGCGCCTCGGTCGACGATCGGGCGGGGGTTCCCGGCCCGTGCCGGGACCGGGTCCCGCCGCTAGGGTTGACCCCATGGCGCGCACCCACATCGCTGCCCGGCTGGAGGACACCGTCCGCGCCCGGGTCATGTCGTCCCTGGTGAAGCGCGGGTGGCAGCAGCGGCTGTTCGGCTACACCGGGTACGCCAGCGTGGAACGGGCCCGGGTGTTCGCCCGCGTGGTCCTCTCCCGCCACGACCCGGAGGAGCGGACCGCCCTCACCCACGCCCAGGACTCCCTGCTGGACATCGCCCAGCGCGGCTGGCGCGTCTTCCTCACGGCACCGTACGTCGGCGCGCGGGTGGTCGTGCGGATGGGCGACGCGACCGTCGAGACCCTGAGCGACCGCGGCGGCTACATCGACGTCGAGGTCCCCGGCCACGGGCTTCCCCCCGGCTGGCAGGAGGCCGCGGTCTCGCTGGCCAACGGCGACACGGTCACGGGTCACGGTGTCGGCGCGCGTGGTCGACCCCTCGGCCGAGGTCGGCCTGGTCAGCGACATCGACGACACCGTGATGATCACCCACCTGCCGCGCATCTTCATCGCCGGCTGGAACACGTTCGTGCGTTCGGAGATGGTGCGCGAGCGGGTGCCCCGGGATGGGCTCCATGTACCGCGCACTCGTGGCCGAGGACCCGCAGATGCCGCTGTTCTACCTCTCCACCGGGGCGTGGAACACCGCCCCGGCGCTGACCCGCTTCCTGCGGCGGCACGACTACCCCGTCGGGCCGATGCTGCTCACCGACTGGGGACCGACCAACACGGGGTGGTTCCGCTCCGGCCAGGAGCACAAGGAGCGTGAGCTGCGCCGGCTGGTCGCGGAGTTCCCGCACATCCGGTGGATCCTCGTCGGCGACGACGGGCAGCACGACCCGGTCATCTACGGCACCCTGGCCGCCGAGCACCCGGACGCGGTCGAGGCGATCTGCATCCGCGAGCTGACCCCCGCCGAGCAGGTGCTCTCCAGCGGTCTTCCGGTGGCCACGGACGAGCTGCTCGGCAAGCGGGCCAAGGCACCGATGCTCAAGGCGCCCAACGGCTACGGCCTGCACCAGCTGCTCGTGGGGGCGCGGCAGCGCCGGCGGGAGGAGGCCGGCCGGCGACCCCCGACCCCGGCAGCGGGCTGGCCGTCGTGCCCGACGCGCAGGTGCAGGAGGGCGAGGGTGCCTGAGCTGCCGGAGGTGCAGGCGCTCGTCGACTTCCTCGCCGGGCGCACCCTGGACCGGGTCGTCACCGACGTCGAGCTCGGGTCCATCGCGGTGCTCAAGACCTTCGACCCGCCGCCGGACTCGCTCGTGGGCCGTCCGGTCGACGGTGTGCACCGCCACGGCAAGTTCGTCGACCTCGACGTCGACGGCACCCACCTCGTCTTCCACCTGGCGCGCGCCGGCTGGCTGCGCTGGTACGAGGAGGTGCCCGCGACCCGGGTCCGCCCGGGCAGGTCGCCCATCGCCCTGCGGGTGCGCCTCGACGACGACTCCGGCTTCGACCTCACCGAGGCGGGGACCCGCAAGGGCCTGGCGGCGTATGTCGTTCCCGACCCCGCCGCGGTCCCCGGCATCGCCTCCCTCGGGCCGGACCCCCTCGCCGAGGACTTCGACCTGGCGCAGTTCACCGCCCTGCTCGAGGGCCGGCGCACGCAGGTCAAGGGCCTGCTGCGGGACCAGTCGGTGCTCGCCGGCGTCGGGAACGCCTACTCCGACGAGGTGCTGCACGCGGCCCGGCTGTCACCGTTCGCGATCGCGGCCAAGCTCACCGAGGAGGAGGTGGCCCGCCTCTACGAGGCGCTCCGCACGACGCTGACCGCCGCCGTCCTGGCCGCCGAGGGACGGCCCGCGGCCGAGCTGAAGGACGCCAAGCGGCAGGGGATGAACGTCCACGGCCGCACCGGCGAGGCCTGCCCCGTGTGCGGGGACACCGTCCACGAGGTCTCCTTCGCGGACAGCTCGCTCCAGTACTGCCCGACCTGCCAGACCGGCGGCAAGGAGCTGGCCGACCGGCGCATGTCCCGCCTGCTGCGGTAGAGACCGCCCGGCGGCGGTGGGAGGATGTCTGGCATGAGCGAGATCCCCACCGTCTCCGTCGACCAGGTCCCCGACGACGCCCTCGTCGTGGACGTCCGCGAGCACGACGAGTTCGCCGCCGGACACACCCCCGGCGCCATCCACCTGCCCATGGGTGACGTCCCGGCGCGGCTGGACGAGCTGCCGATCACCGACGAGTCGCTCCCGGTGATCTGCCGTACCGGCGGTCGCTCCGGCCGGACCGTCCAGTGGCTCGTGCAGCAGGGCTTCGACGTGGTCAACGTCGACGGGGGCATGCAGGCCTGGAAGCGCCAGGGCAAGCCGATGGCGGCCGAGGGTGAAGGGGAGCCGACCGTCCTCTGACCCCAGCAGGTCAGGCCGGGGGCGTGAAGATGCGCGCCTGCCAGCCGAAGGTGCGGGCCGCCTCGACGTTCTGCGGCCGGTCGTCGGTGAACCGCACCTGCTCCCGACCGAGCTCCCGCCCGAGGCGACGTTCGATCTCCGCGTGCGCGACGGCATACGCCTCGGGGTCCGGCTTGGCCACCCCCAGGTCGCACGCGTTGAGCAGGGCGGGCACCAGGTGGCCCAGGCCGATGTGCTCCAGCTCCTCGGGCACCCGGTCGGTGCCGTTGGTGAAGACGAAGACGGGCGTCCCGGAGGCGGACAACCGGTCGACCAGCTCGGTGGTCGGGGCGATCGGGGTGCCCCGGTCCTCGACCCAGGCGGTCATCAGCCGGGCCACGGCCTGCGGAGCGTGACCGTCGTCCAGCAGGCGTGCCTCCAGGGCCGTGATCCACTCGGCGTGGGTGCAGCGACCGGTGAGCATCGCCATCCCCTCGTCGATGCCGAACGCGGTCTCCAGCACGCCCTCCAGGTCGGTGCCCAGACCGGCCGCCGCGCGGCCCACGTGGCCCTCGGTGTCGAAGGTGCGCAGCACCCCGTCGAGGTCGAGGACCGCCACGTCGGCCCGCTCGAGGAAGGCGGCGACCCGCCAGGGGACCGGACGGACGACCCGCGCCACGACGACGTCGACGATCCTGACGACCGCCCGGCCGTGCCGGGTGTCCAGGACGATCGTCTCCGCGTCGAGCTCGACGACACGCCCCACGACGTCGCTCGCGCGCCCGTCGGCCAGCCGTCGGCGGACGGTGACCCGCTCGCCGAGGGGGACCCGGGAGAGGTCTTCTGGGCGCATCTGCCCCACTCTAGCCGGGTGGTTAGAGGCCTGGAGAGGGCGCGATCGGGCGCCGGGGCAGCTGCGCTCCGCGGCCGGTGCCGGCCTCTGCTCTTCTCTGCGTGTCTCTGCCGCCCACGCTAGAGAACGACATACGGTCCGATGGTGGATCCGATCCGAAACCCCTACGCCCCCGGCGCGGGCCAGCGCCCGCCCGAGCTCGCCGGCCGCGACGAGCAGCTCGAGCGCTTCACCGTCGTCCTGGAGCGGATCCAGCGGGGACGCCCGGAACGCTCCATGATCCTCACCGGGCTGCGGGGCGTCGGCAAGACGGTGCTGCTCAACGCGCTGCGCAGCGCCGCGGTGCGGGCACGGTGGGGGACCGGCAAGTACGAGGCGCGCCCCGAGCAGGGGATGCGCCGGCCGATGGCCGCCGCCCTGCACGTCGCGGTTCGTGAGCTGGGGCACCCGCGGGGCGAGGAGCTCGACCACGTCCTGGGCGTCATCAAGGCGTTCGCCCAGAAGGACCAGCCGGGCGCCAAGCTGCGCGACCGCTGGAACCCGGGCATCGACGTGCCCGCGATGAGCGGCCGGGCCGACTCCGGCGACATCGAGATCGACCTCGTCGAGCTGTTCACCGACGTCGGCGGGCTGGCGGCGGACGTCGGCAAGGGCGTGGCGGTGTTCATCGACGAGATGCAGGACCTCTCGCCCGAGGACGTCTCGGCGATCTGTGCCGCCTGCCACGAGCTGAGCCAGTCGGCGCTGCCGGTCATCGTCGTCGGCGCGGGCCTGCCGCACCTGCCGGCGGTGCTGTCGGCGAGCAAGTCCTACTCCGAGCGGCTGTTCCGCTACAACCGGATCGACCGGCTCTCGCGCGAGGAGGCGGTCCGCGCGCTGCAGAACCCCGCCGCCGACGAGGACGCGGAGTGGGCGCCGGAGGCCCTCGAGGCGATGTATGCCGCGACCGGCGGCTACCCCTACTTCATCCAGGCCTACGGCAAGGAGGTCTGGGACCTGGCGCCGTCCTCGCCGATCACCGCCGAGGACGTGCGGGTCGCCTCCCCGGACGCCGAGGAGGAGCTGGCGGTGGGCTTCTTCGGCTCGCGCTACGAGCGGGCGACGCCGGGGGAGCGGGAGTACCTGCGGGCGATGGCCGACCTGGCCGCCGAGCACGCCGAGGCCGGGCAGGAGGTGGACGAGGTCGGGTCGGTGGCGACGGCGGACATCGCCACCCACCTGGGTCGCAAGCCGCAGTCGTTGTCCCCGGCCCGGGACGCCCTGCTGAAGAAGGGACTGATCTACAGCGGTGAGCGCGGGCGGATCGCGTTCACCGTGCCGCACTTCGGACGGTACCTGCGGGCGCAGACCTAGTCGTCGGTCGGCGGGGACGGTTCACGCCTGGTACTTTCGGCCGATCCGCACGGGCGCGGTTCCCTCTACGCTGAGGTCATGGCGGTCGACGCCCTCCAGGCACTGTGGGCCGAACCCCGTCCTCCACATCCGCCCGTCCGCGTGTGGCGGGACTGGGTGCTCGCGGCTGCGCTCGTGTCGTGGTCCGTCCTGGAGGTGATGCTCCGCGAGGAGACCGCGTGGCGGCCGCTCGTGCTCGGCGTCGGCGTCGTGGTGGCGCTCACCCTGTTGTGGCGACGCACCCATCCGCTGGGCGCCCTCGTGGTCGCCTTCGGCACGGTGACCGCGTTCGACGTCGCCAGACTGCTGACCCTCGACGTGACCGGGCTGGTGAGCGTCGCGGCCGTGCTCGTGCTGCCCTATTCGCTGTTCCGATGGGGAGCGGGCCGCGAGGCCGCGGTCGGTCTGGGGATCATCGTCGTCTGGCTCGCCGTCACCCTTGCCGTCGCGCACGTCACCGAGCCGGTCGGCGTGGCCGAGATCGTGGCCGGGTACGGGTTCTTCCTGTTCTCCGCCGCGCTCGGCATGGCGCTCCGCTACCACGCGAAGGCCCGCGTCCGCGACATCGAGCAGGCGAAGCTTCGCCAGCGCAACCAGCTCGCGCGAGAGCTGCACGACACGGTCGGCCACCACGTCTCGGCCATCGCCGTCGCGGCCCAGGCCGGGCGCGTCGCCGCTGCCACGCACCCAGACCGTGCACTGGCGGCCCTGGAGGCCATCGAGGACGCGGCGTCGCGGACCCTCGCGGAGATGCGCACCATGGTGCGCGTCCTGCGTGACGGGGCGGAGCCCGACCTCACCCCGCAACCGGGCGTGGCCGACATCGGATCCCTCGCCCGCAGCGACGGAGGGTATCCACGGGTCGACGTGCACCTGTCCGGCGACCTCGACCACCTCAGCCCCTCCGTCGGGGTCGCCCTCCACCGGATCGCCCGGGAGGCGGTCACCAACGCGGTGCGCCACGCCCGCAACGCGACCCGGGTCGTCGTCATCCGGGTCACCGGCGAGGGGGACCAGGTCCGCCTGACCGTCCGCGACGACGGCGAGGTGAGCGCCGCTGGTCACCCCGTCCAGGGATACGGTCTCCTCGGCATGACCGAACGGGCCACCATCCTCGGCGGCAACCTCCGGGCCGGGCCTGCCCCCGAGGGCGGCTGGGCCGTCGAGACGGTGCTGCCGAAGCAGGGCGCGGCCGCATGACGATCCGCGTCCTCGTCGCCGACGACCAGGACATCGTCCGTGCCGGACTCACCATCATCCTCGACGCGCAACCCGGCATCGAGGTCGTCGGTCAGGCCGCCGACGGGCGCGAAGCGGTCAGGCTCGCCCGCAGGCTCCGGCCCGACGTCTGCCTCCTCGACATCCGCATGCCCGACGTCGACGGGATCGAGGCCACCCGCCAGCTCGCCGGCCCCGACGTGGAGGACCCGCTGGCCGTCGTCGTGATCACCACCTTCGACCTCGACGAGTACGTGCACGGCGCGTTGAAGGCAGGCGCCCGAGGCTTTCTGCTCAAGGACGCCGGCCCCGCCCTGCTCACCCAGGCTGTGCAGGCGGCCGCGCACGGCGACGCGCTCATCGCCCCGAGCATCACGGCGCGGCTGCTCGCCACCTTCGCCCAGACCGCCGGGTCGTCGCCGGCGCAGCCGATCGAACCGCTCACCAGCCGGGAGGAGGAGGTCCTGATCCCGGTCGCCCAGGGCCGGACGAACAGCGAGATCGCCGACGAACTGCACATCAGCCTCAGCACCGTCAAGACACACCTCGCGGCCCTCATGCGCAAGCTCGACGCCCGGAACCGGGTCGAGATCGCCATGTGGGCCCACGAGACAGGCCGTATCAAGACCTGACGGTCAGCACCGACCCGCTCCCGACGCGGATCAGCCGAAAGCACGAGACGCAGACGGTTCCATCGGCCGGCCCAGCTCCGGCCTCCGGGCCGATGTGCCCGCCGTCGAGCTCGACGATCGTGGAACCACCACCGATCCTCACCACGACAACGGAGCCCCTGATGAGAGCACCTCGACCCACCACCGCACTGCAGGACCCGCGCATTCCGGTGCAGGCCAAGCTCGCCGCAGCGTGGACGAGCGTCATGTTCCTCTACGCCTACGTCGACATTCTCGCCTTCTACAAGCCCGGTGTCGTCGACGACATCCTGGCCGGCATCGTCCACGAGTTCGCCACCGGCCCAACCTTTCTCGCCCTCGCGCTCACGCTCATGGCCATCCCGAGCCTGATGATCCTGCTCTCCACGACAATGCCCGCCCGCATCAACCGCACCATCAACCTCGTCGTAGCGACGCTCCTCATCCCCATCACGATCTACAACGCGGACGGGGAGTCCTGGACCTACTCCTACTTCTACGGCCTCTCCATCGGACTCGAGGTGCTGATCCTGGCCTTCATCCTGCGCTCCGCCTGGACCTGGCCACGCCGCACCGCATCGCCGGCGACCCTGGCAGCCAGCCTCGACAGCGAGCCGCTGCGCACGCCGCAGCAGGCGTGACCGCCCGCCCCGCGCCATACCCGACGTCGCCCGCCCCACCCGCAGGCCCGGCCACCTGCCTCAGCCTCTGCTGCTGAGCCCGGTCCGGTCCCACCCCCTCCCCTCCCATTCCCCAGAGAGGCCCCGCTCATGATCGAGGCGCACGAGCTCACCAAGCGCTACGGCGACCAGACCGCCGTCGACAGCATCAGCTTCACCATCGCGCCCGGCACCGTCACGGGGTTCCTCGGGCCGAACGGCGCCGGCAAGTCAACCACCATGCGCATGATCATGGGACTGGACCGCCCGACTTCGGGCAGCGTCACCGTCAACGGCAAGCCGTACCGGCAGCACCGTGCCCCGCTGCGGGAGGTCGGCGCCCTGCTGGAGGCCAGCGCCGTGCACCCCGGCCGTAGCGCCCGCTCGCACCTGCGGGCCATGGCCGCCACCCACAACATCCAGGCATCCCGGGTCGGGGAGGTCATCGAGATGACCGGCCTGGCCTGGCCGGGGTCGCGACCAAGCGGGTCGGAGGGTTCTCCCTCGGCATGGGCCAGCGCCTGGGCATCGCCGCCGCCCTCCTGGGCGACCCCAGGACGCTCATCCTGGACGAGCCGGTCAACGGGCTCGACCCCGAGGGGGTGCAGTGGGTCCGCCAGTTCGTGCGCGCCCTGGCCGCCGAGGGACGAACCGTGTTCATCTCCTCGCACCTGATGAGCGAGATGTCCCGGACCGCCGACCAGCTCCTGGTGATCGGCCGCGGTCGCATCATCGCCGCCGGGACGGTCCAGCAGGTCATCGACTCCGTCGCCGGCGACGGTGTGCGGGTGCGCTCCCCGCGCGCCGGCGAGCTCGCCGCCGCGCTGACCGCCGACGGTGCCACCGTCACCTCCCCCGAGACCGGGATGCTCGAGGTCGGCGGGACCACCGCGGAGCACGTCGGCGAGGTCGCCGCCAGGCACGGGCTGCCGCTGCACGAGCTGTCCCCGCGCCGCGCCAGCCTCGAGGAGGCGTACATGCGCCTGACGCAGGACGCGGTCGAGTACCGCGCCCACACCACCCCCACCACGTCCAGGACCGAGAAGGCCGAGACCCGATGAGCACCCTGACCGCCGACCCCCCGACGACCTCACCCGCCGCCGCGCCCGCCGCCACCTCACCCGCCGTCGCGCAGGTGCAGCCCACCTTCGCCGGGGTCGTGCGCGGGGAGTGGATCAAGCTGCTGTCCCTGCGTTCGACGTGGTGGGCGGTGACGGCCACGGCCGCACTCATGACGCTGGCCTCCGTCGGCTTCGCCATGTCGCTGGACGCCATGGCCGACGACCCCGCCCTGGCCCCGGGCATCGAGCAGATGCACGGCGCCGAGATCGTCGCGAGCGGCTTCCCCTTCGGGATGCTCACCATCGCCGTCCTGGGCGCCCTGTCCTTCACCGGGGAGTACGCCACCGGCATGATCCGCTCCACGTTCGCCGCGGTCCCGACCCGGCTCCCCGTCCTGGGCGCCAAGGTCCTCACCCTCGTCGTCCTGGCCGCCGCGGTGGCACTCGTCAGCCTGACGCTGTCCTACCTGGTCACCATGCCCCAGCTCTCCCGGTACGACCTCGTCCCGGCCATCGACGACCCGGGTACCTGGCGCGTGCTCGGCGGCTCGGTCTACTGCCTCACCGCCGCCGCCCTGTTCTCGCTCGGCGTCGGCACGCTCCTCCGCTCCACCGCTGCCAGCCTGACCGCCGCCCTGACCGTGCTGCTGCTGCTGCCCGGCATCCTCAGCTTCATCCGTCTGGACCGGGTGGAGACCATCGTCAGCTACCTGCCGCTGCCGGCCTCCTCAGCGCTCCTCACCACCGGAGGCGCCGGGACGCACGGTGACTACCTCTCCACACAGGCGAGCCTGATCGTGATGGCCGCCTACGCCCTCGTCCCTCTCGCAGCGGCCGCGCTCATGCTGCACCGACGCGACGCCTGACACCCCGTGATGCGCGCGATCGTCCAGCAGGCGTACGGGGCCGGCGACGTCCTGCGACTGCAGGACGTCGACAAGCCCGCTCCCGGGCCGGACGAGGTGCTCGTCCGCGTGCGCGCAGCCTCGGTCAACCACGCAGACTGGTTCCTCACCACCGGCCGGCCGTACGTCATGCGCGCGGCACTCGGCCTGCGCAGGCCACGGGTCGCCATCCGCGGACGTGACCTGGCCGGCCGGGTCGAGGCGGTCGGCGCCGCTGTGACCCGGTTCCGTCCCGGCGACGACGTCTACGGCGAGACCACCACCGGCAGCTTCGCAGAGTTCGCCTGCGTCCCCGAACGGCTGCTGGCGCTCAAGCCGGCCAACCTCACCTTCGAGCAGGCCGCTGCGGTGCCGCTCGCCGCCGTCACCGCCCTGCAGGGCCTGCGCGACGTCGGCGGTGTGCAGCCCGGCCAGGCGGTGCTGATCGACGGCGCGTCAGGGGGTGTCGGCACGTTCGCGGTGCAGATCGCCAAGACGCTGGGCGCCGATGTCACCGGAGTGTGCAGCACCCGGAACGTGGAGCTGGTCCGCTCGCTCGGTGCGGACCGTGTGATCGACTACACCCGGGAGGACTTCGCCCGCGGCGGGCAGCGCTTCGACGTGATCCTCGACCTCGCGGGCCGGCACCCTCTGGCCGACTGCAGACGAGCGTTGACCCGTACGGGGACGCTCGTCTCGGCGAGCGGTTTCGGCGGTCCGGTGCTCGGGCCGCTGGGGCGCTACGTCGGAGCGCTTGCCTTGTCTCCGTTCGTGTCCCAACGACTGCGCGTGCTCGCGGCACAGCCGTCCCACCAGGACCTCGAGACGCTCACGGCGCTGATCGACGCCGAAGCGGTCCGGCCCGTGATCGAGACGACCTACGCGCTGGCCCAGACCGCCGAGGCCATCCGCCACCTCGCCGAGCGACACACCCGGGCCAAGATCGTCATCGCCGTGCCCGGCAGCCAGGCCGGGCCGCAACCATCGACGAAGGAGGCCGGGGATGATTGACCTGGGGATCTGGTGGTCGAGGGTGGTGCCGTGGAGGCCGAGGGCGAGCGCAGCAGATCCGTCAGACCCGTGGGCTCTCCTCTCGAAGCCGCGGCTCCACGCGCAGGTCTGGACGGAAACCTGCCTTGTCGGCATAGAACGCCCGGATGCGGTCCATGTCGGCGGCCATGTCTCCAGTGATCTCCAGGGTCGGGCCCAGACCCGTGGTCATCGTGGTGCGGTCGACATAACCGAGCGTCACCGGCATACCGCTCTCCCGGGCGATGCGGTAGAAACCGGACTTCCAATGGCTGTGCCCTCCACGGGTTCCGTCGGGAGTGACCACGAGCCCGAAGACCTCGCCCGAGCGGACGAGCTCCACCACCTCGTCGACGACACGGCCCGCGTCCGACCGGTCGACGGGAATGCCACCCAGGGCACGCATGAGCGGGCCACGCCAGCCCGTGAACAGGGTGTGCTTGCCCAGCCAGCGGATGTCCATGTCCAGGCGCCAGGTGATCCCCAGCATCAGGACGAAGTCCCAGTTGGAGGTGTGGGGTGCACCGACGAGCACCGTCGGCCGGTCCGGTGCGGGCGCGGTGGACAGTCTCCAGCGGCTGAGCGACCAGAAGGCGCGAGCCGCAAGGCGTCGAAGCATGGGCCCACGGTAGTCGTGGGCCCGATGTTGCTGGAAGCCTTTCCCGGTGCGGTGCTCGCTGTCGCCGCTGGGTGCTCGACCCCTACCCGGCGGCACTCAGGGCCCGAGCGTCCTCGGCCGAGGTGTCACCGACTGTCGCGAAACCAGTGCGCGACATACGCCGGTGCGGTGTCGGCAGCCTCGAGGAAGAACGCGAGGTGCGACCCGTCCATCCAGTAGAGCTCGGAACCAGCGATGTGCTCGTGGGCATGATCGGCATGGGTCGGCGGGACGACCTTGTCCGAGCGGCCGTGGACGATCAGTGTCGGGCACGTGATGCGTTCCAGTGGCGCAGGGGTAGAGACGGTGAAGTCGTTCCTCATCCCCTGGCGTCGCCGGGCCACGCCGAGGGATGCTGCAAGGGTGGCTTCCAGCCACGCGGTCCGGCCGGGGAGTGCGGCGAGCACCGCCGCCCGTTCGGACGCGGCGCGCCGGGTGTAGGTGCCGAAGGACCGCAACAGCGTGGTGAGTGTCGGCTTCGTGGCGTGCCGCAGGAGCCAGATCACCGCCTTGAGCAGGAAGTCCTGCGCCGCCGCTTGCGCCCCCGCCTGCGCGATCGCGCTCGGACCGTGGTCGGTCAGGCACACGGCGTCGACCTGCACGAGCTTGCTGATGCGGCGACCGTGGCGGGCAGCGAGCTCGTACGCCGCCGGGCCGCCGCCCGAGACGGCGATCACGTGGATGCGTTCGATCTCGAGGGCGTCCAGGAGCGCCGCCAGGGCATCCCCCTGCTGCGCGAACGTCCGCCCGGTCGACAGCGGTGTGCCCAGGTACCCCGGCCTGCTCGGGGCGATGATCCGGTAGCCGTTCAGCCGCAGGTGCTCCGCGGCCACGAGACCTTGGTCCCACCCGCCCTGCGAGCCGTGGATGGACAGGATCGCCTCGCCGTGCCCCCGCTCTGCATACTCGAACGGTCCCGACGCCGTGTGGACGATCTGTGGGACTTCCGCCATGGCTGCGCGGAAGTCTTCCGCGGTGGGTGATGTCGGCGCGGTCACCATGGTCAACGGTCCCAGGCGTTCACGGTCTCGACAAGAGCCACGCTGACAACGTGCCGACGCGGTCAGCCAGCCGCCAGGTGAGCGCGGTGAGCGTCGGACCGGCGACCACAGCGCAGCACCACCAGGGAGGAACCGGCGCTGTAGGAGCGGAAGGAGATGCCGTCGTACGGCCTGCCGGAAACGGTGAAGAGGGCGGCCACGGTGAGGGAGGGCGGCCACGATCTTCTACCACCACGACTGGCCAGCCGGAGTCGTGGAGGGACAGCCCGAGGCAGCGCCCGGTTGTCGCTCGTCCGGAGTCCGGTGAGAGGGCCTGTCCAGGTGGTCCGGATCGACCGCGACCCGTCAGGCTGGGCGCTCAGGACACCCTGAGGTCCATCACCTCGTAGGGCCCGGCCATGGCGCCCGTTCCCTCGGGGACCTGCGCCAGCGCCTCCTGCGGGACGACGTTCCGCATGACGATCCTCAGCCCTTCCGCGGTGAAGGTGAGGTCGATCTGCCATCCCCAGGTGTCGGCATACCGCCCCTCGAGCTCGACAGTCCCATCCTCGAGGCGTCCGGTGAGGGTCATCGGAGCCGGCTGCTGGTGCCAGGCGTCGAGCCAGGTGCCTCGGACCAGGGCGTCCTCGTCGTCGGGCGAGCCGGCGAGGAGCACCCCCTCCTGGAGGCCGTCCGTCGGGTGGGTCCAGGTGTAGGTCACGAGCAGCGCGTGGCCGCCCGCGCGGGTCTCGACCCTGGCCGTGGCGGGGCCTGGCTCGACGTCGTCGGTGGGCATCAGCCGGAAGCCGGCCTGGCCCGAGAGGTCACGGGAGGATGTCGTGGCGGTCAGGTCGGGCCAGGGAGCGGTCATGGCCCATTCTGACCCACCCCGCGCTGTCGGAAGCGGGGCCGGGAGCAGCACGAGGTGCCCACGGTGTGAGGTCGGCAGGGCGCGGGGTTCCTCGGGAACGAGGTGCCCACGGGGCAAGGTCGCGAAGGAAGGACCTCCATCGCCGTGGTGGGCGATGGAGGTCCGACGATCCCGACCTCACCTGTGCGGCCGGGGGGGCGGGGGGGCGGCCGGGGGGTGCCCAGGTGGGAGCGTCAGGCGTCGACAGGGCTGACGGTCTGTCCCTGCCTGACGGTCCGCCCGTCCCTCAGGGCCGGTCCCTGCCTCACGTCGTCGTCCGACGGTGCGCCGTCGGCGGAGCGGCCCGGGCCCTGGTGGTCGTGGCCCGACCGGGCGTCAGCTCCGCGGTGGCGGCGCAGCAGCCGCATCGCGTTGACGATGACGACCAGGACCGACACCTCGTGGACCAGCATCCCGATCGCCATGGTGACGCCGCCGAAGAGCACGCCGGCCAGGAGCGCGGCGACCGTGAGCAGTGCGACCGCGATGTTCTGCCGCATGTTGTTGACGGTGCGCCGGGCGAGCGAGACGGCCTCGGGCAGCTTGAGCAGGTCGTCCTTCATGAGCGCGATGTCGGCCGTCTCGATGGCCACGCCCGTGCCGGCGGCGCCCATGGCCACGCCGATGTCGGCCGTGGCCAGCGCGGGGGCGTCGTTGACGCCGTCGCCGACCATGGCCACGACGTAGCCCTGGCGCCGCAGGTCCTCGACGGCCTCAAGCTTGTCCTCGGGCAGCAGGCCGGCGCGGACCTCGTCCACCCCGACGGCGGCGCCGACGGCGCGGGCGACCGGCTCGATGTCGCCGGTGAGCATGACGACCTTCTTGACGCCCGCGGCGTGCAGGCGGCGCACCATCTCCGGGGCGTCGTCCCGGACCCGGTCGGCGACCGCGACGACGCCGAGGATGCGCCCGTCGCGGGAGACGACCATCGGGGTGCGGCCGGCGGCGGCCAGCTCCTCGACGACCTGGGCGGCACGGGCCAGGTCGGCGGCGGGGTGATGGGCCCCGCGTGCCTCGCCGGCGGCGACGTCGCCGGCGGTGACGTCACCGGCGCCGAGGCTGCCGGCCGGTGCGTCGTGCGCGACGGCACCCTGCTCGGCCCCGACCAGCGCGAGGTTGCCCACGGCCACCCGGTGCCCGTCGAGCGTGGCGACGATGCCCTTTCCGGGCACCGGTTCGGTGTGCTCGGGCAGGCCGGAGACGTGCAGGCCCTCGGCGGCGGCGGCCTCCAGGATCGGGCGGGCCAGGGGGTGCTCGGACCCCGCCTCGGCGCGGGCGGCCAGCCGCAGCACCTCGTCGCGGTCGACGTCGCCCAGGGCGACCACGTCGGTGAGCCGCGGACGACCTTCGGTGAGCGTGCCGGTCTTGTCCAGCGCGACCGCGTCGATCCGGGCCGAGGTCTCGAGGAACTCGCCACCCTTGATGAGGATGCCGTCCTTGGCGCCGCGGCCGATGCCGGCCACGATCGAGACGGGGATGGAGATGACCAGCGCCCCGGGGCAGCCGATGACGAGCAGGGTCAGGGCGAGGACGACGTCCTGGGTCAGCAGGCCGACGGAGAGCGCGAGGACGATGATCGCGGGGGTGTACCAGGCGGAGAAGCGGTCCATGAACGCCTGCGTGCGGGCCTTGGCGTCCTGGGCCTCCTCGACCCGGTGGATGATGCGGGCCAGCGTCGTGTCGGCACCCACACCGGTCGCGGTGACCTGCAGGAACCCACCGGTGGCGATCGTGCCGGCGAACACCGGGTCGCCGGCCGACTTCTCGACCGGGATCGACTCGCCGGTGATGGACGCCTCGTCCAGGGCTCCGGTGCCGCCGGACACGGTGCCGTCGACCGGCACCTTCGTGCCGTTCTTGACGAGGGCGGTCTCGCCCGGGCGCACCTCGGCGGCCGACACCTCGACCTGCTGCCCGTCGCGCAGCACGACGGCGACGTCGGGCGCGACCGCGACCAGCTCGGCCAGCGCCGACCGCGTCTTGTTGAGGGTGGCCGCCTCCAGGGCGTGCCCCACCGCGAAGAGGAAGGTGACCGCTGCCGCCTCCCAGTAGTTGCCGATGATCACGGCACCGATCGCGGCGATCGAGACGAGCAGGTCGATGCCGACGACCCTGGCGGTCAGGGCCTGCCAGGCCTTGAGCACGACGGGGGTCCCGGCCACGACGGCGGCGAGGATCATCAGGACGTCGCCCCAGCCCGGCAGGTCCAGCACCCGGCTCAGCACGAGCGAGGCGAGGATCGCCGACCCGGAGAGCGTGGGCACGGCCCACCGGCCGTGCAGCCAGGTCTGGATCTGGTTCATGGTGGAGAAACTTCTTTCGCAGGATGAGCTGGAGGCGCGCGGTGCGCACCGGGGGAGAAGGTCTGCGAGCCGGGGGTATGCCGTGCCGCAGAGCCGGGGTATGCCGTGCGGGGGAGCCGGGGTATGCCGCGCCGCCGCTCAGGGGTATGCCGTGCCCGCGTACGCCGTGCACCCGCGGCCCCAGGACGGGAGCCGCGGGTGCCGGTGGGCTCAGAAGGCGGCCGGGCGGGCGGTGTAGCCGGCCTTGGCGACCGCGGCGACGAGGTCGTCGACGCTCACGAGCGCCTCGTCGTGGGTGACCTCGATGCGGGCCGAGGCGAAGTGCACCTTCACGGACTCCACACCGGCGAGGCGGCCGACCTGCTTCTCGATCTTGGCCACGCAGGACGGGCAGGAGAAGCCCTCGGCGCGCAGGGTGGTCCGGGTGGTGGCGGTCGTGGTGTCGGCGGTCCGGTCGGTGCTCGTGGTGGTCATCACGGCGTCCTTTCGCTGGTGGTGTCACGCCCCCGTTCGGGGCTGATGACCTCAAGCTACGGACGATGCGCCGTCGGTTCCTTGACGCAGGTCAAGTCGGACCGGACCACGGTGGCAGCCCCCCCGACGCAGGAGCCCCCCGACGCGCGAGGCCCCCCGGCGCGCGAGCCTCCCGACGCGCGAGGCCCCCCGACGCGCGAGGCCCCCCGACGTCCCAGGGAAGCCCTTCCCTCAGATCGCCTCGACCTCGGGGTAGCGCGGCTGCCACATCCGCTCGTACACCTGCTGCACGGGGTCGGTGAGCGGCCGGTCGGCGACGCCCTCGACCGCGGCCTGCTTGGCCACCTCGATCGCGACCGTGGCCGACACCAGGCGCAGCTCCCCGATGCCGGGCAGCAGGGGGGCGCCGGGGCGCCAGGCGTTGACGAGGCTGGCCAGGGCCTGGGAGGCGGCGGCGATCATCCCTGGCGTGATCCGGGTGGCCCCGCAGGCGGCGACGCCGAGCCCGAGACCCGGGAAGATGAGCGCGTTGTTGGACTGGGCGATCGTGTGCCGGATCCCGTCGTGGGTGACCGGCTCGAACGGGCTGCCGGTCGCCACCAGCGCCCGTCCGTCGGACCACCGCAGGACGTCGGCGGGGGTGGCCTCGGCCCGGCTCGTGGGGTTTTGGACAGCGGAAAGATGATCGGCCGCGGGTTGTTCCGGGACATCTCCTCCACGACCTCCTGGGTGAAGGCCCCGCCCTTGGTCGAGGTGCCGATGAGGATCGTGGGCCGCACGTTGCGGATCACGTCCATCAGCCCGATGTTCCCCGGGTCCTTCACGTCCCAGGCCGCGACCTCGGCCCGCGGCCGGGCGTAGGGCCGCTGGAAGTCGTGCAGGGTGTCGTCGTCGTCGACGTAGAGCCCCTGCAGGCCGATCGACCAGAATCGGCCGTGAGCCTCCTCCTCGCTCCGCGCGGTCCGTGAGCGCAGCATCTGGTCCTTGACGAGGTCGGCGATGCCGATGCCGGCGCTCCCGGCCCCGAAGATGACGATCCGCTGCTCGTCCAGGCTGGTGCCGGTCACGTCGACGCCGGCCAGCAGGGCGGCCAGCACGACGGCCGCCGTGCCCTGGATGTCGTCGTTGAAGGTGCAGACCTCGTCGCGGTAGCGCTCCAGGATCCGGTGCGCGTTGGCGGTGCCGATGTCCTCCCAGTGGATCATCGCGTGCGGGAAGAGCTTGGTCACCGTCTGCACGAACTGGTCGATGAACTCGTCGTAGCGCTCGCCGCGCACCCGGGCGTGCCGCTCGCCGAGGTAGAGGTCGCTGGAGAGCAGGCCGAGGTTGTCGGTGCCGGTGTCCAGGACGACCGGGATGGTCCGTCGGGGATGGATCCCCGCCGCGGCGGTGTAGACGGACAGCTTGCCGATGGCGATCTGGATGCCGCCGATGCCCTGGTCGCCGATGCCCAGGATGCCCTCGGAGTCGGTGACGCACACCAGGTCCACGTCCTCGGAGTCCAGCCCGTAGTTGCGCAGCCCCTGCTCGACCTTCTCCGGGTGGTCGATCGAGAGGAAGACCCCGCGCGGCCGGTTGTAGGTGTGGCTGAACCGCTCGATCGCCTCCCCGATGGTGGGCGTGTAGACGACCGGCAGCATCTCCTCCAGGTGGCTCGAGAGCAGGTGGTAGAAGAGCACCTCGTTGCGGTCGCGCAGCGCGTTCAGCGCGAGGAACTTGCCGAGCATCGTCTTGGTCGAACGGAACTGGTCGTAGACCCGCCGGGTCTGGTTCTCCATGGTGGTGAACGCGGTCGGCATCAGCCCGTCGAGCTCGAGCGCCTCCCGCTGCGCCTCGGTGAACGCCGTCCCCCGGTTGGTCATCGGGTTGGACAGCACCGCCCGGCCTCGGGTCCGGATCCGCAGCTTCGCGTTGCCGACGGCGGTGGCCTGCTCGTACTCACGCTTCATGGGTCCACCCTGCCACCTTCGGCGCCCCGGGCCAACGGTCCCCTCCACCCCCTACCCTCGGAGGGTGAGCCGCGACGTCGTCCTCGACCTGGCCTCCGTCGGTGCGACCGACCTCCCCCGGGTGGGCGGGAAGGCGGTCGGCCTGGCGGCCCTGCTGGGGGCCGGCGCCACCGTGCCCCCGGGGTTCGTGGTCACCACCGACGCCTACCGGTATGCCGTGGGAGCCGCGTCGTCGGCGCCCCAGGTGCTGGCGGCCCCGGTGCCGGAGGATCTCGCCGAGGCCGTGCGCACGGCATACCGGGACCTGGGCGGCGGGCCGGTCGCGGTCCGCTCCAGCGCGACCGCGGAGGACCTGCCGGGCGCGACCTTCGCCGGTCAGCAGGACACCCTGCTGGACGTCGAGGGCGACGAGGCCGTGCTGGGGGCGGTGCGTCGCTGCTGGGCCTCGCTGTGGTCGGAGCGGGCGGTGGACTACCGGGAGCGGCTGGCGATCGACCCGGCGTCGGTCGCGATGGCCGTGGTCGTCCAGCGCATGGTGCCGGCCGAGGCGGCGGGCGTGCTGTTCACCGCAGACCCGGTGAGCGGGCGCCGGGACCGCGTGGTCGTCGACGCCGCGCGGGGGCTCGGCGAGGCGGTCGTGTCCGGGAGCGTGACGCCCGAGCACCTCGTCGTGGGGGAGGACGGCGAGGTGCTCGAGCGCAGGCCCGGCGGCGACGGCGGCCCCGTGCTGACCGACGCGCAGGTGGCCGAGCTGGCCACGACCGGACGCGCCGTCGCCGCGCACCTGGGGCGCCCGCAGGACGTGGAGTGGGCGCTCGACGACGGCAGGTTCGTCCTCCTGCAGACGCGGCCGATGACGGCGCTGCCGCCAGCTCCGGTGTCGCTGAGCAGGATCCAGCGGACCACCGGACCGGTGCTGCTCGAGCTGCTGCCCCGACGACCCCTGCCGCTGGAGCTGACCGCCTGGATCCGGCCGGTCATGGGCCGGCACGTCGAGGGGATAGTGGCGGAGGGGGCCGGGCTGCACGTGCGCTTCGCCGACGTCCTGCTGGCCGACGACGCGGTGGTGCGCGAGTTCGTCCCGCCCGCGCCGCGACCCACCGTCCGGACCCCTGCCCGGGTGGTGCGCTCCCTCGTCCGCGGGCTGCGCGGACGGCCGGAAGCGTGGGCCCGGGACCCGCGGCTGGCCGGCTACCGGACGGCGGTGGAGGCGCTGGACGCGCTCGACCCGACGGAGCTGACGTGGGAGGAGCTCGTCGCGGTGCCCCGGCGGGCCGCCGGGCTCGTCGACGTGATGACCGCCCTGCGGGCCGGGCACCTCCCGGCCGCCTTCGTCGCGATCGGGCGGCTCCGGCTGGCCTGCGTGCTGACCGGCCGCGGCGGGCTGTTCGCCGACCTGCTCCTGGGAGCCCCCACCCGGACACGCGCAGCAAACGACGAGCTCGCGGCGCTGGCCCGCGGTGCGCAGGAGGTTCCCGGCCTGCCGGAGCTGCTGGAGCGCGCGGACCCCGTGACCATGGCGGAGGTCCGCGCCCTGCCCGGTGCCGACGGGTGGGGCGAGCGGCTGCGGCACTTCCTGGCGACCTACGGGCACCGGGAGACCACGAGCCTGCTCCTGCTCCGCGACCCCACGTGGGGAGCCGCGCCGTCGACCGTGCTGGGGCTCGTCCGTGCCCTGCTCGCCGACCGGGACCGGCCGCAGGACGCTGCGCGGAGCGGTCCCCCGGCCCTGACGGCGGCCGGCGCCCTGGGCCGGGCGGCCGAGCGGGCCGCCGCCGGCGTGGCGCTGCGGGAGGACACCCACTTCGAGCTCACCCGCACGATGCCGGCGGTGCGCCGTGCGCTGCTCGAGGCCGGGCGGCGGCTGGCCGCCACCGGCGAGGTGGACGGTCCCGACGACGTCTGGTTCCTCACCCTGGACGAGTTGACGGCCAGGGGGGACCTGCGCGGGGCTGTGACCCGGCGGCGCGCGGCATACCAGGAGCTGGCGGGCAGCCCCCTGATCGCGACCACCACCCTCTACCCCCGGCCCCCGACCTCCGCCGAGGTCCTGGCGGTCGGGACCCCGGCGGGTGGCGGCCGGGCGACCGGACCGGTCCGCGTGCTCGCGGGGCCGGCGGAGTTCGGGCGGCTGCGGCCGGGGGAGGTGCTGGTGTGCGCGTCGACCAACCCGGGGTGGACGCCCCTGTTCCAGCGCGCCGCGGCCGTCGTCGTCGACCACGGCGGAATGGCCTCGCACGCGGCGATCGTGGCCCGGGAGTACGGCATCCCCGCCGTCATGGGCACGGGCAGCGGCACGCTCTCCCTGGTCGAGGGCGCCCGGGTGGTCGTCGACGGCGACCGCGGAGAGGTCCGCGCGGCTCCGCCGGAGCACCTGTGACGGGTCTCACGTCGGAACGCCATCTCTGCAGATCACGGAAAGATCACGGATAGATCACGAGCAATTCTGAACGGACCCTGACAGGGTGCTGTTTGCTATTCCCAGGGTGAGACCGCACGGTGGATGACCGAGCCACCTACGGGTGGCCGTCCCATGTCACCGGTCCCGTCGGTGGGCGTGGGTCCAGAGCATTCGACCCTGATCCCCGTACTTCGTGAGGTACCCCCATGAGCTCCATGCACCGCACCCCCCGCACCCGTTCGCTCCGCGTGTCCTCCGTGGCCGCCGCCGCCGGTCTGGCCACCATCGCCGGCATCGGCACCGCGGGCTCGGCCTCGGCCGCCGACGGCGCCACCTGGGACCGCGTCGCCCAGTGCGAGTCCGGTGGCGACTGGTCCATCAACACCGGCAACGGCTTCTACGGCGGCCTGCAGTTCGTCCAGGGCACCTGGGCGGGCTTCGGCGGCCTGGACTACGCGCCGCGCGCCGACCTGGCCAGCCGCGCGCAGCAGATCGCGATCGCCGAGAACGTGCTGGCCGTCCAGGGCCCCGGCGCGTGGCCGGTCTGCTCCGTCCGCGCGGGTCTGACCGCCGGCGGCTCCAGCGCCCCCGCCCCGGCGCCGGTGGAGCAGCAGGCTCCGCAGCCCGCCGCCGAGCCGGTCGAGCAGGCCGCCCCGGCCCAGCCCGCCGCGCCGCAGGAGCAGGCCCCGGTCGAGCCCGCCGCGCCCGCCGCCCCGGTCGAGCAGCCCGCCCCGGCCCAGCCCGCCCCGGTCCAGCCGGCCCCGCAGGCCGCTCCCGCCCAGCCGGCCCCGCAGGCCGCCGAGGTCGCGCAGGCCGTCGCCGAGCACGTCATCGAGCGTGGTGAGACCACCTCGCTCATCGCCCAGAGCTACGACAGCACCGTCTCCGAGCTGGTCGCCCTCAACGACCTCGCCGACGGCGGTCGCCTCATCTACGCCGGCGACGTCATGCTCGTGCCGGCCGACGCCGTCGGTGGCGGCACCGTCACCGTCGAGCGCGGCGACACCCTCGCCGCCCTGGCGCAGGAGCATGGCACCACCGTCGAGGCCCTGGTCGCCGCCAACGGCATCGCCGACGCCGACCTGATCGTCGTGGGCCAGCACCTCGCCGTCGGCTGACCGAGCCTCTCCACGGCGCCGTCGACCCCGTCCCGACGCCGCTGCACACCCCGATCCGCCCCCGCACCCAGCGTGCGGGGGCGGATCGGTCGTAGTGTGGGCAGATGGGCCTGTTCGACCGCGTCCGCCGCGCCGCCTCCGACCGCCAGGAGCGTGCCCAGCACGCCACCGAGACCCGGGTCCGGACGCTGCCCGACCCGGGGGAGGTCCCGACCGAGGAGCTGCCCCTGACCCCCGAGTCGCGCAAGATCGGCGAGGAGGAGCGGGAGGGCATCGACGCCGGGCTCGCGGCCCTGGCCGAGGAGGGGGTCGACGTCGACGACCTCGTCTCGGTCGGTGCCGGCCTGGACCGGGCGCTGACCGGGTGGCTGGCGGACAAGGGGGAGGACCACGACGCGATCGTGGACCGCTACGCGATCGGCATCGGGGAGCACCTCCACCGGCACACCGACCTGGCCTGGGAGGTCGTCACCGACGTGTTCGGCACCGACCTGGCCGTGGCCGCCGGCGACTTCGTCGTCGTGCCCAGCAACCTCGTGGCGGTGCGTTGGATGCGCCGCGAGAGCGGCTGGGTGCCCGGGGTCGTGGGCCACATCGTGGAGGTCCGCAGCCGCTGAGGGGTGCCGCCAGGGACTACCGGCCCTCGGCCAGCAGCTGCGGCACGGTCGTGAACCCGTAGCCCATCGCCCGCAGGTCCTCGATCATCCCGGGCAGCGCGTCGGCGTCCAGCGTCGAGCCGTCCTCCGGATGGGCGCCCACGTGCATCAGCACGACCTGGCCCCGGCGGGCGGTGTCGCGCACCCGCTCCCGGACCACCGCCGTCGTGATCCCCCCGCTCGTGCCCTGCCACCCGAGCGTGTCCACGGTCCAGCGGATCGGCACGTACCCCTCGGCGTTGACCACCTCGACGTCCAGCGGCGTGCGGTCGCCGAACGGGAACCGGAACAGCGGAGCCGTGGCCCGGCCGGTGAGGGCGGAGATGGCCGCGTCGGCCCGCACGAGCTGGTCGTGGATCTGGGCGTTCGTGGAGTCCGGGAAGGAGACGTGGGTGTCGCTGTGGTTGCCCACCGGGTGACCCGCGCGGGCGATCGCCGTCACACCCCCGGGGTAGGCCCGGGCGAAGTCGCCCGTGACGAAGAAGGTGGCCGGCACCCCCTCCTGCGCCAACGTCCCCAGGATCGAGGAGAGTGCCGCGTCCGAGGCGCCGCCGTCGAAGGTCAGCGCGACGACCGCCCGGTCGGTGTCGAACGCCTCGACGTCCAGCCCCGCCCAGGCGCCCACCGTCACCGCCGGATCGGGGGCCGGGGTGGTCGGCGGAGGTGCGGGCGGCGTCGTCGGTGCGGGCGGTGCGGTGGTCGGCGAGGGGGAGGGGTATGGCGTCGGCGTCGAGGTGGGCGTGGGGCCCGGTGGAGCGGGAGAGCTCGGAGGCTCCGGGGCCGTGGTGGCCGTGGGGCGCCCGGGGGACGGTGAGGGGGTGGGGCTCGCTCCGTCGGGCGTGGCCGACGGCGCCGCGGTGGGCGGTGCGGTCGGGGAGGTCGTGGGGGCCACGTCCGCCGGTGTCCCGCCGTCGCCCCCGCAGGCGACGAGCGTCGCGGCCAGCAGCACGGGCAGGAGCGCGGGGAGGACCCGGCGTCGGCGCGAAGGACCGGTCATGGTGCACCTCCCGAGGGCGGGCACGCCCTCCCCTCCAGTGTGCTCCTCGGCGGCCGGTCGGGGGCACCAGCCTCGGACGGCGGGGGCGGACGTGTCGTCCGCCACAGCGCCGCCCGTCAGGCGGCGGCTGCGCCCCGGCCGCCGCCTGACCGCTTCTCCACCCGCCGCGCGACCCGCTTCTGCCAGACCCGGAAGACCCAGGCGGTGGGCACCTCGCGGCCGGTGGCCACGTACTCCACGGCGGCGTCGTGGAAGACGGTCGTGCGCACGAGCGCCAGATCGTGCTCCTTGCCCAGCAGCAGCAGGGTGTCCCCCTCCTGCAACGGCTTGTCGAGGGAGGGGGTGAAGGTGCGGCGGCCCTCGCGGACCAGCACGGCCGGGTAGACCGCCAGCCGGACCGTCCGGTCGTCGGGGTCGCGCAGCAGGTCGCCGATGGTCAGCTCCTGGGTGCGCATCCACCGGATGGCGGCTGGGGTGCTGCGCTGGTCGATCTCCACGCGGGTGCTCACGGGGGTGGCGTCGCCGACCACCGAGACGATCTCGTCCATCACCTGCGCGTCCCAGTCGTCGTCCTCGTGCAGCACGTGGTCGATGAAGCTCCAGTAGTTCGGCGAGGTGATCCGTGCCACCGCCTCGCGGGCGAGCAGCTCGGTCGGGACGAAGACCGAGTCGGCGTCGAAGGCACGCAGCGGAGCGTGGTTGACGGCCGAGCTCTGCCGGACGGCGATGAAGAGGTTGTCGTTCTCGATCCGCGCGTGTGCGGCCATCGCCATGTTGACGATGTCCGACTCCGCACCGGCGATGAAGCCGACCGCCTCGCTGACGTCGGGCCGCCCGTCGGCCGGGTCGACGAGCACGACGTCCAGGCCGGCGCTCTCCAGGTCGCGGGTGACCTCGAAGCCGAAGGTCCCGTCCGCGCAGACGACCCAGTGCCCGTCGGTGAGGTGCTCGAGCTTGTGCGGCAGCTCCGAGCCGCGGGGGCTCATCAGCCAGGAGGCGAGCCGGAAGCCGGACGGTCGGCGCAGCGCCATGACGAGGTAGGCGCCGTAGCGGTCGAAGGGGTTGATGACCACGTCCGCGGCGAAGTCGTGCATCTGCTGGGCGTGCTCGCGGTCGCTGCACCGCGCGATGACCATGAGCTCGGGTCGCAGCAGGTTGACCGTCATGACGACCGAGAGGTTGGTCTCGTCGTTGTCCGTGAGGGCCAGCACGGCCTCGCAGTTCGGGTGGCCCAGGCCGGCCATGCCGAGGATCCGCGGGTCCCGACCGCTGGCGGCCATCGCGGGCACGTCGGTCGTGTACTCGTCCAGCGCCAGGTGCTCGATCCGCTCCGACTCGCTGTCCAGGACGACGAAGTTGCGCCCCTGGTCCTCCAGCGCCCGGCACACCGCCTCCCCGGCCTGCCCGTAGCCGACCACCAGCACGAACGGCTCCTGGATCGCCCGGACCTTGCGGGTGAACTTGTTGAGCGCCAGCGCCCGGCGGAAGGTCTGCTCCTGGGCCAGGGACAGCAGGGCCGCGATCGAGTAGGACCAGGCCACGACGCGCTGGCGTAGATGGTCAACGTGACCCAGATCCGCTGCGGGTAGGAGAAGGCGTGCGGCACCTCGCCGTAGCCGATCGTCAGGCCGGTGTAGCTGATGACGTAGAAGGAGTCGAACACCGACAGTCGATCGGGGTTCTCCTCGGTGCCCGGCATGAACGAGAGACCGAAGGTCATCACCGCGAAGACGGACACCAGGACGACCAGCGGTGTGCGCACCCGGCGCAGGATGAGGAAGACCGCGTCCGTGCCCGCTGGCTCCGAGGGCACGTCGACCCGCACCCGGCGCAGGCTGTCGGGGCGGGAGCGGGCGGGGGTCCCGCCTCGGAGGAGCTGGAGCAGGTTGGCCATGGGGTATGCCGTGCAGCCGGTCCGGCGGGCGCGTCAGCGGCGCCGGTAGGAGACGGTCTCCATGATGAGCAGGATGACCGAGACGAAGTTGGCCAGGAGCGCCCCGGCGGCGATCGAGACGACGCTGGCCATGTGCTCCCCGGTCAGCCCGCCGGCGTCGACGTGCGAGCCCCAGATCCACACGAGCGCCGCGATGATCAGCTGGATGCTCGCCACGAGGCTGGTCGCCAGCTGGACCGCGCCGATCTGGGTGCGGTCGCCGAACTTGAGGATGGTGGCGATGATGTTGACGGCGACGGCCGCGTAGAGCTCGTAGACGTTGTGCAGCCTCGGGTTGTCGATGTCGCCCACCACGTACCCGAAGTTCAGCGTCGCGGCCAGCAGCACGAAGAAGCCGAAGACGACCTTTTCCCGATTCACGACCCCGACCATACTCGCCGCTGCCCGGCCGGGGCGGGTCCACAGGCCGGGGAGGGTCCACGGGCCGGAGCGGGTCCACGGACCCGCGGGCGGGGAGCGGGTCCGTCGGTGCTCGTGGCTAGCATCTCGGCCATGGATCTGGGGAGGGCGGCGCGGATGGCGCGCGAGGTGATGGACGAGCACGGGTTGGACGGGTGGGCCTTCGACTTCGACCGGGCCCGGGTGCGGGCCGGTGCGTGCCACTTCCGCGACCGGCGGATCACGCTGAGCCGGGCCATCACGGCCGTCCAGGACGAGGCCGAGGTGCGCGAGACGGTGCTCCACGAGGTGGCGCACGCCCTCGTCGGGCCGCTCCACGGCCACGACGAGGTCTGGCGCCGCACCGCCCGGTCCCTCGGCGCGAGCGGTGACCGGTGCTACACCGCGGACGGACCGGTCGTGCCCGGGCGGTGGCAGGGTCGGTGCGCCGCGGGGCACGTCGTGCACCGGCACCGTCGTCCGGACCGGCTGCTGCTCTGCGCGCGCTGCCGCGGCGTGGCCGACCGCGACCGGGCGCTGCGCTGGAGCCTGGACGGACGGCCCGTCCCGCCCGAACAGCTCGGCCCCCAGGTCGTGCAGGGCTGGCGCCGGCTCACCGACCCCCCGGGTGGCGCTCCCGCCGACGGGCGACCCCCGGGCTCGCTGCGGCCCGGCGAGCTGGTCCGGATCACTGCTCCCGGCCGCTACCACGGGACGACGGCCCGGGTTCTCTCGCGCGGACGCACCTGCTACACGGTGCAGGCGCCGGGCGTGCGCCTGCGCGTGCGGTTCGAGGCGGTTGACGGGGTGGAACCACCACGTCGTCGTCGGCGAGGTCCTGACGAGGGACGGTGGGCAGGACCACCGTCCTGGGTGGCCCACCCTGAGCAGGACCGCCGTCCTGGGTGGCCCGACCCGAGCAGGACCGTGACCAAAGCGTGACCATGTTCCCCCGACGGGAACCGGCCCGGCTGAGTAGGGTCGGAGTCATCTCGTGCCGGTCGATGCGCGCCCTCCGTCCTGCGGTCGTGACGTCCGGCACCGTGAGGAAGGAGCCAACGGTGGCGAGTTCACGTGCACGACGCGGCGTGGTGACGGCCCTGGCCGTGACCGGGGCCCTGACCCTGACCGGATGCCTGCAGAACCCCGACCCGGACGCCGGGGGCGGTGGGTTCGGAGCGCAGAGCTCCCCCGATCCCGGCGACGGGTCGGTGACCGTCCTGGGCGCCTTCGGAGGCGCCGAGGAGGAGCTCTTCGTCGAGTCCCTCGCCGTCTTCGAGGAGGAGTCGGGCATCGACGTGGTCTACACCTCCGACCAGGACTTCACCACGACGATCCTGCTGCGGGTCAACTCCGGCGACGCGCCGGACGTGGGCCTCTTCCCCCAGCCCGGCGGCGTCATGCAGATGGCGGCCGACGGGCAGGTCATCCCGATCGACCAGATGATCGACTACGACGCCCTCGACGCGACGCTGGTCTCCGGCTTCCTCGACTCCGCCCGCTACCAGGGGCGCGTCTACGCCGCCCCCATGCGGATGGCGGTCAAGTCGATCGTCTGGTACCCCAAGGAGGCCTACGAGGAGGGCGGCTGGAGCACCGAACCGGCCTCCCTCGATGAGCTCGACGAGATCGCCGAGCAGATCAAGGCCGACACCGACGCGGCGCCGTGGTGCATCGGCTGGGAGTCCGCCCAGGCCACCGGCTGGGTCGGCACGGACTGGATCGAGGAGTACATGCTCCGTCTGCACGGCCCGGACGTCTACGACGACTGGATGTACGGCCGGATCCCGTTCGACGACCCCCGGGTCGTGGAGGCGTTCGAGGCCTATGGCGAGCTGGCCAACGAGGAGGGCAACGTCCTGGGCGGGACCACCGCGATCCTGTCCACGCCCTTCGCCGACGCCATGGCTCCGGCCTTCCAGCCCGAGCCGGACTGCTACCTCATGCGGCAGGGCAACTTCGCCACCACCTTCTTCCCCGCGGACGTCCAGGAGAACCTGGACGAGGAGGTCGGCATCATGACCTTCCCGCCGGCCGAGGACGGGTACGACGGGCAGCCGATCCTGGGCGGAGGCGACCTCGCGGCCGCGTTCAGCTTCGACGAGGACACCGTGGCGCTCATGGAGTTCCTCACCTCCGACGAGTTCGGTGGCCCCTGGGCCGAGGCCGGCGGGTGGCTCTCGCCGCACACCTCCTTCGACACCAGCCTCTACCCCGACGAGACCACCCGGCAGATCGCCGAGATGGCCTACACCGCCGACGTCTTCCGCTACGACGCCTCCGACGTCATGCCCAAGGAGGTCGGCTCGGACTCCTTCTGGAAGGGCATGGTCGACTTCCAGAACGGCGCGTCGGCCGAAAAGGTGACGGCGCAGATCTGGGAGACCTGGCCGGAGGCCCAGCGGCAGGTCGACGGCGAGTCCGAGGACGAGTGAGACCATGACCTCCTCCCACTCGACCCCACCCGTGGGTCACGACGTCCCCGAGGACGACCCCCGGGTCGACGACGCCTCGCCCGAGTCGACGGTGCCCGACGACTACGGTCTGCAGCCCGTCAGGCTGCTCATCGGGGTCGTCGGCATCGGCCTGACCCTGTGGGCGCTGTTCAACCTCTTCTTCGCCTTCGCGTGGTACCCCCAGTGGTTCTTCGACAGCAAGATCCTCATGGGTGTCCTCGGCCTGGCGGCCGGCGTCGGCGGGGCGGCGGTGCTGTTCTGGTTCATCAACGTCGCGGTCGAGGCGCTGCCCCGACGGCTCGAGCACGGGCTGATCCCCTACGCCTTCCTCATCCCGGGCTTCTCGCTCATCGCGCTGACGCTGTTCTACCCGACGATCCAGACGATCAACTACTCCTTCGCCAACCGGGACAGCACGGAGTACCGCGACCCGATCTTCGCCAACTACCTCGACCTGTTCGACGACCCGGGCTTCTGGTCGGCGATCATCAACAACATCCTGTGGATCGCGATCGTCCCGGCGATCACGGTGGCGCTGGGCGTGGTCGTGGCCGTGCTGGCCGACAAGCTCTCGGCCAGCAGCGAGAAGTGGGCCAAGAGCTTCATCTTCCTGCCGATGGCGATCAGCTTCGTGGCCGCCTCGGCCATCTGGCTGACGACGGTCTACGCCTACCAGGCGCCGGGTCGTCCGCAGACCGGGGCGCTCAACGCGATCGTCACCCAGCTCGGCGGACAGCCGCAGAACTGGCTCTCGATCGACACCGCCCGGCTCAACAGCATCCTCCTCATGGTCATCCTCATCTGGCTGCAGACCGGGTTTGCCATGGTGCTGCTGTCGTCCTCGATCAAGGGTGTCCCCGAGGACACCATCGAGGCGGCCCGCATCGACGGTGCCAGCGAGTGGCAGATCTTCTGGAAGGTGATCATCCCGCAGATCAAGGGCACGATCATCACCGTGTTCATCACCATCCTCATCCTGGTGATGAAGGTCTTCGACATCGTCTACGTGCTGACGAACGGCCGGGACAACACCAACGTGATCGCCAACCTCTTCTTCAACGAGATGTTCGCGCGCGGTCAGGCGGGCCGGGCCACGGCCATCGTGGTCATCCTGCTGCTGGCCGTTATCCCGATCCTCATCTACCAGGTCAAGCAGTTCCGCGAGCAGGAGGCCATGCGATGAGCACGCAACGACTCAAGGGACGGCTCAAGGACGGGCGTCGCCGCAGCCCGGTCGCGATGGTCGTGATGCTGCTGCTGGTGATCCTGTGGTCGCTGCCGACGGTGGGTCTGCTCGTCACCAGCTTCCGCACCCGGGACGCCGCGGCCACCTCCGGGTGGTGGGAGGCCTTCTGGAAGGGCGGCTGGACCGCGGACAACTACGCCCGGGTGTTCGAGCAGGCCGACCTGGGCAACGCGTTCATCAACGGGGTCATGGTGGCCGTGCCGGCGACGATCATCCCGATCATGTTCGCCGCCTTCGCCGCCTACGCGTTCACGTTCATGGACTTCAAGGGCAAGGACATCATCTTCATCAGCATCGTCGCGGTGATGGTCGTGCCGATCCAGGTGGCCTTCCAGCCGCTGCTGGACATGCTCGGCCCGCGCGGGTGGGGCATCTCCGGTCAGTACCTCGCGGTCTGGCTGCTGCACACCGGGTTCGGGATGCCGCTGGCCATCTACATGCTGCGCAACTACATGGCCTCGCTGCCGTTCAGCGTGGTCGAGTCGGCGCGCATCGACGGGTGCTCCAACTTCCAGATCTTCTGGAAGCTCATCGCCCCGATGGCCATGCCGGCGATGGCAGCGTTCGCCACCCTGCAGTTCCTGTGGGTGTGGAACGACCTGCTCATCGCCAAGCTGTTCCTGTCCAACGACAACACGACGGTGATCGTGAAGCTCCAGCAGCTGCTGGGCACGCAGGGTCAGGGCGCCGAGCTGCTGACCGCCGGGGCGTTCATCTCCATCGTGCTGCCGATGATCGTGTTCTTCACGCTCCAGAACTTCCTGGTCCGTGGCATGACCTCGGGAGCGGTCAAGGGCTAGCCCCCCTCCGCACCGGCCCGACGGCCGTCCGCAGCTCCGGCTGCGGGCGGCCGTCCCGCGTGACCGGCGGGTCCCCCGGCGGTCTGCGGCACGTCGGGCCACCCGGCCGGTCCGGCTGTGGTGTCATGGCGGGGTGAGCCGTGACCTTCCGTGGCCCTCCGCCCTGCCGGCGTCCGCGCGCGCTCGTCTCGAACGGACGCTGGCGCCCCTCCCCGAGCACCGACGGACCACCTTCGCCCTCCGCGTGGCCCGCTGGTGGGACGACCTCGTCGAGGGGCTCTCGCCCTACTCCGACCCGGCCGGGGTGGCCGCGCGCGTCCTCGAGCTGGCCGCGGCGGCATACCTCGACCGCGAGGAGGAGCTGCACCTGCTGGACGAGCGGCGCTCGCTGGAGCCGGACTGGTTCCAGCGGCCCGGCGTGGTCGGCTACGCCGCCTACGCCGAGCGGTTCGCCCCCGAGGGGACGCTGGCCGGGGTCGCGCGGCACGCGGACCACCTGCGGCAGCTGGGCGTGTCCTACCTGCACCTGATGCCGCTGCTGCAGCCGCGTCCGGCGCCCAACGACGGAGGCTACGCGGTCGCCGACTACCGACGCGTGCGCGAGGACCTGGGCACGATGGAGGACCTGCGCTCGCTGACCCGCTCGCTGCGCGGGCAGGGCATCAGCCTGTGCCTGGACCTGGTGCTCAACCACGTCGCCCGCGAGCACGCGTGGGCGCAGTCCGCGCGGGCCGGCGACGAGCGCTATCGCCGCTACTTCCACGTCTATCCCGACCGGACCACCCCGGACGCCTACGAGGCGACGCTGCCGGAGGTCTTCCCCGACTTCGCCCCGGGCAGCTTCACCTTCGACGAGGAGGTCGACGGCTGGGTGTGGACGACCTTCAACAGCTACCAGTGGGACCTGGCCTGGGAGAACCCGGACGTCTTCTGCGAGGTCGCCGACGTCATCCTCTTCCTGGCCAACCAGGGGGTGGAGGTGCTGCGCCTGGACGCGATCGCCTTCATCTGGAAGCGGATGGGCACGGCCTGCCAGAACGAGCCGGAGGTGCACCAGCTCACCCAGGCGCTGCGGGCCGTCAGCCGGATCAGCGCACCCTCGCTGGTCTTCCTCGCCGAGGCCATCGTGGGCCCGAACGAGCTGGTGCACTACCTCGGCCAGGGGCGGCACCACGGCAAGGTCTCCGACCTCGCCTACCACAACAGCCTCATGGTCCAGGTCTGGTCGATGCTCGCCAGCCGGGACTCCCGGCTGGCGGAGCGGGCCCTCAGCCGCTTCCCGCAGGTGCCGTCGACGTCGGCCTGGATCACCTACCTGCGCTGCCACGACGACATCGGGTGGGCGATCGACGACGACGACGCCCGCTCGGTGATGGTCGACGGCTGGGCGCACCGCAAGTTCCTCTCCGACTACTACTCCGGCGAGTTCGAGGGGTCGACCGCCGAGGGCCTGGTCTTCCAGCACAACCCGGCCACCGGTGACCGCCGCATCTCCGGCAGCGCCGCCAGCCTGGTCGGGCTCGGCAGCGCCCTGCGGCGCCTCGACGTCGCCGTCGACGAGGAGGGCTTCGAGGAGGCGGCCCAGGCCGTGGACGTGGCCGTCGCCCGGTTCTTGCTGGGGTACGCCGTCGTCTACGGCTGGGGCGGTGTCCCGGTGATCTGGTCCGGGGACGAGATCGCCCAGCTCAACGACGAGCACTGGGACGAGGTGCCCGAGCACGACGGGGACAACCGTTGGGCCCACCGGCCCCGGCTGGACTGGGGGTGCGTGGAGGAGGCACGGAGTGACCCCGGCTCCGCGGTCGGCCGGGTGTGGGCGGGTCTGCAGCACCTCGCCCGGGTGCGGGCCTCGCTGCCGCACCTGCACGCCTCGTGGCCGGCCGAGACGGTGGCCGCGCCGGACCCGGGCGTCTTCGTCGTCCTGCGCCGTCACCCCGTGGGGCCGATGCTCCAGCTGTACAACGTCACCGAGCAGCCGCGCACCGTGCCCGCCTGGTGGGTGCGCGAGCAGGCCATCAACCTCGACGGGGCCGTGGACGCGCTCAACGGCTTCCCGCCCAACCTCACCGACGACGGGTCGGTCTACCTGTCGACCTATCAGCCGGTCTGGCTCGTGCGCCGCTGAGCACGACGCGGCCGCACAGGTGCCGTGCCGCCGGTTCTGGGGCACCCGTGCGGCTGAGGGTCCTCCGCGGGGGGACGGCAGAACCCCGCGGTGGAGACAAGGGTGTCCACCGCGGGGTTCTGGTCAGGGGCGGGGTGTCAGCGACCGCCGAACAGCTTGCCGAAGAAGCCGGCGCCGGCGCCGGCGCCGACCTCCTGCTGGTGGCCGGAGCAGCGCTGGGAGCTGGGCACGCCCTTCATCACCTGGTCGACGTGCTGGCCGCAGCCAGCCCAGGTCGTCTTGCCACAGGTCTTGCAGTTCACGGCACGGCACATGGATAGGGTCCTCTCGACGGGGTGATCGGGTGCGATCTGTCGTCCAGAATACCCCAGGGGGTATACGTGGTGCAAGATCGCGTCCCGCGCGGCGGAGCATCGACCGGGCGGGGTCGGGGCACTCTCGGCCGGTTCCTGACACGGGGACGGCCGCCTCCCTGCGGGAACGCCGGGACGCTGGTCAGGAACCGGCTGCAAGTGCCGGGTCTCGTCGTCGGGCCGGGGTCAGCCCTCCGCGATGACGACGAAGTTGGCCTCGGTGTGCCCGTCGGCCTGGTAGCCCAGGACGGGGTCGCAGGTGATGATGGCCAGCCGGGGGACGTCCGGGTGACCGCCCCAGACCGTCAGCGAGCGGGCAAGGGCGTCCTTGTCGACCGCCGACGTGCTGGTCACGGTGAAGGAGCGGGTGGAGCCGTCGGCGTAGCCGACCTCCACGACGTCACCCGCGCCCACGGAGGGCAGCTGGGCGAAGGCGTCCGGCGTGCCCTCCCAGGTCACGTGGGCAGCGACGACGGAGGTGCCCACGTCACCGGGACGGACGCGGCCGTTGCCGGTGAACCAGATGATCTCGTTGCGCCCCGGGTTGATCGTGCCGTCGGGAGCCAGGCCCTGCGGGACGATGGCCCCGTCGACCCCGCCGCTGGCGATGCGGATCCAGGCCGGCTCGTCCACCGGCCGGTCGACGGCCCCCGCGTCCGCCCCGCCGCCGGGGGCGGCGGGGGCGGCGGGCGAGCCGCCGCCGGACGTCGGGGCGCCCGCCGCGGTCGATCCCGGTCCCGCGGCGGAGGCGGTCCAACCGTGGACGCCGACCGACCCGGCTGCTGCTTCGTCGGCAGGGGTCGCGGCCTGGTCGGTCGACCCGGTCGGCCGCTCTCCCGTCGACGTGGCCGACGGCGCTCCCTGCTCCTCGGACGTGAGCGGACCCGTCGACGTCACCGGTGGTGTCGAGGTCGAGGCGAGGGTCGGCTGCCCGTCGCGCAGCAGCGTGGAGAGGAGGAGGGCGGCCGCCACCAGGGCGACGACCAGTCCGCCGACCACGAGGACCAGCGGGGGGACCGCGCCGTGCGCGCGGTCCCCCCGCCGACGACCTGACGGCATGTCGCCGCTCAGTGCTCCTGGCCGCGGCGACGCAGGCCGAGACCGGCGAGCGCCAGTCCAGCGGCAGCGACGGCTGCCAGCGGCAGCACCGCGTTGACGCCCTTCGTCGGGACGTCGGTCTGCACGACGGGGCCGACCGGCGTGCCGGCGTCGTCACCGGGGCCACCGGGGGTGCCGGGCTTGGCCGGGTGGGTCGGCTCGGCGGGCTTCGTCGGCTCGGCGGGCTTCGTGGGCTCGGGCTCGGTGGGCTCGACCGGCTTGGTCGGCTCCGCGGGCTTCGTGGGCTCGGGCTCGGTGGGCTCAGGCTCGGTGGGCTCCTCGGGAACGTCACCCGTGCAGGCGATGACGTGCGAGATCTCCTTGCCGGACTTGTGCTCGAGCGTCTTGCCCGCCGCGACGTTCAGCTTGACGTCGTCCGGGTCCTCGGTCGACTGCTCGGACCCGGCGTTCAGGATCACGGCCACGTAGTCCACCTCGGCGGTCCACGTGCCGTCGTTGTAGTCGTCGGCCACCTTCTCGCACTCCACGTTGGTGAACCCGTACTCGGCGTACTCACCGTCCGGGTCCATCAGCACCGGCTCCCACCAGCCCGCCTGGTTGGGGGTGTGCGTGTCGGCGTGGGCGATCGTGCCACCACCGGCGACGAGGAGGCCGACGGCGATGGCGCCGACCCCGCGACGGAATGTCGTGCTCATGTACTTCCCCTTGCATCGTGCGCCTGTCGGCGCGTGTGTCGTTGTGGCACACCCCAGGATGTGCATGGCACACCGGAGGTGTACGGACGTCGGTGGACCCCCACACCTGGTTCGGATCGTACCCAACATCGGTGGCCCCGTCGCACCGGAAGGCCGGGCCTGGGGATGCCGCTGGCTAGGGTGTCGCCCATGAAGCTCGCCGACCTCGTCGTCGCCCTCGATGCCCAGCTGGCCGACACTGTCGACCACCCGCGGGGGCTGGAGGTGACCGGGGTCAGCCACCAGGCCGCCTGGATCCGGCCCGGCGACCTGTTCGTGGCCGTCCGGGGGGCGCGCTTCGACGGGCACGGCTTCATGGACGAGGCCATCGAGCGCGGTGCGGTCGCGGTCGCGGGCGAGGGGCTGCCGCCGGGGTCGGCCTGCAACGTCCCCTACCTGACCGTGGGCGACGCCCGCGCCGCGCTGGCCGACGCCGCCACCGAGGTGATGGGCCGTCCCAGCGACGCCCTCACGGTCGTCGGGGTCACCGGCACCGACGGCAAGACGACAACGTCCTGCCTGGCGCTGCACCTGCTGCGTGCCACCGGGGCGCAGACCGGCCTCCTGTCCACGATCGGCTACGAGCTGCCCGACGGGGTGCTGCGGCAGCCGCCGTCCCACTTCACCACCCCCGAGGCGCCCCAGGTCCAGCACATCCTGCGCGACATGGTCCGGCACGGCGCGACCGCCGCCGTCGTCGAGTCCTCCAGCCACGCGCTGGCGCTGGACCGGGTGCGGGGCGTCTCCTACGACGTGGCCGTCTGGACCAACCTCACCGGGGAGCACCTGGACTTCCACGGCTCGATGGAGCAGTACTTCGCCGACAAGGCCAAGCTGGTCCGTCGTGCCGCCCACAGCGTCCTCAACGTCGACGACGGGCCCTGGTTCGACCAGCTGGTGCCCCTGGCGACCGGGGGCGGGCGCACGTGCACGACATACTACTCCGCGGAGGGGACGGAGGCCGACTGGCGCGCGACCGACGTGCAGGAGGGGGCGTCGGAGATCACCTTCACCGTCCACGGGCCCGAGGGGGAGATGCCGGCGCGGCTGCCGATGATCGGCCGCTTCAACGTCGCCAACGCCCTCGCGGCCATGGCCGGGGTGGCGGCCACCGGCGTCCCCCAGCGGGCCGTGGTGGAGGCGCTGGCCTCGTTCGGCGGGGTCGCGGGTCGGATGGAGATGCTCGAGCGCCAGGATGGTGATCCGCGGGTGATCGTGGACTTCGCGCACACGCCGCCGAGCCTGGACAAGGCCCTGGAGACCGTCCGCGTGACGACGGAGGGGGACCTGTGGGTGGTCATCGGTTCCGCCGGGGGACCGCGGGACCCCTCCAAGCGTGCGCCTCTGGGGGCGGTCGCCACGCTGCGCGCCGACCGGGTCGTCTTCACCGAGGAGGACCACCGGGACACCCCGCTGCGGGACATCCTGGCGGAGATGGAGCGCGGCGCCCGCGAGGCCACCCCTCCGCGGGAGAACTTCGTCTCCGTCGGGGACCGGCGGGAGGCGATCCGGTATGCCGTGCGCGAGGCTTCCGCGCAGGACACCGTGCTCCTCGCGGGCAAGGGTCCGGAGGAGACCTTGGAGCGGGACACCACGACGATCCCCTGGGCCGAGATCGAGGAGGCCCGCGAGGCGCTGCGGCTGCGCAGAGGCGTCTGAGGCAGCCGTCCTGGGCGGCGTGACCGACAGCAGGACATGGCTCCTGCAGCGGGTTGCAACCCGCTGCAGGAGCCGTTTCCCGCTGTAGGTCGTCGGGGCGGGTCGCTCCCGTCGCCCCTGTCGCCCCTGTCGCCCTCGGCCGACCTCAGCCGTCGAAGGCCGCCAGGACCTCCTCGCGGGGGACCTCGGCGACCGAGCCGTGCGTCCAGCGCGGGGTGCGGTCCTTGTCGACCAGCTGGGCGCGCACGCCCTCGGCGAAGTCGGGGTGCCCGGCGAAGGTCGCCCCGAGCCGCAGGTCCTGGGCGAGCACCTCCTCCAGCGTCATCGACGCCGCCCGGCGCAGCGCCTCCAGGGTGACCGCGACCGAGAACGGTGACCGGGCGCTGACCGTCCGGGCGGCCTCCTGGGCGGCCGGGTCGGGGTCCTCGCGCAGGCGCTGGACGATCGCGGCCGCGTCGTTACCGGCGTAGCACCGGTCGATCCAGGCGCGGTTCTCCGCGAGCCAGGAGGTCTCCTCGGGCTGCCCGACCGCCTCCGCCACCTGCGCGGCGGTCGCACCGGGCCGCTCCCGTAGGACCTCCAGCACGCTGTCCTGGGCGTGCGAGGGCACGAGCGCGTCCGCCATCCCGAGGACGAGGGCGTCGGCCCCGCCGACCGGCTCACCCGTGAGGGCCACGTGGGTGCCGGTCTCCCCGGGGGCCTGGGCCAGCGGGTGGAGCCCGCCCACGTCGGGGAAGAAGCCGATGACCACCTCCGGCATCGCCAGCCGGGTCCGTTCGGTGGCCAGGCGCAGCGACCCGTGCGCGGAGACCCCGACACCCCCGCCCATGACGATCCCGTCCATCCAGGCGACGTAGGGCTTGGGATAGGAGGCGACGAGGGCGTTCACCGCGTACTCCGCCCGCCAGTAGTCGACCGCCTCCTCCTGCTGTCCGGCCAGCACCGCCTCGCGCAGGGCCCGGACGTCGCCCCCGGCGCACAACCCGCGCTCGCCGGCCCCGTCCAGCACGACGGCGGCGATCCGGTCGTCGTGGGCCCAGGCGGTCAGCTGCTGGTGCAGGGAGTCGATCGAGGCCCGGTCCAGGGCGTTGATCGCCCGCGGCCGGTTGAGGCGGGCGCGCCCGAGGGGGCCGTCCACGGCATACAGCACCTCCGCCCCCTGGCCGGGTGCGGGCTCCCAGGACAGCTGCTCCTCGCCGTGGCTCATGCCGGCCCACTGTAGCCACGCACGTAGACTCCCCGGCATGGGCAAGGCATCACGCAGGAAGCGGCAGACCGACGGCGCACCGAAGACGACGAAGCGGGCACCGTTCGTCGCGCGCCCGTTCGAGGGGCTGGCCGACGAGGCCGACTGGGTCGCGATGCGGGAGATCCTGCCCGCCGCCACGGCGACGATCACCGTCGTCGCGCCCGAGGGACTCGAGGTCGACGGGACGGCGGTGCCCTCCGGGAAGCGCGAGGTGACGCTGGTGACGGTGCTCCCGGGGGCGATGCCCGCCGTGCACCGCGACAACGGCGACGTCCTCGTGGCGATGCAGTCGCGCACCTCCAGCGGCGACGCCTCCCGCGACGTCGCGCAGTCCCTGCTCACCGCCCTGGTCTCCGCGCCGGGCAGCTCGGTCACCTCGGTGCGACCGGCCACCGCCGACACCCCCCGGATGCAGGACCTGGTGGCCGAGGGGCAGCGCCTGGAGGTGCAGGTGCAGGAGGACTTCGGCTTCTGGCTCGGCGAGGACGCCACCGAGGAGCAGCGGGCCGCCCTGGAGCAGATGAACGAGAACGCCGTGCCGATGGAGCGGGTCGAGGGGGCGCCGTCGGCGTACTGGTGCCTGATGACCGGCCGCGCCTACGTCCGGTGGATCCTCGGCGAGGACGAGGACACCGCCACCCGCGCCGTCGCACGGCTGCAGGCGGCCGGTGAGCACACGCTGGGGGAGGACACCAAGCTGCTGGGGGCGTTCCGCGCCAACGGGCTGCTCGTGCCCGTCATCGAGGTCGACCCGCAGGCCGAGCCGTCCTCCCACGCCGAGGCGCTGGCCGCGCTGCAGGGCCGTTACGAGAAGGCGGCCGCCTCCGACGAGCCGCTGACGCTGCCGGAGCGCAAGGCCCGCGACGGCCTCGTCTCCCGGCAGGTCACCCTCCGCTGAGACGGGGTATGACGTGGGGCCGGGAACGGCGTCGACGGGGCCCGGGCAGGAGCCTGCCCCGCGCGTGACGGCTCCCGTCCCGCAGGCGCAGGACCTGTCCGATGCCCCGGGCCTCCTCGATGACCCGGGCCTCGTCGACGCGCTGGGCCTCGATGCCCCGGGCATCGTCGACGCGCAGGACCCACATCTCCTCCCGGAACCGCAGGGTCCGTCCGACGTGACCGGCCTCCCTGTCGGGGTGGTCGCCGTCGTGCCCGCCAAGGACGAGGAGGAGCGGGTCGCGGCCACCGTCGAGGCCCTTCGCCGGGTGCCGGGGGTCCTGCACGTGGTCGTCGTCGACGACGGGTCCATCGACCAGACCGCGGCCGTGGCCGAGTGGACCGGTGGGGTCGAGGTGGTCCGGCACGACCGCAACCGGGGCAAGGCGGCCGCCATGACGACGGGGGCGCAGGCAGCCGGCAGGCTCGTCCCCGGAGCCCCGGTGCTCTTCGTGGACGCCGACCTGACCACGTCCGCCGGCAACCTCGGCCCGCTCGTCGCGGTCGTGCTGGACGGGACCGCGGACATGACGATCGCCGTCCTGCCGCCGCAGGACCGGCCCGGGGGCGGCTTCGGGGTCGTGGTGCGCACCGCCCGGGAGGGGATCCGCCGGCTGACCGGCTGGGCACCGACCCAACCGCTCTCCGGTCAGCGGTGCCTGACCCGAGAGGCGCTCGACGACGCTCTGCCGCTGGCCCACGGCTGGGGGGTCGAGGTCGGGCTGACCGTGGACGTCCTGCGCGCGGGGGGACGGGTCATGGAGGTGCCGTGCGAGCTGCACCACCGGGTCACCGGCACGGACTGGAGCTCGCAGGTGCACCGCGCCCGCCAGCTGGCCGACGTCACCCGGGCCCTCGCCGAGCGCACCGGACCCGCCGAGCGGGCGAAGGAGCAGGTCGAGGAGCTGCGGGACGCCGGGGCCCGGCGCATCGCCGGGACCCGGTCCGCCGGTGCGGCGCGCGCCCGGGCGGCCCGGACGTCCGCTCGGTCGGCGGTGTCCTCCGCAGCCTCAACCGTGGCGTCGAGGGTCGACCGCGGCCGACGCGCCCTTCCCCGCCCGCCCCGGCGCGACGGCACCTGGCACGAGCTGTAGGTCCTCGCCGGTCCCACCGGCCGGATCGGGAGGTCCGGCACGACCGGCCAGGTCGTCGGGGTCGACACCGACGCCGAGGAGGCTGAGCGCGCCCGCCAGCAGCACCGTCAGCGCGAGCGCCACGACGGCGATGCCGGAGTCGTTGAGCACCCACCCCAGCACCATGGTGACGACCCCGGCCACGAGCGCCCGGTACATCCCCTCGTGCCGCCACAGCGCCGCCGCCCACCCGGGCCGCCGCCGCACCGCGACGGCGAGCAGCACGAGGGCGAGCACCGCCAGCCAGGACAGGGGGTAGGCCAGCAGGATGCCCAGGGACTGCTCCAGCTTGCGGGTGACCACCTCCAGCGCGGTGCCGTCGAGCACCCGCTGCACGAAGTCCCCCAGGTGCGTCCGCCGCCCCGGGCCGCGGGTCCAGTCCAGCAGCATGACCGTGGCGGCGACGCCGAGGCCGGCCAGCCCGAGCAGAGCCAGCACCCCGACGGACCACCGGACCCGCAGCGCCGCCAGCGCCATCAGACCGGTCGCGACGACGAGCGCCGGGACACCCCCGAAGTCTGCACCGGCCTGGGGGGCGGCGTTCAGGACCACGGCCGCCGCACCGAGGGCCAGGACGACGGCCGCGGCGCGTCGGCTCCCGTCGGACCGGGCGGTGCCCGGTCGGCCACCGTCCGGCCTGGCCGCCGCGGCTCGGACACCGTCCCTCCTGGCCGCCGCGGATCCGACATCGTCTTTCCTGGTCGCCGCGAATCGTCCACCACCGGTCGCGGCTGCGGCGGGTCCCGTTCCGTCCGTCCCGCTCGGGCGGGGTCCCGGCCCGATCACCGCGGCGGCCAGCACGAGGTAGGAGCCCAGGACGATGCCGAACCCCACGTTCCCCTGCCCGTAGAACCGGCCGGCCGACACCGGTTGCAGCCCGAGCACCGACACCAGCCCCAGCCGGGCCGACCAGAGCAGGTCCGTGCCGACCACGGCGAGGGTCACCGCGGCCACGACGGACGCCGGGCCCAGGGGTACCACCGCCACGGGCCGGCCCAGGACAGCGCCGTCAGCAGGCCGACCATGACGAGCACGCCGACGGCGAGGGCGGTGACCGGGAGGGGGAGCTCCCACCACGGCACCGGACCGGTCAGGAACGTGGCGACCGGGATCGCCATCACCGCCGTCGCCACGACCGCCGTACCGGGAATCCGCGTGCGGGATCCGGTCCGCTGCCGACGCCCCCGGACGACGCTCACGACCAGCAGGACGAGCAGCACGGCGGCAACAGCCCCCAGCACCCACGGCGCCCCTGCCTTCGCCAGCGTGATCCCCGCCGCCAGGGCCCTCGCGTCCTCGACGTGGCCGGGGTCGGGGACGTCCGCGGCGTCCCGCGACCCCTCCTCGACCGCCACGGCCGGCTGACCGGCGACGGCGTCGGGGAAGGGCTCCTCCACGCCCGCCAGGTGCAGCACGGTCGCGGTGAGGTCGGTGAGCTGGACCAGGCTGCGTTGCTGGGTGGAGCCCGACGTGAGCGCCGATCCGCCCTCCGACGACCCGGCCGCGTGGACGACCAGGGCCATCGCCTCGGCCCGCTCCTCGACGTGACCGAGGCCGGCGACGACGACCGTGGCGTCGTCCGGCAACCCCTCCACGATCTCGGCCACGGCCTCGGTGTCCGCCGGTGCGGTCGACAGGAGGTGGACGGAGCAGTCCGCGACCAGGTCGGGGGACGGGCTCGCGTCGTCGCCCTGCCCTCCTGCCCCCGTCCGGTATGCCGACACGCGGCCGTCCGCGTCGGCCGCCGCGAGCGCGGCGAGCGGGTCGTAGGCGGCCACGCAGGAACCGTCGCCGAGCATCTGGTCGGCGAGGGTTCCGAGCTCGGTCCCCAGCGAGCGGCGTGCGGCCTGGTTGGTCCACCGCGCCCAGGAGGCGGCGTCGACGACGGCCCCGTCGCCCTGCGGTTCCACGAGGTCCTCGGGCAGCACCGGGACCGAACCGTCGGTCCCGGCTCCGTCGCGCAGCTCGGCGTCGACGCAACCGTCCACGTCCGTGGCGGCCCGCTGGCCGGCGCCCAGCGTCAGCCAGGCGTCCGCGGCGCAGGTCGTCTCGTGGATGCCACGCAGCACGAGGGCGGCGGCACCGCCCTCGGCGGCGAGCGTCGGGAGCGCGGAGGCCGCCGACGGGGCAGGGCCGTCCCCGTTCCCGTCCTGGAGGGCAGGAACCAGGTCCCAGGTCAGGCCGGGGACCCCGACGACGACCACCGGCCCCGGTGCCGGCGGCGGTGCTGCCGGCGGAGCCTGGGCTCTGGGTGCCACCCCGACGGCCGCCAGCACGGCGGCGAGCAGCCACACGAGAAGGACGCCCAGCGCCAGGCCGGTCGCCCCCCGGCCCTGCCCGCTGCGTGCCACGCCACCACCTCCTCGGTCGTCGACCGCATCGTCCCACGGCCCGCCCGGGCAGGACCTGACGACGGTCGCTCCGGCTCGGTGGTGGCCGACGGGCGCTGAGTCCCCGTTGTTGCGTGTCGCGTGCTGCACGGGCCGGCCCAGCACGCGGGACACGCCGCAGCGGCAGCGCACGGTGCGCGACACGCCGGTGGGTGGGTGAGGAGGACGGCATACCCTCAGTCCGTGGACCGACCCGACCCCGAGACGCTGGCCTGGATCGCCGCTGCCGTCGCAGTGCTGGCGCTGCTGCTCGCCGCGGTCGCCTGGCGGCGCCTGCGGGTGCTCGACCGTCAGGTGCGCAGGCTGGTGGCGGCCGGGGTCCCCTCGACGCCGGAGGGGGATCGGCTGACGGCGGTCGAGGAGGAGACGGCCCGGCTGGGCGCGGAGGCCTCCCAGGCGCTGCGGCACGTGGCGGTCGTGCGCTACGACGCCTTCGGGGACATGGGCGGGCGGCTGTCCTTCAGCGCGGCCGTCCTCGACGACACCGGCGACGGCCTGGTGATCAGTTCGATCCACGCGCGGGGGGAGAGCCGGACCTACGCGAAGGGCATCGTCGACGGGGGGTCCGAGGTGGTGCTGACACCTGAGGAGCGGCAGGCGATCGACGCTGCCCGGACCGGGTCGCCGGACTGATCCGCGCCGGCACCGACCCCTGGCCTCAGCTCAGCGCCGCGGCCTTCCGGTGGCCGTGGGAGCGCCGGTGGGACCGCTCCTGCGCGGGCAGGCGGACCACGAGGCTGCCCGGCTGGGTGAGCACCCGCATGGCGATCGCCTCACCGAGGGTGTCGCCGTCGATCTCGATCTCGACGGGCTTGTCGGAGACGACGCGCACCTCCTTGGCCTGCAGGTGGTCGACCCGGCTGTGCCCGACCCGCTGACGGGTCACCAGCTGGGCGAAGGTGGCGCCCCAGCCGACGATCCCCTCGGGGGAGAGCAGCACGGCGTCCACGCTGCCGTCGTCGGCGACGGCGTCGGGCAGCAGCTCCATCCCGCCCTGCAACCGGCCGACGTTGCCCACCACGACGCTGCGCACCTTGCGCCGCAGGGGCGGGCCGCCGTCGAGCTTGACGGCCACCGTGAACTGCGGGCCCTTGAGGTGCTGCAGACCGGCGACCAGGTAGGCCAGCCAGCCCACCCTCGCCTTGAGCTTCTCCGGCGCCGCGGCCATCACCTCGGCGTCGAAGCCGAGGCCGGCCATGACGAGGAAGACGTGCTCCTCGCGGACGTCCTCGCTCGAGCGGTCGTCGACGGCGTCGGAGAAGTCCAGCGTCTTCGCCGGGTCGGTCTCGTCCGCGACCCGGGCGGCGATCTGCGCCGACGTCGGGCGCACGAGGTCCAGGTGGCAGGTGTCGATCCGGGCGTCGTGCCCGGTGAGGGCGATCCGCAGGCACTTCTCCAGGGAGTCGACCGGCAGGTCCAGGTTGCGGGCCAGCAGGTTGCCCGTCCCTCCCGGCAGCAGGCCCATCGCGACGTCGGTGCCGGCCAGCTCGGCACCGACGGTGCGGACCGTCCCGTCACCGCCCAGCGGGCAGACGAGGTCGACGCCCTCCTCGACGGCCTGCCGGGTCTGGCCGGTCCCGGTGTCCTCGGGGGTGGTCTCCAGCCACAGCGGGTCGGCCCACCCCTCCTCGTGGCAGATCTTCGTCACCAGGGCCCGGACCTTGTCCACGTCCTCGAACTTGGTCGGGTTGACGACGATGGCCGCGCGGCGGCCACCCCCCTGCTCGTGCTCGCTCACTTCGTGCCCTTCTCGGAGTCGGTCGTCGGGGACGTGCTCGGCGGGTCCGGAACGGACCGGCGCCCCCGCCCGGCCGGAACCGGCCGGACCGCCCTCGCCTCGGTCACCGCGAGCCAGGCCGCCAGGGCCGTGAGCCCGGCGACGAGGAGGACGGCGACGGCGAGCATGACCCAGCTCGGTTCGCTCTGCATACCTCCACGGTATCGGCCCCCGGGGGGTGGTCCGACCGTGGCTAGGCTGGGCCCATGATCGACATCCGCGACCTGCGCGCCGACCCGGACCGTGCGCGTGCCTCCCAGACCGCGCGGGGCGAGGACCCCGGCGCGGTCGACGCCGCGCTCTCGCCGCCGACGAGCGGCACCGCTCCGCGCTGGCGGCCTTCGAGTCCGCTCGCGCGGAGCAGAAGAGCTTCGGCAAGCAGGTGGCCCAGGCCAAGGGGGAGGAGAAGCAGGCGCTGGTCGCCCGGGCCCAGGAGCTGTCCGCCCGGGTCAAGCAGCTGCAGGCCGAGGCCGACGAGGCCGCCACCGAGCGCGCGACCCAGATGCGGCGGATCGGCAACCTCATCATCGACGGTGTCCCCCCGCCGGCGGGGAGGACGACTTCGTCGTGCTGGAGGAGGTCGGCGCTCCGCGGGACTTCTCCGCCGAGGGCTTCGAGCCGCGCGACCACCTCGAGCTCGGGGAGGCGCTGCGCGCCATCGACACCGCCCGGGGGGCCAAGGTCTCCGGCGCCCGGTTCTACTTCCTCCTCGGGATCGGCGCCCGGCTCGAGCACGCCCTCATGGGCCTGGCCCAGCAGATCACCCAGGAGGAGGGCTTCGTCCCCGTCGTGCCGCCGACCCTCGTGCGCCCGGCGACGATGGACGGGGCCGGCTTCCTGGACGCGCACGCCGACGAGGTCTACCGGCTCGAGGCCGACGACCTCTACCTCACCGGCACCTCCGAGGTGGCGCTCGCGGGCCTGCACGCCGACGAGATCGTCGACCTGTCCGACGGGCCGCTGCGGTATGCCGCCACCTCCACCTGCTACCGGCGTGAGGCAGGGTCCTACGGCAAGGACACCCGCGGCATCTTCCGGGTGCACCAGTTCACCAAGACCGAGATGTTCGTCCACTGCCGCCCCGAGGACGCCGTGGCCGAGCATGCCAACCTGCTGCGGATCGAGCGGCGCATCCTCGACGCCCTCGAGCTGCCCTACCGGGTCATCGACGTCGCCGCCGGCGACCTCGGCGGGGCGGCCGCGCGCAAGTACGACTGCGAGGCGTGGATCCCCACCCAGGGCCGCTACCGCGAGCTGACGTCGACGTCCAACTGCACGACCTTCCAGGCCCGGCGGCTGGCGATCCGTGAGCGCGACCCCCAGGGCGGCGGCACCCGGACCGTGGCCACGCTCAACGGCACCGCACTGACGAGCACCCGCCCGATCATCGCCCTCCTGGAGAACCACCAGCAGGCCGACGGGTCCGTGCACGTCCCGGAGGCGCTGCGCCCCTTCCTTTCAGGTATGGAATCGCTCACCCCCGCGGGGGACTGACCTCGGGCAGGGCCTCCCACTCGGCCCAGGACAGCTCGCGGCCGGGGTAGCGCACCCGGTCGAAGGGCCACCGCGCGGCCAGCCAGACCGGGACCGCCTCGTCCAGCGCGGCCTCGGCGGGCGTGCCGACCAGGTCGTCGACGACCCACCAGGAGACGTCGGCGTCGGCGCCGACCTTCTCCGGCGGGTCCACGTAGACGCAGCCCAGCAGCGCCGACTCCGCCTCGTCGGGGAAGAGGGCGTAGTTGAACGACCGGTGCTCGGCGATCTCGCGCTCGTGCCGCGCCAGGTCCTCGCGGTCCTGCTCGAGCGTCATGGTCGCCGGGGGCCAGCCCCAGACCTGCCCGTACATCTCCCACAGGCGCTCGCGCGACCCCATGACGGCGGGATGGTCGATCTCGACGTCGGCGGCGCGGATCGGCCGGAGGTGGTGGCCGGTCCGCAGGTCCAGCCGGTCAGGGTGCCGCCAGTCGTCCGGGAGCCAGTCCATGGGTCCAGCGTGCCCCCGGACCGGCAGGAGGGCCAGGGCTCGACCCGCTTCTGGTCCGTGCGTCTCCGACCCGCGGCGGAGGCCCGGCCCGGTGGGGTCTCCGCCGTGCGGCCGAGGCGGAGGCGGGCGGCTGCGGCATACCCTGGCCGGATGATGCGGGTGGCCCGGTGGTTCGGCGTGGACGTGGAGTGGGAGCGGCCCTCTCCGGATCGACGCGCGGTCGTGCGGGACGTGTGGCTGGCGGTCCTGGCCCTCGTCGTGAGCGTCCTGGGTGCCGAGCTGCTGCGCAGCCTGGGCGCGTTCGAGGACGAGCGGCTGGGGGTGGGCTGGCAGTACGTAGGGATGGTCACCGCGGCCGCGCTCGTGGCGATCCGCCGCAGCCATCCCGTGCTGGTCACCGCCCTCGCCGGGGTGCACATGCTGGTCCTGGGACTGCTCGTGCCGATGACGATGAGCACCCTGCCGATGCAGGCGCTCTACTTCTTCCTCATCTTCTCCGGGGTGGCCTGGGCCAAGGACCGCCGGGCGCTGCTCGCGGCCGTCGGTCTCATGCTGACGCTCATGGCCGCCTGGCTGGCATGGACCTTCGCCCTGGGCCGGGGCCTGGAGCAGATGCTCAGCTCGTTCGGGTCCGAGACGGAACCGGGGGCGGGGTTGTTCACGCCGGTGACCGGCATGGTCGGCTACACCCTCCTCGTGAACGCGATCTTCTTCGGCGGGGCCATCGTCCTGGGGCAGGTCGCCTGGGAGGGTGCGCGACGCACCGCCCAGGTGGTGGAGCAGGCCAGCACGATCGCGGCCCAGGCCCGTCGGCTGCGCGACCAGGCGGTCGTCGCGGAGCGGCTGCGGATCGCCCGGGAGCTGCACGACGTCGTGGCCCACCACGTCTCGGTCATGGGGGTTCAGGCGGCGGCCGCCCGACGGGTGATGGGCAAGGACCCGGACGCCGCGGCGGCCTCGTTGTCCTCCGTCGAGCAGTCCTCCCGCGACGCCGTGTCCCAGATGCGGGGCCTGCTCGGCACGCTGCGCAGCGACGGGGAGGGTGACGGAACGGTCGGCGTCGGGGACGCCGGGGGGAGTGCCGGTGGCGGGAGCGCCGGAGAGGGGGGTGTCGGAGGCGGGAGCGCCGGTGAGCCGGCGGCGGGCGGCCCCGGGACGGCGGCCGAGGACCGCACCCCCCAGCCCACGCTGGCCGACCTTCCCGAGCTGGCCCGGCGCGCGAGCACCCCCACCTGCGAGGTCGTCGTCGACGTGGTCGAGGCTGCGGACGGCGCGGCGGCGCGGGTCGCGCCCCCGCTGCAGCTCACCGCCTACCGGGTGGTGCAGGAGGCGCTGGCCAACGTGCACCGGCATTCCACGGCGCGCTCGGCCCGGGCCGTGGTGCGGGTCGACGAGGCCGCGGGATGCCTGGAGGTCGAGGTCGTCGACGACGGGACGGCCCGCGGAGGCACCGCCGGCACCGGCCTGGGCCTGATGGGGATGCGGGAGCGGGCCTCCCACCTCGGTGGCCGGGTCGAGGCAGGCCCGCGCCGCGGACGGCCCGGCTGGCGGGTGTTCGTGCGGGTCCCGCTCTCCGGGACCCCCGGGCCGGACGGGCCGGGGTGCGCCGTTCCGGCAGGCGGGCGGACCGGGGACGAGAGGACCGGGGCCGTGCGGGCCGAGGCTGGGCAGAGCCTCGTCGCGAGGGCCGAGGGTGCGGGAGACGACGCTGCTCCGGCCGGGGCGGTGCGGACCGTGGCCGTCCGGACCGGGTCCGGTCGGGCCGGGGCCGTCCGGTGAGCGTCCGCGTGCTGCTGGTCGACGACCAGCCCCTGCTGCTGCAGGGCTTCTCGATGATCCTGTCCGTCGAGGACGACCTGGAGGTCGTCGGGCAGGCGACCGACGGCGAGCGGGCGGTGGCCGCCGTCGCCGAGCTGGAGCCGGACGTGGTCCTCATGGACGTGCAGATGCCGCGGCTCGACGGCATCGAGGCCACCCGCCGGATCGTGGCCGACCATCCGGGGGTGCGGGTGGTCATCCTCACCACCTTCGACCGGGACGACTACCTCTTCGACGCGCTCACGGCCGGGGCGAGCGGCTTCCTGCTCAAGAACGCCGACCCCGACGACCTCGTCGACGCCGTCCGGGCGGCCGCGCACGGGCACGCGCTGCTGGCCCCGGAGGTGACCCGGCGGGTCATCGAGCGCAGCACCGGGAACGGCGCGGGGGAGGCCGCCGGGGGTGCCCCGGGCGGGCCGTCCGCGGCGGGGGACGGCGCCCCGGCGGCGCGCGACGCCATACCCCTTCCGTCGTTGACCCAGCGCGAGCGGGAGGTGCTCGTCCTCGTCGCGCGGGGGCTCTCGAACGCCGAGATCGCCCGCGAGGCCTACGTCAGCGAGGCGACCGTGAAGACGCACGTGTCCAACGTGCTCGCCAAGCTCGGGGTGCGCGACCGGGTGCAGGCGGTCGTGGCCGCCTACGAGGCGGGGCTGGTCGCACCGGGGGCCTGACCAGCTCCCCAGGAGGGAACCGTGCGGCGGGGCTGGTCGCGCCGGGGCCCCGACCCCCTCCCAGGAGGGAGCCGCGACCAGGGGGTGCGACCCCGGACGGACGCGGATCTCGCCCGCACGGGCGATGTGCAGGGGCCGGAGCCGGACTAGCGTCGAGCAGGACACGACGACACGGGACGACCGGGCCACGCCGCCCGGACCCCGACCACAGGAGGGCGGACGAGTGCTCGAGCTCAGGGGACTGACCCGGCGGTACGGCGACGTGCTGGCCGTCGACGAGGTGGGCTTCACCGTGCCGCGCGGCGCGATGGTCGGCTTCGTCGGCGGCAACGGTGCCGGCAAGACCACGACGATGCGGATGGTCATGGGGGTGCTGGCCCCGACCGCGGGGGAGGTGAGCTGGCAGGGCCGTCCGGTCACCGCCGCCGACCGGGCCCGGTTCGGTTACATGCCGGAGGAGCGGGGCCTGTACCCCAAGCAGCCGGTGCTGCCCCAGCTGACCTACCTGGGCCAGCTGCACGGGATGAGCGCCCCGGCCGCCCGGGAGCGCTCCCGCGAGCTGCTGGAGCGGTTCGGCCTCGGGGAGCGGGTCAAGGACAAGCTGGAGACCCTCTCGCTGGGCAACCAGCAGCGGGCCCAGATCATCGCCTCGGTGCTGGGCGACCCGACCCTGCTCGTCCTCGACGAGCCGTTCTCCGGCCTGGACCCCTCCGCGGTGGACCAGATGAGCGAGCTGCTGCGCGAGCACACCGCGCGGGGGGTGCCGGTGCTCTTCAGCTCCCACCAGCTCGAGCTGGTCGACCGGCTCTGCGACTCCATCGTCGTGCTGCACCAGGGGACGGGTGGTCGCGCACGGCTCCGCGGAGCAGCTGCGGGCCGGCGCCCCGCTGCGCTACCGGCTCACCATGTCCGGCGACACGGGCTGGGTGCGGGGCGTGCCCGGGGTCGAGGTCCTCGACGTCGACGGGCCGTCGGCCGTGCTCGCCCCGGCCGACGAGCAGGTCGCCGAACGGCTCCTCGTCGACGCCGTCGCCCGCGGCGGCGTGCGCGAGTTCGCCCGCATCGTCCCGACCCTGTCCGAGATCTACCGGGAGGTGGCCTCCGTATGAGCACCACGCAGACGACCAGCAGCACGCTCGGCACGGACCCGGCCGGCACCCCCGCCGGTGCCGGTGCCGCCGGGAGGTCCCCGGCGGCCGACGCCGGGCGGGCGACGCGCCGCGCACCCTGGACCCTCGTGGCCGCCCGCGAGGTGCAGGTGCGGCTCACCGACCGGACCTTCCTGCTGTCGACGGTCTTCACCGTCGTGCTCATCCTCGGCGCGATGGTCGTGCCGGCCCTCTTCGCCGGCGGCGGGACCGACTACCGGGTCGCCACCTCCGGTCCCGGGGCCACCTCCGTCGTGGAGCGGGTGGACCCCGCGGCCATGGGCGCGCTGTCCTTCGACGGCGAGGAGCCGACGGTCGCGGCCGAGGAGGTCGCGGACCGGGCGGCGGCCGAGGAGGCCGTCCTGGCGGGCGACGTGGACATGGCGCTGGTCGGCGCCCCGGGGGAGTGGGAGGTGCTCGTCGACGGCGGGCCCCCGTCCTCGCTCATGAGCGCGGTGTCCGACGTCGTGCGCACCGACGCCCTGGCCGCCAACGCGGAGGCGGCCGGGACCAGCGTGACCGAGCTGACCGCCGGCACCGAGGTCCGGCTGACCGACCTGGCCGAGGCCACCGACGACGAGGGCATGTCGGAGCAGGTGAGCTTCCTGCTCGGCTTCGGCTTCGCCTTCCTCTTCTACATGGCGGCGATCATGTTCGGCATGCAGATCGCCAGCTCGGTGGTCGAGGAGAAGCAGTCGCGGATCGTGGAGATCCTGGCCGCGGCGATCCCGGTCCGCCAGCTGCTCATGGGCAAGGTCGCCGGCAACACCCTGCTGGCGTTCGGGCAGATGGCCCTGCTGGTCGCCACCGCCCTCGTGGGGCTGACCTTCACCGACCTCGACGTGGCGCTGCCCGGGCTGGCGGAGGCGATCGGCTGGTACCTGCCCTTCTTCCTCCTCGGCTTCGTGGCCCTGGCCTGCATCTGGGCCGCGGCGGGGGCGCTGGCCTCCCGGACCGAGGACCTGCAGTCCACGACGATGCCGCTGACGATGGTCCTCGTGGTCGCCTTCATCGCCGCCCTGAACCTGCAGGGGGTATGGCGTGAGGTCGCCTCCTTCGTGCCGCTCCTGTCGACCCTCCTGATGCCGCTGCGGATCCTGGAGGGGGACGCCGCCTGGTGGGAGCCGGTCCTCGCGCTCGTGCTCGTGGCCCTGTTCTGCCTGGTGACCATCCTCGTGGGGACCCCGCTCTACCAGCGGGCCCTGCTGCACACCTCGGGCAGCCTCAGCTGGCGCAAGGCGCTGCGGCTCTCGGAGTGAGCGCCGGCGGCCCGCTGCCGTCGGGCCGCGTTAGGGTGCCAGGGTGAGCAGCCCCGAGCCCGCCGGCACCACGGCCGAGCCCCGTCACCCCGTCCGTGACCAGCGGCTGCTCGTCGGCCTGGACGTCGACGGGACCGTCCTGCACCACGACGGGACGCTCTCGCCCCGCGTGGTGGAGGTGGTCCGCCGCCTGGACGCGCTGGAGCACGTCGAGGTGGTCATCGCCACCGGCCGGTCGGTCGTGGCCACCCTGCCGGTGATGGAGCAGCTGGGCCTGCTCACCGAGGGGCGGCTGACGGTCTGCTCCAACGGAGCCGTCACGGTCGAGGTCGACCTGGGGTCGGAGCGCGGCTTCCGCCTCGTCGACGTCGTCACCTTCGACCCGGCCCCCGCGGTCTCCCTCGTCCGGCGCGAGCTGCCCGGGGCCTCATCGCGGTGGAGGACATCGGCGTCGGCTTCAAGGTCAGCACCCCCTTCCCCGACGGGGAGCTGTGGGGCGACGAGACGGTCGTGCCGCTGGAGGAGCTGCTGGCCGAGCCGGTCACCCGCGTCACCTTCCGCGACCCCAGCTCCACCTCCGAGGAGTTCAGCGAGCTCGTCGAGCGGATGGGCCTGCACGGGGTCAGCTACGCCGTCGGCTGGAGCGCCTGGCTGGACCTGGCGCCCGAGGGCGTGTCCAAGGCCTCGGCCCTGGAGCAGGTCCGCCGTCACCTGCACGTCGAGCCCTACCGCACGGTCGCCGTCGGCGACCAGCGCAACGACTGCGAGATGCTCGTCTGGGCCGCGTGCAGCTATGCCATGGGCCAGGGCCCGCCGGAGGTCCTGGCGGCCGCCGACCGCGTCACCGGTCCCGTCGAGGAGGACGGCCTGGTGGACGCGCTCGAGGAGGTCCTGGCCGAGCTTGCCTGATCCTCTGGTCATCACCCGCCCGCCAACCCCCGGGTCAAGGCGCTCGCCGGCCTGCGCCGCCGCCGCACCCGGGACGCGGAGCGGCGCACGCTCGTCGAGGGCTACGAGGAGCTCGACCTCGCGCTGTCGGCCGGGGTCGTGCCCGAGGCGCTCTACGTCTGCCCCGAGCTCATGGGGGACCGGGCGCGGGCCTCCGACGTGCTGGAGCGTGCGGGTCGCCTGGGGACCGAGCTGGTGGAGCTGTCCCGCGCGGCCTTCGAGAAGGCTGCCTACCGCGAGGGGCCGGACGGCTTCCTGGCCGTCGTGCCCACCGTGGACCGCCGCTGCGCCGACCTGGACCTGCCGGCGGACCCGCTGGTCCTGGTGTGCCAGTCGGTGGAGAAGCCGGGCAACCTGGGGGCGATGCTGCGCACGGCCGACGCCGCCGGGGTGGACGCGGTGGTCGCGGCCGACCCGGTGACGGACTGGGGCAACCCGAACACCGTGCGGGCCTCCAAGGGGACGGTCTTCGCGGTGCCCGTCGCCTCGGACAACACGGCGACCACGCTCGCCTGGCTGCGCGCGCACGGCATACCCCTCGTCGCCGCCACCCCGGACACCGAGACGGAGCACACCGCGGTCGACTGGACCGGGGCGGTGGCCGTGGCGGTGGGCACCGAGAAGGAGGGGCTGACCCGGGAGGTCCTGGACGCCGCCGACCACCGGGTCCGGATCCCGATGGTCGGGCGGGCCGACTCGCTCAACGTCTCGACGTCGGCCGCGATCCTGCTGTACGAGGCCGTCCGCCAACGGCGGGACCGGGGCGGCTCCTGACCGTCCTGTGGCGTGTGCCACGATGACGACATGCGCATCGACCACGTGAGCTACGCCGCCGGTCCTGAGGGTCTGCAGGAGACGGCGGAACGGTTGGGGGAGCAGCTCGGGGTCTCGCCGGTCGACGGTGGGGTCCACCCGCGGTTCGGCACCCGCAACGTCATCCTGCCGCTGGCGGAGCAGCGCTACCTCGAGGTCGTCGTCGCCTGCCTGGACCACCCGGCCTCGGACAAGGCGCCGTTCGGCCAGGCCGTCAAGGCACGGTCCGCCCGCGGCGGCGGCTGGATGGCGTGGGTCGTCGCGGTCGACGACCTCGGTCCGGTCGAGGAGCGGCTGGGCCGTGGTTCGGTCGAGGGCAACCGGCACACCCCCCAGGGCATTGACCTGCGCTGGCGCCAGATCGGCGTCAAGAACGTCATCGACAACGGCAACCTGCCGTTCTTCGTCCGGTGGGAGTCGCCGGCGCAGGACCACCCGAGCCAGCTCGCCGAGTCTCGCGCCCGGCTGGCCGGTCTGACGATCGGCGGCGAGCCGCCGATCGTCCGCGCCTGGCTCGGGCTGGGCGACGCCCCGGAGGGGGCCTTCGAGTCGCAGGTGGAGTTCGGCTTCGTCGAGGACGACGCCTGCCCGTGCCTCTACGAGGTCACCTTCGAGACGCCCGAGGGACGCGTCGTCGTCTGAGGCCGCCGCCCGGCCGCGCCGGTGAAGGTTTCGGCGCTGGATGGCCGCGACGGCAGGATGTGGGGTTGTGCGTCGTAGGGCCGGCTGGTGGGCTGGCAGGGCTGGCCAGTACCGGCGCCCACTACTCCTGTGCAGTCGCCTGCGGCCCCTGGCGGGGCCTCGATCGACTGCACGGACGACAGAGTGGCTGCGTCGGTGGTTCCAGGCCGCTGATCGGCGGGCCCCCGGGCACGTGAGTCTCGGCCCGCCATCCGTCGGCGGCCCGGGCACGTGCCGTTCGGCCGCGCAGTCGCCCGTGGCCCCTGGCGGGGCATCGATCGACTGCACGAATCGCGAAGGGTCCGTCGCGCCCGGGCGGCGGGCAGGTCAGCCCTTGCCGTAGCCCCGCAGCCGCAGGCTGTTGAGGACCACGAGCACCGACGACATCGCCATCGCACCGCCGGCGATCATCGGGGTGAGCATCCCGAACGCGGCCAGCGGGATCGCCAGGGTGTTGTAGCCGAACGCCCAGACAAGGTTCTCCTTGATGATGCGCAGCGTCTTGCGGGACAGGCCGATCGCGTCGGCGACCGCCTCGACGTCGGAGCGCATGAGCACGATGTCGGCCGACTCGGCGGCCACGTCGGTGCCCGATCCCATGGCCATGCCCAGGTCCGCCTGGGCGAGGGCCGCGGCGTCGTTGACCCCGTCGCCGACCATCGCCACGACCCGGCCCCGTTCCTGGAGGGCCTTGACGTGCGCGAACTTGTCCTGCGGCAGCACCCCGGCGTCGACGTTGCCCTCGTCGATGCCGACCTCGCGGGCGATCGCGCGCGCGGTGTGCTCGTTGTCCCCGGTCAGCAGGTATGGCGTGAGGCCCAGCTCGCGCAGGCGCTCCACCGCGGCGGCGCTCGTCGGGCGAGGGGTGTCGGTGACGGTGAGGGCCGCGCGGGCCACGCCGCCCCAGCCGACGAGGACGGTGGTCCCGGTACCGGCGTCGAGCGCGGCCCGCAGCTCGGCGGGCACCTCCTCGAAGAGGTCCGCCTTGCCGACGGTGACCTGCGTGTCCTTGATGGTCGCGCGGGCACCCTGGCCGGGCAGACTGGTGAAGGCGGTCGTGGGCACGACGTCGACGCCCCGCTCCCGGGCGCCCTCGACGATCGCCCGGGCGACCGGGTGCTCGCTGCCGGACTCGACGGCGGCCGCGGCCTTGAGCGCCGCCTCCTCGGAGAGCGCGCCGGTGGTGACGATGTCGCCCAGGACGGGCTCGCCGGTGGTCAGCGTGCCGGTCTTGTCGAGCACGACGGTGTCCACCCGGCGGGTGGACTCCAGGATCTGCGGGCCCTTGATGAGGATGCCCATCTCGGCGCCGCGGCCGGTCCCGGTGAGCAGGGCGGTGGGCGTGGCCAGACCCAGGGCGCAGGGGCAGGCGATGATCAGCACGGCCACGGCGGGCGCCAGCGCCCCGGCGACGGAGCCGCCGACGACCAGCCAGACCAGGAAGGTCAGCGCGGCCAGGACCAGAACGACGGGGACGAACACGGCCGAGATCCGGTCGGCGAGGCGCTGCACCGGGGCCTTGCCGGTCTGGGCCTGCTCGACGAGCTCGGTGATCCTGGCCAGGGTGGTCTCCCGACCGACGCGGGTGGCCTCGACGACCAGCCGCCCGTGCCCGTTGACGGTGGCTCCGGTGACCTCGTCACCGGTCGCCACCTCCACCGGCATCGACTCGCCGGTGACCATGCTGGCGTCCACGGTGCTCGCCCCGTCGACGACCCGGCCGTCGGTGGCGATCTTCTCGCCGGGACGGACGACGAAGCGCATCCCCTCGGTGAGGTCCTCGACCGGGATGCGGGACTCGGTCCAGGCACCGCTGCCGGCCTCATGACGCAGGACGGCCACGTCCTTGGCGCCCAGCTCCATGAGCGAGGCCAGGGCCGAGCGCCCCTGGGCCTTGGCCCGCGCCTCGATGTACCGGCCGACGAGCAGGAACGCCGTGACGACCGCGACGACCTCGAAGTAGAGGTCGTGGGTGAAGCCCGTGAACAGCGCGACGACGGACCATCCCATCGCCGCGGTGGTCCCCACCGAGACGAGGGTGTCCATGGTCGAGGAGAGGTGGCGCGCGTTGATCGCGGCGGCGCGGTGGAAGGGGTAGGCCGCCCAGAGGTAGACCGGCAGGGTCAGCACGAACTGCAACCAGTGCCCCGTCGTGCCCAGCGACTCCCGGACGGGCGGCACCATGTGCAGGACGGCCACGACGGCGGCGAGGACGCTGGCGGTGATCATCCGCGCCCGCAGGGAGTCCTTGCTGACGACGTCGTGGGTCATCGCCGGGGCCCGCACACCGCGCTCGTCCTCCAGCGGGGTGGCGCCGTAGCCGGTCTTCTCGACCGTGGCGACGATGTCGGCGACCGACAGCGCCGAGGGGAAGCTGATGCTCGCCTTCTCCGTGGCCAGGTTGACGCTGGCCTCGACGCCGTCGAGCTTGTTCAGCTTGCGCTCGATGCGCGACGAGCACGAGGCGCAGGTCATCCCGGTGATCGCCAGGTCGACGTGCTGGGCGGCGGTGTCGGTGGTGGGCTTCGTGCTGGTGCTCATGGCTCCTGCTCGGGAGGGGTGCGGGGTGGTGCCGGTGGGCCGGTCTGATGCGGCCGGCCCGGGTGCGGCCCGGGTCGACCGGACGCCCGGTGGCGGGCGCCCGGTCGGGTCGACGGGCGACTCAGACGGAGGCGGTGTAGCCGGCCTCCTCGACGGCCGCGCGGGCCGCCGGGAGGTCGAGCGGGCCGTCGGACTCGACGAAGACGTCCGTGTCGCCGCCCTTGACGAGGTCCTCGATCCGGACGTCGAGGACGCCGTCGACCTCCTTGAGCTCCTCGGTGACCGAGGAGACGCAGTGGCCGCAGGTCATGCCGCTGACGACGATCTTGGTGGTCTGGTTCTGGACGGGGGTGTCGGGGCTGGTCATGGGCTGCTCCTTCGTCGGTGGGTGATGGGGTCAGCTGCGCACGAGGCGGGCGATCGCGTCGGACGCCTCGCGGACGCCTCGCGGACCTGGCCTGCCCGGCCTCGTCGGACTCCTTGGCCGCGTCGACGACGCAATGGCCGATGTGGTCCTCCAGCAGGCCGAGACTGACCGCCTGGAGGGCCTTGGTCACCGCGCTCACCTGGGTGAGCACGTCGATGCAGTAGGTGTCCTCCTCGACCATACGGGCGATGCCGCGGACCTGTCCCTCGATGCGGCGCAGCCGCTTGAGGTAGTCGTCCTTCGATCCGGTGTATCCGTGCACAGCCATGCCAACAGCATACCCCTCTGGGGTATTCCGTCAGGACGTCAGCAGCGACCGCGAGCCCAGCAGGCGCTCCGGCGTCAGCCGGATCACCACCCGCCGCGGGTTGACCCGGGGCGGCCGGTAGCGGCTGGCGTACAGCTCCTCCGCCAGGGCCACCGCCTCGGGGTCGCGCTCGACGACCGCCCGGCCGGCGATGCTCAGCCAGCGCCTCCCGTCGACCTGGGCGACGGTGGCGCGCGCGTCGCGCTCGACGTTGCGCACCTCTGGCTCCCGTCGCTGGTGATGACGCGCACGACGCCGTCCCAGCAGGTGAACCCGACGGCGACGACGTGGATGAGGCCGCCCGGGCCGAACGTCGAGAGCGTCGCCAGGTGCCGCTCGGCGAGGAAGGTGGCGCCCGGCTCCCCGAGCCCGTCCAGGGTCGTGGTCACGGTGCGAACTCGCAGAAGCTCTCGTAGTGGTCGTCGGTGTAGTACCAGACCTCCGGGTCGGCCGCACCGCCGCCGGTGACGATCCGTCGGGCGCCGCGGTGGTCCAGTCCGGGCGTCTCCACCGTGTACTCGCGGTAGTAGCCGCGCGACTCGTCGGGCAGGAAGCCCTCGAAGTTGCCGAACGTCGACCCGTCCTTGCCTGGATAGGAGAAGGGGCCGCCGTCCTCGACGTCGTCGGCCACCTCGTCGAGCTCGTCGGGCAGCACGTCGTCCCAGCACGCGTCGATGCCGTCCCAGTCGCGGGTGTCCACCCCCCGCGGCTCGTCCGCACCCGCGGCGTCGCCGCCGTCGCCCGCCGTGCCGTCGCCCGACGCGCCGACGGGGGACTCGTCCTCGGCGTCCGCGTCGAACGGCGCGAACCCGTCGTCCGCCGTTCCCTCGTCCGGCTCCCCGGGCGTGCCGTCCTCGACAGGAGTCTGGCCCTGGTCCTGCGTCGTGGGGCCGGGCCGGGGGGCGTCGGCGCCGGGGCCCTCCCCGGCCCCGCCCTGGCCGAGCATCAGCCAGACGAGCAGCAGGACGACCAGCACCAGCAGCACGGCCGCCACCGGCCGGCTCAGCCTCACCGGTCCCCTCCTGCGTCCCTGTCCCGGCCGCGCTCGGGCCCGACGTCCGACCCGGCCGGCGGCCTGCCGATCCTCGCCTCGCCGAAGGCCACCACCGTCAGGGCGTCGACGTCGTCGAGGATCTCCCCGAGGATCCACCAGCCCCGACCGTCCGCACAGGCCAGCCGCTCGGCGTCCTTCCACAGCAGCGCGACCATCCGGCCGTCCCAGATCTGGTGCAGGTCGCGCAGGGTGTCGGCCATCGCGTCCAGGTTGCGCTCCGCGGGGGACGGCAGCCGCAGGGCGGCGGCCAGCTCCGCCTGGGTCCTGCGCAGGTCGGCGTCCACGGGCGTGGTCGCCTCGACCACGGCATACCCCGCGTCGGCCAGGTGCGTGCGCACCCCGTCGAGACGCTCGGCGGGCACGAGGATCATGCGTCCGCCAGGTGCTCGACGAGCTCGGCCGCCAGGCCGGTGTAGGTGGCCGGGGTCAGCGCGACGAGCCGCTCCTCCTCCTCGGCGGGCAGGCCCAGCCCCCGGACGAACTCCACCAGCTCGGCCTGACCGATGCGACGGCCGCGGGTCAGCTCCTTGAGCCGCTCGTAGGGGTTGGTCATCCCCTCGACCCCGCGCGCGGCGAGCGCCCGCATGACGGACTGGACCGGTTCGGCGAGCACCTCCCAGTTGGCGTCGAGGTCGCGGGCCATCGCCTCCGGCACCGCGTCCAGACCCGCGAGCCCGCGCGAGACGTTGTCCAGCGCGAGCAGGCCGTGCCCCAGCGCGGTGCCGATGTTGCGCTGCATCGAGGAGTCGGTGAGGTCGCGCTGAAGGCGGCTGGTCACCAGCGTGGTCGCGAGCACGTCGAGCAGGGCGTTGGACACCTCGAGGTTGGCCTCGGCGTTCTCGAACCGGATCGGGTTGACCTTGTGCGGCATCGTGCTGGACCCGACGGTGCCCTGGCCGCGGACCTGGGCGAAGTAACCCATCGAGATGTAGGTCCATGCGTCGGTCGCCAGGTTGTGCAGGATCCGGTTGAACCGGGCCACGTCGGCGTAGAGCTCGGCCTGCCAGTCATGGCTCTCGATCTGCGTGGTCAGCGGGTTCCAGGTCAGCCCCAGGTGCTGGACGAAGGTGCGGCTGACCTGCTGCCAGTCGGCGTCGGGCACCGCCACGACGTGCGCGCCGTAGGTGCCGGTGGCCCCGTTGAGCTTGCCCAGGTATGCCGCTCCTCCACCCGGCGCAGCTGGCGCCTGAGGCGCCAGGCAAGGACCGCCAGCTCCTTGCCCATCGTCGTGGGGGTGGCCGGCTGGCCGTGGGTGTGGGCCAGCAGGGGGACGTCCGCGAGCTCCCGCGCCATCGTGGACAGCTGGTCGACGAGCGCCGTCGCGCGGGGCAGCCAGACCTGGGTGACCGCCCCCTGCACCATGAGGGCGTAGGAGGTGTTGTTGACGTCCTCGCTGGTGCAGGCGAAGTGGACCAGCTCGCCGAACGCGTCGGCCCGTGAGGTGTCGTCGCCGTCGCTGCGGGCCAGGATCTGCGTCAGGCGACGGCGCAGGAAGTACTCGACGGCCTTGACGTCGTGGACGGTCTCGGCCTCGATCGCCCGCAGCTCCTCGATCGCGGCGGCGTCGAAACCGGTGACGACGGCCCGCAGGGCCGCCTGCTCCTCGTCGCTCAGCGACGGGGCCCCCGGGACGACCTGCTGCCCGACGAGGTGGAGGAGCCACTCGACCTCGACGTGCAGCCGGGCCCGGTTGAGCGCGGCCTCGGAGAGGTGGTCGACGAGGGGGGCGACCGCGCCGCGGTAGCGGCCGTCGAGGGCCCCCAGCGCGATCGGCGGGGTCAGCTCGGACAGGGGCGTGCGGGCGGCAGGCAGCGGCATGGGCCCATCTTCTCAGCCCGACGGACTGGGGTGGTGCAGCCTGGTCGTGACGGGCTCTACCGTCCGGTCGTCCGGTCGTCAGGTCGTCAGGCCGTGAGGCCGTGAGGCCGTCAGGCCGGGCAGCCGTCCGGTCGTCAGGCCGGTTCGGTCACTGCTTGGCGTCCGGGTCGATGTCGTCGGCGCGCAGGTAGTCGTCGGTCACCCGGTCCCGGTGCTCGCGGGCCACCCTGGTCGCCTCGTCCGCCTCGTCCTGCATCCGCCGGGCGCGCTGCTCGGCGTCCTGGGCCTTCTCCCGGAGCTCACGGGCGCGGTCCTCGGCGCCGGCCACGTAGGTCTCCCCGCCCTGGGCGCGCTCGCGCAGGTGGGAGGCCTCGGTGCGGGCCTGCTCCTGCTTCTTGCGGCGGGAGATGAAGAACCACGCCAGGAGCGCGGCCAGCACCACCAGCCCCAGGACGATCCACCAGATCGGGTCGATGTCGGACATGGCGCTCACGCTAGTGGACCGGACGCCCCCCGTCCTGCGCAGCAGCGAGGAGCCGGTCACCACCCGGGCGGACCTGCGGCCAGTCGCGCGCCGGACCGACCGGGCGGTGGCTGACGGCGACGACGGTGGCCGCGGCGCCCACCTGCCTGTCCAGGCCGGTGAGCGCCCGCTCGGCGGTGGCGTCGTCCAGGTGCGCCGTCGGCTCGTCCAGCAGCACGAGCGGACGGTCGGCCAGCAGGGCCCGCGCCATCGACAGCCGGGCGCGCTCGCCGCCCGACAGCCCGGTCAGCGGGGTGTCCAGGCCCTGGGGGAGGGTGGAGAACCAGTGGCCCAGGTCGACGGTGCGCAGCGCCGTCCTCATCGCCGCATCGTCGACGTGAGGGGCGGCGAGCGCGAGGTTGGCCCGGACGCTGCCGGCGAAGGCGTGCGGCTCGTCGTCCACGAGCGCGATCCGGGAGCGGGTCTGCTCGAGGTCGAGGTCCAGCAGGTCGGTCCCGGCCACCGTCGCCCGACCGACCTCCGGGTCGAGGTGGCGGGCCAGCACGGCCAGAGCGGTCGACTTCCCGGTGCCGTTGGGGCCGGTCAGGCTCATCCGCTCCCCGGCGGGCAGATCGAGGTCGGTCGGCGGCAGGTCCAGCCGGACGTGCACGCCGGGGGCCGTGGCCTCGGCGGCCACGCCGGGCGCCGGAACGCCGCACTCGTGCCCGGCACGGGCGACATGCGCCGGCCAGCGCGCCCCCACGCCGTCCCACCGCACCTCCGTCGGTGCACCGGCCGGCAGCCGCTCCCGTCCCCGCCCGGCGACGGCGGGCTCCTGGTCCAGCACCCGGTCCAACCGGGCGGGCGGCCGCCCGGGCCCGGCCCGGGCTCCGGCCACGTCGGCGAGCCCTACCCAGGCGTCGGCCAGGGCCATCGGGACCAGGGCGACGAGCGCGGCGTACGGGCCGCTCAGGTCACCGCCGGAGTGCGCGGCGGTGACGAGCACCGCGACCGCCGCGGTGGTCCCGGCCACGACGAGCCACAGGGCCGCCATCGTCCCGCCCCGGGCGGCCGCCAACCTGCTCTCGGCCCGCAGCTGGTCGCGCTCGCCGTCCACCACCGGGAGGAGCAGACGGGTCCGGTCGGCGTGCAGCCCCGTCGTGGCCTGCACCTGCAGCAGCCGCGAGACCAGTGCGGTCACGGTGTGCCGCACCCGACCACGTGCCGCGACGACGGACCCCTGCGCGGCCCGCTCAGCGGCATACCCGGTCGCACCCACGCCGAGGACGAGCAGCCCGCCGAGGGTGACCACCAGCCCAGCCACGGGCAGGTGCCACCCGGCGACGAGGGCGCCCACGACGGTGGCGATCACGGTCGACCAGGCCGGCACCGTCACCCGGACCTGCTCGTCGACGACGTCGTCCAGGTCGCGCACGACCGCGGTGAGCAGCTCACCCCGGCTCCTCCGCCCCAGCCGGGCGGGGGTCAGCGGCACGAGCCGCGCGAAACACCTCCGCCCGCCGGTCGGCCAGGTCGGCCAGCGCCACGTCGTGGGACAGGACCCGCTCGGCGTAGCGCAGCACCGGCCGCGCCAGCCCGAACGCCCGCACCCCCACGATGGCGACCATGAGGGTGAGCACGACCGGCTGCGTCGAGGCCTGCACGATGAGCCACCCGGACGTGGCCGTCAGTGCCACGCCGGCCCCGACCGACAGGCCGCCGAGGAGGCAGGCGGCGGCCAGGCCGGCGCGGCCCCGGGGTGCCCTCAGCAGGGGTATGCGGTCGTGGTCGTCGGCGGGCCCGTCCGCCGAGGCGCTCCCTGCGTCGGGGACGGGCAGGGTGCGGTCCGTCGAGGTGCTGCCGGACCGGTCACGGGCGGTCCGGGCTCCCCGGGCGGTCGCGGCGACCGGTGCGGCCCGGGTGGTGTGCAGCCTGGGTGCCGTCCCCCGGTCCTCGAGGGGTGCGGGCTCCAGGTGCCAGTGGTCGTCCGCCAGGGCCACGAGGTCGGGGTCGTGGGTGACCGCGACCACCCGCCGGTGCGCGGCGAGGTCGAGCACGACCCCGTGCAGCAGGGGCACGGAGCCGGCGGCGACGTTGGCGGTCGGCTCATCGAGCAGGACGAGGGGCCCGTCGGACAGCAGCGCCCGGGCCAGCGCCAGCCGGGCGCGCTGGCCGGCGGAGAGGCCGAAGCCGTCCTCGCCCAGGTCGGTGTTGAGCCCGTCGCGGTCCGCGAGGTCGTCCCAGAGACCGACCCGGCGAAGGGCGTCGACGAGGGCGTCGTCGGTGACCCCGTCCCGGTCGTCGACGCGGGGACCGGCCTGGAGCCCGGACGGCCCGGACGTCGGCAGGCCGGGCGCCACGAGCAGCAGGTTGTCACGCACGGTGCCCGGCAGCAGGACCGGCCGCTGGCTCGCCAGGTGGGCGCGGGGGGCGGTGACCGAGCCCGCGGTGGGGACCCGCAGGCCGGCCAGCAGCTCCAGCACGGTCGTCTTGCCGGCCCCCGACGGTCCGGTGAGCGCGGTCAGGCCGGGTGCGACCGTGGTGGACAGGTCCACATCCACCAGCGTGCGGCTGCGGCCCCGGTGGGCGTAGGACAGCGCGTGCAGCCCCACGCGCTCGGCCGGGCCCTGCTCCTGCGTGCCCCCGGTGCCCTCCTGCTGCGCGTCGGTCTCCCGCCCGTTCTCGGCCGGTGCAGCGTCGACCTCCCGCCCGTCCTCGGCCGGTGCGGGGTCGACGTCCAGCACCCCCCGTCGGCAGCCAGCTCGGCGAGCGCGGTCGACCCGTCGGCGGCGTTGTGGAACTCGGCACCGACCCGGCGCACGGGCCAGTAGGCCTCGGGGGCCAGCAGGATGGCCACGAGGCCGACGCTGAGGTCCATCGCGCCGTAGCCAGCCAGCCGCCCCACCGCCACGGCGACGAGCGCGACCGAGATCGTGGCCAGCAGCTCCAGGGCCGCGGTGGACAGGAACGCGGTCCGCAGCGTCGCCGTCGTGGCGGCACGGTGCCGTTCACCGACCTCGCGCACCACCGCGACCTGGTGGCGGGCCCGGCTGTAGGCCACCAGCGTGGGCAGTCCCCGGACCACGTCGAGGAAGTGCCCGGCCAGCTGGGCCATCGCCCCCCACCGTCGCTCGGTCTGCTCCTGGGTGTGCTGACCCACGAGCGCGGCGAAGACCGGCAGGAGCGGCAGGGTGAGCACGACGATGAGCGCGCTCCACACGTCCACGACGGCCAGCACGACGACGGCCAGCACCGGCACGACCGCTGCGGTGACCAGCGCGGGCAGGTAGCGGGCGACGTAGGGCTCCAGGGCCGACACCCCGTCGGTGGCCCGCGTCAGCGCCACGTCCGTCGGCGGACGCTCCTCCTCGGGGCGGCCGACCAGCGGCGCAGCACGGCGAGGCGCACCTGGCCGGACACCCGCTGCCCGGCCCGGCGCGCGACATACTCCCCGGCCCCGGCCAGCGCCCCGCGGAGGATGAGCAGCGCGACCAGGCCCGCGAGGACCGGTCCGAGGGGCCCGCCCCCGACCACCTGCGCGACGAGCAGGGCCAGGACGACCGCCTGCGCGACCGCGGTGACCCCACCCAGCACGCCGAGCACCGACAGCAGCGCCACCGGTCCGCGCGTGGCGGGGAGGGCCCGCAGCAGGCGGGGGTCGAAGGGGCGCGCGGACCGGCCCCTCGGGTCGTCGCTGCGGCGGCTCACCGCCGCCCGGCCACCGTGGGCCGGGTCTCCCCGGTGACGGCGGCGTGGTGGACGTCGGTCGGGATGTGGTGCCCCGAGATCCGTCTGCGGAAGGTCCAGTAGGTCCACGACTGGTAGAGCAGCACGATCGGGGTGAAGATCACCGCGACGACGGTCATGATGCCCAGCGTCTTCTGGCTGGAGGAGGCGTTCTCCACCGTCAGCGACCACGCGGGGTCGAGGCTGGAGGGCATGACGTCGGGGAACAGCGCCAGGAACAGCGAGACCGTCGCCAGCGCGATCGCGCCGAAGGTCCCGGCGAAGGCCCAGCCCTCGCGGCCGCGCCAGGCCATGAGCAGCGCGGCGACGAGGGCCGCCGCGGCCAGCGCCGCGGCCACCCAGGACAGCAGGCCGCCGGTGCGGGCGTGCACCAGGCCCAGCCAGACCACCGCGAGGACGGCGGAGACGACGCCGACCCTCAGACCCAGGGCCCGGGCGTCGTGGCGCAGCCGGCCGTCGGTCTTCAGCGCCACGAACAGCGCGCCGTGGGTGACGAAGAGGGTCAGCGTGACCAGGCCGCCGAGCAGGGCGAGCGGGTTGAGCAGGTTGAAGAAGCCCCCGACGTACTCCATGTCCTGGTCGATCGGAACGCCGACGACGATGTTGGTGAACGCCACGCCCCACAGCAGCGCCGGCAGGAACGAGCCGACGACGATCATCGCGTCCATCCGGGCGCGCCAGCTGGTCGAGTCGACCTTGCCGCGGTACTCCAGGCCGATCCCGCGCACGATGAGCGCGACGAGGATGAGCAGCAGAGGCAGGTAGAAGCCGGAGAACAGGGTGGCGTACCAGTGCGGGAACGCGGCGAACGTCGCGCCGCCGGCGGTGAGCAGCCACACCTCGTTGCCGTCCCAGAACGGGCCGATCGAGGACAGCATCTGCCGGCGCCGGGTCTCGCCGGTGTGCCGGACCGCGTCGGTGCCCGTGCCGGACGTCTCGTCCCGACCGAGGACCGGCAGCAGGGTGCCCACGCCGTAGTCGAACCCCTCCAGGACGAAGTAGCCGACCCACAGCACGGCGATGAGGATGAACCAGACGGTGGTGAGTTCCATGATCCGTTTCCTTGGGTATGCCGTGTTCTCAGTAGGTGAAGACGTAGGCGTCGTCGTCGGACCGGTCCCGCGGGTCGTAGGACGACGCGTCCTCGGGGACCTGCTCGGCGCCGGCCCGGCCGTAGCGCAGGATCAGGGCGACCTCGACGACCGCCAGCGCGCCGTAGAGCAGGGTGAAGACGAGCATCGAGGTGAGCACCTCGCCGGTCGTGGTCCCGGGGGAGACCCCGGTCTGGGTGGTCATCAGGCCCATGACCAGCCACGGCTGGCGGCCCATCTCGGTGAAGATCCAGCCGAAGCTGTTCGCCAGCAGCGGCATGAACAGCACCAGTGCCCCGGCCCAGCCCCACCAGGGGGAGGTGAGGCGGTGTCCGTGCTCGCCGTCGCGGGCGCGCAGCCGCCACAGCACCGCGGCGCCGACCGCCATCCCGGCGAAGCCCAGGCCCATCATCAGCCGGAAGGACCAGTAGGTCACCGGGATGAGCGGGCGGTAGTCCTCGACCTCGGTCAGCTCGCTGCCGGCGTAGGTCTGCTCGTAGCGCTCCTGGATGTGGTCGATCCCCTCGACCGCGCCCTCCAGGTCGCCGGTGGCCAGGTAGGACAGCAGCTTGGGCACGGTGAGCGCCCAGACCTCCTCGGTCCCGTCGAGCGTGCCCACGGTGATGATCGAGAAGGGGGCGCCCTCACCCTCGGGGACGTCCTCGTAGAGTCCCTCGGCGGCCGCCATCTTCATCGGCTGCACCTCGGTCATGATCTTGCCCTGCACGTCGCCGGTGCCGACGACGGCCACGCCGGCGACCAGGAGGGCCCAGGCGCCCAGGCGCGCGGCCCTGCGGTACATCGGCAGGTCGCCGCCGGGGGTCTGGCTGCGCCACAGGTGCCACAGCGCGAAGGCCAGCACGAACGCACCTCCGGTCATGTAGGCCGCGGCGACCACGTGCGGGAAGGTCACCAGCTGCACCGGGTTGGTCAGCACGGCCAGGAAGTCGGTCAGCTCGGCGCGGCCGGTGTCGGGGTTGATCCAGTAGCCGACCGGGTTCTGCATGAACGAGTTGGCCGCGAGGATGAAGTAGGCCGACAGCACGGTGCCGACGTGCACCAGCCACATGAACGAGGCGTGCAGCTTCTCCGGGATCCGTCCCCACCCGAAGATCCACAGGCCCAGGAAGGTCGACTCGAGGAAGAACGCCAGCAGCGCCTCGATCGCCAGCGGTGCTCCGAAGATGTCGCCGACGAAGCGGGAGTAGTCCGACCAGTTCATCCCGAACTGGAACTCCTGGACGATGCCGGTGACCAGGCCGAGCGCGAAGTTGATCGTGAACAGCTTGCCGAAGAACTTGGTCAGCCGCAGCCACTGCGGGTTGCGGGTGCGCATCCACTGCGTCTGCATGATCGCCACGAGCAGGCTCAGCCCGATCGTGATCGGCACGAAGAAGAAGTGGTAGACGGTGGTGATCCCGAACTGCCACCGTGCAAGGTCCAGTGCGTCCATGGCCTCTCCCTGACGGAACCGGCGCCCCCGGGGCGCGGCGTGCGGACGGCCCGCTGGGTGCGGGCACGTACTACCTACGGTCGTAACCTACTCCGCCGTCAGGGCCGGGAGAGGGAATTTAGAGGAACTGTGACGCACCAGACACCGTGGGGTCGCTCACAGGGGGGGGCCCTGCCGTCACCGTCGCCCTCACCGTCGGCCGGGCGTCGATGCAGCGAGACGCTGCGCGATCGGCGGACATATCACCCGATCTGTGACAGGTCTGCTGCCTGGACGTGCGGGCCGGGCGTCGCCGCCGGCTGCGGCGGGTGGCTCAGCCGGCGACGGCCAGGAGGGCCAGCGCCGGCGGCAGCAGCAGCACCACGAGCGAGGCGGTGATCAGGCCGGTGCGCATCCCGCGCGGCCGGGGAGGCGCCGCCAGGGCCCGGACCCGGACCGCGACCTGACCGGACCCGACGGCCGGCCCGGGTCGACCAGGTATGCGGTGCCCGCACCCGCGCCGAGGGGTTCGCCCGTGCGCCCGGGGGCGTCCCCGGCCGGCACGGCCATCGCCACGAGCGCCCTGGCGAGGGCCGTCGGGCCGGTGGACCGGGCCGCGGTGCGGTCGGCCAGCATCTCGGCCAGCAGGTGGACCTCCCCGAGCGCGCGGTCGGCCCGGACCCGGGCGGGCACGGCCTCGTGCAGCACGGTGAACAGCTCCAGGAGCAGGTCGTGGCGCTGGGTCAGGTGGGCGAGCTCGTGGGAGAGGACGGCTCCCAGCTGGTCGTCGTCCAGCCGGTCGACGGCGGCGCTGCTCAGCACGATGCGGTCGTCGCGACCGGGTAGGCAGTAGGCGGTCGGGCTGGCATGGGCCACGACGGCGACCGGGTGGCGTCGCGGCACGTGCGGGCCCGACGGCCGGTGCGCGGCGCCCGCCCGGTCCACCCCCGTCGGGGTGCCGTCGACGCCCGGGCCCAGCCGGTCCCCGACGAGGTCGACCAGCTCACGGTGGCGGGCACGCCGCCGGCGCAGGTCGGTGCCGACCCGGTGGCCCGACCAGAGCAGCCGGGCGAGCATCAGGCCGGACAGGACGACCGCCGCGGCGACCGCCGCGGCCAGCAGCCACGGGCGGTCGGTCGGCAGGACGAGCGCGGCGACCGGGGCCGCGAGCAGCGCGCTGGCCACGCCGGCCAGGCTGACCGCCTGCCACAGGAGCAGGGCCGGTCCCGGCGCCGCCCGCAGGCCGGTGCGGCCGGCGAGCAGGTGGGGGGCGACGAGGGTCAGCAGGAGGGCGCCGAGGATCAGCGCTGCGGTGACGACGACCCCCGTCACGGCGTCAGGTGTGGCGGCGCTCGACCTCGGCGAGGGCGGCCCGCAGGTCGTCCAGCTCGGCCGGGGAGGCGTCGTCCAGGAAGTGCATCATCGCCAGCGTGCGGTCGGCCTGGACGTTCTCCAGCGTCGAGCGCAGCGCCGTCGCGGCGAGCGCCTCGCGCGAGGAGGCGGCGGTGTAGCGCCACGCCCGCCCGTCCCGGGTGCGCTGCGCCAGGCCCTTCTTGGCCAGCCGGTCCAGGACGGTCATGATCGTGGTGTAGGCCAGCTCCTTGGTGCCCTCCATCCGCTCCATGACGTCGCGGACGGTGAGGTCGGGGCCGTGGGTCCACAGGGCGTCCATGACGACGCGCTCCAGGTCTCCCAGGGCAGCTTGACGACGAGGCATGGGTCCAGTCTACGACGGCGCGTCGGCTTTGACCCTACCCGGCGGGGTATCCCTGCGGGTTGGCCTGCTGCCACCGCCAGGTGTCGGCGCACATGTCCGCGACCGTCCGGGTCGCCCGCCAGCCCAGCTCGCGCTCGGCGAGGGAGGGGTCGGCGTAGGAGGAGGCGACGTCGCCCGGTCGGCGGTCGACCACCTCGTAGGGCACGGACCGCCCGCTGGCCTGCTCGAACGCGTGCACCAGCTCCAGCACGGAGGTGCCGCGGCCGGTGCCCAGGTTCCACACGGACAGGGGCTGGTCGTGGGCGGCGATCCGCCCGAGCGCCGCGACGTGCCCGGCGGCCAGGTCCTCGACGTGGATGTAGTCGCGCACCCCGGTCCCGTCGACCGTGTCGTAGTCGTTCCGAAGACGGCCAGGCTCTCCCGCCGGCCCACCGCCACCTGCGCGACGTAGGGCATCAGGTTGTTCGGCACGTCCGCCGGATCCTCGCCGATCCGCCCCGACGGGTGGGCGCCGACCGGGTTGAAGTAGCGCAGCAGCGCCACCCGCAGCCCGGGGTGGGCGGCGACGGCGTCCCGGAGGATCTGCTCGTTCATCACCTTGGTCCACCCGTAGGGGTTGGTCGCCGACGTCGGCAGGTCCTCGGTCATCGGCACGGGCGCGTCCGCGCCGTAGACGGTGGCCGAGGAGGAGAACACCAGGTGGGGTATGCCGTGACGCACCATCGCCTCGGCGACCGCGATCGTGGCGCCCAGGTTGTTCCGGTAGTAGTCCAGCGGTCGGGCCACGGACTCCCCGACGGCCTTGTAGGCCGCGAAGTGCACGACCGCCCCGAAGCCCGCGCCGTCGACGACCCGGTCGAGACCCTCGCGGTCGGTGACGTCGAGCCGGTGCACCTCGACGGGACGGCCGGCGAGCTCGGCGAGCCGGTCGACGACCGCCGGGCGGGCGTTCGAGAAGTCGTCGACCACGACGACCTCGTGCTCGGCCGCGAGCAGGTGCAGCACCGTGTGGGAGCCGATGTACCCGGCTCCGCCGGTGACCAGGACGCGCATGACCCCACCCTACGGGCGGGGGTGGTCCCCAGGCTGGCCGTCGTCAGCGCGGTAGGTCGCCTCGTCGAGCGGTGAGCCTGCGGGCTCGCCCGTCGGGTCGGCACCGCGCGTCTCGGGGCGTCCGAGTCGTCCGGCGTCATCGGGGTTCTGCTCCGCACCGGGGTGGCGGGGCGCCCCGGCCGAGGGCTCCGGCGTGGCCTGCTGCCCCACGGCCTCGGCCAGCGCGTCGAGGTAGTCGTCGACCGCCCTCTCCTCGTAGCCGCTGCGCAGTCCGGTGGTCCCCCGGAAGCGGGTCTCGGCGATCACCGGGGCGCGCCCGCCGGAGCGGACGGCGTCGAAGACGTCCTCGACCAGGGCGTCGACCTGCTCGGTGTCGTAGCCGCGCCGCATCCTCGTCATGGGAAGGTCCTCGGCCACGGGCAGCATGTCCTCGTGCACGCCCGGGGGGACCGCGGCCGTGGGGCGCTCGTCGGAGGGCAGCGGCTGCAGGTCTCCGGTGGTGTCCTCGGTGCTCATCCTCCGATGGTGCCACCCTGGCGTCTCGCCCGCTCGTCGGTGCCCGGCCCGGGTCGGAGGATCAGGCGTCCCCACCCGCCCGGCCCGGGTCGGTGGATCAGGCGTTCCCGCCCGCCCGGCGACCGTCGTGCAGCTCCACGACCTGGTCGGCCCGGCCCATGAGGACGGGGTCGTGGGTGGAGACGACGCTGGCGATGCCCCGGGCGTGGGTGAGGTCGACGAGCAGGTCCATGATCGTGGCGGCGGTGTCGGAGTCCAGCTGGCCCGTGGGCTCGTCGGCGATCAGGATGTCCGGTCGCCCGACAAGAGCCCGGGCGATGCCGACCCGCTGCTGCTGCCCCCGGAGAGCTCGTAGGGGCGCTGCCGCGCGTGCCGGTCCAGCCCCACCATCGCCAGTGCCTCGGCGACCCGGGCGGAGCGCTCGCCCGCGGGGACCTGCCGCAACCGCAGCGGCACCTCGACGTTCTCCTCGGCGGAGAGCACCGGGACGAGGCCGAAGCTCTGGAACACGTAGCCGATCCGCTCGCGCCGGACGGCGAGGACCTCCCTCTCGGGCAGCTCCGACAGCACCCTGCCGTCGTCGAGGAGAACCTGCCCGGAGGTGGGCCGGTCCAGCCCGCCGAGCAGGTTGAGCAGGGTCGTCTTGCCCGACCCCGACGGTCCGCGCACCACGGTCAGCCGCCCGCCCGGCACGTCCAGGTCGACGCCCGACAGTGCGTACACCTGCGTCGGACCGGTGCCGAACGTCCGGTGCAGGCCCCGCGCCGCCAGGACGACGACCGGGTGCCCTCCGGTCGGCCGCTCCTGCCCGCTCACCGCTTCTCCGTCCCCTCGGTGCCGTGCGTCTCGTCGTCCGGCCAGACCTGCACGTGGCTGCTCTCCTTCTCGATCCGGACCCGGTCGTGCAGCCCGAGCTCCTCGACGTGGGCACGGGGCAGCTGGATGCGGCCGGCCCGGTCGATGACGGTGTACTCCCGGGCGACCGTCCGCTCCACGCCGTCGGCGTCCACGACCCTCTGGCGCAGCACCTCGGTGGAGGTGCGCCCGTCCCGGATCTGGACCGTGCGCCGCACGTGGTCGGAGACGGTGGGGTCGTGGGTGACGACGAGGACGGTGGTGCCCAGCTCCTCGGCCGCCGAGCGCATCGCCCCGAGCACCTGCTCGGAGGCGGCGTCGTCCAGCTCGCCGGTCGGCTCGTCGGCGAGCAGCACGGAGGGGGAGTTGGCCAGGGCGGTGGCGATCGCCACCCGCTGCTGCTGGCCGCCGGAGAGCTGGGCCGGACGCCGGCCGGCGCAGTCGGCCACGCCCAGCAGGCCAAGCAGCTCCTCGACCCGGGCGGCCCGTTCCTTCCGCCCGCTGATGACCATCGGCAGCGCCACGTTGTCGGCCGCGGTGAGGAAGGGCAGCAGGTTGCGCGAGGTCTGCTGCCAGACGAAGCCGACGACGGAGCGCTGGTAGTCCACCCGCTGCGCCCGGCTCATGGCCATCAGGTCGACCCCGGCGACCCGGGCGCGGCCACCGGTGGGACGGTCCAGCCCGGAGAGGATGGTGAGCAGGGTCGACTTGCCCGAGCCGGAGGCGCCGACGAGGGCGACGACGTCACCGGGGTCGACGACGAGGTTGAGCCCCTGCAGGGCCTGCACCTCCACGCCCTCGGTGGAGTAGATGCGCACGAGGTCCTCGCACCAGATGTCGGGTCGTGCGGGTGTGGCGTTCATCGGTCCTCCCCGACGCGCAGGGCCTGCGCGAGGTTGGTGCGCCCGGCGAGCCGGGCGCTGACGGTGACGGCGGTCAGGACGGTCAGGACGACGGCGGCCAGGACGGCGCCGACGACGAGCGGGTCGACGGCCAGGGGCGGCTGGGACCGCCCGCCGGTCAGACCGGTGAGGTCGAGGGCCCGGACGAGCACCCAGGGCACCGCCAGCCCGAGGACCGCGCCGACCAGGAGCGAGGTGGCCAGCACCGGACCCAGCTCCCAGGCGGTCAGCGCACGGGTCTGGCCGGGGCGAAGCCCCAGGGTGCGCAGGACGGCGAGCAGCTGGGAGCGAGCCGCGGTCCCCATGAGCTGGACGACGAGGACGGCGAGCACGGTGAGCAGCCCCGTCAGCACGGTGGCCCCGACGAAGGCCCGGGTGAGCCCGGTCGTGACAGGGGCCGAGGTGAAGGAGTCCAGCTCCTCCTGGACGGTGGTGACCACCCCTGGGCCGACGAGCTTCTGCACCGCGTCCGCGACCGCACCGGTGTCCGCTTCCTGGGTGGTCGAGACCAGCGCCGCCCGGGCCGTGGGCATCCGGCGTCCGAGGTCGGTCCACCGGTCGGCGTCGATGAGCGCCCAGCTGCCGGGCGTCTGCACGCCGGGCAGCTCGGGAAGGTGCCCGACGACCTCGACCGGCCCGTCCACGCCCCGCAGGGTCGCCGCGCCCACCCGGTCGGGGGCGTCGCCCCCGGTGACCAGGGGGATGGGGCCGCCGTCGGCGTACAGCCGCGACGACGGACCGGGGGCGGGCGACCCGGGGCCGACCACCTGCTCCAGCGCGGGGTCCACGACGAGGATCCGCAGCGGCGTGCGGTCACCGTCGACGAAGAGCTCCTGGGTGGTGCCGACGTCCGCGACCCGGGCGACCGCCGCCACCCCCTCGACGCCGGCGAGCTGCTCGACCAGCGCGTCCGTCATCACCGGGCCGTTGACGCGGACGGCGGCACCGTTGGCCTGCCACGCTGCGGCCTCGGCCCCGCGGGTCACCGTCGTCAGCAGCACCGCGCTGACCAGCGCGACGGTGGTCCCCAGGACGACGGCCAGGGTGGGGACGAGTCCTCCGGCGGGGTCGCGCAGGGCACGGGCCGCGCCGAGGAAGGGCGTCAGCCCCCGGCGGTCGCGGAGCACCCGGGTGAGGGCGGCGAGCGGGACCGGGTAGAGCCGCAGGGCCACGACGCACGCGGCCAGCGCCAGCAGTACCGGGGTGGCGGCCGCGAGCAGGTCGACGCCGGAGGTCCCCGGGTCGTCGCCCCGCGAGCTGCGGTCCAGCAGCCGCCAGGTGGCCAGCCCGGCCAGGGCGACGACGGCCGCCTCCACGACCCACCGCCACCGCGAGCTGCTGCGGCGGGAGAGGTCGCGCCGGGTCTGCAGGAGGGAGGCGTCGTCGACGGACGCGGCCAGCGCGACCGCCGGGGCGGCGGCCACCGCCGCCGTGACCAACCACTCCTGCCAGCGCCCGCCCCCGGGCAGCAGCGCCCGGGCCAGGACGTGGCCGAGGAGGGCCGCCGGGACCCCGACGGCAAGCCCCTCGACCATCGCGATCCACCGCAGCTGCCGAGGGCCGGCCCCCCGGGCCAGCACGAGCGCCACGGACGGACGGCGCCGCTGGACCACCAGCCGGGCGGCAAGGCCGACGACCGCCAGCGCGACCCCGAGGGGCCCGGCGGCGACCACCGCGAGCAGCGAGGACGTCGCCCGCTGCTGGCGGACCACCTGGTCGAGGGTGCCGGTCAGCCCGGTCGCGAACGCGGGCGTCTGGTCGGCCTCGATCGGACCCAGCGCGGGGTCGCCGGCCTCCACGAGCGTGTGCTGCTGGGCGAGCATGCCGGTGAGCTGCCGGCGGACCAGACCCACGTCCACGCCCGTCCCGGACACGGCCGCCGGGTCGACGGGGAACCACAGCTCGTGCCGGACCGCGGTCGGCTGACCGAGGTAGCCGCGGCTGCCGGGGTCCACGAACGCGGTGACCAGGGCGGCCTGCCCGCGGTTGGGGTCGAAGAGCACCCCCATCCGGACGCCGTTGTCGACGTGCTGCCATCGCGGGTCCTGCGGGTCGAGCGGCCGGTACGTGCCGGCGACCACCAGCGGACCGACCCGGTCGCCGACCTCCCACAGCAGCTCCTCCGCGGCCTCCTCGAGGACGACCACCGGCACCCCGTCACCGGGTCCCCCGTCCGCTCCGACGTCGCGTCGTCCTCCGTCCGCTCCGACGTCGCCTCCTCCACCCCCGGCGTCGTCGGACGCGTCGACCCCGGGCCCGCCCCACGGGCCCGGGAGCGTGCCGTCGACGACCTCCACGTGCTCGGCCAGGTCCGGGTCCGCGTGGACGGCCACGTCCGCGCCGTAGTAGCCGCTCTCCACGTCCGGGACGTGCTCGACCGCGGTGGTGGCGCGGGCGTACATCTGCGCCTCCTGCAGCATCGACCGCAACGGCTCGGGCTGGGCGGCCCGGATGCGCGTCGCGCCCTCCTCGAACGGCGCCCACGGGTCGACCCCCGGCGGGGCCGGCACCTCCACCGTGCTGCTCCACCGGCCGGTGACGTCCCGCTGCAGGGCGGACAGGCCGCCGACGTCCTGGGCGAGCTGACGGTCGTTGACGTCCTGCAGGGCGCGCGGCACCGCGGTGAGCAGCAGGGAGACCACAGCCACCAGCAGGGCCAGCCCCACGGAGACCCACGGGTCGGCGGCGAACTGGCGCCACGCCATACCTGCTCCGGTATGCCGTCGCGTCCCGCGGTGGCGCCCGCTCACCGGATCTCCTCCCGGTAGCCGGTGTCCAGCGCCTGCCGGCGCACCCGGGTCGCCTGGGCGAGCACGACCGCGGCGACGGCGACCGCGCCGACGCTCATCAGGGAGGCCCACGGCAGGACCTCCAGGTGCAACGGAGCGGCCAGGGCGACCTGGTCGGCGGCCGTGGTGGAGCGCGCCAGCTCGGGCACGACGGCCCGGGCGACGAGCAGGCCCGCGCCCAGCCCGAGGGCGACCGAGGCGGCCACCACGCCGCCGAGCTCGAGGGCCCGGGATCGCGCCTGGGCGGCCGGCGGCATGCCCAGCGCCCGCAGCACCGCCACCTCGGGCCGACGCCCACCCAGCAGGGTCGCCGCGACCGCGCCGATGCCGGTGGCCGCCAGCAGGACGGCCCCGGCCGAGGCCACCCAGAAGACCCGACGGGCGGCGCCGGTCGCGTCGGTGACGAGCGCGGCGCGAGAGGCGGGCCCGGCGGCGGAGACCACGTCGTCACGACCGGCGAGCGCCTCGATCACGGCCGTCTCCTCACCGGGGGCGGTCGCGGCCCACAGCTCGGTCGGGAAGGGGAGCCCGCGGTCGTCGACGGCCAGCGCCCGGACCAGGCCGTCGCGGTCGAGCAGGGCGGCGCGGGGGGAGAGGGTGCCGGGAACCGCCGGCACCAGGGCGGCGACGGTGACCGGCACGTCGGTCCCGAACGCCTCGACCAGGGCGGCGTCGCCGACGCCGAGCTCGGCGGCGCGGGCCGCCTCGGGGGTGAGGGCCACCGGCACCGGCTCGACGGCGGCGTCGGTGCTGCCGGCCGTGCCCGGCGGGGCGAGCGGTCCTTCGGCCGGGGGAGGGCGGTAGCTGCGACCGGGACCCACGACGACAGTCTCCTCGGGCCAGTTGCGGCGGCCCGCCCCGCGCAGGGTCCAGGTGCTCTGCGACGTGTCGAGGGACGCGGGCACGAAGGCCGCGTCGTCGAAGACCCAGATGTCGCCGGTGACCGCGTCCACCCTCGTCTCCACGAGGTCGCGGCCCTCGGCCTGCGCCTCGGCCGCCAGGCGCTCGGCGTCGTCCTGCGCGGCCCGTGCCACGTCCGGCGGGGCCAGCTGCTCAGCCCCCCAGTCGTCGGTGGCCGGGCCGAGCACGTGGTCGCCGTCGCCGGTGGTCACCGAGAGTCGCGCGTCCACCTGCGCGGGCACGGGGTCCCACCGGTCCTGCGGCGTGAGCGGGGCCTCGAGGCGGACGTCCAGGAGCACCTGGGTGCTGCCCTCGGGAAGGGTGAAGGTGAGCGTGCCGGCACCGCCACCGGGCTCGACCTCGGCCTCGGTGTAGGGACGCCCTCCTGCGGCGTGACCACCGGCCGCTGGACGGTGAGCGGTGGGCCGTCCACGACGTCGAGCGTCCCGCTGGTCGGGTCGAGGAGGGTCAGCGACACGGTCCAGGTGACCCTCCGGTCGTCCGCGGCGGCGCGGAGCTGGTCGTCGACGACCTGACGGGCCAGCGACCTGGCATCCTCCTCGGGGAGCGGTCCGCCGCCGTACGCCCCGTCGACGTAGTTCTGGACGTCCTGCTCATACCCCTCCTGGAGGGTGCGCAGGGACTCCTCCTCGACGGTGAGCTCGACGTCCAGGGTCGCCTCGAGGGTGGTCGTGCCGTCGGGGAGAGGAATGCCGTCCGCGGTCGGGCCCTCCGTCGTGAGGGCCACGACGGGCACGAGCGGGTGGATGGCCCCGCCCCCGCCCCCGCCCCCGCCCCCGTCCGGCTCCGCCTCCCTCGTCGAGGTGCCGGCCAGCTGCGGCCGGGTCGCCACGGCCGCCAGGTCGGCGACGGGGGAGACGGTGAGCCGGACCTGCGCGTCGCCGAGCCGGGCACCGTCGTCGACCCACACGGGTGCGGACCGCAGGACACCCGGTGTGCCCTGAAGGGTCGGCGGGGGCGGAGCCACCACCCCCGGATCGACGGTGGCCGGGGGCTCCGCCAGCACGGCCCGGACGGGGGCGCCCTGGGCCACCGAGCGCAGGTCGTCCCGCAGCTGGGCCGAGGTGCCGGCGTAGAGCCCCGACAGGGTCGTGGCCCCGACGGCGAGGACCGTGAGGACGGCGGGCACGGCGTAGACCGGCAGCCGGCGGGAGACCTGGGCGGCGGCCAGGTGACCGGTGGCGCCCCGGCCCGGGCGGGTGAGGACCTCGACCAGCCGGCCGACCGGGCCCAGCAGGGCCATCGCCACGACCGCGGCGGCGGCCAGCAGCAGCGCCGGTGCGGCGCCGGCGACCAGGTCGGTGCCGAGGGAACCGTCCTCCCGGGTCACGACGGGGGACCCGTGCCGACGCAGCTGCCACCAGGCCACGGCCGCCGCGCCGAGGACCAGCACCACGGTGGCCAGCGCGGTCGCGGCCCGGGTGCGCCCGGACACGTCGGCCCGACCTCCCGCGGTGAGCCGGCGCACCTGCAGCCCTGCGACGGCGACGAGCACGGCGAGGACCGCGGTGCCGGTCAGCAGAGCGACCCGCACCACCGTGGACCCCTGGCCGTCCCCGGCGGGCACGGCCTGCAGGACTCCCCACGCGGCAGCGCCGCCGAGGGCGGTGCCGACCAGCGCGACGACGGCGGACTCGACGACGGTGCTGCCCATCACCTGGGCGCCGGTCGCCCCGCGGGCCAGCAGCAGCTGGTGCTGCGGCTCCCGGGTGGTCGCCAGGAGCCTGGCCAGCTGGACCACGGACAGCATCGTCACCAGGACGAGCACCGAGAGCGGGACGACGCCCAGGGCCCGGGCCGTGGCCAGGTTGGTCGCGGCCGTGCCGGCGGTGGGGGCCAGGTCGCCGTCGACGGTCACGCCGCGGACGTCCACCTCGGGCGTCTTCATCGACGACCGCAGGCTGGCGGCAGCGGAGGCCAGGTGGGCCAGGTCGTCCGGCTGGATCCTGCTCGCGTCGGGCTGGACGGTCCACCGGACGAAGGGGGCCTCCACGACGCGGACCACGCCGTCCGGCGGCACGACCAGCGGCCCGCGGTCGTCCCCGTCCCGACCGGCGGCCACGAGCGGGTCGCCGAACCAGAAGGCGTCGTCGGCGTCCACGGGGCGCCACATCCCGACCACCTCGACGACGCCGCCGCCGACGTCGAGGGTGTCCCCGACCTGCACGCCCCAGCTCTCGGCCGCCGCGGCGTGCAGCATGCCCTGGACCGGCTCGGCGTCCGGGGCGGGCCAGTTCCCTACGACGATCTCGACCCGCTCCTGCGCGGAGGCGTCCTGCGGCGTGAGGGAGGCGCTGCCCAGGACGACGAGCCTGCCCTCCAGGCCGGTCCCCCCGAGGCCGACCGGGCGCGGCTCGCTGACGACCGTGCGCTGGACGCTGACGGGGGCGGGGGGGGAGAACGCCTCGTCGACGAGACGGCGGGCGGCCGCGTCCTGGGCCTGCGGGTCCTCGGCCTGGCGGGTCTGCACCCGGATCCCGGCCTCCTGCGGCACGGCCCCGGTCAGCGAGGCCCGGGCGGCGGTCGTCGCCGCCGCGCCCGAGTACCCGACCGTCCCGGCGAGGATCGCGGTGGTGGCGGTGACGAGGACGAGGAGGGTCAGCAGCAGACCGGTGGACGCGCGGGCGCGACGGATCGCCCACCCCCACCACGTCGTCATGGGCCGAACACTAGACGCGGCCACCGACGTCTCCTCCGGCAGGTCTCGCCCCCCTCGGTCTCCGCTCCGGGACCGTCCACGGCCATCCGTGCAGGACCGTGGTCAGCCCTTCTCCCGCAGGTCCACGATCCGGCGCGCCTTGCCGACCGACCGCTCGATGCCGCCCTCGGTCAGCACGACGACCTGGGCGCTGGTCCGATCCGCGACTTGATCTGGTGGCCCAGCTCGCGCGCGATCGAGGCCCGACGTGCCTCGTCCAGCCCCGGGGCGCCCTCGACGTTGACCGTCAGCTGGTCCATCCGGCCCGGCCGGGAGAGCACGCACTGGAAGTGCGGCGTCAGCCCCTCGGTGGCCAGCACCAGCTCCTCGATCTGGGTAGGGAAGACGTTGACGCCGCGCACGATCATCAGGTCGTCGCTGCGTCCGGTGATCTTCGCCATCCGCCGCATCGACGGGCGGGCCGTACCGGGCAGCAGCCGGGTCAGGTCGCGGGTGCGGTAGCGCAGCACCGGCATCGCCTCGCGGGTCAGCGCGGTGAGGACCAGCTCGCCCTCCTCCCCGTCCGGCACCGGCTCGTCGGTCAGCGGGTCCACGACCTCGGGCAGGAAGTGGTCCTCCCACAGCGTCAACCCGTCCTTGGTCTCCACGCACTCCTGCGCCACCCCCGGGCCCATCATCTCCGAGAGCCCGAAGATGTCGGTGGCGTGCATGCCGCAGGTGCCCTCGATCTCGGCGCGCATCGCCTCGGTCCACGGCTCGGCGCCGAAGACGCCGATCTGCAGCGACGTCTCGACCGGGTCGAGCCCGAGCTCCCTGACGTGGTCGACCAGGGCCAGGAAGTAGGACGGCGTCACCATGATGACGTCCGGCCGGAAGTCCTGGATCAGCTGGATCTGCTTCTCGGTCTGCCCGCCGCTCATCGGCACCACGGTGCACCCGAGCCGCTCGGCGCCGTAGTGGGCGCCCAGCCCGCCGGTGAACAGCCCGTACCCGTACGCCACGTGGACCAGGTGCCCGGGGCGGACCCCCGCGGCGCGCAACGACCGGGCGACGAGGCCGGCCCAGGTGTCGATGTCGCCCCGCGTGTAGCCCACGACGGTGGGGCGCCCGGTCGTCCCCGAGCTCGCGTGCAGGCGTACGCACTCCTCGCGGGGGACGGCGAGCATCCCGAACGGGTAGTTGTCGCGCAGGTCCGCCTTGGTCGTGAAGGGCAGCAGCCGGACGTCCTCCAGGCTCCGGACGTCGTCGGGATGGACGCCCCGCTCCTCCAGCTGCCGCCGGTAGTGCGGCACCCCCTCGTACGCCCGCCGCACGCAGCCCTGCAGCCGCTCCAGCTGCACGGCCCGCAGCTGGTCGACCGACCAGGTCTCGGCCTCGTCGTGCAGGTCCGGTCGGGGGTCGATCGTCGGCAGTGTCATACCTCACCTCTTCGTCGGGGCGGCTCAGGGCAGGGTATGCCGTTCCGACCGGCAGCGGGAAGCGTCACCCGCAGCGCGTTCCTCCCCGCTGCAGGTGACCTTTCCCGCCGTGGTGAGCAGGCCCGCGGAGAGCCCTGCAACCGCGTGCGCAGGAGCCGGCCGCACTACGCTCCAGAGATGCACCGCATCTTCACCACGAGCGTCGCCTCGGTCTACCCGCACTACGTCACCAAGGTGGAGCGCAAGGGACGCACGAAGGCCGAGCTGGACGAGGTCGTCGAGTGGCTCACCGGGTTCGACGAGCAGGCCCTGCAGCGCCACCTGGACGCCGGGACGACGTTCGAGGACTTCTTCGCCGCCGCCGAGCTCAATCCGCGGGTCGACCAGATCACAGGGGTGGTCTGCGGGGTGCGCGTCGAGGACGTCGAGGACCCCCTCATGCAGAAGATCCGCTACCTGGACAAGCTCGTCGACGAGCTGGCCAGGGGCAAGGCGATGCAGAAGGTGCTGCGCGGGTGAGGCCCGGGCGTCGTGCCACAGTGGGCGCATGACGACGCCGCACGACGACGAGACCCGGGCGGAGACGGACCTGCCCCCGCCCGGGACCGACCCGGCCGCACCCGGGACCGAGCAGGCACCGCTGCCCGCCTCGCCCCTGCTCGCTGATCCTGCGGACACCCCCGTAGCGGTCATCGGGGCCGGCGCGATGGGAGCCGGTATTGCCCAGGTCGCCGCCGGGGCCGGGCACCCCGTGCACCTGGTCGACGCCCAGGAGGGGGCCGCGGCGAAGGCCGTGGACCGCATCGGGGCCGGCCTGGCCCGCCAGGTGGCCAGGGGCAGGACGGAGCAGGCGGACGTCGACGCGCTGCTCGCGCGCATCACCACGGTGGCCACGTCCGACATGACCACCGTGCCGCCGGTCGCGCTCGTCGTGGAGGCGGTCGTCGAGCATCTCGACGTCAAGCGGGTGATCTTCCGCCAGCTCGAGGAGGCCCAGCCGTCGGACACGGTGCTGGCGACCAACACGTCCAGCCTGTCGATCGACGCCATCGTCGGGGAGGCCACGACCGGTCACGACGCGGCGCTGCACGGCGGTCGGTCGCCCGCGCTCCGTCACCCCGGCCGGGTCCTGGGCCTTCACTTCTTCAACCCCCCGCCGGTGATGCGCCTCGTCGAGGTCGTCCGGGGCGAACGGTCCGACCCCGCGGTGCTCGAAGCAGCGGCCGAGCTGGTGCGCCGCTGGGGCAAGACCCCTGTGCAATGCACCTCGACCCCCGGGTTCATCGTCAACCGGGTCGCGCGACCGTTCTACGGGGAGGCCCAGCGGATGGTGCAGGAGGGGCTGGTCGACGCGGCCACCGTCGACCTGGCCCTGCGGCGGGCCGGCTTCCGGATGGGGCCGATGGAGCTGACCGACCTCATCGGCCAGGACGTCAACCTCGCCGTCGGGGAGTCGGTGTGGCACCAGACGGACGAGGATCCGCGCTACGCACCGACCGACTACCAGCGCCTCCTCGTGCGGGAGGGCCGCCTGGGTCGCAAGACCGGCAGGGGCGTGTTCACCTACGACGAGGAGGGCCGGGCCGTCGACGCCGACCCCGACGAGGAGCTGGCCACCCGGCTCGTCGGCGGGACCGTGGTCACCGACCCGGTCGCCCGCACCCTGGCGATGCTCGTCAACGAGGGGGTCGACCTGGTCCACCGCGGGGAGGCCTCGGCCGAGGACGTCGACACCGCGATGCGGCTGGGGACCAACTACCCCCAGGGGCCCTTCGGCTGGCTGGCCGAGCTGGGCGCCGACCGGGTCCGGGAGACCCTCGCCGAGCTCGACCTGGTCTACCCGGGCGGCCGCTACCGGCCGAGCGAGGCCCTGTGAGCGCCGGCGCCACCGGCGAGACCGCCGGCGACGCTCCTGCCACGCCGCCCGGCCTTGAGCACGTGCGGCGGATGTGGGCGCAGGACCGTGCCTCCGCCCACCTGGGCATCGAGCTGCTCGACGTCGGGGTCGAGGCGCGCGACGGCATACCCCTGGGTCGGGCCCGGACCCGGATGCGGGTGACCGGGACCATGGTCAACGGGCACGACATCGCCCACGGCGGCTTCGTGTTCGCCCTCGCCGACTCGACCTTCGCCCTGGCCTGCAACGCCACCGGCAGGACCACGGTCGCGGCCGGCTGCGACATCACCTACGTGGCGGCCGGCCGCCTCGACGACGTCCTCGTCGCCGAGGCCCGGGAACGGATCACCTACGGCCGCAGCGGGATCACCGACGTCACGGTGACCCGGGAGGACGGTGCGGTGGTGGCCGAGTTCCGCGGCCGCAGCCGCGCGCTCTCCCACGGCTGACCGAGGGCGCCGCCCCGGCCCCGGCCCTCTCCCCGGCCGCCCGGGTGCGCCTGCACGCGCGGTCCAGCAGGATGGTCCGGTGCAGACCTTCCTACCCGTGCCGGGCTTCGACGACAGCGCCCGGCTCCTCGACGACGCCCGGCTGGGCAAGCAGCGCGTCGAGACGCTGCAGGTGCTGCGTGCCCTCGAGCTGACCGACTACGGCTGGGTCAACCACCCGGTCGTGCGGATGTGGCAGGGCCGGATCCCCGCACTGGTGGCCTACGGGTTGGCGACCGTGCAGGAGTGGCGCGGGCGGGGGCACGCCGACAGCACGGCGCCGCTCATCGCCGAGTTCGCCCCTGAGGTCGTCGGCACCAGCCAGGACCAGCTCGCTGCGGGTGGGCTCCTGCCCTCCTGGCTGGGGGACGAGGCGCTGCACCGGTCCCACCGCTCCAACCTGCTCGCCAAGGACCCCGACCACTACCGCCCGCTGCTCACCGCGCGCTTCGGCCCCGAGCCGGACGACCTGCCCTACGTGTGGCCCGGGGCGGACGACCTCCCCTCCCCGCCGGAGCCGCAGGGCACCCGGGTCTGGGTGGTCCGCCCCTCCTCGGAGACCGAGCTCGGGGTCTGCCTGGCCGCCGGCGTCATGGGGCTGGGCACGCGGTCCGGCATCGACGTGGACGCCGACGGTCTAGGTCCTGGGGAGCTGCTCTCGTTGGCCCGGGAGCGCTCGGGACGCCGCCCCGCCAAGGACCTCCGGCAGCTGTCCGCGCTCCTGGACGAGGTCCGCCCGGGAGACCCCGTGGGCCTGCCCGTGCAGGACGGCACCGGGCTGCTGCTCGGCGAGGTCGTCGGGGACTACGTCTTCGTCCCCCGTGAGGTGCTCCCGCACCGCCGACCGGTCCGCTGGCGCGCCGTCGTGCCGCGGGCCTCCGCCCGCCGCCCGCCGCCGGCGACGCTGCAGGACCCCCGGGCGCTGTTCTCCGTGGTGCTCGACCCGGCGCTCGTTCCCGTCGACGCGGGGCCGCGGTGACGGGAAGCCCCTCCCGCCGGGCGGGAGGGGGCCGGGCCGGCACGGTTCCGGCAGGGGCACGCGGCCGGACGGCTGACCTGGCCCTCCCCTTCGTCGTCGGTCTCTTCGGCACCGCCGCGCTGCTCGCGCTCGGGATCGCGACCGGCCAGGCCAACTGGGCGGTCTACCTCACCGTCCTGGTGCTGGGGGCCGCCGGCGTGGCCCGCCTCCACCGGCGCGTGGGCCTGTCCGCACCGACGGTGTGGGGGCTGGTCGTCTTCGGCCTCGGCCACCTCGCCGGAGGGATGGTCCCGGTCGGCTCCGGCACGCTCTACCAGTGGTGGCTGGTGCCGGACGTCGTGCGCTACGACAACCTGCAGCACGCGGTCGGCTTCGGCGTGGTCGGCCGGGCCACCTGGGAGGCGATGGGCCGCCTCCTCGCCCCGGTCCCCGAGCACCGGGCGACAGTGGCCTGGTGGGTCGTGGTCCTCGGTGCGGGTGCGTTCGGAGCGGTGAACGAGGTCGTCGAGTGGGTGCTGACGCTGACCCTGGAGTCCACGAACGTCGGGGGGTACGACAACACCGTCCGCGACCTGCTGGCGAACCTCGTCGGCGGAACGCTCGTGGGCTGGGCCACCGCGCACGAGGTGCGACGGGCTGGGAGGGCCCACCCCCGCCCCGTGTCGTTAGGCTGACGGCATGCCTGACACCGCGACGACGCACCCGCTCCTGGAGAAGCACCGGACCACCCTCGAGGAGGCCGCCCAGGCCCTCCGGGAGCGCAGCTACTACAGCCGCTACCCCGAGTCGCCCAGCCCCCGGGTCTACGGGGAGACCGCCCCCCAGGACGGCCAGGACGCCCACGAGCGCAGCCTGAACACCAGCTACGCCGCGCTCGCGGACCAGCCCTCGACCGGCCGCGAGGTGGGCAGCGAGGTCAGCCCCTACGGCCCCACGCTCGGGGTGCGCTACCCCGAGCTGGACGTGGACGCCGCGATGGACGCGGCGCTCGCCGCGATGCCGGCCTGGCGGGACGCCGGCGCCGAGGTCCGCGCCGCCGTCTGCACCGAGATCGTGGACCGGATCAACGCCAGCTCCCACCAGATGGCCCACGCCGTCATGCACACCAGCGGCCAGCCGTTCGTCATGAGCTTCCAGGCCGGTGGTCCGCACGCGCAGGACCGGGCCCTGGAGGCGGTCGTGGCCGCCCTCGAGGAGCAGACCCGCATCCCCGCCTCCGTGGTCTGGGAGAAGCCGGCCAAGGGCGAGCCGGTCCGGATGCAGAAGGACTACCGCGTCGTGCCGCGGGGGGTGGCGCTGGTCATCGGCTGCAACACCTTCCCCACCTGGAACGCCTACCCGGGCATCTTCGCCAGCCTGGCCACCGGCAACCCCGTCGTCGTCAAGCCCCACCCGCGGGCGGTCCTGCCGCTGGCGCTCACCGTGGCCACCGCCCGCGAGGTTCTCCTGGAGGCGGGCTTCGAGCCCGCGCTGGTCCAGCTGGCGCCCGAGGGCGACGGCGGCACCCTCGCCAAGGACCTGGCCCTGCACCCGGCCGTGAAGATCATCGACTACACCGGAGGCCCGGGGTTCGGCGCCTGGCTGGAGACCGAGGGGGCCAAGGCGGGCAAGCTCGTCTACACCGAGAAGGCCGGCCTCAACTCGGTGGTCGTCGACTCCACCGACGACCTCAAGGGGCTGCTGGGCAACCTGGCGTTCTCCTTCTCCCTCTACTCCGGGCAGATGTGCACCGCCCCGCAGAACGTCTACGTCCCCGCCACCGGCGTCGACACCGACCAGGGCCACCTGGACGCCGACGAGTTCGGTCGGAGGCTGGCCGGGGCCATCGAGCGGTTCACCGCCGACGACGCCCGTGCCGTGGAGGTGCTCGGCGCCACCGTCAACGACGACGTCCGCGGCCGGGCGACCGACGTCCCCGCCCCTGGCGGAGCGTCTGGGCGGCGACGTCCTCCTCGACTCCCGCCCCGTCACCCACCCCCTCTACCCCGACGCCGTCGTGCGCACCCCGGCGCTGGTGACCACGGACGCGGGCAACGAGGTGGCCTACACCCAGGAGTGCTTCGGCCCGGTCGCCTTCGTCGTCCGCACAGCCGACACCCCGGAGTCGCTGCGGCGGTTCGCCGAGACGGTGCGCACCCACGGCGGCATGACGGCCTCCGTCTACTCCACTGACGAGCAGGTGCTCCAGGACGCCCGGGAGGCCGCGGTCGAGGCCGGGGTCGCCCTGTCGGAGAACCTGACGGGGCAGATCTTCGTCAACCAGACGGCGGCCTTCAGCGACCTGCACGGGACGGGGGCCAACCCGGCGGCCAACGCCGCCTACGCGGACGCGGCGTTCGTGGCCAACCGGTTCCGGGTCATCACGAGCCGGCGGCACGTCTGAGCACGGACCACGGGACGGGTATGCCGCCGCTCCCCGCGAGGGTCCGGGCGCCGTGGGCGGTGAGCCGGTCGAGCCCGGGCTGCCCGGCCGGGTCCGGCGCCGGACCGTCGCTCCCGGGGTCGTCGAGCTGGTCGGCCTGACCCACCTTCCGGCCGACCCGACGGACGCCACCGACCTCGTGGTCCAGCTGGTCGAGCGGTCGTTCGCCGACGGCCACCACCGGGTGGAGGCCGAGGTCGGGGCGGACGACCACGGGAGGCGACGCGTGCTGCAGCGCGCCGGGCTCCGGCCGGAGGGGGTCGCCCGCGGGCGGCTCGCCGCCGACGACGGTCCGCCCGGCGACGCCCTCCGGCTCGGTCGGGTGCGGGAGGACCCCTCGCCCGGGACCCCGGCCGGGTTCCTGGGCATGCTCAACGCGACGCTGCCCACCAAGCGGCTCATCGTCCAGGGGCTGGTCCGGGACGACCAGGGCCGCGTGCTGCTGTGCGAGCTCACGTACAAGCGCGACTGGGACCTGGTCGGCGGGGTGGCCGAGCCCGACGAGACCCCGGTGGCCAGCCTCGAGCGCGAGGTCTGCGAGGAGCTGGGGGTCGAGCTGCCCGTCGGGGACCTGCTCGCCGTGGACTGGCTCCCGCCCTACAAGCAGTGGACCGACGCCCTCCTGCTCGTCTTCGACCTGGGCGTGCACGCCGACCTGCTCGACCGGGCCGTCCTGCAGCGGACCGAGCTGCGGTCCGTCCACTGGTGCACGCTCGAGGAGGCCGCCGAGCACGTCGCCCCGTACGTCGCCCGCCTGCTGAGGTCGCTCGACGATGCCCTCATGCGGAGCAGCCCGGGCACCCTGTTCCTGGAGGACGGCGTCCCCCGCGGGACGCTCCCGGACTGACCGGCGGGCCGGTCCGGGGGTGCCTTCCGGGGCGGCCCACGGTGTCTTCCCGGGGCGGCGTGTGGTGCCGTCGACGGGCGGCCCGCGGTGCCCTCCGTGGGCGGCCCGCGGCGCCTTCCGTGGGCAGCCGGCCACCGCCTCCCGGGGGACCGTCGTGGTGTCCGCCAGGCGGTCGTGCGCTACCTTTCGCTGGTGGCCAAGCACAGCCGTCCGCCGGAGGACAACGACCGCAGGGGACTTCTGTGGATCCTGCTCGCCCTGCTCGTCGCCGCCGTGGGAGCGGGTGCCTTCTGGCTGCTCGGCGGCGACGACGACGGTGCCGACGACCCGGCGGCCGACGCGCCGTCCCGGACCGAGGACGCCCCGGGCACCGCTGCTCCCGACGACGGGGAGGCCACCAGCGCGCCCCCCGCAGCCGCCCCGGCCAGCTGCGACCCGGTGACCGTCTGGTCGGCCCCCGAGCTGCTGCCGGCCGTGACCGCGGCGGCCGAGCGGGCCGGCGACGACTGCTTCAGCTACGACGTCCAGGAGCGCGAGACCGCCACCTCCCAGGCCGAGATCCGTTCCGGCGAGGCGCCCGACGTCTGGCTGCCCAGCTCCGTGGCGTGGGCCCAGCTGGCCGCGCAGGAGGGCGTGGAGCTGCAGGTCGGCCCGACGGTGGCCAGCAGCCCGGTGCTGCTCACCGGCACCCCGGAGACGATCGGCGGCATGGGCAGCCTGGGGCTGACCCCCGACAGCAGCTTCGCCGAGCTGGCGCAGGTCTACCAGGAGCAGGCGTCCACCGGGGACGCCCAGCTGAGCATGCGCCTGGGCGACCCCCGCAACGACCCGGCGACGATGGCGCTGCTGTCGGCCACCGCCGACGAGCTGGGTGCCCTCGACGAGCCGGGAGGACCGGGTCGCAGCCTGCTCGTCGTGCTCGCCCAGACCGCCGTCCAGGGCGACCCGCTCTCGGCCCTGCGCTCGGACGCCGACACGCTCGTCCCGGCCACCGAGCAGCAGATCGGGGCTGCGGTCGCCGACGGCGAGCAGCTCCAGGGCGTGCAGCTCGGCGGGGACCTGGGCACCGTGCAGATGCCGGTCGTGCGGGTCGGGCAGGAGGGGTCCGCCGAGGCGGTCGAGGCCCTGCAGGAGGAGCTGACCTCCGAGACCGCCGCCGACGACCTCGCCGCCCTGCACCTGCGACCGGGCACGGAGGGTGAGGCTCCCGGCGTCGACGGCGTTCCGGACCGGGTGCGCACGACCGCCGAGGTCCCGGACGAGGAGCTTACCGCCACGGTGGCCGGGACGTGGGCGGTCATCGCCCCGCAGTCGCGGATCCTGGCGCTCATCGACATCTCCGGGTCGATGGCGGCGCCCGTCGACGATGACCTCACCCGCATCGACCTCACCCGGCAGGCGGCCCAGACGGCGCTGGCCGTCATCCCCGAGCAGACCGCCGTGGGCGTCTGGTACTTCGCGACCTCGCTCGACGGGGACCAGGACCACGTCGAGGCAGCCCCGTTGCGCCCGCTGTCCGACGAGGTCGGCGACGGAGCCACCCAGCAGGAGGTGCTGCTCGGGGTCACCGAGGAGCTCGGGGTGGACACGCTGCAGGGCGACACCGGCCTGCACGACTCGCTCTGGGCGGCGTACAGCGCCATGCAGGACGAGGACGTCGACGACGCGATCAGCTCGGTGCTCATGCTGACCGACGGCATCAACGACGACTCGACCGGCGGACTGTCGGAGGACGAGGTCGTGGCCCTGCTCCAGCAGGCCCGTGAGGAGGGGGACCGGCAGGTGACCGTCGTCCTCATCGGCGTCGGTCCGGACGTCGACGCCGACGCGCTGGAGCGGCTGGCGACGGCCGCCGGCGGTGAGTCCCTGGTCCTCACCGACCCCCGCGAGCTGCCCCAGGTCTTCGTCGACGTCGTCGCCCGCCGCGCCGCCTGACGCGGGGAGAGGCACCGCCGTGACGGGGCAGCACCGCACACCTCCCGGCCCGCCGGACCTCGTCGCCGCGGCGGAGCTCTGGGAGGGGTATGCCGCCACCCACCCGGACGTCGTCGCCGCCTGCCCCGACCACACGGTCGAGCACTTCGGTGACTCCGAGGAGCTGGCCGACGAGCTGCTCGGCCTGGTGCTGGCCGGCGGCAAACGGGCGCCTCGGCGCTCGTCGCCGACTTCCTCGCCGAGGGCGAGCCGTTGCCACGGGTCGGCTCCCACTGGATCGCCTGCGACGGTCGGGGCAGGCCGCGCATCGTCATCCGCAGCACCGAGCTGCGGATCGGCACCTTCGACGGTGTCGACCCGGCCTACGCCGCGGACGAGGGGGAGGGTGACCTGTCGCTGGAGAGCTGGCGGCGCGAGCACCGGCGCTACTGGACGCGCAGCTGCGCGGCGCGCGGCGAGTCCTGGTCGCAGGACCAGGAGATCGTGCTCGAGCGGTTCGTCGTGGTGTGGCCGCCCGAGCACGCCGACCCCGGGACCTGACCCCCCCTGCCCCTGCGTCCCGCAGGTCGGCGCCGACCCGCGCTGCTGCTGCACACCCCTGACAGGCGTGGTCGGGCGCTGGCAGGATGCGCGGCATGACCATCGAGACGAGCACCGTCCGGACCGACCGCCTGTCCACCTTCGTCCGGCGGGCGGGAGACCCCGGCGCGTCCGGTCCTGCTCCTCGTCCACGGCAACGTCAGCTCGTCGGTGTTCTTCGACGAGCTGATGGAGGACCTCTCCGCCGACCACCACGTGGTGGCGCCCGACCTGCGTGGGTACGGCGACTCCGAGCGGCTCCCCATCGACGCCACCCGGGGGGTGCGCGACCTCGCCGACGACCTGGCCGCCCTGCTCCACGCCCTCGGCGTCGACGGGCCCGTCGACGCCCTGGGGTGGTCGGCGGGCGGGAACGCCGTCCTCCAGCTGGCGATCGACCACCCGCACCGCGTGCGCCGGCTGGTCCTCGAGGCGACCGGGAGCCCCTACGGCTTCGGCGGCTCCACCGGCCTGGACGGACGTCCGGTGGCCGACGACTTCGCGGGGTCCGGGGGTGGCACAGCCAACCCGGCGTTCTGCCAGGCGCTCGGGGCCGGCGACCGCGGCGAGGATCCGACCAGCCCGCTGACCACCCTGCGCCAGTTCTACGTCGCACCGGGGTTCACGTTTCGACCCCGACGTCGAGCAGCGCTACCTGGACGGGATGCTGAAGACCTCCGTGGGGGAGGACGTCTACCCCGGCGACCTCACCACGTCCTCGAACTGGCCCGGCGTGGCCCCGGGCACCACCGGGATGAACAACGCCCTGTCGCCGAAGTACCTCGACCAGAGCGCCTTCACCGGCCTGGACCCCGCCCCGCCGGTGCTGTGGGTCCGGGGCGACCTGGACCAGATCGTCTCGGACACCTCGATGTTCGACCTCGCGCAGCTGGGCCGGCTCGGCGCCGTCCCCGGGTACCCCGGCGAGGAGGTCTGCCCCACCCAGCCGATGGTGTCCCAGGTGCGGGCGGTGCTCGAGGCGGCCGGCCCGTTCACCGAGGTCGTCTACGAGGGGTGCGGGCACGCGCCGCACCTGGAGCGCCCGGCACGGTTCGCCGCGGACGTGCGCGGGTTCCTGGCCTGGGGAGGGGGAACGCCCCCCGCCTCGCGGGGGAGGGGTGCGGCTCAGGCCTGGGGCAGCGGGGTGGCCAGCATCGCCTCGAGGGCGATGGTGACCATGTCGCCGAAGGTCTGCTCGCGCTCCGACGCGCTCGTCTCCTCACCCGTGACGATGTGGTCGGAGACCGTGCACACCGTCAGCGCCTGCCGCCGGGCCCTGGCTGCGAGCGTGTAGATCTCGGCCGCCTCCATCTCCACCGCCGCGACGCCGTACTCCACGACCTTCGCGGTCAGCTCCGGGCGGGAGTGGTAGAAGCTGTCCGAGCTGAACACCGTGCCCACGAGGTGTCGCGCCCCGTGGGTCTCGGCCGCCTCGACCGCGGCCCGCAGCAGCGCGAAGTCCGCCGTCGCGGGGTAGTGGTAGCCCTGGAAGCGCAGCGTGTTCATCGAGCTGTCGGTCGCCGCGGCCATCGCCAGCACCACGTCGCGCACCTGCAGCCGCTCGGTCAGGGCCCCGCAGGACCCCACCCGCACCAGCTGCTGCACGTCGTACTCGTCGATGAGCTCGTTGACGTAGATCGAGGCGGACGGCTGCCCCATACCCGTCCCCTGCACCGAGACCCGCTCCCCGCGGAAGGTGCCGGTGAAACCGAGCATCCCCCGCACCTCGGAGTAGCACTCGGCGTCGTCGAGGAAGGTCTCGGCGATCCACCGGGCGCGCAGGGGGTCCCCCGGCAGCAGGATGCGGGGGGCGATCTGACCGGGCTGGGCGGCGATGTGCGTGCTCACGGGACCCAGGGTATGCGGCACTAGGCTGACCGGCGACGTCGGCACGCGAGGAGGTGGGCACGGGTGGAGGTGGGGACCGGTCTGTCCGCGCACCTGCTGCTGGGCGGCGACGACGACGGCCCGCCCCGCGACCGGGCCGCACGCCTGCTCGCGGTGGCGCTGCGGGGAAGGCACCCCGCCGGCGTCGAGGCCCTGGCGCTCGCGGCCGGGGTCGGGCGTCCGGCCGGAGCGCTGGTGCCGGCGCTGCTCGCCGGCGAGCCGCTGCCCACGTCGGCAACGGTGCCGGGACGGACCCTGCCGTTCACCGTCGCACTGGCCACCGCGTGGGCCGCGACGGGGGAGGCAGACCTTCTCGCCGCGGCCGTGGAGGCGTTCCGGCAGGTGGTGGACCGGCACGGCCCGACGGGGCTGAGGGGGGTGGAGCAGCGGTACTACCTGCAGGCCGCCTACCTCGCCGGCCGCACCGGGCTCGTGCGCGAGGGGCTCGAACTCCTGGAGGGACTGACCGCGGACGTGGCCGAGGGGCTGCGGGCCGACCTGCTCAACCCCTACGCGCCGGCTCGCGGTCAGGTCGACCCTGCGGTGCCCGGTGAGGTCGACCCCGTGGTACCCGGCCAGGTCGACGCCGTGGTGCCCGGCCAGGTCGACGCCGAGGCCCACCGGGCCTGGGTGGAGGCGTTCGGTTCGCGGTTCCGGGCACGCGACCTCCAGGGGCCCGAGGTCGACCCGACCGGTGCCTGCCTCTTCGACGGGCTGCACCTGGAGCCCGGGCGCTCGGTGGTGGACGGTCCGCTCGTCACGGTCGTCGTGCCCGCGTTCCGGCCGGACGCCGGGCTGGTCGCCTCCGTGCGGTCGGTGCTCGCGCAATCCCACGGCAACCTCGAGGTGCTCCTCATCGACGACGCCTCCGGGCCGGACCACGCCGAGGTGTTCGCGGCCTGCGCCGCGCTCGACGACCGGGTCCGCGTCCTGCGGCAGGAGGTCAACGGGGGTGCCTACGTGGCACGCAACCGGGCGGTGTCGCAGGCACGTGGGGCACTGGTCACCACCCAGGACGCCGACGACTGGTCGCACCCGGAACGGCTCGCCCTGCAGGTGGCGGCGTTGGCGGACCACCCGGAGGCGGTGGCCAGCCGCTCGGCCGCCGTCCGCGCCCGGCCCGACCTGACCCGGCAGTGGTTCGGCTACCGGCCCGAACGGATGAACGCCAGCTCCCTCCTCGTCCGCCGCGAGGTGTTCGACCGCGTGGGCCCCTTCGACACCCTCCGCAAGGGGGCCGACTCCGAGTTCGCCGAGCGGCTGCGCCTGGTGGGACCCGTCCAGGACGTCGTGGCCCCGCTGGCGGTCACCCGCCTGGCGGCGGGGTCGCTCTCGCGGGCCGACTTCGCGTGGGGGTGGCACCACCCGGACCGCGTGCTCTTCCGCAACGCCTTCCGCGACTGGCAACGGCGCGTCCGGGAGGGGGAGGCGTCGCTGCCCCTCCGGCGCGAGGGTTCCCGGCCCTACGCCGTGCCCCGCCGGTTCCGGGTCGACCGGGACCCGGAACCCTGCGCGCTCCCGCTCGTCCTCCTCGCCGACGCAGCCCGCCCCGTCCCCGCCCCGCTCGGGCTGCGGCTGGAGCCGCCGGCCGTCGGTGCCGCGATCCCGGCCGTCCTCGTGCGCGAGGACCTCACCCGGGCCGGGACCGAGCCCGCGCCCTACGACGCGGAGCTCCTCGGTGGCGCGGCCCGGGGGGAGGTCGAGCTGCTCACCGACGCCGACGAGGTCGCCGCCGGCATCCTGCTCGTCCTGGACCCCGCGCTGCTCGGACCGCCCGCGCTGCCGCTGCCCCGGCTGCGGGCGGAGGAGGTCGTCGTGGCCGCAGTGCCGCCGTCGCTGGCCGAACGCGTGCGCGACCTCGAGCAGGCCGGGGCGGCAGCGCGCGCGCTCTCGGGGCACGGTCCGGTCTGGGTCGCGCGCACCGTGGCCGAGCAGGCGGCGTGGGCCGTCGACGGATGGGGGCTGCCCCTGCTCGCGGACGTGCTGGCGGCCCGGGGGGTGTCTGCGCCGGTCGTGGACACGACGGGCACGACGGGCACGACGGGGACGACGGGGCCGGTGGGTGCGGCGGGTGACCCGGACGTCGGGGGGGGTGCGGCGGCGCCCTCCCCGCGGCTCGTCGCCGCGCTCGACCTGGTCGCCGAGATCGAGCGCCGCGACCCGGCGCTGCCCCACCGCGGGACGCCGCGCCGGCTGCTGCTGCGCGACCGGGTCGCGCGCACCTGCGACCTGGACCCCCGGGTCGCCGCGATGGTGCCCGCGCCCCTGCGGGGGGCCTGGACCGTCGACGACCCGGCCGTGGGCGCGGTGGACGTGGCCGTCGCGGCCGACGTCGTGGTGCTCGCCAAGCTGGACCTGGCGGACGGGACCAAGCTGCGGGCGGCATACCCGCAGGCGGGTCTGGTCCTGGCGGCCCAGCCGGCAGGTCCTCGGGGGCAGTGCGGGATCACCCGGTCGGTCGGGGCCCACGAGGTGGTCGACCGGCACGTGCCCGGCCTGGCTCCACGGCTGGTCGCGCACGGGGAGACGGACTCGGGTGTGCGCTACCTCGTGGAGGAGCTCGTGGAGGGACGGCCGCTGGGTGGGGCGCGGGCCCTGGACGCCCGGGCGGCCGAGCTGCTGACGGCGCTGGCCCGCCTGCACGCCGGGTACGGGACGACCTGCACCACCGTGCGCCAGCGGTGGGGTGCGGGGCTGGCCGACCGGTGGACCGCCACGGTGGACACCGGGGTCGTCCCGGACCGGGTCGTCGGCGCTGTCGCCGACCTGCTCGCCCGGGAGGACACCCTGCGGGTCTCGTGGGCGCACGGGGACCTGGTCGCCTCCAACGTCCTCGCGCGCCCGGACGGTCTGACGCTGCTGGACTGGGAGCACTCCCAGGAGGCGCCGGTCATGCACGACGCCGCCAAGCTGCACCTGTTCTGCGGCGACCCTGCCACCGTGCTCGACCGGGTGGCGGACGTCCTGGGCGCCCCACGGCGCGACGGGTGCTTCAGCGGTGCTGAGGAGCTGGCGCTGGTCCACGCCCAGCTCGTCGGGCGCTACCCGGAGCGTCGGGCCCGGCTGCGCGGCCATCCCCGGGCCGAGGTGTACGAGCGTCAGGTCCGTCGGCAGGTGGAGCGGCTCGAGCAGGTGCTCGACCGGTGCGACGGGAGCTGGTGACCAGGTGCGTCCGGTCGGCCGGGCACGGGCTCAGCCGCGGGGAGTGACCCGCATGACGGCCGGGCACGGGCTCAGCCGCGGGGCGTGACCCGCAGGACCGCGTCGTCGCCGCCGTTGGACGTGGTCACCCACAGGGCGCCCTCCTCGTCCAGGACCGCCGTCCGCAGCCGGCCGTAGGTGCCCTCGAGCCCGGGCACCCGGGCCTCGTCCACGACGTCCTGCCCGTCCAGGGTCAGCACCGTCATCCCCGAGCCCTTGAGCTCGGCGACGGCCAGCGCGCCCTCCCAGGCACCCCAGGCGTCGCCCTCGAGGAAGGCCGCGCCGCTGGTGGCGTGCGTGGGGTCCCCGCTGGACCAGACCGCCTCCACCGCGTCCGGGAAGCGCTCCAGGTCGGTCATCGGCACCCCCTCGTCGTACCCCGGTCCCGGCGCCCACCCGTAGTTGGCCCCCGCCTGCAGCAGGTTGACCTCGTCGTCGACGTCCGGCCCGTGCTCGACCGAGAAGACCTCCCCGGTGCCCGGCTGCTGCGCCAGGCCCTGGACGTTGCGGTGGCCGTAGGTGAGGATCCGCGGGTCGGCGCCGGGCGGCGCGGACCCGGGGTCGGCCGCACCGCCGTCGGACCGCACGTGCAGCACCTTGCCGCCCAGGGAGTCCAGGTCCTGCGGGTTGGCCTCGTCCGCGGCGTCACCGGTCCCGACGAGGAGGGTGCCGTCGTCCTGCAGGAGCAGCCGGCACCCGCTGTGGCGCCCGGAGGTCAGGGGTATGCCGTCCACGACCACCTCCTCCAGGGTCGCCGTCGTCAGGTCGTCGGCGAGCGTGTGCGCGGTGACCCGCACGTCCGGCGGGGCGTCGGGTGGTGCCCAGGCGTGGCACAGGTAGAGCGTGTCCCCGTCGAGGGCCATCCCCATGAGCCCGGCCTCCCCCGACACGAACAGGTGCTCCAGGTCGGTGCCGATCTCCTGGGTGCGCCCGTCCCGGTGGGCCAGGAGCCGGCCGCCGCGCTCGGTGACCAGCACCGTGCCGTCCGGGCGCAGGGCCACGTCCCACGGGATGTCGAGCCCGTCGAGGACCACCTCGACGTCGAGCTCGGGAGGTGCGGACGGGGCACCCGCGGCGCTGTCGTCGTCCGAGGTGGCCCCGTCGTCGGTCGAGCTGCCGGCGGCCTCGGTCGTCGCGCCGGAGCCGGTCGTGCCTGCCGCGGTGTCGTCCGGCTGGTCCCCAGCCTCCCCGCTCGCGGGGGCGTCGGTGGCAGCGTCCCCGGAGCCCGGCCCGGGCGTCTCCGTCGGTGAGCAGCCGGCAGCGCCCAGGGCGGCGAGCAGGACCAGGGCGGCGGTGACGGACGGGCGGGTCACGACCACCACGCTACCGGGAGCGGCCCGCTCCCAGGGCGGCCTCGATCCGGGCGACCGCCCCGCTCACCCCGTCCTCCACGGCCACGGCCGCGGCCTCGGCGGCGGCACGCTCGAGGACCGGGCGCCGGCCCGCCCCCGCCAGGGCCTCGCGGAACGCCGTGCGCGTGGCCGACGACGCGGGCACGGGTGGCGGTCCGACGCCGATCTCGTGGACCCGGCGGCGAAGAAGGGCTGGTCCATGGTGAAGGGCACCACGACCTGCGGCCGCCCCGAGCGCAGCGCCTGGGCCGTCGTGCCGGCACCTCCGTGGTGGACCACCGTGGCGGTGCGGGGGAAGAGCAGCTCGTGCGGCACGTCCTCGACGACACGGACGTCCGGACCGAGTCCCTCCTCCAGGCCCGACCCGCCCTGGAGCACCACGCGCAGACCCAGGTCGGACGCTGCCGCGACCGCGTCGGAGAGCACGGCACGCACGGAGGGGAGCGTGTGCGACCCCAGGCCGACGTAGACCGGTGCCGGACCCGCGTCGAGCCAGGCGGCGAGGCCGGGGTCCAGGGAGGCGCCGTCGGGCAGCTCGCGGAACGGGTAGCCGACGGCCCGCACCTGCCGTCCCGCCACCCGGCGCGGCGTGACGAGCCGGGGGCTGTGCGCCACGAACGCCGGGGCGGTCCCCATGCTCAGCGCGGCGCGGGGGTCGGGGGCGACCAGCCGCACGGCGGTGGGCAGGATCCGGACGGCGGCCGCCAGGTTGCGCCACGACCGCCCCGGCACGACGGAGAACATGCTGCTGTCCCCCCACGTGGTCGGCAGGGCCGGCACGAACATCATGAGCACCCGCGGGGCCCGCGGCCACCCGGCCAGCGCCGGCCAACCCGCGGTCATGGCGGTCAGGACCAGGCCGTCGTAGCGGGGCCGCATGTCCTCCAGCCGGCGCCGGACGGAGGGGGCCAGCAGCTCGGCCAGGCCACGCAGCATCCGCAGCTGCCCGCCGAGGTCGGTCGGCATCGCGTGGACGGCCAGCTGGTCGCGGTAGTAGGCCATGGCGTCCACGTCCACCGGCTCCGGGGCGAGCCCGGCGGCCTCCACCAGACCGACGAACTCCCGGGTGGCGGTGACGCCCACCTGGTGGCCCCGGGCCCACCGCCAGGACGGGTTGGTAGTCGCCGCGGCTGCCCGCCGCCAGGAGGGCGATGCGCACGGAAGGCGGCTCAGTCCTCGGCGTCGGCGACGCAGAACTCGTTGCCGGCCGGGTCCCGCAGCACCGTCCAGCTGAACCCGTCCACGTCGTGGTTGCGCACGACCTCGGCCCCCAGCTCCACGAGCCGGGCCACCTCGGTGGTGCGGTCCGTGCCGGTCAGGTCCAGGTGGAGCCGGTTCTTGCCCGCGCTGGGCTGCTCCACCCGCTGGAAGGCCAGGCGCGGTGATCCGGCCAGCATCACGAAGTCGTCGCTCTCGTGGGCCGCCTCCGTGCCGAGCGCGCGCTGCCAGAAGGCCGCCAGCTCGCCGGGGTCCTCGCAGTCCACGGTGACCATGGTGATCGCCAGGGCGGTCCGCCGGTGGCCCTCGGTCCGGGGTCCCTCCTCGGTCTCCTCGTCAGCACCCTCGTCAACACCCTCGGCAGCGCCCTCGGCAGCACCCTCGTCGGGGGAGGGTTGCTCCGCGGCACGCTCGTCGGTCGCGGCACGCCCGTCGTCGCGGGCCTCCTCGATCTCGGTCCTCGTGTCGTGCGGGGTGCTCATGGGTCCCCAGTCTGCCGCAGGGACGGGGCGGCCGCACCCGCCGTGCCCGCACCCGCGTCCCCACCGCCCAGCAACCGGGCCAACCGGGGCCCGGCGTCGACGGTGTAGACGTCCGAGCCGGCCTCCACCTCGTGCTCGGTGAACGCCGCCAGCACGGCCGTGACCACCGCGTGGGTGGCCTCCTTGGTCTCCAGCTGACGGGCACCGGACCAGAACCGCAGCTCGAGCTGGACGGTCGCGGTGCCGATCGAGGTGAGGAAGGCCTCGGGGCCGGGCTCGTCGAGCACCTGGGGCAGCGACCGCATCGCCTCCACGGCGACGCGGGCGGCCCGGTCGAGGTCGGTGGTGTCGGCGACGTCGACCAGCACCGAGCTGCGCACGTGCTCGAAGCCGGTCTGCACGGTGACCACCTCGGAGTGCAGGGTGCCGTTGGGCACGAGCAGCAGGCGCCCGTCGAAGGTGCGCACCGAGGTGTGCTGGTCAGCCCCATCTGCACCACGGTCCCGCGGTGCTCGCCCACGGAGATCTGGTCGCCGACCCGGAACCGGTCGCGGGTGAGGATGACGATCCCGGCGAACATGTTGCCCAGCACCGTCTGGAAGGCGATGCCGGCGGCGATCGAGACCACGCCGATGCCGCCGAGCAGGTTGACCGGTCGGATGCTGGGGAAGGTGACGGTCACGGCCGCACCGACGGCGAGGGCGGTGAGCAGCCAGGAGACGAGCCGGCCGAAGACGCGTGCGGAGCTGTCGCTGCGCCCCCGCCAGGAGAGCGTGCGGGTGACGAGCACACGGACCACCTGGCCCAGCAGGAGCCCGACGAGGAGCACGGCCAGACCCAGGACGACCCCCGCGAGGGTGACGGGCGGCAGCTCCAGCCCCTCCAGCGCCCCGCTCACTGCCCGCCCCCCTCACCGACGGCGCCGACGTGCTCGCGGGCGGTCACCAGCCACTCCTGCAGGCAGGCCCGGTGCTCGGGGAGGGCGACCGTGAGCAGGTCCTCCAGCATCGACACGATCCGGCGGGGCACCTGCAGCGAGTCCTTGCCGTAGTGCAACGGCTCCGCGACGGCCAGGTCGACCAGCTGGGCGACCCGTTGCGGACGGTGCACGAGACGGACGCGGCCCTCACGGGTGACCAGCGCCGGCAGCTCGGCGCGGACCACCACGAGGCGCAGGATGCGGTGCAGCTCGTCGAGCACCTGGACGGCCGTCGTGGGGTCGTTGGTGCCCGGGGAGAGCGCCCGCTCGCCGATGTCGACGAGCTTGCGGATCCCGAACGCGGGATCCTGGTTGGACAGGCGGTCCTTCTCCACGACCACGAACGGACGGAGCTTCTTGAGGTGCTCGTCGTCCACCTGCCCGGTCGAGACGGGGTGCCAGATCTGCACCGCCGGGGTCCCCTCGGGGATGAAGTCGCCCACCTGCGGCAGCACCTCCACCACCACGTCGTGCTCGTCGGCCCACGACACCAGCCCGCGGTGGTCCACCTCCACGACCGACCCGTGCTCCACCGCGAGCAGGGTCTGGGCGATCGTCCCCGCCCCCGGCTCCCAGCTGTTGGTCCCCAGGCGGGACCCCGGGGCGTCCGGCTCGGGCAGGTAGCGGCCGACGACGTCGACCGTGTCGTCACCCAGGTGGGACACGATCGAGGAGACCTGGATGGAGTTGGTGATGTGGTGGATGAAGGCCAGGAACATCCCCACGCTCGCGAGCACGAGGAGGAACCCGAGCGTCACCGACACCTGGGGGACGAACTGGCCGGTCTCGCCGGACTCGCCCTGCACGGACCGCAGCACGGTGAGGGCGTAGGTGAAGCTGGCGGCGAAGATGCCCAGGGTGAGCTGGGTGATGCGGCTGGAGAGAAAGTCACCCATCACGCGGGGGCTGTACTGGCTGCTGGCCAGCTGGATGACGACCATCGTGATCGAGAACACCAGGCCGGTCACCGAGATCATCGCGCCGGCGATGCTGCCGAGCATGCATGCTGCGGGCACCGCTGGGGCCCCCTGGGAAGAAGTAGGGCAGCTGCTCGTCCAGGGTCTGGTCCAGCTCGGGCATGAAGATCCCCCCCAGGGTGGCGAGGACGATGATGACGGTGGGCAGGACCCAGAACGGGCTCCAGATCCGGTCCCACCGGCTGATCGACCGGGTGTGCGGCAGCGAGCCGAGATCCTCGTCGTCGCTGTTCTTCGTGCTGGGTGCCCCGGTACGTCCGGCCGCCTCGTGTTCGTCGCTCACGGACCCATCCTCGCGCAGAAGGTCGCTCGACCCGCCGTCACGCCGTCGTCCCCGGCTCCAGCCGGGCCCCCGCGGGCACGTCGCCGCCCGCTCCCACCACGCTGTGCCGCCCGACGAGGGTGATCGCCCCGTCGGTGGTCCGGGTCCCCGGCAGGGGCCGGCCGACGACCGCGTCCCGCCCGATCCGCACCCCCTCGTCCACGAGGCAGGCGTGCAGGCTCGCACCGGCCTCCACCACGACGCCCCGCATCAGCACGCTGTCCTCCACGACCGCCCCACCCTCGACCACCACGTCCGGACCCAGGACCGAGCGCGCCACCCGGCCACGGACGCGCACGCCCGGGGAGACCATCGCCCCGTCCAGCTCACCTCCGTCCCCGACCCAGGCCGGGGCACCGGCGGGTGTGGGGGACAGGACCGGTCGGTCGGGGTGGTCGAAGACGTCGACCCGTCCCGCCAGCAGGTCCCGGTGGGCCTGCAGGTAGGCGGCCGGTCGGCCGACGTCGCGCCAGTACCCCTCCAGCGGCAGGGCGTGCACCCGGCCGCGGGAGACGAGGGCCGGCAGCAGCAGCTCGCCGAAGTCCCCCAGGCCGGTGTCGTCGGGACCGGCCGCCGGCCCGTCCTGCTCACCGACCCCGGCACCTCCCCCGCCGACGATCGACGCGCCACCCCCGTCCGCACCCCCGCCGGCCAGCTCCCGGTGGAGCCGCTCCAGCTCGGCGAGGAGCACGCGCGGGTCGTAGAGGAAGATCTCCGTCGCCACGGTGGTCTGGTCGGTGGTGTCCGGCTTGTACTCCACGGCCGTGACCCGGCCCTCCCCGGTGGCGTGCACGACCATCTTCTCGGCCGCCTCCTGCACCCCGACCTGCGCGGTGAGCACCGTGCACTCGGCCCCCACCCGCAGATGGTGGGCGATCGCGGGTCGCAGGTCCGCGGAGAAGACGTGGTCGGCCGACAGGACGACGAGCACGTCGGGGTCGTGCACCCGGACGTCGTCGCGCATCCGGAAGAGGCCGTCGGCGTTGCCGTGGCTGAAGCCGTCGTCGTGGGCCGCCCCGCTGCCCTGCTCCGGGGTCAACCTTCGGAAGCCGCCGTGGGTGCGGTCCAGGTCCCAGGGCCGCCCGCCCGCCAGGTGCGTGTCGAGGGACCCGGAGAGGTACTGCACGCTCACCCACACGTCGACGATCCCGCTCGCGCGCAGGGCCGAAAGGGGGAAGTCGACCAGCGCGTGGGTGCCGGCGAACGGCAGGGCCGGCTTGGCCCGTTCGCGGGTCAGCACCTCCATCCGGCTGCCCGCGCCCCCGGCCTGCACGATCGCCAGCACGCGCAGCCCGACCGGGACGCTGGGCGGGGCGGAGGTGGTGCGCGACATGGTGCTCAGACTAGGCAGGCACGGCATACCCTGGCGCGGTGACCGAGTCCCAGCCCGAGCCCCGGCCCGAGTTCCAGCCCGAGTCCGGGCCCGACATCCAGCCCGAGCCGGACGCACCCGCCACCCCCCTCGTCCTCCTGCACGGGGTGGGGCAGGCGCCGATGGCCTGGGAGGACCTGGTCGTGCGGCTCTACGGCTCGCGCCGGCTGCTGACCCCCTGGGTGCCGGGCCTGCGCCCCACCGAGACCCGCCCGGTGCCGGTCGAGGAGGCGGCCGACCGGCTGGCGCAGGAGATCGAGCTGGAGGGGCTGGGCCGGGTCGACCTGTGCGCGCAGAGCTGGGGGTCCATGGTCGCCACCCGGCTCGCCGCCGAGCACCCGGACCGGGTGCGCCGCCTGGTGCTCATCGGCGGTCAGGTCCGTACCCCCAAGCTCGTGAGCGGGGTCCAGGCCGGGCTGCTGCGGCTGATGCCCGCCTCCCGCCTCGCCGACGCGGGGGTGTCCAAGGACCGGCTCACCGCCATGCTGGACGTCGCGCGCCGGACCGACCTCACCGACGCACTCCCCAGGATCACGGCGGCCACCCTCGTGCTCGTCGGCGACCGCGACCGCGCTGGTCAGCTCGGTGCCCGGTCGCTGGCGGACGGCATCGCCGGCGCCCGGCTGCGGGTCGTGCAGGGGGCCGGGCCCTCGCTCAACGAGGAGCGGCCCGAGGAGCTGGAGCACCTGCTGCGCGACTTCCTCGACCGCGACTAGACCCCGCCGTCCCGGGCACGCCGGACCGGTCCATCCGGGCGAGGAGCCCGAGCTGGGCGCGGCGCTCGCGGGCGAAGACCGAGCGGGCGCTGCGGCCCACCGCCGCGTCGAGCAGGTGCTTGGCGCGGGCGAGGGCCCGCCGGTCGTGCACGACCATCTGCGCGACCAGCTCGGCGCCGGCAGCGTGCGGGTCCTCGGCCAGCCGGGTGACCAGGCCCAGCGCGGCCGCCTCGGTTCCCGTGACGGTCCGCCCGGTCAGCGCCAGGTCCTTGGCCACGTCGAGCCCGACGAGCTCCACCAGGGAGCGCACGCCGCTCATGTCGGGCACCAGCCCCCACCGGATCTCGCGCACCGACCACCGGGCGTCCGGGGTGCTCACGCGCAGGTCGGCACCCAGCGCCAGCTGCAGGCCCGCACCCAGGCAGTGCCCGTGGACGACGGCGACCACCGGCACGGGCAGGCGCCGCCAGGCCCAGCAGGCCTCCTGGAAGGTGTTGGTGCCCCGCCACGGACGGGGGAGGAACCGGCCCGCGATCCCGACCGGGTCGCGCAGGGCCCCGCCCAGGTCGAGCCCCGCGCAGAAGGCCTCCCCCTCGCCGGAGAGGAGCACCGCCCGGACGCTCCGGTCCGAGCGCAGGCGGGAGGCCGTGGCCACGAGGTCGTCGAGCATCGGCAGCGTCAGCGCGTTGAGCTTGTCCGGGCGGGTCAGGCAGGCGGACCGAGGCCACCCCGTCCTGGACGGTGCAGGTGACGTGCTCGGTGGTGGGGCGCGGCGGCATACCCCGAGCATGCCAGGGCACCGCGCGCGCCCGTCCGCGGGCGGGACTGCCCGTGCGGGCCCGTCCGCGGGCGCGGGACCCGCCCGGCCGCTGACCGCGCGCGGGTCTCACCCGACCCCGAGGAACTCCCGGAGGGCAGGCAGCTCGCGCCGCGCCTGGACCAGCCCGGCCTCGTGGCTGGCGCGCAGGCGGGCCACGTCCCGGGTGCCGTTGCCCACCGGCATCGACTCCGGCACGAAGAGGTGGGCCGCGCCGGCCCGCTCCAGCTCCCAGAGCCGTTCCCGGGTCGCGGCGTAGGCCTTGTGACGCCGTCCCAGCGCCTCGACGACGGCGGGGAAGCGACGGAAGTGCTGGCGAAGGTAGCGCAGGCCGGACCGCGCCGGCGGGGGCTTGACGTAGCTCCGCGGCTGGGTGAGCACGACGAGGAAGCGCTCGTACCCGTCGGCCACCGCCGCGTCCAGCGGGATGCCCCCCGAGGGACCCAGCGCGCCGTCGACGAAGACCTCGCCGTCGATCGTGACGGGCGGCATGACGACCGGCATCGTCGAGGACGCCCGCACGCGGACCATGAGGTCCTCGAGTCTCGCCAGGTCCTCCCGTCCCCAGTAGACCGGCTCGCCCCGGGTGGCGTTGAACGCGCCGATCCGGACCTGCGCGGGGTCGGCCGTGAAGGTGTCCCAGTCGAAGGGCAGCGCCTGCCCGGGCAGCCCGGTCTCCTCGTAGATGTACCGCGCGTTGAACAGCCCCTGCCCCCGCACGAAGGTCCGCCAGTCCCCGAACCGCGGGTCCGTGACGAAGTCGGTGAAGCTGTGCCGGGCGCGCCAGGGGTCCCGCGAGAGAGTAGTTGGCCGTGTTGCTCGACCCCGCCGAGATGCCGCCGACCCAGTCCAGGTGCAGACCCTCCTCGAGCAGGGCCACGAGCAGCCCGGAGGTGTAGGAGGCCCGCATGCCACCGCCCTCGAAGACGAGGGCGGTGCCGGTCACGGTGGAGGTCGGTCGCTCCATCCCCCGAGGGTATGGCGTGCCGCCGCCAGGACCCGACGCTCCTCCTCGTCGGTCAGCCCCGCGGCCCGGGGGACGGTGCGGGTCTCCTCGTAGGAGAGGGCGGCGCGCAGGGTGTCCGCCAGCGGCCGGGTGCGCAGTCCTGCCGCCCGGGCCCGCCCGGTGTCCAGGGTGCCGAACCCGCGCTGGTCGGGATCGTCGAGCCACAGCGGCATCGAGGTCGGTCCCATCCAGGGGCGGACCCCGAGCCGGGCGAGGACGGGCGGGGGTATGGCGTGCACGAGGGCCCGGGTGGCGGCGACCTCGGCGGCCGTCGTCAGGGCCCGCGCGAGGGTGGTGGTCGGGCCGGTGACGTTGAAGGGGCCACGGAGCTGCTGCTCGGAGGCCGTGACCACGAAGGCCGCCAGGTCGCGGACGTCGACCAGCGCCACGGGCAGCTCCGGGTCGTCGGGCACCGCGACCTCCGCACCGACCGGGTGGGCGAACCGCCACGGCCAGTAGCCGCTGCGCCCGGACGCGTCGCCCGACCCGCCGATCAGCCCAGGGCGGACCACGGCCGCCGGGGTTCCGCTGGTGAGGACGGCCTGCTCGCAGGCGACCTTGGCCCCGCCGTAGGTCTCCGTCCCGGCCATCCGGTCGGCGTCCAGGGCCGGCACGAGCGGCGCGTCCTCGTCCGGCTCGGGTCCGACGTCGTCGCGGTAGACGTTGGCGGTGGAGACGAGGAGCAGGTGGGCGGCGGTGAGGTCGCGCAGGACCCGCCGCACGTGCACGGGGTGCACCGTGAGGTCGACGACGCCGTCCCAGCGACGGCCCGTGACGGGAGCCAGCCCGTCGTCCTCGTCGCGGTCGGCCCGGACGAAGGGAACGCCGTCGGGCGGGGGTGCCGAGCCCCTCGCCAGGCAGGTCACGGCGTGGCCACGACGCGCGGCCTCCTCGGCGACGGCACGACCGAGGAAGCGGGTCCCGCCCAGGACGAGGAGCTCCATACCCCCAGGGTGGCAGGCGCGTCCCCGGAGCGCCTGACGGAGCACGAGGGCGCCGCGTCCTATCGTGGGCCGATGGTGGTCGACGGGGTGGTGCTGCGCCGGTGGAGCCTGACCCTGCTCGGCGTGACCGCCGCGATCGTGGTCTCCTCGCTCCTCGGCCACCTGCTGCTGCGCGACACCTCCTGGCACGACGTCTTCTCCTACCTGCACGTGGCCGGGGAGCAGGGCATCGCGGCCTACTGGAACAGCGCCCTCCTCGTGCTCGTGGCCGTGGCGGCCTGGGTCAGCGGCGTCGGGGCGGCCCGTCGTCGGACGCGGTGGGGCTGGTGGGTGGTCGCCGCCGTCGTGCTCTTCCTCAGCATCGACGAGGCCACCCAGCTGCACGAGCGGACCGCCCAGCTGGTGACGACCAACCCCTTCCCGACCTTTCCCTGGGTGGTCGTGGGGATCCCGCTGGCGGTCCTGCTCGCCGTCGTGCTGGGGCTGGCGACCAGCACCCTGCCGGCGGTGATGCGTCGACGGCTGGGGCTGGCGCTGGGCCTCTACCTGCTCGGAGCCCTGGGCTTCGAGGCGATGAGCGGGTACTTCTGGCGGCAGCAGCGCCCCGACGTGTCCGAGGGCTTCGGCACGCTCGAGGAGGCCCTGGAGATGGTGGCCTGCATCTACGCCGCCCACGTCGTCGTCGCGGCGCTGCTGCCCGTGCGGGTCGAGCTGCGGGCGGGGCGCCCGCGGCGGGCCGCAGGCGCCTCCGCCGAGCAGGTCGGCTCACCAGCGGTGGGCGACGTCGACCACGAGCCGGGCACCGTCGCCCGGGCCGTCGAGGACGAACACGCGGAACGGTAGCCGGGCGCGCACGCCCAGGCCGAGCGTGCTGCGTCCCTCGAAGCTGCCCGCCCACGCGACCTGCCGGAAGGTGGACCAGCCGTCCACGTCGACGAGCTCGGTGCGGTCGGCGAACGTGTAGGTCGCCCGGCCCCGGTCGTCGTACGCGGGCGAGTGCAGGACGACCTGCAGGCGGGCGCCGCCGGCGAGGGGGACGACCGAGCCGCTGCCGTCGGCCCTGACGGCGTCGACGTAGCGCACGTCGTAACCCAAGCTGCCGGGGACGGCGTCGACGTCCAGGACGAGCCGGTCGAAGCAGGTGTGCCGCCCCGCCCGGACGTCGGACAGGGTGCCGGTCCGGGTGGTCACGCCGGCCGACCTCGCCAGCGACCCCCACACGATGCCGCAGTAGCTGGTGGCGGTGGGCACGGTGACGTGGGCGGGCATCGTCCCGGTCGTCGTCCCGGTCGTCGTCCCGGCCGTCATCGTCCCGGCGGTGGCCGCCCGGGGCGGGGCACCGGTGGCGGCGGTGGCCGACAGGCCCGCGACGAGGGTCGCGGCGACGGCGGCGACGGTGACCCGTCGGGGTGCTCGGAGGGTGCTCATGATGTCGGTCCTTCCGTCGGGGGCCGGAGCCCCGGAGCATGGCGCGGACGCGTCATACCCCCTCGTCGCAGGCGGGAGGAGAAAGGTTGCACCGGGAGCGGGTGCGGTGCGCCCGGGTGGTGGGATGCGCCCGGGTGGTCACGGCGGTGGCGGCGGTGGCGGCGGTGGCGGTGGCGGCGGACGGGTACCGGCGGAGGGGTCCCTCGCTCAGGCGGGGCGCGCTGCCAGCAGCGTGACGAGGTGGCCGGTCGTCGGCACGCTGCCGCTGTGCACCAGCTCCTCGTCGACCACCAGGCCCGGGGTGCGCAGCACCCCGTAGGCCGCGATCTCCCCGTAGTCCGTCACCTTCTCCACGTCGGCGTCCAGGCCCAGCCTGCCCAGGGCCTCCCTCGTCCGCTCCTCCAGCCGCGCTGGCAGTTGCGGCAGCCGGGACCCAGCACCTTGACGATCATCTGCGCCTCCTCGCGCGTCGGTCGTCGACCTCGTCAGCCGACGATGTTGAACACCAGGCCCAGGGCGACGATGCCCAGGGTCACGGAACCGAAGTAGAGCGCCAGGAGCGGGGGACGCATCACCCGGCGCAGCATGATGGCCATCGGGCCCGACAGGGCGATCGAGCTCATCATGAAGGCCATGACCGTGCCCAGGCCCATCCCCTTGGCCCACAGGGCCTCACCCACGGGCACGACGCCGGCGCCGTTGACGTAGAGCGGAACGCCCGCCAGCGTCGCCACCACGACGGCCAGGGGGTTGTCCGGTCCGGCCCAGCGGGCGAAGAAGTCGGTGGGGACCCAGCCGTGGATGGCCGCGCCCACGCCCACGCCGACGAGGACCCAGATCCACACGTCGCGGAGGATGTCGCGGCTCTCCCCGAGGGCGGCCTCGACCCGCTCGGGAAGGCTCGGCCGGTGCCCCCGGCCCTCAGCGCCGCGACCCGGCTGGTGCGGACCACGTCCTCGACCCACCGGTCCAGCCGGAAGCGGGAGAAGACCCAGCCGATCGTCATCGCCAGCGTGCCGCCGGCCAGGACGTAGGCGACGGCGACGTCCCAGCCGAACTGGTCGCCGATCATGATCGCCGCGATCTCGCTGACCAGCGGCGAGGCGACGAGGAAGGTGAGGGTGATCGACAGCGGGATCCCCGCGGCGACGAACCCGATGAACAGGGGGATGGAGCTGCAGGAGCAGAACGGGGTGACCACGCCCAGGACGACGGCCAGGAACAGTCCGAGGCCCAGTCCGCGACCCTCCAGGTAGGCCCGGGCACGGTCCAGGTCGAGGGAGGCGCGGGCCATCCCGACGACGAACATCAGGCCCAGCAGCAGGAGGAAGATCTTCACGGTGTCGTAGAGGAAGAAGTGGACCGAGGAGACCAGGCGGTCGCCCAGGTCCAGGCCGAGCCAGCCCACCGCGGCGTCCCAGAACCATCCGTTGAGCGCGTAGGAACCGGTCCAGGCGAGGGCGCCGAGACCCAGGCCGAGCAGCAGCCTGCGCTCGGCCGTCGTCGTGGCGGTGGTGGCCCTCGTGGTTCTCGTCGTCGCCATCGGCCCTCCGCGGGGAGGGGAGGTCGGCGGGGGTCCGTCGGGGGGCGCCGGCCTCCGTGGGCGTCCGACCAGCAGGAACGGTCGGACGGTCCCATTCTACTACTCGACGTCGTGGACCGGGTGCGGTCCTCGTCCGGCCGGCCGCGCCGGACCCGTGCCCAGGTACGGGGTGCATACTGGCAGGGATGCCAACCTTGCCCGCACGTCGTCGCCACCTCGCCAGCAGCCCTTTCCGGCCCGAGCCGGAGCCGGTGATCACCCAGTTCGTCCGCGACGACCGCGTCTCCCACGACTCCTACGGGATGGGGCGGGTGGTCGGGGTCGAGGCGGACGCGGTCACGGTCGACTTCGGCACCCGCACGATGCGCATCCTCAGCCCCTTCTCCAAGCTGGCCAAGCTCTGAGCGGTCGCCCCGTAGGTCCTCGAGCGGTGGACAGGAGCGGTGGACAGGAGCATCCCCCTGCTCAGGCGACGATGACCTGCACGAGCAGGATCTTGAGGATCAGGCCCAGCGCGAACAGCGCCGCGTAGCCGGCCTCCACCCGCTCGTCGGTCACCCGGCCCTTGGCGTAGGCCAGGATGGCCGGCTGCCCCACGAAGCCGGCCAGCCCTCCGGCCGCCCGCTCGGTGCTGACGCCGGCCAGCCGGGCGACGAGGATGAAGAGCAGACCCGCGGCCAGGGTGATGACCACCGCTCCCGTGACCACCCTCAGACCGGTCCACGTGAACGCCTGCGCCGCGAAGGCCTGCCCCGAGATGAGGCCGGTGGCCCCGAGGAAGAGCAGCAGCCCCAGCTGCCGGATGGTGAGGTTGGCGGCCAGCGGGAGGCCCCAGACCAGCGGTCCGGTGCGCTCCACCCGCCCGAGCACGATGCCGACCACGAGCGGACCGGCCGCCGACCCCAGGGCGAAGCTGAGCCCGCCCGGAAGGGGCAGGGCGAACAGGCCGAGGACCAGCCCCGCGGCGAGGCCGACCCCCAGGGTCAGGGCGTCGATCTCGCTGACCTTGCGCTCGGAGTCGCCGAAGAGCTCCTTCACGTCGCCGAGCCGTCCCCGGGGGACGATGACGCGCACCCGGTCACCGAGCTCGAGGACGAAGTCCTCGGAGGCCAGCAGGTCCAGGTCGCCCCGACGCACCCGGGTGACCACGCCGTCCAGCCGGCCGGGGACGTCCAGCTCGCCGACGGTCCGGCCCGCGACCCTGGGGTCGGAGACGACGAACCGGCGGTAGTCCACCTCGCGGCGGTCGTGGGCCAGGTGTTCGTCGACCCGACGCCCGAGGTGGTCCCGGCCCCGGACGACCGCCTGCTCGGGGCCCACCATGACCACGCGGTCGCCGACCTCGAGGCGTTCCCCGGGGTGCACGACCCGGGTCCGGCCGTCCCGGGCCAGGTAGGAGAGCCGGAGCTCTCCCTCGGCCAGGCCGGGGACGTCCGAGAGGGCCGAGGGCCGCTCGACCTCCACCGAGATGTCGACCAGGCCCTCCCCGGCGGCCGATCCGGGGTCGCGGCGGCCCGGCCAGGACCGGTTCAGCAGGACGGCCACGAGCAGGATCGTGACGACCACGCCCACGGGGTAGGACAGCGAGTAGCCGACCGCCGGGTCCTGGCTGCCCGTGCGCTCGGCCGCGGTGGCCAGCGCCGGCGTCGAGGTGAGGGCTCCGGCGTAGGTCCCGGCGGTGAGCGCCGGGGACAGGCCCAGGACCGCGCCCACGACCATGGAGACGCCCGTCATGACGACGAGGACCAGGGCCGCCCCGCCCATGAGGGGCAGCTGGCGACGCAGGTCGCGGAAGAAGGTGCTGCCCGCCGTCAGGCCGACGGTGTAGACGAACAGGGCCAGCCCCAGCGTCTGGACGAGCGCGAGGCCCTCGCCGAGCCGGGGGTCGAGGGCCCCGACGCCCAGCCCCACGAACAGCGCGCCGGCCGGGCCGAAGCGCAGCGGGCCGAACGGGACGGCCCCGACGAGCGTGCCCAGGGCGACGACGACCATCATCGTCAGCAGCGGCGTCGAGGCCAGCGCGTCCACCATGGGCGGGAGTCTGTCACCCCCGGTCTCCGGGGCGGCCGCCCGCGGGCGGGTCTCAGGGGCGTCGGCCCGCGAGCTTCTCCAGCATCGTGCCCAGCCCGCGACGGGCGGACTCCTCGGCCGAGCGGACCCGCTCGTCCGTGAGCCGGGCCGCGGCGACCGCCTCGGCGGCCCGCGCCTCGGCCGCCCGGCACGCCTCCAGACCCTCCCGAGCCTCCCTCAGCACCGCCCGGCGGTCCTCGTGGAAGCGGGCCACCTCGGCCGCGGCCAGCTCCACCGACCGGTCGAGCAGGAACCGGTAGGAGGCCCTGACCTTCTTCCCGGTCGTCTTGCGCTCCAGGGCGTCGACCTCCTCGTCGACCGACTGCCGCATGAAGGGCAGGGGGTCGGAGGTGTACTCCGCCCCGGCGGCGGCGGCGTGCTCGGCGCGCTCGCGTCTCTCCCGGGCCTGCGCCAGCTCGCGCTCGGCCTCCCGCAGCGCCGCGGCGGCCGCGTCCCGGGAGGCGGCGAAACGGGTCTCCAGCACGTAGACCAGCTGCTCCTGCTCACCGGGCGCGAGCCCGTCCGCGGCGGGGGAGCCCACGGGTGGGCCGCCCTCGGCGCCTCCCTGTCGTCCCTGCTCACTCATTCCGGCACTCCCCGTCCATCACGTGGTCGGACCCCACCCTCTCATCCACCCGAGGGTGCTCCTCCGTCGTCACGGACCGCGCGGCGTCACGGTCGGCGCACCCGTCCCTCCTCCCACACGGGTTCGTCGGCCTCGCGGACGGTGCCGTCCGCCCCGAAGACCACGAAGCGGTCGAACCGGCGGGCGAACCACCGGTCGTGGGTGACGGCCAGCACGGTGCCCTCGAACCCGGCCAACCCCTCCTCGAGCGCCTCGGCCGAGTCGATGTCGAGGTTGTCCGTGGGCTCGTCCAGCAGCAGGAGGGTCGCGCCCGACAGCTCCAGCACGAGGATCTGGAACCGTGCCTGCTGCCCGCCGGAGAGGGTGTCGAAGGTCTGCTCGGCCTGGCGCGCCAGCTCGTAGCGGTCCAGCACGCGCGCCGCCTCCTCCCTCGTCCGCCCACGACGGTGGTCGTCCCCGCGGTGCAGGATCTCCAGCAGGGTCCGGCCGGCGAACCCCTGGCCCTCGTGGGTCTGCGCGAACCAGCCGGGTCGCACCCGTGAGCCCAGGCGTGCCACCCCGGTGTGCCGCACCTGCGGCGGCCGGACCTCGCCCACGGGCTGCTGCTCCGGCTCGGGGTCCGAGCCCCCACCGGCCAGCAGGCGCAGGAAGTGCGACTTGCCCGACCCGTTCGAGCCGAGCACCGCGACCCGCTCGCCGTACCAGAGCTCCAGGTCGAAGGGGCGCATGAGGGCCTCCCCGACCCCGTCCGGGCCGAGCAGCTCCAGCCGCTCGCAGACGACGGCGCGCTTGGCGGTGCGGCCACCGGTGAGGCGCATCGTCACGTGCTGCTCGCGGGCGACCTTCTCCGGCGGGCCGGCCTCCTCGAACCTGCGCAACCGGGTCCGGGCGGCCTGGTAGCGCCCGGCCATGAGGTCGTTGTAGCCGGCCTTCTGCTTGTACATCAGCATCAACCTGCGCAGCTTGGCGTGCTCCTCCTCCCAGCGCCGCAGCATCTCCTCCAGCCGGGCGTTGCGGTCGGCCCGCGCCTGGTGCCAGGTCGCGAACGATCCCGGGTGGGTCCACGCGGACGCCCCGGCCGCGCCGGGCTCGAGGGTCACCACGCGGGTGGCCGTCCTGCTGAGCAGCTCACGGTCGTGGCTGACGAGCAGCACGGTCTTGGGCGTGGCCAGCAGCTGCTCCTCCAGCCACCGCTTGCCGGGGACGTCGAGGTAGTTGTCCGGCTCGTCGAGCAGCAGCACCTCGTCGGGTCCGCGCAGCAGGGCCTCCAGCACGAGCCGCTTCTGCTCCCCGCCGGAGAGGGTGGCGACGCGGCGCCACTGGGCCTGCTCGAACGCCGGTCCCAGGGCCGCGGTGGTGACCTCGTCCCACCGGGTCTCCTGCTCGTACCCTCCCGCGTCGCCCCAGTCCGCCAGCGCCTGGGCGTAGGCCATCTGCGCCGGCTCGTCGTCGACCTCCATGATCGCCAGCTCGGCCGCGTCGAGGGCCCGGGCGGCCTCGGCGACGCGGGCCGGCGCGACGGAGACGAGCAGGTCGCGCACGGTCGAGCCGTCCCGCACCGACCCCACGAACTGCCGCATCACCCCGAGCCCGCCGGACCGGCCGACCGACCCCTCGTGCGGGGCGAGGTCCCCGGCGACGATGCGCAGCAGGGTGGTCTTGCCGGCGCCGTTGGGGCCGACGAGCGCGACCGTGGCCCCCTCGCCGACCCGGAAGCCGACGTCGGTCAGCAACGGCCTGCCGTCGGGCAGGACGTAGCCGATCCCGGCCAGGTCGACGTGCCCCATGACGCGAGCCTGACACACCGCACCGTGCGCACCAACGCATTTCTTCCCTGCCGGACCGGGCTTGTCCCTGCTTGGAAGACCGGGCGTCGCGGGGCCGGGTCAGGAGTCCTGCGGCCCCTCCTCGGCGGCGTCCCACGCGTCCAGCGCGTCCTGGATCTGCGCCTCGCTCATCGTCAGCGGCGTGCCCACGATCCACTGGTGGCCGAAGGGGTCCCGGAAGCGACCCTGGCGGGAACCGTAGGGCTGATCCTGGACCGGGAAGACCAGCTCGCCTCCACCGTCGAGGGCACGGGAGACGAGGGCGTCGGGGTCGGCGCAGACCAGGCTGAGGATCACGCCCCTCCCCTGCTCGGGGGAGCCGGGGTCGTGCTCGTCGGCGTCCTTGACCTGGAGGCTGGAGCCCCCCGGCAGGGCGAGCTCGGCCAACACGACCGCCCTGCCCATGGTGTGGCGGGAGACCACCTCGGCGCCGAGCACCTGTCGGTAGTACGCGATAGCCCGGTCGGCGCCCCCGGGCTCATCCGGTCGGCCGATGACCAGCTTCGGAGTCAGCTGCAGCGTCGTCATGCCTCCATGCTGGCGCACGCCCGGGGAATGAACCACGAGCGGCCCGGGTTGAGCCAGGTGAACTCAACTTCGATGAGTCCCGGTTTGACAACAGGTCGCCCGGTTCTCCAGGGTTGAGTGCAGACGTGTCAATCCACGTCGCGGCGCCCGCCCGGGCGCGGCGGCACGACATACCAAGGAGAGCAACGCATGGGACGTGCAGTCGGCATCGACCTCGGCACCACCAACTCGGCGGTCGCCGTCCTCACCGGTGGCGAGCCGGAGATCATCGCCAACGCGGAGGGTGGTCGCACGACCCCGTCCGTGGTCAGCTTCGCCAAGAACGGCGAGGTCCTCGTCGGTGAGGTCGCCAAGCGGCAGGCCGTGACCAACGTGGACCGCACCATCCGCTCCGTCAAGCGCCACATGGGCACCGACTGGAACACGACGGTGGACGACAAGAAGTACACCCCCCAGGAGATCAGCGCCCGCATCCTCATGAAGCTCAAGCGGGACGCCGAGTCCTACCTGGGTGAGCCGGTCACCGACGCGGTCATCACCGTGCCGGCCTACTTCGACGACGCGGAGCGCCAGGCCACCAAGGACGCCGGGGAGGTCGCCGGCCTCAACGTCCTGCGGATCGTCAACGAGCCGACCGCCGCCGCGCTGGCCTACGGGCTGGACAAGGGCAAGGAGGACGAGCTCATCCTCGTCTTCGACCTCGGTGGCGGCACCTTCGACGTGTCCCTGCTCGAGGTGGGCAAGGACGCCGAGGACGGTTTCGCGACCATCCAGGTCAAGGCCACCCACGGCGACAACAAGCTCGGTGGTGACGACTGGGACCAGCGGATCATCGACCACCTGGTCACCACGGTGAAGAACCAGTCCGGCGTGGACCTGTCCAAGGACAAGATCGCCCTCCAGCGGCTCAAGGACGCCGCCGAGCAGGCCAAGAAGGAGCTCTCCTCCTCGACGAGCACCACCCTGAACCTGCAGTACCTCTCGATGGGGGAGAACGGTCCGATCCACCTGGACGAGACCCTCACCCGCGCCCAGTTCGAGCAGATGACCTCCGACCTGCTGGAGCGCACCAAGGCTCCCTTCGAGCAGGTGATCAAGGACGCCGGAATCTCGCTCAACCAGATCGACCACGTCGTCCTCGTCGGCGGTTCCACCCGCATGCCGTCCGTCGCCGAGCTGGTCACCAAGATGACCGGGGGCCAGGAGCCGAACAAGGGCGTCAACCCGGACGAGGTCGTCGCCGTCGGCGCCGCTCTGCAGGCCGGCGTCCTCAAGGGTGAGCGCAAGGACGTGCTGCTCATCGACGTCACCCCGCTGAGCCTGGGCATCGAGACCCAGGGCGGCATCATGACCCGCCTGATCGAGCGCAACACCGCGATCCCGACCAAGCGCAGCGAGGTCTTCACCACGGCCAGCGACAACCAGCCGTCGGTGGGGATCCAGGTCTACCAGGGCGAGCGCGAGATCGCCCAGCACAACAAGCTGCTGGGCAACTTCGAGCTGACCGGCATCGCCCCGGCGCCCCGCGGCGTGCCGCAGATCGAGGTCACCTTCGACATCGACGCCAACGGCATCGTGCACGTCTCCGCCAAGGACCGCGGCACGGGCAAGGAGCAGTCGATGACCATCTCCGGCGGCAGTGCGCTGCCCAAGGAGGAGATCGAGCGCATGGTCAAGGACGCCGAGGCGCACGCCGAGGAGGACAAGCAGCGGCGCGAGGAGACCGAGACCCGCAACACCGCCGAGCAGCTGGTCTACTCGACCGAGAAGTTCCTGACGGACTCCGGCGAGCAGGTCCCGGCGGACGCGCGCGGCCCGGTCGACAGCGCCCTGGCGGACCTCAAGGAGGCCCTCAAGCCCGAGTCCGGCGCCTCGATCGAGGACATCAAGGCCAAGATGGAGACGCTGTCCACCGAGTCCCAGAAGATGGGTTCGGCCATGTACGCCCAGCAGCCCGGTGCCGAGGGTGCCGGCGCGGGGGCCGGGTTCGCCGACGCTACCGGCGCGGCGGACGTGGACAGCAGCCGCACCGGCTCCGGTGACGACGGCGACGTCGACGTCGTGGACGCCGAGGTCGTGGACGACGAGGAGACCAAGTGACCGACCACCACGACACCCCGGACACCTCCCGCGAGGAGGAGCTCCAGGACGGTCGCGGTCCGGTGATCCGGGACAAGCGTCGCATCGACCCCGAGACGGGTATGCCGCGCGCCACGGTCGGGGAGGGCGTCAAGTCCTCCCCGGCCGGGGCGGGGGACGCCGACGCCGGCGCGGCCGGCGCCGGCCCCGGCGCCCCCGGTGGGGCGTCGACGGAGGCCTCCGCCGACACCGCCGGGACGGCCGACCTGCACCCGGACACCGCCCTGGCCGCCGAGCGGCTCGAGGAGATGCGCCGGATGCAGGCCGAGTTCGTCAACTTCCGCAACCGCACCCAGCGGGAGCGCGAGGGTGACCGTACCCGCGCGGTCGCGGCGGTCGTGGAGGCCATGCTCCCGGTCCTGGACGACATCCACTCGGCGCGCGAGCACGGCGACCTCGTCGAGGGCCCGTTCGCCGCGATCGCCGAGAAGCTGGAGGGGACGCTGGGACGCTTCGGCGTGGAGCGGGTCGGCGAGGTCGGCGAGGAGTTCGACCCGACCGTCCACGAGGCCCTCATGCACCTGCCCGCCGAGCAGGCGGACCTGCCCGACGGGGCCACCGGCATGACGATCGTCCAGGTCGTCCAGCCCGGGTTCAAGGTCAACGAGCTCGTCGTCCGCGCGGCTCGGGTGGCCGTGGCGGACGCCGGGTGAGCCGACCCACGTCATACCCCTCCCGGCCGGTCCCCCCGGACCGGCCGGGGCGGGGGCCAGCAGGACGACAGCGCAGCGCAACGACCGGGACGACGAAGGAGGAGGTGAGGACCGGTGGTCAGCCAGGACTGGATGGACAAGGACTTCTACGCGATCCTCGGCGTGCCCAAGGACGTCGACGAGAAGACGCTGAAGAAGACCTACCGCAAGCTCGCCCGCGAGTGGCACCCGGACGCCAAGCCCGGTGACGCCGCGGCGGAGCAGCGGTTCAAGGACATCGGTGAAGCCTACGCGGTTCTCTCCGACGCCGAGCAGCGCAAGCAGTACGACGCGGTCCGCGCCATGGGCGGCGGGGCCCGCTTCACCGCGGGCGGCCCCGGGGCCGCCGGTGGGACCGGTGGCTTCGAGGACGTCTTCGCCCAGATGTTCGGCGGCGGTGGGGGTGCCCAGAACGTGCGCTTCAGCACCTCGGGCGGCCCCGGTGCCGGAGGCATCGACCTCGAGGACCTGCTCGGTGCCTTCGGCGGCGCCGGCGGGTTCGGCGGGCAGGGCTTCCCGGGCGGCGGCCAGGCTTCCCCGGTGGCGGGCAGGGTCGCCCGGGCGGGGGAGGGTTCCCCGGCGGGAGCTACCCCGGCGGTGGTCGCACGGTCCGTGGCCAGGACGTCGAGGCGCGCACCACGATCGACTTCCGGGCCGCGACGACCGGTGACACGGTCTCCCTCAGCAAGCCCGACGGCGGGCGCATCACCACCCGCATCCCCGCGGGCGTCAAGGACGGCCAGCGGATCCGGCTGCGAGGCAAGGGGATGCCGGCACCGGTCCCGGGCGGCGAGCCGGGCGACCTCATCCTGCACGTCACCGTGGAGCCGCACCCCGTGTTCGGCCGGGAGGGCGACGACCTCACCGTCGACCTGCCGGTGACCTTCGCCGAGGCGGCCCTCGGGGCCACCGTCGAGGTGCCCACGCTGGAGGGCGCGCCGGTGAAGGTGCGGATCGCGCCCGGCACGCCCTCGGGGCGGGTGCTGCGGGTCAAGGGACGCGGCATCAAGGCCAAGGGGGGCGCCGGTGACCTCCGGGCCAGGGTGCAGGTCGTCGTGCCCCAGCGGCTCTCCGACGACGCCCGGGCGGCCGTGGAGACCCTGCAGGCCGAGGAGGTCGGCACGGACCCGCGCGCCGAGCTGATGAGGCGCGCCCAGGGGTGATGAGCATGGATCGGGACACTCCCGTCTACGTGATCTCGGTCGCGGCCGAGCTCGCCGGGATGCACGCCCAGACCCTGCGCCAGTACGACCGGCTGGGCCTGGTCGTGCCGTCCCGCACCCGCGGCGGCGGCCGCCGCTACTCGGCGCGGGACGTGGACCGGCTGCGCGAGGTCCAGCGGCTCTCGGCCGAGGGGGTCGGCCTCGGGGGCATCCGTCGGGTCCTCGACCTGGAGAACGAGGTCGAGGACCTGCGCTCCCGGGTGGCTCGGCTGACCGCCGAGAACCACGCGCTGCGCGAGGCCGTGGGCCAGCTGCCCCGGGTCTTCGCCGCCGGCCGTCACGGCGAGGTGGTGGCCCTGCGCGCCGGCACCCGCCCGCGGCCGACCTCCCCGGGCACCTCGCTGACGCTCTGGCGTCCGCAGGGCTGGCCGTTCGAGGACTGACGGGTTCCTCCCGGTCGCTCGGAGCCACCCCGGCCGGACACCGCGGTCGGCGTCCCTGCCGGGAGGACACCAGCCGGTCCTGAGCGGCACCCGGTGGGCGCCACGTCAGCCTGTCGGGCCGACCGCCGACCAGGGTGGCCCCCCCGCGCGGACCACGCGACCCCCGTCGCCCCCGGCCCCCGGCCCGAGCTCGACCACGTGGTCCGCGGTCTGCTCCGCGGCGGGGTCGTGCTCGGCCAGCAGCACGGTGTGGCCGCTGTCGGCCAGGGTGTGCAGCTGGGCCAGCAGGCGGTGGGCGTCGGCCGGGTGCAGCCCGGTGGTGGGTTCGTCCATCACGTACAGCGTCGGCGCCCGCCGCTCCTTCTGCAGCTCCGTCGCCAGCTTGATCCGCTGGGCCTCCCCGCCGGACAGCTCGGTGGCCGGCTGCCCCAGGGCGAGGTAGCCCAGCCCCAGGGCCTGCAGCGCGGCCAGCGCCCGGCGCGCCGGCGCCACCTCGCCGAGCGCGTCCAGGGCCTGGGACACGGTGAGCCGCAGCAGGTCCGCCACGGTCCGCCCCTGCCACCGGACCTCCAGCGTCTCCGCCCCGAACCGGTCGCCCCGGCAGTCGGGGCACGCCGAGTACGTCCCGGGCAGGAAGAGCAGCTCGACCGACACCGCCCCCTCGCCCTGGCAGGTCGGGCAGCGTCCGGCCGCGGTGTTGAAGCTGAACCGGCTCGCGGTGAACCCCCGTTCCCGCGCCTCCTGCGTCGCCGCGAAGAGCCGGCGCACGGGGTCCCACAGGCCGGTGTAGGTCGCCAGCGTCGAGCGGGGGGAGCGGCCGATCGGCTTCTGCGTGATCCGCACGACCCGGGTCGGTATGCCGTGCCCGCTCGCCCGGGCGACGGCCCGGGCCGGACCCTCCGGTCCCGCCTGCCCCGCGAGGTCGTTCGCGGACGGCCCGTCCTGCAGGTCGTCCTCCGCGTCGGTCGCCGAGTCCTCCGGCGCGCGCTCGTCCTCGACCCGGGCCAGCTGCTCGCCGACCACGTCGTGGACGGCGTCGAGCAGGCTGGTCTTGCCCGAGCCGGAGATGCCGGTGACCACCGTGAGCGCGCCCAGCGGCAGGTCGAGGTCGACCCCGCGCACGGTGTGCCTGGTCAGGCCGCGCAGCTCCAGCACCCCACCCGCTCCGCGGCGTGCTGCGCGACCCGTCGGGACGCCCCGGGTGTCCTGTCGGGCGGGCCCGCCCGTCGTCCCCGGCGCTGAGGTCGGGTGGATCTCCTCCGGGTGCACCGGACGGTCGAGGTAGCGGGCCGTCACCGACGTCGTGACCGCGGCGAGACCGGAGACCGGTCCGGACCACAGCACCTCCCCGCCCTCCGTCCCCGCCCCCGGGCCCACGTCGACGACCCAGTCGCAGCGCCGCACCACCGCCATGTCGTGCTCGACGACCACGACGGTGTTGCCCGCGCACACCAGCTCGCGCAGCAGCCGCACCAACCGGTCGGTGTCCCTGGGGTGCAGGCCGGCCGACGGTTCGTCGAGCACGTAGACCACCCCGAACAGCCCCGACCGCAGCGCCGTGGCGAGGCGCAGCCGCTGCAGCTCCCCGGAGCTCACCGTGGCCACCGACCGCCCGAGGGCCAGGTGGCCCAGGCCGAGCTCCACCATGAGCTCCAGCCGACCGGACACGTCCTCCAGCAGCACCCGCTCGGCCTCGGTCCGCGCCGAGCCCGGGTGCGTCCCGGCCCCGGCCCCGTCCTCGGACGCGGCCAGCCGCCGCTGCAGGAGCGGCAGCAGCGTCGAGACCGCAAGTGCGGACGCCTCGTCGATCGCCATCTTCTGCCAGCGCACGCGCAGGGCCTCGGGCCGCAGCCGCCGGCCGGAGCAGACCTCGCACGGCCGCGACTCGACGTGCCGCAGCGCCCGCTGCCTCTGGGTGGTGCTCCGCGTCTCGGCCAGCGTCCGCAGCACGTAGCGACGGGCCGAGGAGAAGGTGCCCCGGTAGGGCCGCTGGATGCGCTCCGGGTCCCGCGTGGGCACGACGGTGACGACCGGCTGCTCGTCGGTGAACAGGATCCACTCCCGGGTCGCTCGCGGCAGGTCGTGCCACGGCACGTCCACGTCGTGCCCCAGGGTGGCGACGATGTCGCGGTAGTTCTTGCCCAGCCACGCCCCCGGCCAGGCCGCGACCGCGCCCTCGGCGACGGACAGCGAGGGGTTGGGCACCATCGAGGCCTCGGTCGGCACGTGCTCGACCCCCAGCCCGCCGCACCCCGGGCAGGCACCCGCGGCGGTGTTCGCCGAGAAGTGGTCGGAGTCCATCGGCCCCACGTCCGCCGGGTAGTCGCCGCACCGCGACCACAGCATCCGCAGCGTGCTGCCCGCCGTGGTCACCGTCCCCACGGTCGAGCGGGACGACGTGCCGGAGCCTCGCCCCTGCTCGAGCGCGACGGTGGGCGGCAGGCCGTGCACGTCCCGGACCTGCGGGTCGACCGCCGCGTGGATCAGCCGCCGGGCGAAGGGGGCGACCGAGTCCAGGTAGCGCCGCTGCGCCTCGCCGTGGATCGTGCCGAAGGCCAGGCTGGACTTGCCCGAGCCGCTCACCCCGGTCACCGCGACCAACGCGTCCCGCGGCAGGTCGACGTCCACGTCGCGCAGGTTGTGCAGCCGGGCGCCCCGGACCTCGATGCGCCCGGCCGGCACGGTCGTCGGCGGCGCGGGGTCGGGAGCACTGGTCGTCACCGGGACAGACTAGGCGCGGGCCCGGCCCGTCCGGACGGGTCAGGGAGGCGGCCCTGACCGGCCAGGGAGGTGGCGCGGACGGGTCAGGGAGGCGGGCGGGGGCGCGACGGCATACCGTGGAGGGGTGTTCGGGCGACGACGCGACAGCCCCGTCCGCCGGGCCATGGACGCCACGCCCCGGGCCGGCTACCTGCCCGAGGGCGTCCGCGAGCGGGCGGGGATCGACGCACCGGTGGCGATCGGCCACGAGGCGACCTGCTCCCAACCGACCACGGTGCGCACCATGCTCGACCTGCTCGACGTACGGCCCGGCCAGCAGGTCCTCGACGTCGGGTGCGGCTCGGGCTGGACCACCGCGATCCTGGCCCGCCTCGTCGGAGCCGAGGGCCGCGTCGTCGGGGTCGACATCGTGCCCGAGCTCGTCGAGGACGCGGCCGCCCGGCTGCGTCGCGACGGCCTGGGACGGGCCGAGGTCCGTGTGGCCGCGGAGGGGGAGCTGGGGGCGCCCGACGCCGCCCCGTTCGACCGCATCCTGGTCTCGGCGATGGCCCGCGAGCTGCCCGAGGAGCTGGTCGACCAGCTCGTCGACGACGGACGGATGGTGCTGCCCCTGGAGGGTCGGCTCGTGACCGTCACCAGGGCGGCCGGGGAGGCGAAGATCGAGCCTGCCCCGGGCTGGTACAGGTTCGTCCCGCTGAGGCGTCCGTGACGTCCCTGGTCGGACCCGGGGGGACGGCCGAGGGCACCCCGTCGGGCGCGGTCGAGGTCCCGCCGCGGATCCTGGAGCTGGCGCGGGATGCCGCACGGGTGTGCGTGCTCACCGGGGCCGGGATCTCGGCGGAGTCGGGGATCCCCACCTTCCGCGACGCCCAGGTCGGGCTGTGGGAGCGCTTCGACCCCCTGGAGCTGGCCACCCCGGGCGCCTGGGCGGCCGACCCGGCGCAGGTGTGGGCCTGGTACGCCTGGCGGGCCACCCTCGTGCGCCGGGCCCAGCCGAACCCGGGCCACCTGGCGCTCGCCGGGTGGCAGGCCCGTCCGGGCGTGCGCCTTGGCATCGTCACCCAGAACGTCGACGACCTGCACGAGCGGGCCGGCTCGGAGGTCCTGGCCCACGTGCACGGCAGCCTGTTCGCGCTGCGCTGCAGCGTGTGCGGCAGGCCCGGTGGCGCGGTGTACCCGGAGCTGGACGAGCCGGTCGCCCGGGTGGACCCGCCGCCCTGCGACACCTGCGGAGGCCCGGTACGACCGGGGGTCGTCTGGTTCGGCGAGGCGCTCCCCGAGGACGGCTTCCTGGCGGCGGTGGACGTCGCCCGGGAGGCCGACCTGCTCCTCGTCGTCGGCACCTCCGGGCTGGTGCACCCCGCCGCGACGATCCCCCACCTGGCGGGGGTGGGCGGGGTACCGGTGGTCGAGGTCAACCCGGCACCGACCGCGGTGACCGAGGCTGCGGACGAGGTATGGCGTGCCACCGCGGCCGCGGCCCTCCCGGCGCTGGTGGCCCGGCTGGGAGATGTCGGACCCCGCGGTTAGTCTGGTCGCTCCGGGCGAGGATGCAACAGATGTAACAGGCGCCAGGAGATGTAACAGATGACACAGCGCTGCGGCCAGGCTGGACGGTGAGCGCGGCTCCGACGGAGGCCGACGGTGATCGCCGACCCGGCGGAGGCCGACGGTGAGCGTAGGACCCGGGGAGGCCGACGGTGAGCTTAGGACCCGGCGGAGACCGGCGGTGAGCGTAGGACCCGGCGGAGACCGACGGCGGTAGCGGAGGTGGAGGTGAGAGGCGTGCCGGGGACGACCAACCCGTTCCGACCCAGCTTCGGCGTGTCCCCCCGGGTGCTCGCCGGCCGCACCGACCTCCTGCAGGACGTCGACGTGGCCCTCGACGAGGGTCCCGGCTCGCCCCTGCGGTCGCTGCTAGTCAGCGGCGCACGGGGGATGGGCAAGACCGTGGTCCTCAACGAGCTGGAGGAGATCGCCCGGACCCGGGGGTGGCTGGTGCTGCGGCTGCCCGAGGGGCCGGACATGCTCACCGAGCTCGAGACCTCGACCGTGCCCGCGCTCCTCGCCGAGCACGATGCGACGGCCGTGAGGCGCCGGTTCACCGGGGCGGGCGTGAGCGGCGTCGGCTCCGTCTCCACCGAGGTCGAGGACCGCTATCCGGTGCACCGCTCGCTGACCCGGCTGCTGGAGCGTCTCAGCGACGTCCTGGCCGTCCACGAGACCGGGATGATGTTCACCCTCGACGAGGTCCAGGACGCCGACCCGCAGGTCGTGGGGCGGTTTGCGACGGTCTACCAGCACCTGGTCCGCGACGAGCGCGAGGTCGCCTTCGCCGCCGCCGGTCTGCCCGTGGGGGTGGACCAGCTGCTGCGTCAGGGCGGCACCACCTTCCTGCGTCGGGCCGAGCGCGTCCACCTCGACCTGCTCACCGCCGAGGAGGTCGCCGAGGCCGCCCGGGCCACCGTGAGCGACGCCGGTCGCACGCTCGCCGACGACGCGGTCGCCGCCCTCGTGGAGATCGTCCACGGCTACCCCTACCTGCTCCAGCTCGTCGGCTACCACGCCTGGCGGGTGGACCCCGCCCGGGAGGAGGTCACCGTTCGGCACGTGCGCTCGACCCGACCCCTGGTCGTCGAGCGGATGGGCCGGCTCGTGCACGCACCCGCGGTGGCACCCCTGCCCGAGGGCAGCGCTCCTACCTGCGCGCCATGGCCGTGGACGACGGGCCCTCCTCGACCCGGGAGATCGCCGAGCGGATGGGGGTGCCGATGCAGCAGCAGAACGTCTACCGCGCCAGGCTCATCGACCGCGAGCTCATCCGGCCCACCAGCCACGGATTCGTCGACGTCACCCTGCCCTACCTGAGGGAGCACCTGCGTGCCCAGCCCCGCTGACCGCCCGACCCGCACCGGAGCCGCCGGTGCCGGGAGCCCGGGGGGCCCGGACCGCCGCCCGACCGCGGCCCGCGCCGCCGTCGACACCCGCATCCCGCCCCCGATCTGGATCCTCGTCGGCGCCGCGTTCGTCATCGCCCTCGGCTTCGGGATCGTCTCCCCGGTCCTGCCGGCCTACGCCCGCTCCTTCGACGTCGGCGTGGCCGCGGCCTCGGTCGTGGTGTCCGCGTTCGCCTTCTTCCGGCTCGTCTTCGCACCCGCCGGTGGCGCCCTGGTCTCCCGGCTGGGCGAACGGCCCGTCTACCTCGCCGGCCTCCTGGTGGTGGCGGTCTCCTCGCTGGCGACCGCGTTCGCCCAGTCCTACGGCCAGCTCCTGCTCTTCCGGGGGCTCGGCGGCATCGGCTCGACGATGTTCACCATCTCGGCGATGGCCCTCCTCGTCCGCCTCGCACCCCCGCACCTGCGCGGCCGGGTCTCCTCCGCCTACGCCTCGGCCTTCCTCATCGGCGGCATGGCCGGGCCCCTCCTGGGCGGCCTGCTCGCCGGGTTCGGCCTGCGGGCACCCTTCGTCGTGTATGCCGTGGTGCTGGTCGTCGCCGCCGTCGTGGTGGCCGTGGGTCTCGGAGGGGAGCGGCTGCCCGCTCCGCCGGCGGGGTCCGCCGAGCGCCCCACGATGTCACTCGCCGAGGCCTGGGCCTCCCCGGTCTACCGGGCAGCCCTGGTCTCCGGGGTGGCCAACGGGTGGACCAACTTCGGCGTCCGCATGGCGGTGCTTCCCCTGCTGGCGATCGCCGTGCTCGACCAGCCGTGGGCGGCCGGCGTCGTGCTCGCGGTCAGCGCGGTCGGCACGGCCGTCACCCTGCAGTTCTCCGGTCGCGCCGCCGACCGGGTCGGCCGGCGGCCGCTGGTCCTCGTGGGGCTGCTCGTCATGGGGGCAGGCATGGGGCTCATGGGGCTGGCCACCGTCCCCGGGTCCAGCTCGGTCGGGCTGTCGGTGCTCCTCGCCCTGGCCGTCGTCTCCGGGGTGGGGGCGGGCATGGTCAACCCGGGTCAGCAGGCCGCCGTGGCCGACGTCGTCGGTCAGGAGCGCAACGCGGGCAAGGTCCTCTCCGTCTTCCAGATGGCCCAGGACGGTGGCGCCATCGTCGGGCCGATCCTCATCGGGCTGGTCGCCGACACCTGGGGCTTCCCGGTGGCCTTCGCGGTCACCGGGGTGGTCTGCCTGCTCGGGGCACTGCCCTGGCTGCGCGCCCCCGAGCCGCTCACCCTCCACGAGCACGCGGCCCGCTCCGACGTCGGGGCGGTGGAGTGACCGGGTGCGGCAGTCCGCTGTGAGCTCCCGCCGAGTCTGTGGCGCGGTTCCCCGGTCAGGGTCGTACGCGCCCGTGCCCCGGCCGTCCGGGTGAGGGCCGGAGGCGCCTGTGCCCGGCTGACCGGGTGAGGGCCGGAGGCGCCTGTGCCCGGCTGACCGGGTGAGGGCCGGAGGCGCCTGTGCCCCGGACGTTCAGGGTGAGGGCCGGAGGCGTCTGTGCCCCGGCTGTGCGGGTCCCGGTCACACGGGCCTGGCAGTCGGGGATGAGATGGGGCATGGGTGTGGCCCGGCCGGTGGTGGGCCGGGTGCGGGGCGGGGTCATCTCAGGTGCCAGGTGGTGCCGTGGGTGGTGATGGTGGCGGTGAGCCCTTTGTCGTGGACCCAGGTGTGGTGCCGCGGGCAGAGCAGGGCGTAGTTGGACAGGTCCGAGCGGCCACCTCGGGCCCAGGGCAGGATGTGGTGGGCCTCGCACCAGGTCGCCGGGACGGTGCACCCGGGGATGGTGCAGCCGCGGTCGCGCACGGCCAGGCGCAGGCGCTGCCCGGGGGTGACCAGGCGCTGGCGGCGGCCCTGGTCCAGCACCTCACCCTCGCTGCCCAGGACCATCGGGACCAGGTCGGCCTCGCACGCCAGCCGGCGCACCGACTCCGCGGCGACCAGGTCGCCCTCCAGGGTGGCGCCGCACCCGGGCACGAGCCCACCGGTGTCGGCCAGGTCGGCGCGCAGGGTGTCCAGGTCCATGGTCACCACCACGGTGGCCTTGGGCGTGGTGGGCTCACCTCTGGTGCCGGCCACACCGCGGCGCAGCACCGTCATCAGCGCGTCGTACCGGCGCTGCCCGGGGGTGCGGGTGTCCTGCTGGCCGGTGGCCTCGACCTCCACTGCGGTGGCCGGTGCGGCCAGGGGTGACCTCAGGATCGCGCGGACGGCTTGGTAGTCGCCGTCCTCGCCGAAGGTCATGATGATCCGCTGCACGGATCCGTCGTCGGCCAGGGACGACTCGTGCACGTCGCGCAGCTGGTGCTGGGCGCGGCGCCGCTCCTCGTGCTCCTTCTCCGGCAGGCACGCGGCCAGCAACCGGCCGCTCACCCGGGCGACGTCCGCCTCCTCGAACACGGGGTTGCACCCGGCGTCGGCCAGCAGCCCCACCGCCTGCTCGTAGTCCTGCGGGGACAGCGCCCCCCGGATCCGGGCCAGCGCCCGGTGCAGGCTGGCCGCCCGGGCCAGCGGCATGCCGCCGGACAGCACCCCCTCCAGCAGGGGTGCGTGCACCCCCTCCTGCCCGGCCCGGGCCAGGCGCACCAGGTCGTGCAGCACACCCCGGGGCACCTCCGGGCAGCGGGCGCGCAACCAGTCGGTCAGGGTCATCCCGGCCGCGGTGGGCAGCCCCCGGCCGGCGGCCTCCACCGCCAGCCGCACCCGAGCCCGCTCCACCGCCCCCGCCACCACCGACACCGCACCCAGGGCCGCGTCCAGCTCGACGTCCTGCACCAGCGCCACGTCCTGAGCCGCCAGGTCGGCGAGGGTGGCCTCCCGACCCGCCTCCCGCAGACACCCCACCACCCGCTCCCCCGGCAACCGCGCCGCCGGCCACGAACCCTCCCCGACCAGCGCCCCCGCCGAGGTCCGCAACACCTCCCCACCCCAGGACTCCCTCATAGGACAAACGTACGAGAGGTGTCCGACACACCCTGGCCGTCGGCCTGCCAGGCGCAGGAGACCCCGGCCTGCGGGGACGCTCCCGGTGCGGACCTCGACGGATCCATCGGTCCGCCCCGGGTGCCGATCACGCCATACCCTGGGAGCCGTGAGCACACCGCACCCAGGCAGCGAGCACCTCATCATCCTTCCCGACCGTGAGGGCGCCGAAGAGCTGGCCGAGGAGCTCCGCGAGGAGGGCTTCGCCCAGGTCCGGGTCATCAGGGAGGCCGCCCGGACGGAGGAGGACGACGAGGACCACGAGTGGGCCGTCTACGTGCTCGACACCCGTCTGCCGGACGCCTCCGGGGGCGGGGCGTACGAGGGGCTGCGCGAGCGCTTCACCCAGATCGCCCGGGAGAACGACGGGTGGTACGACCAGCCGGGGGACCACCGGCCGCCGGTGCCGCCGGAACCGGACGAGCAGTGACCCACGAGCAGGTCGAACGGGAGCGGACGTTCGCCCTGGCGGAGGAGGAGGCCCTTCCTCGGCTCGAGGGCCTGCTGGAGGTCGGCGAGACGGTCGAGCACCGGATGCGGGCGGTGTACCTGGACACCACCGACCTGCTGCTGATCCGGCACCGGATCACCCTGCGCCGACGCGAGGGGGGACCCGACGAGGGGTGGCACGTGAAGCTTCCGCGGCCCGACGGCTCGCGCCTGGAGCTGCACTCGCCGCTGACCCGGGGCCCGGGCCGGACGCGGGTGCCCGACGGTCATCTGCGCGCGGTCGTGGCCGCCCTCGGCACCGACTGGCCGACCGGCCTGGACGCCACCCTCCTGCCGGTGGCCACCCTGATCACCCACCGGACCCAGACGGAGCTCATGGACGACCGGGGCAGCGTCGTGGCCACCCTGTGCGACGACCGGGTGACCGCCCTGCCGGAGGAGCGTCGCTGGCGCGAGCTGGAGGTCGAGCTGGTCCCCACCGCCACCGACGACGCCCTGCTGGACGCCGTCACCGACCGGTTCGCGGCACAGGGGGTGGTCCCGGCGGACTCCCCGTCCAAGCTGGCCCGCGCCCTGGGCAAGCGCCCCGACCGCGCAGCCCGCGGGCAGGGTCTGCGTCCTCGCGACCCCGCCGCCGCGGTCCTGCACGCCTACCTCGCAGCACAGGTCGCCGCGGTCGTCGGCCGGGAGGAGGACCTGCAGGCCGACGCCCCGGACGCCGTGCACAAGGCCCGGGTCGGCACCCGGCGCCTGCGGAGCGCCCTGCGCACCTTCGACCGACTGCTCGACCGCGAGGTCACCGACCCGCTGCGGGACGAGGTGGCCTGGCTGGCCGGGCTCCTGGGGGCACCGCGCGACGCGGAGGTGGTGCGCGACCGCGTCCTCGGCCGGCTGGAGTCCCTGCCGGCAGACCTGCTCGTCGGCGACGTGGTCGACTCCGCCCGGGCCAGTCTGGACAAGGAGCACGCCCGTGCCCACGACGCGCTCCGTGCCGGAATGGACTCCGACCGATACCTGGAGCTGACCGACGCCCTCCTGGACCTGCTCGCCGACCCGCCGTGGCGGGCTCGTGCCCGGCAGCGGGCCGACGAGGTCCTGCCGTCCCTCGTCGAGCAGGCCGTCGAGCGGGTGGCCCGCTCGGTGCGGGCGACGCGTCCGTTCGACGGCCCGGGTGACGCGGGCGGTCGCGACGACCCGGCCAGTCGCGACGACCCGGGTGACGGGAGCGGTGGGGACGACCCGGCCGGTCGCGACGACCCGGAGGATCCGGGCGGCCTGGGCGACCCCGGAGCCCTCGGTGCGCTCCACGACCGGCACGAGACGCGCAAGCGGGCCAAGGCTGCCCGCTACGGGTGGGAGGCCCTGGTCCCGGCTCTCGGGCCGGTGGCCGAGGAGTCCGCCCGCCGGTGGGAGGAGGTGACCGAGGCCCTCGGCGAGCTCCAGGACGTCGTGGTCACCCGGGAGAGGCTCCTGGAGCTGGCGGCCGTGGCCGGGTCGGACGGCGTGCCGAGCTTCAGCCTGGGGGTGGTCGCCGGTGACGACGGCGCGCGGGTGCCGGACCTGGTGGCCCGGGGAGACGATGCCGTAGACCGCGCCCTGCGGCGCTGACCGGCCCCACGTCGCGGTGCTGACCGCACTGCGTTGCTGGTCGGGCCGCCCCGCAGCGGGCCCCGGCCGGCACCGGGTGAACACCAGGTGACACGCAGGGGACAGACCGACGGCCAACGGTCACCCCCCGGCCAACGGGAGCCACGGACGGTTCATGTCCGGCCTCTTCCATGGAGGAGCTGGCACCGCCAGCGGCGGAGGCGAGCCTCCGCGTCCCGGTACGAAAAGAAATCCTGTGTCCCTTCGGCACAAGACCATGGCCCGCACCTCCGTCGTGGCCGCCGCCGTCCTGGTCCTGGCCGCGTGCGGCAACGGTGAGGACAGCACCGACGACACCACCCCGGCCGCCGCCGGCTCCGAGGAGAGCACCGAGGGCGGGTCCGAGGACGGCGCCCTCTCCGGCGACATCGCCATCGACGGTTCCTCCACGGTCACCCCGCTCACCGAGCCGGCCGCCGAGCTCTTCATGCAGGAGAACCCCGACGTCCGCGTCGCCGTCGGCACGTCCGGCACCGGTGGCGGTTTCGAGAAGTTCTGCAACGGCGAGACGGACATCTCGATGGCCTCCCGGCAGATCAAGGACGAGGAGATCGCCGCCTGCGAGGAGGCCGGCATCACCTACGAGGAGCTCGGCGTGGCGAACGACGGGCTCGCCGTCGTGGTCAACCCCGAGAACGACTGGGCGACCTGCCTGACCGTCGAGGAGCTCAACACCGCCTGGATGGACGGCTCCACCGCCGCGTCCTGGAGCGACATCAACCCCGAGTTCCCGGACGAGGAGCTGACGCTCTACGGCCCCGGCACCGACTCCGGCACGTTCGACTACTTCACCGAGGCGATCAACGGCGAGGAGGGGAACATCCGGCAGGACTACAACGACATCGGCGAGGACGACAACGCCGCGGTCACCGGTGTCTCCGGCGGCGTGGGCGCCATGGCCTTCATCCCGCTGTCCTTCGTGCTGGAGGCCGGCGACCAGGTCAAGGCCATCGAGGTGGAGAACGAGGCCGGCGAGTGCGTCGCGCCCTCCGAGGAGACCGTGCAGGCGGGCGACTACAACCCGCTGGGCCGTCAGCTGTTCATCTACCCCAAGGGCGAGTCGATCGCCGACAAGCCCGAGGTCAAGGCGTTCGCGGAGTTCTACGTGAACAACTCCGACGAGATCGCCGACGCGGCCGGCTTCATCGCGCTGACCGAGGAGCAGAAGCAGACCGCCCTCGACCACCATCGCCTCCCTCGGCGGGGATCGCTGACCCCGGTCGGCACCACCCACCCGTGACCAGGACCGCAGAAGGAGGAGCATGAGCACCATCACGCGTCCGGGGACCACCTCCGGGGCCCGGGCGGACGCACCGCTCTCGCTCCGGGCGAGCTCCCCCCGCTGGGGGGAGAAGGTCGTCGTCGGATGGCTGTTCCTCTGCGCGGCCTTCTCGGTCCTGGTCACGGCGGGGATCGTCTTCTCCCTGATCCCCCCGACCGTCGAGTTCTTCCAGCGGGTAGCCCCCGCGGACTTCTTCTCCACCGACTTCTGGGCCCCCACCAACTCCAGCAACCCCAGCTTCGGCGTGCTCCGGCTGGTGGTCGGCACGCTCAACGTCACCTTCTGGGCGCTGCTCATCGCGATCCCGGCCGGTCTGGGGGCGGCGATCTACCTCAGCGAGTACGCCGGCACCCGCGCCCGCAAGGTCCTCAAGCCCATCCTGGAGGTCCTCGAGGGAGTCCCCACGGTCGCCTACGGCTTCTTCGCGATGACCTTCGTCACGCCCCTCCTGCGGGAGTTCTGGCCCACCTTCCTGCCCGGGAAGCTCGGCGAGCCGCCGGGCATCTTCTCGGCCGCGTCGGCCGGGCTCGTCATGGGTGTCATGATCATCCCCACGGTGGCCTCCATCTCGCAGGACGCCATGAGCGCCGTCCCCTCGGGCCTGAGCCAGGCGGCCTACGGCCTGGGGTCGACACGGATGCAGGTGGCCACCCGGGTGGTCGTCCCCGCCGCGCTCTCCGGCATCGTCGCGAGCTTCGTCCTGGGGATCTCCCGGGCCATCGGCGAGACGATGATCGTGCTGCTGGCCGCCGGAGCCTCGGCCAACCTGACCTTCTGGCCCAACGACTCGGTGCTGACGATGACCACGTTCATCGCCCGGACCTCGACCGGAGACATCGGGCACGGCACCACGACCTACTACACGATCTTCGCCGTCGGCGCGCTGCTCTTCCTCATGACCTTCGTCATGAACATGATCAGCATCGCCCTGGTCCGCAAGTTCCGGGAGACCTACGAATGAGCCGGCCCACCCTCGACCCCGCCCGTCTGAACGGCCCCAACCGCACCGGCGTGGCAGCGGCCCGCCGAGTCACCGAGCTGGGGCTCGACGGGCGTCAGCGCGGAGGCAAGTGGAAGGGGGGCGTGTTCAAGGCGCTCCTGATCCTCTGCCTCGTGCTCGCGTTCGTGACCCTCCTGGCGGTCATCGTCCAGGCCTTCGCCCGCGGCCTGCCTCGGCTGGACCTGAACCTCATCACGCAGATGCCCTCGACGCTGGACCGGGAGACCTCCGGCATGCAGTCGGCGATCTTCGGCACGATCTACGTCATGGTCGGCGTGGTCGTCACCGTGGTCCCGATCGGGGTGTCCGCCGCGATCTACCTGGAGGAGTTCGCCGACCACACCAAGGCGTGGGTGCGCTTCATCGAGCTGAACATCCAGAACCTGGCGGCCGTGCCCTCGATCGTCTTCGGCATCCTGGGCCTGGCGTTCATCGTCCGCGGCCCGCTGAGCCTGGGACCCGTGGCCTACGCCGGGTCGCTCACCCTGGCGCTCCTGGTCCTGCCCACCGTGATCCTGGCGGCGCGCGAGGCGATCAGGGCCGTCCCCAACAGCCTGCGGCTGGGATCGATGGGCCTGGGTGCCACCCAGTGGCAGACCATCTGGCACCACGTGCTCCCGGCCGCCGTGCCGGGGATCGTCACCGGCACGATCCTGGCGCTCTCCCGGGCCATCGGTGAGACCGCCCCCCTGCTCCTGGTCGGGGCCACCGTCTTCGTCACCTACAACCCGGACGGCTTCTTCGACGGCGCCTACACGGTCCTGCCCGTGCAGATCTTCCAGTGGGCCGTCCGCCCGCAGGAGGAGTTCCGCATCCTTGCCGCCGCCGGGATCATCCTCCTGCTCGGGGTCCTGCTGGCGATGAACTCGGTGGCCATCTGGATCCGCAACCGCTTCACCCGCGAGCTGTGATGCTCCGCCTGCCCGCCCGCCACCCGCGCCCCCGACCGCACACCCCTCCGGCACCCCCGCCCCAAGGAGACCCGACCGTGACCGACACCGTCGCCCACACCCCCCCCGCCCGCACGATGCCGGGACACGACATCCCCGAACGCCCCGTCCCGGTGATGGAGGCCCGCGGCCTGAACGTCTTCTACGGCGGATTCCACGCGGTCCACGACGTCGACCTGGCGTTCGGACGCAACGAGATCACCGCCCTCATCGGCCCGTCGGGGTGCGGCAAGTCGACCGTGCTGCGCTGTCTGAACCGGATGAACGACCTGGTGCCCTCGGCCCGGGTCGAGGGCCAGGTGCTCTACCACGACCAGGACGTCTACGCCCCGGAGGTGGACCCGATCGAGGTCCGCAGGCACATCGGGATGGTCTTCCAGAAGGCCAACCCCTTCCCCAAGTCGATCTACGACAACGTCGCCTACGGCCCGCGCGTCACCGGCATGAAGGTCGACAGCATGGACGACCACGTGGAGAAGTGCCTGCGCGGTGCTGCCCTGTGGGACGAGGTCAAGGACAAGCTCAAGGAGTCCGGCTACTCCCTCTCGGGCGGTCAGCAGCAGCGCCTGTGCATCGCCCGGGCCATCGCCACCGAGCCCGACGTGATCCTCATGGACGAGCCGTGCTCTGCGCTGGACCCCATCGCCACGGGCGCCGTCGAGGACCTCATGCTCGACCTGCGGCAGGACTACACGCTCATCATCGTCACGCACAACATGCAGCAGGCGGCCCGCATCTCGGACCGGACCGCCTTCTTCACCGCCCGTCCCGACGAGACGACCGGCAACCGGACCGGTCTGCTCGTGGAGTACGACCGCACCTCGAAGATTTTCGAGAACCCCTCCGACCAGCGGACCGAGGACTACATCTCCGGCCGCTTCGGCTGACCCGCGCTCGCCACCGCCCGCCGGAACTCGCCGAGCACCGGCTCCCCGAGCAGGACGAAGCGGACCTCCTCCAGCCCAGGCACCGAGGGGCCGCGGTCCCTGACCGCGGCCACCGCGACGTCCGCGACCTGGGCCGGGTCCCAGCCGTAGATCCCCGCGCTGACCGCCGGGAAGGCCACCGTCCTGGCGCCCACCTCGCCCGCGACCTCCAGGCTGCGGACGAAGCAGGAGGTCAGCAGGGCGGGGTCGGTCTGACCCGCGTGCCGGTCCGGCCCCACGGTGTGGATGACCCAGCGCGCCGCGAGGTCCCCGGCCCCGGTGGCCACGGCCTCGCCCACGGGCAGGCCGTCGGGCCACACGCTGGCCCGGACCTGTCGGCACTCCGCCAGCAGCGAGGGCCCGGCCGCACGGTGGATCGCCCCGTCCACCCCGCCGCCCCCGAGCAGGCCGGAGTTGGCGGCGTTGACGACCGCGTCGACACGCTGGGTGGTGAGGTCTCCCTGGACGCACGTGATCCGCATACCCCCATCCTGCCCCCGCTCGGGACGGGTGGCGCCCTGCGGCACAATCGGCACACGGGTCCGGCGCCGCGGCGTCCCTCACCCGGCACCGGCACCCACCGACGCGGGGAGGTATGACGTGACGCTCGCCTTCGTCGTCACCGTGCTCGCCGGCCTGTCCACCGTCGTGGGCGGATGGCTCGGCACGCACGACCAGGTGCTCCGCCGGCAGTGGCTGGCCGCCGCGCTCGCCTTCGCCGCCGGACTGATGATCACGATCTCGGTGGTGGAGATCGCCCCTGCCGCGGCGGTGGCGCTGCGGGAGGTGGTGGGGTTCGGCTGGAACCTCGCCTGGGTCGGGGGAGCGATGCTGGTGGGAACCATCGCGGTCCTGCTCATCGACAAGGCCATCCCGCACGAGGTGAACCCCGCCGAGCTGGCCGGCGGGGACGAGGCCCTGCGGGTCGCGAGCGGCGAGCTGGACGGGCGGCTCCTGCGCAGCGGGATGCTGCTGGCCGCGGTCGTGGCTCTGCACAACCTGCCGGAGGGGCTGGCCACCTTCATCTCCACCCTCGAGCGGCCCAGCGGTGGCATCGCGCTCGCCACGGCGATCGCGATCCACAACGTCCCGGAGGGGCTGGCGGTGGCCGCACCCATCTACGCGGCGACCCGCAGCCGGGCGACGGCGCTCTTCTGGGCCACCCTCTCCGGGCTCGCCGAACCGGTCGGGGCGGTCGTGGGCTACGTCCTGCTGCGGGCGGTGCTCCCCGAGGAGTGGCTCGTCCTGTCCCTGGCGCTCGTGGCCGGGATGATGCTCGCGGTCAGCTTCCTGGAGCTGCTGCCGGCGGCCCGGCGCTACGAGACGCACTACAGCCAGTCGCTGGTCGGCTTCTTCCTGGGAGCCGTCGTGATGGCCCTGAGCATCCAGCTGCTGGCCCCGCCCGTGGGCTGACCGGGCGGAGGGGCCCAGTGGCTGGTGGCCGGTGGCCGGTGGCTGGTGGCCGGTGGCCGGTGGCTGGTGGCTGGTGGCTGGTGGCTGGGGGAGGGAGCCTGCCGTGGTGGCAGGTGCGAGGGGCCCGACCGAGAAACCGCGCACGAGGGACCCAACCTGACGGGCCCGTGCGGCGTCCCAGGAGCAACGACGTTCCGAGGAGGAGCCATGAGAACCACCGCACCGACCGTGCTCGTGCTGGGCAGCCTGCTGCTGGCGGGCTGCGTGTCATCATCACCCGGACCCGCAGGGTCCCCGGACGTGTCGGGCGAGGCTCCGACCGCGGTCGACGTCGCCACCCCGACGACGACCGCGCCGGAACCGGCCGACGTCGCCGGACCGACCACGCAGGCGCCGGTGCCGACGGAGGAGCCGGACGCCGCCGCTGACCTGCCGCGCCTGGTCGGGGCGGAGGACGCCGACCTGGTCCTGCACGTCAGCAACCAGGTGCCCACGGAGGAGGTCGTCGGGATCACGGTCGCGGTCGACGGCGAGCAGCTGATCGACCAGGACTTCGCCTTCGAGGAGGGGCACAACTGGATCGAGTTCGGCCTCGAGCTCCCGCCCGGTGAGCACCCTGACGGCGACGACCGGGACGGGAGCGGGGACGGAACGGACCTTCGAGCTCCCGGAGGAGGACCGACGCTGGGCCGTGCTCAACTACTGGTCGGAGCCGACCGACGAGTCCGAGTCGACGATGAGGCGCTTCTTCACGTTCGAGGTCACCGAGGAGTTCCAGCCCTGGGCGTAGGGCCGGCCGGGACGGGTGGCGAACCGGCCCGAAGTTGAGCGGAATAGGCTCAACTTCGGGCCGGTTGTCATCTCCAGAGTCCTTTTCCCGATCCACCGTGAGGTAGGAGTCCCATGGATCTGTCCCTGACCACCAAGGCCCAGGAGGCCCTGTCCACCGCCGTCCGCGACGCCGCCGCCGCCGGTCACGCCCAGGTCGAGCCGGCCCACCTGCTGCGCGCCCTGGCCCAGCAGGGCGAGACCACGACCGCCCCGCTGCTGGAGGCCACCGGCTCCTCGGCGGCCATGGCCGCCCAGGCGGCCGAGGGGGTGCTGCGCGGGCTGCCCCCCGCGTCGGGGTCGACGATGGGCAACCCCGGGCTGTCCCGGGCGATGCACGGCGTCGTCAAGGAGGCCCAGGAGGTCATGGGCCGGATGGGGGACGACTTCGTCTCCACCGACCACCTGCTGCTGGCCCTGGCGCGCTCCGGGCAGTTCGCCGTGCTGGACGAGGCCGCCATCGAGGAGCGCATCCCGACGCTGCGGGGCGGCAAGAAGGTCGACTCGGCCGACCCCGAGGCGACCTTCGACGCCCTGGGCAAGTACGGCACCGACCTGACCGCGATGGCCCGCGAGGGCAAGCTCGACCCGGTCATCGGGCGCGACGCGGAGATCCGCCGGGTGGTCCAGGTGCTCTCGCGACGGACCAAGAACAACCCCGTCCTCATCGGCGACCCGGGCGTCGGCAAGACCGCGGTCGTCGAGGGCCTGGCCCAGCGCATCGTGGCCGGCGACGTGCCCGAGTCGCTGCGCGGCAAGACGCTCATCTCGCTGGACCTGAGCGCGATGGTCGCCGGTGCGAAGTACCGCGGCGAGTTCGAGGAGCGGCTCAAGGCCGTCCTGGGAGAGATCAAGGCCAGCGAGGGGCGGGTCGTCACCTTCATCGACGAGCTGCACACCGTCGTCGGCGCCGGCGCCTCCGGAGACTCCTCGATGGACGCCGGCAACATGCTCAAGCCGCTCCTGGCCCGGGGTGAGCTGCGCATGGTCGGCGCGACCACGCTCGACGAGTACCGGGAGAACATCGAGAAGGACCCCGCCCTCGAGCGCCGCTTCCAGCAGGTCTTCGTGGGAGAGCCGAGCGTGGAGGACACCATCGCGATCCTGCGCGGGCTCAAGGAGCGCTACGAGGCGCACCACAAGGTGGCCATCTCCGACACCGCCCTCGTCGCGGCCGCGTCGCTGAGCGACCGCTACATCTCCGGTCGTCAGCTGCCCGACAAGGCGATCGACCTCGTCGACGAGGCGGCCAGCCGTCTGCGGATGGAGATCGACTCCTCCCCGGTGGAGATCGACGAGCTCCAGCGCCAGGTGGACCGCCTGACGATGGAGGAGATGCACGTCAAGAAGGCGGCCGAGGAGACCGACGACGCGGGCTCGGTCGAGCGGCTGCAGCGGCTCCGCGCCGACCTGGCCGACAAGAAGGAGCAGCTGGCGGCCCTCACCGCGCGGTGGGAGGCGGAGAAGTCCGGTCTCAACCGGGTCGGCGAGCTCAAGGCGCGGCTCGACGAGCTGCGCACCCAGGCCGACCGGCTCCAGCGCGAGGGTGACTACGCCGCCGCGTCCCGGCTGCTGTACGGCGACATCCCGGCCGCCGAGGCCGAGCTCGTCGCGGCGCAGGAGGAGGAGGCCCGTGGTTCGACCCCGACCGAGGCACCGATGGTCAAGGACGAGGTGGGCGCCGACGACATCGCCGACGTCATCTCGATGTGGACCGGCATCCCCGCCGGCCGCCTCCTGGAGGGTGAGACCGAGAAGCTGCTCCGGATGGAGGACGTCATCGGCCGCCGGCTGATCGGCCAGCGGGCCGCGGTGCGCGCCGTCTCCGACGCCGTGCGGCGGGCCCGGGCCGGGATCTCCGACCCCGACCGCCCGACCGGGTCCTTCCTCTTCCTCGGTCCCACCGGCGTCGGCAAGACCGAGCTGGCCAAGGCCCTGGCCGACTTCCTCTTCGACGACGAGCGGGCGATGGTCCGCATCGACATGTCGGAGTACTCCGAGCGGCACGCCGTGGCCCGGCTCGTGGGCTCGCCTCCCGGGTACGTCGGCTACGAGGAGGGCGGGCAGCTCACCGAGGCTGTGCGCCGCCGGCCCTACTCGGTCGTGCTGCTGGACGAGGTGGAAAAGGCCCACCCGGAGACCTTCGACATCCTGCTCCAGGTCCTCGACGACGGACGCCTGACCGACGGGCAGGGACGCACCGTGGACTTTCGCAACGTCATCCTCGTGATGACCTCCAACCTCGGCAGCCAGTTCCTCGTGGACCAGACCACGGACGAGCAGACCAGGCGGGAGCAGGTCATGGCGATGGTCCGGGCCGCGTTCAAGCCGGAGTTCCTCAACCGGCTCGACGAGGTGGTGCTCTTCGACGCGCTCAGCCGCGAGGAGCTGGCCACGATCGTGGGGCTTCAGGTCGAGCAGCTGGCCCGACGGCTGTCGGACCGTCGGATCACCCTCGACGTCACCGACGAGGCGGCGCGGTGGCTGGCGGAGCGGGGTTGGGACCCCGCCTACGGGGCGCGTCCGCTGCGGCGCCTGGTGCAGACCGAGATCGGCGACCGGCTGGCCCGCGGCCTGCTCTCCGGCGAGGTCCGGGACGGCCAGGAGGTCGTCGTGGAGGTCGCGGCCGACGGGGACGCCCTCGCGCTGCGGTGACCCCGCCCGGCGGCTGATGACGCCCGGGTGAACGGCGGGGGCGGTTCTTCACCTGTTGTTCACCTGGGTGTCCTACGGTGGCGTCGGCTCGTGGTGCCCGATCGCGTGACCGGGCACCCGGCGCGCGACGGTCACGCCCGTCGTTCCCCCACCCCAGAGAGGTTCTGCGTGCTGGTCCCGCGCCGTGTCCTGGCCGTCGTCCTGGCCACCACCCTCCCCCTGCTCGCCGCCTGCGGCAACGACGACCCCACCGGGATGATCGCCGCCGCCGACGGCGGCACCCTGACCGGTGACCTGAAGGCGTCCGGCTCCTCGGCCCAGGAGGCGGCCATGACCGCCTGGATCGCCGGTTACCAGGGGGAGCAGCCCGGCGTGCTCGTCCAGTACGACGCGATCGGCTCGGGCGGCGGCCGCGAGAACCTCGTCGCCGGGGCCACCGACTTCGGCGGCACCGACGCCTTTCTCGACGAGGAGGAGCGCGAGGCGGTGAAGGAGGTCTGCGGGCCCCGCGGGGCCCTGCACGTGCCGGTCTACATCTCGCCGATCGCCCTGCCCTACAACCTCCCCGGCGTCGAGGACCTGCAGCTGCGCCCCGAGACCCTCGCGCGGATCCTCGACCAGGAGATCACCGGCTGGGACGACCCGGCGATCGCCGAGGACAACCCCGGGGTCGACCTGCCCTCCACCGACATCACCGTCGTGCACCGGTCGGACGACTCGGGCACCACCGAGAACTTCCTCGAGTACCTCGCCGCCGCCGCCCCCGACGCCTGGCCGCACGAGGTCGACAAGGCCTGGCCCGTGCCGGCCGAGGCGGCGCCCCAGAACACGGGGGTCATCCAGGTCGTCGAGGCGACCGAGGGCGCCATCGGGTATGCCGACGCGTCCGTGGTCACCGGCAGCTCGGTCGCGATCGGGGTGGGGGAGGAGTTCGTGGAGTTCTCGCCCGAGGCTGCGGCCCGCGTCGTCGACGCCTCCGAGCCGGTCGACACCGGGCTGGAGGGCGACCTCGCGCTCGACCTCGCCCGGGACACCTCCGCCTCGGGCGCCTACCCGATCGTGCTGGTCTCCTACCACGTGGCCTGCACGCACTACGAGCGGGAGAGACGGGCCGAGCTGGTCCGGGACTTCCTGCACTACGTCGTGTCCGAGGAGGGCCAGCAGGCGGCGGCGCGCGCCGCGGGGTCCTCGCCGATCTCGGACTCCCTCCGCGAGCGCGCGGACGCGCTGATCGAGACCATCGAGGGCGGCTGACCGGCCGTGCGAGCACCGCAAGGACACCCATGACCCCATCCGCTCCGGGACGCACCACGTCCCCGCCGAGCACGCCCCGGGCTCCCCGCCGTCCCGGTGACGTGATCTTCTCCGGCGCCTCGCTCGGCTCCGCGGTCCTCATCCTGCTCACCCTGGCCGGGGTCGCCTTCTTCCTCGCCAAGGAGGCCGTGCCCGCCCTCACGGCCGACCCGGAGGAGGTCACGGGAGGCGCGGGGTTCGGGGCCTACGTGCTCCCGCTCGTCTTCGGCACGGTCGTCAGCTCGGTCGTGGCGATGCTGGTGGCCACGCCGGTCGCGGTCGGGATCGCGCTGTTCATCTCCCACTACGCCCCGCGCCGGATCGGTGCGGCGGTGGGCTTCGTGGTCGACCTGCTGGCCGCGGTGCCCTCGGTGGTCTTCGGGATGTGGGGCCTGGCGGTCTTCGCGCCACGCCTGGGGCCGCTCTTCGGCTGGCTGGAGCGCAACCTGGGGTTCCTGCCGATCTTCGGCGAGGCCTCGGCGACCGGACGGACCCTGCTCACGGCCTCGCTCGTCCTGGCGGTGATGATCCTGCCGATCATCACCTCGGTGTCGCGGGAGGTCTTCCTGCAGACGCCCAGGCTGCACGAGGAGGCCGCGCTGGCCCTGGGCGCGACCAAGTGGGAGATGATCCGCACCGCGGTCCTGCCCTTCGGCATGCCGGGCATCGTCGGAGGCACGATGCTGGGCCTGGGTCGCGCGCTGGGGGAGACCATGGCGGTGGCCATCATCCTGGCGCCGGGGGCCTTCTCCCTGAACATGCTGGGCAGCGGCAACAAGACGATCCCCTCCGAGATCGCCCTCAACTTCCCGGAGGCGGCCGGGCTGCGCCTGTCCGAGCTCATCGCCGCCGGCCTCGTCCTCTTCGTGATCACCCTCGCGGTCAACCTGGTCGCCCGCTGGATCGTGGCCCGCCGGGCGGCCTTCTCGGGAGCCAGCTGACATGCCGACGCCGACCCGCCCCACCCCCCGTCCGGAGCAGCACGGACCGGACGTGCCCGGCCTGCGGGTGGTCCGCGACGACCTCCTGCAGCCCGCCGACCCCCCACCGGGCCGACGCCTCGACGAGGTCGAGGGCCTGGTGATGTCGCCCCTGCGCCCCACGACCCGGGTCCCGGCGCTCGTCGTCGGGGTCGTCGCGGTCCTGGTCGGCGCGCTCACCTGGCTGACCGGGCTCCACCCGGGCGCGGCCGTCGCCCTGGGGGCGGCGACCCACCTCCTGGGGGTGTATGCGGCATACCGCGTCCTGGGAGGGCACCGGGTCGCCGTCGACCACGTGATGGGTGCCCTCGTCCACCTGGCCTTCGCCCTGGCGCTGCTGCCGCTGCTGTCCATCCTGTGGACGGTGCTCACCCTGGGCGCCGGCCGCGGGTTCGACCTGCAGTTCCTGTGGCAGACGATGAACGGCGTCACCGGGGTGCACGACCAGGCCTACGCCGAGGGTCGGGCCGACTTCGTCGGAGGAGCCTTCCACGCGGTCGTCGGCACGCTCGTCGTCACCGGCCTGGCGACCCTCATCTCCGTGCCCATCGGCCTGTTCACCGCGATCTACCTCGTCGAGTACGGCGGCGGCAACCGGCTGTCGAGCGCGATCCGCTTCTTCGTGGACGTGATGACCGGGATCCCCTCGATCGTGGCCGGCCTGTTCGCCTTCGCGTTGTTCGCCCAGATCTTCGGGCTGCGGGACGCGAAGATGGGCCTGGCGGGCGCCGTGGCGCTCTCGGTGCTGATGATCCCCACCGTCGTGCGCAACAGCGAGGAGATGCTGCGCATCGTGCCCCGCGAGCTGCGCGAGGCCAGCCTGGCGCTGGGGGTGCCCCAGTGGCGCACGATCACCAAGGTCGTGCTGCCCACCGCCGCCTCCGGCCTGGCGTCGGGCATCACCCTGGCCATCGCCCGCGTCATCGGGGAGACCGCACCGCTCCTCGTCGCGATCGGCTACGCGCGAGCGCTCAACTGGAACCCGCTCGAGGGCCCGATGAACACCCTGGCGGTCTACGCCTTCTTCATGTTCACCAAGCCGCTGAGCCCGGCCGTGCGCGAGCCCAGCCTGGAGCGGGCGTGGGCCGCCGCGCTGCTGCTGGTGCTCGTGGTGGTGGCCCTCAACCTGCTCGCCCGGCTCATCGCCACCCTGTTCGCGCCCCGGAACGGCCGCTGACCCGTCAGCACCGCTGACCTACGTCGGAAGAGAGAACCTTCGTGTCCAAGCGCATCGACGTCAACGACCTCGACATCTACTACGGGGACTTCCACGCCGTCAAGGACGTGACGATGACCATCGAGCCACGCTCGGTGACCGCCTTCATCGGCCCGTCCGGCTGCGGGAAGTCGACCTTCCTGCGCACCCTCAACCGGATGCACGAGGTCATCCCCGGTGCCCGGGTGGACGGGGAGGTCCTCATCGACGGGCAGAACCTGTACGCCAAGGGGGTCGACCCGGTGGACGTGCGCCGGCAGGTCGGCATGGTGTTCCAGCGGCCGAACCCCTTCCCCACGATGTCCATCAAGGAGAACGTCCTGGCCGGGCTGCGGTTGAACTCCCGGCGGATGTCGGGCCGGGCGGCGGACGAGCTCGCCGAGGGGGCCCTGCGCGGCGCCAACCTGTGGAACGAGGTCAAGGACCGCCTCGACAAGCCCGGCGCCGGTCTGTCCGGCGGCCAGCAGCAGCGGCTGTGCATCGCCCGGGCCATCGCCATCCAGCCCGAGGTCATCCTCATGGACGAGCCCTGCTCGGCCCTGGACCCGATCTCGACCCTGGCCATCGAGGACCTCATCAGCGACCTGAAGACCGACTACACGGTCGTCATCGTGACCCACAACATGCAGCAGGCGGCGCGGGTCTCGGACAAGACCGGTTTCTTCAACCTCAAGGCCACCGGGCAGCCCGGCGAGCTCGTCGAGTACGACAGCACGCAGACGATCTTCAACAACCCCAGCAAGAAGGCGACCGAGGACTACATCTCGGGCCGCTTCGGCTGACGGGTCCTCCCGCAGGGTGGATACTGGCGCGAACGGCCGGAACGGTCGGACGGCGCGAGCGGGAGGCGACGGATGAGGCACGGCGGCACACGGCATACCCCGGTGGTGCTCCCCCTGGTCCTGGGTGCCCTCGTGCTGCTCACGGGGTGCGACGGGTCCTCGGACGGGGCGGGAGCGACCTCGGCGGCGCCCCCCACGGCGCAGGACCGGCTCGCCCAGGCGCGGGACGCCCTCGCCGGGGCGGGGAGCGTGCAGCTGGGGCTGACCGGCACCGACCTGCCCGAGGACGAGCCCAGCTACGTCGTCTCGGCCCAGGGCGCCGGGACGACCGAGCCGCCCGCCTTCGACGGCACCATCACCGTGCGGATGTCCGGCGTGCAGGCCGAGGTGCCCACGATCGCCACCGACGGTGAGCTGTGGGTCCAGCTGCCGTTCGCCCCGAGCTACGTGCTCAGCGACCCCGAGGAGCTCGGAGTGCCGGACCCGGCGACGCTCCTGGACCCGGGGACGGGCCTGGCCGGGCTGCTCGAGCAGACCGAGGACCCGGCGCTGGGGGAGCGGACCCGGGCCGGGGAGGAGCTCCTGCAGCTCGTGGAGGGGACGCTGCCGGGCGAGGAGGTGGTCGGCCTGCTGGGCGCCGGTGACGAGGAGGGCGTCTTCGACGTCGTCTACGGGCTGGTCGAGGAGTCGTGGGAGCTGCGCACGGTCGAGATCAGCGGACCGTTCTACCCCCCGGCCACCTCGACCTACGCCCTCACGCTCGACGGCTACGGCGAGCCGGTCACCGTCACCAGGCCCTGAGGTGGAGCTCGGTCGACGGGCGGCCGGCGACCACCCCTCCCGGGGGCCCGACCGGCAGGCCCCGCCTGCTGCTGGGCGTCGCGGCCGCCGCGGTGGCGCTCGCGGCGGCCGACACCTACGTCGTCGTCCTGGCGCTGACCGACATGATGGCCGGTGTCGGGGTGGGGATCGAGTCGTTGCAGCGGGGGACGCCGATCATCTCGGGTTTCCTCCTCGGCTACGTCGCCGTGCTGCCCCTCATCGGCCGGCTCTCCGACCTGGTCGACCGCCGGCGGATCCTGCTGTGGTGCCTCGTCGTGCTCGTCGTGGGCTCGGCCGTGACCGCCGTCTCCGTCGAGCTGCCCGTGATGGTGGGTGGACGGTTCCTGCAGGGGCTGGGCGGAGGTGGTCTGGTGCCGGCTACCCTGGCCCTCGTGGCCGACCTGTGGCCGCCCGGCCGCCGGGGGGTGCCGCTCGGCGTCGTCGGCGGCGTCCAGGAGCTGGGGGCGGTGCTCGGTCCGCTGCTGGGTGCGCTCGTGCTCGTGGTCGCCGACTGGCGGGCGATCTTCTGGCTCAACGTCGTCCTGGGCACGGTGTGCCTCGTCGGGGTGTGGCGGCTCGGTCCGCCCGGCCGGAGCCGTCCTGCCGACGGACGCCGTCTCCGGCGCGCCGTCGTCGGCCTGCTGACCCTGGTCGCCGCCGTGCTGTCCGCGCTGGCGCTGTGGGCTCCGGAGGCCCTGACGAGCTCGGTCGCCCTGGGCGGCCCGTTCGTGCCCTTCGACCCCGCCTCGGGCTCGCGGGTGCTCACGCCCGTCGGGGCGTCGGCGGCCACCGCCTGGGTGGTGCTGGGCGCCCTCACCGCCCGCCGGTGGCTCCCGCTGCTGCTGCGGGCCGACCTGCCTGGGGCAGCGCTCGTGGCGGTCGCCCTCGGGTCGCTCGTGCTGACCTTCTCCACCGCCGACCCCGGCAGCGAGGTCCTCGGCCCGTGGGGCCGGTGGCTGCTCCCGGTCGGGGCGCTGGCCGTCGCCGGGTCCGTGCTGCGGCAGCGCACCGCCGCGTCCCCGCTGGTCCCCCGCGGCGTGGTGCGGCGCCGGGTCTGGCCCGCGCTGCTGTCCAGCCTGCTCGTCGGGGCCGCGATCGTCGCGGTCGTCGTCGACGTGCCGCTCCTGTCCCGCCTGACCCAGGGCACCGACGAGACGGACGCCGCGCTGGTGCTCGTGCGCTTCCTTGTCGCGGTACCGGTGGGGGCGGTCCTGGGCGGCTGGCTGCTGCGGCGCGTCGGCCCCGCGGTCGTGGCCGCCCCGGCGCTGGCCCTGGCTGCCGTCTCGGTGCTGGCGATGGCCCGGTGGGACCGGGGGAGCCTGGAGGACGTGGTGGCCACGACGCTGCCGCTCGTGGGGGCCGGCCTGGGCGTGGGCCTGGCGATCGCCCCCGTCAACGACGCCGCGCTGGCGGACGCCCGGGCCGACGGACACGGGACCGTCAGCTCCCTCGTTGTCGTCGCCCGGATGGTGGGGATGGTGCTCGGCCTGGCGCTCCTCACCACCTGGGGGCTGCGCCGCTTCCACCAGGAGGTGGCCGGGCTGAGCGACCCGAGCGACGCCGACGCGCTGCTCGACGCCGCCGTCGTGCAGGTCCAGACCGTCCTCACCGGTGCCGGGCTGGCCGCGGCGCTGGGTGCCGTGGTCGCCCTCACCCTGGGGATGCGGCCCGTCGGGGACGCCGGAGAGGACGGTCCGGCCGCTCCGGAGTCCGCGCCCCCCGCGTCGCACGGATCCCCAGGGTCCGCGCCGCCGCTCCGCGGGGGCCGGGAGCACGGCATACCATCGAGACCATGAGTCAGCCCCTCCACCTCGTCGGCGACCCCGAGGCCGACCGGATCCTCACCGAGCACCCGTTCGCCCTGCTCACCGGGATGCTGCTGGACCAGCAGATCCCCATGGAGGTGGCCTTCGACGGACCACGCAAGATCGCCGAGCGGCTGGGCTCGGTCGACCCGGCCACGATCGCGTCCACCGACCCGGAGGAGTTCGTCGCCCTGTGCTCGACCCCGCCGGCCGTCCACCGCTTCCCCCGGTCGATGGGGCAGCGGGTGCACGACCTGGCCGCCGCGGTGGTGCGGGACCACGACGGGGACGCGGAGGCGATCTGGACGCGTGGCGACCCTCACGGCCGGGAGGTCCTGCGGCGGCTGAAGGCGCTGCCCGGCTTCGGCGACCAGAAGGCGCGGATCTTCCTGGCCCTGCTCGGCAAGCAGCGCGGCCTGACCGCCGAGGGCTGGCGCGAGGCGGCGGGGGACTACGGGCGCGAGGGCGTGCACATGTCGATCGCCGACGTCACCGACGAGGGGTCCCTGCAGAAGGTGCGCTCCTGGAAGAAGGAGAAGAAGGCGGCCGCCCGGGCCGGGCGCGGGTGACGGGCCCCCGCCCGGGCCCCGCCGAGCCCCTGCCCGACCGCTCCGGCACCCGCGGCGGCATCTGGGCGGTGCCGGGCATGCTCGCCCTGGCCGTCGTCGCCTTCACCGGGTTCTCCGGGTATGCGGTGCTCCTCCCCGTGGCGCCGCTGTGGGTGGTCGAGGCCGGCTCGGACAGCGCCGGTGCGGGGCTGGTCAACTTCGTGCTCCTGGGGTCCACCGTGGCCACCCAGTTCGCCGTGCCCGGGGCGATCGGCCGGTGGGGGTGGGGCAAGGTCCTCGGTGGCGGGCTGCTGCTGATGGGGCTGCCCTCGGTGCTGCACCTGCTCAGCGGCGACCTGCTCGTCACGCTGCTGCTCTCCGCCGTGCGCGGCGCCGGCTTCGGCGTGCTGACGGTGGCGGGCAGCGCGGCGGCCGTGCTCCTCGTGGACGGCGCCCGCCGGGGCGCGGCGGTCGGGGCCTACTCGCTCTCGTTGTCGGTGCCCAACGTGCTGCTCATGCCCCTGGGCGGCTGGGTGTCCCAGGCGGTGGGCTTCGCGCCGGCCTTCTGGATCGGGGCGCTGCCGCTGGCCGGGGTGCCGGCCGCCGTCGTCCTGGCCCGGCACCTGCCGGACCGCTCGACGCACGACCCGCGCCACCCCGAGGTGACCGGTGCTCCCCCGGGGCGAGGACCTACCTGGCCCTGCTGCCGCCGACGTTCGTGCTGCTTGCGGTGACGCTGGCCGGCGGGGCCATCATCACCTTCGCCCCGCAGCTGGTCGCCGTGCCGTGGCTGGGCGCGCTGGGGCTGTTCGCCATGGGGCTGGCGACCTCGGTCACCCGGTGGCGGATCGGCGGCCTCAGCGACCGGGTGCCGATCGACCGGCTGGTGTGGCCCTTCGTGCTCCTGGCGGCTGCCTCGCTGGCCGGCGTCGCCCTGCTGGTGCGCGAGCCGGTCCAGGCCGCCCAGGTGCTGCCCTGGGTGGTGGCCACCGGCCTGGTGGGGGTCAGCTACGGGGCGCTGCAGAACCTCACCATGCTGCAGGCCTTCGCCGCCGCCGGCCCGCGCCGGGTGGGTGCGGCCAGCGCCGTGTGGAACGCCGGCTTCGACACCGGGACGGCCAGCGGCGCACTCCTGGTGGGGTGGGTCGCCGTCGGGGCCGGCTTCGGCACCGGGATGGGGCTCACCGCGGCCATCTGTCTGCTGACGCTGCCGCTGGCGCTGCTGGGCACCCGCCGACGCTGACCCTCACGCGTCGGTCAGGTCGTGCTCACTGTCGACCTTCCGCGACGCGGTCCGGGCCGGTGCTCGCTGCGCTGCGCTCCGTGTCCTCACGCGTCTGTCAGGTCGTGCTCTCCGTCGACCTTCCGCGACGCGGTCCGGGCCGGTGCTCGCTGCGCTGCGCTCCGTGTCCTCACGCGTCTGTCAGGTCGACGACCACCGGGGCGTGGTCGCTGGCGCCCTTGCCCTTGCGCTCCTCGCGGTCGATGAACGCCCCGTCCACCCGGGCGGACAGGGCCGGGGACGCGAGGCAGAAGTCGATCCGCATCCCGCGGCGCTTGGGGAAGGCCAGCTGGGTGTAGTCCCAGTAGGTGTAGGTGCCCGGTCCGGGGGCGTGGGGCCGGACGACGTCCGTGTAGCCGGCGTCCACGACGGCGGAGAAGGCGGCCCGCTCCGCCGCCGGTGTGGGTGCGGCCCAGGTAGTGCTCGACGGACCACACGTCCTCGTCCGTCGGGGCGATGTTCCAGTCCCCCGTGAGGGCGATCTGGGCCCCCGGCTCCTCGGCGAGCCAGGCCTCGCCCGCCTCGCGCAGGGCGGCCAGCCAGTCCAGCTTGTAGAGCAGGTGGGGGTCGTCCAGGCTGCGACCGTTGGGCACGTAGAGGGACCACACCCGGACCCCGCCGGCCACCGCGGAGATCGCCCGGGCCTCGGTGGTCGCCTCCTGGCCCTCGCCCCAGGTCGGCATGCCCTCGAACCCGACCTGGACGTCCTCCAGGCCCACCCGGGAGACGACGGCCACGCCGTTCCACTGGTGGTACCCGACGTGCGCGACCTCGTAGCCGGCGGCCTCGAACGGCAGGTGGGGGAACTGCTCGTCCTTGCACTTGGTCTCCTGCAGGGCGAGCACGTCGACGTCGTGACGCTCCAGGAAAGCCACCGCCCGGTCGACGCGGGAGCGGATCGAGTTGCAGTTCCAGGTTGCGATACGCACGGGGCCACCCTAGTCGGCGGGGCGGCGCCCACCGGCGGCCCACCGGCGGCCCACCGACGGCCTACGGAACCTCGAGGATCCGCCGCAGCGACCGCCGGTAGCCGGCGGCCACGGCCGGGACGGCCAGCCGGGCCAGGGGCCGTGGCACCCCGGCGGCGCCCACCTCCTGGCGCCACCGCACGCGCGTGCGGCCGGCCCCGTCCGGGGTGAGCCGGGCCTCGATCCGCCCGCGCACGACACGGCCCACCTTGACGACGACGGCCCGGTGCGGCGGGTCCCACTCCCGGACCTCCATGACGTCGTCGAAGCCCACGGGACCCACGGCCGTCCGGGCGACGAAGGTCGAGCCCGGTCGCGGTGGCGGCCCCTGCACCGCGGTGAGCGGGACGGCCCGGGTGTGGCGGTCCAGGTCCCACAACCGCGTCCAGACCTCCTCCGGGGAGCCGGGGACGAGCAGGTCGAGCTCGAAAGAAGGGGCGGGCCACGGGTGGAGCCTAGCGGGGAGGGACGGGCCGGGGGGTGCCTGACGTGCGGGGAGGGACGGGCCGGGGGGTGCCTGACGTGCGGGGAGGGACGGGCCGGGGGGTGCCTGACGTGCGGAGAGGGACGGGACGCGGCGTGCCCTCGCCTACGCTGTCGCCCATGGGAACCGCACTGGTGACGGGAGCCTCGTCCGGGCTGGGGCTGGAGTTCGCACGGCAGCTGGCAGGGCGGGGCCACGACCTGGTGCTCGTGGCCCGGGACAGGGGCCGCCTGGAGACGGCCGCCGAGGAGCTGGCCTCCGCCCACGGAGTCGGGATCGAGGTGCTCGTCGCCGACCTGGCGGACCGGGAGCAGCTGCACGGGGTGGCCGCCCGGGTGGCCGATCCGGACCGGCCGGTCGACCTGCTGGTCAACAACGCCGGCTTCGGCTCGCGCCGAGGTTTCGTCCGTGGGGACCTGGCCGAGGAGGAGCGGGCCCTGGACGTCATGGTCCGCGCGGTCATGGTCCTGTCGCACGCCGCGGGCGGGGCGATGCGCAGCCGCGGCCACGGAGCCGTGCTCAACGTCTCCTCGGTGGCCTCGTTCGCGGTGATGGGTCACTACTCGGCCATCAAGTCCTACGTGACCGTCCTCTCCGAGGCGCTCGCCACCGAGCTGGCGCCCCACGGGGTCACGGTGACCGCACTGTGCCCGGGGTTCGTGCACACCGAGTTCCACCAGCGCGCGGAGATGAACATGTCCCGGTTGCCCGACGCCCTGTGGCTCCAGGCCCCGGACGTGGTGCGCACCGCGCTGGAGGACGTGGCGAGGGGTCGGGTCGTCTCGGTGCCGTCCCTGACCTACCAGGCGATCGTGGGGGTGCTCCGGGTGGCTCCGCGCGGTCTGACCCGGAGGGCGGCCGGTGCGCTCGCGGCCCGGCGCCGCACCAGCGGTGGCGCGACGGGTGGCACGACGGAGGGCCCGGCGGGGTGACCCGCGGGGGCCGGGCGCTGGCCGGCCTGCTGGCGCTCGTCCTGCCCGCCGGCGGCGCCCTCGTCTGGCAGGAGGCCCACCGTCAGGTGCCGCTGCACCAGGAGGGCGTGGTCCGCGACGTCCGTGGCGCCCTCGTCGCCGTCCCCACCGGGGCGACCGGCCCGGGCGGACCGACCCACCTCGCGCTGACCGGTCCCCCCGAGGACCGCTGGCTCGAGGTGTCGCTCCTGGCGGCGCGGGCGGCCCGGGACCAGGTCCGGAGCGCGGGTGGCTGGCAGCCGTCCCCCGACCATCCGCACGGGGCGATGGCGCGCGCGGCGCTGCGGGATCTGCATACCCTCACCGGCCCGGAGGGCACCACCCCCGGGGCCGTCCTCGCCGGAGCCTCCCCGGCCTGGCGGTTCGTCTGGCCGCGCGACGCCTCCTTCGTCGCCGCAGCCCTGGCCCGCACCGGCCACGAGGAGGACGCGCTGGAGGTGCTCCTGCACCTGCAGGACCTCCAGGCGCCGGACGGGTCGTTCCAGGCGCGCTACCGGCCGGACGGCTCGGGCGAGGTCCCCGACGGCAGGCTCCCCCAGGAGGACGGGCCCGGCTGGGCGCTGTGGGCCGTCCGCGTGCTCGCGGAGGAGGCCGGGGAGGACCCGGGCGGCGACCCCTCGGTCCTGCTCGCCGACCTGGTCACCCGGTCCGCGGCCCGGCTGCTGGACCGGGTCGACCCGCGGACCGGGCTGCCCCGTCCCTCGCCCGACTACTGGGAGCGTCCCGAGGAGCGGCTCACCCTCGGGGTGGCCGCGACCGCGCTCATGGGACTGGAGGCGGCCGCGGCCCTCGCGGAGGACGGGCGGGTGCCGCCGGAGGCCTGGGCGGCGGCGCGGGTCGACCCGCAGGCGCTCGGGCCGGCGGCTGCGGAGCTGCGGGCCCGGATCGTCGAGGCGTTCGGCCCGCACTACCCGCGGCACGTCGGTGGTCGTCCGGACGCGGCCGTGACCTTCCTCCTCCCACCGTTCGTCGAGGGGCCGGTGGCCGGCGCCGAGACGGCTCGGCAGCGGGCGCAGCGGCAGCAGGCCCGTCCGGCGGGAGGTATGGCGCCGGGGGCGGGGTGGCGCCGGGACGGGATCTCCTGGACCCCTCAGACCGCCTTGCAGGCGCTCGCCGCCCGGGGCGCGGGTCGGCACGAGGAGGCCGACCGGTGGCTGGACTGGCTGGACCGGCACCGGACGGCGACGGGCGCCCTGCCGGAGAAGGTGCTGCACGACGGCTCACCGGCCGCCGTCGCCCCCCTGGCGTGGACCGCGGCGCTGGTCCTGCTGGCCGTCGAGCGTCGGTAGGGTGCGGGCATGACGCCCCGTGACCGCCTGCTGCAGCTCGTGTCCGACCTGGCCGTGGTGCACGGCCGGGTGACCCTGTCCTCGGGCCGGGAGGCCGACTACTACGTGGACCTGCGCCGCGTCACCCTGCACGGGGAGGCCGCACCCCTGGTCGGCGAGGTCATGCTCGACCTGGTCGAGGACCTGGAGCTGGACGCCGTCGGCGGGCTGACCATGGGTGCGGACCCGGTGGCCACCGCGATGCTGCACGCCGGCGCGGCCCGCGGGCGGCGGCTGGACGCCTTCGTCGTGCGCAAGAGCGAGAAGGCCCACGGCCTGCAGCAGCGCATCGAGGGTCCCTCGGTGCGCGGCCGGCGGGTGCTGGTCGTGGAGGACACGTCCACCACCGGCGGGTCCCCCCTCGCGGCGGTCGAGGCCTGCCGCCAGGCCGGGGCCGAGGTCGTGGCCGTCGCCGTCATCGTCGACCGGGCGAGCGGGGCGCGGGAGCGGCTGGAGCAGGAGGGGCTGGACTACCGCGCCGCGTTCGGCCTCGAGGACCTGGGACTGTCCACTCCCTGACGGGGGCCCCGCCGTTCCGGACGGGGACGGAGGGCCCCGCCCCGGACAGGGCGGCACCCCAGGACGCGAGCGGGCCCCTGCACCTTCCCCGGGTGCAGGGGCCCGCTCGCGTGCGCGTCCGGGACGGGCAGACGCCGGGGACCCGGCCGTACCAGACGTCGTGGTCCCACATCTTGTGGTAGATCACACCGGTGGAGGGGTTCATCGCCTCGTAGATCATGCCGTTCCCGGCGTAGATGCCCACGTGGTAGAAGTTGTTGTAGAAGACCAGGTCACCGGGCTGGGGGTCGGTGACCGGGGTGACGACGGTGCGCTGGTCGCGGACCGTCCGCGGGATGCTGATGCCGTTCTGCTTGTAGACCCACCAGGTGTAGGACGAGCAGTCGAAGGCGTTCGGGGGCGTGCCGTAGAGCACGTAGGGGTAGCCCACGTAGTCCGCCGCGGTGTCCATCAGCGCCGACCGGATCGGGGTCGACGGCGCGGGGGCGGGGGCGGGGGCCGGGGTCGAGGCCGACGGCGCGGTGGACGTCAGGATGGTCCCGCTGATGAAGCGACCGTTGCCCAGGTCGAGCCAGCCGTTGGTCCAGCTGCCGCGGACCTCGGTGCCCTGGCGCATGGTGGTCACCACCGAGTAGTTCAGGCCGGGGCCGGAGCGGACGTTGCCGATCGCCGCGGTGACGTACTGGGTGACGGTCTCGGCGGGGGCCGGGGCCGGGGCCGGTGCGCCACCGGGGTCCCGGTCGGTGAGGACCGACGGGGCCATGTACTGGGTGCTGCTCATCCGGAGCCAGCCGTTGGAGGCCAGCGTCCCCGTGACCTCGGCACCCTGGGTGCGGGCACCCACGATGGAGTAGGACGTGGACGGGCCCGAGCGGACGTTGGCCGCGGGCACGCTCACCCAGCGGGTCACCTGGGTGGAGCTCACCGGCTCCGCCGGGGCCGAGGGGCCCTGCGCCGTGAGGATCGTGCCGCTGACGAACCGGCCGTTGCCCAGGTTGAGCCAGCCGTTGGTCCAGCTGCCGCGGACCTCGGCGCCCTGGCGCATGGTGGCGACGACCGGGTAGCCCAGGCCGGGGCCGGAGCGGACGTTGCCGATCGCGGCGGCCATGTACATCGTCACCGAGGAGAGGACGAGGTCGTGGGGGTGGGGTCGGTGCTGGTGAGGACCGAGGGGTGCATGTACTGCGTGCTGCTGATGCGCAACCACCCGTTGGACGTCAGGGTGCCGCTCACGGCGTTCCCCAGGGTCTTGGTGGTGACGACCCCGTTGCTGAGGCTCGGACCGGAGCGGACGTTGGCCACCGGCACGCTGACCCAGCGGGCGACGGTGGCGGGGTCGTCGGTCGAGGGGGTCAGCGGGACCGTGGGGAGGGGGGTGGTCGGCAGCGCCGGGGGCAGCGGGGTCCGCGGCACCTGGGGCGCAGGCGCGGCCTGTGCGGTGGGGGCCAGGGCCACGACCGGGGCGGTCGCAGCGGTGACAGCGATCAGCGTGCGGGACAGGCTGCGCGTGCGCGTCGTCATAGAGCTATCCATCTAGGTCGGGGGACAAGGACCAGTCGGGGGGCAACAACCGCTCGAGGGGGCGAGCACGAGCAGTGAACAACCGTTCCCCAGCGTGGGTCAACCTGTGCTGACCTGCGCGAGTATGGTTTTCCTGGGAACCACAAGCATGTAACTTTGTGATGTTGGTCACAACCGAAGGGGTGAAGCCGCAGGTCAGCCCGAATATCACACCGGTGTGACTCCGGCGGACTGCGAATTCCCGCCCGTCACAGGCGTTTCGAGGGTCGCAGCGGACACGGTGCGCGTGTGACCAGGGCGAACGCTGGGGGTGCTGGGGGCGCAGCCGTGCATCGGCTCCCCGCGGTCGCCCCGCTCCTCGCTGTCCTCGCTCTCGAGGTCGCGCCGCGACGCGCAGAGGCCCCGCCGACCGGGTCGACGGGGCCTCGAGCGTCGGAGGGTCAGCGGCGTCGGCGGTCCCAGTGCGCGAAGCCGGCGTTCCGGGCGGCCTCCTCGCTCTCGAACCAGACCTCGGCCCGGACGGCGTCGTAGCTGGGCGAGTCGGTGGTGTGGAAGAGCATCGAGCCCACGTTGCCCTTGACCTCCCAGCCCGCGGGGCCGGTCCCGTCGTCCAGGGGGTCCGCCGACCCGGGGCCGTACACCGACTCCGCGAACACCGGTGACGCCTCGGGCGTGGCACCGGCGTCGACCGTGGTCGCGTCCTCGTCGCCCGCCACGGCCGTGCGCCCCTCGTCGGCGTGGACCACGTCGGTGCCGTCGGCACTGGTCAGGGTGCTGTCGTCCTCCGTACGGCGGTCCTCGACGGTGTCCCTGACGACCCCGGCGTCCGTGTCCTCGCCCGTCTCGTACCCGGCTCCCCGGGCTCCGGCCGCGGTCGCCCCGGTCGTCGTCTCGGGGGTCTGGTCCTGGGAGAAGGCCCGGTCCTGGGAGGTCTGGTCCTGCGAGACGTCACGGTCCTCGTCGGAGGCCCGCAGCACCTCGTCCGCCGTCAGCGGCTCGTCGTGGCCCGCGGAGGTGGTGACGCCGTCCGGCTGCTCCTGGTCGGTCGTCGCCAGCGGCTCCTGGCGGGCTCCGTCGGACACCTCCTCGTCGCTCAACGGCCGGGCCGCGGTGGCGCCGTACCCGGCCGCGGCGGACGTCCCCGTGTCCCCGGCGTGCTCGACGTCCCCGGCGTGCTCAAGGTCCCTGGCGTGCTCAAGGTCCCTGGCGTGCTCAGCGTCCCGGGCGTGCTCGGCATCCCCGCTGTCCGCAGCGGCGTCCTCATCGGTGTTCCGGGCGGCCGCCCCGGCCGCTGCTCCACCGGCGGCCCCCAGGGCCCCGATCCTGGCGGCCTGGCTCAGCCGGTCGTCGTCCCCGCCCGCGCCGTCACCGGTGTCCGTGGCTGGGGCGTCGGCCGTCACGTCCGTCACGGCCGGCTCGTCGGCCGGGGTGGTGTCGGCGACCGCCGCGGGCCCGCCGTACCCCTCGGTCTCACCGGCCGTGAGCTCCTCGGTGGGGTGCTGGTCGACGAGGCTTCCCGTCGCGTCGGGCCCCTCGTCGTCGGGACGGTAGCTCTCTCCGGCGTAGGTCCCGGGCTCGCCGCCCTCGTAGGCCCCGGCAGCCGGCTGGTAGGGCTCGGCCGCGACGGCCTCGTCCACCGTGGCGTCCCGGTCCGCCGCGGCGTCCGGGCCGGTCGTCGCCCCGATGTCCTCGGCGTAGGTGAGGCTGTCGTCGGTGGCGACGTCGTCGACGGTGGAGCCGCCTCGGTCCTCGACCGCGGAGCCGTCCCGGTCGTCTGTCGTGGAGCCGTCCCGGTCGTCGGCCATCGTGTCGGCACCGGTCGCGGCGCTGGCCGGCGGCTCCTGGGAGGGCGCCTCGTGGACCACGGGCTCCTCGTCGACGGTCGTCGCGTCGGCACCGGCTGCACGGTCGTAGGTCGACGGCTCCGCCGGGGCCGCCGTCACGTCGTGGTCCCCGACGACGTCGCCCCCGACCACGGGGGCCGCACCGGCCTGCTCGTGACCGACGCCCCGGTCGTGGGCGACGGGGCGGTCCGCACCCTCGCGCAGGTCCGCACCCTCGCGCAGGTCTGCCTCCTGGTCGTACACGCCCCGCTCCGGTGCACCGGCCAGGCGCCCCTCCTCACGGCCCGACACGCGGTCGTGGTCGTGGTCGCTCCCCGCGACCGCGTCGTCCCCACCGTCGCGGTCGCGGTCGCGGTCCTTGCCGGGCGAGCGCAGCAGCACGATCACGGCGGCCGCGATGAGCAGCAGCAGCAGAGCGATCATGATCCACTTGGTGGTGTCGTTCATGTGGCGTTCCTCCCTGTGGCGACCGGGGACGGCCGCGTCCGAGGCACCCGCAGGAGTTGCGGCGCTGCGTCCACCGTAGTGCGAAGCCGCCGGTCGGGCGAGGGATGGAGGGTGCGGGGCGCGTCGTGCCCGCCGCGCCGACGACCGACCCCCCGTGGTGCGGATGGGACAATCGAGGCTCCCCGCCGACAGGAGACAGACGCACGTGAGCACGCAGACGGAGCTGACCGGGGTGGCCGGGTGGGCGGTCGACCTCATGGAACGGCTGGGCGGGCCGGGTGCGGGCCTGGTCATCGCCCTGGAGAACCTCCCCCCGCTGCCGAGCGAGGTGATCCTGCCGCTCGCCGGCTTCACCGCGAGCCAGGGCACGTTCACCGTCGGCGGGGCGATCTTCTGGACGACCGCGGGGTCGGTGGTGGGGGCCCTGGCCATCTACACCCTCGGGGCGGTCTTCGGGCGCGACCGCTTCCGGGCGGTGTGGGCGCGGCTGCCGCTCGTCAACCTCGAGGACCTCGACCGCACCGAGGCCTGGTTCGGCCGGCACGGCACCAAGGCCGTCTTCTTCGGCAGGATGGTGCCGATCTTCCGCAGCCTCATCTCGGTGCCGGCCGGCATCGAACGGATGCCTCTGCCGGTCTTCCTGGCGCTGACGACCGCGGGCAGCCTGCTGTGGAACACCCTGTTCGTCGTGGCGGGCTTCCAGCTGGGGGAGAACTGGCACGTGGTCGAGGACTACGCCGGGGTCTTCCAGAAGGTGGTCCTCGCCGTCGTGGCCGTGGCGGTCGCCTGGTTCGTCGTCTCCCGGGTCCGCAGCCAGCAGGCCCGCCGGCCCTCGTGACCTCCGTGGACCGGCCCGGGGACCCGCCGCCCGCCCCCCGGGTCGGGGTCGGACCGTGGGAGGGCCCGTGGCCGACCGACGGGGCCGGCGGACTGCCCGCGCACCTGGATCCCGAGCTGCTGCGCGAGGGGGACCGGCGCAACGTCGTCGACACCTACCGCTACTGGCGGCACGAGGCGATCGTGGCGGCCCTGGACACCCGGCGGCACGGCTTCCACGTCGCGGTCGAGAACTGGGAGCACGACTTCAACATCGGCTCGGTGGTGAGGACCGCCAACGCCTTCAACGCGGCCGCGGTCCACATCGTGGGGCGTCGCCGCTGGAACCGCCGTGGCGCCATGGTCACCGACCGCTACCAGCACGAGCACCACCACCCCGACGTGGACCACCTGGCGGCGTGGGCGGCCGAGCGGGAGCTGCCGCTGCTCGGCGTCGACAACGTCCCGGGCTCGCTCCCCCTGGAGGGGTATACCGTGCCGCGCGACTGCATACTCCTCCTCGGTCAGGAGGGACCGGGGCTCTCGCCACCGGCCCTCGCGGCGTGCTCGCAGGTGCTGGCCATCACCCAGTACGGCTCGACCCGGTCGATGAACGCCGGGGCGGCCGCGGCGGTCGTCATGTACCACTGGGCCCTGCAGCACGCGGGCACGTCGTCGGCGGGGCCTCCGGCCTGAGACACTGGCGGGCATGCGCCGACGTCTCACCTCGACCCTCACCGCCACCGTCAGCTCGCCCGTCGAGGCCACCCTGGGGGTGGCGGTCGCCGACGGCGTGGACCGCGAGGAGGAACGCCTCGTCGTCACCCTCGACGGCAGCCAGGTCGACGTCGAGGAGGTCCTCGACCCCGCCACCGGGTCGCGGTGGCACGTGCTGCGCGACGTGGGTCCGGGGGACCTGCGGGTGGAGTATGCGGCGACCGTCGCCGACGGGGGGGTCGCCGGTCCGGTCACCCCGCTGGAGCGCATCCGCGGCGTGCGTGCGACCGAGCCGCTACGTCGACCTGGACCGCCTCGAGTCGGTCGCCCGGGCCGAGGTCGGCGCGGTGGTCGACGAGGAGGACGTGCTCCGCGTGGCGACCTGGGTCAACGAGCACCTCAGCTACGTCCTGGGCTCCTCGCGGGTGACCGACGGGGCCAGCGACACCTACCTGGCCCGGCGCGGCGTGTGCCGGGACTACGCGCACCTGACGATGGCCCTCCTGCGCGCCCGCGGGATCCCCGCCCGGCTGGTGGCCTGCTACGCCCCCGGCCTGTCGCCGATGGACTTCCACGCCGTCGTCGAGGCGGCCGTCGACGGCCGCTGGGTCGTGCTGGACCCCACCCGCCTGGCACCGCGCTCCTCGCTCGTGCGGATCAGCACCGGGACGGACGCGGCGGAGACGTCCTTCCTCACCGTGCACACCGGCGGGCTGTCCTTCGGCGGGCTCACCGTGACCGCGGTGGTCGAGGGCGAGGACCTGCCGACCGACGACCACGTCTCGACGGTCTCGGTCGGCTGATCCGGGCGCCGGTGCGGCCGACCTCCCGGTGCCGGCCGGTCCCTGCGGGCGGTCAGCGCAGGGCCGTCAGCTCCACCTCGACGAACATCGAGGAGCTGCGGGTGCCCGTGTAGATGCCCCGCAGCGGAGGGACGTCGCCGTACTCCCGGCCCCGGCCGATCTCCACGTGCCGCTCGCCGGGCTGGATGGCGTTCGTCGGGTCCATCCCGACCCACTCGCCGTCCCACCAGCGCACCCACGCGTGCGACTCGCCCGTGTAGGGCCGCCCCACCTCCGGCTCGCGGACCGGCAGCAGGTAGCCGCTGACGTAGCAGGCGGGGATCCCCACCGAGCGCAGGCAGCCGATCGTCAGGTTGGACATGTCCTGGCACACGCCGGAGCGGGTGGCCCACGCCTCCGCCGCCCGGGTGTGCACCCCGGTCGAGCCGGACACGTAGCTCATCTCCTCGTGGACCATGTCCACCACCTCGCGGGCGCAGGCCCCGGGGGTGGCGCTGCGGCCGGCGATCTCGGCCACCCGCTCGCGCAGGTCCTCCGGTGGCTGCACCGAGGGGGACTGGTGCAGGTACTCGCTGAGGTCGTCGAAGATCTGGGGGGAGCGGATGTCCTCCCAGCCCAGGCCGTGGCCGTCGACCCTGGGCCGCTGCACGTCCACGGTGGAGGAGGCCGCCACCATGAGCCGGGGGTGCGGTTCGTGCACCTCGAACTGGGTCACGGTCGTGCCCCAGTAGTCGGAGTACGTGTTCGTCCAGGCCACGGGGGTGATGTCGACCTTGGTGTGCAGCACCTGCTGGTGCAGGGTCTGCCGGGGGGTCATCCTCGCCTCGTTGAAGGAGTGGGAGGCTGTGCCGGCGTACTCGTAGCCGGTGCGGTGCACCACGCGCAGCAGCATCAGCGCACCCCCGCCCGCCAGACGGCCTGGCCGGCACCGTCGAAGTAGTGGGTGGACACGGCGTCGTTGATCTGGCTGCAGGTGCGCTGCAGCTGGCTCATCCGTTCGGGCAGGGTCAGCATCATCTCCTCCAGGGAGCCGTACTCGAGCTCGGCGCGGGCGCGTCCCAGCATCCGGTGGGCCTCCCCGGCCCGGCCGTGGACGGCGCCCAGGCCGGTCGCGGCCGGCAGCCCGGGGTCGGGCCGTCGTCCGCGTCGCGGCAGCGTCTCCAGGGACACGAGGGCCTCCTGGGCCTGCTCCAGGGCGGACAGCAGCGAGCGGGGAAAGAGCCGGTCCAGCAGGAGGAACTCGGCCGCCTGCTGGTCGGTGGCCGCCCCGCGGTAGGTGCGGATGAAGGCGTGGTGGGCCCCGCACGCGCGCAGGGTCTGGGTCCAGGCCGAGGGCGAGTCGGCGTTGTAAGCGGCCGACTCGATGATCCGGGAGGTCATGTCGACCCGCTCCATCGAGCGGCCCAGCATCATGTAGTGCCAGCCCTCGTCGTGGCTCATCGTGGAGTCCGCCAGGCCCACGACCACCGCGCACCGCTCACGCAGCAGCTGGCAGGCCCGGTGGGCGGGCAGGTGCTGCAGCCGGTTGCCGCGCATCATGTTCCAGGTGGTGTTGATGGCCTCCCACATCTCCAGCGAGACGGTCTCGCGGGAGCGGCGGGCGCTCTCCCGGGCTCCTTGGAAGGCGGCCACCATCGAGGTCGGCGAGGTCTCGTCCCAGCCGAGCATCCGCAGCACCGTCTGGTGGTCCGGGCTGGCCTCGTCGTCGATGCCCATGACGCGCAGGAGCACCAGGCTGGTCGTCTCCTCGTCGAGGACGGGGTCCTCCAGGAGGAGGGTGAGGTGCACGTCGAGCAGCCGCGAGGTGTCCTCGGCGCGCTCGAGGTAACGCCCGATCCAGTAGAGCGACTCCGCGATCCGGCTCAGCACGGCATACCTCCCTGGTGGTCCCGGGGCTGCTCGTGGCCCCGTCCGTCCTCGTCCTGCCCGACCTGCTGCTGCTGCTGCTGCTCCTGCTCGGCCGGCTCGGCCTCGGAGCGGGCCAGGGCGACCTGCGGGGCGGAGGAGACCTGCAGCTGGCGCTGCTGACGGGGTTCGACCCGGGTGCGCCGCCCGTCGCCGGAGAGCACCCAGGTGTCCTTGGACCCGCCGCCGCGGCTGGAGTTGACGATGAGCTCGCCCTCCCCGAGGGCCACCCGGGTCAGCCCGCCGGGCAGCACCCACACCTTCTCGCCGTCGTTGATCGCGAACGGTCGCAGGTCCACGTGCCGAGGACGCATCCCGTCGGGGACCATCGTGGCCACGGTGGACAGCTGCACCACCGGCTGGGCGATCCATCCGCGCGGGTCGGCGCTCACCCTGGCGCGCAGCGCGTCCAGCTCGGCCCGGTCGGCCTGCGGCCCGATGACGATGCCCTTGCCGCCGGAGCCGTCCACCGGCTTGAGCACGAGCTCGTCCAGGCGGTCCATGACCTCCTCGCGGTGGGCGGGCTCCTCCAGGCGCCAGGTGTCGACGTTGGGCAGCAGCGGCTCCTCGCCCAGGTAGTAGCGGATCAGCTCGGGGACGTAGCTGTACATCAGCTTGTCGTCGGCCACGCCGTTGCCCACCGCGTTGGCGATCGTCACGTTGCCCGCCCGGGCGGCGTTGAGCAGGCCGGGACAGCCCAGGACCGAGTCGTTGCGGAAGGCGACCGGGTCGAGGAAGTCGTCGTCGACCCTCCGGTAGATCACGTGCACCGGCTGCAGCCCCTGGGTGTCGCGCATCATCACCCGCCCACCCTGGACGACGAGGTCGCGACCCTCGACCAGGCGGCAGCCCATGAGCCGGGCCAGCAGGGTGTGCTCGAAGTAGGCGGAGTTGTAGGGCCCCGGGGTGAGGACGACGACCTCGGGGTCCTGGACGCCGCTGGGGGCGGCGGCCCGCAGGGCCCGCAGCAGCCGGGAGGGGTATGACGTGACCGGGCGGATCCGGTGGGTCCCCACCATCTCGGGGAGGGTGGAGGTCATCGCGGCCCGGTTGGTCAGCACGTAGGAGACGCCGCTGGGGATGCGGACGTTGTCCTCCAGCACGCGGAAGGTGCCCTCCGCGTCGCGGATGAGGTCGATGCCGGAGACGTGGACGCGCACGCCGTTGCCGGGCTGGATGCCGAAGGCGACCCGGTGGTAGTGCGAGCTGGTGGTCACCACGTGGCGGGGCAGGACGCGGTCGGTGACGATCTGCATGGCGCCGTAGATGTCCGCGAGGAAGTGCTCGAGGGCACGCACCCGCTGGGCGACGCCGGCCTCGACGTGGCCCCACGTGGCCGCGTCGATGATGCGGGGGACGATGTCGAGCGGGAAGGGCCGTTCCTCGCCCTCGTAGTCGAAGGTGACGCCCTGGTCGTGGTAGCTCGTGCTGACGTAGTCGGCCCGGGCGCGCACGTCGTCGTCGCCCAGGGCCGCGAACTGCTCGGCGACCTGCTCGTAGGTCTGACGGACGGCCCCGTCTGAGGCCACCGTCTCGTCGAACACCTCGGTCCGGGTCGGGTAGTCGGTGAAGGGGCCTGGCATGGGCACACCCTAGTGGTCGGCTCCGTCCTCACCCCGCAGGCGAAGCCCGCCGACCCTGTGGAAGAGTGGGAGGGAAAGCGCGCCGACGCCGTTCCACCAAGGAGGACCCATGCCGATCGCCACTCCCGAGGTCTATGCCGAGATGATCGACCGGGCCAAGGCGGGAAGCTTCGCCTACCCGGCCATCAACGTCAGCTCCAGCCAGACCCTCAACGCCGCCATCAAGGGCTTCGCCGACGCCGGCAGCGACGGCATCATCCAGGTCTCCACCGGCGGGGCGGAGTACTTCTCCGGCCAGGGCGTCAAGGAGATGGTGACCGGCGCGATGGCGTTCAGCGCCTTCGCCCACGAGGTCGCCAAGAAGTACGACGTCAACATCGCGCTGCACACCGACCACTGCCCCAAGGACAAGCTGGACGGCTTCGTGCGGCCGCTGCTGGCCGCCTCGATCGAGCGGGTCCAGCAGGGCGGGCTGCCCTACTTCCAGTCCCACATGTGGGACGGCTCGGCCGTGCCGCTGGAGGAGAACCTGCAGATCGCCGAGGAGCTCCTCGAGCTGTCCAAGCGGGCCCGGACCATCCTCGAGGTGGAGATCGGGGTCGTCGGCGGCGAGGAGGACGGGGTCGCCAACGAGATCAACGAGCAGCTCTACACCACCCCCGAGGACGCCGTCGCCACGATCCGGGCGCTCGGCGGCGCTGACAAGGCGCGCTACCTGACGGCCCTCACCTTCGGCAACGTGCACGGCGTCTACAAGCCCGGCAACGTCCGGCTGCGGCCCGAGATCCTCAAGGCCGCCCAGGAGGCCGCGGCCGCCGAGCTGGGGCAGGGGGCCGACGACCGGCCCTTCGACCTGGTCTTCCACGGCGGGTCCGGCTCCAGCGCGCAGGAGATCTCCGACGCGGTCGACTACGGCGTGGTCAAGATGAACATCGACACCGACACGCAGTACGCCTTCACCCGCTCGATCGCCGGCTACATGCTGCGCACTACTACGAGGGTGTGCTCAAGGTCGACGGCGAGGTCGGCAACAAGAAGCAGTACGACCCGCGGGCCTGGGGCAAGGAGGCCGAGGCGGCCCTGTCCGCCCGGGTCGTGGAAGCCTGCGAGAACCTGCGCTCGGCCGGGACCCACCGGTGACGGCCGGGCCGGGCGAGGACCTGCTCGGCATCCCGCCGACCCGGCTGCCCGAGGACCCGGCGGCGACCGCCCTCGAGGAGCAGGACCCCCGCGCGGTCGCGACGGCATACCCCTCCTCCAGCCTGGCCTGGGCCGTGCTCGCCGAGCACGCCATGGCCACCGAGGACCCGGTGACCTCCTACGCCTTCGCCCGGACCGGGTACCACCGGGGCCTGGACTCCCTGCGTCGCGCCGGCTGGCGCGGGCAGGGGCCGGTCCCGTGGGAGCACGGACCGAACCAGGGGTTCCTGCGGGCGCTGGCCGCGCTCGCCAGGGCCGCCGGCGCGATCGGCGAGGAGGAGGAGCGGGTGCGCTGCACCGAGTTCCTCCGGGCGTCCTCGACCACGGGCGCGCGCGAGCTCGGGCTTTAGCCGGCGACCGGGCGCCGGCCTGCCGGTCGGTCCCCTCGGTCTGCCGGTCGGTCCCCGCGGTCGGCGCCGGGGCCCCTTGACCGCTCCGGCGCCGACCGCGCCCCCTGAGGGTCGGATGGTGCGCGTCCCCTGACGTCCTCACCCGACCACCGCCCATCCAACCAGACCCGGGCGGGTGGCGTCACGCCCCCCGATAGAGTGGGGCGTCCGGGAACGCAGCTGAGGAAAGGTCCGGTATGCCAGCGATCGTCCTGATCGGTGCCCAGTGGGGCGACGAGGGCAAGGGCAAGGCCACCGACCTGCTCGGCAGCAGCGTCGACTACGTGGTGAAGTTCAACGGGGGGAACAACGCCGGCCACACCGTCGTCATCGGCGACCAGAAGTACGCCCTGCACCTGCTGCCCAGCGGGATCCTCTCCCCGGGGTGCACCCCGGTCATCCCAACGGCGTCGTCGTGGACCTGGGGGTCCTCGTCGAGGAGATCGACGCGCTCGAGGAGCGGGGGGTGGACACCGGCAAGCTGCTCCTGTCGGCGAACGCCCACGTCATCCCGCCGTACAACCGCGTCCTGGACCGGGTCACCGAGCGCTTCCTGGGCAGCCGGAAGATCGGCACCACCGGCCGGGGCATCGGACCCACCTACGCCGACAAGATGAACCGCGTCGGCATCCGGGTGCAGGACCTCTACGACGAGTCGATCCTGCGGCAGAAGATCGAGGCGGCGCTGGCCACGAAGAACCAGCTGCTCGTCAAGATCTACAACCGGCGCGCGGTCGAGGTCGAGGAGACGATGACCGAGCTGCTGCGCCACGCCGAGCGGCTGCGCCCGATGGTGGCCGACACCGCCCTGGTGCTCAACGAGGCGCTCGACCGCGGGGAGACGGTGCTCTTCGAGGCCGGCCAGGCGACCCTGCTCGACGTCGACCACGGCACCTACCCCTTCGTGACCTCCTCCAACGCCACCGCCGGCGGTGCCTGCACCGGCTCCGGCGTCGCCCCCACGCGGGTCGACCGCGTCGTGGGCATCTTCAAGGCCTACACGACCAGGGTCGGGGAGGGGCCCTTCCCCACCGAGCTGGAGGACGAGCACGGCCAGTTCCTGCGGGACGCGGGGCACGAGTACGGCACCACGACCGGTCGCCCGCGCCGCTGCGGCTGGGCCGACGTCGTCATCGGGCGCTACGCCCAGCGGATCAACGGCATCACCGACATGGTGGTCACCAAGCTCGACGTGCTCACCGGGCTGGACACCGTCCCGGTCTGCGTGGCCTACGACGTGCAGGGCGAGCGGTTCGACGAGATGCCGGTGAACCAGTCCGACTTCCACCACGCCCGTCCGGTGTACGAGGAGCTGCCGGGCTGGCAGGAGGACATCACCGGCTGCCGCACCTTCGAGGAGCTGCCCGCCAACGCCCGGGCCTACGTGCGTCGCCTCGAGGAGCTCATGGGCACCCGGATCTCGGTGGTCGGCGTCGGCCCGGGCCGTGACCAGTCCATCGTCCTGCACGACATGCTGGGGCGGGACTGAGCGGTGCCCGCGGTCGACGTCACCGTCGCCACGCACCTTGCCGTGCCTCGGGAACGGGTCGCCGCCTTCGCCGGCGACCCCGCCAACGCCCCGGCCTGGTACGCCAACATCCGGTCGGTCCGGCCGCACGGCGCCCCGGTCGTTGCGGTGGGGGCCCGCACCGACTTCGTCGCGCACTTCCTGGGGCGCGAGCTGGCCTACACCTACGAGATCCGTGAGCTGCTCCCCGGGCGGCGGCTGGTCATGAATACCGACGACGGGCCGTTCCCGATGGAGACCACCTACACCTGGTGGGACGAGGACGGCGGCACCGGCATGTCGCTGCGCAACCGGGGCCGGCCCCGGGGCGTGGCCTCGCTCGGCTCGGCCCTCCTGGCGGCCGCGGTGCGCCGTGCCACCGGCAAGGACCTGGCCCGTCTACGGGCACTGCTGGAGGAGCAGGACCGGGACCGTCCCTGAGGACAGCCTGCCCATGCTGGCGGGGAGGGCCGGCAGGCGGTAGGCATGGGGCATGCAGGTGCGTCGTGGCATCCGTGACTACCCGGCCGTGGGAGTGGTGCTGCTGACGGCCCTCGTCGGGATCGTCCTGGAGGTCACCGGCCCACCGGGGGCGGCGCGCTGGGTCGTGAGCGCGGTCGCGCTGGGGATCGCGGCGCTGCAGCTGCGGGGGATGGTCGCGGACCTGCGGGCGGGGACCTACGGGGTCGACGTGCTGGCGGTGACGGCCGTCGTGTCCACGGTGGCGGTGGGGGAGTACTGGGCCGCGCTCGTCGTCTGCCTCATGCTCACCGGCGGTGAGGCCCTGGAGGACTACGCCTCGGCCAGGGCGGGCCGGGAGCTGACGAGCCTGCTGGAACGGGCCCCCAGCGTCGCCCTGCGCGAGCTGGACGGCGGGGGGACCGAGCGGGTGGACTGGCCGTGGTGCGCCCGGGGGACCGGTTGGTGGTCCGGCCGCACGAGGTGGTCCCGGTCGACACCGTCCTCGACTCCGACGACGGTGTCTTCGACGAGAGCTCCCTGACCGGGGAGTCCCTCCCGGTGGAGCGGGTCCGGGGCGACCGGGTCCTCTCCGGTGCCCTCAACGGGGCCGCCGCCGTGCGGCTGGTGGCGACCGCGACCGCGGCCGACTCGCAGTACCAGCGCATCGTGACGCTGGTGAAGGAGGCCCAGGAGTCCCGCGCGCCCTTCGTCCGGCTCGCCGACCGGGTGGCGGTGCCCTTCACCCTGACCGCCTTCCTCATCGCGGGGCTCGCCTGGGGGCTCTCCGGCGACCCCCTGCGGTTCGCCCAGGTGCTGGTCGTGGCCACCCCGTGCCCGCTCATCATCGCCGCCCCCGTCGCCTTCATGGCCGGCATGTCCCGCGGTGCCCGCGGCGGGATGATCGTCAAGGACGCCGGGACCCTCGAGCAGCTGTCAAGGTCCGCACGGTCGCCTTCGACAAGACCGGAACGCTCACCCACGGCCGCCCCGAGGTGGTCGCCGTCCACGTCGTCCCGGCTGCCCGGGTGGAGGAGGTCCTCGCCGCCGCGGCCGCCGTGGAGGCGTGGTCGGCCCACCCTCTCGCCCGGGCCGTCGTGGCCGCCGCCCGGGAGCGCGGGGAGGTCCCGGTCGCGACCGACGCCCGCGAGGTGCCGGCCCACGGGGTGGAGGCGGTCGTCGAGGGGACGCTCGTCCGCGTGGGCAAGCTGGCCTTTGCGGCCCCCGGGGCGGCCGGGGGCGTGGCGGCATCCTCTCCGCCGGAGGAGTCCGCGGCCACGTCGTCGGCCCCGGCGGGGCACACGCAGGTGCACGTCTCCCGGGACGGCCTCCTCGTCGGGACGATCGTGCTGGCCGACGTGGTGCGCGCCGAGACGACCGGGACGCTGGCGCAGCTGCACCGGATGGGCATCGCGCGCACGTGATGCTGCTCACCGGTGACGCCGAGGGCACCGCCCGGCGGGTCGCCGCGCAGGTCGGGCTGGACGACGTCCGGGCCGGCCTGCTGCCCGAGGACAAGGTGACGGCGGTGACGGGTCTGCCCGACCGACCGGTCCTCATGGTGGGGGACGGGGTCAACGACGCACCGGTCCTGGCGGCCGCCGACGTGGGGGTGGCCATGGGCGCCCGGGGGTCGGCGGCGGCCGTGGAGTCGGCCGACGTCGTGGTCATGCTCGACGACCTGGCCCGCGTCCCACGCCTGGTCCTGCTGGGGCGGCACACCATGCGGGTCGCCTGGCAGGCCATCGCGATCGGCGTCGGTCTCTCGGTGGTCCTCATGCTGGTCGGGGCCACCGGGAGGATGCCGGCCTTCGTCGGGGCGTGGATGCAGGAGGTCGTCGACCTGGCCTGCATCCTCTGGGCCCTGCTGGCGGCCCGCCCGTCCGCAGCCGAGCGGGCGCTCACCGAGGAGCAGACCCGCGGAGCCGCCGACCAGCACCGGCTCCCAGCCCGGCGACGCCGTCCACCTGAGGTCGGGTCAGGCCGACCTCCGTCGCCGTGCACGCCGATGCCGGTCGTCGCCTCCCGACCTCACCCCGGACGGACGGGCACGGGACGGGGCGCAGCCAGCGGACCACCCAGACCCCGACAGGCCGCTCAGCCCACCCACACCCGCGCGTTGCGGAACATCCGCAGCCAGGGGCTCTCGTGGGTCGGGCCGCCCGGGGTCCACGACATCTGCACGTTGCGCTGCACGCGCTCGGGGTGGGGCATCATCGCGGTGAACCGCCCGTCGGGCGTGGTCACGGCGGTGAGTCCCCCGGCGGACCCGTTGGGGTTCAGCGGGTATGCCGTGGTCGCCCGCCCGTGGTGGTCCACGTAGCGCAGGGCGCCCAGCACCGTCGCCGCGTCGCCCCGGGCCGAGAAGTCGGCCCGTCCCTCGCCGTGCGCGACGGCGATCGGGATCCGTGAACCGGCCATGCCGGCGAAGAAGACGGACGGTGAGTCCACCACCTCGACCAGGCTGAACCGGGCCTCGTACTGCTCGCTGCGGTTGCGGGTGAACCGGGGCCAGGCCTCGGCACCGGGGACCAGCCCGGCCAGTGCGGCAAACATCTGCGCGCCGTTGCAGATCCCCAGGGCGAAGGTGTCCGGCCGTCGGAAGAAGGCCGAGAAGGTGTCCGTCAGGCGCGGGTTGTGCAGCACCGACCGGGCCCAGCCCTCGCCGGCACCCAGGGTGTCGCCGTAGGAGAACCCGCCCGCCGCGACCAGCCCGACCGCGTCCGCGAGGTCGAAGCGCCCCGACTGCAGGTCGGTCATGTGCACGTCGTAGGTGTCGAAGCCGGCCCGGTCGAAGGCGAAGGCCGTCTCGACGTGGGAGTTGACGCCCTGCTCGCGCAGCACCGCGACGACCGGCCGGGCGCCGCGGGCCAGGTAGGGGGCCGCGACGTCGTCCCGGGGGTCGAAGGTCGTCGACAGGTGCAGCCCGGGGTCGTCGTCGGAGCCGACGAGCGCGTGCTCCTCGTCCGCGCACCCGGGGTTGTCCCTCAGACCGGCGATCCGCCAGGAGACCTCGTCCCAGGCCTGGGCGAGGTCGCGCAACGGCTCGTCGAGGCTCACCGTGCCGGCCCGCACCCGCACCTGCCGTTCCGTCGTCGACCTGCCGAGCCTGGAGATGCTGGGGCGTCCGTGCCGTTCGAGCACCTCGACGGCCTCGGGCAGACGACCGGCGGGCACCTCGAGGACGACGCCCAGCTCCTCGGCGAAGAGGGCCGCGACCCCCGAGCGTGCGTCGACCGGGCCGTCCGGGGCCCCGTGGACGGGTACGTCGACGTCGAGGCCTACGCCTCCCGCGAACGCCATCTCGCACAGGGTCGCCCACAGGCCGCCGTCGGACCGGTCGTGGTAGGCGGTCACCAGGCCCCGCTCCCGCAGCTCGACGAGGGCGGCGGCCAGGTCGGTCAGGAAGGCCGGGTCGTCGAGGTCGGGGACCGGTCCTCCGAACTGCCCGAGGACCTGGGCCACGATCGAGCCGCCGAGGCGCCCGGCACCGGGGCCGAGGTCCACGAGCAGCAGCTCGGACCCGGCGTGCAGCTGGGGGGTCCAGGTGCCGCGCACGTCGGGCAGCGACGCGAACGCGGAGACGACCAGCGAGACGGGCGAGACGACCTGTCGGGGGGCGCCGTCGGCACTGGTCCAGCGGGTGCGCATCGACAGCGAGTCCTTGCCCACGGGCACCGAGATCCCCAGCGCCGGGCACAGCTCCATCGCCACGGCGTGCACCGTGTCGTAGAGGGCCGCGTCCTCGCCCTCCTCACCGGCGGCGGCCATCCAGTTGCACGACAGCTTGACCCCCGGCAGCGTCACCGGCGCGGCGAGCAGGTTGGTGAGGGCCTCGCCGACGGCCATCCGTCCCGAGGCCGGGGCGTCCAGCGCCGCCAGCGGCATCCGCTCCCCGGTGGCCATCGCCTGACCGGCGAGACCGACGTGGTCGGACAGGGTCACCGCGACGTCGGCGACCGGAACCTGCCACGGGCCCACCATCTGGTCGCGGTGGGTCAGCCCGCCGACGGTCCGGTCGCCGATGGTGACGAGGAACCGCTTGGAGGCGACGGTCGGGTGCCGCAGGACGGCGTATGCGGTGTCCCGCACCGCCTCCGCGTCCAGGTGGTCCAACTGCAGCTCGGGCGCCGACCGCACGACCCGCCGGACGTCACGGGTCATCCGCGGGGGCTTGCCGAGCAGCACGTCCATCGGCATGTCGACCGGACGGCCGGCGTCGCCCTCGCTGCCCCCGAGCCCACCGTCGTCGCCCTCGCCCTCGACGACCACCAGCCGGCCGTCGTCCGCGGCGACCCCGACGACGGCGTACGGGCAGCGCTCCCTCTCGCAGAGCGCGGCGAAGTCCGCGAGCGACTCCGGGGCGACGGCCAGGACGTAGCGCTCCTGGCTCTCGTTGGACCAGATCTCCCGGGGCGACATCCCCGACTCCTCCAGCGGCACCGCCGAGAGGTCGAACCGCGCGCCGAGCCCGGCGTCGTCGACGAGCTCGGGGAAGGCGTTGCTCAGCCCGCCCGCCCCGACGTCGTGGATGGCCAGCACGGGGTTGTCCTCGCCGCGGGCCCAGCAGTGGTTGATGACCTCCTGGGCACGGCGCTGCATCTCCGGGTTGCCCCGCTGCACCGAGTCGAAGTCGAGCTCGGCGGCGTTGGCGCCGGAGGCCATCGAGCTGGCGGCACCGCCCCCGAGGCCGATCCGCATGCCCGGTCCGCCGATCTGGACCAGCAGCGTCCCGGGCCCGAAGCGGACCTTCTCGGTCTGGGAGGCGCTGATCGACCCCAGGCCGCCGGCGCTCATGATCGGCTTGTGGTACCCACGGTGCACCCCGTCGACGACCTGCTCGTAGACCCGGAAGAACCCGCCGAGGCCCGGACGTCCGAACTCGTTGTTGAACGCCGCCGCCCCGACCGGACCCTCCACCATGATCTCCAGGGGGTGGCCAGGTGGGCGGGCGCGTCATACCCCTGCTCCTCCCACGGCTCGTCAATGCCGGGCAGGTGCAGGTGCGAGACCGCGAACCCGGTGAGCCCGGCCTTGGGTGCGCTGCCGCGGCCGGTGGCGCCCTCGTCGCGGATCTCGCCGCCGGCGCCGGTCGCGGCCCCGGGGAAGGGCGAGATGGCCGTCGGGTGGTTGTGGGTCTCGACCTTCATGAGGACGTGGACCTCCTCCTCCCGGGCGACGTAGCGGCTGGGTCCGCCGTCCTCGGGCAGCCAGCGCACGACGGGTCCGCCGCGCATCACCGACGCGTTGTCCTTGTAGGCCACGACGGTGCCCTGGCCGGCCACGGCCTCGGTGTGCCGGACCATCCCGAAGAGACTGCGCTCCTGTACCTGGCCGTCGACGACGAAGTCGGAGTTGAAGATCTTGTGCCGGCAGTGCTCGGAGTTGGCCTGCGCGAACATCGTCAGCTCGACGTCGGTCGGGTTGCGCCGCAGCGCGGTGAAGGACTCGACGAGGTAGTCGATCTCGTCCGGCGCCAGCGCCAGCCCGAACCTCCGGTCGGCCTCGACCAGCGCCTCGCGGCGCCGGCCCAGGACGTCGACGTGCTCCATCGGCGGGGCCTGGCGCTCGGCGAACAGCGCGGCCGCCTCCTGGCGGGTGCGCAGGACGGTCTCGGTCATCCGGTCGTGCAGCACCGCGGCGCAGGCGTCCCACTCCTCGCCGGTCAGCCTTCCACCGGGTGCGAGCTCGAGGTGGTGCTCGACCACGCGCTCCACCCGGTGCACCGGCACCCCGCAGCTGTGCACGATGTCGGTCGCCTTGCTCGCCCACGGGGAGACGGTGCCCAGGCGGGGGGCGACGACCACGACCTCCTCGACCGCACCGCCCTCCTCCGCCTCGTGCACGTCCCCGCCCTCCTCCGCCTCGTGCGCGTCCCCGCCCTCCCAGGGCTCGCCGTAGGTGAGGATCCTGCGCACCTCCTCAACCGTGCCTGCGTCGAGCGCGTCGTCGGACGCGACCCAGTGCACGTGGCGCGCGGACACGCCCGTGACGCGCGAGCAGGCGACCTGGAGCCGGCGCAGCAGCGCGGCCGCCCGGAAGTCGGAGAGGGCGGACCCGCCGGGGACGGTGGTCAGCACGTGCTGGGACGAAGCCATGGGCGGGGTCTCCTGGGGCGGCGGCGGGAGGTGGGTCTCACGATATCGAGCCGGGGTATGCCGTCTCAGGGCGCCGGGAGAGGGTGTCCGCCGGGACGGAACGGCTCCCCGGTGAGGGACTCGTAGGCCTCGACGTAGCGGGCGCGGGTCAGGGTGACGACCTCGTCCGGCAGGTCCGGTGGCGGGGTGTCCGAGGCCCGGTCCCAGCCGCTGGCGGGCGAGGTGAGCCAGTCACGGAGCACCTGCTTGTCGTAGGAGACCTGCGTCCGCCCCGGCTCCCACGCGTCCGCCCGCCAGAAGCGGGAGGAGTCCGGGGTCAGGACCTCGTCCGCGAGAGCACCACGTCGACCGCGTCCGGATCGACTGCCGCCCAGTCGATCTCGCCGTCCGGGCCGGTTCCCAGCTGGGCCGGATCGAGGCCGAACTCGACCTTGGTGTCGGCGATGAGGATGCCGCGGTCAGCGGCGATCTCGTTGCCGCGCAGCAGGATCCGGACCGTCAGGTCGCGCAGGCGGTCGGCGAGACCGGCACCGACGAGGTCCACCACGCCGTCGTAGGAGATCGGCTGGTCGTGCTCCCCGACGGGAGCCTTCGTGCTGGGGGTGAAGACGGGTGCGGGGAGCCGCGAGCCGTCCACCAGGCCCGGCGGCAGGGTCAGGCCCGAGACGGCGCCGTCGGCGCGGTACTCCGCCAGGCCGCCCCCGGTCAGGTACGCCCGGGCCACGCACTCCACCGGGAGCATCCGCAGCCGGCGGACGTAGACCGCCCGGCCGGCCACCTCGGCGGGCACGTCGGTGGAGACGACGTGGTGGGGTGCCAGGTCGGCCAGCTGGTCGAACCACCACAGCGACAGCTGGGTCAGCACCGCGCCCTTGTCGGGGATCGGTGTGGACAGGACGTGGTCGTAGGCGCTGACCCGGTCCGAGGCCACGAGGAGCAGCCTGCTGCCGTCCTGCTCCCCGGTGACGGGGTCCAGCGGCGCGTAGAGCCCGCGCACCTTGCCCGAGTAGAGCAGCTCGTGGCCGGGGATCTGCTGCGTCATGTCAGCCCTTCGTGGTCGGGACGAGGACCTCGCCCTGCTCGGCGGCCCGGGCGACGTCCTCGCGGGCCTGGGACCCCGCGAGGTGGACGCGGTGCACGGCCGCGTAGGCGCGGGCCCGCGCCGCGGCCAGGTCCGGGCCCACGCTCACCACGCTCAGCACGCGGCCGCCGGCGGAGACGAGGCGTCCCTCCCGCAGCGCGGTCCCGGCCTGCAGGACGTGCACACCGTCGACCTGGGCGGCGTCCGCGAGGCCGGTGACCTCGTCGCCCGTGCGGGGGGACGCGGGGTAACCGTCCGCCGCCACGACGACGGTGACGCTGCTCTCCGGGGACCACTCCAGCGGTGGCAGGTCGGCCAGGCGGCCCTGGGCGGCGGCGAGGAGGATCCCCGCGAGGGGGGTGCGCAGACGGGCGAGGACGGACTGGGTCTCCGGGTCGCCGAACCGGGCGTTGAACTCGATCACCCGCGGCCCCGCCGAGGTCAGCGCCAGCCCGACGTAGAGCACGCCGGTGAAGGGCGAACCCCTGCGGGCCATCTCCTGGACGGTCGGCAGGGCGACCGTCTCGACGACCTCGGCCACGAGACCGGGTCGTTGCTCGTCCAGCCACCGGAGGGGAGAGTAGGCGCCCATCCCCCCGGTGTTCGGCCCGGTGTCGCCGTCGCCGAGGCGCTTGAAGTCCTGCGCCGGTGCGAGCGGGACGACGCTGCTGCCGTCCGCGAGGCAGAAGAGGGAGACCTCGGGACCGTCCAGGAAGTCCTCGACGACGACCCTGCCACCCGGACGGGCGAGGCAGGCGGCGGCGTGCCGCCGCCGCGCGGCGTCGAGGTCGTCGGTCACCACGACCCCCTTGCCCGCGGCGAGCCCGTCCTCCTTGACGACGTACGGGGCTCCTGTCGCGCCGAGAGCCGTCTCGACCTCGGCCTGCGTGGCGCAGACGTGCGCGGCCGCCGTGGGGACGCCGGCTGCGGCCATCACCTCCTTGGCGAAGGCCTTGCTGGCCTCCAGCCGGGCGGCTGCGGCGGTCGGACCGAAGCAGGGGACCCCGGCCGTCGCCAGGGCGTCGGCGACCCCGGCGACCAGGGGCGCCTCGGGACCGACGACGACGAGGTCGACGTGCTGCTCGGTGGCGGTCCGCACCACGGTCGCGGGGTCGGCGGGGTCACCGGCCAGGCAGACGGCCAGCTCGGCGATCCCCGGGTTGCCCGGCAGGGCCAGCAGGTCGTCGACCTGCGGGTCGGAGGTCAGGGAGCGGGCCAGGGCGTGCTCGCGCGCGCCCGCGCCGAGGAGGAGGACTCTCACGGACAGCCAGGGTATCTGCAGCACCGGATCCCCAGCACCGGATCCCCGGCACCGTCACGGTCCCGCCCCACGCTCCCGCGCACCTGCGACGCCGGGCCCCCGCACGGTGGACGTACGGGTACGGGTGCGGGTACGGGTGCGGGTGGCCGGCCGCCGCAGCGGGCCGGGGCTGCAGGGCAGGGGCTGCTGGGGTGGAAAAGGTGTGGCCCTCCTGGAAGGCAGGGGGGGTATCTCCCAAGAGGGCCACGAGCAGGGCAGGGTCGACCGGACTGATGGGGGCTGCCCGGTGACTCGCACGATCCCTGCTACCGGCCGAAACCGGTAGACCTAGAGTAGGCAGATCGACGACCCGATGTCACGTCAAGACATGTCGGGTTGGCGACACTGGCGGTGATCCGCCAGGATGGGCTGGTGACCGCACCCTCGCAGCGTCCCCCGGACCCGTCGTCACCGACCCGGCACTCCCGCGGCGAGGTCTACGAGGAGTTCCTCTCCCGGGTCTACCTCACGGCGGTCCGGCTCGGGGTTCCGTCCCGCGCCCAGCTGCTGGACGCCGGCCTGGCGGACGAGGACGTCGACGACGCGGTCGCCGAGCTCATGGAGCGGGGGATGCTGTCACCGGCGGAGGAGGGGGACCGCTGGCTGGTCGTCCCGCCGCGCGAGGCGCTCACCCGCCGGATGGACCAGATCGAGCGACGGGTGGCCATGACCAGGGCCACGGCCTCGGAGGTCGAGAGCATGTGGCGCCGGGCCATGGGGGACGTCGAGCAGGGGGCGGGGCAGGCCGACCTCGACGTGATCTCGGGGACGGTGGAGATCGCCCACCGCATCGCCGGGCTGCACCGCTCGGCGACGAGCCGCCTGTGGTGGGCCGTGGACGACTCGGCCGCTGCCGGCACGCTCTTCGCCGAGGGGGCCGGTGGGAGGTGGACGACCGTCCGGGACGGTGTGGCGGTCCGTCTGGTCCTGAACTCCAGCCTCCTGGGCGACCCCGACGCGCTCGCCTACGCAGACCGGGCCCGGGAGCTGGGGCACGAGGTGCGCGTGGCCAACGGCGTGCCGTTCTCGGTCCTCATGACCGACGACACGGACGTCCTGGTGGACCTCAGCCGGCACGCACCCGACGGGGACGGTTCGTTCGAGGCGCACCGCACCAGCTGGGTGCAGGCGCTGACGCGGCTGTTCGTCGAGATCTGGGACCTGTCCACCCCCTACGGCACGGTGCTCAACGCCGGTCTCGTCGGGGAGGGTGCCCGGTCGGCCGGGCGCGGCCGCCTTCCGCTGGAGGAGAAGGACGCGCGGGTCCTCGCGCTGCTGGCCACCGGGGCCAGCGACAAGGTCATCGCGCGGCAGCTCGGCGTCTCGGTGCGCACCGTCGAGCGGCGGGTGCGCTACCTGATGGAGCACCTGGGGACGGGGACCCGGTTCCAGGCCGGCGTCCAGGCCGTGCGACGGGGATGGGTCTGAGGGTCCGGGGTCGCGCGGCCGGTAGAGTAGGGCCTTTTGCCAGGGGAGTCCACGTCCGTCGGAGGGCGTCAGGAGAGCGAGGGTGGAGGAGTGAGCGCCACGACGAACGACGTCGTCGCCGAGGAGATCGCGACCGAGCAGGCCCACGTCGACCGGGTCTACGGCGAGCTCGCCAAGGCCGCCGACCGGGTCGACCTGGTGCACGCCGAGGGGATGGCGCGCGGTCGCACCGAGCGGGCCGGCACCGGTGATCCCCGCGAGGAGGAGCTGGCCGGGCTGTTCGAGCGGGACGCGCTGGTCTTCACCGCGAACCGGCGTCGGGCAAGCCTGGAGCACCAGCACGAGGGCCTGGTCTTCGGCCGGCTGGACCTGGACCACGGTGCCGGCGCCACGGGCGACGGGGAGCGCGAGGTCCGCTACGTCGGGCGCCTCGGGGTGCGCGACGACGAGTACGAGCCGCTCGTGGTCGACTGGCGCGCGCCTGCCGCCGCGCCCTTCTACCGGGCGACCCCGGTCGACCCCCAGGGGGTGCTGCGCCGCCGGGTGCTGCGCTGCCGCGGCGAGCAGGTGGTCGGGGTGGAGGACGACCTCATGGTGGCTGAGGCCCCCGACGACCTGGTGGTCGTCGGTGACGGTGCGCTCATGGCCGCCCTGACCCGCAGCCGCGGGGAGCGCATGCGCGACATCGTCGCGACCATCCAGCAGCACCAGGACGAGGCCATCAGGGCGCCCGCCCGCGGGGTCACCGAGATCACCGGGGGTCCGGGGACGGGCAAGACCGTGGTCGCGCTGCACCGGGCGGCCTACCTCCTCTACTCCGACCGGCGTCGCTACGAGGCGGGCGGGGTGCTCGTCGTCGGGCCCTCCGCCGCGTACACGGCATACATCGAGCGTGTCCTGCCCTCGCTCGGGGAGGACACGGTCGCGCTGCGCTCCGTCGGGGACGTGCTGGCGGGCATGACCGCCACGGTGCTGGACGACCCCACCACCGCGGCCCTGAAGGGTTCGCTGCGGATCCGTCCCCTGCTGGCCCGGCTCACCCGCGAGCCGCACCCGGGCGGTCCTACGGAGCTGCGGGTCTTCGTCGCCGGGCACGCCGTCCGGCTGCGGGCGGACGACCTGGAACGGGTGCGCCGGCAGGTGCTGCGCCACCACCACCGCAACAGCTCCTACGACGCCGCCGTGGAGGCCCTGGCAGGGGTGGCGTGGGGGCAGGTGCAGCACGGCGACCGGGCCGAGTTCGTCGACCGCTTCGTCGACTCGGGGGACGTCGAGGCGTTCGTGCGGGCCTGGTGGCGCCCGGTGGACCCCCGCGAGATGCTGCTGTGGCTGGCGGACGAGGAGCTGGGCCGACGGCTGGGCGCCTCCGCCGAGGAGGCCCGGCTGCTGGCCGTCTCCTACCGGCGGGCCCTGCAGGACGGGCGCTGGTCGGTCGCCGACGTGGCGCTCGTGGACGACCTGCACGGCCGGCTGGGGCAGATGGTGGACCCACCCAGCGAGGAACGGGGCTTCTACGAGATCGAGGAGCTCGACGACGCCAGCCAGTACGGCGTGGCCGCCCTGCGGGTGGGGCGGGACGGCGACGGCCGACCGACGGAGGCGGGGGGCGCGGCCTCCGGCGGCGCCGACCGCGCGGGTTCCTCCGACGGCTCGGCGAGGTTGTCCCGGGACCCGCTCGTACGCCTGACCGCCGGTCGGCTGGGTGGCGTGGAGGAGTACGCCCACGTCCTCGTCGACGAGGCCCAGGACCTCTCACCCATGCAGTGGCGGATGCTGGGCCGCCGCGGCCGGTGGGCCTCCTGGACGGTGGTGGGCGACCTGGCCCAGGCCTCCTGGGACGACCTGGAGGAGGCCGCCCGGGCGCGGGAGGAGGCGTTCGGCTCGTCCGTGCGCCGCGCCTTCCACATGGACACCAACTACCGCAACGCGCGGGAGATCTTCGACCACGCCGCCCGGATGGTGCGCGAGCACGTGCCCGACGCCGACATCCCGATCGCGGTCCGGGAGACCGGCCACCACCCCGTGGAGCTCGGCGTTCCGGAGGGTGAGGTCGTGGCGGCGGCGGGCGCCGCGGTGGGCGCCCTGCTGGCGGAGGTGGAGGGGCAGGTGGCCGTGGTCGCCCCGCTCCGTTGGCGTCCGCTCCTGGCCCCCGTCGCGGAGCTGGCCGACCGGGTGGTGGTCGTCGACCCCCTGTCGACCAAGGGCCTGGAGTACGACGCGACGCTCGTGGTCGACCCCGACCAGATCGTCGCCGAGTCGCCCGGCGGGGTGCGTGCGCTCTACGTGGTCCTCACCCGGGCGGCGCACCGGATGAGCATCCTGCGGCCTGTGGACGGTGGCAGGCCCGACGGAGGCGCCGACTAGGGTCGGGGACGTGACTACCGCCCTCTACCGCCGCTACCGGCCCGAGACCTTCGCCGACGTCATCGGCCAGGAGCACGTGACCGAGCCGCTGATGCAGGCGCTGCGATCGGAGCGGGTCAACCACGCGTACCTGTTCTCCGGACCCCGGGGGTGCGGGAAGACCACCAGCGCGCGCATCCTGGCACGCTGCCTCAACTGCGAGCAGGGCCCGACGCCCGAGCCCTGCGGCACGTGCGAGTCCTGCGTCGCGCTTGCCCGGGGCGGCCCGGGCTCGGTCGACGTCATCGAGATCGACGCCGCCAGCCACGGCGGGGTGGACGACGCCCGCGACCTGCGCGAGCGGGCGGCCTTCGGCCCCGCGCAGGCGCGCTTCAAGGTCTACATCATCGACGAGGCGCACATGGTGACGCCGAACGGCTTCAACGCCCTGCTCAAGGTCGTCGAGGAGCCGCCGCCGCACGTGAAGTTCATCTTCGCCACGACCGAGCCGGAGAAGGTGCTGGCCACCATCCGCTCGCGGACGCACCACTACCCCTTCCACCTCGTGCCCCCGCAGCGGCTCACCACCTACCTGGAGCAGCTCTGCGAGCAGGAGGGCGTGTCGCTGGAGCCCGGCGTCCTGTCCTTCGTCACCCGCGCGGGGGGAGGGTCGGTGCGCGACTCCCTCTCGGTGCTCGACCAGCTCATCTCCGGTGCCGGGGAGGAGGGGCTGACCTATGAGCGGACCGCCGCGCTCCTGGGCTTCACCGACGTCGAGCTGCTGGACGCCATCGTGGACGCGGTCGCCGCCCGGGACTCTGCGACGGCCTTCGCCCAGGTCGGGCGCGTCATGGAGTCCGGGCACGACCCTCGCCGCTTCGTCGAGGACCTGCTCGAGCGCTACCGCGACCTCATCGTGCTCACCGCCGTCGGCGACGACGCCCCCGCGGCAGGGCTCCTGCCCGGACTGCCGGCCGACCAGATCGACCGGATGCGCCACCAGGCCGCCGTGCAGGGCCCCGAGGCGCTCTCCCGGGCTGCCGACGTCGTCAGTCGCGGCCTGTCCGAGATGAGCGGCGCGGTCTCCTCCCGGCTGCTCCTGGAGCTGCTCGTCGCGCGGCTGCTGCTGCCGGCCGCCTCCGGCGAGGAGGGGTATGGCGCGCGCCTGGACAGGGTGGAGCGCCGGCTGGGAGCCGCCGACCAGAGCCGGCCGACGGGTGCTGCCGGACGCCCGGGCCAGCAGGCGGCGCCGTACGGCGCTCCGCCTGCGGCCGCGCAGGCGTCGGGGTCGTCGGGGTCGACGCGGCCGACGGTACCGGCCACGGACGGGGCGCCACCCGTGGAGGCAGGGGCTGGGCAGGCTGCTCCTGGGCAGGCCGGTCCCGTGCAGGCGGGTCCTGTCGGGTCCGGCGGCGACCCCGTCGCCCCCGAGGATGCGGTTGTCGCCACTGCCGACCTCTCTGCGGGCGGGGGTGCGTCACCGGGAGAGCCGGCCGGCCAGCGTCCGGACGCGTCTGACGCCGGACGGGGGCCGGGCGCGCTCGACACCGCGGCGCTGCGCCGTCAGTGGCCCGACGTGCTCGAGCGGGTGCACTCCATCAGCCGGCGCACGTGGAGCGGACTGCAGAAGGCCGTGCTGCTCGACTACGACGGCCGTCGCGTCCTGCTCGGGATGCCTGACGAGAACTGGATCGGCACTTCATGGGGACGCCCCACGAGGAGACCCTGCGCCAGGCGCTCATCGAGTCCGTCGCGCTGGACACCCGGATCGAAGCCACCGTCGCGGGGGACCCGCCGCGGGAGGACCAGAAGGCGGAACTGCGACAGCCCGCGGGACCCGGTCAACCGGTGGGATCCGGCCAGCCGGCGGGTGGCGAGCCTCCCGCGGGTCCCGGTCAGCCGTTGGGTGACGGAGGACCCTCGGGTCCGGAACAACCCGGGGACCCCGGGCCGACGGACCCCGTCCCGGCCGAGGACCCCCTGGCGGGACTGCCCGACGGCCCTCCCCGGGGTCGGATCCGTACGCGGGGCGCGCCTCCCGGTCCAGGGCCGGTGAGCAGCAGCCCCGCCGGACCCGGCCGGCCCGTCGGTCCGCCCACGTCCGGCGCGACGACCCCAGCCGGTGCTCAGGACGGACCCGGTGCCCCCGGCGGGGCCGGTGCGCCGCGGGGTCGGCCCCAGGCCCCGGCGTCCGGGCCCGCGCCCGTCCCCGTCGGACCGGGCGGGCACGAGGCAGGGCCCTCGGTGGCCGAGCAGCTCGGCGCCGTCGGGCGAGGACCGACGACCGGACCAGGACCGGACTGGGGACACCGCGCCGGCCAGGTGTCGGCACCGGCGTGGGCGACGGCCGCCCCACGGGCGGGTGGCGCCCCGGCCGACCGGGACCGGCGGACCGACGGCACCGGGGACGCGCCCAGCGTTGACGACGAGGACCTGGCCGGCTCCGGCGCGGTGGGACAGCCCGTGATCGAGTCCGTCCTCGGCGGTACGGTCATCGCCATCAACGACGACCCCGTGGGCTGAGAGGCCGACATGATCTACGAGCTCCTGCACCCGGTGGTCACCCCGCTGGCGACCGCCATCTGGCGGCCGGAGGTGGTCGGGACCGACCAGGTGCCCCCCACCGGTCCGGTCGTGCTCGCCAGCAACCACCTCTCCTTCGTCGACTCCGTCGTGATCCCCCTCACGGCTCCCCGACAGGTGGCCTTCCTGGCCAAGTCCGACTACTTCACCGGGACGGGACTCAAGGGCTGGATCAGCAGGGAGTGGTTCACCGGGGTCCGGGCGATCCCGGTCGACCGTGACGACGCCCGTGCTGCGCAGCGTTCCCTCGACCTGGCCCTGGCGCACCTCCGCTCCGGCGGGGCCTTCGGCATCTACCCGGAGGGGACCCGCAGCCGGGACGGTCGGCTCTACCGCGGACGCACCGGTGTGGCCTGGCTCGCCCTGGAGGCCGGGTGCCCCGTCGTCCCGGTGGCACTGACCGGCACCGACCAGATCCAGCCCGTCGGAGCCCGTTTCCCCAGGCGCGCCAAGGTACGGGTCGAGTTCGGCAGGCCCATCGAGGTCGCCGGCCGGTTCGAGGGGGTCCCGATGGGCCGGGCACGGCGCGAGCTCACGGACGAGGTGATGGCGGCCATCCGGGCGATGTCCGGCCAGGATTGGGCAGGGGAGTACAACCAGCGTCAGCCGGAGATGCCCGCGTGAGCGCCGGCCCGCCCGGGTGGCCGGTGGTCCTCTTCGACTTCGACGGCACCCTCGCCGACACCATTCCGCTGATCCTGGCCTCCTACCGGCACACGCTGGACGCCGTCGGCGACCCGGCCGGGGAGAGCGAGACCCGTGGCTGGATCGGCCGGGTCCTCCTCGACGTGCTGGAGGAGCGGCACCCCGGCCAGGGAGAGGCGCTCGTCCGTCGCTACCGGGAGCACAACCTCGCCCACCACGACGACCTCATCCGGCCGGTCCCGGGTGCCGCCGAGCTGCTCGCCGAGCTCCAGCGAGCCCGGATCCCGACAGCCGTGGTCTCCTCCAAGCGTGAGGAGACCGTCCGGCAGGGCATGCGGGTCACCGGTCTGCCCGACCTGACCCACGTGGTCGGGATGGAGGCCACACCGGTCCACAAGCCGCACCCCGGCCCCCTGCTGGAGGGGGCCCGGAGGCTCGGTGCCAGACCGCAGGAGTGCGTCTACGTCGCGACGCGTGGGTGGACGTGCACGCGGCCCGGGCCGCGGGGATGGCGAGCATCGCGGTGACCTGGGGTGCGGGGGAGGCATCCGCGCTCGCCGAGGCCGACCACGTCGTCGACGACGTGGCGGCGCTGCGAAGACTGCTGCTCCCCGGGGACGTCGCCGGATCCTGACCCGTGCCTCCCGGCGGCGTCGCCGGACCCTGCCACCCGGGTGGTCGGTCCCTGTCGGTCGGCGCACCTAGAGTGGACCCTTGTGTACGAGGGAGTGGTCCAGGACCTGATCGACGAGCTCGGCCGGCTGCCCGGTGTCGGGCCCAAGGGGGCCCAGCGGATCGCGTTCCACCTGCTGTCCGCCGACCCGGACGAGGTGACCCGGCTGGCCGACGCCCTCGTGCAGGTCCGTGAGAAGGTCAGCTTCTGCCAGGAGTGCGGCAACGTCGCCGAGGGTGAGCGGTGCCGCATCTGCCTGGACCCGCGGCGGGACCCCTCGCTGATCTGCGTCGTCGAGCAGAGCCAGGACGTGGCGGCCATCGAGCGCACCCGCGAGTTCCGCGGGCGCTACCACGTGCTCGGCGGCGCCATCAACCCCATCGGTGGTGTCGGGCCCGACGACCTGCGGGTGCGGGAGCTGCTCGCGCGCCTGGCCGACGGCCAGGTCCAGGAGGTCATCCTGGCCACGGACCCCAACCTCGAGGGGGAGGCCACGGCCACCTACCTCGCCCGCCTGCTCGTGCCGTACGAGGGGGTGCGGGTCAGCCGGCTCGCCTCGGGGCTCCCCGTCGGAGGGGATCTGGAGTATGCCGACGAGGTCACCCTCGGACGCGCCTTCGAGGGCCGACGGGTGCTGTCGGGCTAGACCTACAGGTCTGCGGCCCGGCCGGCGACGGACCTGCGGACCGCACCCCGCCGGGCCTAGTCTGTGGCCATGAGCACCGACGTGCAGAACGACTGGGCACCTCTGGCGGCGGAGACCGCCTCGGAGGTCCGGGCCTACTTCGCCGCCCTGGAGGGCGTGGCGGCGGGGGAGGCCCCCGAGTCGGCGATCCCGGTCCTCCTGCTGGCCCTGGGGCAGCTCAGCGCCACCGGAGCCCGGCTGGGGGCCCTCGTGGACGTGGTCCCGGTGGAGCGCTTCGAGCCGGACACCGGTCCCGACGAGGACCTCGAGCGCGTCCGGGTCGCTCTGCACCAGCTGCTGGGCGGGCTCGACCCCTACTGCGACCTCGAGGACCCCGTCCTCTCCGGGGAGGTGGTGGGGGGCTCGCTCGCCGCGGACCTGGTGAGCGTGGCCGCCGACCTCTCCCACGGTCTCCAGCACCACGACGCTGGCCGACCCACCGAAGCCATGTGGTGGTGGCAGTTCAGCTACCTCTCCTCCTGGGGGGAGCGGGCCGCCGCGGCCCTGCGGGTGCTCCTCACCCTGCTGGCCCACGTGCGCCTGGACGCCGACGACGAAGAGGTCATGGAGGCGGAGATGGCCGCTCTGCACCAGGCCTGAGCGGAGCGGACGGACGCCTCAGACCTCGGTCTGCGGCTCCTCGGCCAGCTCGTTCGGCCGGGTGGCCGGGTCGACGGGGGCGCCGGACCGGTAGGCGGCGCGGCCCAGGTTGTTGGAGGCCACCGAGCTCATGATGATGAAGCCGAGCACCGCGATGACCACCTTCACCAGGTCGAGCCAGCTGAAACCGTTCGTCCGCACGTCCTCGGCGAAGGCACCCAGGACGATGAGGGGCAGGCCCAGCCCGGTGGCCGCCGACAGGACGTTGATCCGCGACAGCCCGTCGCGGGCCTTCAGCATGGCCACTGCGCTGACGAGGACGAAACCGGCTCCGCTGAGGCACAGCAGGCCGACCAGCAGGGTGATGAGCATCAGCGTCTCCCCCGGGTGAGGATGCGGGACAGCGCCACGGTCGCGAGGATCCCGACCAGCGAGGCGATGGCCGCCACGTCGAACACGATCGAGGAGCCCACCGCGAGCGCCCCCATGACGATGATGCCCACGGCGCAGAAGTAGAGCAGGTCGCTGACCGCGGCCACCGAGGCGTCGTCGGTGGCGGTGTACAGCCGTACCAGGCCCAGGACGGCTGCGACGACCAGGACCGAGACCGTCGCGACGACGACGACCATCATGGTGTCCTCCCCTCCCAGCCGGGTCCGCGGGTCATCCTCAGCACCCGGTCCTCCATGCCCCGCAGCCCGGTCCGGATCTCCTCCGGCTCGTGCGCGTAGATGGCGTGCACGAACAGCGTGGGAGGGGTCGTCCCCGCAGCACTGGCGATGCCGACGGTGATCGTCCCGGGAGTGATCGTGATCGAGGACGCCATGACGCTGATCTCCAGGTCGGTCGAGCAGCGCAGCGGCAGCTCCAGGATCGCCGGTTCCATGTCGACGCCGGGCAGGACCGCGTCCTTGGCCACCGCGAGGGCACCCTTGACGATCTCCACGGTCAGCCAGGCTCCGTAGGTGAGCACGCGCACCGGATTCATCACGGTCCCAGCACCGCCTCTCGACGTAGGGGGCGGTGTTCGTCAGACCCTCGGCCGCCCGGGTGACGAGGGGCAGGAGGACACCAGCCCCGACGAACATGGCGAGCTGGACGCCGATGAGCGTGGCGCCGGGGGCCCACAGCCTGACCGGGATCACCACGTCGTCGGTCAGCCGCGTCAGGGCGGCCCGCCCGGTGTCCGGGCTGTCGGGGCGGTAGTCCTCCATCGGCTGGCCCCAGAAGACCCCGGCCCACAGCCGCTGCATGGCCACCAGGCTGACCAGCGCCGCCACGAGGATGGTGGCCAGCAGCAGCCAGCCCTCCCACGTGGCCGACCCGGCGGTGGCACCGATGAGGGCCACCTTGCCGAAGAAGCCGGAGGAGGCCGGGATGCCCACGAGCGAGAGCAGGCCGAACGCGGTGAGGATGGCCACCGCCCGGTCGCGGTGGATCAGCCCGGAGAGCCGTTCGTACCGCCCGCTGCCGTACACCTGCTCGATCGCTCCGGCGAGCAGCAGCAGACCTCCCATCGTCACGATGTGGTGCAGCATGTAGAACAGGCCGGCGGCGAGGGACGCGGTGGTGGTCACGGCCACCCCCACGAGGATGTGTCCCACCCCGGCGACCATCTGCCAGGCCAGGGCCCGTCGGACGATGTGCTCGCCGAAGGTGCTCCACGCGCCGACCGCGATCGTGACCACGACCAGGGCCACGAGCACCAGCGCCCACGGGGCCGGGCCCTCGTAGAGGGTGGTGTAGACGCGGTAGATGGCGTACAGGGCGACCTTGGTGTGCAGGGCCGAGAACAGGGCCATGACCCCTGCCGAGGTCGCCGGGTAGGTCTGCGGCAGCCACCCGTGGACCGGGACGACGGCACCCTTGACGGCCAGGGCCAGCAGCACGACCCCGCCGGCCAGCGCGAGGGCCGGATCCGCGGAGGCGGCGTCCGCCAGGACGGCGAGGTTGACCGAGCCCGCCACGGCATACACCAGACCCACGCCGGTGAGCAGGGTGGCGCTGGTGAGCAGGTTGACCACGACGAAGGTGCGTCCGATGCCCAGCCGGCGCCAGGTGCCCGTCACCGCGATGAGCGCGTAGGAGGGCAGCAGCATGACCTCGACCATGACGAAGAGGTTGAAGAGGTCGCCGGTGAGGAAGGCGCCGTTGACACCGCCGTGCAGCATCAGCGCCAGGGGCGGCACGAACCGGTAGCGGTCCTCGCCGGTCACCGTGAGGAACCACAGCGTGACGAGGGTGGCCAGCGAGGTGACCGCCAGCATGAGTGCCGCCAGCGTGTCCGAGACGAACGGGATGGCCACCCCGGGGGCGAACGCGCCGACCTGGTGCGCCAGGACGGGGACGGTGCGGTGCTCCAGGAGCAGCAGGACCGCGAAGACCAGGGTCCCCGCGGGGATCGTGAGCATGACGACCCGCTGGAGGACCCGGTGCCGCACGATGAGCAGCAGCCCGGCCGCCAGGAGCGGCACGGCCAGGAGCAGGGGCAGCAGGGCCGCGTTCACGTCGCCCGCTCCTCGCCCGTGGGGGGCATCCGCTTGGTGTCGTCGTTGTGCCCGATCACGGCCATGGCCAGCATGAGCACGGTCACCGCGAACGCGATGACGATGGCGGTCAGGACGAACGCGTGCGGAAGGGGGTCGGCCGCCACCGAGGGATCGACCCGGTCCGGGAGCGGCTCGCCCCGCCACGCGCTCACGCCGGCGAGCATCAGGGTCAGGTTGGCGGCATGGCTCAGCAGCGCCAGCCCGAAGATGATCCGCACCATGCCGCGCTGCAGCAGGAGGTAGACCCCGCCGGTGACGAGGACGGCGATGGACAGGGGGATGATCACGGGTCCCTCCGGTCGCCGAGGTTGCGAGGGGGCACGCCGTGGGTCAGGTATGTCGTGCCTCGGCCGACCCGGCCACGCCCCTTGGGGTCGGGGCCGTCGGGTGCGCCCGCCGCGCGGGAGGCGGCGAGGGCCTTCTCCTGGTCTGCGGCCTCCCGAGCGGCGAGCTCCTCGGGAGTCTCCCCCCGGATGGTGTCCATGGGCCCGGTGAGCTCGCCCTCGACCGACTCGTCGGCCCGTTCGCGCGTGCCCTCCCGGCCCCCGGCGGCGCCCAGCAGGTTGAAGGCTTCCATGACCAGACCCAGCACGGCCGCGTAGACCCCGAGGTCGAACAGCAGGGCGGAGGTGAGGTAGAGGCTGCCGACGTCGCCGCTGATGGGCGCCAGGAACGAGCCCTCGACCAGCAGTCCCCACAGGCCGGTGAGGATGGCGAGGGCGACACCTCCGCCGATGAGCACCATCGGGAGGCGGGCCGGCCCGACCGCCTGGTCGCGGGCCGAGGCCAGGTAGACGAGCGCCACGACGGCGGAGCCGAGGAGGGCGGCGATGAAACCGCCACCGGGGGAGTTGTGGCCCCCCGCCAGAAGAGGATGAGGGAGATCAGCACGATCAGGGGGGCGGTGAGCCGCACGAGCAGCTGCATGGGGACGGCGTTGCCCCAGGCCCGGTGGTCGCCCGCTCGGCGGCGCTGCCCAGGGGCCGCAGGGGGATGTCCGGGTCGGCCACCCAGCTGCGGTCGGCGTCCCGGGGGGGATCGAGGTAGCGGTCGCGCACGGTGGACAGGATGGCCACCATGGCGGCGCCGGCCATCCCCAGCACGGTGAGCTCGCCCAGGGTGTCCAGGGCCCGGAACTCGACCAGGATCGTGTTGACGACGTTGTACCCGTGGGTGATCTCCGGCCCCTCGGTGAGGTAGTAGTCCGCGATCTCCGAACGCTCCCGCCGGCCGGTGAGGGCGAAGGCCCCCAGACCGAACGCGAGGCCCGTGGCCAGGGCCAGCCCCATCGCCGCCTTCTGGCCCCACCGCGGGGACCTGCCGAACCGGAGGGGCAGCTTCTGCAGGACGAGCATGATCATGAGGATGGTCAGCGCCTCGACGAGCAGCTGGGTCAGGCCGACGTCGGGTCCGCCGAGGGAGAAGATCTGCACGGTGATGCCGATGCCCACCGCGGACAGGCTGACCGTCGCGGCCAGCCGGGACTGGGAGATCGTCGTGCCCACCACCCCGAGGGCGATGACGACGAAGGCGACCGCGTCGGTCCACCGGGTCAGCCCGGGGTAGGGATCTGCGAGGTCTCCGGTCAGGAGCAGCGCGAGGGAGCCCCCGCCCAGGACGAGGGTGAGGACGACGAGGACCGGGGCGACGTGGCGGGTGGGGTTGTCGGCGCGCACGAGGAGGGCGAGCTGCATACCCGTCCTGGCCACGGGGGCCACGACCGCCGCGATGACCCCGGCCCCGTCGCGCCGGAAGGTCTCCTTCTCCAGCGCGGGCAGGAGCCGGCGCCGCTGCACGATGACGACCACCCCGACCGCGATGATGAGCAGGGTGGCGACGAGCTCGGCGTTGACGCCGTGCCACAGCGCCAGGTGGGTCTCGGGCTCCAGGTGCGGCAGGGCCGCGGCCACGGCGCGGTCGACGGGGGTGTCGAGGACGCCGACGACGAGGGCCAGCGGCAGCAGACCGGCGAGGATCGGCAGGGCCGCGAAGACGCCCAGCGCCGGCGGGGTCGCGCGCAGCGGGGCGTCCTCCGACCAGCGGTCGTGGCCGCGTCCGTCCACGAACCCGTGGAAGACGATCTTGGCGCAGTAGGCGAACGTGAGCACCGAGGCCAGCGCACCGCCCACGAGGGCGGCCCACCCTGTCCACGCCGGGCCGGGCGCCTCGAGCAGGGCGGTGAAGACCTTCTCCTTGGACACGAACCCGAGCATCGGGGGGATGCCGGCCATCGACGCGCAGCCCAGCACGGTGGTCCAGAACGCCAGGGGCATCGCCCGACGCAGCTCGGGCAGGCGGCGCACGTCACGGGTGCCGGTGGCGTGGTCGACGACGCCGACCATCATGAACAGACCGGACTTGAACAGGGCGTGCGCGATCGTGTGCATCACGGCGGCCGCGAGGGCGTACTCGGTGCCCACGCCGATGGCGGCCACGATGAGCCCCAGCTGGCTGACCGTGGAGTAGGCCATGAGCTTCTTCAGGTCGGTCTTCTGCAGGGCGAAGAACCCGCCGAGGGCGCAGGTGAACAGGCCGACGGTGATGAGCGTGGCGTTCCACACCGGCACGTCGTGGAACAGGGGGGAGAAGCGCATGAGCAGGAAGATGCCGGCCTTGACCACGGCGGCGGCGTGCAGGTAGGCGCTGACCGGGGTGGCCGCGGCCATCGCGTCCGGCAGCCACACGTGGAAGGGGAACTGCGCCGACTTGGTGAACGCCGACAGCAGCACCAGGACGGCGACCCCCGTGGTGAGACCCGGCCGCTCGCCCCACACCGGGTGCGCCAGGGCCTCCTGCAGACCGGTGGTCCCCGTCGCCGCCACCATGACCCCGACCGCCGCGAGCAGCGTGAGCCCGCCGATGAACGTGATGAGCAGGGTGCGCATCGAGGCCGCCTCGCCGGAGTAGCCGGAGCGGGCGATGAGCAGGAAGCTGGCCAGGGAGGTCAGCTCCCCAGCACATGAACAGCAGGATCAGGTCGTCCGCGAGGACCAGCCCCACCATGGCGAAGGTGAAGCCGACGAGGTAGAGGTAGAAGGTGAGGTTGCGGCCCGGGGACAGGTAGGCGGTGGAGTAGCCGAGCACGACGGCGCCGATGATCAGGGCGATCGTGGTGAAGACGACACCGATCCCGTCGGCCCGCAGGGAGAGCGCCAGGCCCAGGTCGGGCACCCACGGGACGCTCCAGACCACGACCTCGCCGGCCATCACGCTGCTGGCCACCGGCCAGAACACGGCGGCGGCGACGAGGTAGAGCGCCGCCAGCGGCCACCCGGCGTGTCGGCCCAGGACGCGGGTGAGCGGGAAGCTGGCCAGGACCGCCAGCGCGCAGACCGCAAGAGTCCAGACCATGCTCATGACCGTGGCCCGTGAGCGCTGCCGACGACCGTCGGGCAGTTTCGACGGCGACGGCGCATGGCGGGGAGTCTAACAATGGCCCTCCCGTCCGGAGGGAGCCGCTCCGGCCATGCGGGCGAGGGCCCGCGCCGGGACGCCGACGGGGCGCCGGACCGGTGGTCCGGCGCCCCGTGGGTCGCTGCGGCGGAGTGGCTCAGGAGGCCACGATGAGCCCGGAGGTCGCGCTGCGCGCGCGCTCCAGGCGCTGGCTCACGTCGGTCCAGTTGACGACGTTCCACCAGGCCGAGACGTAGTCGGCCTTGACGTTCTTGTACTGCAGGTAGAAGGCGTGCTCCCACATGTCCAGCATGAGCAACGGGGTCAGGCCCAGGGGGACGTTGCCCTGCTGGTCCCACAGCTGCATGACCAGCGGCTTCTGGCCGATGGAGTCCCACGCGAGGACGGCCCAGCCGGATCCCTGGATCGTGGTGCCGGCGGCCTCGAACTGGCCCTTGAAGCCGTCGAAGGAGCCGAAGTGCTCGTCGATCACGGCGGCGACGTCGCCGTCGGGACGGTCACCACCCTCGGGGGACATGTTCTGCCAGAACACCGAGTGGTTGGTGTGCCCACCCAGGTTGAACGCCAGGTTCTTCTCCAGCATCGGCACCGTGGCGAAGTCTCCGGAGTCGCGGGCCGCGGCCAGCTTCTCCAGGGCGGTGTTGGCCCCGTCGACGTAGGCCTTGTGGTGCTTGGAGTGGTGCAGCTCCATGATCTCGGCGCTGATGTGCGGCTCGAGGGCTGCGTAGTCGTAGGGAAGGTCGGGAAGGCTGTACGTGCTCACGGCAATCTCTCCTGATCTGGCCGGATAGCGGACCTGCCCGACTATAGCCGCGGGGCCGGCGGCACGCCCGGCGAGGGCCGGGGCCACAGGGGGCCCTGCAGAGGGCCGTCGAGCCGGTCCCCTGTGATCCTGCCGCACACTGGGGGCATGACGCGATCACGTGCGACCGACATCGCCACGGGCGCCTGGGGATGCTGCTGCTGATCGTGCTGGCGCTCGGCGTGCTGTGGTGGGTGGTGACGACGCCGGCCGGCGAGCAGGCCGGCACCCCCACCACGCCCGCGGTCCGGGAGGACCCCGGGACACCAGGGCAGGAGCCGCCCACCGACCTCGCGGACGAGGAGGTGTGGCTCGCGGACGTGGACATCGCCGCCGGGACGGTGGTCCTTCCCGACTCGACCCTCCGGGACGTCCAGGCCGTCGGCCGGGGGGTGCGCTCCGGTGGCGAGGGGTTGGTCGTCGACGACCTGGAGGTCCAGGCGACGGTGCCGTTCGCCGACGTGGCCTCCGAGCTCGGCGGGGACTCCGTGGTCCGACCTGCGGACGACGGCCAGGCCTCGGTGGTGCGGACCGTCGAGGTGCTCGGCAGGGAGCTGACCGCCGTCGCGACGGGCACCGTGGAGGTCGTGGACGGGTTGCTGGTCGTGGAACCGCGGGCCATCGACATCGGCGGACCGGACGTGCTCTCTCACGCGCCGTCGCCGCCGTCGTGCGCCGGTTCGTCACCATCGAGCATCCCATCGAGGGGCTCCCGGAGAACCTGGTGCTGCGGGACGTCGAGGTCCAGGACGACGGCTTCCGGGCCGACCTGCGGGGGCAGGACGTGGTGCTCGCGGACGGTGGCCCGTAAGGCTGCACCTACGCCACACTGGTCGATGAGGTCCTCATGGCCAACCAGAGCAGCGGTGAGCTCAGGGGTCTGGGCACGGCGAAGAGCGATGGGCGCGCGCTGGAACACGCGACTGACGGCCATCGTCGGAAACCTGAGCGTCCGGTGCAACCAGGAGGTCGCACCAGGCGCGTGAACAGGGGTGAACGAGGCGTCAGTCGACGTGGGCGTGCTCCCGCGATCCCGCCGTGGCGGTGGTGCCCTCGTTGGCGGGCCCGGCGATCAGGGCGTCGATGCTCCACCGGCCGGCGCCGAACGCGGCGACCGGGACGAGCGCAGCGGCGATGGTCAGGACGAGTCCATAGCCACCGGTCTCGACGAAGGGGCCGTTGGGCAGGGGCACCAGGATGATCGCACCGGTCATGCTGATCAGGTTGATCAGGGCGAAGACCGGGGTGAGCATCCCGAGAACGAGGGCCGCTCCCCCGATGATCTCGGCCAGCATGGTGAACCACGCGACCAGACCTGCGGCGGGAACGCCCATCTCGGCGAACGCGCTGGAGGTGCCGGTCGGCGTGAACTCGAAGGCCTTCCGAAGGCCGTGCATCGGCAGATCCACCATCTCTTGCAGGGGGAGCACCCGCTCGTTGGACGCGGAGACTCCAGCTCCCGGCGTTCTGACAGCCAGCCGGCTGGGTCGGTGATGTCAGGCCGTGTTGTCGAGGATGAGTCGGATGGCGTCGTCTGGTGCGTCCCACTGGGGGAAGTGGCCGCACCGCTTGAACCAGTGCAACGCCGCATCCGGGAAGGCCGCCACGGCACGCGACGCCTGTCGGGGCAGGGTCACAAGGTCGCGGCGGCCCCAGCCGATGGTGGCCCGACCAGGCAGGGTGCCGGCTGGGGCTCCTGCCTGCTTGGGCCCCTTCGTCAGAGCGTCCATGGCCGGACCTGTGGCCGGCGCCTCTGCCAGCCCGCGCACGTCCGGCAGCACCGTCTGGGCCGACAGGGCCCAGGGCCGGGCGGAGAACTGCGCCAGCAGTGCCGTTCGCGTGACCGGATTGCCCAGCATGGTGGGCAGCACCTTGTGCAGCGCGCCGACGGCCTTGATCGATGGCCGCAGCGTGGCGCTGAAGACGGCGACTTCGCGGTCGGTCCAGAAACCGCCCGGATCCAGGGCGACGGTGTCGCCGCCGACCCCACGGCGGGCGAGCTCGAGCACGATCCGGCCACCCATGGACTGGCCCGCGGTGGAAACCCTGCCGAGGCCCTGCTCGCGGATGAACTCCTCGACCGCGTCGGTGAGGGTCGCGATCGAGACCTCACCGGTCAGCGGTGGGGTCTGGCCGAAGCCGGGCAGGTCGACCGCGATGACCTCGCGTTGCGCGGCCAACCCGTCCAGGATCGGGGTCCAGGACCGCCAGCCCGCGCCGAGGCCATGTACCAGCAGCAACGGGCTGCCGCTGCCACGCCGAATGTGATTCAAACCCATGGATGGAATGTTACGGGGGTTAATCTGACGGCGGTTCGGTTCACTCGCCGGATCCACCACCGTCCCTGCGCGGTAACCCCCACATCGACGCGCACCCTCGGCCAGGTCGAGCACGGCCGGGACCTGCCCGCGGTTGCGCTCGGGCTGGACGCTGGCGGCCTGGCGGTCACATGGGTCCCGGTGCGCCGAGCCGCCTGAGGGCGGCGGAGCTCCAGGCACGCTCACGGCACGACGGGGAAGCAGAAGGGCCGTGAAACCGCGTATCCGCAGGTCAACGGCCCTTCGTGTCATGGTCGGGGTGACAGGATTTGAACCTGCGACCTCTTCGTCCCGAACGAAGCGCGCTACCAAGCTGCGCCACACCCCGTGGCTGTGCAGCCGTCGACCTTCGTCGCCGGACAGCGTCGACAATGCTAACCCACGGCGGGGTGTCCTCCCAATCCGCTCGCGCCGCCGGCCGGCGGACAGGACTCAGGAGGTCGGAAGCAGGGTCAGCAGGGTCGCGCCGGGACGGCAGGCGAAGCGGAACGGGGTGTACGGGTTACCACCCAGTCCGGCGGAGACGTGCAGCCAGGCCGCGTCCGCGGGCGCGTCGGACGACGGGGTCGCACCCGCTCCCGGCCACCACCGGGACAGGCCTGCGGCCCTGGAGGTGTCGAGGTCGCAGTTCGTCACCAGGGCACCGTGGCCGGGCACCTGCAGCTGCCCTCCGTGCGTGTGGCCCGCGACGAGCAGCCGCGCCCCGTCCCTGCTCATCGCGTCCAGCACACGCTGGTATGGCGCGTGCGTCACCCCGATCGTCAGGTCTGCCTCGCCGTCGGCAGGCCCGGCAACCGCTGGATAGTCGTCGTACTCCAGGTGGGGGTCGTCGACCCCCACCAGCTCGAGCCGGACGCCGGCGACGTCGAGCCGGGTCCGCGCGTTCGTCAGGTCGATCCACCCGCGGCCCGTGAGAGCCTCCAGCAGGTCCTCCGTGGGCAGCCTCGACCCGTCACCCGGATCGGCCGACCCCGGGCCGTGCTGCCCGGGAACCGGTCTGTCGGACCGAACCGGGCGTTCGTGACTGTCGTCGAGGTAGCGCAGCGGGTTCTTCAGACCCGGCGCGAAGTAGTCGTTGCTGCCGAGCACGAAGGCGCCCGGCACGTCGAGCAGCCCACCGAGGGTGTCCACCAGGGCGGGCACGGCGTCGTGGGCCGCCAGGTTGTCACCGGTGTCCAGGACGAGGTCGGGGCGGAGGTCGGCCAGCCGGCTGACCCAGGCCCGCTTCACCGACTGGCGCGGGACCAGGTGCAGGTCGGACACGTGCAGCACCCGCAGGGGAGCGGTTCCTGCCGGCAGGCAGGGCACCTCCTCCCTGCGCAGGGCGAACCACCGGGGCTCCACCCAGGTGGCGTAGGCCGCCCCCGCCGCCGCCAGCCCCGTACCCGCGGCGGCCCCGCGCCATACCCGTCCGTCCATGCCCCGATCCTCCCAGGTGGCTCGCGCGTACCGGAGCAGGACCGCCCCACGGTCGGACCGCGTCTGGGGCTCGGGCGGACCGGAGCAGAACCCTCCCACGGTCGGACCGACGTCGGGGGATCCGGCCGGCGACGGTGAGACACTGGCGCCATGACCGAGCAGAGCGGACTCAAGGCGACCCTCCAGCACCACCTCACCGAGGCGATGCGCTCCCAGGACAAGGTGCGCGCGGGGACGCTGCGGATGGTGCTGACCGCCGTGACCACCGAGGAGGTCGCCGGCAAGACGCACCGCGAGCTTTCCGAGGAGGAGCTGCTGCGCGTGGTCGGCAAGGAGGCGAAGAAGCGCCGGGAGGCCGCGGAGGCCTACGCCGACGCCGGTCGGCCCGAGCTCGCCGAGCGGGAGGAGGCCGAGCTGGCGGTGCTGCAGGAGTACCTCCCCGCCCAGCTCGACGACGCCGAGCTGGCCGAGATCGCCACCCGTGCGGTGGCCGAGCTGGGCGTCGCCGGACCGGCGGCGATGGGGCAGGTGATGAAGGTCGTCCAGCCGCGCGTCGCTGGACGGGCCGAGGGTGGCCGGGTGGCGGCCGCCGTCAGGGCGGCGCTCGCCGGCTGACCCGACCGCTCCCCTCCGGGCCGGTGCCCGCGGCACCGGAGAGACGACGAAGGCCCCCGGATGTCGGGGGCCTTCGTCGTGCTCAGATCAGCCGTCGTCCTGCCCGGGCGGTCCGTCACCACCGGGCCCCTCACCGGGCGGCTCCTCCTCGGGCGGGGGTTCCGGCGCAGGCGCCGGTGCGGGGGCCGGGGCCGGCTCGGCCTCCTCCTCGGGCGGCGGCTCGGCGGCCTCGGGGGGGGCTCGGGCTCGGCGGGCGGGTCGGGCTGGCTCGGCGGCGGCGGGGGCGCCGCCGGCTGCTGGGGCGGTGCCGGCTGGGCAGGCTGGGGTGCCGGCTGCTGGGGCGGCGCTGGCTGCTGGGGCGCGGGCTGAGCAGCAGCGGGCGTGAAGCCGTTGGAGACGTGCAGCACCACCGAGGTGGTCGTCCGGATCGAGGAACCCACCCCCGGGGTGGTGTACAGGACGGTGCCCTCGGGACTGCTGGACCCCACCTGCTGGACGGAGGCGGTGAGCCCCTCCTCGCGCAGCGCCTCGCGCGCCTCCTCCTCGTCCATGCCGATCACGTCGGGGATCGTGACCCGCTTGCCGTTGAGGATCTCGTCGGACGGCTCCTCCCAGTCCTCGACCGGCAGGTCGGCGTGCGCCATCTCCATGATGGCCTTCCACGTCGGGGCGGCCAAGGAGGACCCGAAGAGCGGTCCCTCGATGAAGCGGTCCCCGATCTGCATGTCCGACCGTTCCTCACCGAGGACGGCCCCGGTGGGCACGCCCACGAAGACGGCGGTCGACAGCTGGGGGGTGAACCCGGCGAAGTAGGTGTGGCTGGAGTTGTTGTTCGTCCCCGTCTTGCCGGCGGCCGGCCGGTCACCGTCCAGGATCGCGGTCCAGCCCCAGCCGGTCATCTGGACGACCTCCTTGAGCAGCTCGACCGTCCCCAGGGCCACCTCCTCGTCGATCACCCGCTCGCACCCGGGAGTCTCGAGGGGGATCTCCTCACCGCTGCTGTCGACGATCTTGGTCACGGGCAGCGGGGGGCAGTAGACCCCGCCGGCGGCCAGCGCGGCGTAGGAGGTCGCCACGGTCATCGGGGAGGCGTAGTCGGACCCGAGCACGATCGACGGCGGGAAGGGGCTGAACTCCTCGCCCGTGGCGGCCCGCAGGCCCATCTCGGTCATCGTGTCGACGATGTCGCACGTGCCGACCTGGGAGGCGAGGGTGGCGAAGGCGGTGTTGACCGACAGGCCGGTCGCCGTGCGCAGCTCGATCTCCGGGTCGTGGTTCTGGTCCAGGGCGTTGCGGACGGTCCAGTAGTCCTCCCCGATCGTGCAGTCCTCCTGGAAGTCCTCCTTCTGGAAGACCCCGACCGGGTGGGTCTCACCCTCCGGCTGAGGCGGGTCGTCGTCCTCGGGGTTGTCCAGCCACACGCCGTTCTCGTCGGCCAGGCCGGGTTCGGCGATCTCCAGGGTCGTCTCGACCGGAACGCCCTTCTCGAGCGCCTCCACGACCGTGTAGGTCTTGGCCACCGAGCCGATCTCCATCCCGCCGGGGCCGCCGTACTCGGTGTCGACGTTCCAGTTCACCGACGTGCTGCTGACCTTGTCCCCCGACTCGTCGAAGGAGTACTCGCTGGACTGGTTGAAGGCGAGCACGTGGCCGGTGCCCGGCTGGATGATGGTCGCGGCCGAGGCGACGTTGTAGTCGTTCTGGGGGGTCGCCTCCCGCAGGATCTCGCCGAGCTCGTCCGACAGCTCGCGGTCCAGCGTGGTGGTGATCGTCAGTCCCTCGGTGGTCAGCCGCTCGAACCGCTCGTCCTGGGTCGCGCCCAGGGCGGGCTGCTGCAGCAGCCAGGCGGTGACGTAGTCGCAGAAGTAGGGGTTGCGCGAGTTGATGCACGATCGCTGGCTGTCGGTCAGCGTCAGCTCGATCTCGCTCTCGCGGGCGGCCTCCCACTCCTCCTCGGTGATCATCTCCAGGGCCACCATCTTGTCCAGCACGGTGTTGCGGCGGGCGGTGGCCACCTCGACGTCGGCCACCGGGTTGGTGGTCGTGGGCGCGCGCACGATGCCGGCCAGGGTCGCCGACTGCGCGATGCTGAGGTCCTTGGCGCGCACGTCGAAGTAGTGCCGGGCGGCCGCCTCGACGCCGTAGACGTTGTCGCCGTAGAAGGCCAGGTTGAGGTACCCCACGAGGATCTCGTCCTTGGTGAGCCGCTCCTCGAGCGTGACGGCGTACTTGAGCTCGCGCAGCTTGCGGATGTAGCCGTCCATCCCGGACCGGGAGTTGAGCTGCTGGAGGGCGTCGGCGTCCTGCTCCTTGATGGCCTCCGCCTGCAGCGCCATCTTGATGTACTGCTGGGTCAGGGTCGACCCGCCCTGGGTGTTGTCCGTGGTCGCGTTGGAGACGACCGCCCGCGCCAGGGCCTCCACGTCCATGCCGCCGTGGTCGAAGAAGCGCTCGTCCTCGATGGCGACCTGGGCGTCCTTCATGTGCTGGGAGATCTCGTCGCTCTCGACGATGATGCGGTTCTGCTTCGCCGGCGTCGCCAGGATCGATCCGTCGGCGGCCAGGATGCGCGACTGCTGGGCGAGCGGGTTCTGCTCCAGGTCCCCGGGCAGGCGGTCGAACATGCCGACGCCCTCCCGCGCGGCCAGGCCGGCGGCGCCGACGACGGGTGCCGCCAGGCCTGCGGCGATGACCCCCATCAGCACGGACACGGCGAGGAAGATCCCCAGCAGCGAGGTCACCTTCGCGGCAGACAGAGCAGAGCGCATCCGACCACGGTACGGGAGGATCCTGGAAATCCCCGAGGAACCGCGGTCACGGACGGGAGTCGGCGAGGCGGTCGAGGGCGGAGGTCAGCACGGGGAAGGTCGACGCCTCCGGGTCGACGAGGGCGAAGTGGTCCACGCCGGGCAGCTCGACGAGCTCGTCCCTCCCCTCCGTCCCGGCCGCGGCCCACCAGCTCAGGGACACCGCCACCGGCACCTGTGCGTCGTCCTCCCCGTGCACCACCACCACGGGGTATGGCGTGCGCCCCAGGCTCGCGGGGTCCGCCACCGCGTAGCGCCCGGGGACCTGCTCCGGCCCGCCGCCGAGGAGGTCCTGCACCGCCCCGTCGTCCAGGTCGAGCCCGGCCGCCAGGCGCAGGTCGAGGACCCCCGCGAGGCTGACCGCCCCGGACACGCCCCGGGCCGCCGGCTGGTGGAGGAGCCAGACGGCCAGGTGGCCCCCGGCGGAGTGGCCGACGAGGACGACGGGGACGCCGGGGTCGTGCTGCGCCCGGACCGCGGCCAGGGCGGTGAGCAGGTCGGCAGACGTGCCGGGCCAGCCTCCCCCGGGCATCCCGGAACGGACGTACTCGGGGAGCGCGACGGCATACCCCTGCTCGGCCAGGGCGTGCGCGAGGGGGCGCAGGTGCGCCCGGTCCCACTCGGCCCGCCAGAACCCTCCGTGGACGAGGACGACGAGCCCGCGGGCCGACGGCGCGGTGGAGGGCGGGTCGAAGAACTCGCAGACCTGGTGCTCCTCGCGGCCGTACCGCAGCTCCCTCCCCGGCGGTGCCCACCGGTCCAGGACGTCGCGTCCGGTCACCACGTCCACCTCCCTCCGCCTCCCGGCCGGTCCTCCCGCCCGCCGGCGGGGTGCTGGTCCGGCGTCCCTGCTTGTAGTGTCCAGGCATGAGCATCCAGCAGTGGGAGTACGCCACCGTCCCCCTCATCATCCACGCGACCAAGCAGATCCTCGACCAGTGGGGCGAGGACGGCTGGGAGCTGGTCCAGGTCGTGCCCGGACCGGACGGCACCAACCTCGTCGCCTACCTGAAGCGCCCCAAGGGCTGAGAGGACACGTCATGAGCACCGTCGAGCAGCGCCTGGCCGAGCTGGGCCACTCCGTCCCCGAGGTGGCCGCCCCGGTCGCCGCCTACGTCCCCGCCGTCCAGCACGGCGACCTCGTCTACACCTCGGGCCAGCTGCCGTTCGTGGACGGTGCGCTGCCCACGACCGGCAAGGTCGGCGAGGGCGAGGGGCTGGTGGGCCCGCAGGAGGCCGCGCGGCTCGCCGGCCTGTGCGCCCTCAACGCGATCGCCGCGGTGAAGTCCGTCGTGGGTGACCTGGACCGCGTCGTCCGCGTCGTCAAGGTCGTCGGCTTCGTGGCCAGCGACCCGGCGTTCACGGGTCAGCCGAAGGTCGTCAACGGCGCCTCCGAGCTGATCGGCGCGGCGTTCGGCGACGCCGGCGTGCACGCCCGGTCAGCGGTCGGCGTGGCCACGCTGCCGATGGACACCCCCGTCGAGGTCGAGATCACGGTCGCCGTCCGCGACTGACGTCGTCGTGACGGACGTGGAGGACCCCCGGCCCTACCGGGACCTGCCGATGCCCGAGGTCGTCGAGGGGCACTCCCGGGCCTGGCTCGCGACCGAGCCGGCCCGGCGGCAGGTGGCCCGGCCCCGTCCTTCGGCCACGGTCATGCTCCTGCGCGAGGCGTCCGCCGGACCCGGGGTGGAGGTGTTCGTCCTGCGCCGTGCGGCCACGATGGCCTTCGCGCCGGGCATGGTCGCCTTCCCCGGAGGGGGCGTCGACCCCCGGGACGCCGACCAGGACGTCCCGTGGGCCGGCCCGTCCCCGCTCCGGTGGGCCGAGCTGCTCGGCACGGGGGAGGACGTCGCCCGCGAGCTGGTCACCGCCGCGGCGCGCGAGGTCTTCGAGGAGTGCGGGGTCCTGCTCGCGGGCCCGGGCCCGCACGAGGTGGTGGCGGACGTGGCTGGTCCCTCCTGGCGCCAGGAGCGTCAGGCGCTGCTGGACCGCACGCAGAGCTTCGGCGAGCTGCTGGCCCGTCGCGGGCTGGTGCTGCGCACCGACCTGATGGCTCTGCGGGCCCACTGGACCACCCCCGTGTGCGAGCCACGCCGCTACGACACCCGTTTCTTCGCCGCCAGGATGCCCCGGGGGCAGCGGGCGGACGGGGAGACCACCGAGGCCGAGCGGAGCTCCTGGTCCGCGCCGGCCGAGGTCCTCCAGCACCAGCAGGTGGGACGGGAGATCCTGCTTCCGCCCACGCAGGTCATGCTCGAGCAGCTCCGCGAGGTGCAGGACCTCGACGCCTGGCTGGCCGGACCCGTCGCGGTCCACCCGGTCCGTCCGTGGCCGGTCGAGCACGACGGACGGCTGTGGATGCGCTGCCCGGTGGACGCCGCGGGGCACGGGGTCCCGGCCGCGGTGGTCCCGTGAGACCGGGCGCGGCCGCCGACCCCGGCTGGACGGGGGGCGCGTGGGGTGAGCGCGCCGTCTGCGTGCTGTGCCCCAACCCCTCCCCGATGACCCTGGAGGGCACCAACACCTGGGTGCTGGGTGAGCCCGGCGGCGGGGACGTGGTCGTCGTCGACCCCGGCCCCGCGGACGACGAGACCCACCTGCGGGCGGTCCTGTCGCACGTCTCCGGGCAGGGCCGACGGGTGGCCCTGACCCTGCTGACCCACGGGCACGCCGACCACGCCGAGTCGGCCCCTCGGTGGGCGGAGCTGACGGGGGCGCCGGTGCGCGCGGTCGGGCGCGGGCACGACGACCTGGCTCCCGGCGAGCACCTGCAGGTCGACGGTCTCGAGCTCCTGGTGGTGCCCACCCCGGGGCACACCGCCGACTCGCTCTCCTTCCTGCTGCCCGCCGAGCAGGTGCTGCTCACCGGTGACACCGTCCTGGGCCGGGGCACGACGGTCGTCGCCTATCCCGACGGGGACCTCGCCTCCTACCTGGACTCCCTGGAGCGGCTGGCCCGCCTGACCGGGTCCGGGGCGGCGACCAGCATCGCGCCAGGGCACGGGCCGGTGGTGCCGGACGCCGCCGGCACGGTGGAGTTCTACCTGGACCACCGGCGCGAGCGGCTGGACCAGGTGCGGGCGGCGGTGGCCCGGCTCTCGGACGGGGCCGCCCGCTCGTCCCCGTCGACGACGCCCGCCCGATCGTCCCTGTCGACGGACGGCCGCGACCTGGCGGACCTGGTCGTGGCGGAGGTCTACGCGGACGTGCCGCGCGCGGTGTGGCCGGCGGCCCGCCTGTCGGTCCTGGCCCAGCTGGACCACCTCGGCGAGCTCTGAGGGCAGGGGCGGCGCCTCAGCGCGCGCGGCGGCGCAGCCGGTCCACGTCGAGGAGGGTCACGGACTTGGCGCCCAGGCTGATCCACCCCCGGTGGGCGAAGTCCGCCAGGGCCTTGTTGACCGTCTCCCGGCTCGCTCCGACGAGCTGGGCCAGCTCCTCCTGGGTCAGCTCGTGGGCGACGAGCAGGCCGTGCTCGCCGCGACGGCCGAAGCGCTCGGCCAGGTCGAGCAGCGCCTTGGCCACCCGCCCGGGCACGTCGGTGAAGACCAGGTCCGAGATGCCCTCGTTGGTCCGGCGCAGGCGGTGGGCCAGCCCGGCGAGCATCTGCATCGCGACCTCGGGGTGGTCCGCCAGGAACAGCCGAAGCGCGTCGTTGCCCAGGGAGATGAAGTCGGCCGTGGAGACCACGTAGGCGGTCGACAGGCGCGGGCCGGGGTCGAACAGGCTCAGCTCGCCGAACATCTCGCCCGGGCCGAGCACCTGGAGCAGGCTCTCCCGTCCGTCGCCCGAGGTGCGCGACAGCTTCACCTTGCCGCTGATGACCACGTAGAGGGAGTCCCCGGGGTCGCCCTCATGGAAGACGACCTCGCCCCGGGCCAGCTGGTGGGGGGTCATCGAGTCGGCGAGCCGTCGCGCGGCCTCGTCGTCGAGGGCCGAGAACAGGGGCGCCTTCATCACGATCTGCCGGTCCACGTGCACATACTGCCACCACCGGTGCTCGTCACGGGTGAGCGGGTGTGTCGCGCGTCACGTCTACGCTGGGAGCGTGAGCAGCGCGAAGACCCCCACCGCCGGTGACCGGACCACCTCCGCCGAGCGGGGCACCTCCACCGGCGAGTCCTCCCTGGCGCTGACCCGCCGGGCCCGGCGCACCTACCGCGTCCTGGCCGCGCACTACCCCGACGCCCGGTGCGAGCTGGACTTCGCCGACCCCTTCCAGCTGCTGGTGGCGACGGTGCTGTCGGCTCAGACGACCGACCGTCGTGTCAACGGGGTCACCCCGACGCTGTTCGGCCGCTACCCCGACGCGTTCGCGCTCGCCGTGGCGGAGCGCGCCGACGTGGAGGCGATCATCCAGCCGACGGGCTTCTTCCGGGCCAAGACGGAGAGCCTGCTGAAGCTGGGGGCCGCGCTCGTGGAGCGCTTCGACGGCAGGGTGCCCGGACGGCTCGGGGACCTGGTCACCCTGCCCGGGGTGGGACGCAAGACGGCCAACGTCGTGCTCGGGGACGCCTTCGGCGTGCCCGGCCTCACCGTGGACACGCACGTGGGTCGGCTGGTCCGTCGGCTCGGGTGGACGGAGGAGACCGACCCGGTGGCGGTCGAGCACGCCGTCGGCGGCCTCTTCCCGCGCCGGGACCTGACGCACCTGTCGCACGTGCTCATCTTCCACGGGCGGCGCACCTGCCACGCCCGGCGACCGGCCTGCGGGGCCTGCCCGGTGGCGTCGCTGTGCCCGTCCTCCGGGGTGGGGGAGACCGACCCCGCGGCCGCCGCTCGACTGGTGCGGACCGAGGCGCGGGCGTGACGGCATACCCCGTGCCGGAGTGGTTGCGGGCCTTCGCCGGCTCGGTCCCGGGCCTGGACGGGGACCGTTTCAGCCGCTTCCTGCCCCCGCCCGAGGGTGGGCGTCGGCACTCCGCCGTCCTGGTGCTCTTCGGACCGGACACGGCCGGTGGTGACCCCGAGGAGTCCCGCGTGGTCATCACCGAACGGGCGCACAGCATGCGCAGCCACGCGGGCCAGCCGGCCTTCCCCGGCGGGGCCACCGAGCCCGGGGACCGTCACCCCACCGACACCGCGCTGCGGGAGGCATGGGAGGAGATCGACCTGGACCGGGACGGCGTCGAGGTCCTCGCCGAGCTGCCGACGCTGCACATCCCGGTCAGCGGCTTCGACGTGACACCGGTGCTGGGGTGGTGGCGGTCGCCGGACCCCGGATCGTTGTGGGCCAAGGACCCGCGGGAGGTGGCGCGGGTGGTGCAGCCCACGGTCGGGGAGCTGGTGGACCCGGCCCGACGCTTCCTGGTCCGTCATCCCAGCGGCTTCGTCGGTCCGGCCTGGGACGTGGAGGGCCTGCTGGTGTGGGGGTTCACCGCCGGGATCCTCGACCGCGTCCTCGACCTGGCCGGCGTATCCGGACCCTGGGACACCGGCCTGGTGCGGGACCTGCCTGCCTGAACCGTCGGGACGGGACGGGAGGGGCGTGACGGCCGGGCAGGAGTGCCGGCCGAGGACGCGGCCGAGGAGGCTCGGAGGGTCAGACGGAGGTCGTCGTGCTCGTGCTCGCCGGGACGGGGGCGCCGCCCGTCGTCGGCGGACCCTTGAGCTGAGCCGGGGCCGTCTTGAGGGTCTCCACGGTGCGCTGGGCCTGGGTGATCGCCTTCTCCGGCTTGCCCTTGACCTGGGTGATCTGCTTCTTGCCGATGAGGGCGAGGATGCCGGCGACCAGGAAGAGCACCGCCGCGACGATGAGCAGGCCGGCCCACCACGAGAGCCAGATGGCGATGACGCCGGCGAGTCCGAGCAGGAGCAGCCCCAGCCCGTAGAGGGCGAGCACACCGGCCCCCGCGAACATCCCCGCACCCTTGCCCGCGTGGGAGACGTCCTGCTTGATCTCAGCCTTCGCGAGCTCGATCTCGCCCCGCATGATCTGCGACAGGTCGGTGGAGACGTCGCTGACGAGCTGTCCGATGGTGCGCTCACCGGTCGTGCCGGTGTAGGGCTGCTTGCCGGGGTCAACAGGAGTGGCCATGGCTTGGATGCTAACGCCTGACCGGGGCACGTGCAGGTCCGGGCCGCCCCGCGGCCCCGCGGGCGGCCCCCGGACGCGGGACGGTGCCCGCCCAGCACCCCCTGTACGTGCCGGGCAGGCACCGTGTCGACCCCGGTCCCGTGACAGCCGGTGGGCCGGCCCGTGGGCGGCTCCGCGTCGATACCGAGCACGATGCCACAGGGGGTGGGCCCTCACCAGAGGTCCCAGGTCACGATTTGGCAAGGAGGTCGGCCCGTGCGGCCGAGGGCCCCCTGGGGCGGGCCTCCTAGAGTGGACCCGTGCCCGCCCCGCTCTCCGCCCTCCGTCAGCTCTCCGACCTGCCGGGGGTGGGCGAGGGTGTCGAGGAGGCCCGGGAGGCCTGCACCAGGCTGCGCTGGCACCAGGCGCTGCGGCGCCGCATCCCCGAGGCGGCCGCGGAGTCCCGGGTCCGGGGCGCCACGGCCAGCGCGATGCTCGAGGGGGCCGAGCCCGCGGGCTCCACCCTCAGCTCCCAGGTGGTGCGGGACATGGTCCGCGGCGGCGTCGACCTTCAGGAGCGGGCGGACGACCCGGTATGGCGCGTGCTGGCGGGGGTCGTGCGCGCGACCGCCGCGACCGAGCACGTGGGCGCCGGTCAGCTGCGGTCCCCTGCCCAGGTGCTGGCGGCGCTGCACGCCGCGGCGACCGGCGACCTGCTGCCGATGGACCAGGTGGGGCGACCCCGGACGTCGGGGGAGGAGTGCCGCGAGTGGACCGAGCTCGGGCCGCCGCCCGGACCGGTCGAGGTGCAGGAGCGGCTCTCGGCCGTCCACCAGGTCGTCGCCTCGGTGGTCGGTGGTGGGGCCCCCACGCTCGTCGCCGCCGCGGTCGTGCACGCCGAGATCGTGACGGTGCGGCCGTTCGTGGCCGGAAACGGCGTGGTGGCCCGCGCGCTGGAGCGGTGCATGCTGCGGGTCGGTGGCCTGGACCCCACCGGGGTCGCGGTCCCCGAGGTGGGCCACGCCGACCGGGCGGGGACGGACTACCGCGGAGCGCTCGGGGCCTACGCCGGCGGCGGTCCGGACGGTGTCCGCCTGTGGCTCCTGCACAGCGCCGAGGCCGTCCGACGGGCCTCGGCGGAGGGGACGCGGATCGCCGACGCGGTGCTGGCCGGACGGCTGGTCTGATCCACCGGTCCCGTAGTTGCATCCCGACCGATCAGCGGTGCATACTGAAGGAACAGCGCTCCTCGCAAGAGTCGTAGCGCGGGCGTTCAAGGTCATCCCCCCCTGACCTTGGACGTCGACGGCCCCGGCCCCCCCGCCGGGGCCGTCCCCTTTCCCCCGCCGGGCCGTCCTCTCGTGCGTCGGGAGCCCGCGTGGCCCCGGGTGACCCGACCGTTGCCGTCGGTGGGCAGATCCCGTTCCTGTCGCGGTGCCCCGACCGTCTGCGCGTCGCCGGCATGCCGTCCGGTCCACATCCGGTGGGTGCTCGCTGGCGCTCTCCACACCCCATCCCCGCGCCCTTGGCCGGTCCTGGTGGACCGCCCAGGGTGGGGCGCATGGACGCACCTCCTCCCGACGGCTCCGTCGACGTCGCCCGCACACCGCCTGCCGTGGTGGCAGCGCTGGGACCGTTGGCCGCCCTGGTGGAGGACCGCGGGGTGACGGACGTCCTCGTGAACGGGGACAGCGGGGTGTGGGTCGACCGTGGTGCAGGGGTGGAACGGTCCACGGTGGTGCTCCACGACGACCGCAGCGTGCGCCGCCTGGCGGTCCGCCTGGCGGGCCTCGCCGGGCAGCGGCTCGACGAGTCCAGCCCGTGGGTCGACGGTCTGCTCCCGGGTGGCATCCGGCTGCACGCGTTGCTGCCACCCCTGGTGGACGGCGCGGCCCACGTCAGCCTGCGGGTCGCGCGTCGGCTGGCTCCGGACCTCGGGCAGCTGCGGGCCTGGGGGGCGCTGGACGACCACGGGCTGGGCGTGGTGCGGGCGGTGGTCGCCGCCCGTCGCTCGTTCGTCGTCACGGGCGGGACCGGGTCGGGCAAGACCACCCTCCTGGCGGCGATGCTGGCAGAGGTGCCGGCCACCGAACGGATCGTCGTCGTGGAGGACGTGCGCGAGCTCCAGGTGGACCACCCGCACGTCGTCCACCTGCAGGGCCGGACGAACAACGTGGAGGGTCGCGGGGGCGTCACCCTCACCACGCTCGTGCGCCAGAGCCTGCGGATGAGACCTGACCGGCTGGTCGTCGGCGAGGTGCGGGGGGCCGAGGTGCGGGAGCTGCTGGGGGCGCTGAACACCGGTCACGAGGGGGGTGGTGGAACCCTGCACGCCAACACGGCGGGTGACGCCGTCGTCCGGATGGAGGCGCTCGGTGCACTGGCCGGGATGAGCCGGGAGGCCGTCCACGCCCAGCTGACCAGCGCCATCGACGTGGTCCTGCACGTCGCCCGACGCGCGGACGGCGCCCGACACCTGCAGCAGGTCGCGGTGCTCTCCCGGCCGCGGCCGGGCCAGCCGGTCGCCAGCGTCCCTGCGCTCACCCGTGGAGGCGACGGGTGGGCCGGGGAGCGGGACGCGTCGCGCTGGAGGAGCTCCTGGGAGGGACGGGGTGGTCCTCATGACCGGCGGTGCGACGTTGCTCGGAACGGCACCCGGCCTGCCCGTCGTCCTCGCCATGCTGGTGGCCGCCTCCGCCGTCCTCGTGCGACCGGACCCGCAGGAACCGGGCGGGGCCGCCGACGACAGGGGTCCCCGGAACGTCCGGGGCCCCCGGGACGAGCGGTCGCGGTCCCGGGTGCGCTCCGTGGTCCGGCGGGGGCTGGAGCGGGTGCCGGCGGTGGCGCGGGGACGGGCCGGGGCCGAGGAGGTGCTGCTGCTGGACGGGCTGGCGGCCGCCCTGGAGGCGGGGCTGCCGACCGGTCGCGCCGTGCACCTGGCGCTGGGGCCCGCCCAACCACGAGGTGGGAGCGCCCGGGCCTGGGACGAGCTGCGGCGAACCGCTGACGAGGGCCAGCCGCTGGCACCGGTCTGGGCGCGCGTGGCGCGCCGGACCGGCAGCCCCACCGTCGCGGCGGTGGCCAGGGCCTGGACGGTCGCCGGCGCGACCGGCGCGCCGCTGGCCGCGGCCGTGCGCACCAGCGCCGAGGCGGCCCGGGAACGTCGGCGCCTGCACCGGGCGGTGGAGGTGGCCACCGCCGGGGCGAGGGCCACGGCCCGGGTCCTGGCCCTGCTGCCGGTGGCCGGTCTGGGGATGGCCGCGCTGCTGGGGATCGGCCCGCGCGAGCTGTACGCCCACCCCCTCGGGGCCGGCGCGGCGGTGACCGGGGTCGTCCTGCTCGTGGGCGGGCACCTGCTGGTGGGGCGCATGGTCGCCCGCGTGGTGGGGCGGGTCGCGTGACGCCGGGGTCGGGCTGGGCCGCTGCGGTCCTCGTCCTCGCCGCCGTGCTCTGCTGGCCGTCCGGGCGGACGTGGACACCGGCCCGGACGGAGCCCGGACGTTCCGGGGGGCGGCGCACCTGGCACCCGGGCGGTGCGCGAAGGATGGCGACCCCCACGCGTGGTCCGGTCCTCGTCGCCGAGGCGCTCGAGCTCATCGCCCTGGCCCTGCAGGGTGGTGGCTCCGTGGCCCAGGCGCTCCGGACGGTCGGAGCCGTGATCCCCGGGCCGCCCGGTCGGGAGCTGCAGGACGTCGCCACCGCCCTGCACCGGGGGGAGGACCCCGACGAGGCGTGGGGGTTCGTGGACGCCTGCTGGACACCCGGCGCCCGCAGCCTGCGGCTGGCCCAGGCCGCAGGGGTGGCGCCCGGGGAGGCGCTGGTGGGGGCGGCGCGGGACCTGCGCAGGGAGGCCGTGGCCGACGTCGAGGTCGGGGCTGCCCGCCTGGGCGTCCGGCTCGTGGTCCCGCTCGGTCTGGCCTACCTGCCCGCGTTCGTGCTCATCACCGTCGTCCCGGTCGTGCTCGCACTGACCCGGGACCTGACCTGGTAGGCGCTGCTCTGCGCGCCACCGCCACAGACGTGCGTCCCACCCGGGGACGCACCCACGAAGGAGGGGAACCATGAGAAAGAGCACGATCACCCTGGCGACCGCGGTGCGGGAGCTCAGGAGGGGGAGGGAGTCGGGGATGTCCACGGCCGAGTACGCGGTGGGCACCATCGCCGCGTGCGCGTTCGCGGCCCTGCTGCTGGCCGTGGTCAAGTCGGGCGCCGTCGAGGGCCTGGTCACCACGGTCATCACCACCGCGCTGTCGGTGTCGCTGTGACCCGGCGCGGGCGCCGGGTCCACGACCGGGGGATGAGCACGGCCGAGCTGGCCGTGGCTCTTCCTGCTGTCGTGCTGGTGCTCGCGCTGTGCCTCACCGCGATGACGCTGGCCGTGGACCAGGTCAGGGTCGAGGACGCAGCGCGCGCCGCGGCGCGCGCTGCGTCCAGCGGTGAGTCCGCGGCCGCCGTCGGGCGCATCGTGGAGAGAGCTCACCCCCGAGGGGTCCCTGCTGGGCGTCTCCTCCGGCGGGGAGGAGGTCGTGGTGACCGTCGAGGCGCCGGCCCGGGCCTCGTGGCTGGGACTGCTGCCGCCCGCGCGCGCCAGGGCCGTGGCCCGGTGGGAGCCGGGGGCCCGCCCGTGACCGTCGACGGGGTACTGGCGGTGTCCCGTCCCATCCGCGTCCGGCTGCCGCGCGCCGCGGACCGCGGCGCGGGGACCGTCCTGGGGGTCGGGCTGGTGGGCGTGCTCGCGACCCTGCTGCTCGCGGGAGCCCTGGTCGCCTCGGTGGCCGTGACGGGTCAGCGGGCGAGGACGGCAGCCGACCTGGCGGCCCTGGCGGCGGTCGGGGAGGTGCTCGCGGGCACGTCCGAGGGGGAGGCCTGCGGGCTCGCGGGGCGGGTGGCCCGGCGCAACGGGGCCGAGCTCGACCGCTGCCGGGCCGGGACCGACGCCGCCGGTCTCCCACGGGTGCAGGTGGTCGTCAGCCGGACGACGGCGGGAGGCCGGTGGACCGTGGAGCGCAGGGCTTCGGCCGGAGTGGTGCCCGATCGCTCAGCGGTCCAGGTCGAGCCGGCTGCGGTCCTGGGAGGACGCCGGCCCTGACGTGGTGCCGGGGCCCCGGGCCGTGCCCGTCCCCGTCGTCCCCGTCGTCCCCGGGCGCGGTGCCCTGCGGTCCAGGGAAGACGCGTCGTCGGTGCGGACGGCCCGACGGTCGGCCTCCTTGGCCTGCTTGCGCAGCTCCCGCACCTCGCGGGACCGCCGGGCCTTGGCACGCGCGCCGGTGCCGACCATCCAGAACCCCAGGGCGGCGACCGCCAGGGTCGCAAGCCCGGCCAGGTAGATCCAGAGCGGGGGAATCTCCAGGTTGAGCACGCCGTAGTCGATGCTGACGGCGGCCGCCCCCGCCGTGGCCAGGAGCATGTAGGCGACGACCGCGGCGGCGACGAGGATGAGGAGCAAGCCGATGATGAGCATCGCGAAGCCTTTCCTGGACGGGTCGGCGCCGGCCCGAGGCCGGTCGTCGGGTGTCTGTCGAGGCTATCGGACGGGGCGACGACCGGCGAGGCGGGGCGACCCGCTCCGCCCGTCCTGACGTGGCCGGATCCGCCTCCGGAGGCCTCTGCCGCAGATGCCGTCGACCCCCGGGGCTGTCGCCCGGCGGGTCGTCAGCCGGCGGGCCCGTGAGCCAGGCGGGACCCTCAGCCGGCGGGACCCTCAGCCGGCGGGGACGGCGACGGCCCGTTCGGAGAGCAGGTGCGAGATCACCGCGGCCGCCGCGGTCCGGTCCAGCGGGTCGTTGCCGCTTCCGCAGCTCGGTGACTGGACGCAGGCGGGGCACCCGGTGGCGCAGCCGCACCCCTCGACCAGGTCGTGGGTGGCGGTCAGCCACGTGGACATCTCGCGGTAGCCGCGCCGGGCGAAGCCAGCACCCCCGGGTCGCCCGTCGTAGACCATGACGGTGGGACGCCCGGTGTCCGGATGGTGCGCGGTGGACAGGCCGCCGACGTCCCGGCGGTCGCACGTCGCCACCAGCGGCAGCATGCCGATGCTGGCGTGCTCGGCGGCGTGCAGCGCGCCGGGGACGTCCTCCTGAGCCACGCCGGCCAGGGCCAGCTCCTCCTCGGGCAGCGCCCACCAGACGGCCTGGGTGGTCATGGAGCGCTCCGGCAGGTCGAGCGGGTGGGTGCCCAGCACGGTCCCGTCGGGCAGCACGCGCTGGAACGACACGACCCGGTGGGTGACCTCCACGGTGCCGGTGCTCACCGTGGCGGCGCCCCACACCTGCTCCTCCTGCACGACGCGCACCCTGAAGTCGCCCTCCGTGCGCGGACGGGTCGTCCAGCCGGGGTCCCCGGTCACGACGAGCGCGACGCCGGACTCCAGGTCCAGGTCGGTGACGACGTGGACGCCGCCCTGGTGGACGTAGACCGCGCCCGCGTGCACGGTGGTGAGGGCGCGGTCCTCGTCCACCGTGCCCAGGACGCGACCGGTCGCGGTGTCGACGATCTGCACGGGCTGGCCGGCGTCGCGCAGCTGCAGGTGGTCGCCCGGCCGGTCGGACCGGGCCCAGTACCACCCGGTCGGGCGCCGACGCAGCAGACCGGCGGCGACGAGCTGCTCGGCCAGGTCGGGGACGGTGGGACCGAACCACCGCACGTCCTCGCGCGTCAGCGGAAGCTCGGCAGCAGCGGCGGCCAGGTGGGGAGCCAGCACGTAGGGGTTCTCCGGATCCAGGACGCAGGCCTCGACGGGAGCATCGACGACGAGCTCGGGATGGGCCAGCAGGTAGCTGTCGAGCGGGTCGTCCGCGGCGACCAGGACCGCCAACGACGGCGATCCCCGGCGGCCCGCCCGGCCGGCCTGCTGCCAGAAGGAGGCCCGGGTCCCGGGCCACCCGGCCATGACGACGGCGTCCAGGCCGGCCACGTCGATCCCCAGCTCGAGGGCGCTCGTGGCCGCCAGCCCCAGCACCCTGCGCTCGCGCAGGGCCGACTCCAGCGCCCGGCGCTCCTCAGGGAGGTAGCCGCCCCGGTAGGCCGCGACGAGCCCGGGACGGCGCTCCCCGCCGTCGGCCAGCTCGTCCCGGGCGCGGCCCGCGACCACCTCCACACCCTGCCGGGACCGGGCGAAGGCGACCGTCTGCACCCCCACGTCGACCAGGTCCGCGAGCAGCCCCGCGGTCTCGGCCAGGGTGCTGCGCCGACGACCGTCCTCCAGCTCGGGGGGCTGCCACAGGGCCAGCACGGCCTCCTGCCGGGGGGAGCCGTCCTCGGTCACGGCCCGCACCTCCTGGCCGGTGAGCGCCCGGGCCAGGGCCTGCGGCTCGGCGACGGTGGCCGAGGCCAGCACCAGCGTCGGACGGGCGCCGTACCGCGCGGCCACCCGCAGGAGCCGACGCAGCACCGCCGAGACGTGGGCACCGAAGACCCCGCGGTAGACGTGGCACTCGTCGACGACCACGTAGCGCAGGGCCCGCAGGAACGCCCGCCACCGCTCGTGGCCCGGCAGCAGCGTGTGGTGCAGCAGGTCGGGGTTGGTCAGGACGTAGTGCGCGTGCTCGCGGACCCCAGCGCCGCTCCTCCGGAGGGGTGTCCCCGTCCAGGGTGGCGACCCGCACCCCGGGCACCGCGAGGGCGTGCAGCCGAGCGGCCTGGTCGGCGCCGAGGGCCTTGGTGGGGGAGAGGTACAGGGCCGTGGCTCCCCGGCCGCTCGCGGCGTCCGCCCCCTCGACCACGGCCGTGAGGACGGGGAGCAGGTAGCCCAGCGACTTGCCCGAGGCGGTGCCGGTGGCCACGACAACGTGCTCGCCCGCCCTGGCCAGCTCGGCCACCCGGGCCTGGTGCTCCCACAGCTCGCCGATGCCCGCACCCTGCACGGCCGCGGTGACGGGCGGCGCCACCCAGGTGGGCCACGGTACGGTGCGGGCCTCCCGCGCGGGGACCGTGCGGACGTGGACGAGCCGCCCGGCACGCGTCCCCCGGGCCAGGTGCGCCAGGACGGCGCGCGGATCGAGGTGCTGCGGGTCGGGGTGCTGCGGGTCGGGGTGCTGCGGGTCGGCGTGCTGGTCCATGACGCCGCCCACGGTACGACGACGGGCTGACACACCCCGGCCCCGGACGAACGGGGCTGGACCCGGTCACTACAGTGACCACCAACACCCGTGGGGGGAGACTCCCCCGCGCCGTCGACCCGCAGCGCTGCGGGCCAGCTCCAGGAGGCTGTTCCATGACCCCAGTCCGTGCCGTGACCGAGGTGACGCTCTCGGGCACCGACACCTCGATCGTGATCGTCGTGCTCAGCATCGCCGTCGTCGCGCTCGTGTTCGGATTCATGTTCCGGCGCGAGGTGCTGGCCGCCTCCCCCGGGACCGCCTCGATGCAGGAGATCGGCGGAGCCGTCCAGGAGGGGGCCTCGGCCTACCTGCAGCGGCAGTTCAAGACCCTCGGCATCTTCGCCGTCGTGGCGTTCTTCCTGCTGATGGCACTGCCCGCCGAGGACACCTCCGTCCTCGTCGGACGGTCGGTGGCCTTCATCTTCGGCGCCGGGTTCTCCGCGGCCATCGGCTACCTGGGCATGAACCTGGCCACGGCCGCCAACATGCGCGTCGCCGAGGCGGCGCGGCACGGCAGCCGCGACGAGGGCATGCGGATCGCGTTCCGCACCGGTGGCACGGTGGGCATGGCCACCGTCGGCCTCGGCCTGTTCGGTGCGGCCCTGGTGGTGCTCCTCTACGGGGGCGACGCCCCCGTGGTCCTCGAGGGCTTCGGCTTCGGCGCGGCGCTGCTCGCGATGTTCATGCGGGTGGGCGGCGGCATCTTCACCAAGGCCGCCGACGTCGGCGCCGACCTGGTGGGCAAGGTCGAGGCCGGCATCCCCGAGGACGACCCCCGCAACGCCGCGACCATCGCCGACAACGTGGGGGACAACGTCGGCGACTGCGCCGGCATGGCCGCGGACCTGTTCGAGTCCTACGCCGTCACGCTCGTCGCCGCGCTCATCCTCGGCACGGCCGCGCTCGGCAACGAGGGCGGCCTGACCTTCCCCCTGATCATCCCCGCCATCGGGGTCCTCACGGCCATCCTGGGGGTCTACATCACCAAGGCCACCCCGGGCGTCAACGCCCTGCGCTCCATCAACCGCAGCTTCTACATCTCCGCCGGCATCGCCGCCGTCGCCTCGGTCGTGGCCGCGTTCGTCTTCCTGCCCACCGACTCCGCGGAGCTGGGCGTCGCCGCCCAGGGCCAGCCGTTCGGCGGCATGGACGGCGTGGTCGACGTCAACCCCGCGCTCGGCGCGGCCGTGGCGGTCGTCATCGGGATAGTCCTGGCCGCGTTCATCCTGTGGCTGACCGGCCACTTCACCGGAACCGAGTCCAAGCCGACCAACGACGTCGCCCGCACCTCGCTCACCGGGCCGGCGACCGTGGTCCTCTCGGGCATCGGCGTGGGGCTGGAGTCGGCCGTCTACACCGCCGTCACCATCGCCATCGCCATCTTCGCGATCTTCACCCTGGGCGGCGGCTCGCTCATGCTGTCGCTGTTCTTCGTCGCGCTCGCCGGCTGCGGACTGCTGACCACCGTCGGCGTGATCGTCGCGATGGACACCTTCGGCCCGGTCTCCGACAACGCCCAGGGCATCGCCGAGATGTCCGGCGACGTCGACGGCGAGGGTGCGCAGATCCTCACCGAGCTCGACGCCGTCGGCAACACCACCAAGGCGATCACCAAGGGCATCGCCATCACCACCGCCGTGCTCGCGGCGACTGCGCTGTTCGGCTCCTACCTCAACGCCATCATCAGCGCTGTCGCCGACGCCGGGGACACCGAGGGCGCGGGGATGTGGGACCAGTTCCTCGTCTTCGACCCGCGGGCGCTCGTCGGCATGATCCTCGGCGGCGCGGTCGTGTTCCTCTTCTCCGGCCTGGCCATCAACGCGGTCACCCGCGCGGCGGGCGCGATCGTCTTCGAGGTGCGCCGCCAGTTCCGCGAGCAGCCCGGCATCATGGACTACTCCGAGAAGCCGGACTACGCCCGGGTCGTGGACATCTGCACCCGGGACTCGCTCCCGAGCTGGCCACGCCGGGGCTGCTGGCGGTCTTCGCCCCGATCGCCGTGGGCTTCGGACTGGGCGTCGGCGCCCTCGCCGGCTATCTCGCCGGGGCCATCGTCACGGGCGTGCTCATGGCCGTCTTCCTGGCCAACTCCGGCGGCGCCTGGGACAACGCCAAGAAGATCGTCGAGGACGGCCACTACGGCGGCAAGGGCAGCGCGGCCCACGAGGCCACCGTCATCGGCGACACGGTCGGGGACCCCTTCAAGGACACCGCCGGCCCGGCCATCAACCCCCTGCTGAAGGTGATGAACCTCGTCGCCCTGCTCATCGCCCCGGCGATCGTCGGCCTGACCTACGGCGACGGGGCCAACGACCTCGTGCGCTGGGCCATCGCGCTGGTCGCGACCGCGGTGATCGTGGGCGCGGTCGTGGTCTCCAAGCGTCGGGACATCGCCATCGGTGAGGCGCCCGTGGAGGCCGGGGTCGCGTCCCGCGACTGACCCCCGCTCCCGACGGACGAGGGCGGCACCCCCACGGTGGGGGTGCCGCCCTCTCGTCGGCGTGGCACAGTGTCCGACGTGCTCACCGCCGATCCGACCCGGATCCACGACCTGCGGGCGGACCTCGAGGACGCCGGGTATGCCGTGGACGCGCTCGCCGACCTCCTGGGTCCGGCCGCCGGCGCGGCCCTGCACCGGGACCAGCTGCTCCCCGCCCGCCGGTCGCTCGCCGGCCGCGACGAGCCGGCCGCCCTGCTGGTCCGGTTCTTCGTCCTGGGCGAGGCGCTGCCGGCCGCCCTGCTCGACCTCGCCGTGCCCCGGACCGGGGCCGCGGGCCTGCGGGCCCTGGGCCTCGTGACCAGCGGGGTCCGGGCCCCGGGCACCGCGCCGACCCGCGGTGGCCCGCCGCTCACCGCCGCCGTCGACCTGCGTCCCTACGGCGACGGCCGGCGCACCTGGTGGGTGGTCTCGGACCTGTCCGAGCTGCTGGTGGGGGGGACCGCTGCCCACCTCCCACGTCCTCGGGGTCGGCGGGGCCTCGACCACGCTGGCCTCCTGGACGCCCCGTCCGCCCGTCGACCGGGCGCTCGACCTGGGCACCGGGTGCGGCGTGCAGGCGCTGCACCTGTCCGGCCACGCCCGGTCGGTGGTCGCGACCGACGTCTCGGCCCGGGCGCTGCAGATGGCCAGGTTCACGGCTGCCCTCAACGACGTCTCCCTCGAGCTCCGGGAGGGGTCGATGCTCGAGCCCCTCGGGGAGGAGGCCTTCGACCTCGTCGTGTCCAACCCGCCCTTCGTCATCACGCCGCGGCAGGAGGGCGTGCCCCGCTACGGGTACCGCGACGGCGGGCTGTCCGGCGACCGCCTGGTCGCCGACATGGTCGGTGGCATCGGCCGGCACCTGCGTCCCGGCGGCACCGCCCAGCTGCTGGCCAACTGGGAGCTCGGGCCCGGGGAGGACTGGACCGACCACGTGTCCGGCTGGCTCGAGGGGACGGGCCTGGACGCGTGGGTGGTGGTGCAGCGGGAGGTGCAGGACGCCGAGGGGTATGCCGAGACCTGGGTCCGCGACGGCGGTTCCCGTCCCGGCACGGACGGGTTCGACCGCCTCTACGGGGCCTGGCTGGACGACTTCGCGGCCCGGGGCGTGGAGCGGGTGGGCTTCGGCGTGGTCACCCTGCAGCGGCCGGCCACCGGGCGCGGGCCCTGGCGCGACCTGGTCGACGTGCGTCACCCCGTGGCGGGCCCGATGGGGCCGGCCGTCCTCGCCGGCCTGCGCGCCCGCACCTGGCTGGCCGAGCACGACGACGACGCGCTGCTGGACGTGGCCTGGCAGGTCGCCGACGACGTCACCGAGGAGCGGGTCGGCCGCCCCGGTGCCCCCGACCCCCAGGTGATCCAGCTGCGGCAGGGCGGTGGCCTGCGCCGCACCGTGCGGCTGACGACCCTGGGGGCGGGGTTCGTGGGGGCCTGCGACGGCGACCTGACCGCCCGGCAGCTGTGCGCCGGGCTGGCGGTGCTCACGGAGGTCGCCACCCCGGTCGTCGTGGACGAGGTGCTGCCGCTGCTGCGCGACCTGGTCAAGGACGGCCTGCTGCGCTGAGCCCGTCCGGGAGCGGGGCCGGACCCCCTCAGTCGTACTGGTAGGTCGTGTTCGAGAGCAGGAAGCTCTTGCCGATCTCGTCGCTGTCGCAGCGCACGCCGTCCTCGGCGCTGGAGCAGGTGACCGGGCCCAGCGTGAGCGAGGACCCGTAGGGCAGCACCGCCACGGTGGCCCCGTCGACGTCCGTGGTGTCCCCGCCGGCCTCCTCCGCCCACCAGCCCCCGGCGTCGACCGTGGCCTGGCCCACCAGCGGCTCGGGCAGGCAGGTCCACGCGCCCCGCTCCGCCGACAGCATGATGGCGTCGGCCTCCTCCACGGCGCATTCGCCCACGAGCGTGGAGGCCAGGTGGTCGCCGCTGGGGGTGTAGTCCTTGTCGACGACCTGGCACACGGCCGAGGACGCGGTGACCGAGCAGGCGATGTTGCCCGACGGCAGCACGAACCCGGCGTGGTCCCCCTCCACCGTCACCGCACCGTCGCCACCGGCCGCCGACCGGCCGGCCACCACCGGGGCGATGTCGGCGGGCTCGGTGGGCGGTCCGGCGGTCCCGCCCGACCCCTCGTCCGACCCCTCGCCCGATCCCTCCCCGGCCGTGCCGGCGGCCTCGTCCCCCCCGCCACCACCGTCCTGGACGCCCGCGGTCCCCTCCGACGCGTCGCCGTTCCCGTCCCCGTCCTCCACGCTGCAGCCGGCCAGCAGTACCAGCCCGGCCAGCCCCAGGGCCGTCCAGCGGCGGGACCGGGCGGGGGACCGCATACCTGCGTCGTGGTGCACCGTCATGAGGCAGCAGCGTAGCGGCCGCCCGACGATCGGCTACGGTGACGCCCGAGGTCCCGTGTCGGAGCCGCGACGAATCCGCGGCACACGGGCCGTGGGTGAGGAGCAACCGTGGCAGCAGGACACAAGCTGGTGATCGTCGAGTCGCCGGCCAAGGCGAAGAAGATCGGCGAGTTCCTGGGCAAGGAGTTCACCGTCGACGCGAGCGTCGGGCACATCCGCGACCTGCCCAACCCCTCCGAGCTGCCCCCGGAGATGAAGAAGGGACCCTTCGGCCGGTTCGCCATCGACGTCGACGGCGGCTTCGAGCCCTACTACGTCGTCGACGCCGACAAGAAGAAGAAGGTCACCGAGCTGCGCCGTGCGCTCAAGGACGCCGACGAGCTCTACCTGGCCACGGACGAGGACCGCGAGGGCGAGGCCATCGCCTGGCACCTGCTCGAGGTGCTCAAGCCCAAGGTCCCGGTCCGCCGCATGGTGTTCCACGAGATCACCCGGGAGGCCATCCAGCGCGCGGTGCACGACACCCGCGAGCTGGACACCGACCTCGTCGACGCCCAGGAGACGCGCCGCGTGCTCGACCGGCTCTACGGCTACGAGGTCTCACCGGTCCTGTGGCGCAAGGTCAAGCAGGGCCTCTCGGCCGGCCGGGTCCAGTCGGTCGCCACCCGGATCGTCGTCGAGCGCGAGCGTGAGCGGATGGCCTTCCGCACCGCCTCCTACTGGGACGTGGAGGGCGAGTTCGCCCCCGGCGGCAACGACGGCCAGGCGTTCACCGCCCGGCTCGTGGAGGTCGACGGCTCCCGGGTCGCCACCGGCCGCGACTTCGCCGACGACGGCACCCTGCGCACCAAGGGGGCGGTGCAGCTGAACGCCGGCGCCGCCCAGGCGGTCGCCGACGGCACCCGCGAGGCGCGGGTCGCGGTCACCGAGGTCTCGGAGAAGCCCTACACCCGCCGGCCCTCGGCGCCGTTCACCACCTCCACGCTGCAGCAGGAGGCCTCGCGCAAGCTCCGGCTCAACAGCCAGTCCACGATGCGCACCGCGCAGCGGCTGTACGAGAACGGCTACATCACCTACATGCGCACCGACTCGACCACGTTGTCGGGCTCGGCGATCAGCGCCGCCCGTCAGCAGGCCCGGGACATGTACGGCGCCGACTACGTGCCCGAGGCTCCCCGGACCTACGGCAAGAAGGCCAAGAACGCCCAGGAGGCGCACGAGGCGATCCGCCCCGCGGGCGACACCTTCCGCACCCCGGCCCAGGTCGCCGGCGAGCTGCGCGGCCAGGAGTACGCCCTCTACGAGCTGATCTGGAAGCGCACCGTCGCCTCGCAGATGGCCGACGCCAAGGGCTCGACCGCCAGCGTGCGGCTGGCCGCGACCCTGCCGGAGGGCACGGCGAGCACCGCCGAGGGCGGCGCGCGCACGGCATACAGGAGGGCGGGGTATGCCGCGTCCGGCACCGTCATCACCTTCCGCGGATTCCTCGCGGCATACGAGGAGGGGCGCGACGAGAGCCGGTACGGCGAGGACGGGGCGATGGGCCACCGGCTGCCCAAGCTCTCCGAGGGCGTGCCGCTGGAGACGCTGCGGGCCGAGGCGCAGGGGCACCAGACCAGCCCGCCCGCGCGCTACACCGAGGCCACGCTCGTCAAGGCGCTGGAGGAGCGGGGGATCGGCCGCCCCTCGACCTACGCCGCGACCGTCGGCACCATCCAGGACCGGGGCTACGTGCGCACCCGCGGGTCGGCGCTCATCCCCACCTGGCTCGCGTTCGCCGTGACCCAGCTGCTCGAGCGGCACTTCCCGCGGCTGGTCGACTACGACTTCACCGCCTCGATGGAGGAGGGGCTGGACGCGATCGCCCGCGGGGACGAGCAGCGGGTGGCCTGGCTGCAGCGGTTCTACTTCGGGGACGAGGCGACCTCCACCGAGGGGCTGCGCGACCTGGTCCAGGACCTGGGCGACATCGACGCCCGGGCGGTCTCGGCGGTGGAGATCGGCGACGGCACCGTCGTGCGGGTGGGCCGCTACGGGCCCTACGTGGAGGTCGCCGACGAGGACGGGCAGCCCCGCCGGGCGACGGTCCCGGACGACATCGCCCCCGACGAGATGACGGGGGAGAAGGCCCAGGAGCTGCTGGCCGCCGCGGCCGACGACGGCCGGGTGCTGGGCACCGACCCCGCCACCGGCCACGAGGTCGTGGCCCGGGCGGGACGCTACGGGCCCTACGTCACCGAGGTGCTGCCGGAGACCGAGGAGGCGCCCAAGCGCGGTGCCAAGAAGGTCAGGCCGCGCACCGGGTCCCTCTTCGCGGACATGGACCTGGCCACGATCGACCTGGAGACGGCACTGCGCCTGATGTCGCTGCCGCGCGTCGTGGGCGCCGACCCGGAGAGCGGGGAGGAGATCACCGCCCAGAACGGCCGCTACGGCCCCTACCTGAAGAAGGGGACCGACAGCCGGTCGTTGACGAGCGAGCAGCAGATCTTCGACATCACCCTCGAGGAGGCACTGGCGATCTACGCCCAGCCCAAGCAGCGGGGTCGGGCGGCCGCGAAAGCCGCCGCTGAAGGAGCTCGGCGACGACCCGGTGTCCGGGCGTGCGGTCGTGGTCAAGGAGGGCCGCTTCGGCCCCTACGTGACCGACGGCGAGACGAACGCGACCCTGCGCAAGGGGGACGAGCCCGAGGAGATCACCCCCGAGCGCGGGTTCGAGCTGCTCGAGGAGAAGCGGGCCAAGGGGCCCACCACCCGCAAGCGGGCGGCGAAGAAGGCCCCCGCCAGGAAGACGGCTGCCAAGAAGTCCACGACGAAGAAGACGGCCGCCCAGAAGACGACGGCGAAGAAGACCGCGGCGACGACCACCGCACCCCGGACGACCGCGAAGAAGACGACCGGGTAGGTCAGCCGGCTCCCGGCTCGGGCAGGGGCGCGGTCGAGTGGTCGCCGCGCAGCCGCTTGGCGACGAGCTCGGCGCTGATCAGGCACATCGGCAGGCCGATGCCGGGGATGGTGCTCGACCCGGCGTAGAGCAGTCCGTCCACGTGCCGGGAGACGTTCCCGGAGCGGAACATCGCGCTCTGGGCGAGCGTGTGGGCCGGGCCCAGCATCCCGCCGCGCCAGGCGGACAGGTCGGCCTCGAAGTCGGCCGGTCCGATGGTGCGCCGCAGCTCCACCCGCTCCGGCAGGTCGGGGATCCCGGCCCTCTCGGCGATTTGGGCGATGGCGGCGTCCGCCACCCGCTCCACGGCCGGGGCACCCTGCCCGTCGACGCCACCGTGGCCCAGGCCCGGGTCGGCGGGCATGGGCACGAGCACGAAGAGGTTCTCCCGGCCGGGCGGGGCCACGTCGGGGTCCGTCGCCGACGGCCGGCACACGTAGGAGGAGGCCGGGTCGGGCACCTGACCCGCCCGGATCCGGCCGAAGTTCTCCTGCCAGTCCTCGGTGAAGAACAGGCTGTGGTGGGGCAGCTGGGGCAGCTCGCCCCGCACGCCGAGCAGGACGAGCACAGCGCCGGGTCCGCTGGTGCGCCGGTCCCAGTAGGACTGGGGGTAGGTGCGCAGGTGCTCGGGCAGCAGCTGCGTCTCCACGTGGTGCAGGTCGGCGGCAGCGACGACGACGTCGGCGGGGGAGGTGTGCTCCACCCCCTCCGCGTCGACCCAGCGCACACCGGTGACCCGGGCCCGCCGCCCGCGCAGCCCGGCGGGCAACCGGTCGACCAGGGTCCGGCGCAGGCGGGCGCCGCGGCCCGTGAGCCCCTCCCCGCTCCCGGCCGCAGCAGGTCCGTCCGGGCCGCCCTCGTCGATGCCTGGCCCTCCCGTGGGCGCCGTCCCGACGGCCACGGCGCGGGCACCGGTGCGCACCCGCACGCCCCGGGCGACCGCCTGGTCGTGCACCGCCTCGACGAGCCGGGTGAAACCACCCTGGGGGTACATCACCCCGCCGGTCAGGTCGAGGGCGCTCATGAGGTGGTAGAGGCTGGGGGTGCGGTCGGGCGAGGAGCCCAGGAAGACCGCCGGGTAGCCCAGCACCTGGCGCAGCCGCCGGTCCTGGAAGCGCGCGCCGACGAAGGACTCCAGGGACCTGGTCAGCAGCGGCCCGAGCCGCGGGAGGCGGCGGAGCACGTCGGGGGAGGCCAGGGCGAGGGGCCGGGTGAAGCTGGTGTAGAGGAAGCGGCGCAGGGCGATGTCGTAGGCGTCGGCGGCCGAGACCAGGTAGTCGCGCAGCGCCTGGCCCGCGCCGGGCTCGATGCGCTCGAAGGTGGCCACGTTGGCCTCCGTGGAGGCGGCCACCTCGAGCGGCTCGTCGTGGCCCTCGAAGAAGACCCGGTAGGCCGGATCGAGCCGGTGCAGGTCCAGCTGCTCGGAGGTGCTGGTGCCCATCATCGCGAAGAAGTGGTCGAAGACCTCGGGCATCAGGTACCAGGACGGCCCGGTGTCGAACCGGTAGCCGTCGCGGGCCCACGACCCGGCGCGGCCCCCCACGGCGGGGCGCTGCTCCAGCAGCTCCACGTCGTGCCCGTCGGCCGCGAGCAGCGCGGCGCACGCCAGGCCCGCGATGCCCCCGCCGACCACGACCACCCGGCTCATCGGCGTCCCACCAGGCAGCGGGCCAGGACCACGGCCTTGACCGGGTCGGGGACCCGGACCCGACGGGTGGCGATCTCGGCCCCGGGGGTGCGGCGCAGCCGGACGGACAGGGCCGCGAACAGGTCGTGGGCCGCCTGCACCGCGCGGCGGCTGCTCGGGGGCAGCTCGGGGATGACCGCGGCCGCGGTCGCCAGGTCGGCGTCGATGTCGTCGAGCAGCTCGTCCCTGCGCTCGTCGGTGAGCCGGGCGGGGTCCACCCCGGGGAAGTAGTCCCGGCCGCGCGCCCCGTGGTCGTCGGCCAGGTCGCGCAGGAAGTTCAGCTTCTGGAAGGCAGCGCCGAGGGCCCGCGCCCCCGGGGTGAGCCGGTCGTAGCGGGCCTGGTCGCCCCCGACGAAGACCCGCAGGCACATCAGCCCCACGACCTCGGCGGACCCGTAGACGTAGGTCTCGAACGAGGCGGGGTCGTGCACGGCGACGTCGAGGTCGGCGCGCATCGAGTCGAAGAACGGACCGACCAGCTCCCAGCCGATCCCGTGCTGGGCGGCGGTCCGGGCGAAGGCGTGCACGACGAGGTTGGGGCTGCCACCGATCTCCAGGGCGCGCCGGGTGTCCTCCTCCATGGCGTCCAGCAGCGCCGCCCGCTGCTCGGTCCCCCAGGCCAGGTCGACGTCGTCCACGAGCTCGTCGGCGACCCGCACCAGCGCGTAGATGCACCGGACGTGGGTGCGGACGGGCTCGGCGAGCAGGCGGGTGGCCCAGCCGAAGGAGGTGGAATAGCGCTCGATGACGACGGCCGCGCTGGCCCGGGCGACGTCGTCGTAGCGGCCGGCGGCGCGAGCTCTCACGGCCACGAACCTACCTGCCCCACGCCGGTGGGGCCGCACCGGGTCCGGCCCGGAGCCGGGTTCACCCTGAGCGCGCCCGCTCGCCGAGGAGTGCGTCCCACAGGGCCTCGGCCAGCTCGTCCTCGATCTCGAAGGCGTCGACGAAGAGCTGGAGGGTGGTGCAGCTGAACGTCCGCCCGGTGAGGGCCCCGCCGACGAGGTCCTTGTAGGTGCGCGCCGAGCGCGCGGAACCCTCCGCCAGCTCGCCGGTCGCCACCAGGTGGCGCACGATCACCTCGGCCACCGCCGCGTGGTGGACCGAGGCGGTGGGCGCCATGCGTCGGACGTGGCGCAGCCAGCGTCGGCGGTAGCGCGGCCGGGCCAGCACCGAGCACAGCAGCTCGGCCGCGTCGTGCGGTCGGGTCATCCGTCCTCCCCGGGTCGTCGGTGGGGCGTCTCGGCCCCGGGGCGTGCTGCCCCTGTGGACGATCGTCGTCGGTCGGCGGCGTGCGCGCAGGCCACTTTGCCGTGTCCGGACGACGTCGGACGGCACCCCGTGGCGCACCGGACGCCCGGCGGTGCGCCATGATGGTCCCCGGTCCGACCGACGAGCCGTCCGGGGAGGTGAGGGATGGGGCCTGCGCCGTCCACCGCGGAGGAGTTCGGCGCTGCGCTCACTACGCTGCGGCACCGGGCACGCCTCTCCGTCCGTCAGGTCGCCGCCCGCAGCGGGATCCCGGCCAGCACCCTGGGCGACTACTTCGCGGGGCGCCGGCTTCCTCCGTGGAACCGCCCCGAGGTGCTCCGGGGGATCCTCGAGGCCTGCCGGGTGCCGGCCGAGGACGTCGCCGGCTGGGAGCAGCGGCTGTGGGACCTGCGCACCAAGCCCGAGCCGGCGCCGGTCCGGCGCGCACCGTGGCTGGGGCTGGAGAGCTACGCCCCCCAGGACGCGGACCTCTTCTTCGGCCGCGGTGCCGAGGTCGCCGAGCTGCGGGGTGCTGTCGCCTCGGCGCTGGCCGACCACGCCGTGGTGGCGGTCGTGGGGCCCTCGGGGGCGGGCAAGTCCTCGCTGCTGGGTGCCGGGCTGGCCGAGCCCGGCGAGGACGTGGACCTGCGCCGCCTCACCCCTGGCGCCCTGCCCGTGGAGCTGCTGGAGGAGACCCTGGCCGTCCTCGCCTCCTCCGGGCACGTCCGCCTCCTGGTCGTCGACCAGCTGGAGGAGCTGTTCACCCTCGGCCACGACCGGTCGGTCCAGGACCGCTTCGTCGAGGTCCTGGCCACCTGGCTGAGCGGTGGTGACGTCCCGCCGTCCCCCGAGGGCCCGGCCACCGGACGGCGGGCGGTCGTGGTGGGTCTGCGGGCGGACCACTACGGCAGCGCCGCGGAGCACCCCCTCCTGCTGCGCGCGCTGCGGGAGCGGCAGGTCCTGGTCGCTCCACCGGGACCCGAGGAGCTGCGGGGCGTGATCACCGGTCCGGCGGAGCTCGTCGGTCTGCGCCTGCAGGACGGTCTGGCCGACCTCGTCCTGGCCGGGGCCGTCGGCCACGGTCGCCCCCAGCAGGTGCTGCCCCACCTCTCCCACCTGCTCCGGTCCATGTGGTCGGTCAGCGACCGCCGCGAGCTCACCCGCGAGCACTACGAGCAGGTCGGGGGCTTCCGCGGCTCCCTGGTGCGGTGGGCCGACGACGTCGTCGAGGCGCTGCCGGAGGAGGACCGGCGCACGGCCCGACGGCTGCTGCTGCGCCTGGTGGGCGTCCAGCCCGGCCAGGCCCCGTCCCGGCGGTGGGCCTCGCGCGAGGAGCTGCTGTCCCTGGGACCGCACGCCCAGGACGTCCTCGAGCACCTCTCGGACCGTCGGCTGGTGGTCCTGGAGGACGACCGGGTCTCGTTGAGCCACGAGGTGCTGCTCGTCGACTGGCCGCTGCTCGACGGGTGGGTGCGCCGACGGGGCGACGCGTTGCGCGTCCGCGACCGCGTGGCCCTGCGCCGCGCGGAGTGGCTGGAGGCCGGTCGGGACCCGGCCCTGCTGCTCACCGGCAGCCAGCTGGCGGTCGCCAGGGACTGGCTGGCCGAGCACCGCGAGGACGTGACGGCCGAGGAGGAGGAGTTCATCGAGGCGGGCGCCCGTCGGGAGGAGCAGCTGGCCGCCGGGCGGGAGCTCACCCACCGGCGCACCCGACGGCTGCTCGCCGCGACCACGGTGCTGGCGCTGGCCACGGCCTCGCTCTCGGTGGCGGCCTTCTCCTCCCGCCAGCAGGTGCAGGTCCAGCGCGACGAGGCCCGCTCCCGCCAGGTGGCCAACCAGGCGGTGTCCCTGCGGGGGGAGTACCCCGCCACCGCCGCCCAGTTCGCGGCGTCCGCGCATGCCCTGCGCCCCACCCGGGAGGCGGTGGTGGCCGTGCTCGACGCGGCCGCCGGTCCGCACCTGACCCGGCACCTGGACCCCACCGGGGTCAACCGCGGGGACGTCTCCCCGGACGGCACGTGGGTGGCCCTGGGGTCGGCCGACGGGAGCGTGCGCACCGCCGCCGCGCTCACCGACGACGGCCTCGGGGCCCCGTCGACGGCGGTCAACGTCCTGACCGAGCAGACCAGCCCGACCACCGGCGTGGCCGACCTGGTGGTGACGCCCGACGGCGGGGAGGTGGTCGCCACCGCCGGCCCCGACGGGCTGCGCCTGGTGGAGGTGACCGACCCCGCCCGGCCCCGGGACGCCGGGGTGCTGTCCCTGCCGACCGAGGGGTATGCCGTCTCCCTGGACGTGCGCACGGTCGAGGACGGGCAGCTCCTGGTCGCCGGGGCCGGCGAGGAGGTGCTGGCCTGGACCCGCCCGGTCGAGGGCGGGGGTCTCCCGGTCGGGGGGTGGGAGGCCGTCGGGTCCGTGGCCGACCAGGGCCGGCCCGTGGTGGACCTGGCGCTCGGCCCCGAGGGGCGTCGAGCGGTGACCCTCGGCGACGACGGCACCGCGACGCTGTGGCAGGTGCGGCCCGGGGGCTGGCGGCGCGTCGCCGACACCCTGGTCGACCCCGACGGACGCCTGCAGCACCGCGTGGAGCTGTCCCCCGACGGGACCACCGCCGCCGTCGTCGGCCGCGACAAGACCCTGCGCCTGTTCGCCGTGGACGACGAGGGGCTGACGCCGGAGGGGGAGGCGCGGGCGTTCGCCAGCTACGTCAACGACGTCGAGTTCGCCCCCGACGGCGAGCAGGTCGTGGCCGTCGGGGTCGGCCGGGGAGGTGCTCCTGTGGCGGCGGGGTCCGCAGGGATGGGCCTCCACGGACTGGGACGTGCCGGCGGCGTCGGTGGCCACCGCGGCACCCAACGTCGCGGTCGTGGCCCTGGCCGAGGGCAGGTGGGTGGTCGCGCCGGAGAACGACGAGTGGTTCTTCTGGGACACGACCGGGCCGGTGCCCGTGCGGCACGCCGACGGCGTCTTCACCACCCGCACCGACGCGGAGGGGGAGCTGCTTCTCGTCGCGGCGGGTGCCGGCGACGGGCGTCTGGTCCTCTACGACACCGCCGAGGACCCCCGTCGGCCGGTGCAGCTCTCGGCGACCCGGGCTCCTGACGGCGAGGTCTTCAGCGGGGCGGCCGACCTCGGACCCGCGGGAACCGTGATGGTCGGGGGCACCACCACCGACCGTCTTCTCGCCTACGACGTGTGCGACCCCGACGGTCCCCGGCTCGTGCTGGACGACGACATCACCGGGGGTCGGCTGGAGCCGGCGGACCGCAAGATCGTGGAGATGGTGGCCTTCGACTCCGCGGGCACGACGATGGTCGCGGGCGGGGACAACGGCTGGGTGTCGTGGTACGCCGTGGACGAGGACCGGGCCAGGCTCGCCCTGGCAGGACGGGCCGACACCGAGGGGCTGGTGTATGCCGTCGCGCACTCGGTCCACGACGTCGCCGTGGTCGGACAGGTGGGGCGGACGCGGCTGTGGAGCACCCGCATCGGGGAGCTGCTCGGCGACCTCGAGACGCCGGGCGCGGTCCTGGGCCTGGACCTGGACCCGACCGACGAGCACCTCGTCGCGGTCGGGGCCGGTCGCGAGGTGGCCCTGTGGGACGTGCGCGACCCGGCGGCGCCGGTCCTGGTGGACACCCTCACCGGTCCTGGCTCGGAGGTCTACAACGTGCAGTACAGCGCCGACGGCGGCCGGCTCGCGGCGGCCTCCCAGGACGGGCGGCTCTGGCTCTGGGACCGGGAGGGCGACGGCTGGAGCGACCCCCTGGCCCTCGGCGCCGCGCAGACCCGGCTGTTCGCGGTCGGGTGGGGGCGGGGGCGACGAGGTGATCTACGCCGGTGGCAACCTCGGTGAGGTCCGGATCTGGGACACCGACGTCGAGCGCGCCCTCGACTGGATCTGCGGCACCACCGGGGTGCGGCTCACCGAGCAGGAGTGGGCCGACCGGCTGCCCGGCGTCCCGTGGACGCCTCCCTGCGAGGAGCCGTAGCCCCGGGGACGCCTCCGGCTCGCCCGCAGCACGGAAGCACGAGCCCGAGAGCCGCGCGTCAGGCGCACAGGGCCTGCGCCAGGTCGGCGACGACGTCCTCGGGCGTCTCGAGCCCGACCGACAGGCGCAGGATGCCCGCTCCGGGACGCGCCTCCTCGGCGACGGGACGGTGGGTCAGCGCGGCGGGGTGCTGGATCAGGCTGTCGACCCCGCCGAGCGACACGGCGTGGGTGATCATCCGCACGCCCTCGGCCACCCGGCGGGCCCGCTCGTAGCTGCCCAGGTCGAACGCCAGCACCGCTCCCGGTCCGCTCATCTGGGTGCCGACGAGCCCGGCCGGGTCGGACCCCTCCGACCCGGGGTAGAAGACCCGGTCCACGTCCGTGTGCGCCCGCAGCCAGGCGGCCACCACCTGGGCGCCCTCCTGCTGGGCCCGCACCCGCACCGGCAGCGTCTGCAACCCGCGGTGGGCCAGGTAACCGGACAACGGGTGCATGATCGCGCCGGTGATGGCCCGGACCGGCCGGATGCGCCCGGCCCACTCCTGGGAGGTGGCGACCACGCCGCCGAGGACGTCCCCGTGCCCGGCGAGGAACTTGGTCACCGAGTGCAGGACGAGGCTCGCCCCGTGCTCGAGCGGCCGCTGGAGCACGGGGGTGGCGAAGGTGTTGTCGACCAGGACCGGGACGTCCCCCGCGCGCTCGCACAGGGCGCTCAGGTCGACCAGGTCCAGGGTCGGGTTGGCCGGGGTCTCGACCAGCACCAGGCCGGTGTCCGGCTCGACCGCCTCCCCGACGTCGTCCGCGTCGACCCAGGTCACCCTCGTGCCGAGAAGGCCGGTGGCGAGCAGGTGGTCGCTGCCGCCGTAGAGCGGACGCACCGCCACGACGTGGGGGGTGCCCGCGGAGACGCAGGCCAGCAGGGTCGCGGTCAGCCCGGCCATCCCGGAGGCGAAGGCCACCCCGGCCTCGGCACCCTCCAGGGCGGCCAGCGCCTCCTCGAACCGGGCCACCGTGGGGCTCCACAGCCGCTGGTACACCGCCGTCTGCCCCGGGGCGCGCTCGTGCCCCGAGGCCATGTGCTCGTAGGCCTCGCCACCGGCCTCCACGTCGGGCAGCGGGTAGGTGCTGGAGAGGTCGATCGGGGGGACGTGCACCCCCAGGGCGGCCAGGTCCTCCCGCCCGGCGTGGACGGCGCGGCTGTCAAGACCCAGGGCTTCGGCGTTCATGAGACAGAAGTGTAGATCCTGTGTCATCAAGACGAAATCCACGAAGCATGACCCGCAAAGGGCGACGTATGCCGCTGCCTCGCCCCACGGCATACCCTGGCGGGGTGCCGAAGAATCCGCAGGACCGCGCCAAGCCGTTGGACGAGACCGACCTGGCGCTGGTGCGCCTGCTGGAGCGGGACGGGCGGATGTCCAACGCCATGCTCGCCCGCGAGGTCGGCATCGCCGAGTCGACCTGCCTGGTGCGGGTGCGCTCGCTGCGCGAGCGGGGGGTCGTGCGGGGCATCCACGCCGACATCGACCCGGTGGCCGTGGGCCGGCCGGTCGAGGCGATGATCGCGGTGCGCTTCGGCGGTCACCGCCGCAGCCACTTCGAGCAGTTCACCGAGGAGGTGCCCCGGCTGCCCGGCGTCCTGGGCGCCTTCCACGTCTCCGGAGCCATCGACTACTACGTGCACGTGGCCACCGAGTCGGCCGACGCGCTGCGCGACTTCGTCCTGGACCACCTGACCAACCGTCCCGGGGTGCTGCACGCCGAGACCTCCCTCATCTTCGAGTCGTTGCGGGGGCGGGGCACGATGACCCGCGGGCAGGAGGCGCCGCGCGCCGGGGAGGACGGGCGCCGGGGGGCGGACGGGGCGGACGGGACGGAGGGTGTGGAGGAGGCTGAGGACGATGCGTCCGACCTGCGGGCTTGACCCTCACGGAACGGGAGGCACGAGCATCGTGCCGTGACCAAGAACCAGCTGATGACCGAGGAGCTGCTGACCGTGGGCCAGGTGGCCGAGGGTCTCGGCGTGACGGTGCGGACCCTGCACCACTACGACGAGATCGGCCTCGTGGTGCCCTCCGAGCGCAGCCGCGCCGGCTACCGCCTCTACACCGAGGAGGACCTGCGGCGGCTGCAGCACGTCGTCGTCTACCGCCGGCTCGGCCTCTCCCTGGAGCAGATCGGGCAGATGCTGAGGGACGGTGCCGGCGCGGACACGGTGGCCGCGCACCTGCGTCGTCAGCGGGACACGGTCACGGAACGGGTCGCCGAGCTCACCGAGCTCGTGACGGCCATCGACCGAGCCCTGGAGGCAGAGATGAACGAGGACCGGATCACCCGCGAGGAGCAGCGTGAGCTCTTCGGCGACACCTTCGACGAGAGCTACGCCCAGGAGGCGGAGGAGCGCTGGGGCGGGTCGGCGGCCTGGGCGCAGTCGCAGCAGCGGGCCAAGGGCTACGGCAAGGCGCAGTGGCAGCAGATCAAGGACGAGGGCGACGCGGTGAACGCGCGCTACGTGGAGCTGATGCAGGCCGGGGTGCCGGCCACCTCGGAGGAGGCGATGGACGTCGCCGAGGAGGCCCGTCAGCAGATCTGCCGGTGGTTCTACGACTGCCCGCGGGAGCTGCACGCCAACATCGCGGCCATGTACGTCACCGACCCCCGCTTCACGAAGACCTACGAGGACGTGGCCCCGGGCCTGGCGCGGTACGTGCACGACGCCGTCGTCGCCAACTCCGCCCGCGGCTGACCCCGGCGGCCCGCCACGCGCGGCCGGCCCCCGTCGGCAGGGGAGTGAACCTGGTCCGGTCGTGTGGACGAGGAGGTCTGGCGCGTCGGTCGCCTCACGTAGGCTGCCGCCGTGACCGGACCGAGCCCGACGCCGCCCCTGCCGGGAGGCGGGGACGGCGTGCCGGTGGTCGCCCACGGCGGGCGGCCGGCCCCTGATGGCGGGCTGTTCCTGGCCCTCGAGGGCGGTGACGGGGCGGGCAAGTCGACCCAGGCGGACCGGCTGGGCGCCTGGTTGGCCGGGCACGGCCACGAGGTCGTGCGCACCCGGGAGCCGGGCGGCACGGCCCTGGGCCGGTCGCTGCGCGAGCTCGTCCTGCACGGCGAGGACGGCTCGGTCGTGCCCCGGGCCGAGGCGCTGATCTTCGCCGCCGACCGGGCCCAGCACGTGGCAACGGTCGTCCGGCCGGCCCTGGAACGGGGCGCGGTGGTCGTCAGCGACCGCTACCTGGACTCCTCGGTCGCCTACCAGGGGGCCGCCCGCGCGCTGGGGCACGAGGAGGTCCGTGCGCTCTCGCTGTGGGCGGTCGAGGGCCTGCTGCCGGACCTGACGATCCTGCTGGACGTCGACCCCGGGGAGGGGCGCGCGCGGCGCGGGGCGCAGCACGACCGGCTCGAGCGCGAGGCCGACTCCTTCCACGACCGGGTGCGGCAGGGCTTCCTCGCGCTCGCGGCGCAGGAGCCCGAGCGCTACCTCCTGCTCGACGCCTCGCGCCCGGCCGACGAGCTGGCCGAGGAGGTGCGCGCGCGGGTGGACGTCCTGCTGCGCAGCCCGGAGGGGGCACCGTGAGCGTCTTCGACCAGCTGGTCGGCCAGGCGCGGGCGGTCGCGGTCCTGCGCCGCGCCGTCACGGTCCCCGCCGCCATGACGCACGCCTGGCTGGTGACCGGTCCGCCCGGCAGCGGGCGCAGCGTGGCGGCCCGCGCGTTCGCCGCCGCGCTGCAGTGCGAACGGACCGACGACCCCGGCTGCGGCGAGTGCCACGCCTGCCGCACCGTCCTGGCCGGCAGCCATCCCGACGTGTCCCTGGTGTCCACCACCGAGACGTTCATCCGCGTCGACCGCGCCCGCGAGCTGGCGCTCACGGCGGCCACCCGTCCGAGCACCGGCCGGTGGCGGGTCCTGGTGGTCGAGGACGCCGACCGGCTCAACGAGCAGGCCGCCGACGCCCTGCTGAAGTCCCTGGAGGAGCCGCCGCCGCGCACCGTCTGGGTGCTGTGCGCCCCGACCGCCGACGACCTGATCGTCACCGTGCGCTCCCGGTGCCGGCGCCTGCAGCTGGGGACCCCTCCGGTGGACGCGGTCGCCGACCTGCTCGTGGGCCGGGACGGGATCGACCCGGCGATGGCCCACTACGCGGCCCGGGCGGCCCAGAGCCACGTGGGCATCGCCCGCCGGCTGGCGACCGACGAGCACGCCCGCGCACGGCGGCGGGAGATCGTGGCCATCCCCGCCTCGCTCGCTCACCGGCGTGGGGGCCGCTCTGCGGGCGGCTCAGGACCTCGTCGCGGAGGCCGGCGAGGGGGCCGAGACCATCTCCACGCAGCGGGCCGAGGCCGAGCGCCGTGCGCTGCTGACCCAGCTGGGGGCCGACCCCTCGGCCCGCAGCCAGCCGCCGGCCGTGCGCAGCCACCTGCGCGACCTGGAGGTCCGGCAGAAGCGAGAGACCCGTCGTCAGCAGCACGACAGCATCGACTCGGCGCTCACCGACCTGGCCTCGGTCTACCGCGACGCCCTCATGCTGGCCACCGGCGCGCCGGTGGAGCCGGTCAACGCGACCGAGCCGGAGCAGATCCAGCGGCTGGCGCGTTCTCTGTCACCGGAGGGCCTGCTCGCGGCGCTGGAGGCGATCACGCTGGCGCGCGGCCGGCTCGTGGCCAACGGGGCGCCCCTGCTGGTCCTGGAGGCGATGATGGTGGCCCTCGTCCTGCCCGACCGGGCAGGGACGCGGGCATGAGCGCCGCCTCCTCCACCGCCGGACCTCGACCCATCGGCACCACCCGCCCGGAGCCCCGGGCGGACGGACGGAAGGACACCCTCCCCGTGGCCCCACGGCTCACCACCCCTGGACGATCCGCGCGCCCGGGCGGCGTCATCCCCCGACGCGGGCCCGCCGGCGCCGCCCGTCCGCGGGCCGGTGCGGCGGCCGTCGCCGCCCTGGCGCTCCTGCTGGCGGGCTGCACGCCCGGTGCGGACGAGGAGGAGCCGGACCCTGGTACCTCCGCGCCCGCCGCCACCCAGGAGTCGCAGGACGCGGGCGGCACGCAGGATCCCGCCGGGGGCACCGGCTCCGCCGAGGCGCCGGACGAGGTCGTGGCCGGCGCCCCCGAGGGCTTGGAGGAGTTCTACGGCCAGGACCTGGCGTGGAGCGAGTGCGAGACGAGCTTCGAGTGCGCCTTCCTCACGGTGCCGGTGGACTACGCCGAGCCGGAGGGCGCCACGATCGAGCTCGCGCTGCTGCGGTCGGCCGCCACCGGCGACCCGCAGGGCTCCCTCGTGGTCAACCCGGGCGGGCCGGGCGGGTCCGGCGTGGACTACGCGATGATGGCCGGCGCCGTCGTCTCGCCCGAGGTCGCCCGCGCCTACGACGTCGTCGGGTTCGACCCCCGGGGGGTGGGCCGTTCGGCACCGGTGACCTGCGTGGACGACGACCAGCTCGACGAGTTCCTGGGGTCCGACCCCTCGCCCGACGACCCGGCCGAGGAGGCCGAGGTGGAGGCGCTCCTGGAGGAGTTCGCGACCGCCTGCGCGGAGAACGCCGGCGAGCTGCTGGAGCACGTCTCCACCGTGGAGGCCGCACGCGACATGGACGTGCTGCGGGCCGCGCTCGGCGAGGAGCGGTTGACCTACCTGGGTGCCTCCTACGGCACCTTCCTCGGCACGACCTACGCGACCCTCTTCCCCGACCGGGTGGGACGGTTCGTCCTCGACGGTGCGATCGACCCCACGCTCTCCGCCGTCGAGATGGGCCTCGGGCAGGCGGCCGGGTTCGAGCGGGCCACCCGGGCCTACGTCGAGGACTGCGTCGCGGGCGGCGACTGTCCGCTGGGCGAGGACGTCGAGACGGCCATGGCCGCCATCCCGCAGTTCCTCGCCGGGCTGGACCAGGCCCCGCTCCCGGTGAGCGGCGACGAGGTCAGCGAGCTGACCGAGGGCTGGGGGATGCTGGGGATCGTCGTGGCCATGTACGCCGAGGACTTCTGGCCGATCCTCACCCAGGCCCTGGAACGGGCCCAGCAGGGTGACGGGACCCTGCTGATGTTCCTGGCCAACACCTATGCCAGCCGGGGCGCGGACGGCGTCTACCAGGGCAACGGGATGCAGTCGATCTACGCGGTGAACTGCCTGGACCGACCCAGCGAGGAGACCGACGACCTCGACACCGAGGCGGTCCGGGCACGGTTCGAGGAGGTGTCCCCGACGTGGGGCCGCTACCTCGCCGGGGACGGCGCCTGCGGCGTGTGGCCCGCCGAGGCCGCCGAGACGGTCGACGACTACTCGGCGACGGGGGCCGGGCCCATCCTGGTCCTGGGCACCACCCGCGACCCGGCCACCCCCTACGAGTGGGCCGTCGACCTGGCCGACGTCCTGGACTCCGGCGTCCTGGTCACCTACGAGGGCGACGGGCACACCGCCTACGGCCGCTCCAACGACTGCATCACCGACGCCGTGGACGACTACCTGCTCGAGGGGACGGTGCCCCAGGACGGGCTCACCTGCTGACCGGTGGTTTGGGCCCGCCGACCGGAGTCGGGTATTCTCGCTCGGGCTGCGCACGCAGCCGTGCCGCCTTAGCTCAGTCGGCCAGAGCGATTCACTCGTAATGAATAGGTCAAGGGTTCGATTCCCTTAGGCGGCTCCGCAGACAGCAGCACCCCGGGTCCTTCCGACCCGGGGTGCTGCTGCGTCTCAGCCGTGGCGTCAGTTGCCCTGACGGCTCAGCCTCGGCTGCAGGATGAACAGCCCGCGGTCGATGCTGCTGGCCGCGACGACGCCCTTCTGCCCGAAGTAGGCGTAGTTGCTCCACGTCCCGCCCTCGAACGTCGCGTTGTCGTTCTCGGGGTACATGTCGAAGAACGCCACCTCGCTCAGGCCACCGCCCGCCAGGTCACGGGTGTCGTAGACCCGCAGGCCTGAGGTGTAGTTCGAGGCGTAGGCGTACCGACCCTGGGTGTAGATGTTGTGGTCGATCGAGGTGGTGTCGTTCGCGAACGCCTGCACCTCCACGATGTCGTCGAGGTCGCTCACGTCCCACACCCGGGTGGTGGTGTTGATCCCGCGACGCTGTTCGTCGAGCTCGTCACCGTGCAGGAAGAACCGGCGGTCCGGCGTCAGCCACCCCTGGTGGCTGTAGCCGTCGTTCTCGTATCCCTCGCGCGCGATCGAGACCGGGTCGTTCTTGTCGGTGACGTCGACGATCGCGACCCGGTGCAGACCGCCGGCGCCGCTCGTGGTCGCGTTGGAGTTGAAGCAGATCTCCCGGCCGGTGTAGTCGGCGTCGGGCCCGTCGTAGACGATGCACTGGGTGTCATGGATGTAGCCGTGGTCGTCGAAGCACCCGGCGTAGGTCGGGTTCTTCGGCTCGTTGATGTCGACCATGTGCAGGCCGGTGCCGCACACGGGCGGCGGGTCGTTGGCCACGATGCTTCCCGTCGCCGGCAGACCGGCCTTGATGGTGTCACCGTCGGCCTGGCTCACCATCACTGCGGGGATGGTGATGGTGGGATCGCTGCCTCCCATGACGATGGTCCCGGGAGCGGTGTTGGCGACGACCACGGCCGACGCGCCGGCAGCCTGGGCGTTCGCCACCTTCTGGGTGAAGGCGCAGGTGCCGCGGTCGGCGATGGCGATCGCGCCGGCGGGGAAGCCAACCAGCGGACCACAGCCCTCCGCGGTGCCCGTGCCGTCGTCGACGACGGCGAAGGAGCCGGACAGGCCCTCCACCGTCGGGGCCGGTCCGAACCCGGCCCTGTTGGCCAGGTAGTCGCCGGCCGCCGACGACGGCGCGTCGACGGTCACCGTGTTGGGCAGGGGGCTGGAGGAGAACGGTCCGGCACCCACCGAGTAGAGGAAGCCGGTGTCCTCGTTGATGTTGAGGTTGTGCGCGGACCCGTGCCCGGTGTAACGGGCGTCGACGTCGTAGGTGGTGTAGGTGCCGTCCCAGTCGCGAAGCCGCGTGAGGTCGAAGACCTGGATCCCGTGGTTCGTGTGCTCGGACACGACGTAGGCGTGGTCCTGGTAGACCTTGATGTCCCGCCAGGACGAGCCGCCCGCCGTGGAGGCGGTGGGCAGGATGCCGAGCACCTCGGGCCGCTTGGCGTCGCTGATGTCGACGAAGACCGTGCCGTTGGAGGCACCGACGAGGGCGTAGTCCTTCTTGGACTTCGCGTCGGTCCACCCCCAGATGTCGTTGACGAAGGTGGTGCCGAGCTCGTTGTGCGAGACGTGGCTGAGCAGGTCGATGCCGTCGCAGGGGAAGAAGTCCGCCGCCATGCCGTCGACGCAGGGGGCTGAGGTGCCGGGCGCGTTGCCGCGCTCGGAGCCCTTGCCCTTCCCCTTGCCCACGGTGCTCGGCGTGACCCAGTCGCGGTCGTACTTGACCTCCAGACCTTCGTACTTGTAGGGCGAGGTGCTGTTGCCACCCTCGTCCGTGACCTCCGGGTGGTGGGCCAGCGCCGGAGTCATCGAGACCGCGGCCACCAGGACCGCGGACGCAGCAGTCGCTGCGAACCTTCTTCTCATCAGGGGTTCTTCTTTCTCTCGGGCCCCGGGACGCAGACACCTCTCCGTCGAGGGTCGGCAACCGCGCGTCGTTGCGTGGTGGGGGCGATCGGGAGGCTAGCAGCGGGTGTGATCTGTGTCTCCTCCAAATCTGGCCGGAGGCCGCCCCCTCCGCGGTGGTTGTCGGTGGGGACCACCCCCGCGGCGGCGGTTGCCGGCCACGCTCCATACTGGAGCTCCCGGCCCGTCCTCCGGGCCGGGTGGCGGTGGAACCGCCGCCGCCCACGGAGAAAGGACCGCTCATGACGTTCCAGGACGCCGGACCCCACCCCTTCGTCACCGACATCGAGAAGGCCACGCTCGGCAACGACAACTTCCGGGCCACGCTCTGGACCGGGACGAAGCTGCAGCTCACGGTCATGAGCATCCCGGCCGGCGGCGACGTGGGCCTGGAGGTCCACCACGACCACGACCAGTTCCTGCGCGTGGAGTCCGGGCGCGGCCGCGTGCAGATGGGACCGGCGGAGGACGACCTGGGGTTCGACGAGGAGGTCGGTGACGACTGGGTCGTCCTCGTCCCGGCGGGCAGCTGGCACAACATCACCAACATCGGCGAGGAGCCGCTGAAGCTGTACTCCCTCTACGCCCCGCCGGAGCACGAGCACGGGACGGTGCACCCGACGCAGGAGGTCGCCGAGGAGGACGAGGGGCACTGAGCCCGCGCACACCCCCGCCCCCGCCGACGGCAGCGGTGGCGTGACGACCACCACGAGCACGACGACCACGAGGAGCACGACGACCAGGTCGGTACCCGTCGTGGTCGTCGGCGGCGGTCAGGCCGGCCTGGCCACCAGCTACTACCTGCGACGCTCCGGACTCGAGCACGTCGTGCTGGACGACCAGGACCGCCCGGGCGGGGCCTGGCTGCACACCTGGCCCTCCCTGCGCCTCTTCTCCCCGGCCGCCTTCTCCTCCCTGCCCGGCTGGCAGATGCCGGGGTCGGGGGACCAGTACCCCCCGGCCGAGCACGTGGTGGACTACCTCACCCGCTACGAGGAGCGCTACGAGGTCCCCGTGCGCCGAGGGGTCCGGGTGCGGTCGGTCCTCCCGGTCGACGGCGGTCACCGGGTGCTGACCGACCGGGGCGGCTGGGAGGCCGCCACGGTCGTCAGCACGACGGGCACCTGGTCGCGCCCGTTCCTCCCGACACTGCCCGGCCTGGAGGTGTTCGGCGGGGAGCAGCTGCACTCGGCCCAGTACCGGGGACCCGACCGGTTTGCCGGCCGGCGCGTCCTGGTGGTCGGCGGAGGCAACTCCGGGGCCCAGGTCGCCGCCGACCTGCTGGACCACGCGGACGTCACGTGGTGCACCCGGACCCCTCCCCGCTACCTGCCCGACGACGTCGACGGGCGCGAGCTCTTCCGGGTGGCCAGCCTGCGGGTGCGCGGCCTGGGGGAGGGGGTCGGGGGACTGGGTGACGTCGTCGCAGTGCCGCCCGTGCGCCGGGCCAGGGACGCCGGCCTGCTGACGGCGGTCCCCCTGATGGAGCGCCTGACCCCCGACGGCGCCCGCTGGCCGGACGGGTCGACCTGTCCGTTCGACGCGGTGGTCTGGTGCACCGGCTTCCGGCCGGCCCTGGGCCACCTGCGCGGTGCCGGCCTGGGGTGGCGGGGCGGACGTCCGGTGACCGACGGCCCCACCGCCGCAAGCGTGCCAGGGCTGCAGCTGGTCGGCTACGGCGACTGGTGCGGAGCCGCGTCGGCCACCCTCGTCGGCGTGGGGCAGTGGGCCAGGCTGGCCGTGTCCCGGATCACTGCGCCCAGCCCCGCCGGGCGGTGATCACGGGGCCGAAGGGCGAGTCAGTGGGGCGAGGGCATCGGCCAGCGCGCGGTGGACAGCCCCGCGTCCTTGGCCCGCTGCACCGCCTCGTGGTAGCAGCGCTCGGCCTCCTCGCGGCCCGCCCAGTGCGCTCCCTCGACCGACTTGCCGGGCTCGAGGTCCTTGTAGACCTCGAAGAAGTGCTGGATCTCCAGCCGGGTGTGCTCGCTGATGTGCTCCAGCTCGCGGATGTTGCTCTTGCGCGGGTCGTCGGCCGGGACGCAGATGATCTTGTCGTCGCCACCGGCCTCGTCCCGCATGTGGAACATGCCGATCGGGCGCGCCGCGACCAGGCAGCCGGGCCAGGTCGGCTCGTCGAGGAGCACGAGGGCGTCCAGCGGGTCGCCGTCCTCACCGAGGGTCTCCTCGATGTAGCCGTAGTCGGCCGGGTAGCGGGTCGCGGTGAACAGCATGCGGTCCAGCCGGATCCGGCCGGTCGCGTGGTCGACCTCGTACTTGTTGCGGCTGCCCTGCGGGATCTCGATCGTCACGTCGAAGTGCATGTGCGCTGCTCTCTTCTGGTGGGTTCGGCTTAGGCTCTAGGCCCCAGTGTTCCCTATCCCGGGGACCCACGACCACGGAGGGCAGGCAACGGTGCATCGCAGGCAGGTCCGCCCCCGCACCCCGGGGGTCGTCGGGGGCGGGCGCGGGAGGTATGGCGCACGCGCGGCGGGGACCGCGTTCATGCTCGCCGCCGTCCTCGCCGGTGCGCCGGCCCTCGCCGCGCCGGACGCCGCGACCTCGACCGCGGGCCCGACCTCTGAGGCGGAGGCGCCCTCCGATGCGGGCGCCTCGACCGTGGGCCCGACCTCCCCGGAGGCCGACCCGGCCGCGACGACCTCGGCCCCCGAGCCGACGAGCCCGGCCCAGGTGCGGCCGGTGGTGGCCCCGACGGTCCGTCCGCTGGGGCAGGTGGCCGACGGGTCGGTCCCCGGTCCGGCCGGCGTCGAGGAGGCCCTCGAGGACGAGCTGGACAGCCGGTGGCTCGGACCGGCCAACCGCCGCGCCGTCACCGTGCGGGACGCGCTGACCGGGGAGCACCTGCTCGACCGCAACGCCGACCGCCTGCTCACCCCCGCCTCCACCACCAAGATCCTCGCGGCGGCGGCCGTGGTCACCGGCCTCGACGTCGAGCACACCTTCCCGACGCGCGTCGTCCGCGGGACCGGGCCGCAGGAGCTCGTCCTCGTGGCCGGTGGAGACATGCTCCTGGCCCGGGGCGCCGGCGACCCGGACTCGGTCGCCGGTCACGCCGGTCTGGGCGACCTCGCGGACCAGGTGGCCGAAGCCCTCCAGGCCGAGGGGTCGACCGCGCCGGTGCGCCTCCGGGTGGACCTGACCCACGCCGCCGGCCCGTCCGTCCTGGACAGCTGGACCGACTTCTGGGTCGCCGAGGGCTACACCGGCCGCATCGTCCAGCTGGGGCTCGAGGAGGACCGCGCCCTGCCGTTCTTCCCCTCCCCCCGCGACCCGGCCCAGGAGGCCGTGCGGGCGTTCGCGGCCGCCCTCCTCGACCGGGGCGTCCCCCTCGCCGGCGAGGGCGACGCCGTGCTCACCGAGGCCGAGGACCTGGCCGACCTGCCGGACGTCCCCGAGGTGGAGGTGGCGACCGGGGCGGGTGCGGACGCCGCGCCGGAGGACGGCGGGTCGACGCAGGAGGCGGGCCCGGCCGACGACGCCCCCGCCTCCGGGGACACCGCGGCGGGGTCCCCCGAGGAGCTGGCCGTCGTGCGCTCGGCCCCGCTGCGGGACGTGCTGGCCCTGGCCCTGGCGACCAGTGACAACGCGATGGTCGAGCAGCTGTCCCGGCAGGCGGCGGTCGCCGCCGGTCGCGCGCCCGACCGGCAGGACGTCGCCGCGTGGGTGGAGGAGACGCTGGCCCGGACCTACGGGGTCGACCTCACCGGCGTGGAGATCGCCGACACGAGCGGACTGTCGGACGGGACCATCCTCCCGGTCCGCGTGGTGGCCGACCTCCTCGTCGCCGGGGCGGACGGCAGCCATCCCGACCTGCAGGCGGTGCTGGCCGCGGGCGGGCTGCCGATCGCCGGGTACACCGGCACCCTGGCCACCCGCTTCCACCTGCCGGTGCACGGCCCGGCCATCGGCACCGCCCGGGCCAAGACCGGGTCCCTGCCCGGGGTGACGTCGCTGGCCGGGACCGTGGTGACGGCCGACGGCCGGCTGCTCGTCTACGCGCTGGGCGCCGACCGGATCGGCGAGGACGGCGCGGTGCTCGAGGCCCGCTCGGTCCTGGACGAGATCGTGGCCGAGCTGGCCCGCTGCGGCTGCTCCTGAGGGTCGGCCGCGTTCGCGCCGGCCCGCCCCACCGCATACCGTCGGGTCCATGACGACCAGCCCCGACCCGCACGGCGCCTCCCCGACCGACGACGGCTCCTCCCTGCCGGTCGTCGACGCAGACCCGGACGTCGACGCGGACCCGGGCGGCGACCGGCTCTCCGGCAGCGACCTGGTCGACTGGGAGCTCGCCGCCTCGGCGGCCCGCCGGCTGGTCCCGCCCGGCCCCAGGGCGGGGCGGGCCGAGATCGCGCAGCTCGTCGCCGAGCTGCGCTCCGCCGGCGAGCGGGCCGTCGACCCGGTCGCCACCACCGCCCGGCTGCACACGCCCCCGGGCACCCCGCCGGCCCTCGTCGTGGACCGGCCCGGCTGGATCAGCGCCAACGCTGCCTCGATGGGGGCCATGCTGGCGCCGGTGCTCGACGACGTCGTGGCCCGCAAGCGGACGGCCGACCGGGCCCGTGCCCGGGCCCGCGGTAAGGAGCTGGCCGAGGTCGGCCCCACCGCCCAGCGCATCGGGTCCACGATCACCGGCACCGAGGTCGCCGGGATGCTGTCCTGGATCTCGACCAAGGTGCTGGGGCAGTACGACCTCGCCCCCCAGGGCACCCCGCGCCTGATGTTCGTCGCCCCGAACATCCTGGCCGCCGAGCGCGAGCTGGAGGTCGACGCCGGCGACTTCCGGCTGTGGGTGGCGATGCACGAGGAGACGCACCGCGTGCAGTTCACCGCCGTCCCGTGGCTGCGCGGGCACCTCATCGAGCAGGCCCGGTCCGTCGGCGCCCGGATGATGCCCGAGCCGGACCAGCTCTCCCAGCGCCTGGGCGAGATCGTCACCCAGATCCCCGGCGTGCTGCGCGGCGACACCGACATCACCCAGGTCCTGGCCACGCCCGAGCAGCGCGAACGCCTGGCCGAGGTCACCGCCGTGATGTCCCTGCTCGAGGGGCACGCCGACGTGGTCATGGACGAGGTCGGCCCCAGCGTCATCCCCACCGTCGCCACGATCCGGGCCCGCTTCACCGAGCGGCGCAAGGGGGCCGGCGGGGTGGACAAGATCCTGCGCCGGCTGCTGGGGATGGAGGCCAAGATGCGGCAGTACCGCGACGGTGCCGTGTTCGTGCGCGCGGTCATGGACCAGGTCGGCGTGGACGGGTTCAACGCCGTGTGGACCTCGCCGCAGACCCTGCCCCGACCCACCGAGATCGCCGAGCCGCAGGCCTGGGTCGCCCGGGTCCACGGCTGAGAGGACCAGGAGCGCGGAACCGTGCCCGGACCCCACCCCGCGGTCGCCGCCACCCGGGTGGCGGTGCGCCGCACGCTGGGCGGGCTGCCGCCGTCCGGGCCGGTCCTCGTCGCCTGCTCCGGGGGAGCGGACTCCCTGGCGCTGGCCGCGGCCACGGCCTTCGAGGCCCCGCGGGCGGGGGTGTCCGCCGGGGCGGTGGTCGTCGACCACGGACTGCAGGAGGGCTCGGACCGGGTGGCGGCGACGGCGGCCTCCGCCTGCCGCGGCCTGGGTCTGGACCCCGTGGAGGTGGTGCGGGTCGAGGTCGAGGCCCCCGGCGGTCCGGGCACCGGTCCCGAGGGCGCTGCGCGCCGGTCCAGGTATGCCGCGCTGCTGGCGGCGGCGCGCCGGTCGGAGGCGGTCGCGGTGCTCGTCGGGCACACCCGGGACGACCAGGCCGAGCAGGTGCTGCTCGGGCTCGCGCGCGGCTCGGGGGCCCGGTCCCTGGCGGGGATGCCCGCCGGCCGTCCGCTCGGGGACGGTTCCCCCGTGCTCCTGCTGCGGCCGTTCCTGGGCGTCGGCCGTGCGCAGACGGCCCAGGCCTGCGCCGCGGCCGGCCTGGAGCCGTGGACCGACCCGCACAACGAGGACCCGCGGTTCGCCCGGGTGCGGGCCCGGAGGGCGCTCGGTCTGCTGGAGGACGAGCTGGGTCCCGGGCTGGTGGCCGGGCTGGCCAGGTCGGCGGACCTGCTGCGCGACGACGCGGACGCGCTCGAGCGGGTGAGCGCGTCGGCATACCAGGACCTGGGCCCGCCCCCGTGGAAGGTGGGCGCGCTGCAGGCCCTGGCCCCGCGGTGCGGCGCCGGCTCTGGCGCCGGGTGGCCCTGGCCGAGGGCAGCCCCGGCACCGACCTCACCGGCGAGCACCTGCGCGCCGTCGACGCCCTGCTCACCGACTGGCACGGGCAGGGTCCGGTCCATCTCCCGGGCGGGGTGCGGGCCCGGCGGGAGGGCGGCCTGGTGCACCTGGGTCGCCCGTAGGTGAATGACGCCGTCCGTAGTTGAATGACCACGAGCGCCGGAACGCGATCGACCCCGACACGAAGGAGCAGGCCCGTGGACGCCGAGCACATGGGTGCCGACCTGGAGGACGTGATGTTCACCGAGGAGCAGATCCAGCAGCGGCTGGCCGAGCTCGCGGCGCAGGTGTGGCAGGACTACCGCGACAAGGACGTGCTCCTCGTCGGCGTGCTCAAGGGCGCGGTCATGGTCATGGCCGACTTCGCCCGCGCGCTGCCGGGCTCGGCCGAGATGGACTGGATGGCGGTCAGCAGCTACGGCTCGGGGACCAAGTCCAGCGGCGTGGTGCGCATCCTCAAGGACCTGGACACCGACATCAGCGGCCGGCACGTGCTCATCGTCGAGGACATCATCGACTCGGGCCTGACGCTGAGCTGGATCCGGACCAACCTGGAGTCCCGGCGCCCCGCCTCGGTCGAGATCTGCACGCTGCTGCGCAAGCCGGAGGCGGCCAAGGTCGAGATCGACGTGCGCTACGTCGGCTTCGAGATCCCCAACGCCTTCGTCGTGGGCTACGGGCTGGACTACGCCGAGAAGTACCGCAACCTGCGCGTCATCGGCACCCTCGCGCCGCACGTCTACAGCTGAGCGCCGGACCCGACGACGGGGCCCGGACGGCGGTTCGCGAAGGTCCACCCGGTGGGGCGGGGCCCCCGTCCTCGGGGGTGCGCAGGAGCGCAGCCCCGGCGGCGGGTCGGTCCGCCGGGGGGTGCCCGGGGCGCCGAGCCCCCCGGGTGATGGAACACTGGCCCCCTGCCGCACGTTGTCGGCAGGAGACCCGTGCCGACACCGAACGATCAGGAGGACCGGGGCGAGCGCGTCCTACCCGCGCCGTCCCCGCCGCGACCACATGAGCACCGCCAAGCCGCGCCCCCGTCCCAAGCCCAGTCCCTGGATCTGGATCTTCCTCTTCCTGGGCCTGGGCATCCTGTGGTTCTCGCTGCTCTCCCCGAGCGCGTACACCCGCATCGACACCGTGGACGCCCTCGAGCTGATCCAGGACGACAAGGTCGCCGAGGCCGTCGTCACGCCGGACCGGGTCGACCTCACCCTCAAGGAGGGGGAGACCTTCTCCAGCCCGGACGTGCGCGAGACCGGCCAGGTGCAGGCCTACTACGTTGAGGCGCGCGGCGAGCAGATCATCACGGCCCTGGACGAGAACCCGCCCAGCGAGACCTGGACCGACGACCCGGCGCGGCCGAACGTCTTCGTCTCGATGCTGGTGAACTTCCTGCCCCTGCTGCTCATCCTGGGTCTGTTCCTGTGGCTGATGACCCGCATGCAGGGCGGGGGTCGCGGGGTGATGCAGTTCGGCAAGTCCAAGGCCAAGCTGGCCACCAAGGACATGCCGAAGGTCACCTTCGCCGACGTGGCCGGCGCGGACGAGGCCGTCGAGGAGCTGGAGGAGATCAAGGAGTTCCTCTCCGAGCCCCGCAAGTTCCTCGAGGTCGGCGCGAAGATCCCCAAGGGCGTCCTGCTCTACGGTCCTCCCGGCACCGGAAAGACCCTGCTGGCGCGGGCGGTCGCCGGTGAGGCGGGCGTGCCGTTCTACTCGATCAGCGGCTCGGACTTCGTCGAGATGTTCGTCGGGGTCGGTGCCTCCCGCGTCCGGGACCTCTTCGAGCAGGCCAAGGAGAACGCGCCCGCGATCATCTTCGTCGACGAGATCGACGCCGTCGGCCGCCACCGCGGCGCCGGCATGGGCGGCGGCCACGACGAGCGCGAGCAGACGCTGAACCAGCTCCTCGTGGAGATGGACGGCTTCGACGTCAAGACCAACGTCATCCTCATCGCGGCCACCAACCGTCCCGACATCCTCGACCCGGCGCTGCTGCGCCCGGGCCGCTTCGACCGCCAGATCGCCGTCGAGGCCCCCGACATGCTGGGCCGGCTGCACATCCTGCAGGTGCACGGCAAGGGCAAGCCGCTCGCGGACGTGGACCTCATGGCCATCGCCCGGCGGACCCCGGGCTTCTCCGGCGCCGACCTGGCCAACGTGCTCAACGAGGCCGCGCTGCTCGCGGCGCGCAAGAACGAGAAGGTCATCCACGACCCCGACCTCGACGAGGCGATCGACCGGGTGATGGCCGGCCCGCAGAAGCGCACGCGGGTGATGAGCGCCAAGGAGAAGAAGATCACCGCCTACCACGAGGGCGGGCACGCCCTGGTGGCGGCGGCGATGAACCACACCGACCCGGTCAGCAAGGTGACGATCCTGCCGCGCGGGCGGGCCCTGGGCTACACGATGGTGCTGCCGGCCGACGACAAGTACTCCACGACCCGCAACGAGCTGCTCGACCAGCTCGCCTACGCCCTCGGCGGCCGGGTCGCCGAGGAGCTGGTCTTCCACGACCCCACGACCGGGGCCGCCAACGACATCGAGAAGGCCACCGGCCTGGCCCGCAAGATGGTCACCCAGTTCGGGATGAGCGAGCGCGTCGGGGCGGTCAAGCTCGGCTCCGCCGGGGGCGAGGTCTTCCTCGGCCGCGACATGGGCCACGAGCGGGACTACTCCGAGGACCTGGCCGGGGTCGTCGACCAGGAGGTCCGCCGGCTCATCGAGGCCGCCCACGACGAGGCGTGGCACGCGCTCAACGACAACCGGGACATCCTCGACGCGCTCGTGCTGGAGCTGCTGGAGAAGGAGACCCTGAACGCCGCCGCGATCGCCGAGATCTTCACGGACCTGCGCAAGCGCCCGGTGCGGCCCGTGTGGCTCTCCTCCGACAGCCGGCACGTGCACACCGAAGGACCGGTGCTCACGGACGCGGAGAAGCGCTCGATGGCCAACGGTCAGGGGCCGGCCGCTCCGGACGGTCAGGAGCGTCCCCCGCACAAGGTCGTCGAGGTCCCGGAGGGCGGGTATGTCGACCCCGGGCACCCGTGACCCGCAGCAGCCGACGCCGGCGGGGGACCCGCCCGTCCTGAGGGACGACGGCGACGCGCCCGGCGGCCCGGTCGTCCAGGAGGTCGACCACGAGCGGATCGCGGCGGCCGTGCGCGAGATCCTCCTCGCCGTCGGGGAGGACCCCGACCGCGACGGCCTGCGGGACACCCCGGCGCGGGTCGCCCGGTCCTACGCCGAGGTCTTCTCCGGGCTGCGGCAGGACGCCGCCGACGTCCTGGGGACCCGCTTCGACGTGGAGCACGAGGAGATGATCATCGTGCGCGACATCGCGCTCTACAGCGTCTGCGAGCACCACCTGGTCCCCTTCCACGGCGTCGCCCACATCGGCTACGTCCCGGGCCGGGACGGACGGGTCGTGGGGCTGTCCAAGCTGGCCCGCCTCGTCGACGTCTTCGCCCGTCGGCCCCAGGTGCAGGAGCGGCTGACCACCCAGATCGCCGAGGCGCTCGTCGACCACCTCGACCCGGGCGGGGTGATGGTCGTCGTGGAGGCCGAGCACCTGTGCATGTCCATGCGCGGCGTGCGGCGGCCCGGGGCCCGGACGACGACGTCGGCGGTCCGCGGCATGCTGCGCGACCCGGCCACGAGGGCCGAGGCGATGAGCCTGATGACCGGTCGGAGCACGTGACCGTGGTGCCCACCGTCGCCGACCTGGTCCGACCGGGGCCGACCCGGATCATGGGCATCGTCAACGTCACGCCCGACTCCTTCAGCGACGGCGGCCGGTGGTCCGACACCGCCGCCGCCGTGGCGCACGGCCGCCGGCTGGCCGCCGAGGGTGCCGACCTCCTGGACGTCGGCGGGGAGTCGACGCGGCCGGGGAGCACACGGCCGCAGGAGGCCGAGGAGCTGGACCGCGTGCTCCCCGTCGTGACCGGGCTGGTCGAGGAGGGTCTCACGGTCTCGGTCGACACCATGCGTGCCTCGGTGGCCCGGGCCTGCCTGGAGGCCGGGGCGACCCTGGTCAACGACGTCTCGGGCGGGCTGGCGGACGAGGAGATGCCCCCGCTGATCGCCGCGACCGGCGTCCCGTTCGTCGTCATGCACTGGCGGGGCCTGCTCACCGACCCGCACGCGCGACCGCACTACGACGACGTGGTGGAGGAGGTCTGCCGTGAGCTGGAAGAGCGGGTCGCGACCCTCGCCGCGCGGGGCGTCGCCCCCGCCCAGGTGGTCCTGGACCCCGGCCTGGGCTTCTCCAAGGACGCCGCCCACAACTGGACCCTGCTGGCCGCCCTGGAGCGCGTCCTCCAGCTCGGCCACCCGGTGCTGCTGGGCGCCTCCCGCAAGCGGTTCCTGGGGCGGCTGCCCGCCCGGCCGGGCGCGGCCGTCGACGGGGCCGCGCCCCCGAGCGACCCCGCCCCGCCGACCGCGACATGGCCACCGCGGCGACGAGCCTGCTGGCCGCACGGGCGGGCTGCTGGGCGGTGCGGGTGCACGACGTGGCCTCCACCCGGGACGCGCTGGCCGTCCACGAGATGACCGAGCGGCACCGTGGCTGAGCGCGGCGACCAGGTCCGGCTGACCGGCGTGGTGGCCCGGGGTCACCACGGGGTCTTCGAGCACGAGCGGCGCGACGGCCAGGACTTCGTCGTCGACGTCGTGATCGGCCTCGACCTGCGGCCCGCCGGGACCAGCGACGACCTGGCCCGCACCGTGCACTACGGCGAGGTCGCCGCCGACGTCGTCGCGGTGGTCGAGGGGCAGCCGCGCGACCTCGTCGAGACCGTGGCCGAGGAGATCGCCGCCGTCGTCCTGGCACGACCGGCCGTCGAGACGGTCGAGGTGACCGTGCACAAGCCGCAGGCCCCGGTCGGCGTGCCCTTCGGCGACGTCGCGGTCGTCGTGCGCCGGCAGCGGGACGTGCCCGTCGTCGTCGCCGTCGGGGCCAACCTGCCCAGCGGTGAGGGCGTGGATCCCGCCCGCACCGTGCGGACGGCCGTCCGCCAGCTGCACCGGGTGCGCGGGCTGCGCGGCGTGCGCCTCTCGCCGCTCTACGTCGGTGCCCCGGTCGGAGGTGCCGCCGTGGCCGGGCAGCCGGACTACGTCAACGGGGTGGTCCTGGCCCGCACCAGCCTGGCGCCGACGACGCTCCTCGACCGGCTGCACCGGCTCGAGGAGGACCACGGCCGCACCCGGGAGGTGCGCTGGGGTGCACGCACCCTGGACCTGGACCTGGTCCAGTACGGCGACCCCGTCCTCGGCGACGACGTCCGCGCGCAGACCCCCGCCCTGACGCTGCCGCACCCGCGGGCCCACGAGCGGGCCTTCGTGCTGCGGCCCTGGCTGGACCTGGACCCCGACGCCCACCTGCGGAGGGGGGAGGACGTGCGCGCGGTGCGCGACCTCGTCCACGACGTGGGGAGCAGGAGCTGCGCGTGCTGGACGCAGGAGGTGCCCGGTGAACACGGTCGAGGGGGTGCGTCCCACCACCGGCCTCCTGGTCGGGGTGCTCTCCGGCATGGCCGGCTGGCTGGTCCTGCAGCTGCTGCGGACGCTCGGGGCGGAGTATCCGGTGATCTCCTGGCTGGGGCTGGTCCCGCTCGTGGCGGTCACCCTTCTCGTGCTGGTCATGAGCTGGCAGATCCGTCGCTACCTGCGGGGGGCGCGCACCGCCCGCCCCAGCCCCCAGCGCGGGCGGGGCACCCTGGTGGGGGCCCAGGCGGCCGCGCTGGGCGGGGCCGCGCTGGTCGGGTGGTACCTGGCCAACGCCCTGGTGCACCTGCCCAACGCCGACGTCGCCGGCGAACGCGCCCAGCTGGTCTGGGGCGTGGTCCACGCGGCGGCAGCCCTGCTGCTCTCGGTCGTGGGCTACCTCGGGCAGGCGTGGTGCCGGATCCCGCCCGGCGACGGCGACGACGGACGACGGGGACGGTGTGCCCGACGCCGACCTGGCCTACGGCTGACCGGCCTAGAGTGGCCGGGTGAGCGACCACGGCAACACCCCCGTCGAACCGGCCCCCGGACCGGCCCGCCCGACCTCGCTCTGGCCCGGGCTGGAGGATCCTGAGCACTCGCGGTGGTACGCCGAGCGCTTCCGGGTGATGGCCGCCCGGGGGGAGGACGTCGAGGGGGAGTCCCGCCTGGTCGACGTCCTGGCCCCCCGGGGTGCGCGCCTGCTCGACGCCGGGTGCGGTCCCGGGCGGCACGGCGGGCACCTCTCCCGGCTGGGCCACCGGGTCGTGGGGGTGGACATCGACCCCGTCCTGGTCGCGGCGGCCCGCGCGGACCACCCGGACGCCACCTGGCTGGTCGGGGACCTGGCCACCCTCGACCTCGGGGCGGTCGGTGAGGCGGAGCCCTTCGACGGGGCCCTCCTGGCGGGGAACGTCCTGGACTTCCTGCCCGTCGAGCACCGCGGTCCGGCGCTGCGAGGCGTGGCGTCCCACGTCGTTGCCGGAGGCTTCGTGCTGGTGGGCTGCCGGGTCACCCGGGGCTTCACCCCGACCGATTTGGACGACCTCCTCCTCCCGGCCGGGCTGCGGCTGGAGCACCGGTTCGCGACCTGGGACCTGAAGCCCTGGGGCCAGGACGCGACCTTCGCGGTCAGCGTCCTGCGCCGGAGGGAGACCTGACAGGACTCCGCCCGTGGTCACCTCGCCACCGTCCCGGCCACCGATGAGTCCTGCACCCGCGCACGGTCTGACCATGCAGCCGCCCGTCGGCCCGACGGGGCACCGTCCACGAGGAGAGCTCCCATGACCGCACGCAGCACCCGCCGCCCCGTCGGCGCACCCGGCTGGATCGACATCTCGGTGACCGACCCGGACCGCAGCAAGGCCTTCTACCGCGAGGTGCTCGGCTGGGACTACACGGGTGGGCAGGAGGAGTTCGGGGGCTACCTCAACGCCACCGTCGACGGCCTGGCCGTCGCGGGCATGGCCCCGCCGATGGAGGGGATGCCGGAGCCGCCGCACGAGTGGACCGTCTACCTCGTGGTCGCGGACGCCGAGGCTGCCTCCCGTGCCGTCACCGACGCCGGCGGCACGACCCTGATGTCCCCCGTGTCCGTGGGGCCGTTCGGCACGATGGCCCTGCACGCCGACCCGACCGGCGCGGGGTTCGGCCTGTGGCAGCCGGGGTCCCACCAGGGGTTCGAGGCCTACGACGTCCCGGGCGCGGTCGCCTGGACCGAGGCCATGGTCGGCGACTTCGACCGCGGTCGGCGGTTCTACGCGGACGTCTTCGGCTGGACCTACGAGGACCTCTCCGAGGGGGACATGAGGTATGCCGTCGCCCGCGCCCCGGGGGAGGACCGGTCGGGGACGGCCGGGCTGGGTCTGGTCGGTGCCGGGGAGGGCCCGTACTGGTCGGTCGTGCTCCAGGTGGCGGACACCGACGAGGCCGTGGCCCGGGTCCGCGACGACGGCCGGCGGTCGGGTGACGACCGAGCCTTTCGACTCCGAGCACGGCCGGATCGCCGAGGCGACCGGCCCCGACGGGGAGCGGTTCGCGCTGATGCGGCCCCCGACCGCCTGAGGCCGCGGTGCCGGGGCCGACCTACTTGTCGACGTCCCCGACGACGAAGAACATCGACCCCAGGATCGCGACCATGTCGGCGACCACGGTCCCCGGGAGCATCTCCCGCAGCACCTGGACGTTGTTGAACGAGGCGGACCTCAGCTTGAGCCGGTGGGGAGCCTTGTCGCCGCGGCTGACCAGGTGGTAGCCGTTGAACCCCAGCGGGTTCTCGGTCGCCAGGTAGTGCGCGCCCTCGGGCACCTTGAGCACCTTGGGCAGCCTGGTGTCGTAGGGGCCCGGGCCCAGCTCGCGCAGCCGTCGCGTGCACGCCCGGGCCAGGTCCAGCGAGACGTGCACCTGCTCGGCCAGCACCTCCAGCCGGGCGTAGCAGTCCCCCTCCTCCCGGGTCACCACCCGGCCCGGCCCGCCCTCGCCGAAGAGCTCGGCGTAGGCCAGGTAGGGCTCGTCCCGCCGAAGGTCCACGTCCAGGCCGGAGGCGCGGGCGATCGGCCCGGACACGCCGTAGGCCAGGACGTCGGCCAGCTCGAGCACGCCCACCCCGCGCGTGCGCGCCAGGACGATCTCGTTGCCCAGCAGCATCGACTCCAGCTCGGGCATCCGCGCCCGGACCTGCTCGACCGCGGCGTCGACCCGGTCCAGCCAGCCCTCGGGCAGGTCGTGCAGCAGCCCGCCCACGCGGTTGGCCATGTAGTGCATCCGTCCGCCGGAGTACTCCTCCATGACGGCCTGCAGCTCCTCCCGCTCGCGGAAGGAGTAGAACATCGGGGTGATCGCACCCAGCTCCAGCGGGTAGGACCCCAGGAACATGAGGTGGTTGCGCCCGCCCCAGCTCGGAGAGCAGCGTGCGGGTCCAGGTGGCCCGCTCGGGCACCTCCATCCCCAGCAGGTGCTCGACGGTGAGGGCCACCCCGACCTCGTTGTTGAACGCCGACAGCCAGTCGTGCCGGTTGGCCAGGACGAGGATCTGCCGGTAGTCACGGACCTCGAACAGCTTCTCGGCCCCCCGGTGCATGTAGCCGATCACCGGCTCGGCGGCGATGATCCGCTCCCCGTCCACGGTCAGCCGCAGCCGCAGCACCCCGTGCGTGGCCGGGTGCTGCGGACCGATGTTGAGCACCATCTCGGTGGTGCTCACCCCGCCCACGCCGGCGGCGCCGAGGGAGACGTCCAGGTCGCGGGTGCTCACCCGGGCCACCCTAGTCGGGCACCGTGGCCCCGTCGGGGGCGACGCGGCCGCGGCCCGGCTCCTCGACGACGACGAGCACCCAGCCGAAGTCGCCGAGACCGCCGACGGCGGTGAGCGCGCCGAGGGCGGCGCGCCGCGCCAGCAGGGACAGGTATGCCGCGGGGTCGGCACGGGCGAGCCCGTGCGGCACCGGCGCGCCAGGAGGAGGGCCTCGCCGGTCCCGTCCTCGCCGGTCCCGTCCTTGCCGTCGCCGGCACGACCGTCGGCCTGCAGCAGCCCGAGCAGGGCGGCACGCTGCGAGGTCAGCACGGCGGGCGCACCCAGGTGGTCCACGAGGCTGTCCCAGGCGACGTGGGCAGTCAGGTCGCACGAACCGTCCGGGACGGGGGCGACCTGCCGCCCCGCGCGGTAGCCCGTCAGGGTGCCCCCGGCCGGCCGGTCGGCGGAGGTGTGCCCGTAGTCGACGAGGAGCACCAGCCCCTGCCGGACGCGGCCCACGAGGTCGGTCGCCGCCTGGTCGCGGGGCCGGCCGACCTCGGCCCGGTGCACCTGCGGGCCGAGCCACCGCCGCGCCCAGGCCAGGTCCGGGGCCGACGGGACCGGGCCGAGGACCTCGGTGCCGTCCTCGTGGACGGCGACCTCGCGCCATACCTCGTGGTCGTCCCGGACCAGGACGGGGCAGGGCACCACGTCGAGCCACTCGTGGGCCACGACGAGCACCCCGTGCAGGTCCCGGAGGGCGTCGGGCAGGAGCGCCCCGCCGGGGGAACGGGTCCAGCGGTCGACGGGGAGGTCGGCCGGCGCGTCGACGACGTCGACGCCGTGCAGGTGCAGCTGCGGTGCGAGCCGGCGCACCTCGGCGAGCAGCTCGCCCCGGCCGGCCCCCACGTCGACCACGCCGGTCAGCCCGTGCCTGCGGCACAGCGCGACGAGCGCCTCGGCCAGGACTGCCCCGCCCCCGGGGATCCCCTGGGCGGAGGTGTGGAAGTGCTGCGCGGGCGCGTGCGAGCGGTAGAAGCCGCGGTCGCCGTAGAGCGCGTCCGCCCACGCCGCGTGCCAGGGTCGTGCCCGACCGGGGGCGTCGTGGTGGGGCTGCCGGTCGGGGTGCACCCCCACTACTGTGCCGCACGTGGATCTTCTCGACGTCGGTCGGATCGTGCTGGGCCTGGTGCTGCTCGTGGGCGGTGGCGAGCTGCTGGTGCGCGGTGCCTCGGCGCTCGCGGTGCGCTCCGGGCTGACCCCGCTGGTGGTCGGGCTCACCGTGGTGTCGGTGGCCACCTCCACCCCCGAGCTGGCGGTCAGCACGGGTGCCGCGCTGCGGGGGGAGACCGACCTGGCGCTGGGCAACGTCGTGGGCTCCAACATCGCCAACGTCCTGCTCATCCTCGGGGTCTCGGCGCTGATCCTGCCGCTGACCGCCCGGCGCCGGATCGTGCGGATCGACGTCCCGGTGATGCTCGGGCTGGGGGTGCTCGCCCTGGTGCTGTCCCTGGACGGTCGGATCGGCCTGGCCGACGGGGTGGTGCTCCTCGGGGTCTTCCTGGTCCATCTGCTGGCCAGCGTGTGGATCGCCCGCCGCGACCCCGACGAGGACCCGGCGCCCGACGAGGACCCGGCGCCCGACGAGGACCCGCCGACGGAGGACGCGGAGCACAGGCCGGGGGAGGCCCACCCGGGGACGGCCGGGCCGGACGACCCGCCGGCGGACGAGGAGGCCGGAGGCGTGCTGCCGGGCTGGGCGGCGGTGCTCCTCGTGCTGGGCGGGGTGGTCCTGCTGGTCGTGGGAGCCGGTCTGCTGGTCTCGGGCGCGACGTCGGTCGCGACCGCCCTGGGGGTGAGCGGGCTGGTGGTCGGGCTCACGGTGGTGGCGGTCGGCACCTCGCTGCCGGAGCTGGCGGCGTCCGCGATCGCGGCGCTGCGGGGGGAGCGTGACCTGGCGCTGGGCAACGTCGTGGGCAGCTGCATCGCCAACCTCGGCCTCGTCCTGGGCCTGCCCGCGCTGCTGGCCGGCGGCCTGGAGGTGCCTCCCGCCGTCCTCGCGCTCGACCTGCCCGTCATGCTGGCCACCTCGCTGGCCCTGCTGCCGGTGTCCTTCACCGGCTTCGTGGTGGCCCGGTGGGAGGGCGTCCTGTTCATGGTGCTCTACGCCGCCTACGTCGGCTACGTCGTGCTGCAGGCCACCTCCCACGACGCGCTCTCCGGCTTCACCACGGTCATGACGCTCTTCGTGCTGCCCTTCGTCCTCGTCATGCTGGCCACGACCGTGGCCTACGAGCTCGGGCGGATCGCCGAGCGCCGGGAGCGGGCGGCCTCTCCCGGCTGAACCTCGCCGGGGCCGAACCGTCCGCGGGCGGGCAGGATCCCCGGCGGTGGGGCAGGGGACCGCGGGCCTCGAGCGGTGCCGTCGCCCGACCCTCCCTGTCGATGTCGGTTTTCTGCTGGACCGCACCGGTGCCCGGACCGCAGCATGGAGGGGTGCAGCTCGACCACGACCGGTGCGTGACCGCCGTCCGCAGCAAGGACCCCCGCTTCGACGGGTGGTTCGTCACGGCCGTGACCAGCACCGGGATCTACTGCCGACCCAGCTGCCCGGCGATCACCCCCAAGGTGGTCCACCTCTCCTTCTACCCCTCGGCCGCTGCCGCCCAGCGGGCCGGGTTCCGCGCCTGCCGCCGGTGCCTGCCCGACAGCACGCCCGGTTCCCCCCCCGCTGGCGGCCGCGGGCCGACCTGGTCGCCCGGGCGGTGCGCCTGGTCGCCGACGGCGTCGTCGACCGCGAGGGCGTCACCGGCCTGGCGGACCGGCTCGGGTACTCGACCCGGCAGCTGGAGCGCCTCGTCACCGCGGAGCTGGGTGCCGGCCCGCTCGCCCTCGCCCGGGCGCAGCGGGCGCAGACCGCGCGGGTCCTGCTGGAGTCGACCGACCTGACCGTCACGGACGTGGCCCACGCGGCCGGGTTCGGCAGCGTACGGGCGTTCAACGACACCGTCCGCGCCGTCTACGCCACCACGCCCACCACGCTGCGGCGCACGGCGCGCTTCCGCGGCACGGGTGCGCCCGGTGGTGCCGTCGGGGCCGGCGAGGGGGAGACCGACGGGGTCACCGGGCAGGAGGCCGGCACGGCCGCCCAGGTGGAGGTCCGCCTGCCCTTCCGACCTCCTCTGCACGTGCCCAGCCTGGTCGAGCAGCTGAGGGGCCGGGTCGTCCCCGGCGTGGAGGCGTGGCGCGACGGCGGGTGGGAGCGGTCGCTGGCCCTCCCGCACGGCCCCGGTGTCGTCCGGCTCGAGGCTCCGGCACCCGGCGACCGGCACGTCCGCGCACTCCTGCGGCTCACCGACGTGCGGGACCTGGGCGCCGCGACGGGTCGGCTCCGCCGGCTCCTGGACCTGGACGCCGACCCGGAGGCGGTCGACGAGCACCTGGCGCAGGACCCCGCGCTCCGTCCGCTGGTGGCGGCGACCCCGGGGGTCCGGCCCCTCGGCACCGTCGACCCCGACGAGACGGCGGTGCGGGTGGTCCTCGGGCAGCAGGTCTCCACCTCGCGGGCGACGACGATGGCCGCCCAGCTCGTCCGCGGCCTGGGCCGGGAGCTGCCCCGCGCTCTCCTGAGCCCCGGCGGACCCACCCACCTGTTCCCCTCCGCCGCCGACGTCGCCGCGGCGCACCTCGAACAGCTGCCGGGCATGCCGGGCGCCCGTCGGCGCACACGCTGGTGGCGCTGACGTCGGCCCTGGCCGAGGGCCGTGTCGACCTGGGCCCGGGGTCCTCCTGGGAGGAGGCCCGGGCCGCCCTGGCGGCCGTGCCCGGCGTGGGACCCTGGACCGTGGAGACGATCGCCCTGCGCGCCCTCGGCGACCCCGACGCCCTGCCCGCCAGCGACCTCGACGTCCTGCGCCGCGCGGCCCGGGCAGGACTGGGCGCCACCGCGTCCGAGCTCACCGCCCGCGCCGGGCGCTGGAGCCCCTGGCGGGGGTATGCCGTCCAGCTGCTCCGCGCCGGTGGCCCGACCCGACCCGCCCCGCACCCCACGGAGGACGCATGATCCCGACCACCACGACCACCACCACGACGGGCACGACCTCGGGCACGACCTCGAGCACGATGTCGAGCACGATGTCGAGCACGACGTCGAGCACGAAGACCACCCACGTCCTGCTCGACGGGCCCCTCGGGCCGCTGCGGCTGGTCGGTGACGGAGAGCACCTGACCGGGGTGTACTTCGAGACGCACCGGCACGCTCCCGCCGACCTGGGGACCACCACGGCCCTGCAGGACGCCGACCCCGTCCTGCAGTCCGCCGCCGAGCAGCTGACCGACTACCTGGCGGGCCGCCGGACCGGCTTCGACCTGCCCGTGCGGGTTCCCGGCACGGAGTTCCAGCGGCGGGTGTGGGACGCGCTCCTGCTGATCCCCTACGGCCAGACCTGGTCCTACGGGCAGCTGGCCGCCCGGATCGGGCAGGCCGGGGCCGCCCGGGCCGTCGGGCTGGCCAACGGCCGCAACCCCGTCTCGATCGTCGTGCCGTGCCACCGCGTGGTGGGCAGCGCCGGCGCGATCACCGGCTACGGGGGAGGGGTCGGGCGCAAGCAGGCTCTGCTGGACCTCGAGCGCCGGGTGGCCGGCGGCTCGTTGTTCTGACCGGACCCCCCCGGCACCGGCGGATACCCTGTCGGGGTGAGTCAGACGCCCCAGCCCAAGGCCCTGGAGTCCGAGGTCCCCGAGGTCGACGTGCCCGAGCAGATGCGGATCCGCCGCGAGAAGCGGGCGGCGATGTTGGAGGCGGGGATGGAGCCCTACCCCGTGTCGGTGCCGGTCACGCACGCCCTGGCCGAGGTGCGGGGACGGTGGGACCACCTCTCGGCCGGCGAGGAGACCCAGGACCGGGTCGGTGTCTCGGGACGGGTCGTCTTCGTGCGGAACACCGGCAAGCTGTGCTTCGCGACCCTGCAGTCCGGGGACGGCACCCGCCTGCAGGCGATGCTCTCCCTGGCCGAGGTCGGGCAGGAGGCCCTGGACCGCTGGAAGCAGTGGGTGGACCTGGGGGACCACGTCTTCGTCCACGGTCGGGTGATCGCCTCCCGCCGCGGCGAGCTGTCGGTGATGGCGGGCGAGTGGCTGATGGCCTCCAAGGCGCTGCGTCCGTTGCCGGTCCTGCACAAGGACCTCTCCGAGGAGCAGCGCGTGCGCCAGCGCTACGTCGACCTCGTCGTGCGGGAGGAGGCCCGGCAGATGGTGCTCGACCGGGCGGCGGTCACCCGGGCGGTCCGCGGGGTGCTCGAGGACGAGGGGTACGTGGAGGTCGAGACCCCGGTCCTGCAGGCGGTGCACGGCGGTGCGGCGGCCCGTCCCTTCCGTACGCACCTGAACGCCTTCGACATGCCGATGACCCTGCGGATCGCGCTGGAGCTCTATCTGAAGAAGGCCGTGGTCGGCGGCGTGGACAAGGTCTACGAGATGGGGCGGATCTTCCGCAACGAGGGAATCGACTCCACGCACAGCCCGGAATTCACCATGCTGGAGGCCTACGAGGCCCACGGCGACCAGTACTCGATGGCCGAGCTGATGAAGCGGATGATCCTGGCGGCCGCCGACGCCGTCGGCCGTCGTCGCATTTCCACCCCCATGGGGATGGTCGACCTGGACGGGGAATGGCGCTGGCTCTCCTTCTACGAAGGACTTTCGGAGGTGCTGGGTCTTTCCGTGGACGTGCGCACGCCCCGGGACGAGGTGGTCGAGATCGCCCGGCGGCACGACATTCCCGTGCGGCCCGACCACAATGCCGGCCGGATCGCGATGGAGATCTTCGGGGACCTGGTGGAGCCGACGCTGCTCCAGCCCACCTTCGTGCACGACTACCCCGAGATCGCCCAGCCCCTGGCGCGCCAGCACCGTACGCACGACGGGCTGGTCGAGGCCTGGGACCTCATCATCGCCGGGGTCGAACGGGGCACCGCCTTCACCGAGCTGATCGACCCGGAGATCCAGCGCCGCCGCCTCACCGAGCAGTCCCTGCTGGCGGCCGGTGGCGACCCGGAGGCGATGCAGCTGGACGAGGACTTCCTGCGTGCCCTGGAGTACGCCGCGCCGCCCATGGGGGGGCTGGGCATGGGGCTGGACAGGGTGCTCATGCTGCTCAGCGGCGCCGGGATCCGTGAGACCATCCTCTTTCCCTTCCTCAAGCCGGAGGCATGATGCCCTCTTTTCTCCACGACAGCTGGATGGTGCTGGCCGCCCTCATTCCCTCGGCCGGTCTGCTGTTCCTGTTCTGGGTCATTCTCAAGCACCTCGTCGAGGGCGACCGTCGGGAACGTGCGGCGCTTCGCCGGTGGGAGGCCGAGCAGGACGCGCTGACGGACAATACCAACGACCCGTTCCAGCGGTGACTGAAATCCGATAAATGGCCCTCTTCCACAGGGGCTTTCCGGATGCCTGAATTGTTCGGTAGAGTTGTCGGCGTGCCGCCGATCCCTGTTCGGCACGTCACGACAATCACCAGGAGAACGCCTATGGTTCAGCGTGTGCAGGTCATTCTCGAGGACGACATCTCCGGCGGCGAGGCCACCGAGACGGTGGAGTTCGCCCTCGACGGGGTGACCTACGAGATCGACCTCAACGACGAGAACGCAGCCAAGCTGCGGGACGACCTCGCCCGGTGGATCGGCGAGGCCCGTCGCGCCGGCGGCCGTCGGCAGACCCGTCGTCGCGGCGCGGGCTCCGGCTCGGGTTCCGGCTCCTCGGCCAAGGCCGACGAGCTCGCGAAGATGCGCGAGTGGGGTCGGGAGAACGGCTACAAGGTCAGCTCCCGCGGGCGGGTCTCTCAGGAGCTCCAGGACGCCTACGCGGCCGCGCACTGACGCGACCGGACGAGGAGGCCGACGCCTTCTTGACGGGCCGCTCCCGACCGGGAGCGGCCCGTCCGCACGCCCGGGGGACGTCCCCGCGGCCGCCCCGTTCGACGGGTTCAGACCTCGTCGATCGTGCGCTGGGTGAGCTCCGGCCCCCCCGCCTCGGCCGCCTCGACCTCGTCCCAGGAGCGGGGGAGCGCCACCTGCGGCCGATCCCGGCCCCTCAGCGACCACGGGCAGATCGTGGTCTTGGCGGCGTTGTTCTGGCTCCAGTCCAGGAAGACCTTGCCGGGCCGCTCCGCCTTGGTCATCCGTGCCGTCACGAGGTCGGGGTGGGTCTCGGCCAGGTGCTCGGCCAGCGTCCTGGCGACCCCGCTCACCTCCTCCGACCCCCGCGCGCCCTCCAGGGGGGCGTAGAGCTGCATCCCCTTGGACCCGCTCGTCACCGGGTGCGTGGACAGCCCGACCGCGTCCAGCCGGTCGCGGACGAGCAGCGCCACCCGGGAGCACTCGCGCAGCCCCGCCCCCGGGCCGGGGTCGAGGTCCACGACCATCCGGTCGGGGGGCAGCGGCGTCCCCTCCGCGTCGACCCGCCACTGGGGCACGTGCAGCTCCAGGCTGCCGAGGTTGACCAGGTACACCAGCGCGGCGACGTCGTGCACGAGGGGGAAGGTGATGGTCTCGCGCCCCCGCGAGGACCCGGGGGTGGGCACCGTGACGCGCGACAGCCAGTCGGGGGCGCCGGGCGGCAGGTTCTTCTCGAAGAAGTGGGCCGCACCCACCCCCTCGGGCCAGCGGATCCGCGTCACCGGCCGGTCGGCCAGCTCGGGCAGGATCCGGTCGGCGTGCGTCACGTAGTAGGTGAGCACCTCGCCCTTGGTGGTCCCGGTGGACGGGTAGAGCACCTTGTCCAGGTTGCTGACCCGCAGGGTCCGCCCGGCCACGCGCACGCTCTGGCTGCTCACGGCTGCACCTCCAGCAGGTCCGACGGGTCCAGGTCGGGGCGCACGCCCTGGAACGACGGCTGCCGCAACCGTCCCAGCCCGGGGGTGATGCCCAGCGAGGCGACGTCGATCACCACGCGCGGCTCCAGCCACGTGGAGCCAGCGGACTCGGGCCGGGGAATGTCGGTGGTGAACGGGTACGGCACCGGCGGAACCTGCTCCAGGAGCGTCTGGAGCTGGGCTCCCGCCCGCCCGGCCAGTCCGCTGCCCACCCGGCCGAGGTAGGTCAGCCGCAACCGGCCGGCGTCGTCCCGCAGGACCGTGCCGGTGCCGTCGTCCAGCGGGAGGCCCACGTGCACGGCGCCGAGCCGGGCGGCGGTGCCCGTCTGCACCCGCCATCCGCCGACGACGACGCTGAGGTGGTCGCGGTGGGGGAACTTCAGCCAGTCCGTCGACCGCGAGCCGGGCTGGTAGGTCGAGGACCGGCGCTTGCTCACCACGCCCTCCAGCCCCTGCTCCGCGGTCGCCGCGAGGAGCTGGCCCCCGTCGTCGTAGACCGGGGGGACCTGCACGCCGGCCACGTCGCGGAGGAGGTCCTCCAGGGCGGACCTGCGCGCGGACCACGGCAGGCCGGTGAGGTCCATCCCGTCCAGCCGCAGCAGGTCGAAGACGAGGTAGGTGACCGGGCGGGTGCGGGCCAGCTGGGCCGCCGCGGTGGGCGAGGAGGTGTGCACCCGGTCGACGACGTGGCTGAACGAGGGGCGCCCGGCGATCATCGTCACCGCCTCGCCGTCGAGCAGCAGGTCCTGGGCCACCCCGGCGAGGGCCCGCAGCTCGGGCAGGGCCACGGCGATGTCCCGCTCGCCGCGCGTCAGCAGCCGCAACCGGCCGTCCCGCACGTCGGCCAGGACCGGATGCCGTCCCACTTGATCTCGTGGGCCCAGGACGGGCCGGACGGTGGACCGGTCCGCGCATCTCCAGGGGTGGCGAGCATGGGGCGCATGGGTCCATCCTTGTCCAATGCGAGCCATCTGGAAGGGCGCCGTGTCGTTCGGGCTGGTCAACGTGCCGGTCCGGCTCTACTCGGCGACCGAGAACCACGACCTGTCCTTCCACCAGGTGCGTGCCAGCGACGGCAGCCGCATCCGCTACAAGCGGGTGGCCCAGGCCGACGGCGAGGAGGTGGCCTACAAGGAGATCGCCAAGGCCTACGAGACCGAGGACGGGCGCACCGTCGTGCTCACCGACGAGGACCTGGCCTCGCTGCCCAACCGTTCGAGCAAGGAGATCACCGTCGAGCGGTTCGTGCCGATCGACCAGATCGACCCGATCCTCTACGACCGCGCCTACTACATCGAGCCGGACGCGATGGGGGCCAAGGCCTACGGGCTGCTGCGCGAGGCGCTGCGCGAGTCCGAGCGGGTGGCCGTCGTCACGGTGTCGGTGCGCAGCCGGATGACCATGGCCGTGCTGCGGGTGATGGAGGACGCCATCGTGCTGCAGACCCTGCTGTGGCCCGACGAGATCCGGGACGCCTCTCGGCTCGACCACCTGGACGAGGTCAGCGACCCCAAGAAGAACGAGATCGCCATGGCGCGGATGCTCGTGGAGTCCATGGCCGGGGACTTTGAGCCCGAGGGGCACGTCGACGACTACAAGCAGGCGGTCGAGGCGCTGGTCCAGAGCAAGATCGAGGGCGGGGAGGTCACCGAGCCGCCGGAGTCCGAGGAGGACGGCGAGTCCGGCGAGGTGGTCGACCTGCTCGCCGCTCTGCAGCGGTCGGTGGAGCGGGCCCGGGCCGGTCGGGGCGAGACCACCGAGGAGACTCCGGACGACGTCGGTGCCGATGCCGACGGGGACGGGTCCGGCGACCGGGCCTCGTCGGGGTCGTCGCGGAGCGCGGGGGCCAAGGGCACCGCGGCCAAGAGGACGGCGACCAAGAGGACGGCGGCGAAGACGGACGCCTCGACGGGCAGCAAGGCCGCGGCGAAGAAGACGCCTGCCAAGGCGGCGGACAAGCGCACCTCCACCCGCAAGAAGGCCGGCTGACCGGGGGCGGGCCGCTCCGAGGCCGGTCGACCGGGGACGCGCCCGCCGCGGGGCTGGCCGGGACGTCCGGTGGCGCGTGACGGTGGCCGTCGGGGGCCGTCCGGTTATGCCAGGGGCGAACAGGCGGCCCTCGTGGAACACCGACGGTGCACGAGGACGTTGAGGTTCTCAGACGCCACGTAGAGTGGACGTACGCCCGCGCGGGTGGGCTCCGGCCGCCGACCGCGTGACGAGACGCTAGTCGAGGAGTGACGATGTTCGAACGGTTCACCGACCGGGCCCGGCGGGTCGTGGTGCTCGCCCAGGAAGAGGCGCGGCTGCTCAACCACAACTACATCGGGACCGAGCACCTGCTGCTCGGCTGATCCACGAGGGGGAGGGTGTCGCCGCCAAGGCGCTGGAGTCGCTGGGGATCTCCCTGGACGCCGTCCGCGAGCAGGTGCAGGAGATCATCGGGCAGGGCCAGCAGTCCCCGACCGGGCACATCCCCTTCACCCCGAGGGCCAAGAAGGTCCTCGAGCTCTCGCTGCGCGAGGGGCTGCAGCTGGGCCACAACTACATCGGGACCGAGCACCTGCTGCTCGGCCTGATCCGCGAGGGCGAGGGCGTGGCCGCCCAGGTGCTCGTCAAGCTCGGTGCCGACCTGAACAAGGTCCGCCAGCAGGTCATCCAGCTGCTCTCGGGCTACCAGGGCAAGGAGACCGCGAGCGCGGGCGTGGGCCCCAGCGGCGGCGCGGAGGGCCAGCAGGCCGGTTCGCTGGTGCTGGACCAGTTCGGCCGCAACCTGACCCAGGCCGCGCGGGAGGGCAAGCTCGACCCGGTCATCGGTCGCGAGAAGGAGATCGAGCGGGTCATGCAGGTGCTGTCCCGCCGCACCAAGAACAACCCGGTCCTCATCGGCGAGCCCGGCGTCGGCAAGACCGCCGTCGTCGAGGGTCTGGCCCAGGACGTCGTCCGCGGCGACGTGCCCGAGACGCTGAAGGACAAGCAGCTCTACACGCTCGACCTCGGTGCGCTCGTCGCCGGCAGCCGCTACCGCGGCGACTTCGAGGAGCGGCTCAAGAAGGTGCTCAAGGAGATCCGCACCCGCGGGGACATCATCCTGTTCATCGACGAGATCCACACCCTCGTCGGGGCGGGTGCCGCCGAGGGCGCCATCGACGCCGCGAGCATCCTCAAGCCCATGCTGGCCCGCGGCGAGCTGCAGACCATCGGGGCCACGACCCTGGACGAGTACCGCAAGCACATCGAGAAGGACGCCGCGCTGGAGCGCCGCTTCCAGCCGATCCAGGTCGCCGAGCCCACGCTGTCGCACGCGATCGAGATCCTCAAGGGCCTGCGCGACCGCTACGAGGCCCACCACCGGGTCTCTCCATCACCGACGCCGCGCTCGTGGCGGCCGCGGGGATGGCCGACCGCTACATCAACGACCGCTTCCTGCCCGACAAGGCGATCGACCTCATCGACGAGGCGGGCGCCCGGCTGCGCATCCGCCGGATGACCGCTCCGCCGGACCTGCGCGAGTTCGACGAGAAGATCTCCCACGCCAAGCGGGAGAAGGAGTCGGCGATCGACGCCCAGGACTTCGAGAAGGCCGCGCGGCTGCGGGACGAGGAGCACAAGCTCACCCAGTCCCGCGCCGAGCGCGAGAAGGAGTGGAAGAACGGCGACATGGACGTCGTGTCCGAGGTCGACGAGGAGCTGATCGCCGAGGTCCTCGCCGCCGCGACCGGCATCCCGGTGTTCAAGCTCACCGAGGAGGAGTCCCAGCGGCTGCTCCACATGGAGGACGAGCTGCACAAGCGGATCGTCGGCATGGACGACGCGATCACCGCGCTGTCCCAGGCCATCCGGCGCACCCGGGCCGGCCTGAAGGACCCCCGCCGCCCCGGTGGCTCGTTCATCTTCGCCGGCCCCACCGGCGTCGGCAAGACCGAGCTGGCCAAGGCGCTGGCGGAGTTCCTCTTCGGCGACGAGGACGCACTCATCACCCTCGACATGTCGGAGTACTCCGAGAAGCACACCGTCTCGCGGATGTTCGGCTCGCCCCCCGGCTACGTCGGTTACGAGGAGGGTGGTCAGCTCACCGAGAAGGTGCGGCGCAAGCCGTTCTCGGTCGTGCTCTTCGACGAGGTCGAGAAGGCGCACCCGGACATCTTCAACAGCCTGCTGCAGATCCTGGAGGACGGTCGTCTGACCGACTCCCAGGGTCGGGTCGTCGACTTCAAGAACACCGTCATCATCATGACGACCAACCTGGGCACCCGGGACATCGCCAAGGGCATCTCCCTGGGGTTCTCGGCCGGTCCGGACACCCAGAGCAGCTACGACCGGATGAAGAACAAGGTCATCGACGAGCTCAAGCAGCACTTCCGTCCCGAGTTCCTCAACCGCGTGGACGACACGATCGTCTTCCCGCAGCTCTCGCAGGCCGAGATCGTCCAGATCGTGGACCTGATGATCGCCAAGCTGGACGTGCGGCTCAAGGACAAGGACATGGCCCTCGAGCTCACGCAGTCGGCCAAGGAGCTGCTCGCCAAGAAGGGCTACGACCCCGTCCTGGGCGCCCGGCCGCTGCGCCGCGCGATCCAGCGCGAGATCGAGGACCAGCTCTCCGAGAAGATCCTCTTCGGGCAGATCGGCGCCGGCGAGATCGTGGTCGTCGACGTGGAGGACACCGTGGGCGAGGACCGCACCCGGGACAAGGTCTTCACCTTCCAGGGGCAGCCCAAGCCCTCGGCGGTGCCGGACACCCTGCCGGTGGAGCCGGCCACCTCCGGTGGTCCCGCCGAGGAGCAGGGCGAGCACGCCGGCTGAGCCCGCGCGCACGCCATACCCCGAGCACGACCGGACGGGGCGCACCGCCACCGCGGTGCGCCCCGTCCGCACGTCCGCAGCCGCCCGCCCGGCGACGTGGCAGGACGCCGGCGGTGGACGGTTAGGGTTGCGGCATGACGCTGCGCGACGCGACCCCCGAGGAGACGGCCGGCTGGGACGACCTGGTGCGGGCCAGCCCGGGCGGTGTCGACCTCATGCAGCTGGCGCCCTACGCCGAGATCAAGTCGGGCGCCTGGGCGTCCGCGCGCCAGGTCGTCCACGAGCACCCGGGCCGGCCGTCGGTCCCGGCCCTCTACCTGGTCAAGAAGGTGCCCCCCTTCGGCGAGCTCTGGTACGCCCCCATGGGTCCGAGGGTGACCGACCCCGAGCACGTCCGGGCCATCTGCGAGGACCTGCGCACGGTGGGTGCCTTCAGCGTCATTTTCGAGCCACCGGTGCCCGCCGAGGGGCCGGAGACGCGCTCGGACCTGGTCGCCGGCATACCGGGGCTGGAGGAGTTCACCGACCTGCAGCAGGGGCACCACACCGTCCTCATCGACCTGCGGCCCGACGAGGACGAGCTGCTGGCCTCCTTCCGGCAGCGGGCGCGCAGGGCCATCCGCAAGGCCTCGGACGCGGTCGTGGAGCACCGCACCGACGACGAGGCCATCGAGACGTTCTGGCAGCTGTACGCCCCCACCGTGGAGCGGGCCGGTTTCCCGTTGCGCCCCAAGGAGTACTACGTCAGGGCCTGGCGCCTCTACCGCGACCTGGGCCAGGGCCATGTCGTGCTGGCCAGGTCCTCCGCCGACGTGGCCGAGCCCGAGGCCGGCGCGTTCCTGTGGCAGCACGGCGACCTGGGCTACTACCGCGACGGCGGGTCGGTGCGCACCCCGGCAGCCAACGGCCTGCAGTACCGCGTCCAGTGGGAGTCGATGCGCTGGTGCAAGGAGCGGGGGGCCACCACCTACGACCTGTACGGCGTGCCGCCGAGCTGGGCGGCCGACGACCAGGACCACCCCCTGCACGGGCTCGTGCAGTTCAAGACGGACGGCCTTCGGGCCGATCACCGACACCGTCGGCAGCGTCCGGCTGGTCGTGGACCGACGACGTACGGCCGTCTGGGACCGGGTGGGGTTGCGGGTCCACGCCCGGCTGACCAGGGCGCGCAACCCGCTGTTCTACTGACCCCCGGCCCCGGCCCCGGCCCCGGCCCCAGACGCGCTCGGCCAGTGGTGGGGAGGGCCCCTAGAAGAAGCTCGACCCGCTGCGGCCGCGCGAGAGGGCCTTGGCCAGGACGCGGTGGCCGAACCGGGTCCAGGCCTGGTAGCGCCGCGGCCGCAGCGGCAGGTCCAGGGCACCCACCCAGTCGGTGACCTGCTTGTTGAACCCGCGCTTGAAGACGCCGATGCCGAAGAACGGGTCGTCCTCGTCGGCCACCCTGGTCGAGTGGGGGGTGCCGCACAGGTCGTAGACGGTGGCGCCCTGCTCCTGCGCCCACCGCATGGCCTCGTACTGCAGGAGCTGGCTGGCGCCCCGCACCGGCCGTCGCGCACGCTCGCCCCGTCCTTGTAGCAGGCGACGTCACCGACCACCGTGACGAAGGCCCCCGCGACGTCCTGCCCCTGGAAGCGGGTGAGGAAGAGCTGGGCCAGCCCGGCCTCGCAGAAGGTGCGCCACAGGCCCACCTGGTACTCGCGGTCGCGGGTGGCGATGCCCTGGTCCTCGACGACCTCGGCCCACATCCGCCACAGCCGCTCGTAGTTCTCCTCGGTCGCCGGGACCCGCTCGACCTCCAGGCCGTCGCGCTGGGCCCGGCGGACCTGGTTGCGCACCTTGCCCGGTAGACGCATGATCAGCTCCTCGGCGTCCCCGGAGACGTCCACGAGGACCGTGGAGGCGTTCGTCTGCACCCGGCCGGCCCGGACGAGCCCCAGGGAGTCCAGGGCCGCCAGCGTCTCGGGGTTCTCCAGCAGCTCCGGCTCGACCTTGAGCAGGAAGGCCCCGTCGGCCCGGGCCGCCTCCGCCAGCGTGGGCAGCAGCGAGGACAGCTGGTCGACCGAGGCGACCGAGGGTCCCTTGGGGGCGTACCAGACCCGGCCGAGCCCCGGGGCGGTGCGGGTGTGCACCGTGACGGCGACGCCGTCCACGACGAGGAAGCGGGGACGCCAGCCGACCCGCTCCTTGACCTGGGCGAACTCGTGCGTCTGGAACATCGACGACGGTCCGGGTGCGGCCACCACCTGCGCGTCCCACTCGGCCGCGGTCGACGGACGGCTCTCGATCAGACCCATGGCGGTCATCCTACGGACACGGCCGGGCATCACCCTCCCGCCGGTCGGGACCGCTCACCAGAAGGCGTCACCGGGTTCACGCCGCTGCACGCGCGTGACCACGCGCTGCCCGAGGCGCTGCCACGCGGCATACCTCCGGGGCCGCAGGACGAGGTCCCACGCGCCCACCCAGTCGGTGACCTCCTTGCTGAACCCGCGCTTGAAGACCCCCAGTCCGTACCGCAGGTCCGAGCGGTCGTCCAGGCGGGAGGAGTGCGGCACGCCGACGAGGTCGTAGGTGCGGGCGCCACGCTCGATCGCCCACCGCATGCCCTCGTGCTGGAGCAGCTGGCTGGCGCCGGGCACCGGCCGCTCGCGCAGGCTGGCCCCCTCCTTGTAGGCGGCGACCGTCCCGAGCGCCGCGACCAGCGCCCAGGCCAGCGGCTCGCCGTCCCTGCGCGCGAGGAACGGCTGCGCCAGGCCGCCGGAGACCATGATGCGCCAGCTCTCGACGAAGTAGTCGTGGCCCCGGACCCCCAGCCCCTGGTCCTCGACCACCGCCGACCAAAGGCGCCACATCAGCTCGAAGGTCTCCTCCGTGCCCGGAGCCCGCTCGACCTGCACGCCCTCGCGGCCGGCGCGGCGGACCATGTTGCGGGTCTTGGACGGATAGGCGCCCAGCAGGTCCTCGGGGGACTCCGGCAGGGCGAACAGCACGGTGGAGGAGTGCGGCTGGACGGGGTCGGTCCGCACCAGGCCCATGGCCCGCAGGCCGGCCAGGGCCCCTTCCTCCTCGCGGATCTCCGGCTCCAGGCGCACGAACATCACCCCCCGGGCGCGGGCGGCCTCGCGCAGGTCGTCCACGACCGGCGCCAGGGACGCGGTCCCGTCCACGCACGGCCCCTTCGGCAGGTACCAGACGGTCCCGAAGCCGGGGGCCGCCTTCTCGTGGATCGTCATGGCCACGCCGTGCGACTCGGCGTAGAGGGGACGCCATCGGGCCATCCGCTTGACCTCGCCCAGCTCGTGGCTCTGGTAGATGTTGCCGCCGTTCGGGGTGGCCGCGATCCGGGCGTTCCAGCCCGCGGCCGGAGGAGAGGTCTCGAACGTGAGGGCCATGGCGCTCACCCTATGCGAGGCCCAAGGGGTGGGCCGGGCTCCCGACACCTAGACTCCGTAGGCGTGATGGGCTCCGCGACACCGGCACCGGCCACGGCACCGCCTCCGTCGTCCGCGGCCTCCGCGGTCCGGGAGCAGCTGGCGCGGCGGTCGGGCACGGACCCGGCCGACTGGTTCCTCGTGGACCGAGACCGGCACGCCGCCCTGGCCGTGCTCCGGGCCGTCTGCGGGCACGCCGGCCCGGGCGAGGTGGTCGTGCAGCCCTTCGCCCCGCTGACCACCGTCACGCCGGTGCTGGGCGCCGGGCACCGGCCCCGCTACGCCGACATCGACCGCGACACCCTCTCGCTGGACCCGGCCACGGTGCCGATGGTGTCCTCCTCCTCCACGCGGGCGGTGGTCGTCCGGCACACGTTCGGGCCGGTGGCCCCGGTCGCCCGGCTGCGCGCGTTCCTGCCGCCCGGGGCGCTCCTGGTGGAGGACAGCGCCCACTGCCCCGGACACCTGGCCCGCACGGCCGACGGTTTGGTGGCCGCCGACATCTCGCTGCACGGGTTCGAGGCCGGCGGGGCCCTTCCGCTCGCGTCGGGAGCCGCCGTGTGGATCTCACCGGCCCTGCGCGAAGGGCCCTGGCACGACGTCCTCGCCGGGGCGCTGGCGGACCTGCCGCAGGCCGGTCGGCGCGACGCGGTCGCCCGGCGGGCGGGCGGTCCCCTGCGCCGCGTGGCGGGCCGCCTGGGGCCCCCCGGCGCACGGGTGCTGTCCGCCGCGGCCGAACGGGGTCTGGTCGAGCTGGACGTCACCGACGCCGAGCGCTCGGGCCGCAGCGTGGGCGAGCCCCACCTCCCCTCCGAGGACGTCCTGCGCAGGATGCGCCGGACCCTGCCCGTGCTGGGCACCACCGGCGAGCACCGGCGGGCCGTCGCCGCGGTCTACCGCCTCGGGCTCAGCGGGGAGCCCGGTGTCGCCGTCCCCCGTCTCCTGGAGGATCCGGCGACCACCCTCGTGCGCTTCCCCCTCCTCGTCCCCTCCACCGAGGTGGCCGAGGCGGTGCTGGCGGCCCTGCGGGGCGAGGGTCTGGACGCCGGTGCCTGGTACCGGCCGACCCTGTGGCCCGGCCCGCGGCGCCGGTCCGACCTGCACTACGACCCGAGCGGGGTCCCCGGTGGCCGAGGAGGTCTCCGCCCGCGTGCTCACCCTGCCCACCTCGCCGCTGGTGAGCATCAAGGCCGCGCACCGGACGGTGGAGGTGCTGCGTCCGGTCGTCCGGGAGGGGCGCCACCAGGGGCAGGTACGGTAGCCCCCGTGCCCGTCCTGGATCTCGCCGACCCCGCGGCCGTCGACCGCTACAGCGCCTTCGTGCGCTCCCACCCCCACCGGTCCGTGACCCAGGACCTGCGGTGGGGGATCGTCAAGGACGAGTGGGGCCAGGAGGCCGTCTACGTCGAGGAGGACGGCCGCATCGTCGCCGCGATGACGCTGCTCGTGCGGCGGCTGCCCGGAGGCTTCTCGGTCCTCTACGCCCCCCGCGGGCCGCTCGTCGACTGGAACGACAAGGACCTGGTCCTGCGGATCCTGGCCGAGGCGCAGCCGCTCGTCGAGCGCCACCGGGCGGTGATGACCCGTTTCGACCCCGAGGTCCGGTTCGACGAGGGGGTGGACGCCTGGATGCGGTCGCAGCCCGGCTGGCGGGTCAAGAACGTGGGGGCGGACAAGGACGACATCGTCCAGCCCCGGTTCACGATGGTCGTCCGCCTCCAGGACGAGGACGGACGTCAGCTCTCCGAGGACGAGCTGTTGGCCAAGTACGACGGGAAGACCCGGAACAAGGTGCGCAGCGGGAGGCGCAAGGGGGTGACCACGCGGGAGGCCACGGAGATGGCCGACCTGGTCACCTTCCACGAGATCTACCGCCACATGGCCCAGCGCAACGGGATCACCGCCCGGGAGCTGCCCTACTTCCACCGGATGCGCCGGGCCTTCGAGGACCGGATGCACGTGGTGCTGGCCGAGCACGAGGGCGACGTGCTGGCGGCCTCGGTGACCGTCGACTACTGGGGCAAGCTGTACTACCTCTACGCCGGGTCCAACGACATCCGGCGCAGCACCGGGCCCAACCAGGTGATGAACCACGACATCATGGTGCGGGGACTGGCCACCGGCGCGGAGTCCTACGACATGGGCGGGGTGTTCGAGCTCTCCGAGACCGACGGGCTGTACCTCTTCAAGCGGGGATTCTGCAAGGGTGACGGCGGGGCCACCGAGTACGTCGGCGAGGTGGACGTGGTCCACCGGCCCGCGCTCTACCGCCTGCTCGCCTCGGCGGTGCCGCGCGTGCAGCGTGGCCGCCGCGAGCTCGCCGGCCGGCTGTCGCGGGCCCGCACGGCCCTGGCCGCCCGCAGGGCGCGGCCGCCAGAGGTCGCCGGCGACGGGGGCCGGGCGAGGGTCCTGACGGAGGACCGGACGGCGGATCAGGCGGGGAGCCGGTAGCGGTCCTGCGGCAGCGGTTCCACGAGCCCGTCGGCGACCAGGCCGTCGAGGCAGCGCTCGCGCTGGAGCTCGTCCGGCCACGCCGTCCGCAGCCTGGGCCCCGCCACCGGCCCGTCGCTCTCGCGCAGCACCTGGAGCAGCCGGCCCCGGCACTGCCGGTCGGTGCCCCCACCACGCCTGGCCCCGCCGGGGCGGTCCGTCGTGGGGAGGAGATCCGGCGGCCACCCAGGCGCACCGGTCGAGAAGGGGGCAGCGCGGGCACCGGGGCGACCGGGCCGTGCACACCAGCGCCCCCAGCTCCATGGCCGCCACGCTCCAGGCCGCGGCCGTCGGTGCGTCGGCAGGGAGCAGGTCGACGGCCAGCGCCGTCTCGGCCGCGGTGAGGGCGGGGGCGGGCAGCGCCCTGCCCGTGACCGCACGGGCGTGCACGCGCCGGACGTTGGTGTCGACGACAGCGGTCCGCCGGCCGAAGGCGAAGGCGGCGACGGCCGCCGCCGTGTACGCCCCGACACCGGGCAGGGCGCGCAGCGCGTCCTCCTGCTCGGGCACCCGCCCCCCGTGCCGCTCGACCACCGCCGCGGCCGCGGCGTGCAGCCGCAGCGCCCGGCGTGGGTAGCCCAGCCGGTCCCACGCCCGCACCGCGTCCCCCGGGGCGGCGGTGGCCAGGTCCGCGGGGGTGGGCCAGCGCTCCATCCACCGGTGCCACACGGGCTCGACCCTGGCCACCGGGGTCTGCTGCAGCATGACCTCCGACACGAGGATCCCCCAGGGGGTGCAGCCCGGACGCCGCCACGGCAGGTCCCGGCGGTGCGCGGCGAACCAGTCCAGGGTGCGTTCGTGCAGCCGGTCGACGTCTGTGCCCGGTGGCAGGCCGCCCGCCTGCGGTCCGGCCCCTGCGACGGTGCGGGTGCCGGCCGCAGGGGCGGCACCGAGCTGCTCCGCCTGCCCGGCCCCGGGAGGTGAGCCGGCGGGGGTCAGGAGTAGCGCTCCAGGATCGAGGACTCGGCCAGCCGGGAGAGACCCTCGCGCACGGCGCGGGCCCGTGCCTCGCCGACGCCCTCGACCCGCTGCAGGTCCTCCAGGCCGGCGCTGAGCAGCGCCTGGAAGCTGCCGAAGTGGTCGACGAGGCGTTCGACGATGGCCCCGGGCAGGCGGGGTATGCGGTGCAGGAGGCGGTAGCCGAGGGGGCTGAGGCTGTGGTGGTCCATGCCGTCCCCGATGACGGTGATGCCCATGCAGCGGGCGACCGCGGTCAGGTCGAGCAGCTCTGCGGGGTCGAGCCGGGAGAGGGAGTCCAGCACGTCGGCGGGGTCGCGGATCGCCTCGGCCGCCGCGGCGTAGTCGCGGATCACCAGCTCCCGGTCCCGGCCGATGCCGCCGGTGAGCTCCTCCAGCTGCAGACCCACGAGGCGCCCGTCCACCCCGAGCTCGACGACGTACTGCTCGATCTCGGCGCTGATCCGGCGCACCATCTCCAGCCGCTGCAGGACCGAGGCGACCTCCCGGATGGTGACCAGGTCCTCGATCTCCAGGGCGGAGAGGTTGGCGGTCACCTCGTCGAGCCGGGAGCGGTAGCGCTCCAGGGTCTGCAGGGCCTGGTTGGCCTGCGCCAGGATCTGGGCGCGCGGCTCCAGCACGTGGCGGGTCGACCCGACGTAGAGGGCGATGATGATCGACATCGACTGGCTGACCGAGATCACCGGCAGCTGGGTCTGCTTGGCCACGCGCTCGGCGGTCCGGTGACGCGTGCCGCTCTCGCGCGTCTCGATCGAGGGGTCGGGCACCAGCTGGGTGGCCGCCCGCAGGACCCGGCTCGCGTCCCGGTTGAGCACGATGGCACCGTCCATCTTGGCCAGCTCGCGCAGGCGGGTGGCCGAGAACTCCACGTCCAGCTCGAACCCGCCGCTGCTGATCGACTCCACCGTCCGGTCGCTGCCGAGCACGATGAGCGCTCCCGTGCTGCCGCGCAGGATCCGCTCCAGACCGTCGTGCAGGTCGGTGCCCGGGGCGACGGCGGCGAGCGTGGCCCGCAGCATCTCCTCGTCGGTGCGTTCAGCCACCGTCCCTCACCTTCCGGCGGGTCTGGCCGGGGGCCCGCCTGTTGATCCCCGGCCCGATCCTATGCGCCGTGGGGCAGGGGCGTCGCGTCCACGCGGGCCCCGCGAGCCGTCAGCCCCCGCGCGCCGACACCGGGACCCGCCCCGGCGGAACCCCCGTGCCGTCGACCGCGCGGGCCGCCCGGTCCACGAGGGCGACGGCCTCGGCGAGCGTGGCGACCTCGTGGACCCGCATGCCGGGGGGCGGGCTGCCCTCGGTGAGCGACCCGGTGGGGACGACCGCCTCGGTGAACCCGATGCGGGCGGCCTCCGCGAGCCGGCGGGGGAGCCCGGTCACCGGCCGCAGGTCACCGGCCAGCCCGACCTCGCCGACGGCGATGGTGCCGACGGGCAGGGGCAGGTCCACGAGCGCGCCCGTCAGCGCGAGCGCCAGCGCCAGGTCCGCCGAGGGTTCGGTGAGCCGTACCCCGCCGACGGTGGCCGCGTAGCAGTCGTGCCGTCCCAGGGGCACCCCCGCCCGCTGACCGAGCACCGCGAGCACCATGGCCAGCCGGGAGGCGTCCAGCCCGCTGGTGGTCCGTCTCGGCGAACCGGCGGCGGCCTCGCTGACGAGGGCCTGGAGCTCGGCGACGAGGGGCCGGCGCCCCTCCAGGGTGACGGTCACGCACGTGCCCGGGACCGGCCGGTCGCGACTGGTGAGGAACAGCCCGCTGGGGTCGGGGAGCCCGACGATCCCCGAGTCGCCCAGGTCGAAGCAGCCGACCTCGTCGGTGGGACCGAACCGGTTCTTCACGGCCCGTACCAGCCGCAGGCGGGAGTGGCGCTCGCCCTCGAACTGGACCACGACGTCGACGAGGTGCTCCAGCACCCGCGGGCCGGCGATGGAACCGTCCTTGGTCACGTGGCCGATGAGGACGGCCGCGATGCTGCGGGCCTTGGCGACCTGGATCAGGGCAGAGGCCACCTCCCGGACCTGGCCCACGTTGCCGGGGGCGCCGTCGACCTCGGCCGAGGCCACCGTCTGCACCGAGTCGACGACGAGGAGCTCGGGGCCGGTCTGCTCGACCTGCCCCAGCACGGTCGCCAGGTCGGTCTCGGCGGCCAGGAAGAGCGTGTCGGCCAGCGCTCCGATCCGCTCGGCCCGCAGCTTGACCTGGGCCGCGGACTCCTCGCCGGAGACGTAGAGCACCCGCCGGCCGTCCCGGGCCGCCCGGGCGGCGACGTCGAGGGCCAGGGTGGACTTGCCGATCCCCGGCTCGCCGGCCATGAGCACCACCGCCCCGGGGACCAGGCCGCCGCCGAGGACCCGGTCGAACTCGCCCACCCCGGTAGGCCGTGCCCGGGCCGTGCGGGCGTCCACGTCGGCGATCGGGCGCGCCGGGCGCGGCGGGGGCTGGGCGGAGGTGCGCACCGCGGCGGGCGCGCCCTGCTCGACCACCGTCCCCCACGCCTGGCACTCCCCGCACCGGCCGACCCACTTCACCGCCGTCCAGCCGCACTCCGTGCACCGGTACGTCGGTCTGCTCCCGCTCCTGCTCGCCACCCGGCCAGGGTAGGGGGCGGCACCGACAGGCCCGGCCCGGCCGTCCCGGTCGGTCAGCCGGCCGGCGGTCAGCGGGGAGGCGTCCGGCGGCCGCCGCGGCGGTGGCCCCGGCGGTGGCCGGGTGCACGAGCAGGGGCAGGCGACGCCGGTCGTGCTCCGTGCACAGCCGGGCCAGGACGTCGTAGGCCGCCGTCCCCAGGAGCTCCTCCAGCTCCGCCCGCAGCGTGAGCCAGACCGGCTCGGCCGCCGTGTGCGCCTCGGGGGAACCGGTGCAGTACCAGTCCAGGTCGTGGCCCCCCGGGCCCCAGGCGCGCCGGTCGAACTCGCCGATCGTGACCTCCAGGTAGGCCTCGCCGTCGGGCAGCTCGACGTCGCGGTAGGAGCGGCGCACGGGGAGCTGCCAGCACACGTCCGGCTTGGTCGTCAGCGGCTCCACCCCTTCCGCCAGGGCCAGCCCGTGCAGGGCGCAGCCCGGTCCGCCGGGAAAGTCCGGCCCGTTGAGGAAGACGCAGGCACCGTCGACCACCCGGGTGGTCGCGGACCCTCCGTCCCGCACGTGCCAGCCCTCCTCGTGCCGGTCGCGTGCCGCTCCCAGCGCGACGGTCCGAGCCGGTCGACGGCCCTCCCCACCCGCGCGAGGTCGTCGTCGTCGGTGAGGTGGGCGCCCAGGGTGCAGCAGCCGGCGTCCGGCCGGTCGGCCTCGATCCCCGGGCAGCCGCGGCCGAAGATGCAGTTCCAGCGCGAGGTGAGCCAGGTCAGGTCGGCCCGCACCCGCTGGCCCGGCTCGGCCGGGTCCTGGAACTCGGCCCAGGCCCGGGGAGCGTCGAGCGGGGTCTGCGTCACCAGACCAGGGTAGGGGGCAATAATGGCGCTCATGCGCCTCGGAGTCATCGACGTCGGCTCCAACACCGTCCACCTGCTCGTGGTGGACGCGCACCCCGGGGCCCACCCGAGGCCGGACTGGTCCCACAGCGTGCCGCTGCGCCTGGCCGAGCACCTCACGGATGACGGTCTGATCTCCGAGGAGGGCTCCGCGACCCTGTCGCGACTCGTCGTCGACTGCGTGGAGGTCCCGAGAGCCGCGGCGTCTCGCAGGTCATGGCCTTCGCCACGAGCGCGATCCGCGACGCCGCCAACACCGAGGCCGTGCTGGCCCGGGTGGCGTCCGAGTCCGGGGTGGACCTGCAGGTCCTCGACGGCGGCGACGAGGCCAGGGTGACCTTCCTCGCCGTGCGCCGGTGGTTCGGGTGGTCGGCCGGGCGGCTGCTGATGATCGACGTCGGCGGCGGGTCCCTGGAGCTGGCGGCGGGCCTGGACGAGGAGCCCGACGTCGCCGTCTCGCTCCCGCTGGGCGCCGGCCGGCTCACCCGTGAGCTCGCCGGGGACCCGCCCGGGCCCGAGGGGGTGCGGGCCCTGCGCAAGCGGGTCCGCAGCCGCATCGCGACCGTGCAGCCGCAGCTGGACCGCGTCGGCGCCCCCCAGCTGACGGTCGGCACCAGCAAGACGGTCCGCTCGCTCGCGCGAGTGTGCGGCGCGGCGCCCCGAGGCGACGGCCCCTACGTCCCACGGACCCTCACCCTGGCCGACCTCTCCGAGCTGGTCCCGCGGCTGGCCCGCACCACCGCCGTCGAGCGGGCCCAGCTGCCGGGGGTGTCGGCGGCCAGGGCGCCCCAGCTGCTGGCCGGCGCGCTGGTCGTGGAGTCGGCCATGGAGCTGCTCGGCACCGAGTCCCTCACGGTGTGCCCGTGGGCGCTGCGCGAGGGACTGATCCTTCGATTCCTGGACGGACTGCCCGATGACTGAGACCCCGATCCCCGTCCACCTGTCGACCTCCTCGGTCTACCCGGAGAACGCCGCCTACGCCTTCGACGTGGCCCAGCGGCTGGGGTACGACGGCGTCGAGATCATGGTCTGGACCGACCCCGTGACGCAGGAGGCCGGTGCCCTGCGCTCCCTGGCGGAGCTGCACGAGCTGACGGTCGGAGCGATCCACGCGCCCACCCTGCTGCTCTCGCAGCGGCTCTGGGGCTGGGATCCGTGGGGCAAGATCGAGCGGTCCCTGGACCTGGCGGCCGAGGTCGGGGCAGGGTGCGTGGTGGTCCACCCGCCGTTCCGCTGGCAGCGGGGGTACGCCGAGAGCTTCATCGAGGGGGTGGCCCAGCGGCAGGCCAGCTGGGGCGTGAAGCTGGCCGTGGAGAACATGTTCCCCTGGCGCTCCGGCGTCAACGCCATGCAGGCCTACCTGCCCGGACCGGACCCACGGGACTTTCCCTACGGCGACGTCACCCTGGACATCTCCCACGCCGCCACGTCCGGGATCGACCCGCTGGCGCTCGCCCAGGACCTGGGGGACCGGGTGAGCCACCTGCACCTGGGGGACTCCTTCGGCTCGTTCAAGGACGAGCACCTGGTCCCCGGACGGGGCAGCCAGCGCTGCGGCGACGTGCTCGACCACCTCGTGCGCACCGGTTTCGACGGGGTCGTCAGCCTCGAGGTCAGCACCCGCAAGATGCGCACCGACGTCCGCGAGGAGGCGCTGGCCGAGTCCCTCGCCTACGCCCGCCACCACCTGGGTCAGCACCACCTGCCCGGTGCCCGCCCCCTCCCGGCGTAGCCTGTGCCCATGGACCTCGCCGACCTCAACCCGTCCGCGCTGATGCGCCAGACCCTGCTCGGGATGAGCCGCAACGACCAGCTGCGCTCGGTCATCGAGTCGGCCCCCGTGAGCCGCGACGTCGTCCGTCGCTTCGTCGGCGGCGTGACCGACGAGGAGGTGCTGGGCGTGGCCACCGAGCTGGTGGACACCCGCCGCCTGGTCACCATCGACTACCTCGGCGAGGACACGGTCGACCCTGCCATGGCCGAGCACACCCGGGACTCCTACGTGGCGCTCCTGGAGGTCCTGTCCGAGGCCGGGCTCACGGCGGGCGGCACGGTCGAGGTCAGCCTCAAGCTCAGCGCGCTGGGGCAGGCGCTGGGGCGCGACGGCAACGCCATCGCCCTGGAGAACGCCCGGGTGATCTGCCAGGCCGCCGCCAACGCGGGCACGACGGTGACGCTCGACGCGGAGGACCACACCACCACCGACCTGACCCTGTCGGTGCTGTCCGACCTGCGGCAGGACTGGCCCTGGGTGGGGGCCGTCCTGCAGAGCTACCTGTACCGCACGGAGCAGGACTGCCGGGACCTGGCCACCGAGGGCTCGCGGGTCCGGCTCTGCAAGGGCACCTACAAGGAGCCCGAGACCGTGGCCTACCAGGACAAGGCCGAGGTCGACCGCTCGTTCGTCCGTTGCCTGAAGATCCTCATGGAGGGCGAGGGCTACCCGATGGTCGCCTCGCACGACCCCCGGCTGGTGGAGATCGCCACCGTCCTGGCCGACAAGGCCCAGCGCGAGGTGGACACCTACGAGTTCCAGATGCTGCTCGGCATCCGCCCGGAGGAGCAGCTGCGGCTGGCGGCCACCGGCGCGCGGATGCGGGTCTACGTGCCCTACGGGGAGCAGTGGTACGGGTACCTGATGCGGAGGATGGCCGAGCGCCCGGCCAACCTGGGCTTCTTCCTGCGCGGCCTGGCGACGCGGGGCTGAGGGTGGTGGCGACGGGCACCACGGTCGCGCTGCTCGGGGCGGGCGTCATGGGCAGCACGCTGATCGCGGCGCTCGTGCGCTCCGGGCACGACCCGCAGGACCTGGTCGTGGCCGACCGGTGGGCCGAGCGCGCCGCCCAGGTGGCCGCGGACCACGGGACCCGGACCGCAGCGGCCGACGAGGCGGTCGGTCAGGCCGAGGTCGTGGTCCTCGCGGTCAAGCCCCAGGACATGGCGGCCCTGGTCGAGCAGGTCCACGACGAGGTGCGCCCCGGCACGCTGGTGGTCTCCATCGCGGCCGGGATCACCACCGAGTTCCTCGAGCACCACCTGCCCGCGGGCACCTCGGTGGTCCGGGCCATGCCGAACACCCCGGCCCTCGTGGACCAGGGCATGACCGGGATGAGCCCGGGGAGGCACTGCACGACGGCCCAGCTCGACCAGGCCCGCGTCCTGCTGGAGAGCGTCGGCCGGGTCATCGTGCTCGACGAGTCCCACCAGGACGCCGTCACCGCCATCAGCGGCAGCGGACCCGCCTACATCTTCTACGTCGTCGAGGCCATGATCGAGGCGGGCGTCCTGCTGGGCCTGCCCCGGGACACCACGACCGAGCTCGTCGTCCAGACCCTCTACGGTGCGGCGACCATGATCCGCGAGACCGGGACCCACCCGACCGTGCTGCGCGAGCAGGTCTCCAGCCCCGGCGGGACCAGCGTCGCGGCGCTGCGCGCCCTGGAGGACCACAAGGTGCGGGCGGCCTTCCTCACAGCGATGGAGGCCGCCGCGCGGCGTTCCCACGAGCTGTCCCCACCCCCGTCCTGACCGGCTGGGGCGCGGCCTCCGGACACCGCGCGGCCGGCCGGAGTTCACCGGGCACCCCGGCGCCGCGTTCCGCGCGTGTGACAGAGTAGGGCCATGAACGACATCCACGTGCGCGTCCTCGACAAGGACGAATGGGCCGCCTACCGCGACGTCCGTCTGCGAGCGCTGCGTGAGTCACCCGAGGCCTTCGTGGCCTCCGCCGAGGAGGAGGAGGCGTTCGAGGACCAGTACTGGATGGATCGGATGGAGCGCTCCCGCCGCATCCTCGCCGTCGACGGCGACGAGGTCATCGGCGTGGTGAGCGTGGGCACCGGCCACCGCACCAACATCCCCGGTGCGGGCGAGCTGTTCGGCCTGTGGGTGGAGGCTCCCCGACGGGGCTCCGGCGTGGCCCGCAGGCTCATGGAGAAGGCGGCCACCGTCGGCCGGCAGGTCGGTCTGCGCCAGCTGGTCTACTGGGTGGGCACCGACAACGGCCGGGCCGTGGCCTTCGCCTCCAGCTTCGGCTTCCGTCCCACCGACGACCGCCGGCCCATGCGCATCCGCGGCGTCGACGACGAGGACGCGGAGTCCGAGGAGATGATGATGGTCTACCCCCTGAGCGACACCGGCGGGGTGCCCACCTCGCTGTGACCCGGGGGCCCGCGGCGCCCCTCGCGCGGTGGTCTACCGTGGCCCCATGACCGGGTCGTGGGTGATGTGGGACGAGCGCTACACCGCCTACGACTTCGGCCCGGGGCACCCGATGCACCCCTCCCGTCTCGACCTGACCCACCGGCTCTCCTCCGCCCTGGGCCTGCTGGACCACCCCGACGTGGAGGTCCGTCCGGTCCGTGAGGCGACGGCGGCCGAGCTCCTCAGCGTCCACACGCCCGAGCTCGTCGAGGCGGTGCGCGCCGCCTCGGCCGACCCGGGGTCGGCGACCGGCCGGCACGGCGTGGGCACCGAGGACACCCCTGCCTTTTGGGGCATGCACGAGGCCTCGAGCCTGGCCGTGGGGGGCACGGTCGAGGCCTGCGAGGCCGTCTGGGACGGCCGGGCCGGGCGCGCGGTGAACATCGCCGGGGGCCTGCACCACGCCATGCCGGAGGCCTCGAGCGGATTCTGCGTCTACAACGACATCGCCGTCGGCATCCACCGGCTGCTGGACCTGGGCGCGCGCCGGGTCCTCTACCTCGACCTCGACGTGCACCACGGCGACGGCGTCGAGCGCTGCTTCTGGAACGACGACCGGGTCATGACCCTGTCCGTCCACGAGACCGGCCGGGCCCTGTTCCCGGGCACCGGCTTCCCCGGGGACACCGGCGGGGCGAAGGCCCAGGACACCGCGGTCAACGTGGCCCTGCCGCCCGGCACGGGCGACGAGGGGTGGTTGCGCGCCTACCGGGCGGTGGTCCCGCCGGTGGTGGCCGCCTTCGGACCGGACGTCGTCGTGAGCCAGCACGGTTGCGACGCGCACTTCTCCGACCCTCTGGCCCACCTGACCGTGACCGTGGACGCGATGGCGGTGGCCGCGGGGTGGGTCCGCGAGCTGGCCGAGGAGGCCGCGGGGGGCCGGTGGGTGGCCCTGGGCGGGGGCGGGTACGAGCTCGTCGACGTGGTGCCGCGGGCGTGGACGCACCTGGTGGGGGTGGTGACCGGGCGACCGGTGGACCCCTCGACACCGGTCCCCGAGTCCTGGCGCCAGCACGTGCTCGAGGTCTACGGCCGCGAGGCACCGGCCCTCATGGGCGACCGAGGGGGGCGCCCCATCCGCTACGGTGAGTGGTCCGACGGCTACGACCCCGAGGATCCCGTCGACTCGGCGATCATGGCGACCCGCCGGGCCGTCTTCCCCGGCTGGGGCCTGGACCCCTACTTCGACTGAGCTCGCGCATCACACGCGTGTCATCCGTCCCGTCCCGCGTGTCGCGCTGGACACCGTGGGCCCCGGACTTCCCCTGCACCCACATCTGCCCCTAGGGTGTCTTCGACAGCACACGTGGAGGCGGGCCGGAGGGGAAGCCGCGACCGTTCCCCACGTCTATACCGAAGAGACAGGGATACGTCCTATGGCTGAAGAGCGTCAGCTCGCCGAGATGACGTTCATGACCGTGGCCGAGGTGGCCGCAGTGATGCGCGTGTCGAAGATGACGGTGTACCGACTGGTGCACTCCGGCGAACTCCCCGCCGTGCGGGTGGGACGGTCCTTCCGGGTCCCCGAGAAGGCGGTGCACGACTACCTGCGGGAGTCCTACCACGGCACCGCCTGAGTCCCCGTCGCCGCGAGGGCCGGGCGGAGCGTGCAGACCCTGGGGCCGGACCTCCGTTTTGGGGGTGGCGTCGACGCCGCGATAGGCTGGGGCGGTTCGTCGTGCGGGTGAGCGTGGCAGGAATGCCGCCGGCCGGTGCCGGTGCCGCGTCCCTGACCGGTCGCCCCGCGCGACGCCGAGGCACGACCTGACCATCGAGACGAAGGACGGCCCATGGGCTCTGTGATCAAGAAGCGCCGCAAGCGGATGGCGAAGAAGAAGCACCGCAAGCTGCTGCGCAAGACGCGTCACCAGCGTCGCAACAAGAAGTGATCCCTGGTCACGACCCCCGCGGTCGTGACCTCGGGACCGACGACGGCGCCGCCCCCGGGTGGCGCCGTCGTGCTGTGCCGAGAGGAGCAGGTATGCCGTGGGGGCGCACCCGGGTCCCGCGTGTGGAGGTGGTCTCCCGCGAGGGCTGCCACCTCTGCGAGGAGATGGTCGCGCTGGTGCGGCGGGTGGCCGGGGCGGACGTCCCCGTCCAGGTGCGCGACCTGGACGCCGACGACGTCCCGGCTGAGCTGCGGGAGCGGTGGTCCACCCTCGTGCCGGTCCTGCTGGTGGACGGCGCCGAGGTGGCCCGGTGGCGGGTCGACGAGCGCACCCTCCGGTCGGCCCTCCGGGTGCCGGGGCGGGTCCCGTCGGTCCGCGTTTTGGTCCAGCGGTGGCGACGACCCTAGAGTGAGGGGGTCCTCGTCGAGCGCCGGCGTGGGTCTGATATAAGGCCCCGGCTCGACGTCAGCTGATCCGAGAGGAGCCGGTCCGCCCATGATGGCCGAGTCCACCCGACGTGGGGTTCCGGAGGCCACCGTCGGGCGACTGCCCGGTTACCTGCGGGCGCTCACCGCCCTCGCCGAGGAGGGACGGGTCTCGGCCTCCAGCGAGGAGCTCGCCGGTCGCAGCGGGGTGCGGTCGGCGCAGGTGCGCAAGGACCTCTCCAGCCTCGGCTCCTACGGCGTGCGTGGCGTGGGCTACGACGTGACCCGCCTCTCCGACCAGATCGCGGCCGAGCTCGGCCTGAGCCGCACCCGGCCCGTCGTCATCGTGGGGATGGGCAACCTCGGCCGGGCGCTGGCGTCCTACGGTGGACTGACCACGCGGGGCTTCCACGTGGCGGCGCTCGTGGACACCGACCCCGCCGTGCTCGGGCTCCGGGTCGACGGACTCGTCGTCACCACCATGGCCGACCTGGACGAGGACTCGACCCGGGCCGGTGTCGGGGTGATCGCCACCCCCGCGGCCGCCGCCCAGGGCGTGGCCGACGAGCTGGTCGGGCGAGGGGTGCGCTCGATCCTCAACTTCGCCCCGGTGGTCCTGCGGGTGCCCGCCACGGTCCACGTGCGCGCGGTGGACCTGGCCACCGAGCTGGCGATCCTGGCCTTCCACGAGCACCAGCAGGCGCTGGCCCACGCGGACGGCGAGGCGGCAGGATGAGCGTCCTCGTCGTCGGCCTCTCGCACCGCACGGCGCCCATGGAGCTGCTCGAGCGGGCGGCGGTGGGGGTCGACGGGGCCCGTGACCTCGCCGCGCGGGTGAGCTCCGGCGAGCACGTGGAGGAGACCCTCGTGCTCGCCACCTGCAACCGGCTCGAGGTCGTCGTCGAGGCCGGGACCTTCCACGGGGCGCTCACCGAGGTCGGTGAGCGCCTGTGCGACCTGACCGGGATCCCCCGGGAGGAGCTCAACCCCCATCTCTACGTCCACTACGACGAACGCGCGGTCAGCCATCTCTTCGCGGTCGCCTGCGGCCTGGACTCGATGGCGGTCGGGGAGAGCCAGATCCTGGGCCAGCTGCGGGAGGCGCTGGCCCTGGCCCAGCAGGACGGACGGCTGGGCCCGGTCCTCAACCCGCTCGTGCAGCAGGCGCTGCGGGTCGGCAAGCGCGCCCACACCGAGACCGCCATCGACGAGGTGTCGCGCTCCCTGGTCGGCGTCGGGCTGGACCTGGCCGGGTCGGTCCTGCCCGACCTGACCGCGGCCCGCGCCGTCGTCGTCGGTGCCGGAGCCATGTCCGGTCTCGCCGTGGCCACCCTGGCCCGCGCGGGGGTGCGCGACCTGACCGTGGTCAACCGCACGGCCGAGCGGGCCGCGCGCCTGGCCGACGAGCACGGGGCGGGGACCGGTGACTGGGTCGACGTCGTCGGCCTGGCCGCCGGCGCCGACCTCGTGGTGACCTGCACGGGAGCGGTCGGCCACGTGCTCGAGGGCGCCACCCTCGGTCCGGCCCGGGAACGGGCCGGCCGGGGCTCGGCCCCCACGGTGGTGCTGGACCTGGCCCTGCCGCGGGACGTCGACCCGGCCGTCGCCGCGCTGCCGGGTCTGCACCTGTGGGGTCTGGCCGACCTCCAGGAGGCCATGGTCGCCGAGACCGCCGAGACCGCCGAGACCGTCGGGAGCGCCGGCAGCGCCACGACCGCCGGGAGCGTCGAGACCGCCGGCAGCGCCGCGACCGCCGCGTCGCCGTCCCGGGCGGGGAGCGTCGCTCGGAACGACGATCCGGCCGGTCCGCCGCCCGGAGGCCCCCGCCGCGGCGCCGACGGCCAGGACGTCGTGGAGGAGGTGCGCGACCTGGTCACCGCCGAGGTGGCGGCCTACCTGACCGAACGACGGGCCGCCCGGCTCGGCCCGACCCTGGCGGCCCTGCGCGCCCGGGCCGCCAGGGTCGTGGACCAGGAGATGGTGCGCCTGGACCAGCGGGTCCCCCACCTGGCCGACCACGAGCGGGTCGAGGTCCGGCGCACCGTGGAACGGGTCGTCGACAAGCTTCTGCACACGCCGTCGGTGCGGGTCAAGCAGCTGCAGCACGACGGCGAGCCGGCCGACTACGGCCAGGCGCTGCGCGAGCTGTTCGACCTCGACCCGGCCGAGCCGGCCGCGGTGCGCACCGCTCCTCCGGAGGTGGCCAGCGCTCCGCTGGGCATGCTCGCGACCGCCGTCCGTCCGGCCGCGGGGCCGGTCGCGGAGGGAGGCGCCGGCGCATGACCTCCCCCGGACCGGGCACCGACGCCCCGACCCGCCCGCTGCGCCTGGGCACCCGGGCCAGCGCCCTGGCCACGAGCCAGTCGGGCTGGGTGGCCGACCGGGTGCGGGCCGCGGGTGCGCCCGTCGAGCTGGTGCACGTGCGCACCGAGGGCGACGTCTCACGGGCCAGCCTGCGCCAGATCGGCGGGACCGGAGTCTTCGCGTCCGCCCTGCGGGAGGCTCTGCGCGAGAACAGGATCGACCTGGCCGTCCACTCGCTGAAGGACCTGCCCACCGCGCCCGAAGAGGGTCTGGTCGTGGCCGCCGTCCCCGAGCGGGAGGACCCGCGCGACGCCCTGGTGGCGCGCGACGGGCTCTCCCTGGAGGACCTGCCAGCCGGCGCCTCCGTGGGGACCGGGTCCCCGCGGCGGGCCGCCCAGCTGGCGCTGGTGCGCCCGGACCTGGACGTGCGCGACATCCGCGGCAACGTGGGGACCCGGATCGACCTCGTCCGCAGCGGCGAGCTCGACGCCGTCGTGCTGGCCTGCGCCGGCCTCTCCCGGCTGGGCCGCCTCGACGAGGCGACCGACCGGCTGGACCCCGAGGTCATGCTCCCCGCCGCGGGGCAGGGCGCCCTCGCGGTGGAGTGCCGCGAGGACGACGCGCACCTCGTGGCCTTCCTCCGCGACGTCCTCGAGGACGCGCCCACCCGGGCCGCCGTCACCGCCGAACGGGCGGTCCTGTCCCGCCTCGAGGCCGGCTGCACCGCGCCGGTCGGCGCCCTCGCCCGGGCCGACGCCGACGGCGTGCTGGCCCTCACCGCCTTCGTGGCACTGCGGGAGGACCCGCAGCGCCACGCAGAGACCGGGTCCGACCCGGTCGCCCTCGGCCACGCGGTGGCCGACCGCCTGTTGTCCCGTCCCGACCCCCTGGTCGTCGGCAGCGAGGACGCTGCCGCCACGGGGTCCCTCCTCCCGGAGCGTGAGAAGTGAGCACCGACGCCGCCCCGATCGACACCGCCGCCGAGACGCGACCAGCCGCCTGCGGCCGGGTCGCCTTCGTCGGTGCCGGACCGGGAGACCCCGGTCTGCTCACCGTGCGGGCCCGCGACTACCTGGCCGCCGCCGACGTCGTGGTCCTGGACACGGGTCGGCAGGCGGAGCAGCTGGCCGCCTGGACCCGGGACGACGTGGAGCTCGTCGTCGCCGACGGCGAGGACGGCCCGGCGGCCACCGAGGGGGCCCGGTGCGCGCTGCTCGTGCGCACGGCCAGCGCCTTCGACGGCCCCTCCCACCTGGTCGTCCGCCTCATGGACGGGGACCCCAGCGCCTTCAGCGGGCTGGCGGCCGAGGCGCTCGCCTGCCGGGACGCCGGCGTGCCGTTCGAGATCGTCCCCGGGGTGAGCACCGCCTGGTCGGTGCCCGCCTACGCCGGGGTGCCGCTGACCACCCACGAGGGCAGCGGCGAGCTGCACATGATCACCGCCGGCGAGCCCGGCGTCGACTGGTCGCTGTCCGCGCGGGACGACATCACCGTCGTCGTGCTCGGGTCCGGAGACCCGCTGCGCGAGGCCCTGCAGGGTCTGCTCGACGCCGGTCGTCCGCAGGACAGCCCGGTGGCCCTCACCGAGCACGGCACGACGACCACCCAGCACACCAAGGTCACCACCCTCGTCGAGGCCGTCGAGGCCCTGGAGAAGGGCTGCCCGGACTGTCCCGACGCCTCGGTCGCGGTCGTCGGGCACCAGGTCGAGCTGCGCGCCGAGCTGTCGTGGTACGAGACCAAGCCGCTGTTCGGCTGGTCGATCCTCGTGCCGCGCACCAAGGAGCAGTCGCTGTCGATGACCGAACGGATCGCCGCCTACGGAGCCACGTCCGCGGTGGTGCCGACGATCAGCGTGGAGCCGCCGCGCGCACCCCCCAGCAGATGGACCGCGCGGTCAAGGGTCTGGTGACCGGCCGCTACGAGTGGATCGGGTTCACCTCCGTCAACGCGGTCAGGGCGGTGCGGGAGAAGTTCGAGGCGCTGGGCCTGGACGCCCGCGCCTTCGCCGGGCTCAAGATCGCCGCCGTGGGCGGGGTCACCGCAGCCGCCCTGCGCGAGTGGGGGCTGGAGCCGGACCTGGTGCCCGAGGAGGAGCAGTCGGCGGTCGGCCTGCTCGAGGTGTGGCCGCCCTACGACGACGTGCTGGACCCGATCAACCGGGTGTTCCTGCCCCGTGCGGACATCGCCACCGAGACCCTCGTGGCGGGGTTGCAGGAGGCCGGCTGGGAGGTGGACGACGTCACCGCCTACCGGACCGTGCGGGCCGCGCCGCCGCCCGCCCCCGTGCGGGAGTCGATCAAGGGGGGAGCCTTCGACGCGGTCTGCTTCACCTCCTCCTCCACCGTGCGCAACCTCGTGGGCATCGCCGGCAAGCCGCACCCCAGCACCGTGGTGGCGTGCATCGGCCCGGCCACGGCGCGGACGGCGGAGGAGCACGGGCTGCGCGTCGACGTCGTGGCGCCGGAGCCCAGCGCGACCGTGCTCGTCGACGCCCTCGCCCAGCACGCCCGGGAGACGGCCGCCCGGGCCCGGGCGGAGGGTCAGCCGGTGCTGCGCCCCAGCCAGCGTCGCACCGCCGGGCGCCGTTCCCGGTCCCGCCGGTGACCTCGCCGGCCCGGCGGAGCGGTCCATCGCGGCCGTATGAACGCCCCCGTCGCCTGCGGACGACCCCGGCGGTGCGCCGCCTCGTGGCCGAGACCCGGGTCCACCCGGCCGACCTGGTCCTGCCGGTCTTCGTCCGCGACGACCTCGACGCGCCCCGTCCCGTGAGCTCCATGCCCGGGGTCGTCCAGCACACGCCGGACAGCCTCCTGCGGGCGGCGGAGGAGGCGGTGGGCGCGGGCGTGGGCGGGATCATGGTGTTCGGCGTCCCGGCCGAGGAGGTCAAGGACGCCACCGGGTCCTGCGGCACCGACCCCGACGGCGTCCTCAACCGTGCCCTGCGGTCCCTGCGCTCGGCGCTGGGGGACCGCACGGTGCTCATGAGCGACCTGTGCCTGGACGAGTTCACCGACCACGGCCACTGCGGTGTCCTGGACGCCCGGGGTCGGGTCGACAACGACGCCACCCTGGAGCGCTACGCCGACATGGCCGTCCAGCAGGCCCGCGCCGGGGCGCACGTGGTGGCGCCCAGCGGGATGATGGACGGCCAGGTCCGCGTCGTGCGGGAGGCCCTGGACGCCGCCGGCCACGAGGACGTCGCCGTGCTGGCCTACACCGCCAAGTACGCCTCGGCCGCCTACGGGCCGTTCCGCGAGGCCGTCGGCTCCAGCCTGCGCGGCGACCGGGCCACCTACCAGCAGGACCCGCCCAACCGCACCGAGAGCCTGCGCGAGCTGCGTCTGGACCTCGCCGAGGGGGCGGACATGGTCATGGTCAAGCCGGCCCTGCCCTACCTGGACGTGCTGAGCGACGTCGCGGCCACCGCGGACGTGCCCGTGGCCGCCTACCAGGTGAGCGGGGAGTATGCCATGATCGAGGCCGCGGCGGCCCGGGGCTGGATCGACCGCGACCGGATGGTGCTGGAGACGCTCACCTCGATCCGCAGGGCGGGGGCCTCCCTGGTCCTGACCTACCATGCGGTGGACGCGGCCCGACTGCTGCAGGGGGCAGACCATGGGAGAGACGACTGAGGGTGCCGTCGAGGTGCGCTGGCTCGACGAGGAGGAGCAGCACGCCTGGCGGGCGATCCTGAGAGCCACCCATCTGGTGTCGCTGGCGATGGAGGAGGCCCTGGCCCCGCACGGGGTGAGCCTGGGGGAGTACGAGCTGCTCTCGATGGTCGCCGAGTCACCCGGGCGCCGGATGCGGATGGCCGAGCTCGCCGACCTCGTCGTGCAGTCCCGCAGCAGGGTCAGCCACACACCGCGTCGCGGCTCGAACGGCGCGGCTGGGTGCGGCGGCTGCCCTCCCCGGACGACCGCCGCGGCGTGGTCCTCACCCTCACCGACGAGGGGTATGCAGCGGTGCAGCAGCTGGCGCGCGTGCACGTGGACAGCGTGCGCCGGGCGTTCCTGGACCACCTCGACCGTGACCACCTGCTGGCGCACGGCGAGCAGATGCGACGCGTCGTGCGCGCCAACCGCGCGCACGAGCACCAGGCGGGGGACGCCGTCTGACCCGTGGCAGGCTGGGCCCATGAGTCGCACCGCACATCCCGACGAGGCCCCCGCCAGCCAGGCGCTGCTCGACCGTGCCCGCGCGGTCATCCCCGGGGGGGTGAACTCCCCGGTGCGCGCCTTCGGTTCCGTGGGCGGCACCCCGAGGTTCATGAGCTCCGGCAAGGGCCCCTGGCTGGTGGACGCCGACGGTCGCCGCTACGTCGACCTCGTCTGCTCGTGGGGCCCGATGATCCTGGGGCACGCCCACCCCGACGTGCTCCGGGCGGTGACGGAGGCGGCGGCGGACGGCTTCTCCTTCGGCACGCCGACGGCGCGCGAGGTGGCCCTGGCCGAGGAGATCGTCGCCCGGGTCGGACCCCTCGAGTCGGTCCGGCTCGTCAACTCCGGCACCGAGGCCACGATGAGCGCGATCCGGCTGGCCAGGGCCTTCACCGGCCGGTCCGTGGTGGTGAAGTTCGCCGGCTGCTACCACGGCGCCGTCGACGCCCTGCTCGCCTCGGCCGGGTCGGGGGTGGCCACGTTCGCGCTGCCGGACTCCCCGGGCGTGCCGCCCAGCAGCGCGGCCGAGACGGTCGTGCTGCCCTACAACGACCTCGCCGCGGTGGAGGCCGTCTTCGCCGAGCAGGGCGGGCAGATCGCGGCCGTGATCACCGAGGCAGCACCGGGCAACATGGGCGTCGTGCCGCCTGCACCCGGGTTCACCGCGGGCCTGCGGCGGATCACCCAGCAGCACGGGGCCCTGCTCGTCAGCGACGAGGTGATGACCGGCTTCCGCTGCTCGGCCTCCGGCTGGCTCGGCCTGGAGGGTGTCCCGGAGGAGGGCGCACCCGACCTGTTCACCTTCGGCAAGGTCATGGGGGGCGGCTTCCCCGCCGCGGCCTTCGGCGGCCGGGCGGACGTCATGGCGATGCTGGCCCCGGCCGGGCCGGTCTACCAGGCGGGCACGCTGTCGGGGAACCCGGTCGCCTCCGCCGCCGGGCTGGCCACCCTGCAGGCGTGCACGCCGCAGGTCTACGCCCGGCTCGACGAGGTCGCCGACACCCTCACCGCGGCGGTGAGCGACTCCTTCGGGCGGCACGGCATACCCCACCGGATCCAGCGGGCGGGCTCGATGTTCAGCGTCTTCCTGCGCGAGGGGGAGGTGCGCGACTACGACGACGCACGGGACCAGGACGCCGTCCGCTTCGCCCGGTTCTTCCACGCCATGCTGCGCCGCGGCGTGCACCTGCCGCCGAGCTGCTACGAGTCGTGGTTCGTCTCCGCCAGTCACGACGACGCGGCGGTCGAGCACGTCGTCGAGGCGATCGCGGGGGCGGCGGCCGAGACGGCCTGATCGTCCAGTGCCGTCCCAGGATGGCGTGAGACGATCCGCGCCATGCCCTCCGCCGCCCGCGAGCCCCGCGCCCTGCCCGACGGCACCCCGGTCACGACCGTCCACGTCGTCCGGCACGGGGAGGTGGAGAACCCCGCCGGGGTCCTCTACGGGCGGCTGCCGGGGTACCGCCTCTCCGAGCGCGGGCGGGAGATGGCCCTGGCCACGGCGCAGGCGCTCTCCGACCGGGACCTCACCCACGTCCTCGCCTCACCGCTGGAGCGGGCCCGCGAGACGGCCACGCCGATCGCCAGCGCCCACGGCCTGGAGGTCTCGACCGACGAGCGGCTCCTGGAGTCCACCAACCACTTCGAGGGGCTCACCGTCGGCCGGGGGGAGGGTGCCCTGTGGCGGATGCGTCACTGGGCGGCCTTCGTGGACCCGTTCACCCCCTCGTGGGGCGAGCCCTACCGCGAGGTGGCGGCCCGGATGCGCGAGGTGCTCGACGACGTGCGCCGGCGCGCCGAGGGTCACGAGGCGGTCATGGTCAGCCACCAGCTGCCGGTGTGGATCCTGCGGCGCTCGCTCGAGGGACGGCGCCTGTGGCACCACCCCCGTCACCGGGAGTGCTCCCTGGCCTCGGTCACGAGCGTGCTCTTCCACGGGATCCACCCCGTCCGCGTCTTCTACGACGAGCCGGCCGCCCACCTCCTGCCCGGGGCCCTGGACGTGACCGGCACCTCCACGGCGGTGATCGAGGCGTGAGGAGGATCTCCGGTGCCCTCCTGCCCCTGCTGGCCGTCGGAGCGCTCCTCGCCGGCTGCAGCGCGGAGGGCAGCACGATCAACGCCCAGATGCGCGAGGGGGACCAGAAGGGCTACGTCGCCGGCGACGGGTCCATCGAGAGCCTGACGCCGGAGCAGCGCAGCACCCGGTCGCCCTGGAGGGGACCACCCTGGAGGACGAGCCGTGGGCGCTCGCGGACCAGTCCGGCACGGTCGTCGTCATCAACGTGTGGGGTTCCTGGTGCGGCCCCTGCATCGCCGAGACGCCCGACCTGGAGGAGGTCGCCACCGGGCTGCGCGAGACCGGTGAGCCGGTGCAGTTCATCGGGGTCAACTCCCGGGACTCGGTCCCCAGCGCCCAGGCCTTCCAGGAGAAGTACGACGTCTCCTACCCCTCGCTGCAGGACGACGGCGGCCGCACCCGGGCGCAGCTGGGCAGCATCGCGGTGGCCACCCCCACGACCCTGGTCGTGGACGGGCAGGGCCGTCTGGCGGCACGGGTCAGCGGGCAGGTCGACGCGGCGACCCTGCGCGGGCTCGTGGACGACGTGCTGGCGGGGGAGACCGCAGGGTGAGCGAGCTCGTCCTCTCCGGCCCCCTCCTGGGCGCCGTGCTGGTCGCCGCGCTCGCCGGCCTGGTCTCCTTCGCCTCCCCCTGCGTGCTGCCGCTCGTGCCCGGCTACCTGGGCTACCTCGGGGGGATGGCCCCCGGCGCGCCGGGCCCCGTCGCCGGGGCGGACCGGGCGGCCGGTTCCGTCGGCCGGGCGGGGACCTGGCGCCCGGTGGCGGGGGCGGCCCTCTTCGTCCTGGGGTTCTCGGTGGTGTTCATCGCGATGAGCGTGGTCATCTCCGGGCTCGGGCTGGCCCTCATCGAGCACCAGGGTCTGCTGCTGCGGATCGGCGGGGCGGTGGTGGTGGCCCTCGGGCTGGTCATGGCGATGCAGCCGTCGTTCTCCTGGCAGCCGCGGTGGCGTCCCGCCGCCGGGCTGGCGGGCGCGCCGCTGCTCGGCGTGGTCTTCGGCCTGGGCTTCTCCGCCTGCACCGGCCCGGCCCTCGCGGCGATCCAGACGCTGGGCACCTCGATCATGCCCGGGACGGGGCCGGAGATGGTCGGCAGAGCGGTCGTCCTGGCAGTGGCCTACTGCGCCGGTCTCGGTGTCCCCTTCCTCCTCGTCGCCGCCGGGATGGGCCGGGTCTCCCGAGGGTCCTCCTGGCTCCGCGACCACCACCTGGTCATCCAGCGCGTCGGCGGCGGTCTGCTCGTGCTGCTGGGCCTGCTGATGGTGACCGGGGTGTGGGCCGAGGTCACCGCCTGGATCCAGGCCCGGCTGACCAGCGACTTCACCACGGTGATCTGACGATGGGCACCGACCGGGGCACCCGGGCCGACGGGGTCGACGTGGAGGCGCCGCAGCGGATCGAGCCGTCCTACCCCAAGAACCGCGCGACGCTTGGCGGCCCGCGCCTGGGTCCGGCCGGCTGGGCACGGTGGGCCTGGCGGCAGCTGACGAGCATGCGCACGGCGCTCGCGCTGCTGCTGCTGCTCGCCGTCGCGGCGGTCCCGGGCTCGATCTTCCCCCAGCGCGGGGTGGACCCCGTCCGGGTGCGCCGCTACCTCGAGGACAACCCGGGCGCCGGTCCCTGGCTGGACCGCCTGGGGATGTTCGACGTCTACTCCTCGCCGTGGTTCGCCGCCATCTACCTGCTGCTCATGGTGAGCCTCGTGGGCTGCATCCTGCCCCGGTCGGCCCAGCACCTGAGGGCACTGCGGGCCCTGCCCCCACGCACGCCCCGACGGCTGCAGCGGCTGCCGGCCCACCGGGAGGCGCAGGTCGGCGCGGCCCCCGAGGAGGTGGTCGCCGCCGCCCGGCAGGTCCTGGCCGGCCGCCGGTTCCGCATCCGGCCGCAGGAGGACGGTGCCCTGGAGGTGTCCGCCGAGAAGGGCTACCTCAAGGAGACCGGCAACCTCGTCTTCCACCTGGCCATCCTCGGTGTGATCGTCTCGGTCGCCGTGGGCGACCTGTTCGGCTGGCGGGCGGAGGTCATCGTCAAGGAGCGCGAGACCGTGACGACCGGTCCTGCGGCCTTCGACACCCTCGACCTGGGGCCCCTCGTCGACCCCGACGACCTGCCGGTGTTCTCGCTGCGCTGGACGAGCTCGACGTCGAGTTCGAGGCGGAGGCGGAGGGCGCCCAGTTCGGCCAGCCGCGGGTCTTCGCCGGGCAGGTCACGGTGCAGGAGGCGCAGCAGGCCCCCTCCACCCAGGAACTGGCCGTCAACGCCCCGGTCGGCGTCTCGGGCACCTCGGTCTTCCTGCTCGGCAACGGGTACGCCCCGGTGGTCACCGTCCGCGACGCCGACGGTGAGATCCTCTTCAGCGACGCGGTCACCTTCCTGCCCCAGGACAACACCTACTCCTCCACCGGGGCGATCAAGGTGCCCGCGGCCGACCCGGGGATGGGCTTCGTCGGGGGCTTCCTGCCGACGCTGACCTTCGATCCCGAGCTGGGTCCCACCTCGGCCTTCCCCGGGCTCGTGGACCCCGCCCTGGTGCTGACCGTCTTCGAGGGCGACCTGTTCCCCCAGGGGCGCGCCCAGTCGGTGTTCAGCATCGAGACCGACACGATGGAGCAGGTGATGCAGGAGGACGGGACGCCGACCCGCCTGCTCGTGCGCCCCGGCGAGGTGGTCGACCTCCCCGGCGCCCGGGGCACCCTGGAGCTGGAGACGGTCGTGCGGTGGGGGGGCCTGCTGGTGCGCCACGACCCCGGCCGGATCCCGGCGCTCGCCTCGGCCGTCGCCGCCATGCTGGGGATGATCCTCATGCTGGGGGTCCGCCGGCGCCGGGTGTTCGTGCGGGTGGACGCTCCCGACGGTGCGCGACGGCATACTGGGATCACCGTCGCGGCCCTCCCCAAGGGCACGGACCCCGGGCTGGAGGACCTCGTCGAGCAGGTCCTCGACCAGATCCTGGACGCGGCCGGTGGCCGCGCGACGCAGAAGGACGGAACCGTATGACGAACACCACGCAGGCGCTCGCCTCCGACTACCTCGTCTGGGGCGCGGTCGTCGTGCTCGCCCTGGCCCTGCTCGCCTTCTCGGTGCACCTGGCCGTGACCGGGTCCGCCCGGACCCGCCGCGCCGACCGTGCCGAACCGGCCGACGACCGGGCCCCCCGGGCGGCGGTCGTCGGAGCCGGCGTCGCCGGGAGCGGTGAGGGCGCCGGGAGGCTCGACGCCGACGGCCTCGACCCCGCCCGCACCGCCCGCACCGACGGCGCCGGGAGCGACGTCACGGAGTCCACCGGCGGCACGACCCCGCCCGGCCACCCGGCCGGGTCGCCCGCACCGACGCGCCGGTGGGGGGTGGTCGGCCTGCAGCTGACCTGGCTGGCCACCTTCGCCGTGGTGGCCGGCACCGTGCTGCGTGCGCTGTCGGTCTCCCGGGCGCCGCTGGGCAACATGTACGAGTTCGCGCTCGTGACGGTGTCCTTCGCCCTCCTCGTCTACTCGGGCTGGAGCCTGCGGCGCGACCGTCTGTGGCTCGGCGCGTTCATCGTGCTGCCGGCGCTCCTGATCCTCGGGGCGGCCCGCCTGTGGTGGTACACCGAGGCCTCCCAGCTCATGCCCGCCCTGGACAACATCTGGCTGGTCATCCACGTCACGATCGCCACGCTCTCGATCGCGCTCTTCACGATCGGCGCCGCGCTGGCCACCGCCTACCTGCTCAAGGACCGGGCCGAGCGGCGCGGGGGAGCCGACGGCTGGCTCGCGGCCCTGCCCGGGGCGCAGGCACTGGAGCGGATGACCTACGGCATCCACATCTTCGCCTTCCCGCTGTGGACCTTCGCGCTGGTCTCCGGAGCGGTCTGGGCCGAGCAGGCCTGGGGCCGCTACTGGGGCTGGGACCCCAAGGAGACGTGGACCTTCGTCATCTGGGTCGTCTACGCGGCCTACCTGCACGCCCGCGCCACCACCGGGTGGAGCACCCGCCGGGCCACGGTCGTGGCCCTGGCCGGCTTCGGCTGCGTCATCCTCAACTACACGGTCGTGAACCTCCTCATGACCGGTCTGCACAGCTACTCCGGAGTGAGCACGTGATCGCCGTCCGCTACACCGTCATGCGCCTGATGATCTTCTTCGGGTTCCTGGCCCTGTTCGTCCTCGTCGGGCTGGACCAGATCTGGGCGCTGGTCTTCGCCGCCCTGTTCTCGATGGTGACGTCCTACTTCCTGCTCGCCCCCGACCGGGAGCGCCTGGCCCGGGGCGTGGAGCGCACGGTCGAGGAGCGCATCTCCCGGCGGGAGCGCAAGGTCGACGAGGGACGCACGGCCGAGGACGAGGAGGACGCCGAGATCGACGGCCCCGGGCGCCCGCGGGACGTCTGAGTCCCGCGGGGGTCCGGCCGGTCAGGCCAGCGCGAGCCCCAGGGTGAGAGCGGCGGCATACCCCAGCTGGAGCAGGCCGGTCCGCCCGAGCGCGGGCAGCAGCTCACGCCCGTAGGTCTCGCCGAGCACCTGCCGCACCGGGGTGAGGGCCAGGGGCGCCGCGAGCAGCCCGAGCAGGGCGGTGGGGTGCTGGACGGCGGCGAGGAGGACGGCCACGAAGGCACCCACCACGAGCCACAGGTAGAGCCGGCGGGTGCGCGGGTAGCCCAGGCGCACCGCCAGCGTGCGCTTGCCCGCGGCCCGGTCGCCCTCCAGGTCGCGCAGGTTGTTGGTGACGAGGATCGCCGAGGGGAGCAGGCCGCAGCCGATCGCCCCGCCGACCGCGCCGAGGTCGAGGGTGTGGGCCTGCGTGTAGGTGGTGCCGAGCACGGCGAAGAGCCCGAAGAAGACGAAGACCATGACCTCGCCCAGCCCCCGGTAGCCGTAGGGGTTGCGGCCGCCCGTGTAGTGCCAGGCGGCCCACAGCGCCGCGGCGCCGGCCAGCGCCAGCCACAACGTGTTGGACAGCGCCACGAGGGCCAGACCGGCCAGGCTGGCCGCGAAGAAGCAGGCGAACGCGGCGGTCCTGACGTTGCGCGGGTCGGCCACCCCGCTGCCGACCAGACGCAGCGGGCCGACCCGGTCGGCGTCGGTGCCGCGGATCCCGTCGGAGTAGTCGTTGGCGTAGTTGACCCCGACCTGGAAGCCGAGGGCCACGACCAGGGCGAGCAGTCCCAGCCCGAGGTCGGCCCGGCCGGCGGCGTGCGCGGCCGCGGTGCCCACCATGACGGGGGCGACGGCGGCCGGGAGCGTGCGGGGGCGCGCCCCCTCGATCCACTGGGCGAGGGTAGCCATGGGGCCGGCTCTACAGTCCCTTCAGGAAGTCCGGGTCGTCGTCGGGTCCCAGCGGGCCGCGGGGCGGGCCTCCGCCCCCGCGGGGCCCGAGGATGGACTCCAGGATGCTCACGGGCCGGCCGGCGACGAGCCAGGCGGCCCCGCCGACGAGGGGGAAGAGCAGGATCATGACCAGCCAGAGGGGCTTGGGCAGGCCGCGGACCTTGTCGTCCTCGGTCTGCACCGCGTCGACGACGCAGTAGATGGTCAGCGCGATCAGCGCGACGGACAGGACAACTCTCAGCACGTACCGCTCACCTCCTGACCCTGACCCTGACGTCCGTGCGGACGTCGAACCTCCATTCTGCCATCCGTGAGCCAGCTCCCGTCACGTCGGGGCCTCCTGCAGCAGCCTGGCCACCCGCAGGCGGTCCGGTTTCCCCGAGGGCAGCAGGGGTATGGCGTCGCCCACCAGCAGCCGGCGTGGCAGTGCGTGGCGGGGCAGGGTGGACGTCAGCGCCTCGCGCACCCGGCCCAGGTCCGTGCCCGCGCCCCCGGCCGCGGGGCCGGTGAGGACGAGCAGGGCGGCGACGACCTGCCCCCACTCGGGGTCGGGGACGCCGACGACGAGCGCGTCCTCGACCTGCGGCACCGTCCGCAGCGCGGCCTCCACGTCCCGCGGCTCGACCTTGTGCCCCCCGGTGACGATCAGGTCGTCGAGCCGGCCGAGGATCTGCAGACGCCCCTCCCGCAGGCGTCCGCGGTCACCGGTGACGAACCACCGCCGACCGTCCTCGACGACGAAGGAGGCGGCGGTCAGGTCGGGGTCGTCCAGGTACCCGTCGGCCAGCACCGGCCCCGCGATCCGGACGCGGTCGTCCGAGGACCGGTGCGGACCAGGACGCCGGGCAGGGGACGGCCGTCGTAGACGCACCCGCCCGCGGTCTCGCTCATGCCGTAGGTGCGCACGACCCGGACGCCGGCGGCCTGCGCCCGGGCCAGGAGGTCGGGCTCCGCCGCCGCACCGCCCAGCAGGACGGCGTCCAGCCGGGCGGCCGCCGCCGCACCGGGTCCCTCGCCGAGCACGCGGTGCAGCTGCGTCGGGACCAGCGAGGCGTACAGGGGCACCCGCCCCTGCGCGCTGCTGCGGCGGCCCCGCCCGGCCGCCTCGTCCACCGCGCGGACGAAGGCGGCGCAGGTGAACGGCCTCCCCTGCGCCAGGGCCACCGGGACGGTCCCGGCGAGGACCGACCGGGCGAGGACCTGCAGCCCGGCGACGTGGTGGGTGGGCAGGGCCAGGACCCACCGGCCGTGTCCTCCCAGGACCGCGGCGGTGGCCTCCCCCGAGGCCCGCAGCGCCGGTGCTCCGAGCCGGACCCGCTTGGGGCGGCCCGAGGAGCCCGACGTGGCCACGACGACGGCGGGTCCGTCCGCGGGAGCGGCCGGGTCCAGGATCTGCTCCAGGCGTGCGGACACCTCGGACCAGCGGGCCCCGGCGGGCACCACGAGGTCGTCCGGGTGGGTGCGGAGCACCCCGGCGGACGAGGGCGGGCGGGTCACGTCAGCGGGGGTCCGGCGGCACGAACGAGCGGTCGAGGTCGACGTACCAGCGACCCTCGATGCGGGTCAGCGTGATCGTCTCCTCGCCCAGGGAGTCGGCGAACAGCGGCGAGACGTTGTCGCGGTCCACGACCGCGGTGTCCCCGTCCACCTCGGCGCCGGCGATCTCCATCCCGGCCAGCATCGTCGCCCCCTCCTCGTCCAGGCCCTGGGCGTCGACCTCCTCGGCCAGCACCACGGGCAGCAGCTCCGCGCAGAGCTCCTGATCCTCCTCGACCTCGCTCATCGGGCGCTGGACGTCGCTGAAGGAGACCATGTGGTCGCAGGCGGCGGGGTCGGCCCGCACCATGGCGGCGACGAAGGCCTGGGCCACGTCGGCGGCCGCCTGGCCGTCCTCCCCGCCCTCGACCTCCTCGGGGTCCACGGTGGCCCGGGAGGTGTCGGCACCGTCGGTGGTGGCGTCCCCGTCGGTGCCGGGGTCGATGCCGGGGTCGGTCCCGTCCGGGCCGGCGGTCGACCCGCCCGCGTCGTCCCCAGCGCCGGTCCCACCGTCGGTGGTGGCCGGGTCCTCCGGCGCGGCGTCCCCCGTCGGCGCCGGTGGTGCCTCCGGGGACCCGTCCCCGCTGCAGCCGGACAGAGTCAGCGCGGCCACGGTCAGGACGATGAGCGGTGCGCGTCGCACGGGTCGTTCCTCCCCGGTGGCCGGACTGCGGACGGATGCTCTCCAGTCTCCCACGGTCGCGGGGCGCGGCGCAGATGCTCTCAGTAGTACCAGGGGAAGCCGGACCAGTCGGGGTCGCGCTTCTGCAGGAACGAGTCCCGGCCCTCCACCGCCTCGTCGGTCATGTAGGCCAGCCGGGTGGCCTCGCCGGCGAAGACCTGCTGCCCCATGAGCCCGTCGTCGGTGAGGTTGAGGGCGAACTTGAGCATCCGCTGGGCGGTGGGGCTCTTGCCCATGATCTCGCGGGCCACCTGCAGCGCCTCGGCCTCCAGGTCGGCGTGGTCGGCCACGATGTTGACCGCGCCCATGCGCTGCATCGTCTCCGCGTCGTAGGTCCGCCCCAGGAAGAAGATCTCACGGGCGAACTTCTGGCCGACCATCCTGGCCAGGTAGGCCGAGCCGTAGCCGGCGTCGAAGCTGCCGACGTCGGCGTCGGTCTGCTTGAACCGCGCGTGCTCGCGGGAGGCGATCGTCAGGTCGCACACCACGTGCAGGCTGTGCCCGCCTCCGGCGGCCCAGCCGTTGACCACGGCGACCACGACCTTGGGCATGGTCCGGACGAGCCGCTGGACCTCCAGGATGTGCAGCCGGCCGCCCTCCGCCTTCACCCGGGCCTCGTCGACCCCCTGCGCCGTGGGGTCCGCGTCCGGGGCGCTGGCGTACTGGTAGCCGGACCGCCCCCGGATCCGCTGGTCGCCGCCGGAGCAGAAGGCCCACCCCCCGTCCTTGGGAGAGGGGCCGTTGCCGGTGAGCAGCACCACCCCGACGTCGGGGGATCGGCGCGCGTGGTCGAGCACCCGGTAGAGCTCGTCGACGGTGTGCGGACGGAAGGCGTTGCGCACCTCCGGGCGGTCGAAGGCGATCCGGACGCAGCCGACGTCGCGGGCCCGGTGGTAGGTGACGTCGGTCAGCTCGAACCCCGGCACCTCCTCCCACGCCTGCGGGTCGAAGGTCTCCGAGACGGACCGGGCGTCCGCACCGCCGTCCTGGGTGTCGAGGCTCTCGTGACCGACGTCGTGAGCGTCGTCGTCGGGCGTCGTCGAGGGGTCGGGGGTGCGCTGCTCGTCCACGCCGATCACCCTAGTCGGGGCGGGGAGGGCTCTTCCGGCGGGAGCCGGGCGCGGCCTACGGAGCCACCGGGTCGATCCCGAGGGACCGCAGGAGGTCGACGACCCGCCGGCGGATCTCGTCGCGGATGGGCCGCACGGCGTCCACCCCCTGGCCGGCCGGGTCGTCCAGCTCCCAGTCCTCGTAGCGCGTGCCCGGGTAGATCGGGCAGGTGTCCCCGCAGCCCATCGTGATCACCACGTCGGAGGCCTCGACCGCCTCGGTGGTCAGGACCTTGGGGATGCCGCCGGAGATGTCCACGCCCACCTCGGCCATGGCCCGGACCGCGGCGGGGTTCACCGCGTCCCCGGGGGCCGAGCCGGCGGAGCGGACCTGCACCCGGTCGCCGGCGAGGTGCTCCAGCCAGCCGGCCGCCATCTGGGAGCGGCCGGCGTTGTGGACGCAGACGAACAGGACGCTGGGGGTGCTCACGGAATCTCCTGACGGACGGGGGTGCGGACGGGGAAGCGGCGGCGCAGCGCCAGGGACACGTAGACCAGGCCGACGAGGACGGGCACCTCGATGAGCGGACCGACGACGCCGGCCAGGGCCTGGCCGGAGGTGACGCCGAAGGTCGCGATGGCCACGGCGATCGCCAGCTCGAAGTTGTTGCCCGCCGCGGTGAAGGCCAGCGTGGTCGTGCGCTCGTAGGTCATCCCGAGGACCCACCCGAGCGCGAACCCCATACCCCACATGATCCCGAAGTAGAGCAGGAGGGGCACGGCCATCCGGGCCACGTCCAGCGGCTGGGAGGTGATCCGCTCGCCCTGCAGCGCGAAGAGCAGCACGATCGTGAACAGCAGTCCGCGCAGCGCCCAGGGGCCTACGACCGGCAGGAACCGCTCCTCGTACCACTCCCGGCCGTGGGCGCGCTCGCCCCAGACCCGGGACAGCCACCCGGCCAGCAGCGGGATGCCCAGGAAGATGAGCACCGACTTCGCGATCTGCCACGGGCTGACGTCCAGGGCCGCCTGCTCGAGACCGAGCCAGCCCGGCAGCACCGTGAGGTAGAACCAGCCGAGGCCGGCGAAGGCGAACACCTGGAAGATCGAGTTCAGCGCCACGAGGACGGCCGCGGCCTCGCGGTCGCCGCAGGCCAGGTCGTTCCAGATGACGACCATGGCGATGCAGCGGGCCAGGCCGACGATGATGAGCCCGGTGCGGAACTCCGGCAGGTCGGGCAGGAACAGCCAGGCCAGCGCGAACATCAGCGCCGGCCCCACCAGCCAGTTGAGCGCCAGCGAGCTGAGCAGCATCCGGCGGTCCGCGACCACGGTGTCGAGGCGGTCGTAGCGGACCTTGGCCAGCACCGGGTACATCATCACCAGCAGGCCCAGGGCGATCGGCAAGGAGATGCCGTCGATCTCGACCGCGCCCAGCCAGGCGTCCAGGCCGGGCACGAGGCGGCCCAGCAGCAGGCCCAGGACCATGGCCACGCCGATCCACACCGGCAGGTAGCGGTCGGTCGTCGACAGCTGCGCGGTCGGCTGCGGCGGGGCGAGGGGAGGGGAGGTCATGGAGGTCCTTGCGGTCGCGACGGCGCTGCGGTTGTATCGACGACTGTCGAAGAACGCGCACCCGCAGTCTTGCCCAGGGCTTCGATCCTTGTCAAAGTATGCAGATGAGCCCGACGACCCTCGCCGCCCCCGACCCCGCCAGGCCGGCGCGGGCCGTCGACCCCGAGGTGGACGGGGGTCCGGGAGAGGGTCTGCGCCCCGCCGACGGCCCGGTCTGCTCGCCCACCTGCTGCCCGGCCGACGGGCTGGCCGTCGGGGAGGCCGAGGAGCTGGCCGGCCTGCTCAAGGCGCTCGCCGACCCGGTCCGGCTGCGGCTCTACTCCCGGATCGCCGACGGCGACGGGGAGACCTGCGTCTGCGACCTCGGGGACGTCGGGGTCTCCCAGCCCACCGTGTCCCACCACCTGCGCAAGCTGCGCGAGGCGGGGCTCATCGAGAGCGAGCGGCGCGGGACCTGGGTCTACTACCGCCCGGTGCGGGACGCCCTGGCGCCGCTGCAGCACGTGGCGCACTGGTCGGCCGACCGCTGAGGCCGGCCCGCGCCGAAGCCGCTCCTCGGGGGTGGCCACCGGGCCGTCCTCGCCGGGCGCCCCGGCCCTGCCCTCAGGGGCGGCGGGCGCGCACGAACGCGCTGGCGAAGGTGCCGTCGAGGGCGTCGACCAGCTCCTCCTGCGACAGTCCTGCCGGCAGCTCCGAGGGGTCGACCTGGTCGGCCAGCTCGACGAGCTCGGCCCGGGAGTAGCGCCGGGTGATCTCGACGCCCACGTCGGTGAAGCCGGCCGCCATGAGGATCTGGACGTACTCGTCGGCGTGCAGCGCGCCGGAGATGCAGCCGGTCCACAGGGCCACCACCGGTGCCAGCTCGTCGGCCACCGGTCGCAGCAGGACGATGTCGGAGACCGCCAGGCGGCCGCCGGGGCGCAGCACCCGGTGGGCCTCCCGGGCGACCGCGGGCTTGTCGGGGGAGAGGTTGACCACGCAGTTGGAGATGACGACGTCGACCGCGCCGTCCGGCAGCGGCACGTCCTCGATCGCGCCCTTCAGGAAGGTGGCGTTGTCCACCCCCGCCTCGGCCTGGTGGCGTCGGGCGAGCTCGAGCATCTCGGGTGTCATGTCGACGCCGTAGGCGGTGCCGCCGGGAGCGACGCGGCGGGCCGAGAGCAGCACGTCGAGGCCGCCCCCGGAGCCGAGGTCCAAGACGTCCTGCCCCGGCCGCAGGTCGGCCAGCGCCGTCGGGTTGCCGCAGCCCAGGGAGGCCGCCAGCGCTCCCGCCGACGGTGCCTGCGCGGGGTCGTAGAGGTCCGCGCTCATCGGGTCCTTGGTGGTCCCCTCGCAGCAGCCGCCCGAGGGTCCGCAGCAGCCGGGGTCCCCCTCGGCGGCCGGACGGCTCACGTCGGTGAGGGCGAGCGCGTGCCGGGCCGAGGCGGCATACCTGGCCCGGACCAGCGCACGGACGTCGTCGCGGTCACCCTCGACGGGGGTCGCCGGGGTGCCGGCAGGGGTGGCGGTGGTGCTCATGGGCGACCTCCTGGTCGTTGCATCGATGAATGTCGAATCAAGGTCCAGTGTGCTCCGGGCGGTGCGCGCTGTCAACGCCCCGTCCTCGTAGGCTGGCCCGGTCCGACCGCCCGTCGAAGGAGCGACCACGTTGACGCAGCCGCCCGCGCCGCAGCCGGGGCCCGAGCTCGACGGCCTGCCCTCCCTGGAGGACCTGCTCGCCGCCGCCCACGTGGTGGACCTGCCGATGCGCGTGCGCTTCCGTGGCGTCCTGCGCCGTGAGGTGGTCCTGCTGCGGGGCCCGCTCGGGTGGGCCGAGTGGGCCCCGTTCGTGGAGTACGACGACCGGGACGCCGCCCGCTGGCTGGCGGCCGCGGTCGAGCTGGGCTGGCGCGGGCTGCCGGACCCGGTGCGCACCGAGGTGGGGGTCAACGCCACTGTCCCGGCGGTCGGGCCCGCGGACGTGGCCGGGGTGCTGGCCCGCTTCCCCGGGTGCCGGACGGTGAAGGTCAAGGTCGCCGAGGGCGGCGAGGAGCTGACCGACGACCTGGCCCGGGTGGCCGAGGTGCGGCGGGTGGCGGGGCCGGGCGCCCGGGTGCGGGTCGACGCCAACGGTGCCTGGGACGTCGAGCAGGCGCGGGCGGCGCTGCGCCGGCTGGCCCGCCACGACCTGGAGTACGCCGAGCAGCCGTGCGCGACCGTCGAGGAGCTGGCGGCCCTGCGGGTGGCTCTGGCCCGGGACGGCACCGACGTGCCGGTCGCCGCCGACGAGTCGGTCCGCCGGGCCGAGGACCCGCTGCGGGTGGCCCGCGAGGAGGCCGCCGACCTGGTCGTCGTCAAGGTGGCCCCGCTGGGCGGGGTCGCCCGGGCGCTGGCCGTCGTGCAGGCGTGCGGCCTGCCGGCCGTGGTGTCCTCGGCGCTGGACACGTCGGTCGGGCTGGCGGCCGGCGTGGCCCTGGCGGCCGCTCTGCCGCGGCTGGACCACGACTGCGGGCTGGGGACCGCCGCGCTCCTGGCCGCGGACGTCGTGCCCGAGCCCCTGCTCCCGGTGGGTGGGCGGCTGACGACGGCCCGGGCCGACACGGCCCGCAGCGCCGTCGACCCCGCCCTGCTGGCGGCATACCGGGCCCCCGCGGAGCGGGAGCGGTGGTGGCGCGACCGGCTGGGGCGCGCGCACGCGGTCCTGGCCGGGACCCGTGGCCGGGACCGCCGGACCGGCGGGGTCTGACCCACCTCGGCCGCAAGGTTTTACCTTCCCGAAACGCGCGTAACGCAACCGTTACGCCGACGCGCCCGCTCCCGAAACATCGCTGCCCTTGACTGACGGGACCACGGTTCGTCCGCCCCCGAGGGCGTGGCCGGACGGGCCGTCCACCGCAACTCTTCAGGAGGCAACAGATGGAACTCACCGCAGGTGACGTCTGGGTCATGGTGTCCGCGGCCCTCGTGCTGCTCATGACGCCGGGTCTGGCGTTCTTCTACGGCGGCATGGCCCGCGCCAAGGCCGCCCTCAACATGGTGATGATGAGCTTCGTCTCGATCGGCATGGTCGGGGTGGTCTGGGTGCTCTGGGGCTACGGCATGACCTCGGCCCCCGGGGTGCTCGGCGGGCTCGTGGGCGACCCGTTCGCCGACCTGGGCCTGGCCCAGCACGTCGGCACCGCCGACCTCGTCGGGATCGGTTTCGGCGCGACCTTCGCGATCATCACCGTGGCGCTCATCTCCGGGGCGGTCGCCGACCGGACCCGCTTCGGCGCCTGGTCGGTCTTCGTGCCGGTGTGGGTGACGCTCGTGTACTGCCCGCTGGCCTTCATGGTCTGGGGCGGCGGGCTGCTGTCGGCCGACGGAGCCGTGGGGCGGGTCTTCGGCGAGGCGATCGACTTCGCCGGCGGCACCGTCGTGCACATCAACGCCGGACTGGCCGCGCTGGTGCTCGTCTACATCATCGGCTCCCGGGCCGACTTCGGCCGGACCAAGGGCTTCCACCGCCCGCACAACATCCCGCTGGTGATGATCGGCACCGCGCTGCTGTGGTTCGGCTGGTTCGGCTTCAACGGCGGTGCCGCGGGCACCGTCGAGGAGGCCGGCCTGATCTGGGTCAACACGATGGTCGCCCCGGCCGCCGCGATGCTGGCCTGGATGCTCACCGAGCGGGTCCGCGACGGCCGGCCCACCTCCATCGGTGCCGCCTCGGGCGTGGTCGCGGGGCTCGTCGCGATCACCCCGGCCTGCGCCAGCGTCTCCCCGCTGGGCGCCGTCCTCATCGGCCTGCTGGCCGGCGTCGGGTCCGCCCTGGCGGTCGGCCTGAAGTACCGCTTCGGCTACGACGACGCCCTCGACGTCGTCGGGGTCCACCTGGTCGCCGGCATCATCGGCACCGTGGCCATCGGCTTCCTGGCCCTGCCCGTCGACGGCGCGGGCGGCGGCCTCCTCTACGGCGGCGGCGCCGACCAGCTGGTCGCCCAGCTCGCGGCCACCGTCTTCACTGTGCTCTACACCGGCGTGCTCACCGCCCTGATCGGGCTGGCGATCGCCCGGACCATCGGGTTCCGGGTCAGCGCGGAGGACGAGGCCCGCGGGGTCGACCTCTCCGAGCACCGCGAGTCCGCCTACGCCTTCGGCGACGGGGATGCCTCCGACGTCGTCGAGGAGGCCCGCGTCTAGCAGGACCGCGCGCGGGTCAGGGCGGGGCACCTCCGGTCGGGGTGCCCCGCCCGTCCGTGCGCCCGGCCTCCAGGAGCGCCAGCAGGAGGCGCCGCAGCTCCGTGCGGTCGTCCGGGGAGAGGTCGCCCACGGCGGCGTCGCCCGCGGCCCGGCGCTCGTCCCGCACCCGCCCGACCAGGTCCGAGCCGCGGGTGGTGAGGGTCAGCAGCACCGCCCGCCGGTCGGAGGGGTCGGGGGCGCGGACGAGGAGGCCGGCGGCCTCGAGGGCGTCGGCGACCTCCGTGGCCGACCGGGGGGCGATGCCCAGGTGCTCGGCTCGGTCCAGGGCGGAGACGCGGGCGCCGGCGGTGCTGCCGCCCTCCCCACCCCGGCGGGTGAGCCGGGCCACCGCGAGCAGGCCCCGCTCCTGGTGCGGCGTCAGACCGTGGTGGGCGGCCTCCTGCGCGCCGACCCGCCGCCAGCGCCGGGCCAGCCGCAGAAGCAGGTCCACCTCGCTGAGGTCGGCGGGATCGGGCACCCCGCAGGTATGCCGCGGGGCGCCGGGCGCGTGGCCGTCGCCGGGGTCCGGGGAGGGTGGGGCGGACGAGGACGGCATACCCGGATCCTAGGGGCGGGGGGAAATAAAGAGGCAACCTCACTATGTTGACACCACTGCGCCGTGCGGCGCGGCCGGCACCGACGACCGGCCACCACGGAAAGGAGACGCGGATGACCGACGTCTCGAGCCTCGCCCCCGGCACCGGGGAGCGCGGCGACGGCGGACGCGGTGGACGCGGCCCCGGCGCCGGAGCCCGCCCCGACCCCCGCGACCGCGCCCAGCAGGCCGCCCACCCCGTCAGCGGCCGCCGCGTCCTGGCCCTCTTCGCCCCCCACCGGCGCGCCGTCGCCGCCGTGCTCGTCCTGATCGTCACCAGCTCGGCCCTCGGGCTGGTCGCCCCCTTCCTGGTCAAGGAGATCGTCGACGTGGCGATCCCCGAGCAGGACGTGCGGCTGCTGCTCGTGCTCGTCGGCCTCATGGTGGGGGCCGCGGTCGTGACCGCCGTGCTCGGGGTCCTGCAGACCTGGATCAGCACCACGGTCGGCCAGCGGATCATGCACCGCCTGCGGACCGACCTGTTCACCACCCTGCAGCGTCAGCCGCTGGCCTTCTTCACCCGGACCCGCTCGGGCGAGGTGCAGTCCAGGCTCACCCACGACGTGTCGGGGCTGCAGGGCGTGGTGACCTCGACCGCCACCTCGCTGGCCGGCAACGTGGCCACCGTCGTCGGCACGCTCGTCGCGATGGTCGTCCTGAGCCCGGCGCTGGCGCTGCTGTCCCTCGTCGTCATCCCGCCCGCGGTCCTGGTCACCCGGTCCGTCGCCCGGCTGCGGCGCGACGCCACCGACCGCCGGCAGAAGGCGCTCGCCGGGCTGCACGCCCAGGTCGAGGAGTCGCTGTCGGTCAGCGGGGCCCGCCTCAGCAAGACCCTGGGGGCGGGGGAGCGGCTCGCCCGCCGGTTCTCCGACCACAGCGCCGGCCTGCTGGACCTGGAGGTCGCCGCACAGATCGCCGGCCGGTGGCGGACCGCCACGATGGGCATCGTCTTCGCCGTGGTGCCGGCCGCGCTCTACCTCGTCGCCGGCCTTCCCGTGACCGGCGCCGGCATCTCCATCGGCACGCTCGTGGCGTTCACCGCCCTGCAGGCCGGGATCTTCCGTCCGGTGATGGGGCTGCTCTCGGTCGGCGTGCAGGTGACCGCCTCGATGGCGCTCTTCAGCCGGATCTTCGAGTACCTCGACCTGCCGGTCGAGGTCGCCGAGCCCGACCCGGCGTCGGCCCGGACCCTCGACCCGACGCACGCGCGCGGCGAGCTGCGGCTGGAGGGGGTCACCTACCGCCACCCCGGCGCCGTCCGCGACGCGCTCGCCGACGTGGACCTCGTCGTCCCGGCCGGTGCCACCGTGGCCCTGGTCGGTGCGACCGGCTCGGGCAAGAGCACGCTCGCCTCCCTGCTGACCCGTCTGGACGACCCCACCCGCGGGCGGGTGCTCCTCGACGGGATCGACCTGCGGGACCTGCCCTCGGCCGAGCGCGCCGCCGTGGTCGGGGTCGTGTCCCAGGAGACCTACCTGATCCACGCCTCCGTCAGGGAGAACCTGCGCCTGGCCCGGCCGGAGGCCACCGACGAGCAGCTCGTGCAGGCGGCCCGGGACGCCCAGATCCACGACCACGTGGCCGGCTTGCCCGACGGCTACGACACGGTCGTGGGGGCCCGCGGCCACCGCTTCTCCGGCGGGGAGCAGCAGCGGCTCGCGCTGGCCCGCACCCTGCTCCGCGACCCCCAGGTGCTGGTCCTCGACGAGGCCACCAGCGCCCTGGACACCCGCACCGAGGCGGCCGTTCAGGCGGCCCTGGACCGGGTGGGCCGGGGGCGCACGGTGGTGACCATCGCCCACCGGCTCTCCACCGTGCGCGAGGCCGACCTCGTCGTCGTCCTGGACGCCGGCCGGGTGGTCGAGCAGGGAACCCACGCCGAGCTGCTCGGGCGACAGGGTGCGTATGCCGCGCTCGTCGCCGCCGGGACGGTCGGCGCTCGCCCCGCCCCGGACGGAGCTCCGGTCGCGCAGGTCGGGCGCGTGGGCCTGGCGGCCTGAGGGGGCGTGGGCGGGGAAAGGTGTTCGCCAGGCCCGCCGCGGGGCGATATCCTCGGCGGACGCACCATTTCCCCCCAACCACTTCGTGAGGTGTCCCGTGCCCACCGGCAAGGTCAGGTTCTACGACGAGGACAAGGGCTTCGGCTTCCTCGCCAGCGACGAGGGCGACGACGTCTTCGTCCCCCCCGCACGGCGCTGCCCGCCGGCACGGAGACGCTCACCCGCGGCACCCGGGTGGAGTTCGACATCGTCGCCGGTAGGAAGGGCGACCAGGCGCTGCACGTGCGGCTGCTCGACCCGCCGCCCTCGGTCTCCCGCGGGCTGACGCTGCGCGACCGCAAGCCCGCCGAGGAGATGGTGGTCGTCGTCGAGGACCTCATCACCCTGCTGGACCAGACCTCGACGTCGCTGCGCAAGGGCCACTACCCCGACCGCGCCCACGGTGCCACGCTGGCCAAGGCCCTGCGGGCCGTCGCCGACCAGTTCGAGGCCGGGAGCTGACGCCGGTGGCCGCCCCCAAGGCCGACGCCGTCCTCACCTCCGCCGTGGAGGTCGCCCGGCTGGCCGCCGAGGAGATCGCCGAGCCCGGCACGGTGGGGGAGCACCTCGGCGTCGCCATGGAGAGCGACCGGGTCGCGACCCACTCCTTCGCCTGCACCGCCCGGGCCTACCCGGGCTGGCGCTGGGCAGTCACCCTCGCCCGCGCCTCGCGGGCCCGCCGGGCCACGGTCTCCGAGGTCCACCTGCTCCCCGGCGAGGGGGCGCTGCTCTCCCCGGAGTGGGTGCCCTACGCCGAGCGCCTGGCCCCCGGGGACATCGGGCCGCAGGACCGCACGCCCTACGTCGAGGAGGACCCGCGGTTGGAGCCCGGGTGGGAGGCCACCGGGGAGGAGGACGTGGACCAGGTCGCCACCTGGGAGCTGGGTCTGGGACGACCCCGGGTGCTCTCCGCCGAGGGCAGGGACGCCGCCGCCACCCGCTGGTGGGAGGGCGAGCACGGACCGACGAGCGACACCGCGCGCAAGGCTCCGGCCCCCTGCTCCACCTGCGGCTACTTCGTCCCGATGGCGGGCGCCCTGCGCTCGGTCTTCGGCGTGTGCGCCAACGAGTGGTCGCCCGCCGACGGGTCCGTGGTGGCGCTGACCTTCGGGTGCGGGGCGCACAGCGAGGTGGACGTCGAGCGGCGCCCTCCGGAGCGCGTGGACCCGCCGGTGCTGGACGACGAGTCCGAGATCGAGTTCCTCGAGCGCTGACCCGGCCCGTCAGGCCATCTCGGCGTTGCCGCGTCCGCGCGTCAGGTAGACGTGCCCCAGCGCTCCACCGACCAGGCCCGCGACCGGGATCCACACCCACCACTCCCGGCCGTCGGACCGCAGGGCGGGGACGAGGAGCAGGAGCAGCAGGGCGACGGCCCAGAGGAGCAGGCCCCAGCGGACCAGCACGACGGTGCGCACCCGGCTCTGCGGGACCGTGATGTCGTCCGGTGACGGAGTTCGGGGGGCCTGGTCCACGGCACTACGCTAGCGCGCATGCCCGACACCTCCGCCGGCACCCGCGTGCCCGGATCCGCCCAGTCCGGATCGACCCTCGACCGCTACTTCCATATCACGGAGCGGGGCTCGACGGTGGCCCGCGAGATCCGCGGCGGTCTGGCCACCTTCTTCACGATGGCCTACATCATCGTGCTCAACCCCGCTCATCATCGGGACCGTTCCCGACGGGACCGGTGAGTTCCTCGCCGGCGGCGACCTGGCGGTCATCGCCGCGGTGACCGCGCTCGTGGCCGGCGTGATGACCATCCTCATGGGCGCCGTCGCCAACTATCCGCTCGCCCTCGCGACGGGTCTGGGCCTGAACGCGTTCGTCGCCTACGGGGTGGCCAGCCTGGAGGGGATGACCTGGGCGGACGCGATGGGTCTGGTGGTCCTGGAGGGCCTCATCATCCTGGTTTTGGTCCTCACCGGCTTCCGGGAGGCGGTCTTCCGGGCCATCCCGGCCCAGCTGAAGGTCGCGATCAGCGTGGGCATCGGCCTGTTCATCACGATCATCGGCCTGGTGGACGCCGGGGTGGTCCGCAAGCCCGTCGGAGGCCCCGTCCCCGTGGAGCTGGGCGTGGGCGGGTTCCTCGCCGGCTGGCCCACCCTCGTCTTCCTCGTCGGGCTCTTCCTCATCGCGGCCCTGCTCACCCTGCGGGTCCAGGGCGCCATCCTCTACGGCATCATCACCGCCACCGTGCTGGCGATCGTCGTGGAGGCGGTCGTCCAGGTCGGTGCGCAGGCCCCGGACGGGAGCAACCCGACGGGCTGGGGCCTGAACGTCCCGGCGCTGCCGGAGTCGCTGGTGCGCACGCCCGACTTCAGCCTGCTCGGCGAGTTCAGCCTGCTCGGGTCGTTCTCGGCCATCGGGGCGACGGCCGTCCTGCTGCTCGTCTTCACGCTCATGCTCGCGGACTTCTTCGACACGATGGGCACCATGGTCGCGGTCGGCGCCGAGGCCGACCTGCTCGACGAGGAGGGCAACCCGCCCAACACCCGCCGCATCCTCGTCGTCGACTCCCTGGCGGCCGCCGCCGGCGGTGCCGCCGGCGTCAGCAGCAACACCTCCTACATCGAGTCCACCGCCGGCGTCGGCGAGGGGGCGCGCACGGGTCTGGCCTCCATCGTCACGGGGGTCCTCTTCCTGCTGGCCACCTTCCTCTCCCCGCTCGTGGCGGTCGTGCCGCACGAGGCCGCCACCCCGGCCCTGGTCATCGTCGGCTTCCTCATGATGCAGCAGGTGACCGGCATCGACTGGGACGACCTGGAGATCGCCCTGCCGGCCTTCCTCACCATCGTGCTCATGCCGTTCACCTACTCGATCACCGCGGGCATCGGCGCGGGTTTCGTGGCCTACGTGCTGCTGAAGGTGGTCCGCGGCAAGGCGGGCAGCGTGCACGTGCTCATGTGGATCGTCGCGGTGCTCTTCCTGGTCTACTTCGGGATCGACCCCATCCAGGGCTGGCTCGGCGTCTGAGGTCCGCCGACCGACCCCCCCAGATCTGCCCGCGACCGCCCCGCGACCGGCCGTGCTCCCGGGGCGGGCTGCGCGCAGAGTCGTTAGGTCGGGTAATGACCTAGACTAAGGATCGTGCCTTCGCCCGACCCCGACACCTCCGCGCTGGCGCACGACCTGCGCATCGCGTGCATGCGGGTCGCGCGCCGGGTGCGCTACGACGCCGACAACACGATCCCGCCGCACCTGTTCAGCGTCCTGGTCCGCCTGGCCGAGCAGCCCCGCACCGTCGGTGAGCTGGCCGCGATCGAGCAGGTCAGCGCCCCCAGCATGAGCCGGGCGGTCGCGCAGGTCTGCGAGGCGGGGTGGGCCTCCCGGTCGGCCGACGAGCACGACGGCCGGCTGGTGCGCCTCACGCTGTCCAGCGAGGGCGAGGAGACCGTGCGCCGGGAACGTGCCCACCGCGACGCCTGGATGACCGAGCGGCTCGAGGGCCTCACCGGGGAGCAGCGCCGGGTGCTGCGCGAGGCCACCGACCTGCTCGGGGAGGTGGTGGACCGGTGAGCACCATGTTCGCCGCCCTGTCGGTGCGCAACTACCGCGTCTACGCCGCCGGCGCCCTCGTCTCCAACACCGGCACCTGGATGGGCCGCGTCGCCCAGGACTGGGTCGTGCTCACCGAGCTCACCGAGAACTCCGCCTCGGCCCTGGGCATCGTCACCGGGCTGCAGTTCCTGCCGATCGTGCTGCTCAGCCCGATCGCGGGGTCCGTCAGCGACGCCTTCCCCAAACGCCGCGTGATGATGATCAGCCAGTCCCTCATGGGGTTGTTCGCCGTGATCATGGGGCTGTGGGTGCTGTCGGGCCAGATGGAGCTGTGGCACATGTACGTCATGGCCTTCCTCAGCGGCGCGGCCGCGGCCTTCGACGCCCCCGCCCGGCAGGCCTTCGTCTCGGAGATGGTGCCCCCGGAGCGGCTGACCAACGCGGTAGGTCTGAACAGCGCCTCCTTCCACTCCGGCCGGCTGCTGGGCCCGGCCACGGCCGGCGTCCTCATCGCCTGGCTCGGCACCGGCCCCACGCTGCTCGTCAACGCGGCCACCTTCGCCGCGGTCATCCTGGCGCTGCTCCTCCTCGACCCCGCGCTGCTGACCCCGCCCCCGGACAGGACCGGCAAGGGGCGGGCCAAGGTGCGCGAGGGGGTGGCCTACGTCCGGGGGCGCCCGGACATCATCCTCATCATGGTGATCGCGTTCATGCACGGCACCTTCGGGATGAACTTCCAGATCACCAACGCCCTCATGGCCACCGAGATCTACGGCAAGGGGGTGCAGGAGTACGGCGTCACCGGCTCGGTCATGGCGATCGGGTCGTTGGCGGGGGCGCTGCTGGCCGCCCGGCGCGACCGTCCGCGCTGGCGGCTCCTGCTGGGGTCGCTCGCAGCCTTCGCCGTGTTCACCTTCCTCGCCGCGCTCGCCCCCACCTTCCTCGTCTACACGGTCCTGCTGATCCCCACCGGGCTGACCGCGCTGACGGTCATGGTGAGCGCCAACGCCATGGTGCAGCTGTCGGTGGACCCCGCCGTCCGGGGCCGGGTCATGGCCCTCTACATGACCGTCTTCTTCGGCGGCACCCCGCTGGGGTCCCCGCTCATCGGGTGGATCGGCGAGCACTGGGGTGCGCGCTGGACCATCCTCATCGCCACCATCGCGTGCGGAGCCACCGCGGTCCTTGCGACCATCTACGTGATGCACCATGACAACCTGCGCCTCCGGCTGCGTCCCAGCTGGCTCCGTCCGCTCGTCCTCGAGCGCGGCGCGGCGCTGACCGAACCCCTCCCCGAGAAGGTGACCTGATGAACGCCCGAGCCCGACGCCTCGTCGTCCTGCTGGCCCTGGCCGCGCTGCTGCTGGTGCCCGTGCTGGCGACCCTCGCCTGATGGCGACCTTCACCACCCGACCGACCCTGACCGGCACCCACGGGATGGTCTCCAGCACCCACTGGCTGGCGTCCCAGGCCGCCATGCGGATGCTCGAGCTCGACGGCAACGCCGCCGACGGCGCCGTCGCCGCCGGACTGGTGCTCCAGGTCGTCGAGCCGCACCTCAACGGGCCCGGTGGCGACCTGCCGCTCCTCGTCGCCTCCGCCGCCGACCCGGTCCCGCGGGTGCTCTGCGGGCAGGGGCCGGCCCCTGCCGCCGCCACCGCCGAGCACTTCGCCGCCGTGGGGCTGGACCGCGTGCCGGGAGCCGGTCCGCTGGCCACCGCGGTGCCCGGCGCCACCGAGGCCTGGCTCGTCCTGCTGCGCGACCTGGGCACCATGAGCCTGGCCGAGGTGGCGGCCCCGGCCCTGCACTACGCCCGGCACGGCCACCCGGTCCTGGAGCGGGTCAGCGCCACCGTCGCCTCGGTGCAGGGCCTCTTCGAGGAGGACTGGACGACCTCGGCCGACACCTGGCTCGTCGGTGGCGCGCCACCCGGGCCGGGGACGCTGTTCGCCAACCCCGCCTGGGCAGACACCCTCGAGCGGCTGCTCGCGGAGGAGCGCTCGTCCACCGGGACCCGCGAGCAGGGGATCGACGCCGTGCGCCGCGCCTGGTCGCAGGGCTTCGTAGCGCAGGCCGTGGACGCCTTCGCCCGCCGCGCCTTCCGTCACCCCGGCGGTCCCGTGCTGCCCGGCGTGCTCACCGCGCGCGGACATGGCCGACTTCGAGGCCACCTGGGAGGACGCCGTCACCGCGGAGTGGCACGGCCACACGATCGCCAAGACCGGCCCCTGGGGGCAGGGTCCGGCCCTCCTGCAGGTGCTGGGGATGCTGGACCACCTCGGCGCCGGGGACCCCGCCGCCACCGACCTGGACACCGTCGAGGGGCTGCACGCGCTCGTGGAGACCTGGAAGCTGGCCATGGCCGACCGCGAGGCCTGGCTCGGCGACAGCACCGAGGTGCCGCTGGAGGACCTGCTCTCGCAGGCCTACCTCGCCGACCGCGCCGCGCTCGTCGGGACGACGGCCGACCGGACGGTGCGGCCCGGCTCGCCGGGCGGCCGCACCCCGCGCCTGGCCGCCCAGGCGCTCACGGTCGAGGGCGCCGGCGCCACGGACGCCACGGTCGGTGAGCCCACCGTCCCTGGCGCCCGCAGCAGCGACCCGGACGTGGACGCCGACGGCACCACCCGTGGCGACACCTGCCACGTCGACGTCGTCGACCGGTGGGGGATGCTCGTCTCGGCGACCCCCAGCGGCGGCTGGCTGCAGTCCTCCCCGACGATCCCCGAGCTCGGGTTCGCGCTCGGCAGCCGCCTGCAGATGACCTGGCTGGAGCAGGGACTGCCCAGCTCGCTCGTGCCCGGCCGCCGACCCCGGACGACGCTCACGCCCACGCTCGTGCTGCGCGACGGCATACCCGTCCTGGCCTGCGGCAGTCCCGGCGGCGACCAGCAGGACCAGTGGCAGAGCGTCTTCCTGCTGCGCCACCTGGTCGGCGGGCTGTCCCTGCAGGAGGCGATCGACGCGCCGCAGCTGCACACGACCAGCTTCCCGGGCAGCTTCGTCCCGCGCGCCACCGAGCCCGGGGTCGTGGTCGCCGAGTCCCGCCTCGGCCCGCAGCTGCTCGCCGGCCTGCGGACCCGCGGCCACGAGGTGGTCGACGCGGGTCCCTGGTCGCTGGGCCGGCTGTGCGCCGTGGCCCGCGACCCGGGGACCGGGATCCTGTCCGCCGCCGCCAACCCCCGGGGGATGCAGGGGTATGCCGTGGGGCGTTGACCCCGCAGATCACCTACCGTGGGGCTCGCCCCACCCGAGCAGGAGGACCAGTGCCCACCCCCGTGAACCTCGCCAAGCTGGCCATGAAGTACGGCCCCGTCGTCTACACGCTCGCCCAGCGCTACGGCCCCCAGGTGGCCGAGCAGATCCTGCGCAGGGACGCTCCCGCGCGGCAGTTCGTCGACGAGCAGCGTCAGCGGCTGGGCACGGGAGCGCGGAGGCACGCGCTGGCCCACGCCGACAGCGTCGTGGACGGCACGGTGCAGCAGGTCTTCCACGCGGGCGAGGCCTACTGGGTCGTCTTCTCGCGCAACGAACCGGTCGGCGTGCACCCGCACACGAACCTGCCCTACGAGACCCTCCTGCTCAACACCGACCCGGCCAAGCGCCGCCGTCCCGGGGAGCTGCGGCGGACCGTGTCCCTGCCCCGGTCGCCGCGCCGGACCCGGCGGCAGCCGTGAGCACCGGGCCGTTCTCGGCGGTGCGCGTGGACTACGAGGGGGAGGGGCTCTCCGAGGAGGTCTGCCCCCGGGCCCCGTGGTCCATCGTCCAGGACTGGATCGCCGAGGCGGTCGCCCGCCAGAGCGAGCGGGGAGACGTACCCGAACCGCTGGCCATGTCGGTGGCCACCAGCGACCCGGACGGCCTCCCGGACGTGCGCACCGTGCTCCTGCGCGACCTCGACCGGCGGGGCCCGGCGTTCTACACCTGCACCTCATCGGCCAAGGGCGAGCAGCTCGCGGCCAACCCGGGGATGGCGGTCGCCCTGACCTGGCCTGCGATGTTCCGGGCCGTGCGGATGCGCGGGTATGCCGAGGCGCTGCCCCGCGAGCAGGTCCAGAACTACTTCCGCAGCCGGCCGTGGGGCGCCCGGGTGGGTGCGCACGCCTCGGCCCAGTCGAGTCCGGTGCCCGACCGCGCGGCGCTGGAGGCGGCATACCAGCAGAGCGCGGAGCGCTTCCCGGACACCGGCTCCGCCGACGACGTCCCGCTGCCCGAGGGGTGGGGCGGCTACCGGCTCGTGGCCGACCGGGTGGAGCTGTGGGCGGGCCGGCGCAGCCGCCTGCACGACCGGATCGTGTGGGAGCGGGTCGGGGCCGGTGGCCTGGACGAGCCCGCTGCGTGGCACCGCCTGCGGCTGCAGCCCTGAGCGGCGTCGCGACGGCTCGTAGGATGGCGACGTGAGCGAGCTGATCGACACCACCGAGATGTACCTCAAGACCGTCCTCGAGCTGGAGGAGGACGGCGTGGTGCCGATGCGGGCCCGGATCGCCGAGCGGCTGGCGCAGTCCGGCCCGACCGTCTCCCAGACGGTCGCCCGGATGGAGCGGGACGGCCTGCTCCACCTCGCGCCCGACCGGCGGCTGGAGCTGACCGAGGAGGGCCGTCTCGCCGCGGTCCGGGTCATGCGCAAGCACCGGCTGGCCGAGCGGCTGCTCGTGGACGTCATCGGGCTCGACCCGGCGTTCGTGCACGAGGAGGCGTGCCGCTGGGAGCACGTGATGAGCGAGCAGGTCGAGCAGCGGATCCTCGCGCTGCTGGAGGACGGCACCACCTCGCCCTACGGCAACCCGGTGCCCGGGCTGGCCGAGCTGGGCCGGGCCGAGGCGCCCGCCGCACAGGGACGTCCGAGCGTGGAGATCGCCCGGGGACGGGACGCCGGCGAGCCGGTGGAGGCCGTGGTCACCCGGATCGGCGAGCCGGTCCAGGTCGACCCGGAGGTGCTCGGGCTGCTGCTGGACTCCGGCATCCGTCCGGGTGCCCCCGTGCGGGTGTGGGTCGAGGACGAGAGGACGATCGTGGAGGCGCTCGACGGCGAGGCGGTCTCGCTCCCGGCGGACGTGGCCGCGCACGTGTTCTGCCGGTAGCCGGTCCGGCGCACGTGTCCGGCCGGCAGGTCGGTCCCGCGGTCCCCGGCTCCGTCGCCGCGGTGTGACATCGGTCACCCCCAGGCTGGGAGTCCGGTCACGTCGGCCGGGGTCACCGCAGGTCAGCGGATCCCCCTCACCCGGAGGGGTGGCCCCTCGTCCACAGGGTCGTGACCGAAACGTGACATAGGCTCCGGGGGCTGTGTAGCCTCGGCTGCGCTCCTCTCCCCTGGAGGAGAACCCGACGCGCACCGCCGAGTCCTGTCAGCGTGTCCGGGGTCAGCACGAGCACCGCGCGACAGGAGCGGGGGACCCACCCATCCGGGGCAGCGATGCCCCTCGGGGCGAACGGTCCGGCGCCCACCGGACCAGGGGACTTCCACCCCCAGCCCGACAGCTCACCCCGCAGGCACTGGAGGACACCCGTGATGCACCGATCCATGCCCGGCCGCCACCGTCGGCCCACCCGGCTGACCGTCGCCGGAGCCACCCTCACCCGCTCGGCCGCCGTCGCCGCCACCTCCACCGGTCTGCTCGCCGGTGCCGCCGTCACCGCCGGGGCCACTCCGCAGGACCGCTCGACCGGGGTCGCCGCCGCGGACGCGGTGCTGCGCGTCGTCGACCACGTCGCCGCCACCGAGCGCCCGGCGGTCGCCGCCAAGGCGCCGCAGGTCGTGGAGGCCGCGACGTCCTTCGGGACGGCGGGCTTCTCCGCCGCCCGGGTCGTGGCCGCCACCCCCACCGCGGACCAGGCCGCGCCGCCCGTCGCCGAGCGCGAGCGCGGCGCCGCCAGCCGGAGCGGTCAGCGTCCGGCCGCGCCGGTCGCCCAGGACACCGCGACGCCGGTCTCCGGGTCCTCGGCCGAGGCCGCGCCGGTCCAGGAGCAGGTCGCCACCCAGCAGGCCGCGCCGGCGCAGACGACCGCGGCTCCACAGCCGGCCGCGGCCCCCGAGCCGGCACCCGCCCCCGAGCCGGCGCCCGCTCCGGCCGCGACAGGAGGGGTCCTCTCCGTCGCCGCCGCCTACACCGGCATCCCCTACGTCTGGGGCGGCACCACCCCGGCCGGGGTTCGACTGCTCGGGCTACACCCAGTACGTCTTCGCCCAGGTCGGCATCTCCCTGCCGCGCACGGCGGCCCAGCAGCAGGCCTACGCCACCCCGGTGAGCGACCCGCGGGCCGGCGACCTGGTGTTCTACGGCTACCCCGCCTACCACATGGGGATCTACGCGGGGAACGGGATGATGTACGACTCGCCGCGGCCGGGGAAGTTCTCCTCGCTCCGCCCGATGTTCGACGGAGTCTCCGGCTTCGGTCGCGTCACCACCGGCTGACCCGACCGGCACCCTGCCCGCACGAGGGCCCCCGTCCGATCCGGACGGGGGCCCTCGTGCGGGCGCTCAGCGAGAGATCGAGGTCACCGGGTGGCCGCCTCCGCGCCCGCCTCGTCCGACTCGTCGTCGAACTCGCCGAGGATCTGCTCGAGGATGTCCTCCATCGAGGTCATCCCCACGACCCGCCCCTGCTCGTCCCGGACCAGCGCCAGCTGGGCGCGCTGCTGGCGCAGGGCGGCGACCGCGTCGATCAGCGGCATCGTGGCCTGGATGGAGGCCACCGGCTGCAGGAAGTCGCCCAGGGGGCGGTCCGCCCGGTCCCGGGCCGTGGCCAGGATCGCGTCGCGGACGTGGACGAGGCCGCGGATGCGCCGCGTGCCGGCCCGACCGGTCGGCTCGACCACGAAGAGGCGGGAGCGGCCGCTCTGCCTGCTGATCCGCTCCACGTCCGCGGCCGTCGCGGTGCGCGGGACGGTCACGGCCGCCGCCGCCGGGAACATCACCGCGGCCACCGTCTCCTGCTCCAGCCGCAGCGCCCCGGTGAGGATCTGGTGGTCGGCGTCCTCCAGCACCCCGTGCTCGTAGGACTGCGCGAGCAGCAGCTGCAGGTCGGCAGGCGTCTGCGCGTTGCCCAGCGCGTCGACCGGGTCGACCCCCACGACCCGCAGGACGAGGTTGGCCAGCTCGTTCATGACCCACAGCACGGGTCGCATGACCCAGGTGAAGGTCCGGAGGGCAGGGCCAGCAGCACGGCCGAGCTCTCCGGGTGGGAGATCGCCCAGGACTTGGGGGCCATCTCGCCCACGACCATGTGCAGGAAGACCACGACCGAGACGGCGATCACGACCGCGATCACGTGCACCATGACCTCGGGGACGCCGAGCCAGGCGATGAGCGGGTCCAGGGCGTAGGCCAGCGCGGGCTTGGCGATGGCACCGAGGGCGAGGGTGCACAGGGTGATCCCCAGCTGCGCCCCGGCCAGCATGAGGGAGAGCTCGCGGGAGGCGTCGACGGCGGCCCTGGCCGCGCGGCTGCCGGCCTCGGCGCGCTCCTCCAGGCGGTGCCGCTTGGCCGCCACGATGGCGAACTCGGCGGCGACGAAGAAGGCGTTGGCCACCAGCAGCAGGACGCTGACGAGCATGGCGGTGGTGGTGCTCACCGGGCCACCTCCAGGCTCTCGTCGACGGTCTCGTCGGTGGCGATCAGGATCGAGGTGTCCGAGGACAGCGCGCGCCCCTCTCATCCTCGCTCAGCCGGGACCAGTCGGCGACGCTGCGCGTGACGACGGGGTGCAGGGCGACGGTGTCGGGGACGTAGCGGTGGACGGTGACCACGTCGATGCGGGTCTGGTGCACGTCGTCGTCCCCGTCGCCGTTGCGACCGGTCCACCGGACGAGGACGCTGTCCCCCTCCTCGGCGGTGCGGCCGAGCCGGTCCAGGACCAGGCCGGAGATCGTGTCGTAGTTCTCGTCCTCCGGGAGCTCCACGCCCGTGACCTGGGCCACCTCGTCGATCCGCAGGCGGGCGGACAGGTCCCAGATGCCGTCGGCGCGGGCCTGGCTGGTGGACTCCTCCACGTCGTCCTCGTCCCAGATCTCGCCCACGACCTCCTCGGCGACGTCCTCGAAGGTCACCACGCCGGCGAAGCCGCCGTACTCGTCGTCGACCACGACCGCCAGCTGCTGGTGGGCCGAGCGCAGCTCCTCCAGGACCCGGGGCAGCGGGAGGGACTCGGGCACGATGAGGGCCTCGTCCGCCAGGTCGCGCACCGACGTGCCGGCGCGCGCCCGGGGGTCCACCTCCAGCAGGTCGTGCAGCCCGATCACCCCCACGACGTCGTCGATGTCCCGCCCCACGACGGGGAAGCGGGCGTGGCCCGACTCCAGCGCCTCGAGGACCACGGAGACGGTCTCGTCGGCCTGGATGGTCAGCACCGAGGGTCGGGGGGTCATGACCTCGCCGGCCACGCGGTCGCGGAAGGCCAGTCCGCGCTCGAGCAGGGTGGACAGCGCCTCGTCGAGGGTCCCGCCGCTCTGGGACTCCGCGATGATGCGTGTCAGGTCCTCAGGGGTGGCGCCCTGCGGGAGCTCCTCGACCGGTTCGATGCCCACGGACCGCAGCAGGGCGTTGGAGGCCGAGTCGAAGAGCCGGATCACCGGGCCCAGGACCGTGAGGTAGAGCAGGGTCGACCGGGACAGCGCGCGGGCCAGCGGAACCGGTCGCGCGATGGCCCAGTTCTTGGGGCCGAGCTCGCCGATGACCATCTGCAGGATGGTCGAGAACACGAGGACGCCGACCGAGAACGCCGAGATCATCGCCGCCCGGGTCAGCGGCCCCGCGTCGCCGAAGGTGTCCGACAGGCCGCGGACCAGCAGCTCCTCACCGAGGTAGCCGACGAGCAGGGCGGTGACGGTGATGCCGAACTGGGCGCCTGAGAGGGTGAAGGACAACCGGGAGGCGACCTTCAGCGCCCGCTGGGCGGGGGCGTCCCCCTCGTCCGCGAGCTGACGGAGCCGGCCGCGGTCGACGCTGACGTAGGCGAACTCCTGGGCCACGAAGTAGCCGGTCATGAAGGTGAGGACGACCACGACCGCCACTCCGGTCGCGATCAGCACGGGGTCCCCTGCCCCGGGGTGTGCAGCCGGGGCGAGCCCGGCCCGGTACTAGCGGGGTGGTCGGTGGATGACGCGTCGTTCATCCCGCCAGTGTACGGCGGGCACTAGGGTTCTCGGCGTGCCCGTCCGTGCGGTGGTGCTCCTCGTCGCCCTCGGTGGGGCGGCCGGGTCCCTGCTGCGCTGGGCCCTGGAGGGGTGGGTGGACGCCGGTGGGGGCAGCCCTTGGGGGACCCTCGCCGTCAACGTGCTGGGCTGTCTGCTCATGGGGGTGCTGCTCACCTGGCGGCGTCTGCCGTCGGTCCCCGCCTGGGCCCCGCCCCTGCTCGGCACCGGGGTCCTCGGGGGCTTCACCACCTTCTCGGGGTATGCGGTGTGGGCCCGCCTGCTCCCGTCCCCCGCCCGGGCGGACGCTGCCCTGCACCTGGGCCTGACCCCCGTGCTCTGCCTCCTCGCGCTGGCCTGCGGTGCGCTGCTCACGGGGCACGTGCTCGGCATACCCGTGCGTCCACCCCACGGCGGGGCCCGATGACGCCGTGGGTGGGGGTCCTGGCGGTCGCCGCCGGCGGCGCGGCCGGCGCGGTCGCCCGCTGGGTCCTGGCGCGGTGGCTGGGGGAGGGAGGGGGTCTCGTTCTGGCGAACGTGCTCGGGTCCGCCGCGCTGACCGCGCTGGTGCTGCGCGCCGGGTCGTGGCCGCCCGCCCTCCTGCTCCTCCTGGCGACCGGGGTGTGCGGGGCGCTCACCTCCTGGAGCACCCTGGTCGCACAGGTGTGGTGGGCCGCGGTGCAGGGCCGGTGGCGCGCCGTGCTCGCGGTGCTGGGGGGATCGCTGGGCGGTGGTCTGGCCGCCGTCCTGCTGACCTGGTGGTCCCTGAGGCGGTGACCCGTGCGCGCCGGCCGCGCCGGACGGGGCGGCCGGGCGGGCAGGGCGGGTGAGGGCCGGGGCCGACACGGCACCCGTCCTGCGGGGGTCTGTCGGTGGCACCTCCTACGGTGGTCGTGACGGTGGGCGTCGGTGGCGACCGCCGGACGGGCACCGAGGATCGAGCGAAGGAGGTGAGGGTGGTGGTCCGGTTGCTGCACACCGCCGACTGGCAGATCGGGATGACCCGGCGCTTCCTGGAGCCCGAGGCGCAGGCGCGGTTCACCGCGGCGCGCGCCGACGCCGTGCGACGTCTGGGTGGGGTCGCCCGCGACCAGGGGTGCGACCTCGTCGTCGTCTGCGGAGACGTCTTCGAGAGCAACCACCTGACCCCCCAGACCGTCCGCCGCGCGCTCGACGCGCTCCGGGCCGTGCCCGTGCCCGTCTACCTGCTTCCCGGCAACCACGACCCCCTGGACGCCGCCTCGATCTACCGCAGCGAGCTGTTCCGCACCGAGGTTCCCGGCCACGTCCACGTGCTGGACCGTCCGGGGATCCACGAGGTGGCGCCCGGTCTGGAGCTGGTCGCCGCCCCGTGGGAGAGCAAGCACCCGGGCCGCGACCTCCTCGCCGACGCCCTGGCCCACGTCCCCGAGGGGCCTGCGCCCGACGGTCTGGTCCGCGTGGTCGTCGGCCACGGTGCGGTCGACGAGCTGGACCCCGACCGGCGCAGCGACAGCTCGATCCGTACCGCTCCCCTCGTGACCGCGCTGCAGGAGGGACGGGTGCACTACGTGGCGCTGGGGGACCGGCACTCGCGCACGGCCGTCGCCGGACGTCCCGACATCTGGTACTCCGGAGCCCCGGAACCGACCCGGGAGACCGAGGTCGCGCCCGGCGACGTCCTCGTGGTGGACCTGGACCCCGCGCACGGGTCGCCGCCGCGCGTGACGCCCCACCGCGTGGCCACGTGGACCTTCCGGGTGCTCGAGCGCCGGGTCGACGGGGACGCCGACCTGGAGGTGCTGGAGCAGGAGCTGCACGACCTGCCGGACAAGGACCGCACCGTCGTGCACCTGGCGTTGGCGGGCACCCTGACGGTGCCCCAGCTGGCCCGCCTCGACGGTCTGCGGGAACGGCACCGTGACCAGCTGGGAGCCCTGGTCGAGCGGGACCACCACCAGGACGTGGTCGTCGTGGGCGAGGGGGACGAGACGTGGGCCGGTCTGGCCGTCGGTGGGTTCGTCGCCGCGGCCGCCGCCGAGATCCAGGTCGTCGCCGGCTCCGGTGTCGCCACCGGAGCGGCGGCACCGGGCGCGACGGGTGCCGACGGCACCACGCCTTCCGCCTTCGTCGCCGGCCGTCCGGACGACGGGGAGAGCGCGCGGGACGCGTTGGCGCTGCTGTACCGGCTGACCGGGGGGGCTGCATGAGACTGCACCGGATCACCCTGCGGAACGTCAAGGGGGTGGGCGAGCGCACGGTGGAGGTGCCCTCCTGCGGCGTGGTGGTCGTCGAAGGCCCCAACGAGGTGGGCAAGAGCACGCTGCTGGAGGCCTTCGACCGGCTCCTGGACCTGCGGTGCACCTCGACGAGCGCCCGCGTCCGCGCGCTGCAGCCGGTGGGGCGCGACGTCGGCCCCTACGTCGAGGCCGAGTTCACGGTGGCCGGTCGCCGGGTCCGGCTGGCCAAGCGCTGGCTCCGCTCACCGATGACCGAGCTCGACGTCCTGGCCCCCGTCCCGGAGCACCTGACCGGCTCGGCCGCCCAGGCCCGGCTGGACCAGCTGCTGGACGGTGCCCTGGACCGGACGTTGTGGCAGGCCCTGCGGCTCTCGCAGTCGGGCGACGGGTCGGTCGAACCGCTCGTCGGCAGCGGCGCGCTGAGGCAGGCCCTCGACACCGCCGCCGAGGCCTACGCCCACGACGGGAACGGCGAGCAGCTCCTGGACAAGGTCGAGTCGGAGTACCAGCGCTACTTCACCGCCCGGGCGGGCCGCCCCACCGGGGACTACCGGGCGGCCATCGAGGCCTATCACACTGCCCAGCAGGAGGTGGCCGAGGCGCACCGGCTCCTCCAGGAGGCCACCCTTCTCCTGGACCGGCAGCAGGCGGCCAGGACCGAGGTGGACCGTGCGCAGGAGGGGCTCGCGGAGGCTCAGGAGCACGCGGCCGCCGCGCAGCAGCGCGTCGCCGAGCTCGAGGGCGTCCGAGCCGCCCGGCGCAGCGCGGCGGAGGCCCACCGGCTCGCGCAGGAACGGCCCCCGGGCGGCACGCCGTGAGCTGGGTGCCAGAAGGCGGCTGGTCGGCGACCTGGAGGCCCTGACCGCGCGGGTGCAGGAGGACGAGAAGGACCTGGCGGGCCTGCAGGCCCGGGCGGGTCTCCTCGTCCCCGCCCTGTCGGAGGCCGAGCATCTCCGTGGTGCCGCGGAGCAGGCCGCCGGCGTGGCGGAGGAGGCCCTGCTGGCCTCGCGCGCCGACCTGGAGCACTGCCACGACCAGGCCCGGCTGGGTGAACGTCAGGCCCTCGCCGACCGTCTGCTGCGCCTGGGGTCCGCGCTCGCCCGGGCTCGCCGCGAGGTGCCGCGGACCCCCGTGTCCACCGATGAGCTGCGTGCGCTGGAAGGTCACGAGCAGCGCCTCGCCGTGCTCACCGCACGGCACGAGCAGGCCAGTGCCAGCGTCGTCGTCGAGTCGCTCGGCGCCGACATCGACGTCGAGGTGGGGCTCGTCGACGGCACGGGCGAGGGTGAGGGCGACCGGCAGCAGCTGGGCCCGGCCACGACGAGCACCTTCAGGGTCACCCGCGACCTCGAGGTGACGGTTCCCGGAGCGGTGCGTGTACGGGTGGGCACGGGTCCTGACGCCCAGCGGCGGCAGGCGGACATCGGGGCCGCGCGCCTTGCGCTGCTGTCGGCGCTGGACCGGCTCGGCTGCGCCGACGTCGACGAGGCGCGGGAGGTCGCGACGAGGACCCGGGAGAGCGGTACCGCGGCCCGCTCACTGGCTCGGGAGCTGCAGGACCTCCTTGCCGCGCAGGAGATGGTCGGCGGGGGCACCGTCGACCTGGTCGTCGGTGGGGGCCTGCCCGCCCCGCTCCAGCACGAGCTGGACACCCTGGGTGCCCGCCTCCAGGAGGATGCCTCCCGGCGCGCGACGCAGCAGCAGGACGGCCTGTCGGTGCCCGAGGACGTGGAGGCGGCGAGGGAGGCTGAGCGCGCCGCCGCCGAGGGCCTGCGTACCTGTCGGCGACGTCTGGACGCGGCGACGACGACCGTGGACCGGTGCCGACGGCAGGCCGACGACATCGGTGCAGCGGTCGACCGCCTGGCCTACCGGCTCGAGGGAGACCGGTCGCGCCTGGCCGAGCTGGAGGCGTCCGTGGGAGCGGCGCGGGCCGACATCCAGGACGACGCCCTCGTGGCAACTGCGGACCAGGCCCGGGTGGACGAGACGGCCACGGCGGGGGAGCTGGAACGGGCCACGGCGGCAGAGGCTGCGGCGGACGTCGGCGGGGTCGCTGCGCGCGCCACGGAGGCCGAACGGCAGGTGACCCTCCTCCACCGGGAGGCCGAACGGGCCCGGGAGGTGCTGCACACGCTGACCGGCCAGGTCGAGCTCGCCGCGAGCGAGGGGCGCCAGGAGCTCTACGAGCTGGCCGAGGCGGCCCTGGACGAGGCGGAGCGGCGGTTGGCGGGCCTGGACCGGCGCGCCCGAGCCGTCCGGCACCTGCGCGGGACGCTGCACGCCCACCGGGACGCGGCCCACCGGGCCTATGTGCGCCCCTTCACCGAGGCGCTGGAGCGGCTTGGACGGCGGGTCTACGGAACGACGTTCGCCGTCACGGTGGACGAGGAGCTCTCGCTGCGTGCCCGCAGCCTGCACGGTTCCACCGTGCCCTTCGAGGAGCTCTCCGGCGGCGCGAAGGAGCAGCTCGGGATCCTCGCACGTCTGGCCGTCTCCCGGTTGGTGGAGCCCTCCCAGGGGGTTCCGGTCGTCATCGACGACGCTCTCGGGTACAGCGATCCGGAACGGCTGCAGCGGATGGGGGAGGTCCTGGGGGCGGCCGCCGGACCCGACGACCAGCTGCAGGTGATCCTGCTCACCTGCACCCCGGGGAGGTACGACGCGGTGCCCGGGGCGCGCACGGTCCGTCTGGAGCCGGAGGAGGCAGCCTCGGGGGGAGGTCGCACGGCCCGGACCGAACGGCACGGTGCACCCGTGGAGCGGAGCGCGTAAGAGGCGTCGACCCGTCGGACCGGAGAGGCGCGGCCGGCCCCGGTTGCGTGGCGCCCCGGTCGCGCGTTCCTGGCCCCACCGTTAGCGTCGAGGGATGAGCGACCAGAAGAGCATCACCGTCACCCGGACCATCGACGCCTCCGCCAAGGACATCTTCGACGTCCTGTCCCTGCCCGCGCACCACGTCGAGCTCGACGGGGCGGGCTTCGTGCGCTCCGTCGACCACGGCGACCGGATCACCGGGACCGGCCAGACCTTCACGATGAACATGTCCGGCGAGCACATGGGCGGCGACTACCAGACCGACAACCACGTGACCGGTTACGACGAGGGCAAGCTGCTGGCGTGGCAGACCGCCCCGGCGGGAACCGAGCCCAAGGGATGGCAGTGGGTGTGGGAGCTCGTGCCGCACGGGCCCGAGAGCACCGAGGTGCGCCATACCTACGACTGGAGCAACGTCACCGACGAGGCCCTCCTGCAGAAGTTGAGCTTTCCGTTGGTCTCCGAGGACCAGCTGGAGGAGAGCCTCAACCGTCTGGCGGCGGCCGTCGCCTCCTGAGGGCACGTCATGAGAAGATCGACCCCGCGCCCGGCCGCACGGCCGGTCTGCCCTCGTAGCTCAGGGGATAGAGCACCGCTCTCCTAAAGCGGGTGTCGCAGGTTCGAATCCTGCCGGGGGCACGTCACATCTGTGCAGGTCAATGAGGAGCTGACGCCGAGAGACTGCCCACGCCGGCCGCGATCCACCCACTCGCACCGGTGCGCCGCAGTTCGTGCGGACGTCGACCGCCTGCCGTCGCGTTCCAGTGCACGTCGCGGCGCCAGTTTCGACCTCGGCCGGGTCCACGCCGTGGACACCGGGGACGTGGACGAGGCGGCGCACTCCGCCTGGTCCGCCGACCAGAAGGCCGGCTTGTCGAGCCTGCTGCTGGCGGCGACCCGGGACACCGTGCGTGAGCTGAACCAGCGCGCCCGGACCGACCGCCTCGACACCACCGGACACCAGCCTGGACCCGCGGTGACCCTGGCCGACGGCACCCGCGCGAGAGTGCCGGTGACACCGTGATCACCCGCCGCAACGACCGGCGGCTGCGGGCCGGGGACGGGTCCTGGGTCAAGAACGGCGACCGGTGGCACCTCCTGGCCGTCCACCCCGACGGGTCCGCCTCGGTAGAACGCCAGGCCCACAGACCCCGGAGCAAGCCGGTTCATGTCACCCTGCCGGCCACCTACGTGGCCGAGCACGTGCAGCTGGGGTACGCCAGCACCATCCACGGCGCCCAGGGCGCCACCGTGGACACCACGCACACCGTCCTGAACGGCACCGAGCCCCGCCAGGGCCTGTACGTCGCCCTCTCCCGCGGCCGGCAGACCAACCACCTCTACCTCGGTACGCCCACCGCCTCGCTGGACGGTGTCGGCCCCGAGGTGCAAGACACGGTGCTCGATCCGCGGCAGGTGCTGATCGACATCCTCGCCCGCGACGGCCGGGAACTGTCGGCCAACGGAGGAGCGCGGTGACGCTGCCGAGCTGCTGCGGCAGGCGGTGCTGGCCTACCAGGACGCCCTGCCGGTCCTGGCCCAGCAGCACGACGGCTGGGCCGAGCGACGCCGCTACATCGGCCTCGACGCACTGGTCCGCTGCCGGACCGCCCTCACCACCGCGACCGCGCCGGCCAAACCACCCAGGAGGTAAGCCGCACCCTCGTCCCCGCCCTGACCGCCTAACCCCTCAATGAGGGATACCCTCGTACACCACTCAACCGGGCTCGACCCCGCGGCCCTCGTCTGGCGCATCAGCGGCACCATCCCACCGTCGCACCGGGAAGCGACCCTGCCTTGGCTGCCCTACGTCCCACCGTCCGCGGCAGGACGCGGAGGCGAGCGACCACCTCGACCGCTCGCCCACCGGGTCGGGCAGCTGGCCGAGCGTGTCACCGACGAGGCCCAGCAGGCCCGCGTATCCGATCCTGGCCCCGGACGTGGACGACCATCTGCTCAGCGACCTCGCCGTCTGGCGTGCGGCATGACCTCCCCTCCACCGATCAGGGCCTGGCGGGTCCGCCGATCAAGGAACCCGAGGCAGCCAGGCACCAGAGCCGCCTTATCCACCGGCTGGCGGTGCCGTCACCGGTTTCCTCCACGCTCACGGCAGACGCCGCGCCCGACAGGCTTCGAGGCGGTCAACGACAGGCGGAGCGCCAACGACTCCATGACGGTGCTACCCGCCAGCCGTCTGGTCCTTGGCGATGACCGCACGTCGCTCACAGGGATGCGGAAGCCCGCGGTCGATACATCGCTGTCACGCCGATGAGCGCGAGGTTCCCTATTGGCTCGTCTGGAGCCATAATGGCGCCATGCCCAACATTCAGATCAAGGATGTCCCTGAGGAGACGCACGCCGTCTTGCGGGAGCGTGCGGCGGCAGCCCACCAGTCGCTCCAGGAGTACCTGCGCGCCCGGCTCATCCGGGACGCCCAGCAACCGACACTGGACGAGGTGCTCGAGCGGGCCGGTAGCCGAGCCGGCGGCACGCTCCCCCTGGCGGACGCGGTGAGCGCGCTGCGGTTCGAGCGTGCTCGTCGTTGATGCCAGCGTCCTGGCCGTCGCCCTGCTCGACGACGGGCCGGACGGAGACCACCTCCGCGCGCGGCTGCGCGGTGAGGACCTGGCGGCGCCCAGCCTTGTCGACCTGGAGGTCGTGTCGGTGTGGCGCGGTCTGGCGCGCGGCGGCCAGCTGGACCCTCGGCGCGTCGCCTTCGCTCTGGACGACCTGCGCGCCCTGCCGCTGCAACGGGTCGATCACGGGGCGCTGGTCATGCGCTGCTGGGAGCTGCGGGAGAACCTCACCGTCTACGACGCCTCCTACGTCGCACTGGCCGAGGCAATTCAGGCAACACTCCTCACCGGAGATCGGCGCATCGCTCGAGCCCCAGGCCCGACGTGCCCCATCGAAGTCGTCAAGCCCCTCTCACGTTCCCGCTGACATGCCGCTGGCCGCGTGCTGGACTCAGGGGGGTCAGGCGGGCGGGGGACAGCTCGTGCTCGACGGCTCGGCGGATCCAGGCTGAGACTGAACGGTCGTCAGCTTCTGCGGCGCGCTTCACTTCCTCGAGCAGATCCGCTGGGAAGCGCACCGGCACGGGTGTGCTCAGTGGTCGCTTGCGACGACGCGCAGGTCCCTGGGGCTCCTGGTTGCGCGGGTCGGCGTAGAACTCGTACTCCTGCTCCGGCGTCATCGGCCGGCTGTCGTCAGTGCTCATCACGGTCCCTCCGGTACGTAGCGGCGAGGCCCGAAGATGCCTCGTAGCAGCCGATCGGTCGGCACTTGCTCGGATCGCCCGATCGAGATGGAGCCAGCGGCACGATGAGTACTCGCCCACTGACTTCCGCGAGCATCAGCCAGTGAGCTGGCGGCCTGGCCCGGGTAGAACAGCGGGTCGCTGCTCCACGCATCGAGCACGTCGCCCATCCCCAGGTGCGGATGCTTGAACAGGTGATCGGCTTGCTTGTCGACCTCGAAGGGCTCGATGTCATCGAGCCCTTCCAGGTCGAACGGTCCGCTCATATGCCAAGTGTATTACAGACGACTACGTACGCACATGCCGCGAGCCGTTGGCTTGAGCTAGTGCCACTGGGCCAGGTGGCGGGCTGCCACCTGGTGGTCGGCCGTGCCGCTGGCGACGGCGATGACCAGGTCGTAGGCGTCGTCGTCGGGTGCTTGGAGGTCGATGTCGTTGAGGCCGTAGAACACGACCACCGCGAGCCATCCCAGGCGCTTGTTGCCATCGACGAGCGGGTGGTTGACGACGATGGACTCCAGCAGTGCGCCGGCCTTGGCATCGATGTCGGGGTAGGCGTCACGTCCGAAGACGCTGGCGCTGGGGCGGTGGGCCGCGGAGTCCAGCAGGCCAAGGTCCTGGACCGGACTGACGCCCAGGTCCGCTGCCAGGGTGAGCGGGTCCTCGGTGGTCAGGTACTCCAAGGGTCAGCGTCCGAGACGCTCGAGCAGGTCGGCGTACCGCTCTCTCGTCCGCGTGCGGACAGTTCCCGGACCCGCTCCTCATGCCCGCGGCGCGCGGCCGCCTCCCGGATCGCCCGCACCGTCGCCTCCTGCTTGCTCACACCCTCGGCCTCGGCCAGGGCCGCCAGGGCTCGCTCGTCCTCCGGAGAAAGTCGCAGAGTCATCGCCATCCAGGCATGGTATCACTCTGGTATCTAACGCTCATGCCGCGTGCCGTTGGATGGCCTGAGGGCCGCGGAGGTGCGCTCACTGCTTGGGGGTGATGTCCAGCAGGTCCGCGGGTGTGCAGTGCAGTGCGTCACAGATGAGGGTGAGGCTGCTGAACCGCACCGCCTTGGCTCTGCCGTTCTTAAGGATGGAGAGGTTGGCCAGGGTGATGCCGGTCGCGTGCGAGAGCTGGGTCAGCGTCATGTCCCGATCGATGAGAACTTCGCCGAGTCGGGAGACGATGCGGTGGTCCTCAGACGAGCCCATCCGTCTCCTTCTCCAGTCGGGCGCCTCGTCGAACGCTGAGGCCAGCGATCCGGCAACGATGGCCGCGATGACCAGGCTGAGCGAGATGGATGGGATGTTCGTGCCAACTGCGAGTGAGTGCCATCGCTCGTCCGGAGGTTCCCAGGTCATGACGCCAGAGATGGTCCCCACGTCGACGAGAACGCGCAGGAGGGCCAGGGAGAGGACGACAACAGCGATCGTGCGGAGGCGGCCGGCGATATCAGGGGCAAAGGGGGCACCCTGCATCGCGCGCTGCGCCACCAGGCGTGCCCCCCGCAGCACCATGACGAACATGACGGTGAACAGGACGATGGAGACCGAGCCGAGCGCCCGCAACCATAGCGGTAGCAGGCGGATGTCTCCCGGCGCAGAGTCATCCTCTGTGACCTTGTAGTCGAGTTGCAGCACCTGCGGCAGCGCTGTCGCAGGAACCCACGCGTCGTCCCACCACCACATGGGGACTATTCCGGTCAAGATGGAAAACAGGCGCACAAGACACACCGCGAGGGCGCCCCAGATGAGCAGGTCCAGAACCCTAGTCGTCAAGCCCGCCCGTGAGGGTCGCACTTTCGTCGTCGTTTGCTTCACTGCTCACGCTCCCCTTATCGAACTTCGATGCATTGAGGAACGATAAGGCCGGGGGGCCGGGGCGTCAAGAGATTACGGCTACCGGTACCCGAAGGAGGGCGTGCCGACCGCCGCAGCGTCCGCAATGGAGCCCCGCCCGCTGCCAGGGCGACCGTGCGAAGCGCACTGTTCTGCCGCTGTGGAGGACGGCTGCGCTCGTCCGACTCTGCCGCGAGTGGGGATCTCGTCGGCCAGGCAACGCTTGCCGTGAGGCCGGCATCTTGTACTGGTGGCCTCCCTTCAGACGACAGCGCGAGTGAAGGACATTCAGCGCGCTTCACGTGGGCGCCCAACTTTGGGTAGCCACCTCGTCACCGCGTCCTCATCTGCGGTCGTCAGTCCGTGGCCGCCGGGCAGCACGACCAGCGACGTGTCTGCGCCCGCGGACTCGAACTGACGCGCGAGCGCGGGTCCATCAGATGGGTGGCGCCGTGCATCGCCTTCTCCACTCACGAGGAGGACCGGATAGCCGCTCAGAGGCGGGAAGACCCTTTCGGGAAACGGGGACAACGGCCGCAGCAGAATCGCACCCGCGGACAGATTCGGGGCGCACACGATGGCGGCCGCCGCTGCGATGGCCCCGTTCGAGAACCCGAGCAAGATCGGCGACTCGGAGTACGCGTCTTGTAGACCTTCAAGGAGGTGTTGGATGGCCGCAGCTCCGTGCTCGAGGTCCGTCTTATCGAGAGTGCGGTCGGGGTTGCGGCGGAAGAAGGCGAACCCCTCCTCCCAGGCGATGCGCCCCCGCACAGAAATGATGGTGTGGCCAGGGCAGGCGGCCCGGGCGAAGCTCAGAAGCGTGTTCTCGTCCTGTCCGCTGCCGTGCAACACGACCACGGGCGCCAGGTTCTCAGGCGTCGGCCATGTCCACGAGCGCAGTTCGGTGGATTCGAGCACCACGCCATGGTGCCCCAGATGCTGAGGTTGGGGCTCCGGACGACCACGTCAGGATCGGATGCAGTACCGCTCATGCCGCGCTGAGGACGGCTACGCTCGTCCGATCATGCCGCGCTGAGGACGGCTACGCTCGTCCGATCATGCCGCGCTGAGGACGGCTACGCTCGTCCGATCATGCCGCGACCTGCGCAGTCTGATTGCTTCGTCTTGACGGCTCGCTCGTGCCCTTAGAACTCTGTCCCCCTCGTGATGCCGAGGGTGGCCAGGAAGTCCTCGTGCAGCTGTATCCAGACAAGATTCACCGCAGCCACCTCTGGTGAGTCGACCCATCGGTGGTCTCCATCCCAGGCTTGTGCCAGGGCTGCGTCCATGCGCGGTTGGTGAACCCCGAACCGGGGCACCTCGGCGGCAAGCACCGCCATAACGTTCCGCAGCTCGGCCACGAGACGGTCCAGCTCGCGAAGAATCGCCCGGTCGTATCCGGCATCCAAGTGGTCGTTGAACACGAGCGGATCATCCTCTGTAGGCCTGAGCTGCCAGCGCGTCATGAGGGGGCCAAGACGTTCATTCAGTGGCAGAAAGCGCCCGTGCCCATCCACCACGTTCTGCCGTGTGCCGTGAGCATCGAGGTCATCGCTCAACATCTGCTCGCCCTGCCGCCGCCCCAGATCCGTCATCGACCAGCCGCTGCCGTCGGTATAGGCGGGGCGACGGGCCAAACCGCGCGCCTCGGCATCCAGAAGGTTCTCCTGGACCTCCCCAGGGTCAAGCCCGTACAGTTCCCCGACCTGCCGGGCTGTGGCGTGACCGAGTACCCGAACACCGTGGAGCGACAGCAGAGAAATCGACGACACGGGTGCAAGCGTGTGCAGCGCCAGCAAGCAACACCGCCCGGCTGCGCGTCCGGGTAGTGGGGCGACGCGTCCCTGCGACTGGCAGGCCACCACACGGGTGTGTTCCCCCACGGGGTCGAGCGCAGATTGAGGCCACTGTGAAAGGCCGCCAGAGGCGCGCATCTGCCGCGCTGCGACTGGAACCTGGAGCCGCCTGACTGGAATCAGTCAGCGCCCCGGAGGGCGTTCCTTTCACGCGCCTCGGCCTCACGAGGGTCTGCGACTGCGCGTAGGTCGACATGCAGTTGCACGACCGATGGTCCGGCCGGGAAGCCTTCTGGCCGGACCGCACCGTTGTGGGCATAGATCTCGATGCTGTGGTCATCCAGACGCCACCACCAGCTCGGTCCGTGGCCCACCGTTTCCTCGGTGGTCTCCTCGGGCGCTCCGTGAACGTCGGCGATCTGCTGGGCCAACTCAGCCGCAGCGTCGCGGACGTCGTCCAAGCCGTGGTCGTCCCACAGGAACCAGAAGACGTCCGCGAACCGCTCACGGTACGTGCTCCACCCTGCCCGAGCCGTGCCCCAAATGGGCATCGAGGCCCTATGCCAGGATCGACCATTGCCCTCTGCGGGTGTCTCTTCTGCAGTCTCAGTCGCGATGCCCTTGGAGCGCAGCCATGGAAGTCCATCGTCGACGCCTTCTGGCCAAGGCGATCGGAGAATGGTCGTGAGCTGGGACACGACTTCTTGCGGAGACGGCCTCATGACGGAACCCTACCGAGACAGACGCGACGTCGCCCTGGTCCAGCGCACTACTTTGCCGCGTTCACGCCTCTCCGCAGTAGACCGCACCGAACGTCATCGGCTCTTTCCCGAACCGCGAGTCCATCATCCGCCTAGCCGCGTCCCGCCCAGGACGTCCACGTGCACGTGGTCGAGGTGGCGCAGGATTTCGTTGTCCGGGTCGGGTCCGTCGTAGGCCTGCCAATGGCCTCGTGAGTTGTGTGCGCTCCAGTACCGGTCATCGAAGATGACGTACTGGATATCCAGGCCCTCGGCGTGCGCGACCAGCCAGTGGGCCAGCAGCCATCCCTGCCGCCGGTTCTCTTCGGTCACGGGGCGGAAGAAGATGTCGATGGCACGGCCGTCGTAGTGGGTCGACTCCGCCCCGTGTCCCTGGTCGATGCCGCCTGGTGCGAATCCGCCCAGGCTCTGGTCTCCAAAGTCTTGAGTCATCGCCTCGCGCAGCCGCTCAGCGCGGGGTGTCAGGCCGGTGGCAGTCAGCTGCTGCTCGTCCAGGTCGCGTGCGGCTGAGCCTTGGCAGGTCATGCTCGGGCCAGCATCCCCGGGCGGCCCGTTGGCGAGCCGCTGCAGCACCGCCTCGTCGAGGCCCGAGGTATCCGGTGGCTCCATGCCGCGGGCCAGGCGCACCACCGCCGTCGTCGCCAGCTTCGCTTCGTCCCGGTCGAGCTCGATCTCGCCGTCCGCGGTCTGCACCGCGCACTCTGGACCCCACCCCAGCGAGAACGAGTTCTCTGCGGACAGGCTCCTGAGCAAACCCGGCCCGAGGAGCAGCACAAGCACCCCTAGCAGGGCGACGCCCAGAAGCGCCAAGGTGGGTCGGCGCGAGCCACTGTGCTTCATGTGATGAGGGAGCGAAGCATCGTGCGGGTGAGCCCACGACGAACGACGACCGAGTCTTCCGGTACGTCCTTGGTGACCGCGGAGGCCGCGAGAAGGTCCATTCGCCCAGTCTGACTGGTCGGCCAGCCGGCGCGCCGCTACTGCCGCGAGGCGTTCGAGGCCGCCGGCCCACCGCGACCAGCGCCGTGACCAAGGCGTAGGTCAGGAAGACGAACTCGTGCACGCCGCCGGAGACGCGGTTCACCAGCCGTGGGCCCTCCAGCAGGTAGACACCGGCCATCGCGGCCAGCAGCGCGGCCCAGGTGACCATCTCGGCCAGGGCCAGGTCACCGAAGACGCGGGCGGGGCCGGCGAGGAGGGACGGCCTGGCGGCCCACCCGACCCGCGCCCGCTGCCGGGAATATCCCGGATGGCATCCACCTTGGTCCCGTGGTGAGTTCAGCTCCCGTCGCAGCACCCCCCGCATCCCTCCGGCCCCGCACCGAACCCTCCCCGCTGGTCGGCTGCTGCTGTTCGGGGCGCTCGTCGCGATCGGCCCGCTGACGATCGACATGTACCTCGCCGCCTTCCCGGCCGTCGTGGACGACCTGTCCACGACCGAGGCCACGGTGCAGCTGACCCTGACCGCGACCCTGGTCGGGCTCGCCACCGGCCAGCTCCTGATAGGGGCGTTGTCGGACTCCTTCGGCCGGCGCCGACCGTTGATCGCTTCGCTGATCCTCTACGTCTTGGTCTCGGCGGCGATCGCGGTCTCCTCCTCGATCGAGGTGCTGCTGCTGCTGCGCTTCGTGCAAGGCCTGGCCGGTGCGGCCGGGATGGTGCTGTCCCAGGCCATGGTCCGCGACCTCTACAGCGGTTCCCGGATGGCGACCTTCATCTCCCGGCTCTTCCTGGTGGTCGGCGTGGCCCCGATCCTGGCGCCGACGCTGGGCGCCCAGTTCCTGATCTTCGGCAGCTGGCGGACCATCTTCTGGGCGCTGGGAGCCTTCGGGCTGCTGCTGGCCGTGCTGGCGCTGGTCTTCGTCAAGGAGACCCTGCCCCCGGAGCGACGGCGCCACTTCGGTCCGCGGACCCTGTGGACCAGCTACCGGGTGCTGCTCTCGGACCGACGCTACGTCGGCCTGGTCCTGACCGCGTGCACCGCGATGGGCTGCCTGTTCGCCTACATATCCAGCGCGACCTTCGTCTTCCAGGGGCTGTACGGGATGACCACCCAGCAGTACGCCCTGGTCTTCGCCGCCGGCGCAGGAGCTCTGACCGTCACCAGCCAGGTCAACGGGTCTCTGGTGCGCACGGTGCACCCGGCCGCGGTGCTGCGGGTGGCGCTGCCCTCGATGCTGGCCATCGCCCTGGCCCTGCTCACCGCCGCGCTGGTGGACGTAGGCGTGTGGGCCATCGTCGGCGGCATCGTCCTGCTGCTGATGGGCTCGGTGGGCTTCGTCATGCCGAACAGCCCGAGCATCGCGCTGGCCGACCACGGGGAGCGGGCCGGAGCGGCTGCCGCCCTGCTCGGGGCGGCGAACTTCGTCTTCGGCGCGCTCATCTCCCCGGTCAGCGGGCTGTTCGGGGTCGACTCGGCGGTGCCGATGGCGGCCATCATGGTCGTCTGCGCCGCGGCGTCGTGGTTCTTCTACACCGTGCTGGCCCGCCCGCAGGACATCCTGCGAAACATGCCCTGGGAGTGACTCCCCGGACGGGTGGGACCACGTCCCGGTTCATCCCCCGCACCGGCAGTGGGATCAGCCGTATCTGCCGCAAGTCGCGAGACTGCCGCTGATCCGCCGAGTTTCAGGGTGCCCTGGCTGCGCCACGTCGGCCGATTCCAGTCACTCACGGTCCAGCAACCACCCCCGTCGTCGAGTTCGCGGACTCGGTCGATGTGGTCAGTGGTGAGGGTGTCGACCCACTCAATTATTCGTGCGGCCGACTCTGCCGGCGGTACCTCGTCCGTGTCCAGAACGAGGTGCGGGTGCTGAGCGATGAGCTCACCCGCCACGTCGTAACCGTCGGACTGCGTCCAGTGGCGACGCCAGTCGCATGGTCCTTATGTTGGAAGGATGGACGCACCAACCTCTTCAGGCCTGCTGGACCTCGATGGCCAGTCTGTCTACTGGGAGGAGTGGGGCAACCCCGAGGGCGTCCCGGCGCTCTACCTCCACGGCGGCCCCGGGTCCGTGCTTCGGTCCGGCTATCGCCAGCGGTTCGACCTCGACCGCTTCAGGGTGGTGGGGATGCAGCAGCGCGGGGCCGGCCGGTCCGTGCCGCTGGCCGGTGAGCCGGGCCATGACCTCGGAGCGAACACGACGCAGCGTTTGATCGCCGACATCGAGGCGCTGCGCGGGCACCTGGGGATCGAGCGGTGGCTGCTCAACGGCGTCTCGTGGGGAGCCACGCTCACGCTCGCCTACGCGCAGGCGCACCGCGACCGGGTGGCCGGCATCGTGCTCATGGCGGTGACCACGACGAGCGCCGAGGAGGTCCACTGGATCACGGAGGGGTGCCAGATGCTCTACCCCGAGGCGTGGGACGAGCTCGCCACGTGGGCCGAGCAGCACCACCCGGGATACCTGCGGGGGAAGGCTCCGCTCGTCGCCGTGATGGCCGAGGTGATGCGCTCCAGCGACCGTGAGCAGCAGATCGAGGCGGCACGGGCCTGGGGGCGATGGGAGGACTGGCACACGTCGATCGGCTCGGGCTACGCAGCCGAACTCGAGACGACCGAGCCCGATGTGGCGGTGCCGTTCGCGACGCTGGTGACGCACTACTGGAGCCACCATGCCTTTCTCGAGCCGCCGATCCTCGACCGGATGAACCTGCTGCGGGACGTCCCGTCCGTCCTCATCCACGGACGCAAGGACGTGAGCGGCCCCGCCGTCACTCCCTGGCTGCTGCACCGACGATGGCCGGCCAGCGAGCTGGTCATCGTCGAGCAAGAAGGTCACGGCGGCCCGCAGATGGTCGATGCGTGGAGCCGGGCAAATGCTGCGATGGCCGAGCGCCTCCAACCCCAGACCGATCGTTCGGCCTGAGCGCCGGGCCGGCTCGGACCGTTCGCAGCGAGGGTGTCACGGCTCACCGTGAGAGCAGGGCGGGGCTGTGCCAGCGTTTTCCAGGAAGGCATTTCACGACGGCGGCCGGGCAGCTTCACCCGAGACACACCCTTTTCACCGAACGACGACAGCGCGGAGGTCGGGCGTCGTACTCTGCCGCGCTCCGTCTGTGCATGGCGGGTCGTTGTCCGCTGTCGCCGGGCAGGTCGGGGTTGGTGGTGCGGGCCTGGTCATGGCGCTTGGAGAGTGAAGAAGAGGAAGCACACGAAGGCGGTCCGCTCGCCCGCGTTGGCTGGCAGGAGCTCGTTTGGTGTATCCGGTGACCACGGTGGTTCGCTGACTGCCGCGATGCTGAACCCTGCCTCGGTGAAGGCGTCGGTCATGGCATGCAGTGGCCGGTGCCAGTAGGTCAGAACGGCGCTCTCATCCGCGAACTCGAAATCTTCGGAGTACTGTGTGAGGGAGAAGTAGTCTTGGTCCTGGTAGTTGAACAGGTACACGAACGGGTGAGGTACCGAGGCGACCAGCCGCCCGCCGGGCCGCAGGACGCGCCGCAGTTCGGTCAGCGCAGCGCTCCAGTCCTGCAGGTAGTGCAGCGCCAGCGAGCACACGACGACGTCGAAAGCGTTGTCGTCGTAGGGCAGGGGCTCACCCAGGTCGGCAACTCTGAGGTCTGTCTGCTCACCCAGCCGCTCGCGAGCCAGGTCGACCATGGCGGTACTCACGTCGAAACCGCTCACGAGGGCGCCCCGGTCCCGCAGCTCGGCGGCCAAGGGGCCCGAGCCGCAGCCAGCGTCAGAACGCGGCGCCCCTGCACCTCACCGGCCAACTGGACCATCGCCGGTCGCTCGTACCAGGCGTTCAGCAAATTCGCCTCGTTCGCGTGGGAGTAAGCACTGGCAAAGCCGTCGTAGTCAGTCATGGCCGCAACTTCCGTTCCGCGAGGGTGTCAAAGTGGTCAGGCGCGACCGTACCGGCGCGGGCCCCCTCGAGGGTTGTCGCCGAACTCCTGTTCCGGGCCCGATCCTGCCGTCAATGAAACGTAGCCGCGGAGCGGTTGTCAGCGCTGGTTCAGCAGCAGGCGCCTCAGTTGTCGAGTCGCTCGGTCGGTTGCTGGGTCAGTGCGGCGAGGAGGTCGAAGTCCTCGTCCAGATGCAGCACGGTGGGGCCGCTGAGCTCGGCGGTGGCGGCGTTGAGCAGGTCGGGGATCGACGGCGCGGTGGCGCCCACGTTGCGCGAGTAGGCGCTGCACCTGGAGTGCCCCCGGTCCTCCAGTGCTGGCGTCAGATGCTCCACACGCATGGAGGCGATCGGAGGCAGGTCCAGGACGGGCACGAAGTGGCCTGCTGACCGTGCCGGTAGCCGACCTCGAGCCGGGTCATCGGTCGAGATGGCCACCAAACCACGTTCGATCCGGGTGGCCCAGTCTTGCGCCCGGCGACTGGCGCCCAGGCGGACCAGGGCCGACTTGTCGATAGGCCAGGTGGTCATGACCAGGCGTCGCGCATGACCTCGGAGTCGCCCAGGTCGGGGAGAAGCTCGGCGAGCGCATCCAGGTCGACAGCAATCACCGGGGCCTGGTCACGGTGCGCCTGCTCATGCAGTCGCCTGCGCAGGTACTCGGCGCGGGACGGTCCAGCGCGCCTGGCCTGCTCATCGAGCAGAGCGAGGTCCTCGCCCGGGACGTTTCGAATCAGGATGTCCGGCATGGTCCACCTCCTCTGATATCGGCGGTCGAACGCGTCGCGCCTGTAAGCCGCCCAGTGGGACGTCGGTGGGACGCGACTGCCTCGATGGGCCCCCTACTTCTCATCGTTGGCGCGTGCTCTAAGCCTCTGAGCAGGCAGGACTCGACGTGGTGGTCGTCGCATCCGGGCTGAGGTCGCTCTCCTGGAGCGGGTGTCGCGGGCTCGAGTCCTGCCGGGGGCACCTCGTGTGTGTGCAGCAGCAGATGGCTCGCTGAAGGCTGGCGGGTGCCTGCATGCCGATCTTGAGACGTCAATGGGACCTTTGGGACCTTCAAGGCCTGGTCGGCCCTCTCGACGGCTACCCGCTCGGCACCGGTGGCACATCAGATGCCTGTACCTGTCACGGGTGAGTTCGTTCGAGCGGCTGCCTGGGTCGGGACCCTCGTGGCGGTTGAGCGATGATGTGCGGGTCCTCTCCTCGGTGTGCGCACTGGCCAGAACGTCATCGCCCAGCTGCGACCGCTGCGCTCGTCGACCTCTGGCTGGACCTGCCGCGCGACCCCGCCAGGAGCGAGGGCGTCGACCTGCAGGAGATCGCCGCCTACGAGTCCCGCTGACGGGTGCCCTCAGCCGCCCCCAAGGCTCGCGGCAGGATGGGGCCCATGTCACCCCTCACCCAGGATCCGCGCGGGCACCGCGAGCGGGCCGCGGCGGCGCGCGACCGGGTCCGTGAGGCGCACCGGTCGGGCCGGCTGCAGGGACTGGTGGTGGTACGACCTGCTCGACATGGGGCGTCAGCCGCGCCTCGTCCGCGCCGGGCTGCGTTACGTCGTGGCCTGGGGCAACCTCGGGTCCGGCGGGGTGACCTTCACGGCGCTGCTCTCGCTGACGGCGGCGCTGACGATCATCGTCAACACCGCCCGCGCCTTCCTCGGCGGCCGGCCCGAGCTGGTCGCCGGAGCCATCGACATCGTGAACTCCGTGGTGCCGGGCATCATCGACGACGGGAGCAACGACGGGTTGATCGGGGCCGAGGATCTTCTCCGGGACGGCACCTGGGGGTGGACGACCGCCGTCTCGACGGTGGTCATCGTGTGGACCGCTCTCACGATGATGACGGGACTGCGTCGCACGGTGCGGCAGATGTTCGGTCTCGGTGGGGCGCCGCTGCGCTTCGTCCGGGGCAAGATCATCGACCTGTGGGGCTTCATCCTCCTCGCCCTCACCTTCTTCGCCTCCTCGGCCGCCGTCTCGGCGATGACTCTGCTCGGTGAGAACCTCATGGTCTGGATCGGGCTGCGCAGCTCTGTCGCCGGCTGGCTGCTCGCTGGTGCCGCCCTGCTGCTCATCGCGGTCCTGGACGGGCTGCTGGTGTGGCTGGTCCTGCGCGTCATCAGCAAGATCCGGATCCCGTGGGCGGACATGCGTCAGGGCATGGTGCTCGGTGCGGTCGGCTTCGGCCTGCTCCGGGTGGGCGGCGCCTCTGTCGTCGGCGCCATCTCGGCCGGCCCGTTGTTCTCCACCTTTGCCGCCGTGGCGACCCTCATGCTCACGCTTAACCTCGCCCTGCGCTGGCTGCTCTTCGTCGCCGCCTGGACCGCCAACCCGCCCGCCGCGCACGTGCCCGTCCATCCCGACACGGTGCACGCGAAGGAGCAACCGAACTACGTGACCCTCAGCGCACCGCATACCCTCGCCTGGCCCCACCACCAGGTCACCGGGTCGCTCATCCCCGAGGACCACCCCCGCTTCGACCGGCAGGGGCACTAGGGTCCGGTTCGCTCGGACGTCGCGCCCTTCCCTGGGAATGGCACGCGCGACAGGCACGTGATCAGCGTCAGGTACGCGACAGCCATGCCGGCGACCAAGCCAGATGCGGGTGGCCCAGTCTGGCGCCCACGGGCCTGCTCATCGAGCAGAACGAGGTCCTCTGCGGAGGTGAACCGTGCCCGACCTCCCGATTCGCAGCTTCCCCGGGCGCCACCAGGTCCTGTCCACCGCGGGTCGCTCCCCAGCGTCGATGGGCGTGGGCGGGGGAGTTCCAGGTGCGGCCGACCCCCACCCGGGCTGTGGTCAGTCCTGCTTGAGGATGAAGATGTCCTCGACCGGACGCCCGAAAGTCAGCGCCAACCGCATGGCCAGCGGGAGGCTGGGGTCGAAACGACCGGTCTCGATGGCGTTGATCGTCTGGCGGGAGACGCGCAGCTCCGTGGCCAGCCGTCCTTGGCTCCAGCCGCGGGACTCCCTCAGCTCTCGAAGCACGCTGACCGTCTCAGGCACCCATGGCTCGCAGGGCCAGGCGGTAGCGGATCCAGAAGGCTCCGACCGCGAGCGTCATGAAGGCCATGGCCGTGAGGGCCGCGACCGTGTCCGCAACGATCGTCAGGAGGAGGAAGAGAACCGCTCCGAGGATGACGGCATCACCGTAGGCCTTGCTGCGGGCCTGCTGCGCGGCGCGGAACTCCACGCTGTCCGGCGAGCTCTCGCCCGAGACGTCCCGGCGTCGGCGCATCGTGACGTTCAGCGCCAGGGTCAGCGGCAGGATCACCAGCAGCATCCCGAGGAGACCCAGCGGATCCTGGAACGGGTTGTCGGCCTCGGCGTTCCCGAAGCCCTGCAGGACGAGGCCCCCGAGCGCAAGGGGCCCCGCCACCCACCACATGTGCGATGTCCTCATGTGTCATGCGTACGTGACAGGATCTGGGCCTGTCAAGTGAACTTGTCAGGTTTGGCAGCCTGTGCGCGCTCCGACAGGGCACCCGACCCACCAAGCCCCGTGTCGGGCGGGGGCTCGCCGCGTCCCCAGCATCCCGACTCACCGCTGTGGGCGCCCGACGGTCGCCGGCTGTGCGCCAGGTCTTTGACGAGCGGTGTGGACGCTCAGGCGGAGTCGTCCTCCTCGTACCCGATGAGCCAGTGCAGCCCATGACGGTCGACGACCTGTCCGTCGGTGGCTCCCCACGGACGGCTCTGCAGGTCGTCGACGACCTGCCCGCCCCGGGCCAGCTTGCGGAACCACTCCGTCAGGGTGGCAGCAGGGGCTGCCCCGAGGAGCGACAGCATCATGCCCTCGCTCCGGAACGGTGCCTGGTCGGCGGACGCGTCGGCAGCGAACAGGGCGACCGGTCCGCCTGAGAGACGTCCGTGGGCGACCGCATCCGGCGGACCGTCCGTCCTGCCGAAGTCCTCCAGCGTGTGAACCTCGGCGGAGCAGCCGAAGACGTCGGCGTAGAAGGCGAGGGCCTCCCGGGCGGTGCCGGGAAGGGAACACGTACGGCGCCGGTGCGGTCATGCGGCGCAGCCTAAGGCAGCCGCGACCACCGAGGCAGCGCCGACGCCCTGCCAGGGACGGACCGCACGCCGACGGGGGTGCCCCCCCCGGACGCGCGGGGGCACGGGGAGCCCGCCGCACCTCAACCCCTGTCGCGGCGACGCTCGAGCAGCCGGAGCAGCCGACCGCGGGCACCCCCGACGACACCGGGGTGCACGTGCGCGACCGCAGGTCGGTGCTCCGACCCCGCGGGAGGCACGTCGAGATCGAGGTCTGCCACGGTCGTCAGCCGGGGGTGGCCCTCCTCGCCACCGAGCACCCGGCCTGCGACCCACGCAGCCCTGAGGTGTCCGTCGGCGACCTCCAGCACGGCCAGGTTGTTGTCGAACCACGGACCGGCGACCCCGTGCCAGCGCCACCGCGGGTCCGGCACCTTGGCGGAGCTGGCCAGCAGCCGCCCCAGCGGTCGGGCGGCGTGCGACATCCCCGACACGAGGGCCCGCATCGCCCGCGGGAGCGGGTTGCGGATCGGGGAGCAGACCAGCTGCAGGATGCGTGAACCCGTCAGGCGCTCGACCTCGGTGACGTAGGAGTGGTGCACGTCGCCGGACAGGAAGATCACCGAGGAGGGGGCCGCTCCCCTCCGTCCGTCGGCCACCTCGTCCACCATGCGCGTGACCCGGTCGAAGGAGTCGCTGAAGGCGCCCCAGTGCTCCAGGTCGAGGCCCTGCCGCAGGCGCTCGCCGAGACCGGCGACCCGCCGGCCCCACCCTCCGTCGACGAGCGCCTCGTTCCAGGACTCGAGGTGGTGCAGTCCCCGCGGCAGGAGGAAGGGCAGGGACGTGGCGACGACGAGGTGCTCGTGGCCACCGGAGAGCTGCTCGTCGAGCCACGCCATCTCCGCGTCGTCCAGGACGGACCGCCGGCCCGGCGTCAGGTCGCGCGCGGCACGGGAGTCCACGACCACCAGGTGCGACCCGCCGAGCGGGTGGGGTGTAGCTCCATCGGTACGCGGTCGGGTGGGCGTCGACGTGCGCCGCGAAGCTGTCGAGGGCGTCGGTGAGGTCGGCCTCGTGGCCGGGGCGCCCGTCCCTGCGCCGGCCGAGCTCCTGCCACAGCGGGTCGGCGGCCCGGGCTGCGGGGGAGAGGTTCCCCAGGTGCTGGTAGACCCAGTAGGACCCGAGGGCGGCCACGATGCGTCCCCGCCACCACGAGGTCGCCTCCATCTGCTCGCGCCACCGCACGGAGGTGTTCCAGTCGTCGCGCACGTCGTGGTCGTCGAAGATCATCAGGGACGGCAGCCACGACAGCAGCCAGCGCAGCGCCGGCTCGCCCCAGGCGAGGGCGTACAGGTGGGCGTACTCCTCGAAGTCCGCCAGCTCGGGACCGGGGTCGACGTCCAGATCCCGCCGCGAGGCGATGAAGTCGCGCATGGCGGCGCTGGTCGAGTCCGCGTACACCTGGTCGCCGAGCAGGAGCAGCAGGTCCGGTCCTCCTCGAACGGTCCGCTACCCCCGCCGGCGACGTCGAGCGCGAAGGTGCGCAGCGCGTCGACACCGTGGCTGAGGTGGTGCAGCGCGTCGTGGGGGACGCTGGTGCGGCAGGAACCGAACGCCAGCCGCACCCGACCCTCGTCCGACGCCGCGGTCAGCACGCTGGGAGGAAAGGGGCTGTCCGGCTCCGGCCAGTGCACCTCGTCGTCCACGAGCACCTGGTATGCCGTGCGCCACCCGGGGGTGAGGCCGACCACCTCGACCAGGGCGTAGTGGTGGCCGTGCACGGCGAACGTGGGGACGTTCCACTCGAGCCGGCCGTCCGGATGGTCGGCCAGCCGCACCGTGACCGTGGCGGCCCGGTCCGTCTCGACCCATACGGCGGCGGACTCCTCGTCGACGTGCCGCAGCAGCGGTCCGAGGAGCAGGGGACCGGACATGCCGACCATTGTGCCCGGTCCGGTACCGGGCTGGCGGGGACCGGCGACGCCGGCCGGTCGGGTCACCCACCGGCGGCGGCGTCAGGGGGTACCCACCGCCGTCGGTGACTCCTGCCGCAGCCGCTCGGCGAACGCCTCGGCCCGGGACAGGGCGGCCCCCAGCTCGCGGATGCGTTCCTGCACGCCGGCGTGCGCGTCGTCCAGGAGCTCCCGGGCCTGCTTCCGGCTCGCCAGGTCGGCCTCGGGGTCGGTCGCCGTGTCCAGCGCCGCCAGCAGCTCGCCGATCTCCTCGATCGAGAAGCCCAGCGGTTTCATCGGGGTGATGAGCAGGAGCCGGTCGATCCCGGCCCGGTCGTACAGCCGGAACCCTCCCTCGGTCCGCCCCGCCGGGGCGACCAGCCCCATCTCCTCGTAGTAGCGGACGGTGCGGTGGGACAGCCCGGTGCGTTCGACGACCTCTCCGATGTGCACCAGGCCCTCGTGCTCCGCGGTCACGACGGGTCTCCGTCGTCGACCCCGAAGAGGGGGAGCAGGCTGCCCTCCGGCAGGTCCGCCGCGATGGTGCCCATCCGCCACCGGTCGGAGAAGAGGGCGACCAGGGTGCCGTCGGTGCGCTCGAGGACCTCCGCCCCGTGCTTGGCGTCGATCGTGGCGACCGCCTCCCGCCTCGTGCGACGGGCCTCGGCGTACCCGAGCGGCTCGAGCACGCTCTGGGCGCCGAACTCGTGCTCGAGCCGGTGGGTGGCGACCTCGAACTGCATCGGGCCCACGGCGGCCAGCACGGGGGACTGGGCGCCGCGGCGGTCGGACACGAGCACCTGCACCACGCCCTCCTGGTCCAGCAGCTGGATGCCGCGGCGGAACTGCTTGGACCGGCCGGTGTCCCGGGGGCGGACCACGGCGAAGTGCTCGGGGGCGAACCGTGGCAGCGGGGGGAAGGTGACGGGTTCCTCGGCGTAGAGGGTGTCACCCACGTTCAGCGACTGGGCGTTGACCAGGCCCACGACGTCGCCGGGGAAGGCCTCGTCGATGGTCTCGCGCTCGCGGCCGAAGACGGACTGGGCGTACTTGGTCTGGAACGGCCTGCCGCTGCCGGCGTGGGTCAGGACGGAACCGCGCTCGAACGTCCCGGAGCAGACCCGCATGAACGCGAGCCGGTCGCGGTGGGCCCGGTCCATCCCGGTCTGCACCTTGAAGACGAATCCGGAGAACGGCCCGTCGACCGCCCGCGGTCGACCTGCGACGTCGGCCCACGGCCCGGGCGGCGGCGCCATCTCGGTGACCGCCTCCAGCAGCTCGGCGACCCCGAAGTTCAGGACGGCCGCCGCGAACAGCACCGGTGTGGTCCGGGCCGCCAGGAAGCTCGCCTGGTCGTGCGACTGGCCCGAGGAGGTGAGCAGCTCGAACTCCTCCACCGCCTGGGTCCAGGCGACGTCGTGGCGGCGCGCCGCCTCGTCCGCCTCCAGCGACTCCCGGCCGGCCAGCGTCGCGCCGCCGGGGGTCCGCGTGAACTGGGTCATCCCGCCGGTGGAGGGGTCGAGCACACCGCGGAAGTCGCCGGCGATCCCGACCGGCCAGTTGAGGGGGGTGGGGACGATGCCGAGCCGCTCCTCGATCTCGTCGAGCAGCGCCAGCGGCTCCTGCCCGGGGCGGTCCCACTTGTTGATCACCGTGATGACGGGGGTGCCGCGGACCCGGCAGGCCTCGAACAGCTTGAGGGTCTGCGGCTCCAGGCCCTTGGCCGCGTCCAGCAGCATGACCGCGCAGTCGACGGCGGCCAGCACCCGGTAGGTGTCCTCGGAGAAGTCGGCGTGCCCCGGGGTGTCCAGCAGGTTGAGCACGACGTCCCCGACGGTGAACTGCAGCGCCGCCGAGGTGATCGAGATGCCTCGGGCCTGCTCCATGTCCAGCCAGTCGGACACCACCCCGCGCCGGGACCCCTTCCCGTGCACCGCACCCGCCTCGGCGATCGCGTGCGCGTGCAGGGCCAGGGCCTCGGTCAGCGTCGACTTGCCGGCGTCGGGGTGGGAGATCACGGCGAACGTACGGCGCCGGGCCGTCTCGGTCGCGACGTCGCGGCTCACCGGTGGACCTGCGTCGAGATGGTGCTGCGTGGGGTCATGCGTCCTCCTGCGGCCGCACGGCGGCGGCCAGGGTCGGTGGTGGTCCAGCCCTGCTCCGACCAGTGGTCGGCCAGGCGGGTGAGGGTATGCCGCTCGTCGCTGCGGCACGACGGGCACGCGGCGCGGAAGGGGGTGGGCATGCGCACCACTCTAACGTTGCGGTAGGGTTGTCCGGTGCAGCGACGGCGGGCCGCCGTCGCTCTTCTGTGTCCGCGGCCTTCTGCCGGCACACGTCTCCCTGCCTGTCGGCGTCGCCGCCGATACCCCACACACCTTGCCCCGTCCCGCCGCGCCCGAGGAGCCCCATGGCCGAGTCGACAGCCACCACGACCACCCTTCCGAAGGAGCCGCGCACCCCCGTCGTCCCCGAGGCCGGGGAGCGCGAGACCTCCACCCGCGCCGCCCTGCGCAACCCCCGCCGGCTGCGCACGGAGGTGCTCGCCGGTCTCGTCGTGGCGCTGGCCCTCATCCCCGAGGCGATCTCCTTCTCCATCATCGCCGGGGTGGACCCCCGCGTCGGGCTGTTCTCCAGCTTCGTCATGGCCATCACGATCGCCTTCGTCGGCGGACGTCCGGCGATGATCACGGCGGCGACGGGGGCGATCGCGCTGGTCATCGCGCCCGTCGCCCGCGAGTACGGCCTCGACTACTTCCTGGCGACCGTCATCCTCGCCGGGGTGCTGCAGATCGTGCTCGCCCTCCTGGGGGTGGCCAAGCTCATGCGGTTCATCCCGCGGATGGTCATGGTGGGGTTCGTCAACGCCCTGGCCATCCTCATCTTCATGGCGCAGGTCCCCTACCTGGTGGGCGTGCCCTGGCTGGTCTACCCGATGGTGGCCCTGGGGCTGCTCATCATGGTCCTGCTGCCGCGCCTCACGACGGCCGTGCCTGCCCCCCTCGTCGCGATCGTGGTCGTCACCACGCTGGTCTGGGCGGCCGGCTGGCAGCTCCCGGACGTCTCCGACCAGGGCGAGCTGCCCCGGTCGCTGCCCGAGCTGCTCCTGCCGGACGTGCCGCTGACGCTGGAGACCCTGCAGATCATCGGCCCCTACGCCCTCGCGATGGCGCTGGTCGGGCTGCTGGAGTCGCTGATGACGGCCAAGCTCGTGGACGGCATCACCGACACCCACTCCGACAAGACCCGGGAGAGCTGGGGCCAGGGCGTGGCCAACCTGGCCTCCGGCTTCTTCGGCGGCATGGGCGGCTGCGCGATGATCGGCCAGACGATGATCAACGTCAAGGTCTCCGGCGCCCGCACGCGGATCTCGACCTTCCTCGCCGGCGTCTTCCTGCTCGCGCTCGTCGTGGGGGCCGGGCCGGCCGTGGGCATGATCCCGATGGCGGTCCTGGTCGCCGTGATGATTATGGTCTCCGTGGCGACGTTCGACTGGCACAGCATCCACCCCTCCACCCTGCGCCGGATGCCGTACAGCGAGAACCTGGTCATGATGCTGACCGTGGCCGTCACTGTCCTCACGCACAACCTGGCCTACGGCGTCATCGTCGGGGTCAACGCGGCGATCATCCTCTTCGCCCGTCGGGTGGCCCACTTCGCCTCCGTCGACCAGGTGATCGAGACCGACGTCGACGGGGACGGCCAGCCGGACGTGCGCACCTACAAGGTGTCGGGCGAGCTGTTCTTCGCCACCAGCAACGACCTCGTCTACCAGTTCGACTACGCCGGTGACCCGCACACGGTGGTCATCGACCTGTCCGCGAGCCACATCTGGGACGCCTCCACCGTCGCCGCCCTCGACGCGGTCCAGACCAAGTACGAACGCCTCGGCAAGGAGGTCGAGATCGTCGGCCTCAACTGGTCCTCGGCCGCCCGGCACGGGCAGCTGACCGGTCAGCTGGGCGACGGGCACTAGTGCGCGACCGGGCGCCCCGCTCTGCGAGACTGCCCCGGTGACGCCCACCTCCCTGGCCGACCCGCAGGCGCGCGCGCACGTCCAGTCGCGCACCGTGCTGACCCTCATGGGCAGTCAGACCCTGGGCGGCATCGGGGTCGCCAGCGGCATCGCGGTGGCCGCGATCGTGGCGGCCGAGGTCAGCGGGAGCGACGCGCTGTCCGGCCTGGCGACCACGACCCAGGTCCTCGGCGGCGCGCTGTTCACCATCCCCGTGGCGGCGGTCATGGCCCGGCACGGCCGGCGCCCCGGCCTGGTCATGGCATACCTGCTCGGTGCCGTGGGAGCCTTCCTGGCCATCACCGCCACCGCGACCGGGACGTTCTGGCTGCTGCTGCTGGGGACCACCCTCTTCGGGGCCTCCACCACCGCGAACAACCAGGCCCGGTATGCCGCCACGGACCTGGCCACCCCCGAGCGCCGCGGGCGCCAGCTCAGCTGGGTCGTGTGGGCCACGACCATCGGGTCGGTCCTGGGGCCCAACCTCATCGGGCCGGGCCGCTGGATCGCCGGACAGCTCGGCCTGCCGCCGCTGGCCGGTGCCTGGGTGCTGTCGATGGCCGGGTTCGCGCTCGCGGCGCTGCTGTTGCAGCTCCTGCTGAGGCCGGACCCGCTCCGCCTCTCCCGCGAGCTCGCGGCCCGGGCGGCCCCGGCGGTCGAGGAGACGGTGCCGGCGTCCGCCCGGCGGGGGAGCGTGGCCACCGGCCTGCGGCTGATCGCGGCCACGCCGGTGGCGCTGTGGGGCACGGTCGCGCTCACCGTCGGGCACGTCGTCATGGTCGCGGTCATGGTCATGACGCCCCTGCACATGCGGCACGGGGACGCCCAGATCGAGATCATCGGGTTCGTGATCTCCCTGCACATCCTCGGCATGTACGGACTGGCGCCGGTCGCGGGCCAGCTGACCGACCGCCTCGGGGCCGCCCGGGTCGTCCTGCTGGGCGTGGCGATCCTGCTGACGGCCACCGTGCTGGCCGGGCTGTCGGCCGTCGGCTGGTCGGCCGGGCTCACGGCCGGGCTGTTCCTGCTCGGCCTGGGGTGGTCCTGCACCATGGTGGCCGGCTCCGGCACCATCGCCGGGGCCGTCCCGGTCGCGGAGCGCGCCGCCGTCCAGGGCGCCGCCGACCTCGTCATGGGCCTGTCCGCGGCCGTGGGCGGGGCGGTGGCGGGCGTCGTCATGGACGTGTGGGGCTACGGCGTGCTCAACGCGCGGCGGCCGCGGCGGCCGCACTCGCCCTGGGCGCCTTCACGGTGGCCCGCCGCCGAGTCGTTAGCCTGGGAGGGTGACCCCGGCCCATCCCTCCCACGCCCTCGACCCTGCCCGGGTGGAGGTCGTCCAGCGCGCCCGCGGCCGGTGGCGGCGCGAGGTCGCCGAGCTCGGCGGTCCCAACACCCTGCTGTGGCACCGGACCTCGCTGACGGGCACCTTCGACCTCAACCTGGCCCACCCGGGCGGCGTGGCCAAGCTGCTCTCGGGCCGGCCCACCCTGCTCTCGGAGCTGGTGCGCGAGCACGTGGCCTTCCTCGACGCCTCCCCGCCGGATCGGCGCCATCCGCGACAAGACCAACGAGCTGCGGCGCGAGCACGGCATGGAGACCGGGTTCCTGGCGATCGGGCTGGCGACGTGGACCCTGCACCGGGTCCCCGTCCCTCCCCGCGCGCCGGTGCTGCTGCGCAGCTGCCGGATCCGGCCGGTGGACGCCGCCCACTCCGACCACGTGCTGCAGCTGCACGAGGACGTCGTCTTCAACCCCGTCCTCGAGCACTACCTCCGCAGCGAGATCCACCTGGACCTGGACCCGGTGGGGCTGGCGGGGCTGTCGGCCCAGCACCACGGCTTCGACCCGCGGCTGACCTACCAGGCGCTGGAGGACCTGTGCAGGGAGATGACCGGCTTCGCGATCGGTCCGCAGATGGTGCTGGGCACCTTCCCCTGGGCCAAGCTTCCGCTGGTCACCAGCTACACGGGGGACGCGCACGCGCTCGCCGGCCACGACGTGGCCGCGGCGCTGGCCGGTGTCGACGTCTCCTTCCCCGGGGACGGCCCGGACCCCGTGCGCGCGGACGACCCCGCCCAGGAGCTGTCCGCCCTCGACGCCGACCGGGCGCAGCGGCTCGTCGTGGACGAGGCCTCCCGCGGGGCCGACCTCGTCCTCGACACTCCGGCAGGCACCGGCGCCACGCAGACCGTGGCCAACGTGGTCGTCGCGGCGCTGTCGGAGGGACGCAGCGTGCTGGTGTGCTCCGAGGAGCGCTCCGCCCTGGAGTCCCTGCGGCGCCGGCTGGCGCACGTCGGCCTCGGCGACCTGTGCCTGCACCTGGCCGAGGACCCCGAGTCCATGCGGGTCGGCCTGGCCTCCGTGCGGCACGCCCTGGAGCACCTGCCCCGGGAGGTCGAACCGGAGCTGGGCCCCGACCCGCTGCCCGCCCGCGCGGACGCGCTGTCGGTGCTGCGCCGCGAGCACGAGGTCCTGCACCACCGGCACGCCCCGTGGGGCCTCTCGCTGGCCCGGGTGGAGGACGACCTGGCGGCCCTGGCCGCCCTGGAGGCTCCGCCGTGCTCACGCGTGCGGTTGGTGGACGAGGTGCTGGCCACCCTCGGCGAGGAGGAGCTGTCGGCCGTCGCGGACGCCCTCGTCGAGGCCGCCGACGCCGGTGCCTGGACCCGGGGGCGGGGGGACGACCCCTGGTACGGCGCCCGGCTCTCCGGCACCGACGAGGCGTCCCGGGCCCAGGAGATCGTCGCCCGGATGGTCACCGGAGCCTTCGGTGCCGCCCGGGAGCAGGCCGAGCGGGTGTGCCGGGCGGCGGGGATGCCCGTCCCGGTCACCCTCGAGCAGTGGTCCCACCGGTTGACCCTCGTCGCCCGGGCCAGCGAGACGCTCGACGTCTTCTCGCCCCAGGTCTACGACGCTCCGCTGGAGGAGATGGTGGCGGCCACGGCCGCGCGGGACGAGGTCTCCGGCCGGCCCGGAGCCGTGACGCGAGCCCGGCTGCGCCGGCAGGTGCGCTCGCTGCTGCGACCCGGCACGCCTCCCGCGGACCTGCCGCAGCGCGTGCGTCGTGCCCGGGACGAGCGGGCGGAGTGGGAGGAGGTGGCCGGCCGGGCCGCGCGCCCCGCCGCCCCGGAGGGCTGGGAGGAGGCGCTGGCCGCGCACGCGCCGGTGGGTGAGGACCTGGCCTGGCTGGCCCAGGTGTTCGTCGGCACCCCCGTCGGCCAGGACCTGAGAACGGTCCACCTCGACACGGTCCTGGAACGCCTCGTCGGCCTCGACGCCCGGGCCGACCGGGCACCGGTCGCCGCGGTAGCCCACCCGCTGCTCGCCCCGGTGCGGAAGCGCGGCCTGGGCGAGCTCGTCGACGACCTGGCCCGCCGCGGGGTCGCGCCGGAGCGGGTCGCCGCGGAGGTGCGGTTCGTGCACCGCTCCTCGGTGCTGCTGCACCTGCGCTCCGACGCCGTGCCCCAGCAGCTCCCGGCCGACACGGTCCGCGAGGCCGAGCGCGCCTTCCGCCGTGCGGACCGGGCGCACCTGCGGCGCAACGCCGCCCGGGCGCGCCTGGCCGTCCACCGTCGGCTGCTGCGGACGCGGGAGGCCCACGCCTCCCAGCTGGCCGCCTGGGAGCGGGCCGTCGACGAGGCCGCCGTCGGGGCGATCGACCTGCGCGACCTCATCAGCCGGGCCCCCGACGTGGTCCGTGCCGCCCAGCCCGTCGTGCTCGCCTCGCCCCTCGTGGTCCCCGCGGTGCTGCCGCCGGACACCACCTTCGACCTCGTCGTCCTGGAGCGGGCCGGGCGCACCACGAGCGCCCGGTCGGTCCCCGCCCTGGCACGGGGCCGGCAGGTGCTGGTCGTGGGTGACGGCGGCGGCCTGGGGCCGGCCCCGTTCTCCGTCGTGGCCGACCCTCGTGCCGAGGGGGAGGCGGACCGGGGGCAACCGTCCCGGTCCCTGCTCGAGGACGCAGCGGACGTGCTGCCGGTGCGTCACCTGCAGACCCAGTACCGCGCCCTGCACCAGGGGCTCGTCGCGCCGCTGGCTCCGTTCATGCCCCAGCCCGTGCACAGCTTCCCCGGGGTATGGCGTGGGGCCGCGGCCCGCAGCGTCGTCGCGGAGGGAGGGGTCTCGGCCCAGGTCTCATGCGCCGTCGAGCTCGCCCTGCAGCTGGCCCGGCAGGATCCCGACGGGAGCCTGCTCGTCGTCACCGACGACGAGGCGACCGCCGAGGACGTCGCGATCGCCCTGCGGGGTGCGCTGGCCGCGTCGGCCGCGGAGGCAGGGGGTCCACCCGACCCGGTCCTCGCCGGCGTGCTGGGCGACCTGGACGAGCGGTCCGAGCCGTGCCTGGTCCGGCCCGTGCACCGGGTGGGAGGGGAGGTCCGCGACCGCGTGCTGTGGGTGACCGGGCCGCAGTCGGCCCACGACGGTCGACGTGTCGGCGCGGTCCTGGCGGCCGCCCGCGCGGCGGTCGAGGTCGTCACGCCGGTGCCGGTCGACCGCTGGCCGGCCGGCCCGGGGACGGACGTGGTGCGGCAGGCCGTCGGGTCGGCCGACCTGACCGACCGGGGTCACCGGTCCGCCGTGCTCGCCGAGCTGACCCGACGGCTGCGGGACGAGGGGCTGGAGGTCGTGGAGGGGATGGGGCACGGTCCGCACGCCCTCGACCTGGCCGTCGTCGAGCAGGGGAGGGGCCAAAAACCGGTGCTGATGAGCGTGGCCGTCGACAGCGACGTCTCGCCGGACGCGGCGCGGACCGAGCCCGGCCGCGACGACGTGCGGCTTCGCCACGAGCAGCTCACCCGCATGGGGTGGGTCCCGCTGCGGGTGCGGGGCACGGACGTCTTCACCGACCCGGCCCGGGAGGTGGCCAGGGTGCTGGAGGCCGTCCGCGGGGCGCAGCGCCGCGCCGGGGAAGCGACCGTCTCCGCCCAGGGGCCGGCCATGCCGTGACCGGCACCGACGACGGGGAGGCCCCGGTCCGCCGGCGGCGGCACCGACGGGTGGACGCGGCCCCCACCCGTCCGGACGCAGACGTCTCCGAGGACCTGCCCGTGAGCAGCCCGGAGACAGGTGGCGGCGCGGGGGCACGTCCTGAGGCACCGGCCGGCCGGGTGGGTCGACCTGCTGTCGACCGGTCCGGGGACCGGGGCGGCGCCGACGCCGCACGCGACGCGTGGATCGCGGCGCAGCGCCCGCCCCACTGGGACTGAAACGCCGGTCGCGCATCTCCTTTCGTCCCCCGTCCGTCGTCGGTGTCCGTCGCCCCCGCGTGCATGCACCGCACGTCCTCGGTCGTCCTGCGCGTGCGTGCACCGCACGTCCTCGGTCGTCCTGCGCGTGCGTGCACCGCACGTCCTCGGTCGTCCTGCGCGTGCGTACACCGCACGTCCTCGGTCGTCCTGCGCGTGCACCCACGTCGTCCCGTCGTCCTGCGCGTGCACGCACGACGCCCCCGGCCGGGGGCCGGAGGCGTGGTGGTGGGGCCGGGGTCGTCCCCGCGGGGACCGGAGCGTCCCGGTGGTGTCAGAGGGTGCCGTCGTCGGTGCGGCGAGCGGCCAGCAGGTCGCGGATCTCGCGCAGGGTGGCGATCTCCTCGGAGATCTCCTCCGGCTCCTCCTTGCCGCGCATGCGCAGCTCGTTGAACTTGTTCATCGGCACGACGAGCACGAAGTACACGACGAGCGCGGTGAGCAGGAAGACGATCAGGGCGTTGATGATCGCCGCGAAGTCCATGTAGGTCGAGGGGTTGCCGTCGATGATCTCGAAGCCGAGCCCCTCGGCCTCGGCGCCTCCCATGGCGTTGAGCAGCGGGGTGACCAGGCTGGACACGACCTGCTCGACGACGGCGGCGAACGCGGCGCCGATGACGACGGCGACGGCGAGGTCGATGACGTTGCCCCGCATGATGAATTCCTTGAAGCCCTTGAGCATTGCTGTCCTTTCGTCCCGGGCGCAGGGCAGCAGCCATGACGTCCGGATGATGGTGGGGTGGTGGCGGGCGCAGCCCTCGCGCCTCGGTCCACCGACGAGGGTACCAGAGTCGAGTCGCGTCCGCCGCCACACCCGTACGGGTGGGGTCAGGGTCCGCGCAGGGCCACGTGCACCGCACCGCCCAGGGGGTCACCGCCCCGGGCCGCCAGGGCGGCAGCCTGACCGTCGTCGACGGCGACCCAGGCGCCGCCCTGCTCCGCCGACCCCACGGCGAGGACCAGGACCTCCCGGGCCAGGAACGACCCGTCGGACGGCGACCGCAGGTCGACCCGGTCACCAGCACCGAGGGACGCCGTCACGGCGGGCTCGAGCACCGGGACCCACACGGCGACGGTCCCCGGACCCAGCCCCGCGACCATCTCGGCGGTGCGCACGTCGGAACGGGTCAGCACCTCACCGGCCGCGAGCACCGAGGAGGCGGGTCTCCCGAGGGCCGCGCCGGGCTCGAGCAGCGCCCCGTCGGGCAGGGCGGTCCGTGGCAGCACCCGCAGGGCGAGCGCGTCCTCGGTCAGCTCGGTCCCCGCGGCCACCTCGCGGACGGCCACGACCGCGGGCACCCCGTCGGGCACGGGCCGGGTGACCGCCAGCTGGGCCACCAGGCCCACGGCCAGGGCGGCCAGCACGGCCGAGACCCACCGGCGCAACCGGGGGCCGCCCCACCTGCGCGGCCGGTCGGCCCGTCGGGCCGACCTCGCGCCAGGAGGACCCTGGGTGGCACGGGCGGCTCGGCCGGTCCGGGCGGTTCCGTCGGTCCGGGCGGTTCCGTCGGCGCGGGCGGTTCCGTCGGCGCGGCCCGGGCCTGCCCCGCGAACGGGGCGGAGGGGCGGCCCCCCGTGAGAGGGCCGCCCGGTCGCGGGGTCGTCAGCTGGGGAGCGCGGCACGCGCCGAGAGTAGGTGCGCGACCGCATACCCCCGGAAGGGGTCAGCCGCCGCCGGTGGAGGAGCCGCCGCCCGCCGAGGAGGATGTGGACGACGTGCTCCCCGTCGAGGACGCCGAGCTCCCCCCGGAGCCGGCCGACCCCTGGGAGTGCGTCTTCGACCCCCGGTCCGCCGACGACGTGCCCGCCCCGTCGGAGCCGGAGCCCGCCCCGTCGGAGCCGGAGCCGGAGCCGGAGCCGGACGAGCCCGAGGACGAACCCTTCGAGCCGCCCGCGCCGGAGCGGGAGTCCGTGCGGTAGAACCCCGACCCCTTGAAGACGACCCCGACAGCGCTGAAGATCTTGCGCAGGGAGCCGCCGCAGCTGGGGCACTCGGTCAGGGCGTCGTCGCTGAACGCCTGCTGGATGTCGAAGGCGTGTCCGCAGTCCTTGCACGCGTACGAATAGGTGGGCACGGAGGGAGATCCTACGTGGCCTCCCGCGGCCTCTCGTCCGCGTGACCTAGTCTGGAGCGCGTGTCCCGACCCGTGTGGCAGCGCGTGGCCGTGCCGGTGGTGGCGATCCTGGTGGTCGTCGTCGTGGCCACGGCCGTGCTGGGCGTCGGCCTGACCCGGCGGGCGTTCCCGCAGACCACGGGGGAGCTGGAGGTCCCCGGGCTGGCCGGGTCCGTCGAGGTCGTCCGGGACGAGCTGGGCGTGACCCACCTCTACGCGGACACCGCGGCCGACCTCTTCGCCGCCCAGGGTTTCACCGCCGCCCAGGACCGCTTCTTCCAGATGGACCTGCGCCGGCACGTGGTCAGCGGCCGGTTGTCCGAGCTCGTCGGCGAGGGCGGCCTGGAGACCGACAAGGTCATCCGCACCCTCGGCTGGCGCCGGGTGGCGGAGCAGGAGCTGGCCCTGCTGGACCCCACGGTCCGTGGCTACCTGCAGGCCTACACCAACGGGGTGAACGCCTACATCGACCAGCAGGCCTCACCCTCGCGCATGGGTCTGGAGTACGTCGTCCTGGCCCGCTCGGCCCCCGGCTACGAGGTGCGTCGCTGGGACCCGGTCGACTCGCTCGCCTGGCTGAAGGCGATGGCCTGGGACCTGCGCGGCAACTACGCCGACGAGCTGGCCCGCGGGCGCCTCGTCGGACAGGTGCCGCTGCCGCAGCTGGGCGAGCTGTACCCCGACTACCCGGTCTCGGAGCACCCGCCGATCCTCTCCCCCGGGGAGTGGTCGCCCGAGGAGCGACCGCGCGTGCCGGACGCCGACGCCCGCGGCGGGACCTCCGGCGCGGTGCGCGCACCGGCTCCGGGCGATGCCCTCGACCCGGCCGAGCAGGGCCGGCTGGGGGAGCCCGTCGCCCCGCCCGGACCCACCGAGGGGACGACCCGTCAATGGCTGGCTGACGGCGGGGTGGACGAGGCGCTCGCCGCGGCCGGGAGCGCCCTGGACGCCGTCCCCGCGCTCATGGGCACCGGGGAGGGCATCGGCTCCAACTCCTGGGTCGTCTCCGGTGAGCACACGGCCAGCGGTGCCCCTCTCCTGGCCAACGACCCGCACCTGGCGGTCGGGCAGCCCGGCATCTGGCTCCAGGCTGGCCTGCACTGCCGCGTGGTGTCCGAGGCCTGCCCCTTCGACGTCACCGGCTTCACCTTCGCCGGTCTGCCGGGGGTGGTGATCGGCCACAACCAGGACATCGCCTGGGGGATCACCAACCTGGACCCGGACGTCACCGACTTCTACCTCGAGGACGTCGAGGGCGACCGCGTGCTGCGCGGGGACAGCTACGTGCCGCTGACCGTGCGCACCGAGACGATCAAGGTGGCCGGCGGCGAGGACGTGGAGATCACGGTGCGCGAGTCCTCCCACGGTCCCGTGGTCTCCGACGTGCTGGACCCGGTGGCCGACCTCGGCACGGACGCCCCCCTCGGCGGGGTCGAGACCTCCGACGACTACGAGGTGGCGCTGGCGTGGACGGCGCTGGAGCCCGGTCGCACGGCCGAGGCGATCTTCGCGATGAACCGGGCGAGCGGGTGGGAGGACTTCAGGGACGCGGCCCGGTTGTTCGAGGTCCCTGCCCAGAACCTGCTCTACGCCGACACCGAGGGCAACATCGGCTACCAGGCCCCCGGGCTGGTCCCGGTGCGCCGCTCGGCCACGCACGGGACACCGCCCGGGTTCTATCCCGCACCCGGGTGGGACGAGGCCTACGCCTGGTCGGGCTGGGTGGACTTCGAGGAGATGCCGTACGCGCTCAACCCCGAGGACGGGGTGATCGTCGCGGCCAACCAGGCCGTGGTGCGCGGGAGCACCCCCTTCCTCACCAGCGAGTGGGACAAGGGCTACCGCTCCACCCGCATCCTCGAGCTGCTCTCGGCCCGCACCGAGGAGGGACCGCTCACCGTCGAAGACATGACGCAGGTCCAGCTCGACGACCGGAACGCCTTCGCGGAGGTGCTCGTGCCCCTTCTGGTGGACCTGGACCTGGGGCACGACTTCTACGCCGAGGCCCAGGACCTGCTGCGCGACTGGGACCTCACGGCCCCCGCAGAGGGGGAGCAGTCGGCCGCAGCCGCCTACTTCTACGCGGTCTACGCCAACCTGCTGGAGACCGTCTTCGACGACGAGCTGCCGCCGGACCTGGCTGCGACCGGCAACTCCCGCTCGATGCTCCTGCTGGACGAGCTGCTGGCCCGCCCCGACAGCCGCTGGTGGGACGACCGGCGCACGCCCGGGGTCGTGGAGTCGCGCGACGAGGTCGTGCGCACCGCCATGCTGCAGGCGCGGCTGGACCTGACCCGGGACATCTCCAAGGACGTCGAGGACTGGACGTGGGGACAGCTGCACCAGGTCCGCCTGGAGCACGAGGTGCTCTCCGGGGAGGACGTGCCGGCGCTGGTCAGGGGGATCTTCGGCCAGCCGCCACGGCCGGCCTCGGGCACCAGCGCCGTGGTCAACGCGATGAACTGGGACGCCTCGACGGGCAGCTTCGAGGTCACCTCGGCACCGTCCATGCGCATGGTCGTCGACCTCGCGGACCTGGACGCCTCCCGCTGGGTCAACCAGACCGGCAACTCGGCCCACCCGTTCCACCCCAACCACACCGACCAGACCAGAACCTGGATCGAGGGCGGGACCTATCCGATGGTCTCGGGGCGGGAGGCGGTGCTGGAGCGCGCCCACCAGACGATGACGCTCACGCCCGCTCCGCCGGGCTGAGCGGGAGCCGGGTCACCCCGCTGCCGGGGCGGAGCACGGCGTCCACCCGGGCGTCGTGAGGGTCGGCGGGCACGGCCGGCACCAGCTCGTGGTCGTGCAGCACGGCGACTACCGCAGCCCCGGGCGACCGCTCCCGCAGGAGGGGCAGGGTGGTGTCGTAGTAGCCGCCGCCCTGCCCCAGCCGGACCCCGTCGGCCCCCACGGCCAGCGCCGGGACCAGGGCCAGGTCGACCTGGGCGAGCGCCTCCTCGCCCAGGGGCGTGCGGTCCGGGTCGGCCACGTCGGCCCAGTCCAGCCGGGGCCGGGCCAGGGTGATCGGGACCAGCACCCGCACCCCCGCCCCGATCAGCTCCCGGACCAGCCGGTCCACGGGGGGTTCGGTGCGCATCGGCTCGAAGAGGGTCACCGTGGTGCCCGCGCCGACCAGCTCCAGGCCGGTGGCGGCCAGCGCCTCCGCGGCCTCCTCGCGCCCGTCGCGCCCCAGGCGTCCACCAGCTCGCGCCGCGCGGCCCGCACGAGGGCACGCCAGCGGGCCTTCTCGGCGACCACGTCGCCGTCGGCGACGACGGTGGGCAGCGAGGGGGAGCTGGGTGGGATGTTCACCGGGCCATTGTGTCCCGTCTGACTACGCTGGGCGCAGACCCCGATCAGAAAGGTGAGGACATGATCCCCGTCGAGGAGCACCTCGCGCGCATCCTGGAGCAGATCCGGCCGGTGGAGACCCAGTCCGTCCCGGTGCCGCGGGCGCACGGTCTGGTGACCACGGCCGAGGTCCGCAGCCGGGCGGACCTGCCCCGCTTCGACAACTCCTCGATGGACGGGTATGCCGTCCGGCGGCAGGACCTGGAGGGGGCCTCCGCGGAGAACCCGGTGCTGCTCCCGGTCTCGGGGGACGTGGCCGCGGGCGACCAGCTCCCCCGTGAGCACGTGCCCGGGCAGGCCTGGCGCATCATGACCGGCGCGCCGATCCCCGTGGGGGCCGACGCGGTCGTCCGGGTGGAGGACACCGACGGGCACGTGCGCGAGGCCCAGTTCCGGGTCCAGCCCGAGGAGGGGTCCAACATCCGGCGTGCGGGCGAGGACGTGCGCAGCGGGGAGGTGGTCCTGCCCGCCGGCACCCCGATCGGCGCACCCCAGCTGGCGGCCCTGGTCTCGGCAGGCGTGGAGCAGGTCGAGGTGGTCGGCCCGGTCCGCGTGGTCGTGCTCTCCACCGGGGACGAGCTCGTGCCGGTCGGCGACGCGGTCGGGCCGGGCCAGATCGTGGACTCCAACGGGCCGATGCTCGAGGCGCTCGTCCGCGAGGCCGGGTTCTTCCCCGTGCACGTGGGCCACCTGCCCGACGACGAGTCGGCGACGAAGAAGGAGATCAAGCACCACCTGGACCACGCCGACGCGATCATCACCACCGGCGGGGTGAGCAAGGGGGCCTACGACATCGTCAAGAAGGTGCTCAGCGGCGAGGGGACGACGGAGTTCGTCGAGGTGGCGATGCAGCCCGGCAAGCCGCAGGGGTTCGGGGTGCTCGGCCGCCGCAAGGTGCCCGTCTTCATGCTTCCGGGCAACCCGGTCAGCGCGCTCGTCAGCTTCGAGGTGTTCGTGCGACCGGCGCTGGAGCGCCGGGCGGGCCGCCGGGTCAGCGACAGCAGCACGACGGGCCTGGTGACCACGGGCTGGAGCACCGCCAAGGAGCGCACCACCTACACCCGGGTACGCCTCACGCGCGACGTCACCGGGGAGTATGCGGTGGAGCCGGTCGGCGGGTCCGGCTCGCACCTCGTGGCGGGGCTGGCGATGGCCGACGCGCTGGCGGTCGGCGGGGCGGACGAGGAGGAGGTCGCGGTGGGTTCGCAGGTGGAGCTGCTCCTGCTGCGTCCCCGCCGGGACATCGACGGCCGGCTCTCGGCGCAGGAGGACGACGGGTCCGACCGGGACGGGGACGGTCCCACCGACCCGGACGGCCCCCAGGACGGGGACGGCCGCACCGACGACAAGGACGGGGCGTGACCGCGGACGGGCTGACCCACCTGCGCGCCGACGGCACGGCGCACATGGTCGACGTCACCGACAAGGCGGTCACCGCGCGCAGCGCCAGCGCGGCGGGACGGGTCGAGCTGTCCGGCGACGCCGTCCGGGCGCTGCGCTCGGGGACGGTGCCCAAGGGCGACGCCCTCGGTGTGGCCCGCATCGCCGGCATCCAGGCGGCCAAACGGACGCCGGACCTGGTCCCCCTGTGCCACCCCGTCGCCGTCCACGGCGTCGAGGTCGATCTGGTCGTGGACGACGAGGGAGTGGCGATCACGGCCACGGTGCGCACGGCCGACCGCACCGGGGTGGAGATGGAGGCGCTCACCTGCGTCAGCGTCGCGGCCCTGGCCCTGGTCGACATGGTCAAGGCGGTCGACCGGCTGGCCGTGGTCACCGACGTGCGGGTCACGGCCAAGTCCGGCGGCCGCTCCGGTGACTGGGTCCGGCCGCGGTGAGCTGGGTCTGGCCGGTCGTCCTGCGCACCGGCCTGCCCGACGGCTCGACCCTGGTCCTGCGCCCGCTCGTCCGGTCAGACCGCGAGGCCTGGGAGGAGGTGCGCGGCCGCAACGCTCGCTGGCTGGCCCCGTGGGAGTCGACCGTGCCGGGGCGACCTCCCGGCCGGACCTCCTTCCACCGTCTCCGCCGCGGTCTGGACCGGGCCGCCCGCGACGGGTACCTGCTGCCCCTGGTCCTGGAGGTCGGCGGTCGCCTCGTCGGCCAGGTGCAGCTCTTCGACGTCCTCGGTGGCGCCCGGTCCAGCGGGCTGGTGGGGTACTGGCTCGACGAGGACGCCACCGGGCACGGCTACGCCACCTGGGCGGTGGCCCGGCTGGTCGACCACGCGCTGGGACCCGTCGGTCTGCACCGGGTCGAGGTCGCCATCCGCCCGGAGAACACCGCCAGCCTGGGGGTGGCGGAGCGGCTGCGGCTCCCGAGGAGGGGATGCGCCGCGGCTTCATGCACGTCGACGGTGGCTGGGCCGACCACCGCTGCTTCGCGGTCCTGGCCGAGGACCTGCGGCCCGGGGGGTATGCCGACGGCGGGCTGGTCGCGCTGCTCCGGCGCGACCGGGGCGCGGACCCCGGGACACCCGGGACGCCGTCGTCGACACGGGACGACGAGGCTCCCGCACGTCACACCAGAAACTTGCGCGACACTCCGAGCGCCTGACGCACGCTCCGGCGACGGCCCCCTAGCGTGGCGCACGTGCCCAGCGTGAGCAGTCTGATCTTCGTCGTCATCCTGGCGGTGTGGGCTGTCTACCTGGTCCAGCACTGGGTCCGTCGGCGCGACCACCTGGCCACCGCACGGTCGGTCGACCGGTTCTCCGAGGCGATGCGCGTGCTGGAGCGCAGGCGCGCCCTGCCCCGTCCCGAGACGGCCGAGGTGGCACCGCGCCCCTACGACACCTCACCGCTGCGACCGGCCCGTCCGGAGGTCGTCGTCAAGCGCCACGACGCCCCGGCCGGCCTCGCCCGGGCCGCCCACGGTGCGCGCGCCGTGGCCCCGCCGCCCGCCGTGCGCCGGGCCCAGGTCGCCAACCGCCTCCGGGGGGCGGCCCTGCTCGTCTCCTCCGTCGTCCTCGTCGCGGCCAGCGGTCTGGCCATGGCCGGCACCCTGCCCCGCTGGTCGGCCCTTGCCGCCGTCGCCTTCCTCGGCCTCACCGTCGGCGTCGTGCGCTGGTCGGCGGCCCAGGAGAGGGCCGCACGTCGTCGCCCGGTCCGCGCTCCGCGCGTGGTGACGACGGCCGCCCGGCCGGCCGGGCGGCGCGCCCCGCACCGCGCCCCGACCCCCGAGCACGCGGACCGTCCGGGGCAGCGCCCCGCGGGACGGACCGCCGACCACGCGCTCGCCGCCCAGTCGCTCGCCGTGACGACCCGTCCCGGGTCTCGCCGGTCCGGCGCGCGGCGCACCGTGGTGGCCGCCGACCGGCCGGCACCCGCGCTCTACGACGTGGCCGCCGTCGAGGCAGGCCTGGACCGGCGGTCCGCCGTGTCCGGCGCCGGACCGACCGGCGGGGACCCGTCGGGCGCCACCTCCCCGGCCGTGGCGACGCCCTCTGCCCGGGACGGTGCCGCCGGGGGCACGTGGGACCCGGTCCCCGTTCCGCCGCCCACCTACGCCCTCAAGGCACGGGCCTCCCGCGGGGTGCCCGAAGGCACCGGACAGCTGCCCGAGGACGGCACCGTGATGGCCCTCGAGGAGGAGTTCGAGGACCTTCCCCACGTCGACCGGGTGGGGTAGGCCCGGCTCGTCGCTGATTGGGCGGCCGTCGACGGCGGTGCTAGAGTATGGAGCCGCACGAGGGGCTGTGGCGCAGTTGGTAGCGCGTCTCGTTCGCAATGAGAAGGCCAGGGGTTCGAATCCCCTCAGCTCCACCGGACAGGGTCCGGTCCCTCCGCCGAGGGGCCGGACCCTTCGCCGTGCCGGGGTGAGGCTCGAGCGGGCCCTGCACCCGTCCCACGGGCCGGGTCGACCCCCCTGCCGAGCACGATCGAGGAGTTGTACACATGGCGGTCAACCTGCGCGGACGCAGCCTGCTGTCCTTGGTCGAGGACAGTCCGGCCGAGATCAAGCACCTCGTCGACCTGGCCCACGACCTCAAGCGGGCCAAGGCCTCGGGGCAGGAGCGCCAGCTGCTCCGCGGGCGCTCGGTGGCCCTCATCTTCGAGAAGACCTCCACCCGCACCCGGTGCGCGTTCGAGGTGGCCGCGGCCGACCAGGGAGCGTCCACGACCTACCTGGACCCGCGCAGCACCCAGATCGGCCACAAGGAGTCGATCAAGGACACCGCCCGGGTCCTGGGCCGGATGTTCGACGCGATCCAGTACCGCGGGTCGAGCCAGGCGAAGGTCCAGGAGCTGGCCGACCACGCCGGGGTGCCGGTCTACAACGGGCTCACCGACGAGTGGCACCCCACGCAGATGCTCGCCGACGCGCTGACGATGACCGAGCACACCCACAAGCACCGGCACGAGACCGCCTTCGCCTACCTGGGGGACGCCCGCAACAACATGGGCCACAGCCTGCTGCTGCTGGGCGTCAAGCTGGGGATGGACGTGCGCATCGGTGCCCCCGCCGGCCTGCAGCCCGATGGCGGGGTCGTCGACCTGTGCCGCGGGATCGCCGAGGAGACCGGGGCCCGGATCACGATCACCGACGACCCGGTCGCGGCCGTCCGTGGGGTCGACTTCGTGCACACGGACGTCTGGGTCTCCATGGGCGAGCCGGTGGAGGCGTGGGAGGATCGGATCGAGGGGCTGCTGCCCTACCAGGTCAACGCGGACCTCATGGCCGCGACCGGCAACCCGAGGGCGCGGTTCATGCACTGCCTGCCGGCCTTCCACGACACCGACACCGACGTGGGTCGCGAGCTCATGGGGCGCCACCCCGAGCTCGCCGGCGGGCTGGAGGTGACCGACGAGGTGTTCGAGCCGCCGCGGCGAGCATCGTCTTCGACCAGGCCGAGAACCGTCTGCACACGATCAAGGCGCTCATGGTCGCCACCCTCGCGTGAACGGGGCGCCCGAGGTGGCCGGAGCAATGCTCCGCGAGCCCGCCCACCGGGTCAGCCCGCGGGCGGTGACCTACTGGGTCGTCAACGGGCTGGTCGGCGGGATCATCACCTGGCTGGTCCTCTTCACGATCTACTGGTTCCTCCCGGACTCCTGGGGCCGGTGGCTGGGACCGCTGTTCGTCGTCGTCATGGTCCTCAACCTCGCCGACGTGACCCTCGAGCCGATCGTGCGGTACCGCCGCACCCGGTGGGAGGTCACCGGCGAGAAGGTCTTCGCCCAGACCGGCTGGCTCTCCCGCGACCAGCGGATCGCGCCGCTCTCGCGGGTGCAGACGGTCGACACCCACCGGGGCGCGATCATGCGGCTCTACGGCCTGGCCAACGTCACGGTGACGACCGCCTCGGCGGCCGGTCCCATCACCCTGCCCTGCCTGGACAGCGACGTGGCCGACCGGGTCACGGCGGACCTCGCCCGGATCACGGGGCAGACCCGGGGCGACGCCACGTGAGCCTGTCCGACCTGCCACCGCCGACCGGGGACCCGGTGGTGCCGGGTCCTGGCCCCGCGACCGGGCCGACGGGTCCTGGCCACGCGACCGGGCCGACGCGCGCGCCGGCCCCGGGTCCGGTGCCCGCCGGCGCCGGGGAGGAGTGGCAGCGGCTCAGCCCCCGGATGCTCCTCGTGCATCCGGTGCGCGGCCTGGGCTCGATGGCCGTCCCCCTGCTCCTCGCCTTCTTCATCGGCCGGGGTGACGGCGGGGCGTGGTGGATCTGGGTCGCCGTCGTGGGTGGTGCGATCGCCCTCCTGGCCGGCATGGTCTCCTGGTTCATCACCCGCTACCGGGTGACCGACGCCCAGCTCCAGCTGCGGACGGGGCTGCTGAACAGGCGGGTGCTGACCGCCCCGCTCGACCGGGTCCGCAGCGTGGACATCGAGTCCACCCCGGTGCACCGCGTCCTGGGGCTGACCACGGTCAAGGTCGGCACGGGGGTCGACAGCAGCCGGATCGAGCTCGACGGCCTGGGTCGGGACCAGGCGGCGCGGATGCGCACCTTCCTGCTGTCCCGGTCTGGTGCACACGGGTCGGGCGCGCCCGGGTCGGTCGCACCCGGACAGGTCCCGTCCGGCGCGGGCACGGCACACCCCCCGCCGGCGCCGGGGACGACCGCCGCCGGTGCCGCGCAGGCCCGCCTGCCCGCCGACGAGGTCGAGCTGGCGCGGATCGACTGGGGCTGGCTGCGCTACGCGCCGTTCAGCCTCTCCAGCCTGGTGGTCGTGGCCGGTGTGGCCGGTGTGCTGGCCCAGTTCGGCGACGACGTGCCGGTGGACGAGGTCGCGGTGGTCCAGGACGCCTGGGCCTGGGTGGTGGCACAGGCGGTGGCCGTCCTCGTCACGGCGGCCGTCGTGGGGGTCGTCGTGGGCTGGGTGGTGCTCTCGACGCTGAGCTACGTCCTGACCTGGTGGAACCTGCGCGTGGTCCGCGAGCCGGGGGGCAACCTGCGCGTGACCCGTGGGCTGCTGACCACCCACAGCCAGACGATCGAGCGGGAGAAGGTCCGCGGCGTGCGCATGGGCGAGCCGTTCCTGCTGCGGTTCGTCCGCGGGGCCGAGCTGACCGCGATCGCCACCGGCATCGGCACCGGGGGGACCACCAGGGTGCTGCCGCCGGCGCCCCGGACCGTGGTGACCCGGGTAGGGCACGAGCTGCTCGAGGAGGAGGGGCCGCTGACGATGTCGCTCGTCGGGCACGGACCCCTGGCCCGTCGCCGCATCCACGTCCGCGCCCAGTGGGGCTCCCTCTTCCTGGCCGCCCTCGCAGCCGTTCCGGTGTGGCTCGACCGGTGGTGGTTCGTGGGGTGGCCCGGGTGGATCCCGCTCGCGGTGCTCCTGGGTGTGGGCCTGTTCAACGGTGTGCTGGCCGAGGCGTCCTGGCGCAACCTGGGGCATGGCCTGACCGGGGACCACGTCGTCGTCCAGACGGGCGCGGTCGTGCGGACGCGGGAGGTGCTGGAGCGGGCGGGGGTCATCGGCTGGGTGGTCCACCAGAGCTTCTTCCAGCGTCGTCTGGGCCTGTGCCACCTGACCGCGACGACCGCGGCGGGCTCGGAGCAGGTCGTGGTCCCTGACGTGCCCCTGGCGGTGGCGGTGGACCTGGCGCTCCGGGCCACGCCGGGAATGCTGGAGGACGTCCTGGCGTAGTTCCTGCCATGGACGACATGGAGCGGATGCTGCGCGGGCTGGGGGCCGGAGGAGGGGACGGCGAGGACCGGGACGAGGACGTGCCGGGCGTCGTCGACCCGGCCGCACCCGCCGACCCGGGCACCGTCGTCGACCCGGCCGCACCCGCCGACCCGGCCGTACCCGCCGACCCGGCCGTACCCGCCGACCCGGGCGACCCGGGCCCCGCGCTGCCGCCGATCCAGCTTCCGGGCGACGACGAGCTGGACGACCACGCCCGCTACGACCGGGCGACGTTCCTGTTCCAGAGCCGGTCCTACTCCCGAGCGGTCGAGCTCCTCGTGCCGCTCGTGGACGCCGAGCCCGGCAACGCCGAGATCCGGCTGCTGCTGGCCCGTGCCCACTACCACTCGGCGTCGCTGGGCCGGGCGGAGGAGGTCCTGCGGGGTCTGCTCGAGCGCTGGCCCACGGACGCCTACGCGCACCTCCTGCTCGCCCGCACCCTGCAACGGGCCGGGCGCGCCGAGGAGGGCGCACCCCACCTGAAGATCGCCGAGGCGATGGGGCTGCAGGCCTGAGCCGGCCGCGCCGACCGCCGGCGGCCTAGTTCCAGAAGTCCCGGCGGCCTAGTTCCAGAAGTCGAAGAACATCCGCCAGCGCCACTGCTCGCGCGGCAGCACGACCGCGGTGTGGACCGGGTAGTACCAGACGAACCAGGCGGCGGCGAGAACGAGGTAGCCGACCACGAGCACCGCCCCCCACCGGCGCCGCCGGGGGGACGCGGTCGCCGGACCCAGGACGAGGCCCAGGCAGGCCACCACGACGAGCACGAGCCAGGGGAGGAAGGCCACCGCGTAGAAGCTGTAGATCGTCCGGGTCTGGTAGAGGAACCACGGCAGCCAGCCGGCGACCACCCCCGAGAGGGCCGCTCCTGCCCGCCAGTCCCGGCCGAGCAGCCACAGGAAGGCCACGACGACCAGCCCGGCCGTGGCGCCCCACCAGAGGAGGACGTTGCCCAGCGAGGCGACGTAGCTGACGCACTCGGCCGCCTCGCAGCCGGACTCCCCGCGGGTCGGCCACTCGGCGTAGAAGAGGGTGGGTCGCCACTGCACCGTCCAGCCCCAGGGGTTGGAGCTCCACCGGTGCTCGTTCTGCAGCCCGACGTGGAAGGACATCATCTCGGCGTGGTAGGCCCACAACGACCGCACGGCGTCGGGGACCAGTGCCGCGGGGCTGCCGTCGGCCAGGGGGTTCTGGGCCGCCCACTGCCGCTTCCACCCGCCCTCGGTGGCGAACCAGCCGGCCCAGGTCGCCACGTAGGTCGCCAGGGCGACGGGGACCATGGACACGAACGCGGGTATGCCGTCGCGCACCACGGTGCCGACGAACCATCCGGGAGCCCCGGCGGCGCGGCGCGCACCCAGGTCCCACCACACGGTCATCAGGCCGAAGACGGCGAGGAAGAACAGGCCCGACCACTTGGTGCCGACGCACAGGCCCAGGCTGACCCCCGCGGCGACGCGCCACCAGCGGACCCCCAGCGGCGGCCCCCACCACCGCGCCCAGCGCCGCCACGGTCGGCGGGGGACCGGATCGTCCCGGCCGCGCTCCCAGGCGGGCCAGCGGTCCGCCAGCCGACGCCGCGCCTGCTCGCGGTCGAGGAGGAGCAGGAGGAAGGCCAGCAGGGCCCACCACATGACGAAGACGTCGAGCAGCCCGATCCGGGACTGGGCGAAGTGGTGGCCGTCCACCGCGAGCAGCGTCGAGGCGGCCACGGCCAGCAGCGCGTGGTGCCACAGGTGCCACGCCACCCGGCCCAGCACCAGGATCGAGAGGGTCCCCACGACGGCCGACGCCAGGCGCCAGCCGGTGGGGTCCTCCGGACCCAGCAGCAGCTGCCCCAGGGCGATCATCCACTTGCCGACGGGAGGGTGGACCACGAGGTCGGGCAGGGAACCGAAGACGTCGGGGTCGCCGGCGTTCCACCGGGCGTCCGGATCCTCCAGCCCCTCGCGGATCTCCCGCTCGTGGCCGTAGCTCAGGAGGGACCATGCCTGCTTGACGTAGTAGGTCTCGTCGAAGACGAGCCGGCCGGGCTCGTCGAGGCGGACGAAGCGCAGGATCCCGCCGACGAGGGTCACCAGCAGGATCCCCGCCCACGCCAGCCGGTCCTGCCGGCCCCGTGGCGGAGGGGCGGGCCCGAGCAGCCTGGCCCGCAACGACTCCATACCGGGCATCGTAGGTGGTGGGTGGGTCTGCGCCGGAGCCGCAGGCCGGGGTAGTAACCTGCCCTCGTGGCCACGACAACCGCTCCTGCGCGCGAGGTCCGCAGCGGACCCCCCAGCATCCTGCTGAAGACCGTGATGGCCGTGACCGGCCTGGTCGGCATCGGTTACCTGCTCATCCACATGTACGGCAACCTCATGATCCTCGTGGGGCCCGAGGCGTTCGACGAGTACGCCCACCACATCCGGACCTTCGGGGAGCCGATGCTGCCGGAGAAGGGCCTGCTGTGGATCATCCGGGTCGCCCTCCTGGCGGCGCTGGTGCTGCACGTGTGGGCCGCCGCGTCGCTGTGGCGACGGGCCGCGGGCGCGCGCAGCCAGCGCTACGTCATGAAGCGTCAGGGCTACGGGAACTTCTACGCCAAGGCGATGCGCTGGGGCGGGCTGGCGATCCTGGCCTTCATCATCTTCCACCTGCTGCACTTCACGACGCAGACCGTGACGATCGGGGAGGCCCACACGCGTCGCCGGCGGCGCGGGTGCTGGACACCTTCGGCCACTGGTGGGGCGTGCTCATCTACCTGGTCGCGATGGTGTTCCTGGGGCTGCACCTGCTGCACGGGTTCTGGGGCGCGGCGATGACGATGGGTCTGAACACCTCGCTGAAGCGGGCCGAGCAGATCCGGTTCATCTCCATCCTCGTGACCACGCTGATCGTCGTGGGCTTCATGGTCCCGCCGTTCGCCATCCTGTTCGGGCTCGTCGACTGAGGACTGCTGACCTATGACTGACATGCTGATCGACGGCCTCTACCGCGAGGGTGAGCCGATCGCCGACACCAAGGCCCCGGCCGGTGACATCTCCCAGAAGTGGACCACCCGCCAGTTCGAGGCGGCCCTGGTCAACCCGGCCAACCGGCGCAAGCTCTCGGTGATCATCGTCGGCACCGGGCTGGCGGGCGCGGCGGCCGGTGCGACCCTGGGCGAGGCGGGCTACAACGTCAAGTCCTTCTGCTACCAGGACAGCCCGCGGCGCGCGCACTCCATCGCCGCCCAGGGCGGCATCAACGCGGCCAAGAACTACAAGGGCGACGGCGACTCGGTGCACCGGCTCTTCTACGACACCGTCAAGGGGGGCGACTACCGGTCGCGGGAGACCAACGTCTACCGCCTGGCCGAGGTCAGCGCCGACATCATCGACCAGTGCGTGGCGCAGGGGGTGCCCTTCGCCCGGGAGTACGGCGGACTGCTGGACAACCGCTCCTTCGGCGGCGTGCAGGTCTCCCGCACGTTCTACGCCCGCGGTCAGACGGGGCAGCAGCTGCTCATCGGCGCCTACCAGGCGCTGGAACGGCAGATCGCCGCCGGCACCGTGGAGATGTTCGCCCGGCACGAGATGCTGGAGCTCATCGTCGTCGACGACGGCGCGGGGCCGCGGGCCCGCGGCATCATCGCCCGCGACCTGGTCACCGGGGAGATCGAGACCCACCTGGCGGACGCGGTGGTGCTGGCCTCCGGCGGCTACGGCAACGTGTTCTTCCTCTCGACCAACGCGATGGGCTCCAACGTCACCGCCAACTGGCGGGCGCACCGCAAGGGCGCCCACTTCGCCAACCCCTGCTACACGCAGATCCACCCGACCTGCATCCCGCAGAGCGGGGAGCACCAGTCCAAGCTGACCCTGATGAGCGAGTCGTTGCGCAACGACGGTCGGATCTGGGTGCCCAGGCGGGCCGAGGACTGCGAGAAGGACCCGCGGGAGATCTCCGAGGAGGACCGCGACTACTACCTGGAGCGGATCTACCCCGGCTTCGGCAACCTGGTCCCGCGCGACATCGCCTCACGGCAGGCCAAGAACATGTGCGACGAGGGTCGCGGCGTGGGCCCCAAGGTCGACGGGGTTCGGCGCGGCGTCTACCTGGACTTCGCCGACGCGGTCGGCCGCCTGGGCGAGGACGCGGTGCGCTCCAAGTACGGCAACCTCTTCGACATGTACGAGCGCATCACCGGGGAAACCCCTACGAGGTGCCGATGCGCATCTACCCGGCCGTGCACTACACGATGGGCGGCCTGTGGGTGGACTACGACCTGCAGTCGACCATCCCCGGGCTGTTCGTCACGGGCGAGGCCAACTTCTCCGACCACGGCGCCAACCGGCTGGGCGCATCGGCTCTCATGCAGGGGCTGGCCGACGGCTACTTCGTGCTGCCGAACACCATCCGCGACTACCTCGCCAAGGGCCCCTTCGAGGCCATCGGCGAGGACCACCCCTCCGTGGCCGAGGCGCACCAGCAGGTGGCCGACCGGGTCGAGCGGCTCCTGTCGATCGACGGCAGTCGCACGGTCGACTCCTTCCACAAGGAGCTGGGCAAGATCATGTGGGAGAAGTGCGGCATGGAACGCACCGAGGAGGGCCTGCGCGAGGCGATCGCGGACATCCGTGCGCTGCGCGAGGAGTTCTGGCGCGACGTGCGCGTCCTCGGGTCGGCCGACACGCTCAACCAGTCCCTGGAAGGCCGGCCGGGTGGCCGACTTCATCGAGCTGGGCGAGCTGATGTGCATCGACGCCCTCCACCGGCGCGAGTCCTGCGGCGGTCACTTCCGGGCCGAGTCGCAGACCGAGGACGGCGAGGCGCTGCGCCACGACGACGAGTACGCCTACGTGGCGGCCTGGGAGTGGGGCGGTGACGACCAGCCTCCCGTGCTGCACAAGGAGGACCTCGTCTACGAATTCATCGAGCTCAAGCAGAGGAGCTACAAGTGAGGCTCGCGCTGAAGATCTGGCGGCAGGACCGCCCGCAGGTCAAGGGCCAGATGGTCCGCTACGACATCGACGGGGTCTCGGAGGACAGCTCCTTCCTGGAGATGCTGGACCTGCTCAACGAGCAGCTGATCGCCAAGGGCGAGGAACCGGTCGCCTTCGACTCCGACTGCCGTGAAGGCATCTGCGGACAGTGCGGCGTCGTCATCAACGGCGAGGCGCACGGCCCTGAGCGGACCACCACCTGCCAGCTGCACATGCGCTCCTTCAAGGACGGCGACGAGATCGTCGTCGAGCCGTGGCGGGCCGACCCCTTCCCGGTCCTGAAGGACCTCGTCGTCGACCGTGCGGCCTTCGACCGGATCATCCAGGCCGGGGGCTTCATCTCGGCCAACACCGGCTCGGCCCCGGACGCGCACGCGACGCCGGTGCCCAAGGAGCACGCCGACCGGGCGTTCATGGCCGCCGAGTGCATCGGCTGCGGCGCGTGCGTGGCGGCCTGCCCCAACGCCTCCGGCATGCTCTTCATGGGCGCCAAGATCACGCACCTGGGCGAACTCCCCCAGGGCCAGCCCGAGCGTGAGGCCCGGGTGGCCTCGATGACCGCGCAGCACGACGCCGAGGGCTTCGGCGGCTGCACCAACCTCGGCGAGTGCACCCGGGCCTGCCCCAAGGGGATCCCGCTCAACGTGATCTCCCAGATGAACGCCGACCTGAGGCACGCCGGCTACGGCCGCTGACGCGCACCCCCAGTGGCGGCACCGCATACGCTCCGGGTATGACGTCCGCCGCCCTGGTCCTGGCCGCCACCCCGATCGGGGACGCCCGGGACGCCAGCCCCCGCTTGCTCGAGGAGCTCGCGGGGGCCGACGTCGTCGCCGCCGAGGACACCCGTCGGCTGAGGCGGCTGACCGACCGGCTGGGGGTCACGGTCGGCGGCCAGGTGCTCAGCTACCACGAGCACAACGAGGCCTCCAGGACCCCCGAGCTCGTGGACCGGATCGCGGGCGGGGCCAGGGTCGTGATGGTCACCGACGCCGGCATGCCCTCGGTCTCGGACCCGGGGTTCCGGCTGGTGGCGGCCTGCGTCGAGGCGGCCCTGCCGGTGACCTGCGTGCCGGGGCCGTCGGCGGTGCTGATGTCGCTGGCCGTGTCGGGGCTGCCGGTGGACCGGTTCTGCTTCGAGGGGTTCCTGCCGCGCAGACCGGGGGAGCGGACCCGCGCGCTGCAGGCCCTGGTGGCCGAGCCGCGGACCATGGTCTTCTTCGAGGCGCCCCACCGGCTCGCGTCCACCCTGACCGCCATGGCCGACGTCCTCGGGGCGGACCGCCCGGGTGCCGTCTGCCGGGAGCTGACCAAGACCTACGAGGAGGTCCGTCGGGGCGGGCTGGCGGAGCTGGCCGGCTGGGCCGCCGACGGCGTCCGCGGGGAGATCACCGTGGTCGTGGCCGGGGCGGACCCGGCGGCGTCGGCCGTCGGCGTCGAGGAGGCCGTGGGGCAGGTGCTGGCGAGAGTCGCCGACGGGGAACGGCTCAAGACCGTCTGCCGGGACGTGGCGAGCCGCACCGGTCTGTCCGCGAAGATGCTCTACGACACCGCCGTCGGTCATCGGGAGTAGGTTGACCGGGGTCAGCACCCGCCGCCGGACCCCAGGAGGTCGCCATGGCCCGCCCCGTCCACTTCGAGATCCAGGCCGACGACGTCGACCGCGCGCGGGCGTTCTACGCCGAGGTCTTCGGCTGGACGTTCGAGGACTACAGCTCCTTCGTCGACGCCCCCTACTGGGGGGTGGTGACCGGGCCCGACGACGAGCCCGGCATCAACGGTGGGCTGCTGGTCCGCCCGGCACCCGCGCCCGCGCCCCAGCAGGGGACGAACGCCTTCGTCTGCACGGTGGGGATCGAGGACTACGACGCCACCGAGGCGAAGATCCTGGCGGCCGGCGGCCAGGTCGCCCTGCCGAAGTACGCCCTCCCCGGCATGGCGTGGCAGGGCTACTACCTCGACACCGAGGGCAACACGTTCGGGCTGCACCAACCCGATCCCGACGCCGCCTGACCGGTCGCGGTCGCGCTCGCCCGCCAGGGTGTGTCCGATCTCACGCTCCGCAGGGCGTGATGTGCGGCAGATCACCCGGCCAGAGCCTGTTCCCCGGCCGCTCCCAGGGGCACGGTGAGAGGTGAACGGGGACCGCATCCCGGGCATGATCTCGACGACGAGACCGCCCAGTCCCCGCTCCTGGGAATGCGTCCACGGACGCGGGAACGGAGCATGCCATGAATGCTCGAACACGACGAGGAGCATTCGTCTCGGCCCTTCTCCTGGGGGCCCTGGTCGCCCCGCAGGGGGCCCTCGCCATGACGGACGCCCCGGGGGACGGAGGCGGCGGCGGGGGCGGAGGCGGAGGAGGTACGGGGGACCTGTACTCGGACCTGCTCGTCATCCTCCGGGCGGAGGACGGCACCCCGGTACTGACGGACTACACGGTCACCGTCGAGGATGTCACGACGGTCGAGTACTGCGTCCAGCCGATCTCCTACACCGAGATCCCGGGCCTGGCACCGACCGTGAACCCGGTCGACGGGCGCACGGTCTGGCTGGTCCCGCTGGTCGGCGAGGCCATCCCTGACCCGGTCGAGGGGGAGGAGGAGGTCGGAGCCTGCGACGTGCAGGCCGGGTTCACCGACTACGCGAGCGAGGTCGAGCTGGAGAGGCTCAACCTCATCCGGACCACCGACGACGTCCTCCAGTCGAAGATCGACGTCGTCGAGGAGCGGCTGCTCGCCGCCACCGACATCACGCTGGACGGCGCCGGGCGCATCACCACCGACGGCATCCCCATCGACGCCTCCCCGGAGCACGCGGCGATGTACACGACGATCCTGGAGACGGGGACCTTGCCCGGGCTCGAGGTCCACGACGAGGTGACGGCCGGCCCGCCGGCCTACATCGCGCCGCTGGACGCCTGGATGCTGGCCGGCGCCTCGACCGGGTCCGCCGCAGGCAAGTACGTGCCGCTGTCCATCGACGCGGTGCTGTACTACAACCGGATCATCCCCTTCCCGCCCGAGCCGGGCTGGGTGGCCCCCGAGGGCTGGAACGTCGAGTTCAACCGGTCCGCGGACCCGGACCCGACCGACGGCGTCGCGGTGCCCGACGAGCAGTTCATCGACTACTCCAGCTTCCGCTACACCCGGTCCGAGTACTTCACGGGCAGCGCCACCTGGCTGCACGTCCCGTCGTTGACGTGGCACGTGGACCGGATCCTCGACGTGGTCGACTACACCAACCTCACGGCGCTGCCGGACGAGGCGGTCGACGACACCGAGCTGACCGGTGTGCTGGGCTACGCGCAGTGGGTCGACGACGTGCGCAGCACGATCGTCTACTACCACGAGAACGAGGTCATCGAGGGCTTCTACTTCGACGTCATCGGTGCGGACACCACGGCCGACCAGGAGCTGGCGCTCCTCGAGCCGTCCGCGGTGACCCAGGTCGGCGGCGTGGACCGCGTCGACACCGCGGTCCTGCTCTCGCAGGAGCGGTTCGCGGACGACCAGGCCGGCGCCGTCGTGCTGGCACGGTCGGACGACTTCGGGGACGCCCTGGCGGCCGTCCCCCTCACCAAGAGGGTGAACGCCCCGATGCTGCTCACGAAGGTCCTGCTCGACCCTCGCGTCGGTGACGAGATCGACCGCGTGCTGCCGGTCGGCGGCACCGTCCTCATCATCGGTGGCGAGCTGTCGATCGCCCCGTCGGTGCAGGCCACCCTGGAGTCCAGAGGCTACGTCGTGGAGCGGATCGCGGGTGCGAACCGCTACGAGACTGCCGTCGCCGTGGCCGGGAAGATCGGAGCCCCGCACACCGTCCTGGTGGCCTCGGGCCTGAACTTCCCGGACGCGCTGGCCAGCGGCCCCGCCGCCGCGTGGGCCGGCCCGGGCGTCATCTCCGACGACGTCCTCGTCTCCCTCTGGGACGCGCTCGCACGCTGAGCCTGTCCTGACCGGTGCCCCCGCCCCTGGGCGGGGGCACCGGCACGTCCGGCCCGGCGCGTCCGGCCCGACACGCCGAGCGCCGGCCCGGAGCTCCGCCTCACCGGCCCGGCCCCCCCCAGCCCCCGCCTCACCAGCCCCAGGTGCCCGGGTCCCCCTTGAACGGTCCGACCACCGACGAGGTGATCCAGCCGCCGTAGAAGCCTCCCGGCTGGGGAAGCACCACCTCCCCGTCCACCAGACACCGGTCCACGAGGCCGGGGTAGAGCGCGACGTGGTCGCGCAGCGGCTCGAAACCGGGCGAGGGGTCCGGGTAGGTCCAGGCGGCACGCCCGGCGGTCCGGTCGCCCGCCACCAGGTCGAGGTATGCCGCGTCCCCCTTCCACTCGCAGAAGGAGCTGCCGGCCGCCGGCTGGAGGACGCCGGGGGCGAAGGCGGTGCGGGGCAGGTAGTAGGTCGGCGGGTGGCTGGTCTCCAGGACCCGCAGGGCCCGCGTCGTCCGGGCGATCGTCCGCCCGCCCAGCTCCACCTCGACGAGCGAGCTGCTGGGGTCGACCCGTGGAGGTCGGGGGTAGTCCCACACCGACTCCTGACCGGGCCCGGGTCGTTCTGGTCGGGGGGTCCTGCGCTGCATACCGTCTCCTTCGTCCGCGTCCACCCACCCAACGGTCGGCCGCGGCGGGCCGTTCCCCGTCCGCCCGACCAGGAGTAGCGTCGGGCCGGACCCGGAGCACGACGAGGAGGACCCATGAGCACCCACCCCAGCCTGCAGGACATCGTGATCACCACCCTCGAGCCCGTGCCGACGGCGGCCGTCCGCGCGACGGTGCCGATGGAGGCGCTGCGCAGCTTCTTCGACGACTCCTTCGGCCTGCTCTTCGCCACGCTGCGCGAGCAGCAGGTGGAGCCCACGGGCGCGCCCTACGCCCGCTACCGCGGCGAGCCCACCGACACGGTCGACGTCGAGGTCGGCGTCCCGACCTCGGGGCCGGTCACGGCGGCCGGGGAGGTGCGACCCTCGGAGCTGCCCGGGGGCGAGGTCGTGACCGCCACCCACGTCGGCGCCTACGACGGACTGGGCGGGTCCTACGCCGAGCTGGCCCGGTGGATCGGCGAGCGGGGCCGGACCCCCTCGTCCTCGATGTGGGAGGTCTACCTCACCGAGCCCGGGCCGGGCGTGGACCCCGCCACCCTGCGGACCCAGATCTGCTGGCCGCTGCAGGACGGGGGTCAGTAGCCGGCGTCGGCCATGAGCTGGTCGGTCCGCCGTCGTCGTCCTGAGGCCCGGCGCCACAGCGTCCACAGCCCCCCCACAGCAGCAGGAGCAGCAGGAAGACCACGAGCACGGGCAGGAAGACCGCCACGAGGGACAGGGTGATGGCCGCCCCGTCCTCGGCCGCGGACACCACCGGGGTGCCCAACCCTCCCGTCCCGACGTTGACGGCCGGGCGGGTGACGGCCTTGCCGGTGTGCACGATCCCGGCGGTGACGATGCCGAGCAGCACCCCCACCCAGGGGTTGTCGGCCATGAAATTCGAGCCCTGCTCGAAGTCCTCGGCAGCCGTGGTCGCGGCGAAGATCAACCCACCGGTGGCCGGACGCACGAACGTGCCCACCGCGTCGTTGATGTGGTCGACGACGGCGATCTTGTCCAGCACGACCTCGGAGAGCAGGAGCGCGCCGGCGATGCCGATCGCCCACCACGACTCGATCCAGACGTACTGGTGGGGCAGGTTGATGACCTCGGTGAACCGGGCCACGCGCGCGACGATCAGGAACGGGATGTAGGCGTTCAGCCCGGCCGCTGCGGACAGGCCGGCGCCGGTGAGGGCGGCGAGCACGTGGTGGCCTCCTTGCTGGGGCGGGCCCCGGGCGGGGCCACGCTCGCCCCATACAACCACGGGGTATGTCGTTCCTCTTCCCGCCGCGGCCGGGCCACCGGCCGCCGCCGTCCGGGACGCCGGCACAACCTTCCGACCCCGTGCGCCGTTGAGGACGGGTGCAGGGGACGATCGTCCCTACCGACACGGGAGCAGGTGAGCAGGTGCGCCGCACCGACGAGGAGGCGTTCGTCGAGTTCGCGACCGGGGCCAAGCCCTGGTTGCTGACCTCGGCATGGATGCTGACCGCCGACCCGCACGCGGCCGAGGACCTCGTCCAGGAGACGCTGGTGCGCCTCTACGTGCGCTGGCCCCGTCTGCGCTCCGGCCAGCCCGCGGCCTACGCGAGGAGGGTGCTGGCCAACCTGCACACGGACCGGTGGCGCAGCGCGCGCCGGGAGGTGCTCACCGGCGACCTGCCGGAGGGTGGCGGACGCGGTGCCGATCCGCAGACGGTCGACCTGCTGCGCGCCCTTCAGCAGCTGGCTCCACGGGAGCGGGAGTGCGTCGTGCTGCGGCACTACCTCGACCTGTCCGAGAGGCAGACCGCCGAGGCGCTCGGCGTCAGCGTCGGGGCCGTCAAGGGTTACACGAGCAGGGGGCTGGCCGCACTGCGGCCGCTGATGCAGGACCAGGAGGACCGCCATGTCCGACCGTGAGCTGACCACGCTGCTCGACCGGGCCGCCGCGCACACGCCGCCGATGGACGTGCCGATGAAGGCCGTCCTGGCCACCGGGAGCCGCCGCGTCCGGCGCCGCCGGGCGGCTGCAGGAACCCTGGGTGTCGGGAGTCTGGCCCTCGTCGGCGCGCTCTGGCTCGCCGGCCCCGGAGGAGGGGTGCTGACCGGGACGACCGAGATCGTCCCGGCGGGCCACGTCTGGGAGCAGGGTGAGCCGGTCGACGGGGTGCTGTTCACCGGTGTGACGGTCTACGACGAGGACCGGGTCGAGCACGACTACCGGGCCGAGCTCGCGCGGCCCGTTCCGGACGGACCGGTGGTCCTCGAGCTCTCCGACCTGGGACGGCAGGTCGAGTCGGTGCCGGCACAGACAGTGAGGCCGGGCCTGGAGGTGTTCGCCGGGGAGCGGATGACCGTGGCCGTGTGGCGCGAGCCCGAGGGCGTGCTCACCTCGGTCCCGCTGGTCGGACCGCACGACCCGGGCGGGCCGTCGGGGGTGCAGTACGCCGAGCTGGACGGTGAGACGTTCGCCTGGGCCTCCTGGCTCTCGGACCTGCAGCCCCTCCCGGAGGAGGTCCTGGACGTCTACCTCGTCGGGAAGGAGGAGGTCGTGGCGCTCTCCGGCGCACCGGTCGGCGCGGAGGTGCTTCGCGCCGGTGGCGAGCGGGCGGTCGCCTTCGTCGACGAGTCCCGGGGGGTGTGGGGCTACGCCCTGGACGACGACCGGCCCGGGAGCCAGGTGGTCGGGCTGGACCAGCTCGGCGGGGCGCCTGCGGTGACCGGTTCGTCCGGCCTGGCCGACGAGGAGGGGCAGCGCCTGCTCGCCGTGCTTCCCGAGGGCGCGCAGGAGGTCACGGTCACGAGGGCGGGCGCCACCGGTCCGCAGGACGCGACCGTGGACGCCGGGACGGTCGCCCTGGCCGGTCGCCCCGTCGTCCTGGCCGTCACCGGTCCGCCCGGGGAGGCTGAGGACGCGAGCGGGGTGCAGGTGACCTTCACCCTCGGCGGGGTCAGGACCGATCTCGACCTGCACGCGCAGGACCTCTTCGCGCTCGACGGCGCGGCCGGGACGATGTCGGTGGACCCGGACCCGGCCGACCCGGGGACGCTGGTGCTCACGTCGCAGGAGGACGGGGAGGAGGTCGGGCGCGTGGCGGCCGAGCAGCTGGGCCGGGGTCTGGCGACGACGTCGGTCGACGGCTCGGTCGTCGTGCTCGCCACCGGCTGGGAGCCCGGCGCGACCGTGCTGTCCGACGCGCGCGTCCAGGTCTCCGGCGAGGACGGGCCGGAGTGGGTCGAGCCCCGGGACGTGGCCCAGCTGGTGCTCGGCGACGGCACCCTGGTCACCGCGCTCGTCGTCGACGGCACCGACACCGAGGTGGTCGTGGCGGTCGGGCGTCAGGTGGGCGACCGGGTCGAGGCGTGGGAGCCTCCCGCCCTGGTGGAGTTCGGCTCGAGCTGAGGCGGACTCCACCCTGCCGGGGCGGTGACCCTCAGGCGAGGTCGGCCTCGGTCATCGTGGACGGGTCGAAGTCCCGGCGCTCCACCAAAACCATCCAGTTGCCGGAGTTGTCCCGCATGAGGGCCTCGACCCCGTAGGGGCGCTCGGTGGGCTCCTGGAGGAACTCCACGCCCTTGGCGACCAGCTCGGCGTGGGTCCGGCGGCAGTCGTCGACGGTCAGGCCCACTCCCGGCACCCACCCTCGGCCTGGGCCCGGCGCATCGCCTCGACCAGCTCGGGGGAGAGCGGCTCGCCGGGGGTGGTCAGGTGCAGGTGGAGCTCGGGCTGCTGCGGGTGCACGACGGTCAGCCAGCGGAAGTCGGGGCCCAGCTGCACGTCGTCGCCCTTCTCGAACCCGAGGACGTCGGTGTAGAAGGCGAGAGAGTCGTCCAGGTCGGTGACCCAGACGCTGACGAGGGAGACGTTGGTGATCATGGGCACGACGCTAGCCGGGGCCGGGTGCTCCCGGCTTCTCCCCGGTTGCGGTGTTCCCGCCGGTCCCGGACGGGCGGCGGCGCTCGGCCAGCCCCCGCATGAACACGTAGCAGCCGGGGATGCGCGGAGCCCCGAGCGCGGCATACCTGCGCTGGAACTGGCTCGGGCTCTCCCCCGTGATGTCCCGGAAGCGGGAGCTGAACGAGCCGAGGCTGCTGAAGCCGACCGCGTGGCACACCTCCGTGACCGTGAGGTTGGCGCCGCGCAGCAGGTCCTGGGCCCGCTCGACCCGACGCTCGGAGAGGTTGACCCCGGGGGTGCGGCCGTAGGTGCGGCTGAAGAGCCGCAGGAAGTGGAACTTGCTCAGCCCGGCGACCCCGGCCAGCGTCTCCAGGTCGAGCGGCTCGTGGAAGTGCCGGTCGACGTGGTCGCGGGCCCGGCGCAGGTGGACGAGCACGTCCTCGGGGACCCGCCCGGTGCGTCGGCGGGGCGGAGGGGACGGAGGCTCCTCGTACGTCACGATGCGGGCAGTGTCCCCCACCTTTCGTCGGCCCCGCACGTTGTCCAGGTGAGAGGGTCCACGCGAGGAGGCGGTATGCGGTCTACGCACGAGGAGGAGTTCGCGGCCTTCTTCGACGACGCCTCGCCCCGTCTGCTCGCCGCCGCCTGGCTCCTCACCGGTCAGCAGCACGCCGCCGAGGACCTGGCGCAGGAGGCGCTCTCTCGGACCTACGCCCGCTGGTCGAGGGTGCGGGGCGGCAACCCCCTCGCCTTCGCCCGTCGGGTGATGGCCAACCTGCACACCGACCGCTGGCGCAGGCAGCGGCGGGAGGTGCTCACCGACGACGCGCCGGACACGGGGCACGTCTCCGATCCCCGGACCGTCGACCTCGTCCGGGCGCTGCGGACCCTCAGTCCGCGCGAACGCGAGTGCGTCGTGCTGCGGCACTACCTCGACCTGTCCGAGCGCCAGACCGCCGAGACGCTCGGCATCGGAGTGGGCACCGTCAAGAGCTACACGATGCACGGGCTGCGCGGCCTGCGCGCCCAGCTGCTGGAGGGAGAGCAGACCCATGTCTGACAGCCACACCTCGGACCGTGACGTGCTGGCGCTGCTCGACCGGGCCGCCGTCCACTCCCCGCCGCTGCACCTGGCCCGCACGGACGTCGTGCGTCGCGGTGAGCAGATCGTGCGCCGCCGCCGCGCGGGCGGGGCGGGTCTGACGATCGGCACCCTCGCCCTGGCGGGGGCCCTCTGGCTCGGCACGGGTGGGGCCGGTGGCGGTCTGTCGGGAACCCGGGAGGTCACGCCGGCGGGCGTGGCGTGGGAGGTGGAGGAGGCGTCGCCGGTCGTCCTTCCGGAGGGTCTGCAGGGCGTCGGGAACGTGCAGCCGCTGACGTTGGGCCGGACCGCGGACTCGTCCTCCGCCACGTTCGTCGCGGACGGCGTCGAGGAGACGGTGGAGGGCCGGAGCCTGGCGGGCGGCGTCGAGGTGTATGCCGGCACCGGGGCGACCGTGGTGGTGTGGGCCCGGCCGCCTGGTGTCTCGGGCGAGCTCGTCCTCCCGGACCCCCAGGACGCAGGTGGGTCGGCGGTGGTGACGGTCGCAGGTGAGGAGCTCGTCTACTGGACGACCGACAGGCCCGGCTACGCGCCGGCACATCTCGTCCTCCACGACGACGACGACATGTGGACGGCCGGCGGAGCCGTCGCCGACACGGCCGAGCTGGCCGACGACGGCGTGGTTCTGACGGCGGTGTCCCTCGAGGAGGCCGGGCTCGCCGGCTACCTGGACCGTGGCTCGTTCTCCGAGGTGGACACGCTCACCGTCGCCGGCCTGGACAGGCCCTGGTGGCGGGGCGGGGGTGACGTCGTCGCCTCGGTGGCGCGCCTGCCCCGCGAGGCGGTCTTCGCCCGGGAGGTGCTGCGGCAGGAGGTCGGTGCCGACCCGGTCCGGGTGTCCCCACCGCGGGCGACCGCGCTCGTCGGTCCCTGGTCCATGGTCCTGTTCGCCGACGACCGGGCGGATGGAGACGCCTCTGAGGACGACCTGTCGTACGACATCGAGTGGTCGACGGACGGTGAGACGTGGCACCCCCGGCCGTCGGCACCGACCGTTCCCACCGCCCCGGCGGAGGCGTCGGCCGGGACCGACGGTGCGGTCCCGCCCGGAGGCGAGGTGACGCTCCTCGGCGAGACCTACCGGGTGGCCACCGACCAGCACGGCTGGCCACGCCTGGTCGACGTCGAGGGCAGGACCTGCTCACGGTGTCCGACGAGTCCGGCCCGTCCGACGGGGGAGCAGTTCTGTGGAGGGAGCACTGGTGGCCCTGGTCGGCCCGCAACCAGGTGCACTTCGCCGTCGGTCCGCAGCCGCCGGCCGTCCCGGGCGACGGTGCCGGTCCGGTCGTGCGCATCTCCGGACCGGCGGGCATGGTGAGCGTGGTGGCCGTACCCGCGGGTTCCTGACCCCCCGCCAGGGCCCCCGCCTGATCGCGCTCCGGTCTCCGAGCATCTGGTCGGGTGCCCCCACCTAGACTGGGACACCATGACCCACGTCCTCACCGCGGTCGCCTGGCCGTATGCCAACGGCCCGCGTCACATCGGCCACGTCGCCGGCTTCGGCGTCCCCTCCGACGTCTTCAGCCGCTACCTGCGGATGGCGGGCCACGACGTGCTCATGGTGAGCGGCTCGGACGAGCACGGCACCCCCATCCTCGTGCAGGCGGACAAGGCGGGGATGAGCCCGCAGGAGTTCATCGACGTCAACCACCGGGCCATCGCCGAGGACCTCGTGGCGCTGGGGGTCTCCTACGACCTGTACACCCGCACGACCACCGCCAACCACCACCAGGTCGTGCAGGACATGTTCCTGGCCTGCCACGCCAACGGCTACATGGTCGAGCAGACCCAGCAGGTCGCCATCAGCCCCTCGACCGGCCGGACGCTCCCGGACCGCTACATCGAGGGCACCTGCCCGATCTGCGGGTACACCGAGGCGCGCGGCGACCAGTGCGACAGCTGCGGCAACCAGCTCGACCCGGCGGACCTGCTCGACCCCCGCAGCAAGATCAACGGGGAGACGCCGGAGTTCACCGAGACCCAGCACTTCTTCCTCGACCTGCCCGCCCTGGCCGAGGCGCTCGGGGAGTGGCTCGACGGACGCGAGGACAGCGGGCTGTGGCGCCCCAACGTCATCAAGTTCTCCCAGAACATCCTCGAGGAGATCCGCCCCCGGGCGATGACCCGGGACATCGACTGGGGCATCACCGTGCCGCTCGAGGGGTGGTCGGAGGACCCGACCAAGAAGCTCTACGTCTGGTTCGACGCCGTCATCGGCTACCTGTCGGCCTCGGTGGAGTGGGCGCGGCGGCTCGGTGACGGCCACGAGGCCCGCTGGCGCGAGTGGTGGAACGACACCGACTCCCTGTCCTACTACTTCATGGGCAAGGACAACATCACCTTCCACTCCCAGATCTGGCCGGCCGAGATGCTGGCGCACAACGGGCGGGGGAGCCGCGGTGGGCAGGTCGGGCCCTTCGGCGAGCTCAACCTGCCCACCGAGGTGGTCTCCAGCGAGTTCCTCACGATGGAGGGCAAGCAGTTCTCCACCTCGCGCAACGTCGTCATCTACGTGCGGGACGTGCTCGAGCGCTACCAGCCCGACGCGCTGCGCTACTTCCTCTCCGCCGCCGCGCCGGAGACGTCCGACTCCGACTTCTCCTGGCCGGAGTTCGTCAAGCGCACCAACAACGAGCTCGTCGCCGGCTGGGGGAACCTGGTGAACCGGACCGCCTCGATGATCGCCAAGAACTTCGGCGAGATCCCGGCCGCGGGTGCGCTGGAGGAGGTCGACCGGGCCCTGCTCGACCAGGTCGCCGCCGGGTTCGGCACCGTCGGACGGCTCATCGGCACGCACAAGCAGAAGGCCGGTCTGGCCGAGGCGATGCGCCTCGTCGGGGAGGCGAACGCCTACGTCTCCGCCACCGAGCCGTTCAAGCTCAAGGGTGAGGACCAGCGTGAACGTCTGGCGACCGTGCTGCACGTGCTCGCCCAGGCCGTCGTCGACCTCAACACGATGCTCTCCCCCTACCTGCCGCACAGCTCGACCGCGGTCCACCGGGCGCTCGGGGGGGAGGGCGTCTTCCAGCCCATGCCCGTGGTCCAGGACGTGCCGGACCTCGACGACCCCGACCGTCCGGCCTACCCGGTCATCACCGGGGAGTACTCCGCCGCTCCCCGTTGGGAGCACCGTCCCCTGCCCGTGGGTGCCCCCGTGGCCAGGCCGACGCCGATCTTCACCAAGCTGGACCCCTCGGTCGTCGACGAGGAGCGGGCGCGGCTCGGGCTCGTTGACGAGGCGGGGGTATGACGGACGGCCGGGCCGCTGAGCGTCCGCCGGCTCCGGACCGGCTCCCGATCGCGGTCGTCGACAACCACTGCCACCTCGACATCCAGCGGGACGACGCCCCCTTCGTCGCCCTGCAGGACGTCCTCGACGAGGCGGCGGCGGTCGGGGTCGACCGGCTCGTGCAGATCGGCTGCGACATCGGGTCGGCGCGGTGGACCCACGGCATCGTCGACGAGCACCGGGCCCTGCTCGGCGGCATCGCCATCCACCCCAACGAGGCTCCGAAGCACGAGCGGGCCGGCGACCTGGATGCCGTGATCGACGAGATCGCCACTCTCGCAGCACATCCGCGGATCCGGGTGATCGGAGAGACCGGTCTGGACTACTACCGCACCGGACCCGAAGGCGTGGCCGCGCAGCAGGAGTCCTTCCGTCGGCACATCGCGCTGGCCAAGGAGCTCGACCTCGTCCTGCAGATCCACGACCGCGACGCCCACGAGGACGTCCTGCGGATCCTGGCCGAGGAGGGCGCCCCCGAGCGCACGGTGATGCACTGCTACTCCGGCGACATGGAGATGGCCCGGGAGTGCGTCCGGCGCGGCTACTACCTCTCCTTCGCCGGGACGGTGACCTTCCGCAGCGCCAAGGACCTGCGCAACGCGGTCGCCGTCACCCCGGTGGAGCACCTGCTCGTGGAGACCGACGCGCCCTACCTCACCCCGACCCCCCACCGGGGCCGGGCGAACGCGCCATACCTGCTGCCGCTGACCGTGCGCGCCATGGCGGAGACGCTGAGCACGAGCGTCCCCCAGCTGTGCGACGCCCTGTCCGCCACGAGCGAGACGGTCTACGGGCCCTGGTGAGGCGCACCGACGCGACCCCCGCGCCCCTGCCCGACGGGCTGGTGCTGTGCACCGCCACGCCCGCCGACCTGTCCCAGGTCGGCGAGCTGCTGACCGACCGCGGCGAGCCGGCGGACGCCGTCGACCACCGGCTGGTGGTGCAGGATCCGGCGGCGGGCTGGGAGACCTGCGCCGTCGTCGTCGACGACGACCGGGTCGTCTCCACCGCGACCCTGCTCAACGAGGAGCTGCAGCTGGCGGTGCCGGGATCGGACGTGACCGTCCGGCTCCCGGCGGGGCAGGTCGAGCTGGTCGCCACCGTCCCCGACCACGAGGGGCGGGGGCTGGTGCGGGCCCTCATGGGGTGGGCGCACGAGCTCTCGGCGGCCCGCGGGCACGTGCTCCAGGTGATGATCGGGATCCCCTACTTCTACCGGACGTTCGGCTACTCCTACGCCGTCGACATCCCCGGCCACCGCCCGCTGGTCACGCCCCCGGCGATGCCCGACGGGCACGTCGTGCGCCCGGCGACGCGGGCCGACCTGCCCGTCGTCCCGCCGCCTGCAGGACGCTGCGCAGGCGGCGTCGGACCTGCGCATGCCGCACTCGCCGCCCCGCTGGGGCTGGCTGCTCGACCGGGACGGTTCGACCACCTGGGTCGTGGAGCGGGGCGCCGAGGTCGTGGCGACCGGCCGCACCACGCCGCCCGAGGACGGGGTCGTGCTCGCCGAGCTCGCCGCGTCCGACCCCCCCCGCCGCCAGGGCCATGGTCGCCGCCGCCGACGCGCTCGCCCGGTCGGTGGACGAGCCCGAGCCCGTCACTGTGTGGGACCGCCCCGGCACGGTCGGCGGCGCGGTCGTGGACGAGGTCTGCGGCCCCGCGCCCGCCGAGGCGGAGCAGTACTACGTGCGCGTGCCCGACGCGGCCGCGCTGCTGGACCGGATGCGGCCCGTGCTGGACGCCCGCCTGGCCCGCTCGGGGATCGAGCCCCCGGACGAGGTGCTGCTCGGCACGTTCCGCCAGCAGCTGCGCCTGCCCGTGGTGGACGGGCGGTTCGTTCGGGAGCCCGTCGTGGGCGGCACCCTGCAGTCACCGGGCGCGCACGGCGGGGCGGGCGCGGCTCCCGACCTGCTGGGCCCGCTGCTGCTCGGCCCGCTCGGGATGGCCGGGCTGTCGCGGCGCCACCCCGACGTCTACCCCGGTCCGCACGTCGACCTGATGGAGGCGTTGTTCCCCCCGGTGCGCGCCGATCTGCTGACCTACTACCTGCCCTGAGCGTCCCTGCCTCCTGACTCACCTCCCGGACGGAGCGGCCCACCGTGCGAGGATGACCGGCGTGGAGCACGAGGAGAGCCTGCTCGGACCGGCGCAGGTCCGTGAGCTGGCCCACCGCCTCGGGATCCGCCCGACCAAGTCGTGGGGGCAGAACTTCGTCATCGACAAGGGCACCGTCCGGCGGATCGTGCGGGCGGCCGGGGTCGGGCCGCAGGACGTGGTCCTCGAGGTCGGGCCCGGCCTGGGCTCCCTGACGCTCGCTCTTCTGCCGGAGGTCGCCCACGTGACCGCGGTGGAGATCGACCCGACCCTGGCGGAGCAGCTCCCGCGCACGGTCGCCGACCTCGCCCCGCACCTGGCGGACCGGCTGACGGTCGTGCCCGCCGACGCCCTGCGGCTGCAGGAGCTGCCCGACCCCCGACCGACAGCGCTGGTGGCCAACCTGCCCTACAACGTCGCGGTCCCGGTGGTGCTGCACCTGCTGGCCACCGTGCCGACCCTCGAACGGGTGCTCGTCATGGTCCAGCTCGAGGTGGCCGAGCGGCTCGCGGCCGGGCCGGGGAGCAAGGTCTACGGGGTGCCCAGCGTCAAGGCCGGCTGGTACGCCGAGGTGACGGGGGCCGGGCGGATCGGGCGCACCGTGTTCTGGCCGGCACCCAACGTGGACTCCGGACTGGTCCGGATGGTGCGCCGGGACCCTCCGGCCGCCCGTGCCGCCCGGCAGGAGGTGTTCGCCGTCGTCGACGCCGCGTTCGCGCAGCGGCGCAAGACCCTGCGGGCCGCACTGGCGGGCTGGGCCGGCGGCGCGGAGCGGGCCGAGCGGGTGCTGCGGGCGGCCGGGGTCGACCCGCGGGCGCGCGGCGAGGTGCTCACCGTGGAGGACTTCGCCCGGATCGCGGACGCCGCCAGGGACGACGCCGACGGCTTCGGGGGCGCAGCGTCCGGCGACGGGGCGGAGGGGGCTGCGGACCGCGCGGGCGACGCGGGGACGGGTGGCGACGGTGGCCTCGCGGGTGGCCAGGAGGATCGTCGGCCGACCCCATAGGGTGATGCCATGAGTCCAGGCGGGAGCACCGAGGCCGTCACCGTCCGGGTGCCCGGAAAGATCAACCTGGAGCTCGCCGTGGGACCCCTGCGCGAGGACGGCTACCACGAGCTGTCCACCGTCTTCCACGCCGTCAGCGTCTATGACCGGGTCACCGTGCAGCCCGCCTCCCGGTGGTCGGTGCACATCACCGGCCCGTTCGCCGACCGGGTCCCGACCGGACAGGAGAACCTCGCGCTCAAGGCCGCCCGCGCGCTGGTCCGCCGGCGGGGCCGCCGGGCGGGGTCGGGCCCGGTGCGGATCGACATCGACAAGCAGATCCCGGTCGCCGGGGGCATGGCCGGGGGCAGCGCCGACGCGGCCGCCACCCTCGTCGCCTGCCGCGAGCTGTGGGCCATGGACCACGTCGACCAGGAGATGCTCGAGCTCATCGCCTCGGGCCTGGGCTCCGACGTGCCCTTCCTCCTGCACGGGGGGACGGCCATCGGGTCCGGCCGCGGCGAGCAGATCACCCCCGTGCTGGCCCGCGGGGAGCTGCACTGGGTGCTGTGGGTCGGCGAGGGCCTGGGGCTGTCCACCCCCGAGGTGTATGCCGAGTGCGACCGCCTCCGCGCCGAGGCCGGGCAGGACGTCCCCGTCCCCCAGCCGTCCGGTGCCCTGATGACGGCGCTTCGCCGGATGGAGACCGACGAGGTGGCCGCCGCGCTGCGCAACGACCTGCAGGCCGCGGCGGTCTCACTCGAGCCCCTGCTGGGGGAGGTCCTCGAGTCCGGGCTGGAGCTGGGCGCACGGGCGGGGATCGTGTCCGGCTCCGGTCCCACCGTGGCCTTCCTCGTCGGGTCCCAGGCGGAGGCGATCGACCTGTCCGTGGGGCTGGCCGCCAACGGTCCGACGGGGGACATCACCCGGGTCGTCGGGCCGGTGCCCGGCGCGCAGGTGGTGCACCACCACCGCACGCCCTCACCACCTCCGCCCGGACCCGTGCGCGGCGGGCCGCTGGGCCCGGTGCAGGGCTGATGGCGCCACCACCCGCCAGCCTGGTGGCCCTCGACCGGGCCCGCCTCGTCCTGGGCACCAGCGTGCTCCTCGACGAGGTGTCCGTGGGCGTGGCGGACGGGGACCGCATCGGCGTCGTCGGTCGCAACGGCGGTGGCAAGACGAGCCTGCTCGGCGTGCTCACGGGAGGACGCGAGCTCGACGAGGGTCGGGTGCTGCGCACCGGGGACGTCACCTCCGGCATGCTCGCGCAGACCGACCTGCTGCCTCCCGACGCCACCGTGCGCGAGGTGGTCCTGGGTGACCTGGCCGAGCACGTGTGGGCCGGGGACGCCCGTGTCCGGGAGGTCCTGGAGGGTCTGCTCGGCGGCACCGGGGCGTCGGCCGTCGGTGGCTGGGACGCGGTCGTCGGTCCGATGTCCGGCGGCGAGCGCCGCCGGCTCGCCCTCGCGGCCCTGCTCGTGAGCGACCCCGACGTGCTCGTCCTCGACGAGCCCACCAACCACCTGGACGTGGAGGGCGTGGCCTGGCTGGCGGCATACCTCTCGCAGCGGCGTCCCCGCTCCGGCAACGCCCTCGTCGTCGTCACGCACGACCGGTGGTTCCTGGACGAGGTGAGCACCCGGACCTGGGAGGTCGAGGACGGGCGGGTGCACACCTACGAGGGCGGGTATGCGGCGTACGTGCTCGCCAAGGTCGAGCGCCAGCGGGTGGCCAGGGTCACCGAGGACCGCCGCGCCAACTGGCGCGCAAGGAGCTGGCCTGGCTGCGGCGCGGGGCCCCCGCGCGGACGAGCAAGCCGCAGTTCCGGATCGACGCGGCGACCGCCCTCATCGAGGGGGAACCGCCGCCGCGCGACACCGTCGAGCTCGTCCGGTTCGCCACCACCCGGCTCGGCAAGGACGTGCTCGACCTGGTCGACGCCACCGTGTCCGTCGGCGACCGCACGCTGCTGGAGGACGTCACCTGGCGCATCGGACCCGGGGACCGCTACGGGCTCGTCGGGGTCAACGGGGCCGGCAAGTCGACCCTGCTGCGGGTGCTGCAGGGTCAGCACCCGCTGGCGGAGGGGAGGCTGAAGGTCGGCAAGACCGTGCGCATGGCCGCCCTGACCCAGGAGCTGCGCGAGCTGGACCGGGTGGCCGGCCGGAGCGTGATCGACTCGATCACCGAGGTGCGCTCCTTCACCGTTATCGGCGGCAAGGAGGTCTCGGCCAGCTCCCTGGCCAAGCGGCTGGGCTTCAGCGGCGGTCGTCAGCAGTCCCGGGTGGGGGACCTCTCCGGGGGGGAACGGCGGCGGCTGCAGTTCGTGCGGCTCCTCATGGACGAGCCCAACGTGCTCCTGCTCGACGAGCCGACGAACGACCTGGACATCGACACGCTGACGGCCATGGAGGACGTGCTCGACGGCTGGGCCGGCACCCTGATCGTGGTCTCGCACGACCGCTACCTGCTGGAGCGGATGACCGACCGGCAGACGGCCCTGCTCGGGGACGGCTCGCTGCGCGACCTGCCGGGAGGGGTGGAGGAGTACCTGCGGCTGCGTCGACGGATGCCCGACCGCGGCTCCGCCCGCCCGGGCGTGGTCCCGGCGACGGCGACCCCGGCGGACGGCGGTGCCGCAGCCGCGTCCCGGGTGGGCGCGCGTGCCGACGCGGCCGCGGTGCGGGAGGCCCGCAAGACCCTGGCGCGGGTGGAGCGGTCCCTCGACCGGCTGCACGCCCAGGAGGCCCGGCTGCACGAGCAGATGGCGCAGGCCGCCACCGATCCCGACCGGCTCACCGCGCTCACCGCCGAGCTGGCCGCCCTCACCGACCAGGAGGCCCGGCTCGAGGAGGAGTGGATGGAGGTCTCCGAGGTGGTGCAGGACGCCTGAGGGTCAGGACCGCCCGGCGACCTGACGGCGGCGCAGCCCCAGGAGACCGAGGGAGACCCCCACGACCGTCAGACCCGCCAGCAGCAGCAGCGGGGTGAGCGCCACGTCCTGGACCGGGACCTGGGCCGGGTGGCTCAGCGGGGACAGGTCCACGACCGCCTGCGGCACGTCGAGCAGCGTGGCGAAGGTGCCCGTGAAGACGATCAGGCCCACCACCGCCCAGCCGACCGGTGCCAGCAGACCCGGGAGCCAGCCGTGCAGGAGGGCGGCCAGACCGAGCACGGCGAGCACCGCCGGGACGAGGTTGAGGTGCGCCGCGGTGCTGTCGCCCGTGAGCGACGGGTCCCCGGTCACGGCAGTGGCCGCCGCCCCGGTGAGCACCCCGGTCACCACCATGATCAGCGTCGCCCCCAGGGCCACCACCGCCAGGTGGGACCCGGCCCAGGCGGCCCTGCTGGTGGGCGTGGCCAGCACCAGCTCCGCGCGACCGGCGGCCTCCTCCGCGCGCAGCGACTGCACGGCATACACCACGTAGGCGCAGGTCAGCATGGCGCTGAAGACCGAGAGGAAGGCGACGTAGCCCAGCGTCATCTGCTCGGCCCCGAACATGGCCTGCATCTCGGGCGGAAGGGCGTCGGCGGAGTCGAGCATCACCTGGGTGAAGGCGCCGTCGATCACCCCCAGGAAGAGGACGGCCGCGCCCCAGGCGAGCAGCGGCCCCCGCTGGAGGCGGAGCGCCAGGCCCCAGGGCGAGCCCAGGGAGGCACCACCCCGCTCGTGACCACGACGGGCCGGCAGCAGTCCCGCCCCGAGGTCGCGACGGCCCTGGAGCACGTAGGCGAGGGCGACCGTGCCTCCCGCGAGGACGAGCAGGAGCAGCAGGGGCCACCACCGGTCGAGCACGTACGGTGCCGCCTGCGCGCCCCAGCCCAGCGGCGAGACCCAGGACAGGGCGCTGCCGCCGGGCGCGACCATGTCGCCCAGCGCCCGGAGCGCGAAGGCGGCACCGAGCACCAGACCCGCCAGGCCGGCGGCGCCCCGCGAGTGGGCGCTCAGCTGGGCCGTGGCGGCGGTGATCCCGGCGAAGGCGAGGCCGACGAGGCCGACGGACGCGGCGACGACCGCCGAGCCGGGTGCCGGATAACCGTTGGCGAGGGCCAGCAGCCCGACCACCAGGGCGGCCAGGACGTTCGTGACCACGGCCACGACGAGGGCCGCGGTGAGCGGCGCCTGCCGTCCGACCACGTCGGCCCGCACCAGCTCCGAGCGACCGCTCTGCTCCTCCAGGCGCGTGTGCCGGGTGACGAGCATGATGTTCATCAGCGCGGCCAGCAGCAGCAGGTAGAGGAGGTAGCCGGCGGCGAAGAAGCTGGCGTGGGTGGGGTCCTCCATCCCGTAGGCGGGGCCGGTGAAGAGGCGGCCGACGGGTTGCTGCACCATCGGGGTCACGGCGGCCAGGTCGGCCTCCGTCGGGGCCAGCTGGGGCAGCGCCGCCCCCAGGTAGACCATGAACAGGCCCAGTCCGCCGACCCAGGCGGGCAGCTTGATCCGGTCACGCCTGAGCATCAGCCGGACGAGGGTTCCGGTGCCCGTGGTGGGCCCGGTCGGCCGGTCGTCGGGGTCCGGGGCGGTGGCCCGGGTCCGCCGGGGGCGGGTCGTCGTCGTCACCATCTCAGAGCACCTCCGCGTCCTCGCGCGGGCGCAGCTCGTCGCCGTAGTGCCGCATGAGCAGCTGTTCCAGGGTCGGCGGGTGCGCCACGATCGAGGTGACGCCCAGCCCGGCGAGCGTCTGCAGGACCGGTTCGACCCGGTCGCCGTCGACGTCCAGCCGGACCTGGTCCCCCGAGCGCTCGAGCGCGTGCACACCGGGCAGGTCGGCGAGCCCGTCGGCCGGCCGTCGCAGGGAGGCCACGACGGTGGTGCGGGACATGTGCCGCAGGTCCTGCAGGGTCCCGCTCTCGGCGACGCGACCGGCCCGGATGATGGAGACCCGGTCGGCCAGCACCTCCACCTGCGCCAGGACGTGGCTCGAGAGGAGGACGGTGGTGCCCTGGGCGCGCGCCTCCCGGATGCACTCCTGGAAGACGACCTCCATCAGCGGGTCGAGCCCGGCGGTGGGCTCGTCGAGGAGGAGCAGGTCCACCGGGGAGGCGAGGGCGGCGACGAGGGCCACCTTCTGCCGGTTGCCCTTGGAGTAGGTGCGCGCCTTCTTGCCCGGGTCGAGGTCGAAGCGCTCGACCAGCTCGTCGCGGCGGGCCCGGTCGAGGGTGCCGCGCAGCCGGGCGAAGAGGTCGATGGCCTCGCCGCCGGTGAGGTTGGGCCACAGCTCGACGTCGCCGGGCACGTAGGCCAGCCGGCGGTGCAGGCCGACGGCCTCCTCCCAGGGGTCCTCGCCGAAGAGCCGGGCCGTGCCCCCGTCGGCCCGGAGCAGACCGAGGAGCACCCGGATCGTCGTGGACTTCCCGGCCCCGTTGGGTCCGAGGAACCCGTGCACCTCGCCCGGTTCGACGCGCAGGTCGAGCCCGTCGAGGGCGCGGGTGGAGCCGAAGGTCTTGACCAGTCCCTCGGTGGAGATGACGGGTGCGGTGCTCATCGTGGGTCCTTCTCGTCGGGATCGTCGGGGTCTTGCGGGTCGTCGGGGTCTTGCGCGTCGTCGGGGTCGTCGGGAGGCGTGCCGGAGGGTCGTGGCTGCGGGTCGGGGCCGCCGCCGGTGCGGGCGGCGATCGCCTCCTCGGTCAGCACCCCCTGGGTGAGGATCTCCGAGGCCGGGAGGAGGTAGGGCAGCACGTCGCCGCCCTCCCCGAGGACGTCGGCACCGAGCATGCGGTGCAGCTGCTCGTGCAGGACGAGGACCCCCATCGACCAGAGGGTCAGCACGACCATCCGGGCGCGGGGGTCGGCGGTGGGGCGGACCATGCCGGCGCGCTCGGCCTCGGCGGTGTACTGCAGCGCGCTGTCGACCAGGTCGTCCATGAGCGCGTCCAGGTGCGGGCTGCCCTCGACGAGGACCCGGGCCAGGTAGCGCAGGACGGAGCGTCCCTCGTCCATCCGGGAGACCATCGCGACCAGGTCGGCGCCCGGCCCCTCGGCCATGGCGCGGCTCTTGGTCTCCCTGATGGTCCGCACGACCCGCTGGTCGCAGGCCTCCCGCAGGCCCTCTTTGGTGCCGTAGTGGTGCAGGACCAGCGCCGGGGACACCTCGGCCCGCGCGGCGATCGCCTTCAGGCTGGTGCCCCGTACGCCCTGGGTGCCGAAGAGCTCCACGGCCACGGTGAGGATGCGGTCGCGGGCGGTGGGTGAGTCGTCCTGACTGAACACACAGTCAGCATAGGCTGAACGAACGTTCAGCCGCAAGGGGTCCTAGGCGTCGTCGTGGTGTCACCCGTCCCGGCCGTAGGGACCCGGCCGTAGGGACCCGGCCGTAGGGACCCGGCCGTAGGGACCCGGGCGCACGGGGCCGGCCGCACGGGCTGGGCCGGGTGGCTCAGCGGTCGTCGAACGGCCGGAGCAGCCGCTTGAGCACGGCGGCCACGTCCGCCTGCTCCGCGGGGGTGAGGGCTGCCAGGATCGCCCGCTCCCCGGTCACCAGCTCCTCCAGGGCGCCGTCCACGACGTCGCGGCCGGCCGGGGTGAGCCGCACCAGGACCGACCGCAGGTCGGAGTCGGAGGTGGTGCGCTCGACAAGTCCGCGCTCCACCAGCCGGGTGATCCGGTTGGTCATCGTCCCGCTCGTCACGAGGGTCTGGCGCACCAGCTGGGTGGGGGTGAGGCGGTAGGGCTCCCCGGCCCGGCGCAGGGCCGAGAGGACGTCGAACTCCCAGGACTCCAGCCCGCGACCCGCGAACGCCTCCCGACGTGCGAGGTCCAGGTGGCGGGCCAGCCGGGAGACGCGGGAGAGCACCTCGAGAGGGTTGACGTCCAGGTCGGGCCGTTCACGGCGCCAGGCAGCGACGATGCGGTCGACCTCGTCCTGGTCGGGCCCGTGCGGCTCCGGCTCACCCATGCCGCCACTGTAGTGCGGGGCCTGCTCGGCTCCCCGGGTAGGAATCGAACCTACGTCGCTAGTCCTGATTCAAAGTCAGGCGGCCCCTGCCAGCAGAGCAACCGGGGAAGGTCGCGTGAGGACCGCACCAGCGTAGGACACCGGGGGGCCGGGCTCAGGCCGTGCGGTCCTTGACCGTCCGCAGGGTGGGCCTGGCCTCCATGCCGGACAGCCCGTTCCAGGCCAGGTTGACCAGGTGGGCGGCCACGTCCTCCTTCTTCATCCGCCGCGAGTCCAGCCACCACCCACCGGGGATGGCGACCATGCCCACCAGCATCTGCGCGTAGAGCGGTGCCGTCTTCGGGTCGAGCTGCCGACGCTTGAACTCGGCGGCCAGGATGTGCTCGACCTGGCTGGCGATGTCGCTGATGAGGCTGGCGAAGGAGCCGGTCGACTGTCCCGGCGGGCTGTCGCGCACGAGGATGCGGAAGCCGTCGGTGGAGTTCTCGATGTAGTCCAGCAGCGCCATCGCGGCCGCCTCCAGCAGGCTGCGCGCGTGGGCGCCCTCCTGGGTCAGGGCGGCCGTCATCTGGCCCAGCAGGGCCTGGATCTCCCGGTCGACGACGACCGCGTAGAGCCCCTCCTTGCCGCCGAAGTGCTCGTAGAGGACCGGCTTGGAGACCCCGGCGGTCGCGGCGATCTCCTCCACCGTGGTCCCCTCGAAGCCCCGCTCGGCGAACAGTCGCCGCCCCACCTCGATGAGCTGCTGACGGCGCTGCGGCCCCGTCATCCGGTTGCGGGCGGCGTTCTTGGGAGCGGGGGAGGTCACCCGGCCATCATGCCAACAGCTGCGTCGGCCACCCCCGGCGCGTCTGCCCGGCCGGGGGGATTCCGTCGCCCAGGGCCCGGACCGCGGCCCCGGCCGGGCCGGGTCCGGGGCCGGGCCGGGCCCTCCCGGGGCACGGGTACAGTCGTGCCCGTGACGTCATACGACCCCGCCGCCGTGATCATCCTGGCCGCCGGTGAAGGCACACGGATGAAGTCAGCCACCCCCAAGGTCCTCCACCGCATCGGTGGACGCACGCTCCTGGGCCACGCGCTGCACGCCGCCCGCCAGGCCGCACCGCGCCACCTCGCGGTCGTCGTGCGCCACGAGCGGGACCTGGTCGCCGCCCACGTGGAGGAGACCGACGCGGACGCCCTGGTCGCCGACCAGGACGAGGTCAAGGGCACGGGCCGGGCCTGCGAGTGCGGGCTGGACGTCCTCCCGGCGGACCTGGAGGGGACCGTACTGGTGACGATGGGCGACGTCCCCCTGCTCACCGGCGCCACGCTCCGCGACCTCACCGAGCGGCACGAGCGCAGCGGCGCAGCGGTGACGGTCATCAGCGCCGAGCTGCCGGACGCGAAGTCCTACGGTCGGGTGGTGCGCGACGAGGCTGGCGACGTCGTGGCCATCATGGAGTTCAAGGACGCGCTGCGGCACCGCGAGGCCGGTGACGAGTGGGCCCACGTCGTCGACGTGCGCGAGATCAACTCCGGCATCTACGCCTTCGACGCGGCCCTGCTGCGCTCGGCGCTGGGCCGGGTCGGCACCGACAACGCCCAGGGTGAGAAGTACCTCACCGACGTCGTCTCGATCGCCCGGGAGGAGGGACGGCGGGTCGTCGCCCACCTCGTGGACGACCCGTGGCAGACGGAGGGCGTCAACGACCGGGTCCAGCTGGCCGACCTGGGTCGCGAGCTCAACCGGCGGGTGGTCCAGCACTGGATGCGCGAGGGGGTCACCGTCGTGGACCCGGCGACGACGTGGATCGACGCCGACGTGACGATCGGGCGGGACACGGTGCTGCGGCCCAACGTCCAGCTGCTCGGAGCGACCACCAGTCGGCAGCGACGCCGTGGTCGGCCCGGACACGACGCTGACCGACACCGTCGTGGGGGACCGGGCCAGCGTCGTCCGGACCCAGGCCGAGCTGGCCGTGGTCGGCGAGGACGCCGGCGTCGGGCCGTTCTCCTACCTGCGGCCAGGGACCGAGCTGGGCGCAGGGGGCAAGATCGGCGGGTTCGTGGAGACCAAGAACGCCCGGATCGGCCCGGGCGCCAAGGTGCCGCACCTGACCTACTGCGGCGACGCCACGATCGGCGAGGGGGCCAACATCGGGGCGGGCACGATCTTCGCGAACTACGACGGGGTGGCCAAGCACCGCACCACCGTGGGCCGGCACAGCTTCGTGGGCTCCGACTCGGTCCTCATCGCCCCCGTCGACATCGCCGACGGTGCCTACGTCGCGGCCGGCTCGGCCATCGAGGGGCGGGTCGGCCCGGGGCAGATCGCGGTCGCCCGCGGCCGGCAGCGCAACGTCGACGGGTGGGTCGCCCGTCGCCGCGCGGGCACCCCCACGGCCCGGGCGGCCGAGGACGCGCTGGCGAAGGAGCGGACGGCCGGGGACGAGCCCGCCCGGGACGCCGGCGCACCCCATACCCGTCCCGACGACGCCTCGACCCCCACCCAGGAGAGCTGATGACCGGCATCCACCGCACGCCCGAGAAGAACCTCATGGTCTTCACCGGGCGGGCCCACCGCGCGCTGGCGGAGGCGATCGCCGAGGAGCTGGACACCTCGCTGGTGCCGACCCAGGCCTACGCCTTCGCCAACAGCGAGATCTACGTGCGCTTCGACGAGTCGGTCCGCGGGTGCGACGCCTTCGTCATCCAGAGCCACACCGCCCCGGTCAACGAGTGGATCATGGAGCACCTGATCATGGTCGACGCGCTCAAGCGCGCGTCGGCCAAGCGGATCACCGTGGTGCTGCCCTTCTACGGCTACGCCCGCCAGGACAAGAAGCACAGGGGCCGCGAGCCCATCTCGGCCCGCCTCATGGCCGACCTGTTCAAGACCGCCGGCGCGGACCGGCTGATGGCCGTGGACCTGCACACCGCCCAGATCCAGGGGTTCTTCGACGGGCCCGTCGACCACCTCATGGCCCTGCCGATCCTGGCGGACCACGTCAAGAAGAAGTACGCCGGGCAGGACCTCGCCGTCGTCTCGCCGGACGCCGGCCGGATCAAGGTGGCGGAGTACTGGTCAAACCGCCTGGGCGGGGTGCCGCTGGCCTTCATCCACAAGACCCGCGACATCACCCGCCCCAACCAGTCGGTGGCCAAGCGGGTCGTCGGCGAGGTCGCCGGCCGGATGTGCATCCTGGTGGACGACATGATCGACAGCGGCGGCACCATCACCCAGGCCGCCGACGCGCTCATGGCCGACGGCGCCAAGGGGGTCGTGGTCGCGGCCACGCACGCGATCTTCTCCGACCCGGCCGTCCAGCGACTGCGGGACTCGGTGGTCACGGAGGTGATCGTCACCGACACGCTGCCGCTGTCGGACGAGGCGCGCGCCCTGGACAAGGTCACCGAGCTGTCGATCGCCCCGCTGGTCGGGCGGGCCATCCGCGAGGTCTTCGAGGACGGGTCGGTCACGTCCATGTTCGACGGTCAGGCCTGAGCCCCGGCGCCGTCCGGGGATTTCACCGCTCTGCGTGCAGGGGCTAGACTTCTACGAGTTGCCTCGGCGAGGGACACCGCACGGTCTGCGGTGGCCGTGATTCGACGAAGCGTGTCGCACCGGCCGTCCGTGCCCGGTGCCGGCGCCTCCGCGATGCCCGTGCCGTGTCCCGCGTCGAGGCCGACCCAGACCGTCCCCCTCATGGAAGAAGTTCCGACGCATGGCTGACCAGATCCGCATCACCGCCGAGAAGCGCTCCGAGTTCGGCAAGGGCGCGGCGCGCCGCATCCGTCGGGCCGACAAGGTGCCCGCCGTCCTCTACGGGCACGGCACCGACCCGGTCCACCTGACGCTGCCGGGCCACGACACGATGATGGCGCTCAAGTACAGCAACGCCGTGCTCAGCCTCGACATCGAGGGCCAGACCCAGCTGGCCCTGGCCAAGGACGTGCAGCGCGACCCGGTCAAGCGCTTCATCGAGCACGTCGACCTCGTCATCGTCCGCAAGGGCGAGAAGGTCACCGTCGACGTGACCGTGCACGTCGAGGGCCAGGCCGCCCCCGAGACGATCGTCACCACCGACCACGGCGAGCTCACCGTCGAGACCGAGGCGACCCACATCCCCGAGTGGTTCGTCGTCTCGGTGGAGGGCCTGGAGGCCGGCACCCAGATCCACGCCGGCGAGGTCGAGCTGCCCGAGGGCGTCACCCTGGTGTCCGACCCCGAGGCGCTGGTGGTCAACATCTCGCAGGCCATGTCCGAGGAGGCCCTGGAGGCCGAGCTGGCCGAGGCGGAGTCCGAGGCCGGCATCGAGCAGGACGAGCCCGAGGACGAGGCCGCCGCCGACGGTGCCGAGGCCCCGGCCGAGGGCTCGGCGGACGCCGAGGACTCGGCCACCCAGGACTGACCCGGGCGGTCCAGCACCGCGACCATGGCCACGCGCCCGCCGACCGCGGGGCGTGGCCATGGCGCTGTCGGGGCCGCGCCCCAGGGTCGCGGCCGGTCCGCCCGGCCCGTCCCCGCCCCGTCGTCCGGCCCCCGCGCCGCCCCGCACCGTCACGCACGAGAGGAACGATGCCCCGATGGACGCACCCTGGTTGGTCGTCGGCCTGGGCAACCCCGGCCCGAGGTATGCCGCGAACCGCCACAACGTCGGTGCCCTGGTGGTGGACCGGCTCGCTGAGCAGGCGGGCGGGTCGCTGCGGGCCCACAAGGTGCCGGGCGCGGGCGTCGCCGAGGTCCGGCTCGGCACCCTTCCCGGTGGGCTGCCCGGCCCCCGGGTGGTGCTCGCCCGGCCCACCACCTACATGAACCTCTCGGGCGGGCCGGTGGCGGGCCTGCGCACCTTCTACAAGGTCCCCCTCGAGCAGGTCGTCGTGGTCCACGACGAGCTGGACCTCGACTTCGGGGTGGTCCGGCTCAAGCGCGGTGGCGGCGAGGGTGGGCACAACGGGCTGCGCTCGGTGAGCGGCTCCCTGGGCAGCAGGGACTACCTGCGGGTGCGCCTGGGCATCGGCCGCCCGCCCGGGCGCCAGGACCCGGCCGACTACGTCCTGTCCGACTTCCCGGCCCGCGACCGCGAGGAGGTCCAGCTGCTCGTGGGGGACGGGGAGGACGCGGTGCACGACCTGGTCCACCTGGGGCTGGAGGCGGCCCAGCAGCGCCACCACGCCCGCTGAGGCGTCGAGCCCCGCCCCAGAACGGTGAGGGACCCCGCGGGCCGACGGCCTGCGGGGTCCCTCGGGTCCTGGTGGCCGGTCTCAGCCCTGCTGGTTCTTCAACGCCTGCAGCCGAGCCTCGATCTCGGCGTCGGCACCGTGGTCCTCCAGCTCGGCGAACTGGTCCTCCAGCCGGGTGGACTGCGCCTCGGCCCGTCCCTGGACCAGCGCCTCCTCGCGGCGGATGCTGTCCTCCCAGCGGGCGAGGTCGCTGGAGGGGTCCAGCACGTCGATGGAGGACATCGCGTCCTGCACCTTGCCCTGCGCCTCCACGCTGCGGGCCCGCGCGACGAGCGTGCTGCGCCGTCCCTTGAGGTCCTCCAGCTTGGTCTTCATCGTCCGCAGGCCCTCCTTGAGCTGCTCGACGGTGGAGTTCTGCTGGGCGATGGTCGGCTCGGCGCTCTTGACGTCGTTCTCGTGCTGGATCTGCCGGCCGAGGGCGACCCGTGCCAGGTTGTCGAACTTGAACGCCCCGTCGGGGTCTCCCGACGAGCGCATCTGCTCGGCCTTGGCCGCGGCCGCGGCCGCCTTGCGGCCCCACTCGGCGGCCGCCTCACGGTCGGTCTGCAGGTCGGACTCGGCCATCCGGACGTTGGCGATGGTCTGGGCGACCGCCTCCTCGGCCTCGGCGATGCTGTTGGTGTAGTCGCGGATGAGCTGGTCCAGCATCTTCTCCGGGTCCTCGGCCCGGTCCAGGAGGGAGTTGATGTTGGCCCGGGCCATCTGGCTGATCCGTCCCAGGATGGTCTGCTTCTGCGTCATGCTCGACTTCCTTTCCTCTCCGCCGTGCAGGCGGTCGTGGTGACTGGTCGTGCTGTGCTGGTCATCTGTGTGGATCGGTGCGGTCGTGGTGTGCTGGTCGGTGGGCGTCGGTCCTCGTCGTGGCGGCGGCGGTGGGCGCGTCCGCCGCGGCCCGGGGGGCGGGGGCAGGTCAGGGAGGATCAGAAGCGGCCGCCGCTGAAGGTGCCTCCTCCGCCGAACCCGCCCCCGCCGAAGCTGCCGCCGCCGAAGCCGCCGCCCCCGCCGGAGAAGCCGCCGCCGCCCCAGCCGCCGCTGTGCCGGTGGCCGCCGCCCCCGCCGAGCAGGATGCCGCCGAGGATGACGGACAACGGGTCGATCCCGCCCCGGCGCGTGCCCGGGCCCCCGACGCCGCCCGAGCCGCCCCAGCTGTCGAGGTCGTTGCGGGCCTCGGTGAGGGCCTGCTCGCCCAGCTGCTCGGCCCGGGTGAGCAGCCCCATGGCGGTGGCCGGGTCGTTCCCGGCGACCCGCTGGGCCTCGTCGAAGACCCGCAGGGCCTCCGAGATGCGGGTGCGTGCGCCGCTGTTGACGGCCCCGCGCCGGGTGGAGATGGTCTCGTCGATGCTGCGCAGCCGGGCGCCGACGCGGGCGACCCGTTGGGTGAAGTTCTCCCGCATCCGGCTGGTGTGGGCCTCGGCGTCCCGCAGCGGGGCAAGGAGGGTGTCCAGGTCGTTCTCGGCGGCGTCCAGCTCGGCCAGGGCACGCAGCGGGTCACCGGACGTGCGGGCCTCCTGGCCCTTCTCCACGGCGGACCTGGCGCGCTGGGCGGCCTGGGCGACCATGGGGTCGCGCGGAGCCAGACGGGCGACGTCCTGCAGGTCGGCGGTGATGGAGGCGATCCGGCGGGAGAGCTCCTCGCCCGAGCTGGCCAGCTCCGCGTCGGCCCGGGAGACCTGGTCCAGGAGCACCGACGCCTGACCGATGGACTCCTCGGCGGCCCGGGCCGCCGCGACGGCGGAGGCCCGGTCGTCCCGGTCCAGCGACTGGCGCCCCGAGCCGATGAAGCCGTCCGCGGACTCGAGCAGCCGACCGGCCTGCTGGCGGTGCTCCTGCACGGTGGACAGGGCCCGGGCGGGGTGGCGTGCGGCCAGGCCCCGGATCTCCTGGTCGGCGACCGGGAGGCGCCCGCGGGTCTCCTGCAGCCGTCCGGCCAGCTCCTCCAGGAACTGCGGGGCGCGGTCCTGCAGCGAGCGGAGGGTGGCGAACTCCTGGGTGTGCTCGTCCAGCGTCCGCCGGGCCGTCCCGGTCAGGTCGATGATCCGGGCCAGCATGCTGCGCTCGACGTCCTCGGGCTCCTTCTGGTCGTCGTCCAGCTGCTGCCGCAGGGAGAACGCCTCCTTCGCCGAGGCGCGGGCCTGGTCGAGGACGTCGCGGAACTGCTGGGTGCGCTGGGCGCCGAACTGCGCCTCGGCGAAGGCCAGCTCCTCCTCGGCCGAGCGCACGGCGTTGTCCGTGGAGACGAGGGCCTCGGCGGCCTGGCGCTGCAGGTCGGAGAGGGACACGCCCTGGGCCGTGGGCGGGACGGGCACGCCCTGCGCCGGGCGGCGCTTGCGCCGGCCCATCCGCGAGACCACGCCGGCGCCGGCCACGAGCAGCACGGGCGCGGCGAAGAACAACGTGCCGACACCGCTGCCCAGGCCTCCGGACGTGGGCTGGTGGACCGGCTCGTCGTCGGGCACGACCACACCGCCACCTCCGTCCGAGCCGCCCGTGGACTCCCGGGAGAAGCCGTCGACCGCTGCGCTCACGGCCCCGGCCCAGTCGTCCTGGGCGAGCCGCGGCTCGATGTCCTGCAGCTGCACGGCCTGCACGGTCTCCGGCGGCAGCGTCGCCCCCACGTCGCCCACGGCGTACTGCCGCTGGTCGACGGCGACGGCCAGGACGAGGTCGCCGGTGCCCATCCCGGACTCCGCCGAGGTCAGCTCGGCCCACGTGGGACCGTCCACCTCCTGTCCGCCGTCGGTGAACCGGTCGACGAAGACGACGAACAGCTGCAGGCCCGTGTCCTCGCGCAGCGCGGCGACCTCCTCGGCCGCCGCCTCCTCCTGCGCCGGCGAGAGCGCGTCCGCCGGGTCGTGCACGGGACCGGGCAGGTTCACCGGGTCCTCGGCACGTGCTGGTGCGGCTCCCAGCACCCCCAGGACGAGGACGAGGGCCGCGAGCACGGCATACCAACGGGTGCCCCACGAGGTGGGCACGAGACGGGTCATCACGTCGAAGATCCTCCCTGACCCCCGTTCCCGGCGTCCACCGCAGACGCCCCGGGGTCCGGCCCCAGCATGGCACGCGGCGCCGACGGGCCACCGGGCACACCGGGCGGTCCTCCCGACGACCTCACGGCCGGTCGCCCGGGACGGAGCAGGCCGGTCTGCCAAGGACGCCTAGACTGGACGACCGCCGGGTCGTCCTCCCGGCACCACCGCGCGCACCCGGCGAAGGACCCACCATGCACCTCTCACCCGTCGTCGACCTGCTGTGCGCCGACCCGGCGACCGGCCCGGTCCTGCAGGCCGCCCGTGAGGGCGTCCCGGCCGTCGACGTGTCCCTGGCGGCCGGCGCCCACCCCGCGCTGGTGGCGGCGCTGGCCCGCACGGACGAGACGCCGGTCCTGGCGGTGACGGCCACCGGGCGCGAGGCCGACGACCTGGTCACCGCCCTCGGTGAGCTCCTGCCGGACGGGACCACCTCGGTGGTCGGGTTCCCGAGCTGGGAGACGCTGCCCCACGAACGGCTCAGCCCCCGGTCGGACACCGTGGGGCGCCGGCTGGCCACCCTGCGGCGGCTGGCCCACCCCGACCCCGTCGACCCCCAGGCCGGTCCGGTCCGGGTCGTCGTCGCCTCCGTCCGGGCGCTCCTGCAACCGATCGTCAGGGGCCTGGGGGAGCTGACGCCCGTGCGCCTGCAGGCCGGGCAGGAGCGGCCGCTCGCCGAGGTGGTCGAGGCGCTCGCCGGCGCCGCCTACACCCGCACCGACATGGTCGAGCGGCGCGGCGAGTTCGCCGTCCGCGGCGGCATCCTGGACGTCTTCCCCCCCACCGAGGAGCACCCCGTCCGCGTGGAGTTCTGGGGCGACACCGTCGAGGAGGTCCGCTGGTTCAAGGTGGCCGACCAGCGCTCCCTGGAGATCGCCCAACACGGCCTCTACGCCCCCCCGTGCCGGGAGGTGCTCATCACCGACGCGGTCCGCGAGCGGGCGGCCTCGCTGGTGGGCAGCCTGCCCGGGGCCGCGGACCTGCTCGCCAAGGTGGCCGAGGGGATCGCCGCGGAGGGCATGGAGTCCCTCGCCCCCGTCCTGGTCGACGGGATGGAGACCCTCGTCGACGTGCTGCCCACCGGGGCCCGCGTCGTGGTGCTCGGCCCCGAACGGGTGCGCACGCGTGCCCACGACCTCGTGGCCACGAGCGAGGAGTTCCTGCAGGCCAGCTGGGCCGCGGCGGCCACCGCCGACGGCGCGGCGCCGATCGACCTGCAGCAGGCGCTCGGCACGGCCTCCTCGTGGTCGCTCGCCGACATGCGGGGCCACACCCTGTCCACCGGTCACCCCTGGTGGTCGCTGACCGCGTTCGTCGCCGACGCCGAGCTGGCCGAGCTGGCCGGCACCGAGGACGAGGACGTGCGCACGCTCGTGGTCCCCAGCACGCCCGTGGAGGCCTACCGGGGCGACCGGGAGGCGGTCGGCCGGGACCTGCGCTCCTGGCTCGAGCAGGGCCGGCGCGTCCTGCTGAGCCTCGACGGTGCCGGCATGGCGCGCCGCGTCGCCGAGGTGCTCGGGGAGCAGGACGTCCCCCACCGGCTGGTGCTGGAGCTGCCCCGCGACCACGAGGACGCCGTGGTGCCGGACGTGGTCACCGTCACCTGCGGCTGGGTCGGCCGCGGCTTCGCCCTCCCGGACAGCGGTGCCGTCGTGGTCGGGGAGGCCGACCTCACGGGTCAGGCCTCGACCGGGGGGTCCACGCGGGACATGCGCCGGATGCCCTCGAAGCGGCGACAGCAGGTCGACCCGCTGGCCCTGCGCACCGGGGACTTCGTGGTGCACGAGCAGCACGGTGTGGGGCGCTTCGTGGAGATGGCTCAGCGGACGGTCCAGGGGGCCACCCGCGAGTACGTCGTGCTGGAGTACGCCTCCTCCAAGCCCCGCGGGCACGGCCAGCCGGACCGTCTGTTCCTGCCGACCGACCAGCTGGACCAGCTGACGAAGTACGTCGGGGGGGAGGCCCCGTCGCTCAACCGGCTCGGCGGGTCGGACTGGCAGAAGACCAAGGCCCGCGCCCGCAAGCACGTCCGCCAGATCGCCTCGGAGCTGATCCGCCTCTACTCGGCCCGGCAGGCCACCGTCGGCCACGCCTTCGCCCCGGACACCCCGTGGCAGCGCGAGCTGGAGGACGCCTTCGCCTTCACCGAGACCCCCGACCAGCTCTCCTCGATCGAGGAGGTCAAGGCCGACATGGAGAAGTCGGTGCCGATGGACCGGCTCATCTGCGGGGACGTGGGCTACGGCAAGACCGAGATCGCGGTGCGCGCGGCGTTCAAGGCGATCCAGGACGGCAAGCAGGTGGCGGTGCTGGTACCCACCACGCTGCTGGTCCAGCAGCACTACGAGACCTTCGCCGAGCGGTACGCGCAGTTCCCGGTGACCGTCCGGGCCCTGTCCCGCTTCCAGTCGGACAAGGATGCCAAGGAGACCATCGCCGGGGTGGCCGAGGGGTCGGTGGACCTGGTCATCGGCACCCACCGGCTGCTCGGTTCCTCCGTGCGGTTCAAGGACCTGGGTCTGGTCGTGGTCGACGAGGAGCAGCGCTTCGGCGTCGAGCACAAGGAGCAGCTCAAGGCGCTGCGCACCGACGTCGACGTGCTGGCCATGTCGGCCACGCCGATCCCGCGCACCCTGGAGATGGCCGTCACCGGCATCCGCGAGATGTCGACGCTGGCCACCCCGCCCGAGGAGCGCCACCCGGTGCTCACCTTCGTCGGCGGCTACGACGAGAAGCAGATCGGCGCGGCGGTGCGGCGCGAGCTGCTGCGCGAGGGCCAGGTCTTCTACATCCACAACAAGGTCGGCTCCATCGAGAAGGCCGCGGCCCGGCTGCGCGACCTGGTGCCCGAGGCGCGGATCGAGACGGCCCACGGCCAGATGGGCGAGCACAAGCTGGAGAAGGTCGTCGTCGACTTCTGGGAGCGCCGCTTCGACGTGCTCGTCTGCACCACGATCGTGGAGACGGGGCTGGACATCTCCAACGCGAACACCCTCATCGTGGAGCGGGCCGACCTGCTCGGCCTGTCCCAGCTGCACCAGCTGCGGGGACGGGTCGGACGGGGTCGCGAACGCGCGTACGCCTACTTCCTCTACCCCCCGGAGAAGCCCCTCACCGAGACGGCCGTCGACCGGCTGCAGACGATCGCGGCCAACACCGACCTGGGTTCGGGCATCGCCGTGGCGATGAAGGACCTGGAGATCCGCGGCGCGGGCAACCTGCTCGGCGGTGAGCAGTCCGGCCACATCGAGGGGGTGGGCTTCGACCTGTACGTGCGGATGGTCGGGGAGGCCGTGGCCTCCTTCAAGGGGGAGGCCGACGAGTCCCCGGCCGAGGTCAAGATCGAGCTGCCCGTGGACGCCCACCTCCCGCACGACTACGTGCCGGGGGAGCGCCTGCGGCTGGAGGCCTACCGCAAGCTGGCCCAGGTCAAGGACGAGACCGAGCTCGCGGAGATCCGGGCCGAGCTCCTCGACCGCTACGGCGAACCGCCCGCCCCGGTGCAGACCCTGCTGGAGGTCGCCCGGCTGCGCACCGTCGCCCGGGCCGCGGGGGTCAGCGACGTCGGTGTCCAGGGCAAGATGGTCCGCCTGGCACCGGTCGAGTCCCTGCGAGAGAGCCAGCAGCTGCGGCTCAACCGCCTCTACCCCGGGACGATCATCAAGCCGGCGCTGCGCCAGATCCTCGTCCCCGCACCGACGACGGCCAGGGTCGGCGGCAAGCCACTGCGCGACCGGGAGGTCCTGGAGTGGGCCAGCCAGCTGATCCGGGCGGTCCTCCTGGACGACGTCGCCGCCGCGGCGCGCCAGGGCGGCTGAGCGCACGGCCACGGGTCGGCCCCCGCCGTGGCGCCCCCTCGGGGAGGGCCGCGGGGCCTGCGTCCCGGCGTCGGGGTCGTGCGATGATGGCGCGCGTGAAGCGTTCGCGTGTCCTCCCCGCCCTGGCCCTGACCGCTGCCCTCGCCCTGACCGGCTGCTCCGGCGTCGGTTCCGACCCGGGGGTCAGCGTCAACGGCCAGGAGTTCAGCGTGGCCGAGCTGCAGGAGGCCACCGCCCAGCTCAACGAGGCGGCCAGCCAGCCGAGCGGGCCCCAGCAGGTCGTCGCCGACTGGCGCTGCTGCCCCTCCTGGAGGAGGTCTTCGCCGGGTCGCCGGCCGTCGTGTCCGAGAACCAGGTGCGCGAGGTCCTCTCGGCCAGCGGGGTCGCGGACCCCGGCCCCGCGACCCTGGCCGCCGCCACCTCGCGGCAGTACCAGCTGCGCCTGGGTGACCCGGCGATCATGCAGGACCCCGAGATGGCCGAGGTCGTCCAGCGGGCCCAGGAGGTCACCCAGGAGGACCTGGCGGCCGTCGACGTCGAGGTCAACCCCCGCTACGGCGCGTGGGACGTGGACAACGGCGGCGTCGTGCCCGAGGTGCCCGAGTGGATCCGGTTCGACACCGCCGGCTGACCCTGCTGCTGGCCAGCCCCCGGGTCGCCCCGGGGCTGCTCTCGGCGGACGCCTGGGGCGCCCTGCGCGCGGCCTCCCGCGTGGTGGCGGCCGATCCCGCGGACCCGCACCCGGCCGCGGTCGCCGCCTCCGGCATCGACGTCGTGCCCGTCGGCCCCGCCCCCGGGGCCACCGGCACCCCCGCGGAGCTCGCCCGGCGGCTCCTCGACCTCGTCGACGAGCACGGGTCCGTGCTGTGGATCGGCTCCGCCGACGGTGACCCCGGCCTGCCGGAGGCGCTCGCGGTGAGCCTGCCCGAGGACGACCCCCCCGCCCTGGAGCTGCTCGTCGGCTCCTGGGACGTCCCGGGGTCGCGCCTGCTCGACGCGGTGGCCGTGATGGACCGGCTGCGCTCCCCGGGCGGGTGCCCGTGGGACGCCCGCCAGACCCACGCGAGCCTCACGCCATACCTCGTGGAGGAGACCTTCGAGGCCGTCGAGGCCCTGGACCGGCTGGACGAGGAGGGGGCCGACCGGGGGCACGCGCAGGAGGAGCTCGGCGACGTCCTGCTGCAGGTGCTCTTCCACGCCCGCGTCGCGGCCGAGCACGCGCAGGAGCCGTTCGACGTCGACGACGTGGCCGCGGGGCTGGTGGAGAAGCTGGTGCACCGCCACCCGCACGTCTTCGCCCCCGGTGCCGAGGAGGTGCTCGACGCCGAGCAGGTCGAGTCCCGGTGGGAGCAGCTCAAGGCGCGGGAGAAGGGGGAGCGCGAGCACGTGCTGGACGGGATCCCCACGGGTATGCCGGAGCTTGCCCGGGCGGCCAAGGTCGCCTCCCGCCTGCGGCGGGCGGGGCAGGCCCCCTGGCTGCGCGCCTGGACCGCCGCCCGGCTGGAGCAGCGTGACCCGGGGGCCCTGCTCCTGGACGTCGTGCTGGGCCTGCACGACGTCGACGTCGACGCGGCCGCCGCGCTGCGTCGCACCCTCACCGACCTGGGAGCCGAGACGCCCGCCCGGCCCGACCGGGGATAGGCTCTCAGGCGGGACCACCGCCCGGCCGCCCGACCACGTCGGCGGTGGCCCCCACGACCGCTGGTTCGACGAAGCAAGGAGAGCTCCATGGCCGTCATCGACGCCATCATCGCCCGCGAGATCCTCGACTCCCGCGGCAACCCGACCGTCGAGGTCGAGGTCGGCCTGGACGACGGGACGGTCGCCCGCGCCGCCGTTCCCTCCGGCGCCTCGACCGGGGCCTTCGAGGCCGTCGAGCGCCGGGACGGTGACGACAGCCGCTACCTGGGCAAGGGCGTCGAGGGTGCGGTGCAGGCCGTCATGGACGACCTGGAGCCGCGGCTGCTGGGCTTCGACGCCTCCGAGCAGCGTCTCGTCGACGCGGAGATGATGGCCGCCGACGGCACGGACAACAAGGGCGAGATCGGTGCCAACGCCATCCTGGGCGTCTCCCTCGCCGTGGCCAAGGCCGCGGCCGACTCCGCCGGGCTGCCGCTGTTCCGCTACGTCGGCGGCCCCAACGCGCACGTGCTGCCGGTGCCGATGATGAACATCCTCAACGGCGGCTCGCACGCGGACTCCAACGTGGACATCCAGGAGTTCATGATCGCCCCGATCGGGGCGGGGTCCTTCCGGGAGGCGCTGCGCTGGGGCGCCGAGGTGTACCACGCGCTCAAGGCGGTCCTGAAGGAGCGCGGGCTGGCGACCGGGCTGGGTGACGAGGGTGGCTTCGCGCCGAACCTGGAGTCCAACCGCGCGGCCCTGGACCTCATCGTCGAGGCCGTCGGGAAGGCCGGCTACGAGATCGGTTCCGACATCGCCCTGGCCCTCGACGTGGCCGCCTCGGAGTTCCACGACGCAGGGTCCTACGCCTTCGAGGGGTCGAGCAGGACGGCGGCGGAGATGACCGAGTACTACGCCGAGCTCGTCGACGCCTACCCGCTGGTCTCCATCGAGGACCCGCTGGACGAGGACGACTGGGAGGGCTGGCAGCAGATCACCGAGCGGCTCGGCGACCGGGTCCAGCTCGTGGGTGACGACCTGTTCGTGACCAACCCCACCCGGCTGCAGCGCGGGATCGACGAGAAGGCCGCCAACGCCCTCCTGGTCAAGGTCAACCAGATCGGTTCGCTCACCGAGACGCTCGACGCGGTCGCGCTGGCGCACGCCAACGGCTTCCGGTGCATGATGAGCCACCGTTCCGGTGAGACCGAGGACGTGACGATCGCCGACCTGGCCGTGGCCACCAACTGCGGACAGATCAAGACGGGCGCGCCGGCCCGGTCCGAGCGGGTCGCCAAGTACAACCAGCTGCTGCGCATCGAGGAGGAGCTCGACGAGGCCGCCATCTACGCCGGCGCGGGCGCCTTCCCCCGGTTCCGGCCCCAGGGCTGACCAGCACCGGCCCCCGCCACGTCGTCGTCGGGGCCGCCAGGGGCCCGACCAGGCAGGCCCGACGTCGTCCCGGCGTCGGGCCGCCGGGGGTCGGGGCCCCTCGGCGCGCCCGGGGCGCACCGGACGCCCGGCCTGCCCCCGATCGGGACGTGCACGGCATACGCTGGACGACGACGAACCACCACGACGAGGAGAACCTCCGCCATGAGCAGCGCGCGCGGTCCGCGGGACCGGCGCTCACCGGCCCCCCGCCCCGGGCGGGCCCCGGCGCCGCGGCGCCCCGGCCACCGCCCGGGGGCACGGGCCGTCGCCGGGGCCGGGACCTCGGCGGCGACCTCCTACCGCCACGCCCCCGCCCACGTCCGTCGCCTGCTGACCCTCGTCGTGCTGGTCGTGCTGATGGGTCTCGTCGTCGCCCCCGTCCTGTCCGGATACCTGCGGCAGCGGGCCGAGATCACCGCTGCGCAGCAGCAGCTGGACGCCGAGCGGCAGGAGATCGCCGCCCTCGAGCAGGAGCTGGCCCTCTGGGAGGACGAGGACCACGTGGAGCAGCAGGCCCGTCAGCGGCTGCGCTTCGTCAAGGAGGGCGAGACCGCCTTCACCGTCGTCGACGACACCGGCACCGACTACACCGAGGCCCTGCCCGGCATGGCACCGGTCAGCGACGAGGTCCTCGCCGACAGCCCCTGGTACGGCCAGGTGTGGGAGTCGGTGCGGACCGCCAACGAGGGCCTTCCGGAGACCAAGGAGCCATGAGCAACCCCGACCGTACGACCGTCGACGAGACCCCCACGGAGGAGGACCTGCGCGTCATCGAGCGTCAGCTCGGACGTCCGCCCCGAGGGGTGGTCTCGATCGCCCACCGGTGCCCCTGCGGCTGTCCCACGGTCATCCGCACCGAGCCGCGCCTGCCCGACGGCACGCCCTTCCCCACCAGCTTCTACGCCACCTGCCCCTGCCTGACGGGCGCGATCTCCACGCTGGAGAGCAGCGGCCTCATGCGGGAGATGTCGCAGCGTCTGCAGGAGGACGAGTCGCTGCGCTGGGCCTACGCCCAGGCGCACGACGACTACCTGCGCCGTCGCGAGGACCTGGCCGACGTCCCGGAGATCGCCGGGATCAGCGCCGGCGGCATGCCCAACCGGGTCAAGTGCCTGCACGTCCTGGTGGCGCACGCGCTGGCCGCCGGCCCGGGGGTCAACCCCTTCGGGGACGAGGCCATCGAGGCTCTGCCCGAGTGGTGGCTCGACGGCTGCTGCGGCGCCCTGACCGGCGATGAGGAGAGCGACGAGAAGCGGGCCGGGGTGGAGGACACGTGCCGGCGTCACCACCCGCTCGACCACGCCGACGGCGAGCACGAGGGTGAGCACGCCGACGGGCACGGTGGCCGGCGAGCGCCTCGGTCGGACGAGGCCCGCAGGGACCGGCCGGAGGAGGCGGACGGGGCGGACGGGACCGAGCCGTCGGTCCCGCACCTGCCGGCCGAGGAGGACCTGCGGTGAGACGGGTCGGTGCCGTCGACTGCGGCACCAACTCGATCAGGCTCCTGGTGGCGGACCTGCACGACCGGGACGACGGGACGTCCGGGTTGCACGAGATCACCCGCCAGCTGCAGGTCGTGCGCCTCGGGGAGGGCCTGGACGCGACCGGGCGGATCTCCGCAGGGGCCATGGGGCGCACCCTGGCGGCGGCCGAGGGGTATGCCGCCCTCTGCCGGGACGCCGGGTGCGAGAGCGTGCGCTTCGTGGCCACGTCCGCCTCCCGGGACGCCGAGAACGCGACCGAGTTCGTCGACGGCGTCCGGGAGGCGTTCGGCGACCTGCGGGTGGTGCCGGAGGTGGTCAGCGGGCAGGAGGAGGCGGCCCTCTCCTTCGCCGGGGCGACCGGGGACCTGCGCACCCGGGGGGTGGAGGGGCCCTACCTCGTCGTCGACGTCGGAGGGGGCTCGACCGAGCTGGTCCGGGGCACGACCACCGTCGAGGCCGCCCGCTCGGTGGACGTCGGCTGCGTGCGGATGACCGAGCGGCACCTGCACGACGACGACCCGCCGACGGAGGACCAGGTCTGGGCGGCCCTGTCCGACATCGTCCGGGCCGTCCAGGACGCGGCGCAGGACGTCGAGCTCGAAGGGGTCGCCACGCTGGTCGGGCTGGCGGGCTCGGTGACGACCGTGACCGCCCACGCCCTGGACCTGCCCGGCTACCAGCACGACCGGATCCACGGGGCCGAGCTGCCGGTGGAGAAGGTCGTCGACGCCTGCACGGACCTGCTCCTGATGTCGCGGGAGCGTCGACGGGCCCTGCCGTACATGCACGAGGGCCGCGTCGACGTCATCGGTGCGGGGGCGCTCGTCTGGAGGACCGTGGTGCAGCGGGTCGCGCACGACGCCGGCCTGGCCACCGTGCGAGCCTCCGAGACCGACATCCTCGACGGCATCGCGCTGTCCCAGGCCTGAGCCGCCCCGTGGCCCCGCGCTCCGGCCCCCGCCCGCACCCCGTCACCGGGCAGCCGTTCGACTCGCCCGTCCCGCCGGGCACGGGCTGGCCCGAGGACCCGTCCACGTCGGCGACCCGGTCCGCCCGCACGGTGGCCGGCGTCCGCCGGGCTGCCGCGGGCGCGCGCGACGTGGCCGAGCTGGACGCCCGGGTCTCGGTCTGCCGTGCCTGCCCCCGGCTGGTGGACTGGCGCGAGGAGGTGGCCACCACCGGCCGCCGGGCCTCGTTCGCCGACCAGCCCTACTGGGGACGTCCCGCCCCGGGTCTCGGCCGCCGGTGCCCCGGTGCTCGTCGTGGGGCTGGCACCGGCGGCCCACGGGGCCAACCGGACCGGCCGGATGTTCACCGGGGACCGCTCCGGGGACTGGATCTTCGCCGCCCTGCACCGCGCGGGGTTCGCCTCGCAGCCCTCCAGCCTGCACGCCGGGGACGGGCTGCGGCTCACCGACCTGCGGATGGTGGCGGCGGTGCACTGCGCTCCGCCGGGGAACGCCCCGACCCCGCAGGAGAGGGCGACCTGCGCGGCCTGGCTCGAGCGCGAGCTGCAGCTGGCCGGGCCGACCGTGCGCGCCGTGATGGCGCTGGGAGCCATCGGCTGGGACGCCTTCCTGCGGTCGGCCCGCGACACGGGGTGGCAGGTGCCGCGCCCCCGGCCGCGGTTCGGGCACGGGGCCGAGGCGCTGCTGCACACGCCGCAGGGACGGGAGGTCCGCCTGTTCGGGAGCTACCACGTCAGCCAGCAGAACACCTTCACCGGAACGCTGACGGAGAGATGCTGGACGCGGTCCTGACCCGGGTCCGCCACGCGGCGGGGCTATCCTGACGGCGCCCCCGTAGCCCAACCGGCAGAGGCAGCCCACTTAAAATGGGCACAGTGCGGGTTCGAGTCCCGTCGGGGGTACCACCACCGCCCGCCCACACCACCGCCCAGGCCGCCCAGGCCTCGACGCACCGCCGAGGCCCTCTCCCACCGTCCTCCCAGATTGGGCAGACCGGAGGCTCGTTGGTACGGTCTTCCAAAGATCTTTGGAGGATGAGATGGATGAGAAGAAGCACGACCTGTTCGACCGCCTGGCCGTCGTGGGCAAGGCGTTCGGCAACGCCAAGCGGCTCGAGCTGGTCGACCTGCTCTCGCAGGGGGAGCGCACCGTGGAGGCCCTGGCCCGGGAGGCCGGCCTGGGGATGAGCACCGCCTCGGCGCACCTCCAGGTGCTCAAGCTCTCCAGCCTCGTGCGCACCCGTCGCGACGGGCCCCGCGTCCACTACAGCCCTGGCCGGCGACGACGTGCTCGACCTCTACGCCTCGCTGCGGGCGGTGGCCCAGGAACACTCGGCCGACGTCGACCGGGCCCTGTCCGCCTACCTGGGCGACGACGTGCAGGGTGACGTCGACGAGGTGGACCGGGACGAGCTGCTGCGGCGGCTCGCGGCCGACCAGGTGGTCCTGCTCGACGTGCGGCCGGCGGAGGAGTTCCGCGCCGGTCACATCGAGGGAGCCCGATCGGTCCCGTTCGACCAGGTCGAGGCCATCCTGGCGGACGTGGGACCGGACCGGGAGATCGTGGCCTACTGCCGTGGCGCCTGGTGCGTCATGGCCTCCGACGCGGTCCGGCTCGTGCGGGCCTCCGGCCGGTCGGCCCGGCGGCTCGAGGGCGGGATGCTGGAGTGGCGGCAGGCCGGGCTGCCTGTCGAGGCGGGAGTCTGAGGTGGGGACGCTCACCGCCCTCGGCACCCTGCGCGGGTGGAGCGCCCGCCGCTGGTCCGTGGCGGTGGCCACGGCTGTGGCCACCGCCGTCTTCATCGGCGTCCCGACCGACCTCGTCCCCAACCCGGTCTTCGGCCGAGACGTCCCGGTCACCTGGTGGGCCTGGCCGTCGCTGGTCGTCTCCTCCGTCCTGGCCGGCCTGCTCACCGCCACCTACGTCCGGTCCCCGGTCGCCCCCGACGCGCCGGAGGCCGAGCGCTCCCGGCGCCGCGGCCTGGCCGGCGGCCTGCTCACCTTCTTCGCCGTCGGCTGTCCGGTGTGCAACAAGCTCGTCCTGCTGGCCCTCGGCTACGCCGGGGCGATGACCTGGTTCCAGCCCGTCCAGCCCGTCCTGCAGGTGCTCGCCGTGGCACTGCTGGCCCTGGCCCTCGTGCAGCGTCTGCGCGGAGAGCTCGCCTGCGCCGTTCCCACCACCTCGGAGAGGACCCTTCGTGCCTGAGCGCACCACCACCTCCGGCCCGACCACCACCTCGCGCCGTCCCACGACGTCAGGACCCACGTCGTCTCGACCGGCGCCACCCTCCCGCGTGCGGCGGCTGCTGGTGCCCGTGCTGGTCCTGGTCGCCCTCCTGGGGGTGACCGCCTTCCTGCTCCTCGGTGGACAGGACGGTGGCGGGGACCGGGAGGGCAGCGGGTCCGAGCCGACGGCCGGGGCGGGCCCCGACGACCAGGCCGGTGCCGTCGACATGCCCGCCGCGGACGCCTCCGAGGAGGAGATCGTCTCGGCCCTGGACGGGCTCGCCCGCAGGGAGGAGGGCGACCCGACGGCACTGGGCGAGGTCGACGCCCCGGTCGTGATGATCGCCTACTCGGAGTTCCAGTGCCCGTTCTGCGGCCGCTTCGCCCGCGAGACCGAACCGGTGCTCGTCGAGGAGTTCGTCGAGGACGGCTCCCTGAGGATCGAGTGGCGCGACTTCCCCTACCTGGGCGAGGAGTCCCGCACGGCTGCGCTCGCCGGGCGGGCGGCCGCCGCGCAGGACGCCTTCTGGGCGTTCGAGGAGGCCATGTTCGAGAACCAGCAGCCGCCCAACAGCGGCCGGGTCACCCCCGACTTCCTGGCCGACGTGGCCGAGGGCGTCGGGCTGGACCGGCAGCAGTTCCTCGCCGACCTGGAGTCGGAGGAGGTGGCCGCCGCGGTCGACCGCGACTTCCAGGAGGGTCAGTCCATCGGCGTGACCGGGACCCCGGCCTTCCTCATCAACGGCCGTCCCGTCATGGGGGCCCAGCCGACCGACGTCTTCGTCCAGGTCGTCGAGGAGGCCCTCGCGGAGGCGGAGGCCGGGCGGTGATGGAAGTCGGGCTGCTCGCGGCTGTCGTCGCGGGGGTGCTCAGCCTGCTCTCCCCGTGCAGCGCCCTGCTGCTGCCGTCCTTCTTCGCCTACGCCTTCGCCTCGCCGGCCGCCCAGCTCGTGCGCACGACCGCCTTCTACCTCGGCCTGCTCGTCACGCTGGTGCCGCTGGGGGTGGGGGCCGCCGCGGCGTCCCGCCTCTTCTACGGCCACCGCGAGCTGCTGGTGACCACGGCCGGCTGGCTCGTGGTGGCGATGGGGGTCCTGATGATCCTGGGCCGCGGGCTGAGCATCCCCTTCGCGGGACGCCTGCAGAACCTCGCGGCCCGACGGACCAGCCCCGGGGCGGGCCTGTTCTCGACGGTGCTGCTCGGCGCGGTCTACGGACTGGCCGGGTTCTGCTCCGGCCCGGTGCTGGGGGCGATCCTCACGATGGCCGCGACCCGGGAGACGCCCGTCGCCGGCGGCGTGCTGCTCGCCGCCTACGCCTTCGGGATGGCGCTGCCCCTCTTCCTGCTGGCCCTGGCCTGGGACCGGTTCGACCTCGGTGGGCGGCGGTGGCTGCGCGGCCGGATGCTCACCGTGGGCCCGCTGACGGTGCACTCGACCACCCTGGTCTCCGGCCTGCTGCTCGTCGTCATCGGGCTGCTCTTCCTGCGCTTCGACGGCACCGCCGGGATCACCGGGGTGCTCGGCATGGGGGACACCATCGAGCTGGAGTTCACCCTCCAGGAGCGCATCACCGGCGCGCTCGCGGCGGTCCCGGCCTGGGTCTACACGGGCCTCGCAGCGGTCGTGGCCGCCCTCTGGCTGATCCGTCGGCTGCGTCAGTCCGACGCCGCGCCGGCCGCCGCGGACCCCGCAATGGACGGGTCCACCCCCGCGTCGACGCCGTCCGGACCGACGGTGGCGCCGTCGGGCACCGGGCGGGCACCCGGTGTCGGCGGCAGCACGGCGTCCTCAACGACCCGGACGTCCCGGCCGAAGGTCCAGTCCCCCTCGACCGTGAGCGAGGAGGCCCCCCGCAGGGAGGGCGCCCCGTGCGGGAAGCGCGACTCGAACGACGCGAGGGTGGTGTAGTGCTCGCCCAGCGTCACCAGGGGTAGCGGGTCCACCGTCGGGCGCAGCTCGGCCTGCTCCGTGAGCTCGAAGGCGTCCGAACGCAGCAGCAGCAGGTCGTCGGTGGTCTTCACCGGACGGAAACGGCTGCTGCGTGGCACCTCGATCGCGGTGGCACCGTCGAAGACCTCGATCGCCGACCCCATCGCGGTCTCGATCTGGACGACCCGCGGCGAGCCGGTGTCCGTGGGATCCACGTGCTTCTCGTTGCGGATGATCGGCAGACCGAGGACCCCGCCCGTGCGCCCGAGCACCTCGTCGAGCTGGTCCAGGTCGAGCCACAGCGTGTTGGTGTTGAAGAAGCGGTGAAGGTCGACGTCCCCGAAGCTCCCCGCGTCCTCCGGGGCCGTCTGGGCCTTCTCCCGCAGGATGAGCCGGCCGTCCGCACGCCGCACCGCGAGGTGGCCGCCCTTGCGGTCGGCGGCCGTGCGACGGCACACCTCCATGGCCAGCGGGGCGCCGCTGCGCGCGAACCAGTCGGCGACGGCGGCCGAGGGAGCGGCTCCGACGTTGTCGGAGTTGCTGACCATCGCGTAGCGCAGGCCCGCCGACCGCAGCTGGTCGAGCATCCCGGACGACAGCAGGGCGGGGGTACAGGTCGCCGTGGCCGGGAGGGCACCACTCCAGCCCGGGGTCGGCGGGCCAGGACACGGGGGAGAGGTCCTCCACGAGCAGCTTGGGCTCCTGGCTCTGCAGGAAGTCGGGGTCGATGCCCTCGACGGCCAGGTCCGGGTGGCGGCGCAGGACCTCGAGGCTGTCCGCCCGGGTGCGGAAGGAGTTCATCAGCACGAGCGGCAGACGGGCCTGCGAGCGCCGGCGTGCCTGGCGGACCTGCTCGATCGACAGCTCCAGGAAGGTGTGCCCCTCGCGGACCGGCACGAGGGACTTGGCGCGGTCCATGCCCATCGAGGTGCCGAGCCCCCCGTTGAGCTTGACGACCGCGGTGAGCCCGAGCGCCCGGGGGTCGGCGTCGGCCTGCAGGTCGGCCAGCCGGTCGAGCTCGCTGACCGGGTCGATGTCCTCCTCCGGGACGGTGCCGGTCCGTCCCTCGGCCAGGTCGGTCCAGGCGCGGCGGAAGACGGCGACGGCGACGTCGGCGACGCCGGCCTCCTGCATCGCGGTGACGGCGGCGTCCAGGGCTCGTGGTGTGCTCGGGTTCACGAGCCTCATGGTGGCAGAGAGGGGTCGCGCCGGCCTCAGGAACCCGTCGTCCACAGGAGGGCACGGGCCACCACGGCGTGCTGACCCTGCGGATGTGCGCGGAACAGCGGGTCGGTCCCCATCAGCACCACCCGGGCACCGGCGTCGGTGCGACCCCGCACCACCACGGCCTGCCCGGCCGCGTCCTCCGGTCCGCCCGCTGCGCCGCCCGACCGCCAGTGGCCGGCGACGAGCGGGTCGGCCGCGTACCGCTGCTCCACCTGCACGCCGTCGCCCAGGTCGGTGAACCACCGGGGACCGTAGACGAAGGTGTGCTCGGGGGACCCGCCGGCCACGGGGCCATCCTCGTCCACCACGGCCACGACGCCGTTCGCGTCCCCCGGACCCGTCCGGACCTGCACGTCGAGCAGGTCGAGGGCGTCGTCGAGGTGGGCCGCCGCGGCCGTTCCCCGGGCCACGAGCCCGCCCCCGTCGGCGAGGAAGGCGCGGACCTCGTCGCGGGCCTCTGGGTCGAGCTGGTCCACCGCCAGCCCGGTCGAGACGTACAGGGTGTCCAGGTCCGACAGGTCCAGGCCCTCGTTCAGGGCGGCCGTGTCGACGGGCCGCACGGTCAGCCCCATGTCCGTCAGGGCCCAGAGCTCCTCGGCCGTGGCCGCCACCCCCACGACGGGCGGGGTCGTCACCCGGGCCCCGGCGTCCTGCTCGGCCTCCCGCACCTGCGCCGGGGAGGCCGGGTCGAGGGCGACGCCGTGGTCGTCGGCGACCTGGTCCACCGCCCAGCCGGCCGAGACGGGGACGTGCACCCGGCCGTCCCGCAGGACGGTGACCCCGACACCGAGGGCGAGCAGGTCGCCCAGGGCCCGCACGTCGGCCGGGTCGGCGAGCGCAAGCACCCAACCGGTGCCCGAGGGGGTGACCTCCACCCCCGGGTCGACCGGGACGACCGGGTCGTCGGAGAGGTCCCACCGGTCGACCTGCCCCGACCCGGACGGCACGGTCGAGACGTCGGCGCCCCAGAGCAGTCCCAGGCTCCAGCCGGAGATGTCGTACATCGCCTCGACCCGGTCCGAGAGGTCCGAGCCCGGGCCGAGCAGCGCGTGCGCGACCCCCCGTCGCGGCTGGTGCAGGTCGACCACCCAGCTGCCTTCCGGATGGGTCGTGCCGTCGACCGTGACCGGCGACTCCGCCCGCTGCACCTGCACGCCGTGCTCGACCAGGTGGCGCACGAGCCGGGCGGCCGCAGGCGCCGACCGCTGCCCGTCCCCCGCCGGGACGACGTAGGCGCGCGGGTAGTCGGTCAGGGACACGTCCTCGGGGCCGACGACGCCGTGCAGGCCCTCGGCGACGGGCCGCTGCTCCTCGCCGGCCAGGCCCCGTCGGAAGATCTCCACCTGGTCCGCGAGCAGCTCCTCACGGTGCTCGCGCACGTAGTCCAGCGTCGCGGTCATCGCCGCGTGCGCGACCTCGACGTTGATCGAGGCGCGCCTGCGCAGCTCGGTCTCGGGCAGGTCGTAGCTGGCGTTGTTGACCCTCAGCGGCACCTCGACCGTGTGGGCGACCGCTCCGTGGAGCGCGGCGTACTGCGGGACGAAGATCGGCGGCCAGTCGTCCCAGCCCTCGTCCCAGTCGCGCAGCGGGACCTGGGGCGGTCGCACCCCGTCGTCCTCGTCGAGCCCCAGCTCCAGGACCGCCTCCTCTATGCCGAGCGCGTTGGGCCACGCGTGCTCCAGGAAGAGGTCGTACTCGTAGTTCTCCCCGTGGGGCGGTGTGGTCGGTTCGACGAGGGTGCCGTTGACGTAGCCGTGCACGTCCAGCACCATCGCCGGCTGGGTCTGGACCACCACGTCCCGCAGTGCCCTGGTCTCGGGCTGGGAGACCGTGAGCAGGTCGCGGTTGAGGTCGAAGCCGGCGGCGTTGTGCCGGGCGTTGGTGACGCGGCCGTCGGGGTTGGCCGAGACCATGAGGTGCAGGCGGGTGGTCTCCAGGGTCCGCAGCACGGCCGGGTCCTCGCTCGTGGCCCACTCCCGCACCAGCCGCAGGGCCGCGTCCGTGCCCTCCCACTCGTTCCCGTGGATGTTGGCGTTGACCAGCACGGGCACCTTGTAGTCGGCCAGCAGCTCGCGGTCCCGGGCCGCCCGGACGGGGTCCTCCAGGATGCGCTCGCGCATCCGTTCCTGCTCCCGCCCCTCCTCGGCGCTCTCCGACGCGGTGAGGGTGACCAGGACCAGGTCCCGACCGCCGACGCTGGAGCCGACCACCTGCGCCGAGACCCGGTCGGACGTGGCGATCAGGCCGTTCAGCTCGCGGGCCACGTCGTGGTGGGCGGTCAGGCCGAGGCGCAGGGAGGCGTCCTCGGGGTCCACCGGCGGTTCGGGGAGCAGGGACCCCAGGGGGTATGCCGTCGCGGGCGCGTGCGGGTGGGTCCCCACCGTGGGCAGCCCGGCCGGGCCCGTCGCCGCGGCCGGGACCGCGGGGCCGGTCGGGAGGGCGGGGAGCGCGGCGGGGGTGGCCGTGAGGACGGCGACGGCCAGGACGACCGCCAGGGGGCGCGGAGCGGACGGGCGGCGGAACTGCATACCGACCTCCTCCGTCGTGGTCCGGGGACCGCGAGGGGGCTCGCGGCTCGTCGCGGCGCCGCGTCACGGGAGCGGGCCGAACTCCCAGCCTAACGCCGGACGCCGCGTCAGGAACAGGTGCTGTGGACGGCGGCCGCCCGCCACGTGCCGCTGGAATGGTGGGGGCCGCCGCCGACGTTCTAAACTGGGACGAGACACGTCGGGGGACTTTCCTGACGTGCCGCACGACAACGGAGGTTCCATGGCCGTCAACCCGGTCTTCAACCGCATCGACAAGGAGGCTTCCCAGGGCGGCTACGCCGGTTTCGGGTCGCAGCCGGGCGGCTACTCCGCCTCTCAGGGCGCCCCCACCATCCCCGGCCCGACCGGCTACCAGCCCGGGCCGAGCGAGACGCTGACCGACCAGCAGCTGCGCGACATGTACGGGCAGGCCCCCGCCGGCCCCGCGCAGACCGGCCGGCTGACGCTGGACGACGTCGTCGTCAAGACGATGCTGCTGTTCGCCCTGACGCTCACGGTCACCCTCGGCACGTGGTTCTACATCGGCCCGCGGCCCGAGATCGCGATGCCGGTGTGGCTGCTCGGCATGTTCGGCTCGCTCGCGCTCTCCTTCGCGATCGGCTTCAGCAAGAAGGTCAACGTCCCGCTGATCCTCGTCCACGCCGGACTGCAGGGTCTGTTCCTGGGGGCGGTCAGCGTGACGTTCAACGACGCCTACCCCGGCGTCGTCACCACGGCCGTCGTCGCGACGCTGGCGACCTTCGTCGGCATGTTCGTCGGCTGGAAGGCCGGCTTCATCAAGGTCACCAGCAAGTCCCGCCGCGTCTTCGGGATGATGGCGATGGGCTACCTGGTCTTCCTGCTCGTGAACATCGGCGCCGGCTTCCTGGGCTTCGGCGACGGCTGGGGCGTCTACGGCGGCCCGCTCGGCATCCTCATCTCGCTCTTCGGGGTGGGGATGGCCTCCTACAGCCTGGCGGTCGACTTCGACTCGGTGGACCGCGCCGTGAGCGGCGGGGCCCCGGAGAAGTACTCCTGGCTGCTGGGCCACGGCCTGGTCGCCAGCCTGGTGTGGCTGTACATCGAGTTCCTGCGGCTCTTCTCGATCCTGCAGCGCGACTGAACGACCCCCGAGATGGACGCCGACGTCGACGATGTCGACGACGAGGTCCAGACCGAGCTGGAGCGCGTGGTCCGGCGGTGGCAGCAGCTGCCGCTGGGCCGCGCGCTTCCTGCTGTCCCGGGGGTCTCGGCGCTGGTCCAGGACCTCGCCGACGGGGTGTCCGACGCGACCGGGACGCCGCGGGCGACCGTGCCGGACCTGGGCCCGGCGGTGCTCATGGACCAGCTGCGGGTGATGGTCCACGACTGGCAGGGGGCGGGCCTGTCCCCGCAGGACCTGGGCAGGCGGCTCACCGCCCTGCGGCGCACGCTGCCGTAGCAGCCGCTCCGGGGACCGCCCGGCCCGTAGCCGCCCGCGGGTTGGAGCGGGCGGCGCGAGGACTCAGTGCTGGGCCTCGGCGTGGTCGGTCGAGGCGTGCTCGTCCTTGGACCCGAACGGCAGGATCTTGATGATCCAGACGACGACGACACCCACGACCAGGCCGAGGATGGCCGAGAAGAAGGTGTTGGTCAACCACGCGACGAAGCCCGCGGCACCGGGCACCCAGCCGGCGACGACCTCCTCCATGTCGTGCACGAAGGAGTAGAGCGGGTGGAAGCCCAGGTCGTCGGTCCCGACGAGCAGGATGTGCCCACCCACCCACAGCATCGCCACCACGCCCACGATGGAGAGGGTCTTGAGGACCACCGGCATGGCCTTGACGAGCGACCGGCCGACCCGCTGGGCCCACTCCTGCTCCCGCCGTGCCAGGTTCAGGCCGACGTCGTCCATCTTGACGATGAGCGCGACCACGCCGTAGATGAGCAGGGTGATGCCGATGGCGACCACGACGAGGATGAGCGCCCGGTTGAGGAAGGGTTCGTCGGTCACCTCGTTGAGGGCGATGACCATGATCTCGGAGGAGAGGATGAAGTCGGTGCGGATCGCCCCGGAGACCATCTTCTTCTCCTCCTCGGGACCCTGCTCCACGACCGGCTCGTCCTTGGCTCCGTCGTGGTGGCCGCCCACCCCCAGCCACTCGAGCACCTTGTGGGCGCCCTCGTAGGACAGGTAGGTCCCGCCGAGCATGAGGAGCGGGGTGAGCACCCAGGGGGCGAACTGGCTCAGCAGCAGCGCCGTGGGCACGATGAACAGCAGCTTGTTGCGCAGGGAGCCGAACCCGATCTTCTTGATGATCGGCAGTTCGCGGCTCGGGTCGAAGCCGGTGACGTAGCGAGGGGTCACGGCTGCGTCGTCGACCACGACGCCCGCCGCCTTCATGCTGGCCCGTCCGGCGGCGGCGCTGATGTCGTCCACGGATGCGGCGGCCACCCGGGCGATCGCGGCGATGTCGTCGAGCAGGGCGGCCAGACCAGCAGCCATGGGGGCACCTCACCGGGGAAGGGAACGGATCGGGCGTCAGGCTACCCCCGGTCGCGGACCTGCGCCGCATCGACGGGCGGGCGCCACCCCGACGGGCGAGTCAGCTCAGACGCTCGAGGACGATCGCCATCCCCTGGCCACCGCCGACGCACATCGTCTCCAGCCCGAACTGCTTGTCGTGGGTCTGCAGCGCGTTGATGAGCGTGGCGGAGATGCGGGCCCCGGTCGAGCCGAACGGGTGCCCGAGCGCGATCGCGCCGCCGTGCACGTTGAGCCGGTCGTGGTCCATGCCGAGGGCGTCGGCGGAGCCCAGCACCTGGACGGCGAAGGCCTCGTTGATCTCGTAGAGGTCCATGTCCTCGATGGTCATCCCGGCCCGGGCCAGGGCCTGCCGGGACGCCTCGATGGGCCCCAGCCCCATGATCTCGGGGGAGAGGGCGGAGACCCCGGTGGAGACGACCCGGGCGAGCGGCGTCAGACCGAGCTCGCGGGCCCTGGTGTCGCTCATCACGACGAGGGCGGCGGCGCCGTCGTTGAGCGGGCAGCAGTTGCCGGCGGTGACGGTGCCGTCCTCGCGGAAGACCGGCTGGAGCTGGGAGACCTTCTCCAGGGTGACCCCGGCCCGCGGGCCGTCGTCGGTGCTCACGACGGTCCCGTCGGCGAGGGCGACCGGGGCGATCTCGCGCTCGAAGACGCCAGCCCCGATCGCCGCCTCGGCGCGGTTCTGGGACGTCACCCCCCACTCGTCCTGGCGCTGCCGGGAGATGCCCAGGGAGGTGGCCACGTTCTCGGCCGTCTGACCCATCGAGATGTAGACGTCGGGCAGCAGGCCCTCCTCGCGGGGGTCGGTCCAGGTCTGGTTGGTGCGGGCCGTCTCCTCGGTGCGGGCCATCGCCTCGGCGAAGCGGGGGTTCTTCACGCTCGTGTCCCCGCCGCCGGCCCCGGCGAAGTTCTGGTAGCGCGAGACCGCCTCGACGCCGGCGCTGATGAAGACGTCGCCCTCCCCGGCCCGGATCGCGTGGAAGGCCTGCCGGGTGGTCTGCACCGACGAGGCGCAGAAGCGGTTGACGGTGGCGCCCGGCAGCCCGTCGAGCCCCAGGAGCACGCTGACGACGCGCGCCATGTTGAAGCCGTGCTCGGCCGACGGCTCGGCGCACCCGAGGTAGAGGTCGTCGATGGTGGTGGGGTCCAGGCCGGGCACCTGGTCCAGGGCCGCACGGATCACCCCCGCGGCCAGGTCGTCAGGGCGCACGCCGGCGAGCGAGCCCTTGAACGCGCGGCCGATCGGGGTGCGGGCGGCGGCGACGATGACGGCCTGGGGCGTCGACATGGGAGTCCTCCTTGACGCGGTCGGGGGGTATGCGGAAAGTCTAGGTCGCGCGGACCGTCCCCGTGGCGGAGGCCTCGGCCAACCGCGCCAGGCCCTCGTCCACGCTCACCGCGGGACGCCACCGGAGCGCCTCGCGGGTGCGGCGCTGGTCGAACCAGTGCGCCGTGCTCAGCTGCTCGGCCAGGAAGCGGGTCAGCGGCGGCTGGGTGATCGTCGGCAGCGCCGGGACCCGCTCGGAGACCACGACCGCACCCTCGACGACGGCTCCCACGCCCCACGCGATCGGGAAGGGCACGTGCAGGCGCGGCGGAGGGGCGCCGACGGCGCGGCAGATCCCGGCGACGAGCTCGACGACGGGGCGCGGCTCGCCGTTGGTCACCACCAGGGCCTCCCCGTGCACGTCCTCCGCGTGCTCCAGGGCGGCGACCAGCGCCTCGGCGGCGTTGTCGACGTAGGTGGTGTCGACGAGGGCCGTCCCCGGCCCGACGAGCGCCACGCGGCCCTGCCGGGCCCGCTCGGCGATGCGTCCCACCAGCTGGGTGTCACCGGGGCCCCAGACCAGGTGCGGCCGGACGGCGACCACGGCCAGGTCGGGACCGTCGGCGCCGAGGGCGAACAGCTCGGCGGCCGCCTTCGTGCGGGCGTAGTGGCCGCGGGCCCGCATCGGGCTGGCCGGTCCGGCGGGTGCGCCCGCCAGGGAGCGGCCCGTGTGCTCGACCGAGGGGGAGGACACCTGCACCAGCCGCCCGGCCCCGTGCGTCCGGGCCGCCTCCACGACGTTGCGGGTGCCGGTCACGTTGGTCCGCACGAAGTCCATCCAGGGGCCCACGACGTCGACCTTGGCCGCCAGGTGGATCACCGCGTCGTGCCCGGCCACGGCCCGTCCGACCGCCTCCCTGTCGCGGACGTCGCCGAGGACCTCGCGATGGTCCGATCCGGACGGGCGCCGCTGCATCACGGTCACGTCCCACCCGCGGGCCGCGGCCAGGTCGGCGACGGCCCGCCCCAGCATCCCGCTGGCCCCGGTCACCAGGACCCGGCCGGCTGCCATCACCGGCTCCTCCTCCGCGGGGCGCGCGGACGCAGGGCGGACCGCAGGGCCGCCACGGCCGCGGCCGGCCCGGGCGAGGCGTGGAGCGTCCCCTCGGCCCAGCTCGCCACGGCGGTCCGGTCGATCTTGCTGGCGTGCCGCACGTCGACCGGGAGCCAGTCCCGGACGAGCACGGCCGCGACGGGGACCCCGGCGCGCTCCCGGACCACGGCCGCCACCGCGGGCGGGGCGATCCGCCGGGCGCCGCCGGGAGCCCCAGACCAGCGGGCGCGCGGCCCTGCCCGACCCGGGGGCACGACGACGACCACGACCTGCTGGGTGCCGGCGGGACCGACCCCCACCACGGCGACGTCGTGCACGCCCGGGACCTCCCGGACCCGGTTCTCGACCGGGTAGGGCGTCACGGGTCCGTCGGCGGTGCGGACGACGTGGGCGAGCCGTCCCTCCACCCAGAGCCGACCCTCCTCGTCCAGGTGCCCCACGTCACCGGTCCGGTGCCACCCGGCCGGCCGGGCGCTGGCCCGTTGCGTCGCCCAGAGCCGGTCGTAGCGGTCCTTGACGTGCGGGCCGCGGACGACGATCTCCCCGACCACCCCGGGGCCGGTGACGAGACCGTCCGCGGGCGTGCCGTCGTGCTGCAGCGGGGCGAGCGCCACGTCGACCCCGGGCACCGGCGTCCCGACGCAGACCCCCGCACCGGGGGAGGGGGCGGTGGAGGTGGTCGTCGTGGTCGGGTCGTGCGTCGCGACGGGGAGGACCTCGGTCATCCCGTAGGGCGTGTGGGTGGCGGCGGACGGCAGCACCTCACGCACCCGGTGCAGCAGCTCGACGGGCACGGGTGCGCCCGCGGACATCAGCAGGCGCGGGCCGGCCAGGGCACGTCGCTGCGCGGCGTCCAACCGGTCGGCGGTGGCCACCACGTTGCGCAGGGCGGCCGGCGAGGCGAAGACGGCGTCGGCACCCACGGCGGCGACGGCCTCGGCCAGGGCCGGGGCGGTCAGGGTGTGCGGTGCGGTGACGTCCATGTCGGGCACCGCGCTGCTCAGCCCGAGGGCCGGTCCGTACAGCGCGAACGGCGCGAACGCGGCCACCAGGCTCTGGCCCGGGAGGAGGTCGAAGGTGTCCCGCAGCAGGGCCACCTGCGCACCGAGCTGGTCGCGGGTGTAGACCACCCCCTTGGGCGGGCCCGTGGCGCCGGAGGTGAAGAGCACGGCCCCGTCCTGGTCCCCGCCCGGCTCCGCGTGCCGACGCGCCTCCGGGCCCGCGTCCCGGCCGCGTGCCGCGAGCTCGTCCAGTCCGGCCCCACCGGGTTCCACGCGCCACCGTCGTCCGGGGACCCGGGTCACGGCCGTCAGTGCGAGCGCCCGGCCGATCCCGACGACGTGCCGGGGTCCGGCCGACCTCAGGGCGGCCCCGAGCCGGGCCAGCCCCAGCCCGGCGTCGGCCACGACCACGACGGCACCCACGCGCCACAGGGCGTACACGACGGTGGTGAGGTCGATGCCCGGGGGAACGAGGACGGCGACCCGGTCCCCGGGACGGACCCCGCCGGCGGCGAACCCGGCCGCCACCTCCTCCACCCGTGCGGCCAGCTGACCGAACGTGATCCGCCGCCCGGCTCCGCCCAGCTCGGCGACCGCGGTGGCCTCCGGACGGGCGTCGTCCACGCGCACCGGGACGCGGGCGACCGCGGCCGCCGGGTCGTCCACCGGGCCGTGGCCGGTCCGGCCGTGGACGGGCCCACCCGGCGAGGAGGGGCCATCATCGCCCGGTGCGCCTGGCGTGCCCGGTCCGACCCGCTCGGTCAGCCACTCCCAGATCAGGGGCACGCTCCGGGGCCTGTCCTCCAGGACCAGGTGGGAGGCGCCGGCCCAGCGCTGCACGTCGGCGTGGGGCAGGCGGGTCAGCAGGTCGTCGAGGTAGCGCTGGCCGAAGACCGGGTCGCGCGGCCCCCACACCATCAGTGCCGGGACGTCCGCCAGCGTGCCCAGCTCCGCGGCCACCGCGTCGAGGGTGGGCCGGCTGGGATGGTCGGTCTCGAAGGGGATGTCCGCGACGAAGTCGGCCACCGCGGCCCGGCGTCCCGGGGTCGCGTAGGGCGCGGCGAAGGCCCTGCGGACGTCCGCCGGCAGCGGCGGCAGCGACAGGGCGGTCGTGGCCCGCACGAACAGCGGGGTCCTCCGGCACACCTGCGCCAGGACCCCCGGGGCCCGGGCGAGCCGGATGACGGCCGGCGGGGCCGAGGTCGTGGGCTGGTGGACGGCGGTGTTCGTCACGACGAGGCCGGCCAGCTGCGCCCGGTGGCGCAGGGCCCAGCCCAGCCCGACCGGCCCGCCCCAGTCGTGCACCGCCACCGCGACCGGTCCGGTGAGCCCCAGCGTCACGGTGAGGCGGGAGAGGTCCTCGATGCGCTGGGGCAGGGTGCGTGGCCTGTCGGGCCGCTCCGACCAGCCCATCCCCAGCTGGTCCACGGCGACCACCCGCCACCCGGCCGGTGCCTGCTCGAGGACGCGGCGCCACAGGTAGGACCAGGTCGGGTTGCCGTGGACGCACAGCAGGGTGGGGCGGGCGGTCACGGCGTCGTCCGGGTGGGTGTCGAGCAGGTGCCAGCGGCGGGGGGTCCCCTCGGCGTCGGGGGCGACGACGACACGCGACCACGCCGGGTCGACGCCCGGCAGGTCCCGTCCGCCGGGACCGGCGGGGTCCTGGACCGCCCGGCCCGCGGGACCGTGGACGCGCTGGGGCAGGGCACCCCTGGTGCGGCCGCTCACCGGCCTCGCCCCGACGGGTCCTCCGTGGCGCCCACGGCTCACCAGGTGAGCTCGAGGCAGGTCATGTTCAGACCGGACCCGATGCCCATCATCAGCACCCGGTCGCCCGGCCGGAGCGAGTCGACCTCCTTGGCCAGCGTGATGGCCACCGCGGCCGGTCCGACGTTGCCCAGCATGGGGAAGGTCAGGGGGATCCGGGACTGGTCCAGCCCCAGGGCCTCGGCCGTGCGCCCGGTGTGCACCTTGGAGACCTGGTGGACCACGTAGCGGTCCATGTCGTCCCAGTCGAACTCCTCCCGCGCGCCCTCCCACAGGGCGGTGGCCAGGCCCATCCCGCCCTCCAGCAGTCCCTGGGTGTCGGTGCGCATCTCGGTGAAGTCACCCACGCACAGGTCGTGGTGCTCGGTGGCCGCCCGGGTGGCGCCCCCCACGACCCGGTGGCCGTCGGGGTGCTCGGAGGCGCGGCCGAGCACCATCGCGGCCGCGCCGGACCCCAGGGTCAGGGTGGCGAACTGGGACAGGATGTCCTCGGCGGTGGCGTCGGGGCCCGACAGTCGGCCGAGGGTGTTCTCCTGGGGCTCGCGCGACCCCTCGCCGTCGACGATCAGCGCGTAGTCGATCTGGCCGGCGTCGATCATCGTCGCCGCCATCTGCATGCCGTTGACGAACCCGAGGCAGGCGTTGGTGAGGTCGAAGTTGAGGCAGTGCGTGGGCAGCCCCAGGTCGGCGTGCACCTTGACCGCGATCGAGGGCTCGAGGTGGCTGCGGCTCACGGACGTGTTGATGAGCAGCCCGACCCGGGCGGGGTCGATGCCGGCCTGCTCCAGCGCGAGGCGGCCCGCCTCGGTGGCGCCGTCGACGAAGTGCTGGTCCTCACCCCACCAGCGACGCTCCTGGATGCCGGCGAGGGAGGCGAGCATCCCCGGGCGCAGGCCGTTGCGCCGGTAGGAGTCGCCGATGACGGCGTCGAAGTCCGCGGACGTCTTGACCACCGGCGCGTCGACGGCCGTGACGGACAGGACGACGGTGTCGTGGTGCCGGAAGTGCGCGTTGCCGTTCAACGTGGGGAACCTTGCTGGGAGTGAGGGCAGGGAGCATGTCATTGGAGCACAGCACAGGGCCCTGTGCAGAACTGACCGTCGTCCCAGGACCCTGTGCCACGATGGTCCGACCACCGGTCGGGCCAGTCCGGCGCCGGCCCTCGAGGGAGAATGAGGACCACCATGAGGACCACCACCCGCACCCGTTGGGCCGCGCTGCTGAGCGCCGGGGCCCTGTCCTTCTCCCTGGTGGCCTGTGCCGGCGGGGACGCGGGCGACGACGCCGCCGACGAGGGCACCACCGCGCCGGCCGCGGGCACCGAGGACGCCTCGGCGGACACCGCCGCGCCCACCGGCGGGAGCGACGACGCGCAGACCAGTGCGCCGGCCGCGGATGGCGGCGACGGGGAGCACGCGGAGGGGGAGGAGGTGCCGGTCGAGGAGTTCCTGGCCATGCTGCGCTCCCCCGGCGAGGAGGTCATGTCGACCTACGAGCTGCAGATGGTCGTGACGACGGGCAGCCAGACGATGGAGATGGCGGGCGAGGTCGACCTGGGCGGGGAGCAGCCCGCGCTGGACGCGGAGCTGACCATGCCGGGCCTGGGAGCCACCCGGATGATCGTCGTCGACGGGTCGGCGTTCGTCTCGATGCCCGGGGTGACCGAGGAGGGGACCTTCGTGGAGGTCCCGCAGGACCAGCTGGCCGAGACGGGTGCCGGACTGGAGGACATCGACATCTCCTCGACCTGGGACGCCTGGGACGAGGGTGCCGGCCGGGTCGTGTTCGTGGGGACGGAGGACGTCGACGGGACGGACCTGAGGCGCTACGAGGTCGTCGTGGACACCGACGCCGCCCTCGACGCCAGCGGTCAGACGGGACCGGACGCGGCCGAGGCCTCGGCGATGATGGGCGAGGAGATCACCTACGACGTCTGGGTCGACGAGGAGGACCTCCTGCGGCGCATCTCCTTCGCCACGGCCGGCTCGGTCACCGAGATGACCGTCGACCGCTGGGGCGAGGAGATGGACATCGAGGCGCCCGCCGAGGAGGACGTGCAGCCGATGCCGACGGGCACCTCCGGGGGCTGAGGGCTGCGCAGCCCCCGGGCGAGGGCTCGGGGGCAGCGCCCCGGGACCGACGAGGTCGACCTGCGCCGGCCAGGGGCGGTCAGCGGGGCGGGAGCACGTCCTGCTGCGCGGGGACCTCGTCCTGGCGCAGCAGCCCGACCGGGCAGGTGTAGCCGTTGGGCCCGTGGTTGCAGTACCCGCCCGGGTTCTTGTGCAGGTACTGCTGGTGGTAGGCCTCGGCGTAGTAGAACGGTCCCGCCTCCTGGGCCGGCCGAAGCTCGGTGACGACGGGTCCGTGCCCGGCGCCGGCGAGGACCTGCCCGAACGCGTCCGCGGTGGCTCGTGCGGCCGCCTCCTGCCCGGACGTGGTCCAGTAGACCGCCGACCGGTACTGCGTGCCGACGTCGTTGCCCTGACGGTCCTTGGTGGTGGGGTCGTGGTTCTCCCAGAACGCCTTGAGCAGCCGCTCGGGATCGGTCGCGGTCGGGTCGTAGGCGACGAGGACGGCCTCGGTGTGCCCGGTGCGGCCCGAGCAGACCTCCTCGTAGGTGGGGTTCGGGGTGCTGCCGCCCTGGTAGCCGGCCGCCGTCGTCACGACGCCGGGCAGCTGCCAGAAGATGCGCTCGGCACCCCAGAAGCAGCCCATGGCCACGGTGAGCACCTCGGTGCCCTCGGGCCAGGGGCCCTGCAGCGGCGTGCCGAGGACCTCGTGGGTGGCGGGGATGCCGGGCAGCGGGTGGGAACGGCCGGCAAGCGGGCGGAGGGTGCGCGTGAACTGCATACCCCAGTCTCCCACGGGTGGCGCCCGGGGACCGGGTGTGGCACCTTGCCTCCCATGCCGCTCCTCGCCGCGCCCCTGCCCCTCATGGCCCCCGGGACCTGGGCCACCGGCGACTGGCTGCTGCGTGTCGGCGTGCCGCTCGCCCTGCTGGTCGTCGGCGTCCTGCTGCTCCTGCGGGGCCGGTCGGCGCTCGCGGACGCCCGCCAGGTCCGGGCCGGTTTCGGCGGGCCGCCCGGGTCCAGCGACGTGGGGACCGAGGACGGCTTCGGCGCGGAGGGGGACCGGGCCGCCGAGCTGTCCGCCCGGCGCACGGTCCTGTGGGGCGGCCTGCTCGTCGGCGTCGCCGTCGTGTGGCTGCTCGTCGCGCTCCTGACCGCGCTCCTGTGAGGACCGGGACCACCCTTCTCGTCGACGTCGGGTCCACGTTCACCAAGGCCGCCCTGGTCGACGACGGAGGCGGCCTGCTCGACCGCGTGTCCGTGCCGACCACGGCAGGCCCCGGCCGCGACGTCCTCGACGGGGTCGCCGCCGCCCACCGCTGCCTGACCGACCGGTCCGGCCGGCCGGTGCCGGACCCGTCCGCCCCCGGGGCGGGCAGGGACGGACGGGTCCTGGTCTGCTCGAGCGCGGGCGGAGGTCTGCGGCTGGCCGTCGTGGGCTACGAGCGGGCGGTCACCGCCGAGGCGGGCCACCGGGTCGCCCTCTCCGCCGGCGGGCGGGTGGTGCACGTGTCGGCCGGCCCGCTGCGCACGGCCGGCGTCGCGGCGCTGCGGGCGGACCGGCCGGACGTCGTCCTGCTCGTCGGCGGGACCGACGGCGGCAACGCCGAGGTCCTCCTGCACAACGCGCGGCGGCTGGCCCGGGCCCGGGTCGCGGCCCCGGTCGTGGTGGCGGGCAACGCCGACGCCCGTGAGGAGGCGGTCCACGAGTTGTCGGCGACGGGCCGGAGGGTCACGGCCACCGAGAACGTGCTGCCCCGCATCGGGGTGGTCCACCCCGGCCCCGCGCGGCGGGCGATCCGCGAGGTCTTCCTGCGGCACGTCATCGGTGGCAAGGGCCTCTCGCCCGGTCCCCGCTTCGCCCGGCTCGTGCGCGCGGCCACCCCGGACGCGGTGCTCGCGGGGGTGGAGGTGCTGGCCCGGGTCCTGGAGGAGGACGTCATGGTCGTGGACGTCGGCGGGGCGACGACCGACGTCTACTCGGTCATCACGCCGCTCGGGGAGGACGCCACGCTGCGCAAGCAGGTCGTCGCCACGCTGTGGCACGCCCGGACCGTCGAGGGTGACCTGGGGATGCGCTGGGGGGCTCCCGGGGTGCTGGCTGCCGCGGCGGCGGAGGGGCTGGCCGGTCCTGACGACCCGGACCTCCTCGCGTGGGTGGACCGGGTCCACGCCGACCCCTCGGTGCTGCCGGCCGACGGCCGGGAGCGCCGCCACGACCTGCGGCTGGCGGCGCTGGCCGCCGTCCTCGCGGCGCGCCGCCACGGCCGGCCCGGAGCTGCCGGTGAGGTCCCTCGCCCCCTCAGGGAGGTCCGTCTGCTCCTCGGCTCGGGCGGTGTGCTGCGGCACGCGGCGGCCGGGGACGCCGCGTCCGTCCTGGGTGCAGTGCTGGACGACCACGGGGGTGGCTGGACCCCTCCGCCGGGCGCGCAGGCGCGGGTGGACACGGCATACCTGCTCTTCGCGGTCGGCCTGCTGGCCGACGTGCGCCCCGACCTGGCGCGGGCGCTCGCCGGAAGCCTCGCCCGGGGGTGAGGCGCGCCTGCTCCGGGGTCGCTACGCTGGCGGGGTGCCGGACCACATCGACGTGACCCTGGAGGACGTGCTCGCCGCCCGCGAGGTCCTCGCCGACGTGCTGACGCCCACCCCGATGGAGTTCAGCCAGGCGCTGACCGACCGCACCGGGGTGCCGGTGCACCTGAAGTGCGAGAACCTGCAGCGGGCGGGCTCGTTCAAGATGCGGGGCGCCTACACGAGGATGGCGCGCCTCACCGAGGAGGAGAAGGCGCGGGGCGTCGTGGCGGCCAGCGCGGGCAACCACGCCCAGGGCGTGGCCCTGGCCGCCCGGCTGCTCGGCATCGAGGCGACCGTCTACATGCCGCACGGGGCCTCGATGCCCAAGCTGGCGGCCACCAAGGGCTACGGCGCCGCCGTCCACCAGGTCGGCACCACGATCGACGACTGCATCGAGTCCGCGCGCCGGCACGAGCAGGAGCACGGCGCCGTGTTCATCCCGCCCTTCGACCATCCCGACATCGTCGCCGGCCAGGGGACGTGCGGTCTGGAGATCCTCGAGCAGGTGCCCGACGTGCGGACGGTGCTGGTGTGCACCGGTGGTGGAGGGCTGCTGGCGGGCATCGCACGCGCCGTCAAGGCCCGGCGGCCCGACGTGCGGGTGGTCGGGGTCCAGGCCGAGGAGGCCGCCGCCTGGCCCGGGTCCCTCGCGGCCGGGCACCCCGTGGCCGTCGAGCGGATGACCACGATGGCCGACGGCATCGCCGTCGGCCGCCCGGGCGACGTGCCCTTCCACCTCGTCTCCGAGCTCGTCGACGGGATCGAGACGGTCAGCGAGAGCGCGCTGGCCCGCGCCGTCCTGCTCCTGGCCGAGCGGGCCAAGATGGTCGTCGAGCCCGCGGGCGCCGCCGCCACGGCCCACCTCATGGAGCTGGGCCAGGAGGCGGCCCGGCGCTACGAGGGCCCGGTGGTGGCGCTGCTCTCCGGCGGCAACATCGACCCCGTCCTGCTGCTGCGCATCCTGCGGCAGGGTCTGACGGTGGCCGGTCGCTACCTGCAGCTGCGGGTGCGCGTGCCGGACCGTCCAGGCGCGCTCGCCGGGGTGCTCGCCACCCTGGCCGAGATGACCTGCAACGTGCTCGAGGTGCAGCACCACCGCCGGGACCCGCTGCTGAAGATCGACGAGGTGGCCATCTCGCTCACCCTCGAGACGCGCGGGCACGAGCACTCGGCCCAGGTCCGGCAGGCGCTGCTCGACCGCGGCTACAGCGTCGACCCCGGCTGAGCGCCGCGGCGAACCCGTCCCCCGGGAGCCGCCTCCCGTCCAGGGCCGGGGAACCGGCGGGCACCCGTCCCGGGGAGGCTGCGGGAGGGTTCCTGGACGGCCCGTCTCGACCAGCAGCCGATCGGCGACTACAGTAGGAGGTTGACCACGGTCCGGGCAGAACGTGCCCGGACCTTGCGTTTGGGCCGCTCCCCGAGGGACGTGGCCCACCAGACGAGGAGTGGAAGAGACGTGACCGACATCGCCAAGGACGCCAGCTACCTGACGCAGGAGGCCTACGACCGCCTGCGCGCCGAGCTGTCCCAGCTCACCGGCGAGGGCCGCTCGGACATCGCCAGCCGGATCGAGGCGGCCCGCGAGGAGGGCGACCTCAAGGAGAACGGCGGCTACCACGCCGCCAAGGAGGAGCAGGGCAAGATGGAGGCCCGCATCCGCCAGCTCGAGCACCTCCTGCAGAACGCGGTCGTGGGCACCTCGCCCGCCGACGACGGGATCGTCGAGCCCGGCATGGTCGTGACCGTCGAGATGTTCGGCGACACCGAGACCTTCCTGCTCGGCTCCCGCGAGATCATCGACGAGGGCGAGGACCTGGACGTCTACAGCGAGAAGTCGCCGCTGGGCGCGGCCCTCATGGGCGCCAAGCCGGGGGACACCGTGAGCTACGACGCACCGAACGGCAAGACCATCGAGGTCAAGGTCGTCGAGGCCAAGCCGTACCAGGCCTGAGGACCACCCGCCCGGCGTGCCGGGCCACCACGAGGCGTCGCCCCGTGCCCGGAGTCATCCGCGGCGGGGCGGCGCCTCGTCGGCGTACCAGCACCGCTCCACGTACCCGGTGATCGCCGGGGAGGCGGTCCGGACCGCCTCGACGTGACGGCTGGGGGACTGCGGCGACGGGCCGACCATGACCTGGGTGCGGCCGACGACCGCGTGGCTGGCGTCCTGCGCCTCCAGCTCGCAGACCACCTCGCGGGAGGGGTCGCGGCGCAGGTCGAAGCGGACGTCGACCTGGGCCTCGGAGACGACCTCGTGCCCCGTGCTGACCCAGTGCACCCGGCCCACGGTCGCGGACAGCCCGAACCAGACGGCGAGCCCGACCATGACCGTGACGGCGGTGCCACCGACGATCCACCACCGACGGCGCTGCGCCTGCGTGGACCGGGGCGGCAGGCCGTCCAGCTCCTCCTCGGAGGGTCCGACCGGCCCCGCGGGAGCGCGACGGGGACGGCCGGGGGACGGGCTGCTGCTGGTCACGTGGGTCGGTCCTGCCGTGCGCGGGTGAGAGGATGGAGGCGAGCCGGTGCGCCCGGCGGCGCCCGGCACCAGCCCATTGTCCGTCATGACGTCGACCGGGTGCCGCCCGGCCCGACCACCGCGAAGGAGCCTGATGACCACGCCGCAGGGACTGCGCCTGATGGCCGTGCACGCCCACCCCGACGACGAGTCGTCCAAGGGGGCGGCGACCTCGGCCCGCTACGCCGCCGAGGGGGTGCAGGTGCGCGTGGTCTCGTGCACCGGGGGCGAGCGGGGCGACATCCTCAACGAGAAGCTCAAGGACGACGCCGACATCCTGCGGGACATCTCCCGGGTCCGCCGGCGGGAGATGGCCCGGGCGGCCGAGGTGCTCGGGGTGAGCCACACCTGGCTCGGCTTCGTCGACTCGGGCCTGCCCGAGGGCGACCCGCTGCCGCCGCTGCCGGAGGGCTGCTTCGCCCTCGAGCCGCTGGACGCGACGACCGAGGCGCTCGTGCGGGTGATCCGGGAGTTCCGCCCCCACGTGCTGACGACCTACGACGAGAACGGTGGCTATCCGCACCCCGACCACGTCCAGACCCACGTGGTGACGATGGCGGCCTTCCGCGCCGCCGGCGACCCCGCGGCATACCCCCACGCGGGTGAGCCGTGGCAGCCGCTGAAGGTCTACTACAACGGCTGGTCCCCCGAGCGGATGGAACGGCTGGACGAGGCCATGGTCGAGGCCGGGCACGAGGCGCCCTTCGCCGACTGGCTGGCCAACATCCGACGCCGGCCGCGCCGCGTGCTGACGACGCGGATCGACTGCGCCGACCACTTCTCCCAGCGGGACGACGCCCTGCGCGCGCACGCCACCCAGGTCGATCCCGACGGTCACTGGTTCGTCGTGCCGCTGGAGGTCCAGCAGCGGGTCTGGCCGACCGAGGAGTTCGAGCTGGCCCGCTCGCTCGTGCCGGTCGAGATCCCCGAGGCGGACCTGTTCGCCGGCGTCCGCGAGCTGCCGGACCCCGACGAGGTATGCCGTCGTGCCCCCGGGCGCGACGCGGACGGCGAGCTGGTGCTGCTCGCCTACACCGGGCAGCCGCCGCTGCCGGCCGACGGGGACCGGCCGGACGTGGACGCCCGCTCCACCGCCCCGCAGGACGCGGACGGGGACGGCCAGGACGACATGCGCAGCGAGGAGGGACACGCCGGATGAACACGACGTCGGTGGAGATCACCGCCGGGATGGGCGGCTTCCTCGTCCTCTTCGGCCTGATGATCGCGATCTGGCTGCTCGGACGCGACCTCACCCGGCGGCTGCGCCGGATGCGGCTGCGCGAGGAGGAGCGGGTCGCAGCGGTCCTGCGCGAGCGGGCCGAGGCGGCCGAGGCACCCGAGGGGGCGAGGCGGCCGGAGGGACCCAGGCCCACCGGTCCCACCGGTCCTGCCGGCACCGGGAGCCCGGTGGGCGGCGCGGAGCGCGACCCGCTCGCCTGAGCCCTCCGGGCACCGTGGGCGGGGCCGTCGGACGGCCCCGGCCGCCGGATCCCTCAGGCCGCGGACGCGCGGACGCCCAGCACCGCCAGCAGGGCGGCGACCCAGTGCGAGGAGAAGGCCGCGACCGTGAAGGCGTGGAAGACCTCGTGGAATCCGAACCACCGCGGTGAGGGGTCGGGGCGCTTGGCGGCGTACACCACGGCCCCCACCGTGTAGAGGAGCCCGCCGGCGGCGATGAGGCCGACGATCACCGGTCCGCCGGTGCGCCAGAAGGGGACGAGGAAGAAGACGGCTACCCACCCCAGGGCGACGTAGACCAGGGTGTAGAGCCAGCGGGGGGCGCCGGTCCAGAACACCCGGAAGAGCACCCCTGCCACGGCGCCGCTCCAGACGACGATCAGGAGGGTGCGGGCCTGGCCCGGCGGGAGCAGCATCACGGCGAAGGGCGTGTGGGTGCCGGCGATGATGAGGAAGATGTTGGCGTGGTCCAGCCGCTTCAGGACGATGGCCGTGCGGGGGGACCAGCGCCCCCGGTGGTAGGTGGCCGACGTCGCGAACAGCAGCACCGCGGTGATGCCGAAGGCGGCCGTGGCCGCCCGCTCGGCCGGGGTGCGGGCGAGCAGGACGAGGACGAGGGCCGCCGCGACGCTGACCGGCACCATGCCCAGGTGTAGCCACCCCCGCAGGTGCGGCTTGAGCTGGTCGACGAGCTGCTCGACCCGTTCGCCGGCGGCGTCCACCGCCTCGTGCGCCTGCTGGGCGACGTCGTGCGCCGTGTGCCGGGCGGCCCGTGGTTCGCGCGTCATTCCTCCAGCCTAACCTACGCAACCGTAGGTTACGTAGGCGTAGGTTCGTGCTCGTCCACGCCGGCCCCAGGCGTGCCGAGTAGGTTTGCCCCATGCACACGCCGCGGGACCTGGTCTACAAGGCCTACACCTCGTCCTTGCGACGGCAGCTTCCGCTCCAGCGGCTGCCCCGGCACATCGGGGTCATGCTCGACGGCAACCGCCGGTGGGCGCGACAGCGGGGTGCCGGTTCGGCCGAGGGCCACCGGGCCGGGGCGGACAACATCGCCCCCTTCCTCGGCTGGTGCGAGGAGGCCGGGGTGGAGGTGGTGACCCTGTGGCTGCTGTCCACGGACAACCTCAACCGGCCCGAGGAGGAGCTGGAGCCGCTCCTGGCGATCATCGAGGGCGTGGTCGAGGAGCTGGCCGCCGCCGACCGGTGGCGCGTCCACCTCGTCGGTGCGCTCGACCTGCTGCCCGACCGCACCGTGCGGGCCCTCACCGAGGCGGCGGAGCGCACCGCCGCCGTCGACGGCCTCCTCGTCAACGTCGCGATCGGGTACGGCGGGCGGCGGGAGATCGCGGACGCGGTCCGCTCCCTGCTGCGGTCGGCGGCCGACCGGGGGCTGACCCTGGCCGAGCTCGCGGACCAGGTCACCGTCGAGGACATCGCCGAGCACCTCTACACCAAGGGCCAGCCCGACCCGGACCTGGTCATCCGCACCTCCGGCGAACAGCGGCTGGGCGGCTTCCTGCTGTGGCAGAGCGCGCACAGCGAGTTCTACTTCTGCGAGGCCTACTGGCCGGACTTCCGCAAGGTGGACTTCCTTCGCGCCCTGCGCGTGTACGCCGAGCGGGAGCGCCGTTTCGGCACCTGAGGACCCCGCCGTCCCTGGCGTCCTCTGCGTGCCGCCGTCCCTGTCGGCACTGCCGGCCGGGGCGGGCCCGGCGCGGCGGAGGGGGACGTCGGTGGGCCTGTGGTGGGTGGGGCTACCCGTGGCTTACAGTGCGGGAATGAACATGCGATCCCTGAGCGCGGCCGCGGCCGCCGCCGGCCTGGCCCTCACCCTGTCCGCCTGCGGGTCCGACGACGGTGGTGGGTCCGGGGGCGAGGGTGGTGAGAGCACCGCTGCCGGCGAGGATCTGGACCTGGTGACCGACGGCACGCTCACGGTCTGCTCGGACGTGCCCTACCCGCCCTTCGAGGACTTCGACGAGAGCACCGAGTCCGGCTACACCGGTTTCGACATGGATCTCGTCCAGGCCATCGCCGACGGGCTCGAGCTGGAGCTGGAGGTCAAGGACTCCTCCTTCGACGCGCTGCAGTCCGGTCTGGCCCTCAACGCGGGACAGTGCGACCTGGTGGCCAGCGCCATGACCATCACCGAGGACCGCAAGGAGAACCTCGACTTCACCGAGGGCTACTACGACTCCAAGCAGTCCCTCCTCGTGGCGGAGGACTCGGACATCGCCTCCATCGAGGACCTGACGGGCCGCTCCGTGGGGGTCCAGCAGGGCACCACCGGCAAGGCCTACACCGAGGAGAACGCCCCCGAGGCCGACATCACCACCTTCCCCGGCGACGCCGAGATGTGGCAGGCGATGCAGGCCGGCCAGGTGGACGCCCTGCTGCAGGACCTCCCGGTCAACCTCGAGCACACCCGGGACGGCGACTTCACCATCGTGGAGGAGTACTCCACGGACGAGCAGTACGGCTTCGCGGTGAAGAAGGGCAACACGGCCCTGGTCGAGGCGGTCGACGAGCAGCTGCAGACGCTGCGCGACGAGGGCACCTACGACGAGCTCTACGACACCTACTTCAGCGAGGGCTGAGCGACCCCGACACAACGAAGGGGGTCCCTCCCGTGAAGAGGACCACCAAGCGCCGCCTGACCCACCTGGTGCTGTACGCCGTCCTGCTGGTGCTCGCGGTCGCGGTCGCGCTCCTCCTGGACTGGGGACGCCTGCAGGAGAACTTCCTCAACCTCAACGGGCTGGGGGACAACCTCAGCGCGCTCATCCTCACCGGGGTGCGCAACACCCTGGGCTACACGGTCGTGGCCTTCGGCGGAGGGCTGGTGCTCGCCTTCGCCCTGGCGCTGATGAAGCTGTCCCCGGTGCTGCCCTACCGGTGGCTGGCCACGGTGTGGGTGGAGTTCTTCCGCGGCGTTCCCTCGCTCATCGTCATCCTCGGAATGGCCTTCGGCGTCCCGATCGCCACCGGCTGGACGCCGCCGCCGGGCGGGCCGGTGGGCGCCGGCCTGCTGGGGCTGGTCTTCGTGGCCAGCGCCTACATCGCCGAGACCCTGCGGGCCGGGATCCAGGCGGTCCCCAAGGGGCAGGCCGAGGCCGCCCGTTCCCTGGGCATGTCCTCGGGGTGGACGATGACCTCGGTCGTCATGCCCCAGGCCCTGCGCATCGTCGTGCCCCCGCTCACGAACGAGTTCGTGCTCCTCATCAAGGACACGGCGCTGCTGTTCGTCATCGGGCTGGCGGCCAGCCAGCGCGAGCTGACCACCCTGGGTCGGGACCTGATGACCAGCGGCCCGACCGCCGGCACCGCCACGAGCCTGACCCTGGCCGCGCTCCTCTACCTGGCGATCACCCTCCCGCTCACACGCCTGGTGGCGTGGATGGAGACCCGACAGAACAGGTCCCGCTGATGCCCGACATCCACGACGTCGCCCACGTCCCCGGGGACGACCGTCCTGGTGACTCCGCCCGCGTGCCGGATCCCGACGCGCCCGCGATCGCCGTCCGTGACCTGCACAAGTCCTTCGGGGCCAACGAGGTGCTCAAGGGGATCGACTTCTCCGTCGACCACGGTCAGGTCGTCTGCGTCATCGGACCGTCCGGCTCGGGCAAGTCCACCCTGCTGCGCTGCGTCAACCGGCTGGAGGAGCCGTCCTCGGGGAAGATCCTCGTGGAGGGCATCGACATCACCGACCCGGAGACCGACCTGGACGCCGTCCGGGCGCGCATCGGGATGGTCTTCCAGCAGTTCAACCTCTTTCCGCACATGACCGTGCTGCGCAACCTCACCATCGCCCAGCAGCGGTCGCTCAAGCGGGGGCGCGGGGAGGCCGAGCAGATCGCCCGCGCCAACCTGGCCAAGGTCGGCCTGGCGGACCGGGAGGACGCCTACCCCGCCCACCTCTCCGGCGGGCAGCAGCAGCGGGTGGCCATCGCCCGCGCCCTGTCCATGGAGCCGGACATGATGCTCTTCGACGAGCCCACCTCCGCCCTCGACCCCGAGCTGGTGGGCGACGTGCTGGAGGTCATGAAGACGTTGGCCTCGGAGGGGATGACCATGATGGTCGTGACCCACGAGATGGGGTTCGCCCGGGAGGTCGGCGACAAGCTGGTGTTCATGGACGACGGCGTCATCGTGGAGGAGGGCGACCCGGTGGAGGTGCTGGCCGACCCCCAGCACGAACGCACCAGGTCCTTCCTGTCGAAGGTCCTCTGACCTGTCCGGGGTCCTCTGACCTGTCCAGGGTCCCCCGACCGGCACGGGTCCTCCGACCCGTCCAGGGTCCTCCGGCGGTCGCCGGCTGTTCATCTCCTCCTCGTCGACACGCCGCCCTGCGTTCGACGTGGTCCGCGTCACACCGCATACCGTCGGGAGCAGATGCGGGACACCCGTCCCGCCTCTCGGGAGGCCCATCCATGGAGCTCAGCTCACGGCGGAGGGTCGGCACCGGTCCACCGTCCGCGGAGGGGCCCGGTCCCGGTCCGACCACCGACGAGACGCGTAGCACCCGGCGCGCGTCCGCAGGGAGCCAGCCATGACCATCACGTCCCGCACCGCAGCCCCGACGCGCCCGCCCGCCGCCGTCCCGCCCCCGGTCGACGCCTTTCCCGAGACCGGGCGCAAGACCTACGTCCTGGACACCTCCGTCCTGCTCTCCGACCCCGGGGCGCTGGTCCGCTTCGCCGAGCACGCGGTCGTGCTCCCGGTCGTCGTCATCACCGAGCTCGAGGCCAAGCGGCACCACCCGGAGCTCGGGTACTTCGCGCGCCAGGCGCTGCGCACCCTGGACGAGATGCGGACCACCCACGGCACCCTCAGCGAGCCGGTGCCCGTGGGTGCGGCCGGCGGGACCCTGCACGTCGAGCTGAACCACAGCGACACCGCCGCGCTGCCGCTGGGTTTCCGGCTGGGGGACAACGACACCCGCATCCTGGCGGTCGCCGCCAACCTGGCCGCCGAGGGCCACGACGTGACCGTGGTCTCCAAGGACCTGCCGATGCGGGTGAAGGCCTCGGCGGTGGGTCTGGACGCGCAGGAGTACCGCGCCGAGCTGGCGGTGGACAGCGGCTGGACCGGGATGGGGGAGCTGGAGGTCGACGACGCGCAGATGCACGACCTGTACGAGCACGGCCGGCTCGAGCTGCCCGAGGCGGCCGAGCTGCCCGTCCACACGGGCCTGACCGTCCTGGGTCCGTCCGGCAGCGCGCTGGGGCGCGTCGGCGCCGACCGGGCCGTGCGTCTGGTCCGGGGGGACCGCGACGCGTTCGGTCTCCACGGCCGCAGCGCCGAGCAGCGGATCGCGCTGGACCTGCTGCTCGACCCCGACGTGGGCATCGTCAGCCTCGGTGGGCGGGCCGGGACGGGCAAGTCGGCCCTGGCCCTGTGCGCCGGGCTGGAGGCGGTCATGGAGCGGCGCCAGCACCGGCGCGTCGTCGTCTTCCGTCCTCTCTACGCCGTGGGCGGGCAGGAGCTGGGCTACCTGCCCGGGAGCGAGAACGACAAGATGGGCCCCTGGGCCCAGGCGGTCTTCGACACCCTGGGTGCGGTCGTCTCCTCCGAGGTCGTCGAGGAGGTGCTGGCCAGGGACATGCTCGAGGTGCTGCCCCTGACGCACATCCGTGGGCGCTCGCTCCACGACGCCTTCGTGATCGTCGACGAGGCGCAGAGCCTGGAGCGCAACGTGCTGCTGACGGTGCTCTCCCGGATCGGGCAGGGCTCGCGCGTGGTGCTCACGCACGACGTCGCCCAGCGGGACAACCTGCGCGTCGGTCGGCACGACGGTGTCGCCGCCGTCATCGAGGCGCTCAAGGGCCACCCGCTCTTCGCCCACGTGACCCTCACCCGCAGCGAGCGGTCACCGATCGCGGCCCTCGTCACGGAGATGCTGGAGGGGCATCCGCTGGGCTGAGCGGGGCCGCCACCACCCGTTGCTGACCTGCGACGACGTCGGCGGGCGCCGGTGTCGCGGGCGGCGCGGACGGGTGTGACGTTCGTCACTGACGGTGCGCTCAGTTTGACGCGTCGCGGGGCCGGCAGGCACGGTAGAGCAGTTAGATCACGATTTGGTAACGCCGCCAGTCCCATCCGGTCCCGTGTCGAACGCGTCCCCGCGTCCCGTCCGGCGGCGGCGAACCGGTCCGCGAAAGGTCCCCCCCTGTGAAGAAGTCCCCCCTGCTCTCCGAGCGCGCCCACGGCAGCCACCGCCCCCGTCGCCTGAGCGGTCCCGCCGCCGCGGTCACCGCCGGCATCGCCGCGGGGTCGCTGGCTCTGGCGGCCTACGCCACCACGGCCACGGTCCCGGCCAGCTCCTCCACCTCGACCGCCGTGGGTGAGTCCGAGCCGGCCGTCGACGGCACCGTGACCGGGCTGTCGGCCGACGCCGGGCAGGACCTGGGTGCCCTCGCCGCCGCCGAGCGGCTCGAGAAGGGTTCCGCAGCCCTCGACCTGTCCTCCGGTCTGACCGGCGAGGGCGTCGAGGCCGCCCGTCAGGCCGCCGAGCGCATCTCCGAGCGCAAGGCGGAGGAGCGCGCCGCCGAGCGCGAGGCCGCCGAGGCCGCCCGCCGAGCGCCGGGCCGCGGAGGAGCGGGCCGCCGAGCAGGCCGCCGCCGCCGAAGAGCAGGCCGCCGCCGAGCAGGCCGCTGCTGAGGAGCGGGCCGCCGCCGACCAGGCCGCCGCCGAGCAGGCCGCGGCCGACCAGGCGCGGGCGGCGACCCGCACCGAGCCGCAGGCCGCCTCGCGGTCCGCCGCCCGTGAGCCCGCCCCCGAGCCCGCGCAGCCGACCCGGCAGCCCGCCCCCCAGCCGGCGCAGCAGCCGGCGCCGCAGCCCGTCGCCAGCGGTGACGCCCGCTCGATCGCCCGGTCGATGCTCGCCAGCCACGGCTGGGGCGACGACCAGTGGGGCTGCCTGGACTCGCTGTGGATGAAGGAGTCGGGGTGGAACCACACCGCGATGAACCCCTCCTCCGGCGCCTACGGCATCCCGCAGTCCCTTCCCGGCAACAAGATGGCCACGGCCGGTGCCGACTGGCAGACCAACCCGGCCACCCAGATCTCCTGGGGCCTGGGCTACATCTCCGACCGCTACGGATCGCCGTGCAACGCCTGGGCCCACTCCCAGGCCGTCAACTGGTACTGAGCCGACGACCGGCCCCGCAACCCCCCCCACGGACCCCTGCTCGCACGGCGAGCAGGGGTCCGTGTCATCGTTGCGGGGTGAACGACGTCCCGGCGCCCGGCGCCGCAGGTCGGACGGCCCGCCGGCTCGCCGACCACCCGTGGTTGCGGCGGCTCGCCCGCGCCGGTTTCGCCGCCAGCGGCCTGATCCACCTGATGATCGGCTGGATCGCCGGGCGCGTGGCGCTCGGTGGCGGCGGTGAGGCGGACCAGGACGGCGCGCTGGCCGCGCTGCGGTCCGCCCCTGCGGGGTCGGTCCTGCTGTGGGCCTGCGTGGTGGGCTTCCTGGCGCTGGCGCTCTGGCAGGTGCTCGACGCGGCCTTCGGCGGAGGTGACCTCTCCGACCGCGCCCGGGCGGTGGGGCGTGGCCTGCTCTACGGCGCGCTGGGGGGGACCACCTTCCCGTTCGCCGCCGGTGGCGGGGGCGGAGGTGGCGAGGAGGCCAGCACCGGGTTCACGGCGGCGCTGCTGCAGGTCCCCCTGGGGCGGGTCCTGGTCGGCCTGGTCGGCCTCGCGGTCGTGGCCGCGGGGGTCTATCACGTGTACAAGGGGCTGCGGAAGACGTTCCTGGAGGACCTGCACCCCACCGGGCACGACGCCCTGGACCGGGCGGTGGAGCTCACCGGGACGGTCGGCTACGCCGCCAAGGGGGTGGCGCTGACGATCGTCGGCGGCCTGTTCGGGCTGGCGGCCCTGCAGGCCGACCCGGACGAGTCCTCCGGTCTGGACGGTGCGCTGAAGATGGTGGCCGCGCAGCCCCTCGGCACCGCACTGCTGCTGGCCGTGGCCCTCGGCCTGGTCCTCTACGGTGTCTACAGCCTCCTGCGTGCCCGGTACGCCGACCTCTGACGACGGGTCCGCCCACCGTCCCGGGTCGCGGTGACCGGGCGGGGCCTCAGAGCCGCCGCAGCCGCACCCGGTCGACCGTGTGGTCGGCCCCCTTGAGCAGGACCAGCGTGGCCCGGCTGCGGGTCGGCAGGATGTTCTCGACGAGGTTCGGGGCGTTGATCGAGTCCCAGATGTCCACCGCCACGTCCACCGCGGCCTCGTCGCTGAGCGAGGCGTAGCGGTGGAAGTGGGACTCCGGGTCGACGAAGGCGGTCTCCCGCAGGGACAGGAAGCGCTCGACGTACCAGCGCTTGATGTCGCCGAAGTGCGCGTCGACGTACACCGAGAAGTCGAAGAAGTCGCTGATCGCCAGCCCCGGGCTGCGTCCGTTGGGGTGGGGCCGCGGGGGCTGGAGCACGTTGAGCCCCTCCACGATGAGGACGTCCGGCCGACGGACGACGATCTGCTCGCCGGGGACGATGTCGTAGACGAGGTGGCTGTAGACCGGCGCCCGCACCTCGGTCCGACCGGACTTGACCTCGCTGACGAAGCGCAGCAGCGCCCGCCGGTCGTAGGACTCCGGGAAGCCCTTGCGTCCCATGAGGCTGCGCCGCTCCAGGACCGCGTTCGGGTAGAGGAAGCCGTCCGTGGTCACCAGCTCCACGGAGGGGCGCGTGTCCCAGCGGCGGATGAGCTCGGCCAGGATGCGGGCGGTGGTCGACTTCCCCACGGCCACCGACCCCGCCACCCCGATGAGGAAGGGGGTCCGGGCGGCCCGCTCGTCGAGGAAGTCGGTGGTGACCTGGTGCAGCCGCGCGGTCGCCCCCTCGTAGAAGGACAGCAGCCGGCTGATCGGCAGGTAGACCTGCTCGACCTCCGCCATGTCCAGCCGCTCGCCCAGGCCCCTCAGGCGTTCGATCTCCGCGGCGTCCAGGTGCATCGGGTGCTCCTCCCGCAAGCGCGCCCAGTCGCCACGGTCGAGCTCGACGTAGGGGGACGGGATGGGAGGGCCGGTGGGGGAGGAGGCCATGGGCGGCATTCTCGCACCCGGCGTGCCTGCGGCCGGTCCTCCACCGGGGTATGGCGTGGTGCGGCACGCGCACGGTCGCAGCGGGACGTGTCCCGGCAGGACGTAGGCTTGGGCCCATGTGTGGAATCGTGGGATACGTGGGCCCCCGTGCGGACGGCACGGCGCTGGACGTCGTGATGGAGGGCCTGGGCCGCCTGGAGTACCGCGGCTACGACTCGGCCGGGGTGGCCGTCGTGGGCGACGGCGTCATCGCGACCCGCAAGCGGTCGGGCAAGCTCGCCAACCTGCGGTCCGCCCTCGTCGACGCGCCGGTGCCGGTCACCGCCACCGCGATCGGGCACACCCGCTGGGCCACCCACGGTGGACCGACCGACGAGAACGCCCACCCCCACCGCGGGGGCCGGGACGGCAAGCTGGCGCTCGTCCACAACGGCATCATCGAGAACTTCCACGCGCTCAAGACCGCTCTGCTCGAGCAGGGGGTGGAGTTCACCTCCGAGACCGACACCGAGGTCGTCGCCCACCTGCTCGACGAGGCGTTCGCCCGCACCGGCGACCTGACGGCGGCGATGCGGGACGTCGTCGCCCGGCTCGAGGGCGCCTTCACCCTGCTCGTCGTGCACGCCGACCAGCCGCACACCGTCGTGGGTGCACGGCGCAACTCCCCTCTGGTCGTCGGGCTCGGGGAGGGGGAGAACTACCTCGGTTCGGACGTCGCGGCCTTCATCGGCTACACCCGCCACGCGCTGGAGCTGGGCCAGGACCAGATCGTGACCATCACCACGGACACCTGCGTGGTGACCAACTTCGACGGCACCCCCTCCGACGGCAAGGCCTACGAGGTCACCTGGGACGCCGCGGCCGCCGAGAAGGGCGGGTACGACACCTTCATGGAGAAGGAGATCAACGACCAGCCGCACGCCGTCGCCGACACCCTCCTGGGTCGAACGGACGCGGAGGGGAACCTGCGCCTCGACGAGCTGCACATCGAGGAGGACGAGCTGCGGGCGGTCACCAAGATCGTCATCGTGGCCTGCGGGACGGCGGCCTACGCCGGCATGGTGGCCAAGTACGCCATCGAGCGCTGGACCCGGATCCCGGTGGAGGTCGAGCTGGCCCACGAGTTCCGCTACCGCGACCCGGTGATCGACGGGCACACCCTCGTGGTGTCGATCTCCCAGTCCGGCGAGACCATGGACACGCTCATGGCCGTGCGCCACGCCAAGGAGCTCGGTGCCAAGACCGTCTCCATCTGCAACACCCACGGGTCGACCATCCCCCGCGAGTCCGACGCGGTGCTCTACACGCACGCCGGCCCCGAGATCGCCGTCGCCTCCACCAAGGCCTTCCTGGCCCAGATCACGGCCAGCTACATCCTCGGCCTCTACCTGGCCTCCCTGCGCGGCGAGAGCTACGGCCGGGACGCCGCCGAGATCATGGCCGAGCTGCAGGGCGTGCCGGCGAAGATCGAGCAGCTGCTCACGAGCATGGACCGGGTCAAGGAGATCGCCTACTTCATGGCCGACTCCCGCTCGGTCCTCTTCCTCGGCCGGCACGTCGGCTTCCCGGTCGCGATGGAGGGGGCGCTGAAGCTCAAGGAGCTGGCCTACATCCACGCCGAGGGGTTCGCCGCCGGCGAGCTCAAGCACGGCCCCATCGCCCTGATCGAGCCGGGCCAGCCGGTCTTCGTCATCGTCCCCTCGCCGAGCAGCGAGCACGGGCTGCACGGCAAGGTCGTCTCCAACATCCAGGAGATCCGAGCCCGGGGCGCCCGGACGCTCGTCATCGCCGAGGAGGGGGACGAGGACGTGGTGCCGTTCGCCGACGAGGTCATCCGGGTGCCCCGTACCTCCCCGCTCCTCGCGCCGCTGCTGACGGTGGTCCCGCTGCAGGTCTTCGCGCTGCAGCTCTCGACCGCCAAGGGTCTGGACGTCGACCAGCCGCGCAACCTGGCCAAGTCCGTCACCGTCGAGTGAGCCCGGCGCGATGATCGTCGGGGTCGGCATCGACGTGGTCGACATCGACCGCTTCGCCCGCCGGCTGCAGGACACGCCCCGGCTGGGGCCCCGGCTGTTCACCGAGGAGGAGCTGGGGCTGCGGGCCGAGTCCCTGGCCGCCCGGTTCGCGGCCAAGGAGGCGCTCGCCAAGGCCCTCGGGGCGCCGGTCGGCCTGCGCTGGACCGACGCGTGGGTCGTCCGGGACAGCACCGGGCGGCCCCACCTGCGCACCCAGGGCACCGTGCGGGCCCGGGCCGACGAGCTGGGCGTGGCACACCTGCACGTCTCCCTCTCCCACGACGCGGGGGTCGCCTCGGCCGTCGTGATCGCGGAGGGCACGGGCTGAACGGTGCGGCGCAGCCGGCGCCGTCCACCCACCTCACCAGGAGGCACCGATGATCCAGGGGTATGACGTCGCCACCGTCCGCGCCGTCGAGGACCGGGTGCGCGCCGGTCTGCCGGACGGGGCCCTGATGCAGCGTGCCGCCCGCGGTCTGGCCCAGGTCGTGCGCGACCGCGTGGAGGAGCTGGGGGCGCGGTCGGTCGTCGTGCTCGCCGGCCCGGGGGACAACGGTGGCGACGCGCTGTGGGCGGCCTCCTTCCTCGCGTCCGACGGGCGACGGGGTGATGACGACGGGCGACCGGACGGGGACGAGCGGCGACGGGGCGGGGACGACCGGCGAGGGGGCGGGGACGACCGGCGAGGGGGCGGGGACGACCGGCGAGGGGGCCGGGACGACCGGCGAGGGGGCCGGGACGACCGGCGAGGGGACGGGGACGAGCGGCGACGCGCGGACGAGCGGCGACGGGACGGGGCGGGCGCGCAGGTCTCGGTCGTCGGGATCGCCGCACGGCTGCGCGAGGACGGCTTGGCGGCCGCGCGGGAGGCCGGGTGCCCCGTGCTCCTCGTCGACCCCGCCGCGGAGGTGCTCGACCCCGCGCGGTGGTCGAGCGGCTCAGGTCGGCCGACCTCGTCGTGGACGGACTGCTGGGGATCGGCGGGCGGCCGGGCCTGCGCGGAGCGATGGCACGGGTGGCCGCCGTGCTCGAGGACCGCCACGACGGACCCTTCGTGCTGGCCGTGGACCTGCCCAGCGGCGCCGACCCCGAGGGTGAGGATCTGACGGGTCCCGTCCTGGGTGCCGACGAGACGGTGACCTTCGGCGTCGCCAAGCCGGTCCACCTGCTGCCGGCCACCTCGGGGTGCGTGGGGCGGCTCAGCCTCGTCGACATCGGGCTCGACGAGGAGCTGCGGCACGAGTCTGCGGTCGTGGAGCGGCTCGAGCAGCGGGACGCCGCGGCCCGGTGGCCGGTCCCCGGGCGGGAGGACCACAAGTACACCCGGGGCGTCGTGGGGATCGTGGCGGGCAGCGACGCCTATCCGGGCGCCGCCGTCCTGTGCACCACGACCGCGGTGGAGGCCGGCGCCGGGATGGTGCGCTACCTGGGGCCGCCTCGCGCCACCGGGCTCGTGCTGGCAGCCTGTCCCGAGGTCGTCCCGGGCCCGGGAAGGGTCCAGGCGCGGGTCGTCGGCCCGGGCATCGACCCGCTGGGGTGCGACCACCCCGACTGCGAGGACCACCAGGCCGACACCGTGCGCGAGGCCCTCGCCGAGGACGTCCCGCTCGTGGTGGACGCCGGTGCGCTCGAGCTGCTCGCCCGGTGGGTCGCCGGAGGAGGGCGCCGGCCGGCACCGACCCTGCTGACCCCGCACGCCGGCGAGCTGGCGCGGATGCTGACCGTCCTCCAGCGGGAGGGCGGGGCCCGGGAGACGACGCGGGAGGAGGTCCTCGCCCAGCCGCTGGCCCACGCCCGGCGCGCTGCGGCGCTGACCGGGTGCACCGTCCTGCTCAAGGGGTCGACGACGCTCGTCGTCGACCCGGACCCCACGATCCCGGTCCGCAGCCAGGCGGACGCGCCGCCGTGGCTGGCCACCGCGGGTTCGGGCGACGTCCTCGCCGGCCTCGCCGGTGTGCTGATGGCCGCGGGCCTGACCCCGCTGGAGGCCGGCCCGGTCGCCGCCCTCGTCCACGGTGCCGCCGCCCACCGGGCCAACCCCGGGGGGCCGGTGCGCGCGCTCGCCGTCGCGCGCGCCATACCCGGCACCGTGGCCGCCCTCCTGGCGGGACCTGCTCCGGCACCCCCGAGGGTCGCCGGAGCGGGGTTGCTAGGTTGACGGCATGGATCAGCGTCTCTCCCTGGTGACCCTCGGCGTGTCCGACATGGACCGCGCCCGCGACTTCTACACCGCGCTCGGCTGGCAGCCGGGGCCCTCGCCGGAGCACATCGTCTTCTTCCAGACCGGGGGGATGGTGGTGGCGCTGTGGGACCGGCAGGCGCTGGCGGTCGACTCCGGGATCGACATCGAGGACGACACCGAGGAGACTCCCGGCAGCGGTGACGGGTGGGGAGGCAAGGTGCTGGGGCTCAACGTGGGCAGCGCCGCCGACGTCGACGAGCAGTTCGCCTCCGCCGTGGCCGCCGGGGCCGAGGCGCTGCGCCAGCCGTGCAGCCGGTTCTGGGGCGGCTACTACTCCGGTGTCTTTACCGACCCCGACGGGCACGTGTGGGAGATCGCCTACAACCCCTACTGGTCCTTCTCCGACGACGGGGCGACGCTGCTGGGCGACGGCCGGGGCTGACGCCCAGCCCCGCCCGTCAGCGACGCGGCCGGTCGAGGGCGCTGACCGCCGCCGTCAGCGACCCGGCCGGTCGACGCCGGCCCCCGCGGTCAACGACCCGGCCGGTTGACGGCGCTGGCCACGGCGCGCAGCGCCGCGGTGACGGTGCTGGGGTGCACACCGACGCCCCAGCGCACCTCCCCGTCGATGGCGCACTCGACGTAGGCGGCGGCATACGCGTCGGCGCCCGCGCTGAGGGCGTGCTCGTGGTAGTCCAGCACCCGCACGTCGATGCCGATCGTGGACAGCGCGTCGGTGTAGGCGGCGATCGGGCCGTTGCCCGTGCCGGTGATCTGCTGCTGGACCCCGTCGACCTCGACGGTGGCCTCGATCCGGTCGTGCCCCCGCCTCGTCGTCGTCGTGCGTCACGGTGTAGTCGGTGCCGACCAGCGGGCCCGCCTGCTCGAGGTACTCGTGCTGGAACGCCTCCCAGATCTGGGCCGGGCTCATCTCCCCGCCCTCGGTGTCGGTGTGCCGCTGCACCGCGCCGCTGAACTCGATCTGCAGCCGCCGCGGCAGGTCCATCCGGTGCTCGGACTTCATCACGTAGGCCACGCCACCCTTGCCGGACTGGCTGTTGACCCGGATGACGGCCTCGTAGCTGCGGCCGATGTCCTTGGGGTCGACTGGCAGGTAGGGCACCTCCCACCGGTGCTGCCCGACCGGTACCCCCACCTCGGCGGCCTCCTGCTCCAGCGCCTCCAGGCCCTTCTTGATCGCGTCCTGGTGGCTGCCGGAGAAGGCGGTGAAGACCAGGTCGCCGCCGTAGGGGTGGCGCTCGGGCACCGGCAGCTGGTTGCAGTGCTCGACCGTGCGCCGGACCTCGTCGATGTCGGAGAAGTCGATCTGCGGGTCCACGCCCTGGCTGAACATGTTCATCCCCAGCGTGACCAGGCAGACGTTGCCCGTGCGCTCGCCGTTGCCGAACAGGCAGCCCTCGATCCGGTCGGCGCCGGCCAGGTAGCCCAGCTCGGCCGCCGCCACGCCGGTCCCGCGGTCGTTGTGCGGGTGCAGCGAGAGGATGACGTTCTCACGGTGGTTCAGGTGCCGGCTCATCCACTCGATGGAGTCGGCGTAGACGTTGGGGGTGGCCATCTCCACGGTGGCCGGCAGGTTGATGATGACCGGCCGCTCCGGGGTGGGGACGAACTCCTCCATGACCGCGTTGCACACGCGCACCGCATACTCCAGCTCGGTGCCGGTGTAGGACTCGGGGGAGTACTGGTAGGTGATCTGCGTCCCCGGGGGCATCTGCTCCTCGTACTTCTTGCAGGTGCGTGCGCCCTGGACGGCGATGTCGACGATCTCGTCCTCGCTCGCCCGGAAGACCACCCGGCGCTGCAGCGTGGACGTGGAGTTGTACAGGTGCACGATGGCCTGCCTCGCGCCGGCGATCGACTCGTAGGTGCGCTCGATGAGGTGCTCGCGGGCCTGGGTCAGGACCTGGATGACCACGTCGTCGGGGATCAGGTCCTCCTCGATGAGCATCCGCACGAAGTCGAAGTCGGTCTGGCTGGCGGCGGGGAAGCCGACCTCGATCTCCTTGTAGCCCATCCGCACCAGCAGCTCGAACATCCGGCGCTTGCGGTCGGGGGTCATCGGGTCGATCAGCGCCTGGTTGCCGTCGCGCAGGTCGACCGCGCACCAGCGGGGGGCCTTCGTGATCGTGCGCCCCGGCCAGGTGCGGTCGGGCAGGTCCACCGGGGAGTATGCGGTGTAGCGCTCCACGGGCATGCCGCTCGGCTGCTGGGGGTTGCGCTCGACGACGTGGGTGCCGGTCGCAGGGGCGGCAGGGGTCTGGATGCTCATGGGGTCTGGCTCGCTCTCGCTGGGGGTGGGTTGCTGTCGGTCCGTGGACAGCGCAGCTCCGCAGCGAGGGCCGGACCTAGGAGGTCTCGCTGCGGCGCGGAAGGAGGAGCAGAGCAGTCATTGCCGAGCACTCTAGCCCACGATGGTGACGTCGGGTCAACGTGGCGCTCGTCACAGGGGGGTCAGGGGGAGGGCCGAGTCGGCAGGGGACAGGGGGAGGGCCGAGGCGACGCGCGTGCCGCCGCCCGGAAGTGCAGTCACCGTCCTGGCGGCTGTGCGAGGTCGGATCGTCGGGACCACCATCGCCTTGTAGACCGATGGAGGTCCGAGGGAGCCGACCTCACCCTGAACTGGGCCGCTGGTCGGCCACGGCGATCAGCATCGGTCGGCGGTTGGTCCCCGATCAGCCGGCGGACAGGTCGGCCTGGAGAGCGGCGTCGACGAGGGCGCGCACCTTCGCCGGTCGGTCGAGGTCGGACCACAGGAGGCGGACCACGGTGTAGCCGGCGGCCCGCAGTCGCAGCTCTCGACGCTTCTCTGCGGCGAGCTCCTCGGCCGAGGCGTACTTGGACAACCCGTCGAACTCCACGACGACGCGGGTTCCTCTCAAGAGGAAGTCGACCCGAGCGATGACGTGGCCGGCCGGGTCACGGATGACCACCTGACTCCGGGGGTCGTAGCCCAGGTTGAGGAGCAGCAAGCGTGAACGGCTCTCCCCCGGCGACTCGGCGGCGGGGTCCATCACCTGGACGGCGGACGTGAAGGTGCCATGGGCCGGGTGGTGCCGGCGAGCATCTGCGGCCGCCTTCAGGTCGGCGAGATCGACGTCACCGCGGTGCAGGGCCGCGTCCCCGACCACCACGGCCTCGTCGCGGCCGTGCAGCTCGGCGACACCCAGGACGACGAACCGCGGCTCCAGGACGTCGACCCCGCGGATGGTCGAGGACCTCGCGTCCCGATATCCGCCGTGGATGGTGGAAGCCCGGGTGCGTCGGTGCTGGCCGGTCGACCTGCGACAGCCGTGGACGCGGTCCGGCCGCACCGTCAACGGCAGCCCGTGCATCAGGGCGGCACTGGTGTGGCTCACCAGGACGTCCTTCGGCCAGGTGCGCGGGTAGCGGGCTGGGAGCGAACTGGCTTGTCCTCGAGCTCATGACGGGACACTGCCGCACCTCAGGGCACGACCGCTGCGGTCGTCCACAGGTGGTGACGGTCGGACCGGTCCGTGCTGGCGGTGAGGTCGGGTCGTAGAGCCGGTGAGGTGAGGTTGTAGCGACCGACCTCGGCGTAGCGGGCGATGTCTGTCGCAGGGACCCGACCTTGGTGCACGACCAGCCTGGCGTCAACCCTCTCCCACGGCCGGGGGGTCGGGCAGCCCTACCCGACGGCGGTGGTGACGACCGGCTTCCAGGAGGGCCGGGCGGCCTCGTAGGCGGTGATGTCGTCCTCGTGCTGCAGGGTCAGGGAGATGTCGTCCAGGCCGTTCTCCAGGCGCCAGGCGACGTAGTCGTCGACCTGGAAGGGGGCCACGACGTCGCCGCAGGTCACCTGCCGGGCGGGCAGGTCGACGGTGATGCTCGTGCCCGGCTCGGCCTCGATCTGCTTCCAGATGAGCTCGACGTCGCCCTGGTCCAGCTGGGCGGTGAGCAGGCCGCCCTTGCCGGAGTTGCCGCGGAAGATGTCGGCGAACCTGCTGGAGAGGACGGCGCGGAAGCCGTACTGCTGCAGCGCCCACACGGCGTGCTCGCGGCTGGACCCGGTGCCGAAGTCGGGCCCGGCCACCAGCACCGAGCCGCCGGCGTAGGCCGGCTGGTTGAGCACGAAGCCCGGGTCCTCGCGCCACCGGGCGAACAGGCCGTCCTCGAAGCCGGTGCGTGCGACCCGCTTGAGGTATTCCGCCGGGATGATCTGGTCGGTGTCGACGTCGGAACGGCGCAGCGGCACGCCGATCCCGGTGTGCGTGGTGAACTTCTCCATCAGACCGTCTCCTGCTCGCGGACGTCGACCAGGTCGGCCGGGGAGGAGAGGGTGCCGCGCACGGCGGTCGCGGCGGCCACGGCCGGGGAGACCAGGTGGGTGCGGCCGCGGGCGCCCTGGCGTCCCTCGAAGTTGCGGTTGGACGTGGAGGCGCAGCGCTCCTGCGGGGCCAGCTGGTCGGGGTTCATCCCCAGGCACATCGAGCACCCGGCCAGGCGCCACTCGCCGCCGGCGTCGGTGAAGACCGTGTCCAGGCCCTCCTCCTCGGCCTGCTGCCGGACCGCGTGCGAGCCGGGCACGACGAGCAGGCGGACACCCTCGGCGACGTGCCGGCCGCGCAGGACGTCGGCGGCCACCCGCAGGTCCTCGATCCGCCCGTTGGTGCACGAGCCGAGGAAGACCGCGTCGACGCCGACCTCGCGCATCGGGGTCCCGGCCTGCAGGCCCATGTAGTCCAGCGCCCGCCGCGCGGTCTCCTTCGCGTCGTCGTGCCCGAAGCTCTCCGGGTCCGGCACCGCCTCGCCCAGCTGGACCGACTGCGCCGGGTTGGTCCCCCAGGTCACGTAGGGGGCTCAGCTCGGCGGCGTCGAGGAACACCTCGGCGTCGAAGACCGCGTCGTCGTCGGTGCGCAGGCCCCGCCACGCCTCCACGGCCGCGTCCCAGTCGGCGCCCTGCGGCGCGTGCGGGCGACCCTGCAGGTAGGCGAACGTCTTCTCGTCCGGGGCGACCATCCCGGCCCGGGCCCCGGCCTCGATCGACATGTTGCAGATCGTCATCCGGCCCTCCATCGACAGCGACTCGATCGCGCTGCCGCGGTACTCCAGCATGTAGCCCTGACCGCCGCCGGTGCCGATCCGGTTGATCACCGCCAGGATGATGTCCTTGGCGCCCACCCCCGCCGGCAGCTCGCCGTCCACGGTGACCGCCATCGTCCTCAGCGGCCGCAGCGACAGGGTCTGGGTGGCCAGCACGTGCTCCACCTCGGAGGTGCCGATCCCGAACGCCAGCGCACCGAACGCCCCGTGCGTGGAGGTGTGGGAGTCCCCGCACACGATCGTCATCCCCGGCTGGGTCAGCCCCAGCTCCGGCCCGATCACGTGCACGATGCCCTGGCCGCGGCGCCCCCGCTCGTGGTGCACGATCCCGAACTGCTCGCAGTTGGCCTTCAACGCCTCCAGCTGCGTGCGCGAGACGGGGTCGGTCACCGGCCCCAGCGTCGTGGGCACGTTGTGGTCCTCGGTCGCCACCGTCAGGTCCGGCCGGCGCACCCCGCGCCCGGCCTGACGCAGCCCGTCGAAGGCCTGCGGGCTGGTCACCTCGTGCACGAGGTGCAGGTCGATGTAGAGGAGGTCGGGCTCGCCCTCGGCGGAGCGGACGACGTGCTGCTGCCAGAGCTTCTCAGCCAGCGTCAGGCCGGGCACGGGCAACCTCCTTCACCTCGGGGAGCCGCGGGCGCCGGACGGCCGTGCGGCGGGTGCTGCAAGAATGCAGCCACCATAACCCTCCGTCGCTGACGCGACGTCAACGCCTACCGCACGCGAGGTCCGCCATGCGCAGCCACACCCTTGCCGCCGTCCTGCCCGGTGACGGGGTCGGTCCCGAGGTCACCCGCGCCGCCCTCTCGGTGCTCGACGCGGCCGAGTCCCGGTTCGGCTTCACCACCTCCCGCACGGACGTGCCCCTCGGGGCCGACCACCACCTGGCGACCGGCGAGCTGCTCACGGACGGGGCCACCGCCGAGCTGGACCGGCACGACGCGATCCTCTTCGGCGCCATCGGCAGCCCGAAGGTCACTCCCGGGATCCTCGAGCGCGGCATCATCCTGGAGCTGCGCCGCCGGATGCAGCAGGCCATCAACCTGCGACCGGTGCGCCTCTACGACGGCGTCCCCACCCCCATCTCGGGCCTGACCCCGGAGCGCTGCGACCTGGTCGTCGTCCGCGAGAACACCGAGGGCGCCTACGTCGCGCAGGGGAGCACCGTGCACCGCGGCACCCCCGCCCGCGTCGCCGTCCAGGAGTCGGTCAACACCTGGTATGCCGTGGAGCGCGCCGTGGACTTCGCCTACCGGCTGGCCCGGCAGCGCCGCGGCCGGCTGACCCTGTGCCACAAGACCAACGTCCTCGTCGAGGCGGGCGCGCTGTGGACCGACGTCATGACCGAGGTCGGCACCCGCTACCCCGACGTGGAGACCGACTACGTCCACGTCGACGCCCTGTGCATGCACCTTCCGGTCAGCCCCGAACGCTTCGACGTGGTCGTCACCGACAACCTCTTCGGCGACATCGTCACCGACCTCGGCGCGGTCCTCCAGGGCGGGCTGGGCGTGGCCGCCAGCGGCAACCTCAACCTCGACGGGGCCCACCCGAGCATGTTCGAGCCGATCCACGGCTCCGCCCCGGACATCGCCGGCCGGGGCTGGGCGAACCCGGCCGGGGCCTGCCTGTCCCTGGCGATGCTGCTGGGCCACCTGGGCGAGGGGGAGGCGGCGTCCGCGGTCGAGGCCGCCACCGCCCTGGTGCTCCGGGGCCTGCCGGCGCTCGCCGGGGAGGCGATGGGCGCCAGCACCCAGGAGCTGGGCGAGCGCATCGCCGCGGCGGTGGCCGACGAGGCCACCCCGCCCGTGCCGGACAGCCTCATGGCCCAGCTCGCGGCGGTCGCCGCGCAGCGGGCCCAGGACGGCCGGGCGTGACGCCGGCCCCCGCGGGCCCCGCGGCGGGCGGACCACCGGCGGGGCCGGGCGGCCGCGGCAGCACCACCCTCTGGCCGGCCGAGGTGCTCGTCGACCTGGACGCCGTCAGCGACAACGTGCGGACCCTGCGCGAGCGGGTGGGCGGCACCGAGCTGATGGCCGTCGTCAAGGCCGACGCCTACGGGCACGGCCTCGTGCCGTCGGCCCGAGCCGCGCTCGCCGGTGGTGCCTGCGCCCTGGGGGTCGCCCAGGCCACCGAGGCCCTGGCCCTGCGGGCCGCCGGGATCGAGGCCCCGGTCCTCACCTGGCTCACCACGCCCGACCTGGACCTGCGCCCCCTGGTGGAGGCCGACGTCGAGGTCGCGGCCGTCGCCCCCTGGGGTCTGCGGGCCCTGGCCGACGCTGCCCGCGCCACCGGCCGCCCGGCGACGACCCAGCTCAAGGTGGACACCGGCCTGGCCCGCAACGGTGCCTACGGCATACCCCTGCGGGCGGGGGACCCGCGCACGGACTGGACCGACCTGGTCGAGGAGGCCGCGCGCCTGGAGGCCGAGGGGGTGCTGCGGGTCCGCGGCCTGTTCACCCACTTCGCCTACGCCGACGCCCCCGCGCACCCGACCGTCCGGGCCCAGCAGGAGGCCTTCGCCGACGCGGTGGCGGTCGCGGAGCGCGCCGGCCTGCGGCCCGAGGTGCGGCACATGTCCAACTCCGCCGCCACCCTGACCACTCCCGAGGCCTCCTGGGACATGGTCCGCCCAGGCCTGGCGGTGTACGGCCTCTCGCCCGTGCCCGACCTGGCGTCCGCGGCGGAGCTGGGGCTGCGCCCCGCGATGCGGGTGAGCGCGCGGGTCGCCGTGGCCAAGCGGGTCCCGGCCGGTCAGGGCGTCTCCTACGGGCACACCTACACCACGTCGCGCGAGACCACCCTCGTCGACGTCCCCCTCGGGTATGCCGACGGTGTTCCGCGGCACGGGTCGAACCAGGCTCCCGTCCAGGTGCGCGGACAGCGATTCCGGGTCTCGGGGCGGGTGTGCATGGACCAGTTCGTCGTCGACGTCGGTGACCTCGACGTGGCGGCGGGCGAGGAGGTCGTCCTCTTCGGGGCCGGCGACGGCGGGGAGCCCACCGCCCAGGACTGGGCCGAGGCCGCGGGGACGATCTCCTACGAGATCGTCACCCGCTTCGGGCCGCGGGTCCCGCGGCGCCACGTGGGCGGGCCGTCGTGACCGGCCGCCTACTGGTGCTGCCGACCGACGAGGACACCCGTGCGCTCGGGGAGACGCTCGGCCGGGTGCTGCGGGCCGGGGACCTGGTGGTGCTCACCGGCGACCTCGGGGCGGGCAAGACGACGCTGACCCAGGGGCTCGCGCACGGGCTGGGGGTCCGGGGGCCGATCACCTCGCCGACCTTCGTCATCGCCCGGGTGCACCCCTCGCTCGTCGGGGGTCCGGCGCTCGTGCACGCCGACGCCTACCGCCTCGGCGGGGAGGCCGAGCTGGACGACCTGGACCTGGACGAGTCGCTCGAGGAGTCGGTCACCGTGGTCGAGTGGGGGCACGGCCTGGCCGAGCACCTGGCCGACGACCGGCTGGAGGTGGTCCTGGAGCGTTCCGGCAGCGGCGAGGCCGACCAGCAGACCCGCACGGCCACCCTCCTGGGGCACGGCCCGCGGTGGGCCGGGGTCGACCTGCCCGGACCCGCGTAGTCTGACCGGCATGGCAACGGGCCGCATCCTCGTCGTGTGCACGGGCAACGTGTGCCGGTCGCCGCTGGTCGAGCGGCTGCTGCAGCAGGGGCTGGACCAGCGCTGGGGGCCCGGCCACTTCGAGGTCGCGTCGGCGGGCACCGGCGCGCTGGTCGACCACCCGATGGACGAGCGCGCGGCCGCGGTGCTCCGTGGCCTGGGCGGCAGCTCCGACGGTTTCTCGGCCCGCCGGCTGGCGGCCCCGATGGTCGAGACGGCCGACCTCGTCCTCACCGCGACCCGCGACCACCGGGCGGCCGTGGTCCGGACGACCCCCCGGGCGATGAAGCGGGTGTTCACCGTGCGCGAGCTCGCGGCGATCGTCGAGGGCCTGCCCGACGAGGACCTGCCGTCCTCGGCCGACCCGGCCGCCCGGCTGCGCGAGCTCGCCGACGTGGCCACCCGGCACCGTGGCCGTCGCCGCCCCGGACGGCCGGAGGACCACGACGTCGTCGACCCCTACCGCCGGGCCGACGAGGTCTACGTGACGATGCAGGAGCAGGTCACGGCGGCGGTGCCGCACCTCTTCCGCGCCCTGGCCCCCCGCCGCGGCTGAGCGGGACCGCCGAGGGTGGCGGGCGCCATACCCCCCAGGGTTCGTCCGGACCCCCCGCAGGGGTGGACGGGGTGGCTACCGGCTGGTTAACTACCCTTGGTAAAGAACGGGTAAAGTGCCCGGCGGTTGGGTGACCGCCTGGCGCCCGGCCGGGTAGATGGGAATCGCTTGACTTCTTCGGTGGAGATCCCGCGTGAGCCGCAGGGGGCTCGCGACGGTCTCGGCGTCGGGTCCGCCCCGACGCCGCTCTTCGTCGTGCCCGACGGACTGCAGGGCGGGCGACGGAGGGGGCTGCCCCAGGCCCGCAGGTACCTGACGGGTTACCTGTCGGTGGTGCGGATGGCCGACCTGCTCGTGGTGGCAGTGGCCGTCGTGGCGGCGCAGCTGTTCCGGTTCGGGACAGACGGGCGCGAGCTGCAGAGCGCGCTCGGGGCGGTGAGCTACACGACCGTCTCGCTGGCGCTGATGGCCGGGTGGATGGTCTCGCTGCACCTGCAGAACTCCTACGACGGGCGCCTGGTGGGGCACGGCGTGCAGGAGTACAAGCAGGTCTTCCAGGCCTCGACCTGGCTGTTCGCGATCGTGGCGATCGTCGCGCTGGCGCTGAAGGCGGACTTCGCCCGGGGGTATGTCGTGCTGGCCTTCCCGCTGGGGACGGTGCTGCTGCTGGTGGCCCGCTGGAGTGCGCGCCGATGGCTGGTGCGCCGGCGTCGGGAGGGTGCGCTCTCGGACCGGGTGCTGCTCGTGGGGGACCGGGACCACGTGGCCAGCCTGGTGGTGGCGCTGGGGCGGGCGCCGGACGCGGGCTACCAGGTGCTGGGGGCCTGCGTGGACGGTGCCAGCGAGGGCCGGGTCGCCGGGGTCCCGGTCCTGGGGCCGGAGTCCGACGTGCTGGTCAAGGCGCTGGAGATGGACGTGGACGTGGTGGCGGTGTCCTCCTCCGCGGGGCTGGGCCAGGAGGGGTTGCGCCGGCTGGGGTGGGCGTTGGAGGGGACCGACATCGACCTGGTCGTCGCGCCGGGGATCATGGACGTGGCCGGGCCGCGGGTGCTGACCCGTCCGGTTCAGGGCCTGCCGCTGATCCACGTGGAGTCGCCGCGGTTCGCCGGTCCGCAGCTGGTGGCCAAGAACGTGGTGGACCGGATGGCGGCGGTGGCGGTGCTGGTGGTCATGGCTCCGGTGATGGGCCTGGTGGCGCTGGCGGTGCGGGGCGAGGACGGCGGTCCGGTGCTCTTCCGGCAGGAGCGGGTGGGCCGTGACGGACGCACGTTCGCGATGCTGAAGTTCCGCAGCATGGTGGTGGCGGCCGAGGAGATGCTGCCCACGCTGCGGGCGGTGGACCAGGGGGCCGGGCCGATGTTCAAGGTGCCCGAGGACCCGCGGGTGACGCGGGTGGGAGCCTTCATCCGGCGCCACTCCCTGGACGAGCTGCCCCAGCTGATCAACGTGCTGCGCGGCGACATGAGCCTGGTCGGGCCGCGCCCGCCGCTGCCGCGGGAGGTCGCCACCTACGCCCTGGACGCCCGCCGCCGGTTGCTCGTCAAGCCGGGCATGACCGGCCTGTGGCAGATCAGCGGGCGCAGCAACCTCTCCTGGCAGGAGTCGGTCCGCCTCGACCTCTACTACGTCGAGAACTGGACCCCGGTGCTGGACCTGATGATCCTGTGGCGCACCGTCCAGGTCGTGCTCAGGCCCGACGAGCACGGCGCCTACTGAGGCGGGAGGCCACCGGCGATATCGTTCCGGTGTGAAGATCGCCTATCTCGGCCCGGCCGGCACGTTCACCGAGCAGGCCGTGCGCCAGTGGGACCCCCGGGGAGCCGGGCAGGCCTGGCCGGCTCCCACGGTCCCGGTGGCGATCGAGGCCCTGCGGCACGGCGAGGTGGACGCGGCGGTCGTGCCCTTCGAGAACTCCGTCGAGGGGTCCGTCCCGGCCACCCTCCAGGCGCTGCAGGACGCGGGCGCGGACGGGGTGCACATCGTCGCCGAGGTCCACGTCGAGGTCCAGTTCTCCCTGCTGGTCCGCCCCGGAACCACGCTGGCCCAGGTCGGGACGGTCGCCACCCACCCGCACGCGATGGCCCAGACGAGGGACTGGCTCGCCCGCAACCTGCCCGACGCGGCCCTGGTCCCCGAGACCTCGACCGCGCGCGCCGCCCAGGCCGTCTCCGAGGGCGGTTACGACGCAGCCGTCGCGGCACCCGGCGCCGCGGCCGCCTACGGCCTGGTGCCGGTGGCCGAGCACATCGCCGACCGGGACGGCGCCGTCACCCGGTTCGTCGTCCTGCGGGCGGGCGTGGACGTGCCCGCTCCGACGGGCAGCGACCGGACCACGCTGGTGGCCCTCATCTGGATGAACCGGCCCGGAGCCCTGCTGGAGCTGCTGGAGCAGTTCGCCGTGCGGGGCATCGACCTCAGCCGGCTCGAGTCGCGCCCCACGGGGGAGGGGCTCGGGGAGTACTGCTTCTGGATCGACGCGGACGCCCACGTGAGCGAGGCCCGGCTGCGCGAGGCGCTGGTCGGTCTGCGCCGGACCTGTCGCGAGGTGCACTTCATGGGGTCCTACCCGCGGGCCGACCGGCGCCCGGCACAGGTGCCCGAGCACGCCGACGAGCAGTCCTACGCGGAGGCGCGCGCCTGGGTCGAGCGGCTCAGTCCTCCAGCTGGAGCCAGCGGTACCAGCCCCCGTTGAGCACGAGCCAGGCGACGAGGCCGTAGCCGGCCTGCCCCGGGTGCACGGTATCGCCGGCCGCCAGGTCGGACTGCCACTGGTCGTGGCCCTGCAGGGGGGTGAAGCAGTCGACGAACGGGACCCCGCGGCGGTGGCACACGTCGGCCTGCGCCTCCGCGAGCACCTGGAGCCGGGCGTTGACCTCGGCGTCCAGCGTGGGAGTCGGCCCGACGACGAAGGTGCCGATACCGGTCGAGCTGGCCTCGTCGAGCACGTTGGCCAGGTTGAGCCGGGACCGGGCGGTGGTGACCCCCTGCTCGACGTCCTCGGCCCCCACGCCCACGACCAGCCGGCGCTCGGAGCGGCCCTCCCAGCGCGGAGGGCACTCGGCCCGCCACCGGGCCATGACGTCGGCCGAGCTGCTGCCGCGTACCCCCAGGTTGTAGGAGGTCAGGGCGACCTCCTGGGCGGGCGTGCGACCGACCACGCGGCTGACCCAGCCCAGGGCCTTGGGGTCCCCGTAACCCGCCACGAACCCGTCGCCGACGAAGCACAGGCCGATGTCCCGCGGCCCCTCGTGCACGGAGAACTCCGCGCTGGGGGTGTACTCGATGTCGGTCGGGCCCGGTCGTCCCTGGCTCGTCACGTCGTCGCCTCTCGTCTCACTCGTCGTCGTCCTCGCGGGCCAGCCAGGTGGCCAGGCGGTCCACCGGCACCTCGAACTCGGGGTGCAGGTCCACGAACGTGCGCAGCTGCTCGGCCAGCCAGCCGAGGGTCACGTCCTCCGCGCCCCGGCGCTGGGCCAGCTCCTCGATCCCGCGGTCGGTGAAGTACACCCTCGCAGGCTATCCCGCCGCCGCCGCCGATCCCGGCAGCGACAGGGTGCGGTGCCAGGACTGGGTGGAGTAGCGCGTGCGCCACCCCATCGACAGGTACAGGCCGTCCGCGCGGGTGGGGGAGTCGGCGTCGACCTCCAGCCCGACGGAGCTGCGTCGGCGGGCGGCGGCGTCGGCCACGACGGCCCGGAGCAGCCCCTTGGCCACCCCCCGTCCCCGCGCGCGGCGGTGCACCCCGATGTACTCGACGTAGGAGGAGTCCGGCCGGGCGGTGCCGTCCGGACCGACCCCGCCGACGACGGTCGTGGCGACGAGCGCCCCGGCCGGTTTCCCGTCCACGGTGGCCAGCCACCAGTGGTCCCACCGGTGTCCCGGGTCCTCGCGCAGGCGCGAGACGAACTCCTCGAAGGTCTCCCGGTAGGAGTTGAAGTGGTCGGCGAAGGAGTGCTCCAGCACGAGGTGCACCGCCCGCAGGTCCTCCTCCTGCGGCATCCCGACCCCGTCGTCGCGCCGCACCCGCCGGATCTCCACGCCCTCCCGCGGTCCGGGCTGCTGCAGGTCGGACCCCGGATCCACGGGGCGGCTCATCTGCCACCAGTCGCGCACGTGCTCGTAGCCCGCCTCCGTGAGCCAGCGCTGCTGGCGCGGGTCGTCGGCGAACGCCCCCGAGTCGAGCTGGGTCTGCTGCAGCCCCCGACGCTGCAGCACCTCCTGCCCGAGCTCCTCCACCCGGCCGAAGGCGAACCTGGCCAGCGGATCGGCCGCCTCGTCGGGCAGGTCGGGGTCGACGGTCACGCCCACCAGCACCCGGCCCGCAGCCCGGTCGTGGCAGTTGATCCACGCTCGGACCGTCCCGCCGTCGTCGCGCACGACCTCGTGCAGGTGCGTGTCCGCGCCCCGACCCGCGACCTCGGCCGCGACGGCCTGGCTGTCCGCCCCCGGCCAGCCGCGCCCCTCGCGCTCGTGACGGCGCAGGAGGCGCACGAGGTCGTCCACGTCCTCGGGGCCGGGGGGGTAGGCGGTGTGTCCGGGGGGAAGCGTCGGTCCGGCTGCGTCGGCGGTCATGGGCACCATTCTTCCGTATGCCGTGGCGCCGGCCGCCGCGGCCCGCCCACCCCGGGGCGGGCGGCACCCGGACGTGCGCGAGGGGCCCTCCCGGGTGGGAGGACCCCTCGCGCGGGCCGTGGCCGGCCCCGTCCGTCAGCGGCGGCCGAAGGCCTCCTCGTGCAGGGTGGCCTGCTCGACAGCGTGCACCTTGGCCGACCCGGTGGACGGCGAGGCCGACGCGGGCCGGGCGGCGACCCGGATGGGCCGCTCCTCACCGTGGTGGGTGAGGGCCTCGGACAGGTTGAGCGCCATGAACGGCCAGGCTCCCTGGTTCTTCGGCTCGTTCTGCACCCACACCAGCTCGGCGTTGGGGTACGTCGCGGTGAGGCTCGCCAGCTGCGCTCCGGGGAGGGGGTAGAGCTGCTCCATCCGCAGGATCGCGGTGCGCGTGTCCTCCCGCTTGGTGCGCTCGTCCTCCAGGTCGTGCACGAGCTTGCTGGAGGCGATGAGCACCCGGTCGCCGCCTCGCGGTCGAGGTCGGCCGCGTCGGCGAGCACCGGCTCGAAGGTGCCGTGCGTAAACTCCTCCGGGCTGCTCGCCGCTGCCTTGAGCCGCAGCATCGCCTTGGGGGTGAAGACGATGAGCGGCTTGCGCGGACGCGCCGTCGCGTGGGCCCGCAGCAGGTGGAAGTACGACGCCGGGCTGGAGGGGTAGGCCACCACCATGTTGTCCTCGGCGCACATCTGCAGGTAGCGCTCGATGCGCGCGGAGGAGTGGTCCGGCCCCTGTCCCTCGTAGCCGTGGGGGAGCAGTAGCACGACGCTGGAGCGCTGGTCCCACTTCTGCTCGGAGGAGGAGATGAACTCGTCCACGATCGTCTGGGCGCCGTTGGCGAAGTCGCCGAACTGGGCCTCCCAGAGCACCAGCGCGTTCGTCCGCTCGACCGAGTAGCCGTACTCGAAGCCCATCACCGCGTACTCCGAGAGCAGCGAGTCGTAGACCTCGAAGCTGGCCTGGTCCTCGGACAGGTGGTGCAGCGGGGTCCAGCTGGCCGCCGTCTCGTTGTCCGTGAGCACCGCGTGCCGCTGGACGAAGGTCCCGCGGCGGGAGTCCTGGCCGGAGAGACGGACCGGCGTCCCCTCCATGACGAGGGAGCCGAAGGCGATCAGCTCGCCCATGCCCCAGTCGATGCCGCCCTCGCGGACCATGTCCCGCCGGGTGGTGAGCAGCTTGGCCAGCTTGGGGTGGACGGTGAATCCCTCGGGCACGTCGGCGAACGCCTCGCCGATGGTCCGCAGCATCTCCTCGCTGATGGCGGTCGGCCGCTGCCGGGTGGCCATGTCGCCCTCGTCCTGGGCCTGCGGGCGCTCCAGGCCGCGGGTGCCGTCACCCTCGCCCTTCAGCGCCGCGCGGGTCTCCACGAAGACCTGCTCCAGCTGCTTCTGGTAGTCGCGCAGCGCCTCCTCGGCGTCCTCGACGCTGATGTCGCCACGACCGATGAGGGACTCGGTGTAGAGCTTGCGGACCGAGCGCTTGGCCTCGATGAGGTCGTACATCAGCGGCTGGGTCATCGAGGGGTCGTCGCCCTCGTTGTGTCCGCGCCGCCGGTAGCAGACCATGTCGATGGCCACGTCCTTGTGGAACTTCTGGCGGTACTCGTAGGCCAGCTCGGCCACCCGCACGACGGCCTCGGGGTCGTCGCCGTTGACGTGGAAGATCGGGGCCTGCACGGTCCGCGCGACGTCGGTGCAGTAGACCGCTGAACGGGAGTGGTGCGGCGCGGTGGTGAAGCCGACCTGGTTGTTGATGACCACGTGGATGGTGCCGCCGGTGCGGTAGCCGGGCAGCTGCGACATCTGCAGGGTCTCCAGGACCACGCCCTGGCCCGCGAAGGCCGCGTCGCCGTGGAGCAGGACCGGCAGGACCCCGTAGTCCTCGGTGCCGGTCTCCAGCTCGAGGCGGTCCTGCTTGGCCCGGGTGATCCCCTCGAGCACGGGGTTGACGGCCTCCAGGTGGGAGGGGTTGGCGGCGAGGTAGACCCGGGTGGAGTTGCCCTGCTCGTCGTGGAACTCACCCTCGGTCCCGAGGTGGTACTTGACGTCGCCGGAGCCCTGGACCGACCCGGGGGCCGACTTGCCCTCGAACTCGCGGAAGATCTGACCGTAGGACTTGCCCGCGAGGTTGGCGAGCACGTTGAGCCGGCCGCGGTGCGGCATACCCATCGTCACCTCGGCCAGCCCGTCCTGGGCGGCGCGGCTGAGCACCTTGTCCATGAGGGCGATGACGGCCTCGCCACCCTCGAGGCTGAAGCGCTTCTGCCCGACGAACTTGGTCTGCAGGAAGGTCTCGAAGGCCTCCGCCGCGTTGAGGCGACGCAGGATCCGCAGCTGCTCGGCGGGTGCTGGCTTGCGGAACGGCACCTCGAGCTTCTCCTGGAACCAGTCCCGCTCCTCGGGGTCCTGGATGTGCATGTACTCCACGCCGACGGTGCGGCAGTAGGAGTCTCGCAGGATGCCGAGGATCTTGCGCAGCGTCAGCCGCGGCTTGCCGCCGAAGCCGCCTGTGGGCACGTCGCGGTCCAGGTCCCACAGCGTCAGGCCGTGGTTCTCGATCGTCAGGTCCGGGTGGCGGCGCTGGACGTACTCCAGGGGATCCGTGTCCGCCATGAGGTGGCCGCGGACGCGGTAGGCGTGGATGAGCTCCTGGATGCGGCTGGCCTTGGAGATGTCGTCGTCGTGGGTCGCGGCGATGTCCGGGGCCCACCGGATCGGCTCGTAGGGGATGCGCAGGGAGGTGAAGATCTCGTCGAAGAAGTCCTCCTCGCCCAGCAGCAGCTGGTGCATGATCTTGAGGAACTCCCCCGACTGCGCACCCTGGATGATGCGGTGGTCGTAGGTCGAGGTCAGGGTGAGGATCTTGCTGACCGCGTTGGTCGCGATCCGCTCGGGGGCGGCGCCCTGCCACTCGGCCGGGTAGTCCAGGGAGCCGACGCCGATGATGGCGCCCTGACCCTTCATCAGCCGCGGCACCGAGTGCAGCGTGCCGATGCCGCCGGGGTTGGTCAGGCTGATCGTGGTGCCCTGGAAGTCCGCGACCGTCAGCTTGTTGTCCCGCGCCTTGCGCACGATCCGCTCGTAGGCCGTCCAGAACTCGTAGAAGGTCATCTCCTCGGCGCTCTTGATGTTGGGCACGAGGAGCTGGCGGCTGCCGTCCGGCTTGGGGACGTCGATGGCCAGGCCCAGGTTGATGTGGGCCGGCTCGAGCAGCACGGGCTTGCCGTCCTGGGTGGCGAAGCCGTTGTTCATCTCCGGCATCGCCTTGAGCGCCTTGACCATGGCGTAGCCGATGAGGTGGGTGAAGGAGACCTTGCCGCCGCGGGAGCGGGCCAGGTGGTTGTTGATGACGATGCGGTTGTCGATGAGCAGCTTGGCCGGCAGGTTGCGCGCGCTGGTAGCGGTGGGCACCTCCAGCGAGCTCTCCATGTTGGTGACCACGCGGGCGACGGCTCCCCGCAGCGGGGTCATCGTCACGTCGCTCTGGGGCCCCTTCTTCGTCGGGGCGGGGGCGTCGCGCGACACGCGCGGCTCGGAGCCGCCCGACCGGGAGGGGGTGCCGACGGACTTCTCCGCCGCCCTCGTCCCCGCGGTCCCGCGGGGCGTCTGACCCTTCTCGCCGGTGTCCTTGGACCCGGAGTCGTCCTTCGCCCCCTCGGGCGCGGCCTTCGTGTCCCCGGCCTTCTTCCCGGAGGTGCCCTGCGCGTCCTTGGGCGCGGCCTTCGTGTCCTCCGCCTTCTTCCCGGAGGTGCCCTGCGAGTCCTTGGGCGCGGCCTTCGTGTCCCCGCCCTTCGTGTCCCCGCCCTTCGCGTCCTTCGGCTCGTTCCTCTCCCCGTCGCCGCCCTTCGTGTCCCCGCCCTGGGGCGCCGCGTCGGTGTCCGTGGAGGACGTGCGGGGCGGTGCCTTGCCCACCTTCGCCTGCCCCGCGCCCGGTGCCGGCGCACCCGCACCGGTCGAGGAGGGTGCGGGGCGTGCGGTGTCGGCGGCACCGCCGTCGTCGGACCCCTTCGCCGCGGTGTCGGCCGCACCGTTGCGCCGGTCGTCAGTCCCCTCGAAGTATCGGCGCCAGGCCGGGTCGACGGACCCTGGATCCTGGTCGAACTGCTCGCGCTTCTCCTCGACGAGCCACTCGTTGGCTCCGAAGTCGGCGAGGGTGGTGTCGCTGCTCGGGGGGTTGGCCACGGGGTTTGCGCCTCTTCTCACATCCGGGGGTGCAACGCGTGTGCGAAACAGTGCACGTCGTCGTACAGCCTAGCCCGTGCACCCCCGGTGACGCCCTCCGGGGTGCCGTGCCCTCCCGCGCCCCGGAGGGGCTCACCCCACGTCGCGCCGGGAGGTGAGGACCCACCCCAGGAGCGTCATCACGCCCGCGTAGGCCAGGAGCACGAGGCCGGCCACCCACCACGCCAGCGGGTTCTCGGCGCCGCCCAGCGCCTGGGTCGTCGCCGCGTCGGCGCCGTCGAAGATGTTGAGGGTGCTCATGGTCAGCTGGCTGGGGAAGAAGCGGGCCGCGTCGGCCACCGCGTCCCAGAAGGTGATGCCGAAGCCCAGCAACGGTTCGACGATGAAGGCCACGGCGACCCCGACGAACAGCGCGACGACCTGGTTGGGGATCAGGACCCCGAGGCCGAAGCCGATGAGACCCCAGAGCACGAGGACCAGCAGCAGCCGCAGCATGGTCGCGATGAGGTCGCCGGGGTCCGGGGCCAGGGAGAGGTCCGCGGAGAGCAGCACCGCGCCGCCGGCCAGGAGGGCACCGGCGAGGTGGGCCAGCCCGTTGACGAGCACCACGACCACCAGGCCCAGCACCTTGGCGAGGATCATCCGCCCCCGTCGGGGTACGGCCTGGAGGGTCGCGGTCAGGGTGCGGTGGCGGTACTCCGCGCCCATCGTCAGGATGCCCAGCACCAGCGTGAGCAGGTAGCCCATCTGCACCGCCCCGGTGTAGACCATCCGCACGAGGACCGTCTCGTCCATCGTCTCGCGGGCCCGGATCGTGGTGTCCCCGACCGGCAGCTCCGCGTAGACGAGGAAGAACGCCCCGATCGCGGTGAACGCGGCCGTGACGAGGAACATCGCCAACGGCATGGCCCAGGCCGTCCGGGTGCTGAAGGCCTTGATGAGCTCGGAGCGCACGAGACCGGTCACCGGGAGGCCTCCTCGGGGTTCGTCGGGTCGGGGGTATGCGGTGCGCGCGCCGGGTCGTCCGGTGCCGGCCCGGTGGTCGGGCCGGCGGGGGAAGCAGCCCCGTCGACCGGCACCCCGAGGTTGCGGTTGCGGTGCTCCGGGGCGTCGGTGAGGTCGAGGAAGAGCCGCTCCAGGTCCGTGCGCAGCCCGCGTAGCTCGTGCACCGGGCGACCGGCCGCCAGCGCGACCTCACCGACCCGGGCCAGCTCGGGGGTGGAGACCCGCAGGGCGTCGGGACCCTGCTCCGGGAGCAGGGTCGCCGCGAGGCCGGCCCGCTCCAGCGCCCGGGCCAGCTGGGCCGGCTCGGGGGAGCGCACCAGCGCCGCGGGCTCGCCGTGCAGGGCGTCCATGGTTCCCTCCCGGACGAGGTGGCCGTTGGCGATGATGACGACGTCCTCGACGGTCTGCTCGACCTCGGCCAGCAGGTGGGAGCTGATGAGGACCGTCTTGCCCTGGTCGTTGGCCAGGTGGCGCAGGAAGCCGCGCATCCAGCGGATCCCCTCGGGGTCGAGCCCGTTGGCCGGCTCGTCGAGCAGCAGCACCTGCGGGTCGCCCAGGAGCGCGGCGGCCAGCTGCAGCCGCTGGCGCATGCCCATCGAGTAGCCGCCCGCCCGCTTGCGGGCGGCGGCCGGGATGCCCACCAGCTCGAGCAGCTCGTCGGCGCGGGAGTCGGGGATCCGGTGGGTGGCGGCCAGCGCGCGCAGGTGGTCCCGGCCCGAGCGGCCCGGGTGGAAGCCGGTCGCCTCCAGGGCCGCCCCCACGGTGGTCAGCGGCTCGGGCAGGGCGACGTAGTGGCGACCGCCGATGAGCGCCTCGCCCGCCGTCGGGCGGACCAGCCCCAGCAGCATCCGCAGGGTGGTGGTCTTGCCGGCGCCGTTGGGGCCCAGGAAGCCGGTGACCCGCCCCGGCCGGACGTCGAAGGTGAGGTCGTCGACGGCACGGAGCTCGCCGAAGGTCTTGGTCAGCCCCCGGATCGTGATCCCCGTGCCCGGGCGGTCGGGCGCAGCGGTCGTCATGCGGCCCAGTCAAGCACCCGCCCCCGCCCGGCACATCGGCCGTGGGTCGGACCGGCGGTCCACCCGTGGGCGGAGGAGCCGGGGGAGGGCACCGGTGCGTCCTCCCCCGTGCGGGGGAGCGGGTCAGTCCAGCCGCACGACGACGGTCTTGACCCTCGTGAGGGCGTCCAGGGCCGCCAGCCCCTTCTCCCGGCCGTACCCGGAACGGCCCACCCCGCCGAAGGGCAGCTCCACCCCGCCGCCGGCGCCGTAGCCGTTGACGAAGACCTGCCCCGCCTCGAGCACCGACGCCATCCGGTGGGCACGCCCCACGTCCCGCGTCCACACCGCCGCGAGCAGCCCGTAGTCCGTGCCGTTGGCCAGCGCCACGGCCTCGTCCTCGTCCGTGAAGCCGTGCGTGACGAGCACCGGGCCGAACACCTCCTCCCGGGCGACCGGGTCGGAGGGGTCGACCCCGTCGAGCAGGGTCGGCAGCCAGTAGGACCCCGCGCCGAGCCGGTCCTCCTGCGGCGGTGCGCCGCCCACGCGGAGGACGCCCGAGCCCGCGCCCTCCACATACCCGCGCACCCGTTCCTGCTGCCTCGGCGAGACGAGCGGTCCCAGGTCGGGGTCCTCGATCCCGGGGCCTAGCGTCGTGTCGCGGAACCGGGCCACGAGGCGGTCCACGAGGCCCGCCCGGACGCGCTCGTCGACGACGAGCCGCGAACCGGCCGAGCACGTCTGCCCGGCGTTCTGGAGGAGGGACCGGGTGATCACCCCGGCGGCCCGGTCCAGGTCGGCGTCGGCCAGCACCACGTGGGCGGACTTGCCGCCCAGCTCCAGCACGGTCGGCACCACCCGCTCCGCGGCGGCGTGGGCCACCAGCCGGCCGGTGTCGGTGGACCCCACGAACCCCAGGTGGGTCACCAGCGGGTGGGCGGTGAGCGCGGCCCCCGCCTCGGTCCCCAGTCCGGTCACCACCCCGACCACGCCCGGGGGCATCCCCGCCTCCGCGCACAGCCGGGCCAGCGCGAGCGCCGTGCGGGGGGTCTCGTCGGCCGGCTTGAGCACCACCGCGTTGCCGACCGCGGTGGCGGCGGCCACGGCGCGGGACGCCAGCTGGAGCGGGTAGTTCCAGGCCACGATGCTGCCGACCACGCCGTAGGGCTCACGCACGGTGTAGGCGTGCACGTCGGGCCCGAGCGGGATCTGGCTGCCGTGGTAGGCGTCGACCACGTGCCCGTAGAAGCGGAAGTACCGCGCGGCCACGGTCGCGTCCGTGCGTGCTTGCGACAACGGCTTGCCGGTGTCCTGCGACTCCAGCCGGGCCAGCACCTCCCGGTCCCGGTCGACGAGGTCACCGACCCGGGTCAGCACGCGCCCCCGCTGCTCCGGGGTGGCGCGGGCCCAGCCGGGCTGGGCCGCCGCCGCGGCCCGTGCGGCAGCGTCGACCTCGTCCGCGCCGGCCCGGCCCACACGGCCCAGAGGACGGCCGGTCGCGGGGTCGAGGTTGTCGTAGGTGGCGTCCGTGCGCAGCTCGGCGCCGTCGACGAAGGGGTATGCGGTGTCCACGCCGCCACCGTACGGTCCGTCGTCGCCCGCCGGGGCGACGCGCAAGGCCGCCGACCCGTCGAGCCAGGTCAGCGGCCTTGTGGTGTTGCGCCCCCGGCAGGATTCGAAACTGTGCGCCTACCGTCGGGCTGTAGGTTCGTGACCTGCGATCTAGGCCCCTCACCTGCGCTGTTAGGTACGCTACCCTAGTTGCACGAGGGTGCGCAAGTAGTCACGAACGTGCACCCGGATAGCACACCAAACGCACGCCGGGAGGCCAAAGTGGCACGACAGAAGCGCCGCACCCGTCGAGGTTTCGGCCACGTGCGCCGGCTGCCCTCGGGCCGCTGGCAGGCGTCCTACGTCGGCCCCGACCTGGCCCGCCATACCGCCCCCTACACGTTCGAAGCGTCCCTAGACGCGGAGGCGTGGCTGGTGACCGAGCGCCGGCTACTCACCACGGGCGAGGACTGGACCCCGCCCAAGGCCCGTCACGCCGCCCGGCAGGCGTCGAGGGGCGAGGGGATCACCCTTGCCCACTACGCGCCCGGCGCGCTGGCCCGTCGTCGGGTACGTGGGGCACCGTTGCGCCCTCGCACGCTGGAGCTGTACGCCGGGCTGCTCGAGCGCGCCATACTGCCCACGTTCGGAGACGTGCCCATGCGGACGATCACGCCCGAGGATGTGGCCGCCTGGTATGACGAGCTGGACCCCGGCAAGCCGACCCAACGCGCCCACGCATACGCGCTGCTGCGGTCGCTGTTCAACGACGCCACCGCCTCGCCCGCCGAGCGCGGCCGAACGGGGGTGAGCGCGAACCCGTGCACGGTTCGGGGAGCGGGTGCCACACGTCGCGCCCGGGGTATCGAGGTCGCCACCGTGGCCGAGGTCGAGGCCCTGGCACGCGCCATGCCCGACCGCCTCGCCGCCCTCGTGCTGCTGTCTGCCTGGTGCTCACTGAGGTTCGGGGAGGTCGCCGTGCTGCGCCGGCAGGACGTGGACCTAGACCGCGGGGTGCTGCACGTGCGCCGCGCCCTGGTGCGCATCGGCCGGGAGGACGTCATCGGGCCGACCAAGAGCGACGCGGGAGCGCGGGACGTGGCCCTGCCGCCCCACCTCGTGCCCGTGCTGGCCGAGCACCTGGCCGAGCACGTGGGACGCGCCGGCCGGTCGCTGCTGTTCCCGCACCACCCGGGCACGGACAAGCCGTGGACGCACGGCAACCTCTACAAGGCCGCGTGGATCCCCGCCCGCGAGGCCGTGGGACGGCCGGACCTGCGCCTGCACGACCTGCGCCACACCGGGGCGACGTGGGCCGCCCAGGCGGGTGCAACGTCGGCCGAGCTGATGGCCCGCGTAGGCCATTCCACGCCTGCCGCGTCGCTGCGCTATCAGCACGCCGCCCGCGGCCGGGATGCCCAGATCGCCGCCGCCCTGTCGCGCATGACCGGCCGCGAGGGGTAGCACGACACGCCCGGGGGTGGCGGGTGCTAGCCGTAGTGAGCGGGCATCGGCTAGAGTGTCAACCGCTAGCCCATAGAGGGCTGAGTATGCGTTCCCACGCAGGGCACTACCCGGGCGCGATGCCCGAGGCGCGATGCCGTAGGTAGACCGTCAGGCGGAGGGGATGGCCGCACGATCCGGCGCGATGCCGGGCGGGCCGGCGGTGAGCGCGAGGCGAGCCGAGCAGACGAGACACTGACAGAGACGTGTCTCCCATGCTCGGCTCTCGTGTTCCGTCAAGGAGCCTCGCCCGTGAGCACGACCGCCACACGAACCGCCCCCCTCACCATCGCCCAGGCCGCCGAGCGGCTGGGAGTGAGTACCTACACGATCCGCCGTCGCATCGCTGACGGGTCGCTGCCCGCCGTGCGTATCGGCACGCGAGCTATCCGCGTGGACGCCGACGACGTGGACGCCCTCGCCCGTCCCATCCTCGCCGGGGGTGGTCAGGCGTGACCGACCCCCAGACAGAGGAACGGGGCCCCCGCCTAGAGGCCCCATCCCGAATGCTTACCACCGCTGACAAGCTGACACCCAGTCTACCGTCCGCCGAGGCCGAGCACACCCCGTCGTGTCGCGTCTGCGGGCACCCGTTGACCGCTGAGGCGTCTGTCCGTCGAGGCATCGGCCCGGTCTGCGCCCGGCACGAGGTCGAGCGGGTGGCCCTCACCCTGCGGGGTGGTCGGGATGAGTAGCCGTCCGACCTGGCACGAGCTGACTGACGCCGCGTGCACCGCCTACGCCCACGGCTACGCCCACGGGCTACGGGACGCCCGCCGGGTGGCCGAGGTCGAGGCCCAGGCCGCCGAGCTGCACGCACGTGCCGCCGACGTGGTGCGGGCCGCTGCCCAGGACATCGGTACGCCGGCCGCGAGCCGCCCCAGGTCGAGGGGGGTCGCCGCGTGAAGCAACTACGGCAGTCCTACACCGTCGAGACGCTGCAGGACGGCACCCGCGCCCTCGTCGTGGGCTGGGAGGTCCCCGAGGATGCGCCCCTGGCCGTGCGTGAAGGTCTGGCGCGCCGGGCTATCACCAACAGCGGCAGGCCGTGCCCGTGCGGGGCGGTCGCCACGCTGCCGAGCCGGGCCGAGCGTCGCCGGGCGAACCGTGCCGGCGTGGTGCTGCGCCGGGCGGTCCTGCACGAGGACGACTGCCCCGCCGCAGATGACAACCTGGCCCAGGCCCTCGTGGATGGGGGGTGGTCGGCATGACCGCGGACTACTTCCCGCCCGATGGGCTGCCCCCGTTCGGGGAGCCGTCGCCGTGGGACGACGTGGCCCCCGAGCCGGACGACGGCAGCACCGCCGGCACGAGCTGGGAGCCGGTCGACCTGGCCGCCGTCATCGCCGGACTGGTCGACGGCACGCTCGAACGTCACGCGCCCACGATCGGCGCAAGGGACGACGGGGCATGTCTGATCTACGCCGGCAAGGTCAACGGCATAGCCGGTTCGTCCGGCTCGGGCAAGACGTGGACCGCCCTCGCCGCGTGCGCCCAGGAGATGAACGCCGGTCCACACGTGGTGTACATCGACCTGGAGGACGACGCCGTGGGAGTCGTGGCGCGGCTGCTCGACATGGGCACCGCGCCCGACGTCATCGCCGCACGGTTTCACTACGTGCGCCCCGGTGAAGCGCTCGGGCTGCTCGGGGCCGAACGTCTGTGGGCCGTGCTGGACCGGCACCGCCCCTCGCTGGTCGTCATCGACTCCACGGGCGAGAGCATGGCACGGAGGGTGCGAAGCCGAACGACGACGACGACACGGCACGCTGGTTCCGCAAGCTGCCGACCGCCCTCGCCGCTCTCGGGCCGGCCGTCCTGGTCCTAGACCACGTGGTGAAGGCCGACGACGGTGGACTGTGGCCCATCGGTTCGCAGCGGAAGCGGGCCGCGATCTCCGGTGCCCAGTACATGCAGACGACCGTGCGGCCGTTCGACAGGGACACAGCCGGCGCGGCCAAGCTGGTGTGTGCCAAGGACCGGCACGGCAACTACCGGCCGGGGCAGAAGGTGGCCGAGCTGCACGTCGAGCCGTCCGGCGAGGGGGTGGCCGTCGAGCTGCGGGCACCCGTGGACACCCAGCGGGAAGGCGGCACCTGGCGCCCGACCGCCCTCATGGAACGCATCGCCCAGGCCCTCGCCGACGCCCCGGAGCCGCTGTCCTTCCGTGGCATTGACGACCGGGTGAAGGCGAAGGCCGACCACAAGCGGGCCGCGCTACGTGTCCTCGTGGACGAGGGGCACGTCGTGGTCACGGACGGACCCCGTAACGCACACCTGCACGCCCTGGTCAAGCCCTACGCCCAGAGCGCGGACCCGCTGTCCGACCTCTACGCAGGGCCGGGACACACTCAACCGCCCCAAGACAGTGTGAGTGTGTCCGTGTCCTTACAGCGGGACACGGGACACACACACTCAACCGTGTCCGGGACACACTCGGGACACGGTGGGGACACACTCGGGGCGGGATGGGGTGAGTCCGGTCCCGTCGAGGCCGTTTCCACGTCCCCCACGGTCTGCGGCTGTGGCGAACCCATCTCGGACATGAGGACCGCCTACGGCAAGACAGCGTGCGTCGAGTGCGAGGGGCAGGCATCGTGACCGCCCGCCTGCAGGACTGCCCAGCGTGCGGGTCGCCTCTCGTGGCCGTCCGGTCCCGACGCATCGGACTGTGCTCAGGCTGCACGACCGAGGCCGACACGCACCCGCCCGCCTCGGGCACCGTCGAGCACGAGCCGACGTGCACCGCGCCACGGATCACCGAGCACGAGACACCCCGACGCCGCGTGCTCACCTGCACGAGCTGTCGAGCGTTCGTCGTCCTGGCCCGCGTGAACCGCTGGAGGGACACACCTAGTGCACTCGGCCCGGGGACGCCCGGGGACGACGCCGGGAGGGGTGCCCGTGGCTAGTCGCCCGTGGCCGTCGCTGAGGCCCGAAACCGCCGAGTGGGAGGCGTTCGCCGTCGCCCTGGCCGAGCACGGGACGACGCCCTGCCGGGGTGGGGAGGCGTGGACCCACGAGGACCCCGGGCCGCGCCGTGCCGCCGCCCTCGCCTGCCGAGCCTGCCCCCTGGCCGAGCTGTGCCACGAGGCCGCCGAGAGCACCCATGAGCCGTGGGGAGTGTTCGGCGGGATCGACCGCACCCCCAAGGCAGGACGACCGCCCAACACCGAGAGGAAGACCGCATGAGGTCACGACGCAACCGCCCGACCTGGCCCACCCACAAGGCCAAGCGACACCTACCGACCCGCACGCCGCCACCGTGGGAGACCGAGGACCGCGCCCTCTCGCCCGAGGGCATGGCACAGTCCCTCGTCGCCCGCGGCCTCGCATCGCCCCGCGTGCTCGGACCCGTGCCACCGGCCCGACCCAGGGGCACCGCATGAGCACCCCCGCCGACGACGCCCGCGATCTGGTGGCCGACCTGGCCCAGGTCGCCGGCGACGAACGCGCCGTGTCCGCCCTGCTGCTGGACCGGCTGCCCACCGGCACCGACACCCTCGCCGCGACCGCCCTCGCCGTCGTGTTCGCAGAGTGCCTGGACCGACCCGTCACCACCCCCCATACCACCCCGGCACCGAGCCGGGGCCGATGAAAGGACACCACCGCATGAACCTGAACCAGCGCACCGACGCATACCGCGCCGCCCTCGCCCTGATGCCCGACGCCAAGGACCGCCGCCTGCCCGCCGAGCTGGACCGCATCGCCGGGCTGAGGCGTGACCTGTGGGCCGTGCCGACCGGCACCGCCGGCCTCGCCCAGATGGTCACCGACCCCGGCGCGGGAGACTTCGAAGACGCCCTCGCCGCCGTCGCCGCCGAGCTGAACCGCAGGCAGGCCGCAGAGGCCGCGATCCGTGGCGGGGCCGGGCACCTCCTCGAGCAGGCCCACGGGGCCGCGCTGCGGGAGTTCCTGCCCACCCTCGTGGAGCGGGTCGCGCCCGTGTTCGCCGAGGCCGCCCAGGCCCTCACCGACGCCGCACCGCACCTGCCCGCCGGGGACGCATGGGCCGACCCCGCCGCCGTGCTGCGCGCCCAGGTCGAGGGGCACCACCGCGCCGCCCTCGTCGCCCTGGACACCCTCGCCACCCTCGGGGCCGTGCACAACATCGCCCCCGGTGGTCTGCGCGGCACCGCCGCCCTCGCCGTCGTGGAGCCGCCCGCGAACCTCGCGCCCGTTGTCATCCTCGCCGCGACACGAAAGCCCGCAGACGAAGCCGCCGCGAACCGCGCAAAGGTCGCCCGGTCGCTGCTGGAGGGATACGCCACCGACCCCCGGGGGACCCTCGTGGGGGTGGCGCGGGGTGCCTACCCCGGGTGCACCCTCGCCCTCGCCCGGGACGCCGACCACCTCGCCGCCCGCGTCGAGGCCGTCGAGCACGCGCACGAGACGAGGACGCAGAAGCCCGCCGAGGTCGAGCGCCGACCGAACCCGACGAGCGACGAGGCCCGCAAGATCGTTGATCGTCACCTGGCCGAAACCGCGAACCGCTGACGAGCGACGAACGACGAACGACGAACGCAACCCCGAGCGCGGCCGCGACCGTCGAGCCGTGGCCGTGCTCGGGTCGCACGTCGAGCGGGGTAGGGGGAAACCCCCAACCGACCCAGCCGAAGGACCGCTGGGAGGTCTTCGGAGTGCGCGAGCACGCCAGGCCCGATTTTGGCCCATACTGACCACAAACGCCCGTGAGAGGGGCAGACGATGACCGACAAGGCACCGCAGAGAGCACCGGCCGGCCTCGCCGCCCGTGGCCGCCGTTTCTGGCGCGAGACGGTGGCCCGTTTCGAGCTGACCGACGCAGAGTTGCAGATCCTGCAGGAGGCGTGCCGCACCCTGGACCGTCTCGATTCGCTGGACGCCCTCGTGACCGAGCAGGGAGCGACGATCGAGGGGAGCACGGGGCAGACGATCCTGCACCCGGCGATCGGTGAGGCGAGGCAACAGCGCGTCACGTTCGAGCGCCTCGTCAAGGCCCTTGCCCTGCCCGATGAGGACGAGCACACCGGCCCGGAGGCCATGACCGACCCGAGCGCGAAGGCCCGGCACGCTGCCCGCACCCGGTGGGCCAAGCATGGCTAGGGCACGTCGTCTCCCGCGGGTGCGCCCGTCCGGTGCCCTCGTGGTGGTGGACCGTCCCAGGGTGGCGAGGCTTTGTGTCCGGTGCGGCCGTCAGCGGCTGCCTGGTGCGTCGTGGCGGCAGACGTGCGAGGACTGCCGAGCTGGGATGTTCGCGGGACGGTGACGCACGATGCTGCCCGCTGAGACACAGGTACGTCTGGCCGAGGCTGACGGGATCATGTACGCCGCCCTGCCCGACGTCGTGGCCCTGCTGCGCGAGTCGGCAGACCACGTGGAGCGCGGGATAGTCCCGCTGATGGGCGCGCCCAGGGCACTGCGGACCCTGGCCGACAACCTCGCCCGGTGCGAGCACGAGTGGAAGCCATGACCCACGGACCGACCCGGGCGCGAACGTGCCCCCACGGACGCCGCCGAGCACCCGCCCGGCGACGAGCAACACCCAACAGGAGGACAACATCATGGGACTAGGAAGTCTGAGCCAGTACAGCGGTGAGGCGTACGCCCTCAACGCACGGTTTCACGCTGGCGCGGCAGGTATGGCCGCTCAGTTCTTCGGAGGTGCACGGGTGAACGGCCAACTGGCCGAGGCAAACCGGCAGTTCCGGGCGATGGATGCCCAGCTGGACGCGATCGAGTCGGGCGGTCGGATGGTGACCCCGCGGACGATGCCCCAGGCCCCTGCGAGCCGCACCACCCCGCGCACGATGCCGGGGAGCTGACACCCGCACACCCGCACACCCTGGCCGCCGTGGAGGTCAGGGGGTGGCAGGTGAGCGGGTGGGGACGTTGTGGGGACGCTGGACGAACCCTAGACAGGATGCGGACCCCCTGCGGGGGACAGAGTGCTGGGCCAACCCCCCCAAAGAACCGCAACACCTCGTCGGCCCAGGCACGGCTCTAGGACCGCTGGCGTTCGTGCTGCCAACGGTCTAGGCCGTCGAACCTGGGAGAGGCGTGCACTACCTCGCCCAGGCCACCCGTCCCCGGCTGCGGGTGTCGGTTGCGTCTCCGGGGTGCCGGTCGTGTTGGTGTGCGGCTGACCGGTCGGATGAGCGCCGCGGGTCGGCTGTGAGGCCGTGGGCCGTGCCGGTGGGGTCGAGGACACCGGCACGGCTCAGAGCGCCACAGACGCGCCGTGGGCCGCGTATGCCGTCTGGGAGCGGGTCGGGCGAGGGGAGGCGTCCGACCCGCCGCCACACGGCACAGAGGCCGGGCGGGGGGTGCGTCAGGTCAACGGGTGCCCGTTGTAGGCCCGGACCTGGCGCGGGATGGTGAACAGGTCCCAGAGCAGGCCGACGCCGACGAGGCCGAGCGTGAGCAGGTAGAGCACGCCCATACCGGGCCGGCCTAGGTAGAACTTGTGAGCACCGAGCACCCCGAGCAGGAGCCACAGGAGATAGGTAATGCCTACGTCCTTGGGCGGCCGTGCGTAGCTGGTCTGGCCGGTCATGGCGCGTTGTCCTTTCGTCGTCGTCGTCGCGGGCCGCGTGAGGCACCGCTAGGGCTGCTGCTGCTGCCCGTGGCCGCCCTGGACGGGCGAGGGGGGTGGACACCCGCCCAGGACGGCTACGGGCGGCACAGAGGCCGCGTGGAGGGTCGCTAGGCACCACCCCCGCCCACGGGACCGACGTAGAGCCATGACGTGCCCAACGTGCGCCCGAGCACGTCGTCAAGGGCTGCCGCTATGTCCTGCGGGGTGGCCCGGGTGGAGATGAGGACGAGCACCTCGGAGGCACCGGGGATGCCCACCGCCGCCACGTCCTCGGGGAGCGCGTCGGTAGCGTGTACCCGGATCACCTGTCGCCCCTCGCCTGCCGCCGCGCCCGGTCGCGGGTGAGCGCGTCGAGCACGGCGGGCACGTCGAGGCCGAGCAGGAACGCCCGCCCGGGGCCGTTGAGGAACGCGGCCGCCTCGTCCTCGCCCAGGCCGTCGAGCGCGTCCCAGAGGGCCACGAGGGCCGCGTGGGCTGCCCTGGTGCGCTGCTGGCCGTTCGGGGTGTGTGCGGGCCGTAGGGAGGCGTCCGTGGTGCCCCTCGTCGTCCTGGTGGTCATCGGTGGCCCCCTCGTGTGCCGTTGCAATCGGGGCAGGTGAACCGCGAGCCGGTCGAGCCGTCCGGGTGCACGTACCCCACCGGGTAGGGAGCCGTGGACCACCCGCGGGCGAGGTCCCAGAGCGTCAGCCGTCCGTCGTCGGTGTGCACGGCACGACCGCGCCGGCCGCAGTCCTCGCACACCGGGCCGACCGTGCCGGCTGCTGTCGTGTGCGTGTTGGTCCTGGTGGTCATCGTCCACCGCCCGCGAGCATGACGAGAGCGCCGCCGACCGCGAGGCCGAACGACGCCAGGAAAGAGAGGGAACGCCACGCCGCTAGTAGGTCGGTGACGATGGGTAGAGTTGTCTCCACGATGGGCACCCGCTTTGCCTGTCGAGGCCCGTGGGGCGGTCTAGACCACCGCCCGCGGGCCGTTTCTATGCCGGGACCCAATCGCACGTGCACCGCACGCAAGAAAGGCCGCCGACCTGTCTACGCAGGTCAGCGGCCTTTACCGTTGCGCCCCCGGCAGGATTCGAACCTGCGCCACCGCCTCCGGAGGGCGGTGCTCTATCCCCTGAGCTACGGGGGCAACGACGCGCAACTGTAGCAGGCACGCAGGGTCGTCTCCGAACGGCGCGGTGACCCGCCCCCCGGTAGCGGGGCGGGTCGTCGCGTGCGGCGGGCGGGGCGGCGGTGGCCGTCCGGAGGGTCCGGCCCGCGCCACTAGACTTGCCGGCGTGACCCCAGAGCAGCTCGCCGACGCCATCCACGCCGTCCTGACCCAGGCCGTCGACCGCGGGGACCTGACCGTGGCCGTGCCCGCGCGCGAGGACGTCCGGGTCGAGCGGCCGCGCACCCGCGAGCACGGGGACTGGGCCTCGAACGTGGCTCTTCAGCTCGCCAAGCGGGCGGGGATGGCGCCCCGCCTGCTGGCCGAGCAGCTGGCCTCGGCCCTGGAGGAGGTGTCCGGCGTGGCCCGCGTGGACGTCGCCGGTCCGGGCTTCCTCAACATCACCGTCGACGCCGCCAGCGCCGGGGAGCTGGCGCGCACGATCGTCGAGGCCGGTCCCGGCTACGGGCAGGGCGACGCGCTCGCCGGTGAACGGGTCAACCTCGAGTTCGTCTCGGCCAACCCCACCGGTCCCATCCATCTGGGCGGTACGCGCTGGGCCGCCGTCGGCGACGCCCTGGCCAGGGTGCTGCAGGCGTCCGGCGCCGACGTCGTGCGGGAGTACTACTTCAACGACCACGGCGCCCAGATCGACCGTTTCGCCCGGTCGCTGCTGGCCGCGGCGCAGGGAAGGCCGGCTCCCGAGGACGGGTACGCCGGCGACTACATCGCCGACATCGCCCGTCGGGTGATCGAGGTCGAGCCGGACGTGCTCGGCCTGCCCGAGGAGCAGGCGCAGGAGAGGTTCCGGGCCGTCGGGGTGGCGCTGATGTTCGAGGAGATCAAGGCCTCCCTGCACGAGTTCGGGGTCGACTTCGACGTCTTCTTCCACGAGAACTCCGTCCACGACTCCGGAGCGGTCCAGCGGGCGGTCGCCCGGCTCACCGAGCTGGGCGTGATGTACGAGAAGGACGACGCGCTCTGGCTGCGCACGACCGACTACGGGGACGACAAGGACCGGGTCGTCATCAAGAGCGACGGGCAGCCGGCCTACATCGCCGGCGACCTGGCCTACTACCTCGACAAGCGCGAGCGCGGCTTCGACCGGGCGATCATCATGCTCGGCGCGGACCACCACGGCTACGTCAGCCGGATGATGGCGATGTGTGCGGCGTTCGGGGACGAGCCGGGGGTCAACCTGGAGATCCTCATCGGCCAGATGGTCAACCTCGTCAAGGCCGGGCAGCCCGTCCGGATGTCCAAGCGCGCCGGGACCGTGGTCGTGCTGGAGGACCTCGTCTCCGCCGTCGGCGTCGACGCGGCCCGCTACGCCCTGACCCGGTCCTCGGCCGACAGCAACATCGACATCGACCTGGACCTGCTCACCCGCCGGTCCACCGAGAACCCGGTGTTCTACGTCCAGTACGCCCACGCCCGCACCTGCAACGTCGCTCGTCTGGCCGCCCTGGACGGGGTGCACCGGGAGGAGGGGTTCGACCCCTCGCTGCTGACCGACGACACCGAGGCGGCGCTGCTCGCGGTGCTGGGTGACTACCCCCGCGTCGTGGCGCAGGCGGCCCAGCTGCGGGAGCCGCACCGGGTGGCGCGCTACCTGGAGGAGCTGGCCGGGCGGTTCCACAAGTGGTACGACGAGTGCCGCGTGCGGCCGGTGGACGCCGACGAGAAGATCACCGACCTGCACCGGAGCCGGCTGTGGCTCAACGACGCCACCCGCCAGGTGCTCGCCAACGGGCTGGCGCTGCTCGGCGTCTCCGCCCCCGAACGAATGTGAGAAGCATGACTGAGCCCCCCGTCCGGATCGCCCTGCTCGGAGCCGGGACCGTCGGCACCGCCGTCGCCCACCGGCTCGTCGGGCGGGCCGAGCTGTATGCCGCCCGGCTCGGCCGGCCGCTCGAGCTGGTCGGCGTGGCCGTCCGGGACACGTCCCGTCCGAGGGAGGGCATCGACCCCTCGCTCATCACCGGCGACGCCGAGGAGCTGGTCGACCGCGCCGACGTCGTGGTGGAGGTCATGGGCGGGATCGAGCCGGCCCGGTCCCTCGTGGCCAGGTCGCTGGGCCGGGGGGTGCCCGTCGTCACGGCCAACAAGCAGCTCGTCGCGCAGCACGGGCCGCAGCTGCACGCCCTCGCGGAGGAGCAGGGCACCTCCCTGGAGTACGAGGGTGCGGTGGTGGCCGCCGTCCCCGTCCTGTCGGTCGTCCGGGAGGCGCTCGCCGGCGACGTCATCACGGCGATCTCCGGTGTCGTCAACGGGTCCACCAACTACGTGCTGGACCTCGTCGCCCGCCGGGGCGTGCCCTACGACGACGCGGTCCGGCAGGCGGGGGAGCTGGGCTACCTCGAGGCGGACCCGACCGAGGACCTGGAGGGGCTGGACGCCGCGGCCAAGATCGTCATCCTGGCCCGGGCGGCGTGGAACGTGCCGGTGACCCTCGACGACGTCCAGCGACGGGGCATCACCGGTCTGACGGACGAGGACTTCCGCCAGGCCGCTGGGGCGGGCAACGTCATCAAGCTCGTCGCCTCGGCCTGGAGCTCCGGCCCCGTCGGTCAGCAGCGCGTGCAGGTGGCGGTGCGGCCGGTGGCTCTGCCGCAGGAGGACCCGCTGGCGCAGGCCCGCGAGAGCGCGAACGTCATCATCATCGAGGCCGAGAGCGCAGGCACGCTCCGGCTGCAGGGCGCCGGTGCCGGCGGGGACGCGACGGCGTCGGCCGTGCTGGGGGACATCGTCCGCGTGGTCCGTCGCGGCTGACCCCGCCGGACCCGCTGCCGGTCCGTGGCGCGACGGGTGTGACAGCGTGTTATGTTGGGGCCATTCCGTGAGCGGTCCGGCCGAGACAGGTCGAGCTCCGGGACATCCATCCACGGACCGACGCCCCTCGGCGTCAGGTCTCCACGACCGCCGATCCGGGTCGCGTCCGTGGCACGTTCCCGTCCAGCGCCGTCCGCGCGGTGGACCACACCCCAGGACCCCACGTCCGGCGGAGTCCGGGCCGAGGGGGAAGGACAGTACGTGACCGACATCAGTCAGGCAGCCACGACCAGGACCGGTGCGCTGAGCACCCTCCGACTGGCCGAGCTGCAGCAGCTCGCCTCGAGCATGGGCATCTCCGTCGACGCCAGGATGCGCAAGGCCGACCTCGTGTCCGCCATCCGCGAGCGCCGTGGGGGCGGGGACGTCCGCGCCGCCGAGGGGGCCGGACGCTCCGCCGCCGACGCGGACCGAGGTGCCGACGGGAGCGGCCAGCCGTCCCGCAGCGACCGCGGGGGCGGGCGCAACCACCGGGGCGAGGACCGCCAGGGTGGCGACGCCGCCCGTGGGGAGGACGGCTCCGCGGAGCGGTCCACGCCCGACCAGGGGACCACCGGCACCACGTCTGACCAGGGGGCGCAGGGGGTCGACCTGGACGCCGTGCTCGACCGCGCGCAGGCGCAGCGGGAGGGGGGACGCACCCGGCGCACCAGGCGAGCCGGCTCGTCCGCCGGTGCCCCGCGCGTCGACGATCGGCAGGGGTCCGCCGACGGTCAGGAGCAGGACCGGCAGGGTCAGGACCAGGACCGTCGCGACGGGCAGCGCGGGCGGAGCGGTGGGGACGGCGAGCGGCAGGGCGGACAGTCGCAGGCCGGTGAGAACAGCCAGGGCCGCGGCTCCGACCAGCGCGGCGACGACCGCAACCAGGGCGGTGCCGACCGCAACCAGGGCGGCAACGACCGCAACCAGGGCGGCAACGACCGCAACCAGGGCGGCAACGACCGCAACCAGGGCGACGACGACCGCTCCGGCGGGCAGCAGCGCCAGGACCGCCGCTCCGACCAGCAGGACCGCCGACCCGACCAGCAGGACCGCCGACCCGACCAGCGGCAGGACGACAAGGGCGGGCAGGACGACGACTTCGACGACGACGGGGACGGCCGCGGCCGTCGCCGGCGCAACCGCCAGCGCAGCCGGGACCGCAAGCGTGGGCGTGGCCCGGGTGGTACCGACCGACCAGCGGCAGGGCGGGCAGCAGCCCGGCGGCCAGCGGGAGGACGAGGAGAGCTACTCCGACGAGGACGTGCTCGTCCCCGTCGGTGGCGTCCTGGACCTGCTGGATAGCTACGCCTTCATCCGCACGACGGGCTACCTGCCCGGGCCGACCGACATCTACGTCCCGCTGGGCATGGTCCGCAAGTTCGGCCTCCGCAAGGGTGACGCGGTCACCGGGGCCATCAAGGCTCCCCAGGACGGTCAGGACCACACGCACACCGTCTCCTCGACCGGGAACAAGCGCGACCGCGGCAAGTTCAGCGCGCTGGTCCGGCTGGACTCGATCAACGGCCAGACCCCGGAGCAGGCGCGCCAGCGTCCCGACTTCTCCCGGCTGACCCCGCTCTACCCCCAGGAGCGCCTGCGCCTGGAGACCGAGCAGAAGAACCTCACGACGAGGGTCATCGACCTGGTCGCTCCCATCGGCAAGGGTCAGCGCGGACTCATCGTGTCCCCCGCCGAAGGCCGGCAAGACGATGATCATGCAGGCCATCGCCAACGCGATCTCCCAGAACAACCCCGAGGTCCACCTGATGATCGTCCTCGTCGACGAGCGTCCGGAGGAGGTCACCGACTTCGAGCGCACCGTGCAGGGCGAGGTCATCGCCTCGACCTTCGACCGCCCCGCGGTCGACCACACGACGGTCGCCGAGCTGGCCATCGAGCGCGCCAAGCGGCTCGTCGAGCTGGGCCAGGACGTCGTCGTCCTCCTCGACGGCATCACCCGACTGGGCCGGGCCTACAACCTCTCGGCCCCCGCCTCGGGCCGGATCCTCTCCGGCGGGGTCGACTCCTCGGCGCTGTACCCGCCGAAAAAGTTCTTCGGCGCCGCGCGCAACATCGAGAACGGTGGGTCGCTGACCATCCTCGCCACCGCACTGGTGGAGACCGGGTCGAAGATGGACGAGGTGATCTTCGAGGAGTTCAAGGGCACCGGCAACATGGAGCTGCGCCGTCCCGCCACCTGGCGGACCGCCGCACCTTCCCGGCCGTCGACGTCAACGCCTCCGGCACCCGCCGTGAGGAGATCCTCATGAGCGGCGACGAGCTGAAGATCATGTGGAAGCTTCGTCGGGTGCTCTCCGCGCTCGACCAGCAGCAGGGCATCGAGCTCCTGCTCGACCGGCTGCGCAAGACCAAGCACAACTACGAGTTCCTCACCCAGGTCCAGCAGACCTCCTCGGTGAGGCTGAACGACGAGGACTGACCGGGCCGACCACCCGCAGCGACGGGCCCGGCGGGAGAAGACTCCTGCCGGGCCCGTCGTGCGTCCTCGGCCGTCGGGCCCGTGGGTCCTCGGCCGAAGGCTGACCGTCGTCCGGACGAGGCGGGTCCCGGCACGAGCCGGACCCCGGCCGAATGGACCCGGACCGTCCCGCTCTGGCAGAATGGCCCGTTGGCCCACCGGTTCACGGGGGCGCTGCCGCGCCGCCGACCCGGGGAACCCGCCACCCGTGAGGAGAGACCATGAAGAAGGACATCCACCCGGAGTACGTCGAGACCCAGGTGACCTGCACCTGCGGGGCGTCGTTCACCACCCGCAGCACCGCCACGTCCGGCCGGATCAGCGCCGACGTGTGCTCCAGCTGCCACCCGTTCTACACCGGCAAGCAGAAGATCCTGGACACCGGTGGCCGCGTGGCCCGCTTCCAGGAGCGCTACGGCAAGAAGGCCGACGCCAAGTAGGCCCTCCGACGCCGGTCCCGCGAGCTGCTCGCGGGGCCGGCGTCTGCCGTTCCCGGCCCGGGCCGTCCGGGACCGGCGTCCTCGTCACCCCACCCTGAGAGGTCCCGGATGACCACCCACGACTTCGGCTCCGCCCTCCCGCTCCTGGCCGAGCACGCCGAGATCGAGCAACGGCTGGCCGATCCTGCCGTGCACGGCGACCCGCCGGCCCTGCGTCGGCTCAACACCCGGTATGCCGCGCTGGGGCCCGTCGTGGCTGCGTACCGCGAGTGGGAGCGCGCGGCGGGCGACCTGGGCGCGGCCCAGGAGCTGGCCGGCGACGATCCCGGGTTCGCGGCCGAGGTCCCCGGTCTGCAGGTCGAGGTGGACCGCGCCGCCGAGCTGCTGCACCGGATGCTCGTCCCCCGCGACCCCGACGACGACCGGGACGTGATCCTGGAGGTCAAGGCCGGCGAGGGCGGGGAGGAGTCGGCACTCTTCGCCGGGGACCTTCTGCGGATGTACCTGCGCTACGCCGAGCGGCGCGGCTGGCGGACCGTGCTGCTCGACGCGACGCCGTCCGACCTCGGAGGGTACAAGGACGCGCGCGTCGCGGTCCGGGCGACCGGTGTTCCGGGACCCGGCGAGGCGCCCTGGGCCCGCCTGAAGTACGAGGGCGGTGTGCACCGGGTCCAGCGGGTGCCCGTCACCGAGAGCCAGGGGCGTGTCCACACCTCGGCGGCCGGGGTCCTCGTGATGCCCGACCTGGACGACGACGCCGGCGCGGAGGTCGTCCTGGACCCCGCGGACCTGAAGATCGACGTGTTCCGCTCCTCGGGGCCGGGCGGGCAGTCGGTCAACACGACCGACTCGGCGGTCCGTGTGACCCATCTGCCCTCCGGGCTGGTGGTCTCCTGCCAGAACGAGAAGTCCCAGCTCCAGAACAAGGAGTCGGCCCTGCGCGTGCTGCGGGCCCGCCTGCGCCAGATCGCCGTCGACCAGGCCGAGGCGGCCGCCAACGAGCAGCGCCGCAGCCAGGTGCGCACGGTCGACCGCAGTGAACGCATCCGCACCTACAACTTCCCGGAGAACCGCATCGCCGACCACCGCACCGGCTACAAGGCCTACAACCTCGACCAGGTGGTCGACGGCGACCTCGACCCGGTCGTGCAGTCCGCCGTCGACGCCGACGAGGCCGAGCGCCTGGCCCGCGCCGGGACGACGCGGTGAACGTCGACCGGGTCCTGCGGGCTGCGACCCGGCGTGCTCACCGGCGCAGGCGTCCCCAGCCCGGCCGTCGACGCGGAGGTGCTGCTGGCGCACGTCTCCGGGCACGAGCTCGGCGAGCTGCGACGGGCACGGATCATGGGGGCGGAGGTACCCGCGCCGACGCGGACGGCATACCTGGAGCTCGTGGAGCGGCGCGCCCGCAGGGTGCCGCTGCAGCACCTCACCGGACGGGCCCACCTGGGCGGGGTCGACCTCGTCGTGGGGCCCGGGGTGTTCGTGCCCCGGCCCGAGACGGAGGTGCTCGTCGGGCTCGCCCTCGAGGCTCTCGACGCCCTCGCCGCCCTCGACGCGCGCGGCGCCCGTGACCCTGAGGCCCTCGACCCCTCGAGCGGCGTGGCCGTCCCGACCGTGGTCGACCTGTGCACCGGCAGCGGGGCGGTCGCCCTCGCGCTGGCCCGGGCCCGTCCGCACGCGCGGGTCGGGGCCGTCGAGCTGTCCGAGGACGCGCACCGTTACGCGGTGACGAACGTGGAGCGGAGCGGGCTGCCGGTGGACCCTGCGGCTGGGAAGGGCCCAGGACGCCTTCGAGGACCTGCTGGGCGTCGTGGACGTGGTCACGAGCAACCCGCCGTACATCCCGCCGGACGCCGTCCCGGTCGACGTCGAGGTCAGGGAGCACGACCCGGAGCTGGCGCTCTACGGGGGAGGGGTCGACGGGCTGCAGGTGCCGCTGGAGGTCGCGGCCCGGGCGGCGCGGCTGCTGCGGCCGGGCGGGGTGCTCCTCATGGAGCACGCCGCGGCGCAGGGGCGCAGCCTGCCGGAGGCGCTGGCCGCCCAGGGGACGTGGTCGCAGGTGGACGACCACGTCGACCTCGCGGGACTGCCCAGGGTCGCCCGGGCCGTGCGCGCAGACCGCTGACACGACACCGCCCCGGTCCCGCGACGAACGCGGACCCGGGGCGGGCCGTGAGTGGAGGGGGTCGTGATCAGAAGATCCAGATCAGCAGGGCAATGATGAGCAGGATGCCCACGATCGTCCAGATCAGGCCGCTTCCGCGCATGATTCTCACTCTCCTTCGGTGGCCCGGGCACGGGGTGCGCCCAGGTCGTCGCCCCCCACTCTCGACGAGCGGGCGGACGGTCGCAACTCTAGGTGACACCAGGGTGTCGAAGGACCGCGACACCCGGGGCCCTGCCTGCGGTGTGCCGAGGCGACCCAGGGCCGGGACGCACGGTGCGCCGCGGCACCTGCACCCGGGTTGAGCGACGCCCGCGGCCGGGAGGTACGGTGCCCACGACCGGGACGCACGGTGCCCGCGGTGAGAGACTGGTTCCCGCCCGACCGACCCGCCCCCGCCCCCCATGCGCCGGAGGAGATCCCGATGCCCGTTGGCCCGCCCCTGCCGGAACGGTTGCTCGACTGTGCCGACCCGCAGACCCGGCAGGAGTCGCTGGACCGCGCCGCCGACGCGGTGCGCGCGGGTCGGGTGGTCGTCCTGCCCACCGACACCGTCTACGGCGTGGGTGCCGACGCGTTCGACGTGGTCGCGGTGGCCATGCTGGCCGCCAAGCACCGGGGCCGCGAGATGCCGCCGCCGGTGCTCGTGCCCAACCCCCGCACGGTGGACGGTCTGGCCGTGGACGTGCCGATGTACGCCCGCATCCTCATGCGCCAGTTCTGGCCAGGGCCGTTGACCCTCGTCCTGCGGTCCCAGCCCTCGTTGCAGTGGGACCTCGGGGAGACGAACGGCACGGTCGCGCTGCGGATGCCGGACGACGAGGTCGCCCTGTCGCTGCTGGCGGAGGTCGGACCGATGGCCGTGACGAGCGCCAACCTCACCGGTCGGCCGGCGGCCACGACGGGCCAGGAGGCCCTGGACCAGCTCGGGGGGGCCGTGGCGGTCTACCTGGACGACGGCCCCCGCACGGGCGGCCTGGCCTCCACCATCCTCGACTGCACGGGGGAGGAGCCCGTCGTCCTGCGGGCCGGTGCGCTGCGGGTCGAGGACGTTCGCGCCGTGCTGGGGACGACGCGTCTGCGGGCGCCCGCGGACGGGGACGAAGGACCGGAACCGTCCACCGGGGAGACGACCGCGACGCAGAGCACACGCGCCGGGGCGGAGACCGTCGCGGGGACGACCGGCGCGGAGGAGACCGGCGCGCAGAGGAACGACGCGGAGGAGGCCGCCGGGGACGAGACCAGGGGGACGCCGACGGCCGACCTCGTCGGGAGCGTGAGCCCCAGCGGGGTGACCGTCCCCGCCGGAGCCCTGCGCATCCTCGGCCCCTGATGGCTCGCCCGCCCCGGCCACGGGTCTGCCCCCCGCCGGACGTCGACGACCCCTACAGTGGGGCCATGAGCACCGCAGTCACCCCCGAGACGTACTACGGCCCCAGCTTTCCGAAACTGCTCGAGCAGGATCCGCAGATCGCCGAGCTCCTCGTCGCCGAGCTGGACCGCCAGCGCAGCGGGCTGCAGCTGATCGCCAGCGAGAACCAGACCAGCCCCGCCGTCCTGGCGGCGCTGGGTTCGACGCTGTCGAACAAGTACGCCGAGGGCTACCCGGACGCGCGCTACTACGGCGGCTGCGCCGAGGTCGACAAGGTCGAGAAGCTGGCGATCGAGCGGGCCAAGCAGCTCTTCGGCGCCGACCACGCCAACGTCCAGGCGCACTCGGGGGCCAGTGCCAACCAGGCCGTCTACGGAGCCTTCGCCAAGCCCGGCGACACGATCCTGGCCATGTCCCTGGACCACGGGGGCCACCTCACGCACGGCTTCAAGGTGTCCTTCTCGGGCAAGTGGTTCAACGCCGTGCACTACGGCGTCCACCCCGAGACCGAGGACATCGACTACGACCAGGTCGAGGCGCTCGCCAAGGAGCACCGGCCGAAGATCATCGTGGCCGGCGGCTCGGCGATCCCCCGCCTCATCGACTTCGCGCGCTTCCGGGCGATCGCGGACGAGGTCGGCGCCATCTTCTGGGTGGACGCGGCGCACTTCATCGGCCTGGTGGCCGGCAAGGTCATCCCGTCCCCGGTCCCGCACGCCGACGTGGTCTCCTTCACCACCCACAAGGTGCTCCGCGGCCCGCGCGGCGGCGCGATCGTCTGCACCGAGGAACACGCCAAGAAGATCGACCGCGCGGTGTTCCCCATGATGCAGGGCGGTCCGCTCATGCACGCGGTGGCCGGCAAGGCGGTCAACTTCGCCGAGTGCGCGACCCCCGCCTACCAGTCCTACGCCCAGCAGGTGCTCGACAACGCCCGGGCCCTGGCCGGCGGGCTGGACAGCCGTGGCATCCGTCCGATCACCGGCGGCACCGACACCCACCTCTCGTTGCACGACCTGCGCGGCGTCGGGGTGACGGGGGTCGACGCGGAGGCCCGCTGCGACGCTGCGGGCATCGTGCTCAACAAGAACGCCATCCCCTTCGACCCGGAGAAGCCCAACGTGGCCTCGGGCATCCGGGTGGGGAGCCCGTCGGTCACGACCCAGGGGATGGGGACCGAGCAGATGGAGACCGTCGCGGAGCTGATCCACCGGGCCGTGACGCAGACCGACGGTGACCCGGACCACGCGGTCGCCCGGGAGATCCGGGCCGAGGTGGGAGAGCTGCTCACCTCCTACCCGGCCTACCCGGAGCCCAAGGCCGGCTGAGCCGGACATCGACCGACCGACCCGACCCGTCCCCGGGACCGCACCCCGCACCCCGCCCGCACCGGCGGGGACCGGGGACCGTCGGGGGAGGTGACCTTCCGTGCGCGAGTTCCTCATGGTGCTGCTGACCGCAGCGGTCGTCACCTACCTGGCGACGCCGCTGGTGCGCCGGCTCGCGCTGGTCGTGGGGGCCATCACCCCGGTGCGCGACCGTGACGTGCACGCCACCCCTGTGCCCCGCCTGGGCGGCGTGGCCATGCTGGTCGGCTTCGCCGCCGCGGTGGTGCTGGGTTCGCAGCTGCCCTACCACGGTCAGCTCTTCGACTCCTCACCCCAGCTCTACGGGGTGCTGGCCGCGGCCGCGCTCATCACGCTGCTGGGAGCGCTCGACGACGTGCGCGACCTGGACTGGGCGACGAAGCTGGCCGGTCAGGTGGTCGCGGGTGCGGTGATGGCCTTCTTCGGCGTCCAGCTGCTCTCGCTGCCGATCGCGGGGGTGACCGTGCTGCCCGAGCCGGTCATGGTGACCCTCACCGTGCTCGTGGTCGTCGTCTCGACGAACGCCGTGAACTTCATCGACGGCCTGGACGGGCTGGCGGCCGGGGTCGTGCTGATCGCCGCGTCGGCGTTCTTCGGGTGGTCCTACCTGGTGAGCACCAACTTCGACCCGCCCAACGTGTTCTCGACCGCAACCTTCATCAGCGCCGCGCTGATGGGGGTCTGCCTGGGCTTCCTGCCGCACAACTTCCACCCCGCCAGGCTCTTCATGGGCGACGCCGGGGCGCTGCTGCTCGGGCTGCTGCTCGCGGCCGCCACGATCTCGATGACCGGGTCGGTCGACCCCAGCTCCTCGGTGGCGACGGCGTCGGCGGTCACGGCGATCCTGCTGCCGCTGCTCATCCCGGTGGCGATCATGGCGCTGCCCTTCCTCGACATCGTGCTGGCGGTGCTGCGGCGCACGCGGGCGGGGCAGCTGCCCTGGAAGCCGGACCGCGGCCACCTGCACCACCGGTTGCTCGACATCGGGCACAGCCACCGGCGGGCGGTCGTCGTGCTCTACCTCTGGTCGGGCCTCATCGCCGTCGGCGCGGTGTCCTTCGCCTACCTGCCGGTGTGGGTCTCGGTGCTGGGCATCCTGCTGCTCCTGGGCCTGGCCATCGGCCTGACCCGTCGCCCCGAGGGCGTGCCCAGCCGTGCCGCCTGACCGGAGCCGCGCAGTGCGGCGCCGCCCGACCTGCGGACTTCTCCCGTCGGAGGGGCCTTGTGATAACTTTCACAAAGTCCGCCGACCCCCGGGAGAGTCATGACCGCCGCCTCCGCGACGCGCCGTTCCGCGCGCACGCCGGTGCGGTCGATGCTGCTCGGCGGACTCCTTCCCGTCGCCCCGCTGCTCGTGCTCGTGCCGCTGCTGACCTGGGCGGCAGCCGGTGGCTGGGCCGCCGTCTCGGCCCTGCTCGGCGTGGTCGTCTCCGCGGCCGTCTTCGTCCTGGGGGTGGTGGGCATCCGCGGCGTGCTGGCCGGCCCGACCACCACGACGATGGCGGGGGCGTTCGGTGTCTTCGTCCTCCAGATGGCGGTGCTGGCCGTCACGATCTGGGCGCTCGCGCAGACGACCTGGCTGCAGGTCCTGCCGCTGGTCGTCGCCTTCGTGCTCACCGGCCTGGTCTTCCAGGCCGGCCTCGTCGTGGGATACCTGCGCTCCCGTCCCACGCTGGACGTGACGCTGCCGGGAGAGGGCCGGTGAACGCCCGGGCCTCGGGTCCCGACCCCGGTCCCGACCGTCCTGACGTCCCGCCCCGACCCCGCATCCCGTCGCCGCACGGCGGCACCGAGCCGGAGGTCGTCGGCATGGCCCGGCAGACGGACCTGGGCAACGCCGTGCTGGCCTACCTGCTCGCCGGCCCGGTGGGCTTCGGCGCGCTCGGCTGGCTGCTGGACCTGCTCCTGGGCACCTGGTTCCTGCTGCCGGTCGGGGTGATCGGCGGGATGGTGCTGTCCATGTACGTGATCTGGCTCAGGTACGGTAGGTCATGACGTCGGTGTCCCACCGCGACCCTACGGCGTCGCCCCCTGTCCGGGAGCCAGCCCCGACACCCGTCGAACACCCTGTGGAGGAGAACGCGTGAGTGCGACCATGATGGCCGCTGGGCTGGTGCTGCCCATGGCTGCAGGCGAGGACAGCCACTTCCCGCCCACGCCGGGCGACTTCTGGCAGCCCCTGTTCGCGATCCCGGGCACGGAGTACTACTTCACCCGGCCGATGATGCTCATGGCCATCGCCACCGTCATCCTCATGGTGTGGCTGTGGATGACGACCCGCCGGGCGGCGCTGGTCCCGGGCAAGGGCCAGTGGCTGACCGAGCAGGTCTACAACTTCGGCCGCAACGGCATCGCCCGCGACATGATCGGCAGCAAGGAGTTCATGCCGTTCGTGCCGTTCCTGTTCTCGCTGTTCGTCTTCATCCTGCTGAACAACCTCATGGGCATCGTCCCGCCCTTCCAGAACCCCACGATGGCCCGGGTCGCCTTCCCGATCGGGCTGACGCTCCTCGTCTACGTGGTCTACCACTGGGTCGGCCTGCGCAAGAGGGGCAGCCTGGGCGCCTACCTGGGCGGCATGCTGCCCAGCGGCCTGCCGGGGTGGATCAAGCCGTTCATCCTCCTGCTGGAGCTCATCACCTTCTTCATCACCCGGCCGCTGACGCTCGCCCTGCGACTCTTCGGCAACATGTTCGCCGGCCACATGCTTCTCGTCGTCTTCATCGTCGGCGGCTGGTACCTCTTCAAGACCTACGAGCCCGGCCTCATGCTGGTCGCGATCCCCGCCTGGATCCTCGGCGTGGCACTGACCGCCTTCGAGGCCCTGGTCCAGTTCCTCCAGGCCTACGTCTTCACCCTCCTGGCCGCCTCCTACATCGGTGGCGCCCTGGCCGACGAGCACTGACGTCCCCGACGTCAGCGACCGCCGGCAGCCCTCGACCACCATCCGCACAACTGAATAGTTCCAAGGCCTTCGACGGGGCGCCGCCCCGTCAAGACATCACACAGAAAGAGATACGACGTGACTGGTGACATCACTCTGCTCGGCTACGGCCTGTCCACCATCGGCCCGGCCATCGCCGTGGGTCTGATCTTCGCCGCCTACATCAACGGGGTGGCCCGCCAGCCCGAGGCGCAGGGCAAGCTGCAGCCGATCGCCATCCTGGGCTTCGCGCTGGCGGAGGCGCTGGCCATCTTCGGTCTGGTGCTGTTCTTCATCGCCTTCTTCGTCGGCTGACCGACCCCGTCCCGTCCAGACCCGTCCCGCCGGTGCCCGAGAGGCGCTGAGGGACACGCACACGTGAGGAGCCGCTCGTGGAGCACACCACGATCGCGACGGGCGTCCTGAGGGCTGCCGCCAGCCGATCGGCGCCGGGGAGGATGCCGTCCCGATCCTTCCCTACATGCCCGAGCTCATCTTCGGGCTGATCGTCTTCGGCCTCTTCTACTTCTTCGTCGCCAAGAAGATCGTCCCCACCCTCGAGAAGGTCTACGCCGAGCGTACGGCCGCGATCGAGGGCGGGATGCAGGCGGCCGAGCAGGCCCAGGCCGAGGCCGCCGCGGCGAAGAAGCAGTACGAGGACCAGCTCGGTGAGGCCCGCGCCGAGGCCGCCCGCATCCGCGAGCAGGCCAAGGAGCAGGGCGCCCAGATCATCGCCGAGCTGCGCCAGCAGGCGCAGACCGAGGCCGCCCGGATCACCGAGACCGCGCACAAGCAGATCGAGGCCGAGCGCCAGCAGGCGATGGTCCAGCTGCGCGGGGAGGTCGGAGCGATCTCGACCGCCCTGGCCAGCAAGATCGTCGGCGAGTCGCTGGACGACGAGGCGCGCCAGCGCGGCATCGTGGACCGCTTCCTCGGCGAGCTGGAGTCGGGCGCCATCAGCCCGTCGCGTCTCGGGTCGGAGCAGGGACGCTGATGGAGAGCGCCTTCCGCCGGTCCTACCACGAGGCCGACCAGGCCCTGCAGCAGACGCTGGAGGGTGACCCCGCCGCGGTGGCCGACGACCTGTGGGCCGTCGCCCGCGTCGTGGACGCCAACCCGACCCTGCGCCGCAACCTGGCCGACCCCTCCCGTGAGGGGGCCGACAAGGCCGCGCTGGCCGAACGGCTCCTGGGGGGCAAGGTCGGCGCGGACGCGCTGGCGGTCGTCCGGACGACGGTGGCCCAGCGCTGGCCCCGTCAGGGCGACCTGGTGACCGCGCTGGAGCGCCTCGGGGTCGAGGCGATGCTCGCTCAGGCCCAGCGGCACGGCCGGCTGGGGCAGGTCGAGGACGAGCTGTTCCGGTTCTCCCGGATCGTCGACGGCACCCCGGACCTGCAGGCCGCCCTGGCGGACCGCCGCGCCGACCTGCAGGCCAAGGTCTCCCTGGTCGACCGGCTGCTGTCGGTGCGCACCGCCCCGGAGACCGTCCGCCTGGCCCGCCAGGCGGTGGCCGGCACCCGGGGCCGCCGGTTCGACATGGCCGTCGCCTCCTTCCTGGAGCAGGCCGCAGACCGTCAGGACCAGGTCACCGCGACCGTCACCAGCGCCGTGCCGCTCTCCCAGGAGCAGCTCGACCGCCTCACGGCCGCCCTGAGCACCCAGTACGGCCGCCAGGTCCACACGAACGTGGTCATCGACGAGGACGTCGTCGGTGGCATCCGGGTGGAGATCGGCGACGAGGTCATCGACGGCACGGTCAGCCAGCGGCTGGCCGACGCCCGTCGGCAGATGACCGGCTGAGTCCACCGCACACCCGCCACGACAGACACCCGGGCCGCACGAGCGGACCGACGACGAGGAGAAGAGACATGACGGAGCTTTCGATCCGTCCGGAGGAGATCCGGGACGCCCTGGACCAGTTCGTCCAGTCCTACGAGCCGAACGCCGCCTCCCGCGAGGAGGTCGGGCGCGTGGTCGACGCCGGCGACGGCATCGCCCACGTCGAGGGCCTGCCCTCGGTGATGACCAACGAGCTGCTGGAGTTCGAGGACGGCACCCTCGGCCTGGCGCTGAACCTGGACGTCCACGAGATCGGTGTCATCGTCCTGGGCGACTTCTCGGGCCTGGAGGAGGGTCAGCCGGTGCGCCGCACCGGCGAGGTCCTCTCGGTCCCCGTCGGGGACGACTACCTGGGCCGGGTCGTCAACCCCCTGGGCGTGCCGATCGACGGCCTGGGCGACATCGAGGACGAGGGACGCCGCGCGCTGGAGCTGCAGGCTCCCGGCGTGATGATGCGCAAGTCGGTGCACGAGCCGATGCAGACCGGCATCAAGGCCATCGACTCGATGATCCCGATCGGCCGCGGTCAGCGTCAGCTGATCATCGGCGACCGCCAGACCGGCAAGACCGCGGTGGCGATCGACACGATCCTCAACCAGAAGGCCAACTGGGAGTCCGGCGACCCGGAGAAGCAGGTCCGCTGCATCTACGTCGCCATCGGCCAGAAGGGCTCGACGATCGCCGGCGTGCGGGGCACGCTCGAGGAGAACGGCGCGCTGGAGTACACCACCATCGTCGCGGCCCCGGCCTCCGACGCGGCGGGCTTCAAGTACCTGGCCCCCTACACCGGCTCGGCCATCGGCCAGCACTGGATGTACCAGGGCAAGCACGTCCTCATCGTCTTCGACGACCTGTCCAAGCAGGCCGAGGCCTACCGCGCGGTGTCGCTGCTGCTGCGTCGCCCGCCGGGCCGTGAGGCCTACCCCGGCGACGTCTTCTACCTGCACAGCCGGCTGCTCGAGCGCTGCGCCAAGCTCTCCGACGAGCTGGGCGCCGGCTCGATGACCGGTCTGCCGATCATCGAGACCAAGGCCGGTGACGTCTCGGCGTACATCCCGACGAACGTCATCTCCATCACCGACGGCCAGATCTACCTGCAGGCCGACCTGTTCAACTCCAACGTCCGCCCCGCGATCGACGTGGGTGTCTCGGTCTCCCGCGTCGGCGGTGCCGCGCAGATCAAGGCCATGAAGTCGGTCTCGGGCCGCCTCAAGGTGGACCTGGCGCAGTTCCGCGAGATGGAGGCGTTCGCGATGTTCGCCTCCGACCTCGACGCGGCGTCCAAGGCGCAGCTGGAGCGCGGTGCGCGCATGGTGGAGATCCTCAAGCAGCCGCAGGCCTCCCCGGTCGCGGTCGAGGAGCAGGTCGCGATCATCTGGGCCGGCACCAACGGCCACATCGACGACGTCCCCGTCTCCGACGTGCGCCGGTTCGAGGGCGAGTGGGTCGACTACCTGCGGCGCAACGAGCGCGGCCTGCTGGACGGCATCCGCGAGACCGGCAAGATGGGTGACGACACCGAGGCCACCCTGGTCGAGGCCATGAAGGCCTTCAAGCAGGAGTTCCGCCCGGACGACAGCCAGGAGGTCCGCGTGGGCTCGGACGAGGACTTCGACAACGTCGACGCCCTCGAGGACGAGGACGTGGACCAGGAGCAGATCAAGGTCCGTCGCCGCTGACCCCGTCGGGTATGCCGTGGGGCGCGCCCCACGGCATACCCGCACCCGGCCGGCAGGCACGAACCGACCGCAGACGCTAGAGACACACGAGAGAGGCGAGATATGGGAGCGCAGCAGCGGGAGTACCGCCAGCGCAGCCGGTCCGTCCAGTCGACCAAGAAGATCACCCGGGCGATGGAGCTCATCGCCGCCTCGCGCGTGGTCAAGGCGCGGCAGCGCGTGGCCGAGACGACGCCGTACGCGAACGCGATCACCCGCGCCGTGTCCGCCGTCGCCAGCTACTCCGACGTCGACCACCCGCTGACCACCGAGCGGGAGACCGTGCGGCGTGCGGGGGTGCTCATCGTCACCAGCGACCGTGGGCTCGCCGGTGCCTACGCGGGCAACGTCCTCAAGCGCAGCGAACAGCTGCGCGAGCTGCTGGCCGACGACGAGGGCAAGGAGTTCGTGCCCTACCTGGCTGGCCGCAAGGCCGAGGGCTTCTACAAGTTCCGGGGCCGCTCCTTCGAGCAGTCGTGGTCGGGCTTCTCCGACGCGCCCACCTTCGAGGTGGCCAAGGAGATCGCGACGCGACTGACCCAGGACTTCGTCACGGGGTCGGAGGACGGCGGGGTGGACGAGCTGCACATCGTCTCCACCCGGTTCGTCTCGATGGTGACCCAGGAGGTCCACGTCGTGCGGCTCCTGCCCCTGGAGGTCGTCGAGGACGACACCCCGGCGACGGAGGAGGACATCTACCCCCTCTACGAGTTCGAGCCCGACGGCCGGGAGGTGCTCGACGCGCTCCTGCCCAAGTACGTCACCTCCCGGATCTGGAACGCGCTGCTGCAGGCGTCCGCGTCCGAGCTGGCGGCCCGCCAGCGGGCCATGAAGTCGGCGACGGACAACGCCGAGGAGCTCATCAAGACCTACACCCGCTGGCGAACCAGGCCCGCCAGGCCGAGATCACCCAAGAGATCAGCGAAATCGTGGGCGGCGCGAGCGCCCTCGCCGACGCCAAGTGAGAAGGAACGCAAACCATGAGCATGGCTACCACTGAGGCTCCGGCACAGGAGCAGTCGCAGGGCGGCGTCGGTCGTCTGTCCCGGATCATCGGCCCGGTCGTCGACGTCGAGTTCCCGCCCGGGCAGATGCCCTCCCTCTACAACCTCCTCAAGACCGAGGTCACGCTCGGCGGGGAGACCAAGACGATCAACCTCGAGGTCGCCCAGGACATCGGCGACAACATGGTCCGCGCGATCTCGCTGCAGCCCACCGACGGACTCGTCCGCGGCGCCGCGGTGCAGGACACCGGTGGTCCGATCACCGTGCCCGTCGGCGACGTGACCCTGGGTCACGTGTTCAACGCCACGGGCGACGTGCTCGACCTCGAGGAGGGCGAGACGCTGGACATCACCGAGCGCTGGGGGATCCACCGCCAGGCGCCGGCGTTCGACCAGCTGGAGTCCAAGACCCAGATGTTCGAGACCGGCATCAAGGTCATCGACCTCATGACGCCCTACGTCCTCGGCGGCAAGATCGGTCTGTTCGGTGGTGCCGGTGTCGGCAAGACCGTGCTGATCCAGGAGATGATCGCCCGGGTCGCCCGGGACCACGGTGGTGTCTCGGTGTTCGCCGGGGTCGGCGAGAGGACCCGTGAGGGCAACGACCTCATCGTGGAGATGGAGGAGGCCGGGGTCCTCGGCCAGACCGCCCTCGTCTTCGGCCAGATGGACGAGCCGCCGGGCACGCGCCTGCGGGTGGCCCTGTCCGCGCTGACGATGGCGGAGTACTTCCGCGACGTGGCCAAGCAGGACGTGCTGCTGTTCATCGACAACATCTTCCGGTTCACCCAGGCCGGCTCGGAGGTCTCGACCCTGCTGGGCCGCATGCCCTCGGCCGTGGGCTACCAGCCCAACCTGGCCGACGAGATGGGCACCCTGCAGGAGCGGATCACCTCCACCCGCGGGCACTCGATCACCTCGATGCAGGCGATCTACGTCCCGGCCGACGACTACACCGACCCGGCGCCGGCGACCACCTTCGCCCACCTCGACGCGACCACCGAGCTCTCCCGCCCGATCGCCTCGATGGGCATCTACCCGGCCGTGGACCCGTTGACCTCCACCAGCCGGATCCTGGACCCGCGCTACATCACCCGCGAGCACTACGACACGGCCGTGCGGGTGAAGTCGATCCTGCAGCGCTACAAGGAGCTGCAGGACATCATCGCCATCCTCGGCATCGACGAGCTCTCCGAGGAGGACAAGATCCTGGTCGGCCGGGCCCGGCGGATCCAGCGGTTCCTGTCGCAGAACACCTACGTGGCCAAGCAGTTCACCGGCATCGAGGGCTCGACGGTCCCGCTGGCCGACACCATCGAGGCCTTCACCAAGGTCGCCGACGGCGAGTACGACCACGTCCCCGAGCAGGCCTTCTTCATGTGCGGTGGGCTCGACGACGTCGAGCGCCAGGCCGCCGAGCTGGAGAAGAACAGCTGAGCTGACCCCGCACTCCTCGGGGTGTGCGCGCAGGGGCCGGTGCGGAGCGATCCGCACCGGCCCCTCGTGCTCCCGGCCCGCACCGGCCCCTCGTACTCCCGGCCCCGCCGGCACGCCCGACACGCCCGGCGCACCGGCCCCCGCACGGGGTGCCGGGTGGGGGCCGGAGGGAAGGCCGGGCGGACGCCGGGCGCGGGGGGATGGCGGACGACGGGCACGGGGGAGGAGACCCCCGGCCGGTCCTGGTCGCGCCGAGGACACAATGGGCACGTGATCACCGTCGACACGCCGGCCCTGGCCGCCGCGCTGCGCGCCCTGCCCGCCGACCCCCGGGTCGTGGTGTCCGGCAACTCGAGCGTGCCCTGGGAGCTGGTCCGGATCCTCGACGAGCACGTGCCGAGCTACGTGCTCAACACCCTCAACGGCCCGCCCGGCCTGCCGGAGCGCGAGGGGGTCGTCGCCGAGACCAGCTTCGTGGGCGCGGGCCAGCGGCGCCACCCCGGACTGCGCTACGTCCCCTCCCGGCTCTCCCTGGTCCCGGTGCTCTTCCGCCGCGCGCTGCCGGTGGACGCGGTCCTGCTGCACTGCTCCCCGCCCCGCGACGGGGTGGTCTCCCTCGGGATCGAGGTCAACGTGCTCCCCGCCGCGATCGAGGCCTGCCGGGAGCGCGGCGGCCTCGTGGTGGCGCAGATCAACGACCGGATGCCCTTCACGCACGGAGACGCCCTCGTGCCCGTGGAGCACGTCGACCTGGCCGTGGCCACGAGCAGCGAGCTGCCCTCGCCGCCGACGGGCGTCCCGCTGGGTGAGGACGCCCGGGTGATCGGGGAACGGGTGGCCGCGATGGTGCCCGACGGAGCCACCCTCCAGATGGGCATCGGGACGGTGCCCGACGCCGTGCTGGCGGCGCTGACGGGGCACCGGGGACTGCGGTGTGGACCGAGATGTTCTCCGACGGGGTGCTGGCCCTCGACGCCGCCGGAGCGCTCGACGACGAGCACCCGTTGACCACGTCCTTCCTCTTCGGCTCGCCGGAGCTCTACGCCTGGCTCGACGGCAACCGGCGGGTGCACCTGCTGCGGACCGAACGCACCAACGACCCGGCCCTGATCGCCCGGCAGCGGTCCATGACCTCGATCAACACCGCCCTGGAGGTCGACCTCTTCGGCCAGGCCAACGCCTCGCGGATCGATACCCGGATCCACAGCGGCTTCGGCGGCCAGACGGACTTCATCGTGGGGGCGCTGCACTCGCAGGGCGGGCAGGCGATCATGGCGCTGCGCTCGTGGCACCCCAAGGCCGACGTGTCCACGATCGTGCCGATGGTGGACGAGCCGGTCACCTCCTTCCAGGCCTCCGCGATCGTCACCGAGCAGGGGGTGGCGCCGCTGTTCGGGCACAGCGAGAAGGACCAGGCCCGTCACCTCATCGAGCGGGCGGCGCACCCGCGGGTGCGCGCCGAGCTGTGGGAGGAGGCCCACCACCTGGGTCTGGCCTCCCGGGAGTCGTCCCGGCAGGGCCCGGGCGACCGGTAGACTGCTCGGGACCGCCGCCGTACCCGAGAGGACAAGAACCCGTGAGTGAACTCAAGGTCCAGCTGGTCGCCGCGGACCGCAAGGTCTGGGAGGGCGAGGCCGCGAGCGTCAGCGCGCGCAGCACCGACGGCGAGCTCGGGATCCTGCCGGGTCACACCCCGCTCCTGGGGGTGCTCGTCACCGGGGACGTGCGGATCGTCGCGCCGGGGGGTTCGACGGAGACCGTGACGATCGACGGTGGGTTCCTGTCGGTCGACCACGACCGCGTCGTCATCGTCGCCGACAGCGTGGACGCCGGCAGCCTGTCCAGCCCGACCACCGCCTGACACCATGCCGGAGAGCCTCGTCCTGGTGCTCCTCGCGGCCGTCGGCGCGCTGGTGATCCTGGGCCTGGGGCTGGTGCTCTTCCAGCGCTTCGCCGACCAGGACGTCATCTGTCCGCCGATGCCCGCCGCCTACCGGCGCGGCACCACGGACTGGCGTCGGGGCACGCTGCGCTTCACCGAGGACGGTCTGGCCGTCCGTGGGCCGGGCGGTCTTGCCGACGGCCCGTGGATGCGGGCGGACCTCGACCTGGGCATGGCCTCGGCCGTGACGGCGCAGGAGGCCGGGCAGCTGGGCCGCCCCGATCTCATCCAGGTGCCCGTGCGCTACGGGACGGTGACCTTCGACCTGGCTCTCGACGAGCAGCACTACACGGCCCTGCGGGCGTGGGTCGAGGCCGTCCCCCCGGGCTACCGTCAGTCGCGGGTGGCCTGAGCACCCTTTCGCCGCCGGCGCTCCGGAACCTCGACGCGGCCGCCACCCGGCCGCCACAGCACGTCGCCCTGCGAGCGGTTGGCGACCCGCGCGAGGATGAAGAGCAGGTCGGAGAGGCGGTTGAGGTACTTCGGCGCCAACGGGTTGATCCCGCCGACCCCCTTGTCCGCACCCTCCGGCGCCGGTGCGTCCCCGTGGACGTCCATGGCCGCCCAGGCCGACCGCTCGGCCCTGCGGGCCACCGTGCGGGCCACGTGCAGGTGGGCCGAGCCGGGCGTGCCGCCGGGGAGGATGAAGGACCGGAGGGGCTCCAGCTCCTCGTTGTGGCGGTCGCAGTCGGCCTCCAGCTCCTCGATCCACTCCGCCTGGACGCGCAGCGGCTCCCAGTCGTAGCTGGCCCGCAGGGGCATGGCCAGGTCGGCCCCGACGTCGAAGAGGTCGTTCTGCACCCGGGTGAGCGTGTGCTGGACGTCCACGGGCAGGCTCGCCCCCGCCAGCGCCACCCCGATGAGGGAGTTGGTCTCGTCGGTGTCGGCGTAGGCGACGAGGCGCGGGTCGTTCTTGCCGGTGCGTCCGAGGTCCCCGAGCGCGGTCGTGCCGTCGTCGCCGGTGCGGGTGTAGATCCGGGTGAGGTTGACCATGCGGGCATCGTCCCATGCGCGGACGGTCCGAGGTGGGCGCACCCCTCAGGTGATGAGCGTGGCCGCCTCCCGCCGGGGGTCGGCCGCGGCCTGCAGCTCGCCGTCCCCGGTGCGCAGGGCGGCGCCGACGCCGCCGAAGTACATGACGTGGAGCGGGTGCTCGTTGCGGGCCAGCCCGGCGTCGTCGAGGCTGGCTGCGATCGTGGCGTCCTGCTCGTGCTCGACGCGGGTCGATCCGTCGTCCAGCCGACGGGGGTGCATCCGTGGACGGTCCACCGCCGTCTGCAGGTCCTCGCCGTGCCGGGCCAGGTGCAGGAGCACCTGCGCCAGGGCGGTGGTGATCCGGTCCGCACCCGGGGTGCCGATCGCCAGCACCGAGCCGTCGTCGCGCCGGGCCACGGTCGGGGCCATGTTCGAGGCCAGCCGGGTCCCCGGGGGAAGGGCGTGCAGCCCGAGCCGGTTCAGCTCCAGCTCACCCAGAGCGTTGTTGGCCACCAGGCCGGTCCCGGTGATCGTCATGCCGGAGCCGTAGCCGGCCGAGGCCGTGAGGGCGCAGGCGGTGCCCCTGGCGTCGACCACGGACACGTGCGCCGTGGACGGCGACGTGGGCAGTCCGGCGGACCCGATCTCGTGGAGCGTCTCCAGCAGCTCGGCCCCTGCGGCCGCGAGGTCGGCGGCGGTGTCGATGCGGTCGAGGCGGATGTCGAGCACCTCGGTCATGACCGCGGCCGCCCCGGCCGGTCCGATGTCGCCGCCGGTGGCTCCGAGCAGACGGAGCAGGGCCGTGAGGACCGGACCGCCGATCGAAGGTGGCGGGTTGCAGGCGAGGTCCCAGTCGCCGAGGCGGCTGCGCAGCGCCGGGCGGGGCACCGCCCGGTAGGCGGCGAGGTCCGCCAGGCCCAGCAGCCCGCCCCGGTCCTGCACGTCCTGGGCGATGGTCCTGGCCAGCTCCCCCCGGTAGACGGTGTCGGGGCCCTCGGCCCCGATCTGCTCCAGGTGGCGGCCAGGACCGGGTCGATCACCGGGTGGCCCACGGGCGGAGGTGCGCCGTCGACGGTCAGCAGGGCCCGGGTGGCGGGGTCCCAGGCCAGGATGGTCTCCGTGACGAGGACGAGGTAGGACTGGGCGATCCGCCCGAGCGGGTAGCCGGACCGGGCGACGTCGGCGGCCGGCTGGACGAGCTCGCTCCAGGGGGCGCGCCCGAACCGGTCGTGCGCCCACCCCATCGCCGCGAACATCCCGGGCGTGGCCACCGAGCCGGGCCCCACGTAGGTCACCATCCCCCCGCCGTAGGCGGACGCCGCCTCGATGAGGCCCGAGCCCAGCCGCTCCGGGGGCTGGTCGCGCCCGGGCATCTCGACGTTGCCGTCGACGACGACCGGCTCGCCCCCGGCGGGCCACACCGTGACGTAGCACCCGCCGAGGGGCGAGATCACGCCCGGCTCGGTGACCGTGGCGGCCAGCATCCCGGCGATGGCGGCGTCCACCGCGGTCCCGCCCTCGTCCAGCGCGTGCTGCGCCGCACGGGTGGCGTGGGCGTTGGGGGCGGCGATCGCGGCGCGGGGGCTCATGCCCCGATTCTGCCGCAGCCGGGCACGGGCGCTAGAACAGCCGGGCGGCGGCGTCGTCCCGACCGCGCAGGGCCTCGTAGTCGAGCGTGACGCAGCGGATGCCGCGGTCCGTGGCCAGCACCCTGGCCTGGGGCCGGATCTGCTGGGCTGCGAAGACGCCCTGGACGGGTGCCAGGTGGGGGTCGCGGTTGAGCAGCTCGAGGTAGCGGGTCAGCTGCTCCACCCCGTCGATGTCGCCGCGCCGCTTGATCTCCACCGCCACGGTGGCGCCGTCGGCGTCCCGGCACAGGATGTCCACCGGCCCGATCGCGGTGGGGTACTCGCGGCGCAGCAGGGTCCAGCCCTCCCCGAGGGTGACGATGTGCTCCGCCAGGAGCGCCTGGAGCTGGGCCTCGACGCCGTCCTTGACCAGCCCGGGGTCGATGCCGAGCTCGTGAGAGCTGTCCGCGTGGATCTCGTGCAGCCGCACCCGCAGGGTGTCCTCGCGCTTGGCGTGCGAGACGAGCCAGACCTGCTGCACGCCCTCCTCGCGCTCGAGCTCGTCCGGCTCGACCTGGGCCATCGAGCAGGGCGGAGCCATCCAGTTCAGGGGCTTGTAGGACCCACCGTCGGAGTGGACCAGGACCGACCCGTCGGCCTTGACCATGAGCAGGCGGGTCGCCAGCGGCAGGTGGGCCTCGAGGGCGCCGTGGTAGTCGACGGAGCACCGGGCGATCACGACACGCACGCCGGCCACCCTAACCCGCGGCCGCGCTCCCACCCCGACCCGTGGGCGCCCCCACCGTCTGAGAGGATCGGCGCATGCGTGAGATCACCACCGTCGGGGTCATCGGACTGGGCACCATGGGTGCCGGCATCGTCGAGGTCTTCGCCCGGGGAGGGTTGACGGTCGTCGGGGTCGAGACGACGCAGGAGTACGCCGACCGGGGGCGGGCGATCCTGCGGTCCTCGACCGACCGCGCGGTGCAGAAGGGCAGGCTGGACCAGGACGGCCAGGCCCGGATCCTGGACCGGGTCACGATCACCACCGAGATGGCCAGGCTCGCCGACGCCGACCTCGTGGTCGAGGCCGTGCCGGAGGTCCTCGACCTCAAGCACCGGGTCTTCGGCCAGCTCGACGACATCGTCGCCGAGGACGCGGTGCTGGCCTCCAACACCTCCAGCCTCTCGATCACCTCGATCGCCGCGGGCACCCGGCACCCCGGGCGGGTCGTGGGCCTGCACTTCTTCAACCCGGCCCCCGTCCTGAAGCTGGTGGAGGTCATCACCACCCTGCGGACGGACGAGGAGGTCACGCGCGCGGTGGTGGACCTCTCGGAGCGGATCGGCAAGAAGCCGGTCGTCGTCGGCGACCGCGCCGGCTTCGTGGCCAACTACCTGCTCTTCGGCTACTTCGTCTCGGCCCTGCGCATGCTCGAGCAGGGGCACGTGAGCCGGGAGGACCTGGACACCGCGATGCGCGTGGGAGCGGGTCTGCCGATGGGCCCGTGCACGCTCATGGACCTCGTCGGCCTGGACGTGTGCCACCACATCGGCGACGTGATCTACGCCCACAGCCGCAGCCCGATGCACGCTCCCAGCCCGATGCTCGAGCGGATGGTCACCGCCGGTCTGCTGGGCCGCAAGAGCGGCCGCGGGTTCTACACCTACGCCGCTCCCGGCCGTGGCCAGGTCGTCGAGGACGAGCGGACGCCGTCCCCGCCTCCGGCCTCCGGCCTGACGGCCGTCGGGGTCGTCGGCGCGGGGGAGCTGGCCGACGAGCTGGCCTCCCGCCTCCAGGACGGAGGGTATGCCGTCACCCGCGTGCAGGACCCGGGTGACCGTGTCGAGCTGGCCCGGCTGGCCGACGTCGGACTCGTGGTGGAGGCCTCGGCCCCCGCCCCGTCTCCCACGGACGAGGAGCTGCCGGACGGCGACGCCTGGCTCGAGGCGGGCGGTGAGGAGCTGTGGCAGGCGCTCGCCGAGGTCGTCGGACCCGACACGGTGCTGACCACCGTCAACCCCGAGGCCGCGGTGGCCGTGGGCGCCCTCTCCGGCCGGCCCGAGCGGGCGGCCGTGCTGCAGGTGCACGCCCCGACCGGCAACGGCCAGGTCGTGGAGATCGGCCGCTCCTCCGCGACCGACCGGACGACCGTGGACCTGCTGCGCGAGGTGGTCGGTCGGATCGGGGCCGAGCCGGTGGTCTGCCGGGACCGCCCGGGGATGGTCGTCGACGCCCTGCTCGTGCCGCACCTCAACGACGCGGTCCGGATGCTCGACGAGGGGTACGCCGGTGTCGAGGACATCGACACCGCCCTCCAGCACGGCCTGGGGTACCCGGTGGGTCCGTTCGCGATGATCGACCAGATCGGCGCCGACGAGGTGCTGGCCGTCTGCGAGGAGCTCGCGGCCGGCGGTGCGGGCCTGCCGCCGGAGTCCGTGCAGCCGTCCCCGCTGCTGCTGGAGCACGTCCTGCTGGACCGTCCTTTCACCGGCTGACACGGCCGTGTCGCCCCGGTCCAACCGCCCGCGCCGCCGGGGCCGGCCGGTGCGGGACGGGCGTGGCCCCAACGGGCCGGCGCCCTTCCCGCGCGGTCCCTCGGTGCTCGAGGTGCCCTGGGCCGGACAGGTCTGGGCCGTCCGCCAGGTCGCGCCCAACGCCGGCGGCCGGGCCTACCGGTGCCCGGGCTGCCAGCACGAGGTGGGTGCGGACGTGGCTCACACCGTGGTCTGGCCGGTGGACGGGATGCAGCAGGTGGAGAACCGGCGCCACTGGCACACCGTCTGCTGGTCGGCGCGCGACCGCCGGCGTCCGGGCGGGTCCTTCGCCTAGCACTGGGCCTGGAGCCCGGAGCCGCTGGCACGGACCCGGAGCCTGGGCCGCCGCCGCGTCTGACGTCACGTCCGACGACGCGACCGACGGTGGAGCCCCTGGCCCTACGCCCGCTGCTGCCGGGGGACGAGCACCTCGTGGTAGAGCAGCAGCAGGCCCGCGGCCACAGGGATGGCGATGAGCGCGCCCAGGACGCCCAGCAGGGTGCCGCCGACGAGGACCGCGACCACCGTGACCGCGCCGGGGACGGAGACGGTGCGGCGCATGATGTTGGGGACGATGACGTAGTTCTCGACCTGCTGGTAGACCACGTAGTAGACGATGACGACCAGCACGACGGTGGGGGAGACGGTCAGCGCGACCAGTCCGACGATGATCGCGCCCAGGGTGGCGCCGATCATCGGGATCAGTCCCAGGAGCCCGACGAGCACCGCGAGCACGGCCGGGTAGGGGATGCCCATGATCTGCATCATGATCCAGGAGCACGCGGCGTTGATCGTGGCGACCGCGCTCTGCCCGAGCGCGTAGCCGCCGACCCGGCGCATGATCTCCTCGGCCAGGCCGACGACCCGGGTCCTCCGGCTGCTGGGGACGAGCAGGAAGGCCGCGTCCTTGACCGTCGGGAGGGTCGCCAGCAGGTAGAGGGTGAGGATGACGGAGGTGAGGATCCCCACCAGGCTTCCGGCGACCCAGCCGGCAGCGCCCAGGACACCGCCGAAGACGGTGGAGATGGTGCGCCCGTCCGTGGCCAGGCGGTCGGCCTCCTCGGTGAGGCGCCCGGAGAGGTCGTAGCGGGAGTCCAGATCGGCCAGCCACGGCTGGCTGCCCAGGTTCTGCAGGTAGGACGGGAACTTCTCGACCAGGGCACCGGCCTGCGCGACGATCGGCGGGACGACCAGGAGCCCGACGACGGTGACGAGCGCGACCAGCCCCAGGAAGACGACGAGGACCGCGGGCCCCCGGCCGAACCCCCGCCGGGTGAGCCACTGCACGACCGGGTCGAGCGCCAGCGTGACGAAGAGCGCGACGAGCAGGAAGGTGAAGACCGAGGTCAGCCGGGTCAGGTTCTGCACGAGCAGCCAGGCCAGCAGCGCCCCCAGCGCGAAGGTGAAACCGACGTAGAACGGTGAGGCGACCGCCCAGCTTCGTCCCGCCCTGGAATCTGCCTCGGGGGTCCCGCCCTCCTCGGGGGGCACCGCGCCTCCCCGGGCGGGCAGGTCCGCGCCCCGCACCGCCGCCAGCGGCGCGACCACCTGGTCGCGCAGCTCCTGCTGCAGGCGGTTGCTCTCGGCCAGCAGGGCCAGCTGGCGTTCCCGGTAGTCCTGCCAGCGGCGGACGGCCACCCGCCCCGCCCTGGGGACGTGGTGGGGCCGCAGCCTGCGCAGCACCCTGCGTCCCCGGCGGATCCGCGTACGCGTGCGGCTCACCCGGCAGGCTCCACGAGCTCGACGAGCACCCCACCGGCGTCCCTGGGGTGGATGAAGTTGATCCGCGACCCCGCCGTCCCCCGCCGCGGCTCGTCGTAGAGCAGCCGCAGGCCCCGCCCGCGCAGCACCGCGCACGCGGCGTCGAGGTCGGAGACCCGGTAGGCCAGCTGCTGCAGCCCCGGCCCCGAGCGGTCCAGGAACCTGGCGATGGTCGACTCCGGCCCGGTGGGGGCCAGCAGCTGCAGCATCGCGGCCGGAGCACCACCACCGGTGTCGGCCCGACCGACCGCGACCATCGCCTCGCGCACGCCCTGCTCGGCGTTGGTCTCCTCGTGGACGACCCGGTTGCCCAGCACGTCCTGGTGGAAGGCGATGGCGGCGTCCAGGTCGGGCACCGCGATGCCGACGTGGTCGATCGCCAGGAGGAGGGGCCCGAGCGCGCTGCGCGCCGTGGGGTCCTGCGGACCGGGGGTTGCGCTCATGGGATCCAGACTAGGCCCGGGCACCGACGGAGGACGGCGCGGGCGGCATACTCCCTCCCTATGGACTCTCTCCTGGTGCGCGGTGTCCGCGTCGTGCCGCTGGACGGGGCGGTGCCCGACCCGTCCGTCCGCACGGACCTGCCGGTCGACGTCCTCGTCGAGGACGGGCTCGTGACCGCCGTCGGCCCCGGCCTGGCCCGACCACCGGGGGGTGGCCGAGCTCGACGGCGGGGACCGCTGGGTCCTGCCCGGGCTGTGGGACCACCACGTGCACGTCCGGCAGTGGGGGCTGGTGCGCAGCAGGCTGGACCTGCAGGGCACCGGCGGCGTCGCCGAGGCGCTGGAGCGGGTGCGCCGACGGCTCGCGGAGGGCGGCCTGCCGAGCAGCGGCGTGATCACCGGGTGGGGGCACCGCCCGGCGACGTGGGCCCAGGACCCCACCGTGGCCGACCTGGACGGCGTCACCACGCAGGTGCCGGTCGTCCTCATCAGCGGGGACGGCCACCACGGATGGCTGAACACCCCGGCGCTCGACCTGCTCGGCGCCCCCCGTCGCGCCGGGGTCGTGGCCGAGGGGGAGTGGTTCGCCGTCTACGAACGGCTCAGCGCGCTGCCGGGGGCGCACGAGGAGGCCGAGGCGGGGGTGGCGCTCGCCCTGGCGGACGCCCTCGCGCGGGGCGTGGTGGGGATCACCGACCTGGAGTTCGGCCGCCGTGGGCGCACTGGCGCGACCGGGTCGCCGAGCACCTGCCGCCGGTCCGGGCCCGGGTGGGCGTCTACCCCGAGGGGCTGGACGAGGTCCTGGCGGCGGCGGGGGTGCGCACCGGTGGGTCGGTGCGGGCCACGGACGGACTGGTGACCATGGGGCCGCTGAAGATCATCAGCGACGGGTCGCTCAACACCAGGACCGCGTGGTGCTGCCAGCCCTACGCCGACGCCGACCGGCTGGTCGACCCCTGCGGAGCCGCCAACCTCTCGGGGGAGGAGCTCGTCGAGCTGCTCGCCACGGCGACGCGGGCCGGACTCGACGTGGCCCTGCACGCCATCGGCGACGCCGCGGTGCACCAGGCCCTGCGGGCGTTCGAGCGGACGGGGGCGACCGGGGGGATCGAGCACGCCCAGCTCGTCGCGACCGAGGACCTGGACCTCTGGCGCCGGCTGCCGGTGCGGGCGAGCGTGCAGCCGGCCCACCTGCTCGACGACCGGGTGGTCGCCGAGCAGTGCTGGCCCGACCGCACCGACCGCACGTTCACGCTGCGCAGCTTCCTGGACCACGGGATCCCGGTGGTCCTCGGCTCGGACGCGCCGGTCTCCCCCCTCGACCCGTGGCTCGCCGCGGCGGCCGCCGTGCACCGCGGCCCGGTCGACGAGCCGCCCTGGCACCCCGAGCAGGCCCTGACCCCGACCGAGGCCCTGGCCGCCTCCGTCGACGGTCGCCGCGTGCGCACCGGGTCCCCCGGCGACCTGGTGCTTCTGGAGGAGGACCCCCTCGGACCGGCGGGGGCGTCCTCGGGCGAGCAGGCCCGACGGCTGCGGGACACCCGGGTCTCGGCCACCGTCGTGGCCGGGATGCTGGCCCACGGGGGCTGAGCGGCACGGGTCGGGCGGTCCTCGGGGCCCTCCGACCGGCCGTCGGACGGCCCTCCCCGGCGCACTACAGTGGGCCGCAGAACCGCTCCCACCACCGATGCTGGAGGTCATGTCCATGAGCACGAGCACCACTCCCACGTCCGTCCTGGTCGCCGGGGCGCGCACCCCGATGGGCCGTCTCCTCGGCTCGCTCTCGGGCTTCAGCGGCGCCGACCTCGGCGGGGTCGCGATCGCCGGGGCGCTGGAGAAGGCGGGCATCACCGGGGACCAGGTGGACTACGTGATCATGGGCCAGGTGCTCACCGCCGGCGCCGGCCAGATCCCGGCCCGCCAGGCGGCGGTGCGGGCCGGCATCCCCATGGACGTGCCCGCCCTGACCATCAACAAGGTCTGCCTCTCGGGGATCGACGCGATCGCGCTGGCCGACCAGCTGATCCGGGCCGGAGAGGTCGACGTGGTCGTGGCCGGCGGCCAGGAGTCGATGTCCAACGCTCCCCACCTGCTGGAGAAGTCGCGCAGCGGCTACAAGTACGGCGACGTCACCGTGCGGGACCACATGGCCTTCGACGGGCTCTGGGACGCCTTCACCGACCAGGCGATGGGCAACCTGACCGAGGACGCCAACACCGCGGACCGCGAGTTCACCCGCGAGGAGCAGGACGCCTTCGCCGCCCGCAGCCACCAGCTGGCGGCCGCCGCCTGGGAGAAGGGCCTCTTCGACGAGGAGGTCGTGGCCGTCGACGTGCCTCAGCGCAAGGGCGACCCGGTGCCGTTCAAGGCCGACGAGGGCATCCGGGCCGACACGACGGTCGAGTCCCTCGGCCGGCTGCGGCCGGCCTTCAGCAAGGACGGCACGATCACGGCCGGTTCGGCCTCGCAGATCTCCGACGGCGCCGCCGCGGTGGTGGTGATGAGCAGGGAGAAGGCCGAGGAGCTGGGCCTGTCCTGGATCGCGGAGATCGGTGCGCACGGCATGGTCGCCGGCCCCGACTCCACCCTGCAGAGCCAGCCGTCGCGCGCGATCGCCCTGGCGTGCAAGAAGGAGGGCGTCGAGCCCACCGACCTCGACCTGGTCGAGATCAACGAGGCCTTCGCCGCCGTCGGGCTCGCCGCCACCAAGGAGCTGGGCCTGGACCCGGAACGGGTCAACGTCAACGGCGGGGCGATCGCCCTGGGCCACCCCATCGGCATGTCCGGAGCACGCATCCTGCTCCACCTCGCGCTCGAGCTGCGGCGGCGCGGAGGCGGCGTGGGTGCGGCGGCGCTCTGCGGCGGCGGAGGACAGGGCGACGCCCTGATCGTCCGGGTGCCGGCTCCGCAGGGCTGACGACGCCCGGGGTATGCGGTGCACCCGGGCCGGGGCGCACCGCATACCTTCTGCGAGGCTGGCCCCATGCGCACCCGCCGCGAGGTCGACGTCCCCACGCTGGTCGAGCAGGCCAGGGCGGGCAGCCCCCGTGCCCTCGGCCGGTTGCTCACCCTCGTCGAGAACGACGACCCCGCCCTGCGCGAGGTCATGGCCGCGCTGGCCCCGCACGCCACCGGCGTCCGCACGATCGGGCTGACCGGCAGCCCGGGGGTGGGCAAGTCGACCTCCACCGCCATGCTCGTCCGGGCCCTCCGCGGACGAGGTCTGCGGGTGGCCGTCCTGGCGGTCGACCCCTCCAGCCCGTTCTCCGGCGGCGCCCTCCTCGGGGACCGCATCCGGCTGGTGGACCACGCGCTCGATGAGGGGGTCTACATCCGGTCGATGGCCTCGCGCGGCCACCTCGGCGGTCTGGCCCGGGCCACGCCGCAGGCGCTGCGGGTGCTGGACGCCGCCGGCCACGACGTGGTGCTCGTGGAGACCGTGGGGGTGGGACAGAGCGAGGTGGAGGTCGCCGGTCTGGCCGACACCACGCTCGTGCTGCTCGCCCCGGGGATGGGGGACGGCGTCCAGGCCGCCAAGGCAGGCATCCTGGAGATCGGCGACGTCTTCGTCGTCAACAAGGCCGACCGCGAGGGAGCCGACGCCACCGTCCGCGAGCTGCGCCACATGATCTCCCTGGGCGACCGGACGGAGCCGCACCGGTGGCGCCCCCCGGTCCTGCGGACGGTGGCCGACCGGGGAGAGGGCGTCGAGGAGCTTCTGGAGGCCCTGGACAAGCACTGGGGGTGGCTGGCCGAGCACGGCGAGCTGGACCGGCGCCGACGGGGACGGGCCGCCCGCGAGGTCGAGACGCTGGCCCTGGGACGGTTGCGCGAGCGCCTGGGTGACGAGCACGGCGACGGCCTCCTCGCCGAGGCGGTCGGTGAGGTCCTCGCCGGCCGGCTCGACCCGTACTCCGCCGCGGACCGGGTGGTCGACGCGCTGTCCTGACCCGGCGGCGCCTGGGGTGGACCGGACCCGCAGGATCTCGACAGCGGGGGAGGTCCTGTGCCTGTCGGCCACGACCGTCAGCACCCTGTCGCCCGGAACCGCCGGCGCAGCGGAGCCTCCACCCGCGAGCTGATCGCCCTGCTCACCTCGGAGCTCTCCGGGGCCGGCGAGGGCGCTCGCTAGGCTGGCGGGCATGGCTCTCTTCGCGTTCTCCGTCGCTCCGTCCGTGGCCGCCGACGGCTCCGGCTCGGTCAGCGAGGCCGTCGCCGACGCCGTGCGGGTGGTCCGCGACTCCGGGCTCCCCTACGAGCTCACCTCGATGTTCACCACGATCGAGGGGGAGTGGGACGAGGTGCTTCCGGTCGTCCGGGCGGCGTGCGACGCCGCCGCGGCCCACGGCCCCCGCGTCTCGCTCGTCCTCAAGGCCGACCTGCGGCCGGGGCACGAGGACCAGCTGCGCACCAAGGTGGAGCGGGTCCGGGACCGGCTGGGGGAGGACCCCCGGTGAGCGCTGCGCCGGATCCCGGTGCTGCGGCATACCTCCTCCGGATCCCGCTCATGGAGGACGTGGAGCCGTTCGCCGAGCTCCACGCGCGGGTGTGGCGGCACACCTACCGCGGCCTGATGGACGACGAGGTCGTCGACGGGCTGTCGGTCGAGACCTTCCGGCCGCTGTGGTACTCGGTGGCGCAGGCCTACGCGCGCGACACCGTGCCGGCCGACGGTCGGCGCATCCGGGTGGCGGTCCTCGAGGGCGGGCCGGCGGGGTGGCTCATGTGCGGACCGGCCCGGGACGAGGACGCGCCCACGCCCGAGCAGCTCTGGGCCCTGAACGTGGCGCCCGAGCACCAGGGCAGAGGCCTGGGGGCGCGGCTGCTGGCCGAGGTCCTGGGAGCGGGGCCGGCCTACCTGTGGGTGGCCGAGGGCAACGAGCGGGCGGTGCGGTTCTACGAGCGGCACGGATTCGCCCTCGACGGAACCGTGTCGCCGGACGGGCACGCCGGGGTCCGCGAGGTGCGGATGCTGCGCCCCGGGTGACCCCACGACGGGACGGCGCGCGGTCGACCGCGGGGAGCGGGCTCAGCCGAGCACGCCGGTCAGGCTCAGCAGGAAGAGCACGGCGAACCCGGCCAGGAACACCAGGCCCGCCCACGTGAGCGCCCGCAGGGTGGGCGAGAGCTGGTGCTCGTGGCGGACCAGGGAGAAGTTCAGCCAGGCGAACACCGGCGCGGTGAGAAAGGCGCTGATCATCGCGAACCGCAGCATCCCCGCCAGCTGGGCGCTCATGAAGACCACGATGACCAGCCCGACCACCGCGATGCCGGTGATCCACACGTCCTTGGTCCGCCGGCTCATCTCCGCCTGGCCGCGCAGGAGCCGCTGGGACTCCGCGCACGCGCGGGCGTAGCCGTCGACGACGCTGATGATCGTGCCGAACATCGTGAAGAAGGCCACGACGGCCATGAGCGGCACCGCCCACCGGCCGATGGCCTCGCCGTACATGTTCAGCAGCTGCGGGATGTAGGCGCCCCCGGCGACCTCCAGCTCCCGGCCGCTGCCGTACTGGACGAAGACGCCCAGGGCGAGGAAGAACAGCGCCAGGACGCCCGAGACGACGTAGCCGGTCGTGAAGTCGAACAGGATGCCGTCGCGGGAGAGCCGTCGGTCCTGGGCCTTGGCCTTGACCCACAGCGAGTTGAGCGCGCTGATCTCGACCGGCGCGGGCATCCAGCCGACCAGGGCGACCAGGAGGGGCAGGGTGGCCAGGGTCCACGGGGAGGGGTCGACGAACCCGGCCTCCCGCACCGGGGACCGCCCGGCGGCCATCACCACCGCGACCACGGTCCCCACCGCCAGGGTGACGACGATGACCTTCGTCACCCCGTCGAGTGCCTTGTAGTGCCCGCCCACGAGCAGGAGCCAGGTGAGGAGCATCAGCACGGCGGCCAGCACGGGGACGCCCACTCCCCAGGAGGCCGGCAGCAACCAGGCCAGGATGACCGTGCCGAGCAGGGTCACCCCGGCCGTGGAGATGACCGAGGAGACGGTCGCCAGCGCGAAGAAGACGAGCAGGTAGCCGCGGCCCTTGCGGGCGTAGCCCTCGACGAGGCTGAGCCCGGTCTCGGCGGTGTACTCGGGGCCGAAGCGGAAGAAGGGGTACTTCAGCACGAGCGCGAGCACGATGACGATCCCCAGCTGCCAGCCGAAGAGGGCCCCTGCCTGGGTGGAGGAGACCAGGTGGGAGGCGCCGATCGCGGGCGAGGCGGCCAGCAGCCCGGGGCCCAGGGCGGCGAACCGGGAGCTCCACGAGCGGTCGGTCCGGGAGTACGCGGTGGTCGACATGCGCAGAGAGACTAGTCGTGCGGGCCGTCGGCGTCGCGTGGTAGGCAGGGACCGTGGACGAGCGACGCACCTTCTACCCGCCGATCGAGCCGTATGCTGTGGAGCACCTGGACGTGGGGGACGGCCACGAGATCTACGTGGAGCAGTCCGGCGATCCCGACGGCCGCCCCGTGGTCTTCGTGCACGGCGGGCCCGGCAGCGGAACCTCGCCGCGGCAGCGGCGGGTGTTCGACCCGGAGCGCTACCGGATCGTGCTCGTCGATCAACGCATGGCCGGCAGGTCCCGGCCGCACGCCTCGACGACCGTGGACCCGCAGGTCTGGTCGACCAACACCACCTGGCACCTCGTGGCCGACCTGGAGCGGGTGCGTGAGCACCTGGGGATCGACCGGTGGCAGGTGTTCGGCGGGTCGTGGGGCTCCACGCTGTCCCTGGCCTACGCCGAGCGGCACCCGGAGCGGGTGACCGGGCTGGTGCTGCGCGGCATCTTCACCCTGCGACGGGCGGAGCTGGCCTGGATGTACGAACGGGGCCACCTCGAGCACGTCTACCCCGACCACTGGGCCGCCTACGTCGCCCCCGTGGCGCCGGACCGTCGGCACGCGATGATGGAGGCCTACCACGAGCTCCTCTTCGACCCCGACCCCCAGGTCCACCTCCCCGCCGCCGTGGCCTGGAGCGGGTGGGAGTCGCGCATCATCACGGTCCTGCCCGACGAGGAGGCCTACGACGACGCGACCGCGGCCGCCCAGGCGCTCGCGTTCGCCCGGATCGAGAACCACTACTTCACCTCCGGCGGGTTCATGCGTGAGGGACAGCTCCTCGCGGAGGCCGACCGGCTGCCCCGGGTGCCCACGGTGATCGTCCAGGGCCGGCTGGACATGTGCACCCCGGCACGGACGGCCTTCGACCGACCTGGGCCCGGCTCCCGGACGCCGAGTTCGTCGTGGTGCCCGACGCCGGGCACGCCTTCTCCGAGCCGGGGACCCTGGACGTCCTGGTGCGGACCACGGACCGGTTCGCGGACGGGTGACCGGGGTGGCCGGGGCACGGTTCTACGACGTGGCGACGGGAGGCGTGCTGCGGCTGGAGCTGCGCAGCGTCGACGGGCGCGACTTCAGCCTGCTGCGCCGGTTCGGCTACCGCTCCCCGGACCACCCCGCACCCTTCGTGGTCCCGGCGGACCTCGACACCTTCACCACCGACCTGGCCTCGGTGCCGCACCTGTTCACCTGGCTGGTGCCGGTGAGCGGGGAGTTCCTGCCCGCCGCGGTCCTGCACGACGCCCTGGTGCGCGCCGGGGCCCACGAGGGACCGGCCGTGGACCGGCACGAGGCCGACCGCATCTTCCGGACGGCGATGATCGGGCTGGGCACCGGCCGGGTGCGGGCCTGGTTGATGTGGGCCGCCGCGACGCTGGGCACGCTGTGGGTGGGCCGGGACCCCTGGCACCGCACGCGACTGGTGACGGTGCTGGGCCTGGTGGCGGTCATGGGGGTGCTGGCGACCTTCGACTTCTTCGACGTCCTCGACGTCCTGCCCTGGATGGGGAAGCGGCCCTGGCCCCAGGAGCTGGCCCTGGGCGCCCTCTTCGCGGTCGTGGTGCCCACGGTGCTGGCCCTGTCGTGGGGGCGCTACTGGCAGGCCGGGGTCATCGCCGGGGTGGCCCTCGCCCTGCTCCTGCACGTGACCGCCGTCCTGCTCGTGCTCTACGGCGGCTACCAGCTCCTGGAGCGTCTGCTGAGCGGTCCGACCGACCGGCGGGGCGTGCGCGTGCAGGACCTGGGAGAAGGCTGATTTGGCACGGGGGGCACGCCGTGTTTACCGTTTCGTTATGAAACTTCCCCGTCTGACCGCCACGGTCGCCCTGACCTCGGCGCTTGCGCTCTCCGCCTGCACGGGTGGCGACGACGCCTCCGCGCCTCCTCCGCCGACGGCGTGGGCGGTGCCACGGCCACGGACGGCCCGGTGACCACCGCGGGGCCGGACGGGGACGCAGGCACCGCAGCAGCGACGACCGCTGACGACGCCGCCGCGACCTCGGGCGGCGACGACGCGTCCACGACCTCGGACGCGGCCACCGCCGGTGCCGACGACGACGACTCGACGGTGGCCATGAGCACCGACGAGGCGACCGCGGTGATGAGTGTGGAAGACGCCGAGGAGGTCGCGACGACCATCCTGGAGCGTCGGCACGCTGCTCTCCAGGGGGACGGCGACGACGTGGTCGACGACCACCGCAAGTCCGTGATGGGGTCGGCACGTGACGCCTTCGAGGCGGCGGACGCGCTGGAGGCCGTCACGGGCGAGCCCGCGGAGGCCGAGATGGAGGCACCGGCGGAGCCGAACGTGCTGGCCATCAGCCGTGAGGACGGTGAGCTGCCCCAGTTCCTGTTCGTCCAGACCGTCCCTGAGGACGGCGTCCCGCTGCTGCACCTGATGGAGAGCCGGACCGGGGAGCAGGAGGACTTCCGCATCATCTGGGAGGCGCCGATGCTGCCCGGCACGTCCGTGCCCACCTTCGACCCGCGGTCGGACGGCACTCCGGTGCTGCGCGAGGGTAGGGGCGACCTGCTCATGGCCCCGCGGGACACCCTCAAGGAGATCGCCGCCTACACCAGCTGGCCCCAGCCGGAGGAGATCCCGGAGTACCGCACGCACGGTTACAGCCCTGCGGTCCGGGACGCCGCCGAGGAGCAGGCCGCCGCCGTGGAGGGTCGGGCCACCCTGCAGGAGAAGAACTGGCTGATCTCCGACGACACCAAGACGCTGCTGTTCGAGGACGGCTCCGCGTTCGTCCTCGGCACGCTGCTGCGCGACACCACCTTCACCGTCGAGCCCGACGTCGTGCTGACCCCGCCCGAGGCGTTCACCACCCTGGCCGGCCTCGAGCAGGTGAACGAGGAGGCCGTGCTGCGCACCATGGTGTTCATGGGTGTGCGGGTCCCGGCCGAGGGCGTGGAGTTCACGCCGGAGATGATCGCCGTCCGCGAGCAGCTGGTGGAGGCCTGGGGGTCCTGAACCTCCGCGCGCACCGCATACCCTGGGAAGCCAGCACCGACCCGCACCGCCCGTCGTCCGAGGAGCTCCCATGTCCCAGCAGCCCTTCTCCGCCGCCGCCCTGAGGGGCGCCGTCGACCTGTCCCGGTTGGGGGGCGGCAACGGCCGGCCCGCGCCGGGAGCGCCCGGGTCCGCGGGCGCGGCCCCGGGTCCGACCGCAGGACCGGCCGCGGCGCCGGGGGGCGGTGCGGGTGCCCAGGGGGGCGTCCCGGGACGCAGCGGCGCGCTGGTCCACGCGGACGACGCCAGCTTCGAGGCGGTCGTCAACGCCTCCCTGACCACCCCGCTGGTGCTCGTGCTGTGGACCCCGCAGGTGCCGGAGTCCCTGCAGCACCTCAAGGAGCTCGCCCAGGCGGCGCGCGAGAAGGAGGGCCGCTTCCAGGTCGTCGGCATCGACCTGGCCGCGGCCCCCGGCGTCATGCAGGCGCTGACCCCGGTGCTGCAGCAGACGTTCGGCCAGGTGACCGCCCTGCCCGTGGTCCTGGGCCTGGTGGGTGGGCAGCCGATGCCGTTCTACCTCGGCGTGCAGGAGATGACCCAGGTCGACCAGCTGCTCGACCAGTTCCTCCAGGCGGCCGTGACCAACGCGGTCACCGGGCGGGTGGAGCTCGACGGCGGGGAGGCTCCGGCCGACGAGCCGGCCGAGGACGCCGAGCCCGAGCTGCCGCCCCTGCACCAGGCCGCGTACGAGGCGATCGAGCGCGGCGACTGGACCGCGGCCGAGCAGGCGTACGAACAGGCCCTGCAGGAGGACCCGGCGGACGAGCAGGCCCGGCTCGGGCTGGGCCAGGTCCGCCTGCTGGAGCGCACGAGCCGGATGGACCTCACCGCCGTGCGGCGGGCGGCGGCCGAGCGCCCCCCACCGACGTCCAGGCCCAGCTGGACGCCGCCGACCTGGACGTGGTCGGCGGTCACGTGGAGGACGCGTTCGTCCGCCTCGTGGACCTGGTGCGAGCCACGAACGGAGAGGACCGCGACCGGGCACGGACCCACCTGCTGGGTCTCTTCGACGTCGTCGGGCCCCACGACCCCCGCGTGGGCAAGGCGCGGAGCGCCCTGATGAGCGCCCTGTTCTGATCCCGCCGCGACGGGCCTGCCGGGTCCGGCACGGGCCGCGGCGCGGCGGCGCCGCTGCCGCTCAGTCTGATCCGCCGCGACGGACCTGGCGGGTCCGGCACGGGCCGCGGCGCGGCGGCGCCGCTCCCGCTCAGCCGCGCAGGGCCGCGTCCACGACCTGCTGGGCCTCCTGCTGCACCTGCGCGAGGTGCTCCGGGCCCCGGAAGGACTCGGCGTAGATCTTGTAGACGTCCTCGGTGCCCGACGGGCGGGCGGCGAACCACGCGTTCTCGGTGGTGACCTTCAGCCCGCCGATGGCTGCCCCGTTGCCCGGCGCCTCGGTGAGCACGGCGGTGATCGGCTCGCCCCCGAGGCTGTCTGCCGACACGTCGGAGGGGGAGAGGGCCTTGAGCCGGGCCTTGGCCTCCCGGTCCGCCGGGGCGTCGATCCGGGCGTAGGCGATCTCGGCCCCGCCCCCGAGCGAGCCGACGAGCTCGGCATACCGCTCGGACGGGGTCCGCCCCGTGCGGGCGATGATCTCGCTCCCCAGCAGGGCCAGGATGATCCCGTCCTTGTCGGTCGACCAGGTCGAGCCGTCCCGGCACAGGAACGACGCGCCGGCCGACTCCTCGCCGCCGAAGGCGACCGACCCGTCCAGCAGGCCGGGCACGAACCACTTGAAGCCGACCGGCACCTCCACGAGACGACGCCCGAGGGCGGCGGCGACCCGGTCGATCATCGAGGAGGAGACCAGGGTCTTGCCGATGGCGGCGTCCTGGGGCCAGTCGGGGCGCGCACCGCCGTAGAGGTGGTCGATCGCGACCGCCAGGTAGTGGTTGGGGTTCATCAGGCCACCGTCCGGCGTGACGATCCCGTGCCGGTCGGCGTCGGCGTCGTTGCCCGTGGCGATGTCGTAGGTGTCCCGGGCGGCGATGAGCGAGGCCATCGCGTCGGGGGAGGAGCAGTCCATCCGGATCTTGCCGTCCCAGTCCAGGGTCATGAAGCGCCAGGTCGGGTCGACGAGCGGGTTGACCACCGTGAGGTCGAGCCGGTGCTCCTCGGCGATCGCGCCCCAGTAGTCCACGGCGGCGCCGCCCAGCGGGTCGGCGCCGATGCGCACGCCGGCGTCCCGGACCGCGTCCAGGTCGAGCACCCGCGGCAGCGCGCGGACGTACTCCCCGAGGAAGTCGTAGGTGTCCGCGGTCGCCCGGGCGCGGGTGAACGGCACCCGCCGGACACCGTCCAGCCCGGCGCGGAGCAGGTCGTTGGCCCGGTCCGCTATCCACCCGGTCGCGTCGGTGTCCGCGGGGCCGCCGTGGGGCGGGTTGTACTTGAAGCCTCCGTCCCGCGGGGGGTTGTGCGAGGGGGTGACGACGATGCCGTCGGCCTCACCTCCGCCCCCGGACCGCTCGCGGTTGTGCGCGAGGATCGCGCGGGACACGGCGGGGGTGGGCGTGTAGCGGTCGTCGGCGTCCACGAGCACCGTGACGTCGTTGGCGACGAGCACCTCCAGGGCGCTGGCCCAGGCAGGCTCGGACAGCGCGTGCGTGTCCCGACCCAGGAACAGCGGCCCGGTCGTTCCCTGCTCCCGGCGGTATTCGCAGATCGCCTGGGTCGTGGCCAGGATGTGGCCCTCGTTGAAGGCGGTGTCCAGCGCGCTGCCCCGGTGACCCGAGGTGCCGAACGCCACCTGCTGGTCCACGTCCTCCGGGTCGGGGACCCCGGTGTAGTAGCTGGTCACCAGGTGGGCGACGTCCACCAGGTCCTCGGTCCGGGCCGGCTGTCCGGCGCGCTCGTGCCGTGCCATCGTGAGCTCCTCAGCTCTGCTGGGGGTCGGGGTGTGCGGTGGTCACGGCTGCGGAAGAGGTGTCCGGGTCGGTGGTGACCTCCCCGGGGTAGCCGGGGGCCGGAAGGACAGGAGCGTCCTCGGCGTCCTCGGCGTCCACGTCCTCGGCGTCCACGCCCACGTCCATGCCTTCGCCCCTGTCCACCTGGCCGGTCGCACCCTCGACCGTCTCACCGGTGTCGGTCACCGCGCCGGGAGCGCCGACGCTCGCGGCGTCCGCATCGACGTCCGTGTCGGTCGCGGAAGCGGTGCCCCTGACGGCCTCGGTGCCGACCTCGCGGTGGGCCCCGCCGTCGGCCTCGGACGACGACGTGTCGTCCGTCCCGTCCGCTCCTGCCGCTTCGTCCGCTCCTGCCGCCACGTCTGCTCCGTCCGCTCCTGCCGCCCCGGCCGTGCCGGTCGACACGTCCGCCTCGTCCTCGGCGGCCCGGTCCAGCCCCTCGGGCTCGTCCTCGGGATCGGGCACCAGCCAGACGGCACCCATCGGCGGGACGGTCACCAGGGCCGACCACGGCTGCCGCTGGTGCGCCACGTCGTAGGCCTGGACCGTGCCCATGTTGCCCTGGCCGGACCCGCCGTAGACCTCGGCGTCGGTGTTCAGCACCTCGCGCCACCGGCCGCCGTAGGGCAGACCGACGTGCACCTGGTGGTGGGCCACGCCGCTGAAGTTGACCAGCACGGCCACCACCGGTCGCAGCCCGTCCGGGCCCTCGTTGCCCCACCGCAGGTAGGAGTAGAGGTTTCGGGAGGCGTCGTTGGCGTCCAGCCAGGCGAAACCGTCCTCGTGGTGGTCGATCTGCCACAGGGCCGGCAGCTCGTCGTAGAGGTGGTTCAGGTCGCGGACCAACCGCTGGACCCCGCCGTGCGCGGGCTGCTCGGTGAGCTCCCACGACAGCGTGCCGCCGTCGGCCCACTCCCGGTCCTGGGCGAACTCGGTGCCCATGAAGAGCAGCTGCTTGCCCGGGTGGCTCCACTGGTAGGCCAGGAAGGCGCGGGTGGTGGCGAACTTCTGCCAGCTGTCGCCCGCCATCTTGCGCAGCAGCGACCCCTTGCCGTGCACGACCTCGTCGTGGCTGATCGGCAGGATGTACTTCTCGCTGAACGCGTAGACCAGGGAGAACGTCAGCGCGTGGTGGTGGTGCGCCCGGGCGTAGGGGGTCTGCGCCAGGTAGTCGAGGGTGTCGTGCATCCACCCCATGTTCCACTTGAAGCCGAAGCCCAGCCCGCCCTCCTCGGTCGAGTCGGTGACGCCGGGCCAGGAGGTCGACTCCTCGGCGATCATCACCACGCCGGGGTTGCGCCGGTAGGCGGTCGCGTTGGTCTCCTGCAGCAGCTCCACGGCCTCCAGGTTCTCCCGGCCGCCGTAGCGGTTCGGGATCCACTGGTCGCCCTCGCGCGAGTAGTCGAGGTAGAGCATGGAGGCGACGCCGTCGACCCGCAGCCCGTCGGCGTGGAACTCCTCCAGCCAGTAGCAGGCGTTCGCGACGAGGAAGTTGCGCACCTGCGGCCGGCCGTAGTCGAAGATGTAGGAACCCCACTCCGGGTGCCAGCCCTTGCGCGGGTCCGGGTGCTCGTAGATCGGGGTGCCGTCGAAGCGGGCCAGTGCCCACGGGTCCGTGGCGAAGTGGCCGGGCACCCAGTCGAGGATGACACCGACCCCCACCTGGTGGAGGCGGTCGATGAGGTGGCGCAGGCCGTCCTCGTGGCCGAAGCGGCTGTCCGCGGAGAAGTAGCCGGTGACGTGGTAGCCCCACGAGGGGCCGTAGGGGTGCTGCATCACCGGCATGAGCTCGACGTGGGTGAAGCCCATCTCGCTGACGTAGCTGACGAGCTGGTCGGCCAGCTGCTCGTAGTCCAGCCCCTCGCGCCAGGAGCCCAGGTGCACCTCGTAGACGCTCATCGGGCCGTGGTGGATGTCCTCGCGGCGGCGCCGCTCCATCCACGCGTCGTCGTTCCACCGGTGCGTGGAGACGGTGACCACCGAGTTGTTGAACGGTGGCACCTCGGTCGCGCGGGCCATCGGGTCGGCCTTGGCCCGCCGGGTCCCGTCGGGCCCGGTGATGTCGTACTTGTAGTGGGCACCAGCACCCACCCCCGGGACGAAGATCTCCCAGACGCCGACGTCCTCGTGGACGCGCAGGGCGTGGGTGCTGCCGTCCCAGCCGTTGAAGTCGCCGATCACGTGGACGGCCAGGGCGTTGGGGGCCCAGACGGCGAAGTGGGTGCCCCTGACCTCCCCCATCTCGTCGCGCCGGGTGAGGACGTGCGAGCCCAGCACCCGCCACAGCTCCTCGTGCCGGCCCTCGCCCAGCAGGTGCAGGTCGGTCTCGCCGAGCAGCGGTTCGTGCCGGTAGGACTCGTCCACGACCCGCCGCTCACCCTCGCGGGTCACGGCCAGGCGGTAGGTGGGGACCTGCTCCTGCTGGACGACCGCGGCCCAGATCCCTCCGGTCTCGTGCGTCATCGGCAGCTCGCGGCCGTCGGCCAGGAGCATCGAGACGGACTGCGCCCCGGGGCGCAGGGTGCGCACGGTCACGTGGCCCTCGTGCGAGTGGGGACCGAGGACGTGGTGCGGGCTGCGGTGCAGGCCGTGCACGACGTCGGTGGCCTCGTCCAGGTCCAGGGGACGGGTATGCGGTGCCGCCGGCTCCTGCGGCGCGGGCAGCGGGGTGCGCCGCACCGTCCGGGGACCGGAGGCCTGCTCGGACCCGGCCGACCCGCCGGTGCCCTCGCCGCCGTCGCCGTCACCGTCGCGCACGACGCGCCCGGTGACGACCGCCGGAGAGCTGCTCGCCTCCTCCCACGCCTGACGCTGCCGCTCGACCGGGTCCAGCAGGACCCCCTCGGGGGAGCGCGGTGCGGTGCCGCTGGCGGGCGGGTACTCCCGCGCCGCCACCGGCCTGGCGACGTCCACGGACGCGTGCGGCTCGGCCCCGCCCGGAGGCGGCGGGCTGGGCGTCGGCGCTGATCTGCATCCCGGCCGGCGGCGGCACCGGGGCGTGCGGCAGCCCGCCGCTCGCCGGCCGGGACCCTGCCGGCGTCGGGCGGAAGGCGTCCACCATCTCCTCCGGCGGCGGGACGGGGGCGTGCGGCAACCCGCCGCTGGCCGGCACGTGCGCCGTCGCGGGGGTGCTGGCCTCGTCCGCGTCCGGCCGATCGTCGGTCCCGCCCGGCTGCTCGTCGGTGTCCCCGCCGTCGTGCTGCTCGGTGCCCGCACCGTCGTGCTGCTCGGTGCCCGCACCGTCGTGCTGCTCGGTGCCCGCACCGTCGTGCTCGTCGGCGTCGCCACCGGGCACCCCGGTGCCGGACCCCGCGTAGACGGCGGACAGGTCCTCGTCCTCGGCCACGGGCTGGTCGTCGTCTGCGGACCCGCCCCGGGCCGCCGGGCCGAGGTCGCCCGGGCCGGGGGTGGCGGCATACTCCTCGGGCAGGGCGCTGGAGCGCACCTCGCCGGAGTCCTTGGTCAGGGAGTCGGCACCAACGGCGGCCCCCGCGCCGCTCACCCCGAAGTCGGCGGCGCTCGGGCCCTCCTCGCCGCGGTGACGACCCGGTCGGTCGTCCCCGCTGCCGCCGGAGAGGCTGGGCGCCTCGTGCCGGCCGCCGCGACCGCCCGCGACCAGACGCTGCACCGCGGCGACGGGGATGGGCACCCAGGTGGGGCGGTTGCGAGCCTCGTAGACGACCTCGTAGAGGGCCTTGTCCAGCTCCAGGGCGTCCAGCAGCGGGCGCACCCGCTCGTCGTCGAGCTCCACGCCCGCGGCCGCCGCATACCCCTCGAGGTAGGCGGCCCGCGCTGAGCGGGCCCAGTCGGTGGCGTCGATCCCGTCCTGGGCGACGGTGGCGGCGGCGTAGTCGATGCTGCGCAGCATGCCGGCCACGTCCCTCAGGGCCAGGTCGGGGGCGGTGCGCTCGGCCATCGGGCGCAGGGGCTCCCCCTCGAAGTCGAGCAGCACCCAGCCGCGGCCCGGCACGTGCAGCACCTGACCCAGGTGGAGGTCGCCGTGGATGCGCTGCAGGGGCGGCAGCGGCACGTCGGCCAGCGCGTCGTAGGTCCGCTCCACGTCCTTGCGGTGGACGGAGAGCTCGTCGACCTCGGCGAAGGCTGCGCCGGCGCGCTGGCGCAGCCGGTCCACGAGGGTCGTCCGCTGCGTCTCGGCGTCCTCCGTGCCGAACGCCGCGGCCAGGGAGGTGTGCACCTGCGCGGTCGCCTCCCCGAGCTCGCGGGCGGGTCCGGTGAGGTCCTCGCCCGTCCCGGCCGCGGCCAGCGCGAGCTCCCAGCCGTCACGGCCACCGGCAACGAACTCCTGGGCCACGGCCAGGTGGCCGCTGACCTCCTGGTCGTCGGCGTCGTTCCAGCGCCCCTCGACGTAGCCCAGGGGGCCGGGCACGGTGCGGTTCCCCGTGCGCGCGATCGCGGCGCACACCGTCACGTCCGGGTTCTCTCCGGACTGCAGGACGCGGAAGAGCTTGACGAGCACGGGCGCCCGGCTCTCGTGGGCCTCGACGACCACCGAGGTGTTGGACTGCTCACCGGTCAGCACGCGGCTGCCGCGCAGCGCCGGGGCCGTCCCGCCGGCGACGAGCCGTCGGGCCCGGGCGGAGGGGACGTCGTGCTCGGACCAGACGTGCTGGAGCAGCGTCTGCACGAAGACCGGGTCGTGGGCGGCGTCGTAGACGTAGCGGGTGCCCAGCTCGTCGTGCTCGGCCGTGGCCACGAGGGCGTGCGCCAGAAAGGCGACCGGCTCGGCGCGGTAGGACAGCGGGACCTGGTAGACGACCGGCTCGGTGCCGGACTCGTCCACGAGCAGGTGGTCCTCGAGGCCGACCTCACCCAGGGGGTCCTCCCAGCGGATGCCGCCGATGCGGCGCAGCTGGGGCGTGCGCCCGGTGCCGCGGTACCAGCGCTGGGTGGCGATCCAGCCGGGCAGGAAGTCGTCGAAATCGGGGGTCAGGGTGGCCATCAGGAGCCCTCCTCGGAGTGGGTGGACGGCGCAGGGGGAGCGGGGACGGCGGGCTCGACCGGCTGCAGACCCAGCCAGAAGAAGTCGCGCGAACCCATGGTGAGGACGATCGTCCCGTCGTCCTCGACGTCGGGGAAGCCGTGGCCGCCGAAAAGGTCGGTGACCAGGGCGCCGTGCAGCTCGTCGGGAAGGGTGATCCGGGCGGCCTGCGGGCGGGAGGAGAGGTTGTTGACGCACAGGACGGCCGGGTGCCCGTCCCGCTCGACGTCGTCGTCGGCGGGCAGGGCGCGCACGAAGGACAGGACGGCGTCGTTGTCGGCCTCGCACAGCTCGAACCGGCCGACGCCGAACACCTCGTGGGCGGCCCGCACCTGCAGCATCCCCCGGGTCCAGTGCAGCAGCGAGGAGCTGCTGGCCATCTGGGCCTCGACGTTGACGCTGTTGTAGTGGTAGACGAGCGAGCTGATCACCGGCAGGTAGAGCTTGCCGGGGTCGGCCGTGGAGAAGCCCGCGTTGCGGTCCGGGGTCCACTGCATCGGGGTGCGGACGGCGTCACGGTCGTTGAGCCAGATGTTGTCGCCCATGCCGATCTCGTCGCCGTAGTACAGGCACGGTGAGCCGGGCAGGGACAGCAGCAGGGCGTTGATGAGCTCCACCTCGCTGCGAGAGTTGTCGAGCAGCGGGGCCAGACGCCGGCGGATGCCGATGTTGGCCCGCATCCGCGGGTCGGGGGCGTACCAGCCGTACATCGCCGAGCGCTCCTCGGCGGTGACCATCTCCAGCGTCAGCTCGTCGTGGTTGCGCAGGAAGGTGCCCCACTGGGTGCCCGCGGGGATGTCGGGGGTCTCCTCCATCACGCGGGCGACGGGTTCGGCCTTCTCCTCACGCAGGGCGTAGTACAGCCGCGGCATCACCGGGAAGTGGAAGCACATGTGGCACTCGGGAGCCTCCTCGGTGCCGTAGTAGTCGACCACCTCGGCGGGCATCTGGTTGGCCTCCGCCAGCAGGACCCGGCCGGGGTACTCAGCGTCGACCATCGCGCGCAGCGCGGCGAGGAACTCGTGGGTCCGGGGGAGGTTCTCGCAGTTGGTGCCCTCCTCCTCGAACAGGTAGGGCACGGCGTCCAGCCGGAACCCGTCGATGCCCATGTCCATCCAGAACCGGACGACGTCGAACATCGCCTCCTGCACCGCCGGGTTCTCGAAGTTGAGGTCGGGCTGGTGGGAGAAGAAGCGGTGCCAGAAGAACTGGCGCCGGACCGCGTCGAAGGTCCAGTTGGAGGTCTCGGTGTCGACGAAGATGATCCGCGCGTCGCTGTACTTCTCGTCCGTGTCGGACCAGACGTAGAAGTCCCCGTAGGGGCCCTCCGGGTCCGATCGCGAGGCCTGGAACCACGGGTGCTGGTCGCTGGTGTGGTTCATGACCAGGTCGGTGATGATCCGGATGCCCCGGGCGTGCGCCTGGGAGATCAGCTCACGGAAGTCCGGCAGCGTGCCGAACTCCGGCAGGACCGCGGTGTAGTCGGCCACGTCGTAGCCGCCGTCGCGCAGCGGGGAGGCGTAGAACGGCGGGATCCACAGGCAGTCCACGCCCAGCCACTGCAGGTAGTCCAGCCGGTTGATCAGGCCGGTGAAGTCGCCGGAACCGGAGCCGGTGGAGTCGTCGAAGGCGCGCACGAGCACCTCGTAGAACACCGCCTTGCGGAACCAGTCGGGGTCGTTCCGCAGCCCTGGCTGGTGCAGGTTGAGTCCGCGCATCTTTCCTCAGTCCGTCGTCACGTGGATGATGTGCACCGGCTCGTGGCCGTACCCCGGCCCCAGGACCACCCAGGGCTGGTGGTCCCAGGTCCATCGCTGGTCGGTGACCAGGTCGCGGGCAGTGAACGTGCGCCCCCAGTCCAGCCCCAGGCCCAGGGCCGGCAGGTCCAGGTGCAGCCGGGTGCCGCGGACGTTGTGCGGGTCCAGGTTCGCCACGACCAGCACCGTGTCCTGCGCCGACCCGTCGTCGGCGCCCCCTCCGTGCTTGGAGAAGGCGAGCACGTTCTGGTCGTCGGCCTCGTGGAAGGTGACGTTGCGCAGCCAGTGGAGCGAGGGGTGCTCGCGCCGGATCCGGTTGAGCGTGGTCAGCCACCCGGTCAGGTCGGTGCGGCCCGGGACCTCCTCGTCCCAGCGGCGGTCCTTGAACTCGTACTTCTCGTTGTCCAGGTGCTCCTCGGCACCGGGCCGCGGCCGGTCCTCGACGTGCTCGAAACCGGCGTAGATGCCGTAGGTCGGTACGAGGGTGGCGGCCAGCGCGGAGCGCACAAGGTGGGCGGTCGCGCCCCCGGTCTGCATGTAGGGGGTGAGGATGTCGTGCGTCGTGGGCCAGAAGGAGGGGCGCATGTAGGGAGCGGTCTCGGTGGCCAGCTCGCTGACGTACTCCCGCAGCTCGGCGGCGGTGTTGCGCCACGCGTAGTAGGTGTAGGACTGCTGGAAGCCGACCTTGGCCAGGGTGCGCGCATCATCATCGGCTTCGTGAACGCCTCGGCGAGCCAGATGACGTCCGGATGGTCGACGGCGACGTCGGCGATCAGCCACTGCCAGAACTCGACCGGCTTGGTGTGCGGGTTGTCCACCCGGAAGATCTTGACCCCGTGGTCGATCCAGACCTGGACGACGCGACGGACCTCGGCGTAGATCGTGGCCGGTGCGTTGTCGAAGTTCAGCGGGTAGATGTCCTGGTACTTCTTCGGGGGGTTCTCGGCGTAGGCGATGGTGCCGTCGGCGCGGGTGGTGAAGAAGTCCTGGTGCTCGGTGGCCCAGGGGTGGTCCGGGGAGGCCTGCAGGGCCAGGTCGAGGGCGACCTGCAGCCCCTGCTCGGAGGCGGCGTCGACGAAGGCGTCGAAGTCCTCGAAGTCGCCCAGGTCGGGGTGCAGGGCGTCGTGCCCGCCCTCGGGGGAACCGATGGCGTAGGGCGAGCCCGGGTCGTGCTCCTCGACGGTGAGGCTGTTGTTGCGACCCTTGCGGTTGGTCGTCCCGATGGGGTGCACCGGGGTGAGGTAGACGACGTCGAAGCCCATCCGGGCGATCGCCGGAAGCCGCTGTGCCGCGGTGGCGAACGTGCCGGTGGTCCACAGTCCGGTCTGCGGGTCCTGGCGGGCGCCCTCGGAGCGGGGGAAGATCTCGTACCAGGCGCCGGTGAGGGCCAGGGGCCGCTCGACCCACCACGTGTAGGTCGGTCCGGGGCTGACATGGTCGCGCAGCGGCGCGGCCTCCAGGACCCGGCGCACCTGCTCGTCGATGCCGGCGGCGAGGCGCTGCAGCGGGTCCAGCGAACTGGAGCGCAGGGTGACGATGGCGCGGTCCAGGACGTCGATGTGCTCCTGCGGGCGATCGACCTCGTCCAGGGCCCGCTCGAGCACCCGGGCGCCCTCCTCGAGCATGAGCTCGACGTCGACCCCGGCCTCGACCTTGATGGTGCCGTCGTGGACCCACGTGCCGTAGGGGTCCGACCACCCCTCCACCCGGAAGCTCCACACCCCCTCCCGGTCGGCGTGCACCACGGTCTCCCAGTGCGACAGGCCGGGATTGGTCTGCACCATCGGCACGTGGTGCTCGCCGTCGTCGGGGTCGACCAGCACGGCCGTGGCGTTGACCGCGTCGTGCCCCTCCCGCAGGACGGTGGCCGAGAGGGTGAACAGCTCACCCACCACCGAACGCGTGGGTCGACGGCCGGCGTCGACCACCGGTTCGACGTCCAGGACGGGGATGCGGCCGACCGGCTGCTGGCCGAAGAGGGCCAGGACGGAACGGTCGATCGCGGCGTCGGGCTGGGCGGGGGGCGTGGTCGAGTCCTCGGTCACGCGCCCCACGCTACCGGCGAACGGGCGGGCCGGTCACGCCGAGGTCGGCGACCCCCCGCCCGTGCGCCCGCCACCCGACCGACCCCCCCACCTGCAGCGTGCAAGAAGTTGCAGGTGCGTCCCCTATCCTCGACCGGTGTGAAGGCTATCCGTCGGCTGCACGTACGCACCGTCCTCCCGCAGACCCTGTCCCCGCTCCACGACCTGGCGCTCAACCTGCGCTGGTCCTGGCACCCCCCGACCCGGGACATCTTCGCCAGCATCGACCCCGGGTTGTGGCGCTCGAGCGGGCAGGACCCGGTCGCGGTGCTCTCCTCGCTGAGGACCGCCGACATGGAGCGGCTCGCGGCGGACGGGTCGTTCGTGGCCCGGGTGCACGAGGCGGCCGCCGACCTGGAGCGCTACCTGACCAAGCCCCGCTGGTACCAGGAGAACGGTGCCGGCCGGACCGACGAGCACGGTGACCGCGAGCTGAAGGCCATCGCCTACTTCTCGCCCGAGTTCGGCATCACCTCCGTCCTGCCCCAGTACTCCGGCGGCCTGGGCATCCTCGCGGGCGACCACCTCAAGGCGGCCAGCGACCAGGGCATCCCGATCGTCGGCGTCGGCCTGTTCTACACCTCGGGCTACTTCGCCCAGCGGTTCAACTCCGAGGGCTGGCAGCAGGAGTCCTACCCCGTGCTCGACCCGGACGACCTCCCGCTGTCGCTGTTGCGCGAGGACGACGGCTCCCCGGTCGTCATCCGCCTGGCGATGCCGCAGGGCGGCCACCTGGACGCCCGGGTGTGGCGCGCCCAGGTCGGACGCGTGCCGCTGCTGCTGCTCGACTCGGACGTGGAGACCAACGACGCCGCCCGGCGCGAGGTGACCAACCGGCTCTACGGTGGCGGCGGCGACCAGCGGCTGGAGCAGGAGATGCTGCTGGGCATCGGGGGCGTGCGCGCCCTGCGGGCCTACTCGCGGATCACCGGAGCCCCGGAGCCGACCGTCTACCACACCAACGAGGGGCACGCCGGCTTCCAGGGCGTGGAGCGGATCAGCGAGCTCGTCACCCGCCACGGCCTCACCTTCGACGAGGCCCTGCGCGCCGTGCGCGGAGGGACCGTCTTCACCACGCACACCCCGGTCCCGGCCGGCATCGACCGGTTCGTCATCGACGCCATCCGCGCGCACTTCGGCGACCCCGGGTGCACCCTCGACGGCATCCCGCTGGACCGGCTGCTGGCCCTGGGCGCGGAGGACTACGAGGGCGGAGACCGGTCCCGGTTCAACATGGCGGTCATGGGCATGCGTCTCGGGCAGCGGGTCAACGGCGTCTCCGAGCTGCACGGCGCGGTGAGCCGGGAGATGTTCTCCGGTCTGTGGCCGGGCTTCGACCTCGACGAGGTGCCGATCGGTTCGGTGACCAACGGCGTGCACGCGGGGACCTGGGTCGACCGCAAGCTCTACGACCTGGCCAAGGCTCACCTGGGCCCCGAGACCGCCGCACGGTCGGTGTTCACCCGCATCCACGAGGTGCCGATCGACGCGTTCTGGCGCACCAAGCGCGAGCTGCGCGCCCAGCTGATCGCCGACGCGCGGGAACGGCTGCAGACCTCCCTCCGCGACCGGGGCGCCACCGAGGCCGAGCTGGGCTGGACCGAGAGCGTCCTGGACCCGGACACGCTGACGATCGGCTTCGCCCGCCGCGGGGCGACCTACAAGCGGCTCACCCTCATGCTGCGCGACCCCGAGCGGTTGAAGAAGCTGCTCAACGACCCGGACCGGCCGGTCCAGCTGCTCATCGCGGGCAAGTCGCACCCGGCCGACGACACGGGCAAGGCGCTCATCCAGCAGATGGTGCGCTTCACCGACGACCCCGACGTGCGCGGGAAGATCCTCTACCTGCCCAACTACGACATCGCGATGGCCCAGCAGCTCTACCCGGGCTGCGACGTCTGGCTGAACAACCCGCTGCGCCCGTTCGAGGCCTGCGGCACCTCCGGGATGAAGGCCGCGCTGAACGGCGCGCTCAACCTCTCCATCCTGGACGGCTGGTGGGACGAGTGGTACGACGGCCAGAACGGCTGGGCGATCCCGACCGCGGACGGCGTCGAGGACCCCGAGCGCCGCGACGACCTCGAGTCCGCCGCGCTCTACGAGCTGCTCGAGAAGACCGTGGTGCCCACCTACTACGACCGCGACGAGGACGGCCTGCCCCAGCGCTGGCTGGAGATGGTCAGCCACACCCTGTCGACGCTGGGCCCCAAGGTGCTGGCGGACCGGATGGTGCGGGACTACACCGAGAAGTACTACTGGCCCTCGGCCCATGCGGCGTGGTCGGCGGCGGCCGAGGACTTCGCCGGTGCCCGCGACCTGGCCTCCTACGTCGGGCAGGTGCACGCCAGCTGGCCGCAGGTGCGGATCGACCACGTCGACGCCGACGGGCTGTCCGACGCCCCCCAGATCGGGGACGAGATCGCCGTCCACGCCTTCGTGGGCCTGGGTGACCTCGACCCCGACCAGGTGCGTGTGCAGATGGCCTACGGCCGCGCCAACGCCGAGGACACGCTGACCGACCTGGAGTACGTCGACCTGGAGCCGACCCAGTCCTACGACGAGGGCCGGCACCGTTTCGACGGACGCATGCGGCTGGCGCGCACGGGGGCGCTGGGCTGGACGGTGCGCGTGCTGCCGCGCCACGAGCAGCTGTCCAGCCCCGCCGAGCTGGGCCTGGTCACCCTGCCGTGACGTGCTGCTCGCGGGGCGCCTCCGGGAGCCCCGCGAGCAGCACGAGCCCCTCCAGCACGGTGACGCTGGTGGCGCCCACCGACATCACCTCGCCCGGAGCCACCTCCTCGGGTCCCACGGGCTCGGCCTCGCTGCTCCAGCGTCGGCGCCACCCGCCCACCCCGTCGACGGTCGGACCCACGGCCTCGACCCGGTCGGGACCGCCGTGCAGGACGAGGGCGAAGGCCTGGCGCCGCTGCTGGTCGGTGTCGTGCAGCGTGTCCAGCAGCGCCACGACCGTGCGCTGCCACGGGTCGGCCCAGCGCGCGTCGTCGACGACGTGCCCGGTCTCGGTGTACCAGCGCAGCCGCGTCCGTCCGGGGACGGCCTCGTGGGTGGGGAACCGGGCGGTGCGCACCGGCGCCAGCTCGCGCCGCAGCGCCAGCAGCTCGCGGGTGTCGGCCAGCAGCTCCTGCTGCCAGGGACGCAGGTTCCACCGCAGCCAGGAGATCTGGTTGTCCTGGTTGTAGGCGTTGTTGTTGCCCTCCTGGGTGCGCCCCATCTCGTCCCCGGCCACCAGCATCGGCACCCCGGCGCTGAGCAGCAGCGTGGCCAGCAGGTTGCGGATCGAGCGGTTGCGCGCGGCGAGCACCGCGCCGTCGGTCGTGGAGCCCTCGACGCCGTGGTTCCACGAGCGGTTGTCGTGGTGGCCGTCCCGGTTGTCCTCGCCGTTGGCGTAGTTGTGCTTCTGGTCGTAGGCGGTCAGGTCGGCGACGGTGAAGCCGTCGTGGGCGGCGACGAGGTTGACCGAGGCCACCGGGCCGCGGTCGCCGGCGGCGAACATGTCCGCCGACCCCGCGATCCGGGTCGCCAGCTCCCGGATGCCGTGGCCGGGCTCCCCGTGCAGACCACGCCGGACGTCGGCGAGCCAGAAGCTGCGGACGGTGTCCCGGTAGCGGTCGTTCCACTCGGCGAACGGGGGCGGGAACTGGCCGGTCCGCCACCCGTGCACCCCCACGTCCCACGGCTCGGCGATCAGCTTGACCCGCGAGAGCAGCGGGTCGGTGCGCAGGGCGACGAGGAAGGGGTGGTCGCGGTCGTAGCCGTCGTCGCGTCCGCGGGCCAGCGCCGGTCCGAGGTCGAAGCGGAAACCGTCGACGTGGTAGTGCTCAACCCAGTGGCGCAGGGAGTCCAGGATCATCCGGACGACCGCCGGTTCGCGCACGTCCAGCGTGTTGCCGGTGCCGGTGACGTCGATGTCCCTGCCCCGGCCGTCCAGCCGGTAGTAGCTGCGGTTGTCCAGGCCACGCCAGGACAGCGTCGGGCCCGAGGCGGAGGCCTGCTCGGCGGTGTGGTTGTAGACCACGTCGAGGATGACCTCGATCCCGGCCGCGTGCAGCGTCCGGACCGCCGTCCGCAGCTCGTCCGCCACGCCCTGCGGGTCGTTGGCGGCTGCGTAGCCGGCGTGGGGGGCGAAGAACCCCAGCGTGTTGTAGCCCCAGTAGTTGTGCAGCCCCTGGCGGACCAGGGCCGGCTCGGAGGTGAAGGCGTGCACGGGGAGGAGCTCCAGGGTGGTCACCCCCAAGAAGCGCAGGTGCTGCACGACCGCGGGGTGTCCCAGGGCGGCATACGTCCCCTGCAGGTGGGCGGGCACCTCGGGGTGCCGCATGGTCAGCCCGCGCACGTGCGCCTCGTAGACCACCGTCTCCGACCACGGCACGGCGGGGAGCGCGTCGTCGCCCCAGTCGAAGGCGTGGTCGATGACGACCGACCGGGGGACGAAGGGGGCTGAGTCGCGGGGGTCACGGCTCTGCGGCGAGGCGTGCCCCGACTCGTCCACGACGTGGCCGTAGACCTCCGGGGCCCAGTGCACCCAGCCGTCGACTGCGTGCCCGTAGGGGTCCAGGAGAAGCTTGGCCGGGTTGTGGCGGTGCCCGTCGTCGGGATCCCAGGGGCCCTCGACGCGGAATCCGTAGCGGGTGCCGGGGGTGAGCCCGGGCACGGTGTCCCACCACGTGTCGTGCGCCCGGTGCCGCAGGGGGGTGCGGTGCTCGCCCTCCGCGTCGAAGACGCAGAGCTCCACCGCGGTCGCGTGCGCCGCGACGACCGCCACCTCCGTGCCGGCCTCCGTCGTGGTCACCCCGGGAGGGGGAGGGGTGTCCGTGCTGCGTCGGGGGCGGATCGGCGGGGCCATGGTCGCCAAGGGTAGGTGCGCGGGCGCCGCTGCCCGTGCACCCACACCGCAGGGAGCGGTGCGGGCGGCAGGTACGTTGGGGGACATGACGGATCCCACCTCGCTGCCCAACTTCCCCCCGCCGCCCCAGGACCGCCCGCTGAGCGGCCGGGTGCTCGACGCCCTGCAGGACCTGCAGATGAGCCCGAACCTCGACAAGGAGGGTGACGTCGCCTTCGAGGCGCGCGACCAGAAGCTGTTCGTCAAGGTCGTCCAGGGTGAGCAGTTCGACATCATGCGGGTCTTCGGCCAGTGGCAGGTCTCCGACTCCGTGCCCGACGACATGCGCGTCCGGCTTGACGGCTGCAACGACATCACCCTCGGGGTGAACCTCGTCAAGGCCGGCATCGCCTCCGGCCACCTCGTGCTGGCCGTGGAGCAGATCGTCACCCGGCAGGAGCAGCCCAAGGCCAAGCTGCAGATCGGCGTCGGCCTGATCCTGCAGGCACTGTCCCTGTGGCACCGCAACGTGCTGGCCAAGTCGCGGGCCGAGCAGGGCCTCGACCCGCAGCTGCCCGAGGGTGCCCCCGAGGGGACCGAGGTCGGCCCGTGGCTGTCGATCGGTACCCGCGGCGGGCAGGCGGCTCCCGACCAGGGTGACTCGGGTCAGGGTGACTCGGGTCAGGGTGACGTGGGCCAGGGTGACGTGGGCCAGGGCGACGGGGGCCAGGACGGCACCGGCCCCGACCGTCAGGAGGGCGGCGCGTGAGCCGGACCGTCCCCACGGCCAGCGACTTCGTCCGCATCGAGATCGATGCCGGCATCGCCACGGTCCGGATCGACCGGCCGAAGATGAACCCGCTCTCGATCGAGGTGCAGGACGCCCTCGGAGAGGCGGCCCGCCTCGTGTCCGCCGACGACGAGGTGGCCGCGGTCGTCCTCTACGGCGGTGAGAAGGTCTTCGCCGCCGGGGCGGACATCAAGGAGATGCAGCGGATGAGCTACACCGACATGGTGCAGCGGGCCGCCGTCATCCAGGAGTGCTTCAGCGCCGTGGCGCGCATCCCCAAGCCGGTCGTGGCCGCGATCGAGGGCTACGCCCTGGGCGCCGGCAACGAGCTGGCGCTGTGCGCCGACTTCCGCGTCGCCGCCCAGGACGCGAAGCTCGGCCAGCCCGAGATCCTGCTCGGCGTGATCCCGGGAGCCGGTGGCACCCAGCGGCTGGCCCGCCTCGTGGGACCCTCGCGGGCCAAGGACCTGGTCTTCACCGGACGGCAGATCGACGCCGCCGAGGCCAAGGTGATGGGCATGGTCGACGAGGTCGTCCCGCCCGGCCAGGCCTACGCGCGCGCCCGGGAGATGGTCCAGCGCTACGTCCACGGCCCCGCGTTCGCGCTGCGGGCGGCCAAGGAGGCCATCGACCGGGGGCTGGACACCGACCTGGAGACGGGCCTGGCCATCGAGGCCATGCAGTTCGCCGGGGTCTTCGCCACCAAGGACCGGGAGATCGGGATGACCTCCTTCGTCAAGGATGGCCCCGGGAAGGCGAGCTTCGAGGGTCGCTGAGGCGGCGGCATACCCGCGGTGCACCCTCGGGGTGCCCCCAGGATCCTGTGTTACCCATGAGTAGCCACGTGGCGTCGGACCCAGGTCGAGATGACAAGATGGGTCCGACTGCCCCCGATCAACGAGGACGTGAGACGTGAACATCGTCGTCTGTGTGAAGTACGTTCCGGACGCCCAGGGCGACCGGGGTTTCGAGGAGGACCGCACCACCGACCGCGAGTCGGTGGACGGACTGCTCTCGGAGCTGGACGAGTATGCCGTGGAGGAGGCGCTGAAGATCGTCGAGGCGGGCGAGGGCGAGGTCACGGTGCTGACCATGGGCCCGGACGACGCGGTCGCGGCGGTGAAGAAGAGCCTGCAGATGGGTGCGCACCGGGGTGTGCACGTGCTGGACGAGGCGCTGGCCGGGTCGGACTCGGTCGCGACGTCGCTGGTGCTGGCCGAGGCGGTCCGCAAGCTGGGGCAGGAGTCGCCGGTGGACCTGGTGCTGACCGGCCTGGCGTCCACGGACGGGGTGATGTCGGTGGTGCCGGCGATGCTGGCCGAGCGGCTGGGCCTGCCGCAGGTGACCTTCGCCTCGGAGCTGACCGTGGAGGGGTCGAGCGTGCGGATCCGCCGCGACGACGAGTCGTCGTCCATGACGGTGGAGTCGAGGTTGCCGGCGGTGGTGTCGGTGACCGACCAGATCAACGAGCCGCGCTACCCCTCGTTCAAGGGGATCATGGCGGCGAAGAAGAAGCCGGTGACCACGTGGTCGCTGGCCGACCTGGGCGTGGACGCCTCGCAGGTGGGTCTGGACGCGGCCTGGAGCAGGGTGGAGCAGGTGGAGGCCCGTCCGCCGCGCTCGGCGGGCGAGGTCGTCGCCGACGAGGGCGAGGGCGGCAAGGCCCTGGCCGACTTCCTGACCTCGCGCAAGTTCGTCTGAGCCGGTCGACCCGAGATTGATGAAGGAGCACATCTGATGGCTGAAGTTCTCGTCCTGGTCGACCACGTCGACGGACAGGTCCGCAAGTCCACCTCCGAGGCGCTGACCGCCGCGGCGCGGCTGGGTGAGCCGGCCGCAGTGATGGTCGGCGGGGACGCCCAGGCGGCGGCGGAGGCGCTGGGCCGGTTCGGCGCGACCAAGGTGTATGCCGCGACCGACCCGGCGCTGACCGAGCACCTGGTGGCCCCGGTGGCCGAGCTGCTGGCCGACCTGGTCGGCAAGGTGTCCCCGGCGGCGGTGATCCTGCCCTCGTCCAACGACGGCAAGGAGATCGCCGCCCGGCTGGCGATCAAGACCTCCTCTGGCCTGATCACCGACGCGGTCGACGTGCAGCCGGCCGGGGGCGGCGGGGTGTCGACGGTGCAGTCCGTCTTCGCCGGTTCCTACACGGTGACCTCGACGGTGACCACGGGGACGCCGATCGTCACGCTGAAGCCGAACTCGGTGCCGGCGCAGGAGGCGCCGGCGTCACCGGTCGTGGAGGAGGTCTCGGTGTCGTTGTCCGAGGCCGCCACCGCCGTGCGGATCACCGAGCGCACCCAGAAGGCGGCCTCTGGCCGTCCGTCTCTGACCGAGGCCGCGATCGTGGTCTCCGGCGGGCGCGGCACCGGTGGCGACTTCGGCCCGGTGGAGGAGTTCGCCGACTCCCTGGGCGCGGCCGTGGGCGCGTCCCGGGCGGCGGTCGACGCGGGCTGGTACCCGCACTCGGCCCAGGTCGGGCAGACCGGTGTGTCCGTCTCGCCGCAGCTGTACGTGGCCGCGGGCATCTCCGGGGCGATCCAGCACCGGGCGGGCATGCAGACGTCCAAGACGATCGTGGCGGTGAACAAGGACGCGGAGGCCCCGATCTTCGAGCTGGTCGACTACGGCGTGGTCGGCGACCTGTTCACGGTCCTGCCCCAGGCCACCCAGGAGGTCCAGGCCCGCAAGGGCTGAGCCGGGGGGCGCGAGACTGACGACGCGCCCGTCACCCCGTCGCTGCTGCCGAGAGGCCCCGACCGCCATCGAGCGGGCGGGGCCTTCTCGCGTGGGCGGGTCTGTGGTGCCTGGGCGGGGGACGTCAGCACCGCGGACGAGGGGAGGGCGCACCCGCACCCGGGGGATGACAGGCCGACGGCCAGGGTCTGTCGGGCCCTTCTCGTACGTTTGTCCTATGAGGGAGTCCTGGGGTGGGGAGGTGCTGCGGACCTCGGCGGGGGTGCTGGTCGGGGAGGGTTTCGTGGCCGGCGGCGCGGTTGCCGGGGGAGCGGGTGGTGGGCTGTCTGCGGGAGGCGGGCCGGGAGGCCACCTTCGCCGACCTGGCCGCTGGTGAGGTGGCGCTGGTGCAGGACGGTGAGCTGGAGGCGGCCCTGGGTGCGGTGTCGGTGGTGGCGGGGGCGGTGGAGCGGGCGCGGGTGCGGCTGGCGGTGGAGGCCGCCGGGCGGGGGCTGCACACCGCCGCGGGGATGTCGTTGGCCGACTGGTTGGGCCTGCGCTGCCCGGAGCTGCCCCGCGGTGTGCTGCACGACCTGGTCCGGGTCGCCCGGGCCGGGCAGGAGGCCGTGCACGCGCCGCTGCTGGAGGGGGTGCTGTCCGGTGGCATGCCGCTGGCCCGGGCTGCGGGGTTGCACCGGGCGCTGGCCCGGATCCGGGGGGCGCTGTCCCCGGGGGACTACGAGCAGGCGGTGGGCCTGCTGGCCGACGCCGGGTGCAACCCAGTGTTCGAGGAGGCGGACATCGCCCGGGTGAGCGGCCGGTTGTTGGCCGCGTGCCTGCCGGAGAAGGATCACGAGGAGCGGCGCCGGGCCCAGCACGAGCTGCGGGACGTGCACGAGTCGTCCCTGGCCGACGGGTCCGTGCAGCGGATCATCATGACCTTCGGTGAGGAGGCGGACTACCAGGCCGTACAGGCGATCCTGAGGTCACCCCTGGCGGCACCGGCGACGGCCGCGGAGGTCGAGGCGACCGGTGAGCAGGACACCCGCACCCCAGGGCAGCGGCGGTACGACGCGTTGATGACGGTGCTGCGCCGCGGCGTGGCCGGCACCAAGGGTCAGCCGACGACGCCCAAGGCGACCCTGGTGGTGACCATGGACCTGGACACCCTGCGCGTCGACCTGGCCGGCACCGGTGGGCTCGTGCCCGGGTGCGGCGCCACCCTGGAGGGGGACCTGGTCGCCGCGGAGTCGGTCCGCCGGCTGGCGTGCGAGGCCGACCTGGTCCCGCTGGTCCTGGGCAGCGACGGTGAGGTGCTGGACCAGGGCCGCCGCACGCGCCTGGTCACCCCCGGGCAGCGCCTGCGCCTGGCCGTGCGCGACCGCGGCTGCACCATCCCCGGGTGCACCGTCCCGGCGACCTGGTGCGACGCCCACCACGTCGTCCACTGGGCCCACGGCGGCCGTTCGGACCTGTCCAACTACGCCCTGCTCTGCCCACGCCACCACACCTGGGTCCACGACAAAGGGCTCACCGCGACCATCACCGCCCACGGCACCACCTGGCACCTGAGATGACCCCCGCCCCGCACCCGGCCCACCGGCCGGGCCACACCCATGCCCAGTCGCATCCCCGACGGAGGGCCACGTCCACACCCGCGCAGGCCGACCACGCACTCTGCCGAGGTCCATGGAGGCACCGGTGACCGTGGGGGAAGGGACCGCGGGGCCACCCAGGGTCATCGGGACGGTCGGTCGTGACAGCGGACGTAGACTTCTGCGGTGCCTCTTCCCGACCGTCTCGTCTACCTCGACCACGCCGCGACCACGCCGGTGCTGGACGAGGTGGTCGACGTGGTCGCCCGCACCATGCGGCAGGTCGGGAACGCCAGCTCGCTGCACACCCCGGGACGCGCAGCCCGCCGCGTCGTGGAGGAGTCGAGGGAGCGGATCGCCGAGGCGCTCGGCGTCCGACCCTCGGAGGTGCTCTTCACCTCGGGGGGCACCGAGTCGGACAACATCGCGGTCAAGGGCACCTTCCAGGCCCGCCGCACGGCCGACCCGCGGCGCGACCGCCTCCTCGTCAGCGGCATCGAGCACCACGCCGTCCTCGACCCGGTGGAGCACCTCGTCGGGACGGCCGGGGCGCGGGTGACCTTCGTCGAACCCGACGGTCAGGGACGGATCCACCCGCAGGCGCTGCGCGACGCCCTGGACGCCGACGGCGGACCGGGGACGGTGGCGCTGGTCAGCGTCATGTGGGCGAACAACGAGGTCGGGACGGTCCAGCCGGTCCGGGACCTGGCGGAGCTGGCCCGTGAGCACGGCATACCGTTCCACAGCGACGCCGTGCAGGCCCTCGGGCAGGTTCCGCTGGACCTGTCCCTCGTCGACCTGGGCGTGGTGACCGGCCACAAGACCGGTGGCCCCCTGGGGGTCGGTGTCCTCGTCGCGGGTCGGGACCAGTCGCCGGTCCCCCTGACCCACGGGGGTGGGCAGGAGCGCAAGCTGCGCTCCGGCACCCTCGACACACCGGGCATCGCCGGCCTGGCCGAGGCCGTCGTGCACGCGGCCGAGCAGCAGGCGAGCCACGCCCACCACCTCGCGGCGCTGCGCGACCGGCTCATCGAGGGCGCCCTCGCCCTGGACGACGGCATCACGGTCAGCGGCACCTGGACCCCGGGCGACGTGACCGACCGCCTGCCCGGCAACGTGCACCTGCGGGTGGCCGACGCCGAGGGCGACTCACTGCTCTACCTGCTGGACGCCGCCGGGATCGCCTGCTCGACCGGGTCCGCCTGCCAGGCGGGCGTCCCGCGACCCAGCCACGTGCTCCTGGCCATGGGCGTCCCCGAGGAGGAGGCCAGAGGCGCGCTGCGGTTCACCCTGGGCCACGGGTCCGAGCAGGCGGACGTCGACGCCGTGCTGAGCGCCCTTCCGCCGGCGCTCGAACGGGCCCGTCGGGCGCACGCAGCCTCCAGGAGCCGGGCATGAGGATCGTGGCCGCCATGAGCGGCGGGGTGGACTCGGCGGTCGCCGCGGCTCGGATGATCGAGGCCGGCCACGACGTGGTCGGCGTGCACCTGGCGCTCGCCCAGTCCGCCGCGACGCTGCGCGAGAGCGCGCGCGGGTGCTGCACCCTCGAGGACGCCGGGGACGCCCGCCGGGTGGCCGACCGGCTCGGCATCCCCTTCTACGTCTGGGACATGGCCGAGCGCTTCCGCGAGGACGTCGTCGAGGACTTCGTCGCCGAGTACGCCGCCGGCCGCACGCCCAACCCGTGCCTGCGGTGCAACGAGAAGATCAAGTTCGCCGCGCTGCTCGACAAGGCCCTGGCGCTCGGCTTCGACGCCGTGGCGACCGGTCACTACGCACAGGTCGTCGAGGAGCCCGATCCTGCTGCGCCGCACGGGGTTCGACGCGAGCTGCACCGTGCGGTCGACCCGGCCAAGGACCAGTCCTACGTCCTGGGGGTGCTCGACGCCGACCAGCTCGCCCGCAGCTTCTTCCCCCTCGGCGACACGGTCAAGGCCGACATCCGCGCGGAGGCCGCCGCCCGCGGGTTCTCGGTGGCGCGCAAGCCCGACAGCCACGACATCTGCTTCATCGCCGACGGGGACACCCGGGGCTGGCTCGCCCGGCGGCTCGGCGAGCGGCCGGGACCCATCGTCGACGACGAGGGCACCGTGCTGGGGGAGCACGGTGGTGCCCACGGGTACACCGTCGGCCAGCGGAGGGGGCTGGGGCTGAAGGTGCCGACGGCGGACGGAAGCCCGCGCTACGTCGTCTCCACCGACACCCGGACCAACACCGTGGTCGTGGGCCCGGAGGAGCTGCTCGGGGTCGACCGGATCACGGCCGACCACGTCCGGTGGTGCGGCGGTCCGCCCCCCGCCGGCGCGGTCCGCGTCGGCGCGCAGCTGCGCGCCCACGGCGAGGAGCACCCGGCGACGGCGCACGTCGAGCGGGCCGGCGGCACACCCGAGCGGCTCATCGTGCAGCTGGACGCACGGACGCGGGGCGTCGCCCCCGGACAGTCGGTCGTGCTCTACGACGGCACCCGCGTGGTGGGTTCGGGCACGATCGCCGCGGCCGGCCGGGTGGCGGGGTGAGCGGGAGCCAGGGCACGCCCGCGGTGCGCGCCACCGGGATCGGTTCGTGGCCAGGTACGGACGTGCGCGAGGCGCTGCGCGTCGTGCGCGGCGAGCTCACCGGCGCGGTGCCCGAGGGGGTGCAGGGTGTCCCGTACCTGCCCGAGCTGCCCGACCGCGGCCCCGGTGCCGACATGGTCGGTCGGACCTCCCACCTGCTCGTCGACCTGCCTGTGGACCTGGCGCCCCAGGGCTGGCGGCTCGTCGACCGGCCCGGCCGCGACCACGACCGCGCGGGCGCGTGGTGGGGCCAGGACCTCGACGAGCTGGCCGAGGCCTTCGACGGCTGGTCCGGGCCGCTGAAGGTCCAGGTCGCGGGACCGTGGACCCTGGCCTCCGAGCTCTGGCTCCCGCTCGGTGACCGGGTGCTCTCGGACCGGGGGGCCACCCGGGACCTGGTGGGCTCCCTCGCCGAGGGTGTGGCCGGGCACGTCGCGACCGTCCGGAGGCTGGTGCCGGCCGCGGAGGTCGTGCTGCAGCTCGACGAGCCGTCGCTGACGACGGTCGCCTCGGGGCGGGTCCGGTCGGCCTCGGGCTACTCGGTGCTGCGCACGCCCGAGGAGGCCGAGCTGGTCGGTGGTCTGCGCGAGGTGGTCGAGGCCGCCCGGGGCGCCGGGGCCGTGCAGGTCGCGATCCACTCCTGCGCCCAGGACGTGCCCCTCGACCTGCTGCGGCGGGCAGGGGTGGGCGCTGTGAGCCTGGACGTCGGCCTGCTGCGGCGACCGGGCTGGGAGGGTGTCGCCGGCCTGCTCGACACGGGGGTCCGGCTGTGGGCCGGCGTGCTGCCCAGCGCGTCCGGCGTGTCCGGAGGCACGGGCTCCCGCGACCACGTGGAAGGGCTTCTGCTGCGCTGGCGCGAGCTGGGCCTGCCCGCCGCCGACCTCCTCGGTCTCACCCTCACTCCCACGTGCGGGCTGGCCGCGGCCACGCCGGAGGAGGCCCGGGCCGCGACGGCGGGCACGGTGCGGGCGGCGGCGCTGGTCGCCGAGGCCGCCGCCGGATGACCCTCGCCGGCCCACCCGGGGGACGGAGGGGGCCGGTGCCCTGGCAGGTCTGGTACCTCACCCTCGCCGTCGTCTGGGGCTCGAGCTACCTGCTCATCAAGGTCGGGCTGGAGGCCCTCAGCGGGGTGCAGGTGACCGCCCTGCGGATCGTGCTCGGGGCGGTGGTGCTGCTCACCCTCGTCGCGCTGACCCGCACCCGCCTGCCGCGTGGCCGGCGCACCTGGGGGCACCTGCTCGTCACCGGCACCCTCCTGTGCTCCCTGCCGTGGACCCTCTTCGCCCTCGGCGAGCAGCGGGTGACCTCCGCCGTGGCCGGGATCGCGAACGCCACCACCCCGGTCGCCGCCGTCGTGGCGACCGCGCTGATGCTGCCGGGGCAACCGGTGGGACGGCGCCGGCAGGTCGGGGTGGCCGTCGGTTTCCTGGGGGTCGTCCTCATCGCCCAGCCCTGGTCGCTGGACCGGGGGCCCGACCCCGTGGGCCTGGCCATGGTGCTGGTCGCCTCGGCCAGCTACGGGATCGGGTGGACCTACGTACGCCGCTTCCTGCACGGGGTCGACCCCGGCGGGCTGTCGATGCCGGCCGCCCAGGTGTTCGTGGCGCTGGCCCAGGTGCCCGTGCTCCTGGTCGTCGACTGGTGGCTGCGGCGGGGCCTGCCCTCCGAAGGCCCGTTGGCACCCGCCGGTCCGTCGGCGTCCGGGGACGGATGGTCCCTGTGGGGTCCCCTCCTCGCGGTGGCCGCGCTCGGCGTGGTCGGCACCGGGCTCGCGCAGGCGATGCAGTATGCCGTGGTGCGGGCCGCCGGTCCGACCGTCGCCACGAGCGTGACCTACCCGATCGTCGTCGTGTCCGTGGTCCTGGGGGTGGTCCTGCTGGGGGAGAGCGTCGGTCCGCTCGTCCTCCTGGGGGCCGGCGTCGTCCTGGCGGGGTCCCTGCTCGTCGGTTCCGGGCGGGGTGCGCGGGGCCGGGCCGGGCGCGGTCCGCGCGTGGCCGGGAGGGAGCGGCATACCTCCGGGGTGTCGGTGGACCCTGCCAAGATGGGCGGGTGAACGCGAGCACCCCACCCGACCTCGTCGACGACGTGCCCGAGGCTGCCCGCCACCGGTGGGTCGAGCTGGCCGAGGAGATTCGCGGTCACCAGTTCGCCTACTACGTCAAGGACGCGCCGGTCGTCAGCGACGGGGAGTTCGACGCGCTGGTGCGCGAGCTCGAGGAGCTGGAGAAGGAGCACCCGGGGCTGCGGGTGCCCGACAGTCCGACCCAGGTGGTCGGGGGGACCTTCTCGACCGAGTTCACCGCGGTCGACCACCTCGAGCGGATGCTCAGCCTGGACAACGCGTTCTCGGTGGAGGAGCTCGTCGCGTGGGCCGAACGGGTGGAGCGCGACGTCGGCGGATCGCGGGTCAGCTACCTGTGCGAGCTGAAGATCGACGGGCTGGCGGTCAACCTGCTCTACGAGGACGGCCGCCTCGTGCGGGCCCTGACCCGTGGGGACGGGCGGACCGGTGAGGACGTCACGCTGAACGTGCGCACGATCGAGGGCGTGCCCCTGCGGCTGCGGGCCCCGGAGGAGCAGGAGGCCGAGGCGGTGGGCGGCGCCGACGGAGGAGCGCACCCGGTGGAGGGTGCCGTCGTCGAGGAGGGGCCGGGCAGCACCGGGCCGGTGCCGGTGCCGCGCCTGGTGGAGGTGCGGGGGGAGGTCTACTTCCCGGTGTCCTCCTTCGAGGAGCTCAACGCGGGCCTGGTGGCGGCGGGGAAGGCGCCGTTCGCCAACCCGCGCAACACCGCGGCCGGGTCGCTGCGCCAGAAGGATCCGCGGGTCACCGCCTCGCGGGACCTGCGGATGATCGTGCACGGGATCGGGGCCCGGGAGGGTTTCGACGTGGTGCGCCAGTCACAGGCCTACGAGCTGCTGGCGGCCTGGGGGCTGCCGGTGTCGGGGCGCACGCGGGTGCTCGGCACCATCGAGGAGGTGTGCGACTTCGTCACGGGGTGGGGCGAGCAGCGGCACGCCGTGGAGCACGAGATCGACGGGGTGGTCGTCAAGGTCGACGAGGTCGACGTTCAGCGACGTCTCGGGTCGACGTCGCGGGCGCCGCGGTGGGCGATCGCCTACAAGTACCCGCCCGAGGAGGTCACCACGAAGCTGCTCGACATCCGGGTCGACGTCGGCCGGACCGGCCGGGTCACGCCGTGGGGGCTGATGGAGCCGGTGCAGGTCGCCGGGTCCACGGTCGAGCGGGCGACGCTGCACAACCAGCACGAGGTCGAGCGCAAGGGCGTGCTCATCGGCGACACCGTCGTGCTGCGCAAGGCCGGTGACGTGATCCCGGAGATCCTCGGGCCGGTCGTCGACCTGCGCGAGGGCACCGAGCACGCGTTCGTCATGCCGACGCACTGCCCCTCGTGCGGCACCGAGCTGCGGCCCGAGAAGGAGGGGGACAAGGACATCCGCTGCCCCAACTCCCGCGCCTGCCCCGCCCAGCTGCGGGAGCGGCTCTACTCCGTGGCCAGCCGTGGCGCCTTCGACATCGAGGCGCTCGGTGCCGAGGGCGTCAACGCGCTGCTCGACGCCGGGGTGCTGGCCAACGAGGCGACGCTGTTCTCGTTGACCGTCGAGGACGTCGCGCGGGTTCCTCTGTTCACCCGGACCGCGAAGAGGACCGACCCGCAGGACACGGTGGTCGACGGGCGGGTGCTGTCGGCCAACGGTCAGAAGCTGGTCGACAACCTGAAGCAGGCCAAGGGCCAGCCCCTGTGGCGGGTGCTGGTCGCGCTCTCGATCCGGCACGTCGGGCCGACCGCGGCCCGGGCCCTGGCGACCCAGCTGGGGTCGATGGAGGCGATCCGCGCGGCGAGCACCGAGGAGCTCGCAGCGGTCGAGGGGGTCGGGCCGGTCATCGCGGAGTCGGTGAAGGAGTGGTTCGCGGTGGACTGGCACCGCGAGATCGTGGAGCGGTGGGCGGCCGACGGGGTGCGGATGGCCGACGAGCGGGACGAGTCGGTGGAGCGCACCCTGGAGGGGCTGACCGTGGTGGTCACCGGGTCCCTGGAGGGCTTCAGCCGGGACGAGTCCAAGGAGGCGATCGTCAGGCGGGGCGGCAAGGCGTCCGGGTCGGTGTCGAAGAAGACGGACTTCGTCGTGGTGGGGGCCAACGCCGGGTCGAAGGCCGCGAAGGCCGAGGAGCTCGGGGTGCCCGTCCTCGACGAGGAGGGTTTCGTCCGGCTGCTGGCGGCCGGTCCACCACCGGTCACGTCCGACGCGGCGGGGGAGGACGTTCCCGACGACGGGGCGGGGGCGGGGGCGTGACCGGCGAGCCGGCCACCGACGACCTGCTGTGGTTCGTGGACCGAGCGCTGGACGGGATGCTCGACGCCTGCCGTGAGCTCGGCGAGGAGCTGGTGAACGCGCGACTGGCGGTCGAGGGGAGTAACAGCCCCTACGCCGTCGTCGTCCACTGCCTGGGCGTCATGGACTTCTGGGCGGGGCACAAGGTCGGCGGAAGGCCGAACCACCGCGACCGGGAGGCCGAGTTCCGGGCCGCCGGGACCCTGGCGGACCTCGAGGCGCAGGTGGCCTCGGGTCGGCGAGGCTTCGCGGAGGTCCTCACGGGCGTCGACTGGAACGCCCCGTGCAGGGGGCAGGACCGCCCCGAGACGCACGCGCTGCCGGTCGGACGGACGCAGGGCGGCGCGCTGATCCACGTGCTGGAGGAGCTGTGCCAGCACCGGGGCCAGCTCGAGGTGACCGCCGACGTGCTGCGGTCCGAGGCGCACCGGTGAGGTCCCCCTGGGTCTGGGCGCTGCTGGTCGTCCTGCTCGGTCTGGTCGTGCTGGACGCCGTCTCGGACGGGCGTCCGGCATCCGCGGTCGGTTACGGTGTCGTGGCGCTCGCCGTCGCCTGGTGGACCTCGCCGTGGCGCGGACGCGGCGGCCCGACCCACGAGGAGGTCCTCACCATGACCGGCACCGACGCTCCACCCCCCGTCGTCATCTACTGGCGGCCCGGATGCGGTTTCTGCGCGATGCTCAAGGCGCGGCTCGGCTCCCTGCGCGACCGCGCCACCTGGATCAACATCTGGGAGGACGAGCAGGGTGCCGCCTTCGTCCGGGAGGTCAACGGCGGCAACGAGACGGTTCCCACCGTCGTCATCGACGGCGTGCCGCACACCAACCCCTCGCCCAAGCTGGTCATCGAGCGGTTGAAGCAGCGCCAGGACCGGTGACGCAGCCGCCGCGGTCCCACAGCAGCTCGGTGACGGGCCAGTTCGGTGACGGAGCAGCCCCAGGAATCACCCCTGCGGGGTGACGCGCGCCTGCGTCGTCGGGTGCACGGTTGAGGTAGAAGGACCGGAGCTCCGGCCCCGACGTCCAGATCCACCATGCGATGTGGGAAGGAGGTATCAATCCATGAGCCAGCAGGATGTCTTCCTCGCCCAGAGCCTCAGCCGCGAGCGGGACAGGGACGTGCTCCTCGCCATCGACCAACGACTGGTCGAGCACCGACGGGGGGCCGCCTCCCAGGAGGCCGGCATCCCGGCCCTCCTCGAGCAGCGGTGGCACGAAGCCGTCGTGCACCTGCACCTCACGGGCAGCACGGCCAGGTGAGCCACCACCGATCCGCGTAGAGCGGACACATCCCAGGACCGTCCCGGTCAGCACGGACCGGGCGGTCCTTCGTCGTCGTGCACGAGCCGTCGCAGGACGGGAGCTTCGGCCACGGTCGGGAACGGTGCGGTCAGCGCGGCCCGGAGGGGACCAGCCGCTCCGCCAGCTGCTCCAGCAGCCGGGCCAGGGGGTCGCGGTCCCGGAGGTGCTGCTCGCACGAGGACACCTCGGTCCACCCGGCCTGCGGGTCGGCCCACCCGTAGCTCACCGACCGGCCGTCGTGGTCCGCGGCGCAGTCGGGTCGGCCGGCCGGGGCGTTCGAGGGCTCGACGTCCAGCCTGGTGCGCCCGACCGCCCCCCGCAGTTGGTGGAGCTGCCGCTGCGACAGCTGGCCCTCATCCGTGACCCGGGTGGAGGAGGCGGGCACGAAGGTCCACCGTCCGTCGTCGCCGACGGTCAGGGTGCCGCCGCACTCTCCGTCCACGCACATCCCGCCCCACTCCCTCAGCTCCGCCAGCGGCTGTCCCGACGCCGAGGGCAGGTCGGCGCCGGTGCACCCTGCGAGGAGGACGGCCACGAGGATCGACGTGGGCACGGCACGACGCGGCACCAGATGCATGGCTCTGTGACGTCGTCCGGTCCGGACCGGCTCCCGGTGCCGCGGAGCTGCTCGTCCACGGGCATGAGGATCACCCCCGAGGGGTGACGACGAGGGGTTGCCCGGGCAGGACCCTGGAGGTGGAGGGACCGGGAGCACCGGCAGCGGACCATGTCGGTCCGACCCTCCAGGAGGACGAGGAGGTCCGACCATGAGGACACGCACCAGGATGACGACGGCAGCGGTGGCGGCGCTGGTCGGGCTGACGATGGTCGGGGTGCCGGCCTCGCTGGCCAAGGGTGGCCCGCCCGTCGGTGGGGAGGCCGAGGAGGAGGCCGGCAACAACCTGTCCGTCCCGGCCGTGTTCGTACCCGCGGTAGGCATGACGCTCAACTTCCCGTGCGGGCTTCCTGTCGCCCCCGACGAGGTCCTGGGTCAGCTGCCGAGCGAGATCTTCGCCGGCTACTACCTGCAGGGTGAGGACACCTGGCAGGCCAGCTGTGCCACCGCTGATGTGGACACCGTCGCGGTCACCGCCGAGTGGGGCGACAACCTCACGAATGCCCCGCTGAAGGCGAACACCCCGATCCGGGTCGAGATGGGCCTGACGACCGCCGGCTACACCTTCACCGGCTTCGAGGTCGTCAAGCTCACCGATGAGCTCGACCGCTACGCCACCTACGGCACCCTCGGAGTTGCGGTCACCCCCTACCCTGAGGTCCGGGCCTGGGACGCCGACGCCTGGTTGAAGATCGAGCGCATCGACGGCCTTCTCGTCGTCAACGGTCCCGCGACGGCTGAGATCAACTCCACCGGACGGGTCGTCTACGGGTACAACTGGCAGAAGCCTCTTCCGGGCACCTACACGGTGACCTTCACCGCGCCCAACGTGGACCTCATCGGGGCGGACGCCGGACAGGTGCTCGACGTCGACACCGTCACGCTCCAGGTATCCGTGGCCGTCAAGGCCGGCGGCGGCAAGGGCGGCGGTGGTGGTGGGCGTCCTACCCCGTGACGGATCTTCGCCCACGGTGCTCACCGGGTGAGTGTGGCCACCCGTGAGGCGGGGCCGGGTCGGACCTCCGACCCGGCCCCCGGCACGTGTGCCCCAGGTCTCCCGCTCCTCCGATGATCTCCCTCGGCAGCACCGGACCCCGTCGTCCTACAGTGGACGCGAAGAGGTCGGAGGAGGTATGTCGCTGCGGGTCACGCCCAACCCTCCCTGGAGCGCCGTCCCGGGAGTGCCCGTCCTGCACCGCGGCCTCTTCCTCGGAAAGCTCCTCCGGCCGCCCCCCGTGCCCGGCCTGCTCGACCGTCCGCGCCTGGACGCCCTGATCGACGACGCCGTCGACGCCGGCTCGCTGATCGTGTCCGCACCGGCGGGTGCCGGCAAGACCCAGGCCGTCCTCGCCTGGACGAGGCGGCAGCGCAGCCCCCGCGCGGTCGCCTGGCTCACCCTGGACGAGGGGGACCGCGACCCGGTCCGGCTCCTGCGCTACCTCGTGGCTGCGATGGCCGGCACCCCGCCGGGCGGGCAGGCCCTCGGGGCCCTGTCCGTCGCTCCCGGGACGACGTCGGTCGACGAGGCGCTCCTCGTCCAGGTCTCGACCGCGATGGCACGCCTCCAGGACGACGTCGTCCTGGTGCTGGACGACTTCGACGCCGTCGTCGGGTCGGCGGCGGAGGAGCTGCTCGCCAAGGTCCTGCGGTACCCGCCCCAGCAGGTGCGTCTCGTGGTGCTCGGCCGGGTGGAGCCCGGCCTTGGCCAGTCGCGGCTCCGGCTGCTCGGCTACGTCCGCGAGCTCGACGAGACGGACCTGGCGTTCACCCACGAGGAGCTCACCCAGCTGCTGGTGCTGCGGGGGCGGCCGCTGCCCACGCCGCAGACGGCCGAACTTCTCGAGCGGACCGTCGGGTGGGCGGCCGGGATCGGGATCGTCGCGGCCGCCCTGCACCATCGTGCCCTGCCGGAGGGCGTCCACGAGGGGGTCTCGCTCGCGACCGACTACCTCCTGGACGAGGTCCTCGCGGCCCAACCTCCGGACGTCCAGACCGTCCTCATCCGGGCCGCCACCGCCGATCCCGTCTGCGGCGACCTCGTCGACGCCCTTGGCGGGGGTCCGGACGGGGGCCGCACCCTCGCCCGTCTCCACCACGACCACCTCTTCCTGGGTCGCCTCGACGACCGGGAGGACGAGAGGACCTGGTACCACTGGCACCCGCTGTTCCGGGCGGCGCTGCAGGCCCGGGCCCTGCAGACCGAGCCGGCCGCCACGGCGCGCCGGCACCTCCTCGCCGCCCGGTGGCACCGCGAGGCCGGATCAGCGGTCGAGGCCGTGCGCCACGCGCTCGCCGGCGGTGACCCGGGGTGGGCTGCCGCGCTGCTCGGAGAGTCCTGGGTGGAGCTGGCGGTCGCCGGCGAGTCAGCCCTCGTCCGGTCCCTGCTGCACCTCTTCGACGAGGACCTGCGCTCCACCCAGCCGGAGCTGGCGGTCGTCTGCAGCTTCCTGCGGCTGCGCGACCGCGACCTCGAGGACGCCGCTCGCTGCGCCACCACCGCCGCCTCCCTGTCGCACCGGCTGCCGCCCGGCCGCCGGCAGGACACCGTGCGGGCGATGAGCACGGTCATCCGCCTGCACGTGGCCACCCTCACAGGAGAGCTCGTCGACGGGGACCTCCGCAGCGGTGCGCTGGAGCAGATCGACCGCCTCGGTGGCCGGGGTGGCTACCTGCCCCGCCGGGAGCGGGAGCTGCTGGCCCTCCTGCTCCACCACCTCGGGGCGTACGAGGGGGTCCACCTGCTCGGGGACCCCCGGGAACGGCTCGAGCGGGCGCTGGACTACGCGCAGGACCTCGGCACGCCGGAGCTGGTCCTGCGCACGCGCGCGCAGCTGGCCCTGGCGGAGCTGGCCGCCGGCCGGCTGCACGCGGCCCGGAGGTGGGCCTCCGAGGTCGTCACCGCGGAGCGGGAGGGCCGCGGGCCCGGGCCGCACGCCACGACGGCCGCGCACGCCGCGCTCGGTGGGGTCGAGCTGCTCCAGGGACAGCTGGCCGGCGCCCTCCAGCACCTCTCGCAGGCGCTGGACGACCTCGAGCCCGCCGACCGGGTCAACCACCTCCGCGTCCTGGTGCTCACCCACTCCACCCTGCTGACGCTGGACCGGGTCTCATCGGCCCGCAGCCAGCTCGACACCCTCGAGGACCTGGTCGCCGACCGGGAGCCACCCGCGTGGGGCCGGGCCATGCTCCGCGTCCTACAGGTCGACCAGATGGTGGCCGAGGGGCACCACGGCGACGCGCTCGACCAGCTCCGGTTGGAGCACGGCCCGCCCGACCCCGGCGACCAGGTGATCCGTGCCACGTGGCAGGGCGACGTGCTCCGGCGCGCCGGACGTCCGGAGGAGGCCCGCTCCCTGCTGCGGGGTGTCCTGCGGACGGGGGGACGGTCACCGGCCATGCTGTTCGCCCAGGTGAGCTTCGCCCTCGTCGAGGACGCCCTCGGCTGCAGTGAGGAGGCGCTCGACGAGCTGGACCGGGCGCTGGTCGTCTCGAGCTCCGAGTCCCTCATCTACCCCTACCTGCGCCTGGGCCGGGACGTCCGGCCGCTCCTGCTCCGCCTCCTGGATCGCGGCACCATGCACGACGAGCTGCTCACCGCGGTCCTGGACCGGCTCCACCCCGAGCGGCCGGGCGGCCCGCTGAGCTGGCAGTTCGAACCCCTGACCCCCCGGGAGCGCGAGGTCCTGCGCGCCGTCCAGGGCTGGGCGACGAACGAGGAGGTCGCCGCCAGGATGTTCATCTCTGCCAACACCCTGCGCACCCACATGAAGCACATCCACCGCAAGCTGGGGACGACGTCCCGTCGGGAGGCGGTGGTCCGGGGACGGGACCTGGGGATCATCTGAGCCCCGCCGCCGGGGGAAACGACGACGCAACACCGGCGACCTACACTGTCGGCCATGTCCAACCTCTCGCGCGACGACGTCGCGCACGTCGCCATGCTGGCGCGCATCCAGCTCGAGGACCACGAGCTCGACCGCCTCGCCGGCCAGCTCGACCAGATCGTCGACTGGGTCGGCCAGGTCAACGAGGTCGCCGCCGACGACGTGCCCCCGATGTCCCACCCCCTGCCGCTGGTCAACGTCACCCGTCCCGACGAGGTGCGTCCCAGCCTGACGGCCGAGCAGGCCCTGGCCAACGCCCCCGACCCCGAGGACGGCCGCTTCGGCGTGCCCCGCATCCTCGACGAGGAGTGAGGACACCCGTGAGCGACACCACCACCGCAGGCGCCCCCGCGGCCGGGGACGGCACCGACCTGACCCGGCTCAGCGCCGTCCAGATGGCCGACGCCATGGCCGCCGGAAGGACCACCTCCGAGGAGCTCGTCCGGGCCCACCTGGACCGCATCGAACGGTTGAACCCGGCGCTCAACGCCTTCCTCCTGATCGACGCCGAGGGTGCCCTGGCCACCGCCCGCGAGGTCGATGCCGCCCGCGCGGCGGGGGAGGAGCTGCCCCGGCTCGCCGGCGTCCCCGTCGCCGTCAAGGACATCGCCTGCACGCAGGGACTGACCACGACAGCCGGCTCCCGCATGCTGGAGCACTTCGTGCCGCCCTACGACGCCACGATCGTCACCAAGCTTCGGAACGCCGGCATGCCTATTCTCGGCAAGACCAACATGGACGAGTTCGCCATGGGCTCCTCCACCGAGCACTCCGCCTTCGGCCCCACCCGCAACCCCTGGGACCTGGAGCGCATCCCCGGCGGTTCCGGCGGCGGTTCCAGTGCCGCGGTGGCGGCCTACCTCGCGCCGCTGGCCATCGGGTCGGACACCGGGGGCTCGATCCGCCAGCCGGCCGCCGTCACCGGCACCGTCGGCGTCAAGCCCACCTACGGCGGGGTCAGCCGCTACGGGATCATCGCGCTGGCCTCCAGCCTGGACCAGATCGGCCCGTGCGCCCGCACGGTCGCCGACGCCGCCCTGCTGCACGAGGTGCTCGGCGGGCACGACCCGATGGACTCCACGAGCATCGACGCCCCCGTGCCGCCGGTCGTCGACTCCGCCGCCGCCGCGTCCGCCGAGGACGGTTCGCTCGCCGGACTGAGGGTCGGCGTCGTCCGTGAGATCGGTGGGAAGGGTTTCCAGGCCGGCGTCCAGCAGCGCTTCGACGAGGCGCTGGACGAGCTCCGCGCACTGGGTGCCGAGATCGTCGAGGTCTCCTGCCCGCACTTCACCTACGCGATGGCCGCCTACTACCTGATCCTCCCCTCCGAGGCGAGCAGCAACCTGGCCCGTTACGACGCCATGCGCTACGGCCACCGGACGACGCCGGAGGACCGCCCCAGCGCCGAGCAGGTGATGGCCGCCAGCCGCGACGGGGCCTTCGGTGACGAGGTCAAGCGCCGCATCATCCTGGGCACCTACGCCCTGTCCAGCGGCTACTACGACGCCTACTACGGCCAGGCGCAGAAGGTCCGCACCCTCATCGCGCGCGACCTGGAGGCGGCGTTCGAGCAGGCCGACGTGCTGGTCAGCCCGACCGCGCCGACCACCGCCTTCCGGATCGGCGACAAGATGGAGGACCCGATGTCGATGTACCTGAACGACATCGCCACCATCCCGGCCAACCTCGCCGGCATCCCCGGGATGTCCATCCCCTCGGGGCTGGCCCCCGAGGACGGTCTGCCCGTGGGCATCCAGCTGCTCGCCCCCGCCATGCAGGACCAGCGGTTGTATGCCGTGGGCGCGGCCCTGGAGGCCCGGCTCGCCCGGGCCCAGGGCGGGCCGGTGATCGAGCGGCTGCCCGAGGTGCCCACCACCGCCCCCGAGGTGCCTGGGACCGCGAGGGCGGGAGCACGTCATACCCCCGGCGCCGCCGGGCCCCAGACCGAGGAGGTGCGCGCGTGAGCGCCACGACGAGAGCCACCGCCGGGCCGGCCCCACCGTGCCCTACGAGGAGCTGCTGACCCGGTACGAGCCGGTCGTCGGCCTGGAGGTGCACGTCGAGCTGTCGACCGCCACCAAGATGTTCTGCGGGTGCGCCACCGGGTTCGGTGCCGAGCCCAACACCCAGACCTGCCCGGTCTGCCTGGGCATGCCCGGTGCGCTGCCGGTGGTCAACGCGACCGCGGTGGAGTCGGCCGTGCGGATCGGTCTGGCGCTGAACTGCCGGATCGCCGAGTGGTGCCGCTTCGCGCGGAAGAACTACTTCTACCCGGACATGCCGAAGAACTTCCAGACCAGCCAGTACGACGAGCCGATCGCCTTCGACGGGTGGATCGACGTCGAGGTGCCGGCCGCGGACGGCAGCGGTGAGACGTCCGAGGTCTTCAGGGTGGAGATCGAGCGGGCCCACATGGAGGAGGACACCGGCAAGTCCACCCACGTCGGCGGGTCCACCGGGCGCATCCACGGGGCCGACTACTCCGTCGTCGACTACAACCGCGCCGGGATCCCGCTCATCGAGATCGTCACCCGGCCGATCACCGGTGCCGGGGAGCGCGCGCCGGAGGTGGCCCGGGCCTACGTGTCGGCGCTGCGGGACCTCATGCGGGCCCTCGACGTCTCCGACGTCAAGATGGAGCAGGGCTCCATGCGCTGCGACGCCAACGTCTCGCTCATGCCGACGGGGTCCAGCACGCTGGGCACCCGTACCGAGACCAAGAACGTCAACTCGCTGCGGTCGGTCGAGCGGGCGGTGCGCTACGAGATGACGCGGCACGCCGCGGTGCTGGACGCCGGGGAGGCGGTCTTCCAGGAGACCCGCCACTGGCACGAGGACACCGGCATCACGACGGCCGGACGCCCCAAGTCCGACGCCGACGACTACCGCTACTTCCCCGAGCCGGACCTGGTGCCGGTGGCCCCCTCGCGCGAGGACGTCGAGCGGCTGCGGGCCACCCTGCCGGAGAACCCGGCCGACCGTCGTCGCCGGCTGCAGGGCGACTGGGGCTACTCCGACCTGGAGATGCGCGACGTCGTCAACGCCGGCGCGGTCGAGGTCATCGAGGAGACCGTGGCCGCCGGGGCGTCCCCGGCCGCGGCGCGCAAGTGGTGGACGGGGGTGCTGGCGCGCCAGGCCAACACCGACGGCGTCGCCGTCACCGACCTGGGCGTGACCCCCGCCCACGTCGCCGAGCTCGACGGGCTGGTGGCCTCCGGGCGGCTCAACGACTCGATGGCCCGGCAGGTGCTCGAGGGCGTCGTCGCCGGCGAGGGCACCCCGACCGAGGTCGCCGACGCTCGCGGGCTGGAGCTGGTCCAGGACGACGGTGCGCTGCAGGCCGCCGTCGACAAGGTCGTCGCGGCCAACCCCGACGTCGCGGAGAAGATCCGCGGCGGCAAGGTGCAGGCTGCCGGTGCCCTCATCGGCCAGGTGATGAAGGAGATGCGGGGCCAGGCCGACGCGGCCAAGGCCCGTGAGCTGATCCTGACCACGCTGGGCGTCGAGGGCTGAGGGTGGGCGCACCGGTCGTCGCCGCCGTCCCGTCCGACCTGGCTCCCTTCCTCGGCCCGGTCACCGGGGTCGACGTGGAGGTCTACGACCCGCAGGACCGTGAGCACGTGCCCGGTGGCGGGCGGGACGTCCACGTGCTCGCCCTGCCCATGGTCGCCGGCCCGTGGCTGCGGCGGATGGACGAGGTGCCGGGCCTGCAGGGCGTGGTGCTCGCGTCCGCCGGGTACGAGCACGCCCTGCCGCACCTGCCGGACGGGGTGGAGATGGCCAACGCCGTCGGCGTGCACGACACCGCGACCGCCGAGATGGCACTGACCCTCATGCTGGCGGCGCAGCGGCACCTGCCCAAGCACGTCCTCTCCCAGGCCGCCGCGACGTGGGACCGGTCGGCCCCGGAGGGGCAGCCGTGGCGCTCGTTGGCCGACTCGACCGTGCTGGTGCTGGGCTACGGCGGCATCGGCAGGGCGCTGGCGCGCCGGCTGGTCGCGGCCGAGTGCGAGGTGCTGGCGGTGGCGAGCGCCGACCGGGCCGGTGACGACCTCGTCGACCGGGTGCACGGGAGCGACCGGCTCCCCGAGCTGCTGCCCCGGGCGGACGTGCTGGCGGTCTGCGTGCCGCTGACCGGCGCGACCACGGGCCTCGTCGACGCGCAGGTGCTGGCGGCCCTGCCCGACGACGCGCTCGTCGTCAACGTGGCCCGCGGCGGGGGTGGTGGACACCGAAGCCCTGATGGCCGAGTGCGCCGCCGGCCGCCTCCGGGCCGCCCTCGACGTGACCGAGCCCGAACCGCTGCCGGACGGGCACCCCCTGTGGTCGACCCCCGGCGTCCTCGTCGTCCCGCACGTGGGTGGGGCCTCTCGCCCGCGTCCTTCCCGCGGATGGGGAGCTACCTGCACCGTCAGCTCACGGCATACCGGGACCGGGGGCGGCTGGAGCACGTGGTGGCGACCGGGGGCGCCGACGGCTGAGCGTTCGGTACGGTCCTGTCATGACCCGCACCCTCGTCGTCGTCCGGCACGCCAAGGCCGAGGGGAACAGCCCCGGCGGTGACCACGAGCGCGTGCTCGCGCCGCGCGGCGTCGAGGACTCCGCGGCCCTGGGCCGGTGGCTCGCGGACGAGGGGCTGCTGCCGGACCTCGTGCTCGTCTCGACCGCCGCCCGTACGCGGCAGACGGCCGAGCTGGTGCTGCAGGGCGCCGGACTCGACGCCGCGGACGTGCCGCGGTGGCCGTCGCGCAGCATCTACGACGGCGGGGTCGACGCCACCCTCGAGACGGTCCAGGAGGCCGACGACGACGCCGCGACCGTGTGGCTGGTCGGCCACCAGCCGGTCGTCGGCAGCCTCGTCCTCGACCTGGCCGACCCGGCCCGCAGCGACCGCGCGCTGCTGGAGGCGGTCGGCTCGGGCCTGCCCACGTCGGCCGCCGCGGTGCTGCGCACCGGCGTCGGGTCGTGGTCGCAGCTCGGGCCGGAAGGGGCGCGGCTCGTGGCCCTGCGCGCCCGGAACCTAGGCTGAGGGGCATGACGATCAGGATCGGTGCGCACGTCGACCAGGCCGACCCGGTGGCCGAGGCGCAGGCCCGCGGCACCACGCTCGTGCAGCACTTCCTCGGCGACCCGCAGAGCTACAAGGGGCCGCAGGTGCTCTACCCCGGCGGGGCCGGGGCGCTGCGCGCGGCGGCGGAGGAGGCGGGGGTGGACCTCTACGTGCACGCGCCCTACATGATCAACGTGGCCTCCACGAACAACCGGATCCGCATCCCGAGCCGCAAGCTGCTCCAGCAGCACATGGACGCCGCCGCCGAGATCGGCGCCAGGGGGCTGATCGTCCACGGGGGCCACGTCGGGAACGCTGACGACCCGGCCACGGGCTTCGACAACTGGCGCAAGGCGGTGGAGGCCACCGACATCAAGGTGCCCCTGCTCATCGAGAACACCGCCGGCGGCGGCAACGCGATGGCCCGCCGGCTGGACCGGATCGCCCTGCTCTGGGCGGCGGTGCAGGAGGCCGAGGGGGCCGAGGACGTCGGCTTCTGCCTGGACACCTGCCACGCGTGGGCGGGGGGCGTCCCGCTGACCGACGTGGTCGCCCGGGTGCGGGAGATCACGGGGCGCATCGACCTGGTCCACCTCAACGACAGCCGGGACGACTTCGACTCCGGCGCCGACCGGCACGCCGCCCTGGGGTCGGGACGGATCGACCCCGACGAGCTGGTCGGCGTCGTCCGCGAGGCGGGCGCGCCGGTCGTCAGCGAGACGCCCGGCGGGGCGTCCCAGCACCGCGCCGAGGCGCTGTGGATGCAGCAGGAGCTGGCGAAGGTCTGATCCCGCGGGCCGCGGGGTCGTCTCCGGCGAGACCCCGTTGGGTCCTCCTCGGCCGGGCGACGTAGCATCCTGCGACGTGACCGAGCCGGTGATCAGCGCGCGGGGACTGCGCAAGGAGTACGGCGACTTCGCGGCCGTCGACGGGATCGACTTCGAGGTCCACCGCGGGGAGAGCTTCGGGCTGCTCGGGCCCAACGGGGCCGGCAAGTCGACCACGATGCGGATGATCGGCGGCACGCTGGACCGCACCGGGGGGACGCTGCAGGTGCTCGGGATGGATCCCGGCCGTCAGGGTCCGGAGGTCCGGGCCCATCTCGGCGTCGTCCCCCAGCAGGACAACCTCGACGACGAGCTGCGGGTCCGGGAGAACATCGTCATGTACGGGCGGTACTTCGGGCTGCCCCGGTCCTTCCTCGGCCCGAAGGCCGACGAGCTGCTGGCCTTCGCCCAGCTGGAGGCCAAGGCCACGGAGAAGGTGGTCAACCTCTCCGGGGGCATGAAGCGCCGGCTCACCATCGCGCGGGGCCTGGTCAACGAGCCGCGCATCCTGCTGCTCGACGAGCCGACGACCGGGCTGGACCCGCAGGCCCGCCACGTCCTGTGGGACCGGCTCTTCCGGCTCAAGGAGTCCGGCACCACGCTGGTGGTCACCACCCACTTCATGGACGAGGCCGAGCAGCTGTGCGACCGCCTCATCGTCGTCGACCACGGCCGGATCATGGCGCAGGGGTCGCCCCGCCAGCTCATCCGTGAGCACTCCACGCGCGAGGTCGTCGAGGTCCGCTTCGGGTCGCAGCGCAACGCCCAGGTGGTCGCCGACCTCGAGGGGGTCGGGACGCGCAACGAGGTCCTGCCCGACCGGATCCTGGTCTACACCGACGACGGCGAGGCGGCCCTGGAGGAGATCGCACGCCGGGGCCTGCACCCGGTGACCTCCCTGGTGCGCCGGTCCTCCCTGGAGGACGTCTTCCTCCGCCTCACGGGAAGGACGCTCGTTGACTGAGGGCCAGCCGGCGGAGGAGCAGCCGGTCACCGCGGGGCCGGCCCTCGCGGACGCCGGCACGGACCTGCTCGCCTTCCCGGGCCGGGCGCCGGCCCACGGTGTCATGGCGCGGCGGGCCAGGGCCCGCGGGGTCTGGTACTACGCCGAGACGGTGCTGCGCGGCATGCGGGCCTACTTCTGGCCGATCCTGATCTACTCGGTGGGCCAGCCGCTCGTCTACATGGTCGCCCTGGGCATCGGGCTCGGCACGCTCGTCCAGCAGGGAGCCGGAGCCGTCGACGGCGTCGACTACCTGACCTTCGTCGCGCCCGCGCTGCTCGTGTCGACGGTCGTCATGTCCGTCACGGCCGAGATGACCTACCCGGTCATGGCCGGGTTCAAGTGGCAGCGGCTCTACCACGCGCCGGCGGCCAGTCCGCTCGAGCCGGGTCAGGTGGCGATGGGACACCTCGTGGCCGTGGTCATCCGCCTCGTCCTGCAGTCCCTGGTCTTCTGGCTGGTCATGCTGGCCTTCGGTGCGGCACCGAGCGGCTGGGCGCAGTCGTTGCTCGTGGTGCCCGTGGGGGTGCTCACCGCGACCGCCTTCGGCGCCCCGCTGCAGGCCTACGCCGCCACGCTGCGGGACGAGGGCCTGCAGTTCGCCTTCATCCAGCGCTTCGTCGTCATGCCGATGTTCCTCTTCGCCGGCACCTTTTTCCCGCTCTCGGTGCTGCCGGGCTACCTGCAGTGGATCGGCTGGATCTCCCCGGTGTGGCACGGCACCGAGCTGGCCCGGCTCGCCAGCTACGGAGCCCCGCTGTCGCCGGTGATGCTCGTGGTCCACCTGGGCTTCCTGCTCGCGCTGACCGTCGGCGGCGTGCTGGCCGCCGTCCGCGTCTACACCCGGAGGCTGCACACGTGAGCACGTCCCCGGACCCGGCGGCACGGCATACCCCCGCGTCCTCGCCCGACGGGGTCCCGGCACGTCCTGGCGTGGATCCCGGGGTCCGCCCGTTCCGCTCCCTCTCGTCCGGCAACGTGGGGGCGGTCCTGGAGCGGGGGTTCACCGTCATCCGCAACCAGAACTGGATGGTCCTGGTGTCGGGGTTCGTCGAGCCGGTCCTCTACCTGCTGGCCATGGGCGTGGGGATGGGCGGACTGGTCGGCGAGGTGACCGGACCGGGAGGGGAGCCGATCTCCTACGCCGCCTACATCGCGCCCGCCCTGCTGGCCACCTCGGCGATGAACGGGGCGATCTACGACTCCACCTGGAACGTCTTCTTCAAGCTGCGGTTCGCCAAGCTCTACCAGGCCATGCTGCAGACCAGCCTCGGCCCGCTGGACGTGGCGGCGGGCGAGATCCTCATGGCCCTGTTCCGCGGGTTCGTCTACGCGGTGGGCTTCCTCGGCGTCCTCGCCCTCATGGGTCTGGTGACCAGCTGGTGGGCCCTGCTCATGGTGCCGGTGGCCGTCCTCGTCGCCCTCGGGTTCGCCGCGCTGGGGATGGGGATCACCAGCTACCTGAAGACCTTCCAGCAGATGGACCTGATCAACTTTGCGATGCTGCCGATGTTCCTGTTCTCGGCGACGCTCTACCCGATCACCGTCTACCCCGAGACGGTGCAGTGGTTCGTGATGGCGATGCCGCTGTGGCACGCCGTGGAGCTGATGCGGCAGCTGTCGGTGGGCCATCTCGGGCTGGTGACGCTCGTGCACGTGGGCTACTTCCTGGTGATGACCGCCGCCGGGCTGTGGTTGGCGACCGTGCGCCTGCGGGCGCTCTTCCTGCGCTGAGGTCGACGGGAAGGCGGTCGCCGTCCCTCACTAGGCTGGGTGCATGACCTCCGTGCTCGACCCCGACTCCGCCGATCTGACGCTCCTGCAGGACCGGCAGGTGGCGGTCCTGGGGTTCGACGCCGTGGCTGCCGCCCACGCCCTGAACCTGCGCGACAGCGGGGTCGACGTGTGGGTCGGGACCGTGCCGGACAGCCGGGGGGCGGCGCGCGCGGAGACGGAGGGGCTGGCGGTGACCACGGCGGAGGAGGCGGTCGCCCGCTGCGACATCGTCCTCGTCCCCACGGGGAGCGACTCCGGCGAGGCCGACCCCTCCACGGTGCAACGTCTGCTCACGGGCGGGACGGAGCCGGGCGACCTCGTCGTGGTGACCTCCGCGGAGCGGTCGTCGCCGGGGAGCTCACCGTGCCCGAGGGCGTCGACCTCGGGATGCTCCGTGCGGTCGGCGACGGGGACCGGGTGCGGGAGGAGTACCTCGACGGCCGTGGCTGCCCGGCCCTGGTCGCCGTCGCCCGGGACGAGAGCGGCGCCGCCTGGGCCACGCTCACCGCCTACGCCGCCGCGATGGGGTCGCTGCGCTCCGGCGCGATCGTCACCACCCTGGAGCACCAGGCCACCGCGTGGAGGTATGCCGAGGAGCAGGTCCACGCGCCCCTCCAGCGGGCGGTCGAGGACGCGTTCGAGGAGCTGGTGCGGCGGGGGGTGGAGGAGGAGGTCGCCTACCTCGCGGTCGTCCACGAGCTCCGCACCCGGGTGGAGCAGATCACCCAGGCCGGCTTCGCCACCCAGCACGGGCCGGACGGACGTCCCGGGACCGGTCCGGCCGCCGGGGCGACCAGCCGCCGTGCGGCGGCCCGTGCGGCCCACCCGATCGAGCACGTCGGCGGCGGGTCCGCGCGATGATGAGCTGGATCCGCTAGTCCCGCTTCAGGCTCGCGTCCCCTCCGGGCTCGCGTCCCCTCCGGGCTCGCGTCCCCCTCCGGGCCCACAACGCGGCATACCGGGCAGGGCAGCGAGGCGTCGTCAGGGTCGCCGACTACGCTGCGTCCCATGACCACGACGACGACGTCCACGGCCTTCACCGTCACCGAGCGCGAGCAGCGCCGCTCCCCGGAGGAGATCGCCGCGGTCCTGGAGAACCCCGGCTTCGGCAACGTGTTCACCGACCACATGGCGATGATCGGGTGGGACAAGGACCAGGGGTGGCACGACGCCCGGGTGGTGCCCTACGGTCCCATCCCGCTGGACCCCTCGGCGGCCGTCTTCCACTACGGCCAGGAGATCTTCGAGGGGCTCAAGGCCTACCGGCACGAGGACGGGACGGTGTGGACCTTCCGGCCCGAGCGCAACGCGGAGCGGCTCAACGCCTCCGCCCGCCGGCTCGCGCTGCCCGAGCTGCCGCCGACGATGTTCCTCGACGCGATCAAGGAGGTCGTCCGGCTCGACCAGGGGTGGGTCCCGCCGGCCGGGTCGGGGGAGACCTCGCTCTACATCCGGCCCTTCATGATCGCCACCGAGGAGGCCTTGGGGGTGCGTCCGAGCAACCGGGCGCTCTTCAGCGTCATCTGCTCCCCGGCCGGGGCCTACTTCGCCGGTGGCCTGAAGCCGGTGAGCCTGTGGGTCAGCGAGAAGTACGTCCGGGCCGCGCCCGGCGGGACCGGGGCCGCCAAGTGCGGAGGCAACTACGCCGCCTCCCTGGCGTCCCAGGCCGAGGGCATCGAGCACGGCTGCGACCAGGTCGTCTTCCTCGACGCCCAGGAGCACCTGGCCGTGGAGGAGCTGGGCGGGATGAACCTCTTCTTCGTCTACGCCGACGGGCGCATCGTCACCCCCGAGCTGACCGGCACGATCCTGCCGGGGGTGACCCGGTCCTCGCTGATCGAGAGCTCGCCCGCGAGCGGGGGCTGACCGTGGAGGAGCGCCGCTTCACCATCGACGAGTGGCGCGACGGGGTCGCCTCCGGGCAGATCACCGAGGTCTTCGCCTGCGGCACCGCGGCGGTCATCACGCCCGTGGGGCGGCTGGCCTGGAACGGCGGCGAGCTCACCATGCCCGACACCCACGAGGTCAGCCTCTCGCTGCGGCAGGAGCTGCTGGACATCCAGTACGGCCGCGCCGAGGACCGGCACGGCTGGCTCTACCAGCTGGTCTGACCGCGGGCGGTCAGCCGGGCGAGTCGAGCGCGTCCAGCACCTCCAGCAGGCGCCGGCGCAGGGCGTTGGACCGCTGCGTGAACCCCCGCTGGGCCGCGACGTACTCCGCCTTGCCCTCAGCCGTCTCGATCCGCACCGGCGCGTAGCCCAGCTCCCGCAGGTCGTAGGGCGCCGCGCGCATGTCGAGCTCGCGCACGTCCCGGGCGAGGCGGAAGGCCTCCAGCGTCAGGTCGCTGGGCACTGCCGGCGCCAGCTTGAAGCACCACTTGTAGAGGTCCATCGCGGCGTGCAGGCATCCTGGCTGCTCCAGCTCGCGCTGGCGGTCCCGGGTGGGGGTGAGCGCGTTCCGCGGTGAGGCCTCGGGGGTGAAGAAGCGGAACGCGTCGACGTGGGTGCAGGCGACCGTGTGCGACTCGACGACGGCATCCGTGCCCTCCCGCCCCAGCCGCAGCGGCCACCCCTGGTGCCGCAGCGTCTCCTCGCCGGCCCGGTAGACCATCGCCCACTCGTGCAGGCCGAAGCAGCCGAACCGACCCGGCCGCGACAGCGTCGACGTCAGAAGGTCGCGGACGAACTCCACGGCGGCGCCCCGTCGGTCCAGGAAGGCAGGGACGTCGAGGTATGCCGTGCCGTCGGCGAGCGCGTAGTACGCCCGGTCGGCGAGCTCCTCGCCCTGCTCCAGCGCCACCCCCGGACCCGGGTGCCAGCGGGCCAGCTGGGCGGGGCGGAAGGCGTAGTACTCCCACAGGAAGTCGTCCACCGGGTGACGGCGCCCCTCCACGCGGCGGGCGAGCCGGTCGGTCGACAGCTGCGCGACCGCGACCGCGTGCACCGCGGCGCGCTCACGCCATACCTGCTCAGGAAGCACCTGCACGGTGATCCAGGGTAGGCCGTCCCGGCCGCCGCCGCGGACGGACGGCCGCCCCCGGGAGGTCCGGGAGCGGCCGCCGTCAGGGGTGGGTCAGTAGCCGGTGTGGACCGCGCCGCGACCGTGGAAGTCGTCGGTGCCCGGCTTGCCTGCGTCGATGGCGCGCAGTCGCATCTCGCGCTCCACCTGGGCGGGCTTCATGTCGCCACCGTGCTCGCTGATGATCAGCGCGGCGACCCCCGCGGCGTGCGGGGCGGCCATCGAGGTCCCGCCGGACCAGTAGTAGGACGCGACGGTCGGGTCCAGGCTGCTCCCGGTGCTGAAGACGAGGTCGAAGACCCAGCACGGCCGGGTCAGGCCGGCCACGGTGCAGTTCTCCTCGCCCGGGTAGGCGGTGTCCCCGCCCGGCCCGGAGAAGTCGACCATGGAGGTGCCGTAGTTGGTGTAGGTCGTCGGCACCAGGAAGGTGCCGTCCCAGAAGTCGCTGAGCCAGCCCACGGGGGCGTAGGCGGAGATGCCGATGGCGTGGGGGGAGGAGGTCATGAACCGGACGAGGTTGCCGTCGCCGTCCAGGTCTTGGGCCTCGTTGCCGGCGGACACGACGACCGTCGTCCCCTGCTGGTGGGCGTAGGTGATCGCCCGGTTCATCGCGTTGGCCAGCTGGGTGACCTCGTTGCCGGCCGCGTTGCGGGGGATCACGGTTCCCAGCGACATGTTGATGACGTCGGCGTCGACCTCGGTCGCGTGCCGGATGCCGGCGAAGATGTCCTCGAAGGCACCGGACCCCTCGTCCTCGAGCACCTTGACGAGCACGAGTTCCGCCTCGGGGGCTACTCCGATGACCCCGATGCCGTTGTCCGCCGCCGCGATCGTGCCGGCGACGTGGGTGCCGTGGCTGAAGGGGTCAGCAAGGGTGTACTGCAACCCCTCGTCGGTGAAGTCCCGGCTGAGGGCGAGGTCGATGTTGGGCGCGAGGTCGGGATGGTCGAGGTCGAACCCCGTGTCGAGCACGGCGACGCGGACGCCGGCTCCGCGGACCCCCGCCTCCCAGGCCTCGACCGCCCCGACGGGGACGTGACCCCACTGCAGGTCGAAGAGCGTGTCGTCGTTCCCCGACGCGGGGGGCAGGTTCTCGGGCCGGGCCTCGAGAGCGACGCGCGGGCCCAGATCGACGTCGAAGCCGGAGTCGACCACCGTGCTCGTCCCGGCGACGCCCCTGAACGAGGGGCCGGCCTCGACGACGGCCACGCCGAAGGGGTGGGCGGTGGTGACCGTGCCACCGGCCCGCTGGACCTGCTGCTCGAAGCGGGCGGGCAGCGACCCGCCGTTGCTGACGACGATGTAGGTGGTGCGGTCACCGTCGGCGTCGGCCTGAGCCACCGTCGTCAGCCCGGTGGTCATGAGCCCGAGACCGCCCAGGGCCGCGACTGCATACCTGATCCTCACGATGTCCTCCCGAGTGTGTGATCTGGATCACCTACTTTCCTCCTGCACGAGCCCGTCGTCCAGGGTCTTCCTTCACCGGTAGGTGGCGCGTGCCGACCCCCTACCCTGGTGACCCATGCGCATCTGCCGATTCACCGACGGTGACGACCCCCGCTTCGGCCTCGTGGACGGGGCGGGCGAGAAGATCGCCGAGATCTCCGGCGACCCGCTCTACACCCGGATCGAGCTCACCGGAGAGACCCACCTGGTGGCGGACGTCCGGCTGCTGGCCCCGGTCATCCCGCGGAGCAAGGTCGTGGCGATCGGTCGCAACTACGCCGACCACGCCCGGGAGATGGGCACCGAGCTGCCCGAGGAACCGATGATGTTCTTCATCCCCAACACCTCCGTGTGCGGGCCCGGGGACCCGGTGGTGATCCCCCCGTTCGCCCACGAGATCTCCTACGAGGGCGAGCTCGCCGTGGTCGTGGGCCGGCTGTGCAAGGACGTGGCGGCGAAGGACGCCGCCTCGGTCGTCTTCGGCTACACGGTCGCCAACGACGTCACCGCCCGTGACCTGCAGCGCGGCGACCACCAGTGGGCCCGCGCCAAGGGCATGGACACCTTCACGCCGCTCGGGCCGTGGATCGAGACCGACCTGGACGTCTCGGACCTGCGCATCGTCACGACCGTCGACGGCGAGGTGCGGCAGGACGGCACGACCGCCGACCTGCACTTCGGCGTGGGCGAGCTCATCGCGCACGCCTCCGCGGCCTTCACCCTGCTCCCGGGGGACGTGCTGCTCACCGGCACGCCCGCGGGGGTGGGGCCGGTCGGCCCCGGCCAGCGGTGCGAGGTGACCATCGAGGGCATCGGCTCCCTGGCCAACCCGTTCGTCGCCGCCGAGCCGGCCGACGAGCAGGACTGACCCGCGCATGACCGACGCCCCGATCGGGGTCTTCGACTCCGGGTTCGGCGGGCTCACCGTCGCGCGGGAGATTCTCGACCAGCTGCCCCGGGAGTCGATCCTCTACCTCGGCGACACCGCGCGCACCCCCTACGGCCCGCGGCCGATCGCCGAGGTGCGGCAGTTCGCCCTGGAGTGCCTCGACCGACTGGTCGACCACGGGGTCAAGGCCCTCGTCATCGCCTGCAACAGCGCCTCCGCGGCCGTCCTGGCGGACGCCAGGGAGAGGTATGACGTGCCCGTCGTCGAGGTGATCCGGCCCGCCGTCCGGCGGGCCATGGCGGTGACCCGCTCGGGCCGGATCGGGGTGATCTCCACCCGGGCCACCCACCAGTCGCGCGCGTACCTGGACGCCTTCGTCGCCGCCCCCCCGGAGGTCGACGTGACCTCCCAGCCGTGTCCGCGGTTCGTCGAGCTCGTCGAGGCCGGGATCACCAGCGGCCCCGAGGTCATCGAGACGGCGCGCGGCTACCTGGGGCCGCTGCAGGAGAAGGGGGTGGACACCCTCATCCTGGGGTGCACGCACTACCCGTTGCTCACCTCGGCCCTGCAGTACGTCCTCGGCGAGGAGGTCACCCTCGTCTCCTCGGCCGCAGCGACGGCGGCCGACCTGTTCCGCGTGCTCACCGACGGCGACCTGCTCGCCCCGGCGGGCAACGAACCGCAGCACCAGTGGCTGACGACCGGCGACCCGCACGGGTTCACCTTCCTGGCCCGGCGCTTCCTGGGGCCCGAGGTCGATCAGGTGCACCGGGCGTTCGTGGGCCGTGAGGACGAGGGCCCGGTGCGCTAAGGTCAGCGCTTCCCTGACCCGCCTTGCACCTAGTGGCACCAGTTCCAGGAAGGCCATCGATGCGATCCACCACGCCGGCGCCGGGGGACCCTGTCGCCCCTCCAGGACGGCCCCGGGCCAGGTGGGGTGTGATCGGCGTGTCCGGAACGATCATCGCGCTGGTCGCCGGCTGGGCCCTGGTGGCCCCCGCGAACGCCCAGGAGATCCTCGGGGTGGCCGTGGGGTGGATCTCGGAGTGGTTCGGGTGGTTCTACATCGCCCTCGCCACCGCGATCCTGGTCTTCGTGGTCTACGTCGGGATCCGCCACAGCAGGGTGCGGCTGGGGCGGGAGGACGACCGCCCGGAGTTCTCCACCATCACGTGGGCCTCGATGCTCTTCGCCGCAGGGATCGGCACGGACCTGATGTTCTTCGCCGTGGCAGAACCCGCGTCGCAGTATCTGGCGCCCCCCCAGGGTGAGGGCGGCACGCTGGAGGCTGCCCGCGAGGCGACGGTCTGGACCCTGTTCCACTACGGGATCACCGGGTGGGCCATGTACGCACTCATGGGCATCGCGCTCGGCTACTTCGCCCACCGCAAGGGACTCCCGCTCGCGGTCCGGTCTGCGTTGTACCCCGTATTGGGAAGACGGATCAGTGGTCCGATCGGAGACGCGGTGGACATCGCGACCGTCCTGGGCACGATCTTCGGCGTCGCCACCTCGTTGGGCATCGGTGTCGTGATGCTGAACGTGGGGCTGGACATCCTGGTGGGAGTGCCTCAAGGTGTGCCCGCCCAGATCGGGCTCGTGGTGCTCGCCGTGGTCGTGGCAACGGTGTCGGCCACCACCGGGATCGACCGAGGAATTCGTGTCCTGAGTCAGCTCAACGTCCTTCTTGCCATCGTCCTCGCGGCCTGGGTCCTCGTGACGGGTAGCACGGCCTTCCTGCTTCGTGCCGCCATGATGAACATCGGTGACTTCTTGTCGATGTTCCCGGGCATGACGCTCGACACGATGGCCTACGACTATCCCGCCGAGTGGATGGGGTGGTGGACCTTGTTCTTCTGGGCCTGGTGGATCGCGTGGGCGAGTTTCGTGGGCATGTTCCTCGCCCGCATCTCCAAGGGACGAACCATCGGTCAGTTCGTGGTCGGCACCCTGACGATCCCCTTCAGCTACATCGTCATGTGGGTGACCATCTTCGGCAACAGCGCCGTCGACCGTATTCGCAGCGGGGACGAGGCCTTCGGCGAGGCCGCGATGAACACTCCGGAGGTCGGGTTCTTCACCCTGTTGCAGGACTACCCGCTCCCGATACTGCTGGTCGCCCTGGCCACCTTCGTGGGGCTCCTGTTCTACGTGACCTCGGCCGACTCCGGAGCCCTCGTCATGGCCAACCTGTCGTCGGAGCTGCCGGACACGGAGGTGGATGCCCACCCTTCCCTCAGAATCGGCTGGGCCGTGGCCACCGGTGTGCTCACCGTGGCGATGCTGCTCGTCGGTGGAATCCCGGCGCTGCAGAGCGCCACCATCATCATGGGTCTGCCGTTCGCGCTGGTGATGATCCTGACGATGTTCGGGCTGCACCGCGCGCTCGAGGATGAGAAGGCGTCGGACGCGGCCGCGCGCGCCTCGATCACCTCGTCGATCGTCGGTCGTGAGCCGGCGGGGTCTCCAGGCTCTTGGCGGAGAAGGCTGGCCCAGGCCCTGGGCACTGTCTCCGTACGTCAGGCGAACCACCGTTTCGAGGAAGTCGTCGTCCCTGCCCTGCATGAGGTCGAAGGGGCCCTGCGAGAGCGAGGGTTGGCCGCGGACGTCGCGGTCAGCGAGCCGTCGGCGACCGGACGCCTGCTGCGCACGGCGACCCTGACCGTGCCAGGGGAAGGGGGCGGCTTCCGGTACGAGGTCCAGGTGCGACGGGTTCCCGCGCCCAGCTTCGGAGCGCGGGTCCGGGAGGCTGACGACCTCACGACGACGCTGTCGGTGGCGCTCCCGACCGGGGGTGGTGACGACCTCATCAGCTACGAGGGTGAGCAGGTCTGTCATGACGTGCTCGACCATTACGAACGATGGGCGAGCAGCACCGCCTATCTCAACGACAAGCCCTCCTGAGCTCATCGACGCGATGCCGTCGGCGAGGAGACCCCATCGCGCGGAGCCGCTCCACGACCCGCACCACCTCGTTCCTCCGGTCGATCCTGGCCGGGTAGCCTGAGCCCACCGCCGACCGGGCCAGGAACGGCGGCCCGACCCTGGGGAGAGATCGCTGTGACACCGCACGACCTGACCGCCGGCTGTCGTCGGAGCCTTCGCCCGTGACCGGCGCGATCCTGCTCCTGCTCGTCGGCATCCTCGCGATCCTGCTCATCATCGCGGCGAACGGGTACTTCGTGGCCCAGGAGTTCGCCTACATGTCGGTCGACCGCAACCGGCTCGCGGCCCAGGCCAGGTCCGGCGACGCGGCGGCCGAGCGGGCCCTGAAGGTCACCGGGCGGACCTCGTTCATGCTGTCCGGCGCCCAGCTGGGGATCACCGTGACCGGCCTGCTCATCGGCTACGTCGCCGAACCGCTCGTGGGGCAGGCACTGGGGACGCTGCTCGGCGGAGTCGGCGTCTCGCCGGCAGTCAGCATCTCGGTGGGGACCGTGGCCGCGCTCGCGGTCGCGACCGTCGTGCAGATGCTCTTCGGTGAGCTGTACCCCAAGAACCTGGCGATTGCCAACGCCGGCCCGATGGCCCGGTGGCTGGCCCGCTCGACGCTGATCTACCTGGCCGTCTTCGGCTGGCTCATCAGCTTCTTCGACAAGTCGGCCAACCTCCTCCTGCGGACGGTGGGGATCGAGCCGATCCACGACCTGGACACGACCGCGACCGCCGAGGACCTGGGGCGGATCGTCTCCGACTCCCGCGACAGCGGCGACCTGCCGGAGGAGCTGTCGATGCTGCTGGACCGCATCCTGGACTTCCCGGACCAGGACGTCGAGCACGCGATGATCCCGCGGGCCCGGGTGGACACCATCACCCCCGACACGACCGTGGGCGAGGTGCGCGGCCTGATGGCCCGGGCGCACACGCGCTACCCGGTCGTCGACGAGCAGGGCGAGCCGGTCGGGGTCGTGCAGCTGGTCGACGTGCTGCGGGGACGCCCGGAGCCCGGGACCCTCGTCCGGGAGGTCATGCGCCCCCCGATCGTCGTCCCCACCCTCATGCCCCTTCCCGCGGCCGTCGACGAGCTGGGTTCCGCCGGTCAGCAGATGGCCTGCGTCATCGACGAGTACGGCGGCTTCGCCGGGATCCTCACCCTGGAGGACCTGGCCGAGGAGCTCGTCGGCGAGATCACCGACGAGCACGACGAGCAGACCCCCGAGCTCATCATCGACCACGAGGACGACGAGTGGCGCATGGACGGCGACGTCCACCTCGACGAGGTGGAGCGGGCCGTCGGGCACCGCCTGCCGGACGGGGACTTCGAGACGGTCGCGGGACTGGTCATTGCCGAGACGGGGGAGCTGCCGGAGGCGGGGCGGGTGGTGACGGTGGGGCTGCCGGCCGACCCCTCGGAGGTGGTGTCCGACGAGCCGGTCACCAGGATGCTGGAGATCGAGGTGCTCGAGGTGGCGCGGCACGTGCCCAGCGAGGTCAGGGTCCGGCTGATCACCCGCTCGCTCGACGACGACCCGCCCGGCGACCGCGCCGGAGCGGACCGTCCCGGGCAGGACGACCCGAGGGAGGAGACCCGATGAGCGACCCCCTGGTCGTCCTCCTCGTCACCGCGCTGCTGATCGTCCTCAGCGCCTTCTTCGTCATCATCGAGTTCGCCCTGCTCGGCGCCCGCCGCCACCGGCTCGAGGCCGAGGCCGCCACCTCCCGGTCCGCGAGGGCAGCGCTCAAGGGCGTCAACGAGCTCACCCTCATGCTCGCCGGCGCCCAGCTCGGGATCACCGCGGCCACCTTCGCGCTCGGGGCGATCACCAAGCCGGCCGTGGACCGGTGGCTCGGCCCCGCCCTGCAGACCCTGGGGGTCCCCGGCTGGCTGGCTGGCGGGACCTCGTTCGCCCTCTCCCTGCTGCTGGTGACCTTCCTGCACCTGGTCGTCGGCGAGATGGCCCCCAAGTCCTGGGCGATCGCCCACCCGGAGAGGGCGGCCAAGCTGGTCGCCATTCCCGGCCGCGCCTTCATCTGGGTCGTCGGCCTCTGCTCGTGGGAGTGAACAACCTGGCCAACCGGCTCGTGCGGGCCAGCGGGGTCACTCCGGTGGACCGTGCCGCCGTCGGCGGTCAGGACGCGGAGACGATCCGTCACCTCGTCGAGCAGTCGGCGGCCAAGGGCGCGCTCGACGAGTCCTTCCAGACCCAGATCTCCGACGTCCTCGAGCTGGAGCGGCTCACGGTGGGCGACCTGGTGCCCGAGGGCCAGGAACCCGTGACCGTCGGGGTCGACGCCACCGTGGACGAGGTCCAGGTGGCCGCGGCCACCAGCGGGCACATGCGCATCCTGCTGTCGACCGCGGACGGTGGGCTCCCGGGTGTGGTGCACGTGCGCGACACCCTGACCCAGGACCCCGGACAGCCGGTCCGCCCGACGGCCCGGCCGGCGTTCGTGCTGGCCGGGGACGTCCCGGTCTACGAGGCGCTCGGTCGCATGAGGGACAGCGCCGAGCAGCTCGCGGTCGTCGCCGACGGGAACCGTGTCGTCGGGCTGGTCAGCGTGGCGGACATCCTCCACCGGGTGCTGCCCGCGCCCCGGTCGCCCGCCGACACGTGACGTCCGGCACGGGACACGACGGCCCCCCGACGGGCACGATGGCCCCATGGACCTGACCATCGTCGGCTGCTCCGGCTCCCTGCCGGGACCCTCCTCGCCGGCCAGCTGCTACCTGGTGAGCACCCGGGCGGAGGGGAGGGTCTGGCGGCTGCTGCTCGACCTGGGACCCGGGGCCCTCGGCGCGCTGCAGCGGCACATCGACCCGTTGGGGCTGGACGCCGTCGTCCTGTCGCACCTGCACCCCGACCACTGCCTCGACCTGACCGGGCTCCGGGTGCTCCGCTCCTACGGGCCCTCCCCGGCCACCCAGGACCTGCCCGTGCACGCGCCGGCCGGTGCCGCGGAGCGGATGGCCCGGGCCTACGGGGTCGCCGGACCCGAGCCGGTCACGGGGATGGACTTCGTCGACCTGGTCGACGGCCGGCCGTTCGCCGTCGGCCCGTTCACCGTCACCCCCTACGCCGTCCTGCACCCCGTCCCCGCCTACGGCCTGCGGGTCGAGGCCGACGGCCTCGTCCTCGCCTACACCGGGGACACCGACACCTGCCCCGGCCTGGAGCCGATCATGGCCGGTGCCGACCTGGTGCTGGCGGAGGCGTCCTACCTGGAGGGCCGCGATCCCGGACGTGGAGTCCACCTGACCGCCCACCGGGCCGCGCAGGCCGCGCGCGACGCCGGCGCCCGCCGGTTGATGCTCACCCACCTGCCGCCCTGGACCGACCCCCAGGAGGCGCGTGCCGAGGCAGCACGGGTGTGGCCGGGGGAGGTCGAGCTGGCCGTGCCCGACGCCACGGTCCCGGTCGCCGGCACCCCGCGCGCCGGGCGGTGACGGAGGTGGAGGGGCCGGGACCGTGGCTGGAGGGGCACCGCCGGGTGGTCGGGCTGGGCGGGGCCGCCGCGGCGCTGACCCTCGCCGGGATCTGGACGGTGGTCGTGCCCGACCGGGCGGACACCGCCGCCGGCCTCCAGGCCCTGGCCGTGCGCTGGGGGCATCCGCTGTGCTGGCTCCTGCTCGCGGTCAGCGGGGTCCTGTATGCCGTGCGCGCCCCCTCCGCGGCCGTCGCCGGGGCCGCCTGGGCGGCGCTCGCGGCATACCTGGTCTTCCTGGGCACGACCCTCCTCTGAGCGGCGGCAATCCATGGAGGTCCCCCCGGACGTACTCTCAGACATGGCCGCCGTCTCCCGGGCGGACCGCGCCGACGACGGCGCGCTGCTGGCCGGGCTCGCACTGGACGACCCGGCGGTGTCCGCCGCCTTCGTCCGGCGCTTCCAGGCGCCCGTCTTCGGCATGGCGGTGGGGATCACCCACGACCCCGCGCTGGCCGAGGACGTCTGCCAGGAGGTCTTCGTACGGGCCTGGGGCGCGGCCGCCGGCTACGACCCCCGACGGGCCTCGGTGCTCACGTGGCTGCTGACGATCACCCGCAACGCGGCCATCGACGCCGTGCGTGCGCGCCGCAGCAGCCCCACCGACGACGAGATCCTCAACCAGCTGCTGCAGGACTCGCTGCGCTCCTCCCCGGACCTGCAGGAGGGCGCCCTGCACCGGATCGAGGCCGAGCAGGCGGTCCGTCAGCTGCACCGGGTGGCCCCGGAGCAGGCCCGGGCCGTCGTGCTGGCCGTGCTCGGGGGCTGCACCGCGGCCGAGGTGGGGGAGCGGGAGGGCATCCCGCTGGGGACCGCCAAGACCCGCATCCGCACCGGGTTGCGCCGCCTGCGCGCCGCCAAGGAGATGGAGCATGACTGAGCCGTCCGTCGGTCAGGACCTGCACCCCGAGGAGGACCTCCTCGTCGCGGTCGTGCTGGGACAGGCCGATCACGCCGCCCGCGACGAGGTGGTGCGGCACCTGGGCGTGTGCCGCTCCTGCCGCCGCGACTACGACGACCTCGCCGGGGCCGTCGAGCTGGTGCTGCCCGCGGTCCCCCGGCTGGCTCCGCCCCCCACCTTCGAGTCCAGGGTGCTGGCCCGGCTCGACGCTCTGCGCCACCCGGTGACGGTGGACGCGGTGGACGCGGCGGAGCAGGTCGGCGCAGGTGCGGCCCCCCGACCCGGCCGCCGCGCGGTCCTGCAGCTGGCGGCGGCCGGTCTGATCGGCCTGGTGGCGGGAGCAGGCGTCACGGCCGCCCTGGTGCGGCCGGACGAGGAGCCGGCCGACACCCCGTGGTCCGCCGCACTGGTCACGGGGGAGGGGGTCCGGGTGGGCAGGGTCTCCCAGAGCTACGACAGCACGGGGGACGTGCTCGTCGTGGAGGTCGAGGACGGCCCGGTGGGACGGCGCTACACCTGCCGCCTGCTCCTCGCCGACGGGTCCGTCGAGGACGTCGCCGAGTGGAGCCTGTCGGCCGACCACGCCAACAGCTGGGTCGTCCCGGTCGCCGGCACCGAGCCGGTCGCGGTCGAGCTCGTCGCCGAGTCCGGCCGGGTCTGGGCGACCGCCGACGTCGGGCGCAATCCCGACTGAGGCGTGGGACGTACCACCCCCATGAACGCCAACGCCCAGCCCCAGGTCCGCAGCCTTCCCCGCCTCCCCGTCCGTGCCGGCGCGTTCGCGCTCGCGCTCGGCCTGCTCACCGCGTGCGGCGGTGACTCCTCCACCCCCACCGCCGAGGAGGACACCCCGTCGGCCTCCACCCCCGCGGCCACCGAGGACACGACCGCCGAGGAGACGGGCGAGGAGTCGATGACGGAGGACTCCAGCGCCGAGGAGACCACCGAGGAGTCCACGCAGGGCGCGGCAGCGACCAGCGACGACGACGATGATGACGACGACGACGACCTCATCATCGTCATCGAGGACTTCGAGTACGAGGTGCCCGACTCGGTGATGCCCGGGGCCGAGATCACCGTCCGCAACGAGGACGGCGTGGGCCACACCGTCACCGCCGACGAGGGGGACGCCTTCGACGTGGTGGTCGGGCCGGGCGAGGAGGTCACCTTCACCGTGCCGGACGAGGCGGGGGAGTACCCCTTCCACTGCACGCCGCACCCGAACATGACCGACACGCTCGTCGTGGAGGGGTGAGCAGGATGCGCACGCTCGCCCGGTCGCCGGGACGCACCGAGACCCCGGGCACGACCCGCCGCACCGAGCTCGTCGTGCGGGCGCTGGTCGTCCTCGGGCTGGCGGTGGACGCCTTCGTCCACCTGCGGATGGCCCCGGTGATGGACATCGCCGCGCCGGGCGGGATCGGCGGCGGCAACCTCTTCCGTGCCCAGGGTGCCGCGGCTGCCGTGGTCGCGGTGCTGGTGCTGGTCACCGGCCGGTGGTGGGCCTACGCGGTCGCTCTCCTGGTCGCGCTGTCGGCGCTGGGACCGGTGCTGCTCTACCACTTCGTCGACGTGCCGGCCATCGGCCCGATCCCCTCGATGTACGACCCGCTCTGGTCGCCGGAGAAGGTCGTCAGCATCCTCGTGTGAGCGCTGGCGGCAGGAGCGGCCGCGGTCGGCCTCATGCTGACCCGCCCGCAGGGCGGGACGAGCCGCTCCTGAGCGGGACGAGCCGCTCCTGAGCGGGACCCGCCGTTCCTGAGCGGGTGGGGCCTGCGCCCCCGGTCGTTCCCGCGACGGCCTACGCTGGCTCCATGACCACCGGAACCCGCCACGACGGCCGCGCCCCCGACGAGCTGCGGGAGATCAGGATCACCCGCAACTGGCTCGACCACGCCGAGGGCAGCGTGCTCGTGGAGTTCGGAAAGACCCGCGTGCTGTGCGCCGCGTCGTTCACCCAGGGCGTCCCGCGCTGGCGCAAGGGCAGCGGCAAGGGCTGGACCACGGCGGAGTACGCCATGCTGCCGCGGGCCACGCACACCCGCTCCGACCGTGAGTCGGTCAAGGGCCGGATCGGGGGCCGCACGCACGAGATCAGCAGGTTGATCGGGCGCTCCCTGCGCGCGGTGGTCGACCTCGGCGCCCTGGGTGAGAACACGATCCAGATCGACTGCGACGTCCTGCAGGCCGACGGCGGGACCCGCACCGCGGCCATCACGGGTGCCTTCGTGGCGCTCGTGGACGCCGTCGAGTCGGCCCGCAGCCAGGGCCTCATCAAGGCCACGGCCGAGCCGGTCGTGGGGTCCATCTGCGCGGTCAGCGTCGGCGTGGTGGACGGTGAACCCGTCCTGGACCTGGACTACGAGGAGGACGCGACCGCAGACACCGACATGAACGTCGTGATGACCGGCGACGGCCGCTACGTCGAGGTCCAGGGCACCGCTGAGGGGGTCCCCTTCGACCGCGAGCTGCTCGACGCGCTGCTGGACGTCGCCGCCGAGGGCTGCGCCGAGCTGACGGCCCGGCAGCAGGCGGCGTTCGGGGCCGACGACATGGGCGGGTCGGACTCCCACGAGGCCGGGGCCGACGTCGACCAGGGCCCTCCGACCTGGTGAGCGGTCCGGAGCGTCGCCTCGTCCTGGCGACCCGCAACGGGCACAAGGTCGTCGAGCTGCGCGAGATCCTGCGCGACGCCCTGGACCGGACCGGCCTGGAACTGGTCGGGCTGGACGCCTTCGAGGGGCTGGCCGACGTCGTCGAGTCGGGGGTCACGTTCGCGGAGAACGCCCTGCTGAAGGCCCGGTATGCCGCCTCCGCCACCGGGCTCCCGGCGCTCGCCGACGACTCCGGGCTGGCCGTGGACGTCCTGGGCGGGTCCCCTGGCGTGTTCTCCGCGCGCTGGGCCGGGCCGCTGGCCCGCTCTGCCGGCATCCCGGTCGACGAGGCCAACAACCAGCTCCTCCTGCTCGCGCAGCTGGCCGACGTGCCCGACGAGCACCGGGCGGCGGGGTTCGTGTGCGCCGCCGCGTTGGTGCTCCCCGGGGAGCGCTCGGGCACGAGCGGTCACCACGTGGTGAGGGAGGGTCACTGCCGCGGTGTCCTGGGCCGGGAGCCGGTGGGGGACAACGGTTTCGGCTACGATCCTCTGCTGGTGCCCCCGACGGTCGCACGCTCGCCGAGCACTCGGCGCAGGAGAAGAACGCCGTCAGTCACCGGGGCGAGGCCTTCCGGGCCCTGGCTCAGGACGTCGAGACCCTCCTGGCATAGCCCGGCCGCCGCAGCGGGGGTCTGTCGGGTTCGGCCGCGGCGTGGCAGGGTGGGGTGGTATGCGTGTCCTGCTCCTGGGGGAGCGGGCCGTCGTCCCCGAGGACGGTGACCCGGTGACCTCGCTGCGGGCCGTCTCGCTCATCGCCTACCTGGCGGCGCACGCCGAGATCCCGCAGCACAGGGCGGCGGTGGCGGCCGCCCTGTGGCCGGACACCCCGAGCGCCCAGGCACTGACCAATCTGCGTCGCGAGCTGCACCACCTGCGTCGCCACCTGGCTGAGAACGCTTGCCTGGAGGTGGGCTCGACCCACCTCACCTGGCACGACAGCCCGGGATGCCCGGTGGACCTGGTCGAGCTGCGTCGGACCCGCCGGGTGCTGGTGCTCGCGGGGGACGACTCCAGCACCTCGGAGGAGGCTCTTGCCGCGCACGGCCGCGCGCTGCTGTCCCTCTACCGGGGGGAGCTGCTGCCTGGGGTGGACCAGTCGTGGGCGGTCGACCTGCGGGAGCAGGTGGAACGGGAGTTCGTCGACGCGTGTGACGCCTTGGTCGCGGCGGGAGCCGTGTCGTCCCCTTCCTCGCCCCTGCAGGCGCCGGCGCTGGACGCGGCGCGACGGCGCGTGGGGCTGCGTCCGCTCGAGGAGCGCGGCCATCTCGCGCTGATCGACCTGCTGCGCCGCCGCGGCGACCTGCCCGGGGCGCTGGAGGCGTACCACCGGTGCGTCCGGGTGCTGCGGGAGGAGCTGGGGGTGGATCCGGCACCGCCCACCAGGGCTCTGCTGGAGGAGCTGCTCGACCAGGACGAGGCCGCCGGCGGAAGCGGTGCTGCCGACCGCCGACCGGACCGTCGCGCGATGCAGGGCCGCACCTCCGGGACGGCATGTGCGGAGAGTTGGGAGGATCCGGACCCCATGGTGGGGCGGCGGCAGGAGCTGGCGGTGCTCAGCGCCGAGCTGGACGCCGCCCTGGCCGGTGGGCTCAGAGTTGCCGTCGTCCACGGTGAGGCCGGGTCGGGGAAGAGCCGGATGGTGGAGGAGCTGCTCGGGTGGGCTCACGACCGCGGCCTGCGCACGGCGGTCGGGGGCGGCCACGAGATGGCCGGCGCCGTCGCGCTCGCCCCGGTCCTCGACTGGCTGGGTGGGGACGGGTTCGGGGTCCGGGAGGACTCCGAGGAAAGGGATCAGGCCCGTGCCTGGGGTCGGCTCATGTTTGTCCGCGACCTCGCGCACCAGGTCGCGACGATCGCTCCCGGGATGCTGGTCCTGGAGGACGTCCAGTGGGTCGATCACGACACCCTGGACCTGGTCTCCGCGCTCGCCCGTTGGGAGGCGGAGGCGCCGCTCCTCCTCGTGGTCACGGCACGCTCGAGCGCCCTCGAAGAGCGGACCGACCTGAGCCGGTGGGTGACGGGCCTGCAGGCTCCCGTCAGCAGCGTCCGGACCGGGCCCCTGTCCCTGGGCGACGGAGCCGTCCTGCTGCGCCGCCACGGTGACCCGGGGTGGGACGACGGACGCTGCTCGGACCTGCACTCCGCCACCGGCGGTTTCCCCCTGCACCTGACCGAGGTGGCCCGGCTCGTGGCCCGGCACGAGCGGATCGGCGCACACCCCTCGACACACCTGCCGCCCGGGGGTCTGAGCGGAGTGCTCGCCTCGCGCCTCACCTCACTCAGTGAAGCAGCTCAGCAGCTCGCCGGTGTCGCGGCAGCCGTGGGCCGGTCGGCCCCGCTGGCGCTGCTGCGTCTGGCCGGCGGCCTGGAGGACACGGCCACGGTGCGGGCCGTCGACGAGCTGTGCCGGGCGGCCGTGCTGGCCGAGCGCAGCGGGGGGTACGACTTCGTCCACGACCTGGTGCGGGATGCCGCCTACGAGCTGCAGCCGCCCGCCCTGCGCGCGCTGCTGCACCTGCGCGTGGGCGAAGCGCTCGAGGAGCTGCACGGCGCGCACCTGGACGACGTCTCGGCCCTGCTGGGTGAGCAGTTCTCCCGGGCGGGCCTGCCCGAACGGGCGGTCGGCCACCTGCGGTCGGCTGCCCGTGGGGCCCAGCGCGTGTTCGCCGCCGACCGGTGCATCGAGCTGCTCCGGGCCGCCGTGGCCCAGCTGCGGTCCCTGCCCCCCGGCCCGGCGCGCGACGCCGAGGAGCTGGAGTGCCTGCACGACCTGGCCGCGGTGCTCAACGCCCGCGACGGCTGGACCGCGCCCTCGTTGCGCTCCACCCTGGAGCGCGCGCAAGAACTGGCAGAGCGCCTGCACGACGACCCGGCGCTGGCCGACGTGCTGACCAGCCTGTGGGGCACCGAGTACGTCGGCGGGGCCAACAGGGCGGCCCTGGCGGCGGCACGGGCGGCGCAGACCGCCGCGCTGCGCACCGGCGACCGGGCCCGGGCGGCCGTGGGGCGGTTCGCGGTCGGCGCGACCCTGCTGCAGATGGGGCGCCCGCGGGAGGGTCTGGCCGAGCTGGAGGGGGCGATCGCGGTCGACATGTCCGCCCTCCGGCTGGCGATCGGCTCCCGGCCCGAGGTGCACGCCCGTGCCTGGGCCGCGCACGCCCACGCCCTGATCGCCGATTCCGCGAGCGCTGGGTCACTGAGCGGGGAGGCGCTCGAGCGGGCAGGGACCCACCCCTACGACCGGGCGCTGGCGCTCGCCTACGCGGCCGTCACCGCCCACCTCCTGGGCGACCGCGACGGACTCGGGTCGTTGGTGGACGAGCTCGCGCACCAGTGCGCGCGGTACGAGCTGGGCTACTACGGCAGCTGGGGGGAGGCGCTGCACGGCTGGCTGGAGGGCGGCCCGGACGGAGCCGTCCAGGTCCGCCGGGCCATCAGCGAGCTGCGGGCCACGGGAGCGGGTGCCCGGTCGAGCTACTTCCTGTGCCTGCTGGCCGACGCGCTCGAGGACCCCCCGGAGGCGCGTGCCGTGCTCGACGCGGCCGCCGCGACCGCCCGGGCCCAGGAGGACCTGTGGTGGTTGCCGGAGATCGAGCGGCGGCGCGCGCTGCTCCGGCCGGAGGGGGAGCGCCGCCCCCACCTCGAGACCGCCCTCGACCAGGCGCTCGATCAGGAGAGCTCCCTGCTCGTCGAGCGCTGCCGACGGTCGCTGTCAGCACTGCCCGGCGACTGAGGGACGTCGGACGAACGCTGGGCGAACGCTGCCCTCCCTAGCGTCGCACGTGGGCACGTCCGACCGACCCGGTCGGCCCCCGACCCGTCCGGGAGGACACCATGACCGCGACCCAGACCGCCGTTCCGCTGCACACCCTCGCCCCGCTGCTGCGCGGCACGGTGGTCCTCCCCGCGGACGCGGAGTACGACGCTGCCCGGGCCGTGCACAACGGCATGATCGACCGTCACCCCGCGGTGATCGCCCGGTGCGTCGACGAGGTCGACGTCGGCCGGGCGGTCCTCTTCGCCCGGGAGCACGCGCTTCCGGTCGCCGTCCGTGGGGGCGGGCACAACGCGGGCGGGCTGGGCGTCTGGGACGACGCGCTCGTCGTCGACCTGTCCGGCCTGCGTGGCGTCCACCTGGACCGGACTGACGGCACCGTCCTCGTGCAGGGCGGTGCCACCTGGGGCGACGTGGACCACGTGACCGTTCCGGCCGGTCGGGCCGTTCCGTCGGGGCTGGTGAGCACCACGGGGGTCGGCGGCCTGACGCTCGGGGGCGGCATCGGCTATCTCTCCCGCCGCTACGGTCTGACGGTCGACAACCTCCTCCAGGCCCAGGTCGTGCTGGCCGACGGGTCGCTGGTCACCACCTCCGAGGAGGAGCACCCCGACCTGTTCTGGGCGCTGCGCGGCGGTGGCGGCAACTTCGGTGTGGTCACCAGCTTCCGCTTCCGGTCCCACCCCGTGGGGGAGGACGGCGTGATCCTCGGCGGCCCGGTGCTCTACGACTCGGCGGACGCCGGCGCGGTGATGCGGTGGTACCGCGAGGTGCTCCCCGCCCTTCCCGAGGAGATCAGCGGCTGGCTGGGGATGCTGCGGGTCCCCCCGGGACCACCGTTCCCCGAGGGGCTCTGGGACCGTCCCGTCTGCGGCATCGTCTGGTGCTGGACGGGGGCGCACGACCGGGGCCAGGAGGTGCTCGACGAGCTGGCCACCTTCGGGGAGCCGCTCCTCGTCGGCCTGCACGAGATGCCGTTCAGCCAGCTGCAGAGCGCCTTCGACGGCCTCTACCCGCCGGGCTACCAGTGGTACTGGAAGGCCGACTTCTACGACCGGATCACGGACGAGGCGGTCGAGACGCACCGGCAGCACGGCAGCCGTCCCCCCACCGCCCTGTCGACCATGCACCTCTACCCCGTCGACGGTGCCGTCACGAGGGTGGCCGAGGACGCCACCGCCTTTCCCCACCGCTCCGGCGGCTGGGCCGGCGTGATCGTGGGGATCGACCCCGACCCCGCCAACCGGGAGCTGATCACCCGGTGGAGCCGGGACTACTGGGAGGCGCTGCGCCCCTCGGCGGCCGGCGGTGCCTACGTCAACTTCCTCATGGAGGAGGGGGATGACCGGGTCCGGGCCGCCTACCGCAGCAACTACGACCGCCTCGCGCGTGTCAAGGCGCGCTACGACCCGGAGAACGTCTTCCGGGTCAACCAGAACATCCCCCCGGCGACGGGGGAGACGTCCCGGTGACGGGGCAGCTCCTGCCGCAGGGGCAGGAGCCCGGACGGCCCGGGACCGGGCCGGAGCAGCACGAAGGAAGGATCGACCATGCAGACCACCCAGCAGACCGGTCGTCGGCGCACCGCCGGCGTCGCCGCCGTGGCCCTGGCCGCCTCCGCGGGTCTGGCCTCCCTGGGCGCCGCCGGGGCGTCGGCCGACGACCCGGGGGCCTCGGCCGTCAGCACGGGGCCGGAGGTCACGGTCCTGGCGGGGGCGGGCGGACTTCCCCGACGACATCGACGTCAGGATCAAGCGCTCGCTGGACGGAGGGCCCACCGAGGTGCTCAACCTCAAGGACCCGGGGGACATCATCGTGGCCCGGGTCGACCTGGCCCCGGGGGCAGCCTTCCCGTGGCACACCCACCCGGGACCGGTCGTCGTCTCCGTCGCGCAGGGGCAGCTGACGTACCAGCAGAGCACCGACTGCGTCGAACGGCTCTACGACGCCGACGAGGCGTTCGTGGACCCCGGCAACATCGTGCACACGGCGTGGAACGCGGGCAGCACCGACATCGTGCTGTACGCGACCTTCTACGACGTGCCCGCCGGGGTGCCGCCCACGATCCCGGAGGACCGTCAGGACGGGTGGTGCGACTGAGGGACCGAGCACGCGAGCCGGGAGGGGCCGGACGGGCGCATGGGCCCGCCCGGCCCTCGTCCGGACCACGCCCGCGCACGGCATACCCTTGTGCTGCCCCCTCCCCAGGACCCTCGAGGACAGCCCATGGCGCACCAGTGGCGCGGCGTGATCGCCGAGTACGCCGACCGACTCCCCGCGACGGTCACCGAGACCGTCGTCACCCTGCGCGAGGGCGGCACCCCGCTCATCCCCGCCGAGCACCTCTCCGAGCTGGTGGGAGCGCAGGTGCACGTGAAGTACGAGGGGCTCAACCCCACGGGCTCCTTCAAGGACCGGGGCATGACCGCGGCGATCAGCGACGCCGCACGCCAGGGGGCCAGGGCGGTCATCTGCGCCTCGACCGGCAACACCTCCGCCAGTGCGGCGGCCTACGCGACCAAGGCCGGGATGACCTGCGGCGTGCTGGTCCCCGAGGGCAAGATCGCGATGGGCAAGCTCTCCCAGGCGATCGCGCACGGCGCCACCCTGATCCAGGTCGACGGCAACTTCGACGACTGCCTGACCGTGGCCCGCAAGCTCGCCGAGGCCTACCCGGTCGAGCTGGTCAACAGCGTCAACCCCGCCCGGATCGAGGGGCAGAAGACCGCCGCCTTCGAGGTCGTCGACGCCCTGGGGGACGCCCCCGAGATCCACTGCCTGCCCGTCGGCAACGCCGGCAACATCACCGCCTACTGGCGGGGCTACACCGAGTACGCCGACCCCACCGCCCCTGGTGCTGACGGCACCGCGCCGGCCACCCGGAGGCCGCGGATGTTCGGTTTCCAGGCCGCCGGGTCCGCCCCGATCGTGCTGGGCCACCCGGTCGACCACCCCGAGACCATCGCCACCGCGATCCGGATCGGCAACCCCGCGTCCTGGGCGCAGGCCGAGGCGGCGCGGGACGAGTCCGGAGGGCTCATCGACAGCGTCACCGACGAGGAGATCCTCGCCGCGCACCGCCTGCTGTCCGCGCGGGAGGGGATCTTCGTGGAGCCCGCCTCGGCGGCGTCCGTCGCCGGGCTGCTCAAGGCGCACGCGGCCGGGCTCGTGCCGGCCGGGTCCACCGTCGTGTGCACGGTGACCGGCCACGGGCTGAAGGACCCGCAGTGGGCCCTCAAGGGGGCCGACGGTTCCGACGTCGACCCGGTGCGGGTTCCGGTCGACGTGGTGAGCGCCGCCCGCGCGCTCGAGCTGGAGTGATGGGCGCGCTGACCCCGGGGTCGACGGTGCGCGTCTCGGTCCCCGCGAGCACCGCCAACCTCGGTCCCGGGTTCGACGCCGTCGGTCTGGGGCTGGGGATCCGCGACGGGTATGCCGTGCAGGTGCTGCCCGCGGGCGCGGGCCTGGAGGTGGTGCTCGAGGGGGAGGGTGCCCAGGACCTGCCCGCCGACGGGCGTCACCTGGTCGCCCGCCACCTGCGGGAGGCCGTGGAGACCAGCGGGCACGGGTGGCTGGAGGGGTACGGGCTGCGGCTGACCTGCCGCAACCGGATCCCCATGTCCGCCGGCCTGGGGTCGTCGGCCACGGCCATCGTGGGCGGCCTGGGGCTGGGGTTCGCGCTGGCCAGGGGCGGTGAGCTCACCGAGGCCGACCTGGCGCTGGTGAACACGCACGCCGGGATCGCCGAGGGGCACCCGGACAACTCCTCGGCCTCGGTCTACGGGGGATTGACGGTCTCGTGGATGCCGAGCGCCGCGGTCGTGCGGACCGCGCGACCGGTGCCCCACCCGGACCTGGTGCCCGTCGTGCTCGTCCCCCGGGACACCCGGGTGGACACCGCCACGGCCCGCGCGGTGCTGGGGCCCCAGGTCCCTCGCCCGGACGCCGTGCGGCAGGCCGGGCGGGCCGCGCTGCTCGTGCACGCGCTGACCGCTGACCCGTCGGTGCTCCTCGACGCGACGCAGGACTGGCTGCACCAGGAGCAGCGACGGGACGTCTACCCGGTGACGATGGCGGCCGTCGACACGCTGCGCTCGCAGGGGCACGCCGCCGTCGTCTCCGGTGCGGGACCGACGGTGCTGTGCCTGACCACGACCGACCTGGTCGACGTGGTCGTGGCCGAGGCGCGCTCGTGGGGCCGGGGATGGAAGGTGCGCACGCCCGGCGTGGCCAGGCACGGCCTGACCGTCGTCGACCCGCCCGGCGCCGGAGCGGACACGGACCGGGAGGGAGCCCGGTGGTGACGGGTCCGCGGACCGGGGCCGGCCAGCGCCGGTTCAGCCAGGTCGACGTCTTCAGTGCCCACGGGCTGCGGGGCAACCCGTTGGCCGTCGTGCACGACGCAGACGGGCTGGACGAGGAGACCCTGGCGCAGTTCGCCCGGTGGACCAACCTGTCCGAGACCACCTTCCTGCTGCCGCCGACGGACCCGGCGGCCGACTACCGCGTGCGCATCTTCACGACCGGGGGCGAGCTGCCCTTCGCCGGGCATCCCACGCTCGGCAGCGCGCACGCGTGGCTCGAGGCCGGTGGCACCCCAGGCCGACCGGACGTGGTCGTGCAGGAGTGCGGCCTCGGTCTGGTGACGGTCCGTCGGGGGGAGCGGCTGGCGTTCGCCGCCCCGCCCCTGATCAGGGCTGGGGACGTCGAGCCCGCCCGGGCCCGGGAGATCCTGGCCGCACTGGACCTCGACCCCGCCCGGGTGCGTGGGATGGCGTGGATCGACAACGGCCCGGGCTGGATCGGCCTCGAGCTGGCGTCGGCGGAGGAGGTGCTCGCGGTCGAGCCGGTCCCGGCGCTCGCCGGCCTGCTCAAGGTCGGGCTGGTCGGGCGGTGGGCGGACCCCGGCACGGCCGGGAAGGACGTGGAGGTCCGGGCCTTCTACGGCGACGGCACGGACTTCGGGGAGGACCCCGTGACCGGGAGCCTCAACGCGGGGCTGGCCCAGTGGCTCGTCGGCTCGGGCCGGCTGCCGGACCGCTACGTGGCCGGTCAGGGAGTGCGGCGCCACCGTGACGGCCGGGTGCACGTCGAGCGGCGCGACGGGCAGGTCTGGGTCGGTGGCGACACGGTCACGACCGTCTCCGGCACGGTCCGGCTGCCCGGCTGAGCTTCGCCGCACCCCTCTCGCGTCGGTGCGCCCGGCGGGACTCGAACCCGCACGCCGGAGCACAGGAACCTAAATCCTGCGTGTCTACCAGTTCCACCACGAGCGCGCGGGGACAGCCTAACGGTGGGGCCCCGGCCAGGGGCCGGGGCCGGTGCGCGGGGGGGTCAGCCCAGCTCGACCCCCAGCTGCCTGGCCAGCATGGCGACGTGCCCCTTGGCCTTGACGTTGTAGCGGGCCAGCTCGATCCGGCCCTCCTCGTCGATCACGAACGTGGAGCGGATGACACCCATGACGGTGCGGCCGTAGTTCTGCTTCTCCCCGTAGGCACCGTAGGCGGTGAGCACCTCCTTGGACTCGTCGGCGACGAGCGGGAAGGTCAGCCCCTCCTGCTCGGCGAACCGCGCAAGCTTGTCGGGGGAGTCCGGCGAGATCCCGACGACGGCGTACCCGGCCTTCTCGAACACGCCGAGGTTGTCCCGGAAGTCGCACGCCTGGGTGGTGCACCCCGGGGTCATCGCCGCGGGGTAGACGTAGAGCACCACCTTGCGACCGGCGAGGTCGGAGAGGCTCAGCTGTCCGCCGTCGGCGGTGGGGAGGGTCCAGGCGGGAGCCGGCCGGCCGGCGTCGAGACGGGTCATGACGTGCACCTCCGAGATTCGGGAACAGGGGTTCTGAGTTATCGTCTCAGGTGATCAGCATGCCCACCCACACCAGGATGAGGACGACGCACATGGCCGACAAGAAGTCCGCGCGCTCCCCCAAGGAGATCGAGGCCGACATCGCGGCGACCCGCAGCCGGATGTCCCGCACCGTCGACGAGCTCACCTACCGGGTGAATCCTCAGACCCTCAAGGCCAACGCGGTCGCCTCCCTCAAGGGCAGGGCGAACGACGCGGCCTTCCAGGCCGACGGCACCCCCCGCTACGACCGCCTCGCGATCACCCTCGGCGGCGTCTCGGGCAGCGCACTGCTCCTGGGCGTGCTGCGCCGCACCTTCAACAAGGGCTGAGCATCGGGTGGGCCGGCCTGCCGTCGGCGGGGGCGTGCGGTGATCGTCGACCAGGCGGTCTACCGGTCGGGGGACCGGCACCCCTGCGGTGATCTCAGCGAGGAGCTGGCGGCCCTGCGCCAGGAGCACCGGCCCGACACCGACTTCCTCTGGGTGGGTCTGAAGGACCCCACCGCCGAGGAGTTCGACGTGGTCCGGCAGGAGCTGCAGCTCCACCCGCTGGCGGTGGAGGACGTGCTCCATGGCGACCAGCGCGCGAAGGTGGAGAGCTACGACGGCACCGTCTTCGCGGTCGTGAAGACCCTGCGCTACGTCGAGGCCACCTCCGACATCGAGACCGGCGAGGTCATGGCCGTCATCGGCGACCACTTCGTCGTCACGCTGCGCCACGGGGACGCTGCCCCGCTGCACAGCGTGCGAGCCCGGCTCGAGCGGCACGAGCAGCAGCTGCTGCGGGAGGGGCCCCTGGCCGTCCTCCACGCCCTGCTCGACAAGGTGGTCGACACCTACCGCGAGATCGACGTGGAGGTCAGCCAGGACCTGGAGGAGATCGAGCGCGACGTCTTCGGCGGGGGCAACCGCACGCACTCCAGCACGATCTACCGCCTCAAGCGCGAGGTGCTGGAGTTCCGGCGCGCCGCGCTGCCGCTGCGGGTCCCCCTCGCGATGCTGAGCGAGCCGGACGGGCCCGTGCGCTCCTCCGAGCTTCAGCTGCACTTCCGGGACGTGGCCGACCACCTCGACACCACCCTCGCCAGCATCGACAGCTACGACGCGCTCCTGTCCGACGTGCTCTCGGCGCACCTGTCCCAGATCGGGGTGCAGCAGAACGCCGACATGCGCCAGATCTCGGCGTGGGCCGCGATGATCGCCGTCCCCACCCTCATCGCCGGGATCTACGGCATGAACTTCGACCACATGCCCGAGCTGCACTGGGTGCTCGGGTACCCCCTGGCCGTGGTGCTCATGGCCACGGCCGTGCTGCTGCTGCGCCGGTCCTTCAAGCGGTCCGGCTGGCTCTGAGACACTGGGTCCCGTGACCACCAGCACGGACAGCACGCCGACCACCGCGAGCGGGATCGCCTACCGCGTGCAGGGCGCGCCGGACGGCATCCCCGTCGTGGCGCTGCACGGCACCCCCGGTTCCCGCTTCAGCGCGACCCCGGCCCGGGACGCCCTGCACGCGCTGGGACTGCGGGTGCTCACCCTCGACAGGCCGGGGTATGGCGACACGCCCGGCGGCGAGGCCCGCCCGGCCAGGGAGCTGGCCCAGGACGTGCTCGACGTGCTGGCGCACGCCGGTGTGGACGGGCCGGTCGGTCTGCTCGCCGCCGGCGGCGCCACCCCCGCCGCCGTGGCGCTGGCGGCGCTGCACCCGCAGAGGGTGGGCGCCCTGACCCTGGTGTGGCCGCAGGCCCCGGTCGCCGCGGACGCGGGCAGCCCGGCGATGGAGCAGCACGAGTGGCTGCGCGACATGGACGAGCAGCAACGGATGCTGCACTCGCTGGCGCTGCAGGACCCGGTCTTCCTGCGCGACCAGCTCGAGCTGGGACTGGGTGCCTACGCCGGTGCCGAGGGGGTTGTGCTGGACCTGGCCCAGGCGCAGGAGCCGTGGGGCGTCGACCCCGCCGAGGTGCGCGGCCCCGTCGACGTGTGGTGGGGCACCGACTCCGCCGTGAGCCCCGCCGGCCACGCCGCCTGGCTGGCCGACCGGTTCACCCGGGCCCAGGTGCACCGGCACGAGCTGGACGAGCACCAGTGGCACGTGCGCCGGCTGGTCGAGGTGTTCGCCCGGCTGGGGGAGTGGCTGGGTGCCCGGCCACTGACGGACCAGGAGCTGCGGGCGGCCTCGGCCGCCGTCGACACCGACGGCTGCGGGGGCGGTGGGAACGGGGCCCTCGGCGGCTGCGCCTGCGGGGCGGGTGGCTGCGGGGCCTGAGGTCAGCCGACCTTCTCTCGCGCCGAGACGAACGCGGCCACGCAGGCGCGCACGTCCTCCTCGGAGTGGGCGGCGGAGAGCTGGACCCGGATGCGGGCCTGCCCCGGGGGACGACGGGGTAGGAGAAGGCGATGACGTAGACGCCCTCGGCGAGCATGGCGTCGGCCACCTGGCTGGCGCGGCGGGCGCCGTCCTCGCCGGGGAACATGACCGGGACGATGGGGTGCTCTCCGGGCAGCAGCTCGAAGCCCTCCTCGCTCATGAGCGTGCGGAAGAGCTCGGCGTTGCGGCGCAGGTCCCTGCGCGGCTCGTCGGAGTCGCGGGCCAGCCGCAGCGCGGCCAGTGAGCCGGCGACGACCGAGGGGGCGACCGCGTTGGAGAACAGGTAGGGCCGGGCGCGCTGCTTGAGCAGCTCCACGATCTCGGTGGGGGCCGCGACGAAGCCGCCGGAACCACCGCCGAGCGCCTTGCCCAGGGTTCCGGTGACGACGTCGACGCGGTCCATGACGTCGAAGTGCTCGGGCGTGCCGCGGCCGCCGGCGCCGATGAAGCCGGTGGCGTGGGAGTCGTCGACCATGACCAGGGCGCCGAACTCCTCGGCCAGGTCGCAGATCTGCGGCAGCGGCGCGAGGTAGCCGTCCATCGAGAACGCGCCGTCGGTGACGACCAGGGTCCGTCGGGCTCCCTGGTCGGTGGCGGCCTGCAGCTGGGCGCGCAGGTCGTCCATGTCCCGGTTCTTGTAGCGGTAGCGGCTGGCCTTGCACAACCGCACCCCGTCGATGATCGAGGCGTGGTTGAGCTCGTCGGAGATCACCGCGTCCTCGGCCCCGAGCAGCACCTCGAAGATGCCGCCGTTGGCGTCGAAGCAGGAGGGGAACAGGATCGAGTCCTGCGTGCCGAGGAAGTCGGCGATCTCGCTCTCCAGCTCGCGGTGCTGGGTCTGGGTGCCGCAGATGAAGCGCACCGAGGCCATCCCGAAGCCCCAGTCGTCCAGGGCGGCCCGGGCCGCGTCCACGATCTGCGGGTGGTCGGCCAGGCCCAGGTAGTTGTTGGCGCAGAAGTTCAGCGCCTCGCCCTGGGTCGTGCCGATGTGGGGCGGACTGCGGCGTGGTGATCAGCCGCTCGTGCTTGGTGAGCCCGTCGGCCTCGATCGCTTCGAGCTCGGCGCGCAGCTGGTCCTTGACGGCGTACATGGGTTCTCCTTCAGCTCCAGTCCAGAATGACCTTGCCGACCTCGCCGGAGCGGGCCGCGTCGAAGGCGTCCTGCCACTGCTCGGCCGGAAAACGGTGGGTGATGACCGAGCGGACCCGGTCCCGCAGCACCTGCGAGGTCTGCAGCATGGCGGTCATCTTGTACCAGGTCTCGTACATCTCCCGGCCGTAGATGCCCTTGAGCGTGATCATGTGCGTGATCACCTTGCCCCAGTCGATCGCGTAGGGCTCCGAGGGCAGGCCCAGCATCGCCACCCGGGCCCCGTGGGTGCAGTTGTCGATCAGCTCGGCCATCGCCTGCGGGTTGCCGGACATCTCCAGCACCACGTCGAAGCCCTCGGTCATCCCCAGCCGCTCCTGGGCCTCGGCGATCCGTTCCCGCGACACGTCCAGGACCAGGTCCGCGCCCGCCGCGGCGGCCAGCTCCAGCCGGGGGGCGGAGACGTCGGTGACGACCACGTGCCGGGCTCCGGCGTGCCGCACGACCGCCGCGGCCATCACCCCGATCGGGCCGGCCCCGGTGATGAGCACGTCCTCACCCTCCAGCGGGAAGGACAGGGCCGTGTGCACCGCGTTGCCCAGCGGGTCGAACACCGCACCCAGGTCGGGGTCGATGAGGTCCGGCTGCACCCACACGTTGGAGTGCGGCACCACGACGAAGTCGGCGAAGCACCCGTCCCGGTTGACCCCTAGGTTGGAGGTGTTGACGCACATGTGCCGCCGCCCCGCCCGGCAGTTGCGGCAGTGCCCGCACACCACGTGCCCCTCCACCGAGACCCGCTGACCGGGCCGCAGCCCGTACCGCTCGTCCGCCGGCACCCCCTCGCCGACCTCGACGACCTCACCGTAGAACTCGTGCCCCACGACCAGGGGCGGGCGCAGCATCGAGGCCGCCCACTCGTCCCAGCTCTCGATGTGCAGGTCGGTGCCGCACAACCCGGCCCGCAGCACCCGGATCTTCACCTCGCCCAGCCCGGGGGAGGGCTCGGGCACCTCCACCAGCTCCAGACCGGGACCGGGACGGGGCTTGACCAGGGCGCGCATGCGCCCATCCTTGCGTATGCCGTTCCGCGCGCGGGTGCGGGTGCGCCCTCGGCCGTTTTGAGCAGGGGCTGCCCCCGGTGCTAAAGTCGTCGGCTGTCGCGCCTATAGCTCAATTGGCAGAGCAGCTGACTCTTAATCAGCGGGTTCGGGGTTCGAGTCCCTGTGGGCGCACCGCGAGAAGGGCCAGGTCCGCACCGGACCTGGCCCTTCGGCATACCCGAGGGCGGGGCGGACCGACCTGCCGGGGTCGGACCCGCGTGCCACACTGGGCGCGTGAGTGAGACGCAGCACCGGAAGACGATCGAGCGCGACCAACAGGAGGGGGAGTTCGAGCAGGCCGGCGAGCAGGGACCCGACAGCCCCACCGAGCTGGACAAGCCGGACTGGAAGGCGGTGGCCAAACGCGTCTTCGCCGAGTTCGGCGAGGACGGCGGGCCGGACCTGGCCGCCGCGCTGACCTATTTTGCGATCATGTCGCTGGCGCCGATGCTGCTGGCCCTGTCCACGGCGCTGGGCTTCCTCGGTCAGAGCGAGGCGACCCAGACCGCCATCGAGGACCTGGGTGCCGAGCTGGGGCTGCAGGCCGGCACGGTCGACACGGTCGTGAGCTACCTCAACAGCATGGGGGAGGCCGGTGGCGCCGGGATCCTGCTGGTCGTCGGTCTGCTCGGTGCCCTCTGGTCGGCGTCCAACTACGTCAACGCGTTCAGCCGGATGATGAACAACGTCTACGAGGTCGAGGAGGGCCGGCCGGTCTGGAAGCTGCGTCCCTGGCTCGTGGGGCTGACCGTGGTGATCCTCCTGCTGCTCATCACCATCGTGCTGTCGGTGACCCCTCCGGGACCGTCTCGGAGCTGGTGTTCGGGGCGATCGGTCTCTCCGGGACCGCCACCACGGTGTGGAACATCGCCAAGTGGCCGGTGATCCTGCTCATCCTCGTCGTCATCGTGGCGCTGCTCTACTGGGGCACCCCCAACATCAAGCAGCCCAAGTTCCGCTGGCTCAGCCCGGGTGCGGGTCTGGCCGTGGTCGTGTCGATCCTGGCGGCGGCCGGCTTCGGCTTCTACGTGGCCAACTTCGGCAGCTACAACGAGACCTACGGCGCCATCGGTGGTGTCATCGTCCTGCTGCTGCTGATCTTCATCATCAACAACGTCCTGGTCCTCGGCGCCGAGCTGGACTCCGAGCTGGAGCGCGGCCGGGAGCTGGCCGCCGGGATGGCCGCGGAGGAGACGATCCTGCTGCCCCCGCGTGACAGCAAGGGCACCGAGAAGAAGGCGGAGAAGTCGGCCAAGCTGGTGCGGGAGGCCCGCGAGCTGCGGATGAAGGCCGCCCGGGGGCTGCGGGACTCGGGCAAGAAGTCCGGCCTCCCGGGACGGGGACGCGACCCCAAGGCCTGACGACGACGGAGCGCGCACCACGAGAAGGACCCCCGGGCCGGAGGGCTCGGGGGTCCTTGCGTGTCCTCGTCGAGGACCTCGGGGTGAGTGACGGGAGTATAACCCGCAGTCGCCTGACCTGTGAATATAGGCGAAACGCTCCGAGTGTGCCAGCAGTGTGACAGTTGAGACTGCTACTGACGCCCGTCGCCATGGTGACTGTCACAGCGCACGGCGTGCCCGCTTTCGGGCCAGCAGGATCAAGAGCCACCCTCGACCAGGAGCCGATGCCCTGCGCTTCCCGTCGGTGGCCCGGTCACACTGGCCCCTGCAGCCGACCAGGTTGCGTACCGTCTTGGCGCAAACCCAGCGCCTCCGCCGGCCGTCAGGACCTCAAATCCATGACGTGGACGAGAGTGCTAGCGTCCCAGGCCACGCTTAGATCGGCGTAATCGGCGGCTTTTGGCGCAACCAGTGTCGGAGGGGGCCATGCTGTGTTGGCCAAATGGTGGCCACGATGGACTTTGCACAGCCATTCCCTGGGTCAGGCGGGCAGGTGCTCCTGGACCTGCACGAGCAGGTCGGTCGGTGACAGCCACATGGAGGGGTACTCCCCGTACCAGCGCTGCTGGCCGTCACGGTCGATGAGGACGAAGCTGTGGCCGGGCAGGCCGGCGTGCATGCCCTTGCCCAGGGTGCCGTAGGCGTCGGACACGGTGCCGTCGTCGAGGAGGAACGGTGTGCGCACCCCGTTGCGCTGCATGTCGCGGGTGATCTGGTCGCGGGTGTTCATGACGATGGGCAGGACGGTGAGGTCCAGGTCCGCGAACAGGTCCTCGTCCTTCTCGATCTCGGCCATCTGAACCAGGCAGGACTGGCAACCTGCCCCCTCGTTGAAGTAGAGGAGAACGTTGCTCCCGCGGAACTGCTCCAGGCTGACCACCTGGCCGTCGGTGTCGGTCAGGGCGAAGGTGGGCGCCGGGCGGGTCTGGGCGTCGGAGGCTGGGCGTGAGGTCAGCAGCATGGCCGAGACCACGGTGACCAGTGCCAGGAGCGCGACGCTGACGACGGTGAACCTGCGGCGTCGTCGGCGCTTCTCGGCCTCTTGCTCCTGCGCCTCGATCCTGGCGAGACGGGACTCGCGGGCTGCTCGGGTGGACATGTCTTCTCCTCAGCGGTGCTCTGCGTCGTCGGGGACGGCACCGGTACGCAGCGCCGGCGCGTGGTGGCAGGTGTCGGCGGCGGCGCCGAATCCGGTGGTGTGGTCGTCGGGACCGGGGGGACCCTGGGGGCGGCGGCGGTCTCGCAGGGTGGCGACGACGAAGACGGCCGCCAGCACCATCACGCCCATGCCCAGCAGGGGCTCCGGCAGCGGGGAGACCCACTGCTCGAAGCGGTCGAACAGACCGGCGAGACCCTGGCCGATCTCGACCTGGAACTGCGGGCCGCTGGTCATCGTCCCGGTGCCGGCGAGGTAGATCACGAAGACGCCCATCGCGGTGAAGGTGGCCGCCACCACGATGTTGATCGAGTTGGTGAACAGGACCCGGCCGCCGAGCTGCAGCCGGACGGGGCGTGCCTGTAGGAAGCGTCGCTCCCCCAGGCGGAAGCGGTCCCAGAACAGGGCCATGACGAACAGGGGGGAGACCATCCCGAAGGTGTAGGCAAGACCGAGGGCGAAACCTCCGACGGCGGATCCGGAGAGAGCCGAGAGGGTCATGACCCCGGCCAGGACGGGGGCGCAGCAGCTGCTGGCGATGCCGGAGAACACGCCGAGGCTGAAGAAGCTGAGCCCGTCGCCACTTCGGGTGTCGGGGGCGCGCAGTGATGCGGGGAGGGTGAGCATGCGCCCGGAGATGCTGATTGCGGCGAGTGCCAGCATGAGCGCGCCGCCGGCGTAATACAGCGGGGTGTGGTAGTTCGCGACCGCGGAGGCGACCAGGCCGATGCCCAGGGTGATCGGCACCATGACCAGGCCCAGGCCGGCTGCGAACAGGAAGGTGAGGGGCAGCAGCCGCCACCGCCGGTTCTTGACGGCCGCGGCGAGGTAGCTGGGGGCCAGGAACACGATGCAGCAGGGGGCGAACAGGGCCACCCCTCCTGCCAGGAACGCGGCCAGCACCGAGCCGGTGGTGAGCAGCTCGCCCATCTCAGCTCTCCAGCAGGGTGATCAGCTCGCGGCGCGAGACCCCGCCCTGGCTGAAGAAGGCCCCGTCGACGAGCACCAGCGGGGTGAGCCCGGCCCGGTGCTCCTGCATGAGGTCCTGCCCCTGCGGGGTGCGCGCGTCGAAGGACCTGACCTCGATGAGGTACCCGTCCTCCTCGAGCGCGGCCAGCACGCGGTGCGTCTCGTCGCACGAGTGGCATCCAGGGCTGTCCACGACCTCGATCTGCACGGGTCGGGATGTACTGGTGGTCGTCACGCGTGTTCCTCTCTGCGCCTCTGCGCCTCAGGCTGGACACGGACCAGCCTCACGTGCCGAGGCAGCGGATCTGCGGCGATCCCATGGAGAATTGATGTGCGGTCCGCAGGTGCCTCCAACCGACCTCCACAAAGTCACAGCACCGCTACCGGCGCCGGCACCGCCTACGGCTGCCAGACGAGTGGGAAGTCCGAGATAGGCAGTCGGCTGCATTCGTGGCTGACCGTAGCTCCTCGTGCAGCGGCCGGACGGCGACCGGAGCTTCCCGCGGCGCGTCGACCATCACCCTGGGCGGGGCCGGACGGGGACGCGGAAAGCGTCCTTGAACCCGATCACGAAGGTTTGATGGAGAAACCTGTCCACGGCCCACCTAACACCGCCGGGGATGTCACGATCGGGTGGTGGCGGCGGATCGTCTGCCACCCATTCATGGAAAGGGAACCGATGCACAAGCTCGTCAAGCTCATGGCTGTCTCCGCACTGGCCGTCCCCGGGCTGCTCCTCGCCGGACCCGCCCAGGCGGACGGCGACAATTCCGCATTCGGCCAGCACGTGCAGATGCACGCCAAGGGCGACATGGGGTTCGACGGCTCGCACAATCCAGGTATGCACCAGGGCAAGTCGGGCTGGGAGCCCCACACGCACCCGATGATGCCCTGACCCTGCCCGCGCACCCTGCACCGCCCTCACCCGGGGCGGTGCAGGCCCGGCACCCCGGACGCTCGAATGGCCGGATTCTCCAGGCAAACGCCACAGAAGCGCCATACCGACACCGTGTGTGTCCCGCACACTGGTGCCATGTCAGCACCAGCGGCCTCCCTGTCGGTGCAACCCCATGGCGGACGTCGCAACCTCTGGGCCACGATCCGTGCGGGCTTCGGTGTCGCACTGGGGATCCTGCCTCACCTCCTGCACCACGTCGGTCTGGTCGCCGGAGCCGCCCTCCTGACCGGAGCGTTCGGCAACGGGGTCCTCTTCCTCGTTGGCCTGCTGTTGAGCATCCCGCTCCTTCGACGGCTGCGGTTGAGGTTCCACAGCCGCTGGGCACCCGCGACCGGGGTCGCGGTCTTCACTGCTCTCTTCGCGCTGTCGGCTTTCGTCATCGGTCCAAGGATCGGCAACATCGGATCATTGGAGCAGACACCCTCCGCCCCCTCGCCGTCGGTGACGAAGCCGGCCGACCACGAGGAGCATCACTGAGGGGCGTCGGCATGCGCGGAGGCGCGGGCAAGGCACGGAGGATGAGGCGCGCCTCGCGCTTGTCCCGACCCTGGGATCTCCATCGAATCTCCATCGAACCTGATGCTCTTCGGCAGGTGAGCGGTGCAGGGTGGACCCTCGTGACCTTCTCAGCACCGCGACCAGTCCTGACCGCCGCCCTCGCGCTGACCCTGGCGCTCGGTGCCTGCAGCACCAGCACCGAGCCGGTGTCCGAACCGCCGGCGAGCCCCACGACCTCGAGCCCGACGAGGGATCTCGAGGGCACCACCGCAGAAGATCCGGCAGGAGCGACGGCGGCGCAGACCTCGCACAACTCGATGGACACCCAGTTCGCCCAGCAGATGATCGTGCACCACGAGGGCGCCGTCGAGATGGCCCAGCTGGCCCAGGAACGCGCCATCACTCCTCAGGTGCAGGACCTGGCCGGGCAGATCGAGGCGGCTCAGGACCCCGAGATCGAGCTTATGCACACCTGGCTGCAGGCATGGGGTGAGCCTTCCATGCCCGAGGACGACATGGCCGACATGGGCCACGGAGACATGGGCACGACGATGCAGATGGAGGGGATGACCCAGCAGGAAGCGATGGCCGAGCTGGAGTCGCACTCCGGGCAGGAGTTCGACCGCCGGTTCCTGGAGCTGATGATCGAGCACCACCGTGGAGCCATCCTGATGGCCGAGGGGGCTCTGACCGAGGGACAGGACCCGCAGGCTCAGGAGCTGGCGCAGCAGGTGGTGGCCGACCAGGAGGCCGAGATCGATGTGATGGAACAGATGCTGGAGGACCTGTGAAAGGACCTGACATGCATTGTGGAGCACTTCGGCGACGGCGGAGCCTGACCCGGTGACCTGGATCTGGCTCATGCTGCTGGTCGTGGGTCTGGTGCTGTTGGGGTACACGGTGGTGCGGGTGCTGCTCGGTGGCCTGGCAGACGGTTCCGGCGGCGCGGACCTGCGGGCTCCTTCCAGCTGGCCGCGGGCGCAGCAGGTCCTGGACGAGCGTTACTCGGCCGGGGTGCTGAGCACGCAGGAGTACGAGCACCGGCGGGGCGTGCTGGCCCGGGGCGAGGACGGGTCGTGAGGCCGGTCAGCCGTCGCACCGCGCTGACGATGGGTGGCGTGGGACTGGCGGGGACGCTCGTCGGTGGGACGGGTTTGTGGCGCGAGCTGTCCGCCCCCGACGCCGACGGGGCCTTCGGGGGTCGGGGCGACGAAGGCGGGGACGACGAGCTCGTTGAGCCCGAGGTGCTCAGCAGCAGCGACGGGCGGCTCGAGGTGCAGCTCCAGGCCCGGTTCGGCACGCACGAGGTCGCCGGACGGTCGGCCAGGACGATGGGTTACAACGGGGGCGTGCCGGGCCCGACGCTGCGGCTGCGGCCCGGGGACCTGCTGCGGATCGCGCTGGAGAATCAGCTGGACCACGTCACCAACCTGCACGTGCACGGGCTGCACGTCACCCCCGAGGGGAACGGTGACAACGTCTTCCTCGAGATCGGGCCCGGGGAGAGCCGCCAGTACGAGTACCGGCTGCCCGAGGACCATCCGCCGGGCGTCTACTGGTACCACCCGCACCATCACGGCACCGTGGCCGACCAGCTGTTCGCCGGGCTCTACGGGGCCATCGTCGTGGAGGAGGACGATCCTCCGGCCCTCGACCGCGAGCGAGTCCTGGTCGTCTCGGACATCACCCTGACCGGGGACGGGTCCGTCGAAGCTCCCTCGATGCCGGAGCGGATGATGGGCCGCGAGGGCGAGCTGGTCCTGGTCGACGGCCAGGTCGAGCCCCTGCTGCGCGGCCGGGCGGGTGAGCGGGAGCGCTGGCGGGTCGTCAACGCCTGCTCCTCGCGCTACCTGTCGCTGCGTCTGGCGGGTGAGGGCACCGACGTGCAGGTCCTTGGCCGTGACGTGGGCCGCCTTGCCCGGCCGGTCGACCTGGACCAGGTGGTGCTGGCCCCCGGCAACCGGCTGGACCTGCTGGTCGACCTGGCCGAGGGCGGGAGCGAGCTGGTCGCCGTGCCCGTGGACCGCGGTCAGATGATGGGCGGGATGATGGGCGACGACGTCGGCCCGGAGGACGCCGAGCGGGTCCTGGCGCGGCTGGAGGTCGGGCGGGGAGGCGGGTCGAGCGCCGGTGGCTCCGGCGACGGCACCGCCGGTGGGGCTCCTGGTCCCGACGGACCGCTGGCGGACCTGCGCGAGGCCCGCGTCGACCGGCGACGGGAGCTGACCATGGAGATGTCCATGGGCGGGATGATGGGCGGCGGTGGAGGCGGCAAGATGATGGACTTCACCATCGACGGGCGGTCCTTCGACGTCGACCGCGTCGACCAGCAGGTGCGGCTGGGCACCGTGGAGGAGTGGACGATCGGCAACGTCGGTCCCCTGGACCACCCGTTCCACCTGCACGTGTGGCCGATGCAGGTCATGGACGTGGACGGACGCCGCCCCCAGGACCCGCTGTGGCTGGACGTGGTGAACGTCCCCGCCGAGGGCAGCGTGACCGTGCGGATCAGGTTCGCCGACTTCGGCGGGCGGACCGTGTACCACTGCCACATCCTCGACCACGAGGACCTCGGCATGATGGGGACGATCCTCGTCGAGTGATCCCACCGATCGACAGCTGACCCGACCACCACCGGAAGGAGAAATCATGTACGGCAACGGATGGGGCATGGGTATGGGCATGGGCTGGATGTGGCTCGTGTGGCTCCTGGTCATCATCGCCGTCGTCGCCCTCGTGGCGCTGCTGGTCCGCTCCGGCGGCGACCGGGCCCGCACGCGCGGGCCGGTCGACCAGCCACACCCGCAGCCACCCGCGCACGAGGCCGACGAGGCGAGCACGTCCGGCGGCAGGTCCGCGGCGCGGCGGATCCTCGACGAGAGGTATGCCCGTGGGGAGATCGACGAGCAGGACTACCAGGAACGGCGCCGACGCCTCAACGAGCCGGACGGCTGAGACCACCTGCCACCCTGCCCTCGCGCCGTCCCCCCCTGACCGCACACCCTGACCGAACCACCCCTGACCGATCAGGAAGGAACCGATGATGTCCAGCCCGCACGAGCAGCACGACCAGCACGAGTCCTCCGGGCAGTCCGAGCAGGATCACCAGCAGCACAGGAAGCACGAGCGGAAGATGTACCTGATCTTCGCCGCGATGATCACCACCTCGACGGTGACGATGTTCCTGCTGACCTACACCAACGCCTGGACCTGGGGGCACATGACGTTCAGCGAGGAGCGGGTCTACATGGCCCTGCTGATGGGCTCGGCCATGGCCATCATCATGCTCGCCTTCATGTGGGGGATGATGTACAAGAACGTCACGGTCAACCTGGCGATCATCGCCGGCGCGCTCGTCCTGGGCCTGACCGCGCTGTGGCTCTCCCGCTCGCAGACCTTCGTGGAGGACCAGGCGTACATGAACGGGATGATCCCGCACCACTCGATCGCCATCCTCACCAGCGAGCGTGCTGACATCGACGATGTGCGCGTGCGCGAGCTGGCCGACGAGATCATCGAGGCCCAGCGCAAGGAGATCGCCGAGATGAAGTGGCTCGTGGAGGACATCGAGCAGAACGGCGCGGTCACCACCACCGAGGAGGCCGAGCAGCGGCCGGTACCGGAGCTCGGGACCAACCCGTGAGGTTCAGCTCCCGCGGGACAGGGGATGTGCCCTTCCTCCGCCCCTGCCGACGACAGACCGGGGGGCCTACCACCGGGGGAGGCGCCTGGTGATGGAGGTGGTGGCGACCGTCGCCGGGATCGTGGTGATCGTGATCGGTCTCCACGACATGTTCCACACCCTGCTGCACCCGACCGGGCAGGGGCGTCTGAGCCGCTTGGTGCTGGTCGGGGCGTGGCGGATCTCCAGGGCGACCGGGCACCGCCTGGGCTCGACCGTGGGGCCCCTGGCGATGGTCGTGGTCATCCTGCTGTGGGTGCTGCTGCAGCTGCTCGGGTGGGCATTGATTTATCTGCCGCACGTCCCCGAGGGGTTCATGTACTCCTCCGGGGTGGATCCCTCGGACTACCCGGACGTCCTGGAGGCCGTGTACCTCTCGGCGGTCACGCTGTCCACCCTGGGCTACGGGGACATGGTGGCGACCGACCTGTGGATCCGGACGGCTGCACCCCTGCAGGCCCTCACCGGGTTCGCCCTGCTCACCGCCGCCCTGACGTGGTTCACCCAGATCTACCCGCCCCTCTCCCGTCGCCGCTCCCTTGCCCTGGAGCTCAAGGGCCTGGCCGACAGCGACTGGGCGCAGAGCGTGGACGCGGAGGACCCGGCGGTGCTGAGCCGGGTGCTCGACACTCTCGCAGCCGAAATGCTTAAGGTGCGCATCGACTTCGCCCAGCACAGTGAGGGCTTCTACTTCCAGGAACGCGAGCCCGACTTCGCCCTGGCACGTCAGCTGCCCTACGCGCTTCAGCTGCGCGACGTTGCCCTGGCCTCGTCGCAGACGGTGGTGCGACGCAGCGGGCGTCAGCTGTCACTGGCCATCGAGGAGCTCAGCTCGGAGCTCGACGACAACTTCTTGCACACCGGGGGCGACCCCGAGAAGGTGTTCGCCGCCTACGCGGCCGACCATGGCCAGGAACCGCGCGCCTGAGTCCGTACCGCTCCCGTGGGAGCAACCCCCACGGGAGCGGGCCCCGGGGCGCCGGCACGATCGCCCGTAGCCCTGTTCAGCTCAGGGTGGTGAGCAGGTCGGCGCACGCCTGCTCGCAGCGGCGGCAGGCCTCGGCGCAGACCCGGCAGTGCTCGTGCATCTGGGCGTGCTGCTCGCACTCCTCGCCGCATACCGTGCAGGCGGTGCGGCAGGCCTCCAGCGCGGCCCGGGTCGTCTCCACGGTGTTCCCGGTCTGCCGTGACAGGACGTTGCCGGTGGCGGCGCACACGTCGGCGCAGTCGAGGTTCTTGCGGATGCAGGTGACCAGGTCGGCCACCATGTCCTCGGCCAGGCAGGCGTCCGCGCAGGCGGTGCAGGTCTGGGCGCACTCGAAGCACGCCTCGATGCACTCGGCGAGCTTCTGCTGGTCGACCGACCCCAGGTCCTTGGGGTAGGTCTGCAGCATCGTGGTCACGTGGTGGGTCATCGTGTTGCTCCCTTGCGTCGTGTCCGGCGTCGGTGCCGGTGTCTGGATCTGGTGCAGGGCCGGCCTGGGAGCCGGCCACGTCCGACGGTAGGCCCGGGGCTAGGAGGTCGCGACCGGAACCGGCCCGTGCGGGGCGAGGGGGCCGTGGGATCTGCTCGTCGAGCCGTCGGCCTCGCACCGTCCGGTTTCACGGCTGCCGGACTCGAGGTGCGCAGGGGGAGGCTCACGGGGAGAAGGAGGCCCAGAGGGCTCCGGACCCGATGCCGAGAAGGAGACTCAGGGCTGCGGTCGCGATCGCGGTGGTGCGCGACCAGTGGCCGGGTGTGCCGGCGTCGTCCTGGTGCTGCTCCGGTGTTTCGGGGCGGGCGTAGAGGGGCGCGATCCAGCGCAGGTAGTAGAAGAGGCTGACGACGGTGTTGACGAGGACGAGCACGGCAAGCCAGGCGTACCCGGCGTCCCAGGCCGCGGCGGTGGTGGTCAGCTTGCCGACGAAGACCACGGTGGGCGGGGTGCCGACGAGTCCGAGGAGCGCCACGACCAGGGCTGCGCCGAGCCACGGATGGGATCTTCCCATGCCCCGGTAGGAGCGCAGCTCGCGCCGTCGGGGGAGGGCGGTGGTGACGGCGAACGCGGAGAGGTTGGTGACGGTGTAGCCGGTCAGGTAGAGCAGCAGCGAGGGCAGCGCGAGGTCGCTGCGTCCGGCGACCGCGACCGGCACGAACAGGTAGCCCACCTGGCTGACGGTGGACCAGCCCAGCAGTCGCCGGGGGTCGGTCTGCCAGTAGGCGGCGAGGTTTCCCAGCGTCATGCTGATGCCGGCCAGCAGCGCGACCAGCAACGGCCAGGCGAGGGTGTCGGGAAGCATCGCGACGAGCCGGTAGGCGGCGATCACCGCCCCGATCTTGGGCACGGTGGTGAGGAATGCCGCGACTGCTCCGCCGGCACCCTGCGCCGCGTCGGGGACCCAGAAGTGCCCTGGGACACCTCCGGCCTTGAACAGCAACCCGCCCAGCACCGCCACGACGCCGGCGGCGACCACCCCTGCCGGCGCGTCAGCGAGCCGGTCGCTCAGCTCGGCGTAGGACGTGGTGGCTGACACGCCGTAGAGCAGCGTGACCCCGGCCAGCAGGAGAATGCCGAACAGGGCACCCAGCAGGTAGGTCTTCATCGCCGCCTCGGCGCCCAGGGGCGTGCGCGCGATCCCGATCAGGCCGTAGAGGGGGACGCTGGCCAGCAGGAACCCGACGGTCACGACGAGCAGGTCGTCCGCCCCGGCCAGGATCAGGGTGCCGGTGGTCGAGAACAGCAGCAGCGCGTAGGTCTCGCTCTCCCGGGGTGTGTCGGCGATCTCGTCGGAGGCCAGCGCCAGCACGACGAGGGTGCCGAGCGCGGCGACGATCCGGGCGACCCCGGTGGTGGTGTCGACCGTGAAGGTGCCTTCCATCGCCACCTGCGCCGGACCGGGCAGGTCGAGGGCGGCCAGGGCGGCCGCCACCAGCAGGACGGCCGCGGCGACGGCACGGGTGAGCCACTGTCGTGTCCGCGGCAGGAAGGACCCGCCCATCAGCACCGCGAGCCCGCCGAGGAACAGCACGATCTCCGGTGCGAGCAGGGCAGGCCGCATGGCCATGGACTCCACCGCGGCCTACCTCCCGACGAGCTGGACGAGGACCTGCGCCGCGGGCTCGATCACCTCGAGCAGCGGGCGGGGGAGGACACCGATGAGCAGCGAGAGTGCCAGCAGCGGAGCGATGCCCCACAGCTCGGCGGGGCGCAGGTCGCCGAAGCCGGCGGAGGCGCCCCTCGTCGGACCGGTGAAGATGCGCTGCAGAGCCCGCAGGAACAGCGCGGCGGTGATGAGGATGCCCACCAGCGCGACCGCGGTGACCGGTGCCGCGGCGATGCTGCCGGTGAAGATCTGGAACTCGGCGATGAAGCCCGACAGGCCGGGCAGGCCGAGCGAGGCGAACGCACCGACGGCGAACAGGGTCGCGAGCCTGGGGGCAGGACCGGCCAGACCTCCGTAGGAGGCCATGTCGTAGGTGCCGGCCCGGTCCCACATCACCCCCGCGAGGAGGAACAGGGCAGCGGTGATCAGGCCGTGGCTGACCATCTGGGTGACGGCGCCGGTGACCGCCACGGACCGCGCCTGCGTGGTGTCGTCGGCGACGATCCCGGCGGCGCCGACGGCCAGGACGACGTAGCCCATGTGGTTGACCGAGGTGTAGGCGACCATGCGCTTGAAGTCCGTCTGGGCCAGCGCCACCAGGGCGCCGTACACGACCGACACGATCCCGACCACGACGACCGCCCAGGCCCAGGCCCGCCAGGCCTCGGGCAGCATCGGCATCGCGATCCGCACGAATCCGTAGGTGCCCATCTTCAGCAGGACGCCGGCCAGGACGGCCGAGCCGATGGCCGGTGCGTCGGTGTGCGCCGGGGGCAGCCAGGTGTGGAACGGCACCGTGGGTGTCTTGACGGCCAGCCCGACCAGGATCGCGGCCAGGACCAGCCCCCCGGCCAGCGACGACCCCTCCAGCGGGGTCTGCTCGGCCAGCTCCACCATGTCGAACGTGTGCGGGTCGGCGGCGATGTAGAGCCCGATGAAACCGGCGAGCAGGGCCAGGGAGCCCAGGAAGGTGTAGAGGAAGAACTTCATCGCCGACCGGCCGGCCTCGCCGTGGCCCCACCCGGCGATCACGAAGTACATGCCGACGATGGACAGGTCGAAGAAGAGGAAGAACAGGATCAGGTCGGCGGCGACGAAGAGCCCCAGGCTCACGCTCTGCAGGAACAGGAACAGCGCCGCCTGGGTCCGGGGCCGGTCGCTGCTGCGGAGTGAGAAGACCGAGCAGGCCAGGAAGATCACCGCCGTCATCGCCACCAGAGGCAGGGACAGCCCGTCCACCCCGACGTGGTAGCTGCTGTTCACCCCGGGGATCCACTCGGCCCGCTCCTCGAACGCAAGCCGACCCGCCCCCGGTGGCTCGTAGGTCAGCCACAGCGCAGCGACGAGCGCCAGGTCGCCGGCGGCGACGACCACCCAGACCCACCGTGCAGCGCCGTCGCCCAGGCGTGACAGGGCCATCAGGGCCAGCGCGGCGGCCATGGGCAGGAAGACGATCAGACTGAGCACGTTCACCTCACCGTGAGCAGGAGCAGGACGCCGACCGCGAGGACCGCGACGGCCTGGACGTAGTAGTGGTGCAGCTGCCCGCTCTGCGGGCGACGTGCCATGCGACCGAGCTGGCGCACCCCTGCCGCGAGCTCCTCCGTGGCGCCGTCGAACCAGCGGTCGTCCGCCCGCCCGGCCCGCTGCGCAGCCTTCACGGTCGCCCGGGAACTGAACTCGACCGCACCGTCGAGCACCCGGTCGTCGAACCTCGCCGCCCGGCGCGCCAGGCCCAGGGTGCCCGACGCAGCCCCGGTCACGACCCGGTCCAGGACCCGGTCGTCGAAGCGGGCCAGCACCTGGGCCAGCGCCAGGGTCGGCAGGACGACGACGGTCCGCGTCGCCGGTTCCAGACCGAGCCAGCCGCGCGCCCACCGGGGCTGCGGCGCAGGCCGCCACCACAGGAGCGCGAGCACGGCGAGAGCGATCCCCGCCGAGGCCAGCATCTCCAGGAGGGTGGGGTGCAGCGGTTCCTCCCCGAGAGCGCGGGAGAGCGTGCCGCCCACCGGCGGCAGCGCGAGCAGGCCCAGCACCAGCGCACCCAGGGCGAGCAGGACCATCGGCGCGCGTTCGAGCGCTCCGACATGGCCGGTGCCCGGCTCCTCCTCATCCAGGTGCCCCTCGACCAGGGCGCGCTCCGCAGCAGGGACTCTCCGCCACACCGCGACCAAGATCTTGCCCGCGTAGGCCGCCGACAGGGCGGCGGCGGCCAGGCCGACCGCATACAACCACGGCGACTGCGCCAGAGCCGCGGCCAGGACCGCGTCCTTGGTCGCCCACAGGGCCAGGGGCGCGACCCCGGCCAGCGACAGCACGCCGAGCGTGCTGGCCCAACCCACCAGCGGCCAGCGCCGGGCGACCCCGCGCAGGCCGCTCAGGTCCTTGGTGCCCAGCGCGGTGAGCCAGGCCCCGGCGGCCAGGAACAGCAGCGCCTTGGTCGCGGCGTGCGCCACCAGGTGTGCCGCGCCTGCGCCGACCGAGGCCAGCCCGGCACCCATCACCACGAACCCCAGCTGGGCCGAGGTGGAGGCGGCGAGCAGCTGCTTGAGGTCCTGCTGGGCCAGGGCCACGGCACCGAGCAGCAACGCGGTCAGCGCGCCGATCCAGGCCGCGGTCGGCGCGGCCCAGCCCGTGGAGGTGAGCAACGGTTCGGTCCGCAGCAGCAGGTAGCCGCCCATGGCGACCATCGCGGCCGAGTGCAGCAGCGCACTGACCGGGCTCGGGCCCTCCATCGCCCGAGACAGCCAGAACGAGAACGGCAGCTGGGCCGCCTTGCCCAGCGCCGCGACCAGGACACCGGCCGCCACCACGTGCCGCCACCCCTCGCCGCTGGCCGACAGGTCGGCCAGCGCCAGCCCGCCGCCACCGGCGAGGGCGGCCCCGGCCGCGAGGTAGAGGCCGACGTCGGCTCCGCGGGTGGTCACGAACGCGGTGATGCCGGCGGAGACCCGGTGCTGCTCGCGCCACCAGAACCCGATCAGCGCGAACGACGTCGCACCCATGACCTCCCAGGCGAACAGCAGAGCGGGCAGGGTCTGCGCGGTCGCGGTCATGAGCGCGCTGGAGGCGAAGAGCAGCATGAGCCCGTGGAACCGTGCCCGCGACCGCCGGATCTCACCGGCGGAGAACAGCAGCACCAGCAGGGTGACGACCGCCACGGTCGGCACGACCAGGGCCGACAGGGCGTCCACGCCCAGGGCCAGGTCGCTGCCGGCCATGAACGGCACCGACACCTGCGGCCGGGCCACGGCCACGAGCACCGACAAGACGGCGGCGAGGCAGGCCGTGGCCAGTGAGATGGGCACCACCACACGCTCGAGGCGTGAGAGAGCCAGCGCGCCGCCGACGACCGCGGGCAGCAGCACGAGCAGCCACAGCGCGACCTGGGCCGTGGCCTGGTTCATCGGGACAGGTCCGTGGCCATGTCGGTCATGTCGGCCTGCCGTTCCCGGTGCAGCAGGGTGGCGACCGCGAAGCCCATCGCCATCTCCAGGGTCATCGCGGCGATGATCACCAGGAGCAGGACCTGCCCGGTGGGGGCCGGAGCCAGGAACCACCAGAACCCGGCGGCGGCCAGGATGACCGCGTTGATCATCAGCTCCAGGCCCATCATCACCATGACGACGACCTGCTGGGAGATCGCGCCGTACAGACCGACGGAGAAGATCGCCGCGGCAATGAGCAGGGTCGCCTCCAGGGTCATCGGCCCACACCTCCGGTCTGGGGGTCGTCGGGGGTGCGCCGCTTCAGGTCCTCGCCGAACCGGTCGTACCGGGTGCGGTGAGCCGCCAGCACGACCCCGGCCACGATGGTGGCCACCATGACCGGGCTGATCACGGCCATCACGAGCATCTTCGGGCCCATCAGCGCCTCGCCGAGGGCCACCGTGACGTCCGGCGGTGGGCTCCCCCGACGGGTGGGCCAGTCCACCAGCAGGATGCCCGCCGCCAGCACCATGAACGTGACCACCGCCGCGGCGGCGGCGGTCCTGTTGCTGTGCACCATGCTCATCGGCATCAGGGCGGGGTTCATCCCCATGAACATGACCATGTAGACGGCCATGACCGCCATCTCCATGACCATCATCAGGATCGTCACCACGCCCACGTAGTTCTGCTGCAGGAACAGCACCTGCAGGCCCACCGCGACGAAGGACAGCGCCAGGGCGTACGTGGCCCGGGCCATCGAGTCGACGTAGAAGACCGCGGCGCCGCTGAGGACCGCGACCAGCCCGAGGCCCCAGAAGGCGATGTCGGCGACCATGGTCAGGACCTCCACACGGCGACGACGGCGACAAGCAGGTCTTGGGCCAGCACGGCCGGAAGCAGCACCAGCCACCCCACCTCCATGAACGTGTCCGGCCGGAAGGCCGGCAACCGCCGACGCAGCCAGACCAGCAGCGAGAGCACGGCCACCGTCTTGACCAGCACCCAGGCCCAGTCCGGCAGCAGCGGACCGGCACCTCCGCCGAGAAACATCGGGACCGCGAACGCCGCACCGGCCGCCAGCAGGGCGTAGCGTCCCGTCTCGAACACCAGCCGGTCCACACCGGACAGCTCTGCCCGCACGCCACCGGCGACGTCGCTGCCCAGCGCCGGGGCGAAGGGCCCCCACACCGAGAAGGCCGCGACCCCGAGCAGGTAGACCAGAAAGGCCACCGGCATCCACACCACGAACCACAGCCCGTCCTGGGCCGCGGCGACCCTGCCCACGTTCAGGCTCTCCGCGGCGATCGCCGGGGCGACCAGGGCGAACATCAGCGGCAGCTCGTAGCCCAGACCGTGGGCCAGGAACCGGTAGCCCCCGACCAGCGAGTGCGCCGAGTTGGCGCCCCACCCGGTCAACCACACCAGGGCCCAGACCATGACGTCCATGGCGTTGAACCACATGACGCCCACGTCCAGGTCGAAGATCGTCCACCGGCCCAGCGGCACGACCGCCACCATCAGCGCGGCCGCGACGAGCAGCCCCGCACCACCGATGCGCCAGAGCAGGCTGTCGGCCTGCACCGTGGTGCGACGCCGTTGCCGCATCAGCCGGGCAGCCTCGCCGAAGGGCCGGGCAGCTCCGCCGGGTGCACCCCCCGGCCCGCCGCTGGAACGTGCGGAGAGGGCACCGTCGAGCATCGCGGCGACCACGACGAGGCCCCCGAGAACGGTGACCGCGGCGAACGCCCAGCCCGGCGCCACCGTGACGACCGGCGAGTCCGACCCTGCGACGTTCGGCATCGCCATCGGGTCAACCATGGGACACCTCGTGCTCGGCCTGGCCGACCCGCAGCCCGTGCACGTCGAGGCTGGCCAGGACCAGACGCGCCGCTGCCAGATCCAGCCCGACAACCAGCTGCGCCAGGTGGTCGGCCCAGACAGCTGGGCGGACGTCGTGCCGCCCTTCCCCGCCGCCGGAAGAGGTCGCGCGGTCCACCATGCGGAGCAACCGGTCGTAGGTGTCACCCACGACGTCCACGGGCAGCCCGTGGTGGCGGACCTCCTCCTCGGTCAGCGGGCACAGCCCCCGCAACGACCAGCGCAGCGCCCACGAACGACGCAGCCTGCGCCGGAGCCGTTCGACGCCCGGGTCCGAAGGCCCGCCGCCAGTCTCCAGTGCCGCGTCCCGGATCCGTCGGGCCTGGGCCGCAGCATCGTCCCACCCGGCCAGCGCGAGCACGGAGACGAGATTGTCGAGCCCGCGTGCCCGCGCGTCGGCTTCGTCCCCGCCATCGTCTCCGGCCCCGAACACCTCGGCACGGGCCTGGGTCAGGAGGTCCCCCTGCAGCGAGCAGTGCAGCACCAGGCCCGCAGGCCAGTGAGGCAGCACCGGGCCCAGCCGGACCCTCAGGACGTCCATCTCCAGCCCGTCCCGGTCCGCACCACCCTCGGCCAGGGGGATCCCGCCCGGAGCCATGTCCATACCCCCGTGCCCGCCGTGACCCGCGTGGCCCTCGTGCCCGCCATGTCCTTCGTGGCCCCCGTGACCCTCGTGGCCTTCGTGGCCGCCGTGACTCTCATGACCCTCGTGGCCTTCGTGGCCGCCGTGACTCTCATGGCCCCCGTGGCCTTCGTGGCCGCTGTGACTCTCGTGGCCTTCGTGGCCGCCGTGACCCTCGTGGCCTTCATGCCCGCCATGTCCCTCATGGTTGCCCTGGCCCTGACCTCCGCCGGGGTCCTGGTGCCCATCGCCATCGCCGTGATCGCCATGACCACCGGGATCCTCGTGCCGACCCTGATCCTCTGGCCGGCGGTGCCGACCCTGGGTATGGGCACCGTGCTGTGCGTCGGGGGCCTCCCGGTGACCACCGTGTCCCGGGTGGTCCTGTCCGGCCTCGGTGTGGCTCACCTCCGCCTGTTCCCCTGGCAGAGACTCTGTTCCCTCCGCGGCACGTTCTGCGTGGGCGGCGGGGTCGGCGTGGTCTTCGTGGTCTTCGTGGTCTTCGTGGTCGCCCCCGGCCTCGGCGTCGTGAGGCTGGTGGGCCAGCAGATCGTCGGCTCCGGGCCGGTGGAGCGCGTCACGCTGGTGGTGAGCGAGCTCGAGGAGGCGGGCGGCGCGTCGTCGAGAACGCCCACGGTGTCGCTGTGCTTGAGTACCTCGACCCGCACCCGTGGCCCTGGCATCTGGTGCCACACGAGGTCGACGGCCTGTGTGAGCCGCGACCCGGGTACGCCGCACACGATGAGAACGTCGGCGTCTGCCGGGGACTGGGCCAGCTGCCATCCCCGCGCGAGCACGGCGCGCTCGACGTGCATCCGCGTGCGCCCCCATCCGGGGACCTCGACCACGAGGGCGTGCGCATGCCGTGCGGCGAGCCTCGAGGTCGCCGTGCTCAGACCCATCGCAGGGCACCTTCCCGCCACGCCCACAGGACGGCGACGAACAAGGCAGCGAGGAAGAGGAACATCTCGACGACCGCCGTGGCTCCGATCTCGGCCACCACCACGGCCCATGGATACATGAAGAGCATCTCGACGTCGAAGGCCAGGAAGAGCAAGGTCGCCAGGTACCACCGCACGTGGTAGCGGGACAGCGCGTGCTGGTGCGGGGTCCAGCCCGACTCGAACGGAAGCACCTCCAGGGGATCCGGCGTCACCGCCGTCCTCCGGTGGAGCCCGTACAGCACGAGGACGGGCACGACCGCGGCCACGGCCATCACGGCCACACCCACGTACATGAGCCTCCTCTCGGCACCAAAGATCCTGCACTGCCGTCGCGGACCTGTCGATCCGACACGCGCCCACCCAGCCCAGACAACCACCCACCAATGTTGGAAGAACCACCCCTCGACCCGGGCGGCGGGTTGCCGTCCCCCGACAGCGAGGCGGTGTCCGATGCCCGCATGCGACCTCCCGGGAGTGGTGGGAACGCGTGAGTGCCGCTCAGGGCCCAGTCTGCGGCGAGCCCGGAACGTCGTCCGGAAAGGGGCAGCACGGCCCCCGACGACTCAGGAGACGCCGTTGCCGCCGTCCGCGGCGAAGTAGTGGACCTGAGTCAGCCGACCCCTGGCGCGGGCGTGCCTGGCGACGGCGCGGCCGATCGGGTGTTCGGAGGCGTCCTCCAGCGCACCGTCCACGGCAAAGACCTGCTCGAGGAGACTCACCCTCGGCGGCGTGCACGGTGGTGACGCCCACCCGGCCGGCGGTGACGGTGCCGGTCTTGTCCAGGACGACGGTGTCCACGCGCCGGTGGACTCCAGGATCTCCGGGCTCCCGATGACGATGCTCAGCGGGGCCCCGCGGCCGGTGCCTACGAGCAGTGGGGCGGGGGTCGCCGGGCCGAGGGCGCAGGGGGGCAGGGGGGCAGGGGATGATGAGCACGGCCGTGGCTGCGGTGAACGCCGCGGTGGTCGAGGCGCCCAGCAGCAGCCAGGTGCCCAGGGAGAGCAGGATGAGGGGGACGAACACCGCCGAGATCCGGTCGGCCAGTCGCTGGACCTCGGCCTTGCCGTTCTGCGCGTCCTCAACCAGGGCGGGCCATCTGCGCCAGCTGGGTGTCGGCACCGACGCGGCTCGCCCGGGCCACGAGCCGGCCTCCGGCGTTGACGGTGGCGCCGACAACGCTCACCTGCGAAGAGCATCAGGTCCGATTCGATGGAGGTTCGATGAAGATCCCAGGGTCGGGACTGAGAAGGAGGTATACGCCCATGCTGGGGACGCCGCAGGCCGGTGCAGCAGCCGTACCCGTGCCGGTCCAGCGTGGTTCCGTGGGCTTGGTGTCTTCCCCGGGGTCCTGTGACAGGGGGACGCACCCGCTTGACACCGGATCTGGGCGTCCGTCTGGGGGGAGGACCTCACCGATCGGCTCCGATGCTGGCTGGCCCTCGACGAGCAGACTTCCTTGACGAACAGGCTTCCTGTTTGCGGGGGTGGCCCCCCGCCATTCCCGTTCGTACCGGGCCCACACTGAGCGTTCCGCGAACGTCCCTCGTGGTGTCAACCAGAAGCGTCCCCGTCGATCTGCCCCTCCCACGGCTGGGCCACGCCTCGGGTGGGCGTCCAGTTGGCCGCCTATCCGCGAGCCTCCACGGGGTAACCGATCCTGCTCGTGCCGTCGCCGTCCGCACCGCAGTTCCAGGATGCGCTAGTCCCCGCGAACGGCATCCTGCCGTGCGAGGAGAGCCAGCAGCAGGCCCGGGAGCGACCCCCGCCCGGTGCGACCCTCGCCCTCGCGGGGCGACGGCACGCAGGGGACCCACGCCCCGCCCCGGCGTGATCACGTCGTGGGCGCAGCCAGGCTCTTCTCCATCAGACCCGGAGCCTGGGCGAACCGGCCGCTCAGCACGAGCGCCCCGCCGACCAGAACGCTGACCAGCGCCCAGAGCTGGGGTTGGGTGAGCCCCGCCAGGACCGGGTCGTTGATCCGGACGAACTCGACCGAGAACCGCGCCATGCCCGACAGCACGAGGTAGGCGCCGAACACGGGGACGGGGGCCCAACGCGGGCCGATGTGGACCAGGACCGCGACGATCAGCACGGCGGCGGCGACCTCGTAGAGGGGGGTTGGGTGCACGGGGACGTCGGTGGGCACGACCCCGTTGGGAAACGCCATTCCCCACGGCAGGTCCGTGGGGCGGCCGTACGTCCCGTCCCCCGACAGGAGGCATCCCAGGCGCCCGATGGCGTACGCGAGGGTGAGGGGGACCGCGACGGCCCCGGCGACAACCCCGCCCGGCAGCCTGTGGCGTCGGACGACGACGAGGGCGGCCACGGTGCCGCCGACCAGCCCGCCGTACCAGGTGAAGCCCATGCCGCCCAGGTCGTGCAGGCTGATCGACGGGAGCTGCTCGAGCAGGTAGTAGATCTTCGCGCCGAAGAATCCCCAGACGGTGGACCATAAGACCAGAGCATGCGCGGAGTCCTTGCTCAGGCCCCGTCGTTCGAAGGCCCGGCCCAGCAACCACGCCGCGACCAGCGCAGCTGCCGCCTTGCTCAGGCCGTAGGTCTGTACGTCGAACCCGAGGATGGTGAACAGCACCGGACTCACAGTGTCTCCCGTCGTGGACCGAACTTAAAAGCCGTCCGTCGACCGAGGCGGCCGGCGAGGCGACCACGCCATCCTCATGGGTGAAGGCGAAGGGCGGGTTGGCGTTCGGTCTCGGTTTGACGAAGAGGCCCCGAGGTCAAGACCAGGGCGGACGGCTCCATCGAATCTTCACCGTCTGCGTGGAGGACCCATACCTCTCTCTGGTTTGGTCGGAGGCCTAGTGCTCCCTTGGGGGTAGGTGGAGGTGGACAATGATGGTGACTCGGAGCTATCAGGTCTGGGGACTGACCTGCGGTGCCTGCCTGGCGCTGGTCCTGGACGGGGTTCGAAGCCTGTCCGGAGTCCGGTCGGCGGCAGTTGACCTTGTCCGGGGTGGTGGGTCTCGACTCGTCATCACCGCCGGGACGGTACTTCCCACCGCGACCGTCCGTGCAGCGGTGGAGCGGGTCGGGTTCGCCCTGGTCGAGATCGGAGGGGTCCAGCACGAGGAAGGTGGTCCCACCAGCACCGTGTCGGCGAGCGGTCAGCCGTTCTAGGCCGCTGGCAGTCCCGTCACGATCGTGTTCCCCGACGCCGCCGGCCAGGGAGTACGGGAGCCGGCGACTGGACGAAGGGTTGAGGCCAACGGCGGAGCACGATGGCCCAGGGCCTCCCCGGCCCCTCCCGGGAGCAGCTGCGTGGGCGTCGTTGGAAGGGCCGGTGCCGTCGTAGACCAAGGCACGAGGAGGGGTGGCGACGCGAGCGTCCCCGTCGATGGTCCCGGCTCGAACGTCCCCGTCGATGGTCCCGGCTCGAACGTCAAGGGGATCGCTGATGCGGTCCGCAGCCCGCCCGACAGGGGTTCATCGGGCTCCCGACAATCCCAACCGGGTGGCACTGGTCACCGGCGCCGGGTCAGGGCCGTCGAGTACGGCCGGGCGGTAGCGCACGTCAGCAACGTGGGCGTCTCGGGCCTAGAGGGCGTCGTGTAAGAGCGCACCGCCCTCTTCACCCACGCCACCCTGCTCGGGCAGCTGCCTGGGCGCACCGAGGTGACGCCGGCCGCACGGACCGGTCCCTGGGTTCTGCCTGTGGGGGCCCTCGTCGTCAACATGTTGCGGCAGACGTGGTTCGGCCGGCAGACACCCATCCGCCAGGCCCCGCGCTGCCGGCACGGTCACCATCACCGGTGAGGCTGTTGGCGCTCGTCCTCCTGCGGGTGCGCGACCACACCCGGACGCCGCCGCTGCCGTCACGCCCCGGGGCCGGAGCTGCTCAGGCCCGGTCGGGTCCGGACAAGGCCCCTCCTGGTCCTGGTGGTCGTGCCTGAGCGGCCGCCTCGGTCACGGCCTGGGGTGCTCTACCGGCGATTCCGGACGGGGGAGGGGCGGCGAGCGGCGGTGCGCCGGGCGGTCGCGCAGGGAGTCCCTGACCAGGGAGGCGGCCAGAACGCCCAGACTCCCCGCACCGGCGGCCACGAGCGGACCCCGCCACGCCTTCCACCCTCCGCCCTCGCCACCTACTCCGCGTCCCACGGCGTCGATTAGTGAGGCTGCGATCACGCCGGCGACGATCCGGTTGCCGATGCGGTGGATCTCCCGGACGATCTCCTGCAGCTCGTCGGCACTGAGGTGAACGTCGAAGCCGCCCCGTTCCAGCACCTGCGCCAGGTCGCGCAGGCCCTGCGGCGCGTGGGAGCTCGCCGCAAGCAGTTCACGTGCCACGTGAATGATCCGCTCGGCCACGGCGTCGGGGGAGTGGCGCCGCAGCGCGAGACGCTCGGCGTAGGGGGCCAGCACCGTGGCCAGCTCGAAGTCCGGGTCGAGGCGACGCCCCAGCCCCTCGGCCATGAGCAGCATCTTGAACAGCAGCGCAAGGTCGTGGGGCAGCGTCAGCTGGCGCCGCCGGGCGACCCCCAGGACCTCGGTGATCAATCCGGTCAGCGCGAGCTCTGCCAGGGGCACCCCGCCGAACCGTTCCACGACCGGCCCCAGGTCGACCTCCAAGGCCCCGCGGTCGACGTCGGGAGGGTGGCCGACCAGGCTCAGCAGGGCGTCGGAGGTCCCTCCCAGGTCCCCGCGAAGCAGGTTGATGAGCAGCTCGACCAGCTGCTCACGAAGGCTCGGTCAGCTCGCCAACCATGCCGAAGTCGATGACGGCCAGGCTGCCGTCGGGGGCGACGAAGAAGTTGCCGGGGTGCGGGTCAGCATGGAAGAGGCCGTCCTCGAAAACCATCTGGCACAGGACGCCGGTGGCGCGCACAGCCAGCTCCCGTCGGTCGATGCCGGCGGCATCGAGGGCCTGGAGGTCGTCGATCTTCATGCCGTGGACGCGTTCGAGGGTCAGGACCCGTGGCGTGGTCGTGGTGCGGTACACCACCGGGATGTGCACCTGCGGGTCACCGGCGAACGAGCGTGCGAACCGTTCGGCGTTGGCCGCCTCCGTGAGGTAGTCTAGCTCGGCACGCAGGGTCCGGGAGAAGTCCTGGACGATGCCCACCAGGTCGTAGCCGCGTGCGAGCTCGGAGTGCCGGCTCGCGGTGGCGGCGAGGCTCTGCAGGATCTCCAGGTCCCTGCTCACCGTCTCCACCGCCGCCGGTCGGCGCACCTTCACCACGACCTCGTCGTCCCCGATCCTGGCCGTGTGCACCTGCCCGATCGAGGCGCTGGCCAGTGGTCGACCGTCGAAGCGATCGAACGCCCCTGCACCTCCGAGCTCCTCCGCCAGCGTTTGCATGATGACGTCGGTGGGTACCGGCACTGCCGCGTCCTGCAGCTTGGCCAGCTCGGCGGTGTAGGCCAGCGGCAGAAGGTCCGAACGGGTCGACAGGATCTGGCCGAGCTTGACGAACGTCGGACCGAGCTCTTCCAGAGCCAGCCGCAGGTGCTCCGGCTGACTGTACCGACGGCCCCGCTCTGCCCCGGCAGCCCACGGCGGAACGGGATGCGTCCCTGCAACCCCGCCACTCCCACGGCGAACCCGAAACCGTGGACCGACAACGTCTCGACGATCTCCCGGTAGCGTCCCGTCGGAAACCCACACCCCACCTCCGCGCTCCATGACGGATTTTACTCCCCCTGCCGGAGGTCCACCACAGTCTAGATGGCGGAGGTCGACATCCACTGCTCGACGTCCCCGAAGCAGCTCCGGCCGCTACGAAGGCTGGCGTCGGTGGCTGTGACCCTGTTCCTGCGGACCACCAGGGTGACTGTCCGGCAGAGCCGAGCAGCCCTCAGGTGCGGACACGGTCGATCTGGCCGCCGGCGAGGAAAGCCCTGCAGGTCGACCTCGCCGGGCGTGTGCCAGCCGATACAACCCCCCACCGCGGGATCGCACGAGCGCGGGGCCGGCAGATGATGCAGCCTGACCCCTGATCAATGCCGCAGAGGACGGGGGACCTTCACCTGGCCAAGACCGGGGACCGGCAGCTGACGCTTGACATCGTGGGTTGGGGCAGAATCGGATACCAGCCTCTCCGTCCCGTCGCAGGGATCGCGATCGCCCGACGGTCGACAACACGGAAACGACAGCAGTCCTGAACGTGATCTCCATGGAGCAAGCACAGGGTGGGAGCTGAACAGGCAGCGAAGCCCTTCGGTGGGGGCTGAACAGGCAGCGAACCCCATCGGTGGGAGCTGAAGAGGCAGCGGACCCCTTGCAGATGATGGAGGTGAGCGAGCCGTGTCTGTCCGCGAAGAGGCTGGCGCTGGCCCTGCACGGAGCACCGAGCTGCAACGGTCGCAGCCGCTCCTCGTGACCCGGGACGTGGCCAAAGCATACGGACGCTGGGGGCTCACGGGGCGGCGGTCGGTGCGCGTCCTGACGGGTGTGGATCTGACCCTGCGCGGCGGAGAGGTCGTCGGGCTGGTGGGGGAGAACGGGTCAGGAAAGTCGACGCTGATGCGCATCCTCGTCGGCGACCTGGCCCCGGACGAGGGCACCGTGGACCTGTCCGGCTCGTTGGGCTACTGCCCGCAGCAACCGGTGGTCTACCCCAGGCTCACCTGCGACGAGCACTTCGAGCTCTTCGGCTCCGCCTACCGCATGGCCCCCCCGGCACAGGCTGACGCCCGGCGCCTGCTGTACGAGGAGCTGGGGTTCTCCCGATTCGCCTCGGCCCGTGCCGATCAGCTCTCCGGCGGCACGCTCGCCAAGCTGAATCTCGCGCTGGCGCTGCTGCCCGACCCGAAGGTGCTCCTGCTGGACGAGCCCTACGCCGGCTTCGACTGGGACACCTACCAGAAGTTCTGGGGTCTGGTCGCAGCGCGCCGCCTCCGCGGGTGCGGGGTGCTCATCATCAGCCACTTCATCGCCGACCAGCAGCGCTTCGACCGGGTCGTCACCCTCCGGGACGGCAGGGCGTGGTCCACGTGACCCCGCTCCTGCTGGAGCGCAGGTTCCTGACGGACTATGCCCGCAACGGCACCAACCTGCTGCTGCTGGCGATCGTCCCGGTGACGTTCGTCCTCCTCGCCGCTCCCCGTCTCGCCGGCTACGCGGCGCTCATGGGGGCAGCGCAGGCCGGGCCTGGCGTCGAGACCGTCACCGCCGGCTGGGCGGCCGGCTTCCTGACCGGGATCGCCATGTACTTCCAGGTTGCGTCCTCCCGGGCCGGTGACCGGCGACTGGTGGTGGCGGGCCAGTCCCGGGCACGACTGGCCGGGGCCCGCCTCCTTGCCGGGGCAGCACTGGCTGCCCTGGCGACCGGTGCAGCCGTGGCAGCTCTGGGGCTGCGTCAGGGGCTGGACCGACCGGTCCCGACCATCATCGGCACCGCCATGTTCGCGGTCGTGTACCTCGCGATCGGCGCGGCGGTCGGGGCGCTGGTCCCCACACCGGTCAACGGCACGGTCCTGCTCCTGTTCGTCTGGATCCTGGACGTCTTCTTCGGTCCGGCGGTGAGCGGTTCCACCTCCGCGGTGCTGCGTCTGCTGCCCACGCACTTCATCTCGCTGTGGATCGTGGACCGGCCACCGGGCCATGGTGGACCCGGAGCACTCGCGTGGTCCGTCGCCTGGGTGGCCGCCGCGCTGGCCATCGCATACGTGATCGTTACTGTCGGCTCGGCACCGCACCGGTCCAGGGCGGACACGGACCGTCCCGACCAGCTGCAGGTCGCGGTGCTTATGGGACTGAAGGACTGGCGACGGACCCCGCTGCTGTGGCTGTTGCTGGCGGCCGTGCCTGCAGTGTTCATCCTTCTGGCGGACGTCATCACCCCTCCCGGAAGCACGCCCGTCCTCGTGCGGGAGAACGGTCTTCAGGTCACCCAGGTGATGGATCCCGCGGTCATCCACTCCGGGACGATGGCCCCGGAAGCGATCGCCTCCCTGGCTGCGCTGGTGGGCGTGTTCGTCGTCCTGGACGCTCGGGCTGGGGACCGGCGGCTGGTGCTGGCAGGACAACGTGTTCTCGTCGCCGTGGCCAGCAGGATGATCCTGGTCATGCTCGCGGCCGTCCTGGTGAGCCTGGCCTCTCTGGCGGTGACGGCAACGGTCTTCACCGCCGACCAGTGGCTCGTCTACGGGCTCGGGGGAGTGGTCCTGGCCCTCACCTACGGCCTCGTCGGCATGCTGCTGGGTCCGGTTCTGGGCCGGGTGTCCGGTGTCTTCCTGGCCTTCCTCCTCCCATTCGTCGACCTCGGACTAGGACAGAGCCCGATGCTCGGTGGTGAGCCCACCCGGTGGTCGCGGTGGATGCCTGGGTACGGCGGCATGCGTGTGCTCATCGACGGTGGACTGACCGCCGGCTTCGACGAGACGGCCAGCCTCGCCATCGCCGTGATCTGGCTGCTGCTCCTGGGCGCCGCGGTGGTCCTGATGCTCATGCGGACGCTGAAGGTCCAGGGGCGGCACGCCGGGGCGGGACGCCTCAAGGGTCGCGACGTCGTATCGCCTCACTGACCGGGTCGACGAGGCTGCCCCCACGGCCCCCGGCGGACCGGGTCGACCCGCAGCGGCACTCTCCGGGCCCAGGACGGGCGGCCGCGGCGGACGGGAGCCCCGGTGGGACGTCGGAGGTGTGCGAGCGTGCCCCCCCGTCGCGTCGGGGCCGGTGGGGGCCAGGTGCTGCGTGGCACCGGACGGCCCGGGAGAGCCCCGGGGGCCAGACCATACTGGCCATGTCGGGCGGCGTGGAGGGGCTAGCTCTTGTGGGGGGTCGATGGAGACGCGGGGCCCTCGGACCGTGTGTGCACCTCATGCTGCTGTGGTTGTGGCGCGGGGAGAGCGATCTGGAAGGTCGTACCCGTGCCCGGGCCGTCGCTGGTGGCGCTGATGGTCCCGCCGTGCGCGTCGACGATGGCCTTGCTGATCGTCAGCCCGATCCCGGAGCCGGAGCGGTCCCGACCGCGGGCGCCGTCCCCGCGGTAGAAGCGCTCAAAGATGTGGGGCAGCTGGCTGGCGGCGATCCCCTCGCCGTCGTCCCGGACCTGCAGGACGACCTCGGGCCCCTCCCGGTGTGCGGTCATCGTCACGGTGCCGTGGGGGCCCGTGTGTCGCAACGCGTTGCTGAGCACGTTCGTCAGGACCTGTCCGACCCGGGTCGGGTCCACGTCCGCGACGAGCTCCGTCGCCTGGCCGGGATCGATGCGCAGGTCCACGCCCTGGCTGAGATAGGGATCGTGCACGGTGTCCGCAGCGGCGCGCAGGAGGTCGAGCACATTGACCGGGGAGCGGGTCAGGGCCAGCCGCCCCTCCTCGGCCCGGGACACCTCGTCGATGTCGGCGGCGAGCCTGGCCAGCCGCTCGGTCTGCTGCGCCAGGACCGTCGCCGTCTCGGGGGTCAGGGTGATGACGCCGTCGCCGAGCCCCTCGTGGTAGGCGGACAAGGTCGCGATGGGTGTCCGCAGTTCGTGCGCCAGGTCTGAGAGCAGCTGCCGGCGCGTGTCTTCGACCCCTTCGAGGCGGGAGGCCATCAGGTTGAACGACTCGGCCAGGGTGTCCAGCTCGGTGCCCGATCCGACATCGGGGACCCGGGTGGCGTAGTGGCCGCGGGCAAGCTCACGCGCGGCGTCGCTGAGCTGTGCGAGCGGGCGGCGCAGCAGCCGTGCCAGGAACCATGACACGGCGCCGGCGGCGAGCAGGGAGATGGCAAGACCCAGGCTGAGGGAGACGAGGGAGGCGTCGCGGTAGGCCAGCTCGATGTGGTCCAGCTCGGGGGAGTCGGGCGGGTGACCGGCCTGCAACAGGTGCTCGTGGAAGATCGGTGGACCCACCAGGGCGGCGACCAGTCCCACGGTCAGGGCGCCCGCGACCAGCACCACCGCCTGTCCGGCAAGCAGGCGGGTCGCCAGAGCACGTCGCCTCGCGCGGCGTGGGGATGTCATCCCGGTCCCATGCGGTAGCCGACCCCGCGCACGGTAGTGACGTAGCGCGCTGTCTCCGGGTCGTCGCCGAGCTTCCTGCGCAGGTGGGCGATATGGCTGTCCACCAGGTGCTCGTCACCCACCCATCCGCCGCCCCAGACCTCCTCGATGAGCTGGCCACGGGAGAAGGCGGTCCTGGGCCGGGAGGCCAGGGTGATGAGCAGGTCCCGCTCGGTGGGCGTCAGGTCCACCCGCTGCCCGTCCAGGTGCACCTCCAGCCCCACCGAGTCGACGCGCAGGTCGCCGAAGACCCATACGGGTTCCTGCTCGAAGGCCCGGGCGGCCGAACCGGTCCGCGGGCGGCGAAGCACGGCCTGGACGCGGGCGACGAGCTCGCGCACGCTGAACGGCTTGGTGACGTAGTCGTCCGCGCCGACGGAGAGTCCGATCAACCTGTCCACCTCATCGGTGCGGGCCGTGACGACGATGATGTAGCAGTCGGTGAAGGTGCGGATCGTGCGACAGACCTCGACACCATCCAGGCCCGGGAGTCCAAGGTCCAGGACGACGACGTCCGGGGCCTGCTTCCGCACGGACTCCACGGCCGCCGGGCCCGTGTGGACCACCGTCGTCTCGTACCCGGCCCGGGACAGGTAGGCGGCCACCATCCCGGCCAATGCTCGTTCGTCCTCGACGACCAGGACACGGGCTGCTTGTGCGGTGGAGGTTGCTGGGGGCATGGGCCCATAGTCCCCCACCCGAGACGCCCCGGCGTCCGGGCCTGGGCCTGCGGTGACATCTCCACCGAATCTCCATCGATCTCGCGGGGCACCCCGACGTAGGCACCGAAGGATGAGGACCACCGACGAACGATCCGTTCAGGGAGTGAGGTCTGGTGATGTGGTTAGGCACCATGGGTTGGGCGATGTTGGTGCTGATGGGCCTGAGCACCGCGGCCCTGTGGGCCGTGGTCTTCCTCCTGGTCCGCCAGCTCCTGCCCGGAGCGGACACGCCCCGCGGGAGGGGGACCCCGGTTGACGCAGCGTCCCGCCCCCTTTCGAGGAAGCCGTGACCAGACCATCCCGGCGCAGGTCGCCGATCGACGGTTCGGGCGCAGGGAGCACCGTATGCTGGCGCCCGTGCAGGCGGCATGGACACGGCAGCTCCGGGTGACTGGCTCGTCGACGTCTACACCCGTCCGCACCGAGGCCGCGACGATGGTCGACCTGAGGTACGCATGAGCACCCCGTGGCGACGGCGTCGGTGGCACCCCCCTGCCGCGGTGGTGGGCGTGGCGGGTCTGGTCCTGACCGGCTGCTCGGTCCCCAGCAGCACGTCCGCCGGTCAGGACGTCGCGATCACCCACATCCACGCCGCCCAGCGCGACCCCGGCAGCGGTGATCTGCTCCTGGCCACCCACCAGGGCCTGTTCCGGCTGGACGACGGTGCGCTGCGTCCCGTCGGGCCGGTGATGGACCTGATGGGTTTCACCATCGACAGCGACGGCACCTACCTCGCCTCGGGCCATCCCGGGCCGCAGAGCGACCTGCCCGAACCTCTGGGCCTGATCACCTCCGAGGACCGGGGGGCCACGTGGACGGTGGCCTCCCGGGGCGGGCAGTCCGACTTCCACTCCCTCACCTCCTCCGGCGCCACGCTGACCGGGTTCGACGGGACGCTGCGCTCGACCCGGGACCGCACGACCTGGCAGGAGCGCCCCATACCCTCGCCCCCGCGCGTCCTGGCCGCCTCCCCGGACGGGACGCTGCTGCGACCACGGCGGCCGGGTTGCTGCGCAGTCAGGACGACGGGGCCACCTGGGCGACCCTGACCCCGCCCCGTCCTGTAGTTCTTGTCGCCTGGGCCGATCAGTCCACGGTGGTCGCCGTGACCGCTGAGGGCACCATCGCCACCAGCACCGACTCCGGTGAGTCCTGGACGCTGGGGGCCACGGCCCTCGGGGAGGTCACGTCGCTGTCTGCGGGTCGCACCCCCGAGGGTGCCCTCGAGGTCATCACCGTGATCGAGGACACCGTCGTGGCCACCTTGGACCAGGGCAGGACGATCAAGGTTCTCGTGCAGTGACGCAACCACGGCAAGAGGAGAAGACGCCATGAACAACCGTGAGCGCCCGACGTTCCGGACCGCATCAGCACCGGTCGCGCAGCCACCATCTCTGCCTGTCCCGGGGCAGCTGCCGGCGGACCAGAGGTCACCCGAGCGGCCGCGCCACGGTCACGGTGTGCTGATGTGGCTGATGTGCCTGCCGATGCTCACACTCGTGGGTGTCCTGATCGCCACCGGGACGCTGGGTACCGGCGCGCTGGTCTACGCCCTGGCCTGCCTGGGCATGATGGCCGTCATGATGGGCTGGATGAACCACGGGACGGGCGGCTCCGGGCACCGATGAGGTCACCCGGGCTATCCGCATCGACCGACATTCTCCATCAGATCTCCATCGTCCCGCCCCCCGACCCGCCACCTCGACACCTACGCTGAAGATACCCCCACGGGGTAACACACGGGGCAATACCCGACCAGGTTCGAGAGGAACAGATCATGGACATCGTCGTGACACTCGCCGTCGCGCTCGTGCTGACCGCCCTGACGGGCTGGTACTTCTTCGGCCCCAAGGCCTCCCGCCGTGCCCAGGTCGAGCACGGCCGCCAGGTCGTTCGCGTGACCGTCAAGGGCGGTTACAGCCCCGACCTCCTCGAGGTCGTCCAGGGCGTGCCTGTGCGGATCGTCTTCGACCGCCAGGAGTCCGGGGACTGCTCCTCCCGGGTGGTCTTCCCCCACTTCCGGGTGAACGAGGCACTGCCGGCGTACGCGAGCACCGCGGTCGACTTTACGCCCCAGGACGTCGGGGAGTTCGGCTTCGCGTGCGGGATGAACATGCTCCACGGGAAGGTCCGGGTGGTGGCAGACGAGACGACCGGTGCGCCAGGTGCCGGAGGCGCTGCCGACACGCTCGTCACCGGGTCAGGACCCTTGGCCGACCGGGGTCTCGACGACGCTCCGGGGCCGGTGGCCACCACGGCGTCCCAGGAGTCACGCCCGGTGAACGGTGCCGGTGACGACCCGGCCGACCCGGAGGCGGCCGAGCGGGCCGCCGAGATCGCCGACCTGCGCCGCAGGGTGGTGGTGGGGGCGGTGCTCACCCTTCCTGTCCTCGTAGCGGTCATGGCGCACGAACTGTTCAATGTCACCTGGGTGCCGGGTCTGCTGCTGGAACCGCTGGTCCAGCTGGTCCTGATCGCACCGGTCATGCTGTACACCGGGTGGCCGATCCACCGCACCGGGTGGTTGGCGCTGTCCCACCGCACGGCCGAGATGAACTCGCTCATCACCCTCGGCACGATCGCGGCGTTCGGGTTCAGCCTGGTCGCGACCTTCGCCCCGGGCCTGCTGCCGGCCGACGCCCGGGAGGTGTACTACGAGGCGGTCGGGGTGATCCTGACCCTGATCCTGCTCGGCCGGCTGCTGGAGACCCAGGCCAAGGCCGGCACGGGTGAGGCGATCCGGACGCTCATCGGCCTGCAGCCGCGTACCGCCAACGTCGTGCGCGGCGGGGATGAGGTCGAGGTCCCGGTCGAGGACGTCCAGCAGGGCGACGTGATCGTCATCCGCCCGGGGCAGAAGCTGCCCGTGGACGGTGAGGTCAGCGAGGGCACCTCCGCAGTGGACGAGTCGATGGTCACCGGCGAACCGATCCCGGTCACCAAGGGCGTCGGTGACAACGTGATCGGGGCCACGATCAACCAGACCGGGGCGTTCCGGTACGTGGCCACCAAGGTCGGCTCGGACACCATGCTGGCCCAGATCATCCGGCTGGTCCGCGAGGCGCAGGGGTCCAAGGCCCCGATCCAGCGGCTCGTGGACATGGTCTCCAGCTACTTCGTGCCCGCGGTCATCCTGATCGCGGTCTGGACCTTCGCGGCCTGGTCCGTGTTCGGACCCCCGCCTGCCCTGGTCTTCGCCCTCGTCGCCGCGGTGTCGGTCCTGATCATCGCCTGCCCCTGCGCGTTGGGGCTGGCCACCCCGCTCTCGATCACGGTCGGTACCGGAAAGGGAGCGACCCATGGCATCCTCATCCGCTCCGCCGAGGCACTGGAGACCGCGCACAAGCTGACCACCGTCGTGCTCGACAAGACCGGCACCATCACCAAGGGCGCCCCGTCCCTGACCGACGTCCTGCCCGCCGACGGGGTCGAGGAGACCGAGCTGCTGAGCCTCGTCGCCGCCGCCGAACGCAGCTCCGAGCACCCGCTGGCCGCAGCCATCGTGACCGGTGCCCACGACCGGGGGATCGACTCCGCCCCGGCGCAGGAGTTCGACTCGGTCACCGGTCAGGGCGTGCGCGCGCTCGTAGGAGGGCGGCAGGTGCTCATCGGCAACCAGCGCCTGCTCACCGGCGCCGGCATCGACCCCACGATCCTCCTCGGTGACCTCGAACGCCTCGCCCAGGACGGGAAAACTCCGATGCTCGTGGCGATCGACGGACGCCCCGGAGGTGTCATCGGCGTCGCCGACACCGTCAAGGAGGGTTCCGTAGAGGCCATCGCCGCACTGAGGGCCCGCGGTCTGGACGTGGTCATGATGACCGGTGACAACCGCGACACCGCCGCAGCCATCGCCCGCCAGGTCGGCATCACCCGGGTCCTGGCCGAGGTCATGCCCGAGCACAAGGCCACCGAGGTCAAGCGGCTGCAGGCCGAGGGGCGGATCGTCGGAATGGTCGGCGACGGCATCAACGACGCCCCTGCGCTCGCCCAGGCCGACGTGGGGTCGGCCATCGGCACCGGCACCGACGTCGCCATCGAGTCCTCAGACATCACCCTGATCTCCGGGAACCTCTCGGGCCTGGTCACCGCGGTCGACCTGTCCCAGGCAACGATGCGCAACATCCGCCAGAACCTCGTCTTCGCCTTTGGCTACAACGCCATCGGCATCCCCATCGCCGCCGGGGTCCTCTACCCCGCCTTCGGTCTGATGCTCAGCCCGATCATCGCCGCTGCCGCCATGGCCCTGTCTTCGTTGTCCGTGGTCACGAACGCCAACCGCCTGCGGGGATTCACACCGGCACCCCTTCCCGCAGCCGGCGTGGTCCCGGTTACGGAGCCGGTGGTCGAGCTCGGACACGAACCAGCCCAGGAGGAGACCGACATGACCCACCATGACCACGCAGCGCACCAGGACGGCGCGACCGTGACCGACCCGGTGTGCGGCATGAGCATCGACCCCACCACCGCGGCCACCACCCGCGAGCACGACGGGGCGACGTTCCACTTCTGCTCCAAGCACTGCTCGGCCACCTTCGACGCCCACCCCGAAAGGTTCAAGCACCCAAGCCCGACACCCTGACCGAGACCCCTCTACCCCCGGACGGACAGGAGAAGTGCGATGGTCCCCGGCAGTCGGACCAGCCCCGCCGCCATCCAGGTGCGCCTGCACCGGGTCGAGGGACAGGTCCGCGGCATCAGCCGCATGATCGAGGAGGATGCAGCCTGCATCGACATCCTCACCCAGGTCGCGGCAGCGACCAGGGCGCTGCAGTCCGTCGCCCTGCTCCTGCTCGACGACCACCTCCACCAGTGCCTCCACCAGCCCGGGGACGACCACCGGGTTCGTGAGGAGCGGGTCCAGGATGCCGCACGAGCGATCGCCCGGCTCGTGCGCAGCTAGGGACTGTCGTACCCGGTCGTTTCTTGGTGATCAGACAGGCGGATAGGGCGCTCGTGCAGCCCGTCGGGCGGTGCTGCGGACGCAGCACCCCCAACGGCTCGACCCAGGGCCAGGAGGACATCGGGGTCGCGGACATCAGATTGGCGACGCCAAGCGTGCGCCGAGTGCCTAGCAGCCTTCCACCTCCGACTCCGGGGGCGTGTTCCAGGGATGGCACTGGTGGCGCCCCACCACCCCTGCCGGTACAAAGCATGGACAGGGACCCGGCGCTGACGAGCCGTCCAGAGGACCGCCACGGTGCGGGGAGGGGCACCTCGGGGCGTGTCGTGGGCGCGGCGATTTGGGTGGCCAGCGCGCAGGGCTGGATAGTGGATCCGGTGAGTGAGCCGAACCGTCTTCAGATCAACTGGGTCACTTCTGCAGGTGGCGCCCTGGGCGCCGTGTCGTCGGCCGTGCTCCTGTCCAGCCTCGGTGCGGCCGGCACCCTGGTGGGCGCCGCGCTGGGCAGCTTGTGCATCACGGTGGGAGGCGCCGTCTACTCCCACTACCTGACCCATGACCAAGGAGCGCGTCTCGGCGCAGGCCCGCGCGGCTCGGCGCTCCGGCCGGGTGCGCGAGCTGGTCCCGGCAGAGGCGGTCAGGCAGCCCGAGGTTCCTCGGCGCGCCGGGGACCTGGGCCACACCGAGGTACCGGACGAGGAAAGCTCCGGGGGCCAGCTGGTGCGGGGCCTGCCCTGGAAGCGGATCGTCGCCGTCAGCGCAGCACTCTTCGGGATCGCGATGGCCCTCATCGTGGCCTTCGAGCTCTCGACCGGGCGTGCGGTGTCCACGTACACGGGTGGGACCAGCAACACCAACGTCGGTACCTCGGTCCCGGGCTGGAGCGGCACGGGGCAGGAGTCGCTGGACGCGGAGCTCGACGTGCCGGTGCCGGGGGACGTCCGGGACGGCGACGTCCCGCAGGAGCAGGCGCCCGGGGATGCTCCGCAGGAGGAAGCTCCGGCCGAGGAGGCGCCGCAGGAGCAGGCGCCACCGGCCGATGTTCCCCAGGAGCCGGCACCGGAGGCCCCTTCCCCCTAGGGCCCCTCGGGATCGACAGCGGCCACCGTCGTGGGCGACCGAGCGGGTCCCTGGGCCTGACGGCCCTCCGCTGTTCGCCCCGTCCTGGCTGAGTCCCCCGGGTCATACCCGTGCAACGTCAACCGGCCGGTGCGGGCACGGCGGGTGCGGATCAGGGGGTTGGTGAGGTACCTCACATAACAGCAGGTATGGCAATAGATGCTGCCACCGTATGGTTCCACCTGCCGTCAGCAACGACTTGCTGAGACCCCACCCCGCCACACGCCGGTTCCCGGCGCGTCGAACTCGCACAAAGGACCTCCATCGTGAGTATGAAGACACTCATCGCCCTTGCCGCTGCCGCTTCCCTGACGCTCACCGCGTGCGGTCAGGGCGGTGAGAGCGACGCCACTGCCGAGGCGGGGTCCGGGTTGGGTCTGGCGCAGGAGGGGGTGCTGGTCGTCGGGACCGAGGGCACCTACCGGCCGTTCAGCTACCACGAGGACGGCAGCGGCGACCTGGTCGGGTACGACGTCGAGGTGGTGGAAGCTGTCGCGGAGCGTCTCGACCTGGAGGTCCAGTTCCAGGAGACGCAGTGGGACGCGATCTTCGCCGGCCTGGAGGCCGGCCGCTTCGACGTGATCGCCAACCAGGTCTCGATCAACCCCGAGCGCGAGGAGGCCTACCTCTTCAGCACGCCCTACACCGTCTCCCCTGGCGTGGTCGTGACCAGCGAGGACACCGACGACATCACCAGCCTGGCCGACCTGGAAGGCATGATCGCCGCGCAGTCGCTGACCAGCAACTGGTACGAGGTCGCGGAGAGCAACGGCGCCCAGGTCGAGGCCGTGGAAGGCTGGGCCCAGGCCGTCGCTCTCCTCGAGCAGGGCCGGGTCGATGCGACCGTCAACGACAAGCTCACCTTCCTGGACTACACCAACGAGCGGCCGGACAGCCCGATCAAGATCGCGGTGGAGACCGAGGACGCCTCCCTGAACGCGTTCGCCTTCGCCCAGGGCAAGGAGGAGCTGGTCTCCGCCGTCGACGAGGCGTTGGCCGAGCTGGAGGCCGACGGCACCCTGGCCGAGCTGGGTGAGAAGTACTTCGGGCAAGACGTCTCGGGCTGAGGCGGCCATGAGCCAGGAGTGGACGCTCTTCGTCGACTCGCTGTGGCCGATCGTGCGCGGGGGTCTGCTCGGAACGATCCCGCTGGCCGTGGTGTCCTTCGTCGTCGGCCTGGTGCTCGCGCTGGGCGTGGCGCTGATGAGGATGTCCCGCAGCCGGGTGCTCTCGGGCCTGGCGCGGGCCTACATCTCGGTCATCCGTGGCACCCCGTTGCTCGTGCAGCTGTTCGTCATCTTCTACGGTCTGCCGTCTCTGGGGCTGCTCATCGACCCGTGGCCCAGCGCGGTCATCGCCTTCTCGCTCAACGTGGGCGGGTATGCCGCCGAGGTGATCAGGGCCGCCATCCTGTCTGTCCCCCGCGGGCAGTGGGAGGCGGCGTACATGGCCGGCATGTCGCACCGGCTCACCCTGCGTCGGGTCATCCTGCCGCAGGCGGCCAGGGTGTCCGTGCCGCCGCTGTCCAACACGTTCATCTCGCTGGTGAAGGACACGTCGTTGGCCTCGTTGATCCTGGTGACCGAGCTGTTCCGCGAGGCGCAGAAGGTGGCCGCCTTCAGCCAGGAGTTCATGCTGCTCTACATGCAGGCCGCGCTGGTCTACTGGGTCTTCTGCCTCGTCCTGTCGACGGGCCAGAATGCGCTGGAGAAGAGGTTGGACCGCTATGTCGCCCACTGAGACCCCTCCCCCCGGTCCCCCGCCCGGTGGTGGTGATGACGTGCTGTTGCGCGTACAAGGCCTGAGCAAGAGCTTCGGGGAGCTCTCCGTGCTGCGCTCCATCGACCTCACCGTGACCAAGGGCGAGGTCGTGGTCCTGATCGGCCCCAGCGGGTCGGGCAAGACCACGGTGCTGCGATCCCTCAACGGGCTGGAGACACCCGACGGTGGCACGCTGACCTTCGCCGGCGGTCCGACGCTGGACTTCACCCGCCCGGTGCCGAAGAAGGACCGGATGGCCCTGCGCGACCGTTCCGCCATGGTCTTCCAGCAGCACAACCTCTTTCCCCACCGCACCGTGCTGGAGAACGTCATCGAGGGACCGGTGCACGTCCAGGGCATCCCCAGGTCCGAGGCCGTCGCTGCGGCCGAGCAGCTGCTGGACCGTGTCGGGCTGCGCGACAAGCGCGACGTCTACCCCTTCCAGCTCTCCGGGGGGCAGCAGCAGCGGGTCGGCATCGTCCGCGCCCTGGCGCTGCGCCCCAGCCTGCTCCTCTTCGACGAGCCCACCTCGGCCCTTGACCCCGAGCTCGTGGGAGAGGTGCTGGCGGTGATCAAGGAGCTCGCCGACGAGGGCTGGACGATGGTCGTCGTCACCCACGAGGTCAGTTTCGCCCGTGCCGCCGCCGACGAGGTGCTCTTCATGGACGAAGGAGTCATCGTCGAACGGGCCACCCCCGAGGAGATGTTCACCCGACCGCAGCACGAACGCACCCGACGCTTCCTCGACCGCATCCTCAACCCCCTGCAGGAACCCCCCTCGCAATGACCCGCTTCCGGGATGGGCTCCGCTCACCGCGGCGAGCGTCTGGAGGCGAGCCGCACTCAGCGCCCGCACCCCCGTCTTGCTCACCCGTCATGGACAGGCAGCGTGTCCGGTGGGCCGCCCGCCCGGTGTGATCGTCGACCGCTTGACGGAGCTCGGTGGTCGCCATGAACCGCTGTCGACTGGGCTCGGGGGCTTTCGGAGGTCGACTGTGTGCGTGCGGCGCGCCCCCGTGCCGCACGAGAGGGTCTGTCGTGCCTGGCCGGGTCCTCGATCCTGGAGTTGGTGGGCGGTACCCGATGGCCCGCGGCCGCGAGTTGCGCTGCTCCTGCCGTCGGATGCACTCGACCTTCGTGACGCCACCGGGGACTTCCACAGAAGCCGGCCCGCGTGAGGGAAGCCGGCCCGCGTGAGAACCCCCGGTGCAACGGGCAGGTGGCAGGGCATGGGGGGCTTCCGGTACGGTCCTCGACCTGGCCGTGACGGGGCAGCTCGGGTGGGCAGGTGGTGATGTTTGAGCCTGGGAATCGCGTGACGTGGGTCACGCCCGATCCCGTGAGTGCCCCATCCAGGTGCTGTCGTCGCAGGTGGGGGGCCTGTAAGCAGCGCACGGGCCGGGATGACGTCCACGGGTCCGTTATCGGAACGTGACCTTAGATGCCCGGTGTGTGTACGGTGGCGACCTCTCCTCTCCCCTGGAGGAGGTACCCGGCGCGTCATGTCTAGTCCTGCCTGCGCGCGGGGACCCGAACGAGGTACCGCGCGACTGGAGCGGGGGACCCACGTGATTGGGGCCCCATGGCTCCTTGGGACTAGCCGTCCGCCCAACCCGGATGAGGGATATCCCGTCCCAGCCCGGCAGTTGAACCCGCATGCACCCTGGAGGAACATCTCGTGACGCACCGCCACTCCGCCCGGCACCGTAGGCCGGGTCCTCTCGGCTCGGCTAGTAGCGCCCTGACTCGGGCCGCTGCTGTCGCGGCCACCTCAACCGGTCTGATCGTGGGCGCGTCCGTCGCCGTCCCCGCCGACCCGTTGCGCAACGACGAGGCTGATGGACCGGCCCGCGCGCTGCAGGCGCTGCTTGACGTCAAGGAGACCGTCGCCGCCGAGCGTCCTGCAGCCGCGGCGAAGGCGCCCACCGACGCCTCAGTCGAGTTCGGCACCGCGGGGTTCACCGCGGCCACTGAGGTTGCGCGAGCGCCCGAGGCGCCCGAGACGGCTGCGGACGCGCTCGGGGAGCGGGAGTCGACCACTGCCAGCCGCTCCACTGAACGCGCCGCTGCCCCGGTCCAGCAGGACGAGGCCCCCGTGCAGGAGTCGGGTACGCCGGCCCAGCTGGACGAGGCCCCCGTGCGCCAGTCGGTCACGCCGGTCCAGCAGGCCTCTCCGGTCCAGCAGGCCGCCCCAGCCCCCGTCGGCGGAGGCGTGGTCGCCATCGCCCGCCAGTACGTCGGATACCCCTACGTCCTGGGCGGCACGCCGCCCTACAGCTTCGACTGCTCCAGCTTCACCTGGTGGGTCTTCCAGCAGGCTGGGATCGACATCCCCCGCACCGTTTCCGGTCAAAAGGCCGCGGTCACCCCGGTGTCCGACCCCCAGCCCGGTGACTTGGTGTTCACCGAGGACTTCTACCACGTGGGCATCTATGCCGGAAATGGCCTGGTTGTCGAGGCCCTCAACCCGAGTACCGACGTTACCTATGGGGCTCCCGTTTACGGCGGCATCTGGTACGGCCGGATCGGCTGACCGCGTCGGGTTTGGGTCCTGGCCCCTTGGGGTGGACACGCCGAATTCAGCAGGAGGTGGAGGAAGCGAGATGATCGCCCTCACGTCAACGAAGCGCTGCGTGGGAGTTCTGCGGTGAGGTGGTGGCCTATGCGAGGCACACGCCCGGGCCACGTCGCGCGCGATCGCGGCCGATCTGGGGATCTCCCGGGGGACCCTGGCAGTGTGGCGGCGCAACGGTCTGCCGACGAGGGTGTGGACTGCTGCCCCAGGCGAAAGACCCTCGGGTGGAGGACCCTGCAGAGGCTCTGAGCGACCACCTACGACCGGATCCACAAGCGGGTGTTGCACCCACCGCTTGCGTCTGGTCGTCGGAACCCGGTCACTCTTCAGCCGCCGTGACATGGGTTTCTCTTGCAGCACCAGGCTTAGGCGGTCGAGACGCGGATCCTCAGTCGATCGACAGTCCTCCGGCATCCACGCGGAGAATCCGAGGGGCTCTTCGGGATGCGGGCAGGCCTGCGCGATCCTGCGGCCCAGCGCGCGCATACTCAGCCCGGTGCGTCTGAGGGGATTCGAACTGGCGCCGACGGGCTGCGGACGGGTCTGTGAGGTGACGCTTTCTCAGGGTCCCAAGAGCGAGGGCCGACCCGGCAGGGTCTCCATCTGGCGGACTCACGGATAGCTTGTCTGGCCGCGGGTCGGGGTCCGCAAGCCAGCAGCCTCTATATTGCGTCCCGTGGACCATGCGGGACTGGACGCACCCGGCTCGTACGCGCATGTGCCGCTCCGCATACGACGGGGTCTGCGGCCTGGGGACCCGTGAAGGTGTCGAGGTGGCGGGCCAGGTCCGGTAGCAGCGCAGCAGGAATGGCGATGCTTCGTGCGCTGTCTGCCTTGGGTGGGGTCAGGGCCCCCGCCTGGCTGTTCCATTGTCGGCGGACGTGCAGGGTGGCCCGGTCGGGGTCCTCGAGGTGCTCGAGGTCGCGGCGTTGGAGGCCAAGCACCTCACCCATCCGTAGCGCGCACCACGCGGCCAGTGGAACCGCGATGCGCAGATGCTCCGACATGGCCTCAGTCAGCGCGCGCACCTCGTCAGGGGTCGCCACGTCGCCCTGCGCATCTTCGGGCCGGACGCGACGATGCTTGGGTACTTCCGGGAAAGAGAACGTCTGGAGGCCGCCGGCGCGTGCCTTCACGGCAGCGTTGATGCAGGACCGGAGCACGATCGCGCTGTTGGGGGCGATGCCGTTCCTGCGGGCACCCGCGTGCCGCTTGCTCGGCAGGCGGGCCAGCGCGGCCAGGTGTTCGGCCACGAGATCGGTGGTCAGGTCGATGAGCCGCACGTCTCCGAGCTGGGGGAGGACGTGGTTCTTGAGCACGGAGCGGTACGCGACGATCGTCCCCTTCGATCTGTCGGGGTTGGCCTCCAGCGTGGCTAACCACTTCTCGGACCACTCCCGCAGCGTCATGCCCTCGGCGACGGCTCGTTCGGCCTCAGCCTCGCGGGCGGCCCGGTGCTGAGCGGGCGGGACGAAGATCCCGCGTGCGGCGTCAGCCCTGGCTATGCTGAGCGCTGCCCTGGCGTCCATAAGGGTGTCGAACATGCCGAGGGGAACTGTTCGCCCCTCGTGATTCATGCGAACCCGGTAGCGGCCTCGGTAGAGCGAGATGCCCCGAGGCAGCTTCGAGGGCGCGGACATGAGTTCCTCCAGGCATGAGGGGGTTCCGTGTGGTGCTCCGGCTCGAAGCTGTGACAGCAGTGTGACAGAAATTCTGCTGTCACGCGCCTACACACACCTGCTCACACCTGCTCAACGCGAAAGACCCCGGATTCCGCGCCGTGACGCGGAATCCGGGGCCTCACCTGCGGTGATGCACATCACATCAACGCACTACGGGTGAGTGACGGGACTTGAACCCGCGGCCACCTGGACCACAACCAGGTGCTCTACCTGCTGAGCTACACCCACCAAGGGCTGTCCGGGACGCAGGGTCCGTGGACAACGCGGACCATCCTACAGCCTCGCCCGGTCTGCTCCGAACCGCGCCGCGGACTCAGGTCTGGCGCGTGTGCCGGGCCGCGATCTGCTTCAGGGTGGCGGTGTCCAGGCCGGGCGCGGGGGTGAAGACGGCCTCCCGGTAGTAGCGCAGCTCGGCGATGCTGTCCAGGATGTCTCCCAGCGCGCGGTGGCCACCGGTCTTCGGCGGGGCGGCGAAGTAGGCGCGGGGGAACCACCGGCGCGCCAGCTCCTTGATGGAGGAGACGTCCACGATCCGGTAGTGCAGGTGCGCCTCCAGCTCCGGCATGTCCCGGGCCAGGAACGCCCGGTCGGTGCTGACGGTGTTGCCGCCCAGCGGCGCCTTGCGCCCCTCGGGGACGTGCTCGCGGACGTAGGCCATCACCTGGGCCTGGGCGTCCTGCAGGGTGGTCCCGTCGGCCAGCAGGGGCAGCAGCCCCGACCGCGTGTGCATGTCCCGGACGAAGTCACCCATCTGGTCCAGGGCCTCCTGCGGCGGGCGGACCACCAGGTCCACCCCCTCGCCGAGGACGTTCAGCTCGGCGTCGGTGACCAGGCAGGCCACCTCCACGAGGGCGTCGGCCGTCATGTCCAGCCCGGTCATCTCGCAGTCGATCCACACGATCCGGTCACCAGTCACGGACCAGAGCCTAACCACCCCGTCCCCGCCGGTAGATTCGCGCCCATGCCGCACCCGCTCCCTACCCCTCCCCAGACCCCGCCCCAGGTCTCCGGCGACTGGCACGGGGTGATGACCGGTTTCCACCCGCACGGCGAGGTGCCGGGCAACGCGACCCACCGCCCGGTCCTGCGGCGCGTCCTGCTGACCGGCGTCGTCGTCACCATCTTCGGTCTGGCCGCGCTCGTCATGGGGGCGATCGTCGTGGACAGCCTGGGGCTGACCACCGCCGCGCTGGCCATGCTCACCGCGTCGCTGGCCATCGGCATCGTCGTGCCCACCTTCCTGTGGGTGGACCGGCTGGAGGGGGAGCCGGCGCGGCTGCTGTGGTTCGCCTTCCTGTGGGGCGCGCTGATCTCCACGCTGGGAGCTCTGCTGCTCAGCGCGACCGGGATGCAGTTCGTCGCCGGGCTGCACGAGGACCCCCTCGTCGTCGGGGCGGTCGTCGTGGCGCCGGTCACCGAGGAGCTGCTCAAGGGCCTGGGGGTGGGGCTGATCTTCTGGCGTGCGCGCCGCGAGTTCGACGGGGTGGTGGACGGGATCGTCTACGCCGGGCTGGTCGCCGCCGGCTTCGCCTTCGTCGAGAACATCCTCTACCTGGGGACCGCCTACGCCGAGGCCGGACCGGCCGGGCTGGTCGGGCTGTTCATCGTGCGCGGCCTGGTGAGCCCGTTCGCACACCCCATGTTCACCGTCTGCGTCGGGCTGGCCTTCGGGCTGATCGCCCACCGACGCCGGTGGTCCTCCGCCTGGGCCGTCCTCGTCGGCCTCGCGGCCGCGGTGTTCCTGCACGCCCTGTTCAACTACAGCGCGGTCGCCGCCGCCGACGCCTACCTGCTGCTCTTCGGGCTGGTGCAGGTGCCGCTGTTCGTGGCCTTCCTGCTGCTGCTGCGGTGGGCTCGTCGTCGTGAGGCCCGGCTGGTGCGGGACCACCTGACCGGCTACGGCGTCAACGGCTGGTTCACGCCCGCCGAGGTCGCGATGCTGGCCGACGGCGGCGGCGAACGCCGACGGGCGCGCCGGTGGGCCCGGCAGGTGGGCGGGCGCCGGGCCGAACGGGCCATGACGGCCTTCCAGGACGAGAGCGGCGAGCTGGCGATGGTGCGCAAGCACCTCAACGCGGTCGGGCCGGACCCCGAGCGGCTGCGCCGTGAGCGGGTCCTGCTGGCCACGGTCGCCGAGCACCGCCGCGTGTTCGTCGGGTCCTGAGGCCCCACGCGCCCCCGGCAGGATTCGAACCTGCAACCTACGGATTAGAAGGCCGGTGCTCTGTCCATTGAGCTACGGGGGCAAGCCGCACCAGTGTAGGTGGCCCCCCGCGCCCGCCCACTAGGATCCGGGCATGAGCCAGGACCCGGTCACCGAGCCGCTCGCCGGCCTGCGCGCACAGATCGACGAGGTCGACGCCCAGCTGATCGACCTGCTGGCGCGCCGGTTGGAGCTGGTGGGTCAGGTGGGCGAGGTCAAGGGGCGCCACGGGCTGCCCATCTACGCACCGGACCGCGAACGCGCGATGATCGAGGCCAAACGGGCGATGGCGCAGGAGCGCGGCGTGCCGGCCGACCTCGTGGAGGACGTCCTGCGCCGCTGCATGCGCGCCGCCTACACCCACGAGAAGAGCATGGGCTTCACCCGTCAGCAGCCCGACCTCGGACCGGTGGTCGTGGTCGGTGGCGGAGGGCGGATGGGGGCGCTCTTCTCGCGGATGCTCACCCTGTCGGGGTACGAGGTGCGCGTGGTCGAGCGCGAGGACGCCCCTCAGCAGGTGGCCGAGACGCTGGCCGGGGCGGGCATGGTCCTCGTCTCGGTGCCGATCCACGACACCGTCGACGTCGTGCGCTCGCTGCCGCAGCTGCCCCCGGACTGCCTGCTCGTCGACCTGACCTCGACCAAGACCGAGGTGATGGCGGCCATGCTCGCCGCCCACCCGGGCCCGGTGCTGGGGCTGCACCCCATGTTCGGCCCCGACGTGGACAGCCTGGCCAAGCAGGTCGTCGCGGCCGTTCCCGGGCGGGACCCGCAGGCCTCCGCCTGGCTGCTGGACCAGATCCGCCTGTGGGGCGCACGGGTGCACGAGATCGGCGCCGAGGACCACGACGCGCTCATGGGCCTGATCCAGGCGCAGCGGCACTTCTCGACGTTCGCCTACGGCTGGCACCTGGCCCACGAGGACCACGACCTGACCGAGCTGCTGGCCCTGTCCTCCCCGATCTACCGTCTCGAGCTGGTGATGGTCGGCCGGCTCTTCGCCCAGGACGCCGACCTTTACTACGACATCATCACCGCCTCCCCGCGGTCGGTGGCGCTGCTCGAGCGTTACCACGACCGGTTCGACGAGTGCCTGGACCTGCTGCGCCGGGGGGAGCGCGAGGAGTTCGTGGCCCGCTTCGCCGAGATCGGCGCGTGGTTCGGCGGGCACGCGGAGCGCTTCCTCACCGAGTCCAGGACCCTGCTGGCGCACGCGGACTCCACCCGCTGAGGGGCTGGGGAGGAGGCGTTCCGGCAGGTTCCGGCGGTTCGCTTTGGTCGCACGCCCCGGGCGGGGGAAACTGGGCGGGTGACCGACAAGGACCCTTCCGTGCTGCTTGCTGCCGTCGAACGGCTCCGCGGCAGCGCGGACGCCCTGACCCTCCCGCTGGAGCTGGACGACGTCGGTGGTGCCCGCACGGCCCGGACCGAGCTGGTCGACCAGCTCGACGACTACGTGCTTCCGCGCCTGCGCTCCCTGGACGCGCCGCTGCTCGCGGTGGTCGGCGGCTCCACCGGGGCCGGCAAGTCCACGCTGGTCAACTCGGTCGTCGGCGAGCACGTGACGGCCACGGGGGTCATCCGCCCCACGACCCGGGCCTCGGTGCTCGTCCACCACGAGCAGGACACCCGCTGGTTCACCGACAAGCGGGTGCTGCCCGGGCTGTCCCGGGTCGCGGGGGACGGGGACGGGTCCGCCGGCACCGACGACCCCACGTCCGTGCGGCTGGTCACCTCCGGCGCCCTGCCCGCCGGTCTCGCCCTGCTCGACGCCCCGGACATCGACTCGGTGGTCAAGGCCAACCGGGAGCTGTCCAAGCAGCTGCTCTCGGCCGCCGACCTGTGGCTGTTCGTCACGACGGCCGCCCGCTACGCCGACGCGGTCCCCTGGGACCTGCTGCGCGAGGCGGCCGAGCGGGGGACCTCGGTCGCGATCGTCCTCAACCGGGTGCCCCCGGAGGCCCTGCAGACCGTGCGCCTGCACCTGGCCTCCATGCTGCGCGACCAGGGCCTGGGGCAGTCGCCGATCTTCCCGGTCGTCGAGGTCGACCTCGAGGACGGGATGATCCCCGGGAAGGACGTCGAACGTCTTCGTGGCTGGCTGCACTCGCTGGCCGGTGACGCCCGCGCCCGGTCGATGGTGATCCGCCGCACGCTCAGCGGCACCGTCGGCTCCCTCGCCGGCCGCGCCGGCACCCTCGCCGAGGCGGGGCACGCGCAGATGGCCGCCCGGGACCGGCTCGCCCAGGCGCGCCGCGCGCGGCCTACGCGGACGCCCTCGCCGGTGTCGAGGAGGGGGTGCAGGACGGCTCGCTGCTGCGCGGCGAGGTCCTGGCCCGGTGGCAGGAGCTGGTCGGGACCGGAGAGTTCCTGCGCTCCGTCGAGGAGGGCATCGGCCGGTTCCGCGACCGGGTGTCCTCGTGGTTCTCCGGAAAGCCGGTCTCGGCCGAGCCGCTGGGTGATGCCCTGCAGTCCGGTGCCGCCGCGCTCATCACCTCCCACGGGCAGGTGGCCGCCAGCACGGCGGCCCGGGCCTGGAAGAACGCCCCCGGGGGCGTGGAGCTGGTCGACCGCAACCCGGGGTTGTCCAAGGCCTCGCCGGACTTCCCCGAGCGGGTCGAACGGCTCATCCGCGACTGGCAGGGCGAGATCCTGGAGATGGTCCGCGAGGAGGCCGGGTCGCGCCGGTCCACCGCCCGGTTCCTGGCCTTCGGCGTCAACGGCCTGGGGGTGCTGCTGATGATCGTCGTGTTCGCCTCGACCGCGGCGATCCCCACCGGGGCAGAGGTCGCCGTCGCCGGCGGTTCGGCGGTGCTGGCCCAGCGCCTCCTCGAGGCCGTCTTCGGCGACCAGGCCGTGCGGTCGATGTCCATCAAGGCCCGCAAGGCGCTCGTCGCGCGGGTCGAGCAGCTCTTCGAGCAGGAGCGGGGCCGCTACGACGCGGTCCTGCAGGAGGTACCCGTGACCGAGGAGAGCGTGCAGGAGCTGCGGTCCGCCGCGTCCGACGTGGAGGCGGCCCGATGATCGGGCGTCGGCGCTCGAAGGAGCAGACGGAGCTGGCTCTCACCGACCGGGCCGACCTGCTCGGCTCCGCCGTCGACGTGGGCGGACACCAGCTCGACCCCACGGCGTCCGAGCAGGCCCGGGGGGTGGTCCAGCGCGTGCAGGAGCGCTGGGCGCTCAAGGGCGGGCGGACCGTCGTGGCGCTCGCGGGCGCCACCGGGTCGGGAAAGTCGAGCCTGTTCAACGCACTGGTCGGGGAGGACGTCTCGGTCATCAGCCCGCGCCGTCCGACCACCGCCGAGGCGGGAGCCGCGGTGTGGGGCGACGAGCCGGCCGGGGAGCTGCTGGACTGGCTCGGCATCCACAACCGCCACCAGGTGACGACCACCGCGGACAACGTCGGGCTCGACGGCCTCGTGCTGGTGGACCTGCCCGACTTCGACTCCCGCGAGCTGCGCCACCGCGTGGAGGCGGACCGGATCCTGGAGCGTGCCGACGTCTTCGTCTGGGTCGCCGACCCGCAGAAGTATGCCGACGCGCGGCTCCATGACGACTACCTGCGACCGTTGCGCCACCACGACACGGTGATGCTCGTGGTCCTCAACCAGGTCGACCGACTGCGGTCGGAGGAGGACGTCGAGCGGGTCCGGGAGGACCTGCGCCGGCTGGTCCGCGACGACGGGGCGGGCGACCACGACGTCTGGGGGACCTCGGCCCGGACGGGTCAGGGCGTGGAGGAGCTGCGCGCCCGTCTCCGTCTCGGCGAGGTCGTGGCGGCCCGCAACGCGGCCGAGGCCCGCCTGGTCGCCGACGTGCGCACGAGCGCCGAGGACGTCGGCGGAGGGGTGGCCGAGCAGACCCCGAGCTTCACCGAGGAGACCGACGCCAGGTTGCACCGGGCCCTGCGGGACGCCTCGGGCGTCCCGGTCGTGCTCGACGCGGTCGAGCGGGACTACCGGCGGCAGGCGCGGGCGCGGACCGGGTGGCCGTTCACCCGGTGGGTCTCATCGCTGCGTCCCGACCCGCTCAAGCGGCTGCGCCTGGGTGATGACACGGCCGGTCCCACCGGGATCGCCCCCTCCGACGTGCGGGCCGTCCTGGGCCGGTCCTCGCTGCCCTCACCCACGCCCGCCGCGCGGGCCAACGTCCAGCTGGCCACGCGCCAGGTCGGCGAGGACGCCGGCGCCGGGTTGCCGGTGCGGTGGGCCGACGCGGTCGTGGAGGCGGCCGGCCCCCAGCAGGACACCCTCGCGGACGCGCTGGACCAGGCCGTCGTCGGGACGCCCCTGCGGTCGCGCAACCCGGCATGGTGGAGCGTCGTCGGCGCCCTGCAGCTGGTGGCCGCCCTCGTCGCCGTGGTGGGACTGGGCTGGCTGGTGCTGCTGGCCGTCCTGGGCTTCCTGCAGATGCCGGTGGACCCGCTCGCCTTCTCCTGGGGTCCGGTGCCGATCCCCTTGGCGCTCCTCCTGGGAGGGGTGCTGGTCGGCTGGCTCCTGGCTCTGCTCGCGCGGCTGGCCGCCGGGGTCGGCGCCCGGCGTCGGCGGGCCCAGGTGGAGGAGCGGCTCGACGAGGCGATCGACGAGGTGGCCTTCCAGCACGTCAGGCGACCGGTCATGGCGGTGCTGGACCGGCACGAGAAGACCCGTCAGCTGCTGGAGCGGGCCGCCGCCTGAGGGCCGGCCCTCAGAGCAGGGCCGAGGGGTCGTCGGGCACGTCCACGGCGTGCTGGTGCAGCAGCTCCGAGGGGACCACCTGCAGCACCGACTCGTGGGTGCTGGCCAGGACGACCGGGGCGGCACGGCCCTCGCGGGCGGACTGCAGCCACCGGACGGCCACCACGCACCAGCGGTCCCCGGGGACCAGGCCGGGAAACCGCCACTCGGGCCGCGCCGTGACCAGGTCGTTGCCCAGCTCCTGCTGGTGGGCCAGGAAGTCGGCGGTCATCACCGCGCACACCCCGTGCAGGCCCACGTCCGGCGGCGTCACCTCGCAACGCCCCGACCGGGTGAACCCCGTCACCGGGTCCAGCCCGCACTCCTGCAGCGGTCCGCCGAGCACGTTGCGCAGCTCCATGGCGCGATCCTCCCACGCCGGACGGCGGCACCGGGGGGGTGTCCGGCCCGCGTCGAGGGGTGCTCGCCCCACATCCCCTGACCGCCGACCGGCCCCGTCCACAGGGAAGGCGCGTGGCCTACCCGCCCCGCCGGCACCCCCCGACGATGGAACCTCAGCCCGCCGGTCGGCGGGCCCGACACGGAGGGGAGTCGCACCATGGTGGTGGACAGCAGGATGACGCTCAGCGGGAACCTGACCCGCGACCCGCAGCGCAGGATCGGCAGCCGGACCGGTGAACCGTTCGCGGTCTCGGCGATCGCGGTCAACAGCCGACGCTTCGACCGGGAGAACAATCAGTGGGTGGTGACCGGCACGACCTACTTCGACCTGCTCTGCTGGGGGCGCACGGGCGCCAACGTGCTGGCGAGCCTGCACAAGGGGGACCCGGTCGTCGTGCACGGTCGCTTCCGGCTCAACGAGTGGACCAGCGAGAACGGCAGCGGGGTCAACGCGACCATCGACGTCGACTCGATCGGTCCGGACCTGACCTTCGGCACGGCCCCGTTCACGAGGGGCAGTGCGAGCTACGGGCTGGAGCGCGTCGAGGAGTACAACCCGGGCGAGCCGGAGGACGCCCGACCGGTGGAAGGGCGTCCGGACGCACCCGGGCACGAGGACGACGACCTCGGGGACCCTGGCCGACCCGGACGGGGTCCTCGACGACGAGGCCGCCGAGGAGGTGCTGGCCCGGTCGGCGTGAGCGCGCCGGTCCCGGCGGCCCCGGAGGATTCGGAGGCCGTCGGGGCCGACGGATACCCTGAGCGGCATGGCCGAATTTATCTACACCATGACGCGTGCCCGCAAGGCGGTCGGCGACAAGCTGATCCTGGACGACGTCACGATGTCCTTCTACCCCGGCGCCAAGATCGGCGTCGTGGGCCCCAACGGCGCCGGCAAGTCGACCATCCTCAAGATCATGGCCGGGATGGACCAGCCCTCCAACGGCGAGGCCCGTCTCAGCCCCGGCTACTCGGTGGGCATCCTCCTGCAGGAGCCGCCGCTGAACGAGGAGAAGACCGTCCTCGGCAACGTCGAGGAGGGCGTGGGCGAGGTCAAGGCCAAGCTGGACCGGTACAACGCGATCTCCGAGCAGATGGCCGACCCGGACGCGGACTTCGAGGCCCTGATGGCCGAGATGGGGCAGCTCCAGGAGGAGATCGACCACGCGGACGCCTGGGACCTGGACGCCCAGCTGGAGCAGGCCATGGACGCGCTCCGCTGCCCTCCGCCGGACGCCGACGTCACCGTCCTCTCCGGCGGTGAGCGCCGTCGGGTGGCGCTGTGCAAGCTGCTCCTGAGCAAGCCCGACCTGCTGCTCCTCGACGAGCCCACCAACCACCTGGACGCCGAGTCGGTCCAGTGGCTCGAGCAGCACCTGGCCGCCTACCCCGGCGCCGTCCTGGCCGTGACGCACGACCGGTACTTCCTCGACAACGTCGCCCAGTGGATCGCCGAGGTCGACCGCGGCCGGCTCTACCCCTACGAGGGCAACTACTCCACCTACCTGGAGAAGAAGCGCGAGCGGCTGGCGATCGCGGGCAAGAAGGACGCCAAGCTGGCCAAGCGGCTGGAGAAGGAGCTGGAGTGGGTCCGCTCCAACCCCAAGGCCAAGCAGACCAAGAGCAAGGCCCCCTGGCCCGCTACGAGGAGATGGCCTCCGAGGCCGAGAAGACCCGCAAGATGGACTTCGAGGAGATCCAGATCCCGCCGGGGCCCCGTCTCGGCAGCCAGGTCATCGAGGTCAAGGACCTGCGCAAGGGGTTCGGCGAGCGGGTCCTCATCGACGGTCTGTCGTTCACGCTGCCGCGCAACGGGATCGTGGGCGTCATCGGGCCGAACGGCGTCGGCAAGACCACCCTGTTCAAGACGATCGTCGGCCTCGAGGAGCCCGACGACGGCTCGGTCAAGGTGGGGGACACCGTCAACATCAGCTACGTCGACCAGTCCCGCGAGGGCCTGGACCCGCAGAAGTCGCTGTGGGAGGTCGTCTCCGACGGCCTGGACTTCATCCAGGTCGGCAACGTGGAGATCCCCTCGCGGGCCTACGTCAGCCAGTTCGGCTTCAAGGGCCCGGACCAGCAGAAGAAGGCGGGGGTTCTCTCCGGCGGGGAGCGCAACCGGCTCAACCTGGCCCTGACCCTCAAGCAGGGCGGCAACCTGCTGCTCCTCGACGAGCCCACCAACGACCTGGACGTCGAGACCCTCGGCTCGCTGGAGAACGCCCTGGAGGCCTTCCCCGGCTGCGCCGTGGTCATCAGCCACGACCGGTGGTTCCTCGACCGGGTCGCGACCCACATCCTGTCCTACGAGGGCACCGAGGAGGACCCCGCGGCCTGGTACTGGTTCGAGGGCAACTACGGCGCCTACGAGGAGAACAAGATCGAGCGGCTGGGGGCCGAGGCCGCCCGCCCGCACCGGGTGACCTACCGCAAGCTCACCCGCGACTGACCACCGCGGTCGAGCCGGTCGGGGAGGCACGTGCCCGCCCGACCACCACCGCACCGCCCTCGATGGCACGCCGACGCAGGCCCCAGCCCCCGCTCCCGCCCCGGGACGGGCTGGGGCCTGCGCGCGTGCGGATGCCGGTCCTGCCGGCGGACTGCTCTGCGGAGCGCCTCCGCGATGGCTCCCTGGGGCACCCCGGGGACGACTCCGCCGAGCACCCCCGCGACGGCTCCGCGGGGCACCCCCGGGACCGCTCCGTTGAGCACCCCCGCACGGTCGTGGAGTTCCTCGTCGCCGTGACGGGCGACGAGGACGGGGTATGGCGCCGCGTCCGGGCGGGGGAGGTCGTGCTGGGCGACGGCACCCGGGTCGGGCCGGGCACGCCCTACCGGCCCGGTGGCACGGCATACCTCTACCGGGACCTGCCCGAGGAGGTCGTCGTGCCCGGGGAGCTGACGGTCCTGCTGCGCGACGACCGCACCGGGCTGCTCGCCGTGGACAAGCCCCCCTTCCTGGCGACGATGCCGCGCGGCTCGCACGTGGCCCAGACGGCGGTGGTGCTGCTGCGTCGCCGCCTCGGCCTGCCGGAGCTCTCACCGGTGCACCGCCTGGACCGGCTGACGAGCGGGGTCCTGCTGCTGACGACCCGTCGGGACGTCCGCAGCGCCTACCAACGCATGGTGCAGGGAGGTGGGCTCGCCAAGACCTACGTGGCGCTGGCACCGCTGGCGGAGCACCTCGAGCTGCCGACCGTCGTGCGCAACCGGCTCGTCAAGCGCCGCGGTGAGCTCCAGGCGCAGGTCGAGCCGGGCGAGCCCAACGCCGAGACCCTCGTGGAGCTCGACGGGGTGCACGGACCCGGCACCGGCCGCTACCGGCTCACGCCGAGGACCGGCCGGACCCACCAGCTGCGCGTCCACCTCGCCGGGCTGGGCGTCCCGATCCTGGGCGACCCGCTCTACCCATCGGTCCGGGACGTGCCCGCGGACGACTTCTCCTCCCCCCTGCAGCTGCTGGCCCGGGAGGTGCGGTTCACCGACCCTGTGAGCGGGGCCGCGCGGTGCGTCACCTCCGCACGGGAGCTGCCGCTGCGGCCCGCCTGAGCTCCTAGCGGGCCGACCGGGAGGCTCGGCGCCCGCCCAGCATCCCCAGCACCGGTGACCCGGCACCCAGCAGGAAGCCGAAGTCGTACCAGTTGCCCGCCCGCTCCGGGTCGTAGACGGGGAACCGGTCCCAGGCCCCGAAGACGTGCGCGATCAGCACCACCCACGCGGTGATGCCGTTCCAGATGCCCCACAGCAGGTCCTGCCACCACATCGCCGTCGCCTCCCTGGATCTCGGCCGGGCACCCGGTCCCACGCCTAGAGTGGCACACGTGAGCGCTGCCGAGGCCTGGAGGCTGTGCGAGACCTGCGGGGTGGAGAACGACCTCGACGAGCAGACCTGCGCGATCTGCGCCGACGAGCGGCAGTACGTCCCCGCCGGCGGTCAGCGCTGGACCACCCTCGCGCGGCGTGCCGCCGAGGGGTTCCGCGTCGAGATCACCGAGGTGGAGCGCGACTGCTACGCCCTGCACGCCGTGCCGCGGGCTGACGTCGGGCAGAGCGCGACGCTGGTGCGCACCCCGCACGGCAACCTGCTGTGGGAGGTGCCCGGCTACGTCGACGAGGCCGCCGTCCGGGCGGTCGCGACCTCGGCGGGGTGGCGGCGGTGATGGCCAGCCACCCGCACATGTACGGCTGCCAGCTGGAGTGGGCCCGCGCCTTCGGCGCGACCGTCCACGTGGCCGAGGCCGACCGGGACTGGGTGCGGCGGTGGGGCGACCACGGTGAGATCGTCACGTGGTCCGAGCCGTTCGACGTGCTCCCGGGCATCCGGGTGCTCCAGCCCGGGGGCCACTTCCCCGGCAGCAGCGTCGCCGTGTGGGCGGCGGGCGCGGAGGGCCGGGGGGTCCTGCTCTCCGGCGACACCTGCAAGGCGGTCCCGGACGCCGGGTGGGTGAGCTTCATGCGGTCCTTCCCCAACCTCCTTCCCCTGTCCGCCGCGGTCGTCACCCGGGTGGCGGACACCCTCGCGGGGCTTTCGTTCGACCGGCTCTACGACAACTTCGGGATGCAGGTGCCCGCGGACGCCAGGAGCGTGGTGGACCGGTCGGCGCAGCGGTATGCCGCGTGGGTCCGAGGCGACCACGACGACCTGACCTGATCGCCGGTGCCGTCGGCGGGATGGGCCTGGAGAACATCGTCCTGCAGGCCGCAGGCCGGGCTCACTCCTTGAGCCGGACCATGCCCTCCTGGGCGACGGTCGCCAGCAGCGTGCCGTCGGCGGCATACATGTGCCCGAGCCCCAGCCCGCGGCCGGACTGCGCCGAGGGGGAGGACTGGGTGTAGAGCATCCACCCGTCCACCCGGGCCGGGCGGTGGAACCACATCGCGTGGTCCAGGCTCGCCGGCCGCAGCCGCGGGTCTCCCCAGCCGACGCCGTGCCGGCGCAGCACGGGCTCGAGCAGGACGTAGTCCGAGGCGTAGGCCAGCACGGCCGCGTGCAGCAGCGGGTCGTCGGAGAGCTGGCGCTCCACCCGCATCCAGACAGACTGCTCACCGGGGCCGGGCTCGGCCGGGCCGAGCAGCAGCGGCTCCACGTGACGCAGGTCCAGCGCGCGGGTGCGGGCGTTGTGCCGGGCCACCGGGGTGGTCGATCCGTCCCAGGATGTCCCGGTCCGAGCGCAACCCCTCGGGCCCGGGGACCTCCGGCATCGGCAGGTGGTGCTCCATGCCCCCGGCCGGCTCCTGGAAGGAGGCCGTCAGGGACAGCAGGATCCGTCCCTCCTGCAGGGCGTGCACGCGGCGGGCGGAGAAGCTGCGTCCGTCGCGCATGCGCTCCACGACGAACTGGATGGGACGCCGGTCGTCGCCGGGGCGCAGGAAGTAGGCGTGCAGGCTGTGGATGTGCCGCTCCTGCGCGGTGGCGTCCGTCCCGTCCTGGGCCGTGCCGACGGTGCGCCCCGCCGCGATCACGGCCTGCGCGAGCACCTGGCCGCCGAAGACGCGTCCGTGCGCCTGGCGCTGGCTCTGCCCCAGGAAGATGTCCCCCTCGGAGGCGCCCAGGTCCACGGCCAGCCCCTCGGATGCCGCGGCCCGGATGGTCGTCGAGCCCTCCCAGGTCAGGTCCAGGACGTCGAGCAGGGCGTCGATCGGGTCGTGCAGGGGTGCGTCGGTCACGGGCAGGAGCCTAACGGTCGCCGGGCCCGGCGGACCCGCGCCACGGGGTCGCCCGGGCCGCTCACCCCACGACGAGCACGTCCAGGTTGCGCGGGCCGTGCACGCCCTCGACCCGGTCCAGCTCGATGTCGCTCGTCGCGCTCGGCCCGCTGATCCAGGTCATCGCCCGGGTGGGGTCGAGCCGGTCGAGCGAGGCGGGCACGTCGTGGACGACCTGGTCGACGTGCACCACGCACACGTGGTGGTCGGGCACCAGCGACAGCGCCCGACGGCCCTGGTCGTCGGTGTGGTCCAGGATGATCGTGCCGGTCGTGGCGATCCCGACCCGGCAGGCCGTGATCACCGCGCCGACCGCGTCGAGCTGGTCGGCCGAGAGCTGCTCGTCCGGAAGGAGCTCGACGCCGTCGTCGGCGAGCCCGGCGACCCACGAGGCGTCCAGCCCCGAGGGCACCACGACCGAGCGCGAGCCCCGCGCGCGCAGACGCTCGGCGATCGTGCCGGCGACCTCCTCGGGGGTGCAGCGGACCACCTCCGCGCGGTAGTCCGCGACGTTCTCCACGAACAGCTCGACGGTGGCCTCCGGGCTCTCACCCACCTCCTGGATGAGCGGGACCTCGCCACGGTGCCCCACGGGGGTGCCCACGTCCGCGGTCGCGTGCCGCAGCCTGGACAGGATCTCCTCTCGCGCGGTGCTCATGCCGTCCTCCCGTCGTCGCTGCTCCGTCGGCCGTCGTCGGCCCCTCCGTCGTCCCCGTGCGTGCGGGCCCACCACTGCCGGAAGGTCTCCTTCGGCGGCGTCGGCACGTCGCGGGCCTGGGACCAGGCACCCAGCCCGGGCACGGTGCGGATGGTGCGGCCCCCGACGAGCCGGCCGCCCAGGGTGGCGGCCCGCTGGGCCGCCTCGAGCCGTCGGTGGTCGCCGAAGGTCCAGGCGGCGGCCTTCATGCCCAGCGCCTCGACCGACCGGCCGGAGGCCTCGTCGACCACCTGGGTGCGCAGGTGGACCAGCAGCGCGGGGATGTCGATCCGCACCGGGCAGGCCTCGAAGCAGGCGCCGCACAGGCTGGAGGCGAACGGCAGCGACTTGTCGACGGTGGACCCCGTCCCGCGCAGCTGCGGGTTGAGCACCGCGCCGATCGGGCCGGGGTAGACAGAGCCGTAGGCGTGCCCGCCGGCCCGTTCGTAGACGGGGCAGACGTTCAGGCAGGCCGAGCAGCGGATGCAGCGCAGCGCGTCGCGGCCCACCGGGTCCGACAGCACGTGGCTGCGGCCGTTGTCCACGAGCACCACGTGCACGTCCTGGGGCCCGTCGCCCTCGTGCACCCCCGTCCACATCGAGGTGTAGGGGTTCATCCGCTCCCCGGTGCTGGAGCGCGGCAGCAGCTGCATCATCGTGCCCAGGTCGGCGAAGGTCGGCAGCACCTTCTCCACGCCCACGACCGAGATGAGGGTCTCCGGGAGGTGAGGCACATGCGGCCGTTGCCCTCGGACTCCACGACGACGAGGGTGCCGGTGTCGGCGATGGCGAAGTTGGCGCCGGAGACGGCCACCTTCGCGCGCAGGAACTTCTCGCGCAGGTGCAGCCGGGCCGCCTCGGCCAGCCTGGCCGGCTCGTCGCTGAGGTCGTCCGGGGCGGGGCGCCCCACCGACCCCATCTCGCGCAGGAAGATCTCACGGATCTCGGCTCGGTTGCGGTGGATGGCCGGCACGAGGATGTGGCTGGGCCGGTCGTGGCCCAGCTGCACGATGAGCTCGGCCAGGTCGGTCTCCCAGGCGCTGATGCCGGCGGCCTCGAGGGCCTCGTTCAGCTCGATCTCCTGGGTGGCCATCGACTTGACCTTGACGACCTCGTCGGTGCCGCGCTCCTTGACGAGGTCGACGACGATGCGGTTGGCCTCCTCGGCGTCCCGCGCCCAGTGCACGGTGGCGCCGCGGGCCTGCAGGTTGCCCTCCAGCTGCTCCAGGTAGTGCGGCAGGTGGTGCAGCGCCTCGTCCTTGGCCGCGGCCCCGGCCACGCGCAGCTCCTCCCACGCCTCGACCTCCCCGACCACCGCGGCACGCTTGCCGCGGATGGTGGCGGTCGCGTGGGCGAGGTTGCGCCGCTGCTGGGTGTTGGCCAGCGCGCTGCGGGCCGCCGTCTGGAAGGAGGGCATCCCCAGGAAGGTCTCGGACGTCTTCTGCAGAGGGCCGGAGCCGTCGGGGTATGCCGTGGGGCCGTCCCCGACGTCGCCCGTCGGGACCGGGCCGTGCTCGGCGTGGTCGGTGCTCATGCCGGGTCCTCCTCGGTCGAGGCCAGGATCTGGGCCAGGTGCAGGGTGCGCACCCCGGAGCGCTGACGCTGCAGGATGCCGCCGATGTGGGACAGGCAGGAGTTGTCCCCGGCCACGACGACCTCGGCCCCGGTCTCCCGGACGTGCCGGGCCTTGTCCGACCCCATCGCGATCGAGGTGTCGGCGTTCTTTACCGCGAACGTGCCGCCGAAGCCGCAGCACTCGGTGGCCGCCGGCAGGTCGACCAGGTCGATCCCGCGCACCTCGCGCAGCAGCCGCAGGGGCCGTTCGCCCACGTGCAGCATCCGCAGCGAGTGGCAGGTGGGGTGGTAGGTCACCCGGTGGGGGAAGTAGGCCCCGACGTCGGTGCGCCCCAGCACGTCCACGACGAACTCGGACAGCTCCAGCACCCGCGGCGCCAGCGTCCCGACGGCCGTGGCCAGACCGGTGTCGCCGGCGCGGCGGGCCAGCATCTCGTGCTGGTCGCGGACCGACCCGACGCACGAGCCGGAGGGGGCGACCACGTGGTCGTACCGCTCGAAGACGTCCACGAACTTGCGCACGAGCGGGACCGCCTCGTCGGCGTACCCGGTGTTGGTGAACATCTGCCCGCAGCAGGTCTGCTCGCGCGGGAAGACCACCGTGCAGCCCAGGCGCTCCAGCAGCGTGACGGTGGCCCGAGGGGCCTCGGGCCACATGGTGTCGTTGAAGCAGGTGGCGAAGATCGCCACGGTGGGGCCCTGGCTCGTCATCGAGTCTCCCAAGAATGGTCCGACCATTGGATGGGACCGAGGCTATGGCTAGACTCCCGGGTCGTCAAGGCTTCGCGCCCAGGGAGGTGACGGTGGACGGTCAGGCAGGGGTCCCGGATCCTCCCGTCGCGCCCCGTGCCTACGAGACGGTCGTCGCCTGGGTCGAGGAGCGCATCCTCGACGGACGCCTCCACGTCGGGGACCAGGTGCCCGCGGAGCGCGAGCTGTCGGCCCGGCTGGGGGTGAGCCGCAGCGTCGTGCGGGAGGCCGTGCGCAGCCTGGAGGCGCAGGGGGTGCTGACGCCGTCGGTGGGCGCCGGTCGCGCCGGCGGCACCCGGGTCAGCGCGCTGCCCTCCGGCGCGTTGACCCGGCTGCTGCGGCTGCACGTGGCGCTGGCGCACTTCCCGCTGGACGAGGTCGTCGAGGTCCGGACGGCCCTGGAGCGGCTCAGCGCCCGCCTGGCGGCCACCCACGCCACGGCCGGGGACCTGGAGCGCCTGCGCACCCACCTGGAGGAGATGCGCACCGCCACCGACCGGGAGGGGTTCAACGACGGCGACACCGCCTTCCACGTCGCGCTCGCCCGCGCCGCGGGCAACGGGCTGGCGGCCGACACGACCGAGGCCATCCGCGAGGCGCTGCGCCGACCCCTCATGGAGCTGTTCAGCCGGCTGGAGGAGAGGCCCTACGTCGACCTGGTCGCAGACCTCATGCGCGAGCACGAGGCCATCTACGACGCGGTCGCCTCCGGCGACCCGGCCGCGGCCGAGGAGCTGGTCGAGGCGCACGTGCGGACCGCGTGGCGCCGGTTGCAGGGGCCGGCGGCCACAATGGCCCCATGAGTCCCGGATCCGAGCCCGCCTCCACCGTCCCCCTGCCCGAAGTCCCGCCGGCGGCCCGGGTCTACCCCGTCCCCGTCCGGTGGTCGGACATGGACGCCTACGGTCACATCAACAACGTGCAGTACCTCCGCCTCTTCGAGGAGGCCCGGGTGCTGGCGTTCAAGGACTGGTTCGGGGCCGACCGCGACCTCATCGACGAGGGGATGCTGGTCGTCACCCAGGCCATCGACCACCTGCTGCCGATGGGCTACGCCTACGCGCCGGCCCGGGTCGCGGTCTGGTGCAGCGACGTGGGCGCCGCCTCCTTCGAGCTGGGGTATGCCGTGGGTGGCCCCGACGGGGACGACACCGTCTACGCGCGGGGCCGGGTCACGCTGGTCGCCTACGACCTGGCGGGGCAGCGTCCCCGTCGGCTCGGCGAACCGGAGCGGGCCGCGCTCGCGCAGGTCGCCGGGGACGCCCCGGTCCTGCGCGGCGACCGCCGGCGGGGGCGGCGCGCGTGAGCGCCTCCGGAGGAGAGAGCGCCGTCCTGCGCTTCGCCGACGGCGAGACCGTCGCCGACCTGGCCACCTACGCCGGGCGGGCGCTGACCCTGGACGGAGGGCGCGGTGCGGCTGCAGCCCGGGGGGACGTGCTCGCCGCCTGGGTCTGCGTGCTCCCCGGACAGGGGCTGACCCGGGCGGGCACGGTCCTGGGTCTGCGCACGATGCCGCTGGCCGACGGGCACGACCTGGACGTGGCGGTGCCGCTGCGCGGGCTCACCGACCGCTTCGCCCGCCGCTCGGCCACCGGTGACGCCGGGACCGAGCTCACCGTCCCGCCGACGACCGTGTCCCCGCCGTGGACCGCACTGACCCCGCCGCGGGCGGGCTGGGAGCCGGTGGGCCGCATCCCGGTCGCCGACCTGCTGGTCGCCGCGCGGGCCGGGGTGGCCGAGGTGGCCCGGGGCACGCCCGAGGGAGCCGGCTCCGCCGCGGTGGCCGCCCTGAGGGCGCGGGTGTGGAGCCGTGAGCTGACCTCCGGCGTGCCTGCCGGTGCGGGGCTGGCCGTCCTGTCGCTGGGCTTCGCCCGGGACCGCGACGACGAGGCGACCGTGCACCGCAGCGGACCGTGGACCCGCGTCAGCGTGCCGGCCGGGCACGTCCTCTGCCGCTGAGAGCGGCGGTGGCCGGTCGACCCGGTGACCGTCATCCCTGCCCGGGGGACGGCGCAGGGGACGGGCCTGGTGCGGCCGCCGCGGACGGGGGGTCCGGTGCAGCCGACGGGGACGGGCCCGGTGCGGCCGCCGCGGGCGGGCCGCCCGACCGTCCGGGCTCGGGGTGGAGGGCGACGAACAGGGACCACGGCCGGGCGGCGGGGTCCCGCGGGCGGTCGTGGAACTCCTGGAGCAGCCCGTGCAGGCGGGCGCGGAACTCCTCCAGCTCCTCCGGCGGCAGCCGCAGGCCCAGCCGGGTGAGGTCGTGCTCGTCCTCCGGCACGGCCCGGACCTCGGCCAGGAAGGTCTCCAGGAGCGGGGAGGTGCCGACGGGGGTGCGCACGTGCCAGGAGCGGCCCGTCGCGCGGTAGGGGATCTCGCGCGCCCCGCGCCGCCCCCGGCGGACGGGGAGCGCCTCGAGGAAGCCGGTGTCGACCAGGGTGCGGACGTGGTGCAGCGCCGTCGCCGGGTTCAGGTCGAGGGCCTCGGCGATCTCCCGGTTGGACAGCGGCTCGTCCAGCGTGATCCGCAGGATCCGCAGCCGGACCGTGGACGCCAGCGCCCGCGCCTCCGCCTCGGTGGCGTCGCGGCGCGCGGCGGTCCGCCCCGGCCCGGCAGGGTCGGGTGCACGGTCCGCGGAGGAGGAGGGCGACGCCATACCGGCAGTGTCGCACGAGTGATTGACAAACCTCAATCACTGGCGCACCATCGTCCGGTGAGCACCTCCGCGGGCGTCCCGCAGCGCAGCCTGTGGCACCACCACGACTTCCGCCAGCTGTGGATGGGGGACACCGTCTCGGTGTTCGGCGCCCAGTTCGTCGGCTTCGCGATGCCTCTCATGGCGGTCCAGCTCCTGGGCGCGGACGCCTTCCAGATGGGGCTGCTCGCGGCCCTGGAGTCGCTGGCCTTCCTGCTCATCAGCCTGCCCGCCGGCGCCTGGGTGGACCGGTGGCGCAAGAAGGTCGTCCTCGTGCTGGGCGACCTGCTGCGGGCCGCGCTGCTGCTCACCCTGCCGGTCGCCTGGCTGGCCGGCGTGCTCACGATGGAGCAGCTGTACGTGGTGGCCTTCGCCGTGGGCTGCACCACCGTCTTCTTCGACGTGGCCAACCAGTCCTACCTGCCCGAGATCGTCGGGGGCGAGCAGATCGCCGAGGGCAACGGCAAGCTGCAGGCCAGCCAGCAGACCGCCGGCGTCGTCGGGCCGGCCGCGGCCGCCGCCCTCGTCCGGCTCGTCGGCTCCCCGCTGACGATCGCCGTCACCGCGGTGTGCATGGCGCTCTCCTCGCTCTTCGTCAGCCGCATCCGCCACCGGGAGGAGAGCGCCGACCCGGCCGCCCGGCGTCCGCTCGTCACCGAGGTGCGGGAGGGGATGGCCTTCGTCCTGGCCCACCCGCTGCTGCGCCGCATCGTGGCCTGCACAGGGCTGTCCAACCTCGCCTCTTCGGCCGTCTTCGGGCTCTTCGTCCTCTACGCGGTCCGCACCCTCGGACTGGCCGAGACCACCCTGGGGCTGGTGCTGTCGGTGGGCGCGGTCGGTGGCCTGCTGGGGGCGGTCAGCTCGGGACGCTTCGGCCGGCTCGTGGGGGAGGGCCGCGCGATCCCGGTGGCCGCGGTGGTCAGCGGCCTGGCCATGCTCACCACCCCCCTGGCCAGCGTCCTGCCCGCCGTGCCCACCCTCCTCGTCGGCGGCTTCCTCGTCTCATGGGCGGTCGTGGTCTACAACATCGCCCAGGTCAGCTTCCGGCAGCGGCTGTGCCCGCGGCCCCTGCTGGGGCGGATGAACGCCTCCATCCGCTTCCTCGTCTGGGGGCCGATGCCGGTCGGTGCCCTCCTCGGCGGGCTCCTGGGACGTGAGCTCGGCGTGGTGCCCACCCTCTGGATCTTCTCCGGCCTCGCCGTCCTGGCCGCCCTGCCGGTGCTGCTCTCCCCGCTCCTGGGCATGCGCACCCTCCCGCGCGAGCTCGACGCCCTCGCCGACGACGCCGCGCCGACCCTGCGCCCCTGACCCACGCCATACCCTCGGGTCATGGACACCGCCCTGCTCACCAACGTGCTGCTCGTGCTGCTCTTCGTGCTCATCGGCGGGGTGTTCGCGGCCACCGAGATGGCGATCGTGTCCCTGCGCCCCTCCCAGGTCGACGACATCGAGCGCTCGGGGGAGCGCGGTCGGCGCACCGCCCTGCTGGTGCGCGACCCCAACACCTTCCTCTCGGCCGTCCAGGTGGGCGTCACCGTGGCCGGGTTCTTCTCCTCGGCGTTCGGCGGCGCCACCATCTCACCGACGGTGTCGGTCCAGCTGCAGCGGCTGGGGCTGGCCGAGGCGCTCGCGGATCCCCTGTCCCTGGTCCTCATGACGCTGGTCATCGCCTACCTGTCGCTGGTGCTCGGCGAGCTGGTCCCCAAGCGGCTGGCGATGCAGCGCTCGGCGGGGTTCACCCGCGTGCTCGCCCCTCCGCTCGGCGTCTTCGCCACCCTCCTGCGGCCGGTGATCTGGCTGCTGTCGGTCTCGACCAACCTCGTGGTGCGGCTGCTCGGCGGGAACCCGGAGGCGACCAACGAGCAGATGTCCATCGAGGAGCTGCGCCGCGTGGTCGAGGACAACCGGGACCTGCGGCCCTACAGCCGGCAGATCCTGCGGGACGTCTTCCGGGCCGGTGAGCGCACGCTGGGGGACGTGCTGCGGCCGCGTCCCGACGTGGAGTTCCTGCGCGCCGACCGGTCGGTCGAGCAGGTGGAGGACCTGGTCCGGCTCTCCAGCCACAGCCGGTTCCCGGTGACGGGGGAGTCGGCCGACGACGTGCTCGGCTTCGTGCACATCCGCGACCTGCTCACCATCGACGACGACCGGCGCGCGGGGGTGCAGGTGGGCGACCTCGTCCGGGAGATCACCGCGCTGCCGGTCAGCAAGCCGGTGCTGGCCAGCCTGCACCTGCTGCAGGAGACCCAGCAGCACCTGGCGCTGGTCGTGGACGAGCACGGCGGGACCGAGGGGATCGTCACGGTCGAGGACCTCGTCGAGGAGCTGGTCGGGGAGATCTACGACGAGTACGACACCGAGCCCGACCCCGAGGACTCCCTCGTGCGCGCGGACGGGACCGTCCGAGTCTCCGGGGGGCTCATCGTCGAGGAGCTGGAGACCGCGCTCCACGTGCAGCTGCCGCGGGGCGGCTACGAGACCGTCGCCGGCCTCGTCCTGGCCCTGCTGGGCCGGGTGGCCGAGGTGGGGGACGAGGTCGGCACGGGCCCGCTCCTGCTGCGGGTGACGCGGATGGAGGGTATGCGGATCCGCGAGGTGGAGGTGGAGCGCACCTCCGGGGAGGAGGACGGGGGCGGACCCGGCGGGGCCGCCGCCGGGTCGGGGGACCGCTGACCGGCTCGGGAACGGGCCCGCCTCAGGCCAGCCAGACCGTCGTGTCCTGGGGGAGCCGGCCGTCCTCGAGCCGACCGCTGGCGACCAGGACCTCCAGGTCCGCCGGCAGCTCCAACAGGTCCTCACCGAGGTTGGCCACGACGGTGACCGGCCGGCCGTCCTCCCGCGCGTTGCGGAAGGCCAGCACGTCCGGTCCCCAGCCGGACTCCCAGTGCAGCCCGCCGACGCCGAGGTCGTGCTGGCGACGCAGCCGCAGGAGCGTGCGGTACAGCTCCAGCGTGGACGAGGAGACCCCCTCCTGCCGGTCCACGGCCAGCGGCCCGTAGAGGAGCGGCTGGGGGAGCCAGCTGCGCGAACCCGGGCCGAAGCCGTAGGAGGGCTCCTCGGCCACCCACGGCAGCGGGACCCGGCAACCGTCCCGGCCCAGCTCGACGCCCGCCGTGCGGTGGAAGGCAGGGTCCTGACGGAGCCGGTCCGGCAGCGCGGTGTGGTCGGGCAGGCCCAGCTCCTCGCCGTTGTAGACGTAGGCCGACCCGGGCAGGGCCATCATCAGCGTGGTCGCGGCCCGCGCCCGGCGCAGGCCGAGCACCGGGTTGGGCTGCTCGGAGGCGGTCCCGATCCCGTTGGGGCGGGGCGAACCCACCGGCAGACCCATCCTCGAGGCGTGCCGCACGACGTCGTGGTTGGACAGCACCCAGGTCGTCGGGGCACCCACCTCGTCGGCGGCGCGCAACGAGGTGTCCACGACCTCACGGACGTCCTCGGCGCGCCAGGACATCTCCAGGAACTGGAAGTTGAACGCCTGGTGCATCTCGTCGGGCCGCACGTAGCGCATGGTGCGCTCCTGGCTGGGCAACCAGGCCTCGGCGCACAGGATCCGGTCCTGGTCTGGGTCGCCGGAGGGGTTGTACTCCTCCAGCACCCGCCGCCACCCGCGGTAGATCTCGTGGACCTCCTCCTGGTCCCACATCGGGCCCAGCTCCTTGGTCCGGGGGTCGGTGGTGGCCGGCGGCTCCTCATCGAGGTCGCCGAGCATCCCGGTGCGCACGGTCCAGTCCGGCAGGCCCTCGGCCTTGACGAGGGAGTGGGCCACGTCCACCCGGAATCCGTCGACGCCCCGGTCCAGCCAGAAGCGCAGCACGTCGTGGAACTCCTCCACGACCTCGGGGTTGCGCCAGTCCAGGTCGGGCTGCTTGTCGTCGAACAGGTGCAGGTACCACTGCCCGGGCGTCCCGTCCGCCTCCTGCACCCGGGTCCACGCCAGCCCGCCGAAGACGGACTTCCAGTTGTTCGGAGGCTCGGCACCGTCCGGTCCGCCTCCCTCCCGGAAGACGTAGCGGGCCCGCTCCGGCGATCCGGGTCCGGCGACCAGCGCCTCCTGGAACCACACGTGCTCGTCGCTCGTGTGGTTCGGCACGAGGTCGACGATCACCCGCAGGCCGAGCTCGTGCGCCCGTGCCAGCAGCGCGTCGGCGTCGGCCAGGGTCCCGAACAGGGGGTCGACGTCGCGGTAGTCGGCGACGTCGTACCCGGCGTCGGCCATCGGGGAGACGTAGAAGGGGCTGAGCCAGACCGCGTCCACGCCGAGCCCGGCGAGGTGGGGCAGCCGGGAGGTGATGCCGGGCAGGTCGCCCACCCCGTCCCCGTCGGAGTCGGCGAAGCTGCGCGGGTAGACCTGGTAGATCACCGCGTGCCGCCACCAGGGGGCCGAGTGGGGGATGGGCAGGTGCGGGTCCTCCGGGCCGCCCGCCCGGGCCTGCGCGGCGCGGGGGGAGGGCGGCGGGACGGGCAGGTCGTGCGCGGGGACGTGGGGGCCGGAGGAGGAGGGCAGGTCGGCGGTCACGGGCCACCAGCGTAGGTGCTGGAGCAGGGCGCTCCTACTCCTGCGCGCTCCCGGGGGTGCCGGGCTCCTCCTCCTGGAGGGAGTTCACCATCGCCTGCGCGGCGTGGGCCATGTAGCCGCGCATCTGCTGCTCGTCGAGGGGGGAGAGGCGGTCGGTGATCGTGTCGATCGCGGCGTTCATGTGGCGCAGCCAGCGGTCCCGCTGGGCCGGCGTGACGGCGAAGTGCACGTGCCGCATCCGCAGGCGGGGGTGTCCCCGGCGCTCGGAGTAGGTGGTCGGCCCGCCCCAGTACTGCTCGAGGAACATCCGCAGCCGGTCCTCGGCCGGGCCCAGGTCCTCCTCGGGGTAGAGGTCCCGCAGCGGCGGGTCGTGCGCGACGCCACGGTAGAACTCGGCGACGAGACGACGGAAGGTGTCGTGGCCACCGACCCGGTCGTAGAAGGTCTCCTGGGGAACGAGACGGTCGGCGGGGGCGGTCTGGTGCTGCTGGCTCACCCGCCCAGTGTCTCAGGCGGGCCCGGGGGTCCCGTCATCCCGCCCTCGCGGGGGAGCGCAGCTCCACCTCGAAGCGCTCCACGTAGCCCTGGACGGCCAGCGTGACCACGTCGGTGCGCGCCAGGTCGTGCGGGTCCGACAGCAGCAGCTCGGTCACGACCGCCCTGCTCGTCCAGGAGCTCCACCACCCGTCCGGCAGCCACCAGACGGGGTGTCCGCCGTCGAGGACGCGCACCCGCCCGCGGCCGGCCGTCGTCAGCACGACGGAGGCACCCTCGGGCAGGTCCTCCAGGACCAGGCGGCCGTCCTCCAGGACCAGGCGGCCGTCCTCCAGGTCGGCGCGGTCCCAGCGCCCCAGGACCTCACCCGCCCGCACGGACGCGTCCGGCTCGCCGGACCGGTCGGCGGGGACGGACGTGGGCAGCATCGGCGCCGAGTCGAAGTCGAACTGCTCGTAGGGGACGGGCTCGTACGCGAGGACCGTGGCGGTGCTGTCCGAGGCCGCCGGTGCCAGCACGGAGACCCGGACCTCCCGCAGGGCGGACTCCGTCCGTCCGGTCCTCGGAACCCGACCCGTCAGCCTGCTCGTCGGGCCCTGGGCCCAGGACGTGGCACCCGCGGCGTCGGTGGCGGCCGGCAGGGGAGCGGGACCGAGCTCGGTGGTGACGACGCCGGCCACCTCCTGCCACGCCCGGTCGCTGCCGGCGGGCGGTGCCGGCAGGACCGCGAGGAAGACGGTCCGCGGTGACAGCGGCGTGGGCACCTGGAGCTGGTGGGGAAGGCCGTCGGCGGGGACCTGCCACGCGGCCGCGACGCGATGCCCGGCCAGGTGCTCGGGGGCGTCCGTCGGGCCGACGGGCACGGGCGTGCTGTCGACGTGCACCACCTCGGCCTCGGTGACCTGGACCTGCCACCGGCCCGGGTCGACCCCCTGGGGCGAGACCTGCAGCGTGACGTCGCGCTCCTGTCCCGCGGCGGGGCGGACCGCGTCGGGCAGGGCGAACTCACGCCGGCTCCCCGCCGCGTGCACCATCCAGCCCCCGTCCCGCAGCTCGTGGTCCTGCTCGTGCCACCGGTCACCGTCGTCGGTGACCTCGATCCCGTCCACGGCGAGACCGATGACGCCGCTCTGCCCGAGCCACGCGCCCAGGCGCGTGTCCGCGGCCACGCGCACCCGGTAGGACCGGGACGAACCGGTCCCGGAGGACCACGGTGGCCCCTGCGCAGAGCCGGCGACCCCGTTGCTGTCGTCCAGCACGAGCGCGCCCCGGGCCATCGGTGGTGGCGGGTCGGAGACCGGCTCCTGCGTGCGGGGGCGTCGGTGGGCGGTCTCGGTGTAGGTGGCGAGGACGGCCGTGCCGCGTGCCGGCAGGTCACCGGTCCACCTCAGCTCGAAGAGGTGCTCCGTGTCGTCTCCCGGGGGCGGGAGGGGGACCGGCCGCTGGACCGCCGGGTCGCCGTCCCGCCCCGCGCACCTCACGGTGGCGGTGACGCCGGAGGTGCTCAGGTGGGCCACGGGCACGGCGAGCCGGGGATCGAGCACGGGGAGGTCGCACCAGAGGACGGCGAAGACGGCGCTGCCCGACCGGGGTCGGGTGTCGATGGAGAGGGGACGGGTGGTCCGTGCGTAGTCGACCGGGGTGGACCCGATCAGGCGCAGACCCTCCAGGCTGGACGGCGGGTCGCCCTCGGCGTCGAGGACCCATCCGCGCAGGGTCAGGTCGGTGCTGCTCCACGCGCCGGACGCCACAGGTCCGGATCCGCCGCCGAGGTCGTCGGGCGCCTCGTCCCGACCGCCGAGCGACACCACCGCGCCGCCGACGCTGACCGCGGCCACGGTCGCGACGACGACGGCACGCCTGCCTCCGGGTCTGCCGCGGGTGGTGGTGCTGGCGGTCCGGGTCGGTTCCCGGATGCCGGTGTCCCCGTGGGCCAACGAGGCGACGACCGCGGCGACCACCTCGTCCGCGGGGCGTTCGTGCTGGTCCGCGACCGACCGGAGCGCAGCGCCCAGCCCGTCGGTCCTGGGTACGAGCCGGACCACACGTGCCGTGTGGGTGCGCAGCGCCCGCCCGGCGCGTCGCGGCGTCCAGCCCTCCACGAGGGTGAGCACCGCGGCCGCGCGCTGCCGCGGTGACGCGGACGTCAGGGCGTCACCGGCGTCGGTCGTGGTCCCGAGGGCATCGACGCGGTCACCCTGTCGCGGGGACCGGCGCAGGTAGACCCGGACCAGCTCGGTCGTCAGCGCCTCGGGCGGACCGAGCAGGCCCGGCGTCCGCACGGGCCCGCGCACCCGGGGCGACAGACGTCGGAAGGCCTGGACCACCAGCTGGTCGGCGGCCGCAGGGTCCCCGGTGAGCATCACCGCCCTGCGACGCAGGGACGGGGCGTGGCGGCGGACAGCCTCCTCGAGCACCGCCGTCCGGGCGTTCCCGGCCATTCCTCATCGTCCCACCCGGGGGAGAGCCCGTACAGGGGCCGCACCCGGACGACGCGCGCCGTCGGGTCAGGCCTGCGGGCCGCCCCACGGGGAGATGGTCGGACCGCGCACCCCGGCCTCGTCGAAGGCGCGCTTGGCCCGCTCGAGGATCTCCCGGGGGATGGCGAACTGTTCGCCGGGACGTGTCTTGGCGAAGATCCGCAGGGTCATCGTCCCCCCGGAGACCGACTCCACCCCGGCGACCGCCGGGGTCTCCAGCAGCCGGTCGATCCACGCCGGGTCGGCGGCGGTCTCCTCCACGACCCGGCGCAGCAGCTCGGTGACCCGGTGCGGGTCCTCGTCGTAGGCGACCGGGACGTCGATCGTGGCCACGGCCCAGCCCTGGCTCTTGTTGCCGATCCGCACGATCTCCCCGTTGCGGATGAACCAGACGACCCCGCTGGCGTCGCGCAGCCGGGTCACCCGCAGGGTGACCTCCTCCACGGTGCCCACCGCCTCCCCTGTGTCCACGACGTCGCCGACGCCGTACTGGTCCTCGATGATCATGAAGACGCCCGAGAGGAAGTCCTTGACGAGCGACTGGGCGCCGAAGCCCAGGGCGACGCCGCCGATGCCGGCCGAGGTCAGCAGGGGGGCGAGCGGGAGGCCCAGGTCGGCCATGACCGTGAGCACGGCGATCGTGGCGATGACGAACGTCGAGGCGCTGCGCAGCAGGGACCCCATCGTCAGGGCGCGCTGACGACGGCGTTCGCCGCGGTCGGCCGGGGCCGGGCCGCCGACCAGACGCTCGATGCTGCTGCGCTCGTGGTCGTCCGCCCGCGCGACGGCGGAGTCGACCAGGGAGCGGATGGCCCGGTGCACGATCCAGCGCAGCACGACCGCGGCCACGAGCACGCCGACGATCCGCAACGGCGCCCCCAGCAGCCAGGTGCCGACCTCGGCCCACCCGGGCCAGGTCACCGGTCGCCCGCCGTCGGCGCCGGGACCGGGGGTCGCCCGCCCGGGGTGGTCCGTGTGGCCGCAGTCGTCCGCATGCCCCCATTAAAGAGGTTCGGCCCGCCGGTGCCGGCGTTCTCCCCGCCGGCAGCGGGCGTTCTCCCCGCCGGCAGTGGGCGTTCTCCCCGCCGGCAGCGGCGTTTCCCCGCCCGCACCGGGGGTGCGCCCGCCGACCGTTTCGGTGCACGCCCCCCGGCCTGACAAACTGTGTCCCGCACGCCGCGCCCGGGGACCCGGGCGCCCCGAGGCGTGCGCATCACGCCGCGTTCGTCGAAAGGTCGTCCTCGTGACCGAGCTGTCCCCCCGTCTGTCCGCGCTCGCCGAGGCCTACGGCGTGGCGACCGAGTTCTGGGACTGGCAGGGACGGCACGTGCAGGTGTCCGTCGAGACCGTCACCGCCGCCCTCGGGGCGCTGGGCGTCCACGTCGACGGCGACGCCGACGTCGAGGCGGCCCTCGCCGAGGTCGAGCGCCGCCCCTGGACCCGAGTGCTGCCCCCGGTGGTCGTCGCCGTCCGGGGCCGCCGGCCCCACGTCCCGGTGCACGTGGCCCGGGGGATCCGCTTCGAGGCGCGGATCGTCCTGGAGGACGGCGGGGTCCACGAGGTCGGCGTCCTGGAGGAGACCGACCCGGCGACCCGCGAGCTCGACGGCACGACCGTCGTCCGTGCCGCCCTCGACCTGGGGGAGGACCTGCCGCTGGGCTGGCACACGGTGGAGGTCGCCGCGGGCCGCAGCGTGCGCCGGATGCCCCTCGTCGTCACCCCTGCCCGGCTGGAGCTGCCGGAGTCGCTGGCGGAGGAGGGCTCGCAGACCTGGGGCCTGATGACCCAGCTCTACGCCATGCGCTCGGACGAGTCCTGGGGGATCGGCGACCTCGCCGACCTCGGTGACGCCGGTGCGTGGGCCGCCGGACTCGGTGCGGACTTCGTCCTGGTCAACCCCCTCCACGCGGCCGAGCCGGTCCCGCCGATCGAGCCCTCGCCCTACCTGCCGACGAGCCGCCGCTTCGTCAACCCTCTCTACATCCGGGTCGAGGACGTCCCCGAGGTCGCCTACCTCTCCGCCGCCGAACGCCAGCTCGTGGAGTGGCACGCCGACGACGCCCGTCGCTACCTCGACCTGGACCTCATCGAGCGCGACGCGGTGTGGATGGCCAAGGAGGCCGCCCTGCGGATGATCTTCAAGCAGCGCCGGTCCCTGCGCCGGGCCCGGGCCTTCAACGCCTTCGTCGAGCGCGAGGGCCAGGGGCTGGTCGACTACGCCACCTGGTGCGCCCTGTCCCAGGTGCACGGCACCTGGTGGCGCAGCTGGCCCGAGGAGCTGCAGGATCCCCGCGGCGCCGCGGTGGAGGCCTTCCGCGAGAAGAACGCCGAGGAGGTGGAGTTCCACTGCTGGCTGCAGTGGATCCTCGACGACCAGCTCGCCCGGGTGCAGCGCGACCTCGTCGACACCGGGATGTCCCTCGGGCTGGTCTCCGACCTCGCCGTGGGCGTCCACCCCGACGGGGCGGACGCCTGGGGGCTGGGTGACGCCCTGGCGCGGGGCGTCACCGTCGGGGCCCCCGCCGACCAGTACAACCAGATCGGCCAGGACTGGAGCCAGCCGCCGTGGCGTCCCGACAAGCTCGCCGAGCTGGGCTACGCCCCCTACCGCGACATGGTGCGCGCGGCGCTGCGGGACAGCGGCGGGCTGCGGGTCGACCACGTCATCGGGCTGTTCCGGCTGTGGTGGATCCCGCAGGGGCGCAAGCCGTTCGAGGGGCACGTACGTGAGCTACGACCACGAGGCCACGATCGGGATCCTGCTGCTCGAGGCCCACCGCGCCGGCGCCGTCGTCATCGGCGAGGACCTGGGCACGGTCCAGCCCTGGGTGCGCGACTACCTGCGCGAGCGTGGCGTCATGGGCACCTCCATCCTGTGGTTCGAGCGGGACTGGGAGGGCGACGGCGGCCTGCTCGACCCCGAGGAGTGGCGGGAGCTGTGCCTGGCCACGGTCACCACGCACGACCTGCCCCCGACCGCCGGGTACCTGGAGGGGGTGCACGTCGAGCTGCGGCACCGGCTGGGCCTGCTGGACCGGTCCCTGGAGGAGGAGCAGGCCGCCGACGCCACCTCCCGGGACGAGGTGCTCGCGGACCTGCGGCGGCGCGGGCTGCTGCGCGAGGGTGCAGGCGTGCCCGAGCAGGTCGAGGCGCTCCACGCCTTCCTGACGCGCACTCCGGCCAAGCTGGTCGGGGTGAGCGTCAGCGACCTCGCGGGGGACAAGCGCGTCATCAACCAGCCCGGCACCGACGAGGAGTACCCCAACTGGCGGGTCCCGCTCGCCGGGCCGGAGGGCCACGCGGTCAGGCTGGAGGAGCTGTTCACCTGGCGCTCGGCGCGTCGGCTGGCCCGCACGGTCGACCAGCGGCACTGAGCCCGCACGGTCGACCAGCGGCACTGGGACGAGGGTCGTCCCGACCGCACCGACGACGGAGGGCCCGCGGGGACGATCCCCGCAGGCCCTCCGGCGTTACGGCCTCAGCGGGCCGCGTCGACCGCCTGCGCCCGCAGGGCCCGCGCCACCGCGTCCCGGTTCTCGGCGACCGTGCGCCGCAGGGCGTTCGACACGTCGGGGTGGTCGCGCAGCCACTCCTCGGTCGCGTCCCGCAGCGCCGGGGTCGCCACGGCCAGGGGGTAGAACCCGGTCGCCAGCGACTCGGCGATGTGGTGGGTGCGCCCGGACCACACCGTCTCCACGACCTGGTGGTACCGGTCCACGTACGGCTCGAGCAGGGACGCGTCGTGCACCCAGCCCCAGCCCAGCGCGGTCGAGGCCAGCACCGAGTTGGACAGGCCGTCCTGCTCGACGGCGGCCACCCAGGCGGCCTCCTTGGCCTCGGCGGTCGGTACGGCCGCGCGGGCCCGGGCCGCCTTCTCCCGTCCGGTCGCGGTGTTGTCGCGCTCCTGCTCGGCGGCGATCCGGTCCTCGCCGGCGGCCCCGGCGGCCGCCAGGGAGGTGAGCAGCGTCCACCGCATGTCCTGGTCCAGGACCAGGCCGGTCAGCTCCTGCTCGCCCGACAGCAGGGCGTCGACCCGGGCGACGTCCTCCTCGGAGCGGGCCAGGGCAGCCCAGGCGGTCACGAGCTGCAGCTGGGCGTCGCTGCCGGGCTCGGCGGAGCCGGAGACCTCGCGCAGGCCGGCGGTGAGCTCGTCGAGCACGTCCTGGCGGTGGGGCTCGGCCGTGTAGGTCTTGGCGGCCGTGGTGACCTGCTGCACCAGCACCCGCAGCAGGGTCGAGCCGGTCTCCCCGGGCAGGGCCCGCAGGACCAGGCGCACGTAGTCGGTCGCCGGCATCTCGCCGTCGCGGGTCATGTCCCACGCGGCGCCCGGCACGAGGGCACGGGGGAGCGACTGCGCGAAGTCCCGGACGTGCTCCAGCGCCGTCCTCAGCGAGACCGCGTCGAGCCGGATCTTGGCGTAGGCCAGGTCGTCGTCGTTGACGAGCAGCAGCGCCGGGCGGGGTCGTCCGACGAGCTCCTCCACGGCCGTGCGCTCCCCGTCGACGTCCAGCTCGACCCGGGCGGTGCGCACGAGCTCACCCTCCACGAGCTCGTAGCAGCCGACCGCCAGGCGGTGGGGGCGCAGCGTCGGGTGCTCCTCGGGGGAGGTCTGCTCGATGACCACCGAGGTCATCGTCCCGTCCTCGTCGACCTCGACGTGGGGCGTCAGCGTGTTCACCCCGGCCGTCTCCAGCCACAGCCGGCTCCACTCCTTCAGGTCACGGCCGCTGGTGGCCTCCAGCTCGGCCAGCAGGTCGGCCAGCGTGGTGTTGCCCCACGCGTGCCGGGCGAAGTAGGCGCGCAGGCCGTCCCGGAAGGGCTCGCGCCCGACGTAGGCGACGAGCTGCTTGAGCACCGAGGCGCCCTTGGCGTAGGTGATGCCGTCGAAGTTCACCTCGACCGCGGCCAGGTCGACCATGTCGGCGGCCACCGGGTGGGTGGAGGAGAGCTGGTCCTGCTTGTACGCCCAGGCCTTCTCCGCGGTGCCGAAGGTGGTCCACGCGTCCGTCCACTCCGTCGCCTCGGCCTGGCAGGTGGTGGAGGCCCACTCGGCGAAGCTCTCGTTCAGCCACAGGTCGTCCCACCACCTCATCGTCACCAGGTCGCCGAACCACATGTGGGCCAGCTCGTGCAGGATCGTCAGCGCCCGGCGCTCGACGATGGCCTCGGTGACCCGGGACCGGAAGACGTACTGCTCGACGATGGTCACGCACCGGCGTTCTCCATCGCGCCCATGTTGTACTCCGGCGTGAAGATCTGGTCGTACTTGCTGAACGGGTAGGGCTGGTCGAACTCCTCCTCGAAGAAGGCGAATCCCCTCTTGGTGACGTCCAGGATGTTGTCGGCGTCCAGGTGGGGCGTCAGGCTGCGCCGGCAGAACACCCCCAGGGGGACCTCCCCGGCGCGGGTGCTGACCGAGTCGCGCACGACGTCGTAGGGACCGGCGACGAGCGCGGTGATGTAGGAGGAGATGCGCGGGGTCGGGGGGAACTCCCAGCGGGCGACCTCGACGCCGTCGACGTTCGCGGCGTCCGGGGCGGGGCCGGGCTCGGGGGTCGGCTCGTTGGAGACGACCTGCCAGTGCGCCGGCGCGGTCACGGTGAAGCGGAAGGCGGCCTTGAGGTCGGGCTGCTCGAACACGGCATACATCCGGCGGCTGTCCGGCACCTCGAACTGGGTGTAGAGGTAGACCTCCCCGTCGACGGGGTCGACGAAGCGGTGCAGGCCCTCCCCGGTGTTCATGTAGCGGCCCGTCGCGTCGACGGTCAGCTCGTTCTCGGCCTGCAGGTCGGGCAGCGTCAGCCGGCCGTCGGCCCAGTGGGTCGCCGGGTCCAGCGTGCGGCCGTTGAGCACCGCCGTCTCCACCGACGCCGCGACCAGGTCGATCCAGGTCTGGGCGCCGGGCTCGGTGCAGGCGAAGCGCACCGTCGTCGTGGTCCGGAAGGTCTCCGGGCCGGCGGTGAGGTCGAGCGCCACGTCGTAGGACCCGGTCGACACGAGCAGGGACCGGGCGCTCGCCTCGTCGCGGGTCAGGTTGGTGCCGGGCATGCAGGGACCTCCTGGGGTCGTCCGTCGGGTTCCGCGGCGCTGCACCGGGCACGCGCAGGTATGCCGTGCCACCGGGGGCGGGTGCCCGCGGCGCCGCGGAGAACTGAGACGATGGTGCCATGACGACCGACGCCGTACCCAGCCGCACCAGCGCCGAGATGTTCTTCGACCCGGTCTGCCCGTGGGCGTGGATGACCTCCCGGTGGATCACGGAGGCGGCCGAGGTGCGCGACCTCGACGTCACCTGGTCGGTGATGAGCCTGTCGGTGCTCAACGAGGGCCGGGACCTGGATGCCGACTACGCCGCGATGCTCGAGCGGAGCTGGGTCCCGGTGCGGACGGTCGTCGCCGCGACCAAGGACCTGCCCGCCGACGAGGCCAACGCGCTGCGCAAGGCGATGTACGACGCCTACGGGCAGCGCATCCACCTCGACGGACGGGGCACCGACGACCTCGGGGCCGTGACGGAGGAGGTCCTCGCCGAGCTGGGCCTGGACGCCGCGCTGGCCGGGGTCGGGAGCACCGACGCCGTCGACGAGGACCTGCGGGCCAGCCACCAGCGGGCGATGGACCTCGTCGGCGACGAGGTCGGCACGCCCGTCGTCGGCGTGGAGGGGGTGGCCTTCTTCGGTCCGGTCGTCACGCCCGCACCCCGGGGCGAGGCCGCCGGCCGGCTCTGGGACGGCTGCGTCCTGGTGGCCGGCACCCCCGGCTTCTACGAGCTCAAGCGCACCCGGACCCAGGGTCCCGACTTCGGCTGACCCGCGGCACGCCCACCTCCACCCCCCACCCCTACCCCTCCCCACCCCGAGACCCGAGGAGCTCCCGTGCGAGTCCACATCGGCGGCGACCACGCCGCGTACGAGATGCAGCGCGACCTCGTCGCCTGGCTGACCGAGGAGGGCCACGAGGTCGTCGACCACGGACCGGCCGGTTACGACGAGCTCGACGACTACCCCGTCTTCGTGCTGCGCGCCGCCGAGGCGGTGGCCGCGGACCCGTCGTCCTTGGGCGTGGTGCTGGGAGGCTCCGGCAACGGTGAGCAGATGGCCGCGAACAAGGTGCGGGGGATCCGGGCCGCGCTGGCCTGGTCCCCGGAGCTGGCGGCGCTGTCGCGGAAGCACAACGACGCCCGGGTCGTCTCCGTCGGCGCCCGGATGCACTCGCTGGAGGAGGGCCGCGCGATCGTCGGGGCGTTCCTGGCGACCGCGTTCTCCGGCGAGGAGCGCCACCAGCGGCGGATCGACATGATGACCGCCTACGAGGCGGACGGGACGCTACCGCCGCTGCCCTGACCCCTGACCCCTGGCGCCCTGTCCTGTCCTGACCCGTGGTCGGCCCTGGGCCTGCCCCGCCCGACCTCTACGGGCCCCTCTTCGCCGACGACGAGGCCCCCGCACCGAAACCGGTGCGGGGGCCTTCGTGCCCGTCTGGCGGCGGGAGCGCCCTGGACGAGCGGGTCGTCGACGTCCTACTTCTTGTCCGCCTCCGACGCGGCCTCGCCGTCGGCCGCGTCGCCGCCGCCGACGGAGTCGATACCGTCACGCAGGCGCTCGCCGCCCTGGTCGATCTGCTCGCCGTACTTGCCCCCCGTGCGCTCGTCGGCGAACTCGGTGCCGCGGTCGACGCCCTGGTCGATCTTGTCGCCGTGCTGGTCGACGGCGTCGGCCACCTTGTCGTCGTGCTTGTTGTACGCGTCCTTGGCCTTGTCCATGAATCCCATGCTGTGTCCTTCCGGATCGGGACGGCCGCCGCAGCGGCCCGAGGGCCTCCACCAAAGCACACCCCGCGGGGTGGTGTCGACCCGAGAACGGGACGCCGCACTCAGCCGACCAGCTCCCAGACCACCTCGACCGCGGCCACGACCTCCAGGTCCTCCGCCTGGACCACCGGGCCGGCGGACAGGGCCGTGCGGGCCAGCTCGGCCGCCATCGGGGAGGGGCCGGAGCCCCCCGGCTCGCGCACCCGGCGGACCGCGCCGAGGGTGCGGCCGCTCAGCGCGGCGTACTGCTGGGCCCGGACCGCCGCGTCGGCGAAGGCCTGCTCCCGCGCCCGGCGCGCCAGCGCCGCGGTGTCGGCGAGCTCGTGCCGCAGCCCGTCCACGCCCAGCGCGTCGCCGACGACGTCCACGAGGCGCTGCACGAGGTCGCCGGCCAGCGAGGGGTCGTCGGTGCGCACCTGGAGCGACTGGTGGGCCGTGTGCCCCCGCTGGTGGCCCTGCTCGTGGCGCGGGTGCACGCCCAGGCCGTGCGTGCGCACCGGCAGCCCGGGCAGGGCGTCGTGGCAGGCGTGAGAGGCGCGGGTCAGGGACGTGAGCGCCTCGCCGACCGTGGCTCCGTGGGCCTGCAGCCGCAGGTCGAGCACGAGGGTGTCCGGCCGGCCGGAGGCACGCCCCGTGCCGGTCACCTCGACCCGGTCGTCGTCGGTGGCTGCCATGCGGACAATGTACGCGCGGGGCGTCGCTCTCCGCCCGTGTGCGGCACCCGGTCGTCGCGCTGTGGGGCGGGCGGTCGCCGCGCACGTCCGGCACCTCGAGGACTCGCTGCGGCCGGCGCACCGGGAACCAGCGGCGCCCCGCCCCGGCGGACCGGGACGGGGCGCGTGCGAGCGGGTGACGGGAATCGAACCCGCGTAGCCAGTTTGGAAGACTGGGGCTCTACCATTGAGCTACACCCGCGTGGCCCTGCCGGGCGGCGTCCGCGTGGACGGACGGGGTGGGCCGAGCAGATAGTCTAGCCCTCTGTCCACCGTGCCCCGTGCACCGGGACCGCGGGGTATGGCGCAGCTTGGTAGCGCGTCCGCTTTGGGAGCGGAAGGCCGCCGGTTCGAATCCGGCTACCCCGACCACCTAGCATGAGGTGAACCGTTCCGCGGTGCCCGCGCACCGCATACCCCCAACCCTCTGGAGCACCAGCAGTGAAGAGCGCTGTCGAGAACCTGTCCCCGACCCGGGTGAAGCTGACCGTCGAGGTCGCCGCCGCGGACCTCAAGCCCCGCCTTGACGCGGCGTACGCCACCATCGGGGCCCAGGTCCAGGTGCCGGGCTTCCGCAAGGGCAAGGTGCCCCAGCGGATCATCGACCAGCGCTTCGGGCGCGGCACGGTGGTCCAGGAGGCCGTCAACGAGGCGCTGCCGGAGTTCTACGGCCAGGCCCTGGCCGAGCACGACATCACCCCGCTGGGCCAGCCGGAGGTCAACCTCACCGAGCTGCCGCTGCAGGACGGGCAGGACCTGAAGTTCGAGGCCGAGGTCGACGTCGTCCCCGCCTTCGACCTGCCGGACTTCTCCGGCATCGAGGTCCAGGTGGACCCGGCGACGGTCGACGAGGAGGACGTGCAGACCCGGATGGACGCGCTGCGCGCCCGGTTCGGCACGCTCAAGCCGATCAAGCGCAAGGCCAAGACCGGTGACCACCTGACCATCGACCTGTCGGCGACGATCGAGGGCGAGGAGGTCGACTCGGTCACGGGCGTCTCCTACGAGATCGGCACCGGCACCATGCTCGAGGGCCTGGACAAGGCGCTGCGCGGCACCAAGACCGGTGACACCGTCGAGTTCACCTCGCCGCTCGCCGGTGGCGACCGTGCGGGTGAGGTGGCCGACGTGGCCGTGACCGTGACCGCGGCCAAGGAGCGCGAGCTCCCGGAGCTGGACGACGAGTTCGCCCAGCTGGCCAGCCCGCACGACACGATGGAGGAGCTGCAGGCCGACCTGCGCGCGCAGGCCGAGCAGGCCGCCCGCTTCGAGCAGGGCGTCGCGGCCCGCGACAAGGTCCTGGACCAGATGCTGTCCATGGTCGACATCGCCGTGCCGGACTCGCTGGTCGAGGCCGAGGTGCACCGTCACCTCGAGGGCGAGAACCGCCTGGACGACGACACCCACCGCGCCGAGGTCACCGAGTCCACGACCAAGGCCATGCGCACCCAGTTCCTGCTCGACAAGATGGTCGAGCGCGACGAGGTCGACGTGGACCAGGGCGAGCTCATCGAGTACATCATGATGACCGCCCAGCAGTACGGCATGAACCCCCAGCAGTTCGCCCAGCAGATCGACCAGCAGGGCCAGGTGCCCGCGATGGTGGCCGAGGTCGGCCGCCGCAAGGCGCTCGCCTCCGTGCTCGAGGCAGCGACGGTCACCGACACCGAGGGCAACGTCGTCGACCTGGACGCGATCGACCCCTCCGGGGACGACGAGGACGAGGACGAGGACGTCGACGACCTGGACGACCTCGAGGACCTGGAGGACGCCGAGGAGCAGGCGGAGGAGTCCGACGTGGAGCCCGAGGGCGACGCCGACGAGACGCCCGAGGGCGACGCCGACGAGGCTGCGAAGGCCTGACCTGCTGGACCCGCGACGAGGGCCCCCGACCGGACGGTCGGGGGCCCTCGTCGCACCCGGGCCTCGACCGGCGCGACCGGCGCGACCAGCGCGACTAGCGAGACCGGCTCGAACCGGGTGCGAGGGAGGCGTCCTCCGCCACGGTGACCGCCGGCCGCCGGCCGCGACGCTCGTGCCAGGAGAGGGCCACCACGCTGCCCAGCACCAGCACGATGCCGAACCACTGGGACGGCTCGGGACGGGTTCCGAAGACGACCACGCCGACGAGCGCAGCCGTCAGGGGAAAGGCCAGCTCGGCCAGGGTCGCCCGCGAGGCGGGGGTGCGGCCCAGCGCCTGGTAGTAGAGGACCATCGCCGCCAGGCCGGGGACCAGGGCCAGGAGCAGGAGGTCGGGGAGCGCCTCCCGCCCCACCGCCAGCGGCGTGCCGGTCGCCCCCGCGACGACGAGCAGGGTGAGCAGGCCGATCGAGAACCGCAGCGTGGTCAGGTCCAGGAAGCGCAGCTCACGGCTCGCCGCCCGGCCCAGGACGGTCCCGGCCGCCCACAGGCAGGCGGCCCCCGTCGCCAGCAGGGCCGCCCGGGCCGAGTCCGGGCGCACGGACAGCGGGTCGGGGAAGGACAGCAGCCATGCCCCTGCGAGGGCGGGCACGAGGAAGAACAGGTACCCCCGGCGCAGCCGCTCGCCGAGCAGCAGCGCGGCCAGACCGACCGCGACCAGCGGCTGCAGCTTCTGCAGCACCTGCGGGGTGATCGGGTCGCCGACCGCGAACGCCGCGGTGAACATCACGGTGGCCAGGGCCGAGCTGCCGACCCCCACCACCCCGACCGCGACCCGGGTGCGCAGGCTCGCCGCGAGCAGCCGGCGGACCGCGGGCACCAGCCACGGGAGGAGCACGAGCGTGAGCAGCAGGTGCTCCCACAGCACCACGGTCAGGGCGGGGTGCTCCCTCGCCAGGGGCCCTCGCCACAGGGCCGACAGACCCCACAGCGAGGCGGCCACGGCGACGAGCCAGGTGCGGTCGCCACGGGCCGGGGGTGCGCTCACGGAGCCACCCTGCCACGCCCGGCGGGGCCTTGTGCGCTCAGGGCGAACACGGCGGACCCGCGGGAGTGCCTGGGCGACGCCGGGCGTTAGGGTCACTGACAAGAGGACGGCCGCCCGACGGCATACCCCGACGAAGCGAGGGAACACATGACCCAGGAGACCAGCATGGCCGAGCGCCCGGCTCCCGGCCTGGACGACCAGATCTACAACCGCCTCCTCAAGGAGCGGATCATCTTCCTCGGCTCCGACGTGCGCGACGACAACGCCAACGCGATCTGCGCCCAGCTGCTGCTGCTCTCGGCCGAGGACCCCGAGACCGACATCTGGCTCTACATCAACTCCCCGGGCGGCTCGGTCACCGCCGGGATGGCGATCTACGACACGATGAAGTGGATCCCCAACGACGTGGCGACCGTGGCGATGGGCCTGGCCGCCTCGATGGGCCAGTTCCTCCTCTCGGCCGGCACGCGGGGCAAGCGCTACGCCACCCCGCACGCCCGCGTCATGATGCACCAGCCCTCCGGCGGGATCGGCGGCACCGCCTCCGACATCAAGATCCAGGCCGAGCAGATGCTGCACATCAAGAAGCAGATGGCCGAACTGATCGCCGAGCACACCGGGCAGGACGTCGACCAGATCGAGCGGGACTCCGACCGCGACCGCTGGTTCACCGCCGCCGAGGCCAAGGAGTACGGCTTCGTGGACCACGTCTACGAGCGGTCCGAGGACGCGCCGAGCGACAAGCCGCAGTCCTGACCGGTCGACGAGCACAAGGAAAGAGCTGACATGACCCAGCCCCACAGCCCCTACGCCGGCGGCGCCTGGACCGGTGCCGCGCAGCCCGGCGGCCGCGCGCCCCTGGCTCCCGGCAGCCGCTACATCCTGCCCCAGTTCGAGGAGCGCACCTCCTACGGCACCAAGCGGCAGGACCCCTACACCAAGCTCTTCGAGGACCGGATCATCTTCCTCGGGGTGCAGGTGGACGACGCCTCGGCCGACGACATCATCGCCCAGCTGATCGTGCTGGAGTCCCAGGACCCCGACCGGGACATCCTCATGTACATCAACAGCCCCGGCGGCTCGTTCACCGCGCTCACGGCGATCTACGACACGATGCAGTACATCAAGCCGGACGTGCAGACGTTCGTCGTCGGCCAGGCGGCCTCCGCCGCGGCCGTGCTGCTGGCCGCGGGTGCCAAGGGCAAGCGTTACGCCCTGCCCAACGCCCGCGTGCTGATCCACCAGCCGGCGCTGGCCGGCGGGGACTACGGACAGGCCTCCGACATCGAGATCCAGGCCAACGAGGTGCTGCGGATGCGCACCTGGCTGGAGGAGACCTGGGCCAAGCACTCCGGCAAGTCCGTGGAGCAGGTCCAGAAGGACATCGAGCGGGACAAGATCCTCACGGCCGCCGAGGCCAAGGAGTACGGCCTCGTCGACGAGGTCCTGCGCTCGCGCAAGGCGTCGCTGGAGGACTGAGACCACCCCCGGGTATGGAGCCCGTCACCCCTGCGGGGGTGACGGGCTCCGTCGTGCGCGGACCGTTGCGCTGACAGCGGACAGTCGGCAACACGCGTATGCCGTCAGCAGAATGAGGCTGTGCGACACGGGTCCGGCAAGGTAGCGTCGGGGACATGGCACGCATGGGCGAGAGCAGCGACCTGCTGAAGTGCTCTTTCTGCGGAAAGAGTCAGAAGCAGGTCAAGAAGCTGATCGCGGGCCCTGGTGTCTACATCTGCGACGAGTGCATCGACCTGTGCAACGAGATCATCGAGGAGGAGCTGGCCGAGTCCAGCGACCTGGGGCTGGGCCAGCTGCCCAAGCCGCGCGAGATCTTCGACTTCCTCGAGGAGTACGTCGTGGGGCAGGACCCCGCCAAGCGGGCCCTGGCCGTGGCGGTCTACAACCACTACAAGCGGATCCAGGCCGGCGAGGGGGCCCGCGGCGACGACTCGGTGGAGATCGCCAAGTCCAACATCCTGCTGATCGGCCCGACGGGCTGCGGCAAGACCTACCTGGCCCAGACCCTGGCCAAGATGCTCAACGTGCCGTTCGCCATCGCCGACGCGACCGCGCTCACCGAGGCGGGCTACGTCGGTGAGGACGTCGAGAACATCCTGCTCAAGCTCATCCAGGCCGCGGACTTCGACGTCAAGAAGGCCGAGACCGGGATCATCTACATCGACGAGATCGACAAGATCGCCCGCAAGAGCGAGAACCCCTCGATCACCCGCGACGTCTCCGGCGAGGGCGTGCAGCAGGCGCTGCTGAAGATCCTCGAGGGCACGGTGGCCTCGGTGCCCCCGCAGGGCGGGCGCAAGCACCCCCACCAGGAGTTCATCCAGATCGACACCGGCAACGTGCTCTTCATCGTGGGCGGGGCCTTCGCCGGGATGGAGAAGCTCATCGAGGCCCGCACCGGCAAGCAGGGGCTGGGTTTCGGCGCCGAGCTGAAGTCCGCCAAGGACGTGGGGGAGCACTTCGGGGACGTGCTGCCGGAGGACCTGATGAAGTTCGGGCTGATCCCCGAGTTCATCGGCCGTCTCCCCGTCATCACCACGGTCTCCCCGCTGGACCGCGACGCCCTGGTCAACATCCTCACCGAGCCGCGGAACGCGCTGGTCAAGCAGTACCAGAAGATGTTCGAGATCGACGGCGTCGAGCTGGAGTTCAGCGACGAGGCGCTCGACGCGATCGCCGACCAGGCGCTGCTGCGCGGCACCGGTGCACGTGGCCTGCGGGCCATCCTCGAGGAGGTGCTGCTGCCGGTGATGTTCGACGTGCCCTCCGACGAGGAGATCGCCAAGGTCGTCATCACCCGCGAGGTCGTCCTGGAGAACGTCAACCCCACGATCGTGCGGCGCGAGGTGACGCGCAAGCGTCAGCAGCGCAAGGAGAGCGCCTGAGGTCAGCCCCGCGCCGTCCGGCGCAGGTAGACCGTCAGCCCGCCCGCGACGGCGGCCAGCCCGACGATCCCCGGCAGGACCCCCAGCCCCTCGGCCTGCGGGCCGTGCACGACGAGTCCCGCCAGCCCCCACACGAGCACGGTGACGGCGCCCACGACGGCCGTGCGCACGGCATACACCCGCAGGACCGTCGACGGTAGCGGCGCCTGGCTGGGCACGGAGGCGGCGAGCGCGGAGGCGGCGTGCACGAGCAGCAGCCCCCAGGCCGCCGGCAGCAGGGCCCAGTGCCACGGACCGGCCACCCCCGCCCACCAGGACGCGACGCCGAAGACGATGAGCACCACCGGCATCAGGGTCGTCGGCTGGTAGACCACCAGCGCCCCCAGGACCAGGATGCCCGCCCAGGCCACCGGGCCGCCTCCGCCTGCCAGCGCCAGGGAGAGAGCGAAGAGGGCCGCGCCGAGCAGGGCCACCAGGCGCACCCGCAGGTGGGAGGGGTGCGCCGACCGCAGGTCGGCCCAGTGGGCGAGCAGCTCGGCCATCTCAGACCCCCACCCGTCGACCGCGGTGGGCCAGCTCGCGCAGCACGACGTCCAGGCTGCCGGGGCCCAGCCAGGGCACGACGGCCACGCCCTGGGCGCGGATCGCCCGGATCTCCCGGTCGCGTTCCAGCATGCGGATGCGCCAGGCGGTCCGGGCGAGCGGGTCCCGCTCGCCGCTGGGGACGACCGTTCCCTGCCGGGGATCCACGAGCGCGTCGACGACGACGACCGCCAGCCCGCGCGCGGCGAGGGTGGCGGCCTGGGTCAGCGCGTCGGGGGAGACGAGCGCGGAGATCATCACCACCAGCGTTCCCTCGGAGACGCCCAGGTGGACCCGACGGGGGTCGGTCTCCTCGGCTGCGGCGGGCACGACCCTGCTGAGGGTGTCCAGGATCCGCACCCCGTGCCGTCGCCCGGTGCCGGTCGGGACGGTGAGCGGGGTGCGCGCCGAGAGCACCCGCAGGCTGACCCGGTCGCCCTGCTGCAGGAAGTGCTCGGCCACCGCGGCGGCCGCGCGCACCGAGCGGTCGAGCGAGCTGGCGGTCCCGTCCGTGCCGCCGGAGGCGCCGAGGTCGTGGTGGGCGTCGACGAGCACGGCGACGTGGGTGTCCTGGTCGGCGTAGCTGGCGGTGACGTGCAGCACCCCTGTGCGGGTGGACCGTGGCCAGTGGATCCGTCGCAGCCGGTCGCCCACCTGGAAGGGACGCAGCGAGGCGAACTCGCTGCCCTCCCCGGGGCGGGTGGAGCGGTGCGCGCCCACGAGCCCGCGCGGGTGCGGGGCCGGGGCCGAGCTGTCGAAGGCGGCCGGCTGGGGCAGGACGGGCAGGGCCAGGGGGTCCAGCGACACGGGGCCCCAGCGGTAGGACCCCCAGGCGCCGACCGCGCCGACCTGGACGGGTCCGATCCGGCGGCGGCCCCAGCGGGTGGGGCGCAGGCCCAGCACGAGGCGGCGGCGTCCGGACACGGTGGGTCCGGCCGCGTCCACCACGCTGCTCACTCCCCGCCCCGCGGCGCCGGGGGGCCGCGCGCCCGGGCGACCGTGCCCGCCACCGCGGTGGGAGGCGCCCGGTCCCACGCCCAGGACGTAGGGGGTGGGAGCCAGCGCAGCGCAGAGCACCTCGGCCCCCTCGACCGGTTCCACCTCCGCCACGGCGAGCACCTGCTCCCCCTCCCGCACCTGGCCGTGGGAGAGCGTCAGGGCCCGGGCAGGGGAACGGTGGGGCCGTGCGACCAGGCTCCAGGCCAGCACGACCGCGCAGGGGGTGACCAGCACGACCAGGTCGGGGCGGCGCCACAGCAGGGCGACCGGTGCGGTGAGCACGACGACCGCCAGGCAGCGCAGCAGCGCGTGCGTGGGCGCCCAGCGGTCGCGGCGGGCGGGGGAGGCCACGGTGGTCAGCCCGGGTCGGCGGTCGAGGCGCCGGTGCGCGACCCGGGGACGGGCACCTGAGCCAGGGCGGCCTCCACGACGGCGGCTCCGCCCGTGTCGGACATCCACAGCTCGGGCTTGATGGAGATGCGGTGGTCCAGCACCGCGTGGGCGACGGCCTTGACGTCCTCGGGGGCGACGTAGTCGCGCCCGTGCACCACCGCATACGCCCGCGCGGTGAGCATCAGCGCCAGCGACCCGCGGGGGGAGGCGCCGACGAGCACCGCCCGGTGCCGCCGGGTCGCGGCGGCCAGTTCCACGCAGTAGCGCGACACGTCGTCCTCCACCGGCACGGTCTCGATCGCGGCCTGCATCGCGGCCAGCCCGTCGGCGTCGGTCACCGCCGCCAGGTGCTGGTCCTCCTGCCGACGGGCGACCCGACGACGCAGCACGTCCCACTCCTCCTGAGGGCTGGGGTAGCCGAAGGAGACGCGCATGAGGAAGCGGTCCAGCTGGGCCTCCGGGAGGGGGTAGGTGCCCTCGTACTCGACCGGGTTGGCGGTGGCCAGCACGTGGAAGGGCTGCGGCAGGGCGAAGGTCTGCCCCTCGACGGTGACCTGGTGCTCCTGCATCGCCTCGAGCAGGGCCGACTGCGTCTTCGGCGGGGTGCGGTTGATCTCGTCCGCCAGGAGCAGGCCGGTGAACAGCGGCCCGGGTCGGAAGGCGAACTCCGCGGCCCGCTGGTCGTAGACGAAGGAGCCGGTCAGGTCCGACGGCAGCAGGTCGGGGGTGAACTGGGCGCGGGTGAAGTCCAGCCCGAGCGTCTGGGCGAACGAGCGGGCCGCGAGGGTCTTGCCCAGCCCCGGGTAGTCCTCGAGGAGGACGTGGCCGCGGGCGAGCACGGCGGTGAGCACCAGCGTGAGCGCCTCCCGCTTGCCGACGACGGCCTGGCCGACGCGGTCGAGCACCTCCTGGGCCCGGCGCGACACGGTGGGGACGTCCAGGGGAGGGGAGGCGGTGGACCGTGGAGGCAGGTCCGGTGCGGCGGCGGTCGGCTGGTGGTCGGTCACAGCTTCTCGATCCCTTCGATGGCGGTCTGGACGGCACCCCGGCTGCTGCGGCGGGTCCCGGTCGGAGGGTGGGTGAGGTAGTGCCACAGCTCGGGGCCCGTCAGCGCCCGGGCCTCGTCCGGCTGCGCGGCGAGGTCGACGCCGTGCAGCGCCCGGAGGCGCTCGGCGGCCAGGTCGTGCAGCACCGCGTGGACGGTGTCGGGGCGGTCGTCCCGCTCCAGCGCGTCGCGCAGGTCGCGCCGCAGCCGCACGAGCCGGTAGTCCATCGCCGCCGGGGCGATGGCCTCCTCGCGCGGGGTGGAGGCCCACCACGCGGGCTCCACGCCGTCCCCCGTGCGCCGGAGCGCGGCCAGCAGGAGCCCGAGCACGGTGCCGGCGAGCAGCACGACAGCGAGCACCTCCGGAAGGCTGTGCGGCAGCGCGCCGACGAGGTAGAGCAGGCTTCCCACGACGAGGGTGGCGGCGAGGGCCCCGAGGAGCGTGCGGCGCAGCCGGGTCCGGTCCCTCACCGGTCGGTCCCCGTCGTGCCGGAGGCCCCGCGCGGGCCGTCCCCCCGGGCCTTGGCACCGTCGGCCTCGGCGTCGTCGGCGTCGGACGTGACACCGTCGGCCTCGCCCTCGTCCTCGCCAGCTGCGGCGGTCTCGCCCGCGGCGGGGGCCTCACGCGCGGCGGCCTCGCCCGCGGCGGCGTCCCGCGCCGCCTCGGCCGCCTCCTGCTCGGCGCGCACCCGGCGGTGGAGGTCCTCGTGGATGCGGCGGAGCGCCTCGACGGCGGACCGCCGCTGCTCCTCGGTGACCGGGTGGCGGGAGAAGCGGGCCTCCCGGTAGGCCTCGGACAGGTCCGTGATCGCCGAGGGGTCGACCTGCCACCGGCCGAGCACCCGCGCGGTCAGCTCGGCGGCGGTCTCGGAGGGGTCGGTGGCGAGGCCGGACCGGTCGACCGCGTCCTCCAGGGCGACCCAGCACGCCACGACGGCGTTGCGCGGGTCGCCCTCCGTGAGGGCGCGGTAGCGGACCTCCTCCCCGCTGGCGTCCAGCAGGGCCAGCAGTTCCTCGTCCGGCTCCTCGACGGGGTCGCGCTCGCGCCGGCCGCGGCGCAGCAGGGCGCGCAGGATCAGGAGCACGCCCGTCAGGATGACGGCGGCGTAGAGCAGCAGGGCCAGGTCGATCACGCGCTCGGCGCCCTCCGGAGGAGGAGTCTGGCTCCCCTCCTCCTCACCTGTCTGCTCGACGGGCACCGGCTCGGGCAGCTCGGGCAGCCTGATCGGGGGCGGTCCCCAGGTGCCCTGCGGCTCGGCGACGAGCGGTGAACCCTGGCCCGAGCCCCACAGCAGGAGCCCGAGGCCGACCACGGTCAGCAGCACCGCCACCACGGTCGCCGTGCTGCCCCTGCGCATCCGGTCACCCTAATCGGTGCCGCCGAAGGGCCGGCCCGCCGGCCGCAGGCCGGAGCCGGTGTGCCACACACCGTGCCCGTGCCACGGGTGGGTGGGTCGTGCCTTCCGAACGTGCCTGCCTCAGCAGCGCGCGCCGTGCCTCAGGTGGGTCGTGCCTTCGCGCGTGCCGCCTCGGACGGGCCGTGCCTCAGACGGTGCTGTCCTCGGTCACCAGGGCCACGTCGTGCACCGCCAGCTCGTCGGCCTCGGCCAGCTCCAGCTCGCCGGTGACCTTGCCGGCCGCCCGCAGGTCGCCCGTGGCGGCCCGGACCCGCTCGAGGTCGGCGGCCGGGGCGGTGAGCCTGGCGGCCGAGATCTCGGTCCGCATCTTGACCTTGGCCTCCGACTTGGCCCGGCGCAGACCGCTGAGAGCCTGCCCGACGACCCCCAGGAGACCGACGTCGCCGCCCGCGGCCCCGCCGAGCTCCTCGACCGTCGGCCAGGGCTGGACGTGCACCGAGGACCCCGCCTCGTGCCACCAGGACCAGACCTCCTCGGTCGCGAAGCACAGCACCGGCGCGAGCAGTCGCAGCTGCACCGACAGCGCCAGGCGCAGGGCCGCGCGGGCGGACAGCGTCGCGGGGGAGGGCCCACCCTCGTCCGCCGATCCGTAGGCCCGCTCCTTGACGAGCTCGAGGTAGTCGTCGCAGAAGGTCCAGAAGAAGCTCTCGGTGACGTCCAGCGCGGTCGAGTAGTCCCAGTCCTCGTAGGAGGCGGTGGCCCGCCGGACCACCTCGGCGAGGCCGGTGAGCATCGAGCGGTCCAGCGGCTCGGTGACCAGCGCGACGGCGTCGGCCGGCGTCCCGTCGGCGCCCTCGGGCAGCTCGCCGAAGGACAGGGCGAAGCGGCTGGCGTTGAGCAGCTTGATCGCCAGCCGCCGGCCGACCTTGACCTGGCCGGGGTCGTCGATGGTGTCCACGCCGGGCCGGGCTGCGGCGGCCCAGTAGCGCACCGCGTCCGTGCCGTGCTGCTCGAGCATGCCGAGCGGCGTCGTCGCGTTTCCCTTGGACTTGGACATCTTCTTGCGGTCCGGGTCCAGGATCCAGCCGTTGATCGAGGCGTCCGTCCAGGGCAGCGTGCCGTGCTCGTGGTGCGCCCGCACCACCGAGGCGAACAGCCAGGTGCGGATGATGTCGTGCCCCTGCGGCCGCATGTCGAAGGGGAAGATCTTGGTGAACAGCTCGGGGTCCGAACCGGGTCCCCGACCTCCGTTGGTCGGCCAGCCCGCCGCGATCTGGGGGGTCAGCGAGCTGGTCGCCCAGGTGTCCATGATGTCGGGGTCGCCGGTGAAGCCGCCCGGCTGGTCGCGCTGGTCGGCCGTCCAGCCCTCCGGCACGTCCGACATCGGGTCGACCGGCAGCCGGTCCTCGGACGGGACGATGACGGTCTCGTGGTCGACCTCCCCGTCCGCGTCCACGGCATACCAGACCGGGATCTGCACGCCGAAGAAGCGCTGCCGGCTGATCAGCCAGTCGCCGTTGAGGCCGCCCACCCAGTTGCGGTAGCGGTTGCGCATGAAGTCGGGGTGGAAGCGCAGCTCCTCGCCGCGCTGGAGGAGCTGGGCCCGCAGGTCGTCGCCGTTGTCGCGGCCCCCGTTGCGGATGAACCACTGCCGCGAGGTGACGATCTCCAGGGGCTTGTCGCCCTTCTCGAAGAAGTTGGCCTTGCGCTGGGTCTTCTGCGGCTCCCCGTCCAGGTCACCGCTCTCCCGGAGCGCGGCGACCACGGCCTCGCGCGCGGCGAACGTGGTCCGCCCGGCCAGGCCCTCGGCGTAGAGGGTCTCCCCGGGGCCGCCCGCGACCCACGCGGGGACCTCGGACTGCAGCCGGCCGGAGCGGGTGATGACCGAGCGCGTCGGCAGCGACAGCTCGCGCCACCACTGCACGTCGGTCATGTCGCCGAAGGTGCAGCACATGGCGATGCCGGCGCCCTTGTCCTTCTCGGCGGCCTCGTGCGCCAGCACCGGCACCTCGACCCCAAAGAGCGGCGAGGTCACCGAGGTGCCGAAGAGGTGCTGGTAGCGCTCGTCCTCCGGGTGGGCGATCAGCGCCACCACGGAGGGGATGAGCTCGGGGCGGGTGGTCTCGATGTGGACGGGTGCGCCCCCGTCCTGCGGGCCGCCGGCGGGGTGGAAGGCCACCCGGTGGTAGGCGCCGGGGTAGTCGCGGGCCTCGAGCTCGGCCTGGGCCACGGCCGTCTGGAAGGTCACGTCCCACAGGCCCGGCGCTTCGGCGGTGTAGGCCTCCCCGCGCGCCAGGTTGCGCAGGAAGGCCTGCTGGGCCACCGCACGGGAGCGGTCGTCGATGGTGCGGTACTGCACGGTCCAGTCGAGGGACAGGCCCAGCCGGCGGAAGGTGTCCTCGAACGCCTTCTCGTCGATGACCGTGAGCTCCTCGCAGAGCTCGATGAAGTTGGCCCGTCCGACCGGCACCTGGTCGGCGGCCTTCGTGCTGCGCCCGTCCCCGCCCTGCTGCGGCGGGGTGAAGTCCGGGTCGTGGGGCAGCGTCGCGTCCCCGCGGACGCCGTAGTAGTTCTGCACGCGGCGCTCGGTCGGCAGGCCGTTGTCGTCCCAGCCGATCGGGTAGAAGACGTGCTTGCCCGTCATCCGGTGGTAGCGCGCCAGGCAGTCGGCCTGGGTGTAGCCGAAGACGTGCCCGATGTGCAGGCTGCCAGAGGCGGTCGGGGGAGGGGTGTCGATCGCGAAGATCTGGCTGCGGTCCGCGGCCAGCGCGGCGTCGCGGTCGAACACGTTGGCCCCACGCTCACGCCATACCCGGACCCACGTCTCCTCCAGCCCGTCGACGGACGGACGCTCCGGCAGCTCGGCCGGGCGCGGAGGATCGGTGCGCTCAGGTGTCGTCATGGCGGCCATTGTCCCAGACGTGCGGTGGTGCTCCGGGGTCGAGAGGCCAAGGGTGGGACAACGACGGGGGGGTCTAGCGGTGTTCCGTGACGCAGGTCACGGTTTGGTCAAGATCAGTCGATGTCGTTGACCGTGACATGTCCTGACGTGGACTGTAATCCCCATGTTCGCCAACAGAGCCGTGCCCATGGCACCCGTCGAGGACCCCCAGTGGGTGACCGACATCGAGACCACGGTCGACAGCGCCTTCACCAGCGTCACCTTCTGGTCCGGTGAGATCATCTTCTTCACCCTCCCCGGCATCCCGCAGATGCCGTTCGTGGTGATGTGGCTCGTCGCCGCAGCGTTCATCATCACCATCTACCTCGGCTTCATCCAGTTCCGTGGCCTGAAGACGGCCTACGAGACCATCCGCGGCCGGTACTCCAGCGCGGACGACCCCGGTGAGATCCCGCACTACCAGGCGCTGACCTCGGCCGTCTCCGGCACCGTCGGCCTGGGCAACATCGCCGGTGTCGGCGCGGCCGTCACCCTCGGTGGTCCCGGTGCGACCTTCTGGATGATCCTGGCCGGCCTGTTCGGCATGGCGACCAAGTTCGCCGAGTGCACCCTGGGCGTGAAGTACCGCGAGATCCGTGAGGACGGCACCGTCTCCGGCGGTCCGTTCAAGTACCTGCCCGTCGCCTTCGACAAGCTGCCCAAGTTCCTGTCGGTCGGGCTGACCGGCCTGTTCGCCTTCGCCATCCTCTTCTTCGGCGTCGGCGGCGGAAACATGTTCCAGGCCAACCAGACCTACTCCCAGGCCGTGACGGTCCTCGACCCCGACGGCACCGGATGGCTGGCCTCGACGACCGGCTCGCTGGTCTTCGGCCTCATCCTGGCCGCCATCATCGGCGCCGTCATCATCGGCGGCATGAAGTCGATCGGCCGGGTGACCTCGACCCTGGTGCCCCTCATGGGTGGCATCTACATCCTGGCCTGCCTCATCGTCATCCTCACCAACCTGCCCAACGTGATCCCCGCCTTCGGCGAGATCCTCTCGGGCGCCTTCACCCCCCAGGGCGTCACCGGCGGCTTCGTCGGCGCGCTGGTCGTCGGCCTGACCCGCTCGGCCTTCTCCAACGAGGCCGGCCTGGGCTCGGCCCCGATCGCGCACTCCACGGTCAAGACCCGTCGCCCCGTCTCCGAGGGCTTCGTGGCGATGTTCGAGCCGTTCATCGACACCGTCCTCATCTGCACCATGACCGCGCTGACGATCGTCATCGCGGACACCACCTTCTACAACGACGCCCGCGAGTTCACCTTCGAGGACGGCGACCGCTACGACCCCGACTACGGACTCTCCGGCGTCGAGGTCACCTCGAGCGCCTTCGGCGAGCAGATCAGCTGGTTCCCGGCCGTGCTGGCCGTGGCGGTGGCGCTGTTCGCGATCTCCACGCTGATCACCTGGTCCTACTACGGCCAGAAGGCGTGGAACTACCTGTTCGGGGACACCCGCACCTCGACGACGATCTACCGCTTCGTGTTCCTGTTCTTCACCGTGGCCGGCACGCTGCTGACCTTCGGCCAGGTGCTGGCGTTCGCCGACAACTTCCTGTTCGTCTGCGCCTTCGTCAACCTGCTCGGCGTCTACATGCTGCTGCCGGTCATCAAGCGCGAGATGAACGAGTACCTCGCCGACCGCGAGAGCGGCCTGCTCGCCGAGCTGGGGTTGCCGGACGCAGAGAAGACCCGGCCCATCGCCGAGCTTGCCGGTGAGAACCAGATCGTCGACGCCTCCGGGCGCAACCGGGTCGCCGCCGGCGTCGCCGCCGACGACCTGCGGGCCAGCACAGGGAAGAAGATCGTCGAGGAGGGCGGCAAGGGTTGGGCCGATCCCGACGACGACGGCTTCGGCCGGGGCAGCGCCACCGAGCCCTACGGACCGATGAACCCCCATCCCAAGGACAGGGGCGCGCGTCGCAAGGGCCGGCACGAGGCCGCGCCGGACCCGGACGACAACGGCTTCGGCCGTGGCGGGGCGACCACCCCGACCGACCCGCCGCACCACCAGCCGCGCGGACGGCACGAGGCGGACGGTGGGCCCGACGTCGACCCCGACCACGACGGCAACCCGCGCACCTGACGCGAGTCACCGCGCGGGACCACCCGCACCACCGGCGAGGGGCCGGGAGCACACGCTCCCGGCCCCTCGTCGCGTCACCCGGTGCCCGGGGCCGGTGACACGCCCGGTCGCAGGGTCTCCTGCCCCTCGCCGAGACGCCCGGTGCCCGAGCCCGGCGACACGCCCGCCCGCCTCGACCTGGAGGGTGCACGTGAACCCGTGAGGTCGGTCGGCCCGGGCGTGTCCCGACCCGGCCGTCCGCGACGGGCCCCACGGGCCTCGTGCGGCGATCAGCTCCTCGCGGCGCGCCAGGGTCGGCCGGGGAAGTGGTGGCGGAACTCCAGGGGCGCCTCCACGGGAAGGTCCACGTCGAACCCGCGAGCGGCGAGCGCGTCCCGGGCTCGTCGCACCGTCGCCCACGGGGTGATGTAGACGTCCTCGGCCCGCAGGACCACCAGCCTCCACCCCTGGCCGTCGAGCCACTCCCCGGCGGGCGAGGTCCCAGCCCCACTGGCGGGCGTCCTCGGCGTGCTGCCGGCCGTCGTACTCGAAGGCCAGCTGCAGCTCCGGGTAGGGGAGGTCGAGCCGGTAGCGTCCTCGACCCGTCTCGTCCAGGACCCACCGGTTCACCTGGGGCTCCGGCAGGCCGCCCAGGACGAGGAGCAACCGGCTGCGGGACTCCATGCCCGACTCCGCCCCGTCGCGGACCAGCCCCGCTCCCTCCTTGGCGGCCGCCGCGCCGCGACCGGTCGCCCGTGCGGCCGCGCCCGACAGCCGGTCCGGGGTCGTCACGCCCCGGTGCACCAAGGAGTCGCCGAGCACCACGAGGTCGACGAGGGACAGGTCTGCCGCGAGGTCGACGAAGGTCTGCTCCGGGCTCGTCAACGGGACCTGGCCGCCCGGGAGTGTGGTGGTCCGCGTGAACTCCGGACCGCGCACGTGGCACCGCAGGCCAGGCCGCCGCCGCCGTGCCTTGGAAGCTGGGACCGTGACGTGCACCTCGGCGGTGTCCGGAACGAGACCTCCCCAGAGGCGGGCGGCGGTGTGGTGGCTCGCCACTGCCTCGGGAACGACCAGCCTGGCGGCCTCCAGGAGCGTGCTCGGCGAGAGCTCGACCGAGGAGGGAGCCCGCACCGTGCCGAAGAGGCGGTGGTAGGCCGGCCCGTCGACGCGGTGACGGGTAAGCCCGTGGCGGATCCCCTCGCCGCGCAGGAACGGCCGGTCCAGGTCCGCGGGTTCGACGGACTCCGCCCGGGGGCTCGGGTGCTCGTCGGGGACGGGTCCGTGCTCGTCGGCCGGACCCTGGGCGGGGCGTGGGCGGTCGGACCTGCTCGGCTCGGACGTCCTCATGTCGTCGATCGTGCTGCGTCGCGCCGGTCGACGGCGCCCGCCGTCCACAGCCCGGTGCCCGAGGCCGGCGACACGCCCGCCCGCCTCGACCTCGAGGGTGCACGTGAACCCGTGAGGTCGGTCGGCCCGGGCGTGTCCCGACCCGGCCGCGCGACGGGCCCGGTCGCCTCCCGACCCGGCTGGTCTGCGGCGGGCCCGGTCGCCTCCCTGAGCGCCGCCCCGTGAGCGCTCCCCGGAGACCGCCCCGGGGCATCCCCTCAGGCGATCCCGCGCCCGGGGTTCATGATCCCCAGCGGGTCGAACAGCGCCTTGACCGCCCGCTGGCGCGCGACCTCCGCGGGGCCCAGCTCCTCGGCGAGCCACGGCACCTTGAGCGAGCCCACGCCGTGCTCCCCGGTCAGCGTCCCGCCCAGCTCCCACGCCGTCCGGACGAGGTCGTCGAAGGCCCGCTCGGCGGCCGCCCGGCTCGCCGGGTCCGTCCGGTCGTAGAAGAAGCACGGGTGCAGGTTGCCGTCGCCCGCGTGCCCGGCGCAGGTCGCCTCGACGCCGTGCCGCTCGCCGATCCGGTGCACCGCGGCCACCAGCTCGCCCAGTCGTCCGACGGGCACGCAGACGTCCTCGATGATCCGGTCACCGCGGCGCTTCAGCGCCGGGTTGAGCACGCGCCGTCCCTCCAGCAGCAGGTCGGCCTCGGCACGGTCCTCGGCGGCCGCCACCTCGGTGGCACCCGCCGCCGCGAGCGCGGCGGCATACGCCTGCACGTCCTCGTCGGCGTGCCCGGGCCGGTCGGACTGGACCAGCAGCAGCCCGGCGGCGTCCGTGGGCAGGCCGTAGTCGCCGTACGCCTGGACCGCGGCGATGCTGGGCCCGTCCAGAAGCTCCACCAGGCTGGGGGTGTGCCGCTGCTCCCGCAGGGCGGTGATGCCCGCCACCGTGCGTTCCAGGGTGGGGAAGACAGCCAGCACCGTCAGCGCCGGGTCGCCCAGCGGGACCAGCCGCAGCACCGCCTCGGTGACCACGCCGAGCGTCCCCTCCGACCCGACGAACACCCCGGTGAGGTCGTAGCCGGCGACCCCCTTGGCCGTCCGCCGCCCGGTGCGCAGCACCTCGCCCCCGGCCAGCACGACCTCCAGGCCGCGCACGTAGTCGGCCGTCACGCCGTACTTGACGCAGCACAGGCCACCGGCGTTGGTGGCCACGTTGCCGCCGATGCTGCACATCGAGGCGCTCGCCGGGTCCGGCGGGTAGGCCAGCCCGTGCTCGGCCGCCGCCAGCTTCAGGTCGGCGTTGACCACGCCCGGGCCGACGACGGCGATCCGCTCCACCGGGTCGACCAGCAGGTCGGTCATCGCCGCGGTCGAGAGCACGATGCCGCCGGCCAGCGCCTCCGCGGCCCCGGTCGTGGCGGTGCGCGCGCCCTGGGGGACGACCGGGACCCGGTGCTGCGCGGCATACCGCAGGGTGGTCACCACGTCGTCCCGGGAACGGGCCCGCACCACGGTGAACCGGTCGCCGGGCAGCGGGTCCGCCTGCGGGGAGGCGTCCGCGGCGAACCCGGCCGCGATCTGCGGGTCGGTCACCACGCGGTCGCCCAGGAGGTCGTGGAGGGCCTCGGGGTGGGAGGTCATGACGTCGAGACGCCTACGAGGCCGGTCCACCCCGCCCGAGCCGCTACCATGGAGCGCACAGGCGTCCGAGCCGTCATCAGCGGCGAGCCTCCGGCAGAACAGCCCCGGCACCCCGGCCGGGAGCCCAGTAGACCCGGACGGGTAGGCCCGTCACAGCCGTCACGGAGCGGCGCGCCACGACCCGGCAGGACCGGGCGGGTGCGCAAGCGAGGTGGTACCGCGGTGCCGACCGGCTCATCCCCGGCGGGTGTCGTCCTCGTGGTTGGACACGACCCACGACGACCCGCACCACGAGGAGCCACGACCCATGGCCTACCCGCTCACCAGCACCTCCGGAGCCGCGCTGACCAGCTCGCCGAGCTTTCCGGAGATCGAGCAGGCCGTCCTGGCCTACTGGCGCGAGCACGACACCTTCGTCCGCAGCGTCGAGCAGCGCGACGCGGGGGAGGACGGCGCCAACGAGTTCGTCTTCTACGACGGCCCGCCCTTCGCCAACGGCCTGCCCCACTACGGCCACCTGCTCACCGGCTACGTCAAGGACGTCGTCCCCCGCTACCAGACGATGCGGGGCCGCCGGGTCGAGCGCCGCTTCGGCTGGGACACCCACGGGCTGCCGGCCGAGCTGGAGGCGATGAGCCAGCTGGGCATCAAGACCAAGGACGAGATCCTCGAGCTGGGCATCGAGACGTTCAACGACAAGTGCCGCGAGTCGGTGCTGAAGTACACCCAGGACTGGCAGGACTACGTCACCCGCCAGGCCCGCTGGGTCGACTTCGACAACGACTACAAGACGCTCAACGTCGACTACATGGAGTCGGTGCTGTGGGCGTTCAAGAGCCTGCACGACAAGGGCCTGGTCTACGAGGGCTTCCGCGTGCTGCCGTACTGCTGGAACGACCAGACGCCGCTGTCCAACCACGAGCTGCGGATGGACGAGGAGGTCTACCAGGTCCGTCGGGACCCGGCCGTCACCGTGGGCCTGCGGATCCTGCCGCAGGAGGGGTATGCCGCGCCCGCGCGGGCCCGGGCGGTGACGCGGACGGCGCCTCCGACACCGCCTCCGCCTCCGACACCCCCGCCGCCTCCGACAGCCCCGCCGACGACGTGCTCGCCGGGGCCCTGGCCCTGGTCTGGACGACGACCCCGTGGACCCTGCCGTCCAACCTGGCGATCATGGTCGGCGAGGACATCGACTACGTCGTCGTCGAGTCGGACCTCACCGGGCGGCCGGAGCGCTACGTCCTCGCCGAGGCGAGGCTGGCGGCATACGCCCGCGAGCTGGGGGAGGAGCCGACGGTCCTGGCCCGGATGACCGGCGCCGAGCTGGCCGGGCGCTCCTACGTCCCGCCGTTCTCCTACTACCAGGGGGGGGAGAACGCCCACCGTCTCGTCACCGCGGAGTTCGTCACCACCACCGACGGCTCCGGACTGGTGCACACCGCCGGCGCCTTCGGCGAGGACGACAAGGTGGTCACCGACCGCGAGGACATCGAGGCGGTCATGCCCGTCGGCGCCGACGGGTGCTTCACCGCCCCGGTGGACGAGTACGCCGGGATGCTGGTCTTCGACGCCAACGCCCCGATCATCGACCACCTCAAGGCGGCCACCCGCAACCAGGCGCCGGGGGCCGAGCAGCACGACCGGGGAGCGGTCACCGAGGGCACCGTCCTGCTGCGCCGCGAGGCCTACGACCACTCCTACCCGCACTGCTGGCGCTGCCGCGAGCCCCTGATCTACAAGGGCGTCTCCTCCTGGTTCGTGGAGGTGACCAAGTTCAAGGACGACATGCTGCGCACCAACGAGCAGATCACCTGGGTGCCCGAGCACGTCAAGCACGGCCAGTTCGGCAAGTGGCTGGAGAACGCCCGCGACTGGTCGATCTCGCGCAACCGGTTCTGGGGCAGCCCCATCCCGGTCTGGGTCTCCGACGACCCCGCCCACCCCCGGATCGACGTCTACGGATCGCTCGCCGAGCTGGAGGCCGACTTCGGCCGGCTGCCGCGCAACCGCGAGGGCGAGGTCGACCTGCACCGGCCGTTCATCGACGAGCTGACCCGGCCCAACCCCGACGACCCGACCGGCGCCAGCACGATGCGCCGGGTCGAGGACGTGCTCGACGTGTGGTTCGACTCCGGCTCGATGTCCTACGCCCAGGTGCACCACCCGTTCGAGAACGCCGACTGGTTCGAGCACCACTTCCCGGCCGACTTCATCGTGGAGTACATCGGCCAGACTCGCGGGTGGTTCTACACCCTGCACATCCTGGCGACGGCGCTGTTCGACCGCCCCGCGTTCTCCGCCTGCATCAGCCACGGGATCGTCCTGGGCAACGACGGGCAGAAGATGTCCAAGTCGCTGAAGAACTACCCCGACGTGCGCGACGTGTTCAACCGCGACGGCGCCGACGCGATGCGCTGGTTCCTCATGTCCTCCCCGATCCTGCGCGGCGGCAACCTCGTCGTCACCGAGGACGGAATCCGCGACGGGGTGCGCCAGGTGCTCATCCCGCTGTGGAACGCGTGGTACTTCTTCGGCCTCTACGCCAACGCCGCCGGCTACGAGGCGCGGTGGTCCACGGAGTCCACCGACCCGATGGACCGCTACGTCCTGGCCAAGACCCGCGACCTGGTGGTCCAGGTCGAGGAGGCCCAGGACCGGTTCGACATCGCCGGTGCCGCCGACGCCGTCCGGACCTTCGTCGACGTATTGACCAACTGGTACATCCGCCGCTCCCGCGACCGCTTCTGGGGTACCGGCTCCGCCGGTGAGGAAGGCCTGCGCACTGCCCTGGATACGCTCTACACCGTGCTCGAGGTCCTGTGCCGCGTCGCCGCGCCGCTGCTCCCGCTCACCACCGAGGAGGTATGGCGCGGCCTCACCGGGGGTGAGTCCGTGCACCTCACCGACTGGCCGACCGCGGCGGACCTGCCCGAGGACTCCGAGCTGGTGCAGTCGATGGACACGGTCCGCGAGGTGTGCTCGGCGACCCTGTCGCTGCGCAAGGCCGAGCAGCTGCGGGTTCGCCTCCCGCTGGCCTCGCTGACCGTGGCGACCGCGCACGCCGAGGGTCTGCGCGACCTGGCCGGCATCGTGCGGGACGAGGTCAACGTGCGCGAGGTGCAGGTGCTGGACCTGGACCAGGCCTCGGCCGCGGACTTCGGCGTCGAACAGCGCCTGACCGTCAACGCCCGCGCCGCCGGTCCCCGCCTGGGTCGCGACGTGCAGACCGCCATCAAGGGGTCCAAGTCCGGCGACTGGTCGGTCGCCGAGGACGGCACGGTCACCGCGGGCGGGCTGTCGCTCGTGGAGGGTGAGTACACCCTGGAGACCGTCGTCGGCGAGGCCGTCGACGGAGGTTCGCGGGCGACGGCCATGCTGCGCGGCCACGGCGGCGGGTTCGTCGTGCTCGACACCGGGGTCACCGAGGACCTGGCCCGCGAGGGCCTGGCCCGCGACCTGGTCCGGGCGGTCCAGGGCGCCCGCAAGGACGCCGGGCTGGACATCACCGACCGGATCAGCCTCACCGTCGTCGGCGACGACGACGTCTGGGCCGCCGCGACCGAGCACCAGCGCCTCGTCATGGACGAGACCCTCGCGGTGCAGTTCGGGGCGGCGGGGGCCGGGACCCCGCTCCCGCCGCCGCCCAGGCACGGCCTCGGCGGGGGCAGCGACCCCGACGGGGGCACCCAGCCGCGGATCCGTTCGCACACGGCCTCGGCCACCCTCGACGGCGACCGGACCGTGGAGCTGCTCATCACCAAGGTGGAGGCGCGATGACCGACCAGTTCTTCGACGGCAACGAGCTGCCGCTCGACCCCGGTGCCGCCGTGCCCGAGGTTCCGGCACGACGGCGGCGTGGCGTCGAGCAGGTCGACCCCGGGCTCGCGGCGCGCTACGCGGAGGTGGTCGAGGAGATCCTGGCCCGCACTCCCGAGCACATGCCCGAGCCGACCCTGCACCGGGTCGCCCGGGTGATGGAGCTCATGGGCGACCCGCAGCGGGCCTACCCGATGATCCACCTCACCGGGACGAACGGGAAGACCTCCACGACCCGGATCGTCGAGCGCATCCTGCGGGAGATGGGTCTGCGCACAGGACGGTTCACCAGCCCGCACCTGCACGACATGCGCGAGCGGATCAGCCTGGACGGAGAGCCGATCGGGATCGAGGCCTTCCTGGAGACCTACGACGAGGTACGGCCCCTCCTGGAGATGGTCGACGCCGAGTCGATGGCCGACGAGGACCCGCGGCGGCAGGTGCGGATGACCTACTTCGAGGTCGTGGTGTGCCTGGCGTTCGTCGCCTTCGCCGACTCCCCGGTCGACGTGGCCGTCGTCGAGGTGGGTCTCGGCGGCGTCTGGGACGCGACCTCGGTGGCCGACGGCACCGTGGCGGTCGTGACCCCGATCTCGCTGGACCACACCCGTCTGCTCGGATCCTCGGTCGAGCAGATCGCCACGGAGAAGGCGGGCATCGTCAAGGCCGGCTCCATCGCCGTCGTCGGCGTCCAGGAGCCGGAGGTGATGACCATCCTCACCGACCGGGCCGAGGAGGTGGGCGCGGACCTGCGGACCGAGGGGACCAGCTTCGGCGTCCTCGCGCGCGAGGTGGGCGTCGGCGGTCAGCAGGTGTCCCTGCGCGGCCTGGCCGGTGACTACTCCGACCTGTTCCTGCCGCTCTTCGGGGCGCACCAGGCCCACAACGCCGCGATCGCGGTGGCGGCCGTCGAGGCCTTCGTCGGCGGCGGGGAGCAGCACCTGACCGACGAGGTGCTGCGGGGCGGGCTGGCCGGGGTGACGTCCCCGGGTCGCCTGGAGATCGTCCGCCGCTCACCCACGGTCGTCGTCGACGCGGCCCACAACCCGGCGGGGGCCGAGGCCCTGGCGGAGGCGCTGCGGGAGTCCTTCACCTTCACCCGCCTCGTCGGGCTGCTGGCGGTCCTGGAGGACAAGGACGCCGAGGCGATGATCCGGACCCTGGAGCCGGTCCTCGACCACGTCGTCGTCACCCGGACCTCCTCGCCGCGGGCGATCCGTCCGACCCGGCTCGGCGCCATGGTCGCCGAGTACTTCGGGGAGAACCGGGTCACCGTCGTCGAGGAGCTGCCCGAGGCGCTGGACGTGGCGGCCGGCCTGTCCGACGACGGCGGCGTGGGTGGCGCGGTGCTGGCCACCGGCTCGGTGACCACGGCCGCCGAGGTGCGCATGCTGCTGGGGGTCACCAGCACCTGAGCCGGGCCGCCGCCCCGGGCGCGGCCGGGGACGGCCCGGGCAGCCCGGGGACGGCCCGGGCCGGGCTCCCAGCCTCTCGGCTCTGCGTCAGTGGTCCTCGCCGTGGTCCGCGTCGTCGGTGGCTGCATCGCGCCCCGTCCCACCGCCGGCGGCCTCCCCCAGCCACGCGGAGACGTCCTCGCGCGGCTCGGCGTCCCGCTCCGACAGCATGTCCGTCATCAGGGCGATCTCGCCCGACTGGGCGTCGACCATGCGCTGGGCGGCGGCGCGCACGTCCTCGTCCGAGGCCAGGTCGAGGGCCGCCTGCGCCATCTCCACCCCGGCGATGTGGTGGGTGGTCATCAGCTGGAGGTAGAGCACCTCCGCCTCGCGCCCCTCGGCGGCGGTGAGCGCCTCGATCTCGCTGGGGGAGGCCATCCCCGGCATCGGGACCCCGGCGGGCAGATCTGCGGTGTCGTGACCCTCCCCGTGGTCGCGCATCCAGGCCATCCGCTCGTCGGTACGGGCGCGCGGCAGGTCCCAGTCGGCCAGCCACGACGCCATCTGCCCGCGCTCGAAGTTCTGGTTGTTGTCGATGTCCACGGCCAGTCGTCGCACGTCCTCGTCGTCGGTGCGCTGCATCACCAGCTGCGACATCTGCACGGCCTGGGCGTGGTGCTCGCTCATGTCCCGGGCGAACCCGGCGTCGGCGCTCCCCTCGCCGGGACGACCCGCGCCGAAGGCCAGCCAGCCCAGCAGCACGCCCAGGCACAGGGCGGCCACCGTCACGGCGGCCAGCGCCGGTGCTCCGAACGTGCGCCAGCGCTCGCGGGCGGCCGCGCGGCCGTCCGCGGGTGCGGGGGCGGCCACGCCTCCACCCACCGCCGCACGGCCGTCTGCGCCCGCACGCCCGCCCTGGTCGTCCGGGCCGACGGGGGTGCTCACGAGCCGGCCACCAGGTTCTCGGTGGTGCCTCCGGTGCAGGCGGCCCCGGGCTCGGGGGTCTGCGGCCCCTGCTTGTACTCGCCGATGAAGCGGGTCAGGTCCGCGCGGTCGGCCTCCTCCAGCGTCATCTGGTGCCCCCAGGCCGTCGCCACGACCGGGGCGTCCTGCTCCGGGTCGGGCGAGACGAGCATGTAGTCCTGCCCGCCCAGGTCGGTGAGCACCTCGACCTGGTCGGCCGGCAGGTCGGGGGAGTAGGTCAGCCACACCGCACCGTGCTCCAAGGAGTGCACCGCGTGCTCGGCGGGCACCGGGTCGGGGTAGACGCCGCAGTCCCACCACGCCGGGTGGTGCGGACCGCCGACCGGGGGCGACTCCTCGTACTCCACCGGCTCGTTGGTGTGGTCGGCGGCCTGGTAGTCGTAGGACTGCACCGGCAGCCGGTCTCCGACGATGGCCCAGGTCACGGCGCCGACGATGAGAGCGACCACCAGGGCCGCAGAGCCCCAGATGATCGCGCCGCGGCGACGCTCGGCCGAGGCGGTGGCCTTCTGGATCTTGGCCACCTTCGTGGCGCGGTCAGGGGAGGTGCTGCGGTCGGGTCGGGGCACGGTGGTCGCTCCTGCTCGGCGCGGGTCGGGCTGTCGGGTCGGCTGTGCGGTCGTCGGGCTGTCCGCTGTCTGGCTGTCACTCTGTCGGCTCCCAGGGTAGGTGGTCCGACTGACAACGGCCTGCACGGTGCGGTCGTCCACCTCTGGGACAATCTCCCGGTGACCTCCCCCCGACCCAGCCTGCTGCGCCCGCCCGTGCCCGGCCCGATGACCCGCCGTCTCTGCGGGGCCGCCCTCGTGGCGCAGTCGGTGTCGGTCTTCTTCGGCGCCCTGGTGGTCTGGCAGCTCGCGCGGGTCACCGGCGGGGACGCCTTCGCCGACCCGGTCGTGCTCCTCGTGGGCGGGATCGCGCTGGCCCTGCTGTGCCTGCTGGCGTCCGGCGCGCTGCGCTCCCGGGCGGGCGTCTGGCTGGGTTGGCTCTGCCAGCTGCTCACCCTGGCCAGCGCCCTCGTGCTGCCCGCGATGGCCGTCGTGGCCGTCCTCTTCGGAGGGTTGTGGTGGCTGTGCCTGACCCAGGGCCAGCGGATCGACGCCGACCGGGCCCGCTGGGCCGCCGAGGCCGAGGGTCTCGACGGATGATCCCGCCGACGAGCCCGACGAGCCCGACGAGCCCGACGAGCCCGGTTAGCCCGACGAGCCCGACGAGCCCGGTCCCCGCGCGACCGCCGCGGGCACCGCATACCCCGACGTCCCCGAGCACCCACCCCCGCACGCGCCAGGAGCACCTGTGGACCTGCTGACCGCGATCGTCCTGGGCCTGGTCCAGGGGCTGACCGAGTTCCTCCCGATCTCCTCCAGCGCGCACATCTCGATCGCCGGGCGGTTCCTGGGCGTGGACGACCCCGGAGCCGCGTTCACCGCGATCAGCCAGCTGGGCACCGAGGCGGCGGTCCTCATCTACTTCCGCCGCGACATCGCCCGGATCCTGCGGCGCTGGACGGCCTCCCTGCTGGGACGGGTGCCCCGCAACGACCCCGACGCGCTCCTGGGCTGGTGGGTCATCCTCGGCACGATCCCCATCGGCGTCCTGGGGCTGCTGTTCCAGGAGCGGATCGAGACCGACCTGCGCAGCCTGTGGATCACCGCGACCATGCTGCTCGTCTTCGCCTTCGTCATCCTGGCCGCCGAACGGGTGGGACGTCAGCGGCGCGAGCTGCACGAGCTCACCTGGCGCCACGGCCTGGCGTTCGGCTTCTGGCAGGCGCTGGCGCTCGTGCCCGGCGTCTCCCGCAGCGGCGGCACGATCGCCGGCGGGCTGTTCATGGGCTACACGCGCGAGGCCGCCGCCCGCTACTCCTTCCTGCTCGCGATCCCGGCCGTGCTCGCCTCCGGCGGCCTGCAGCTGGTCAAGGTGTTCACCGGCGACGCCGTCGGCTCCGGCACCGCCTGGGGGCCGATCGTCGTCGCCACGCTCATCGCCTTCGGCGTGGGGTATGCCGTGATCGCCTGGTTCATGCGGTACATCACCACGCACACCTTCACCCCGTTCATGGTCTACCGGATCGTGCTGGCGCTCGTGCTCTTCGCCCTCCTGGGCACGGGCGTCCTGGAGCCCTGACGGGGGCCGGGGCCGCGGCGGGCCGACGTTAGGCTGGCCCCGTGACCCAGACTCCCCAGACCGAACGCTCCCTCGTCCTCGTCAAGCCCGACGGCTACCGTCGCGGCCTCACCGGGGAGGTGCTGCGCCGGATCGAGGCCAAGGGCTACAGGCTGGCGGCGCTCGCCGTGCTGACTGCCACGCAGGAGCAGCTGGCCGCCCACTACGCCGAGCACGAGGGCAAGCCGTTCTACGAGCCGCTGCTGGAGTTCATGTCCTCGGGCCCGGTGACCGCGGTCGTCGTCGAGGGGCACGGGTGCATCGCCGGGTTCCGCTCGCTCGCCGGCGCGACCGACCCGACCGCCGCCGCGCCCGGCACGATCCGCGGGGACCTGGGACGCGACTGGGGCGTCAAGGTCCAGCAGAACATCGTGCACGGCTCGGACTCCCCGGAGTCGGCCGCCCGCGAGATCGGCATCTGGTTCCCCGAGCCGGTCTGAGCGACGTGTCCGCCCCCTCCTCCGAGTCGTCGTCCGAGACGCTGGCCGACCTCGACCTCTCCGGTGCCCGGTGCAGCGACGCAGCGCGGGAGCGGCAGGACCCGATGCTGGGCACGGCACCGCCGCAGCGACGGTTCCTGCTCGTGGAGCAGGAGGGCGGCTGGGCCTTCGAGGGGTTCCCCGCGCTGAGCCTGCAGGAGGACGTGAAGGCGGAGGTGATCCGGCGCGCGGAGGCGGCGGGGGCACGGATCATGCTCATCCGCCGTCCCGGTCGGCACAGCTCGGCGGTGTGCCTGTCGCGCGCCTGGTGCGTCGTCGACCCCTCGGCGCGCAGGGGTCACCGGGTGACCTGGGGGACGTGGGCCTACCCGGCCGAGCTGCTCGCGGCGGTCGAGCGGGTGGAGGAGCTGCACGCCGCCGCCGAGGACGCCACGGCGACCTCCACCGCCACGGTGACCTCCTCGCCCACCGCCACCGCCGCTCCCACCTCCACCACGCCTGCCACCTCCACCACGCCTGCCACCACCCCCTCGCCCGTGGAGGAGGACGACGACAAGGACACCGACGACGAGGAGCCGCTGGTGCTCGTCTGCACCCACGGCCGCAAGGACGTCTGCTGCGCGCTGCGCGGCCGCCCGGTGGCCCTCGACCTGGCGCGCCGCTGGCCCGAGCAGGTCTGGGAGTGCACGCACACCGGCGGAGACCGCTTCGCCGCCAACGTGGTGCTGCTGCCCGACGGCGCCACCTACGGCGGGCTGGACACCCCCACGGCCGCCGACGTCGTGCAGGCCCACCTGGAGGGTCGTCCGCAGACCGCCCACCTGCGCGGGGTCACCGGTCAGCCCCGCCCGGTCCAGGCGGCGCTCGTCGCCGTGCACGAGCAGCTCGGCCCGCTGCCGTGGGGCACCGTCGAGGTGGAGGGGAGCCTGCCCGTGGAGCCGGTCGGTGACGACGTCGAGGCCCACCGGGTGACGCTGCGCCTGCCCGACGGGCGCCGGGTGCAGGTCGACGTCGGCGAGCACCGCCGTCCCGCCGCCCAGCTGACCTGCCGGTCCGGGGTGGCCAAGGTGTCCCAGGTCCCCGTACCCGGCCCGGTGCGCGTCCTCGACCGCCCCGACGCCGGCTGACCGGACCGGCGGCCGCGCTGTCTACGATCCAACGGTGAGCACCGCCGCCGACCCGACGCCCCGCACGCGGCGGCGCTGGGCGCCCGGTCGCGACCTGGCGGTCGACCTGGGCACCGCCACGACGCAGGTGCACGTGCGCGGGCGCGGCGTCGTGCTGGACGAGCCCACCGTCGTGGCGGTGGACGGCACGACCGGACGGCTGGTCGCCGCCGGCGAGGACGCCCTGCGGATGCACGGACGCACCCCCCAGGGCGTGCTCACCGTGCGGCCGCTCTCCGACGGGGTCATCGCCGACGCCGAGGTCGCCGAGCAGATGCTGCGCCACTTCGTCGACCGGGCCCGCCCGGGTCGGCTGGTCCGCCCCCGGGTCGTCGTCTGCGTCCCCTCCGCCGTCACCGGGGTTGAGCGCCGGGCGCTGGAGGACGCGGCGCTGCGCTGCGGGGCCCGCTCGGTGCACGTGATCGAGGAGGTCGTCGCCGCCGCGATCGGGGCGGGGCTGCCGGTGCAGGAGGCGCGTGCCTCGATGGTCGTCGACATCGGCGGCGGCACCACCGACGTGGCCGTGCTCAGCCTCGGCGGCGTGGTCAACGCCCGCAGCGCACGGATCGGAGGGGACGAGGTCGAGGAGGCGGTCGTCCGCGGCGTCCGCCAGACCTACGACCTGCTCCTGGGTGAGCGCACCGCCACCGACGTCGTCCACCGGGTGGGCTCCGTGTGGCCGCCCGCCACCGAGCTGACCACCCGGGTGCGGGGGCGGGACCTGGGCACCGGCCTGCCCCGCACCGTGGAGCTGGGCAGCACCCAGGTGCGACGGATGATCGAACCGGTCACCGTGCAGGTCGTCGAGGTGGTCCGGCAGGTGCTCGACGTGTGCCCTCCAGAGCTCGCCGGCGACCTGCTGTCCTCCGGCGTCGTCCTCACCGGTGGTGGTGCCCTGCTGCGGGGCTGGGCCGAACGCCTCCGCCACGAGCTCGGCGTCCCCGTCCGGGTCGCCGAGGAGCCCCGGCACGCCGTCGTGCGCGGCGCCGGGGCCTGCGTCGACGACCTGGCCGTCCTGCGCCGGGTGCTGGCCAGGGCCCCCGGGGCATGAGCCGAGGTATGCGGTCCCGCCGGCGCCCCCTGTACGTCACCGCGCTCGTCGCCGCCCTGCTCACCGCCGGCGCGGTCGTCGTCGACGTGGCCCGTCCGCAGGTGCTCGACCCCGCCCGGGGCGTCGTCGCCGACGTCACCGCACCGGTGCGGCAGGCGCTGACCGGCTGGGACGAGGGCCGGGTGCGCGCGCTCACCGCCGAGCGGGACGCCCTCGCCGCCGAGGTCGCCCGGCTGCGTGAGCAGGTCCGCCGCCACGAGCAGCTGGGCGCCCTGGACGACCGGGTCGTCGACGACGGGCACCGGCTCCTGCCGGCCCGGGTCGTCGGGTTCTCCCCGGGCACCTCCCCGGTCGCCGGCCGGACCGTGACCATCGACGTCGGCGCCGACGACGGGGTGTCGCCGGACCTGACGGTCGTCGCGGCCGACGGGCTGGTGGGGCGGGTGCTGCGGGTCGCCGGCAGCTCGGCGGACGTGCTCCTGGTCGGGGACGCCGGCGTCGTCGTCGGGGTGCGCTACGGCACCGACGGTGCCCTGGGCAGCGTCGCCGCCGAGCCACCGCCCGGCCTGCCGCCCCGGGGGCAGGGCGAGCTCACGCTCACCGCGCTGGGGGACACCGTGCCCCGGGTCGGCGACGAGGTGACCACGCTGGGCAGCCCGGACGACCGGCCGTACGTCGCCGGCGTCGCGCTCGGGGTCGTCCGCGCGCCCGACCCCGACCGCGGACAGCTGGGCAGCACGGCGGTCGTGCGTCCCCACGTGGACACGGACACCCTCGACCTCGTCGCGGTCGTCCTGCCCGAGGGGGAGGGGCAGGCGCCGTGAGGAGCGCGGGCGGTGCCCGTGGCCGGTCGGGGAGCGACCGCGCCGCACCTCGCGGGCTGGTCGTGCCCGTGCGCGCGGCGCTGCTCGTGGCAGCGGCCCTGCTGTCCTCGACCTGGCCGTCCGGCGGGCCACGGCCCGACCTGGTGGTGCTCGTGGTCGTCGCCGCGGCGCTGGCCCGCGGCCCCGCCACCGGGGTCCTCGTCGGGCTCGCCGGCGGTTGGCTTGTCGACCTCGTGCCGCCCGGCGCCGCACCGGCCGGCGGCACCGCCCTCGTGCTCGCCTCCGTGGGTGCCCTCTCGGGCCTGGCCCGGCCCGCGGCCGCCCTGTCCCCGGTGGTCCCGTGGGTGCTCGCGGTGCTCGCCGCGGCCGTGCCACCGGCGGTCCGCTGGGTGGCCGCCGCGGCCGGGTGGGGCACCGTCCGGGTCGGTGACCTGCTGGCGTCCTGGGGCTGGACCGCCGTCCTGGCCCTGGGGCTGGTCCCCGCGCTGCTGGCGCTCGAGCGACGCCTGGGACCCGGGCGTGCCGGGGGGCGCCGGTGAGCACGGGGGACCGCCCGGCCGAGGGCCTCCGTCGCCACCGGCCGCTCGTCCCCGTGCCCCGGCCGCAGGTCAGCACCCCCCGGGTCCGGCGCCCGCCGACGACCGTCGGCGTCTGGGTGCTCGCCCTCGTCGTGGTCCTCCTGGGGGTGGTGCTCCTGCTGCGGCTGGCCCAGCTGCAGCTCGCCGCCCCGCAGGAGGCGGCCGAGGCCGCGGCGGTCAGCACCCGGGAGCTGCACGTCCCGGCGGTGCGCGGCCGGATCCTCGCGGCCGACGGCACCCCGCTCGTCGGCAACGCCCCGTCGACCGTCGTCACCGTGGACCCCGCCCGGCTCCTGGAGGCCGAGGACGAGGGCCGCGCGCTCGTCCTCGACGTCGCACGGGCGCTGGACCTGCCCGCCGACCAGCTGTGGGGACGCACGCGCCTGTGCGGCACCGCCGACGCCCCCCCGGTCCCGGCCTGCTTCTCCGGGTCGCCCTACCAGCCCGTGCCCCTCGCCCACGACGTCGACCCGGTTGCGGCGCTGGCGCTCCTGGAACGGCCCGAGGACTTCCCCGGCATCGACGTGCGGACCGTGCCGGTGCGCGACCACCCCGCCCCGGAGGGGATCTCGGCCGCGCACGTCCTGGGCTACCTCGGCCGCCCGACGCAGGAGGAGGTCGAGGCCTCCGACGGCGGCGTCGGGGCCGACGACCGCGTCGGCCGGGCCGGCCTGGAGGCCGCCTACGACGACGTCCTGCGCGGCACCCCGGGGCGCACCACCGTGGCCGTCGACGCCCGGGGCGTGGTCACCGGCCAGCTGGCCCGCACCGATCCGTCGCCGGGGTCCGACCTGCGCACGCACCTGGACACGGCCGTGCAGGCCGCCGCCGAGCAGGCGCTCGCGGACACGGTCGAGCAGGCCCGCGACGACGGCGCCCCCGCCCGGTCGGCGGCGGCGGTCGTCATGGATCCCCGGGACGGGGCGGTGCTGGCCGCCGCGAGCTGGCCGACCTACGACCCCTCGGTGTGGACCGGCGACCTGTCCACGGCCGACTACCAGGCGCTCGTGGACCCCGAGCAGGGCGCCCCCCTCGTCGACCGCGTGCTGGCCCGCACCTTCCCTCCGGCCTCGACGTTCAAGGCCTTCACCCTCCTCGCGGCCCTGCAGACGGGTGTCGACCCCGGGGCGCGGCACGCCTGCCCCGGGGCGGTGACCATCGCCGGGCAGCGGTTCACCAACTACGAGTCCGAGGAGTTCGGCCGCCTGACCCTGCCCGAGGTGCTCGAGGTCTCCTGCGACACGACCTTCTACCGGTGGGCCTACGAGCACTGGCAGCAGCTCGGCGGGCTCGGACCCGCGCCGGGGGGCGACGGTGAGGCCGTCGCCGACGCGGAGGACAGGTTCCTGGCCGTGGCCCGCGGGTTCGGCCTGGGCCGGCCCACCGGCGTCGACCTGCCGGGGGAGGCTCCCGGGACGCTGCCCTCCCGGGCCTGGAAGCGGGAGTACTGGGAGGCCACCCGGGAGGAGTCGTGCCGTCGCGCCGAGGACGGCTACCCGGAGGTCGCCGACCGCGAACGCCGGGAGTTCCTCGAGCAGCTGGCGGTCGAGAGCTGCGCCGACGGCTGGCAGTGGCGCCCGGGGGACGCGGTCAACCTGTCCATCGGGCAGGGTGACGTCTCGGTCACCCCCCTCCAGCTGGCGGTCGGCTACGCGGCCGTGGCCAACGGCGGCCGGCTCGTCGCCCCGCGGGTGGCCGCGTCCGTCTCCGCGACCGACGGCGAGGTGCTCCGCGAGATCGACCCCGAGCAGGTCGGCGCCGTCTCCGTCCCCGCCGAGGACCTCGCCGTGGTCCGTGCCGGGCTGGCCGGCGTGACCGTGCGCGGCACCGCAGCCCAGGCCTTCCGCGGCTGGCCGCACGAGGACCTGCCGGTGGCGGGTAAGACCGGGTCGGCCGAGGTTCTCGGGCAGACGGCCACGAGCTGGTTCGCCTCCTACGGCCCCGTCCAGGACCCCCGGTACGTCGTCGTCGTGCTCGTCGAGGAGGGCGGGCTCGGCGGTGACGCCGCAGCCCCGGCGGCCCGCCGGATCTGGGAGACCCTGCGCCTGCGCGAGGACGGGTGACGCGTCCCCCAAGTTGCAGGACGCATACCCCTGGGGGTATATTTGTGACATCGCACACCCACCCCCCTCACAAGGAGTGAACGCATGCTGCTCGAGCGCATCTACGACGAGGACCTCTCCCAGGCCAGCTACGTCATCGGCTGCCAGGCCAAGGGCGAGGCGGTCGTCGTCGACGCCCGTCGCGACATCCAGGTCTACCTCGACCTCGCCGCCAAGAACGGCATGAAGATCGTGGCGGTCACCGAGACCCACATCCACGCCGACTACCTGTCCGGCACCCGCGAGCTGGCCGCGGCCACCGGAGCCCAGATCTACGTCTCCGGCGAGGGTGGCGAGGACTGGCAGTACGGCTTCGAGGGCACCCGCCTGCACCACGGCGACACCATCACCCTCGGCAACATCACCGTCAAGGCCCTCCACACCCCCGGTCACACCCCGGAGCACCTGGTGTTCCTCGTGACCGACGGCGCCTTCACCGACCAGCCCGGCTACCTGCTCTCCGGCGACTTCGTCTTCTCCGGGGACCTCGGCCGTCCCGACCTGCTCGACGAGGCCGCCGGCGGCGTCGACACCCGGTTCGTCGGGGCCAAGCAGCTCTTCGGCTCGCTCAAGGACTCCTTCCTCACCCTGCCCGACCACGTCCAGGTCTACCCGGCGCACGGTGCCGGCTCGGCCTGCGGCAAGGCGCTGGGCGCGCTGCCGTCGACCACGGTCGGCTACGAGCGGCTCTACGCCTGGTGGGCCCCCTACCTGGCGACGGACGACGAGCAGGGATTCGTCGACGAGCTGCTCGACGGGCAGCCCGACGCCCACGCCTACTTCGGGCGGATGAAGCGGGAGAACAAGCTGGGCCCGGCCGTGATGGGCGAGCGCGCCCCGCTCGCCGAGCTGACCACCGACGCCGTCCGCGCCGGCCTCGAGGGAGACACGATCACCCTCGTGGACACCCGCCCCGTCGAGGAGGTCCACGGCGGCGCCGTGCCCGGCTCGCTGTCCATCCCGGCGCCCGACAAGGCCGCCACCTACGGCGGCTGGGCCTACGACCCGGAGAAGGACTCCCGTCCGCTCGTGCTGCTGGCCCCCGACCAGGAGACCGCCCAGGACGTCTGGGACCACCTGGTGCGGGTCGGTGTCGACGACGTGACCGGCTACGTCACCTCCCTGGACGGCCTCCCGCTCGAGAAGCCCGCGACGGTCGCCCCGGCGGACCTGGACGGTATGCCGTACGCGCTCCTGCTCGACGTGCGCAACCGGACCGAGCACAGCGAGGGCACGATCCCCGGCGCCGAGCAGCTCTCCGCCGGCCGGGTGCTCTGGCACACCGACCGGCTGCCCGGCGAGGGCCGCATCGTGACCTTCTGCCAGTCCGGCCTGCGCAACAGCGTCGCCGCCTCCGCCCTGCGCCGCGCCGGGTTCGACGTGGTCGAGCTGGAGGGCAGCTACGCCGGGTGGCTGCAGGAGCAGTCCCGCCGCGCCCCGGTGGGCGGCTGACCCGGCCCCCCTTCTGACCGCACGCCCCTCGACCCGTCCCGCCGGCCGCCGACCCGGCCGGGAGAACCCTCCCGGCCGGGTCCGGCACGTCGGGACGACGCCCAGAACACCCCGACCCGGGCGGCGCCGCTGCCGGGCCGACGGAAGGATCTTCGTGAGCACCACCCTGGACACCCCCACGACCGTCATCGACGCCGACACCCTCAAGGCGTGGATCGAGCGGCACGACGACGTCGTCGTCATCGACGTGCGCTCGGCGGCCGAGTTCGAGTCCCTGCACATCCGCGGCTCCTACAACGTCCCGCTGCCGCTGCTGGCCGAACACACCCAGGACGTCGCCCAGCGGGTCGGCCGCCGCGTCGTCCTCGTCTGCCACTCCGGCGTCCGGGCCGAGCAGGCCCGCGTGCGCCTGCACGAGGTCGGCATGGACTCCGCCCTCGTCCTCGACGGCGGTGCCCCCGCCTTCGCCGCCGCGGGCGGCGACGTCGTGCGCGGCGAGCAGCGCTGGGCCATGGACCGCCAGGTCCGCATGGTCGCCGGCACCCTGGTGACGACCGGTCTGTCTGCTCCTGGTGACGACCGGTCTGGCTCGCCGGTGAGCTGGTCTCGCCCAAGCTGCGCCTCGTCGCCGGGGCCGTGGGCGCCGGTCTGGCCTTCTCGGCCGCCAGCAACACCTGCGCGATGGGCTCGGCCCTGGCGAGGATGCCGTGGAACCGCGGCGCCCAGGACCCGCAGGCCCACGAGGCCATCGGGCAGCTGCCCACCGTCGACTGACGTCCACCCGCCCGTCCACCAGGAGGAACTCGTGTCCGCCATCCTCGCGATCACGCTGCTGCTGTCCGTCGTCATCGGCATCTCGCTCGGCCTGCTCGGCGGGGGCGGCTCGATCCTGACCGTGCCGATCCTGGCTTACGTGGCCGGGATGGAGGCCAAGGAGGCGATCGCGGCGTCGTTGTTCGTCGTCGGGGTCACCTCGGCGGTGAGCGTGGTCAGCCACGCCCGGAAGGGGCGGGTGCGGTGGCGCACGGGCCTGGTCTTCGGCGCCGCGGGGATGGCGGGCGCGTTCGCCGGCGGGGTCCTGGGCGGCTACGTCCCCGGTCAGGTCCTCATGATCGCGTTCGCGCTGATGATGCTGGCGACGGCCGTGGCGATGATCCGCGGCCGCAGCGAGCAGGCGGGGGCGGGCCGACGACCGGTGAGCTGCCCGTGGGCAAGGTCGTCGTCGAGGGCCTGGTCGTGGGCCTGGTCACCGGCATCGTCGGGGCCGGGGGAGGGTTCCTCGTCGTCCCGGCGCTGGCCCTGCTCGGCGGGCTGCCGATGCCGGTGGCCGTGGCCACCTCGCTGCTCGTCATCGCGATGAAGTCCTTCGCCGGGCTGGCGGGCTACCTGACCAGCGTCCAGCTCGACTGGCCGCTCGTGCTGGGGGTGACGGCCGCCGCGGTGGTCGGCTCCTTCGCCGGGGCCCGGCTCGCGGGCGTCATCCCCGAGCTGGTGCTGCGCAAGGGTTTCGGCGTCTTCGTGCTGGCCATGGCCTTCTTCATCCTGGCCCAGGAGCTGCCCTCGCCCTACGGCCTGTGGCTGGGCGCGGCGGCCGCTCTGGCCGCGCTGGCCGCCGTGGTGTGCTGGTTCGCGACCCCGTCCTGCCCCGTGCGCCGCTGGCTGGGCGAGCGGCCGGCGGCGACGGCCGGGACCTGAGGGGCCGACCGATAGGCTCGCCGCGTGACCGACGAGCCAGACCAGCCCGACCTGCACGACCCGATCAGCCCCGAGCTGCGCGCCGACGTCCGGCGGGTCTCCACCCTGCTGGGCCAGGCTCTGGTGCGCCACCACGGGCAGGAGCTGCTGGACGCCGTGGAGCAGGTCCGGCTGACCACCAAGGCCAGCAAGGAGGGTGACGCCGGCGCGGCCGAGGAGGTCCGGGCCGTCCTGGCCGACCTGCCGCCGGAGCGCGCGAGCGCCCTCGTCCGCGCGTTCGCGGCATACTTCCACCTCGCCAACGCCGCCGAGCAGGTGCACCGCGTGCGCACGCTGACCTCCCGCGCCGAGGCGGACGGCTGGCTCACCTCGGCGGTGCGCGACGTGGTCGAGGCCGGCGGTGCGGAGCTGCTGGCCAGCACCGTCGCCGAGCTGGACGTGCGGCCCGTCTTCACCGCCCACCCGACCGAGGCGTCGCGCCGCAGCGTGCTCACCAAGATCCGCCACCTGGCGGACGTGCTGGCCGTGCCGACCGAGCCGGACACCGTCGCCCGCCGCCGGCAGGACCGGGACCTGGCCGAGCTGGTCGACCTCGTCTGGCAGACCGACGAGCTGCGCCAGACCCGTCCGACCCCCATGGACGAGGCGCGCAACGCGATGTACTACCTCGACGAGGTGCTGACCGAGACGATGCCCGACCTGCTGGGGGACCTGGGCGACCTGCTGGCCGTGCACGGCGTGGCCGTCGACGTCACCCGCCCGCCGCTGCGGTTCGGCTCCTGGATCGGGGGCGACCGGGACGGCAACCCGTTCGTCACGCCGGAGGTGACCCGCGAGATCCTGCAGCTGCAGGGCCGACACGCCGTCACCGTCGCCCTGGCGCTGGTGGACGTGCTCATCTCCCAGCTGTCCTCCTCCACCGAGATCGTCGACGTGGCCCCGCAGCTGCGCGCCTCGCTCGAGGAGGACCTGCGCCACCTGCCCGGCCTTGACCCGCGGGTGCTCGAGCTGAACGCCCAGGAGCCCTACCGGCTCAAGCTCACCTGCGTGCGGGCCAAGCTGCTCAACACGGCGACCCGCCTGGACCGGTTGAGCGAGCACGAACCGGGCCGCGACTACGCCGACGGTCACGAGATCGTGGCCGACCTGCAGGTGGTGGCCGACTCCCTGCGCGAGCACGGGGGCGGGCTGGTCGCCGACGGCCGGGTCGCGCGCGCGGCCCAGACCCTCGCCGGCACCGGCCTGCACCTGGCCACCCTCGACGTGCGCGAGCACGCCGAGAAGCACCACGCCGAGCTCGGGCCGATGCTCGACGCCGTCGGCGCCGCGGGTGCGGAGGGGTATGCCGCGCTCGATCGGCCCGGGCGCACCCGTGTGCTGGCCGAGGAGCTCGGCTCCCGCCGCCCCCTGCTGACCCGCGCCGCCGCCCGTGGCCCGGTGCTGGCGATCTTCGACGAGATCCGGCACGCGGTGCAGACCTACGGCGAGGCGGTCGTGGAGACCTACATCGTCTCGATGACGCAGGGGCCCGACGACGTGCTGGCGCCCGCGGTGCTCGCCCGGGAGGCCGGGCTGGTCGACCTGCGCGGGGACGCCGCCGGTCAGGGGGCCTTCGCCCGGGTCGGCTTCGCCCCCCTCCTGGAGACGATCGACGAGCTCCGTGGCGCGGCCGAGCTGGTGGACACGCTGCTGTCCACCCCGTCCTACCGCGAGGTGGTGCGGCTGCGCGGCGACGTGCAGGAGGTCATGCTCGGCTACTCCGACTCCAACAAGCAGGCGGGTGTGCTGACCAGCCAGTGGGCGATCCACCAGGCCCAGCGCGCGCTGCGCGACGTCGCGGCCCGGCACGGGGTCCGGCTGCGGCTCTTCCACGGGCGCGGAGGGTCGGTCGGTCGCGGCGGCGGCCCCACCTACGACGCGATCCTGGCCCAGCCCAACGGGGTGCTCGAGGGCGAGATCAAGTTCACCGAGCAGGGGGAGGTCATCTCCGACAAGTACTCCCTGCCCGCGCTGGCCAAGGAGAACCTCGAGCTGTCGCTGGCGGCCGTCCTGCGCGCGTCCGCCCTGCACCGCGACCCCCGGACGACGGCCGCGGAGCGGGAGCGCTACGGAGCGGTGATGGACGTGGCCAGCGACGCCGCGTTCACCGCCTACCGCCGCCTCATCGAGGACCCCGACCTGCCGGCCTACTTCGTCGCCGCCACGCCCGTGGACCAGCTGGGCGCGCTCAACATCGGCTCGCGCCCGTCCAAGCGGCCCGACACCGGGGCCGGGCTGGAGGGGCTGCGGGCCATCCCGTGGGTCTTCGGCTGGACGCAGACGCGGCAGATCGTGCCGGGGTGGTACGGGGTCGGGTCGGGGCTCAAGGCGGCGCGGGAGGCGGGTCACGGCGAGACCCTCAGCGAGATGCTGGAGCGCTGGCACTTCTTCGCCGCTGTGCTGTCGAACGTGGAGATGACGGTCGCCAAGACCGACCTGGACATCGCGGCGCACTACGTCGAGACGCTCGTCCCTGCGGAGCTGCGGCACGTCTTCGACGACATCCGGACCGAGTTCGAGCTCACCGTCTCCGAGCTCAAGGCGCTGACGGGCGAGGAGGACCTGCTCGACGACCAGCCCGTCCTCAAGCGCACGCTGGCCGTGCGGGACAACTACCTGGACCCCATCTCCTACCTGCAGGTCGAGCTGCTGCGACGGCTGCGGGAGGACGGCGAGGACGAGGTCGCCGAGGAGGAGACCCAGCAGCTGCAGCGGGTGCTCCTGGCCACCGTCAACGGGGTGGCCGCCGGTCTGCGCAACACCGGCTGACGGGCGTGCCACCGTCGACGGGGTGGCCGCCGGAGCGCGCGACACCGGCTGAGGGAGCCACGCCGTCGTCGACGGGAGTCCGGCCGGTGCGGCGGACGGGACCGGAGCAATGAGAGGCGTCTCATGAGAGCACGTCTCATGCCGGAGGGGCATCCTGGTGACATGAGGACCTCACGGACGACCACCCTGGCCATGACCCTCGCCCTCGGGCTGACCCTCACCGCCTGCGGCGGCGACGAGGACCCGGGAGCCACGCCCACCGCCGACGCCACCCCCAGCGCCGTGCCCGCGCCCGCGCCGGAGGACGACGAGGGGACCGACGACGACAGCACGGGCTCCGAGGACGCGAGCGGCACCGACGACGCCACCGGCACCGACGACGGCACCGCCTCAGCCTCTGGTGACGCCGGATCCTTCGACCCCACCGCATCCGGGCTCGCGGCCGTCGAGACCGCCGAGGCCGAGGCGGGCGGGACCGCGTACGCGCTGGACGACGAGGACGGTGACGGTGGCTGGGAGGTGGACGTCGCCGTCGACGGCCGCTCCGTGGAGGTGACCGTCGGTCCGACGGCACCGTGGTGGAGACCGAGGACGACGACCTCGACGAGGAGGACCGGGCCGCGCTCGAGGCGGCCGTGGTGACCCTCGCCGAGGCCGTGGGGACGGCCGTCGCCGAGGTCGGCGGCGGGCTGGACGACGTCGAGCTGGACGACGAGGACGGCACCTGGGTCTGGGACGTCTCCCTCGACGACACCGACAACGGGAACGAGGTCGACGTGAAGGTCGGCACCACCACCGGCGAGGTCGTCTCCTCCGAGGGCTGACCTCGGGACGGTGCCCGTCCTGCGAGGATGGGGCCCATGCCCGAAGGACACACGCTGCACCGGCTCGCCGGTGCGATCGACACCGCCTTCGCCGGCACCCTCCCGCACGTCAGCAGCCCCCAGGGCCGGTTCGTCGACGGCGCGGCGCAGCTGGACGGCAGCGTGCTGGAGCGGTCCTGGGCGCACGGCAAGCTGCTCTTCGTCGACTTCGCCGAGGGGCGCACCCTCTACGTGCACCTCGGCCTCATCGGCAAGTGGTTCGTCCTGCCCGTCGCCGAGGACCACCGCGAGAGCGGACCCCCGGTCGTCGGCGAGGTGCGTCTGCGCATCGAGGACGGCCTCCACGTCGCCGACCTGCGGGGACCGATGGCCTGCGAGGTCGTCGACGAGCAGGAGGTCGACCGCCTCGTGGCCCGCCAGGGCCCGGATCCCCTCCAGCCCGACGACGGGACCGCCGCGGACACGGCATACCGGAGGATCTCCCGCTCGGGCAAGACCCTCGCCGAGCTCCTCATGGACCAGACCGTGGTGGCGGGGGTGGGGAACATCTACCGGTGCGAGGTGCTCTGGCGCCACCGGCTGCACCCGCTCCGCCCGGGGCGCTCGCTCAAACGCGCGTCGTGGCAGCTCGTCTGGGACGACCTCGTCCGGCTGATGCCCTGGGGCGTGCGGACCGGGACGATCATCACCCTCGACGACGTCCTCGAGGACACCGTCGCGGCGCTGGAGCGGGGCGAGACCCGGTCGTGCCGCGCGAGTTCGCCGTCTACCAGCGCACCGGTATGCCGTGCCTGCGGTGCGGGTCCACCGTGCGCCACAAGGTGGTGGCCGGTCGGAACCTGTTCTGGTGCGGCAACTGCCAGCGACGCACCTGAGTGCCGGGGCTGCGGCGGACGCCGTTGCGGGAGTGCTCCGCTCGTTCGCTGTGTCCCGGCCACGTCGCCGTCCTCGGGCCACCGCAACGGCTGCATGTCCCCGTCGTCCACCCGGTGGGTCGCGTCGAGCAACGAAACTCGTCGGGATCGGGGGGCGGATCCAGGGGATGTTTCCCCTGCACTGACAGAGATTCCTCGTGTGGAAAAGGGAGCAGGTGAACCGGGCGAGCTCAGCGCTCGACGAGGTCGACGGTCCAGCGGTAACGGACGGGCCGGTCGGTCGGGGTGCCTGGGGTGTCCGGGGTGCCTGGGCTGACCGGGGTGCCTGCGCCGTCAGGGGCTCCCTCGCCGCCCTGGTCGACCGCGAGGATCTGCGTCAGCAGCTGGCGGGGCGAGGGGAAGTCGTCGGGCAGGGCCTCGTTGTAGGCCCGGTGCGCCTCCAGGGAACGGACGGCGGCCTCGAAGTGCTCGGTGACGTCCAGCTCGTGGGTGGCCTCCGCGCCGACCCAGCCGAGCCAGCGCACCCCCGCCCACGGGTCCAGCCCCTCGTGGAGCAGGTCGCGGAAGATCCAGCGGTTGCCGGCAGCGGCGACCGCGTCGAGGACCTCCAGGCCCACCACCCGGTGGTCGGCCTGGTTGAGCATGCCGCCGGCGAAGCGCTCGGCGTAGGTCTGCGTGAGAACCACGTCGGGACGCACCCGACGGATCTCGCGCGCCAGCGCCCGCCGCAGCTCCAGCCCGCCCACGAGCGTGCCGTCGGGGAAGCCCTCGAGGAAGCGCACGTCCTCCACGCCCACCTCCCGCGCCCCGTCGCGCTCCTCCTGCTCGCGGACATCGGCGGCCTCCTCCGGCGGCATGGTGTCGATGCCGGCCTCGCCGCGGGTCACGAGCAGGTAGGTGACCTCCTTGCCCGCAGCCGTCCACGCGGCGACCGCCGCGGCGGTGCCGTACTCGATGTCGTCGGGGTGGGCGACCACGACGAGCGCGGACCGCCAGTCCGTCGGGAAGGGGAGGAGCGTCATACAGCCAGCCTAGGACGATTAGGGCACCGTCGGGGCGCGCTGATAATCTGATCGATGCCGTCATGACGGCCGCGGATCCAGAGTGCCCCGGTGGACAGGCCCGGGTTGCGCCGCGCAACGACACGAAGGAGTCGCCCATGGCGAACGAGACTGCCGCCAAGCAGGAGATCATCAAGGAGTACGCCACGACCGAGGGCGACACCGGCTCGCCCGAGGTGCAGGTCGCGCTGCTGACGCACCGCATCAAGGAGCTCACCGAGCACTCGCGCGAGCACAAGCACGACCACCACTCCCGTCGTGGTCTGCTGCTGCTCGTCGGCAAGCGCAAGCGTCTGCTGCGCTACCTCGAGCAGGTCGACATCGAGCGCTACCGGTCGCTGATCAAGCGTCTCGGCCTGCGCCGCTGAACGTCGCAGGGGGAGCGGTTCCCGAAGGATCGGGGACCGCTCCTTCTGCGTAGGGCCGGGCTCTCGCTAGCCTGACCCAGGGGACGCGAGACGCGTGCCCACCAGAAGGACACAGCCGGGCACAACGACGATGCCCCGAGCTGAGGAAGAGATGCAAAGGAGGGCCCATGGAGGGTCCAGAGATCACGTTCGCCGAAGCCCAGATCGACAACGGCAGCTTCGGCACCCGCACCGTCCGGTTCGAGACCGGACGCCTGGCCAGGCAGGCCGGCGGCTCCGTCACCGCCTACCTCGACGACGACACCATGCTGCTGTCGACCACGACGGCGGGCAAGCACCCCAAGGACCACTTCGACTTCTTCCCGCTGACGGTGGACGTCGAGGAGCGCATGTATGCCGCGGGCAAGATCCCCGGCAGCTTCTTCCGGCGTGAGGGCCGGCCGTCGACCGACGCCATCCTCACCTGCCGGCTCATCGACCGACCGCTGCGCCCGACCTTCGCCAAGGGCCTGCGCAACGAGGTCCAGGTCGTCATCACCGTCCTCTCGCTCAACCCCGACCACCAGTACGACGTGCTGGCGATCAACGCGGCGAGCGCGTCGACGCAGATCTCGGGGCTGCCCTTCAGCGGCCCCATCGGTGCCACCCGCGTCTCCCTGATCGACGGTCAGTGGGTCGCCTTCCCCAACTTCTCCGACAGCGAGCGGTCGACCTTCGACATGGTCGTCGCCGGCCGGGTCGTGGGGGACGACGTCGCGATCATGATGGTCGAGGCCGAGTCCACCGACGCCACCTGGGACCTGGTGAAGAACGAGGGCAAGCAGGCCCCGACCGAGGAGGTCGTCGCCGAGGGTCTGGAGGCCTCCAAGACGTTCATCAAGGCTCTGTGCGAGGCCCAGGCCCAGCTGGCCGCCGGCTCCGCCAAGGAGGTCCAGGAGTTCCCGCGCTTCCTCGACTACGAGGACGACGCCTACGCCGCCGTGGAGGAGGCCACCTCGGCCGACCTCGCCGAGGCGCTGCAGATCTCCGGCAAGCAGGAGCGCGAGCACCGGATCGACGAGATCAAGATCGCGATGAAGGGCAAGCTGCTCGGCCTGCACTGGGACGCCGCCGGTGACTCGGACGTCACCGAGGACGCGCCCTTCGCCGGCCGGGACAAGGAACTGAACGCCGCCTACCGCGCCGTGCAGAAGAAGCTGATCCGCGAGCGCATCCTGCGCGACGAGGTCCGCATCGACGGCCGTGGACTGCGCGACATCCGCGCGCTCAGCGCCGAGGTCGAGGTCATCCCGCGGGCGCACGGCTCGGCGATCTTCGAGCGCGGCGAGACCCAGATCATGGGTGTCACCACGCTCAACATGCTCCGGATGGAGCAGCAGCTGGACACCCTCTCGCCGGTGAGCCGCAAGCGCTACATGCACAACTACAACTTCCCGCCCTACAGCACGGGTGAGACCGGCCGCGTGGGCTCGCCCAAGCGTCGCGAGATCGGGCACGGCGCGCTCGCCGAGCGTGCCCTCATGCCGGTCCTGCCGACCCGCGAGGAGTTCCCCTACGCCATCCGCCAGGTGTCCGAGGCGCTTGGCTCCAACGGTTCGACCTCGATGGGCTCGGTCTGCGCGTCCACGATGTCGCTGCTCAACGCCGGTGTGCCTCTGCGTGCCCCGGTCGCCGGCATCGCGATGGGCCTGGTCTCGGCGGAGGTCGACGGCAAGACGCAGTACGCCGCCCTCACCGACATCCTCGGTGCCGAGGACGCCTTCGGCGACATGGACTTCAAGGTCGCCGGCACCAAGGAGTTCGTCACCGCGATCCAGCTGGACACCAAGCTCGACGGCATCCCCGCCGAGGTCCTCGGGAGCGCGCTGACCCAGGCCCGCGAGGCCCGGCTGCACATCCTCGACGTGATGAACGAGGCCATCGACGTCCCCGACGAGATGAGCCCCTACGCCCCGCGCGTCATCACGGTGAAGGTGCCGGTCGACAAGATCGGCGAGGTCATCGGCCCGAAGGGCAAGATGATCAACCAGATCCAGGAGGACACCGGCGCCGACATCTCGATCGAGGACGACGGCACGGTCTACATCGGCGCGACCGACGGCCCCTCGGCCGAGGCCGCCCGCGCGGCCGTCAACGCGATCGCCAACCCGCAGATGCCCGAGGTGGGCGAGCGCTTCCTGGGGACCGTGGTCAAGACCACGACCTTCGGGGCGTTCATCTCCCTGCTCCCGGGCAAGGACGGTCTGCTGCACATCTCCGAGATCCGCAAGCTCGTCGGCGGCCGTCGCATCGACGCGGTCGAGGACGTGCTCTCGGTGGGCCAGAAGGTCCAGGTCGAGCTCAAGGAGATCGACCCGCGCGGCAAGCTGTCGCTCGCGGCCGTCGTGGCCGAGGGCTCCGAGGACGGGAGCTCGGACGGGTCGTCGTCGGACGACGCAGGCCAGGGTGCCGAGCAGTCCGAGGTGCAGACGGCGGCCGCCGCGGCCGAGGCCCCGCAGCTGCCGGGTGCCGAGACCCAGGTCCCCGTGGCGGACGCCCCGGCCGAGCAGGCCGATGACGCCGCCGGGTCGGACGACGCGAACGACGGGTCCGGCGCGAGCGACGCGAACGACGGGTCCGACGCCGATCCCGAGGGTGGCGACCGCCCCCGTCGTCAGCGTCGGCGTCGGGGCGGCCGCGGACGCGGCGGCAGCGGCACCGGTGAGGGTGGCGGCGACGCCGAGGGCGGCTCCTCCGAGGGCTGATCCTCCCCGCCCGCACGACCAAGGGCGGGCCCGGACTTCGCGTCCGGGCCCGCCCTTTCGTCGTGCGTGGGTCGTCGTGCGTGGTCGGTGCCTTCAGGCGGCCGTCCGGGCGGCGCGCGCCGGCCGGACGTCCTCGGCGACGTTCCAGCGCATCTCCATCCGCGTGCGCCCGTGGGCGTCGGTCACGGGGACCCACGACATCACGCTGGGGCGCGGCGTCCTGCGCAGTTCTCGGACCTGGGTCATGGTGTCCACCTCCTTGCCGGTCGTCGTTCCGACCTGGCCTCGTTCATCTTCTGTTCACCTACCGTACATGAAAGCGTGAACGAAAGATAGACAACGGATGTCGACCGGCGTGTTTTCGCAGGTGAGCGTCGTGCACCGCACCTGCAGAAGATGAACGTCAGATGAACGGGCCGGTCACCACCGCGAGCGCAGCAGGCCGACGGCCTCCTCGAGGCTCAGCCCGCTGCGCCGGGCCTCGGCGACGAAGGCGTCGGCGGTGCCGAGCGCGCGGCCCCCGGCGCCGCTGCCGGGAGGGGGCAGCACGACGGTGCCGTGCCGGCCGCGGGTCTGGACGTGCCCCTCCGACTCGAGCTGGCGGTAGGCCTTGGCCACCGTGTTCGTCGCCACACCCAGGTCGGACGCGAGCTGCCGCACGGTCGGGAGCCGGGCACCCGCGGCCAGCCGCCCCTCCCTCACGGAGGCGACCACCTGGTCGCAGATCTGCTGGAAGACGGGGGTCGTCGCGCCCGGGTCGACGGTCAGGCTCATCGGCCCAGCATGTCATCCTGCCTGCTCAGGGCGGCCCCACCTGGCGGGTGACCGCCGCCACCCCAGCCTCCAGCGGTCCCTTGACCCCGGACCGGACGAACAAGGACCCCACCAGCACGGCCGCGCCCGCGTGGGCGAGGAGCGCGGCATGCCCCCCGACCCCCAGGGCGCTGGCCATGACGACGACGTGGGTGGTGTAGAGCGTCAGCGTCATCGACCCGGCCCCGGCGAGCAGCCACCACGGCACCCCCGGCAGCACCCGGACGGCCAGCAGGAGCAGCCCCAGGACCAGCAGCGCGCACCCGCTCGTGTGCGCCAGGTCGGCGATGCTGCCGCTGTGCGGGGACCACACGCCCAGCCACCAGGGCGACCCGGCCGGGTGCACGCCGTACAGGCCGCGGCGCAGCTCGACGACGAGCTCGGCCCAGGGGGTCCCGGGGCGCCACCACGTCTCCTGCAGCTCGGCCCGGGGACCGGCCGAGCGCGTGACGCCGGCCGAGACGGCCAGGGCGAGCGCGGCCGTCCAGGCACCCACGAGCGCCAGCCGCGGCCCCCAGACGGCGCGGCGCAGGTCGAGCCGGCCCACCGCCATGCCGACGAAGAGGTAGGTGGCCCAGGTGAGCACCGGGTAGTACCCGGTGAGCAGCAGCTCCCGGGCCAGCTCGAGCGGCTCGGCCAGCGAGACCAGCGAGGGGACGACGGGCTGGGGCGGTCCCAGCTCCCGGCGCAGCAGCAGGCTGACGACGGGGGAGAGCAGCCCCCAGCCCACCGCCAGCGCGGCCAGACGGCCGGGGCCCCAGCCCAGCACCGGCAGGGCGCAGCAGAAGAGCACGCCGTAGAAGGTGAGGATCACGGCCAGCCCCGATCCGAGCAGGCCCAGCCACAGGCCCAGGACGGCGACCAGGAGCGCACGGACGAGCAGCCGCCGCCGGTGTCCGGTCCCGCCCGATCGGACGTCCCTGGTCAGCAGGGCGATGCTCACGCCGGCGAGCACGGCGAACAGGGCCGAGGAGCGGCCGGCGACCAGCTCGAAGAGCGGGTCCACGCCGCGGGCCGCGTCCGCGTCGCGGGCCGGGACCAGGTGGGCGGCGAACATGCCGAGCAGCGCCAGCGCGCGGGCGACGTCGACGGCGACCACCCGCCCCGACGCCCGGGCGGTCGTGGCCGTCGCGTGCTCGGGCGTCAGGCCCACAGTCGGACCAGCGCGGCGGTGAGCGCGGCGAGCGCCACGACGACGAGGAAGGGGGCCCGCAGGACCAGCAGCACCACGGCGACGCCGACGCCGGCGGCCCGGGCGTCGAGCGTGGGGACCCCGTCGGCCAGGAAGCCCTGGGTGATGATGAGCGCGCTGAGCAGGGCCACGGTCAGCAGGGGCACGACCCGGTCGATCCACGGCACCTCGAGGATCCGTTCGGGCACCAGGTAGCCGCCGAGCTTGAGCCCGTAGGCCAGCGCGCCGGCACCGAGCACGGCGATCCACAGCGTCACCGGACCCCCTCCTGCACGTGCCCGCCGTGGGGTCCACCGTGCCGGCCCGGCGTGGCGTCCCGGGTCACCGGCAGCGGCGGGCCGGGGTCGCCGTCGCGTCCGCGGCGGGCCGGCAGGCCGACGACGAGGGCGGCCGTGGCCCCCACGAGCACCTCCACGCCGGTCGGCACGAACGGGGCGCTGACCAGGGTCAGGACCATCGCCAGGACCGCCGTGGCCAGCGGCCCGGTGCGCCCGCCGGGTCCGCGGCCGACCAGCCGCGGCCAGACGAGAGCGACGAAGGCCGCGGCGGCGGCGGCGTCCAGGCCGTAGTCCCGGGGGTCGCCCATCGCCTCGCCCGCCAGCGCCCCCAGCAGGGTCGTGCTCTGCCAGACGACGAACAGGGTCACGCCGGTCGTGAAGAAGCCGACCCGGGCCTGCTCGCGCGTGTCCTGGGCAAGGGCAACCGCGGTCGACTCGTCGATCGTCAGGTGGGCGGTGAGCGGACGCAGGAGCGGGCCGGGCCGCAGGATCCGGGACAGCTCGAGCCCGTAGAACCCGTTGCGCAGGCCCAGCAGCGTGGAGGTCGCCACGGCCGCCGCCGCTCCTCCGCCGGAGCCGAGCACGCCGTACAGGGCGAACTGCGAGCCGCCGCTGAAGATGAGCAGCGAGGTCAGCACGGTCTGCCAGACGCTGAGCCCGGCGGCGACGCCCAGGGCGCCGGCGCTGACGCCGTAGAGACCGACCAGCCCCACGGCCAGCCCCTGCCGGGCGGCGGGCGTGCGCCACCAGGGGAGCGGGTATGCCGTGGGGCCGGTGCTCACAGTCCTGCCACCAGGCGCACCTCGCGGGCCGTCCGTCCGTCGTCGTCGACCACCCGGTCCCGCCAGGCGCCGTCGGGGGCGAACCCGGCGCTCTGCAGGAAGGCGCGGGTGCCCTCCGCGTCGGCCAGCACCCAGGTGATCACGGCGTCGAGGTCGTCCGAGCCGGCGCGCAGCGTGTCCACCGCGGCGTTGAGCAGGCGGGAGCCGTGCCCCGCCCGACGGGCCTCCGGGTGGACGCCGCCCTCGAGGAGCACTCCCGTGCGCCCGGTCACCAGGCCGGGCTCCTCCTCCGCCGGCCCCACGGCGACGTACCCGACGACCTGCGGGCCGGCGGTGGCGACGAGCAGGCGGTGGCGCGGTGTCGGCGGAGACTCCAGGGACCGGCGCCACACGGCCGCGAAGCGCGGCCCGGTGAGGGCGTCGAGCAGGTCGGAGGAGAGCAGGTCCCGCAGCTCGTGCTGCCAGACGAAGGCCTGGACCAGGCCCACGGCGGGGGCGTCGCTGGGGCGTGCGGTCCGCACGGCGGCGTCCGCGAGCGGACCGGGGGCAGCGGCGCCGTGGTCGTGGTCATGCCCATGTCCGTGGTCGTGGCCGTGGCCGTGGTCGTGCCCGTGCGGGTGGTCGGCGGTGGACGGGTGGTCGGGGGCGGGGTCGGGGTGGTCGGTGCTCATCGGGTCCAGTCTCCCACCCCGTCGGCACCGGCCGGCGGGACCGCCCGGTATGACATCGGATCGACGGACGACGAAACTTCTGTCACAGGGCACCGGGTGGTCTCTGGCACACTGGAGACATGTACGGCAACGACTTCGGCGAGGGCGCCGACCAGCAGACGCCGCTCAACGCCACCGAGACCGAGGACTACCAGCAGGCGCTGGCCGAGCACATGGCCTACTTCGACCGGCTGGTCGCCGACGACCAGCGGATCGAGCCGCGCGACGCGATGCCGGAGGCCTACCGCAAGACCCTGATCCGGCAGATCGCCCAGCACGCGCACTCGGAGATCATCGGCATGCAGCCGGAGGGCAACTGGATCTCCCGGGCCCCCAGCCTGCGCCGCAAGGCGATCCTCATGGCCAAGGTGCAGGACGAGGCCGGGCACGGGCTCTACCTCTACTCCGCCGCCGAGACGCTCGGCGTGGACCGGTCGGAGCTGCTCGACAAGCTGCACTCGGGGCAGCAGAAGTACTCCTCGATCTTCAACTACCCGACCCTGACGTGGGCCGACGTGGGGGCGATCGGCTGGTTGGTCGACGGCGCCGCGATCATGAACCAGGTGCCGCTGTGCCGCTGCTCCTACGGCCCCTACGCCCGGGCGATGGTGCGCGTGTGCAAGGAGGAGTCCTTCCATCAGCGCCAGGGGTTCGAGATCCTCTGGACGCTGTCGAAGGGCACCGAGGCCCAGCGGGCGATGCTGCAGGACGCGGCCGACCGCTGGTGGTGGCCCGCCCTGATGATGTTCGGCCCCCCCGACTCGGGCGAGAAGGCCACCCAGGGCCACACGGCGCAGTCGATGGCGTGGGGCATCAAGCGGTTCACCAACGACGACCTGCGCCAGCGGTTCGTCGACATGACGGTGCCGCAGGCCCACAAGCTGGGCATCGTCCTGCCCGATGCCGACCTGCGCTGGAACGAGGAGCGCGGGCACTGGGACTTCGGCGACATCGACTGGGACGAGTTCTGGCGCGTGCTCAAGGGCGACGGTCCCTGCAACGAACAGCGCATCGCCACCCGCGTGGCCGCCCACGAGGACGGCGCCTGGGTCCGCGAGGCGGCCGCCGTCCACGCCGGGAAGGTCGCCGCCCGGGCGGAGCAGGGAGCGGTGGCATGAGCTCGACCTGGCCGCTGTGGGAGGTCTTCGTCCGCGCCCGCCGGGGCCTGTCGCACGCGCACGTGGGCTCGTTGCACGCCCCCGACGCCGAGATGGCCCTGCGCAACGCCCGGGACCTCTACACCCGTCGGCAGGAGGGCGTCTCCATCTGGGTCGTGGCCTCGGAGGACATCACCGCCTCCAGCCCCGACGAGCGGGACAGCTTCTTCGACCCGGCCGCGGACAAGGTCTACCGGCACCCGACGTTCTACGACGTCCCCGAGGACGTGGAGTACCTGTGAGCGGCCTGCACACCGCCTACCCTCCTCGGCCTGGGCGACGACGCGCTGATCTACGCCCAGCGGCTGGGGGAGTGGCTCACCCACGCCCCCCAGATCGAGGAGGACATGGCGCTGGGCAACGTGGGGCTGGACCTGCTCGGCCAGGCGCGGGCGCTGCTGACCCGCGCCGGCGAGGTCGAGGGCGCGGACCCGCCCCGCGACGAGGACGACCTGGCGATGCTGCGCGACGAGCGGGAGTTCCGCAACGTCCAGCTCGTCGAGCAGCCCCGGGGCGACTTCGCCTCCGAGATGGCGCGGATGCTGTGGTTCTCCAGCTACCAGTGCGAGCTCTACGCGCGGCTGGTCGACTCCGCCGACGAGACGCTGGCCGGGGTGGCCCGCAAGGCGGTCAAGGAGGTCGACTACCACCGCGACCACGCCACCCAGTGGGTGCTGCGGCTGGGCGACGGCACCGACGAGAGCCACGCCCGCATGCAGGCCGCCCTCGAGGCGGTCCAGCCCTACGTCGCCGAGCTGGGCGAGGACCACGACGCCGCCCGCTGGGCCGCGGACCAGGGGATCGGCGTCCTGCCGTCCAGCCTCGCGGAGCCGGTGACCACGGCGGTGCACGAGGTCCTCGGGCGGGCCACGCTCACCGTGCCCGACGCCCCCCGCTGGCACGCCCGCGGCGGACGGGAGGGCCTGCACTCCGAGGCCATGGGTTTCCTGCTGGCCGAGATGCAGCACATCGCGCGCAGCCACCCCGGCGCCACCTGGTGAGGGGAGGTGCCGCGGGTATGACGTCACGCACCGGCACCGGCACCGCCCGCCCGGACCTCGACGAGGTCGAACGGGCCGTCCGTGCCGTGCCCGACCCCGAGATCCCGGTCATCAGCATCGACGACCTGGGCGTCGTCCGGGAGGTCGAGCGGGTCGACACCCCGCAGGGTCCGGGGCTGCGGGTGACGATCACCCCGACCTACTCCGGGTGCCCCGCGATGCGGGTCATGGAGGAGGACGTGGTCGCCGCGGGCGCCCGCGCCCGGCGTGCCGGTCGAGGTGGTCACCCGGCTCGCGCCGGCCTGGACCACCGACTGGATGAGCGAGCAGGGGCGTGAGCAGCTGCTGCGCTTCGGCATCGCCCCGCCCACCGGTCAGCGGGCCCACGGGCCGGTCCCGGTGGGGCTGTCCGTGCGACAGGTGGCCTGCCCCCGGTGCGGGTCGACCGAGACCGAGGAGCTGGCCCGGTTCGGCTCCACCGCCTGCAAGGCGCTGCGGCGGTGCCTGTCCTGCCGCGAGCCGTTCGACGAGTTCAAGACGATCTAGACGCACGCACGGAGGGTCCCCCCCGTGCCCCCGCACCGACCGACACGCCATACCCCGGTCCAGCCCCCACAAGGAGAGCCCGTTGGCCCTGATCCAGCAGCCGACCCGTCGGCGTGCCGCCTTCCACGACCTGACCGTCACCCGCGTCGACCGGCTCACCGACGACGCGGTGGCCATCAGCTTCGCCGTGCCGGAGGAGCTGCGCGAGGAGTTCGACTTCCGGCCCGGGCAGCACCTGACCGTGCGGGCCACCGTCGACGGTCAGGACGTGCGCCGGTCCTACTCCTGCTGCATCTCCCGGGCCGAGTCCCGTCGTCGGGGCGAGGTCCGGGTCGCCTCGGCCCGCGTGCCCGGCGGGGTGATGTCCACCTGGCTCAACGAGCACGTCCGGCCCGGGGACACCCTGCAGGTGATGAGCCCCCTCGGCTCGTTCGTGTGCCCCACCGACCCCGCGACCGCCCGGCACCACGTCGCCGTCGCCGCCGGCTCGGGCATCACCCCGGTGCTGTCGCTGCTGACCACGGCGCTGGAGGAGGAGCCGGACTCGCGGGCCACGCTGGTCTTCGGCAACCGGCGCACGGACTCGATCATGTTCCTCGAGGAGCTGATGGACCTGAAGAACCGCTTCCCGGGGCGGTTCACCCTCTTCACCGTGCTCTCCCGGGAGCGGCAGGACCTGGAGCTGTTCACCGGGCGGATCGACCGCGAGAAGTTCGAGGAGCTGCTGGCCACGTTCGTGCCCGAGGACGAGGTCGACGAGTGGTACCTGTGCGGTCCGTTCGGCATGGTCGAGAGCACCCGGGCCGTCCTGGCCGAGCGGGGGGTGGACCCCGAGCACGTGCACCACGAGATCTTCCACGTCGACGACAGCGGCGGCATCGCGCCGCCACCCGTCGTCGAGCCGGTCGACCCCGGTGCGCCGCCGGAGGCCGTCGTCAGCGTGACGCTGGACGGGCGCACGACCACGGTGCCCATGTCCACGCGGGCCGAGTCGATCCTCGACGCCACCCTGCGCGAGCGCCCGGACGCGCCCTTCTCCTGCACCGGCGGCGTCTGCGGCACCTGCCGCGCCAAGGTGCTCGACGGGGAGGTCCGGATGGACCGCAACTACGCCCTCGAGCCCGACGAGGTCGAGCGGGGCTACCGCCTCATGTGCCAGTCGCACCCGGTCTCGGACACCGTGACGATCGACTACGACGCCTGAGAACGGTCCCGACGTCCGGGCGGGGACGGACCCGTCTCAGGCACCCGGGAGGGAGGCGCTGCCCGCCCCCGGGACGGGCCGCCGTCCCGCCCGGGACGGTGCCCACGCGATCCGGCGGAGCGGGTCCAGCGGACGCAGCTCGGGCGGCACCCGGCCGGTGACGATCTGCTCCGCGAGCAGGTGTCCGGTGACCGGCCCCAGGGTGATGCCCCACATGCCGTGCCCGCCCGCGACGAAGACGCGCTCGGAGGTGGTCCGTCCGACGAGCGGCAGCCCGTCGGCGGTGACGGGCCGCGACCCGACCCACTCGTCCTGACGGTCGTCCAGGGGGATCCCCGCCAGCATCGGCCGGACGGAGTCGACGATGGCCCGGATCCGCCGGGGGTCCAGCGGCTCGTCGGGCCGGCGGAACTCCATCATCCCGGCCACCCGGACCCGGTCGCCCAGCGGCGTCACCGCGACCCGGGCCTCGGGCAGGTAGAGCGGACCCGCGGGCACCCGCTCGGGTTCGACGCTGAAGGAGTAGCCCCGGCCGGCCTGCACGACGTGCCGGACCCCGAACGGTGCGACGAGGTCGCCCAACCAGGCGCCCGTGGCGACGACGACGGCGTCGTAGCGGCCGGCGCCCCCGTCGTCCGTGCCCCGGCTGCCACGGTCGTCCGTGCCCCGGCTGCCACCGTCTCCCGTGCCCCGGCTGTCACCGTCGTGCCCGCCACCTGCCTGCTCACCCCTCCGGGTCCGCAGCTCGACGTGGTCGCCCCGGTCCACCAGCCCGGTCACCTCGGCCCGCGTCAGCAGGGAGCCGCCCCGGTGCCGCACGGAGTCCGCGAGGGCCGCCACGAACCGGACCGGGTCGAGGAAGCGCTGACCCCGGATGAGCACGGCGGCCTCGACCGCCTCGGACACGGCCGGCTCGCGCCGGCGGGCCTCCTGGCCGGAGATCAGCTCATGGTCGACGTGCCCGCCGGCACGGGCGATGTGCCGGAACTCGTCCAGCAGCACCTTGACGTGCCGCACGTCGGTGTAGCAGGCCATCAGCGGGTCGGCGTCCCGCACCGTGCCGTCGACGCCGTGCTCGACGAGGTGGTCGAACGCGTCCAGCGCGCGGTCGTTGAGGGGGAGCAGGGACCGCATGGCCCTCTCCCAGCGGCCCATGGTGCTGTGCCGCACGAACCCGCCGACGAACCGGAGCAGCTGCGGATCGGCCCGGGGCGGGAGGTAGACCGGTGACCCCGGGTTCACCAGGGCCCGGACGCCGTAGCGCAGCACGGCCGGCTCGGGCAGGGGGGTGGCCATCGCCGGGGTGAGCCAGCCCGCGTTGCCCCAGGAGGCACCGGCGGCGACCCCCTCGCGGTCCAGGACGGTGACCTCGACCCCGTGCGCCTGCAGGTGCCAGGCCGTCGCCAGCCCGACCATCCCGGCGCCGACGACGGCGACCCTTCGCGTGCCCGACATCCGACCTCCTCGTCGACCCTTCGTCGCCCCATCGTGGCACCCGGCCGTGACGGACCCCGAGCCGGGTCCGGAGCCGGTGCGGGGACCCGGCCGGTCGGTCGGGGAACCGGCGCTCAGCCGCGCAGCGCGTGCCAGGCCACCCCGATCTCGCCGAGCAGCTCGCGCAGCAGCGGCAGGCTCACCCCGACGACGGCGTGGTAGTCGCCCTCGATGCCGCGCACGTAGGGCCCGCCCAGCCCGTCGACGGTGAACGCCCCGGCCACGTGCAGGGGCTCGCCCGTGGCGACGTAGGCGTCGACCTCCTCGTCGTCGAGGTCGGCGAAGTGGACGACGGTGGACGCGGTCGCACCCAGGGTGGCCCCTGTCCCGCCCTCGCGGTTGTCGACGACCCAGTGGCCGGTGTGCAGCGTGCCGGACCGGCCCCGCATGCGGCGCCACCGCTCGGTGGCCGTGGGAGCGTCGGCGGGCTTGCCGTAGGTCTCCCCGTCCAGCTCGAGCACGGAGTCGCAACCCAGGACGAGGGCGTCGGGGTCCTGCTGTCCCACGACCGCCTCGCACTTGGCCCGCGCGAGGGTGAGCGCCACGTCGGCGGGCGGGAGCACGCCATACCTCTCCTGCGCCCGGGCGAGGGCGGCGTCCTCGTCCACCCCCGAGACCACCACCTCCGGTTCCACGCCCGCGCTCGCCAGGCTGGCCCGGCGCGCGGGGGAGGCGGAGGCCAGCACGAGCGGGACGGAGAGGCTCACAGCTCGCCCAGGACGGCCGCCCGCAGGGTGTCCAGCCCGACGCCGCCGATGTCGAGGGCCCGCCGGTGGAAGGCCTTGAGGTCGAAGTCCGCCCCCTCGCGGCGCCTGGCCCCGTCGCGCAGCTCCAGCCACAGCCGTTCGCCCACCTTGTAGGACGGGGCCTGCCCGGGCCAGCCCAGGTACCGGTCGAGCTCGAAGCGGACGAACCCCTCGTCCATGTTGACGTGGTTGTTGAGGAACTCCCAGGCCTTGTCGTAGGTCCACGCACCGCCGCCGACCTCCTTCGGCGCCTCGAAGCCGCAGTGCACGCCGATGTCGAGCACGACGCGGGCGGCCCGCAGGGACTGGCCGTCCAGCAGCCCCAGCCGGTCGCCCGGGTCGTCCATGTAGCCCAGGTCGGCCATCAGCCACTCGCTGTAGAGCGCCCAGCCCTCGGCGTGCCCGGACGTCCCGGAGGCGAGCCGGCGCCAGCGGTTGAGCAGCTCGGAGCGGTAGACGGTCTGCCCGATCTGCAGGTGGTGGCCCGGGACGCCCTCGTGGTAGACGGTCGTCAGCTCGCGCCAGGTGGAGAACCGGGTGACCCCCTGGGGCACCGACCACCACATCCGCCCGGGCCGGGAGAAGTCCTCCGAGGGGCCGGTGTAGTAGATCCCGCCCGTCTGGCTGGGGGCGATCATGCACTCGATCCGGCGCACGGGCCCGGGGACGTCGAAGTGGCTGCCGGCCAGGTTGGCAACCGCCTCGTCGGCCTTGACCTGCATCCACCCGCGCAGCGCCTCGGTGCCCTCGAGCTGGTATGCCGGGTCGTCGTCGTCGAGGATCTGCACCGCCTCCTTGACGGTGGCGCCGGGGCGGATCTGCTCGGCCGTCTCCTCCATCATCCGGGTGATGCGGGCCAGCTCCTCCTGGCCCCAGACGTAGGTCTCCTCCAGGTCGATGACCGCCCCGAGGAAGCTGCGGGAGCGCAGGGAGTACAGCTCCCTTCCGCAGGCGTCGGACTCGGGAGCCTGGGGAGCCAGCTCGTCCAGGAACGTGGCCAGGGCGCCGAAGGCGGCCTTGGCCGAGCCGGCCGCCGCCGCCAGGAGGCCACGCACCTCCTCCGGCTGCTCGGCCGCCTCCTCCAGGAGGGCGTCGTAGGTGCTAGTGCCCTCCTCGGCCTGGTCCCGGCACTGCTCCGCGACCCTGACCACCTGGCGACGTGGCGCGACCTGGCCCTGCTCGGCCGACCAGGTCAGGGCGGAGGCGAACTGCTCCAGGGCCCGGGGGACGTTGTCGAGCCGCGCGGCGACGGTGCGCCAGTGCTCCTCGGTCTCCTTGCCCATGAGGTCGAAGATGTCGCGGACGTCCTGGGGCGCGGACGCGATGACGTTGAGGTCCACCGGAGCGCGACCACCCAGGACGAGGTCGAGCTCCTCGACCTCCAGGCCGAGCCGCTCGCGGAGCGCGGAGACCGTCACCCTGTCGGTGTCGTCCTGGGGCTCGAGCCGGTCGAGCTGCTCCAGGGTGGTGGTGCACAGGTCCCGCCGGGCGCGCAGCCCCTCGATCGAGAGGTCGTCGATCCGGTCGTCGGCGCCGGGCACCCCCAGGTAGGTCGCCTCCATCGGGCTGAGGGCCACCGCCGCGTCGAGGTGGGCCTCGGCCAGGCGGTCGATGTCGGTCTGTGGGCGATTCTGCGAGGTCTCGTTCACGGGGCCGACGCTACCCCCAGGGGTCGTGGGGACGGCAGGAGGTCTGCGGCGCGGACCTCGCGGCGTGCCCGGGCGCATACCGTGTCGTCCATGACTGCGCGCGTCCGCTCCACCAACGTGGCCCACCCCAAGCCGGAACCGGGAGGCAAGCCCTACGCGACCGGGATCGACAAGCGCCCCGTCCCGGCGATCGAGGTCGCGCGTCCCGGGCCGAGCTACGGCGACGGCTCGGGGGTCGTCGGGGACCACGTGGGGGACGAGCGCCACCACGGCGGCGCCCACAAGGCGGTCTACGCCTACGCCCGGGAGGAGCTGGACCACTGGGAGGGTGAGCTGGCCCGCGGGCTCTCGGACGGCACCTTCGGGGAGAACCTCACCACCGAGGGCGTCGACCTGGAGAGCCTCCTGCTCAACCAGCGGCTGCGGGTGGGCGAGGAGGTCGTGCTGGAGGTGTCGGTGGCGCGCTCGCCGTGCTCCACGTTCGCCGGGCATCTCGGTGAGCGGGGCTGGGTGCGACGGTTCACCGAGCGTGGCCGGTGCGGCGTCTACCTGCGGGTCGTCGTCCCGGGGACGGTGCGGGCCGGCGACGAGATCGAGGTGCTCGCACCGCCGGACCACGACATCGACATGCGGGTGGCGTTCGCGGCGGCGATGGGGGACGACGCGGCGGCCGTCAAGGTGCTCGCCGCGTCCTGCCTGCCGGCGATGTACCACGAGAGGCTCGCCGCCCGCGTCCGCGCGAAGGGCTGAGGAGGCGCGCCATACGGCGGGTCGGCGCGGCAGGGCGAAGGCCCGCCAGCCGTCCGCTCAGCGCGGCAGGGCGAAGGCCCGCCAGCCGTCCGCTCAGCGCGGCAGGGCCGAGGCCCGCCAGCCGTCGGGACCGACGGCCGGACGGGGTCGGGCGAAGCGGGACCGCGCGGTCCAGAGGGTCCGGCGGTGGGGGCCGTCGCCGGACCCCCCGTCGCCCGAGCCGGCAGCAGCAAGCACCACGGCCAGGGCCGCCACCTGCTCGGGGGTGGGGTTGCCGCGCTCGACCCGGATGACCCCGGTCCCGGCCGGCACGCCCTCGCCCGCGGTCGCGTCGTCCCCCGCGGTCCGGTCCTCACCCGCGGTCGGCCCGCCGCTCACAGGGGGATGTTCCCGTGCTTGCGCGGTGCCCGGTTGGACCGCTTGGAGCGCAGGTGGCGCAGCGCCCTGGCCACCTGCACCCGGGTCTGGGACGGCTCGATGACCGCGTCGACGTACCCGCGCTCGGCCGCCACGTAGGGGTTGGCCAGGGTGTCCTCGTACTCCTGGATCCGGCGCTGACGCTCGGCCTCGACGTCCCCGCCCTCGGCGGCGACCGTGGCCAGCTCGCGCCGGTAGAGGATGTTCGCGGCCCCCTGGGCCCCCATGACCGCGATCTGCGCCGTCGGCCAGGCCAGGTTGACGTCGGCCCCCAGGTGCTTGGATCCCATGACGTCGTAGGCGCCGCCGTAGGCCTTGCGCGTGATGACCGTGACGAGCGGCACCGTCGCCTCGGCGTAGGCGTAGAGCAGCTTGGCCCCGCGCCGGATGATGCCGCCGAACTCCTGGTCGGTGCCGGGCAGGAACCCGGGCACGTCGACGAAGGTGAGGATCGGCAGGTTGAACGCGTCGCACGTGCGCACGAACCGGGCGGCCTTCTCCGAGGCGTCGATGTCCAGGGTCCCGGCCAGCTGCATCGGCTGGTTGGCCACGATGCCCACCGACCGGCCCTCGACCCGGCCGAACCCGACCACGATGTTGGGCGCGAACAGCTCCTGGACCTCCAGGAAGTCGCCGTCGTCGACCACGGTCCTGATCGCGGTCTTGATGTCGTAGGGCACGTTGGGGGAGTCCGGCACGAGGGTGTCCAGGGCCTCGTCCTCGGCGTCGACCTCCTCGTCCACCTCGGCGTCGAAGGCCGGCGGGTCCTCGAGGTTGTTCTGCGGCAGGAAGCCGAGCAGCTCCTTGACGTAGTCGAGCGCGTCGTCCTCGTCGCTGGCCATGTAGTGCGCCACGCCGGAGGTCGAGTTGTGCGTGCGGGCCCCGCCCAGCTCCTCGAAGGTCACGTCCTCCCCGGTGACCGTCTTGATGACGTCCGGCCCGGTGATGAACATGTGCGAGGTCTGGTCGACCATGACGACGAAGTCGGTGATCGCCGGGGAGTAGACCGCGCCGCCCGCGCACGGACCCAGAACGAGCGAGATCTGGGGGATGACCCCGGAGGCGTCGACGTTGCGGCGGAAGATCTCGGCGTACAGGCCCAGGGCGACCACGCCCTCCTGGATGCGGGCCCCGCCGGAGTCGTTGATCCCCACGACCGGGCAGCCGATCTTCATCGCCAGGTCCATGACCTTGACGATCTTCTCGCCGAAGACCTCGCCCAGCGACCCCCCGAAGACGGTGAAGTCCTGGGAGAAGACCGCGACCGGCCGGCCGTCGATCGTCCCGTACCCGGTGATGACCCCGTCCCCGTAGGGCCGGTTCCGCTCCTGCCCGAACGCGGTCGAGCGGTGCCGCGCCAGGGCGTCCAGCTCGGTGAAGCTCCCATCGTCCAGCAGGGCCTCGACCCGCTCGCGGGCGGTCTTCTTGCCCCGGGCGTGCTGCTTCTCCACGGCCTTGGCGGATCCGGCGTGCACGGCGTCGTCGACCCGGGCGCGCAGGTCGGCGAGCCGGCCGGCGGTCGTGCGCAGGTCGGGCCCCTCGCTGCTGCTCTCGCCGGTCGGGTCGGCGCTGACGGTCTCACTCATGGGTCCGAACCTACCCTTGACCGCATGAGCGTCGTGCGATGGGCCGCACCCGAGCGGCACGAGTCGATCGGCTCCACCAACACCGAGGCCCTGGCGGCTCCACGGCCCGGCCGGGTCGTCGTCGCCGACCACCAGAGCGAGGGCCGGGGGCGGCGAGGACGGCGCTGGGACTCCCCGCCCGGGAGGGGTATGGCGATCAGCGCCGTGGTCCCGCCCGTGCCCCCCGGGTCGATGGGCTGGCTCCCCCTCGTCGCCGGCCTGGCGCTCGTGCGGGCGCTGACCGAGAGCCGGTGGCCGGTACCGGCGGCCCTCAAGTGGCCCAACGACGTGCTGGCGCTCCTGCGCGGCCCGGACGTATCGCGCACCCCGGACCCTTCCCAGCAGCCCGTCCGCACCACCGACGACGGCCGGGCGTGGGGCAAGGTCGCCGGGATCCTGACCCAGGTGGCGGACGCCCCTGCCCGCGCCGTCGTCGTCGGCACGGGCCTGAACGTCGACCACGCGTCGGACGAGCTGCCCGTCCCCACGGCCACCTCGTGGCGGCTGGCCCGCGGCGGCGCCCCGCTGCCCGAGGATGCCCGGACGGACCTGCTCGAGCACTACCTGCACCACCTGGCCGACCTGCACGGGCGGCTCGCCGAGGGGGACGTCGCGGGAGTGGGGGCCGTGCGCACGGCATACCTCGAGCACTGCCTCACGGTCGGGCGCCCGGTGCTGGTGCACCGGCCCGACGGAGGCCGCACCCGGGGGACCGCCGTGAGCGTCGATCCCGACGGAGCCCTCGTGGTCGAGGGACCGGAGGGCCGCAGCGTGCACCACGCCGGCGACGTGGAGCACGTCCGGCCGGGGTGAGCCAGCGGGTCACCCGCGGTCGGGGCGGCGCCGGACGCTACCCTGCCAGCCATGGACGCACCCACGATGCTGCAGGTCACCCGGCACGGGGAGGACGGTCACGTGGTCGAGGTGGCCCTCGACCGGCCCGCCGCGATGAACGCGATCAGCACCGACCTCTCCCGCGAGATCACCGCGACGATGACCGGGCTCGCAGCCGACGACGGCGTGCGCGCCGTGGTCGTCACCAGCACCTCCCCCCGGGCCTTCTGCGTCGGTGCCGACCTCAAGGAGCGCAACGGCTTCACGGACGCCCAGATGATGGACCACCGGCTGGTCACCCGGAAGGCCTACCGGGCCGTGCTCGACCTGCCCGTGCCGGCCGTCGCGGCGGTCGAGGGTTATGCCCTCGGGGGCGGGCTGGAGATCGCGCTCAGCTGCGACCTCGTCGTGGCCGGCGAGGAGGCGACCGTCGGCCTGCCCGAGGTCGGCGTCGGGGTGGTGCCCGGCGGCGGGGGCACCCAGCTGGTCACCCGCAGGGTGGGGTGGTCCCGGGCCGCGTCGATGATCTTCACCGGTCGACGGATGACGGCCCGGGAGGGTCACGAGCTCGGCGTCCTGGACGAGCTCGTGACCGCCGGCACCGCGCGCGACCGCGCCCTGGAGCTGGCGACGCTGATCGCCGGCAACTCCCCCGTGGCCGTGCGCAACGCCAAGCGCGCGATGCGCCTGGGCATGGGGGCCGACCTCGCCGCCGGGCTGGAGATCGAGGACGGGGCCTGGCGCGCCACGGCCTTCAGCGGCGACCGTGCGGAGGGCGTGGCCGCCTTCGCCGAGAAGCGCACCCCCCGGTGGCCGGGGCGCTGAGCCCCCGACCCAGCGCATACTGTTCTGTCCGGGTGCCCGTCGGGCGCCGGACCGACGGGAGGAGGACGACGTGAGCACCAAGGTGCTGCTGGCCGAGGACGACCCCACGATCTCGGAACCGCTGGCGCGGGCCCTGCGACGCGAGGGGTACGAGGTCACCGTCGCCGAGGACGGCCGCGCCGCCCTGACCGAGGGCTCGCGCACCGGCGTCTACGACCTGCTCGTGCTCGACCTGGGGCTGCCCCGGCTCGACGGCCTGGCCGTCTGCCGCGGGCTGCGGGACGCCGGCATCGGGATCCCCGTGCTGATGCTGACCGCCCGCACCGAGGAGATCGACACCGTCGTGGGGCTGGACGCCGGAGCCGACGACTACGTGAGCAAGCCGTTCCGGCTCGGCGAGCTGCTCGCCCGCGTCCGGGCGCTGCTGCGGCGCGGCCCGGAACCGCCGACGCGCCCCTCGCCGGGGTCGCTGCGCATCGACGTCGACGCCCGGCGGGTGTTCCTCCACGACGAGGAGGTCCGCCTGACGACCAAGGAGTTCGACCTGCTCCGCGTCCTCATGCGCGAGGAGGGCCGTGTCGTCCCCCGCGAGGTGCTCATGCGCGAGGTGTGGGACAGCTGGTACGGCTCGACCAAGACCCTGGACATGCACGTCTCGGTGCTGCGCCGCAAGATCGGCGACGACGCCCACGACCCGCGCTACATCGTCACCGTCCGCGGGGTGGGCTTCCGCTTCCAGAACGACCCCCAGGACTGAGGCCGCGCCGTGCGGGCGGTCTTCCGCGAGCTCGCCCGACGGGTCGCCCTGTCCGTGCTGGGGGTCGTCTCCGGGGTCTTGGTCGCGATCGGCTGGATCCTGGCGCAGGTCCAGAGCGCGACCGGGGGTGAGCCCGGCGGGCTGCCCTGGTGGGGCCTGCTCATCGCCACCGTGTCCGGTGCGCTCGCGGTCGTCGGCATCAGCTTCCCCCTGGCCCGCCACCAGGCCGACCACGTCGGCGAGACGGTGATCGACCCCCTGCGCCGGCTGGCCCACCGGGCCGACGAGATGGCCTCCGGAGGGTTCGCCCTGGACCCCGAGGCCCGGCCGGGCCGGTTCGTGGAGCCGGGCCCGTGGCCCCAGAGCGTCCCCGAGATCGACGCGATCGTGCGGGAGGTGGACCGCCACCACACCACCTTCGCCCGGGCACTGGTGTCCGAGCGCTCCTTCGCCGCCGACGCCTCCCACCAGCTGCGCACCCCCCTGGCCGCGCTCCTCCTGCGGCTGGAGGAGATCGCCCAGGCCGATGACGCCGCGGTCGCCAGGCACGAGGCGGACATCGCCATCAGCCAGGTCGAACGGCTGACCGGGGTGGTGGACGAGCTGCTGCGCCGCACCCGCGTGGGGCACGCCTCGGGGGGCGGGCTCTCCTCCGTGGACCAGGTGCTCGCCGGCCTGGACGCCGAGTGGACGCCGGCCCTGGAGGAGGAGGGCCGCGAGATCGTCCTCACCAGCGAGCGCGGCATGATCGTCGAGGCGAGCGCGTCCTCCCTGTCGCAGGTGCTCAACACCCTGGTCGAGAACTCGCTCCTGCACGGGGCCGGCACGGTCCACGTGCACGCCGGCCGCTCCGGACCCTCCGCGGTCTTCACCGTCGCCGACGAGGGGGCGGGCATCGCGCTGGAGATGTCCCGCTCGGTCTTCGACCGGGCGGTGACCACCGGCGGCGGCACCGGCCTGGGCCTGGCCGTCGCCCGCGAGACGGCCGAGTCGCTCGGCGGACGGCTGGAGCTCACCCGGCTGGCTCCGCCGATGTTCTCCCTCTACCTGACCCTGGCCGAGATGCCCTGAGCCGCCGCCCGGCGGGCCTCGCGCTCCTCCTCGGCGAGCTCCTCGCGGAAGACGAACGTGCGGTAGGCCCAGAACCGGAACAGCGTGCCCAGCGCGAGCCCGATGCCGTTGGCGGCCACGTTGTCGGCCAGCTGGCTGTCCAGCCCCAGCACGTAGCGGGAGATCGCCAGGCAGGCCAGCGCGATGCCCAGGCCGACGGCGTTGAAGAGGACGAACAGGACCAGCTCGCGGCCCATCGCCTCGCTGCGCCGCCGCCGGAAGGTCCACCACCGGTTGCCCATCCAGGAGAACATCGTCGCCACGCTCGTGGACAGGACCTTGCCCAGCAGCGGGGCGCGGCCAGCCAGCGGTCCCTCCGTCAGGCCCGGCAGCCCGAACACCAGCAGGTTGTACAGCGTCGTGTCCAGCACGAACGCGACCGCGCCCACGGTGCCGAACTTGGCGACCTCGGCCACGAGGGACCGCCACGCCGCGCGCAGGCGGGCGGCCACGGAGGGTCGGGCGGAGGGCACCGCGGGAGTCTACGCAACCGAACTGGATAGGCTCGGCCTCCGTGAGCACCGCACCCACCCCGTCCCCCTCCCCGCCCCTTCGTGCCGAGGGCGGGTTCCCGGTCGTCGGCATCGTCGGCGGCGGGCAGCTGGCCCGGATGTGCCAGCCGCCCGCGGTCGGCCTGTCGCTGACGCTGTCCGTGCTGGCCGAGTCCGAGGACGCCAGCGCCGCGCTTGTCGTGCCGCACAGCCCGGTCGGGGCGCACACCGACGCCGCCGCCGTCCTGGAGTGGGCCCGGCACTGCGACGTGGTGACCTTCGACCACGAGCACGTGCCGGCCGAGGTGCTCGACGAGCTGGTCCGCGCGGGGGTGCCGGTGCACCCCTCGCCGGAGGCGCTGGTCCACGCGCAGGACAAGCTGGCCATGCGCCGTCGGCTGACCGACCTCGGCATCCCGTGCCCCGCCTGGACCTGCGCCCGCAGCGCCCAGGACGTGGAGGACTTCGCCGCCCGGGCGGGCTGGCCCGTCGTGGCCAAGACCCCGCGCGGGGGCTACGACGGCAAGGGGGTGCGGGTATGCCGCGGCGCGGCCGACCTGGACGACTGGCTCGGGCAGGTGGGCGAGCCGGGTGCGCTGGCCGACGGGATCCTCCTGGAGGAGGCCGTGGACTTCACCCGCGAGCTGGCCGTGCTCGTGGCCCGCAGCCCCTCGGGCCAGGCCGCGGCCTGGCCGGTGGTGGAGACGGTCCAGACCGACGGCATCTGCACCGAGGTGCTGGCCCCGGCCCCGGAGCTGGACGAGGAGCTGGCCAGCGCGGCCACGGAGGGCGCCCTGCGGATCGTGGGCGAGCTGGAGGTGACCGGCGTGCTGGCCGTGGAGATGTTCGAGGTGCGGGGGCCCGACGGGGCGCCGGGCTACCTGGTCAACGAGCTGGCGATGCGCCCCCACAACAGCGGCCACTGGACGATCGAGGGGGCGGTCACCAGCCAGTTCGAGCAGCACCTGCGCGCGGTCCTGGACCTGCCGCTGGGCGACCCCTCGGCCCGCTCCGGGTGGACGGTGATGGCGAACGTGCTGGGCGGCGAGCACCCCGACCTGTACCCGACCTACCGCCACCTCATGGCGCGCGACCCGGGGCTGAAGATCCACCTCTACGGCAAGGGTGTGCGTCCGGGACGCAAGCTGGGCCACGTGACGGTGTTCGGGGACGACCTCGACGCCGGCTTCCTCCCCGCCCTCCGGGAGCGTGCCCGGCACGCCGCCGACTACCTCCAAGGAGTGGTGACCGAGTGAGCACCGACGAGACCCCCGGGGTGGTCCCCACCTCCGCGCCCCCCACCCAGGCGCCCGCGCCGCTCGTCGGCCTGGTGATGGGCAGCGACAGCGACTGGCCAGTGATGGAGGCCGCCGCCTCGGTGCTCGAGGAGTTCGGCGTCCCCTACGAGGCCGACGTCGTCTCCGCGCACCGGATGCCGACGGAGATGATCGAGTACGGCCGCTCGGCCGCCGACCGCGGCCTGCGGGTGATCGTCGCCGGTGCCGGCGGTGCCGCCCACCTGCCCGGCATGCTCGCCTCGGTGACCGTGCTGCCCGTGATCGGCGTGCCCGTGCCGCTCAAGCACCTCGACGGCATGGACTCCCTGCTGTCCATCGTCCAGATGCCGGCGGGCATCCCGGTGGCCACCGTCTCCGTCGCCGGGGCCCGCAACGCCGGCCTGCTGGCGGTCCGCGTGCTCGCCGCGGGTGAGGGGGGACGGGCGGCGGCCTGGCGGGAGCAGCTGGCCCGGTTCGCCGACGACCTGCGCGACCAGGCGCACGCCAAGGGCGTGCGACTGCGGGAGCGGCACCGCTGACCGCCCCCCGGGGCGGCCGCGCCGCCCCGGGGCTGGGTCTGGCGCCGTGGGCTTCGGACCCTTCGTGCCCCAGGGCCGGGTCCGCCCTGGGCAGACCGGACCGGGCGGTCCGCCCCGCTGACCCGCGAGTAGGCTGCGGCCCATGAGCGACTTCGACCTGTTCCGGATCAACGAGGACCACGAGGCGCTGCGCGAGGCGGTGCGCGAGGTCACGGCGGCGCAGATCACCCCGCACGCCGCCTCCGTCGACGAGGAGGGCCGCTTCCCCGTCGAGGCGCTCAAGGCGCTCGTGGCGACCGACTTCCACGCTCCGCACGTCCCGGAGGAGTACGACGGGGTCGGTGCCGACGCCCTGGCCACCTGCATCGTCATCGAGGAGGTCGCCCGCGGCTGCGCCAGCTCCTCGCTCATCCCCGCGGTCAACAAGCTCGGCACGGTGCCGCTGCTCCTGGCGGCGAGCGAGGAGATCAAGCAGAAGTACCTGCCGCCGGTCGCCCGCGGCGAGGCGATGTTCTCCTACGGCCTGTCCGAGGCGGGCGCCGGGTCCGACACCGCCGGGATGACGTGCAAGGCGATCGCGACCCCCGACGGCGACCACTACGTCCTCAACGGGCAGAAGTCCTGGATCACCAACGCTGGCGAGTCGCAGTTCTACACGGTCATGGCCGTCACCGACCCCGACGGCCCCAGGGGGCGCAACGTCAGCGCGTTCGTCGTGGAGAAGGACGACGCGGGCTTCACCTTCGGCGCCCCGGAGAAGAAGATGGGGATCAAGGGCAGCCCCACGCGGGAGCTGCACTTCGACGACTGCCGCATCCCCGCCGACCGGATGGTCGGCGGGCCCGGTGAGGGCCTGAAGATCGCTCTGCGCACCCTCGACCACACCCGGGTCACGATCGGCGCCCAGGCGGTGGGCATCGCGCAGGGCGCCCTGGACGCCGCCCTGGCCTACGTCAAGGAGCGCCAGCAGTTCGGCAAGGCGGTCGCGGAGTTCCAGGGCGTGCAGTTCATGCTCGCCGACATGGGGATGAAGCTCGAGGCGGCCCGCCAGATGGTCTACGTGGCGGCGGCCAAGTCCGAGCGCGGCGACGACGACCTGACCTTCTTCGGGGCCGCGGCCAAGTGCTTCGCCTCCGACGTGGCGATGGAGGTCACCACCGACGCGGTGCAGCTCTTCGGCGGCTACGGCTACACCAGGGACTTCCCGGTCGAGCGGATGATGCGCGACGCCAAGATCACCCAGATCTACGAGGGGACCAACCAGATCCAGCGGGTCGTCATGGCGCGCCAGCTGCTCAAGGGGTAGTCCCTGCCCGCCCGTCCCGAAAACCCCTGGCCGCCCGGCGTGGGGCTCGGCAGACTGGGCCCATGAGTGCGCACCCCTGGCAGGACGTCCTGGACGAGGCGCGCCGCCTCGAGGTCGAGGACGGCCTCTCCGGGATCCTGCGGGTCTCCCGCGACGAGGAGGTGCTGCTGGAGTCCTGCCTGGGCCTCGCCGACCGGGCGGGCGGCATACCCGTGCATCCCGGCACCCGGTTCGCCACCGCCTCCCTCAGCAAGATGTTCACCGCGGTCGGGGTCCTCGACGCCGCGGGGCGGGAGGAGATGGGGGTGCACGACCGCCTGGTCGACGTCCTGCCCCCGGAGCTGCGCCCCGGCACCCTGAGCCCGGACGTCACGGTCCACCACCTGCTCTCGCACACCTCCGGCATCGCCGACTACTTCGAGGAGGACGAGGACCTGCCGGGGTACCGGGAGGACTACGGCGACATCTGGGACCGGGTCCCCAACTACCGGGTCCGCGACTACGCGGCGCTCCTGCCGCTCTTCGCGGACCTGCCCCCGGTGTGCCCGCCGGGCACCGCCTACCACTACAGCAACGCGGGCTACGTGCTGCTGGGGATCCTGCTGTCGCACGTCTCGGGGATGCCCTTCGTCGAGGCCGTGACGACGAGGGGGTGCTGGAGCCCGCCGGGATGACGGACAGCGGCTACCCGCCTTCGACGAGGTCCACCCGGACGTGGCGACCGGTCACCTGCCGCCGCTGGGCCCGGGCCGCCCGTGGCGCACGAACATCTACTCCGTCCACCCCGTCGGTGGCGGCGACGGGGGAGCGGTGGTCACCGCCCGGGACGTCGAACGGTTCCTGCGCGCGGTGCAGCAGGGAGGGGTATGGCGCGGGGTCGCCCCCGCGGACCTGCTCACCCCGCGCGTGCGGGCCGGGGGAGCGTGGTCGGTCGGCTACGGCGTCGAGATCCGCGACGACGGCGTCTTCGGCAAGGACGGCGGGGACCCCGGGGTGTTCGCCGTCGCGCTCCGCCGTCCGGCGGACGGCACCACCCTGGTGGTCCTGGCCAACGTGGACGAGGAGGCGGTCCCGGGGCTTCCCGACCTGACGAGGTCGCTCGTGGGCGCGGTGCTGGGGCGCTGAGCCCGGGGCAGGACCGGCCCGCTCAGGGAGCCTCGCCCGTGGCACCCTCGCCGTCGCCGGGCTGGGCGCCCTCCTGCGGGACGTCCTGCTCGCCGCCCTCCGCGTCCGGGTCCGGGTCCGCAGGGTCCTCCTCCGGAGGGTTCTCTTGCGCAGGGTCCTCCGCCCCGTCGTCGGCAGGCTCGGGCGCCGGCTCCGTCCCCGGGTCCGGCGTGCCGGCCGGGTCGGGCAGGCCGGAGATCGTCGTCGTGCTGCGCAGCACGACGAGCGGCTCCAGCTCCGGGCGGGCGACCTGCAGGTTCTCCTGCTGCACGACGGGCACGGGTCCGCCGTAGTCGTAGGCGACGGTCGTCACCAGGTCCACCCCGCCATCGGGGCGTTCGGTGCCGACGACGTCCTGCACGTCGACCTGCTGGAGCCCCTCGGCGATCCGCTCGTCGATCGAGATGCCCGGGACGGTCACCTCCCTGGCGCCGGCGAGACCGTCCTCCTGCAGCCGCCGGTAGAACTCCCGGGCGGTCTCCTCGGCCTCGGCCACGGTCACCGGCTGGCCGGCGGTGGCCGTGGGGCGGTCGGGGGTCCCGCCCAGGCCGCCCGTGGTGGCGATCGTCCAGACGAGCCAGCCCAGGAGCAGGACGAGGGGGACGGCCACCAGCCAGGCCAGCAGACGACCCGCCCGGCTGCGGCCCCGGGTGCGGGGGCCGCCGGGACCGGCGCCGGTCGGGCCGTCACTGGTCGGGCCGGGGCCGGTCGGGCCGTCACTGGTCGGGCCGCGACCGGCTGGGCCGGGGGCGAGGTGGGAAGGACCTCGGCCCGGACCGGCGCGTCCGGCGGCGGCGGACGACGTGAACCGGCCGTCCTCCTGGCCGGGCGGGGCCGACCCGGAGGCGGGACCGCCGTGCGGCACGACCCGGGTGTCTCCACCGTGGGGGGAGTGCCGGACCTGCTCGGTCACGGCCGCCTCCTGCGCGCGGGCGGCGGCCGCGGCCGCGATCGCCGCGGCCCCGGCACCGGCCGCACCCGCTGCTCCGGCCGCGCCCGCTGCGCCGCCCGCTCCCGCGGCTCCCGGTCCTCCCGGGTGCTCGCCGCGGGCCACCGCCGAGAGGCCCTCGGCCGCCCGTGCGGCGGTCCAGCGCGTCCGCGGATCGGGGTCGAGCATGCCCGCCAGCACCGGGGTGAGCGCACCCGCCCGCTCGGGCGGGCGGGGACGGTCACGCACGATCGTGTGGAGCTGGGCCACCGGGTTGGCGGCGTCCGGATAGGGCCGGCGACCCTCGACGGCGGTGTAGAGCGTGGCGCCCAGCGCCCACACGTCCGCCGCTGCCGAGGGGTCGTCACCGGCGGCGACCTCGGGGGAGAAGTAGGCCGCCGTGCCGGAGACCATCCCGGTCCTGGTCAGCTGGTGGTCCTCCTCGGCCCGGGCGATGCCGAAGTCGGTGAGCTTGGCGTCGCGGCCGCTCGCGTCGGTGAGCAGCACGTTGCCCGGCTTGACGTCCCGGTGCACGACGCCGGCACCGTGCGCGGCCGCCAGCGCGGTGGCCACCTGGGCCCCGATCCGCGCCACCTGGCGGACCGGCAGCGTGCCGCCGTCCTCCAGCAGCGAGGCCAGCGAGGGGCCGGGGACGAGCTCCATGACGATCCACGGCGCCCCGTCGTGCTCGAAGGCGTCGTAGACCCGCACGACGTTGTCGTGGGCGAGGGCGGCGCTGGTCCGCGCCTCCCGCATGCCGCGCGACAGCAGCACCTCGGCGTCGGCCTCCCCGCCGACCCGCTTGAGGGCGACCTCGCGCCCCAGGTGCTCGTCGCGGGCGTGCCAGACGGTGCCGCCACCGCCCCGGCCGAGGGTGCCCAGGATGCGGTAGCGCCCCGCGACCACGTCGGGTCGTGCGTCCACCGGGGTCTGCCGGGTGGTCTCCAGGTCCTCGCCGTCGCCGTCGCGCTGCTCAGGCACGCCCGCTCACCTCCGTTCGTGGCCGTCCGGCCGGTTCCGCCCGGTCAGGGTTCGATGCTGACAGACTCGCCGCGCCGCAGGGCGGCGAAGAGCTCGTCGGCGCGCTGCTCGTCCCACAGGACGGCGCTGCCGACCGTCGTCTGGTAGTTGGCGTCGGCGACCGGCACGGTCACCGAGACGCCGCCGCCGGAGGCGATCTGGCGCATCGCCAGGGCCATCCGGGCCGCCTCGACGACGTTGGTGTCCTCCCCGACGGCCACCGCGTCGCCGGTGGCGCTGCCCACGTCGAAGAGCCGCACGGGGTTGAGCACGGTGGCCGGCGAGGCCATCCGCGAGACCAGGGCCGCCAGGAACTCCCGCTGGCGCTCCACCCGGCCGATGTCGCCGCGCGGGTCGCTGTAGCGCATCCGGACGTAGCCCAGGGCCTCCGGGCCGGTGAGCTCCTGGCAGCCGGCGGCCAGGTCGATGTGCGCCCTCTCGTCCTGGATCGGAGCGTCCAGGCACATCCGCACACCCCCGACCTCCTCGACCACCCCGACGAAGCCCCCGAAGCCGATCTCCAGGTAGCCGTCGAGCCGCAGGCCGGTGGCCTGCTCGACCGTGTCGACGAGCAGCTCGGCACCACCGCGGGCGTGGGCCGCGTTGAGCTTGTCCAGACCGTGGTCGCGGATGGTGACGAAGGAGTCCCGGGGCAGGCTCACGAGCGTGGGCTCACCCATCGTCGGCACGTGCAGGAGCATGACGGTGTCGGCGCGCGACCCCTCGGCCGAGCCGGTGCCGAACTCGCCGCGCTGCTCGTCGCTCAGCTGCTCGCGGCTGTCGGTGCCGACGAGCAGGTAGGTGGCCCCCGGGGAGGTGGTCGGCCGGTCCGTGTCGGGGGTGGCGTCGACGCGCACCAGACCGTTCCAGAGCAGGGCGAGCACGGCCACCATCGAGACGACGTACGCCGCGACGGCCAGGGTCAGGATGACCCCCAGACGGCGCAGGCCGTAGCGCGGTCCACGACGCCGCCGGGGAGGGCGCGGAGGGGGCGGAGGGGGCGGTCCGGCCGCCGGTCGCCCGGGTCCCCGGCCCGCAGGACCCGAGGGTGCCGCGGCCGGGAGCGGGCGCTCCCGCCCCTCCCGGCGGCCGAACTGCCGGTCGTCGTCCCGGGGGCGGGGGCGGGGGACCCAGTCGCCGTTCTCGTCGTAGTGACCGCGCGGCGGGTCCTGGCGGGGCACCGGACGGGTCCGGTCGTCCCCGACGTCGTCGTACCCCTGGTCACCCCCCTGGTTCCCGTCCTCGTAGCCCCGGTACCCGTCGTCGTGCCCCCGGTACCCGTCGTCGTAGCCCCCGTCGGTCCCGTCCCACCCGGCGCGGTCGCCGGGCCGCCGTCCGGGCCGCGGTCTGCGCGGCACGGGACGGGTCCAGTCATCCTCGGGGCGGTGGGGCACGACGACACAGACTAGGCCAGCGCCCTGTCCGAGGGCTGGGAACCCGCGCGCCCCGGCGATTCCCCGCCCGGCCCGCCGGTAGCCTCTCCGGGGTGAGCACCCCCGCCCGGCCCACCGCATACCCCCCCGTGTCCGTGATCATGCCCGTGCGCAACGAGGAGCACGACCTGGCGACGCGGTGGCCTCGGTGCTGGCGCAGGACTACCCGGGAGGCCTCGAGATTGTCCTGGCCGTGGGGCCGAGCTCGGACCGCACCCGGGAGGTCGCCGACGGACTCGCGGAGCGCGACCCCCGGATCGTCGTCGTCGACAACCCCTCCGGACGGACTCCCGACGGCCTCAACGCGGCCGTGGCGGCCTCCCACGAGGACGTGGTCGTGCGGATGGACGGGCACGGGGAGCTCTCGCCGGGCTACGTCCGGCGGGCGGTCGAGCTGCTCGAGGAGACCGGGGCGGCCAATGTCGGCGGGGTGATGCTGGCCGAGGGGACGGGCACGCTGCAGCAGGCGGTGGCCGTGGCCATGCGCTCGCCGCTGGGGATCGGCGCGGCCCGCTTCCACGTCGGCGGCGCCGCGGGCCCGGCCGAGACCGTCTACCTGGGCGTGTTCCGGCGCGCGTGGCTCGAGCGGGTCGGCGGCTACGACCCGACGTTCGTGCGGGCCCAGGACTGGGAGAGCTCAACCACCGCATCCGCGAGGCGGGGGGGACGGTCTGGTTCAGCCCCGAGCTGACCGTCAGCTACCGGCCGCGGTCGACCTGGCGCGACCTGGTCCGGCAGTTCTACACCACGGGGCAGTGGCGCCGGCAGGTCGTGCGGCACCACCCCGGCAGCGTCAACCTGCGCTACCTGGCGCCGCCCACCGCGGTGGGCCTCGTCGCCGTGGGCGCGCTCGGAGGGCTGGCCTGGCGGCCGCTGTGGGCGCTGCCGCTGGGGTATGCCGCCGCCGTCACCCTCGGCGGGGCGTGGATCGCGCGAGACCAGGCCCCCGGGGTGGTCGCCCGGATGCCGGGCGTGCTGGCCGTCATGCACCTGACGTGGGGCGCCGGGTTCCTCCGCGGACCCGACGCCCCCTCGCCGGAGCGGTAGACCTCAGCCCTGGGTCGGTGGCGTCGGCTCCGGGGTGGGCTCGTCGAGCGCGACCTGCAGCTGTGGTCCGGTCTTCTCCACGACCTCCTCCACGGTGACGCCGTGGGCCACCTCGCGCAGAACCAGTCCGTCGGGCGTGACGTCGATGACGGCCAGGTCGGTGATGATCCGCTGCACGACCTTCAGCCCGGTGATCGGCAGGGAGCACTCCTGGACGATCTTGTGGGTGCCGTCCTTGGCCACGTGGTCCATGAGCACGATGACCTTCTTGGCCCCCATGACCAGGTCCATCGCGCCGCCCATGCCCTTGACCATCTTGCCGGGGATCATCCAGTTGGCGATGTCGCCGGCGGCCGAGACCTGCATGGCCCCCAGGATCGCGGCGTCGACCTTGCCGCCGCGGATCATCCCGAAGCTGGTGGCGGAGTCGAAGATCGAGGCGCCGGGGCGCAGCGTCACGGTCTCCTTCCCGGCGTTGATGAGGTCCGGGTGCTCCTCGCCCTCGTAGGGGTAGGGGCCCACGCCGAGGATGCCGTTCTCGGACTGCAGCACCAGCTCGACGTCGTCGGGCACGTAGTTGGGCACCAGGGTCGGCATGCCGATCCCGAGGTTGACGTAGTCGCCGTCCTTGAGCTCGGCGGCCGCGCGGGCCGCCATCTCCTCGCGGGACAGGGCCATGGCTCAGGCCTCCTGGGTCTGGTCGGGGGACGCGTCCGGACGGGGCCGGGTGGTCCGCTTCTCGATGTCCTTGTCGGCGGCCTGCTCGGGCGTCAGGGCCAGCACCCGCTGGACGTAGATGCCGGGCAGGTGGATCTCGTCGGGGTCCAGCTCACCGGGCTCGACGAGCTCCTCGACCTCGGCCACGGAGACCAGGGCGGCCATCGCGCACAGCGGGTTGAAGTTGCGGGCCGAGCGGTTGAAGACGAGGTTGCCGTGCCGGTCGCCCTTCGCCGCCCGGACCAGGCCGAAGTCGGCGAAGATCGAGTCCTCGAGCACGTAGTCGCGGGTCACACCGCGCACGGTGTACTCGCGCTTCTCCTTGGGCGGCGACTCCTTGACCACGGTCCCCTCCGCGTCGTAGCGCCACGGCATGCCCCCCTCCGAGACCTGGGACCCGACGCCAGTGGGCGTCCAGAACGCGGGGATCCCCGCGCCGGCGGAGCGCATCTTCTCCGCGAGGGTGCCCTGCGGGGTGAGCTCGACCTCGAGCTCGCCGGCGAGGTACTGGCGGGCGAACTCCTTGTTCTCGCCCACGTAGGAGGCGATGACCCGGCGGATGCGGTGCTCGGCCAGGAGCAGCCCCAGCCCCGCGCCGTCGATGCCCAGGTTGTTGGACACGACCTGCAGGTCGGTGGTCCCCTTGGCCAGCACCTCCCTGATGAGCACGGTCGGGATGCCGGCGAGGCCGAAGCCGCCCACGGTCACGGTCATGCCGTCGTCGAGGCCCTCCAGGGCCTCCGCGGCGGAGGAAACGACTTTGTCCATGCGGGCGAGGCTACCCGCCTGCTCAGCCCGTCAGGCTGCCGGGGCAGCGGTGCGTGACGCCCTCGGCGTCCAGCCGCTCAGCCGGGCCGCCCGCGGAGCCGCGCGCACCAGCACCACGGAGCCGTCGGCGGCCAGGACCTGCAGGACCTGGCGCACCGTCAGACCGGGGTCCGTGGTCGTCACCAGGGCCCGGGCGCCGCGCGGAACCTCGGTCAGGTCGTCCAGCAGCTCGGCGTAGCTGAGGCGCTCGCCGTGGTGGACCAGCGCGGTGTCCTCCTCCTCCGCCTCGTCCCAGGCGCTGAAGTCGTCCGCGAACCCGGCCAGCTCGGCCGCCTCGTCCATGACGCCGGAGCGCAGCTCCTCGCCGTAGGCCCGCGCCAGGGCCGGCAGGGCCACGGCGACGACCTCGTCGCAGTCGTCCGCGAGGGCGCTGTCGGGGTCGGTGGTGACGAGCACGTCGGCGCCCTCGTGGGCGTCCACGGTCAGCGTCGCGCCCACCGACCAGGCGGCCAGCGCCCAGTAGACGAGCCGCCAGTGGGGGCTGGGCAGGTCGACGAGGACGACCGTCCCGGGCTGGGCGTCGAAGGACTCCTGCAGGGCGTGCGGCCTTGGCCACCCAGGTGGCCAGCACCCGGCGGGAGATCTCGATCCGCTCGCCGGCGGCCTCGGGGGAGTCGTCGTAGAAGGTGATCGCCGGACGGGTGGCGTCGGCGCCGACGGCGTCGGCGAGCACCTGGGGAGGGAACTGCACGGGCTACACGCTAGCCGCTGGGCGCACCTTGCGCCGCCCCGCCCGGGAGGGGCACAGTGTCCCGGTGACAGCCACGGGCCTGGGTGCCGTCCCCTGCGGTGCGCCCCCGACCGGGTCGGGCGGTGCCCGCCCGGTCCGGAGGGTATGGCGTGCTGCCTGGCCGGTCGACGTCCGCGCCACCTGGGGGGTGCTGAGACGGGGCGCGGGGGACCCGGCCTGGCGAATGGTGGCCGGTGCCCTGTGGCGGGCGACCAGCACGCCCGAGGGGCCGGTGACGCTGCGGACGACGACCCGGCCGGCCGAGGCGGCGGTGCTGGGCGAGGCCTGGGGCCCGGGAGCCCGCTGGGTGCTCGAGCGGCTGCCGACGATGCTGGGCGAGGAGGACGACGGGGCCGAGAGGTTCGTGGCCCACCACGACCTCGTCGCCCGGGCCCTGCGGCTGCACCCGGGGTGGCGGGTGCCCCGGACCGGGCTGGTCCTGGAGTCGCTCGTCCCCGCGGTCATCGAGCAGAAGGTCACCGGTCAGGAGGCGTTCTCGGGCTGGCGCCGCATCGTGCAGCGCTTCGGCGAGCCCGCACCGGGGCCCGGTGGTGCGCTGGGGCTGCGGGTGCCGCCCCCGCCGGCGGTGCTCGCGCAGATCCCGAGCTGGGAGTGGCTGCGCGCGGGCGTCAGCCCGCAGCGCTCGGCCACGGTCGTGCGGGTCGCCCGGGTCGCCGGCCGGCTCGAGGAGCTTCCGGAGCTGGACCTCGTGGCGGCCCGTCGCCGCCTGGTGAGCATCCCGGGGGTGGGGGTGTGGACGGCGGCCGAGACGGCGCACCGGGCGCTCGGCGACCCCGACGCGGTGAGCTTCGGCGACTACCACGTGGCGGCCAACATCGGCTGGGCCCTGACCGGCCGTCCGGTGGACGACCAGGCGCTCGTGGAGCTGCTGCGGCCCTACGCCGGGCAGCGCTACCGGGTCCAGCGGCTGCTCGAGCTCTCCGGGGCGGTCCGGCCCCGGCGGGGTCCGAGGATGGCGCCCCGCCGGCACCTGCCCACGGGCTGAGGGAGGAGGGGTCCGTCGGTCGGGTCCAGCCCGGCGGGTCGCCCCGGCGGGGCAGGTCGGGCCCTCCTGGTCAGGTCGCCCCGGCGGGGAAGGTCGGGTCCTCCTGGTCAGGTCGCCCGTCGGCGCCGGTCGGTCCTGCGGGGGCGTCCGCCACCACGTGCCCCTTCCGGACGTGCACGTCGCTGGCCAGGTCCTCCCCGGCGAGCGCCACCTCGAGGCGGGCCGCCACCCGGCCGGCCAGCACCGGGTCGGGCGCGGACACGGCAAACCCCTGGGCGGCGGAGCCGTCGATCGTGGCACCGGCGTGCCCGACGAGCGCGACCCGCACGGCCCGGGCCCCACGGGCCTCATCCTCCTCGGGCGCGACGGAGGCGATGCCCACCTCGTCGGCCAGGGGGGTGCCCGGCCGTACCCCGAGGGCGGCGCGAACCGCCTCCCGGTGGCCCAGCGCGAACCAGTCGCCCGGACCGGTCCGCACCAGCCCGGAAGCGCCGCCGGGAGGGCCTGGCCGGCCGGTGTCCGTCCCCTCCACCAGCGCGGTCACCGCCGGTCCGCGCAGCAGCGCCGCAGGCACGCCGTCGGCCTTGCCCTTGACGAGGTCGGCCGCCGCGGCCAGCTCGTCGCCGACGGCCCGGGTCGTCACCGCCAGGGGGCGACCGTCGTGATCGGTCCCACCGCGCAGGTCGTCGACGACGGCGAGGCCGTGGGCCCCGAGCGCGAGGTCGGTCTGCCCCGCGCGCCAGGGCCGGCCGGCGGTGTCGGTGAGGAGGACGCCGAACCGGGTGCCCGGTGGCAGGTCTCGGGCCAGGGCCCGGTGCAGCGCGGCAGCCGCCGCGTCCGGGTCCGCGGGCAGCAGGAGGAGGCCACCCTCGGGGCCGGTGTTGGAGGCGTCGATCCCGGCCGCGGCCATGACCGGACCGGCCTCGGACTCCACCACCCGGGTGGTGCCGGCCGGGGTGGCGCGCTCGGCGACCACGCGCCGGCTGCGACGCAGGACCTCGCCCTCGCGGCCACGGCGGTCGTCCCTCCCGACCCGCAGCCCCGCCGTCTTGGAGACGACCTTGCTGGAGACGACCAGGACGTCGCCGTCCCGCAGTCCACCGTGGGCACGGACAGCGCCGAGCAGGTGAGCGGCGAGGTCGTCGTCCGCGCCCAGCTCGGGGATCCCGCGCAGGGGCAGGACCACCAGCCCGTCGACCGGGTCGCTCACCGCAGCTCGTCGGCCAGGTCGAGGGCGGCCCCGGCGATCCGGGCGGCCCCGGCGACGTCGCGCATCAGCAGGTCGAGGGCGCGCACCTGCACCCGTGCCGGATAGCTCGCGCCCTCGTCGGCGGTGTCCACCAGCCAGCCGTCGAGCAGGTCGGCGTACAGACCGGCCACGCCGGCGGCGCTGACCTCCACCCCGAGGGGGGCCAGGCACGCGTCGGCATGGCCGCGGACCGGGCGGCCGCCGACGAGGGGGCTGACGCCCACGACGGGGGCCCGGGTGCCGCGCAGGGCGTCCCGGACCCCGGGGACGCCCAGGATGATGCCGATGGAGACCACCGGGTTGCTCGGCGGGAGCAGCACCACGTCGGCCCCCCGGATCGCCTCCAGGACACCGGGAGCGGGGGTGGCGGCGGACAGCCCGGCGACGGTGAAGCGCTGCGCGGGGATCGCGGCCCGGTGACGCACCCACCACTCCTGGAAGTGGATGGCGCGCTCGGAGGGTCCGGCGGCACCCGCGCCGGAGGAGGCCGCACCTTCGCCGGAGGGCGCAGCCCCGTCGGAGCCAGCCTCGTCGGAAGCGGCCGCAGCCTCGCCGGAGGGGGCAGCCTCGCCGGAGCCGGCACCGTCGTCCCCGGGAGCGCCCCCGCCCGGTCCGTCGTCCCGGACCACCACGTGGGTCTCGATCGGGGTGTCGGTGACCGGCAGCAGCCGCACGCCCTGCTCGGGCAGGCCCCACCGGGCGGCCAGACGGGCGGTGACCTCCGAGAGCGTGGCCCCCCGCCGCAGCCACAGGCTGCGGGCCAGGTGGGTGCCCAGGTCCCGGTCGCCGAGGCCGAACCACTGCGGTTGGACGCCCAGCGCCGCCAGCTCGCCCATCACCTCGTGCTTGTCACCCTCCCGGCCCCAGCCCTGTTCCTCCTCGACCCCTCCTCCCAGGGTGTACAGGACGGAGTCCAGGTCGGGGCACACCCGTAGCCCGAAGAGGGTGATGTCGTCCCCCGTGTTGCCGACGACGGTGACCTCGACCTGCTCCCCGGGGGACCGCCGGGACAGCTCGTGGACCAGGCCGCGGACGAACCTGGCCCCGCCGACGCCGCCGGACAGTGCGGTGATCTGCATACTCTCCATTGTGCGGGCGGGCCGCGTCCCGTCCGCACCCGGGCGGGGTCGCCACCCCCGCCCACCTGCGACGGGACGCTCCACGACGGCACTCGGGCGGGGGCGGGGACGTCGGCAGCGGGGTGCACGCCGGGGGACTCCTAGCAGATCTGGGGTTGACTACGGCGGATGACACGCGTGTAATTCACCCATCGCGGTCTGTTCGTCCGAAGGCAGCTCGGAGGCTGGGACGCGGTGCACGTGTTGGCGAAAGGTCGAGGAGGAGCCATGCACGAGATGGAGATGCTGAGCCTGCTGAGCGGGGCCGACGAGGTCGACGAGGCCTCGTGGCAGGAGCGTGCCCTGTGCGCGCAGACCGACCCGGAGGCCTTCTTCCCGGAGAAGGGCGGGTCGACCCGCGAGGCCAAGAAGGTGTGCGTGGGCTGCGAGGTCCGCGCCGAGTGCCTGGAGTACGCCCTGGCCAACGACGAGCGCTTCGGCATCTGGGGCGGTCTGTCCGAGCGTGAGCGGCGCAAGCTCAAGAAGCGCGCCGTGTGACCGACGGGCCCCGCCCTGCTCCGCCCCGCTCCGACCCCGTGACGACCCCCGCCGGTCGGGTCCGGGTGGACGACGTCACCGTCGTCGTCCTGACCCGCCCCGACGGCCCGCTCCTGGACGGCCTCCTCGACGCCCTCGCCGCCCAGTCCCGCCGGCCCCAGCGGCTCGTCCTCACCGGGACCTCCCCCGACGACCCCCGGGTCCCTGCGGCCCGGAACCACCCACTCGTGCGCGAGCAGCGCGTCCCGTTGCTCGTCCGGCCCGTCCCCGCGGACGCCGCTGCCGGTCCTGACGCCCCCGGTGGCGCGTCGCGGGGTCCCGCGCCCGAGGGGGACCGCCCGTCGACCGCTGCGGAGCCCCCGGCGTCCGAGGTCGGCGGCGAGACCCCCCACGTGCGGACCCCGGCGTCCGACGCCGGGATTACGACGTCCGACGTGGGGACCGCGGCGTCCGACGCCGGGATTCCGACGTCCGACGTGGGGACCGCGCCGCCCGACGCGCGGGTCGCGACCCCCGAGGGGATCCCCGCACCGCATGCGCCGCCCCGGTGGCGGGCCGTCGAGGACGCCCGGGCGATCCTGCCGATGCACCCTGACCACTGGGTCTGGCTGCTGCCGGACGACAGCCTGCCCGAGCCGTCCGCACTGTCCGGCCTGGTCGCGGCCGTGCGCCGCAACAGCCGCGTGGGGATGGTGGGCCCCAAGCTGGTGCGGGCCGACGACCCCCGTCTGCTCGTCGCGGTGGGGCACCACCTCACCCCCGCCGGACGACAGGCCGACGGGCGGTCGGCCGCCCTGGTCGACCAGGGCCAGCTCGACCTGCGTCAGGACGTGCTGGGTGTGCCGCTGGTCGGTTCCCTCGTCCGCAGCGACGCCCTCGAGGGCGCCGGGGGTCTCTCTGCCGAGTTCGGGGACGACGGCGTCGACGGCCTGGACCTGGGCTGGCGGGCCCACCTGACCGGCCACCGCGTCGTCGTCGCGCCCGACGCCGTCGTCCGCACGGGAGACGAAGGGCTCGGCGTGCGCGATCCCCGCCGGACCCGGATCCGCCAGCGTCAGCTCGCCCTCGCCCGAGGGTCGGCCTGGACCTCTCCGTGGCGGGCCCTCGGCGTCCTGCTCACCAGCACCCTCGCGGCGCTCCTGCTGCTGCTCGTCAAGCGGCCGGCCGAGGCCGCCGACGAGTGGGCGGACGTGCGGGCGGTGCTGTCCCCGGCGCGCGGCATGCGGGCCCGGTGGCGGTTCCGGAGCCGACGAACGGTGCGGCCCGGGGACCTGCACGCCCTCTTCCTTCCGACCACCGCCGGCTGGCGCTCCACCCTGGACACGGTCGGGGACGCCCTGGACCCCCGGACCCGACGACCGGGACGACGGACCGGTCCGGCGGCCGGCGGCCGGGCCGTGCCCGAGACCGGGCCGGTCTCCGACGAGCTGGCCGAGCTCACGGGCGAGGACCGCCGTACCCCGTGGACCAGCTGGCCGCTCGCGCTGGCCCTGCTCGCCGTCCTGGTCGCCACGGCGTGGACCTGGCGCGAGCGTCTCGGCGACCTGCGCCCGGGTGGTGCTGGGCCGGCCGGTGGGGAGCTCGGGGCGGCGGCCGCCGGGTCGGGCGACCTGTGGCGCTCGGCCCTCGACGGGTGGCGGGGCGGGGGGCTGGGACACGACCACCCGCCGGAGCCGTGGCTGCTGCCCTGGGCCGGTCTCACCAGGGTGGTCGAGGCGGTGGCCGGGGCCGGGGGCGCGCCGAACGCCGCCGGTGTCGCCCTCGGCTGGATCCTGCTGGCATCCGCGCCGGTGGCGCTGCTCACCGCCTACGTGGCCCTGCGGCGGGTGACCCGACGGCGGTGGTTGCGGGCGGTGCTGGCCCTGGGCTGGTCGGCGGCCACCCCGCTCGTCGCCGCCGTGGGGGAGGGGCGCGTGGGTCCCGTCGTGGTGCACCTCATGGCACCGCTGCTGGCGGCCGGGTTCGCCGTCGCCGCGACCAGGGGCGGTGGCGTCCGGCGCACCGCCGCCGTCTTCGCCACCGCGCTGGCGGTGGCGCTGACCGCCCAGTGGGTCCCGGCGGTGCTCCTCCCGGCCACCGTGGCCGGGATCCTCCTGCTGGCCCTCGGCCGCGGCGTCCGGTGGCGCGGTGCTGTGCTGGCGCTGCTGCCGTGGGCCCTGCTGCTCCCCTGGGTGCCCGCGATGGCCACCGACCCGGTCCGCCTGGTGGGCGGGGCGGGGGCGACCGCGGTCCTGCCCGGTGGCACCACCGACGTGCCGGCGTGGCAGACCACCCTCCTTGCGGCGGGTGGTCCCGTCGACCCGGCGGGTCTGCAGGCGCTTCCGCTCTGGGCCGCCCTGGTCTGGTGGCTGGCGGCCCTGGCGGGGACCGCTCTGCCGGGACGGGCCGGCCGCCGTGCGGCCGTCCTCGTGGGTGGCGCCCTCCTGACCCTCCTCCCGGCCCTGACCGCCGGAAGGGCCGGGCTGGGCGTGCTGCCGGCCGGGCACGCGGAGGCGGGACTGGACGTCGGCGCGTGGCCCGGGACCATGCTCTCCCTGACCGGCGCGTCGCTGCTGCTCGCGACCGCCCTGCTCGTGGACCGGTCGTGGCGCTCGCACGGACCCCGCCGTGGCGAGCCGTTGCGTTCCGCCGTCCGCCGTCCCCGCGCGCTGGCCACGGCGGTCGCGGCGGTCCTCGTGGTGCTGGCCGCCCTCGTGCCCGCGGCCGTGGCCGTGTGGCGTCCCGCGCCCTCGGGCCTCGAGCAGGCGGCACCGGTCCTGCCCCCGGTGGCCGCGGCCCAGGCGGACGGCCCGTCGGCCCCGCGCACGCTGGTGCTCTCGCCCGCGGGCCCGGAGGTCGTCGTCGACCTGGTGGGACGCGAGATCGAACCGGCCAGGGTGCTCCGGGACCGCACCGCCGAGCTGGCCGTCGGGGTGCGACCGCCCGGACCGGTCGAGGAGGTGGCCGCGGCCGTGGTGGGCGGCGGCGGGGAGGAGACGCTCGCCCGGCTGCACGGGCTGGCGGTCGGTTACGTCCTGGTGACCGCAGACGACGACGACCCGCTGGTGACCCGGGTGGACGCGCTGCCCGGCCTGACCCGGGTGGGAGGACCGCCGGGTCAGGTGCTCTGGCGGATGGCCGACAACGTGGCCTCCCGGGTGCGTGTGCTCGACGCCACGGGTGAGCTGGTCACCAGGGTGGACAGCACCGGCCCCCACGGCACTGCCACCGACCGGGTCGAGGACCTGCCCGAGGGATCAGTCCTGGACGTGGCCGAGGGGCCGGGGTGGACGCAGGCGGCCCGGGTCTCGGTCGACGGGGCGGACGTGCCGGTCGGGGACGACGGGATCGTGGCGCTGCCGGCGGGCAGCCACGACCTGGACCTGTGGCTCGCTCGGCCCGCGCTGCCCTGGCACCTCGTCGCGCTCCTGCTGGCCGCCGTCACCGCGTTCCTGGCCCTGCCGTTCGGACGACCCGAGCCCGAGACCCCCGAGGAGGACCGATGACCACCTCCGACCTGGCACCGGACGACGACGGCAGCTCGCCGGAGGACCGTGGCACGTCGCCCGACGGAGGAGGTCCTGCGGGTGCGACCGTCGCACCGCCCCGCTCCTGGGCGGCGGGGAGGTCCCGGTGGTGGCGCACGGGGCTCGCCGCGCTCGCCCTGGCCGGGCTCGTGGGCGCGGCGACCGCCGTCGACGGCGGCACCCTCGTCGGCCCGGAGGAACGTCCGGGAACGGACGACGCCGCCATGACGTCGGCCCCGGGTGAGGTCGTGCCCGTCGGCTCGGCGGCGCTCGCCTGCCCCGGGGGTTCCGAGGCGGAGGATGCCACCGTGGAGGTCGTCGCCGCCCAGGCTCCGCAGTCGGTGTCCAGCGTCGGTACGGCGCCGGGGTCACGGCAGAGCTCGGGGTCGAGCCCGCAGGCCGTCCCTGGTGCTGCGCCCGCGCCCGAGGACGAGGACGGCCGCGAGGACGAGGACGGCCGCGAGGACGAGGACGGGCCCGAGGACGAGGAGGCTGGCGAGAACGACGAGGGTGCACGACTCGTCCTCTCCGGCGACGCTGACGACGGCCAGGCTCTGCGGCCCCCCGGACCGAGCATCCTCGACCTGCCGGGCGGCTCCGCCGCGTTCGTGGTGGGGGAGGGCGACGCCGCACCGGGTCTGGTCGGTGCCCAGCTGGCCGTGGGCACCGGTGCCGGCGTCCGCGGGGCCGCCCTGGCCCCCTGCGTCCGGGCGGCCGAGGAGCAGTGGCTCGTCGGCGGCGGCGGCGGGGGCGGGGGCGACCGAGCTGCTCGTCCTGACCAACCCGGGCCCTGACCCGGTCACGGTCACCGTCCGGGTATGGGGGGTCGACGGGGAGGTGGCCACGACCGGTGCCACCGGGCTGGTCGTCCCCCCGGGGGGACGGGCCGACCACCAGCTGGCCGCCCTGGCCCCCGGGGTCGAGGCCCCTGTCGTGGCGGTCTCGGCCACCGGCGGGCCGGTGGCCGCCCACCTGAACCTCCTGGTCCGGGACGGGACGACGGACCTGGGCGCGGGGACGGTGGCGCCGGCCGGGACGGTCGCACCGGCGAAGGACATCGCGCTCCCGGCCCTGCCGTCCGCGCCCGACGGGAGCTCTCACCGCACCACCCTGCGCCTGCTCGCCCCCGGCGAGGAAGAGGCGGTCGTCGACGTCACAGCGCTGACCGAGGACGGCGCCGTGCGGCTGCCCGACCTGGTCACCCGCCTCGCCTCCGGACGCATCCTCGAGGTCGACCTCGGGGACCTGCCTGCGGGGACCACCGGGCTGCGGCTGCGGTCGGACGCACCCGTCGTGGCCGCCGTGGGTCTGGAGGTCGACCCGCAGGAGTCGGAGCCGCAGGAGGCGTCCGTCGACGACGCGGCCGCCACCGATGCCGCTGCTGACGGGTCCGCCGCCACCGACGCCCCCGACGACGAGGCCGTCGCCACGGAACCGTCTCGCGACGAGGCGGTCGTGACCGACGCCCCGGCCGACGGTGCCGCGGTCACGACAGCGCCCGGGACCGACACGGCCGGGGCCACCGCCAGTCCACCGCAAGGGTCCGTCGCCGAACCGCTCGTCCGGACGGCGGGCGAGCTGGCGTGGGTGTCGGCCACCGTGCCCACCGCGGACCCCGTCGGGACGGCGCTGCCCGACCCTGCCGCCGTGCCGGGCGGGGCGGCCCGGCTCGTGCTCAGCGCCGTGGACGCGACGACCGCCACCGTGCACTGGCTGGACCAGGACGGCGGCTCCGTCACCGAGGACGTGGAGCTCGCCAACGACACCGGACGCCTTCTGGACGTGCCCGCAGGCACGCGGGCCGTCTGGATCACGACGACCGACCCGAGGGGTGCGGCACCCGGCGCCGGGGTGGTCGCCGCCGTCCACGTCTCCGGGGCCGACGGGCGCGGTCCGTTCCTCGCGGCCGCCACCCTGCCCGCCGTCCCCTGGACCACGACGGTCACGACGGTGCGTCCGGCGGTGCCCTGAGCGCACACCCTGCACAGAAGGCCCAGGAGGTTCCGGACAGCAGAACGGCCGGTCGCAGGGCGGTCCGCTTCGAGAGGCCTGGAGCACGGAGGCCGACGAGACGGCTGGAGCAGGTTCTCGGGGTCCCGCCCGTTCGGACGGCTAGAGGTCAGTACAGCTAGAGCAGGTCCTCGGGGTCCCGCCCGTACATCCGCGCCAGCTGCTCGGCCATCACCTCGTGGACGAGCGCGGCGAGCTCGGGCTCGTCGTGGGCACGGTGGGTCACCGGCCGCCGGTAGACGACGAGCCGTGCGGCCAGGTTGCGTTCGGCGGGGAAGAGCCGGCCCAGGGGCACGCCGTCCTCCCACGGGGCGGGGTCGGAGGGAGGCACGTCCTCCACCGCCAGCTCCACCCCCAGCTCGTGACCCAGCCGCCGCTCGAGGGTCTCGGCCGCGTCGAGGACCATCTCGTCGAAGCGGGCCGCCGCCGTGGTCATGACGGGGACGCGGGGCCACGCCAGCGGCCCCCGCATGCCCCGGCCGTGCCGGTCCCGACGCCTGCTCACGCCCCGACAGTAACCCCTGGGCCGGGGGTGGTCGGGGTGCCTCCACGGGAATGTCGGCCCGGGCACCTACAGTGGGGTGTTGTGACCGTCTCCCGCCAGTGCTCCAAGACAGCGTGCGTCCGCCCGGCGTCGTCGACGCTGACGTACGTCTACGCCGAGCAGACGGCGGTGCTGGGACCGCTGGCGACCTACGCCGAGCCGCACTCCTACGACCTGTGCGAGGAGCACGCCGGTCGCCTCACCGCACCGCGCGGCTGGGACGTCGTGCGGATCGAGCTGCCCGAAGGTGAGCCGCGCCCCCCGGTGGACGACCTGGCCGCGCTCGCCGACGCGGTGCGCGAGCACCGCGGGACGGTCGTCCACGTCGACGGTCGTGGCGGCAACGACAGCGGCGGCGGGGCCACCGTGACCGAGATCGCCCGGCGCGGCCACCTGCGCATGCTGCGCGACCGCTGAGCACCCGCACCGGCCCCGGCGGGCGTCGGTACCCTTGCCTGCTGTGACCTCCGTGAGACTGGCCGACGTCGTCAAGGCCTACGACGTGCGCGGCCTGGTGCCCGAGCAGCTGGACGCGGGGGTATGCCGCGTCCTGGGCTCGGCCTTCGCCCAGGTCGTGGTGCTGCCCGAGGGTGAGCAGGGTCTCGTCGTGGGGCACGACATGCGCGCCTCCTCCCCGGAGCTCGCGCAGGCGTTCGCGGACGGGGTGGCCGCGCACGGCGTCGACGTGACGATGATCGGCCTGGCCTCCACCGACCAGCTCTACTACGCGAGCGGGTCGATGGACCGCGCGGGGGCGATGTTCACCGCGAGCCACAACCCGGCCGGTTACAACGGCATCAAGCTGTGCCGGCGGGGAGCCCGGCCCGTGGGCCAGGACTCCGGGCTCGCGGAGGTCCGCGACCTGGCGCAGTGGCTGCTCGACCGGGGCGGGCTGCACGACCTGCACACCGCCGACCGGGCCGGGACGCTCTACGCCACCGACGTGCTCGGTGACTACGCGGCATACCTGCGCTCCCTGGTGGACCTGCGCGGCGGCCGGCCCCTGACGGTCGTCGTCGACGCGGGCAACGGCATGGCGGGGCACACCGTGCCCGCGGTCCTGGACCAGGCCGACGTGCCGGTGCGGGTGGTGCCGCTGTACTTCGAGCTGGACGGCACCTTCCCCCACCACGAGGCCAACCCGCTGGTGCCGGAGAACCTGCGCGACCTGCAGGCCGCGGTATGCGAGCACGGGGCGGACCTTGGCCTGGCCTTCGACGGGGACGCCGACCGCTGCTTCGTCGTCGACGAGGCCGGGCGGGCGGTCTCGCCCAGCGCGATCACCGCGCTCGTGGCCGCCCGGGAGATCGCCAAGGAGGTCGCCCGCGGCGTCGAGGCATCCTCGGTCGCCGTCGTGCACAACGTCATCTGCTCGCGGGCCGTGCCCGAGACCGTCTCTGCGCTGGGCGCCCGGCCGGTGCGCACGCGGGTCGGGCACAGCTTCGTCAAGGCGCAGATGGCCGAGCACGAGGCGGTCTTCGGCGGCGAGCACTCGGCCCACTACTACTTCCGCGACTTCTGGTACGCCGACACCGGGATGCTCGCCGCGCTGCACGTGCTGGCGGCCCTCGGCGAGCAGGACGGGCCCCTGTCGGCGCTGGTTGCCCGCTACGAGCGGTATGCCGCGTCCGGGGAGATCAACTCGCGCGTGGCCGACGTGCCGTCCGCCGTGGGGCGGGCCCGCGACTGGGCCGCGGCCCGGGGTGCGACCGCCGACACCCTCGACGGGCTCGTGATGACGCGGGAGGAGGCCCCCCTGTGGTGGTTCTCCCTGCGGGCCAGCAACACCGAGCCGCTGCTGCGTCTCAACGTCGAGGCGGCCGACACCACGACCATGGAGCAGGTCCGGGACGCCGTCCTGGAGCTGGTACGACAGGAGGACGCAGATGGCTAGGCCGCAGTACGAACCCTGGGTGCGGGAGATCCTGCGCTGCCCCGTCGGACGGCACGAGCTCGTCGACGTCCTCGACGAGGACGGCCTGCCGGCGCTGCAGTGCGCCCAGGACTGCGACGGCCCCGGTCGTCGCCGCCGCTATCCGGTGGTCGAGGGTATCCCGGTGCTGCTCGTCGACGACGCGACCGTCGTGACGGTCGAGGACGGGGACTGACCGGTGGCCCCCCACCTGGACGAGGCGCTCCTGGACGATCCGGACGAGCTGCAGCGCAAGGATTCCCGGGCCACCCTGCGGGCGCTGGCGACGGCCGGGGCACAGGTCCGCGAGGCGCTGCACCTGGGCGCCGAGGCCGGGATCGACCGGCTGGCGGCGCAGGAGCGCCCCCGGTCGGTGCTCGTCGCGGCGATCGGTGGCTCTTCGATCGTGGCCGAGGTGCTGGAGCTGCTGGCCGAGCCGGGGTCGCCGGTCCCCGTCCAGGCCCGGCGCAACCTGCCGCTGCCCGGCTGGGTCGGTCCGATGGACCTCGTCGTCGCGGTGTCCCTGTCGGGCCGGGCGCCGGGTCCGCTGGCGGTCGCCGCCGAGGCCGCGCGCCGAGGTGCCTCGCTGCTCACGGTGGGAGCGGACGACTCGCCCCTTGCGGAGGTCACCCGGCGCGCCCGGGGGATCCACGTGGGGACCGGTCGGCAGCGCACCAGCTCCCGGACGGCCCTGTGGACCCTGCTGACCCCGGTGCTCGTGGGGGCCGACCGGCTCGGGCTGCTCGACGCCCCGGAGGGCGTGCTGCACCGGGTCGCCGACCGGCTCGACGAGCGGGCCGAGGAGCTGCGCCCCACCTCCGAGTCGTTCGTCAACCCGGCCAAGCTCCTCGCCCTGCAGCTCGCCGAGACCGTCCCCGTGGTGCTCGGCGACGGGCCGCTGGGCGGGGTCGCGGCCGCCCGCGCCTCCTCCATGCTGGCCCGCACCGCCCGGATGCCCGCCCCCTTCGGCGAGCTGCCCGACGCGGCCAGCGGGATCGTCGCCTGCTTCGACGGGCCCTACACCTCGCGGGGCGGGCCGCGGCCCGGCACCTACGACGAGCGGCGGATCCGGCTGGGCGACATCGACACCAGCTCCTGGGAGCCGCACCACTTCGACGAGCCCGAGGGTGAGCTCATGGAGCGCCGGCGCAGCCCCCAGGGCGGGCGGGACATCTTCTCCGATCCCTACCTCGACGGTCCCACGCTGCCGCCCCTGGGGCTGCTGATGCTCCGCGACGCCCCGGTCGACCCGCCCACCCGCGACTCGGTGCAGGCAGACGCCCTGACCGAGGCCGTGCTGAGCACCGCCCAGGAGGCCGGCGTGCGGGTGATGGAGGTGCGCGCCGCACAGGGCGACCCGGTCGTGCGCCTCGCCGACCACGTCGCGATGGTCGACTTCACCGCGACCTACATGGCGCTCGGGCTGGGGCTGGACCCCTCCGTCAGCCCGCACGTGGCCGACCTGCGGGACCGGACCCGTGGCTGAGCGGGCGGACGTCCGCGACCGGGTCGGCTGACGCAGCGCGCCGCCTCGTCGTGCGCCCCGGGCGTAGGCCCGGCAACCGCCCGGTCTACGCCCGGCGCACTCCCGTTGCATGACCGGCGGGTGCCCGGTGCTGCCCGACACCTCCCCGACGCGTCTCCGGTCCGTGCCCGGCAGGGTCAGGCCGGGAGGTCCATGCCCTCCTCGTCGTCGTCCAGGAAGTCTTGGTCGTGCTCGACGTCGGCTCCGTCGTGCTCGAGGTCGGCCCCGTCGTGCCCAGGGTTCCCGTCGTCGTGCCCAGGGTTCCCGTCGTCGTGCTCGAACCCTTCGAGCTCGTCCCACTCCTCGACCAGGTGCTCCGCGTCGTGGCCAGAGCGGTCCGACCACCAGGGTGGGCGCTGGCCGTGCCATCGGGCGGCCAGGTCCTCGAGCGTGTCGAGCACCGGTGGTGGTTGCGAGTGGTGGGTCTGGCCGTAGCGGGTCCGGACCCGTACCGCCCGGGTGCCGTCGGCCGCGGTCACCACCTCCGTCCGCAGGCCCTCTGCCTCCTTGTCGAGGTTGCAGGCCCGGCAGAGCCCCTGGCCGTTGGCGGCGGTGGTGGCACCGCCGTCCCTGGCCCGGGTGACGTGGTCGACGTCCTGGACGGGTGCGTGGCAGTAGGGCATCGCGCACTCCTGGTCGCGGGCGACCACGAACCTGCGCAACGGACCGGAGAAGAGGCGTCGCCGCCCGTCCGTCTCGGCGAGGGTGGAGTCGACCGGGTCGAGCAGGAGCCGACGGAGCCAGGCGGTGGCCGACGCGACGTCCACGCCGCGGGTGCTGCCCGACGCGGCGATCATCCGTGCCAGCGCAGCCGGCACCGGCCCGTAGCCGGGAGCGCGGGCCGGGTCCCCTCCCTCGTCGAACAGGGCCCGGTCCGTCATCACCAGGCCGATCTCCACGGGCATGCCCTCGCGGGAGGGATCGACGCCCGTGACGCGGCGGACCAGCTCGTCGGCCCGCAGCTGCGCGACGGTCGGGACACCGTCCTGGGCGCTGCTGCCGTCCCCGTCCGTGGAGGCACCGGCCGACCCGGCGAGCCGGGCCGACCGGGCGTGCTCCTCGAGCGACCTGTGCAGGGCGACACCCTCGACCAGCGGCAGCAGACCGCTCAGCCGAACCATCCCGTCGGCCGCGGGTCGGATCGAGACGTAGCGGTCCTCGACCGCCCTGGCATGGCGCTGCAGGAAACCGCGCTTGTCCGCCTCGTAGGCCAGCGATGCCGCTCGCCTCGACAGCCTGCCCTCCGAACAGGTGCCGAGCGTGGGTGCCAGCCGGGCGTCCACCTCCCGGGCCTGCTCCTCGGTCAGGTCCCTGGTCTCCTTCTCGACGAGCGAGGCCGCCCACTCCGAGATCCGCCCCTCGCGGAAGGCCGCCAGGGTCTGCGGCAACCGGGCGTGCAGGGCCCGGGCCATCGCGATCAGCGACCGTGACCGCTGGGGTGAGACCCTCCGGGCGAGGGACACCTCCAGGGTCACCCCCTCCCGCTCCCTGCGGCGGTGACCCAGCTCGCCCTCCGTGGCCTGCCGGTCCAGCGCCGCCTGCTCGTGCAGGTCCACCGTGATCGCCGCCTGCGCGGCGGCGCACACGTTCTTGAGCCGCTCCAGCTCGGCGAGCGTCGCCGCCCGCTCCTGCTGCGTCAACGGCTCTCCGGGCCCCGCCAGCAGGTCCGAGACCTCCCGGACCCGCACCAGGACCGCTGGTGTCGAACTGGCCAGCTCCAGCCCGTGCCTGCGCAGCACCGAGACCGGCGCCCCTCGCGGAGGACCACCATCCGTCGCGACCGGCACGTCCTCATCCCCTCCGTCCATACCCTCACCCCTCCGTCGGGTGCACCTCTCCTCCCGAGGTGCCCGTACCGGCACGCTAGGGGCGAGCACCGACAAACCCGCTGACCTGCGCAAATACGCACGTGTGCCAGACTCGATCCGTGAGCAACGCCGCCCGTGACCGCGCTGACGACCCCGTGACACGCCATACCCGCTCCGTCCGGGACCTGGAGGAGGGGATCGAGCAGGACTTCTCCAGCAACCTCTCCTACGGGGAGTACCTCGACCTGGAGCGGGTCCTGTCGGCCCAGCACCCGCGGGCGGTGCCGCCGCAGCACGACGAGCTGCTGTTCATCGTCCAGCACCAGACCTCTGAGCTGTGGCTCAAGCTCATGCTGCACGAGCTCACCTCCGCCCGGGAGCTCGTCGCCGCCGACGACCTGCAGCCGGCGCTGAAGCGGATCGCGCGGGTCAAGCACATCCAGCACACCCTCACCGAGCAGTGGTCCGTCCTGGCCACGCTCACCCCCAGCGAGTACGCCCTGTTCCGCTCCTTCCTGGCGACCGGCTCGGGCTTCCAGTCCTGGCAGTACCGCGCCGTGGAGTTCTCCCTGGGCAACAAGAACCCCTCCATGCTGCGCGTCTTCGAGCACCTGCCCGAGGTGCACGCCGAGCTGGAGGCGCTGCTGCACGCGCCGAGCCTCTACGACGAGGTGCTGCGCTGGCTCGCCCGGGCCGGTCACCCCGTCCCGCAGGAGGTGCTGGAGCGCGACGTGACCCAGCCCTACGAGGCCTCGCCGGGGGTGGTCGACCTGTTCGCCACCGTCTACGCCGACCCCGCCCGGCACTGGGTCGAGTACCACGTCGCCGAGGACCTGGTCGACGTCGAGGACAACTTCCAGGTATGGCGCTTCCGTCACCTCAAGACGGTGGAGCGCATCATCGGCTCCAAGCCCGGCACCGGTGGGTCCTCGGGCGTTCCCTTCCTGCGCCGGGCCCTGGACCTGACCTTCTTCCCCGAGCTGTACGACGTGCGCAGCCGCATCCAGGACGTGACGCCCGGCGGCTACCACGGGGGCGACGGCCATGAGTGAGTCACCGTCCCGCGAGCAGGCGCTCGCCCTCGACGCCGCGGACCCGTTGGCCGCCTTCGCCGACGAGTTCGAGCCGGCGCCCGGGGTGGTGGCCTACCTCGACGGCAACTCGCTGGGACGACCCGTCGCCGGCACCGCCGAGGAGCTGGCGCGGTTCGTCCGGCAGGACTGGGGCACCCGGCTCATCCGGTCCTGGGACGAGGGGTGGATGGGCTGGCCCGAGCGGGTCGGGGACCTGGTGGGCCGCGCCGCGCTGGGCGCGGCGCCCGGCCAGACGGTCGTGGCCGACTCCACGACCGTGCTGCTCTACAAGGTGCTGCGGGCCCTCGTGGACCACCAGCTGGCGCTCGACCCGGCCCGGGCCGAGCTGGTCCTGGACACCGACAACTTCCCGACCGACCGCTACGTCGCCGAGGGGATCGCCGCCGAGCGGGGGCTGCGGCTGGTGTGGATCGACGTCGACCCGTCGGCCGGGGTCACCCCGCAGCAGGTGGCCGACGCCGTCGGTCCCGCCACGGGGGTCGTGCTGCTCTCGCACGTGGCCTACCGGTCCGGCTGGGTCGCCGACGCGCAGGAGATCACCCGGCTCGTGCACGAGGCCGGGGCCCTGGTGCTGTGGGACACCTGCCACTCCGCCGGGTCGGTGCCGGTGCACGCCGACGAGGAGGGCTGGGACGCGGCCGTGGGCTGCGACTACAAGTACCTCAACGGCGGGCCGGGGGCGCCGGCGCACGCCTACCTGGCTGCCCGCCTGCACGACCTGCCGACCCTGAGCCAGCCCGTGCAGGGCTGGATGGGCCGGCGCGACCCCTTCCTCATGGAGCAGGGCTACGTGCCGGCCCCCGGGGTGCGCAGCCTGGTCAGCGGCACCCCGCCGGTCGTGGGCATGGTGCCCGTCGCCCGCGGTGCCGGGATGCTGGAGCGGGCCGGGATCGAGCGGGTGCGGGCCAAGTCCCTGCTGCTGACCGACCTGGTGCTGGACGTGGTGGACTCCTGGCCGGGCGAGCTCGGGGTCGTGGTCGCCAGCCCGCGGGAGCACGCCCGCCGCGGCGGGCACGTGACCCTGCGCCACCCCGCCTTCGCGGAGGTGAACCCGCGACTGTGGGCGCGCGGCGTCATACCCGACTTCCGTTCCCCCGACGGGCTGCGGCTGGGACCCGCGCCCCTGTCGACCCGGTTCGTCGAGCTGTGGGACGGTCTGGCGGCGGTCCGGGAGGAGCTCGGGGCGGCGACTACCCTGTCCGGGTGAGCGAGACCACCGGCAGCGATCCTGGACCCACCCGCTTCGACCTCGTCGTCATCGGCAGCGGGTCGGGCAACTCCCTGGTCACCCCCGACTTCGAGGACCGGCGGACCGCGGTGGTGGACCGAGGCATCTTCGGCGGCACCTGCCTCAACGTGGGCTGCATCCCCACCAAGATGTTCGTGCACACCGCGGAGGTGGCCCGCACGGTCCGCGACGCCGCCCGCTTCGGCGTCGACGCCACCCTCGACCAGGTCCGTTGGGACGACGTGCGCGACCGGATCTTCGGACGGATCGACCCGATCAGCGAGGGGGGCCGGGACTACCGGCGGGACGCCTCCCACACCGAGGCTTACCTGGGGCACGCCCGCTTCGTCGGCGACCGCGAGCTCGAGGTGCGCATCGCCCACCCGGGCGGGGCGCACGAGGTCGGCAGCGTGCACCGCATCCGGGGCGACCAGGTCGTGGTCGCGGCCGGCAGCCGGCCGCACATCCCCGCGGTGGTCGCCGGCGCGGGGGTGCCGTACCACACCTCGGACACGGTCATGCGGATGGACGAGCTGCCCGCCAGCATGGTGATCGTCGGCGGAGGCGTCATCGCCGCCGAGTTCGCCCACGTCTTCTCCGCCCTGGGGGTCGAGGTCACCGTCGTCAGCCGGGGTGAGCGGCTGCTGAGCCAGGTCGACCAGGAGATCTCCTCCGCGTTCACCGAGCTGGCCCGGGACCGCTGGCACCTGCACCTGCGCGCCGCCCCGGTGGCCGCGCGGCGGGCAGGGGCCGGCGTCGAGCTCGAGCTGGCCGACGGCACCACCGTCACGGGAGAGGCCCTGCTCGTGGCCACCGGGCGGATGCCCAACAGCGACGACATGGGGCTGGACGTCGCGGGGGTGCAGGTGCGGCCGGACGGACGGGTGCAGGTGGACCAGCACGGTCGCACGACGGCCCCGGGGATCTGGGCGCTCGGCGACGTCAGCTCGCCCTACCAGCTCAAGCACGTGGCCAACCACGAGGCCCGCGTCGTCGCCCACAACCTGGTCCACCCGCAGGACCTGTGGTCCTTCGACCACCGCTTCGTGCCGGCCGGGGTGTTCAGCAACCCCCAGGTGGCCACGGTGGGCCTCACCGAGGCGCAGGCACGGGAGCAGGGGTATGCCGTGACGTGCAAGACCCAGGCGTACGGCGACACCGCCTACGGCTGGGCGATGGAGGACACGACCAGCCTGTTCAAGCTGGTCGCCGACCGTCGCACGGGACACCTGCTCGGGGCGCACGCCATGGGCCCGCACGCCAGCAGCCTCATCCAGCCGGTCATCCAGGCCCTCAGCCTCGGCGGACCCACGGGGCCGCTGACCGCCCTCCAGCTGGCCCGCGGGCAGTACTGGATCCACCCGGCCCTGGCCGAGGTGCTCGAGAACGCGCTGCTGGGGCTGGAGGTCGCGCCCTACGAGGACGTCACGGCCGACTACGACCCGCTGGGGGAGGACGTGGACGCGTAGCGGCGCCGGGGATCAGGGACCTGTCGGTACCGACCCGTAGCATGGCCTCCATGCCGAGCACGACGACGTCCCTGCAGCACCGCGTCCGGGACCTGTCCCTGGCCCCCGCGGGCCGCCACCAGATCCGCCTGGCCGAGCACGAGATGCCGGGCCTGACCGCGCTGCGCCGCCGCTACGAGGGGCAGGCGCCCCTGGCCGGCGCCCGGATCGCCGGCTCGCTCCACATGACGGTGCAGACGGCGGTGCTCATCGAGACCCTGGTGGAGCTCGGCGCCGAGGTGCGCTGGGCCTCGTGCAACATCTTCTCCACCCAGGACGAGGCGGCCGCGGCCGTCGTCGTGGGCCGGGACGGCACCCCGGAGGACCCGCAGGGGGTCCCGGTCTTCGCCTGGAAGGGCGAGACGCTGGAGGAGTACTGGTGGTGCACCACCCAGATCATGCTCTGGCCGGACGGCCAGGGGCCCAACATGATCCTGGACGACGGCGGTGACGCGACGCTGCTCGTCCACAAGGGCAGGGAGTGGGAGGCCCGCGGGGCGGTGCCCACGGCCGAGGAGGAGGACCCCGAGGAGTGGCGGGTCATCCTCGAGACCGTGCGCGCCGGCCTGGCCGAGGACCCGCAGCGGTGGACCCGGGTGGCCGAGGGGGTCCGGGGCGTCACCGAGGAGACCACGACCGGGGTCCACCGGCTCTACCAGCTGCACGAGGCCGGCGAGCTGCTCTTCCCCGCGATCAACGTCAACGACTCGGTGACCAAGTCCAAGTTCGACAACGTCTACGGCGTCCGGCACAGCCTCGTCGACGGCATCAACCGGGCCACCGACGTCCTCATCGGCGGCAAGGTCAAGGTCGCGGTCGTCTGCGGCTTCGGCGACGTCGGCAAGGGCTGCGCCGAGGCGCTGCGCGGCCAGGGAGCCCGGGTGATCGTCACCGAGATCGACCCGATCTGCGCGCTGCAGGCCACGATGGAGGGCTACCAGGTGGCCCGGCTGGAGGAGGTCGTGGGCCTGGCGGACTTCGTCGTCACGGCCACCGGATGCCGCGACGTCGTCACCGCCGACCACGTGCGGTCGATGAAGGACAAGGCGGTCGTGGGCAACATCGGCCACTTCGACAACGAGATCGACATGGCCGGGGTGGCGCGGATCCCGGGGGTCCAGCGCACCGAGATCAAGCCCCAGGTGCACGAGTGGACCCTCCCGGCGGAGGAGGTCGACGGGACGGAGCGCCCGGAGCGCTCCGTCATCGTGCTGTCCGAGGGCCGCCTGCTGAACCTCGGCAACGCGACCGGGCACCCCAGCTTCGTGATGTCGACCAGCTTCGCCAACCAGGTGCTGGCGCAGCTGGAGCTCTTCGTCCGGCCCGAGGACTACCCCCTCGGTGTGCACACGCTGCCCAAGGCGCTGGACGAGGAGGTGGCCCGGTTCCACCTGGAGTCGGTGGGGGCCGACCTGACCGAGCTGACCAAGGAGCAGGCGTCCTACCTCGGGGTGGACGTCGCCGGCCCGTACAAGTCCGACCACTACCGCTACTGAGCAGGGGACCCACGTGACCGCCAGCGTTCTCGTCGTCGACGACGACCAGGCCCTCGCCGAGATGCTCGGCATCGTCCTGCGCAAGGAGGGCTACGACGTCGCCACGTGCGGCGACGGGGGCCGCGCCGTGGCGATGTTCCGCGAGCTGCGCCCCGACCTGGTCCTGCTGGACGTCATGCTGCCCACCCAGGACGGCATCGAGGTGGCCCGGCAGCTGCGGCTGGAGTCCGGGGTGCCGATCGTCATGCTCACGGCCCGCACCGACACCAAGGACGTGGTGGCGGGGCTGGAGGCGGGGGCCGACGACTACGTCGTCAAGCCGTTCAAGCCCCAGGAGCTGCTCGCCCGCATCCGGGCCCGGCTGCGGCGGGTGGACACCGGGGACGACGGCCGCCTGGTCGTGGGCGACGTCGTCATCGACGTCGCCGGCCACGAGGTGACCCGGGGCGGGGAGACCATCCCGCTGACCCCGCTGGAGTTCGACCTGCTGGCCGCGCTGGCCAGCAAGCCCACCCAGGTCTTCGACCGGGAGTCGCTGCTGGAGCAGGTGTGGGGCTACCGCCACGCCGGGGACACCCGGCTGGTCAACGTGCACGTGCAGCGCCTGCGCTCGAAGATCGAGAAGGATCCGGAGAATCCCCAGATCGTGGTGACCGTCCGTGGTGTCGGGTACAAGGCCGGACATCCCTGACCTGAGGGTCGGGCACGCCGACGCCACGACGTCGGCGGGCTCCTCGGCGCCCGGTGGGTCAGCAGGGAGCGGGGCCGGGGGCACCGGTGACCGTCCCTCCGCGGAGGGTCGCCCCGGCAGCGGTGGCGGCGGACCGGACGGCGGTGGGGGCGGACCGGACGGCGGACGCGGCGCGAACGGTGGGGACAGCGGAAGCACGCCTCCCCAGGCCTTGCGCCGGCCGGCCCGGGACCGGTCGCAGGCTGCGGACGGGCCGGCGGACCCCTGGTGGTCGGCGTGGTGGGGCCGTTCCCTGCGCGCCCGGGTCATCACGACCACCGTCCTGGTCGGTGTCTTCCTCTCCGCGCTCCTGGGCACCGTCCTGTACCAGCAGGTGGCGCAGGGGCTGGTGGCCCAGGCGGTGGCCGGTGCCGAGCGGGACGCCTCCCAGCAGGTGGCCCTGGCGCAGGAGGCCTTCGACTCCACCGACCGGCAGGACGACTCCGGGCTCACCCAGACCGCCGACGACCAGGTCCAGTCGATGGCCGGCAACAGCCCCGACGAGGGCCGGCGGGTGCTGCTGATGCCGGGGCTGGACAACTCCCGGGGCGCCGTCGTCCCCACCACCGGGGTGGGCGTCAACGCCGAGGACCTGCCGGAGGCCCTGCAGACGGCGCTCGCCGCTGACCCCACCAACCAGCAGGTGGTGGTCGTGCCGATGAACCTCGCGGGGGCCAGCGAACAGGTGACCTCGGTGGTCGTCGGCTCGCGGGTCAGCCTGCCGAGGGCGGGGGAGTACGACCTGTTCCTCGTCTACCCGCTCGTGCGCGAGCAGGAGACCCTCGACCTGCTGCGCCAGCTCTTCTACGCCGGCGGGCTGGCCCTGTCGCTGCTGGTGGCGGCCGTCGGCTGGCTGGCCACCCGGCTGGTGACCGGACCGGTCGAGGAGGCGGCCGTGGTGGCCCAGCAGCTGGCCGAGGGCCGGCTGGGCGAGCGGCTGCCGGTCCGCGGCGCGGACGAGCTGGCCCTGCTGGCCACGTCGTTCAACACCATGGCGGACTCGATCCAGCTGCAGATCCGCGAGCTGCGCTCGTTGTCCCAGCTGCAGCAGCGCTTCGTCTCCGACGTCTCCCACGAGTGCGCACGCCGCTGACCACGATCCGGATGGCAGGCGAGATGCTGCACATGTCCCGGGACGACTTCCCCGAGCCGGTGGCCCGGTCGGCCGAGCTGCTGCAGCAGGAGCTCGACCGCTTCGAGGACCTGCTCAACGAGCTGCTCGAGATCAGTCGCTACGACTCGGGTGCGACGATCCTGGAGCGGCACGACGAGGACATGGTCGGCCTCGTCGGGGCCGCGGTCGACGGGGTGGCCACGCTCGCCGAGCGGCTGGGCACCCCGGTGCGCGTCCACGCGGCCACCGCACCGGTCCTGGTCCGCATGGACGGCCGCCGGATCGCGCGGGTGCTGCGCAACCTGCTGTCCAACGCGGTCGAGCACGGTGAGGGGCGACCGGTCGACGTCACGGTGGCCGCGACCGACCACGTGGTCACGGTGAGCGTGCGCGACCACGGGATCGGGCTCAGCGAGCAGCAGGCGGCCCACGTCTTCGACCGCTTCTGGCGGGCCGACCCCTCCCGGGACCGGACGACCGGCGGGACCGGGCTCGGGCTGGCCATCGCCCAGGAGGACGCCCGCGTGCACGGCGGCTGGCTGCAGGTGGGCAGCGAGCCGGGCCGTGGAGCCTGCTTCCGCCTCGTCCTGCCGCGGCAGGACCGCTACGTCGTGGCGGAGGCGCCTCCGCCCGTGCCCGGCCCCGGGGAGGCCGCCCTCGACGCCCGGGTGCCCACCGTCGTGCTGGCCCTCGCGGCCCGCCCGGAGGAGGAGTCGTGAGGACTGGCCGTCGTGCTGCCGCCGCGCTCGTCGCCGCGCTCGCCCTCGGCGGCTGCGCCTCGGCGCTGCCGACCGACCCGGTGCCCCAGCCGGGGCTGTCGGTGGAGGTCCAGCCCCGCCAGGACGTCCAGCGCTTCCTGCCCTCTCCGCAGCCCGGAGCCAGCCCCGCCGAGATCGTCCAGGGGTTCCTGCGGGCCAACGTCGGCTTCGCCGACGACGACGACGTGGCCCGGGAGTACCTCACCTCCACGCTCGCCGGGGAGTGGGTGCCGACGCGGGACGTCCTGGTCCTGGAGGGCGGTCCCACGATCACCGAGGAGGTGCCGGGACAGGTCACGGTCACCACCCCTGTCCGCGGCCGGATCGACGACCAGGGCAGGCTCGTGGAGCAGCCCACGACCCCGGTCAGCCGGACCTTCGAGCTGCAGCGGGTCGACGGCGAGTGGCGCATCAGCGACTTCCCGGAGGGGTTCGGGCTGTGGCTCTCGGCCGCCGACCTCGACCGCGCGTTCCGTCCCTCGACCGTCTACTACCTCAACCCGCACCTGGACCTCTTCGTCCCGGACGTGCGCTGGCTCGCGCTCGGCGACGGCCTGACCACCTCCCTGGCCCGCACGCAGCTGGCTCCGGTCCCCGCGCACCTCGAGGGCGCCGTGCGCTCCGGCGGCGGACCCGACCTGCGTCTGGCCGTGGGGGCGGTGCCGGTGGACCCCACGACGCAGATGGCCACCGTCAACCTGCAGGGCTCCGGCCTGTCCGACGACCCGGAGCGGGCCACCGACCTGCGCGCCCAGCTGGGACACGCGCTGCTCGGCCTGCGGGGGGTCAGCGCGGTCGACCTGCAGGTGGGTGGCCGCTCCCTCCTGGAGGACGGAGCCGTCAACCTCGGCAGCGACCTGGGCTACGAGGAGGTGATGCGGGACACGGACGTGGCGCTCCTGCGGATCGGTGAGGAGCTCAACCTCGTCGACCCGACCCGCTACGACCTGCGCAACGTCCCCGCGGCCAGTGCCCCCGACGTCGACCTGCCCCCGGTCGGGATGTCCTGGACGGGGGTGGCCGCCTCGGCGGACCTGCGCGAGCTGGCGGCCGTCTCCAACGACCGCTCCGAGCTGTGGCGGTGGCGGGGAGGGCAGAGCGAGGTGCACCCGGGCATCGGCGACGCCCTCACCGACCCCAGCTTCGACCCCCACGGCGACCTGTGGGTCGCCGGGACCGCCCGCGGGTCGCAGACCCCCCGGGGTGGGTCCTGGAGGGGGCCGACGTCTCCAACCTGGCCCGTCCGGTCGACGTCCCCTGGCTGGCCGACGGAGAACGGGTGGACACCCTGCGGATCTCGCCCGAGGGGACCCGGGCCCTCCTCGTGGTGCAGGCCGAGCGCGGCTCCGCCAGGGAGCGCGTGGTCGTGTCCGGGATCGTGCGCGACTCCCAGGGGCGGGCCACCGCCCTGGCCGAGCCCTGGCTGGCCGCCCCCACCCTCGTGGAGGTCGACTCGGCCCGCTGGGGCTCCACCACGGAGATCGTCGTGGCCGCCCGGCGCAACCAGGACCAGCGGATCGGTGCCTACAGCGTGCCGCTGGGCGGGTGGCTGGACGAGCTGGGGGAGCAGGCGGGCCTGGTGGACGTGCAGGCCGTTCCCACCGGCGTCAGCTTCGTCCCGGTCGTGCGGACCGAGGACGGACGCATGCACACCCGCGAGGGCGCCTCGGGCTGGTTCGGCGCCCGCAACGGCGACGAGCTGATCATCCCCGGCACCTGACCGGGTCGGCGGACCGGGGGTGTGGACGCACGCCCCGGTCCCGTCGTGGGGCGGGACATGCTGGAGGTATGCCGTGGCGCCCCGGGCAGGACCTGCTCGACCTCCTGGAGCTCGCCGCGCCCGCGGCGTGCGGCGGCTGCGGCGAGGCGGGCACGCGGTGGTGCCCGGCCTGCGCGGACGCGCTGGCCGACGGAGGACCGCGACGGTGGACGCCGACCCCGTGCCCGCCGGGCTTTCCTCCCACGTGGACGGGCACGGCATACCGCGACCTGGCCCGCTCCGCCGTGGTGGGCTGGAAGGACGGAGGCCGGGCCGACCTCACCCCAGCCCTGGCCGTGCCGCTGCGGGCCGTGCTGGCAGCGGCGCTCGACGGCTCACCCGAGCACCTCGCGGCCCTGGGGGGCGGAGGCCCCGTCCCCGTCCTGCCGGCGCCGTCCGCGCGGGCCAGCACGCGGGCACGGGGGGAGCACCGCGTGGAGGCGCTGGCGCGGACGGCACTGCGGGGCCGACGGTCCGTGCTGCCGGTCGTCGACGGTCTCCGCCTGGGCCGGCGGGTGGCGGACCAGGCGGGGCTGGACGCCGGGCAGCGGCGGCGCAACCTGGCCGGCGCGGTGGTGGTCCGGCCCACGGCCGTGGCCCGGGTGGAAGGGGCTCCCTGCATCGTCGTCGACGACGTGGTGACGACCGGCGCGACCCTGGTCGAGTGTGCCCGGGCGCTGGTCACGGCGGGTGCCGGTCCCGTGGTCGCGGTCACCCTCGCCGCCACGCACCGGCGCCCGCCGCGGGCTCCGTCGTCGACGGTGAGGGGTCCACTGTCCGAACCGTCGGGTCGGGACTAGTGTGGGTCCATGGAAGCACTCCTCGCACGGGCAAGGGGGTGAGGCCGCTGGACTCAGGGCGCCACAGACGACGCCAGAACGCACAGCACCACCCACTTTCTGCATGGAGGACTCATGGAACTCACCGTGACCGGTCGCAAGAGAGACGTCTCCGAACGTTTCCGCCGTCACCTCGAGGAGAAGCTCGACAAGATCCCCCAGCTGGCCCCCCGCGTGCGCCGCACCGAGGTCGTCCTGACCCACGAGGCCAACCCGCGACAGGCCAAGGAGTCCGAACGCTGCGAGATCACCTGCCTCGTCAACCGGCAGGTCGTCCGCGCCGAGGCGGCGGCCGACGATGAGTACGCCGCCGTCGACCTGGCCCTGTCCAAGCTGACCGAGCGGCTGCGTCGCATGAACGACAAGCGCCGCATCAGCCACACCGGCAAGCACCGGCTCCCCTCCGTGGCCGAGGCGACCTACGGGCTGCCCACCGGCCCCCTCGCCGGGTCGACGGACGAGCGGTCGCACGCCCAGAGCACCGAGGACGCGCTCGACGAGGACCTGCAGACGCAGGGCAACAGCCCCATCGAGGTCCGCGAGAAGGTCCACCCCTCCACGCCGATGACCGTCGGGCAGGCGCTGTCCCACATGGAGCTCATCGGGCACGACTTCTTCCTCTACCACGACGTCGACTCCGACCAGCCGAGCGTGGTCTACCGCCGTCGCGGCTGGTCCTACGGCGTGCTGCGGCTCGACCTGAACGGGACCGCACCCTCCGACCACGAGGACCCCGACGAGGAGCTGGCCCCCGAGGCCGACGCCGTGGCGTCCTGACCGACACGTCCGCAGGCCGGGCCTGCAACCCTGCGGAGCCCGCCACCACCGGTGGCGGGCCCCGCACCGGGTGTCCGTCGGGTCCCGCGGCCGTCCTCGACGTCGCTCCCGGACCCGACGGGTCTGTCCGCCGGTTCTGGCACAGTGGGCGGGATGAGCCGGGTCCCCACGATCAGCCGCGAACAGGCGCGCCGCACCGCGCTGGCGGCGCAGGGCTTCGCCGACCCCCGGCCGGCACGGACGACGATGCGGCACGTGCAGCGGGTGGTCGACCGGGTGGGGCTCGTCCAGATCGACAGCGTCAACGTGCTGGTGCGCAGCCAGTACCTGCCGTTCTTCTCGCGGCTCGGGCCCTACGACCGGGGTCTGCTCGACCGGGCCCGTGACGGCGGGCCGGGGAGCCGCCCTCCCCGGCTGGTGGAGTACTGGGCGCACGAGGCCTCGCTCGTGCCGCTGCCCACGTGGCCGCTGCTGGCCTTCCGGATGGCCGAGGCGGAGGAGCGCGCCTGGAGCCGCTCGATCGCCGCGAGCCACCCCGGTCTGGTCGAGGCCGTCCTGGAGACGGTGCGGGAGCAGGGTCCGCTGACCTCGCGAGAGGTCGAGGCGCACCTGCCGCACGGCGCCGCCCGCACGGGGGAGGGCTGGGGGTGGAACTGGTCGGCCGTGAAGAAGGCCCTGGAGCTGCTGTTCTGGTCCGGACGCATCACCTCCGCCGGGCGGACCTCCTCGTTCGAGCGCCGGTACGCCGACCCGGTCGACGTGCTCGGACCGGACCTCGTGCGACGCCGCGACGAGCTGGCCGAGCAGGACCCCCAGGAGGCGTTCGCCGAGCTGCTGCACCTGTCCCTGCGGGCCCACGGGCTCGGCAGCCGGCGCTGCCTGGCCGACTACGTCCGGCTGCGGGGGCCGCGGGTGGACGCCGGGCTCGCGCTCCTGGAGGGCCGGGGCCTGGTCGAGCGGGTGCAGGTGCGCGGCTGGGACCAGGCGGTATGGCGTGACCCGTCGGCGCGCGCGCCGCGCCGCGTCCCCGGGGCCGCGTTGCTGAGCCCGTTCGACTCCCTGGTCTGGCAGCGGGAGCGCACGGAGGCGCTGTGGGGGATGCGCTACCGGCTGGAGATCTACGTGCCGGCGCACCTGCGGGTGCACGGCTACTACGTGCTGCCCTTCCTGCTCGACGAGCAGCTCGTGGGTCGGGTCGACCTCAAGGCCGACCGGGCCAGCGGACGCCTCCTCGTCCGTTCGGTCCACTGGGAGCCGGGGGTGGACCCGGTCGCCGCCGGGCGGGCCCTGGAGGAGGAGCTGACGCGGATGGCGGGCTGGCTCGACCTGACCGGGTCGACTTTGCCCAATCGTGACCGACCGTCCTCCTCGAGGTCGTCGTTTCGACACCCGCTCGGCGCCGAACCGTCCTAGGGTCCGAGACGGTGCACCCCCCTAGCACCCAGCCCACCCCCTGAGACACGAAGGACCCTGCGATGACGCAACTCCCCCGTCGACGGCGGGCCGTGGCGGCGACCGGAGCGACGGCGCTCCTGGCCAGCCTCCTGGTTCCCGCAGCAGCCACCGCGGACGACGACCCGACGACCCTGGACGACCTCATCATCAGCGAGTACGTCGAAGGGTCGAGCTTCAACAAGGCCCTGGAGATCTACAACGGCACCTCTGCCACGATCGACCTGGCGGACTACGCCGTCCAACAGTTCAGCAACGGCAGCGTTGACGCTGGACTGACGTTTGCTCTGCAGGGCGCCCTCGCGCCCGGGGACGTGTACGTACTGGCACACAGCAGCGCAGATCCCGCGATTCTGGCTCAGGCAGATCTGACGAGCGGTGCCGGCCTGTTCAATGGCGACGACGCCCTCACCCTGGCGAGGGCGGGAGTGGTCGTCGACGCGATCGGTCAGGTCGGCGTCGACCCGGGATCCCAGTGGGGCGACGGTCTGGTGTCCACCGCCGACAACACGCTGCGCCGCAAGGCGGACGTGTGCGCCGGCGACACCAATCCTGGCGATGTCTTCGACCCCGTCCTGGAGTGGGACGGCTTCGACACGGACACCTTCGACGGGCTGGGTGCGCACACCACGTCGTGCGGCGCTGGTGGCCCGGGTGGCCCGGGTGATCCGGTCGACGTCTGCGAGGTGATCTCGACCCCGATCGGCGAGGTGCAGGGCTCCGGTGAGGCAACGCCGCTGGCCGGCCAGAACGTGACCGTCCGCGGGACGGTCGTCGGGGAGTACCTCGACGCCTTCGACGGCTTCTTCGTCCAGGACTCCGGTGATCGCGACCGGGCGACCTCTGACGGCATCTTCGTCCACGCTCCGGGTGGCGCGGACGTCGTTGTCGGAGACGTGGTGGCCCTCCACGGTACGGCGGGGGAGTTCCGGGGCCAGACCCAGCTCACCGGAGTCACCACTGAGGTGTGCTCGTCCGACGGCGAGATCCCCGACCCGGTCGAAGTGTCTCTACCGACCGACGACCATGAGGCCTACGAGAGCATGCTGGTCACCTATCCCGATGACCTCTTCATCCTCGAGTACTTCAACTACGACCGTTTCGGTGAGATGGTGCTCGGTGTCGGTGAAGCGTCCCTCCGCCAGTTCCAGCCGACTGCGGTGTTCGAGCCGGGCTCGTCGGACGCAGTCGCTCTCGCCGAGCACAACACGACGCACCGGATCACGCTCGACGACGGCCTGAACGTACAGAACCCGACGGTCCTGCGTCACCCGAACGGTGAGGCCTTCACCCTGGCGAACCGTTTCCGCGGCGGTGACGTCGTGACCGATGTGACCGGAGTGCTGGACTACCGCTTCAGCCAGTGGAGGGTGCAGCCGACGGCACCTGCCGACCACACGGTCACCAACCCCCGCCCGGACGCCCCCGAGCTCGGTGGCACCACGACGGTGGCCGCGTTCAACGTGCTCAACTACTTCACGACGCTCGGCAGCCGCGGTGCTGACACGCCCGAGGAGTTCGAGCGTCAGGAGGCCAAGATCGTGGCCGCCATCAACGAGCTCGACACCGACGTCGTCGGGCTCATCGAGATCGAGAACAACGGTGTTGCGCTCACCACCCTGGTCGAGGCCCTGAACGAGGGGGCCGGTGAGACCCGGTGGGCAGAGGTCGAGACAGGTGTCGTCGGGTCCGACGAGATCACGACAGCGTTCATCTACCAGGTCGGCGAGGTCGCGCCGGTGGGCAACTTCGCCCTGTTGCACTCGGGCGTCGACGAGCGGTTCGCGGACGAGTACAACCGCCCCGCGCTGGCGCAGACCTTCGAGGACCTGGCGACCGGTGGTTCGGTCACGGTCATCAACAACCACCTCAAGTCCAAGGGTTCCAGCTGCGAGGCCGACGGTGACCCCACCGACCCGGACGGGCAGGGCAACTGCAACGGTGTCCGCACGGCGGCCGCCGAAGCGCTCGCCGAGTGGGCCGCGGGCGACCCGACGATGACTGGTACCGAGAACGTGCTGATCATCGGCGACCTGAACTCCTACGACAAGGAGGACCCGATCGACGTGCTGCGGGAGGCCGGGTACACCGACCTGCTGCTGCAGGAGGAGGGCGAGTACGCCTACACCTACGTCTTCGACGGGATGCTCGGCTACCTCGACTACGCCCTGGCCAACGAGGCCCTGGCGGGGCATGTCGTCGACGCCACCACCTGGGCGATCAATGCCGACGAGCCGGATGTCCTCGATTACGACCTGGACTTCAAGAAGGCGCCGCAGTCAGAGTTCTTCGAGAAGAACCCCTACCGCTCGAGCGACCACGACCCGGTGATCGTCGGCCTGGACCTCACGGTCGAGGACCCCGACACGGTGGCGCCCGAGCTCGAGGTGGTCGTCGAGCCGCCGCACGTCTGGCCGCCCAACAACAAGTGGCGCAACCTCACCACCGTGGTGATGGCGACCGACGACTCCGGTCAGGAGCCCACGGTCTCCCTGGTTGGTGCCGAGGCCGACGGCGGCAAGATCAAGGTGGTGGACGACCACAAGTTCCGCGTCCAGGCGGTGCTCGGGGCGACCTACACCCTGACCTACGAGGCGACCGACGCGGCCGGCAACTCGACGACGACCAGCGTCACGGTCGAGGTGGCCAAGCCGGGCAAGGGCAATGGGCTCGACAAGGACAGGCCCGGCAAACCCGGCAAGCCGGGCAAGCCCGGAGGGCGCTGAGCCTGACCGCTGAACGGTAGGCATCTCGCACGGGGTGCAGGGGACCACGGTTCCCTGCACCCCGTCCGCTGTCCGGGCGGTTAGCCTAGGGAGGTGCCGAAACTGTTCGAGAAGATGCTGCGCGCCGGTGAGAAGACCGCGTTGCGCCGGCTGGAGACCATCGCCAAGCAGGTCAACGCGCTCGAGGAGGACTTCGAGGGACTGACCGACGCCGAGCTGCGCGAGGAGACCGACAAGTTCAAGGCGCGGCTGGCCGACGGGGAGTCCCTGGACCGGCTACTGCCCGAGGCGTTCGCCGCCGTCCGGGAGGCGTCCAAGCGCACCATCGGCAAGCGGCACTTCGACGTGCAGATCATGGGTGGGGCCGCCCTGCACCAGGGCAACGTCGCCGAGATGCGCACCGGTGAGGGCAAGACGCTGGTGGCGACTCTGCCCTGCTACCTCAACGCCCTGACCGGCAAGGGCGTGCACGTCATCACGACCAACGACTACCTGGCGCAGTACCAGTCCGAGCTGATGGGCCGCGTCCACCGTGCCCTCGGCCTGGAGACCGGCTGCATCCTGTCCTCGATGACCCCGGCGCAACGCCGGGAGCAGTACGCGATGGACATCACCTACGGCACCAACAACGAGTTCGGCTTCGACTACCTGCGCGACAACATGGCGTGGTCGCTGGCCGACCTGGTGCAGCGCGAGCACCACTACGCGATCGTCGACGAGGTCGACTCGATCCTCATCGACGAGGCGAGGACCCCGCTCATCATCTCCGGTCCGGCCGACGCCGCGACCAAGTGGTACACGGAGTTCTCCAAGCTCGTCGGCCGGCTCGAGCGGGGCGAGGCCGGTGACCAGATGCGCGGGATCGAGGCCTGGGGCGACTACGAGGTCGATGAGAAGAAGAAGACCGTCGGCGTCCTGGAGCAGGGGATCGCCAAGGTCGAGGACTACCTGGGCATCGACAACCTCTACGAGTCGGCCAACACGCCGTTGATCGGCTACCTGAACAACGCGATCAAGGCCAAGGAGCTGTTCTCGCGCGACAAGGACTACGTCGTCATGGACGGCCAGGTCATGATCGTCGACGAGCACACCGGCCGCATCCTTCCCGGCCGCCGCTACAACGAGGGGATGCACCAGGCGATCGAGGCCAAGGAGGGGGTGGACATCAAGAACGAGAACCAGACACTGGCCACGGTGACGCTGCAGAACTACTTCCGGATGTACGACAAGATCTCGGGCATGACGGGCACCGCCCAGACCGAGGCGGCCGAGCTGCACTCGATCTACAAGGTGGGGGTCCTGTCCATCCCCACCAACCGCCCGATGATCCGCAAGGACCAGCCCGACCTGGTCTACCGGACCGAGGAGGCCAAGTTCAAGGCCGTCGTCGACGACATCGTGGAGCGGCACCGCCGTGGCCAGCCGGTCCTCGTCGGCACGACCTCGGTCGCCAAGTCGGAGTACCTCTCCGAGCAGCTGCGCCGCCAGGGGGTGCGGCACGAGGTGCTGAACGCCAAGCATCACGAGCGGGAGGCCTCCATCGTCGCCGAGGCCGGGCGCAAGGCGGCGGTGACCGTGTCCACCAACATGGCCGGCCGAGGCACGGACATCATGCTGGGCGGCAACCCCGAGTTCCGGGCCGTGTCCGCGCTGTCTGCGCGGGGGCTGGACCCGCACGAGACGCCCGAGGAGTACGAGGCGGCGTGGGACAAGACCCTCGCCGAGGCCGAGGCCGCCGTCGCCAGCGAGCACGATGAGGTGACCGACCTCGGCGGCCTGTACGTGCTCGGCACCGAGCGGCACGAGTCCCGGCGGATCGACAACCAGCTGCGCGGCCGTGCGGGACGCCAGGGCGACCCCGGTGAGAGCCGGTTCTACCTGTCCCTGCAGGACGACCTCATGCGCATGTTCAACGCGGGCATGGTCGACCGCGTCATGTCCAGCACGGGGGTGTCCGACGACGTCCCCATCGAGTCCAAGCTGGTCTCCCGCTCCATCGCCAGCGCCCAGTCGCAGGTCGAGGCCCAGCACTTCGAGACCCGCAAGAACGTCCTGAAGTACGACGACGTCCTCAACCGGCAGCGCGAGGTCATCTACGCCGAGCGCCGCAGCGTGCTGGAGGGGCAGGACCTGCACGAGCAGGTGCGTCACTTCGTCAACGACGTCGTCGCCGACTACGTGCGCTCCGCGGCCGGTCTGGGTCTGGCCGACGGCATCGACCTCGAGTCCCTGTGGGAGGACCTCGGGCGGCTCTACCCGGTCCAGATCACCGTGGACGAGGTCGTCGCGGCCGCCGGCGGACGCAACGCCGTGAGCGCCGACCTGCTGGTCGAGCAGCTCACCTCGGACGCGCAGCACGCCTACGACCAGCGCGAGGACGCGGTCGGACCCGAGCTGATGCGTGATGTCGAGCGGCGGGTCCTGCTGCAGGTGCTGGACCGCAAGTGGCGCGAGCACCTCTACGAGATGGACTACCTCAAGGAGGGAATCGGTCTGCGGGCTATGGCTCAGCGCGAGCCCCTGGTGGAGTACCAGCGCGAGGGGTACCAGCTCTTCCAGGCGATGATGGAGGCGATCAAGGAGGAGGCCGTCCGCTTCCTCTTCCACGCCGAGGTCAAGCCCACCGAGCCCGTGGCACCCCGGCCGCAGGAGCAGCTGACCTTCGTCGCTCCGACCGAGGACGGGTCGGCCGAGGCCCGGCGGGTGCGTCCCGACGGCAGCCACCCCGATGGCGCGCCGGCGCAGCCGGCCGCGGCCGGGGACGCCGATCAGGGCGGGAGCAACCGCGCCCAGCGTCGTCGGGCCCAGCGCGCCCGCTGACCAGCCGGTGGGGGTGGGTGCGGCTGATCAGCCCAGTTCCCAGGCGGTGATCAGCCACCGGCCGTCGACACCGCTCATCCGCATCGCCAGCGCGCGGACCCTGCCGTCGGCCTGCACGACCGCCGCCACCTCGCAGACGCCGTCCGCCGGAAAGCTCGTCCGCAGGGTGCGGACGACCGGAGGCCGACCGGTGCGTCGGCCGCGCCGTCGCGCTAGCAGCCCCCGCCGCTGGGCCCGCTCCCGGATCTCCGGCACAACCCATCTGCTCAGCTGGTCGGGGGAGCGGCTGCCCTCGTAGGCCTCCAGCACCGCCCTGATCATCCGCCCGGCCCACTGACCCGCCTCGGGCAGGTCCGGGGTCGAGGTCGCCTGGGGACCGAAGAAGCTGTCGTCGTGCTGATGGCGCAGGTCCACGGCCAGGCAGCCCTGCACGTAGCGGGGCGCGGAGGCCGGTTCCGGAGGGCTGTCCCAGTCCTGTCCGTCCGCGGCGGGCTCGATGGACGGCGCCGGCAGTACCCGCAGCACCCTGGGCGCCTGCGTCCTGGCGGCGGCGGCGGACCGGGCGGCCGCGGCGCTCATCGACCGGCCCCTGCCGGAACGACCAGGACCTGGCCGGGGAGCAGGTGGTCCGGGTCGTCCCCGACCACCTCGCGGTTGGTGTCGTACCAGCGTGGCCACGCCTCGGCGACGTCGGCGTCGGTGGCGTGCACCCCCAGATGGCGGGCGGCGATCGACCAGAGCGAGTCGCCCCGGTGGACCACCACCTGCTCCCGGCCCGGGCCGGGAGCGGCAGCGGTGCGCGCCGGAGACGTCGTGACAAGGTCCACGCTGGCGGAGCCCGCGCCCGAGCCGCCGTTGGTCCTGGACGGCTCCGGGGTCGGGGTCCACCCCGGGACGGGCACCGCCGCCACGTCTGGCACGCCCTCCTCCGCGTCTGGTACGGCGGCCTCCGCGTCTGGTCCGGCCGCCTCCGCGTCTGCTCCGGCGGCCTCCGAATCCGCGCTGAGAGGCGGGTTCGCGGTGGAGACCGACGTCGTCGTCCTCCCTCCTCCCGACGCGTCCATGGGGTAAGGCTGCGCGGTGCCGGTCGGCTCGTGGCGCACCTGGCCCGTCGGGGGCCCGTCCGGGGTGGCCTGCGCGGCCGACGGGCCGAGGCTGATCGTGGCGGCGGCCAGCAGGACGGCCGTCACCCGGGACACCGGGCCGCCGGTGCCCGGGCTGGGACGCGCGGCCGTGGTATCCGACAGCACGTGCCCACCTCGCGGGACCGGTATGCCGCTTCCGTCCCGCTCGGGCTTCAGGGGGCCACCGAGCAGCGGGACGGTGGCCGCGGCCAGGACGACGACCGCCCAGGAGGACAGCGCGGCCGCGGTGGCCGTGGCCACGAAACCCACCGCTCCGTCCAGGGGGACCTGGCCCGGACCCGGCCACTGGTCGACCGATGCCCTGACCAGCCACCCCGTCAGCGCCGTCGTCGCCCCCGTGCCCACCGCCCCCAGGACGGCGGCCCGCCGCTGTGCGTTCATCGATCCTCCTGCATGTATCTGTTTGCGGACGTTTGCGTCTGGTTGAGAACGATAGAGGTGCACGACGAAGATCGCAATCGGTGAGCCGCCGGACCTGTGGACGACGCGTCTGCCCTCGGAGGAGGGCGACCGCTTCTGGGGACGCCACGACCGGGAAGCCGCCCCTGGCTGGCACGATGCAGCCATGCGGTGGGACGACCTGTTCGAGGACCTCGGGGCACAGCTCGAGCTGATGGAGCGTCAGGAGCTGGCGGCCGAGACGGCCGAGCACGTGCGTGCCGAGCGTGGGCGGGTGCGGCTCACCGACCGGCTCGTGGCGGGGACCGAGGAGCCGCTCCGGCTGCGGGTGCGCGGCTGCGGATGGCTCGAGGCGCGCCTGCGGGACGTGGGGACCGACTGGCTCCTGCTGGGGCAGGGAGGAGGACAGCAGCCGGGGCAGGAGCTGATCGTGCCGACGGCGGCGGTCACCGCCGTGGAGGGTCTGACGCGCCGGGCGGACGTGGGCGAGGCGGTCGGGAGCCGGCGGTTCGGGCTGCGCCACGCGCTGCGGGCGGTCAGCCGCGACCGGGCGGTCGTCCGGTTGCACGACGTCGACGGCGACCACGTGACGGGCACCCTGGACCGGGTGCTCGCCGACCACTGCGACCTGACCCGGCACGCCGACGACGAACCCCGGCGGCCGTCGGCCGCCCGCGGTGTCCTCAGCGTCCCCTACGCCGCGCTCGCCCTCGTCCGTCGGCTGTGACCCCGACCGGTCCTCACTGGTCGACGGTCCCCTGCCGGATCGCGTCGCGGGTCTGGTCGTACATCCGCTGGATGTAGGCCTCCAGCTCGGTGTTCTCCACCCGCCACACCCCGCGCCCGCCCAGCTTGATGCCGGCCAGCTCGCCCGAGCGCACCAGTGCCTTCACCTGCGACAGCGAGACGTTGAGGGTCTCGGCGACGTCGGTGAGGGTCAGGAAGCGGGGGGTGGCCACGAAGGGTCCTTTCGTCGGTCTTGACCGAGATTTTACGGTTCCCTGGCCCACCCTTGACCGCCCTGTGGACAACAATGGCTGCCGCGTCCCCGGGCTGGGTACCGTGGGACGCCGCCGCAGCACGTCGCAGAAGGGGAACCCCGTCATGCCCAAGACCACGCCGGTCGCCGATCCGGCCGAGCCTCGGCGGGTGCGCCGCCTGGAGCGTCCCGGCTGGCGCGACCTGCGTCTGGTGGTCGGGGTCCTGCTCGTCCTGCTCTCCGTGGCGGGCGGGGTCCGGCTCTTCGCCTCCCTCGACGACACCACCCCGGTGTATGCCGCCACCCGCGACCTGCTGCCCGGTCAGGCCGTGCGCGCGGACGACGTCGTCGCGGTGCCGGTGCGCATGGAGGATCACCTCGGCCGCTACGTCGACGGCTCCGCCCCGCTGCAGCCCGGCACCCACCTGCTGCGTCAGGTGCAGGCCGGGGAGCTCGTGCCCGCCGCGGCGCTGGGAACCGCCCGGCAGGCCCTCGACAAGACCGTGAGCGTGCCGGTCGACGTGGCCGCGGCCAGGACCCTGACCACGGGCACCGTCGTCGACGTCTGGGTCAGCCGACGAGACCCCGACGCCGTGGGGGAGGAGTACCTGGACCCGGAGCGGCTCCTGGCGGGGGCGGTCGTGGACCACGTGCCCGCCGCGAGCTCGGGCCTGGGTGCCGGGGTGGGCCGGACCGCGGTGCAGGTGGTCGTCCCTGCCGACCGGGTGGGGGAGCTGATCGCCGCCGTCGACCAGGGGTCGCGCACGACGCTCGTCCCGGCTCCCCGGGCCACCTCGGAGCAGGGGGTGACCCAGCCCCTGGTGACCGCGGTCGCCCCCCGGTGGGAGGTGGGACTGGCCGGGGCCTTGTCCCGGTCCGCGCACGTCCGGGTGGTCCGGCGCTGCGCCGACGTCGCCGAGCTGGTGGGGGTGGTCTCGGCCGGTGTGGGTCGGGTCGTGGTCGTCTCCAGCGACCTGCGGGGCCTGGACCGGCCGGTCATCGACACGCTGGCCGCGCAGGACGTCCTCGTGCTCGGCGTCCACCCTCCGGGTGACGAGGCCGCCGAGCGCCTCCTGCGACGGTGGGGCGTTCGCGTCACCGCTCCCGCGGACGCCGCGGTCGCCGAGCTGGACCGGGCCGTGGCGCAGCTGCTCAGCCCCGAGGAGGGCCGGTCCTCCGGGACACCGGCGCGTTCCAGGACTTCCGCGTCCGCCGGGAACGACGCCGCGCGCCACGACGCCGCGCGCCACGACGCCGCGCGCCACGACGCCGCGCGCCACGACGCCGCGCGCCACGACGCCGCGCGGACGACGACGGTGCTGGGACGGACGCCGCCGCAGCGTCGGGTCCGGCGGCACCCGGAGCGCCGGGGCCTCCACCAGCCGGACAGCCCGCCCGTGGGACGGAGACCGTGGGGCACGACCCGCAGGACGAGAGGGACGAGACCCCCCTGCTCGGGTGGCCGCAGGGCGACGCACGTCGGGACGAGCAGGACCTGCCTCCCGGGTCCGTGGGGTCAGGCCTCCAGGGAGGGTTCGGGGACGAGAACGGGGAGGAGGACGGGCCCGGGGGCGAGGACGAGGACGCGGACAGGCCCGGGGGCGAAGACGCGGACGGGCACGAGGAGGGCGAGATCGTCGTCGTCTGGGGCCCGGTCGGCAGCAGCGGCCGGTCGACGGTGGCGGCCAACCTGGCCGCCGAGCTGGGTGACCCGTTGACCCCCGTCGTCCTCGTCGACGCGGACACCTACGGCGCCAGTCAGGCCCAGCTCCTGGCCGTCCTGGACGAGGTGCCGGGCGTGGCCGCCGCCGCTCGAGCTGCGGACCAGGGGAATCTCGACCGGGACGTGCTGGCCCGCCTCGCCCCGGAGGTACGTCCCGGGCTGCGGCTCCTGACCGGCCTTCCTCGGGCCGACCGGTGGCCCGAGCTGCGCGACGTGGCCCTCGCGGACGTCCTGGAGCAGTGCCGCCGGCTGGCGCGCTGGACGGTGGTGGACGTCGCCCCGCCGCTGGAGCAGGACGAGGAGCTCTCCTTCGACACCCTCGCACCGCGCCGCAACGGCGCCGCGCTGACCGCCCTCGAGACGGCCGACCGGGTGGTGGTCGTGGGCACCGGCGACCCCGTCGGGCTGCAGCGCCTGGTCCGGGGACTGGACGAGCTCGCCACGCGTACGGTGGCGCCGCGGTCGGTCGTGGTCACCCGCGTGCGCCCCGGCCCGGTCGGTCCCGACCCCGGTCGCCGCATCCAGGAGACCCTGGCCCGGTTCGCGGGCACCGGGCCCGTGCACCTGGTCCCGGAGGACCAGGACGCGCTCGACGCCGCCCTGCTGCACGGTCGCGTGCTCGCCGAGGTACGTCCGCGCAGCGCGGCCCGGACCGCCCTGGTCGAGCTGGCGGACACGGTGGCCGGACGCGAGCCCCAGAGCCGGCGCGAGCGTGCGTCCCTGCGCACCCGCAGCTGGCTGGGCCGGCGGCTGGCGCCCGCCTGACCGGACTCGGCGCCGCCCAGGGCCGTCTGACACGATGGGAGGGCGCGCGCCGCTGCGTGCGCGGAAGGGAGACCGCATGACCACGGTGCGCTGCTACGTTCCGCTCGACGCCGACGAGCTCGCCCGGCTCCACACCGACCGGCGCCTGTCCGGTCCGCGACCGGGGTATGCCGTCACCGGGCCGGTCCGTGAGGCGGACACCTCGGGCGACCAGGAGGAGTGGGAGTACGCCGCTCTCCAGGAGGCGGCTCGTGCGGTGCGCGACGGCGGTTCTCCCGTCGTCGTGGCGGCGGTCGACCTCACCGCCGACCAGGTGGACGCCACCGCGCCGGACGGTGCCCGGGTCCAGGTGGGCGACGTCGACCTGCCCCGGGTCGCGGCCCTGCATCTGGGCGACGACGTGGTCACCGGCGATCCGGCCGCCCTGCAGGACCAGGACGAGGAGCTCGAGCTGTCCTGGTACGACACGACCGAGATCGCCCACGTCGTCGAGCTGGCGCGGGCGTGCGCGCCGGTCCCCGACGACGCCCCTGACGCCGACTGAGGCGTCGACCAGCCCCGGGCAGCACGGCGTCGCCGACGACGCCCGACCGCCCGCCGACGAGAGCGAGGACACCCACCATGGATGCCATCATCAACGTGCCCGACCCGGTCAACGAGCCCGTCCTGACCTACGCGCCCGGAAGCCCGGAGCGCGCCGAGCTGGAGGTGGAGCTGGCCAGGATGGCCTCCACCCCCGTGGACCTGCCGCACGTCATCGGCGGCCGGGCCGTCACCGGCGAGGGCCAGGCGATCGACGTGGTGCAGCCGCACGCCCACGGTGAGGTGCTGGGGACCCTGCACGACGCCACCGAGAAGGACGCGGCCGCCGCGGTCGACGCCGCCCTGGCCGCGGCCGCCCCGTGGCGGGAGCTGGACTTCACCGACCGCGCCTCGGTGATGCTCAAGGCCGCCGACCTGCTCGCCGGACCCTGGCGGGCCCGCGTCAACGCGGCCACCATGCTGGGGCAGAGCAAGACCGCCCACCAGGCCGAGATCGACTCTGCCTGCGAGCTGGCCGACTTCCTGCGCTTCAACGTGCACTTTGCCCGTCAGCTGCTGGCCGAGCAGCCGGTCACGAGCTCGCGCGGCACCTGGAACAGGATCGACCAGCGTCCGCTCGAGGGGTTCGTCTACGCGGTGACCCCGTTCAACTTCACGGCGATCGCGGGCAACCTGCCGACCGCGCCGGCCCTCATGGGCAACACCGTGGTCTGGAAGCCGGCGACCACGCAGACGCGCGCCGCCCACGAGCTCATGGGCCTGTTCGCCGCCGCCGGGATGCCCGACGGGGTGCTCAACATGGTGACCGGTCACGGCCCGGCGGTCTCGGACGTCGTGCTGAACCACCGCGACCTCGCCGGGATCCACTTCACCGGTTCGACGGCGGTGTTCAACAGCCTCTGGAAGCAGGTGGGCGACAACCTGTCCACCTACCGCTCCTACCCGCGCGTCGTGGGGGAGACCGGGGGCAAGGACTTCGTCGTGGCCCACCCCAGCGCCGACGTCGAGGTCCTGCGGACCGCCCTCGTGCGCGGCGCGTTCGAGTACCAGGGGCAGAAGTGCTCGGCCGCCTCCCGCGCCTACATCCCCGCCTCGGTGTGGGAGCGGCTGCGGGACGACCTGGTGCAGACCACCGAGTCCCTGCCCGTCGGCGACGTGCGCGACCTGTCCAACTTCATGGGCGCCGTCATCGACGACCGTGCCTTCGCCAAGCACCGCAAGGTGCTCGAGGCGGCGCACGCCGACGACCGTGTCGAGGTCGTCGCCGGCGGCACGTGTGACGACGAGGTGGGGTACTTCGTCCGGCCCACCATCGTCGTCGTGGACGACCCGGAGCACGAGATGCTCACCACCGAGTACTTCGGACCCATCCTGTCCGTACACGTCTACCGCGACGAGGACTGGGACAGCATGCTGACCCAGATGGAGTCGGTGGCCGAGTACGCCCTCACCGGCGGAGTGATCTCCCAGGACCGGGCCGCCGTCGCGGAGGTGACCCGCCGGCTGCGCTTCGCGGCGGGCAACTTCTACATCAACGACAAGCCCACCGGCGCCGTGGTCGGCCAGCAGCCCTTCGGCGGGGCGCGCGGGTCGGGCACCAACGACAAGGCCGGCTCGGCCGCCAACCTGCAGCGCTGGATCAGCACCCGCGTGATCAAGGAGACGTTCGCGCCGCCCAGCGACCACCGCTACCCGCACATGGGCTGAGCCCTCACCCCGCGTCGGCCACCGCTACCCGCACAGGGGCTGAGCCCTCACCCCGCGTCGGCCACCGCTGCCCGCACAGGGGCTGAGCCCTCACCCCGCGTCGCCACCGCTACCCGCACAGGGGCTGAGCCCTCACCCCGCGTCGGCCGCCAGCCACTCCCGGGCGACCTGCTCCTCCAGGCGCACCACGTCGCTGATCTGGGGGGCCACCGCGGCCTCGATCCTGCGGCCGAGGAAGGGCACGTTGGCCTCCAGGTCGCCGTCGACGACGTGGTCGGTCGTCCCCTCGGCCTCGCCACGGCGCAGGTGCACGCCGCCGATGAAGTGGACCGGCAGGCCGGGCATCTCCAAGGACATCGCCCCCTCCCGCTCCCCGTCCGCGTCGGCGGCGCCCCAGCGCACGGTCTCCACGACGAGCAGCTGTGGCCCGACGAAGGGGCGGACCATGTCGGGCAGGTCACCGGTGGGCAGGTGGCGACGGGTGGTGACCACGGTCGCCTCCCCGTCCTGCTCCACCGTGACGGTCTGGTCCAGGGCTCCTGAGCGCTCGGCCCGCAGGTCCTGGTAGCCGCGGTCGCACAGCATCTCGAAGGTGCGACGGGGATCGGCGGGGTGCACGACGGTCTCGGTGATCCTCATACCGCTCAACCTAGACCCTGCAACCGACGCTGCAGCGCGTGCAGCCGGCGCAGCACCACGCCCTTGTGGGCGAGCGTGAGCCGACCGGTGCGGTCCAGGTCGGCGACCTGGTCCACCAGTTCGGCGAGCTCGGTGCACACCGAGCCCGCCCCGCCGGCCCAGGGAGCCGGCGACCCCTCGAAGGTGGGAGCCACCCGGCGGAGCGAGGCGGCCGCGGCCCGGCAGGCGGCGTGGTCGACCGGGCGGGGCGACCCTCCGATCGCCCCCACGACCGTCGGTCGGGGAGAGGGGTGCGCGGCGCCGTCGGCCAGGTCGACGAGCAGGTGGGCCAGCGCGTCCACCAGCCCGTCGCACAGACCGGTGGCCTCCGGCCAGCCCAGGTCGGCGGTGGCGGTCTGCAGGTCGTCCACGGCGAGCAGCACCGCCTCGCTCCGGCCCTCGTCCACGGGAAGAAGGTCGGGGTCGGCGGGCTGCGGCGACCGTCCGGTGGTCCGACGGGGCATGGGGGCCACTGTAGGGGCCGGGTGCCCTCCCGCGGGCGCGTCGTCCCCAGGGAGCCGCCCTCGCTGCCGGGGGTAGGGTGGCCGTGGGCGCACACCGCCGTGCGCGAAGGCTGAGCGACCAAGGAGTGCTTGAGCAGATGTCGTCCTCGGACACGCTGACCGACCGGTTCTACCACCACGCCCCCGACGCGACCGCGACGCGGTCCCCCGACCAGCTGGCCGCCGCGGCCCGGTCGGTCGCCGCACTGAGCGCGGGACGCCCGGACGGAGAGGCGGCCGTGCGCGTGTTCAACCCCTCTCCGGAGACCGACGGGTGGAGCAGCCGGCACACCTTCGTCGAGGTCGTCAACGACGACATGCCCTTCCTCGTCGACTCCGTCCTGGGGGAGATCAGTCGTCACGGGCTCGGGGTCCACCAGCTCTTCCACCCCCCAGATGGTGGTCTCGGAGGAGGACGCCTCGGTCCTGGACCTCGACCTGCGGGACGCCGGGCCGGGGCAGCGGGCCGAGTCCTGGATCCTCGTCGAGGTCGACCGGGTGCCGGAGGAGGAGGAGCGCAGAGCGCTCCAGGAAGATCTGCGCAGCGTCCTGGTGGACGTGCGCAAGGCCTACGAGGACTGGGGCCACATGCGCCAGCGCGCCCGGGCGATCATCGCCGAGCTGGAGATCTCCCCGCCCCGCACGGTCGACCAGGACACCGTGCGACCGACCGTGGACTTCCTCAGCTGGCTCGACGACCACCACTTCACCTACTTGGGCTACCGCGCCTACGACCTCGTCGAGGAGGAGGACGCGGCATACCTGCGGTCCGTGCCGGGCAGCGGACTGGGGATCCTGCGGGACCGCCCAGGGGCCGAGGCGACGATGAGCCAGCTGCGGCCGGAGGCCGCCGCGACCGCCCGTGAGCCGCGGCTGCTGACGATCACCAAGGCCAACACCCGCGCCACCGTGCACCGGTCGGTGCCCCTGGACTACATCGGCATCCGGCGGTTCGACGACCAGGGGCGCGTCGTCGGTGAGCAGCGCTTCCTGGGGCTGTTCACCCAGAGCGCCTACGCCGAGTCGACCACCCGCCTGCCGATCGCCGCCCCCAAGGTCAAGCGGATCCTGGAGGCCAGCGGCTACGCGCCCGACAGCCACTCCGGCAAGGACCTGCTCGGGGTGCTCGAGGGCTACCCGCGCGACGAGCTCTTCCAGGCTCCCGAGGACTACCTGCGGGAGACCTCCGAGGACGTGCTGCGGCTGCTGGAGCGTCCCGAGGCCAAGGCCTACGTCCGCCGCGACGAGTTCGGACGCTTCGTCAGCGCGCTCGTCTACCTGCCGCGCGACCGCTACAACACGGCCAACCGGCTCAAGGTGCAGCGACTGCTGGAGAAGACCTACGGCGGGGAGATGTCCGACTACGCCACCCGTGTCGGCGACGGGCCGCTGGCCCAGCTGCACTTCATGATCCGGCTGCCCAAGGACCGTCCGGCCCCCGAGGTCGCGCCCGAGGAGCTGCAGCGTCAGCTCGTGGCGGCGACCCGGACCTGGACCGAGAGCCTCACCGACGCGGTCACCGAGAACGTCGACGACGAGAGCACCGTCGGCGACCTGGTCGCCCACTTCGCCGGCGCCTTTCCCGAGGCCTACAAGGAGGACTTCGACGGGCGGGCCGCCTACTTCGACATCGCGCGGCTCGCGGAGCTGGCGGACTCCTCGGTCTCGGTCCGTCCGCACCTGTACCGCGAGAGCGAGGACGACGCCCAGGAGCGGCGGATGAAGGTCTACCGCACCGAGGAGATGTCGCTGACCGACGTGCTGCCGGTGTTTGCCGACCTCGGGCTGGAGGTCACCATCCAGCGGCCCTACGTCCTCGACGGACCCAAGATCACGACGAGCTACGTCTACGACTTCGGTCTGCGCGCACCCTCGGAGGAGGTGTGGACCGGGCGCGGAGGACGGTCGGAGGACGAGGTCGCCGCCGCGTTCGAGGACGCGTTCACCGCGGTATGGAGCGGGGCGGCCGAGTCCGACCAGCTCAACTCCCTCGTGCTGACCGCCGGTCTCGACTGGCGCCAGGTGGTGATCCTGCGCACGCTGGTGCGCTACCTGCGCCAGGTCGGTGCGTTCAGCCTGGACTACATCGAGGAGGCCCTCGTGGCGAACCCGGTGGTCGCCGGGCTGCTCATCGACCTCTTCGCCGCCCGGTTCGACCCCGACGCCGACCTCGGGGAGGAGGAGCGGGCGTCCAGGGTCGAGGAGCTGCAGACCCGGATCGTGGAGGAGCTGGACGACGTCTCCAGCCTGGACCAGGACCGCATCCTGCGCGCCCTCGTCGCCGTCGTCGGGGCCGCGGTCCGCACCAACTTCTACCAGCGGGACGAGGACGGCCAGCCCAAGGCACGCGTCTCGGTCAAGCTGCTGCCCCGTGAGCTGCCCCTGCTTCCCGAGCCCCGGCCGGCGTTCGAGATCTGGGTCTACGCCCCCCGCGTGGAGGGTGCCCACCTGCGCTTCGGGGCCGTCGCGCGCGGCGGTCTGCGCTGGTCGGACCGTCGCGAGGACTTCCGCACCGAGGTGCTGGGGCTGGTGAAGGCGCAGATGGTCAAGAACGCCGTCATCGTGCCGACCGGGTCCAAGGGGGCGTTCTTCGCCAAGCAGCTGCCGGACCCCTCAGCGGACCGCGAGGCCTGGCTGGCCGAGGGCAAGGCCGCCTACACCACGTTCATCTCGGGCCTGCTGGACATCACCGACAACCGCGAGGGGGATGAGGTCGTGGCACCCGACCGGGTGCTGCGCTACGACCAGGACGACCCCTACCTCGTCGTGGCCGCGGACAAGGGGACCGCGACGTTCTCGGACCTGGCCAACTCCGTCGCCCGCGAGTACGGCTTCTGGCTGGACGACGCCTTCGCCTCGGGCGGCTCGGCCGGGTACGACCACAAGGAGATGGGCATCACCGCCCGCGGCGCCTGGGAGTCGGTCAAGCGGCACTTCCGCGAGCTGGGCCTGGACACCCAGACCGAGGACTTCACCGCCGTCGGGATCGGCGACATGGGCGGCGACGTGTTCGGCAACGGGATGCTGCTCTCCGAGCACATCCGGCTGGTCGCCGCCTTCGACCACCGGCACATCTTCCTGGACCCCGACCCCGACGCGGCGAGCTCCTTCGCCGAGCGCCGCCGGCTCTTCGAGCTGCCGCGGTCGAGCTGGGAGGACTACGACACCAGCCTGCTGAGCGAGGGTGGCGGGATCTACCCCCGGACGGCCAAGTCGGTCCCGGTCAGCGAGCAGGTGCGCGAGCGCCTCGGGCTGCCCGAGGGGACGTCCAGCCTGACTCCGCACGAGCTGCTCCGTGCCATCCTCGCGGCCCCGGCCGACCTGCTCTGGAACGGGGGCATCGGCACCTACGTCAAGGCCTCGACCGAGAGCCATGCCGACATCGGCGACCGGGCCAACGACGCCATCCGGGTCGACGGCCAGGACCTTCGGGTGCGGGTCGTCGGTGAGGGCGGCAACCTCGGGATGAGCCAGCTGGGCCGGATCGAGGCCGCGCTGCACGGCGTGCACATCAACACCGACGCCATCGACAACTCCGCCGGTGTCGACAGCTCCGACCACGAGGTCAACATCAAGATCGCGCTGACCCCCATGGTCGCCGACGGGTCGATGACGCTGGAGGAGCGCAACACGCTGCTGGAGTCGATGACCGAGGAGGTCGCGGCCAAGGTGCTGCGGCACAACTACGAGCAGAACGTGCTCATCGGCAACGGCCGCAGCCAGCGTGAGGTGATGGCTCCGGTCCACCAGCGGCTGATCGGCTACCTGCAGGAGACCGCCGGTCTGGACCCTGCCCTGGAGTTTCTGCCCGGGCGCAAGGAGTGGTCCCGCCGGGAGCGGGAGGGACTGGGCCTGACCAGTCCCGAGTTCTCGGTGCTCGTGGCCTACGCCAAGCTGGGCCTGAAGGACGCCCTCAACGACAGCGAGCTGCCCGACGACCCGGCGCTGACCGGGACCCTGCTGGGTTACTTCCCCGGCCCGCTTCAGGAGGTGGCCGGGGACCGGCTGCAGGCCCACCCGCTGCGCCGCCAGATCGTCGTCAACGAGATCGCCAACGCGATGGTCAACCGGGGAGGGGTCAGCTTCGCCTACCGCGCCGCCGACGAGACCGGGGCCACCCTGACCCAGATCGCCCGCGCCTTCCACGTCGTCCGCGCCGTCTTCGACATGAACGCCTTCATGGCCCAGGTCGAGGAGATGGACAACCAGGTCGACACCGACACCCAGACCGAGCTCTACCTGGAGTTCCGGCGCCTCATCGACCGTGGCGTGCGCTGGTTCCTCAACAACCGGTCGCTGAGCAGCCGGATGGAGCAGGAGATCGAGCACTTCGCCGGCCCGGTCCAGTCGCTCGTGCCGGTGATGGACGAGCTGCTGCAGGGCACCGAGCGCGACCGGTGGCAGGAGCGGGTGGACTGGGCCACCAAGCGCGGAGTCCCGCAGGAGCTCGCCCACGCCTACGCCTCGTTGCTGGACAGCTACTCGCTGCTGGACGTCACCGAGCTGGCGATGGACATGGACAGGGACGTGCGGGAGATCGCCGAGATCTACTTCGGGGTCTCCGAGGCCTTCCGCCTCGACGACCTGCTCACCCACGTCTCCAACCTGCCCCGGATCGACCGCTGGTCCTCGCTGGCCCGCGGGGCCATGCGCGACGACATCTACGGAGTCATGCGCGGGCTGTCGCGCACGGTGGCGGAACGGACGACCCCCGGGTCGGACTCCGTCGAGCGGGTCGAGGAGTGGATGGCCGAGCACCGCGACGCCCTCGTGCGCACCAGCCAGGTGCTGCGGACCGTCGGGGAGATGGACCAGCCCGACCTGGCGCCCCTGTCCGTCGCGCTGCGCACGCTGCGCGGCCTGGTCCGGCAGGGGTCGGCGACCGACTGACGAGGGACGCCCGACGGGCGCCCGCGGCTCCGGCCCACGGGCGGAGCCGGGGGTGCCCGGTGCCGGGTCGGGGCGCCCGGGCCGGCCGGGGTCCGGCGCTGGCCGGGGTCTGCGCGGCGGTAGGGTGCGCACGTGCCCACGCTGCGCGACACGCTCTCCCGCGCCTCGATGTCCGACGCCGACGTCGACTGGCTGCACCGGCTGGTCGGAGACTGGCAGATGGTGGCCGACCTGTCGTTCGCGGACCTCACGCTGTGGATCCCGGTCGAGCTGGACGACCACGACGACCCCTACCTGTCCCCGTGGTTCCTCGCGGCGCACGCGCGCCCGACCACCGGGCCGAACTTCTACCACGACGACGTGATCGGACAGCCCCCGACGGCCGAGCGGCAGCGCTGGCTCACCCAGGTGCTGACCTCCGGCCGGGCGGTGACGCCCGACGAGATGGGCTACGTGCGGGAGCAGTATGTCCCGGTCGTGCGCCGGGGGCGCACCATCGCCGTGCTCGTGCGGCATACCGACCTGCAGAACATGCGCCAGCAGGGTGGTCTGGAGGTCAACTACCTGCAGATCAGCCAGCAGCTGTTCAGCATGATCGCCGAGGGTGCCTTCCCGGTGGAGGGTGGCGCCACGGGCGTGGGTCGGGGCACGCCCCGGGTGGGGGACGGGGTGGTCCGGCTCACTGCCGACGGTCTCATCGACTACGCCAGCCCCAACGCGGTCTCGGCGCTGCGCCGGCTGGGGCACACCGACCAGGTGAACGGCGCCGACCTGTCCCGGATCGTCACCGACCGGCTGGTCGAGGGCACGCACATGGACGAGACGGTGCCGCTGGTCCTGACGGGCCGGGCACCGTGGGGGACCGAGATCGAGACCTCGGGGATCAACCTGACCCTGCGGGCGGTGCCGCTCACCCGGGGCGGCACCCGGCTGGGCGCGCTGCTGCTGCTGCGCGACGTCTCCGAGCTGCGCCGGCGGGAGCGCGAGCTGATCAGCAAGGACGCCACCATCCGCGAGATCCACCACCGGGTGAAGAACAACCTCCAGACGGTCGCCGCGCTCCTGCGCATCCAGTCCCGCAGGCTGGACGACCCCGCCGCCCGGGAGGCGCTCGCGGAGGCCGGCCGTCGGTTGTCCACCGTGGCCCTCGTGCACGACACGCTGAGCCAGGGGTTCTCCGAACAGGTGGACTTCGACGAGGTCGCCACCCGCATCCTGCGGGCCACCGTGGAGGTCGCCGCGACCCGCACGGTCGTGGCCACCGAGCTGAGGGGCACCTTCGGATCGCTGCTCGCCGAAGACGCGACCCACCTGGCGATGGTGCTGGCCGAGCTGGTGCACAACGCGGTCGAGCACGGCTTCGAGGAGCACCGCGACGCCCCGGCGGAGCAGGCCCCGGCCGAGGTCGCCCGCCCCCGGGTCGTGGTCGAGGCCCGGCGACGGGCCCAGGTGACGGGACCGGGGGAGATCGTCGAGGTCACCGTCTCGGACAACGGGGCGGGCCTGACACCCGATGAGGTCGGGCCCGGCGGCCCGGGGCTCGGGATGCAGATCGTCCAGGCCCTCATCACGGACCTGCGCGGCACGATCGCCTGGGAGAGCGCGGAGCCGCACGGGACCGTCGTCCGGTTCACTGTGCGGCTGAGGAGTGCTCCCGCGGCCTGAGGGGTCGGCGCTTGAAGGGTCGCGGTTTGAGTGGTCGGTGCTTGAAGGGCCTTGAAGGGTCGCGGCCTGAGTGGCCGGTGCTTGAGGTGTCGCGGCCTGAGTGGCCGGTGCCCGCGGCCTGGGAGTGCTAGGTCCGGGGGTTCGACCCGCAGGGGTCGGCTACGCCGGAGGGGCCGGCTCAGCCGGCGCGGCGGGCGCGGGCCTTGCGCCGCTTGAGTGCGCGGCGCTCGTCCTCGGAGAGGCCGCCCCACACGCCGGCGTCCTGGCCGGTCTCCAGGGCCCACTTCAGGCAGGTGTCGATGACCGGGCAGGTCCGGCACACGGCCTTGGCCCCCTCGATCTGCTGCAGCGCAGGACCGGTGTTGCCGATCGGGAAGAACAGCTCCGGGTCTTCGTCCAGGCAGGCTGCGCGATCGCGCCAGTCCATCAGTCGTGCTCCTTGGGTCGCCGTCGGTGCAAAGGTCTCGCCCCGGACCGGCTCGGGCCTCGCCGGTCAAGGGACGATACTGCTGCGTATCTCTTGCCTGCGAGCGCACCCGGGAGGGCCCACGTCGCGTCTGACCGTGCCAACGCCGTGGTCGAGCACAGTGTTCCCATACTCCCAGAGGTATCAGCGCCCGCACAAGGGTCTGGTCCAGGTTCGTTCCCCTGCAGGGGTGAGGCGTCCCTCACACCCAGGAGCCCGCTGCGTAGGCTGGGCAGGCCCCGTCCCGACCATGATCAGGAGTCGTGCACATGCCCCAGGACCACCCGCTCGCCATCGTGGGGGCCCGTGTCGTCCCCGTCTCCGCCGACCCCGTGGAGGACGGCGTCGTGCTGCTGCGCGAGGGCCGCATCGAGGCGGTCGGCACCCGGGAGCAGGTGCCCGTCCCCGGGGACGCCGAGGTCGTCGACGCGGCCGGCGGCTGGCTTCTGCCGGGGCTCGTCGACGCCCACGTCCACCTCGGCGTGTGGGAGGAGGGCGAGGGCTGGGCCGGGCAGGACACCAACGAGATGACCGACCCGGTCATGGCCGCAGCGCGGGCCATCGACGCGATCAACCCCCGCGAGCAGGGCTTCGACGACGCGCTCATGGGCGGGGTGACGACCGTCAACGTCAACCCCGGTTCGGGCAATCCGATCGGCGGCCAGGCGGTGGCGCTGAAGACCTACGGGCGCTACGTCGACGAGATGGTGCTGCGCAACCCCGCCGGGGTGAAGTCGGCCCTGGGGGAGAACCCCAAGCGGGTCTACGGCGAGCAGAAGAAGACGCCTTCGACGCGGCTGGGCGTCGCGCTGGTGCTGCGGACGGCCTTCGAGGCGGCCCGTTCCTACCGGGCCCGCAGGGACGCCGCGGACGGCAAGCCGGTCGACACCGACCTGGTGAGCGAGATCCTCGTGGCGGTGCTCGACCGCGAGATCCCGTGGCGCCAGCACTGCCACCGCGCCGACGACATCGCGACCGCGCTGCGCCTGGCCGACGAGTTCGGCTACGAGCTCGTGCTGGACCACGGCACCGAGTCCTACCTGCTCGCCGACGTGCTCGCCGAGCGGCAGGTGCCGGTGCTCTACGGCCCGCTCATCGTCAGCCGGTCCAAGGTCGAGGTGCGTGAGCGCTCCTTGGCCGCACCGGGGATCCTGGACCGTGCGGGGGTGCCGGTGTCGATCATCACCGACCACCCGGTCGTGCCGATCGAGTACCTCATCACCCAGGTCGCGCTCGCCGTGCGTGAGGGGATGGGCCGCCACGCGGCGCTGCTGCGCGCGGTGACGCTCAACCCGGCGAGGGTGCTGGGCGTCGACGACCGGGTCGGCTCCCTCGACGTGGGCAAGGACGGCGACGTCGTGCTGTGGTCCGGGGATCCGCTCGACCTTCAGTCACGGGTGTTGCGCACCTGGGTCGACGGGACCGAGGTCTACTCCTGGGACGCCGAATCGGGCGCAGGGACGGTGCGTCCGCGCGGCTGACGGCCGTCACCTGGCGCCGTGGGCACCCCCGGTGGCTGTGCTGGGCCGCCACCGGGGGGACCGCGCTGTGCACCATCCGCGTCCTGGCACGCGACTCGCCGCAGCGGACACGGCACGGTGCGCGACACGCCGGGACGGACGAGCCGTCATGCCGGGGCGTCGTGCTGAGCGTCCTGCCCGTCAGTGGGCCTCGGTGACCCGCCCCGGGTGGGTGGGGGCCAGGACGCAGTCGGGGCACAGGCCGTGCTCCGGCAGGTGGTAGAAGACGCAGCACCCGGTGCGCAGGAAGGCCGCCTCGGCGGGGTCGTGCCCCGGGACCTCCGTGCCGACCCCGGCCGGCAGGTCTGACGCCGGCACCAGGGCGCCGCCGGCCCGGACGGCGGGGTCGGCCAGCAGCAGCCGGCCCAGCTCGGCGACCCGTCCGGCGACCTCCGGACGGCGGCCACCGAGCACCCGCAGGGCCCCGACGAGGCTCGACGTGCTGTTGCTGACGAGCACCCGCTCGGGCGTCCGGCCGGTCTTGGCGCACGCCTCGTGCAGATCGTGCAGGGAGGAGGCCACGACCGTCTTACCGATCCGCCGCGCCGCCTCCTCGGGAGAGGTCACGGCATACCCGTGGTCCGCGTCCCGGACCCCGAGGGGGACAGAGCCGCGGTGCACGGGGCTGGCCAGCAGGGAGGCGGAGGACAGGTCGGGCACCCAGGAGTGCAGGACCGCCGAGGCGAGGACGACCGACCACAGCCTGGAGGCCAGTCCGACCTGGACGGCGGAGACCGCCACCTTGGGGTCGAGCTCGCCCACCGGGATGCCGGCGCCGTCGGCGAGGAGGGTGCGCACCGCGTCGAAGCGGGGCTCCAGCGCCGGGCCCGACAGCACCTGTGCCCACGGGACGGCGTCGCTCCCCTGCGGGGGCGGGGCCGCGAGGGCGAAGAAGCCGCCGAGCCCGTCCAGCGTCCGGACGAGCCCGGCGGCCTGCGGCGCCGGTGGCGTCGAGGTCACGTCCTGCGGGCCAGCACCGCCCGGGCGGCGGCGAAGCGGGCGATCGGGACGCGGAACGGCGAGCAGGACACGTAGTTGAGGTTCAGCTCCTCGAACAGGTCGATCGAGGCGGGGTCACCACCGTGCTCACCGCAGACGCCGAGCTTGAGGTCGGGCTTGGTCGCACGGCCGCGCTCGGCGCCGATCTGCACCAGCCCGCCCACTCCGTCCTTGTCGATCGACTCGAACGGGTTGGACGGGATGACCTCGTCGGAGACGTAGGCCGACAGGAACCCGCCCTCGGCGTCGTCCCGGCTGATGCCGATCCCGGTCTGGGTCAGGTCGTTGGTGCCGAAGGAGAAGAAGTCGGCGTGCTCGGCGATCTGGTCGGCCACGATCGCCGCCGCGGCAGCTCGATCATCGTGCCCACGTGCACCTCCAGCTGCTCGCCGGCAGCCTCGAGCTCGTCGGCGACCGTGCGGTCGACGATCTCGCGCTGGACCTGCAGCTCCTTGGCGTAGGCGACGAGGGGGATCATGATCTCGACCGTGGCCGTCTCGCCCTCGCGCTCCTTGACCGCCAGCGCGGCCCGGACGATCGCCCGGGTCTGCATCTCGGGGATCTCCGGGTAGAGCATCGCCAGGCGGCACCCGCGGGTGCCCAGCATCGGGTTCTGCTCGTGCAGGCGCTTGACCTGGGACAGCAGGGTCCGGGCCTCGGAGAGCTGGTCCTTGTCACCGTCGGTGAGCTCCAGACGCTGGACCAGCAGGGACTGCTCGACCAGGTCGGGGAGGAACTCGTGCAGCGGAGGGTCGAGCAGCCGGACGGTCACCGGCAGGCCCTTCATCTGCGTGAAGATCGCCTCGAAGTCCTCCTGCTGCATCGGCAGGATGGCCTCGAGGGCCTCGGCACGCTCCTCGGCGTCGTCGGCCAGGATCATCCGCCGCACGGCGGGGAGCCGGTCGGCGGCCATGAACATGTGCTCGGTGCGGCACAGGCCGATGCCCTCGGCGCCGAGCTCGCGGGCCTTGGCCGCGTCCTCGCCCGTGTCGGCGTTGGCGCGCACCCCCAGGCGGCGGATCTCGTCGGCCCAGCCGACGATCGCGCTGAAGTCCTCGTTGATCTGCGGCGGCACCAGCTCGAGCGCCTCGCCGTAGACCTCACCGGTGGATCCGTCGAGGGTGATGACGTCGCCCTCGGCGAAGACCGAGTCCCCGACCGAGAGGGTCTTCTCGGTCGTGTTGATGCGGATGCCCTGGGCGCCGGCCACGCAGGGCTTGCCCATGCCACGCGCGACCACGGCGGCGTGGGAGGTCATGCCTCCGTGGGCGGTGAGCACGCCCTGGGCCACGATCACGCCGTGGATGTCGTCGGGGGTGGTCTCGTAGCGGACCAGGACGACGGCCTCGCCGGCCCGTCCACGCTGCTCGGCGGTGTCGGCGTCGAAGACCACCGCACCGACCGCCGCGCCGGGGGAGGCGGGCAGTCCCTTGGTCACCGGCTTCTTGCCGTGGTCAGCGTCGATCGCCGGGTGGAGCAGCTGGTCCAGCTGCTCGGGTGCGATCCGCTGCAGCGCCTCCTCGCGGGTGAGCACACCCTCCCCGACCATGTCGCGGGCCACCTTCAGCGCGGCCGCGGCGGTGCGCTTGCCGTTGCGGGTCTGGAGCAGGTAGAGCGTGCCCTCCTCAACCGTGAACTCGATGTCCTGCATGTCCTTGTAGTGGCTCTCCAGGTCGTGCATCGTCTGCACGAGCTGGGCGTAGGCCTCGGGGAGCACCTGCTCCATCTCGGAGAGCTCGCGCGGGGTCCGGATGCCGGAGACCACGTCCTCGCCCTGGGCGTTGACGAGGAACTCGCCGTAGAGCTCCTTGCCGCCGGTCGAGGGGTTGCGGGTGAAGCAGACGCCGGTCGCCGAGGTCTCGCCGCGGTTGCCGAAGACCATCTGCATGACGTTGACGGCCGTGCCCAGGTCGTCCGGGATGGCGTTGGCCTTGCGGTAGACCCGGGCGCGGGGGGTGTCCCAGGAGCTGAAGACCGCGTCGATGGCGCCCCGCAGCTGTTCGCGCGGGTCGGCGGGCAGCTCGCGGCCGAGCTCGCGGCGGGAGACGTCCTTGAAGGTGGCGACGAGCTCCTTGAGGTCGTCGGTGGACAGGTCCGTGTCCTGCGCGACGCCGCGACGGGCCTTGAGCGAGGTCAGCTCGTCCTCGAACAGGTGCGGGGGCACACCCTCGACGACCTCGCCGTACATCTGGAGGAAGCGGCGGTAGGAGTCCCAGGCGAAGCGGGGGTTGTCGGCCTCGGCGCCCAGCGCCTCGACGGTCTCGTCGCTGATGCCCAGGTTGAGGATGGTGTCCATCATGCCGGGCATGGAGAAGACGGCCCCGGAGCGGACCGAGAGCAGCAGCGGCTTGTCGGCGCTGCCCAGGGTGCGGCCGGTGCGCTCCTCCAGCCGGGCCAGGGCGGCCAGGGTGTCGTCCCACAGGCTCTCCGGCCAGTCCCCGGAGTTCTCCATGGTGGCCACGCACGCGGCGGTGCTGACCGTGAAACCGTCCGGAACCGGGATGCCCAGGCGCTTCATCTCGGCCAGGTTGGCCCCCTTGCCGCCGAGCAGGGTCTTCATGCCCGCGTTCCCCTCGGACATGTCGTAGAGGTACTTGACCTGGTCGTTATCGCTCATGCTGGCGTGCTCCGCTCTGTGCGTGGTTCCGGAGCGTCCTCGCCCCGTCTACACTCGTCGACCCTAGCGTGGGCCGGTCAGCCTCCGGCAGCCGCCTCCCGCCGCTTCTGGACCACCTCGATGACCCGTCCGGCCGCCTCCTCCAGGGCCAGGCTCGTCGTGTCGATGACCGGGCAGCCCAGGCTGCGCTGGATGGCGGTCACCTCGTCCAGCTCGTCGAAGATGTGGGCCAGCTCGGTGTAACCGTCCCGCTGGACCGCCCGGCTCCCCATCGTCCGGACCCGGCGGGTGCGGATCTGGGCGAGCCGCTCGGGGTCGATGGTCAGACCGACCACCTTCCACCGCTGCACGTCGAAGAGCTGCGTAGGTGCCGGGATCCCGGGGACCAGGGGGATGTTGGCGGTCTTGTAGCCCAGGTAGCCCAGGTACATCGACAGCGGCGTCTTGCCCGAGCGGCTCACCCCTACGAGCACGATGTCGGCCTCGCGCAGGTGGTTGGACAGGTTGCCGTCGTCGTTGGCGATCGAGAACTCCATCGCCTGCACCCGCTTGAAGTAGTCCTCGCCGACCCCGACCGGACGGACGACCCGCTCGGGATCCTGGCCGGTGGCCTCGCGCAACGCCCCCACGGCCGGCTCCAGCAGGTCGGCGTGCGGCAGCGAGCGCTCGGTGCACAGCTGGGTCACGAGGTGCCGCAGCCCCTCGTCCACGACGGTGGAGAAGACGACCGTCCGGGCCCGGTCCGGATGCATCCGGGCGAACGCGTCGTGCAGGCCCTCGGCGGAGGACTGCCGCGGGTGACGGATGATCCGCACGTCGTAGCCCACGTACTGCGCGGCAGCGGCCCGGGCCACCCGCGCGGCGGTGTCGCCGGTGGAGTCGGCGATGATGTGGACCTCGATCGGGGTGTCCGGCATGGCCGACATCGTAGGGGTCCGCGGTCGGTCGGGGTCGTCACGGGACCGGGGTGCGGTCGGACAGGGGCGTCACGCCGACCGGGGTGCGGTCGGACGGGGTCGTCACGCGGACCGGGGTGCGGTCAGACGGGGTCGTTCCGCTCGCCGGGGGACGGGGCGCCGCTGGTGCCCTCGACGTCGGCGGGGAAGGCGTCGCCCTCGTCGGGGATCGAGCCGGGCTCGGAGGTCAGGGTCGCCTGCTCCTGGACCTCGGCGGGGACCGTGGCGTCCGCGAGGTGGACGGGGCCGTCGTGCTCGGCCTCGACCTGCTCGGCGGTCGTCGTCCCCGGGTCCTCGTCCCCCTGGGTGCCGCCGAAGCTGCCGCCGACGAAGGTGCCCTCGGACGCGTTGTCGGAGGGCTGGTCCGGGGTGCTCGTCTGCTCGTCCATGGAGGCCAGCCTGCCCCGGTGGCCGGGGCCCGGCAACCGGTGGCTGCCAGACTGGCGAGCATGTCCACCACCCCGTCCCCGGTCGTGGCCGTGGTCGGGGCGACCGCCACCGGCAAGTCCGACCTCGGCGTGGCCCTGGCCCTGGCGCTCGGGGGCGAGGTGGTCAACGCCGACGCCTCCCAGCTGTACCGGGGCATGGACGTGGGGACCGCCAAGCTGACCCCCGCGGACCGCCGGGGCGTGCCCCACCACCAGCTCGACGTGCTCGACGTCCGCGAGGAGGCGAGCGTCGCGGCATACCAGGCAGCTGCCCGGGCCGACCTGCGGGCGGTGCGCGCCCGCGGACGCGTCCCGGTGGTCGTCGGGGGGTCCGGGCTGTACGTGCGGGCGCTGCTGGACCGGCTCGAGATCCCCCCGACCGACCCGCGGGTGCGGGCCCGCTGGGAGGCCGAGCTCGAACGGGTGGGGCCCGAGGCGCTGCACGCCCGGCTCGCGGCGGTCGACGACGTCGCGGCGCGGGGGATCCAGCCGCGCAACGGGCGCCGGATCGTGCGCGCCCTGGAGGTCGTCGACCTCACCGGGCGGCCCTTCAGCGCCACCATGCCCACCCGCGAGCACGTGGAGCCCACGGTGGTGCTGGGGCTGCGGGCCGCGCGCGGGGTGCTGGACGACCGGATCGCCCGGCGGACGGAGGGGATGTGGCGCGCGGGCCTGCTGGAGGAGGTGCGGGCCCTGGTCGGGCAGGGGTTGCGGGAGGGGCGTACGGCCTCGCGAGCCGTCGGCTACGCCCAGGCACTGCGCGAGCTCGACGGGGAGCTGGACCGGGAGGAGGCGGTGGCCGAGACCGTCCTGGCCACCCGCAGGCTGGCCCGTCGGCAGGAGCGCTGGTTCGGGCCGGACCCGCGCATCCACTGGCTCGAGCACGACGCGCCCGACCTGGTGGAGCAGGCCCTGGCCGTGGTCCGCGGACGGGGCTGACCGGGCCTCGGGCTGGGGGGCGAGGGTCCCGGGGTGCCACGGCACCTGGGCCGGGGGCGAGGTGCCGTGTGCCGTCAGCCGCGGCGCACGCAGAGCACCCGGAAACCCTTGCTGCTGGCCTCCCGCGTCACCCGGACCGGCCCCATCCGATCGGGGAGCGTGGTCTGCAGCCAGGTCTGCAGCGAGTCGGCGCCGAGGTTCTTCTGCACCACGAGGTATGCCGTGCCCTCCGGGGCCAGGCGGGGCAGCCAGGCGGTGAGCATCCCGTGGAGCACCTCCTTGCCCACCCTGATCGGCGGGTTGGACCACAGCAGGTCGAAGCGCCGCTCGGCCGGCACCTCCTCGGGGGTCAGGACCTCGACGCGGTCGGCGACGTCGAGGGCCACGGCGTTGCGCCGGGCCAGTCCAGGGCCCGCTCGTTCACGTCGACCGCCAGCACGTGCGCCCCCGGTGACTCCAGGGCCATCGTCAGTGCCAGCGGTCCCCAGCCGCACCCGAGGTCCAGGAACGACCCCTCCGGCGGAGGAGGAGGGACCTCGGCCAGCAGCACCCGGGTGCCCCGGTCGATGCCGTCGGGGGAGAAGATCCCGCCCGCGGTCACCACCTCCACGTCCCGGCCGGCCAGCCGGACCGGCACCCGGCGCAGCTCGCCGTCGGAGGCCGGCCTGGCGGTGAAGTAGTGGTCCTGGGGCGGGGACATGGCCGGGAAGTCTACGGGTTGACGGGCAGGACGCCGGGGCGACGGGCGCAGGCTCCGGTGCGGGGGGTCCGGTGCGGGCGGGACGCGGGTGCGGTGCGCACGGGCGCGAGGTTCCGGTGCGGACGGGGACGGGCCCCGGGCACAAATCCGGTGGTCCTCGACGTTGTCCTCTGGGAAGGTGGGGATCAGCAGCAGCTCCACCGCATACCCCGTGCCTGACCCGAAGGAGACCATGGCGCAGCCGCAGGACCACCCCACCCCCACCCGCAGCAGCGTGTTCGAGGAGGACGCCTGGGGACAGGGCACCGTCGACGTCGACGGGACGTCCGAGCACCACGACGGCCACGACGAGCAGGCCGGCCACGACGAGCGGGCCGGCCACGGCGACCGCGTCGGCCACGGCTACCGGGCGGACCACCCCGACGGTGACCAGCTGGACCGGGAGGAGCGAGCGGCGCTCCAGCGCGTGGCCGGCCTCTCGACCGAGCTCGAGGACGTCACCGAGGTCGAGTACCGCCAGCTGCGCCTGGAGCGCGTCGTCCTCGCCGGGGTCTGGGCCGACGACGGCCGGACCACCGCCGAGGACGCGGAGAACTCCATGCGCGAGCTGGCCGCCCTGGCCGAGACCGCCGGCTCGACCGTGCTCGACGGCGTGGTCCAGCGCCGGCTCAAGCCGGATCCGGCCACCTACCTGGGGTCGGGCAAGGCCAAGGAGCTGCGCGACCTGGTCGCCGAGCACGGCGCCGACACCGTCATCTGCGACGGCGAGCTGGGCCCGTCCCAGCGCCGTGCCCTCGAGGACGTCGTCAAGGTGAAGGTCATCGACCGCACTGCGCTCATCCTCGACATCTTCGCCCAGCACGCCAAGAGCCGCGAGGGACGGGCGCAGGTGGAGCTGGCGCAGCTGCAGTACCTGCTGCCACGCCTGCGCGGCTGGGGCGACTCGATGTCCCGCCAGGCCGGTGGACGGGTCGCCGGCGGTGAGGGCATCGGCTCCCGCGGGCCCGGTGAGACCAAGATCGAGCTGGACCGGCGGCGGATCAACACCCGGATCGCCAAGCTGCGCCGCGACATCACTGCGATGAAGACGGTCCGCGACACCAAGCGCAGCTCGCGCCGTGCCCACAAGGTGCCCAGCGTGGCCATCGTGGGCTACACCAACGCCGGCAAGTCCTCCCTGCTCAACCGCCTGACCGGGGCGGGCGTGCTCGTGGAGGACCAGCTCTTCGCCACGCTGGACCCCACCGTGCGGCGGGCCGAGACGGCCGACGGGCGCACCTACACCCTGTCCGACACTGTCGGGTTCGTCCGGCACCTGCCGCACCAGCTCGTCGAGGCCTTCCGCTCCACGCTCGAGGAGGCGGCGGGGGCCGACGTGCTGCTGCACGTCGTCGACGGCTCCCACCCCGACCCCGAGGGTCAGATCGCCGCGGTCCACGAGGTGCTGGCCGAGGTGGACGACGGGGCCGCGCTGCGGCTGCCCGAGATCGTCGCGGTCAACAAGGCCGACGTGGCCGACCCCGAGGTGGTCGACCGCGTCGTCCGGATGCACCCCCGGGTGGTCGTCGTGTCGGCCCGCACCGGACGCGGCGTGGAGGAGCTGCGGACGGCGCTCGAGGAGACCCTGCCGCGGCCGGAGATCCTCGTCGACGTGCTCCTGCCCTACTCGCGGGGCGACCTGGTCACCCGGCTGCACGAGGAGGGCGAGGTGCTCTCCGAGGAGCACACCGGGGAGGGCACCCGCCTGCAGGCCAAGGTCGACGAGAACCTGCACGGCCATCTCGCCGGGTTCGCCGTCTGACGCCTAGTCTGGCCCGGTGACCACCGCCGAGCACCGACGTCTGGCCGACTCCGACGACTCCCGGGCGCCCTGGCGCCGCTGGGGCCCCTACGTCTCTGGACGGCAGTGGGGGACCGTCCGGGAGGACTACTCCGCCGACGGGAACGCGTGGGCGCACTTCCCGTTCGAACACGCCCACCTGAGGGCCTATCGCTGGGGCGAGGACGGGATCGCCGGCCTGAGCGACCTCGAGGGGCACCTCAACGTCGCCGTGGCGATGTGGAACGGGCAGGACGACCGGCTCAAGGAGCGGTTGTTCGGGCTGACCAACCCGCAGGGCAACCACGGGGAGGACGTCAAGGAGTACTGGTGGCACCTCGAGGGGCTGCCCACCCACTCCTACGCCAGCACGCTCTACCGCTACCCGCAGGCGGCCTTCCCCTACGAGGAGCTGCTGCGGGTCAACGGCGAGCGCGGCGTGCAGGACCCCGAGCACGAGCTGGCCGACACGGGGGTGCTGGACGAGGACCGGTTCTTCGACGTCGTCGTCACCCACGCCAAGGCGGCCCCCGGTGACCTCGTCGTCGAGGTGACCGCGACCAACCACGGCCCTGAGGCCGCTCCGCTGCACCTGCTTCCGCAGGTGTGGTTCCGCAACACCTGGTCCTGGGGCCTGGACGACCGCCGCCCGCAGCTGTGGCGCGACGACGTCGCGGCCGGGCCGGGCGACGGTGGCGTTGTCGTGCGGGGCGAGCACCACGAGCTGGGAAGCGTCACGGTGCGGGCCGAGGGGTCGCCGCGGACCCTGTTCTGCGAGAACGACACCAACGTGGCCGCCCTGCACGGTGAGGACGCGGTCCCGGCCGGGCACACGGCATACCCCAAGGACGCGGTGGGCCGCGCGGTGGTGCACGGGCAGGCCGACGCCTGCAACCCCGAGCAGCGGGGGACGAAGATGGCGTTCTGGTGGTCCTTCGACGCGGTCGCCCCCGGGGAGAGCGTGACCGTGCGGCTGCGGCTGACCGAGGGCGAGGGTGTGACTGCCGACGCCCCGGGCGACGCGGAGGTGGTCGACCTGCGGCGGCAGGAGGCGGACGAGTTCTACGCCGCCGTGCTGCCGGAGGGCACGGACGGGGAGGACGCGCTCGTGGCGCGCCGCGCGTTCGCCGGGCTGCAGTGGTGCAAGCAGCTCTACCTCTACGACGTGACCCGGTGGCTGCAGGGCGACCCCGGCCAACCGCCGCCGCCCCCCGGGCGCGAGCGGAACAGCGACTGGCGGCACGTGAACTTCGCCGAGGTCGTCTCGATGCCCGACGAGTGGGAGTACCCCTGGTTCGCGACCTGGGACCTGGCCTTCCACTGCGTGGCCTACGCGCACGTGGACCCCTACTTCGCCAAGTGGCAGCTGCTGCTCATGTGCCGCGAGTGGTCGATGCACCCCAACGGCCAGCTGCCGGCCTACGAGTGGAACTTCTCCGACGTCAACCCGCCGGTGCACCCGTGGGCGGCGTGGCAGGTCTACTGCATCGACGGTTCGCGCGACCGGGTCTTCCTCGAGCGGGTCGTGCTCAAGATGCTGCTGAACTTCCCGTGGTGGGTCAACCGCAAGGACGCCGACGGCAGCCACGTGTTCGAGGGCGGCTTCCTGGGGCTGGACAACATCGGGCTGTTCGACCGGTCCGACCCGCTCCCCGACGGGCAGCGGCTGGAGCAGGCCGACGCCACCGCCTGGATGGGGCTGTTCTGCCTCAAGATGCTGCGGATGTCGATGGAGCTGGCCCGCGAGGACCCGGCGTGGGACGAGATCGCCACCAAGTTCCTCGTCCACTTCCTCTCCATCGCCCAGGCCATGGACGACATCGGCCGCGGTCACGCCCGCCTGTGGGACGAGGAGGACGAGTTCTTCCACGACATCCTCACCACCGACGACGGGGAGGTGAACCGGATGCCGGTGCGCTCGATGGTCGGACTGCTGCCCCTGTCGGCGGTCGCCATCGTGCCGGACTGGGTGGTCGACGAGCTCCCGGACCTCACCGACTTCTTCGACGGGTGGACCCGGCGGCGCCCCGAGCTGCAGGACGCCCTGCTGCACACCAACCACGACGGGTGCGCCCTGCGCACGCTGTCGATGGTCGACCGGCGCCAGTGGCGGGCTGTCGTGCGGCGGATGCTGGACGAGGGCGAGTTCCTCTCGCCCGGTGGGCTGCGGTCGTTGTCGGCCGCCCACCGCGACGGGGTGCAGGTGCACGTCGGCGGCTCCGACCTGGGGCTGGCCTACGTGCCCGGTGAGTCCGACTCGCGGATGTTCGGCGGCAACTCCAACTGGCGCGGCCCGGTGTGGATGCCCGTCAACGCGCTCCTGACCGACGCGCTGCGCACCTACGGGCGGGGTGCCGGGGCGGGCCGGCCGGTGGAGTACCCCACCGGCTCCGGCGAGGACGTCGCGATCGACCAGGTGGCGGCGCGGATCGAGCGCCGGCTGGTCGGGATCTTCCGTCCCGGCCCGGAGGGCCGTCGCCCCTCGACCCCGGTGCACCACCCGACCGGTCCGCTGTGGGACGCGCATCCGACCTTCAGCGAGTACTTCGACGGCGACTCCGGGGTCGGCCTCGGCGCCTCCCACCAGACCGGCTGGACCGCGCTGGTGGCCCACTTCGTCTGCGCGCCGGACGGGATCGCCAACCGCTGAGACCGGACCCCTCGTCCTGCCGCCGGCGACGCCCGCTCCGGGGGCGGGTGCGGGACACCCCCGCCGGACGCCCGCGCCGCCGACCCACGCCCGCTCCGGGGGCGGGTGCGGCATACCCCCGGAGTAGCCTGGAGCCGGAGGTGAGCGGCGTGATCCGCACCGCGCTGGTGGTCGACGACGAGCCGCAGATCCGCGCCCTGCTGTCGGCCTACCTGACCCGCGACGGGTTCGTGGTCCGGGAGGCGGGCACGGGCGCCGAGGCGCTGCGGCAGGCGGGCCTGGAACCCCTGCCCGACGTGGTGCTGCTGGACGTCGGGCTGCCGGACCTCGACGGCGTCGAGGTCCTCCGACGTCTGCGCCGCGATCGGGACCTGCCGGTGGTGATGGTCAGCGCCAGGACGGAGGAGGGCGACGTCCTCATGGGGCTGGCGGCGGGGGCCGACGACTACGTCACCAAGCCGTTCCGCCCCCGGGAGGTCGCCGCGAGGGTGTCGGCGGTGCTGCGGCGCGCCGCGCCGCCCGTTCCGTCGGCTCAGGACGCCGTCACCGATTCGGAGGTGCTCGCCTTCCCCGGGTTGCGCATCGACCGGGCCCGCAGGGAGGTGCGGCGGGACGACAGCCTGCGCCCGCTGTCGGCCCTGCAGTTCGACCTGCTGTGGGCGCTCGCCGAGCATCCGGGACGGGTGTTCACCCGCGACCAGCTGGTGCAGCGTGTGTGGGGCTACGACCACGTCGGCGACGAACGGGTCGTGGACGTGCACGTGCGCAGCCTGCGCCGGGCGCTCGACGACGACGCCGCGGCGCCCCGGGTCGTCGGGACGGTGCGGGGGGTGGGGTACAAGTTCCTGCCGGTGGCGTCACCGGTCGACGGGCAGGCTGTCCCGTCAGGCAGCGGTCCGTGAGCTGGTGGCGCTCGCTGCGGGCCCGCCTCGTCCTCTCGCACGTGCTCGTGGCGCTGGTCTCGGGCCTGGTCACCGTGGTCGTGCTGCGTCTGGTCGCCCTCCAGCGGTGGGACCGGGCGATGGGGATGGGTGCGGGCAACGGTGCGCGGCACGGTGCGGGCGGCGACGGCGCTCCCGGTGGACCGGCCGGCATGGCCGGCTTCCGGGCGGAGTTCGTCGACAGCGTGGACCGGGCCGTCCTGGTCGGCGTGCTGGTCGGCCTGGTGGTGGCGATCGTCCTCGGTGTCGTCGCGGCCCGTCGGACGGCCCGGCCGCTGGAGCAGCTGCGGACGGCGACCCGACAGCTCTCGCTCGGACGGTATGCCGTGCACGTGCCCCGTCCGGGGACGACCGAGCTGGCCGACCTCGCGGACGACGTGCGCCAGCTGGGGGAACGGCTGGAGGCGACCGAGGCCCGGCGGGCCCGGCTCATCGGCGAGGTGGCCCACGAGATGCGCACGCCGCTGACCGTCACCCGTGGGTACGCCGAGGCGATGCTCGACGGGGTGGTGCCGGCGGACGAGGACGGGCTGGGCAGGGTCGTGGAGCAGACCCGACGGCTGGAGCGGCTGGCCGAGGACCTCAGCAGCCTGTCCCGGGCCGAGGAGGGCAGGCTCGAGGTCCGGGTCGTTTACGCCGACCTCGCGGAGACGGTGGGTTCGGCGGTCGAGGCCGTGCAGGCCCGGGCGGCCGGTCAGGGCGTGCGGGTCCGGGTGGCCGGGCCGGCGTCCCTCCAGGTGCCGCACGACCCCGACCGGATCGCGCAGGTGGTGACCAACCTGCTGACGAACGCGCTGCGGGCCAGCGCGGACGGCGAGGAGGTCCGGGTCGTCGTCACCGGTCCGCGGGACGGTGACGGGACGGGTCCGCGGGACGATGCCGGGACCGGTGCCGTGGCGACCGTGGAGGTCCTCGACCAGGGTGTGGGGCTGCGACCCGGGGAGGAGGAGGCGGTCTTCGAGCGCTTCTACCGCGGGGAGCGCGGCGACGAGGGGACAGCGGGCGAGGACGGCGGCTCGGGCATCGGACTGACGATCGCCCGCGCGCTCGTCCGGGCCCACGGCGGTGAGCTCGTCGCGGCGAGCGACGGCCCGGGCAGGGGTGCCCGGTTCGTGGCCACGCTGCCCCTGGACGGCTCGCCGGCGGCCCAGCCCGAGGGTTAGGTCGCGACCCGACCGACCGCTGGCCCGCAGGAGCCGGACGGTCGACGGCTGGCCGCCCGCCCGCCCGGACAGACGGACTGCTGACCTGCCTGCCCGCACCGACCGACCGCTGAGCCGCCCGCCCGGACAGACCGACCGACGAAACGAGTGGACGGGTTGTGCGCCCGAATCGTCCCGATCTGGGGCACAACCCGTCCACTCGTTCGCTCACGCCAGGCGCCACGTGCCACGCCCGGGCGCCGCCGTCGGTGAGGCCGGGTGGGCCGACGTCCCGGACGGACAGGCCCGAACGTGCGGAGCGGGCGGCACGAGCTCTGTGCCGCCCGCTCCGACCTGCGGTCAGGCGTCGTCCGCGTCCTCGGTCGTGGTCATCGGGCAGTCGCCCGTGCCGTTCCCGTGGTGCTGACCGCCCTGGCCCTGCTGGGCGCCCGGACCGTTCATCGCCGGTCCGCGCTGCCCGCCCGGGCCCTGCTGCAGGCCGGGGCCGGCTCCACCCGGGCCCTGCTGCATGCCCTGCCGCAGGCCCTGGCCGCGGTCACCCGGCTGCATCCCTGGGCCGGGGCCGCCCTGACGGCCGCCGCCGGTGCCCGCCATGTCGGGCAGCTCGCCGGCCGCTGCGGCCTCGAAGGCCGCCAGGTGGTGCTCGGAGGCGTTGAGCAGGTGGCCCAGCACCCGGTCCACGTCCTCGTCGTCGATCTCGTCGATGGTGGACTGCAGGTGCGCGATGTCGGCGGTCTCCAGCTCGATGCCGACCTCGAAGGCAGCCTCGGGGCTGACCAGACCGCGCTCGAGCCAGTCGTCGTACATCGTCTGGATCTCGTCGTTCTCGAACTCCCCGGGGACCTCATCCTCGGGCAGCGTGCCGTCCTTGAGGGTGATGAGCTGGGCCACCGCGTCGTGGTGGCGCTGCTCGGAGACCTCGATCTGCGTGAACGGCGCCAGCCCGTCGTGGGCCTCGCCCAGCTCGTCGTAGAGGTCGCGGGCCATCCGCTCCTCCTCGAGGTTGAACTGCAGCGCGTCCAGCACCTCGGTCGCGGTCCCGCCCTCGTCGGTGCCGTCGTCGCTCTGCGCGATCGCGACACCGGTCCCCAGGGCGAGGGCCGTGCCGACACCGGTCGCCAGCAGCGTGCTCATGAACCTGGTCCTGGTCCTCGTGGTCATCGGTCGTCCCTTCTCTCGTGGTCCTACAACCGAGTCAACGCCCCCGCGATGAAGGCCTCCCGGTGCCGTCCGTGAAGATTCGATGAAGGCGGTCGTGGTTCGGGACCGGGACGGGCGCGGCATACCCTGGCCCGATGGTCAAGGTCACCCAGCGCCGCCGCGTGACCCGGCTGTCCGCGGACGGGTCGGTGCGCGAGCGGGCGGACACCCTGGCGGGGGAGGAGCCGCTCGAGGTCCGGGTCGGAGGCCGGCCCCTGTCCGTGACGATGCGCACCCCGGGCTCGGACTTCGACCTGGTCGTGGGGTTCCTGCACGGCGAGGGCGTGGTGCACGACTGGGCGGACGTCGCGCAGATCGACTACCGCTCGGGCATCGGAGCCGACGGGCAGCGGGACTACAACGTCGTCGACGTCACGCTCGCCGAGGGGGTGGCGCCGCCCGACCCCTCGCTGGAGCGGCACGTCTACACCTCCAGCTCCTGCGGGGTCTGCGGGACGTCCTCGATCGAGGCGGTGCGGCGCACCGGCGGGCACGACCTGACGGACGACCGCGCGGCACACCCCCTGGCCGAGCTGCTGGCCCTGCCGGACCGGTTGCGCGAGGAGCAGCAGGTCTTCGACCGGACCGGCGGGGTGCACGCCGCGGGCCTCTTCCTGCCGGGCCCGGAGGGGCTGGAGCCCGTCTGCGTGCGCGAGGACGTGGGACGGCACAACGCGGTCGACAAGGTGGTCGGGTGGGCCCTGCGGGAGCGGGGTATGCCGTTGCGCGGCTCGGTGCTGCAGGTGTCCGGGCGGGCCTCCTTCGAGCTGGTGCAGAAGGCTGCCCTGGCCGGTGTCCCGCTGCTGTCGGCCGTGTCGGCGCCGTCCGCGCTGGCGGTCCAGCTGGGGGAGGAGCTGGGGATGACGGTGGTCGGGTTCAACCGGGGGAGCAGCCTGAACGTGTACTGCGGGCGGGAACGCGTGCTGGCCTGACGGTGGGAGGCCGCCGTTGTGGCCGGTCGGTGAGGTCGGGATGTGTGGCCGGTCGGTGAGGTCGGGATGTGTGGCCGGTCGGTGAGGTCGAGATGTCCTGACCTTCATCGGCGTGCAGGCCGATGCCGGTCCGATGAACGCGACCTCACCTCGTTGCGGGGCCGTCGGGGTTCTCCCAGGTGGAGGCGTCAGGCTGGGTGGATGAGCATCCAGGAGCAGGACCGGGCCGTCTCCGCCGGATCGACGGCGGCAGGGGCGGGTCGTCGCGAGCCCGCCTGGCCCGCCGGCCTCGTCGGGGTGGCTGCCGGTGCGGCCACGCTCGGGGTGGCCGAGGTGGGGGCCGGGGTGGCCGTGCGGCTGCTGGGGGCGACCGGGACACCCTCTCCGCTGCTCGCGGTGGCCGGGGCGTTCGTCGACCGGACGCCAGCCTGGCTGAAGGACTGGGCGGTCGCGACGTTCGGCACGGCCGACAAGATTGCCCTCGGGGTCGGGATCGGGCTCACCCTGCTCGTCGTGACCGCCCTGGTGGGAGCGCTGGGACGCACCTCTCGTGCCCTGTCCGTGGGCCTGTTCCTCCTCGTCGGGGCGCTGGGGCTCGGAGCCGTGCTGTCCCGCCCGGACGCCATGCCCGTCGACCTGTGGCCGACCCTGGCCGGTCTGGCCGTCGGCACGGCCGTGCTGCTCGTCGGGCTGGGGCGGCTGCACGGGCGGACGGGGGCCGGGCTCCCCGGGCACGGCGACGACCCGGCCGAGGGTCCGCGGCCTGCCGGCGGAGCCACCCCCGGTCCGGTGGCCGGGCGCCGCGGAGTCCTCCTCGCGGCCGGCGGCGTGGGGGTGCTGGGGCTCCTGGGCGTCGTGGCCGGACAGGCGCTCACCCGCACGGGCAGGGTGGCCGGTGCCGCCGTCCGTGCCCTCGGCCTGCCGGTCCCGGTGCGCCGGGTGGAGGTCCCGGCGGCGGCGTCCGCGACGGTGGAGGGACAGACGCCGTTCCTCCTCACCCCCGTCGACGACTTCTACCGGATCGACACCGCGCTGTGGGTGCCCCGGGTCGACCCGGCGACGTGGACCCTGCGGGTCACCGGACTGGTGGAGCAGGAGGTCGAGATCAACTGGGCCGAGCTGCTCGAGGAGGACCACGTCGAGGCGATCGTCACGCTCACCTGCGTGTCCAACACCGTCGGCGGGCCCCTCGTCGGCAACACCGTGTGGACCGGATGGCCCGTGCGCGAGCTGCTCGCGCGCGCCGGGGTGCGGCCGGAGGCGGACATGGTCCTCTCGCGCAGCGCCGACGGATGGACGGCCGGGACGCCGATCGAGGCGCTGACCGACGACCGCGAGTCCCTGATCGCCGTGGCCATGGACGGGCAGCCGCTGCCGGCCGAGCACGGTTTCCCGGCCAGGCTGGTGGTGCCCGGCCTCTACGGGTACGTGTCGGCGACCAAGTGGGTCACCGAGCTCAAGGTCACCCGCTTCGACGCGGACGAGGGCTACTGGACCCCCGCGCGGATGGGCCGAGCGCGGACCGATCAAGACCGCCTCGCGCATCGACGTGCCCCGCAGCGAGGCCCGGGTGCGGGCCGGCGAGGTGGCGGTGGCGGGGGCGGCCTGGGCACAGCAGCGAGGCATCAGCGCCGTCGAGGTGCGGGTGGACGACGGCCCCTGGCAGCAGGCGGAGCTGGCCGCCCAGCCCAGCGACGACGCGTGGCGGCTGTGGAGCTGGACCTGGCCGGACGCCGCTCCCGGCCGGCACCAGCTGACCGTCCGCGCCACCGACGGCACCGGCGAGGTGCAGACGGACCGTCCGGCGGCGCCCGCCCCCGACGGGGCCAGCGGCTGGCACGCGGTCGAGGTGACGGTCGTCGAGGACGACTGACGCAGGGGTGGCGTCCGCGCGCCCGGGACCGGACCGCGCTGCACCTCCGGAGCTCACCGGCCAGGCGGCTGCAGCTCACCGGCCAGGCGGTTGCGGACCGCACCTGCCAGCCGCTGTGGACGGGACGGGTTCACCGTCGGCGGGACGGCATACCCTTGACCGGTGCCCGACCACCCCGACCTCGCAGAGCTCCTGCACGCCGCCGTGACCGCGGTGGGTGGCAGCGAGCGCCCCGGGCAGGTGCAGATGGCGCAGGCCGTGGCCCGGGCGGTCGAGCGTGAGGAGCACCTGCTGGTGCAGGCGGGGACAGGGACCGGCAAGTCGCTGGCCTACCTCGTGCCGGCCGTCGCCCACGCGATGGCCACCGGCAAGCCGGTCGTCGTCGCGACCGCCACCCTGGCGCTGCAGGCCCAGATCGTCGACCGCGACCTGCCCCGCGTCGCCGAGGCGCTGCGGCCCCTCCTGGGTCGCCGTCCCACCTACGCCCTGGTCAAGGGTCGGTCCAACTACGTGTGCCGGCACAAGGTCGTCGGCGGGTTCCCCGAGGACGACGAGGACGCGCTCCTGGCCGTGGGGGCGGTCGACGCCGACCGGTCGCGCCTCGGCGCCGAGGTCGTGCGGCTGCGGGGAATGGGCCGAGGTCACCGAGTCCGGGGACCGCGACGAGCTGGTCCCCGGCGTCGGCCAGCGGGCCTGGCGGCAGGTGTCGGTCACCGCGCAGGAGTGTCTGGGCAGTCGCTGCCCGGTGGTCGCCGAGTGCTTCGTGGAGCAGTCGCGGGAGGTTGCGCGGGAGGTCGACGTCATCGTCACCAACCACGCGTTCATGGCCATCGACGCGTTCGAGGGGCGGTACCTGCTGCCCGACCACGACCTGCTGGTCGTCGACGAGGCGCACGAGCTGACCGACCGGATCACCTCGACGGTGACCGACGAGCTGACGACCTCGTCCGTGTCGGTGGCGGCTCGGCGCGCGGGCAAGGGGGGGGAGGCCGCCGGCCGGCTCGCGGACACGACCGACCTGGTCGCCGACACGCTGGAGGACCTGCCCGAGGGACGGCTGACCCGCCTGCCCGAGCGTCTGGTCCAGACCCTGCAGCTCGTGCGGGACTCCGCCCGGGCCGCACTGTCCGAGATCAAGCCGGACAAGGGGGCCGAGGTCGACGGGTCCACGCAGCTGGCGCTCGCGGCCGTGGAGGAGGTGCACGACGTCGCCGAGCGGGTGCTGGAGGAGCGCGAGCTGGACGTGGTCTGGCTGAGCAAGGACCCGCGGCGGGGACCGGTCCTGCGGGTGGCGCCGATGAGCGTGGCGATGGCCGTGCGGGAGAAGATCTTCGCCGAGCGCACGGTGGTCCTCACCTCGGCCACCATCGAGCTGGGCGGCAGCTTCGACGCCGTCGCGGGCACGCTGGGGCTGCGGGGGACGGGGTCCCCGGCGTGGACCGGGCTGGACGTCGGCTCGCCGTTCGACTACCCGCAGCAGGCCATCGCCTACGTGGCCGCCCACCTGCCCGCACCCGGCCGGGACGGTGCGGCCCCTGTGGTCTTCGACGAGATCGAGGCGCTGGTGCGGGCCTCCGGGGGGCGGACCCTGGGCCTGTTCAGCTCCCGCCGGGCCGCCGAGGCCGCGGCCGAGCAGATGCGGGAACGGCTGTCCGACACCGGGATCAGGGTGCTGTGCCAGGGGGACGACCAGACCCCGACCCTGGTGCGGGAGTTCGCCGGGGACGCCAGCACCTGCCTGTTCGGGACGATGTCGCTGTGGCAGGGCGTGGACGTGCCCGGCCCGGCCTGCCAGCTGGTCATCATCGACCGCATCCCGTTCCCGCGTCCGGACGACCCCCTGTCCTCCGCCCGCTCCGAGGCCATCTCGCGCACCGGCGGCAACGGCTTCATGAGCGTGTCGGCCACGCACGCGGCCCTCCGGCTGGCGCAAGGGGCGGGCCGGCTGGTGCGCCGGGGGGAGGACCGCGGGGTGGTGGCCTTCCTCGACCCGCGGATGATGACCGCCCGCTACGCCTCGTTCCTGCAGAGGTCGCTCCCGCCGTTCTGGCCCACGACCGACCGCGACCTCGTGCTCGGCGCGCTGCGACGGCTGGACGAGACGGCCGGCGAGGTCGTCCCGGTCGCGGCGCCACCGCCCGCGGGCTCGGCGGGGCCTCCGCCGCGGGTCCCGTCGCCGTGGACGTCCCCGTCGCCCGGTCGCCCCGGACCGCCGTCACGGGGGGCCACGCATGGTCCACCGCGCAGGACGAGGAGCTGCGCGACGGGCTGGAGGCCGGCATCACCGTCGAGGAGCTCGCCGAGCATCTGGAGCTGGCGCCCGACCTGGTGACGGCGCGGATCAACCAGCTGGGCCTGAGCCGCGCCGGCTGACCCGCGCCGGTCGACCCCGGCCGGGTGTCCGGCCGGTCGACCCGCGCCGGCTTCCCCACGCCATACCCCGACGGACTTCAGCCCATCATGAGCTCGAAGCCGAAGTAGGCGGCGAGGTTGAGGGCCACGAAGCCGACCGCGACCAGGGCGAGGATGCCGGCCGGCACCCAGCCGCGACGGTCACCGTGCCGGGCCGCCCGACGGGCGAACCAGGCGGACACCACCGCAGGGAGGAAGAAGACCAGCAGCGCGGGCACGCTGGAGACGAGGACCGCCCACGGCGGAGGCTCCACGGTGCCCCCGACGGGATGGCCGAGGAGGGAGGCCAGGCCCTCTCCGACGACGAACGCCAGGACGAAGGCGACCGGCAGCAGGAGCATGCTCAGCCACGCGTTGCGCACGTCGTGGTGGACCCGGTCCTCTCCCGCAGGACGCCGGGTGGGGGTGGTGGTGGTCGACGACATTCCGCACCTCCTTGTGCGAGGTGGGACCCGGGGACCCCGGGTCCCACCTCCATCGTCCTCCCGGCTCGTGCACGCCACAAGGCTGCGGCTGTGTGCCGTGGGACACGCCCGTCGGTGGGCCGTGGCAGGCTGGGGGCCATGAGCATCCCCACGCTGGCCCTCGTCCAGGGACCGGAGGAGATCCTCGCCGAGCGGGGGGTGGAGTCGGTCGTGGAGGCCGTGCGCGTCGCGGAGCCGCAGGCCGAGGTCGTGCGCCTCTACGCCGCCTCCTACCAGCCCGGCGAGCTGGGCGTGCACGCCAGCCCCAGCCTCTTCGGCGGCTGGACGGTCATCGTCGTCCACGACATGGACGAGGCCGACGACGCGTTGATGGAGGACCTGCTGGCCTACCTGGCCCGGCCCGCCGACGCCGTCACCCTCGTCGTGCGCCACAAGAGCGGCAACCGCGGCAAGAAGGTGCTCGACACCCTCCGGTCGGGAGGTGCCCGCGTCGTCGAGGCCAAGGCCGTGAAGTCCGAGGCCGACAAGCACGCCTTCGTCAAGCACGAGTTCCGCGTCGCCCGTCGCAAGATCCACGAGGAGGCGGTCGGTGCCCTCGTCCAGGCCGTCGGCAAGGACCTGCGCGAGCTGGCGGGCGCCTGCGCCCAGCTGGCCCGCGACGTCGAGGGTGCCGTCGAGGTCCAGGACGTGCACACCTACTACGGGGAGAAGGTCGAGACCACCGGGTTCAAGGTGGCCGAGGCGGCGCTCGCCGGCGACCAGGCCACCGCGATGGCCCTGCTGCGGCACGCGATGAACGGCGGTCTGGACCCCGTCCCGCTCGTCGCCGTCCTGGCCATGCAGCTGCGCCAGGTGGGCCGGGTCGCGGCGGCCGGGCGCGGCAGCTCCACCCAGGTCGCCCGGGACCTGGGCATCGCTCCGTGGCAGGTCGACCAGGCGCGCCGCGTCGCCCAGGGCTGGGACGGCCTCCGCCTGGGCCGGGCCGTGGAGGCCGTGGCCCGCGCCGACGTGGACGTCAAGGGCGGTCTGCGCACCGAGGCTGCTGTCAGGTCACCGGAGCACGCCGTGGAGCGAGCCGTCCTGCAGGTCTGCAGGGCGCGGCACGGGGACGAGCCGTGAGCGGCGAGGAGCCGCGTGCGGTCTGGCACCTGGCCGAGCGGTCCCACTGGGAGCAGGCCCTGGCCTCCGGGTCCTACGAGCGCTCGACCCGCGGTGCCGACCTGGACGAGGTCGGGTTCGTCCACGCGTCCTACCCCGAGCAGCTGCCCGGCGTCGTCGCCGCGCACTACGCCCGGGCCACCGAGGAGCTGGTCGTCCTGGAGATCGACGTCACCCGGCTGCCGGCCACGACTCCCGTGAAGCTCGAGCCGGCCGACCCGGCCGACCCGGACGGGGAGCGCTTCCCCCATCTCTACGGGCCGGTGCCGGTCGGCGCCGTCGCGCGGACCCGCCCCGCCCGGGTGGAGCGGGGCTGGCTCGACCTGGGCGGGTGGGAGCCGGGGCCGGGCGGGTAGAACCCCGGGGATGCACCGGGTCGAGCCCTCCCTGGTCGAGCCCTCCCTGGTCCAGCCCTCCCGGGTCCAGCCCTCGTCGAGGGGGTCAGCCCTCCGCCAGGTCCTCGGACCGGCTGAACGTCACCTCGACCTGGATCTCACCGGCGAGCCGCTCCAGGTCCGCGCGCAGGGCGTCGGTGTCGGCGCCTTCGGGGACGGTCGCCACGACCGTCGCCTCGAAGAGCTGCCCGCCCGCCATGGGGGCCTCGACGGTCCGGGTCTCCAGCTCGGCCACGTTGAGCCCGTGGTCGGCCAGGACCGAGGAGATGGAGCGCACGATCCCGGGCTGGTCGTTGCCCATGATCTCGACCAGCACCGGCGTGCCGCCTGCGTCCCCGCCCTCGGCCGGCAGGGTCCCGCCCGGCCGGACGGAGACCTCGAGCAGACCCGTCAGCGGCTCGAGCGCGGCACGCAGCTCCTCGGTGCGGTCCGCGGGCACGGAGACCACCACCACCCCGGCGAAGGTGCCGGCCAGCTCGCTGAGCCGGCTCTCCTCCCAGTTGCCGCCGTGCTGGTCGACCACGTCGGCCAGGGCACGCACGAGACCGGAACGGTCGTCGCCGACGACCGTGAGGACGAGCTGGGTACGCATACCCCGATGGTAGCGAGGCCTGGGGCCCGGCGTCGGAGTTGGGACGCGGGCCCCGGCGCTGCTAGATTGGGTGGTCGCGTGCGCGCTCGGTCGTGCGCGCACCGCAAGCAGCATCACGCGCGGTCATCCGCCAGGGCCCCCCACGCCTCACGTTCCGGACCGCGCGATGTCGCCCTCACGACATCCACCGACGACTGAAGCAGGAAGACACTTCGTGGCAAACATCAAGTCCCAGATCAAGCGCGTCAAGACGAACGCCAAGCGCACGGAGCGCAACCGGGCGCACAAGTCCGAGCTGCGCACCTGGATCCGCAGGTTCCGCGACGCCGCGGACAGCGGTGACACCTCCGCCGCCGAGGAGGCCCTGAAGAAGGCCTCCACCAAGCTGGACAAGGCCGTCTCCAAGGGCGTCATCCACGCCAACCAGGCGGCCAACAAGAAGTCGGCGATGGCTCGCCGCTTCAACCGCATCGGCGCCTGAGCCTCCGCTCCCGTGCCGACGGGCGCTCCTCCCACCGGGAGGGGCGCCCGTCGTCGTCCCGCCCGCACCGCAGCTGCGCAGGTGCGCACCGGCCGGCGACCCCGGCGAGGTATGGGGCGCGCGTGCCCCCTGCGCTACCATGAGGCCACCATGACGACCCGTTGCGTGCTCCTTCTTACGCAGCCGCGCTGACGACGCACCACCCAGCGCGGCTGACCCCTCCTGAGCGAGGGGCTTTTTTGTGCACCAGCAACGACGACCCGTGAGCACCGACGCGACCAGAGGACGACGAGGCACGATGAGCGAGCGCATCCCCCAGCACCGGTACACCGCCGAGCTGGCCGGCCGGATCGAGGCGACCTGGCAGGACCGTTGGGAGGCCGACGGCACCTTCCACTCGGCGAACCCGGCCGGTCCGTGGGCCGAGCCGGACGACCCGCGGCTGCAGACGGGCCACCGCTACATCATGGACATGTTCCCCTACCCCTCCGGGACGGGGCTGCACGTGGGCCACCCGCTGGGTTTCATCGCCACCGACGTGCACGCGCGCTACCTGCGCACCACCGGGATGAACGTGCTGCACACCATGGGCTTCGACGCCTTCGGGCTGCCCGCCGAGCAGTATGCGGTGCAGACCGGGCAGCACCCGCGCACCACCACGGAGCGCAACATGGAGGTCTACCGCGGGCAGCTGCGCCGGCTGGGGATGGGCCACGAGCAGCGCCGCAGCTTCGCCACCATCGACCCGGACTACTACCGCTGGACCCAGTGGATCTTCACCCAGATCTACCACTCCTGGTACGACCCGGAGGCTCCCGCGCGCACCGGTGACGGCACCGGACGGGCCCGACCGATCGACGACCTGGTCGAGCAGTTCGCCACCGGGCAGCGTCCGACCCCCGACGGCCGGCCGTGGGCCGACCTGTCCCGGGTCGAGCAGGCCCGGGTGATGGACGGCCACCGCCTGGCCTACCTCTCCGAGGCGCCCGTCAACTGGTGCCCGGGGCTGGGCACCGTGCTGTCCAACGAGGAGGTCACGGCCGACGGCAAGTCCGAGCGTGGCGACTTCCCGGTCTTCCGCCGCAGCCTGAGCCAGTGGAAGATGCGGATCACCGCCTACGCCGACCGCCTGGTCGACGACCTGGACCGCCTGGACTGGCCCGAGAAGGTCAAGCTCATGCAGCGCAACTGGATCGGCCGCTCCACCGGCGCCCGGGTGAGCTTCCCGGTGGCCACCACCACCGGGGACGCCGAGGGCATCGAGGTCTTCACCACCCGTCCCGACACCCTCTTCGGCGCCACCTTCATGGTGCTGGCCCCGGAGCACCCGCTGGTGGACCGCCTGGTCCCCGACGCGTGGCCGGAGGGCACCCGGGAGGCCTGGACCGCGGGGGAGGCCTCCCCCCGGGCCGCGGTGACGGCATACCAGCGTCTGTCCTCCACCCGCTCCGACATGGAGCGGCAGGCCGACACCAGGGCCAAGACGGGGGTGTTCACCGGTGCGTTCGCGACCAACCCGGTGACCGGCACCCGGATCCCGGTCTTCGTCGCCGACTACGTGCTCATGGGCTACGGCACCGGCGCGATCATGGCCGTGCCGGGGCAGGACCAGCGCGACTGGGACTTCGCCACCGCCTACGACCTGCCGATCGTGCGGACCGTGCGGCCCGCGCGCCCGACCACCCCGAGGACCAGGCGTTCGTCGGGGAGGGCCCGGCGATCAACTCCGCCAACGACGAGGTCAGCCTGGACGGGCTGGACGTCGCCGAGGCCAAGGACCGCATCCTCACCTGGCTGGTGGACAAGGGCCTGGGCGAGGCGACCACCACCTACCGGCTGCGCGACTGGCTGTTCAGCCGGCAGCGCTACTGGGGCGAGCCCTTCCCCGTCGTCTGGGACGAGGAGGGCGTGGCCCACACCGTGCCCGACCACCTGCTGCCGGTCGAGCTGCCCGAGGTGCCGGACTACTCCCCGCGCACCTTCGATCCGCAGGACGCGGACTCCTCCCCGGAGGCGCCGCTGGCGCGGGCGACCGACTGGGTCGAGGTCGAGCTGGACCTCGGCGACGGCCGCGGCGTGCAGCGCTACCGCCGGGAGACCAGCACCATGCCCAACTGGGCAGGCTCGTGCTGGTACTACCTGCGCTACCTGGACCCGGCCAACGACCAGGCCCCCCCGTCGACCCGGCCGTCGAGCGCTACTGGATCGGCCCGCGCCCCTCGCCGGTGGCCGGTGCGCCGGCCGGGGCGAGCGACCCCGGCGGCGTGGACCTCTACGTCGGCGGCGTGGAGCACGCGGTGCTGCACCTGCTCTACTCCCGCTTCTGGCACAAGGTGCTCTTCGACCTGGGCTACGTCTCCAGCGAGGAGCCGTTCCGCCGGCTGATCAACCAGGGCATGGTCGAGGCGTGGGTCTACCGGGACGAGCGCGGCTTCCCGGTGCCCGCCGCCGAGGTCGAGGAGCACCCGGACCCCGAGGGCGGGGCGCCCACGTTCACCTGGCAGGGGGAGGCGGTCACCCAGGAGTACGGGAAGATGGGCAAGTCGCTGAAGAACGTCGTCACCCCCGACGAGATGTGCGAGCAGTACGGCGCCGACACCTTCCGCGTCTACGAGATGAGCATGGGGCCCCTGGAGCAGTACCGTCCCTGGGACACCCGGGCGGTCGTGGGGTCGATGCGCTTCCTGCAGCGGCTGTGGCGCAACGTGGTCGACGAGGAGAGCGGTGAGCTGGTCGTCGTCGACGCCGACCTGGACGAGCAGACCGACAAGGCGCTGCACCGGACGATCGAGGGGGTGCGGGCCGACTACGAGGCGCTGCGCACCAACACCGCGGTCGCCAAGATGATCGAGCTGAACAACCACCTCACCAAGATGGACGCCGTGCCCCGTGCCGCCGTCGAGCCGCTGGTGCAGATGGTGGCGCCGGTCGCCCCGCACGTCGCCGAGGAGCTGTGGTCGCGGCTGGGCCACGGGACCTCGTTGGCCTACGAGCCCTTCCCCGAGGCCGACCCGGCCAAGCTGGTCGAGGACACCGTGACCTGCGTGGTGCAGGTCAGGGGCAAGGTGCGCGACCGGCTCGAGGTGGCGGCCGACATCGAGCCGGCGGCGCTGGAGGCGCTGGCGCTGGCCAGCGCCAAGGTGCAGGCCGCGACGGGTGGCGCGCCGGTGCGCAAGGTCGTCGTCCGCCCGCCCAACCTCGTCAACGTCGTCGTCTGAGCCGCCGGATGCGCGTCGCCGTCGTCACCGACACCACCGCCTGCCTGGGCCCCGACCGGGCCGAGGAGGCGGGGGGGGTGAGCGTCGTCCCGCTCCACGTGCACGTGGGAGGCACCCGCTCGGTGCCGGCCCGGGAGATCACCCCCGGGGAGGTCGTGGACATCCTCGCCGACGGGAAGCAGCGGGCCTCCACGTCCCGTCCGTCCCCGGGGGAGCTCGCCGAGGTCTACCGACGGGTGGCTGCCGAGACCGGGTGCTCGACGATCGTCTCGGTCCACCTGTCCGCCGGGGTCAGCGGCACCGTGGAGGCCGCCGAGCTCGCCCGGGACGAGCTGGCCGGGGAGGTGACGGTCGAGGTCGTCGACTCCCGCGTGATCGGACTGGCGATGGGGTATGCCGTGCTCGCGGGCGCCCGCGCGGCCGCCGCCGGCGGCGACGCGCAGGAGGTCGCCGACGTGGTGCGGGCGCGGTCGGCCGCCAGCCGCACCTGGTTCTACGTCGACACCCTGGACCACCTGCGCCGGGGCGGCCGGATCGGTCGTGCCGCGGCCCTCGTGGGCACGGCCCTGGCGATCAAGCCGCTGCTGACCCTGCGGGACGGGGAGGTCCATCCGGCCGCGAAGGTGCGCACCCGCGCGAAGGCCCTGGCCCGGCTGGTCGAGCTGGCCGTCGAGGCGGTGGAGGGCGCCAGGGCGGAGGGACGCACGGTCGAGCTGGCCGTCCACCAGCTCGCGGCCGCGGAGGCGGCCGCCGAGCTGGCCGGGGAGCTGGCCGAGCGCACCGGCCTGACCGCCGAGATCGCCGAGCTCGACCCCGTGGTGGGGGTGCACACCGGGCCCGGGACGCTGGGTGTCGTCGTCGCTCCGGGAGAGGTCCGCTCGCCGGGCTGACCTGTCCACACCGGGGCCGTCGCGCCCCTGACGTCCACAGGAGCGCGCGCGGGCCTCGCCCCCGGCGGGTGGGGTCCCTACCGTCCATGGCATGAGCAGCTCCAGGCACGGGAGCGGGACGGCGGACCCGCTGGACGAGCTCCTCGGCGGCGGGCCGGGGACGTCCGAGCCCCCCGACGGGGTGGAGAACGGGCGACACCGACCGGGCCGGGTGCCGCTGCTGACCGTCCCGACGGCGCTCCGGTCGCTGGAGCTGGGTGTCGGTCCGGCGGCCGTCCGCGGGATGCTGGTGCTCGTCGTGGTGGCGGCGCTGGTGCTCGCGGGGCGGTGGGCGTGGACGACCCAGCGCTCGGACCCGGTGCCGCAGAACCAGGTCGAGGACCTTCGGGCGACGTCCGGGACCGACGACGGGGAGCCCGGCACCGGGACGGACGGGACGCCCGGTCCGGCGAGCGCCGGTGCGGGGACGGCCGAGGAGGGGACCGACCACGGAGCCGGCCCCACGGCCGCCGGGTCCGAGGGGGAAAGAGGGGAGGAGGAGCGACTGGTGCACGTCGTCGTGCACGTCACGGGTCAGGTGGGGGAGCCGGGCGTGGTCACCCTGCCGCAGGGGGCGCGCGTGGTCGACGCCGTCGAGGCGGCCGGCGGCCTGACCGCCGAGGCGGACCCCTCGGCGCTCAACCTGGCACGGCAGCTGGCCGACGGGGAGCAGGTGTGGGTCGGGCGCCCCGGGGAGGAACCACCTGCCGGGCTCGTGGCTCCGAGGCCGGTGTCCGCGGCCGGTGGTGGTGGTGGCGCGGGTGGTGGAGGGGCCACCACGGTCGGCGAGCCCGTCCTCGTGGTCGACCTCAACCGGGCCACCCAGGCCGAGCTGGAGGAGCTGCCCGGGGTGGGTCCGGTGACCGCCGGACGGATCCTGGCCTGGCGGGACGAGCACGGCGCCTTCACCGTGCCCGAGGAGCTGCTGGAGGTCAGCGGCATCGGCGAGCGCACCTTCGAGCAGCTGCAGCCGCACGTCACCGTGGGCGGGTGATCTCCCCGGATCCTCCGGCGGTCGACGGGGCTGCCGGGCCGGTCGGGGCTGCCGGGCCGGTCGGGGCCGTCGGGCCGGTCGGGGCCGTCGGGCCGGTCGGGGCTGCCGGTGCCGCGTCGGTCGGCGGAGCCACCCAGGACGCGGGGATCGCGCGGGAGGGACGCGTCCTCGACGGACGTCTGCTGGTTCCGGCCCTGGTCGCCTGGGCGGTGCTCTTCGGACTGCTGCCACGGCCGGTCTGGGTGCTCGTGGCGGTTGGAGCCACAGGAGCGCTGGGCGCCCTGGCCCTCGTGGGGCGCCGGGACCGGTCGCGCGGCGGCTCCCCGCGCCGGGACCGGTCGGGGGTCGGCTCCCGACCTGCGGCGTCGCCGTCGTGGGCGCCGGCGACGGCCCTGACCCTCGCTGCGGTGTCGCTGGTCTGCCTGGCCACTGCTGGCCACCTGCTCCGCGACCGGGCCGGACCGGTGACCGGGTGGGCCGAGGAGCGCGCCGTGGTCCGGGTGACGGCCACGGTGACCACCGAGCCGCGGGTCGGGTCGTGGACCGGGCCGACGAGCGCGAACCGCTCGTCGTGCTCCACCTGCGGCTCCACGAGGTGACCGGTCGGGGCTCCTCCGCCCAGGTGGGCGCGCCCGTGCTGGTCCTGGCCCGCCCGGGCAGCGGCTGGGAGGACCTGACCTGGCGAAGCACCGTGCGGGCCGCTGGCCGGCTGGGACCCGCCGAGCCCGGTGAGCGGCCGGTGGCCGTGCTCGCACCGCGGGGAGGCCCCACCGTGGCGGAGGGGCCGGGGAGGATGCTGGACGCGGTCGAGCACGTGCGGGAGCGCTTCCGACGGTCGGTACAGCCCCTGCCGGCAGACGCCCGCGGTCTGGTCCCCGGGCTGGTGATCGGTGACACCTCGATGACCCCGCCGGACCTCACCGACGACATGCGCGCCACCGGTATGACCCACCTCAGCGCCGTCTCGGGATCCAACGTGGCGCTGGTCTGCGGGGCGGTCGCCGTCCTCGTGGCACGGACCGGCGTGCCCCGCCGCTGGCGCACCCCCCTGGTCTTGCTCGCGCTCGTCGCGTTCGTGCTCCTCTGCCGGCCGGAACCGTCGGTCCTGCGGGCCGGGGTGATGGGCAGCGTCGGCCTGCTGGCGCTGTCCTCGGGGCGGCGCCGCGTCAGCCTGCCCGCGCTCGGGGCCGCCGTGGTCCTGCTGCTGTGCGTGGACCCCTGGCTGGCCCGGTCGTACGGCTTCGCGCTGTCCACCCTGGCCACGCTCGGTCTGGTCCTGTGGTCCCGGCCGTGGGGAGACGCCCTCGCCGCGCCGCTGCCGGCCAGGATGCGCCTGCTCGGGGACGCGGTGGCGGTCCCGCTGGCCGCGCAGGTGGCCTGTGCCCCGGTCATCGTGCTCCTGCAGGGCAGCATCCCGGTCGTCGCGGTGCTGGCCAACCTCCTCGCGGCACCGCTGGTCGCACCGACCACCGTCCTGGGCGTCCTGGCGGCCGTCGCGTCACCGGTCTCGGTGGCCCTCGGCACCGTCGTCGCCTGGACTGGACGGGCCGCCCTGCCTGCCTGGACCATCGGCCGGATCGCCCGGACGGGGGCCGACGTGCCCTACGGCACCCTCGACTGGGTCGACGGCCCCACCGGTGCGTGGCTCCTGACCCTGCTCACGGTGCTCGCCCTGGTCACCGGACCGTGGTGGCGGGACCAGCTGCGGCGCCGGCCGTGGTGGGGGTGGGCCCTGCTGACGGCCGTGGGCGCGGCGCTGTGGCCGGTCCCGGGCTGGAGCACGTGGCCACCACCGGGCTGGCTCCTCCTGGGGTGCGACGTGGGCCAGGGGGATGCCTTCCTGCTGCGCTCCGGGCCCGGCACGGCGGTCCTGGTCGACACCGGCCCCGACCCGGACCTCGTGCGGCGCTGCCTGCGCGACGCCGACGTGGACCGGGTGGAGCTGCTCGTCCTGAGCCACTTCCACGCCGACCACGTGGGCGGGGTCCCGGGCGTCGTGGACACGGTTCCCGTCGGCGCCGCCTATGTCAGCCCGGTGCGGCAACCGCCCGGGGTGGCGTCGGCCACACTGGCCGGGCTCGCTGCCGCCGGCGTCCGGTACGAGGACGGGGCCGCCGGACAGCGCCTCCGGGTCGGCGAGGTGGAGCTGGAGGTCGTCGGCCCCGGGCCCAGACCGGTCGTGGGCGGGTCGGCGGCCAACAACGGCAGCCTGGTGCTCGACGTCTCGGTCGACGGCCTGCGCGTGCTCCTGACCGGCGACCTCGAGCCGGAGGGTGCGAGGCCGCTGCGGGACCTGCTCGCGGGCCGGGACTTCGACGTGCTCAAGGTGGCCCACCACGGCTCCTCCGCGCAGGACGAACGGCTCGTCAGGGCCACCCGGGCCGAGGTCGCGGTGCTCGGGGTGGGGGCGGAGAACACCTTCGGCCACCCGGCTCCCAGCGCGCTCGACCTCCTGGACGACGCCGGCATGGTAGTGCTGCGCACCGACACCGACGGCGACCTGGCCGTCAGCCGCGAGGACGGCCGGCTCCAGGTCCACCGCCGCGACGGCTGAGCGGGGGCCGGTGCCACCGGTCAGAGGACGGGCTGCTCCACCTGGAGCGCGCGGGCGCTGGTGCACAGCGCGCTGAGCAGGGCGGCGACCGAGGGGACCCGCTTGAGGTCGGGGGTGGTGACGATCTGCACGACCCGGCGCGAGGGTGGTGAGACGGGTCGGACGACCACGTCGGGGTGGGACACCGAGTGCAGGATCAGCTGGGGCGCGAGGGCCACCCCCAGGCCGGCGGCCACGAGCCCCAGGACGGCGACGTAGTCCTCGGTCTCGAAGGTCACGTCGGGCTGGAACCCCGCCTGGTGGGACAGGGCCAGCAGGTGGCCACGACAGCGGGGGCAGCCGGCGATCCACGTCTCGGCCGCCAGGTCGGCGAGCTCGACCTCCTCCTGCCCGGCGAGGCGGTGGTCCTTGGGCAGCACGAGCATGACCGGGTCGGTGAGGACGTCGATGACCTCCAGCCCGGCGAGGTCGTCCACCCCGCGCCCGGGGTCGGTGCCCTCGTAGGAGAACGCGACCGCCAGGTCGACGTCCCCGGAGCGGATGGCGGCCAGCGACTCGGGCGGCTCGGCCTCGGTGAACTTCACGGTGATGTGCGGGTGCTCGCGCCGCAGCAGCGCCAGCGCCCGCGGGACGAGGGTCGCCGAGGAGGAGGGGAAGGCCATGAGGCGCACGACCCCGCTCTGCAGGCCGGCGATGGCGGCGACGTCGGCCTCCGCCCGCTCGAGGGCCTCCAGGATCTGGGCGGCGTGCCGGGCGAGCACCTGCCCGGCCTCGGTCAGCCGCACGACGCGTCCGCTGCGCTCGACCAGGACGGTGCCGGTGCGCTCCTCCAGCCGGCGCACCATCTGGGAGACGGCGGGCTGGGAGTATCCGAGCGCGTGCGCGGCGGCGGTGAAGGTCCCCTCCTGCGCGATGGCCCTCATGACCCGCAGCCCTGCAGCGTCCAGCATGTCCCGATCCTACCGAGCGTCGTCCTCCGCGTCCCCGGCGCGTCCCCGTCGACCCTCTCCGCGGGGTGGGTGGCTGGTAGGGGTGGGGGCCGTGTGGCGGGTGGGGGTTGGGTCCGTGTCGGCGGTGGGAGTGGGGACCGTGTGGCGGGTGGGGTGGGGTCCGTGTGGGTGGTGGGGGTGGGGACCTTGGTCCTGTCCGGGTGTGGACCTGTGCCTCTACTACGGGGGGTCGTGTTCTTGGGAGGGTGGTGTCAGCCAAGCGGAACACGATGAGAGAAGGAGCTGGCTGTCATGACTGCTCGTAGCGAGATCAGGGTCGACCCCCACCTGGATGGTCTGGTGGGTGAGAAGCACTACCTGCCCACGGCGGGTGGGTATGCGTTGGGTGTGCTGCGGATCGCGTTCGGGTTCACGTTCTTGTGGGCGTTCCTGGACAAGCTGTTCGGGCTGGGTTTTGCCACGCCGGCGGAGCGGGCGGTGGTCAACGGTGGGTCGCCGACGACGGGGTACCTCTCGGGGGTGGAGGGTCCGTTCGCGGGGGTGTTCAACGCGATGGCCGGTGGTGTGGTGTGGGACGTGCTGTTCATGGCGGGTCTGCTGGGTATCGGTGTGACGTTGATGCTGGGTGCTGGTGCCCGGGTGGGTGCGGTGGCGGGTGCGTTCATGTACCTGTTCATGTACCTGGCGGCGTTGCCGATGGTGAACAACCCGGTGCTGGATGACCACCTGAGCGGTGTGCTGGTCATGGTCGTGATCGCCACGGTCCCGGCGTCCTGGTCCTTCCTGGGTCTGGGCGAGTGGTGGGCCCGGGTCTCTCCCTCGCGCTTCCTGCGCTGAGATCGGCGGTCGGGTCGTGAGCGCCACGGTCCGGGCCCTGGGTCCGGTGCTGGTGGGCGTGGACGGGTCGGCCTCCGCCGCCTCCGCGGTCGCCTGGGCGACCGCGGAGGCCTCCGCGGAGGGGACCCGGCTCGTCCTGGTCCACGACAGCGGGGCCGGCCGGGCCGTCGGACGGGCACTGCTCGAACGGGCCCGGGACGGCGCCCGCCGGTCGGACCCGCAGGCTCGTCCCGAGCTGGTCCTGGAGGCTCCCGCGGACGAGGGTCCCTGCCCCGCCGGAACCATCGGCCGGGCGGTCGACGCCGTCGGACCGGATGCCGGGGCGACGACGGTCGTCGGGCGCCGCGGGTCCGGAGGTTTCCGGGGGATGCGGCTCGGATCGACGGCCCGCAGGCTCGTCCACGACGGCACCGGCACCCTGGTGCTCGTGCCGACCGGGTGGGAACCCACCACGGTGGACCCGCAGGCACCCGTCGTGGCGGTGGCCAGCGGGACGGAGCAGGAGGCCGAGAGGGTCGTCACGGCCGCCCGGCTGCGGGCGGAGCGCGACGAGCGCCCGCTCCTGGTGGTCCGGGCCGGCCGGTACGGGCACCCGGTCGCCGAGGTCCTCACCCACGACGCGAAGGCCGAGCTCATCGTCCTCGCCCGGGGTCCCACCGCGGCGGCGGTGGCCGAGGAGGCCACCTCCCCGGTGATGATCGTCTGAACGCCGACCGTCCGAGCACCGTCGTCCGGACGTCAGCAGTCTCCACCGCCGATGGCGGGCCCGCGGGCCCGCCATCGGCGCGTCCGCGGGCCCGCCGCGGGCCCGCCATGGGCGCGCCCGCGGCGACGCCGCCGGGCGCGAGGGACGGCGTGCACGGCATACCTCTCGCGTCGGTGATGATGGAGGTATGGAGAACGGGGCCAGGGTGCGCGCCCTCGGCCGGCCGCTTCCCGGTTCCGAGGGTCGCGCCCCGCTGATCCCCGGCCCTGTCGACACCGCGCTCACCCTGCCGCCGCGGACCCCGGTGGACGAGGAGCGCTACGCGGTGCTGCGCGACCTGGTGGCCGACGGCGACGTCGTGGTCCTGACGGGCGCCGGCATGTCCACGGCCTCGGGCATCCCCGACTACCGGGGGCCGGACGGGCGGCGGCGGGTCCAGCCGATGCAGCACGCGGAGTTCACCGGGTCCGCGGAGGCGCGGCGTCGCTACTGGGCGCGGGCGTTCAGCGGTTGGGAACGCTTCGCCGCGGCCCGTCCCAACGTCGCCCACCGGGCCGTGGCCGCCCTGGAGCAGGTGGGCGTCGTCACCGGGGTCATCACCCAGAACGTCGACGGCCTGCACCAGGAGGCCGGTGCCCGGTCCGTCCTCGAGCTGCACGGCAGCCTGGCCCGGGTGGTCTGCCTCGACTGCGACGAGCCGTACGAGCGCGACCAGGTGCACACCTGGCTGGCCCAGGCCAACCCCGGCTTCGGCGCGCTCGTCCACGACGGCGCCGAGGTCCGCCCCGACGGTGACATCGTCGTGTCCGAGGAGCTGGTCTCGCGGTTCCGGCCGCCCCGCTGCCTGGTCTGCGGGGGCGACGCCCTCAAGCCCGACGTCGTCTTCTTCGGCGGTTCGGTGGAGCGGGAGCTCGTCGACCGGGCGTACGAGATGGTCGCCGGGGCGGGCACCCTCCTCGTGCTCGGGTCCTCGCTGCGCGTCATGAGCGGCTACCGGTTCGTGCGCCGCGCCGCCCGCGAGGGCATCCCGGTGGCGGTCGTCACCCGCGGCGAGACCCGTGGCTGGGCGGAGACGACGGTGCAGGTGGACAGCCTGCTGCAGGACGTCCTGCCGCGGCTGCTGGACGACGTCGTCGAGGGACTCGACCTCCCTCGGGATGCGGACGGGCCCGAACCCTGGTGATATCGCCTCAGGGCCGGATCCCTGCCGGCCCGGGACGAGGAGGCGCGATGGACAGCAGCCAGGAGACGATCGCCATGCTCTACGACGCCGACGTGATGACCGTCGACGGCGACCGGCTCGGCGACGTCGGGCAGGTCTACCTGGACGACGAGACCGGCGCGCCGGCGTGGGTCTCGGTGCGCACCGGGTGGTTCGGTGCGCGGGAGAGTCTCGTCCCGCTCGTCGGTGCCCAGGTCGAGGGCGACACGGTCCGCGTCGCGCACACCCGCCAGGAGATCAAGGACGCGCCGACGGTCGACGCCGACGCCCACCTGGACGAGGTGGAGCAGGACCGGTTGTTCCGTCACTACGGCCTCGTGCTGGGCGACGGCACCGTCGCGCCCGAGGCGTCCACCGCAGGTCCGGACGGACCCCGGCCGGTCGGCCTCGCGGGGACCGGGTCGGGGCGGTCCGTCGGCGAGGAGCCGGTCGAGGAGGACCACGCCGACGGTGCCGAGCTCTCCCCGGAGCAGGCGGTGACCGGTGCGTCGGAGAACGTCGCCTACCCCAGCGGGCAGGACCGCCCCGAGGGGCCTCGCGGCGGTCCCACGAGCGGCCCCGGACGGCCAGGGAGGCTGCGGCGCCACGAGGGCAGGCCGCCGCGGTCCTGAGGGTGCGGGTCCCGGGGCCGCCTGCGGCTCCGCGGAGCAGGTGCTGGGTATGGTGCTGGGCACCCGTCGCGCATCCGCGCCGGCGGGTACGGCGGGTCGGAGGAGGCTGACGTGACCATCTCGCAGGAGCAGCTCGAGGCGCTGTACGACGCCGAGGTCGTGGACCAGGACGGCGAGAAGGTGGGCTCCCTCGGCCAGGTCTACGTCGACAACGGCACGGGGGAGGCGGCCTGGATCACCGTGCGCACCGGGTGGTTCGGCGGCCGGAAGATCTTCGTGCCCCTGTCGACGGCCGAGCTGGTCGACGGCCAGATCCGTGTCCCCTATCCCAGCGCCATGATCAAGGACGCTCCGGACATCGACATCAGCGGCCACCTCAGCGAGAACGACGAGCAGGACCTGTTCGACTACTACGCGCCGGAGGTGGGGGAGACCCCCGCGACCTGAGGCAGGGACCCGGCGCAGCTCGACAGGACCCGGACAGCACGACGCCGCCCCGGTCGAGGGGGCGGCGTCGTGGGTGGCGGTGGGACCCGTGCAGTGGCAGCGGCACGGTGGATGGAGGTGTCCCGCCGAGGGTCACACGCGGCGCAGCACCGCCGTGACCTTGCCCAGGACGACGGCGTGGTCGCCGTCGATCGGCTCGTAGGCCGGGTTGTGGGGCATGAGCCAGACCTTGTCCTTGCCCCGCTTGAAGGTCTTGACCGTGGCCTCGTTGTCCAGCATCGCGGCGACGATGTCGCCGTTGACCGCCGTCGGCTGACGGCGCACGACCACCCAGTCCCCGTCACAGATCGCGGCGTCGATCATCGAGTCCCCGACCACCTTGAGCAGGAACAGCTCTCCGTCGCCCACGATCTGGCGGGGCAGGGGGAAGACGTCCTCGACGGCCTCCTCGGCCAGGATCGGACCACCGGCCGCGATCCGGCCCACGACCGGGACGTAGGACGCCTCGGGACGGGAGTCACCGATGCCGGTCTCGTCGTAGGTACCGGCGAGGGGGCGCTCGCCGGCGTCGGACGCCACCGGGCCGCGAGCGTCGGCAGAACCGTCGGAAGGGGTGCGGCGGTAGCCGCTCTCGCTCCCGGGGACGACGACCTCGATCGCGCGCGGGCGGTGCGGGTCGCGCCGCAGGAAACCCTTGCGCTCGAGCATCTTCAGCTGGTGGGCGACGGAGCTGGGCGAGGTCAGGCCGACCGCCTCACCGATCTCGCGCAGGCTCGGGGGGTAGCCCCGGGCGTCGACGGAGTCCCGGATCACGTCGAGGACGCGTCGCTGCCGGTTGGTCAGCTGCGCCCCGCCGTCCCGGTCGGGCATCTCGTGGATCGTGGCCATGCGTCCTTCCGTCCCCGTCTCCCTCTGGCTGCCAGGGCCTGGCCGTCAGGCCAGGTCAGAGGGTGTGTCAGTGGTCGGTGTTTGAGTACCTGACATGCACACAGCGTACGGATCGAGCGGCCCCGGGGCAAACATGTGTTCGACCGGCGTGTCGACAAAGTCGTACGCGCGTGCTATCAATAGGACAGACGTCCTATCGAACGCATGTCGCAGGATGATCCCGAGGAGGACCACCATGAGCACTGCCACCGCCGAGCTGCACCCCCTGTCCGGGACGGTCGCACCGTGGACGGTCGCCCGCCCGGGTGGCCACCTGCGCCTGGTCTGCGCCGACGAGCGGCGCCCGGCCACGAGCCCCCTGCGGCTGACCCGTCGTGGTCGCCTGACGCTGACCGCCACGGCCGCCCTGGTGCTGGTCCTGGCCTTCGCCTCGCTGCTGAACGCCATCGGCCCGGCGGGCGCGAGCTCGGCCGTGACCGTCGAGCCGGGGATGACCCTGAGCCAGATCGCGGCCGAGCAGCTGCCGGAGGTCCCGCTGAGCCAGGCGATCGTGGACATCCAGCGGGCCAACCGGTTGAGCACCACCAGCGTGGCCGCAGGCCAGGAGCTGGTGATCCCCGGCCGCTGAGGCCGTCGGCGTGAGCTGAGGCTGCCGACGTGAGCTGGGGCTGCCGACGTGAGCCCGCCCGGCCGTTGCGCAGGACCGCGCTGGTCAGGAGCTGGAGCGGATGGCGTTCCAGACGACCGAGAGCTGCTCGGAGGGCATGAAGTAGCCGGTGAGGTGCGGGTCGAACATCAGGCCCGCGATCCCCGCCTGGACGTAGGCGTCGTCGGACTGGACGACCTCGGGCGGCGGCAGGGCGATCGCCCGCAGGTCCTCATCGGCGTCGATCATCCCGTTCTGCACCGCGAAGTGCCGGGCCCGCTCGGCGTTGGTGAAGGTCAGCAGCATCATCTGGCCGGCGATCTGGGCCGCGGCGGGCGACTCCTGCCCCTCCTCGCCCACGGCGATGAACCACCAGTGCTCCAGGCCCATCGTCTCGCGCCACAGGGCCGTCATCCCCTCGTGGTCGTCGGGCCCCTCCACCCGTGCGGCCAGCAGGTCGGTCTGCGTCTCGGCGGGGGGCAGCAGGCCCGCCCCGGGCCCGGCCTCGTCCGACGCGGGCGCCGTCGGGTCGTGGTCCAGGGGGTCCTGGTCGGTGGCGGCCGGCCGCTCGCCCTCGTAGAGCGACTCCCTGTCCTGCGGGCGCTCGTCGTCCTGGAAGGGCATCGATGTCGGGTCGCTCATACCCTCTATCGGACCACACCGGGACCGGGCGGCCCAATCAGAACGCCGCGGCCTGGGCGCTCGGACCCCCCGCAGGACGGCGCTCCGACCACCCTCCGGCGCAGGGGAACCGGGCCCGGATCACCGGGTCAGCGCGTGTCCGGACGACGCACCGGGATCGGCCCGGTCGGGTCGTCGAGCTCGTGGGACCAGCTGTGCGGCACCACGCCGGGGGAGTGCTCCAGACCCTGGTCGGTGGTCGGCCCGGGCTCCTGGCCGGTGTCCGGCTCGGGAGCGCGTCGGCTGGGTGACTCACCACCCTGGTGCGGGGCAGGCCCACCCTCGATCCGTGGTCCCTGGCCGTCCACCGGCACCTCCACCGGGGCGGTCCCGACCCGCACGGTCTCGCCGCGCACCTCGACCTCCACCGGATCGCCGACCTCGACGGAGAGGGTCAGCGCGTCCTGGGTGAGCCGCACCCGCAGGCGCGAGCCGTGCCACCGCATACGGAAGGTCAGGCCGGTCCACTCCTGGGGGAGGCGGGGGTCGAAGGTGAGCCGGCCCCGGTGGTCGCGCATGCCGCCGAACCCGCCGACGAGGGTGCTCCACACCCCGCCGGTGGAGGCCACGTGGACGCCGTCGGCGGCGTTGCGGTGCCGGTCGGCGAGGTCGACGAAGAGCGCGTCGTAGAAGTACCGCAGCGCCAGCTCGTGGTAGCCCACCTCCGCGGCGATGATCGACTGCACGACGGCCGACAGCGAGGAGTCCCCGGTCGTGATCGGGTCGTAGTAGTCGAAGTCGGCCCGCTTCTCCTCCTGGCTGAAGCGGTCGCCCAGCAGGTAGAGGGCCAGCACGACGTCGGCCTGCTTGAGCACCTGGAAGCGGTAGATGACCAGGGGGTGGTAGTGCAGGAGCAGAGGGGCGTGGTCGGCGGGGGTGCCCTCCAGGTCCCAGACCTCGCGGTCGAGGAACTGGCTGTCCTGCGGGTGGATGCCGAAGTCCTCGTCGAAGGGGATGTGCATCTGCTCGGCGACGCGGGCCCACTCGACCACCTCGACCTCCTGCAGGCCCAGCCGGGCACTCGCCCGGCGCAGCTCGTCGGGGTCGTTGCGCTCCAGGTCGCGCACCACCTCCACCGCCGCGCACAGGTTGTGGCGCGCCATCGCGTTGGTGAAGAAGTTGTCGTTGACCACGGTGTTGTACTCGTCCGGCCCGGTCACCGCGTGCAGGTGGAAGGACTTGTCCCCGTTGACCTGCCAGAAGCCCAGGTCGGCCCACAGGCGGGCGGTCTCCACGAGGAGGTCCACACCCTGGGAGACGAGGAACTGTCGGTCGCCGGTGGCCCGGGCGTACTTCATCAGGGCGTAGGCGATGTCGGCGTTGATGTGGTACTGCGCGGTTCCGGCCGCGAAGTAGGCCGAGGCCTCGTGACCGTTGATCGTGCGCCAGGGGAAGAGCGCGCCGTACTGCGCCATCTCGGCGGCCCTGCGGCGGGCGTCGTCGAGCATCCCGTGCCGGAAGCGCAGCGCGTTGCGGGCCGCCTGGGGGTGGGTGTAGGTGAGGAAGGGCAGGACGTAGCACTCGGTGTCCCAGAAGTAGTGCCCCCCGTAGCCCGAGGCCGTCAGGCCCTTGGCGGCGATGCCGTGGCCCCCGGCCCGCATGGAGGCCTGCCCGAGCTGGAAGAGGTTCCAGCGCACCGCCTGCTGCACGTCCGGCAGCCCGTCGACCTCGACGTCGGACTCGGCCCAGAACCGCTCCCACGTCCGCGCGTGCTCCTCCTGGAGCGCGGCCACGCCGCGCTCGGAGGCGCGGTCCAGCGTCCGGCCGCAGCGGTCGGCCAGCTCGCGCGCCGGCACCCCCCGGGAGGTGTGCACCGCGACGAGCTTGTTCAGCCGGACCACCGTCCCACGGCTCGCCTCGATGCGGTAGACGTGCTTGGCCAGGTCCTCCTCGACGACGGCGTCCGCACGGACCGGGTCCTCGGTCTCCAGCTGGTGCTCGACCATCGTGGCGATCGTCATCCGGGAGTTGTGGGTGCGGTAGCCCAGCAGCAGCCGCCCGTCGCGCTCCTCGTGCAGCCGGGGGTCGAGGACCCGCTCGGCGAAGCTCTCGGCCCTGCGGGGGTCGAACCCCTCGCCCATGGCCGCGGAGCGCACGTGGTACTCGTCCGACCCGTCCTGCCGGTTGAGCAGCTGGCTGGAGATGACGAGGGAGGCGTCCCCGTCGAGCATCTCGACCTCGAAGGTCATCACCGCCAGGTGGCGCTCCTCCACGCTCGTCATCCGGGTGCTGCTGATCCGCACCCGCTTGCCCGAGCTCGTGCGCCAGACGACCTCCCGCCGCAGGAGGCCCGCCCGCAGGTCGAGCACGCGCTCGTACGTCTCCAGGTCGGCGGTGGCCAGCAGCAGGGGCTCGTCGTCGACGTAGAGCTTGATGGTCTTGGGGTCGGGCACGTTGACGATCGTCTGCCCCACGCGCGCCAGCCCGTAGGCCTCCTCGGCGTGCTGGATCGGCCAGGTCTCGTGGAAGCCGTTGACGAAGGTGCCGTGGGTGTGGGTGTCGCGCCCCTCCTCCTCGACGTTGCCGCGCAGCCCCAGGTAGCCGTTGGACACGGCGAACAGGGTCTCGCTCACCCCCAGGTCGGAGTCGTCGTAGGTGCTCTCGACCAGGCGCCAGGGGTCCACGGGACAGCGGGTGCGGTCCATCGGGTCGACGGGCTCGGGCGGGCGGTGCCAGTTGGTCGAGTCGGTCTGCACGCGGGCTCCAGGGGGTGGGACGGGGAGGGGGGAGGTATGCGGTGGGTGCGTCGGGGCTGGTGGGCGGTGGCCGTGACCGGACGGAGGGGGTGTGCTTAGACCAGGTCGGCCAGGTCGGTGACGACCTCGTCGGCACCGTGCTCGCGCAGGGTGGCGGCACCGACCCCGCGGTCGACCCCGACGACCCGGGCGAAGCCGCCCGCGGCTCCCGCGGCCACGCCCGAGACCGCGTCCTCGACGACCACGCACCGGGCGGGGTCCACGCCGAGCCGCTCGGCGGCATACCGGAAGGTGTCGGGCTCGGGCTTGCCCGCCAGGCCCTGCTCGGCGGCGACGACGCCGTCGACGACGACCTCGAAGCGGTCGGCCAGGCCGGCGGTCCTCAGCACCTCGACGGCGTTCTTGGAGGAGGAGACCACGGCCATGGCCACCTCCCGGCGGGCGAGCTCGTCGAGGAGACGGACCGAGCCGGGGTAGGGCTCGATGCCCTCCTCCTCGAGGACCTCGTTGAACAGGTCGTTCTTGCGGTTGCCCAGCCCGCAGACGGTGCGCTCGTCCGGGTCGTCGGACGGGTCGCCCTGGGGCAGCTCGATGCCGCGGGAGGCCAGGAAGGTGGCCACGCCCTCGTAGCGGGGCCGCCCGTCGACGTGGGCGAAGTAGTCGTCGTCGGTGTAGGGCTCCTGCTCCTCGGGCAGCTCGTCGAGGAAACGGGTGAACATCACCTCCCACGCCCGCATGTGGACCTCGGCGGTGGGGGTGATCACCCCGTCCAGGTCGAGGAGGGCGGCGTCGACGGTGTCCCAGTTCACCCGGCCCAGCGTAGGGGACGGACCGTGGACGGGGGTGGGATCGCCCGGCCGCGTCGTGCCCGGGCGGCGGCTCGGGACGGCCGCGGAGGGGGGAGGGGCTGTGCACGGTCGGTCGGGGCTGTCGGCCCGGGCGGCTACGGTCGGGGGATGACGACCACCCAGGCAGACGTGGACCAGACCCCGGGCCCTCCGCGGTCCCGGGAGCAGCTGCACGAGCAGGCGCACGACGCGCTGCGGCGGCTCGTCGGGCGCGACGACGCCCGGTTCCGCGACGGACAGCTCGACGCCGTGACGGCGCTGGTGGAGGACCGCGGACGGGTGCTGGTCGTGCAACGGACCGGCTGGGGCAAGTCGGCCGTCTACTTCGTGGCCACCGCGCTGCGCCGCGCCCAGGGGGCCGGCCCGACGGTGATCGTCTCGCCCCTGCTGGCCCTGATGCGTGACCAGATCGCCGCGGCGGGCCGGGCCGGGGTCCGGGCCGTGACCATGAACTCGGCCAACGCCACCGAGTGGGACGAGGTCCGCCAGGCCCTCGCGGAGGACCGGGTCGACGTCCTCCTCGTGAGCCCGGAGCGGTTGAACAACCCGCGCTTCCGCGACGAGCAGCTGCCCGACCTGGCCCGTCGCTGCGGGTTGCTCGTGGTCGACGAGGCCCACTGCATCTCCGACTGGGGCCACGACTTCCGCCCCGACTACCGCCGCATCCGGACCCTGCTGGACGCACTGCCCGAGGGGACGCCGGTGCTGGCGACGACGGCGACGGCCAACGAGCGGGTGGTCGACGACGTCGTCGAGCAGCTGGGCGTCGGCGGGTCCCAGGTGCGCACGATCCGCGGGCCGCTGGCCCGGGCGTCGCTGCGGCTGGGCGTCCTCCCGCGGCTGACGCCCGAGCAGCGGCTGGGGTGGCTGCTGGCCCACCTCGGGACCCTGCCCGGCAGCGGCATCATCTACTGCCTCACGGTGTCCGCGGCCGAGGACGTGGCCGAGGCCCTGCGCGGGGCCGGCACGAGGTGGCGGCCTACACCGGCCGGACCGACACCGAGGAGCGCGAGCGGCTCGAGGGCGCCCTGCGGGACAACCAGGTCAAGGCGCTGGTGGCCACGAGCGCTCTGGGGATGGGCTTCGACAAGCCGGACCTGGGCTTCGTCGTCCACCTGGGCGCCCCGAGCTCGCCGGTGGCCTACTACCAGCAGGTCGGTCGTGCCGGCCGTGCCACGGAGCGCGCCGACGTGCTGCTGCTGCCCGGCTCGGAGGACCGCGACATCTGGAACTACTTCGCCACCGTCTCGATGCCGCGCCAGGACCAGGCCGACGCCGTGCTGACGGCGCTCGCCGAGGCCGGCCGACCGATGTCGACGCCGGCGCTGGAGACCGTCGTCGACGTGCGGCGCACCCGGCTGGAGCTGCTGCTGAAGGTGCTCGACGTCGAGGGGGCCGTGGCCAAGGTCCAGGGCGGGTGGACGGCCACGGGCCAGCCCTGGGTCTACGACAAGGAGCGCTACACCCGCGTCGCCGAGGCCCGCGTGCGTGAGGCCGAGCTGATGCTGGGCTACCAGCAGACCGACGGGTGCCGGATGGCGTTCCTGCAGGAGTGCCTGGACGACAGCACCGCCGAGCCGTGCGGCCGGTGCGACCGCTGCGCCGGCACCTGGTTCCCCACGGACATCCCCGCGGAGGCCGTCGGGTCCGCCAAGGACCGGCTGGGGTCGGTCGGCGTGCCCGTCGAGCCGCGGGGTCAGTGGCCGACGGGGATGCCGCGCCTGGGTGTGGACGTCAAGGGCAAGATCCGGCCCGAGGAGCAGGCCGGCGTGGGCCGCGCTCTGGCCCGGCTCTCCGACCTCGGCTGGGGACAACGGCTGCGGGCGGTCCTGGCGGCCGGGGAGTCGCGCCCCGACCCGGAGGTGCCGGACGACCCCGAGCTCGGGCCGGCTCTGACCCCGGGCCAGCCGGTCCCGGAGGACGTGACCCGGGCCGTGGTCCAGGTTCTCGCCGGGTGGGACTGGGGGCAGCGCCCCGTCGGGATCGTGGCGATGCCGTCGCGTCGTCGCCCCGCCGTGGTGGGCTCCCTCGCGGAGCAGATCAGCCAGATCGGCCGCCTGCCCCTGCTGGGCAGCCTGGACCTCGTGCACGGCGGCCCCGTGGGGGAGCCGGGCGGCAACAGCGCCTTCCGGCTGGCCAACGTCTGGGGCCGGGTGGGCGTCGGGCCGCAGCTGCGGGCAGCGCTTGCCGAGGCCCGCGGGCCGGTGCTGCTCGTCGACGACGTCGTGGACTCCCGCTGGACGCTCACGGTGGCGGCCCGCGAGCTGCGGCTCGCCGGTGCCGACGCGGTGCTGCCGCTCGTGCTGGCCCTGGAGGCGTGAGAGGTCCCACCGGGTGGGCGCCGGGGGCGCGGGCCGGCCGGTAGCCTCACGCCCGTGACCGGTCCCCACGTCCTCTACGTCGCCTGGGGCTTCCCCCCGGCCCGCAGCGGAGGGGTCTACCGGGCGCTGGCCACCGCCAACGCCTTCGCCCAGGGCGGTGCGCAGGTCACCGTCCTCACCGCCGAGCGAGAGGCCTTCGAGCGGTACACCGCCGTCGACCCGGCCCTGGAGGAGCACGTCGACCCGCGGATCGAGGTCCGCCGCCTGCCCTTCGAGTGGCCCGCCCGCGAGCCCGACCGCTCGCGCTGGCCCCTCGCGCGCAGGGCCCTGCCGCGGGTCTGGTGGCACGTGCGCAAGCGGCTCGACCGCATACCCTTCCCCGAGTCCGGCTACGGACCATGGCGGGCCACGCTGGAGTCCGCGGCCCGGGAGGTGCACGCGCAGCGCCCGGTCGACCTGGTCGTGGCCACCGTCAACCCCTACGTCGACCTCGCCGCCCCCAGGGTGCTGGCCCGCGAGCACGGGGTGCCCTACGTCGTGGACCACCGCGACGCCTGGCAGCTGGACGTCTTCTCCGGGCGTCGCACCCACCGTCGGGGGAGCCGGGTGGACCGCACCGAGAAGGCCCTCCTGCGAGGGGCCCTGGAGGTCTGGTTCGTCAACGAGCCCCTGCGGGCCTGGCACGCCGCCCACCACCCGGGGGCCGCCGGGCGGATGCACGTCGTGGCCAACGGCGTGGACGCCGCCTTCGCGCCGGGCCCGCGGCTGGACCCGCCCGCCGCGGACGCACCGCTGCGGTTCGGCTACCTGGGCACGATGTCGCGCCAGGTGCCCGTGGAGGCGTTCCGGCGGGGATGGGTGCTGGCCCGCTCCCGCTCGCCGGAGCTCGCCGGGGCCACCGCCCACGTCTACGGCTGGGCGGGGCACTACGCCGCGCCAGACCCCGACACCCCCGTTCTCACCGGTGAGGACGGCGTCGTGCTGCGCGGACCGGTGTCCCGGACCGCGGTGGCGCAGGTCTACGAGCAGCTCGACGTGGTGCTGCTGATCCTCGGCACCGGGCGCTACGTCACCAGCGGCAAGGTGTACGAGTACATGGCCAGCGCCCTGCCGGTCGTCTCCGTCCACGACCCCGGCAACGCCGCCGCCGACGTGCTGAGGGGGTACCCGCTGTGGTTCCCGGCGGCCGACCTGTCCGCGGAGGGCGTGGCGGCCGCGTTGCAGGCGGCCGCGCACGCCGCCCGCACCACCGACCGGGCGACGCGGGAGGCGGCCGCGCGGTACGGCTCCGCCTTCGCGCGGGAGGCCCAGCTGCGCCCCCGGGTGCAGGCTCTGCTGGCCGCAGCCTCGACGGCGACCGGTCGTGCTCCCGGTGCGGGCTCTGCCGGCGGGAGCCTCAGCGGCGACCGGTGAGGCGTGACGCGCGGGAGCCGGCGCGTCTGTCGACGATCTCCCGGAGGCGACGCTCCAGCGGCTCGAGCTGCCGGGTGCGCTCGAACCGGGTGGCGTGGGCCCGTGCCCGGGCCTGCTGCTCCGGGGTGACCGAACGGGCCAGCGCCACCGCGTCCACGAAGGCGTCGGCGACGTCGTCGGGGTCGAGGGACCGGGTGCGAACGAGGAGCGGGTAGTCGTCGAGGACCTCGGCGACCGCGCAGTCGGGCTCGTACAGGCCCAGGACGGGCTTGCCGGTGGACATGTACTCGAACACCTTGCCGCTGGTGACGTAGGGGGAGTCGGCCACGATCATGACCAGGACGTCGAGGGTCGCGTACGCGTTGGCGATGTCCGCCTTCTCCACCGCCCCGTGCCAGGTCACCTGCTGGGTGGCATCGGCCAGGGGCAGCAGGGTGCGGACGGCCGCACTGACGCCGAAGAAGCCCAGGTGCCCGTAGAGGTCGACCACGGCCCCCGGCAGCCGGCCGGCGTCCTTGGCGCGGCGCCACCCCTCCCACACGGCCGGGTGCGGCTGGTTGGCGGTCAGCGTTCCTACGTATCCGAGGTGGACGGGCCCGAGCCCGTCGGAGGCACCGACCTCGCCCGGGTCGTCGTCCTCGTCGTCCCCGATGACCTCGACATCCTCGACGTCCTCATCATCCTCGACGTCCTCGACGTCGGGCTCCAGGGTGCGGTAGGCCCGCTCCGCCTCCTCGGACAGGAAGACGTCCACCGTGGGGTCCGGCACGTCACCCGTCGACCCGGGCACCAGGGCGGAGACGCCGGACGCGTCGTAGCCGTTGGCCACCACCATCATCCGCCCGGCGTCCTGGGGGTACTGCTCCTGGTGCCACTCCAGGAGCGGGCGGTTGACGAAGGTGATCAGCTCGGCGTCGGCGAAGGTCCGGCGCTCCCAGGTCAGGGCCGCGTGCCCCTCGCGGAAGGCCATCTCGCCGGTGAACAGGTTGAGCGTCCAGGAGTCCCGGCTGTCGAGCACGTACGGGACCCCGGTCGTGCGGCGCAGGGCCCAGACGGCCTGGTAGGCGCTGTACGGGTTGCCGGTGGCCAGGGTGACGTCGACGGGGTGACGCCGGTGGATCTGCAGCAGCCGGGCCAGGACGCCCGGCACCCACGGGCCGTACTGGTCGCACCAGAGGGCCGTCGTGAGCCGGCGGACCACGCGCCGGTGCAGCCCGGGGTAGTTGCCCCTGAACCAGCCGTAGCGGCGCAGGTCGGTCTCCAGGTGGCTCATCGGCAGGGGCACCCGTTCCACCCGTACCCGGGGGTCCACGGCGTCCACGAGGGAGGGGTCGCCCGACCGGGTGATGCGCTCGTAGAAGTCCTCCGTGACGGTCACCACGGTCACCTCCCACCCGGTGCGTGCAAGGTGGTTCGCCAGCGCCAGCATGCGGTAGACCCCGCTGGCCCGTGAGGGCGGGAAGTAGAACGCCACGAGGACCACGTGGGGGCGGCGACCGCGGCCTGGTGGGTCCGGCACCGGCTGGCCCTGCGGGGCAGGCGGTGCCGGTGCCGGTGCGGGTGACGTCTCCTGGACGCTCATTCCTGGGCACCCGCTGCGGCCGACCCGCCGGTCGCGTCCGGCGCGTGGGCGTGCAGCCACCACCGTGCCAGGTGGGTGGCGCTGAAGGCACCGACGTGGACCACGGCCTCGGGGTGCCGGACCGCCTCCCGGTAGGCGAGCTGGGTCATCCGCCCGCCGAGGTGCACGAGGGCGTCCAACCGCTCGAGCCGGGCCAGCTCGGGCTGGCTCTGCACGCGGCGGGCGACGGACTGACCGCGCACGACACGCCATACCCGCCCGTAGACCTTCTCCTCGGAGAAGGCGGACGCCCGCCGCTGGAGCCGTTCGGCCGCGGTGAGCGCGCGGAGCCCGGGGCGGGCCGCCCGGTCGGGAAGGTGGGGAAGGACCGCGCCGGCACCACGCAGGGCTGCTCGCGGAAGCCGGTCCACGACCGTCCGCTCGGCCTGCCGCAGCAGGTTGTAGCGCTCCGGGGCCCCCGGTGACAGCACGGTCACGCCGGCGGGCAGCTGCCGGACCCGGTCCTCGAGGTCGACCGCGGTGACCCGCACCCCCAGGTCCGCGGCCCGGTCGGCGCCGTGGCGCAGCCGCTGCCACTGGCGTGGGCCCTGGAAGATGAGGAGCAGGCTCAGGTCGAGAGGGGTCGCCAGCGGCCGGGCGGGGGGGGCGTGCCGAGGACGTAGCGGTGCTGGAGGTCGGCCGAGCGTTCCTGGCCGTACACGGTGCGCAGCAGGTCGCGGACCGTGCGCAGGTCCTCCGGCGGGGCGTCGGTGCGCACCTGCGCGACCGCCTCCCGCACCTGCCCCGGCGTGGTCTCCGGGGGCAGGAGGACGCACGTGCCGAAGCCCTCGGGCACGACCATCGTCTCCTGCGGTCCGCCGGAGCGGGTGACGACGACGGGCAGGCCGGAGGCCGCCGCCTCGACGAGCGTCAGGCCGAAGGTCTCGTGGGCCGAGAGATGGACCAGCACGTCGTGGTCGCCGTAGTGGGCGGGGACCTCGTGCGGGGCGACCTGGCCGAGGAAGGTCACCCTGTCCGTCAACCCCTGCGCGCGCACGAGGCCCTCCAGCTCCTCGCGCAGAGGGCCGTCCCCCACGAGGGTGAGGTGCAGCCCGGGGCGACCGACCGCGCCGGCCTGCATCTCCTGGGCGAACGCCTCGAGCAGGAGGCGCACCCCCTTGCGCTCCACGAGGTTGCCCACGAAGAGCCAGCGGTCGCGCCGGCCGGTGGAGGCGGGGCGCAGGGGCAGCGCGTCGACGTCGACCGGGTTGGGCACCGCCGAGATGATGTCGGACTGCTGGGGGCACAGCCGGCGCAGCGTCGCGGCCGTCGCGTCGCTCACGGCCATCACCCGCGCCGCGCGGGCGACGGCGGCCCGGTACTGCACCGCGGCGGAGGTGTCGGCGAAGAGGCCGCGGACGTAGGTCGCGTGCTCGACGATGGTGAATCGGGTGCGGTGCGGCAGGAGGGGTGCGACCGCCGCGGCCGTCGGGCCGCCCACGTGGGCCGACACGTGGGTGGCCCGCTGGAGGAGGTCGCCGGCGTGCTCCTGCAGCGCCTCCCGGTGCAGCTCCATCGCCGTCGACCGGGGCGCGTCGGACGGGATCGGCCGGCGGACCACGCGCACGTCGGCCTCCGGGCGGGACTCGTCCACGCTCCAGCTCTGGCCCTCGCCCCGTCCCTGGTCGACCTCGGCCCCCGTGAGCTCGCTGCCGTCGACGTGCACGACCTGGATGCGGTGGTCGAGGTGCCGGCCGAGGGTCTTCACGGCGTCACGGACGAAGGTGCCCCACACGGGGTTCTGCGCCGTGGGGTACCAGGGGGTGACGACCAGGACGAGCATCTCGTCCCGGCCGGGGGGCGGTGCTGGCGGCATGGCGCCACCCTACGGTCTGGTCCAGCGCGTCCTGCGGAGCGGCGACGGAGCGCCTTGCCATACTGACCGGGTCCGCCAGGGCGGTCGAGACGGAGGGAGCTGGACGGTGGGTCCGAGTGCAGTCGCCGACGGTGGGGGCGACCGTCGTCCGCACGTGCTCTACGTGGCGTGGGGGTTCCCGCCGTCACGCAGCGGGGGCGTCTACCGGGCGCTGGCGACGGTCAACGCCTTCGCCGCCGCCGGGTTCCGGGTCACCGTGCTGACCGCCGCGCGGGAGACCTTCGAGCGGTACACCGGCGCCGACCCCTCGTTGGAGTCGCAGGTGCGGCCGGAGGTGACGGTGGTGCGGATCCCCTTCGAGTGGCCCGCGCTGGAGACCGACCTGCGTCGATGGTCGGCCCTGCGCATGTTCGCACCCGACCGCTGGCGGGAACGACAGCGGCGTCGCGACGTGAGCAGCTTCCCGGAGGTGGGTTACGGCCCCTGGCGGGCCCCGCTCGAGGAGGCAGCCCTCGCCGTGCACGCCCGTTCCCCCGTGGACCTTGCGGTGGCGAGCGCCAACCCCAGCGTCGACTTCACCGCTGCCGACGTCCTGAACCGGAGGCACGGCGTCCCCTACGTCATGGACTACCGGGACGCATGGATGCTCGACGTCTTCGACGGCGGTCTCATGCACCCCGAGGGTGGCCGTGTGGACCGGCTGGAGAAGGATCTGCTCGGCCGGGCTCGCGAGGTGTGGTTCGTCAACGAACCCATCCGCGACTGGCACGCCCGCCGCCACCCTGACGTCGCGGCACGCATGCACGTGGTCGCCAACGGCTTCGACCCGGAGTTCGCGCCGCGACCCCGGCTGGCCCCCCCGGACGGTTCGCGACCGTTGACGTTCGGCTACATCGGGACCCTCAGTCGCAAGGTGCCTCTGCACGAGTTCACCCAGGGCTGGGCCACGGCCCGGTCCACCCACCCGGACCTCGGGCTGGCGCGGGCAGAGGTCTGGGGTCACCTCGGTTACTTCTCGATCCCCAGCTCCGCCATGCTCCGGCTGGTCGAGAGCCATGCGGGGGACGGGCTGACGTACCACGGACCCGTCCCCAAGACCGAGCTCCGGGACGTCTACGACCGCTTCGACGCGCTGCTCCTGCTGCTCGGCGCGGGGAGGTACGTGACGAGCGGCAAGGTGTTCGAGTATGCCGCGACGGGACTGCCCATCGTGTCGCTCCACGACCCCGTCAACGCGGCGGCCGACGTGCTCCGGGGTTATCCGTTGTGGTTCCCGGTCACCGGCCTGTCGACGGAGGAGATCTCCGACGCCCTGGGCGCCGCGGCCGCAGCGGCTCGCCGCGCCGACGCCGGCACGCGGGAGGCGTGCGCGGCGTTCGCAGAGCAGTACCGTCGCGACCTGCAGCTCCGACCGCGCCTCCAGGCGCTGGCGGACCTTCCGGGGCGGCGGACATCAACGGGAGCACCGGTGGGGGAGCACGCATGAAGGTCGTGGTGATGGACACCGGCCGGGGCATCGACGAGCGGAAGGTCGCCCTGTGGCGGTCCCATCTAGGGCTGGGGACGACCGACGAGCTGAGCCTGGTGTCATGGTTCGCCCCCAAGGTCCACCTTCCCCTGGCCCGGACCCTCGTCTGCGGTCCGGTCCTGCGGCTCGGGCAGGAACCGACGGACTGGCCGGTCCTCCCGACCGGTGCCGGTCCGGCGACGGACCTGGTGCCGTCCTCCGCTCCTGAGGTCGGAGGTGCAGCAGGTGCGGTGGAGGGGGCCGCGGTGGAGGAGGCCGCGGGACCACCGTCCGGCGGACTGGGTGTCCCCGAGCTGGACGAGCAGCTGTCGGAACAGGAGGCCGGCCCGGTCCAGGCAGCTGCCGCCGACCAGGATCCCGACCGGGCGGAAGCGGAGGACGGGGGAGGCACGTACACGACGACCGGGCCGCGTGCGGCGACCGGGTCCCATGAAACGGGTCCGACGGAGGGCCAGGAACCGACGGCGCGCTCCAACGACCTGTCCCACCTCCCTGTCCATCATCCTCGGAGGCTCCGCCAGGCCGTTCGGTGGCGAAGCAGGAGGGCCCAGCGTCGGGCCAGTCGGTTGGTCAGCGCCCAGGTGCGCCGCGTGAAGAGGGTCACGACGCGGGGGGCGGCGCTGCCGGACGACTGGCGTAAGCTGCCCGCCCGGGCCCGCGACCTGCCGAGCACGTCCGTCCGGAAGGCGCTGAGCGAGCGCAAGGACGGCATCTCGTGGGAGTTTGCGCTGGCCGCGACGCGGTCCTCCGCGGTGGGCGAGCTGTTCCGGTCCGCCGACCTCGTCGTCCCGGTGGACGAGCGGGCGCAGAAGGCGGCCTGGCTGCTGGCGCGTCGACACCGCGGGCCGGACGTCTACGTCACCCTCCCCTCGGGCGCGCGCGCCCTGGCTGCCCGGCGCGCCCGCCACTGAGGTCGTGCGGGCTCAGCGTCCGCGCAGTTCCAGGTGCTCGGTCAGCACCTCGGAGGCCAGTCGACCGTCGTGAACCCGTTCCACGAACGCCGGCCCCGCCTCCGCGACGACCCTGGCGCCGTCCCGGTCCAGGACCAGCCCTTCCAGCACGTCGGCCAGCGTGTCCGGTGTCGCCTCGACCACTGGCAGCGACATACCGGCGGCGTCCTCTGTGACCCTCCGGACGTCGTCGAGAAGAGGTCCCAGCACCAGGACCCGCCCCGCCGCCATGACCTGGGCGGCCATCACGCCGTAGATCCCGAGTGCGAACTGGTCCAGCACGATGTCGGCGTCGCGCACGAGCGCCGGCATCTGCTCGGGCGGGACGTCCTCGATCCTCCGGTAGTCGACGAGACCCCGTGCGTCGAGCCTGCTCAGCACCTCGTCGGCGGCGGCGCTCCCCTTGAGGGCGGCCCGGCTCGGCGCGTGCAGCACGACGGGTCGCTCCCTGGTCATCGGCGGCGCACCCCCGGCCCAGGTCTCGGGATCGACGACCACCGGCAGCCACACGGATCCGGGTGCGTCCGCCAGCAGCTCGGGGGTGGTCACGAAGACCGGTCCGTGCCCCTCGGTGATGAAGGTCTCCACCTTGGCGGCGAGGGTGTCGCGCTGGGTCTGGAGGCGCGCGGTCAGCTCGTCCTCCGGATCATGGAAGGGGGACCAGGGTGTCAGCGTCGCGTGCCGACGCGGGTCGCGGATCTCCGAACCGTGCAGGATCAGTCCGACGCGGATCCCGACCGCCCGCAGGACGCGGACGTCGCCCTCGAAGGTCCTCCCGTTGCGCAGGCCGAACAGTGGTCGTCCGGACTCGAGGAGCGCGTGGGTCCACTCCTGCTGGGCGGCTCCCTGGAAGGCCTGCGACCAGCGCTGGTCGCGGGAGTAGACGTGGCTCGGCACCGTCTGGTCCCCGGGGAAGAGCAGAGGGAGGTTGCGGTCGACCACCGTGACGTGGGTGCGCAGCCCGGGGATGTTCGCCGTGAGCGCGCGGGCCCAGGCGCTGGCCTGGCCGGCCATGTTGGCCGGGCCGATCCCCACGACCGAGGGGCGGTCGTCGCGGGGTGGTGCTCCCTCGACGAGGCCGGTCAGCATGGTGGGCCTTCCAGGCTCGGCGAGCGCGTCCGGGCCGAGCAGCTCGCGGTAGAGCCCGCGGAGGTTCCGCGCCTGGTGCTCCCAGTGGTAGGGGTCCAGGAGCGCCTCGGTCTCGGCGATGTGCCGGCGCACCTCCGGAAGGCGGTCCAGCAGCGCCCGGAGCTCGGCGGCGAAGGAGACCGGGTCGTCGGCCAGGTGCACGCCGCCGACCTCGTGCTCGCGCACGAAGTCGGCCTGGGCCCGGCAGTCGCTCACGAGGACGGGCAGCCCGGCGAAGAGGTACTCGAACAGCTTGTTGGCGAGCGCCACCTCGTGGCTCCCGTAGTGCAGGAGCGGGATGATCCCGACGTCGGCCGAGGTGACGAATGCGGTCACCGCGTCCGGGGTCACCGGCTCGACCAGGTGCAGGCGGTCGCTGACGCCCAGCTCCACCGCGCGGCTGCGCAGCTGCTTGGCGGGGGCGACCCGGGTGTGGGGGACGCAGACCACGGCGAGGTGCACCCCGGGAAGCTCCGGCAGCGCGTCGACCGCCGTGAGGACGCCACGCGCCGCGGTGACGCCTCCGCTGTAGACCAGCAGTGGGACGTCCTCGGACAGTCCGCACTGGTCGCGGAGGCCGACGACGCCGTCCGGAGCCGGACTGGCACCCGGCGGGGTGTTCATCACGACGGTGGGCCGCCGGGGCAGGTCGTACCGGCGTTGGAGCTCCTCGGCCAGGGTTCGGTCACCGTGACCAGGGCACTCGCGGCACGGACGTACTCGCGCTCGGCGTCGAGGTAGCCCAGGATCCGTCGCCGCGTCCGGCCCGGGTACTGCGAGAGCCCGGCGACGAACTCGTGGGCGTCGTAGACCCACTCGGCGGGCCGTCCGCTCGCCCGGCGCCGAGCCACCGCGCGGGTGGCCGTGCCGAGGAGATGGACGTCGTGGGCGTGGATGATCTCCCAGTCCAGCGTGTCGACGACCGGGGCGAAGGCCAGCTCGTAGTCGAAGAGCTCCGGCACCTCACGACGCCAGCTCGTCCCCACGCCGTGGTCGTCCCACCACTCCCACCACGACTCCCGGACCCGGTCCTCGCGGGACCCCAGCTTCTCGACGAGGTGGTCCGCCCCGGTGCGGACCCGGCGCTCCACCTTGCCGCTGAGCGCCCGGGACCGGTGTGTCCACCCACCGAGGTCCTTCGCCTCACCGCTGAGGAGGGTCGAGCGCAACGCCCAGGTGCGCCGGGTGCGGTGCGCCGCCGGGGGAGGCACCAGGCGCGCCTTGCGGCGCTGGGCCCTGAGCGTCTGCTGCGTGCCGCGGAACCGGAAGGCCACCGGGACGCGCACGATCCGGACGTCCCCCAGCAGGGCGTCCTCGTGGAACCCCGAGGAGGCGTGCCCGAGGACGGTCACGGCCGCGCCGCCGTCCGCGAGCGCGAGCGCCGTCTTGAGGACGCGGGTGTCGTGGCGGATGTCGTTGCCGACCATCATGAGGATCGAGGGGCCGGTCACTGAGGTCCTCCTGCGGGTCGGTGGGAACGGACGTCGGGGGTGAGGCTACTCACTGCTCGGCCCGGTCGGGGTCGGTGACCGTCAGGCGGCCGAGCACCCGTGCTGACCAGCGCCCGTCGTGGACCTCCCGGACGAACCCGGGCCCGGCGGCCGCCACGGTGCGTGCCCGGTCCCGGTCGGCCAGCAGGTCGGCGAGGACCTCGGCGAGGGTCTCGGGCGTGATCTCCACGACCGGGACCTCCAGACCGGTCGTGTCCCGGACCCGGTCCCGGACCCGGTCGCCGACGAAGCCGAGCACGACGCGCCCGGCGGCCAGGCCCTCGAGGGCCGACACGCCGTAGAGGCCCATCACCGCCTGGTCGACGAGGACGTCGGCCTCCCGCACCTCCCGACGGACCCGCTCGTGCGGCACCCCCTCCAGGCGCACGTACTCGATCTCCCCGGAGGCGTGCAGGCCCTGCAGGACCGGGTCCACGTGCTCGGACCCCTTGAGCCGACCCCTGCTGGGGATGTGGATGACCCGCGGTGCCCTCCGCTCCAGCACCGGTGCACCGCTCGCCCAGGACGCCGGGTCCACGACGGTGGGGCACCACCGGGCGTCCGGGGCGTCGTCGAGCAGGTCCGGCGTGGAGACGAAGGTCGGCCCGTCGAAGCCGGCGAACAGCTCGACCGCGCGGCGGGCGTTCCGCTCCAACCGCCGCGTCAGGGGGTCGGACGGGTCGGTGAACGGCGAGTGCGGGAACCGTTCCGCGTGCCGGCTCGGGACGCGCAGGTCCGACCCGTGGGCGATCAGGCCCACCTGCAGCCCGCCGCGACGCAGCACCGGCAGCTCCTCGGCGCAGGTCCGGCCGTAGAGGGTGCCCAGCACGGGCCGGGAGGCCTCCACCAGCACGTGCGTGTAGTGCTCCAGCAGGTGGCGCTCCTGGGTGCGCTGCCAGACGACGTCGCGGTAGGCCGGTGACGGCACGACCTGGTCGGCGGGGAAGCCCATCGGCCCCTCCACCGCCATCGACCGCGCACCGACGCCCGGCACGTGCGCCTCGACGGCCCGGGCCCAGGCGTGACCCTGACCGGCGAAGTTCACCGGCGCGACCAGGAGCCGGGTGTCCTGCTCCGGCACCGACGGGGTCCGCAGCGCCCGGGCCAGCTCGTCGACGGTGGGGGGTGCGGGTGTGGCTCCGAGCAGCACGTCGACGCGGCGCACGAGCGCCGCGGGCAAGGCCCTGCGGACCCGCCGGACCCGGTCCCGGACGGGGGTGGGCAGACGGGGCGGACGCGGCACGGCATACCTCCTAGAGCAGGTCGGCGACGGCCCCGGCGAAGGCCTGGTAGAGCGCGGGTGCCTGGGCCGCCGGCCCGCAGGAGCCCTCCCGGCGGGCGGACTCCCGGGCCATGGACAGGGTCCCGGGCTGCTGCGACCAGCCCCGCAGCACCTCGGCGACGGCGGCACCGACCTGCTCGTCGTCCCCGGTCGGCACGACCGACCCCGCCCCGGTCGTGCCGACCACGTCGGCCTGGCGGGGCAGGTCGGTGGTGACGACGGGCAGGCCGCAGGCCAGGTACTCGGCGAGCTTGCTCGGCACCGCGCGACGGAACGCGGGGGTGTCCGCCAGCAGCACGAGGCCGCACCACGCGCCGGCCGCGTCGGCCCAGGCAGGGACGGGCGGGCGTCGGCCGTGCAGCCGCACCCGACGGGCCAGGTCGGGGTCGGCGTCCAGCGCGGCCTCCATGGCCGGGCGGTCCGCGGGGGCGACGGGGCCAACGACGTCCAGGGTCCAGTCCGGTGCTCCGCGCAGCGCCGCGAACATCGCGAACAGCCCGCGGCTGGCGCGCACGTCGCCCACGTAGACCGCCCGGGGACGCGGGTCGGGCAGCGCCGGGGCGGGGAGCATCCCCGGGTAGGGGACGTTGGGCAGCAGCAGGCGGTGGCGGGCCCGGAGCGGAGGGACGTGGTCGTCGGCCACCACGGTCAGGTCGGCCCGGGCCGCGACCTCCTGGAAGGTCCGGACCAGTCCCCGGGCGAGGATCCCGGGCAGCCCGTGCATCCGCCTGGCCCAGGGCCGGTCGTGCAGGAGCGCCCCGTAGTCCTCGTGCACGTCGACCACCAGGCGGCGGCCGGTGGCCCGGACGACCGCGCCGGCGGCGACCGCCGAGTCCGGGTCGTGCGCGAGCAGCACCCGGCCCCGGGCGCGGACGGCCATCTCCCCGGCGAGGGCGGCCCGGCCGGCGGGCCCGCGACGCCGCCACGTCCGGGCGGACGACCCGGCGGGGGCGTCGACCCCGTGGCCGAGGGCGAGCACCTCGACGCGGATGCCGAGCCCGACCAGCGCCGCCACCTCGCGGTGGAGGCGCGCGTCGGCGAGGTCGTGGCCCGAGGTGACGACCGAGACGTCCACCCGCGGGCCGCCCCTCCTCAGATCTCCTCCATCGTCGAGGGGGTCTTGCCGACCTTGACGAACTCGGTGTAGGCCGTGATGCACTCCGCGGGGGAGGCGTGCATCATGATGCGGCCCTTGTGCAGCCACAGGCAGTCGGTGCACATCTCCTGGATGCTGGACAGGCCGTGGCTGACGAGGAACATCGCCCGGGCGCTGTCGCGCAGCTCGGCCATCTTGGCGTCGGCCTTCTCGCGGAACTTCGCGTCGCCCGCCGAGAGCGCCTCGTCGACCATGAGGATGTCGGGCCGCATGTGGACGGCCACGGAGAACGCCAGCCGGCTGAACATGCCGGAGGAGTAGGTGCGCAGCGGAGCGTCGATGAACTCGCCCAGCTCGGCCCAGTCGGCGATCTCGTCGGCGCGCTCCTCGACCTCGCGCCGGGACAGACCGGCCGCCAGCCCGCCCAGTCGCACGTTCTCCCGGCCCGAGAGGTTGACGTTGAAGCCCACGCCGAGCGCGAGCAGGGTGCTGGCGCGACCCCACACCTCCACCCGCCCCTCGGTGGGGGACAGGATGCCGGCGAGCGTGCGCAGCAGGGTGGACTTGCCCGCGCCGTTGGACCCGATGATGCCCATCGAGGTGCCCACCGGGACGTCGAAGGTCACCCGGCGCAGGGCCTGGATCTCCACGACGGACCGCTGACGGCGGGTGATGGCCTTCTTGAACGTCGGCACCCGCTCGAACCGGGTCCGGTAGGTGACCGAGAGGTTCTGCACGCTGGCGGCCAGGTCGGTGCGGCCGGTGTTGTCCCGGTAGGGGTAGGAGTCGGCCGCCGCGGGACCACGGGTGCGGTCCTTGGCGAGCGAGAAGGCACCACCGACGAAGGACCGGCCGGCGCTGTCGGCGGTGGGACGGCCGGGGCCGTCCCCCTCCGGGGCCCGGCCGGGCGAGGGCTGCTCAGATGCGGACAGCGAAATCACGCTCCCTCGACATGAAGTAGGCCGACCCCACCACGAACGCCCCGACCGCCCAGGCGACGGCCAGCAGCCACAGCTCCAGCCCGGGCACCTGGCCGTCCTGCAGGGCCATCCCGTACCCCCCGATGAGGGCGTACAGGGGGTTGAAGGGCGCGATCGCCTGGGCCGTCGCGTGGCCCCCGATCATGTCCACGGTCCACAGCACCGGCGAGGAGTAGAGCCAGATGCGCATGAGGTAGGGCAGGAAGGCGGTCATGTCCCGGAAGTAGACCTGCAGGGCGGCGAAGAGGGCGGACAGCCCGGCGGCGAACATCGCCAGCAGCCCCAGGAAGATCGGGGCGACCAGGAAGGTCGCGGGCGTCCACGGGTTCCCGGCCATGATGTGGAAGACGAAGTAGACCGGCAGCGTGGGCAGGAAGCGCAGCAGGGCGGTCCGCACCGCCGCCAGGGGGAGCAGGAGCCTCGGGAAGGCGGTGTTGAGCACCAGGCCACCGGCGTTGACGACCGAGCCGGCCGCGTTGTTGACCGACCCCTGGAAGAAGTAGAAGACGAACAGGCCCCCGGTCAGGTGGGCGAAGTACTCCCAGCCCTGGGTGTCGTCGCGCTGGGAGATGACGGTCACCAGCAGGTAGTAGACGAGCGAGAGCAGGAGCGGGTTGAGCACCAGCCACGCCTGGCCGAAGAAGGTGTTGGTGTTGGCCCCGCGCATGTTGGCCTTGGAGGTCTCGAAGGCGAACTCGCGCCGGCGCCACAGCTCACGGAAGTAGGTCGGCAGGTGCGGCAGCCCCGTCCGGTGGGGCATGTAGCGGTGGTAGTCCGTGGCGAACCCGGGCGGTTCCGGGGTCGCGGTGGCGCCGGCGCTCCCGTCCGTCGTCTCGTGGCTCATCGCTGCCGATCCTCGTCCGTGCCGTGGTCCACCGGAGCCGCGTCGGCCCGGCGTGTCGCGTCCTGCCCGTGCCGGCGGGCAGCCAGCCGGTCGTACACCGCCAGGAGCCGGTGCGCGTCCGCCTCCCAGCTGAGGGTCCCCGAGGCGGCCAGCACGGCCCTGCGCAGCCCGGCATAGTCTGCCACGGCCTCCTCCACGGCCCGGGCCAGCGAGCGCGTGTCCCCGGGGCGGTAGAGCGTGCCCAGCCCGTGCTCCCGGACCGCCTTCGCCAGCTCGCCGACGTCGGTGGCCACCACGGGCACGCCCGCCCGGACCGCGTGGAAGAGCTTGTTGGGCAGGGCGAGGCGGTGGTTCTCCCACGCGTCGGAGTGGGTCACCAGCGCCAGCCCCGCGCGGGTGAGCAGGTCGGTGAGCTCGTCGGTGCCGACCGGCGCACGGACCGCGGCGTGCCCCGGGTCGAACCCGGCCAGCCAGGTCGCGTCGGCTGTCCGACGAGCGTCACGGGCAGGGGAATACCGGGGTCCAGGGTCACCGCGGCGACCGTCTCCAGCTCCCGGTATGCCGCCAGCCGGCCGGGGTAGACCAGTGCGGTGGGGGCGTCGGGCGGCGTGGGTGGCGTGGCGGCCGCCGGGAAGGTGTTGCGCACGACGGTGACGTGGTTCCAGCCGTACCGCCGGCGCAGCGCGTCGGCCACGCCGTCGCCGACGGTGAGGACGGCGTCGGCCCGGTCGCCGAGGGTCTGCTCCAGCCGGCGCTCGCGGCGGTCCGCCCACGGGGTGGGGCGGTGCTCGCGGGGACGTCCGGTCCACAGCTCGTGCGCGTCGTAGACGAGGGGGACGTCGCGGGCTTCGGCGAGGGCGGAGCCGGCGGCCAGGGCGGTGAAGTCGTGCGCGTGCACCGCGTCGAACCCCCGTCGCTGCGCGTCGACGGTCGCGGCGGCGGCCCACCGTCCGAAGGCGGACCGGCGGTGCTCGGGGAGCAGGAGCCAGCGGGCCAGCCGGACGGGTGCCGGCTGCCGACGGGCCGACAGCGGGGCCGCGCCGTCGCGGCGCAGGGCCGAGGACACCCCGACCGAGCTGACGGTCACGCCCGCGGGCGGGACGAAGTCCTCGGGGACCGCCCGGCCGACGACGTGCACGGTGTGCCCGGCCGCGACGAGGGTCGTGGCCTCGCGCAGGACCCGGGTGTCGGTGGCGACCGGGGTCGCCACGAGCATCAGCACCCGCACGGCATACCCCGGGGGTTCAACGGCATACCCCGGTGGTTCATCCGTCCAGTATCGGTGGCGGTGAGCTCCCGGGTCCTACCGGCCCCGTCATCCGAAGCCCTGGCTCTGGAGCCACCACAGGAGCAGCAGCGCCTCGGCCGCCATGCCCAGGGACAGGCCCAGGAGGAACCCGGCACCCCACCGGCGCAGCCGCGGCACGAGCACCACGGCCACGGCGATCGCGACGGCCGGGAGCGGGGAGAAGTGGTCGAGGTAGGCGACCAGCTGCCAGCGCTCCAGCAGCGGCCCCAGCGCGAGCCCGAGCACCAGCTGCAGCACGAACCCGGCCGGCACGCCCAGCAGGAACCCCCAGACGAGACCACCGGTGGTGATCGTCCCCTGCGCGGTGTCGCGCCGCGTTCGCGTGGTCGGCCCCTTCGCCATGAGCGGAGCCTAGACCCGCAGGGGGTCCTCCGGCGGACGGCGCGGGCTATGCCGCCGGTGCGCCGAGGACGGGTGCGGGCCGGTGGCGGGCCCACGCGCGGTGGGCGATCTTGACGACCTCCTGGGCCCAGAGCACGACCGACGCCATCGCGAGGCAGACCAGCCACTGCAGACCGCTGAGGGGGACGGTGGTGAAGGCGTGCTGCATCACGGGCACGTGCACGACGACGACCTGGAGCGCGACGACCAGCCCGATCGCCGCCCACAACCACGGGTTGCGGAACATCCGGTGGAACGAGCTCTGCGCGGCCGAGCGCGAGCTGAGCGCGTTGAGGAGCTGGGCCAGGACGAGCGTCGTGAACCCGGCGGTCCGCGCCAGGTCGAAGGACTCCGAGCCCTCGAGCAGCCCGCCGGGCAGGAACAGGTCCATCGTCAGCAGGGTGACCGCCCCCATGAGAAAACCGGTGAAGAGGATCCGCGCCCACATCGGCCGGTCGAGGATGGGACGGTCGGGGCGGCGCGGCGGGCGGGCCATGACGTCGTCGATCTCGGGGTCGACCCCCATCGCGAGCGCCGGCACGGAGTCGGTGACCATGTTGATCCACAGGATCTGGGTCGCGAGCAGCGGAACGACGAGCGCGTCGGGGTTGGCGGTGTCGCGCAGGCCGAGGACGCCGGCGAGGACGATGCCGAAGAACACGGTGACGACCTCGCCCAGGTTCGACGACATCATGTAGCGCAGGAACTTGCCGATGTTGTCGAAGATGATCCGTCCGCGGTGGATCGCGGCGACGATCGTCGCGAAGTTGTCGTCGCCGAGGATCATCCGGCTGGCTTCCTTGGTCACCTCGGTGCCGGTGATGCCCATCGCGATCCCGATGTCGGCACTCTTGAGCGCCGGAGCGTCGTTGACGCCGTCACCGGTCATCGCCACGACGTGCCCGTCCCGCTGGAGGGCGTCCACGATCCGCAGCTTGTGGTGGGGGGCGACGCGCGCGTAGACGCTGACCTCCCGGACCAGGTCGACGAGGGCGTCGTCGTCCAGCCGCTCCAGCTCGACGCCGGCGGCAGCGCGCCCACCCTCGGCGATGATGCCCAGGTCGGCGGCGATCCGCTGCGCGGTCGCGGGATGGTCACCGGTGATCATGATGGTGCGGACGCCGGCGCGGTGGGCGGCGGCGACGGCGGCCTGGGCCTCCTCCCGCGGCGGGTCGATGATGCCGACCACGCCGGCGAGGACGAGGTCGTGCTCGACGTCGGCGTCGTGGTGGCCCGGCTCGCCGTCGTCGGCGACGCGGTAGGCGACGCCCAGCGTGCGGTAACCCTCGGCGGAGAGGGCCTCGACGACCGCCAAGTGCCTGGCGCGGGCGGCGTCGTCCAGCGGGACGACCTCGTCCCCGTGGCGCTCGGCGACGCAGCGGTCCAGGAGGACGTCGGCCGCGCCCTTGGTGAAGATGCGGTTCTCCGCGCGGTCGTCGTGGTGGGCGAGGACCGACATCATCTTGCGCTCGGAGGTGAACGGCGCCTCGGCCCGCCGCTCGTAGTGCCCGATCCGCTCGGTCACCTCCCCGAGCTTGGAGCTCGCCACGATGAAGGCGGCCTCGGTCGGGTCTCCGTGGACCACCCACTGGCCGTCCTGCTCGGAGATGGTCGCGTTGTTCGCGACGGACCCGCCGATGAGGACGAGCCGGGCCTCCACGAGGAGGTCCTCGGGCGGCGGCGCCGGCGGCATCGGCGGCATCCCCATTGGTGCCGGCGTCATCGGCGGCATCGCCATTGGTGCCGGCGGCATCGGTGGCATCCCCATTGGTGCCGGCGGCATCGGCGGCATCGCCATCGGTGCCGGCGTCATCGGCGGCGACGAGGACGGCGTCGCCGACCGGCGCGTACCCGGTGCCGGAGAGCTCGACCCGGCCGGAGGCGGTGACGATGGTCCGCAGGGTCATCTCGTTGCGGGTGAGCGTCCCGGTCTTGTCGGAGCAGATCACCGACGCCGACCCGAGGGTCTCGACCGAGTGCAGGTGCTTCATGACGGCGTTGCGCCGGGCCATGGCGCGGACCCCGATCGCCAGCACGACGGAGAGGATCGCGGGCAGGCCCTCGGGGACCGCGGCCACGGCGAGGGAGACCCCGAGCAGCAGGATGGTGACCCACTCCTGCGGGGAGTCGGCGCCCTGGACGAGGGCCAGGGTCGCCATGACGACCACGGCGATGCCGATGACGAGGGCGCCCAGGGTGCGCGAGACCTTGGCGATCTCGACCTGCAGCGGGGAGGGCTGCTGCTCGGTGCGGTCGAGCAGGGCGGCGATGTGGCCCATCTCGGACTGCATGCCGGTCGCGGTGACGACGGCGCGACCCACGCCCTCGACGACGGCGGTGCCCTTGTGGACCATGTTGACCCGGTCGGCGAGGGCGACCTCGCCGGAGAGGGACGTCGCGGACTTCACGGTGGCGGCCGACTCGCCGGTGAGCGCGGCCTCCTGGACCTTCAGGCCGCTGGCCTCCAGGAGCCGGGCGTCGGCGCCGACGGCGTCGCCCTCGCTGAGCAGGAGGACGTCACCGGGCACGAGGTCCGCGGACGGCAGCTCGGTCGGCCGGCCGTCGCGGAGCACGGAGGAGCTGGCGGCCGTCATCGTCGCCAGCGCGGCGACGGCGTCCTCGGCCTTGGCCTCCTGGACGAACCCGAGGACGGCGTTGAGGACGAGGATCGCGCCGATGACGATCGCGTCGACCGGCAGACCCTGGGCACCCTCGAGCACCCAGGCGGTGATGGAGACGACGATCGCGACGAGGAGGAGGTAGACGAGCGGGTCCTGGAACTGCGCGAGGACGCGTCGCCACAGCGGCACCCTGTCCGTGGAGCGCAGCTCGTTGGGTCCGTGCTCCGCGAGCCGGATCTCGACCTCGGTGCTGCTGAGCCCCACGTCCGGGTCGACCTCGAGGAGGTCCGAGAGCTCCCTCGCACCGGTCAGGTGCGGAGGAAGGGTGCGCGCGGTCGGGCTCCCGATGGCCACGACCTCATCCTCTCAGGCGGGCGGGCGTCGGCGGTCACCGGTCCCGGGCCCTGCGCCCGTCCCGGGTCAGGGCGGTGAAGCGCTCCACATCCTCGGTGCGACCGGCCAGCACCAGGTCGTCGCCGGCGTGGATGACCGTCTCGGGCACGGCATACACGAATCCCTCGACCGCCCGCTTGACCCCGACGACCGTGATGCGGTGGCGGGTGCGCAGGGCGGAGGTGGCCAGGTCCTGGTCCCAGGTCTGCGGCGGGGCGGCGGAGCGGGCGATGGCGAACCCGTCGTCGAACTCCAGGTAGTCCTGCAGGCCGCCGGTGACCATGTGCGCCACCCGCTGACCCATGATGAGCTCGGGGTAGATGACGTGGTGGGCGCCGATGCCGGTGAGGATCTTGCCGTGCTTGCGGGTGATGGCCTTGGCGTAGATCTCCGGGACACCGGCCTCCACGAGGGTGATGACCGCCAGCACGCTCGCCTCGATGTCGGAGCCGATCGCCACGACCGCGGCGTCGACGTCGGCGATCCCCAGCTGGCGCATGGCCTCGCCGTCGGTGGCGTCGGCCTGGACGGTGTGGGTGAACTCCTCGGCGAAGCGCTGGACGCGGTCGGGGTTCTCGTCGACCGCCAGGACGTCGACGCCCTGGCGCACGAGCGACTCGGCGACCGCCGAGCCGAAGCGGCCGAGCCCGACGACGAGCACGTCGCCGTGCCGGCGGGAGGTGCGTCGCGGGGCGGCACGACGGGGGAGGGGGGTGCGGTCAGCCGACAATGGGGCGCTCCTCGGGCAGGCGGTAGTGGCGGTGGTGGGTGTTGAGGGCCAGGGCGGCGGAGGCGACCGTGATGCTGCCGACCCGGCCGACGAACATGAGGACCATGAGGATCAGCTGGGCCGAGGCGGGCAGGTCGGCGGTGATCCCGGTGGACAGCCCGACCGTGGCGAAGGCGGAGACGACCTCGAAGGTGAGGTCGATGGCGGGCAGGTCGGTGAGGGCCATGACGGCCACGAGCGAGGTGGTGACCAGGGTCAGGGCGAGCACGACGACCGCCAGCGCCTGCCGCTGGACCGAGGTGGAGATGCGCCGCCGGCCGATGGCCACGTCCGGCTCGCCGCGGATCTCGGCCAGCACGACGTAGGCCAGCACCAGGAAGGTCGTGACCTTGATCCCCCCGGCCGTGCCCGCGCTGCCGCCCCCGATGAACATCAGCACGGTCGTGACCGTCTCGGTCTCGTCGCTGACGAGGGCGTAGTCGACGCTGTTGAAACCGGCCGTGCGGGGGAAGGCGCCGCCCGCGAGGGCGCCGAGGGCCTGGCCGCCCGGGCCCAGCTGGGCCAGCGTCCCGCCCGCCGCGGACTCGAACAGCCAGAACAGGGCGGTGCCGAGGACGAGCAGCACCAGGCTGCCGTTGACGGTCAGCCGGGTGTGCACGCTCCACCGGGAGGGGCGCCGCCACCCGCGGCGGAGCTCGCGCAGGACCGGCAGCCCGAGGCCGCCCAGCACCACGGCGACGACCAGCGGCAGGATGATCCAGCCGTCGGCCACGAACGGGATGAGGTTGTCGGTCCACAGCGCGAACCCGGCGTTGTTGAACGCCGAGCCGGCGTGGAAGACCCCGTGCCACAGCGCGGTGGGCCAGCCCAGGTCGTAGCCGGCCCGGAACCGGGCGGTCAGGACCACCGCCACGGCCGTCTCGACGACGAGCATGACCACCACGATGCGTCCGACGACCCGCCGCACGTCGCCGAGCGACCCGGCGTGCGTCTCGGCCTGGGCCACCAGCGCCCCCCGGATGCCCAGCCGCCCGCGCACGGTCAGGGCGAGCAGCGGGCCAGCGCCATGACCCCCGCACCGCCGACGTGGATCAGGGCCAGGATCACGGCCTGGCCGAACGGGGTCCAGTAGGTCGCGGTGTCGACGGTGATCAGACCGGTGACGCACAGCGCGGACACGGTGGTGAAGGCGGCGACCATGGGGTCGGCGGGCGACCCCGGCGTCCGGGACGCCGGCAGCAGGAGCAGGACCGTCCCGACGACGGCCGCCACGGCGAACGCGGCGGTCACCAGTCGCGCGGGCCGGGCCCAGGAGGCACCCACGAACCGCCATCATCCGCCTGTCGGGACGGCGATGGCAAGCGGGTCGTCCAGGGCGGCCCGGCGACGATCCCCTAGTAGCGGCCCGGCGACGATCCCCTAGTAGACGAAGAACGGGAAGACGCTGCGGTCGTGCGCGTGCACGATGGCGAAGAAGACCACGGCGTCGAAGAGCAGGTGGATGATCACGACGTACGTCAAGGACTTGGTCCGGGTGAAGATCCACCCCTGCAGCAGCGCGAACGGGATCGTCAGCAGCGGCCCCCACGAGCGGTAGCCCAGCTCCCACAGGAACGACACGAAGATGACCGCCTGCAGCACGTTGGCCTGCCACAGCGGCAAGTGCCGGCGCAGCAGCGCGAAGCAGATGCAGATGAAGAACAGCTCGTCCCACAGGCCGACCGCGTTGACCCCGACGAAGAACCGCCCGAACTCGCTCGGGGTCTGGATCGGCGGCCAGTTCTGGTAGGCCCCGGAGTTGATGAAGTAGGACGGCAGGATCAGGTAGCCCAGCACCGGGACCGCGACGACGTAGGCCCACTGCATCCGCGTCCAGCGCCGCCCGGTGAACCACGGGAACCGGATCGCCGGCTCGCGCCGGTAGACGAGCCGGTCGACGAGCACCGGCACCAGCACCGCCGCACCCAGGACGAACCCGAGCCGGAAGAACATCGGCCAGCTGATGTCGGCCTCCACCGAGGTCGTCGACACGATGGTGATGCCGATCCCGATGAGCAGCAGGTCCCGGAAGAGGGGACGGTGGATCAGGTATGCCGCGACGAGGCTGAGCGCGAGCACGACGTGCCCCGGCCAGCCCACCATCAGGGCGAAGAGGAGGAAGGCCGAGAGGGAGACACCGGCCGCGGGCAGCAGTCCCAGCAGGGGTGCCGGACCGTCGGGTCCCGTCACGGCGGGACCGCCGCGCTCGGAGTCCTTGGTCGTCGGGCCGGCGCGGTCGGCGGGCGTCGGGTTCGGCGGGGGCACGGCGACCACCGTAGTGGTGGGCGGGGGCACCGGGCGAGGGAGCGGTGGCGCAGCGGCCCGCGGGCGCTCGGACGTCGACGGGACGCCAGGAGGCGATGGCCGGTGCCGGAGGATCACCCCTCCTCGCGGCCGACCTCCACGGCGATGTCGACCTCGTTGCCCTCCGGGTCGGCAATGGTGGTCCCGAAGGGAGCCTCGGCGTCCCGGACGACCCGGCCACCGGCCCGCAGGGCCGCGTCGATCCGGGCCTGCGCCTGGTCGTCGGGGACGAAGACGTCGACGTGGACCCGGTTGCGCTGGGCCCGCCGGGCGGTGTCGCCGGCCTCCATCGGCTGCAGGAAGAACGGTATGGCGAGCCCCCGCGGGTCCACCAGGTCGGTGACCTCCGGCCGGGGGTCCTCGACGTAGCCGAGCGCGGCGGCCCAGAACCGGCGCACCGTGGGGACGTCCACGGCGTCGATGCCCACCTGCACGAACCGCGGTCGGTCGACGTCCGCCCGCAGCCCGAGGTCCCGTGCCGCCCGTTGCACCTGCGCGGCCAGCGGGCGGTAGCCCTCGTCCATCTCCCAGCGGTCCTTGCCGGTGTCGACGGTTACGACGACCTCGCCGTCGGCGGAGGCGCGCAGGTCCACCCCGAGCGGCAGCCCTGCCTCGTCGGCGAGCCGTGCCACCGCCTCGGCCAGGTCCACGGCCGGTCCGCCGGCGGGTGCGAGGTAGCAGGCCATCGCGGAGAAGACCAGACGCCAGTCCTCGGTCCCCGGGTCCTCCCACCGGTCGGCACCCTCGACGAGCGGGAGCAGGTCGACCTCGTTGCCCTCCGCGTCAGCGACCGTGGCGTAGTAGCCGTGCTCGGCCACGGACCGGGCTCCGAGGTCCCGGACGGCGGCCAGCGCCGCCACCGCCACCGGCTGAGGGGTGACGACGTCCAGGTGCAGCCGGTTGCGCAGCGGCCGGAGCTCGTCCTGCTCCTGGAACCAGACCGACGGCAGGCGTCGGCCGGGGTCGACGAGGTCCTCCTCACCGAGGGCCTCATGTCCCAGGACCGTCTGCCAGAACGGCACGACCGCCGCGTGGTCGAGCGCATCCATCGTCAGCTGCACGTCCTGCACCGTCGTCGGGTCCGCCCGCAGCCCCAGCCGCGCGGCGGCCGCGGAGACCGTGCGGGCCCGGTCGAGCTCCTCCGGGCCGTACCCCTCCGGGGGACGGCGCAGCTGCACGCGGACCCCGCCGGGACGCAGGTCCAGGTCCGGCAACCGGCCTCCTGCGGCGTCGGCGACCGCACGCGCCAGGGCGGCCCCCGACCGCAGGGACGACGTCCCGAACCACGCCACCACGCCCCAGCCCAGCGCGCGCCAGTCGGCCATGCCGTCCGCGTGCTGCAGCTCGCGGGCGGTCAGCGGTCGATCGCCGGTGTCCATTCGGTCACGGTCCCACCGGAGGGTGCCGGTGACAAGGCCCCGGGGAGGCTGGATCCGGGCAGGCTCGGCCCGGCGGTGCAGGTGCGGTGTGGCCCCGGGCTCTCAGGCCTCGGCGCCGACGTGAGCAGCCTCGGCGGGCGCGCTCTGCATACCCCAGGCCTCCGCGAGCAGCCGGTAGGAGCGCCGCCGCATCTCCGGATCGTAGGTGTAGGTCGTCACGATGAGCTCGTCCAGCTCGTGCGCGGCGGCGAACTCCTCCAGCTGGGGCACCACGGTCTCCGGCGTGCCCACCATCCGCACCGCCTGGTGCGCCTGGGCCAGCGGCATCAGCTGCGCCGGGACCACCTCGGACAGGTCGTGCACCGGAGGGTCGATCGGCGCGGGCTGCCCGCTGCGGATGCGGATCGCCATGAGCTGGGCGGAGGTGAAGAGGAAGTCTGCCTCCTCCTGGGTCGGCGCGACGAGCACGTTGACGCCGGCCATCGTCGTCGGCCGGTCCACCTGGGCGGTCTCTGCGTCGGGGTTGAAGCGGTCGCGGTAGACCAGGAACGCCTCGCGGATCTGGTCCGGGGCGAAGTGCGAGGCGAAGCTGAACGGCAGCCCCAGCGCCGCCGCCACCTGGGCGCCGCCGGTCGAGGAGCCGAGCATCCACAGCGGCACGTGGGTGCCCTCGCCGGGGATCGCGCGGACCCGGGCGTCGGGGCGCGGGTCCCCGAGGTAGCCCTGCAGCCCCATGACGTCGGCGGCGAAGTCGTTGAGCTGCCCGCTGCCCCGCGCCAGCGCCGCGGCGGTCATCGGGTCCGTGCCCGGCGCGCGGCCAAGGCCCAGGTCGAAGCGGTCGCCGTAGAGGGTGGCGAGCGTGCCGTAGTACTCCGCGACCATGAGCGGGGAGTGGTTGGGCAGCATGACGCCGCCGGAGCCGAGCCGGATCCGACCGGTGTGCTGCGCGAGGTGGCCCAGCAGCAGCGAGGTCGCCGAGGCCATGAACGCCTCCGACCCGTGGTGCTCGGCCACCCACAGCCGGTGGTAGCCCAGCCGGTCCACCTCCTGCGCCAGCTGCGTCGAGGCCTCCAGCGCGTCCCGCGGGGTCATCCCCTGGGACCGGGGGGCGAGCTCGAGGACGGACAGGGGGACACGACGGTTCGAGGTGGGCATGCAGGCGACAACGACGAGACCCTCCGGGGTATGCCGTGGGCCGGCGCCCCTGCCCGAGCGCCCGTGCGACACCTCGACCCGGGCGCTCCCGCGACCTCGACCCGGGCGCTCCCGCGATGTCGTTCTCACCCCGAGGTGGCGTGGCCGTCTGATTGCTCACATCCGGGCGTCTTTCGGAGCCGTTCCCTGGCGTGTCGTCCCCGCCCGGCGGAGAATGAAGGTGGGGCGACGTCGCCCCGGAGCAGGAGAAGAACGATGAACAAGGAGCTGACCCGCACCACCAACCCGCTCGCCGAGATGCTCGAGTGGTTGGACCTCGCTGGACCCAAGGGACGCAAGGGGGTGGGGCTGGCGCCGTTCGTCCGGGTGGAGGACTTCGTCGAGGACGGCAGCTACGTGCTGCGGGCCGAGGTGCCCGGGCTGGATCCCGAGAAGGACGTCGAGGTGACCGTCCAGGGCGACGTGCTCACCATCAGCGGCGAGCGCCGCGAGGAGAAGAAGGACCGCAACCACCAGGAGTTCCACTACGGCTCCTTCCGCCGCAGCCTGACCCTGCCCCCGGGGGCGGACGCCGACGCGGTCGAGGCCTCCTGCACCGACGGGGTGCTCGAGGTGAAGGTGCCGGTGGCGGGCGAGGACAAGGGAGCTCGGACCGTGCCGGTGAAGCGGTCATGAAGGCCTTCCCCGGAGCCCGGATCGTCATGGCGGCCACCCACGTGGGCGAGCCCACGCGGGACGGGCGGATCGTGGAGGTCCGCGGCGAGGACGGCGGTCCGCCCTACGTCGTCGAGTGGTCCGACGGGCACACGGGGCTGATCTTCCCCGGGCCCGGCTCGGTGCTGCACGTCTCGGAGACGCACGACGACGGGGAACCCCCCGCGGACTGGGGACCGGGTATGCCGTCGCCCGCGGGCGAGGGTGCGCCCGCCGTCCCGGTCGCTGGGGCTGGTGCTCCGGAGGCCGGCGGGCCAGGCGCGGAGCAGCCCGGCCACGTGCGGGAGTGGACGGTCCGGATCTCGATCTACGAGTCCGGCGACGACACCCACGCCCAGGCGGTGCTGCTCGGCGACTCCCCGCAGCACCTCAAGGCCGCAGGGGACAGCCACCGCGCGCCCGACGACCCGGTCGTCCCGGAGATCGGCGACGAGGTGGCTGCGGGCCGCGCCCTGCGGCACCTGGCCGAACGCCTGCTGGTCACCGCCGACGACGACATCGCCGCCGTCACCGGCGAGGACGCGCACGTGCGCCGCAGCTGACCTGACGCCTGTCACTGCCGCTTCCCCGCCCCGGCTGGCACAGTGGGGCGGGTGAGCGAGCGCGACCCCGCCGTGACGTGGGACTGGATGAGCGGGGCCGTCTGGCTGCTCTTCCTCGCCTTCCCGGTCGTCGCGATCTGGGCCACCGACCAGGCCCTCGCGTGGCAGGTGGGGATGACCGTCCTGGTCGCTCTGTTCGCCGCCGGCTACGTGGGGACGGTCAAGCCGGTGACCGAGCTGGTGTCGGTCGGCCGGCACGGCCGGGCCCGCCGCGTCGGGTGGTGGGGGCTGCTGGGGCTGACCGTCCTGGCCCTGCTGCTCGGCTGGCAGCTCGGTCCGAACGCGATGACGACGTTCCCGTTCCTGCTGTCGCTGCCGGTGTTCTTCCTGCCGTGGCGCCAGGTCTGGGTCGTCTCAGCCGTGATGCTGGCCCTCATCGTGCCGCTCACCCTGCTGGCCTGGGGGATCTGGCCCTCGGCCATGCTCTGGGGGATCGCGGTCATGGTGCTGGGCATCGTCGTCCTGTCCAGGTACGCCGACGAGCGTCGCGACCACCACCGGGCGACGAAGTCGCGGCTGGCCGTGGTCGAGGAGCGTGAGCGGGTGGCGCGGGACGTGCACGACGTGCTGGGCCACTCCCTGACCGTCGTGACGGTCAAGACCGAGCTCGCGCAGCGGCTGGTCGACGTCGACCCCGAGCGGGCCAAGGCCGAGCTCGCCGAGGTGCAGCAGCTCTCCCGGCAGGCGCTCGCCGAGATCAGGGCCACCGTCGGCGGGCTGCGGGTCGCCCGGCTGGCCGACGAGGTCGGGTCCGCCCACGGGGCGCTGGCCGGCGCCGGGATCATGGCGGACCTGCCCGAGGACCTGTCGGTCGTCGACCCCCGCCACCGGATCACGTTGGCGTGGGTCCTGCGCGAGGCCGTGACCAACGTCGTGCGGCACAGCAGGGCCACCCGGTGCGCGGTCGAGCTGGGACCCGGCTCGATCGTGGTGACCGACGACGGCCGCGGCCTGCGCGGCCGGGGTGAGGGCAACGGCATACGCGGGTTGCGGGAACGGGTGGAGCAGGCCGGTGGACGGCTGCACCTGGGGCCCGGCCCCGACGGGACCGGGACGCGGCTGGAGGTGCAGCTGTGATCCGGGTGCTGCTCGCCGACGATCAGGCGCTCGTGCGCGGAGCCCTGGCCGCCCTGCTGGACCTGGAGCCCGACATCGAGGTGGTGGCCCAGGTCGGGCGCGGCGACGAGGTCGTGGAGGCGGTGCGGCGCACCTCGCCCGACGTGTGCCTGCTGGACATCGAGATGCCCGGGCTGGACGGGATCGCGGCCGTGGAGGCGCTGCGGGCCGCTGGGCTGGGGGTGCGCCCGCTGATGGTGACGACGTTCGGGCGCCCCGGGTACCTGCGGCGGGCGATGGACGCGGGGGCCAGCGGCTTCGTCGTCAAGGACACGCCGGCGCCCGAGCTGGCCGAGGCGGTGCGGCGGGTGCACGCCGGGATGCGGGTGGTCGACCCGGCGCTGGCGACCGCGTCGCTGACCGGTGGCCCCAATCCGCTGACCGACCGGGAGCGGGACGTGCTGCGCGAGGCGCTCGACGGGGCGACCGTGCAGCGGATCGCCGGACGGCTCTACCTCTCGCCGGGGACGGTGCGCAACTACCTGTCCTCGGCGATCGGCAAGACCGGGGCGACGACGCGGGTCGAGGCAGCTCGGGCGGCCGAGGACAATGGGTGGTTGTGAGCAGCCACGGGGGACAGCGGAACGGCGTCGCGGAGGCGCAAGCGGACGTGCGCGAGGTCTACCACGGCGGGTGGCTCGGACCCCTGGTGGCGGCCGTGGTCTGGCTGGCCGCCGGCCTGACGGCCGACCGGACGGGGATGGGCGTGGGGTCGGCCGTGCTCTTCCTGGGCGGGGTGCTCATCCCGCCGGTCTCGATGGCCGGGAACCGGCTGCTGGGGGACCGGGCGGACCTGCCGGCGGGGCATCCCATGCGGGGTCTGGCGATGCAGTCGGCGTTCGGGATGGTGGCCGGGCTGCTGGCGGTGTGGTTGCTCGCCGGAGTCGTGCCCGGTGCCTTCTTCCCGCTGGCCATGGTGGTCGTGGGCGCGCACTACTTCACATTCACCCATCTCTACGGTGAGGTCGCGTTCCTCGTCGGCGGGGTGGTCCAGGTGCTGGCGGGACTGGTCGTCCTGGTGGGTGACACGGGAGAGACGCTGGGCGCCTACGTGATGGCCGGGCTGCTGGTGCTGATGTCGGTGGCGCTGCTGCTGCGGCACCGGGCCCGGTCTGCGGCGTAGGGGCCCGGTCGCGGGGCGCCGGAACCCGTCGAGCGGCTCGGGTGGGGACGTCGCGGCCTGTCGGGCGGGGTGCCGGTCAGTCCTCGCTGGACAGGCGTCGCAACATCGCCGTGGCCTCGTCGTCGTGCGGGTCCAGCTCGGCCGCACGGCGCAGGTGCTCGACCGCCGTCTCGCGCCGGCCCTCGATCTCGGCCGCCCACCCCGTCATGAACCACAGCTGGGCGGACTCCGGACGGACCTGCCGCCACAGCTCCAGCACCGGCTGGGCGAGGTCGGTGCGGTGCATCTCGATCAACCCCCACACGGCGTCCACGAACCCGGCGTCGTCACGGTCGGCGTCCACCGACCCCTCGTCGTCACGGACGTCCACGAACCCGTCGTCGTCACGGCCTACGTCCACGGTCGGCCGGCTCTCGGCCGCGAGCCGCCGGTAGAGGTCGACGGCCGCGGGCACGCCCGACGCCTGGAGCACCGGCCCCAGCGCCACGGTGACGGGCGGGACGGGGGGCGGGGCCGGTGGCATACCCAGGAGCACGTCGAGCGCCGCCCGGGTGAGGGACAGGAGCGGCGCGGTGTTGCTGCCGCTGAGCACGCTCACCCCGAGTCCGCGACCGGGGAGCAGGACCAGGTTGCTCTCGAAGCCCGGGTCGGTGCCGGAGTGGTTCACCACCGCGTGGCCGCGGTAGGTGCCGGTGAACCAGCCGAGCGCCATCTGCGCGTGCCAGTCCCCCTCGCTCGCGTCGCCCGTGGGCGTCCACATCAGCTCGTGGGTGGCCGGCGACAGCAGCCCCGCGCCGCCGGCCAGGTGGGCGACGATCCACCGGCCCAGCTCGGCTGCGCTGCTGTGCAGGCTCGAGCTCGGCGCGTGCGGTCGCGTGTAGGGGTAGGCCCCCTCCACCACCCGCGGCGGCAGCCCCAGGTGCGGCGTGACCGCGAGGTGCGGCGGGACGTCGGAGCGCAGGAAGGTGCTCGTCCGCATCCCCACCGGGTCCAGCACCCGCTCCCTCAGCACGTCCTCGAACGACCGGCCGCTTACGGTCGCGACGAGGTGCCCGAGCAGCTCGTAGGCGGCGTTGGAGTAGGCGTACGCCGTGCCCGGGTCGCGCTCCAGCGGCCAGCCGGCGACCTCCGCGGCGAAGCGGGCCAGCGCATCGTCGTCCAGCTCCGGCTCGTGCCAGCGGTAGTCGGTCACGTCCCCCAGCCCGGACCGGTGGGACAGCAGCTGCCGCGGCGTGATCCGGTGAGCCCGCGGATCGGCCCAGGGCAGGTCCGGCAGGTATGCCGTGACGCGGCCGTCGAGGTCGAGCCGGCCCTCCTCGACCAGCTGGAGCACGGCCGTGGCCACGAACGTCTTGGAGACGGAGGCCAGGTGGAACAGGGTGTCGGGGGTCACCGGGTCAGCGGTCGCGGTGTTCCTGGTGCCGAAACCCCGGGCCAGGACCTGGTCCGCGCCGTGGACCACGGAGAGCGCCACTCCGGGCAGCGCCCAGGCGCGGACGACGTGCTCGACGAAGGGCCACAACGACGTCTCGATGCGGTGCTCGACCTGGGCGTGGCCCACTCGTCCAGGGTAGTGCTGATGAGCCTGGTCGGACCGGTCACCGCCGGCTCGGACACGGGCGGGTCGGCTCGGGCCTGAACGTCAGGGCTCGCGGCATACTCGGGTCATGAGCGACCGGTCCCTCACGGAGGAGGACCTCGACCCCGCCGCCGACGTGGCCCCGCGCCTCTCGCTGGTGAACGATCCCGACGAGATCCTGCACCTGGTGTGCTGCCGGGACCCGGAGTGGAGGTACGGCTGGTGCGGGGCTGACGGCGGCGACCTTAACTACGCCGCTCGGACGCTGTGCACCATGTGCGTCGAGGTGGGGGAGGAGCGTCTGCCGGGCTTCCTGCACAACGACCCGATGATCTGCCCGATGGACCTGCACCCCTGCCCCGACGGGCACGAGGTCGACCTGCGGATCCTGGGGGAGATCAGCCCCTGACCGTGGTTGCGTGGTTGCGTGGTTGCGTGGTCCGTGGTGCCGGTCGGCCGGGTCGCGCTACTGTCGGGCATGCGCAGGTCAGGAGGGACGTGGTCGGGGCGGGTGCAGGCACGCGGGGACGTCGTCGCCCGGTCGGCGTTACTGTCGCGCTCGGGGTCTCGGCGTGCATCGCCCCGAGCGGGTTCGAGACGGTCGGTCGGACGGGGGTCGTGTCGGTCGACGGTGACCTGGCGGTCGTCTGGGACAGCTGCGGGGACGAGGACGTCGCCGCCGTCGTGATGCACGGTGACCGCAGAGGGCTGGACCCCGACGAGGAGAACCCGATCATCGGCACGTGGGAGATGGGCGAGCGCAACCGGGAGGAGCAGGCCTTCGTCCCGGGCGCGGCCGACGACCCGCCGCAGCTCGACCCGGCCAAGGGGTACATCGTGCAGGCCCTGCCCGAGGGCGGTGTGGAGAACCTTCCCGGGGTGCACTTCACTCTTGAGGACGTGGCCGGGCTGGAGCCTGGCGAGGTGCTCGTCGGAGCCGAGGACGGCAGCTTCGTCGGAACCTGGGAGGACCTCACCGACTGCTGACACCCGACCGGCCGCATCACCTCGGCCCTGTCCTGCCCAGCCCAGCACCTCAGCCGTAGAACGGCTGCTGCTCCTGCGGGTCCGCCGGGACCACGTCGACCGTGCCCAGCGCGACCAGTTCGTCCACGGCCTCCCGGGTCCCTCCGATCCCGGCCCAGTGGGGGTCGGTGTCGTAGGCGATGCACCAGGCCCGGTCGTCCGGCCATACGAACGCGGGCACCAGGTCGCCGCGGGGCACGCCAGGAGCGATCGGCCCAGCACCCCAGTCGCCCAGGTCGGACAGCGGCCCCCGGAAGAGGTGGTAGCTGCGGTGCGGGTGGTGGACCGTCGGCCCGCCCAGCACGTCCGGCGGGAAGGCCGGCGTGCCGGGCCGGCTCTCGGAACGGCCGTCGTCGTGCAGGGTCATGACCATCGTCGCCCCCTCGTGCAGGTCGCCCCAGCCGTCCCACAGGCAGTGCCAGGCGTCGTCGGGGGTGCGGGTATGCCGTCGCAGCACCTCCACGACGGTGCGCAGCTGGTCGAGTTCCCGGGGGAGGTCGTCCCCGCCGTCGTGGTCGTTCTCGGACTGCCCCGGGCGGGTGGGGTCGGGGATGCACCGCAGCCGGGCGTAGGCCTCGAAACCCACCGGGCCGAAGAGGGACAGCTGCGGCCACGGTCGGCCGTGCTCCACGAGCCAGTCGGCCGGCGAGCCGTCGTGGACCGGCCGCAGGGTCATCGGTCCGCCTCCGGGCCGAGGTCACTGGCCAGCAGGCCGTGCAGGTGCTCGTCGTGGTGGACGCCGTCGGCGTAGCGGTAGGACTCCCGCATCGTCCCCTCGTGGCGGAACCCGGCGGCGAGGGCCACGGCGCAGGAGCCGGCGTTCTCCACGGCGTGGAACAGGTAGAGCCGGTGCAGCCCGAGCCGGCCGAACGCGAACCGGGACGCGGCTCCGACGGCGCGCACGGCATACCCCTGTCTTCTCGCCCATGGCGCGACCCAGTAGCCGATCTCCGCGTCCCCCTGGTCCCGGTCGACCTTGTAGACCGACACCGAGCCGACGAGCCGGTCGGTCGGGTCGGCGACCGCCCAGGACGCGTGGTCGGCATCGCTCCAGTCGTTGCGCGAGCTCATGAAGCGTTCGACGGCGTCCGGACCGTACGCGCCGGGGTTCCACAGGGCGATCGCCTCGTCGGCGAAGGCGGCCTCGAGGTCGGCGACGTCGTCGGGGCGGTAGGCGCGCAGGACGATCCCCGGCGCCTCGACACGCACCGGCGAGGACGGGGGAGTCGTCATCCGGTCAGCGTAGGGGGTTAGGTTCGTCCTGCACGCGGACGCCGCAGAGACGGAGCACGAATGGTCGGGGCCACCGAGGAGACGTGGCAGCAGCGGGAGGAACGACGTCGTCAGGTCGCCCGGGAGGCGCGGCTGACGGCCCGCGAACCCGCCGGCTGGGGACCGCGGCTGGTGCTCGCCGCCGCCACGCTCGCCTGGCTGGCCGCCCTGGCGTGGCTGGCCGCGACCCTGCCAGAGCGCGTACCCACGCACTGGTCGGGCGGCGGCACGCCGGACGGGTGGTCGAGCCGGGCCTCCGCGCTGGGCTTCGTGCTCCTCGTGCCGGTGCTGCTGATCTTCCCGATGCTGTGGCTCTCCCGCCTGGCGATGATCTGGCCGGCCGGGATCAACGCCCCCCACAAGGAGTGGTGGCTGGACCGGCCGCGGCGGCTGGTGCGCTTCGAGCGACTGCTTCGCGAGGACCTCATGGTGATCGTCGGGTTGACGGTCCTGCTCGTGGTGGGGATCGAGCTGGTCATGGGGTATGCCGCGCACCAGCCGGGCGGGACGGTGCCCGGGTGGTGGTTCCTCGCGCTGACCGGGGGCTACGTCGTAGCGCTGACGCTGGTCACCGTCCGCATGATGACCGGGTCGCGCTACCGGCCCGACGACGACGACCCGGAGCTGGCGTGAGCCCCGCGATGCCGGAGGGACCGGCGGCGCTTGCTCCCGAGTGGCGCAGCCCGTGGTGGCGGCTCTTCGACCGGCCGCACGACCCCCGGCCGCCGCGGCGCCGGCCCGGCTCGACCGCCTGCTCGCGCGGCTGGTGCCGGCCGGGACGGGCCGGCACACCACGCTCCCCGGTGCGGACGGCGGGCCGGAGGTCACGGCATACCTGTACGAGGCGCCGGACCGCCCGCGGCCCTCCGGTGCGCTGCTGTGGATGCACGGCGGCGGGATGGTCGTGGGCGCCCCGTGGATCGACCACCGGCTGTGCGACCGGCTGGCGCGCGAGCTGGGGCTGCTCGTGGTGAGCGTGGACTACCGGCTGGCGCCGGAGCACCCGTTCCCGGCGGCGGTCGAGGACTGCTGGGCCGCGCTGGAGTGGTTGCACGGGCGCGCCGACGAGCTGGGCGTCGATCCCGCGCGGATCGGGGTGGCCGGGGCCAGCGCCGGTGGTGGGCTGGCGGCGTCGGTGGCCCAGATGGCCTACGACCGTGGGCTGCCGCTGGCGTTCCAGGGCCTGGTCTACCCGATGCTCGACGACCGCACGGTGCTGCGCGAGGATCACGGCGGGCGCGGGACGATGGTGGGGACGATGGTGTGGACGCCCGCGCACGACCGGGACGCGTGGGGCTGGTACCTCGGCCACCCCGTCCGCGCGGAGGAGGACCGCGCGTATGCCGTGCCCGCCCGCCGCGACGACCTCGCCGGGCTGGCGCCGGCCTGGGTGGGGGTCGGCACGGCCGACCTGTTCCACGACGAGGACGTGGCGTACGCCGAGCGGCTGCGTGATGCCGGGGTGCCGGTGGAGCTCGTCGTCGTGCCGGGTATGCCGCACGCGGCGGACATGGTCCCGGGACTCGTTGCGGCGCAAAGCTTTCGGGCGAGCTTCGTGACGGCCGTGGACCGTGCCGTCGGCGGTCGCGCCCGGGAGCGTCAGTCGGAGTAGAGGCGGTTGCGGGAGGTCAGGACCTGCAGGTCGACGGCGGGACCGTCGATCGTCGCGGTGCTCGGGATGGTCGTCCACGGGCCGCCGTCGACGCTGACCTCGCCGCCGTACTCGACGGAGATGGAGGGCGCGACGTCGGCGGCGGTGTCGTAGGTGTGCGTGAGGTCGCCGTCCGGGTAGGGGCCGCCCAGGCTCGAGGTCGGGCCGATCGCCGTCCCGTCCCCGGTGAGGTAGGTGGCGCCGACGAGCGTGGGACGGATCCGGACCTGCCGGCCCACGAGCGTGGTGGTGTCGATCTCGGAGGGGGAGAAGCCGGCGTCGGGCCAGACGAGCTCGAAGTAGACCGGCAGGTTCACCAGGGCGGTGCCGTCGGGCGGCTGGAGGACGGTTTGGGGAAGGGCGAAGTCGGTGCGGTGGAACTGCTCGACGATCATCGCCTCGGTCAGCTCGACCGCCGGTTCGCCGCTGCGTGCCGGGACCGAGTCGGTGAAGCAGGTCGGGCCGATCGGCTCCCACGTGGTGGGGTCGGTGCCGTCGGCGTAACCGGTGCGCCGGTAGATGATCGACCGCGGCCCGCTCGACTCGGGGACGTTCTCCTCGCAGAAGCTGATGGCGAACCCGCAGATCTCCAGCCGCGGGGCTCGGGGGAGTTGGGCGGGATGCAGTCGATGACGGCGACGTAGTCGTACCAGGCCGTGGGGGACTCCGGGGAGACGGCAGGTGGGTAGGAGTCGGCGAGGGCATGGGTCTGTTCGACCGTGAGGCCGACGTCTATCCCGTCGCCTCGGCCCAAACCAGCCTTGAAGCGGCCACCGTCGTCTCCGCCCTCCGGCGGGTCTGAAATTCCAGAGGCGACTAGCAGCAAAAGGGCAAGAACCGCATTCATCGCTGGCCGATCTTGATGGCCTCTACCTTCCACCGGTCTTGCCAGCTCAGTTCGAACACGGCTGGCGTGACCTCACCGGCTTCTTGAATCTCAGCTTCCACACGCGCCTTGGACCCCATGAGAGCCACGGTGTCCACTGAAGTTTGAAAGAGGGCCTCGCCTGCCGGGTTCGCCTCGGCATCCGCCACCAGTTCGCTGCAGGACTGACAATCAGCCGTACTCAGTTCGATGACCTCTCCGCCTTCGCCAGTGACAAACGCGTCGTTCAGTTCCTCCATGTAGTGCTCGACGAAAGCTTCGGCACCCTGCTCGGTCTGGTCCAACGCCGGTGCCGCCTCCTCCGTCGGCTCCTCGCTCGTCGGCTCCGGCTCGGTCGTCACCTCGGTGTCATCCGCCGGCGCGGCTGGCTCTGCCGTCGCCGTCGTCAGCGAGTCCTCGCTCGTCGGTGGGGCGGATGGCTCCCCGGAGGTGTCGCAGGCGCTCAGGGTCAGCAGCGCGGACACGGCAACGATCAGGGTGCGTCTCAAGGATCCCCTCCAGGGTCTGCAGCCACGCACGGGCCGCGGGCGAACGGACCGAGCCAGTCTGCCCCAGCCCGGCCCAAGAATCCGTTGTCCACAGGTAAAGACTTGGTAAGCCTCACGAGCCGCTCCGTGGCGCAGTCGATCGTGGCCCCCTGAAGGGCATCGATCGACTGCACGACGCGAGACGGTGCCCACCCACGCCCAGGGTCCAGACGTCGCGAGCACGCCCGGGCCCCAGGCCCCCGATCTTAGCTCCCCGCGACCGCCTGCTCGTGCGCCCGCGCCTTCCACACCGACTCCGCCGAGTCCCACGTCGCGATGGTCACGACCACCACGATGAGTATCGTCCGCCACAGCGGCACGTCCCCGACCGGCACGGTCTCGGGCAGGCGCTCGCTGATCAGCCCGTCGACGTAGACCCACCACGCGACAAGGGCCACGAGCGCGGCGTTCTGCGCCACGTTGAACCACGCCGCCGGCCAGGACCAGTACCCGCGGTAGAGCTTGAGCACCTCGACCCCGGCCCAGGCCAGCGTCAGGACGACGAGCATCCAGCGTCCGTCGTAGGCGGCCTCGGTGAACAGCGGCACCCGCTCGTCACCGACCGGGATCGACGGGTTCGGGCCGAACGCCACCAGCATCCCCGCCAGCGAGGCGAACACCAGCCCGACGATCGACTCCGACCGGGGCACGTCCCGCTCGGCCGCCGGCGGCAGCCAGTCGGGGTTTCAGGCGAGCCCGCGCTCCATACCCTCCAGCCCGGGACGGGCCTGCTCGTTCCGTTCGGCGACCGCGAAGCCGAGGGTCACCCAGAACGCGACCTGCACGGCCGTCATGAGCGCCGCCCCCAGACCCTCGCCGACGACGACGAACGGGTTGCGCTCGCCGTCGACCACGGTCACGACCATGGTGATGACCGCCACCAGGGCGGGCACGAACGACAGCAGGAGCACCAGCACCCGGCGCCACAGCGGGTAGACCGCCGGGCCGATGAGGTGCAGCTCGCGGCCGGTGTACGTCGCGGCCAGCCGCTCCGGGTCGCCCAGCTCGACGAGGACGTCCCGCTCCACCTCGGCGGGGTCGGGCCCCGTCCGGGCCCGCACCTTCTCCTCGATCGAGGCGCGCAGCTCCTGCCCCACGTGGGGCCGCTCCTCCACCGGCAGCCGGCGCACGACGGCGTGGACATAACGATCGCGAAGGGACGACATGGTCCCCGTCCTTCCCGGAGCCACCCCGATCAGGCTCCTGCTCCTATTGTGCTCCTGCTGCCCCGTCGTCGGGAGGGCGGGGACCCGGTCGCACGGCCTGTCGGGCTCGCCGTGTTGGAATGGGTCAGGCCCCCGGAGGGTCCTGCCGGTCCGACGGGCCGGTCGCAGGTCAGGAGCCGGCACGGGTGCCGGAGAAGCAGTGGTGCAGACGGTATGAAGTGGTTGCTCGGCACGGCCGTGCTCGGCCTCGGTGTCACGGTCGCGGTGGGGGTGACGGCGAACTCCGCGGTCGACGAGGCCGACGAGGTCGGGGAGGTCGTCACCGTCCACCGGGTGGTCGACGGCGACACCCTCGACGTCGTGCGCGACGGGGAGACGGTGCGCGTGCGCCTGCTCAACGTCGACACCCCCGAGACCAAGCACCCGGGCCGGGCGGTCGAGTGCCTGGGGCCGGAGGCGACCGCGTTCCTGGCCGACCGGCTGCCGGTGGGGACCGAGGTCGAGCTGGAGTACGACCAAGACCGGACCGACCGCTACGGCCGCGACCTCGCCGGGGTGTTCCTCGACGACTCTCTCGTCAACGCGGAGATCGCACGGGCAGGCCTGGGGGTCCCCGTCTACTTCGCCCCCAACGACCTGTTCCTCGACGAGGTCGAGGCGGCGCTCGAGGAGGCGCAGGCGGCGGGTCGGGGGATGTACGACCCCGCCCAGGAGTGCACCTTCACCGCTCGCGCGCAGCAGGTCGAGGATCAGGTGGCCCAGGCCGAGGAGACGGTGAAGACCGACCCCGAGGCGGGGGAGGAGGCGTCCGATCGCGCGGTCGAGTCGGCCGACGCGCTGCTCCTGCTCCTCACCGACGTCGAACCGGACTCGCTGTCCGCCGCAGGTCTGACCGTCGGTGAGCTGGACCGGTTGCGCCAGGACGTGCAGGGTATGCGGTCACGCGCCCAGGAGGTGCACGTCGCCGCCGAGGAGGCCAGGGAGCTGGCCGAGCGGGAGAAGGCGGAGCAGGAGGCCGAGGAGAAGGCCGAGCGGGAGCGCGAGGAGAAGGCTGCCCAGGAGGAGGCGGAGCGCCGGGAGGCCGCCGATCGGGAGGCCGCGGAGCGCCAGGCCGTCCAGCGCGCCGAGGCTGATCGCGTCGCCGCCGAGCGTGCGGAGGCGGAGCGGATCGCTGCCGAGCGGGCCGAGGCGGAGCGGCAGGCGAACTCGCCCCCGGCGCCGCAACCCGTTCCTCAGCCCCAGCCAGCCCCGCAGCCGCCGCCCCAGCCAGCCCCGCAGCCGCAACCGGCGCCTCCGCCCCCGCCGCCGGCGAGCCAGCCGGGAGCCGGGTACACCGGTTGCCGGGCCTACGTCGGCGGGCCCTACGTCGACGACCAGGGGCGCTTCTACACCCCGATCGACTGCGAGACGAAGCTGCCGCTCGTGCCGTAACGGCCCACCACATCTGGACAACAAGGTCTGGACGGAAACGCACCCGCGGGTGCACAATCTAACTGTGTTAGGTAACCCGAACAGAGATAGGCAGGCCGAACGACGTCAGGCGACCCGGCTGGAGATCCTCGACGCGGCGTGGGAGCTGGCCCGCGAACGAGGTCTGGCCGACATCACCCTGCGCCAGGTGGCCGAGCGGGTCGGTATGAGGGCGCCGTCGCTCTACACGCACTTCGACTCCAAGCACGCGATCTACGACGCGATGTTCGGGCAGGCGTGGACCGAGTGCCTCGCGGTCTGCCGGGCGTCGCTGCCCGAGATCCCCGACGAGACCCGGGCCGCCCTGCGCGTCGTCGCGCGCACGTTCTTCGACTTCGCCGTCGAGGACGTGCCGCGGCACCAGCTCATGAACCTGCGCACCATTCCCGGCTTCGAGCCCACCCCCGAGTCCTACGCACCGGCCGTCGAGGTGATGGACCTGGCCCGGGACATCTTCGTGCGGCACGGCATCACCGCCCAGGAGGACCTGGACCTCTGGGTCGCCCTGGTCGGCGGGCTGGTGGACAGTCAGCACGCGAACGACCCCGGGGGTGACCGGTGGAGCCGGCTGCTCGACCGGGCCGTGGACATGTATGTCGACAACCTCGACCTGCGGAGGCAAGCCCCGGCAGGTTCTCCTCGGAAGGAACCCTCATGAGTGCTCCACCCACCTCGCCCACCACCGACCGGGCCCACGCGCGGCGTCCCGGCATCGACCGGCAGGTCGCCCGACGGTTGGCGACGACCGAGTACGACCGGGTGGGCGACCTCCTCGAACGGCTCACCCCCGAGCAGTGGGCCGCCCCCACCGACTGTCCGGGCTGGGACGTCCGGGCGATGGCCGGCCACATGCTCGGGATGATGCAGGCGGTGGCCAGCCGGCGAGAGCTGGTCCGCCAGGTGGTTGCGACGCTTCGGGCCCGGGGCAGCGGCGAGCTGATGATCGACGTCCTCACGGCCCTGCAGGTGCGCCGGAACGCCTCGATGACGCCCGCGGAGGTCGTGGCGGAGGTCCGACGCACCGCCCTCCGAGCCGTCCGTGGGCGGACGGGTCTGCCCGACGTCCTGCGCCGGCAGTCGATGGCCGACGAGCAGTACGGCTGGTGGACGTTCGCCTACCTGATCGACGTGATCTTCACCCGCGACCCCTTCATGCACCGCATCGACATCTCCCGGGCCACCGGGATCCCCATGGTGGCCACGCCCCAGCACGAGGGGGTGATCGTCGACGACGTCGTCAAGGAGTGGGCCGGTCGGCACGGCTCCCCGTTCGTGCTCGAGCTCACCGGTCCCGCGGGCGGGCGGTGGCAGGAGGGCGAGGACGGTGAGCGCATCTCGATGGACGCGTTCGAGTTCTGCCGTGCCGTCAGCGGGCGAGCCCCGGTGACCGGTCTGCTGACCACCCAGGTGCCGTTCTGAGCGGCCGTTCCCCGGGTCCCGCGGAGCCTTCCCGGCGACACGCCGGGGCGACACACCGGGGCGACCGCGCCTGACCTGCGGGTCTGTAGAACCGCCCGGGACGGGGTGTTGCATCTGGGGGCGGAGCGGCATACGATCGCAACATCTAGTAGTTACAGCACTGTGGTTCCTCCACATGTTGTGCACAGCTAGAGGACGTGTTCCCACATGTCATCCACAGGTCGTCCCCAGATCAGCACACAGGACGCCCCCGTCAGGGGGTGTCGAAGTCGTGCTGCCCGCACCCTCGAGGAGGAGAGTCGTGCACTGCCCCTTCTGCCGTCACACCGACTCCCGGGTCGTCGACAGCCGCGTCCAGGAGGAGGGCACCGTCATCCGCCGGCGCCGCCAGTGCCCCGAGTGCGGGCGCCGGTTCGGCACCGTGGAGACGGCCACCCTCTCGGTCATCAAGCGGTCCGGGGTGACCGAGCCGTTCAGCCGGGACAAGGTCATCACCGGCGTCCGCAAGGCCTGCCAGGGCCGCCCGGTCACCGACGACCAGCTCCAGATCCTGGCTCAGCAGGTCGAGGAGACCATCCGCTCGCAGGGGCAGGCGGAGGTCGACGCGCACGAGGTCGGCCTGGCGATCCTCGACCCCCTGCGCTGCCTCGACGAGGTGGCCTACCTGCGCTTCGCCTCGGTCTACCAGGCGTTCGACTCGCTCGGGGACTTCGAGCAGGCGATCACGCTCCTGCGGACCGAGCAGGACGCGCAGCTCTCACCACCAGGGGGTATGCGGTAGCACCGCACCTTCGCAGGCCACCGGGTATGTCGGACCCGTCCGGTGGACTGGATCACCACGGACCACGCAGCACGCAAGCACGCACCACACCCACCACGCACCAAGGGAGACAAGCATGACGGAGACGACAGGGGCCAAGTCGCGGACCCGCCGCGGCGACAAGGGGCTGAAGATCGGGCGGATCTTCACCACCCCGGGCGTCCACCCCTACGACCAGGTCACCTGGGAGAAGCGGGACGTCGTCCAGACCAACTGGAAGAGCGGCGAGACGATCTTCGAGCAGCGCGGCGTGGAGTTCCCCGACTTCTGGTCGGCGAACGCCTCGACGATCGTGACGACCAAGTACTTCCGCGGTGCGGTGGGCACCCCGGAGCGCGAGCAGGGTCTGAAGCAGCTGGTCGACCGCGTGGTGCTGACCTACGTCAAGGCGGGCAAGGAGCACGGCTACTTCGCCACCGACGAGGACGCGGAGATCTTCGAGCACGAGCTGACCTACACGCTCATCCACCAGGTCTTCTCGTTCAACTCCCCGGTCTGGTTCAACGTGGGCACGCAGAGCCCGCAGCAGGTCAGCGCCTGCTTCATCCTGTCCGTCGACGACTCGATGGACTCGATCCTCAACTGGTACCGCGACGAGGGCTTCATCTTCAAGGGTGGCTCCGGCGCCGGCCTCAACCTCTCCCGCATCCGCTCCTCCAAGGAGCTGCTCTCCTCCGGCGGCACCGCCTCCGGCCCGGTCTCCTTCATGCGCGGCGCCGACGCCTCCGCGGGCACGATCAAGTCCGGCGGCGCGACCCGCCGCGCGGCCAAGATGGTTGTCCTGGACGTGGACCACCCCGACATCGAGGAGTTCATCGACACCAAGGCGCGCGAGGAGGACAAGATCCGCGCGCTGCGCGACGCCGGCTTCGACATGGACCTGGGCGGGGCCGATATCCACTCCGTGCAGTACCAGAACGCCAACAACTCCGTCCGCGTCACCGACGCGTTCATGCGCGCCGTCGAGGAGGGCACGGAGTTCGGCCTGACCTCCCGCAAGGACGGCTCGGTCATCGACACCGTGGACGCCCGCGGGCTCTTTGACAAGATGGCCAAGGCCGCCTGGGAGTGCGCCGACCCGGGCCTGCAGTACGACGACACGATCAACGACTGGCACACCAACCCCGAGACCGGCCGCATCACCGCGTCCAACCCGTGCTCGGAGTACATGTCGCTGGACAACAGCTCGTGCAACCTGGCCTCGCTGAACCTGATGAAGTTCCTGCGCGACGACGACACCTTTGACGTGGAGACCTACCGGTCCGTGGTCGAGCTGGTCATCACCGCGATGGACATCTCCATCACCTTCGCCGACTTCCCGACCGAGGCGATCGGCGACACCACCCGCAACTTCCGTCAGCTGGGCATCGGCTACGCCAACCTCGGCGCGCTGCTCATGGCCACCGGCCACGGTTACGACTCCGAGGGCGGCCGTGCGCTGGCCGCCTCGATCACCTCGCTGCTGACGGGCGCCGCCTACAAGCGCTCCGCCGAGATGGCCGCGGTCGTGGGGCCCTACAACGGCTACTCCCGCAACGCCGAGGCGCACAAGCGCGTCATGCGCAAGCACCAGGCCGCCAACGACCAGGTCCGTCCGCTGGACGCCATGGACACCGAGATCCACAAGGCCGCCACCCAGGCGTGGGACGACGTGGTCAAGCTGGGCGAGAAGAACGGCTACCGCAACGCCCAGGCCTCGGTACTCGCTCCGACCGGGACCATCGGCTTCATGATGGACTGCGACACCACCGGCATCGAGCCGGACTTCTCGCTGGTCAAGTTCAAGAAGCTCGTCGGTGGCGGTTCGATGCAGATCGTGAACCAGACCGTCCCGCGCGCGCTCCGCAAGATGGGCTACACCGAGGAGACCATCGAGGCGATCGTCGAGTACATCGCCGAGCACGGCCACGTCATCGACGCCCCCGGCCTGAAGACCGAGCACTACGAGGTCTTCGACTGCGCCATGGGCGCCCGGGCGATCAAGCCCATGGGCCACGTGCACATGATGGCCGCGGTCCAGCCGTTCCTCTCCGGTGCGATCTCCAAGACGGTCAACCTGCCGGAGTCGGCCACGGTCGAGGAGATCGCCGAGGTCTACATGGAGGGCTGGCGCCTGGGCCTGAAGGCGCTCGCCGTCTACCGCGACATGTGCAAGGTCGGCCAGCCGCTGTCCGACGGCAAGGAGGGCAAGGCCGCCAAGCCGGACGAGAAGGGCGAGCCGGAGAAGGTCATCGAGTACCGCCCCGTCCGCAAGCGGCTCCCCAAGCGCCGCAGCAGCCAGACCACGAGCTTCGCGGTCGGCGGCGCGGAGGGCTACCTCACGGCCGGCACCTACGACAGCGGCGACCTGGGGGAGATCTTCCTCAAGTTCGGCAAGCAGGGCTCGACCCTGGCCGGTGTCATGGACGCCTTCTCGATCGCGGTGTCCATCGGCCTGCAGTACGGCGTGCCGCTGGAGACCTACGTCGAGAAGTTCACCAACCTGCGCTTCGAGCCGGCCGGTCTGACCGACGACCCGGACGTGCGGATGTCGCAGTCGATCATGGACTACGTCTTCCGCCGCCTGGCGCTGGACTACCTGGACTTCGAGACCCGCTCCTTCATGGGCATCCACTCCGCCGAGGAGCGGGCCCGGGAGCTGGAGACCGGGTCCTACGCGCCGACGCAGTCCAACGACGACGAGGCCTACGAGGACGAGCTGGAGTCTTTCAGCCAGGGCGTGGCCACGTCCCCGGCCAAGAAGGAGCAGAAGGCCGAGAAGGTCGCCGACTCCTCCGGCACCGGGGCCGCCGACGCCCGCAAGACGGACCCGGCGATCCACTCCTCGACCGAGCTGCTCGAGCAGTTCCAGGGCAAGGTCGCCGACGCGCCGATCTGCATGACCTGCGGGACGAAGATGCGCCCGGCCGGCTCGTGCTACGTGTGCGAGGGCTGCGGGAGCACCAGCGGCTGCAGCTGATCTAGTCAGTTGGGAGGCGCGCCGTTAGAACGGCGCGCCTCTCCACTGTTCCGTACACACGTTCTAGGATCCGAGTCATGACCTTCCGTTTCGCTGACCTCTTCGCGGGCATCGGAGGCTTTCACGCCGCCCTCTCTCACGCAGGTGGCGAATGCGTCTACGTTTCCGAGATCGACGCCAAGGCGCGTCGCGCCTACAGCCAGAACTGGCTTGAGGGGGCCCTTCCGGGAGACTTCAAACTGAACGGGGACATCACCAAGGCCACCACATCGAACGAGGGCCTCGACACGGACCTCCCCGATGACATCGACGTCCTGACGGCGGGGTTTCCCTGCCAGCCTTTCTCGAAGTCGGGATTCCAGAGGGGCATGGAAGAGATCCGCGGGACCCTTTTCTGGGACATCGCTCGCATTCTGAAGGACCGCCGGCCGAAGTTGATTCTCCTCGAGAACGTCCGAAATCTGGTCGGACCCCAGCACAAGCACGAATGGGAGGTCATTATCGCGACCCTCCATCGTCTCGGTTACAAGGTGAGTTCGACGCCCACTGTCCTGTCGCCTCACCTCATCCATCCGGCTGATGGCGGGACACCGCAGGTGCGTGACCGAGTGTTCATCCTCGGCACTCTGGTTCAGGGACGCGTGGACGACCCTGCCCTCGTGCCGCCGACTCTGGCTGACTGGCAGCCCAAGGCGTGGGATCCCCAGGACTGGCGCATCGACTGGATCCTCGATGACGACCGTGAGATCGAGAATCTTGAGGCCTACCGCATGTCCGAGGAGCAGCATCGCTGGGTCTCGTTCTGGGACTCCCTGATCCAGGATCTTCCCTGGTGGAAGCCTGTCAATGTCGCTCGCGCCGTTGACGGCGTCGACCGTGGGGCCCGCCGACTTCCAGGCTTTCCTCTGTGGGCAGAGTATTGGCGCGATGCGTATCTCTCGCTGGGTGAGGAGGACTTCGCGGATGATCCTCCCTGGAAGCGATCCTTCATCCTCAAGAACATCGATTTCTACCGCAAGAACAGGGCGGTGATCAGGCCGTGGCGAACCTCGAGCGATTACGCATTGCTGCCGATGTCGCGGCGAAAGCTGGAGTGGCAGGCTCAGTGGGAGACCAGCCTGTGGGACACGATCATGCACTTCAGGCCCTCCGGCATACGAGCCAAGAGGGCGACCTACTTCCCCGCGCTTGTGGCCATCAACCAAACGTCCGTGATCGGATCACGCAAGCGGGTCATCACTCCGCATGAGGCTGCCCGGCTCCAGGGTTTGGGTCGTGACTTTTCCTTCCCCAGTGAACAGCGCGACTCGGACTCCTACCGGCAGGTCGGCAACGGCGTCTGCGTCGGGGCCGCTTGGACTGTCCTGGTCGAGCACGTCCGCCGGGACGAAGAATTGCTGCCGCCATCCCTGGGCCGGGCGATTCTTGATAGGGCGGACGCCAACTGCAACCCCAGCCGAGGCAGCGTGGTCATCCCTGAGGAGTCAGAGACCGGCCCAACGGCGATGAGCGCGTAGGGCTGCGGGGGATGGCCAGAACTGCCGTCTGGACGGAAACCTGACCCTCTGACCGTGGAGGTGAGCGTAGTCAGCCGTGGTGGCGTCGCGCCGCACAAGGAAGACGTGCTCGGTCTCATGGATCGCCAGAAAGCGGCGATCGAACAGGAAATGAATATCCGCTCTCAGCGAGATGCCGTTCTGCACGTGGTCGAACTCCACCCCCCTGTAAGGCATGATGTGTGCCGCCTGCAGGACCGCGGGGGTGGAACAACCACTGGCCGCGCACTGGCCGCCGTAGGCGCTCAGCACCGTCGTACGGAAGTGATCACGACCTTCCCGCACGGCCACCGCTTGCAGCCGGCGGGAACGAGTGTCCTCAAGGCCTTCAGGGGTCCAGTCCTGCACCTCGACCTGGAGGTCAAGGTCCAGGGTTGACTGATCCAGTCGACCAGAGGGATCCACCCGATCACTAAGACCGTCGGTGATCTCCTGAAGCACTCGATTTGTCACGGTTCCGCCGCGGGCGAGGCGATCTTCCGGCATGCGCTGCCCTGGATGCGCGCACTCCCAAATCAGCCGTATCAGGCCGTCTTTCGTCGATACGTCCTGAGGCACGCCAAGGGCGCCCGCAACACTTTCTAGAAAGTCTCTCCGAACGGTGCTACCTCGGCTCGTCGTGAAGTGCGGGATGCCGAGCAAGTCCGACAGAGTCGCCATCAACGGGCGCTCGGGGAACTCTTCCGCCAGGATACGACCCTTAGTCATAGCGTTTCTCCCAGGAGTTGTCCGTAGACCCGCTCAGGCAACAGGGTCAAGGTGCGAATGTCGGAAAACAGGACTGTGTACCCGTCCTGGCGGAGTGCTTCCGCAGCCGCCTTCTGCCGCGTGTTCCACGAGTCCGGGTCGGTGCGCCAGAGCGGATGGGCCAGTACAACGGCACGTCGTCCGGTTGTGAGGGAGAAAAGGTCGCCCGCCTCGCGTTCCTCAACGCCGTCGAAGGCGCTTCGGAACATCGACGACGCGAAGGGTCCCCGGTCGAGCCAGCGATGCTCATTCATGGGTCGACCGAGGCACAGTTCGGCCACGTCCAAGGCGAGCCGCCAGTCCAACCACGGATGATCCATCTGGTTGTCGTAGGACCGTAGGCAGTCGGGGCAGGAAGCGGTGCACCTGGCGTGCTCCGGGTCTGCCCATCGCGGTCCAATGGCATCCACGAGTCGGGTCAGGACGGCTGTCATACGCTCCGGCCTGGCGAGCTCCACGGCATAACCAGCACCGTTCTCGAGGGCGTCGGCGATGTACACGGATGCGGTCCTGGTGGAGCCCACACGACGAGACTGCGTCCCTACGCGCAGTCCGCAGGGTCCACGTCTAACTCATGCTGTGCTCCACGCCTGATAGCGGCGGCCAGACTGGTCAACGCGGCGGCACCCCATCGAGTCGCGTGCTCGGAGATCGCGATGACGTTGTCTGGGACGTCAGCGGGCCGCGGGAGCGCGAGGATCGCGTCCGTCACCCGGATGTCGCCGATGGCAGCCTTGCCGATCTTGGTGACATTGTCGGCATTGAGCGAACCGCTCAGTGCAACGACGACGGAACGGTTTGCTCGACGGTACATCTCGAAAAGGTCGCCGTTGTTGTCGTTGATTGTCACGAGTTTCGCCTGCTCGAGCTGCCAGATCTCCATCCCGGGGAGCGTGGTGTCAGGCTTCTCGGTGAGATCAGTCCACCCCAGAACAGGTCGGCTCGCACGAGCCGACTCGTCATCGTCGATCCGTCGATCGTCACGGTCGCCCCCGGTCATGAATCCCTTGGGCATGTACATCGTCGTGCGTGACCGGTTGTGCTGGCAGATCGGGCAATCGGTGGCGTCGCGCAGGTTGGACGCCTCGGCACTCCCGCACTCGGCGCAGCGCAGTACGGTCATCGGCTCGCCAAGGGGGTCTACAAGCCTTGGCTTGTACCCGGCCCCATAGGCGGCGAAGCCGTTCGCGGTGTAGCTCCAGCCGTCCTTGATCACGATCGAGCCCGGCGAGAAGAGCGAGACTGCCTGATCCAACGACCTGTCGGAGATGGCGTCGTCCCTTCCCTTGGCGCCGTTGTCGGCACCGGGGTTGAAGTAGAGCTGACGAACCTTGGTGGGGAATCCGAACATCGGAAGAACACCCGCGTTGGCAAGGAGCTCGCTGAGTTCGTGCTGCGAGTTCAGCGGGCTTCGCGTGGCCGCGTCGATGTCCTCGACAAGACCGTTGCGCACCCACAGGCGCATCTCTTCTACCTCGTCGGCGGGCATGCCCGAGTAGGCACTGAAACTGTCGACGATTCGGTCGATGGCGGGGTCGTGGGCGCAGAACGAAGCGACATGGGGGAGGTTCTCCGCCCACTGTTCGACGCTCCCAAAGTTTCCATGCACGTTGTGCACAGCGGAGACCTTGACGGACGCGCTGCGGAAGGCGAGCCGGAGAACTTCCGCAGCCACGCCTCGCCTGACGACGGTCTGACGACCCGTGTCCAGGAACGGCCGGGGCGGGGGATCCCCAGTGATTCGATGAGCCTCTACGAAGTAGAAGTCATCATGACTCCGGTCCCGACACAAGGTCGCGGCGTACGAGAAGACTTGCCCAGCTCGGCCGGCGCGTCCAACGCGCTGCTGGTAGTTGAACCGCTGTGGCGGCATGTTGGCCATGACGGTAGATCGAAGGGAGCCGATGTCAACGCCGACTTCCATGGTGGTCGTGACACTCAGGACATCGAGCGGGGTTGACAGTGGGTTCTCCTCCGGGATCGGCAGCAATGCGTCGCGGAACCACCGTTGGCGCTCGCGCTGAACACGGTAGGGACGGGTCTGCCCGGTGAGTTCCGCCACAGCCAGCCGCCGAGCCTCTTGACCGGCGAGCCAGGCGTAGTAGTCCGACTGTGCTTCGGCCGGATTCTCGATCAACGTGCCGGGGCAGGCAAGTCGCGTGCATACCTGTGCCGACGCGTGCAGGTGGGGTCGTGCACACACGTCGCAGACGAAATAGGTGTCGCCGGGTGCGATGAGCTCGATCGGGATCGCAGGGTCGGTCAAGGACAAGGAGCCCCTCGACAGCAGGGGTTCTACCTTAGAGGCGACCTCGCCTCTGAGGGTGCCAAGGTCGACCTTCAGTAGAACTGACACCCGCGCGAGATAGTCGAGCACACTCTTCTGCCAGTCCTTGGCAGGAGTTCCCTCGAAGTAGGGATGCCAACGCCCACCGATAGCGAAGAGCCTCAGCACCGAGGGAATGAGACCACTCGTGTCGCTGTCCCCGATGAGCCCCAGGTAGGCGACTCCGGCAGACTCCAGGTCGCGTACGGCTGCGCCGAAGAGAGACATCGCCCAGAGCCATGGTTTGAGCGCGACGATAACGAGCCTGCTCATCATCCTTCGTCCCCCCATCGGGAAGAGTGGACCAGAGCCCAGGCGTGGGCGGGTCGAACGCCCATGTCCAGGCTTTGGTTTCGTCAGACGTCAACCGTTGCAGGGAAGCGCGCGGACCCCCCGGTGGCACCCCCAGCGCCGCCAAGCTGTTGCTGGTGTGACGCACAACGTCCGTCCACGGCAGAGCGCGACGACCGCGTTGGCTGTTCTCGAAGGCGGTGATGGTGGTGAGGTCATCCGCCGTGGCGGCGTCGAGATACCGTCGCTGGAAGGCCTTGTGGACGTCAGGAAACATCTGCGCGGCGTTGGCGTGGGCCGCCAGTTCGTGCGGTGGAAGCTTGCCGGGCTCGACGCCATCCCTCAGCAGCCGCAGGGTCGCGGACTCCTGCTCGTCCAGGGCCTTCTGCACCAGTTGACGGGTGAGGTCGAAGAAGTGGTTCGCAGCGACTCCACAGCCGTACGCGAAGCGTCGTCCCGACTGTCCGAGAAGACGATGGTCTTACGTGATGCGGGGTCGGTGCCGACACTCCTTACCACCTCTGAGATGAGGATCTGTGTCGCCTGGGATGCGCCCTGGGTATGTGCTCGGATCGGGCTTCGGACGCTGCCGTGTCGCATCCGGGTCTGCGTTTCCTTGTGGCCACAGTGAGGACATCTGGAGGGGAGAGCCGGAACCTTGGTCGGGTCGCCACCGGCTGCGCCGACGACAATGCCGGTCGCGGTTGCAGGTGTTGCTGCTGACAGCAACCCCATCTTCGCATCGAGTTCCGCTGGTTGGAAAGCGAACTTGACCTTGCCATCGCCGACCTGGTGCTCCCATCCCTCTTGCGCTGCGGGCGGGTGACCGGGGCGGTACCACGCATACCTAGCTCGGGTCTGCTGGAAGACCATGGTCCGTCTCGTCTGCGGCTCCATCGGCTGCGATGAGAGGAACTGGCCGTCGTCATGAGAGGTAACCACATAGCCGCCCAGGCTGACATCACCGCACTGGAAGCAGTAGAGCAGCTCGAGCACACGTGACCCGCACTCGCAGAAATGCTGCGGGCGGTCGTAGAGCTTGCCGACTGGAAGCGGGTCGTCTCGACTCGTCAGCGGGCACTGTGGGTCGACGCATGCCCACACGCCTCGCATCGTCCGCATGAAGATGTGCGCCCGAATGGGTATTAATGAGTCCTGCTCTACGGTCGACATCGTCTCAAGCGCTGTGTCGAGGCGACCGAGGTCGACCCCCAGCCGCGCGGCAAGGTCGGACGAGGCCGTGGGCAGGGGATCTTGATCGGCGGCCGGCCGGCATGCGTCGGCGATGAGATGGCTGAGTCGAGATGGGGGACACGCGTCCAGCCCACCTTGAGGTGCCTCAATCGGCATACGTCGGCCTGGAAGCACGACGAAGCGTTCCTTCGGGACACCGAAAAAGGCCTCGAGATAAGACGAGGGGTCTTCGCCCAGCGAAGCGCTCGTCGCCATCACCTTCAACTGCGGCGACGTAGGCGCGAGACCCAATCGCTTCAGCAGGTTTCGGAGAACCAGCGACACTTCCGCGCCCTGGGTGCCACGGTACAGGTGCAGTTCATCCACCACGAGCGAGAAGGAATGCTGGGCATCCTGCTCGAGCCATTCACGTGTGGCATCGAAGATGGCGTCCTCGCGCGGGCGCATCAGCATGACGTTCAGCATGGAGTAGTTGGTGACGAGAATGTCTGGTGGGGCCGCCACCATGTCCCACCGAGTCACCATCTCGTCACGCCGCGGGTCGCACATCTCCGACGTCAGGAGGCCGTCGACCGCTGATACGCGGTCGAACTCGGTGATCATCTCGTGGATCTCGTTCGCGACGGGCACGATCCTGTTCGAGCTACCCTTCCAGGGCAACTCGCCTGATCCGATGGTGGAGCCGGTGTACCGGCCAAACCACAGGCTAGGCCCGCCCTGCCGCCTGATACTGCGAATTGCTCGTCGCAGACGCGTGATCTGGTCTTCGACGAGTGCATTCGTGGGGTAGAGGACGAGGCTTCGCATCGCTGCCGTCCTACCGCGCCGCAGCGGTGACCATCCGGCCTTGTTCCACCATTCGTTGACCGTCTCGGGCTCCCATTCGCGTCCTTCCCCGATCAGGTCGGAAAGGAGAGGCAGGAGGAAGGACTCTGTCTTGCCGGAGCCCGTGCCGCTCGTGACCACGGGATTGTCACCACGGGCGTGGGCCTCCAGGGCCTGAGCTTGGTGGGTTCGCAGCAGCACGGAGTGGGGATCGGAGGCGCCGAAGACACTTCTCGTCAAGATTTCAGCCTCTGCAGGCGTCAGCCCCCAGGCGGCCAGTGTGTCGACGGCCGGGGCCGTCCCCTGGTAGGGCACGACCGGCTCGACAAAGACGTCCTGGACCAGCGTTCGGCTCTCCAGCAGCTCGCGACGCTCGTCCATGAGCCGCGGGTACCTCAACCAGTACTGGGTGTCGATGTATCGAGTGAGGGTCTCGACGAGGTTCTGACGAACCTCGAGCGGATGGGTCATGGTGTCGGCTTTCAGTTGGAGAGGATGGCGTAGATGCGGTCTGCCGCCCAGTCTGGAACAGTGGTGTAGACCAAAGAACGACCCATGAGCTGGGGCTCGCGCCCGCTGAAGGAGACCGTGGCCCTGCCCAGCAGGCCTGGCAGATCCGCCCCCTTCGGTACGCGAAGTTCTTGGCTTTCCCGGGAGTAGGCGACCAATGGGGGGGCGCCAGTCACAAGGGCGGCTATGTGCTTGCTCAGCTGGACCGTGCTGATGGCGATGGTGCTTTCCCGAAGGTCCTCTTCCGTCCGGATGATGTCCAACGCGCCGAAGCGACGTATCCGGAACCCACCCAGGCCCTCGATCGTGTCCGAGTCCACCCAGGAGGCCGACTGCGGGTCGAAGCGGGTGATGCTCCCAGACACCTGGTCAGGCCTCCTGGGGAGCGCCCGTGCTATCGAGCTCAGCGCTGGCAACACTTCCAGAATGCGTCTCCCAGAACTGTCGATGGGGACGTCCAAACCTTCGAGGGTCGACGGTGGAGTGCTGAACCACGTCGCTGGACCATTGGGATTCTCGAACGAGTCGACCGAGGCACCCGCCTCGGCTGCTTCCGCGAAGAAGGAATTGCTCAGGGTGTCGGACCAGTACCCCAGGTATGTCGCGTAGTCGCCAGGGGAGATGTCCAACCGCGTCTCTGTGACTTCCCAGCTCACGGGCCGCAGGCTCTCTGGATCGCGCCCGATGTTGAGATGACCAAGTGCCTCCAACAGTCGGCTCGCATGGTCGACGAAGATGCCCGTTGGCTCGATCTGCATGGCGATGCGCTCGAAGGAGTCCCAGGTGCCGCCGCCCACGTGGAAAAGAGCGTCGAGAAGAAGATCCCAGTTCGTCTCGTCCGCCTCCCGAACATGTTGCACGCCGGAGACGGACCTGATCTGAGCAGATTCAACGTGGTGCGCCTTGCGGTTGTGCCGGCGACGGTTCGCGTAGTAGTTGGTCGAGTACCGGCGCACGAGGCCACATCCCTGGCAGCGGCCCTCCACCGTGCTTTGAACCGGTCGGCCACGGCGATCGAGTCGCGGAGTCTCGATGATTTCGACGTGCCGTCCTGTGTAGATGCACGACGCAGGATCGGGCAGAGCGACGCTAAGAGAAGCCGGTGCGGCTTGCCTGCGTACAGCTCCCTCCCACCACGTCACCGCTGGGCAGATAGCAGTGGTGGCGGGCGCGGGTAAGGCCCGTGGGCTGCTGGAAACGCCGAGAACTCCGAGAACTCGGTCCACCTCGTACTCGACGGGCTCGATGCGGTTCCAATGCGCTGTGTCGGGCTGGCTGCCGGTTGCCAGGTAGAAGTGCGTCGAGGATGTCAGCTTTTCATCCTCGAGAAGGTCAACGCGATAGGAACCGGGGGTAAGGCCGTGCTCTCCCAGGTCAATGACCAGCACTCCGCTCGGGTCGTCAGCGGCGATGACGACCTCTTCCTCGTCCCCGTGGTCGGTGAACTGGATCACTCGGACGGAGACGCCGCCGGGGGCGTCGCTCACAGCCTTAATCTCAGGTGGGGATCCGGCGTGCCACTTGTTGCGGGTGGAGCCCGGCAGCTTGAAGCCACCGTCGATCCGAACCTGTCGGTTGGTGATCGGCACCAGGAACGCGAGGTCGTCCATGCCACTGGGCGAGACCAGTCCGCCGGGGTGCCCGAGCACCTCGACGTCCTTGAATACGGACCAGTGGGTGGGGACGCCGGGGAACGAGCTGTCCAACTTGGTCCAGCCGGGCCGGGCTACGTGCGAGAGAACGTTTTCCAAGCGTTCGACGAGGTCGTCGTGGGCGACAATGCGTAGGTTGTCCGCCAGAAGTACCTGGTCTGCCTCGACCCAACGTTGTGACAGGGGGTCCTGCTTGAAGGGGACCGCCCGACGGGGGCGCCTGGAGATCTGCGAGTCGTTCAGCGAGTCAGTCAGGGTGAACACGCCCTCGAGCAAGGTGGTCGAGTCCAGCGCTACCTCGTCCCCAAGGCTCAAGGTTCCCGAACCCGCGGGGTGCAGTGTGACGGGAACCTCCTTGCTGCTGCTCAAGATGGTTGCAGTTCTGGACTGCAGTGGTTCCGCAGCACTGATGAGCACACCGAGACTGAGCTTCTTCTTGGGGAAGGTTCCGAGCTCCAGGAGCAGCATCGCGCGAGAGGTGACACCTCCCTCCGCACCTTGGGTGCGAGGCAAGGTGCCGTCCCAGGAGGCCAGTGCCACGGCGGCAGTCTGGGCAATGCGCGGCCTGGCTGCTTGGCGACTCCATAGGGACTCGAACGTCCTCGTTGCCGGGCAGGGCTTCCTGCTCATCCACGCAGAGAGCAGGATCTGCATCTCGGCCGGTGGCACGTCTGATCCAGGGCTGAGGCCGAAAGACTGGAAGAACCCGACGAGTCGCTCGCGGTCTCCCCGACGGACGAGCGCCTGGGAAAGGGGCAGCCCGACATAGCGATGCTGCAGGGCGTACGCAGTGGGTAGTCCACGCAGACCGTCCAGCCCGACGAGCCAGTCGTTCAAGGCTCTCCAGAACGGTTCCGCCACCCTCCGATACCCGGCGGCGACCAGTTCCTTGTGCTCGCTGATGCCCAGGACCTGCGCGAGCCGTCCGTAGTAGTTGGCCTCAGACATCCCGTCGCCGTGACGCATGAACTCGGCGGTAGCGCTCAGAACCGCGAGAAGCCCCAGGACGGGAGGCGGCTCGGAGTAACTTGCTTTCCGCGTGCGCTTGCTCCGCCACGACCGCAGCTGGGTGCGGTGGGCAGAGAACACGAGGTTCGGTCCGTCGGTCAGGTCCAGGGTCGCTCTGGTTGCCTCGGCGAGGCGCGCGATGACCTCGTCAACAGGCGTTCCCGTCAACTCCGCAAGCGCGTCGACCTGATCCCCCTCGAAGTCGAGGTAGACGGGGGCGGGCGATGGGAGCTCCGGAAAGAAGGCCTCGCAAGTAGCGGCATTCCACTCCATGTACGTTCCCCATGCCTGCACAGGCTTCTCCCCTCACCGTTCATCGTCGTTGGCGTTCCCAGAGTTATACATGACCGCTCCGACAGCCTCCGTTGGTGGCCTTGACCAGGGTGCTATAAACGGCACATGTCATGGGTGCTCGAGGACGTCCTGCAGATCTCGCCAGCAGAAGCAGAGGCGCAGTGGGGCAGCATTCTCGAGAGGCAGACGGTGCCAGGCACCAGGCAGGTCGACTTCCTTCCGGTCGAAGTGGTCCTCTGCCTCGTGGCCAGTCTTGTTGTCGATCATCGTAGCTTCGGCGGCTCCACGGCGAATCGCGCTCCGAGCCCGGTTCCTGAACTGGCTGACCTGTTCCGCCGTCCCCCGTCCAGCGTCCTCGCCAAGATGGCCAACCTGGACGGGTCCAGGTCGCACGGCGCGAAGTACGACCAGAAGGTCGCCGAGCGCTTCCTCTCCGATCCCCCGTCCCTGCTGCGCGCCTACGGCGTCCTCCGGGACGGGGCCCGAGCCCGAGGCGTCGAGTCCCAGATACCCGAGATCGCCAGATTCCCGCTCCTACCTCGGTGGGTTGGAACCCCTGTCAGCGGTGCCATGGCCCGGTACGTTCTGGACAGGTGGGACCGGATCTCCGAACTCGATAAGTCCGGGGCGGTCGAGGTGGCCGGTGCCGGTGGAAGCGCATCCGAGGGTGCAGGCACGGGCGTCTCCACGCGGGTGTCGGAGGTCAGTTCCCCTGGGCAGCTGCAGGATGGAGACCACGAGGGCGCCGCCGAGGTCGACGAACGCTGGGACATCCAGCAACGCATCATCGAGCACCTGATTGATCTCTCGAACTCCACGGTGGTGCCCAACGAGGTCACGCTTCGTGTCGAGGACCTCGGAGAGGACGAGGTCAGGTTCGGGGACGACACCTGGTTCACTGCCTTGCTGGGTGTCCAAGATTTGTTGCGGTTCGGCCAGCCGCTGACCGGCCGTCGGACAAGGGCCGCCGAGGTCAAGTTGTTGGCGATGGAACTCGGTCGAGATGACTGGGAATCGCTGATCCAGCCGGACGACCCGAGCGAGTTCTCGAACGCCGGACTCGAGGCCCTGGAGAGCCGTCTTGAACGGGCCGTGCAGCGTCGTGACGCGTTCATCGAGGAAGTCGAGGCCGAGGGCGCCAGCCTACGGGCTGCTACCGGCGCCTGGATGTCTGCCTGGGACGAGGCCGAGGAGGAGGTCGAGTCGGAGGGCTCGGGCGCGATCCTGGCCGAGGCTGATGTGTGGCCCATCAGCGACATCAAGGCTCATGCCGAGAGAGGGCGTTTGAACCTCAGCCCCTCGTATCAGCGCGGCGACGTCTGGCCCAACGTCGACGCTCAGATCCTCATGGAGTCGATCCTGCGGGGGATCCCACTCCCTTCCGTCATCTTGATGCGGACCAACGAAGGGGGGCGGTCGGTCTACGAGGTCATCGACGGGAAGCAGAGACTCACCGCGATCCTGCGCTTCACCGGTAGCCATCCGAAGGCACTCGAGCACGTCAACCGTCTGGCTGCTCTGGAGCGTGACCCGTCTTTGCCGGAGCTCTTCCGCCAGGACTACCCGGCCTTTCGGCGGCGATGGCAGGAACTCACCGGCACGGCGCTCACCAGCACCCAGGAGCGAGAGCTGTACTTCCCCTTCAAGTTGCGGACCAACAGCATCGCCCTCGGCGGGTCTCTGGAACCTCTGCAGGGCAAGTACTACTCGCAGATCCGTGAGATTTCCCTTTACGTCGCGGGGCAGTGGCACGAGGTCGGGGATGTCTTCGAGACGAACTCGACCAAGTACAAGTTGCCCATGATCACCTACGACGACTCCGCGAGCCCGCAGCAGATCCACGAGGTGTTCAACCTCTACAACAAGCAAGGTAAGCACCTCAACGCCGAAGAGATCCGGAACGCGCGTTACCACAAGCACGCGCTTATGCGGGCCCTGTTGGCGACTGCGGGAGACGCGCAGGAGCCTCTTGACGTCGCCCCGTTCCTGTCATTGAAGTGGGGGGAACTGCGTCAACTCGCCCCGGCCTTGGAGGGGTACGGATTCGGTACCGCTCGTTATCAACGCACCAAGGTCCTCTCTTGGGTCGCTTCCCTGCTCGTTTTCGATGGCGTCCAGGATGGGCGGTCTCGCCAACGGTCAACGGCAGCACACATCAACGCTCTGATGGACCGTCTTGATCAAGATCCGTCGGATCCGTTGCGCAGTTCAAGGCGCGTCGAGGACCTGATGGTGTTGATGGCTAGTGCGGTGCAGGTGCACACAGCTGCCGACCCTTGGGGCGACGTTTTCAAGAATTCCCGCCGAACGGGTCGGTGGCAGGAGTTGCAACTGGTTGCGAGCCTGGTTGGCGTCGCCTTGGCGGTCGCTGCCGAAGGAGAGGCCGTCACGCTGCAGCGTCTTCGGGAGACCTCCGACATCCTGTGGCAGCGTTCTGAGTCGCTATGGAAGAGGCCGGTAAAGACACAAACAACCCAGCAGTGGCAATTCATAGCCACCGTGACGCTCGGCATTCTCGACGTCCTGGGCATCGATCCAGAGACGGCGGATGACGCCCTGCGCGTTCGCTTCGGGGCCTCAGGTGTTCTGGCTCTGCGGCGTAGCGTTCCGGGGGGGAGGTAAGTCACGTCCACCACTCCACCGCCGCATTCTGGGGTCTTCATCGACGGCAATGTCCGTGCGGATGTCGACCGCACGTCGACGCGACACCTCGCCAGAGTTTGCTCAGCGGCGCGCCCTGCACGCGGCGGGCCGGCGTTTCAGGGTCGTCTACCCGGTTCGGGGAAACCGGCGACGGACCATCCACATCGCCTTTTCCCGGGCTCGCGTGGCCATCTTCGTGGACGGGCGCTTCTGGCACGGCTGTCCCGAGCACGGGAACAGCCGAAGGCGAACCATGACTGGTGGGCGACCAAGATCGACGCGACCCCGCGTGGTGGCGACACCATCCCCTCCTAGGGGAGTGGGTTGGCGCGTCGTGCGCGTGAGGGAGCACGAGGGGTGTTCAGACGGCTGTGCAGCTTCGAGGCGGCCCTCGAGGCCTCCGGCGCGCTACTAGAATAAACAGTCACTCCTCCGGCGCCCCAACGCTTCTGGTCTGATGCACCTATACGTGCCAAGCCGCGTTGAGCCAGTGGTGGTAGGCGGCGACATTCGTCCTCGGGACCGACAGGGCGCTCTACCACGAGTGGTGGACCGGCAGCTCGTGGGGACCGTCGTTGACCGGCTACGAATACCAGGGCGGCGTTCTCACCGACTTCTGATCACCGGGCGCGGAGCATCGCACCGAGCGCGACCAGGGTGACGCCCGTCGCCGCGACAGCCGGGCGCAGGAGGAGGGGCTCGCCCTCCAACGGGTAGCCGAAGGTCGCCGTCTCGGTGAGCGGCCAGGCGAGAAGCACCGTGCCGGCGAGGACGTGCCCGAAGCGGCGCGGCCAGCGACGGCCCTGGAGCTCCGCGACGGCTGTCGCGAGAGGGAGCACCGCGTTGGAGGCGATGAGCGCGACCCCGGGCAGCAGCCAGGAGACGACGGGCAGCCGGTCCAGCATCCACGGCCGGAGGCCCATGGCGCCCTTCGGGTCGAGGATCATCGCACCCCCGCCGCCGACGGCCGCGAGGGCCGTGAGTCCCTCGAGGGCGAGAGCGGTGCGCCGCACGACGGTCTCCCCGCCGGTGCGCTGCGGTAGGACTGGCGATCGGCGCATGCGTGCCTCCATGCCGTGTTGGATGCTCACCACAGTGTGCGCCTCCCCGGGGGAGTGGCCCGGCGCGGGCGGGGGCCGCCGGGAAGAACGAAGGGCGGGTGCGCCTTGCACCTCTGCGCAGACCCCGCGCGCCCCTCGAGGAGACGGACCCCATGCCAGAGCAGCAGACGATCGTCATCACCGGAGCCAGCGACGGCATCGGCGCCGCAGCCTCCCGTCAGCTGAACGCGCACGGTCACCGGGTGGTCGTCGTGGGGCGCTCGCCGGAGAAGACCGCCGCCGTCGCTGCCGCGATCGACGCGCCGTCGCACGTCGCGGACTTCGCAGACCTGGCCCAGGTGCGGGCCCTCGCGGGCGAGCGGCTCACGGCATACCCGCGCATCGACGTGCTCGCCAACAACGCGGGCGGCATCTTCACGCAGGAGACCACGGTCGACGGGTTCGACAAGACGTTCCAGGTCAACCACCTGGCGCCGTTCCTGCTCACCCACCTGCTGATGGACCGCCTGGTCGAGTCCGGCGCGAAGGTCATCCAGACCTCCAGCGTCGGTCACCGCGCGTTCGTGAAGCTCGACCTGGACGACCTGGACAACAGCCGGGGCTGGAACGCTAACAAGGCCTACGGCGACGGCAAACTGGCCAACGTCCTGTTCACCAAGGAGCTGCACCGCCGCCACGCCGACCGGGGCATCAGCGCGGTCGCGTTCCACCCCGGCGGCATCGCCACGAACTTCGCGAACGACACCTCGAGCATCATGCGGTTCGCCTACCACACGCCGATCAAGCACCTGATGACGAGCGTGGAGAAGGGCGGTCAGCGTCTCGTCTGGCTGGCCGAGGGCACGCCGGGGGTCACCTGGCGCTCGGGGGAGTACTACGAGAAGAACAAGCCCGGCAAGGTCAACCCGCAGGTCCACGACGATGCCCTGGCCACTGGGCTGTGGGAGCGCAGCGAGGCGATGCTCGGCCTGTGAGCGCTGGTCGGCGGTCGACCCGTCATGGAGGTGGCATGGGGCGGCAACGGGCCGAAGGGAAGTCGTCCGCCCCCCAACCTGGTACGGGGCCGACATACTGGGGAAGTGGCGCTGACGCGCTATGCGCGCCGTGGGCCACAGCGGTGGTAGTTCTGCGAGAGTGCGGTTCATGAACGAGCCGCGGACAGGACATTTTTTCGTTGTGCACGGTGACCTGACCACGCTGTCCTGTGATGGGCTTCTCATCCCGTGCGACCAGGACGGTTCTGTCAGCGACTGGTGGTTCGACATGTTCCAACAGACGCCGTCGAGCGGCGAGCGGTGGGAACCGCTGCCACCCGGGGCCGAGTTGCGACGTACGGCCCGGGGTCCCGTCCGGCATGAGTTCGTCGACACGGTCTCGACGGGCGAGGACGTGGGCGCTCTCGTGGACGTGGTGCGTCGCGGCCTCGCGGCGCTAGCCCAGAGGGTCGGCGACTCCGCTGGCGCGGGTCGCATGGTCCCTTTGCTGGCCATGCCTATGCCCGGGACGGGGAACGGGGGCCTGGACCACAGGCGTGGTGCGGTCGTCCAACAACTGGTCCCTGGACTAGTCCGTTCCGCTACCGAACTGCGCGTCGACATTGCGCTCGTCGTGCAGGGTGGCCGGGACTACGCCGCGCTCCAGGGCGCACGGGGGAGCAGCAGTTTCGAGCTGTCCGACGAGCACACGGACCATGCTGATCGCTTGGGTCGGCTAGCAGGTGCCGACCAGCTCTCCTTATTCGTCGGTGCAGGTGTCAGCGTTCCCCTTGGCCTGCCGAGCTGGTCTGGACTCGTGAACGCCTTGCTTACCCGGGCGGGGATGCAGACCGTGCCCGACGACAGCACTGAATCAATGCTCAAGGACGCAGCAGGTCAGGCCAAGTCGAAATTGGGCGTGACGTACGACGACACCCTGGCAAAGATGCTTCATGTTCAGCGCCACGCGCTGGGTCATGCGCTCCTGGCGGGTTTGCAGACGCAGCAGAACGTGACCAGCAACTTTGACCGGGCGCTCGAGTTGGCGATGAAGCCGACGCACGGTGACGAGTTGAAGGTCGTGGCTCAGCAGTGGGCTGCTGCCGAGGCGCCCTGGTTGCTGAAGCTCCACGGGACGGCGGGGGATCGGCACGGCGTTGTACTGACAACAGAGGACTACCGGGCCCACCGCGAAGCCGGGGAACCTCTTTACGGACTGGTTCAGGCTCTCCTGATGACGAGCCACCTGCTCTTTGTGGGGTTCAGCCTCACGGACAACGCTTACCTGGAGAAAGCCCGCCCCGTCGCTGACATCTACCAGAGGGCCGGAGCGGGCAGTCGCAAGGTAGCCACCGCGCTCGGCCTGAAGTCGCTCGCCGACGAGGAGCGGGTCATGGATCGTGCGTTTGACCACTTGTCCTTCGGTAGGGAGGAGCACGGGGTTCCCGCTGCGGCGCGGACACTGGAGATCTTCCTCGATCGGGTGGCATGGACGGCAGCCCGCTCGCGGGAGGGCGCCCACAGCTACCTGATGGACCGTCGGTACGACGATCTGGTCAAGGAGCAGCACGGCGAAGACCTGCGAACTGCGTTGGAAAACGTCCGGGACGTCGCCCGTCGAAGCAAGAGTCCAGCCGCCCTTCACGTCCTTGATCAGTTGCAGGAATTCGGGGCTGGGGCACCGTGATTGGGTAGGCTGCCGACGAGAGGTGGCTCGCTCCGTACTGAGGTGACAGCACCCTGTACAGGGGGCAGAGTGCTCCCATGACGGACCTTCTGACCTTGTTGGAGTCGTTTAACCGCAAGGAGCGATTCATCCTCATGACGCAGGCGAGCGCCGGTGCAGTCCCCCTCGGCGTGAGCGCCCAGTTCCGTGAGCGGCTCAACGCTGTGCTTCCTGAAACCGTCCAGGTTCCTGACCTGGACAGAGTCACCTACGTGCTGGCGATGGACTTCCATCTCAACTGGCTGGCCGCTGCCCTTCAGCTCGCTTATCGGGGTAAGTCGGTCAACGAGGACTTGGCCCAGTCCTCCAACGAGTCCGCGGGCCAGATCTCGGGTGCCCCAAAGGGGAAAGCCTTCGAGCGCAACCAGGAGGACATCGACCTGTTGCTCGGTTGGGTCGCTGGCGAGCGCACGAAGCTGGTGCTGGTAGAAGCGAAGGCCCACACGAGCTGGCAGACGGGGCAGGTGGCGTCCAAGAGTGCGCGGTTTGCCGCCATATTCGGGACCAACGGGCAGACGTATGCCGATGCCCCCGTTGACGTTGCCTTCGTCTTGGCCGGATTCAAGACGCCGAAGCAACCGCAGTTCATGAAGGCTTGGGATCAGTTCGCCCTCCGGGAGACCGGGACTCACAGCAAGACCAGGCGATTCATCCCGCTCGACATACCGTCCGAAGTGCTCGTGGTTGGCGAGCACGACGGTCAGGGTAACTCCCAGACGAACGGAGGTCACTGGCGAGTTTCGCGCAAGCAGTTCACCGCCCCTGGGCCCAAGACCCCAGGCTGACCTACGCGCAGGGCCGAAATCCCCTTTCTGTCCAAACACAGCCCCGCCCCCCGCTAGGGTGCGGCCCATGGCCCGGACCGCGACGCAGCGCATCCCGCGCCGGGCCGTCGCGGGCTACGCCGCGGGCAGCGTCGGCACCGGGGGGTTCGGCACGTTGCCCGGGCTGGTGCTGGCCTACTACCTCACCGACACCCTGGCCGTCCCCGCCCTCCTGGCCACGCTGGTTGTCGTGGTCCCCAAGGTCTGGGACGTCGTCATCGACCCGGCCGTGGGGGCGCTGAGCGACCGCGAGACCAGGGGCCGCGGCACCCGCACCCGGCTGATGGCGGTCGGCGCGCTCACCCTGCCGGTCGGCTTCGTCGGCATGTTCGCCGTCCCCGAGGGTCTCACCCCGCTCTGGGCGGCGGTCTGGGTCACCGGGTGCTTCGTGCTGGCCACGACCTCGTTCAGCCTGTTCCAGGTCCCCTACATCGCGCTGCCGGCCGACCTCACCGGCTCCTATGACGAGCGCACCCGCCTCATGGGCTGGCGGATCGCGGTCCTCGCCCTCGCCATCCTGCTCGTGGGTGCCGGTGGTCCGGCGGTGCGGGACGCGGTCGGCGGGGGAGCGGCCGGCTACCTGCTCATGGGAGTGGTCGTCGCCGTCGCCCTCCTCGCCGGCATGCTCGGCACGGTCCTGGGCGTCCGCGGCCACCGGGCCCTCCCGGCCGAGGAGCTGGACCCGGGCGCCGGCGTCCGCGGCAACGCCCTGCGCGGCTACCGCGAGGGGCTCGCCGCGCTCCGGGACGTGGCGGCATACCGCGTCCTGCTCGTCGTCTTCGTGCTCCAGGCGGTCGCGACCGGGATCATGCTCGCCGCCGCGCAGTACGTCGCGACCTACACCCTCGGCCAGCAGTCCGCCCTGACCTTCCTCTTCGTGGCCCTCGTCGCCCCGGCGCTGCTCGTCATGCCGCTGTGGACCCGGTATGCCGCCCGCTACGGCAAGCCCCGCTCGCTCACCCTCGCGTCGGTCCTCTTCGCGCTCGCCGCGCTCTGCCTGCTCGCCCTCGTCCGGTTCCCGGGAGCCTGGCTCTACCTGCCGGTCTGCGTCGCTGGCATCGCCTACGCCGGCATGCAGCTCTTCCCGCTGGCGATGCTGCCCGACGTCATCACCTCCGCCGGCCGCGGCAGGGGAGGGTCGATGAGCGGGCTATGGACCGCCGCGGAGACCGGGGGACTGGCCCTGGGCCCCGGCATCGTGCTGCTGCTCTTGTCCGTCACCGGCTTCCGCTCCAGCACCGCCGACACGGTCGTCGCCCAGCCCGACGCCGCGCTGGCGGCGATCGTCGTCGCCTTCTCCGTGCTGCCCGCCCTGCTCGTCGGCGCGAGCCTGCTCGTGCTGCGCCGCTACCGCGACCCGGTGCCCGTCCCCGCCGTCCCGATCGAGGATCCCGTATGACGCACCAGCCCGACCCGACCACCCCCGGCTACATCACGTTCGAGACGGACGCGGTGCTCGCCCGCCTGACCGCCTACCGCGGCCACGACGCGCCCACCCACGGCGGGCGGGTGCTGTCCTACGTCTACGACAGCGGCCTCGCCGCGCTCGACGAGCTGGCCGCCCGGGCCGCCCGCGAGGTGCAGTCGGTCAACGGGCTGGACCCGACGACCTTCCCCTCCGTCGCGCTCATGGAGGGCGACCTGGTCGCGTTCGGCCGGCAGATCCTGCACGGCCCGGACGCCGTCGGGTCGGTCACCTCCGGCGGCACCGAGAGCTGTCTGCTGGCGGTCAAGGCTGCCCGCGACGTCTGGCGGGAGCGCCACCCGGGCAGCACGGCCCGCTCCCGGATCGTGCTCCCGCAGACGGCGCATGCGGCGTTCCACAAGGCCGCCCACTACCTCGACCTGGACGTCGACGTCGTCCCCGTCGACCCCGCGACCGGCACCCTGCCGGCCGCCGACCTGACCCGGCGCCTCGACGAGGGGACGACGCTTGTCGTGGTGAGCGCACCGGCATACCCCCATGGCGTGGTCGACCCCGTGACCGAGGTGGCCGCCGCGGCGCAGGAGGCCGGGGTCCCGTGCCACGTCGATGCCTGCATCGGCGGGCTCGTGCTGCCGTTCTGGGGGGCCGCGGGAGGCGGGCCGGTGCCGCCGTGGGACCTCCGGGTGCCCGGGGTGAGCAGCATCTCGGCGGACCTGCACAAGTACGGCTACGCGCCCAAGGGCAGCTCCCTCCTCCTCTTCGCCGACCGCGCGCTGGACCGGGCGCGCTACTTCGCGCTCACCGACTGGCCGGGGTACCCGGTCGTCAACCCCACCGTGCTCGGGTCCCGCTCGGCCACCTCGCTCGCCGCCGCGTGGGCGGTCACGACCGCGCTGGGGGAGCAGGGGTATGTCGCGCTGACGCGGCGTCTGGTCACCGCCACGGCGGCGGTGCGCGGGTGCGTCGACGATATCGTCGGCCTGCGGGTGCTGGGTGACCCGGTCGGACCGCTGGTCGCGGTGGTCGCGGACGAGGACGTGCCGGCGGGGGAGCGGGTCGACCCGCACCTGTGGGCCGGGGCGGTCCGGCGGAGGGGGTTCGTGCTGCAGGGGCAGCCGGCGTTGACGCAGTCGCACGGCTCGGTGATCCCGCGGTCGACCCACCTGACCGTGACGCCGGTGACCGCCGGGGTGCTCGACGAGCTGCTGGAGGCGCTCGCGGGCGGGGCGGACGACGTGCGGGGTCAGGCGGGGGCCGGGGCAGCCGGTGGCCCGGGTGCTGCGGCCGGTGATGGCGTGGCGGGGTCGCCGGACCTGCCCGACCCGGCGGAGCTGGCGCGGGCCGCGCGCGAGGACGGCGAGCTGGACCTGACGGCGGTGCTTGACCTCATCGAGACGCTGCCGAGGGAGGTGAGCGCGCGGATGCTCGTGGCGTTCCTGGCGGAGTTCACCGAGCCGCGGGTCGACGGGCGCTGAACCCCGCGCCGCAGTCGGACGCGCGGGTCGCGGCAGGACTCACCCGCCGTGGCGCGCGCCCCACGACGGGAGCCACGGTTCACCGTCGGGCTCCTTGGCCAGGGGCGTGAGCATGGCGGTCATGGCCAGGTCGGTCGCGAGCGCGTCGCAGGCCCACGCCAGCTCGAGCCGGGTGGCGCCGTGCTCGAGCAGGGGCGTGCTGCCGTGGCGGGCGCCGAGCAGTCCGCCGACGACGGCGGAGGTGCCGTGCTTCTCCGGGGAGAAGGAGGCCAGGGCCATGGCCATCATGAGCTCGTCCGGGTCGGGGTGGGACAGGACCAAGTAGACGGCGGCAGACAGCGCCGACGCCGCGGAACGGTCCGGGGCCAGGTCGGCGACCCGGGCGGGGCTGCGGGGCTCCACCGCGGCCGTGGTGATCGCCGCACCCACCCGCTGCTTGACCAGGTCACCGCCCTCGGGGGCGTGGTTCTCCAGCAGGGTGACCCATCCCTCGGCGAGGGGGACGGAGCGGTCCGCCGCCTGGGCGACCAGCAGCGCGCCGAGCGTCGCTGTCGGCGCCGCCAGCGGGTGGGTGTGGGTGGTGCCGACGAGCTCCTCGACCGGCCAGGTCAGGGACGGGCCGTGCAGCGCCAGGAGCACCCCGAACGGGAGGGTCCGGACGAGGGCGTGGGCGCCGAGGCTGCCGTGCCCGGGACCGGCGGGCAGGCCGGAACGCAGGCTGCGCACGGTCGCCGGGGCGTTGCCGCGCCGGGCGCCGAACGCGGGGGAGCGGGTGAGGAGGCTGGGCGTCCCGCTGCGGTTCCCGGCGACGCCGGGGATCTGCTGGGCGGTCGCCCAGCGGCGGAGGGCCTCGAGGTTCTGGTGGCCCCAGTCGATGCCCAGACCCTGGCCTGCCCGCTCCATGGCGCGCACCATCCCCTCGGTGGTCGCCAGCATGAGCTGGGTGGCCACACCGGCCGGCCAGGACGGGGCGGAGCTGGTGAGGTGGTCCGCTGCGTCGCCGAGGGCGATGCCGTGGTGGACCCCGCGGGACAGCTCGATGAGCTTGGACAGGGTGGCGGCGGACTGGTAGTCGCTCGTGCTGGGGTCTTCGGTCATGGGGACCTCCTCGGTGGGCGTCGGCCGATGCGTTCACCAGCCTTCGATGTCACCTTGACCCTAATGGTCGGGTCTGACAGACCTGACCGCGAAGACCCAGGGGAGCGCGCCGGTGGAAGAGCGCTCAGGGATGCCGGCCCACGTTCCTCGCGCAGCGGAAGCCCAGGTGGGTCGTCGCGGAGTCACGGTCCTGGGGCTGGCGGGCGGCGGGGCGGTAGCGCAGGCAGTACTCCGGGGCGCACAGGTGCGAGCCGCCCTTGACGACGAAGGCGTCGCGCGGGCGCTCGCGTCCCCGGTGCGGGGTGCGCGGGTCCGCCGGGACGCAGCAGGGCGAGGTCGCGGCGTCCGGGTGCCGGGCGCTCCACCGGTCGCTGGTCCACTCCCAGACGTTTCCGATCAGGTCCACCGTGCCGTAGGCGTCGGCGGGGTAGGAGCCGACCGGGGAGGTCCCCGCCCAGCCGTCCTCGGCGGTGTTCAGCCAGGGGAAGGCGCCCTGCCAGGTGTTGGCCAGGTGCCGCCCGTCCGGCACCCGGTCCTCGCCCCAGGCGTAGGCGGTGCCGCTGCTGCCGCCCCGGGCGGCGAGCTCGTGCTCGGCCTCGGTGGGCAGGCGCTTCCCGGTCCAGCGGGCGTATCCCGTGGCGTCGTCGTGGCAGACCTGCGTCACCGGGTGGTCGGCGCGGTCCGCGGTCGCGTCGGACCCGGGACCCTCGGGCGAGCGCCAGCTCGCGCCGGGCGTCCACGTCCACCACCGGGAGGGGTCGTGCAGCGGGACCGGACCGTCGGACCCGGTGAAGACCAGCGCCCCCGGCACCAGCACCTCGGGGTCGACCCCGGGGTAGTCGCGCGGGTCGGGCGACCGCTCGGCCACCGTGACGTAGCCCGTCCCGTCCACGAACCGGGCGAACTGCGCCACCGTCACCGGCGCCCGGTCCAGCAGGAAGGACGTCACCCGCACCTCGTGGGCGGGCCGCTCCTCGGGGTAGAAGTCGTCCGACCCCATGAACAGGCCCCCGCCGGGGACGAGCACCATACCCGTGGGGGTCCCTGGACCGGAGAGGAGGGCGCTCAGGTGCGCTCCTGCGCTTCGGCGTCGGTCCCGGGGTGGTGCAGCTCGCTGGACTCCCCGTGCGCGGGTGCCCCGGCCTCGGCGTCCTGCGGGCGGTACCTGATCTCTCGGGTGCCGAACAGGTCGAGGTCGAAGGGTGCCTCGTCCTCGCCGACCTCGGTCTCGACGAGCCGCACGAGCTTGTCCAGCATGCTGGCCACGAGCTGCTCGTCGTAGTCGGGGTGGGAGGGGTCGCCGATGTTGCGCATCTCGCCGGGATCGGCGGCCAGGTCGTAGAGCGCGACGTCGGAGGTGGCGTGCAGCTCATCGACGGTCCGGGGTATGCCGTACTGCGTGGGGGAGAACCACCGCACCAGCTTGTGCCGGCCGTCGGAGACGGCGCGGAAGAAGGTGCGCTTGTCCATGTCCGGGGCGCCGTACCTCTCGCCGGCCGCCCGCGCGTCCTCGAGGGTCTTCGGCGGGCCGTCCCCGAGCTGGGAGAGGTCGCCGAGCGCGCCCTGGATCGCCCACTCCGGGTCCAGCTGGTTCAGCCCGTCCCACATGACGAGGGCGCCGCCACCGGGTTGCGAGGCCGACCCGCGGGGCGGTGCGGCCTCCTGGGGCGCCTCCAGCACCGGTCGCAGGTCGCGGCCCTTCAGGGCGGGGTAGCGCTCGCGGACACCCTCCCCGTCCAGCCCGGCCCACGACAGGAAGGTGGTGGCCAGGTCCAGGTGCGAGCCGACGGCGTCGGAGGCCACGCCGCTCGGCCCGTGCGGGGAGACGACCGTCATGTTGACGACGGAGGCCTCCTGGAAGGGGATCGCGCCCTTCTGGGTCAGCCGGTGGGCGCCGTTCATCTCCCCGTGGTCGGAGGTCAGCACCACCACCGTGCTGCGCCACAGGTCCTGCCGGTCCAGCTCGTCGAGGATCCGGCCGAACTGCTCGTCGACCATCCGCAGGCAGTTGATGAGGTAGTTGCGCCGCACCTTCCACAGGTCCTCCCGGCCCGCCGGGATGGCCCCGTAGTTCCACTCCACGTTGCGCTGGTAGGAGCGCACGCCGTAGGGCTGGGCGTCGAGGTCGTCGGAGAAGTTCTCGGGGAGCTGCACGTCATACTCGCGCAGGAAACCCAGCCGCTGCGGCGGGTGGGCGAGGGAGCCCATCGCGCCGTTCTCGTGGGGACGCTCGTCCTCGCCGGCACGAAGGAACATGACGTCGTGCGGGTTGACCATCGAGGAGATGAGCAGCCACGGACGGTCCGTGGGGCGGGCGTGCCGCAGCCAGTCCACCGTCTCGAAGGCCACGGTGCCGTCCAGCTGCTCGCCGTGCAGCGGGGCGCCCCAGTTGTCGCCCCAGGACTGGTAGTCGGAGAACCCGTAGTCCTCCAGGGCGTCGGGGGAGCGGTCGGGGTGGGAGAGGTGCCACTTGCCCTTGAAGGCGGTGTAGTAGCCCTGCTCGCGCAGCATCGTGCCGATCGTGGGGACGCCCTCGTCCAGCTGGTCGGTCCAGGCGAAGTTGGTGTTGTCCCACATGCCGATGTTCTTGGCGTGCTGGCCGGTCCACATCGTGGCTCGGGAGGGGGTGCACTGCGGCACGGTGCAGTACTGGTTGGACAGGCTGACCCCCGCCCCGACGAGCCGTTGGATCGCCGGGAGGTCGACCCCCGGGGGCAGGTCCATGTGCACGTCCCACTGGTCCATGCACAGGACCAGGATGTTGGGCCGCTCGCCGTGCCCGTCGGTGTCCACCATGGCTGGCTCCTTCCTCGTCCGGACAGTCTGCCCCGGAACGATGGTGGGTGTCGGAGGGGCAGGACTCGAGACGGTGGTCCACGACGGCGGTGGGGGGTGGTGCCGTCGAGAGGTCCGAACGACTATGGTGACCTCCACTTGCATGTGGCCCGGACCCTGGCACGCGTTCGAGTTCCTACGTCGCAGTGAGGGGTCTCGTGAGGCACACAGACGCAGGACGCGTTCTGCCGATCATCGGGGCTGGACGATGACCGTCTCCATGGACGATGGTCGCTCCTATGGATGACGGCGCGGCGCGCTTCTCCCGGATCAGCTCACTGATCGCGGATGAGCCCTCGGCTCCCGGGGACTCCGGCGGTCGTGCCGGTGCCCTGGGCCGGCTGTGCACGGTGCTCGTGCGGGAGGTGGCCGCCACCGGGGCGGGCCTGACGGTCCTGGTCGAGAACGCGCCGTCCCTGGTGGTGGCCACCTCCGGTCGGCAGGCCGACCAGCTCGAGGAACTCCAGCTGCTGCTGGGTGAGGGGCCCTGCGTGGATGCGGTCGCGGCACGGAGGCCGGTGTTCGAGTCCGACCTGGGGGGTCCTGGCCTGACGCGGTGGCCCGCCTACGGCCCGGCGGCGCGAGAGCTGGACATCGGGGCCGTCTTCGCCTTCCCCCTGCAGGTGGGAGGCGCGTGCGCCGGGGTGCTGGACGTCTACCGGACGCGACCTGGGTCGCTGTCGTCCAGCCAGGTGCTGGAGACGCTGACCTTCGCCGACGTCGCCCTGTCGATCCTGCTGGACGACCAGCAGGACGCCACCGAGCGCCGACCGTGGGAAGACCTCGACGGGTCGATGACCCCGGTCGAGCTGTACCAGGCCCAAGGGATGGTGATGGTGCAGCTGGGCGTCTCGCTGGGTGAGGCGATGGTGCGCATCCGGGCCCATGCCTACGCCCAGGACCAGTGGCTCGGTGAGGTGGCTCGAGCCATCACCGGCGGTACGCTGGAACTGACTCGAGACGACACCGATGACTCTCGTCGTCCGCGAGTTGAGGAGTAGCTGATGCAGACGATCTCGCCCGAGCCTCTGGCCCAAGCCTTCGTCGAGGTCGCCGACACCCTCGTCGACGACTTCGACCTCATCGACTTTCTGGAGCTGGTCACCGGACACGTCGCCACGCTGAGCGGTACGGCCGCGGTCGGTCTGCTGCTGGCTGACCATCGCGGTCACCTGAAGTTCATGGCGGCCTCCCAGGAGTCGGCGCGGCTGCTGGAGCTGTTCGTGATCCAGAACAACCAGGGTCCCTGCCGTGACTGCTACGCCACGGGTGAGCCGGTGGTCGTGGCCGACCTGAACCTGGCGCACGGCCGTTGGCCCGCCTTCACACCGCGTGCCATGGCGGCGGGCTTCCGCTCGGTGTGCGCCCTGCCCCTGCGCCACCAGGGGACCGTCATCGGTGCACTCAACATGTTCGGCACCGCCGCCGAAGACCTGTCCGAGGATGACGCCCGCATCATCCAGAGCCTGGCCCACGTGGCCACGATCGGCATCCTGCAGCAGCAGGCGATCCGGCGGGGTGAGCTGCTGACCGAACAGCTGCAGGGGGCGCTCAACAGCCGGATCGTCATCGAGCAGGCCAAGGGGGCCCTGGCCCAGCTGCGCGGTACGGACGTCGACACGGCCTACACCGCCATGCGGGACTACTCCAAGAGGAAGGGTCTGCGGATGGGCAGGGTCGCCCTGGAGCTGGTGACCGACACGCAGAGTCACCCCGAGCTCACGATGCGGCCTGCGCGAGAGGTCTGAGAGGCTGGCCGTCCGGCATGGCACCGGGCCAGCCAATCCGCCACCCGCCTGGGCGCTCGGGCCAAGGCGCACACGGGAAGGAGATGGGCGCCGCCGCGCTTGTCACAGGAGCGCGTCCCCGCGCACACCCTCCCGAGACGAAGGATCCCCATGCCCGACCAGCAGACGATCGTCATCACCGGAGCCAGCGACGGCATCGGGGCCGCAGCGGCCCGCCAGCTGACCGAGCACGGCCACCGGGTGGTGGTCGTCGGGCGCTCGCCGGAGAAGACCGCGGCCGTCGCGGGACAGATCGACGCGCCCTTCCACGTCGCGGACTTCGCCGACCTCGCCCAGGTGCGCGCCCTCGCGGAGGAGCTCACGGCATACCCCCGGATCGACGTGCTCGCCAACAACGCCGGCGGGATCTTCACCCGGCAGACGACCGTCGACGGCTTCGAGAAGACGTTCCAGGTCAACCACCTGGCGCCGTTCCTGCTCACCCACCTGCTCATGGACCGGCTGATCGAGGCCGACGCGAAGGTCGTCCAGACCTCCAGCATCGGGCACCGTGCGTTCGGGAAGATCGACCTGGACGACCTGGACAACAGCCGGGACTGGAACGCCAACAAGGCCTACGGCGACGCCAAGCTGGCCAACGTGCTGTTCACCAAGGAGCTGCACCGCCGGTACGCCGACCAGGGCGTGAGCGCGGCCGCCTTCCACCCCGGTGGCATCGCCACCAACTTCGCCAACGACACCTCCAGCGTCATGCGGTTCGCCTACCACACGCCGATCAAGCACCTCATGACGAGCGTGGAGACCGGGGGGAAGCGGCTCGTCTGGCTCGCCGAGGGCACGCCGGGGCAGACGTGGCACTCGGGGGAGTACTACGAGAAGAACAAGCCCGGCAAGGTCAACCCGCAGGTCAAGGACGAGGACCTGGCGCGGGGGCTGTGGGAGCGCAGCGAGGCCATGCTGGGCCTCGAGGCCCGTCCCGGACGATGACCCGCCGCCACGCGGTCGGGACCTCCTGGCCGGCACCTGCTGGGCGTAGCGTTCGACCATGACCGAGAAGCAGGTCTACGAGGTCGTCCGCTCCTATCCGGAGTTCGAGCTGCGGCGCTACCCCGCGCACGTCGTCGCCGAGGTGGTCGTCCGGGCGCCGTTCGAGGACGCCGGCAACGTCGCCTTCCGCCGGCTGGCCGGCTACATCGGGGGCCAGAACCGCTCGAGGGCCAAGATCGCCATGACGGCACCGGTGGTCCAGCAGGAGTCGGAGACGATCGCCATGACGTCCCCGGTCGTCCAGCAGGAGACCGGGCAGGGTGGGTATGCCGTCGCGTTCGTCCTCCCGGCGGCGTTCACCCTGGAGAGCGCGCCGGTGCCGACGGACCCCGACGTCACGCTGCACACCCGCCCGACCGTGCTCTCCGCGGTCCGCCGCTACCGGGGCAGGTGGACGCAGGCGTCCTTCGAGCGGCACCGGGCGGTGCTGGACCGGGCGCTCAGCGAGGCGGGGTTGACTCCCGTGGGTCCGCCCCGATGGGCGCGCTTCGACCCGCCCGTCGTCCCTGCGCCCCTGCGTCGCAACGAGGTCGTGCAGGACGTGACCGACTAGGGGTCGTGCCGGGGGGGCGGGGCGTCCACGTTCAGACCTCGTGACCTCGCCTCTGTTGGCATACTTGGCCGGCACCCCTGGGAGGACGCATGATCGAGGCGCTCAACGCCTTCATCGAGTCGCACGCCGACTCGGCCTGGCTGCTGCCGATCGTGCTCCTGGTCTGCATCGTCGACGGGATCCTCCCACCCGCGCCTGCCGAGACCGTGATGGTGGCCCTCGGAGCGGTGGCCGTCGCGGAGGGCGAGCCCAACATCCTCGCCCTGATCGCCGTGGCGGCGGTCGGTGGCTTCCTGGGGGACAACCTCACCTACAGCCTGGGCCGGTACACCCGTCTGGGCCGGCTCCGGGAGAGCCGGCGACCCAAGGTGCGGTCCTTCGTCACCTGGGTGACCGGACTGCTGCTGCGCCGCGGCGGGATGATCATCATCGCCTGCCGCTACATCCCCGGCGGCCGGCAGATCGTGAACCTGACCGCGGGCGCCATGGAGTTCCCCCGCCTCCGGTTCATGTTCTTCGACAGCATCGCGGTGTTCAGCTGGGCCGCCTACAACGTCGGCGTCGGAGCGCTGGCCGGGAACTGGGTGAAGGAGCAACCCCTGCTGGCCATCGTCATCGCCCTGGTCCTGGCGCTCGTGCTGGGGTGGGTGGCGGAGCAGGCTGCCAAGTGGTGGGGCAACCGGGCGCAGCGAAGGGTCGCGGCCGAGGCCAGGTAGTCGGACCGGTCCTGTCGGTCTGAGCAGTCGTCCGAGCAGCCGGCCCGCAGGGGCATCGGGCGGCCCCGTCGCTCAACCCTCGCCCCCCGAGCCGGCCCACAGGACGACGCCCAGCCCGACCCCGGCCATGAGCATGGTCCAGCTGCCGAGCGCGAACGACAGGGCCAGGCCGATCGCCAGCGCGATCGCGATGCCCGTGGCGAGACGCTGCCGGTGGCCGCCGGCTCCGTCCCTGCCCGCGTCGGGGTCCATGCCGTCCAGTCTTCCAGCGTGCGCAAGACCCTGGCGGCTTCACGCCGCTCGGAGGACCATGGAGGTCATGGCCATCGACATGCTCCGGACGACCTTCGACCTCCTGCCCGAGCTGCGCTACGGGGCGGTCGAGAAGCGCATCCGCGCGAGCAGGGACGGCCGCCCCGTCGCGGACACCACCGGAGCTCTGCTCGTGTGGGAGCCCAGGCGCATCGTGCCGGAGTATGCGGTGCCCGAGGCCGACCTGCTCGTGGACCTCGTCCCGACCGCGGCCGCCGACCGGCCCGACCCGCTCCCTCCGGTGCTGGCCCCGGGCCACTTCGGATGGCACACCACCCCGGGGACGCCGCTGGCCCTGGAGGACGACCCCGAGGCGCGCGAGGTCGCCTTCCGGCCGGACGACCCGGTGCTGGGCGAGCGGGTCGTCCTCGACTTCGCGGCGTTCGACTGGACCGAGGAGGAGGAGCCGGTCATGGGCCACCCCCACGACCCGGGCCAGCGCATCGACTGCCTCCGCAGCAGCCGGCACGTCGTCGTGCGCCTCGGCGGGACGGTGCTGGCGGACTCGCGCCGCCGGCCGGTCGCCCTCTTCGAGACGCACCTGCCGCCCCGCTGGTACCTCCCGCGCGAGGACGTCCGGACGGACCTGATGTCGGAGTCGACGACGCACACGGTGTGCGCCTACAAGGGGCGCGCGAGCTACCTGAGCGTCGACGTCGAGGGCGGCCAGGACGTCGCGTGGACCTACCCCGACCCGCTCCACGACGCCGAACCGGTGCGCGACCTGGTGTGCTTCTGGTCCGAGCGCTGCGAGGTCGTCGTCGACGGGAAGCGGGTCGAGGGCGGGATGCCGGGGGAGTAGACCGCCCCGGACCGCTCAGCCCTGCCCGCCGATGTCGACGGCATAGGCCTCGTAGACCAGGTCGCTGCCCCGCTGCCGGTGCCGCACGAGCCGCCCGACCAGGGAGGTGACCGCCTCGCGGACGGCGGGCAGGTCGGTCGGCACGTCGTCGCCGTCCAGCATCGAGAGGCATCCGTCGAGGTCCTCGCGCAGGGAGGCGTGCTCGGCCAGGAGGGCCTCCACCGACCGGGCCAGCCGCGGATGCCCCTCGAGGACGTCGCTGAACATGCCGTCCGGACGCTCGGTCAGCCCGATGTGGTCCTCGAAGTCGTGGGCCAGCTCGGTCAGCGCCGCCCGCACCCGCTCCGGCCAGACGTCGGTCCGCCCGAGGGGGACGGCGAGGGCGTCGAGCACCGCGCCGATCGACTCCCGCATCTCGGCGCGCCGGGCGCGCACCTCCTGCAGGTAGAGCTCGAGGTCCTGTCCGTGGGACGCCATGTGCCATGGTCCCGCACCCGGGCGCGCCCGTCCACGGTGAGGACGTGGACCGGGCCGGGGCGGGCCCGCTCGTGCCTGTCGGAGCCCGCCCCTATGCTCCGCTCCATGGGCGACGGGGCAGGAACGAGGGAGGTATGACGTGGGCGCGCGGCTGATCCCGGCGGAGCCGGCCTTCGCCCACCCCACCGAGCGTGAGGTGTGGGACCTGCTCGTGTCCCAGCTGGACGAGGACTGCATCCTCCTTTCCAACGTCCATCTCACCGACCACGAGCAGGACCACGAGGCCGACCTCGTCGTGCTGCTCCCCGACGCCGGGGTCGTGGTCGTGGAGGTCAAGGGCGGCAGCGTCTCGGTCGACCACGAGGGCCGCTGGCACCAGAGCGGCGGCGGCTCGTCCCGGCCGATCGACCCGGTCGGGCAGGCCCAGCGGGTCAAGCACGCGCTGCGGCAGTACGTCCAGGACGACCCGCGGTGGCGCGACTCCTCCCGCTCCCGCGTGCGGTGGCTGCACACGGTGGTGACGCCGTACAGCGCGGTCCCGGAGGGCTTCTCCCAGCCGGCGTGCCCGCGGGAGATGGTGCACGGGCGCGACGACCTCGGGCGGCTGGCGACGCGGCTGCGGACGCTGGCGGAGACGCACGAGACGAACTACCGCCGGCCCGACCACGGGGACGTGGAGCTGATCGCCGAGATCCTCACCGGGCGCAATCTCATGAGCGCGACGACGTCGTGGCCGAGTCCGACGACCGCGAGGCGCGCGCCGAACGCCTGACCCAGGAGCAGGCTATGATCCTGGGCGTCACCCGGCTGCTGCGGCGGGTGGAGGTGCGCGGCGGGGCGGGCAGCGGAAAGACCGTGCTGGCGATGGCCCAGGCGAAGCAGCTGACGAGGGGGTTCGCAGGGCAGAGGGCGCAGCGGGTGGCGCTGCTGTGCTACTCGATCGGGCTCGGCGAGTGGTTCAAGCGCTCCTTCGAGGGGGTCCCGCGCAAGCACACGCCGGCGTTCATCGGCCGGTTCGAGGAGCTCGGGCGGGCGTGGGGCGCGGACATCACCGCCGGCCGGGACGACAGCGACTTCTGGGAGAAGGAGCTGCCCGCGCGCATGGCCGGGCTGGCCGCCGACCTGCCGGAGGGCAGGAAGTTCGACGCGATCATCGTCGACGAGGCCCAGGACTTCGCCGAGGGCTGGTGGACGCCGCTGCTCACCGCGCTGCGCGACCCGGAGGAGGGCGGGCTCTACGTCTACTCCGACGAGAACCAGCGGCTCTTCCCCCGGTTCGGCCGCCCGCCGGTGGCGCTGGTGCCGCTGGTGCTCGACCACAACCTGCGCAACACCCGGCAGATCGCCGAGAGCTTCAGCGCGCTGGCCCCGATGCGGATGCGACCGATGGGCGGCGACGGGCCGGAGGTCACCTTCGTCCAGGCCTCGGCGGACGAGGCGCTGGGGGTGGCCGACGACGAGGTCGAGCGGCTGCTCGACGAGGGCTGGCCGACCTCCCACGTCGCGCTGATCACGACCGGGACCCGGCACCCCGAGCAGCAGTCGCGGCAGGAGCAGCTCGGCCAGGAGGGCTACTGGCGCACCTTCTGGGACGGCGACGACGTCTTCTACGGGCACGTGCTGGGCTGCAAGGGGCTGGAGCGGCGCGCGGTCGTGCTGTGCTTCAACGAGGACGGCACCCGCGACCGGTCCAAGGAGCGGCTCTACGTCGGGCTGTCCCGGGCGACCGACAAGCTGGTCGTCGTCGGTGACGCCGGCGCGGTCCGCCGGATGGGCGGGGACGAGGTCGTCCGGAGGTTGGGGCTGCGCTGACCGGCGGCCGGGCCCCCCTGTCCATCGGGGCCGCGCAGGAGCACACTGAGCCATGCGCGTACTGGTGACCGGTGGGACCGGTTTCGTCGGAGGACACACGGTGGCCGCCCTGGTCGGGGCCGGCCACGACGTCCGGCTGCTGGTGAGACGACCCGAGCAGGTCCCGGTCACGCTCGGCCCGCTGGGGGTGGAGGTGAGCGACCTCGTCGTCGGCGACGTGCTGGACGACGCCTCGGTGGCCGCGGCCCTCGACGGGACGGACGCCGTCGTCCACGCGGCGGCCGTCTACACCTCGGACCCGCGGCGGCGCCAGGAGGTGGCCCGGACGAACGTGCGCGCGACCCGCATCGTGCTCGGGCTGGCCGCCGCTGCCGGCCTGGACCCCGTCGTCCACGTGTCCTCGACCGTCGCGCTCGTGCGTCGTGGTGGTTCCGGACCGGAACTGCCCCTGGGGGACATGACGACCACCTACGGTCGGTCCAAGGTCGAGTCCGAGGTCGTGGCCCGTGAGCTGCAGGCCGAGGGCCGGCCCGTCGTGTGCGTCTACCCCGGGGGCGTGCTCGGTCCGCACGACCCCTACCGCGGCGACCAGGGAGAGATGATCCGCTGGATCCTGCGGGGGCTGTTCCCGATCTGGCCGAGCGGCGGTCTGCACTACGTCGACGTGCGGGACGTCGCCGCCGTCATCCTCGCCGTGCTCGAGCCCCGTCGGGGACCGCGCCGGTTCGTCGTGCCCGGGCACCACGTCACCGGACGGGAGCTCTACTCCACCCTGTCCCGGGTGTCCGGGCGCCGGTTGCCGCACGTGGACCTGCCGGCCCGGGTGCTGGCGCCGCAGCTGAGGGCGACGGACCACCTGATGGCCCGCCTCCCGGCCCGCCTGCGTTATCCGGCCGAGTCCGAGGGGGTGGAGATCTTCGGCCGGGACACCCGGCTCGACGACGGGCCGGCCAGGACAGAGCTCGGCATCGTCCCCCTGTCGCTCGAGGAGTCCCTGCGGGACACCACCCGGTGGCTGGTCGGGTCCGGGCGGTTGGACCCGGCACGGGCTCCGGCGCTGTCCTGACCGGTGGAGACCAGGGTCCTCGCCCGGGCGCGGGCGGGGTTCGACCTCGGCGAGGGGGGCCTGCGGGTCACCCCTGGGCCGCGGGGCGCGGTGGGCCAGGTGTGGCGGCTGGAGGTGGGCGACAGGGTTTATGCGCTTAAGCACGTGCTCACCGGTCCTCCTCCTGCCCGCGCGACGGTCGAGGCCGAGCTGGTCCTCGCCCGGGCGGCGGCCGGAGCCGGTGTCCGGTTGCCGGCGAGTCGTCCCGGTCGCGACGGGCAGCTCGTGGTGGCACTGCCGGAGGGGGGCTGGCTGCGTCTGTACGACTGGATGGACGTGCGGCGGTGCGAGCCGACCGTCGACGCGGACGCGCTCTCGCGTCCTGCTCGCGCGACTGCATACCGTCGCACCCGCGGTCCGGCACGAGCCCGACGGGGCACCGCCGCAGGGCTGGTACGAGGCGCCGCCCGGGGCTGCCGGGTGGGACCGCCTGGCGGCCGAGGCGGTCGGGGCGGGGACGTCCTGGAGCTCACGGCTGGCCGCGGCGACGGCCAGCATCTCGGCGCTCTCCGCCGCTCTCGGGCCCGCCGACCCCGACCGGCTCCGGCTGTGCCACCGCGACCTGCACCCGGAGAACGTGCTCACCGACGGCTCGGGTGAGCTCGTCGTCGTGGACTGGGACGACGTCGGACCGGCCGACCCGACCCGGGAGCTGGCCGGCGCCCTGGTGCTGTGCTTCCACGACGGCACCCCGGACCTGGACGCGATGCGTCGGGCCTACGCCGCCTACGTGGAGGCGGGCGGTCCGGGGCGCCTGCGGACGCGCGCCGACTTCAGCATGCTGCTCTCCACCCGGTTCAACTTCCTCCACGCCCAGGCGAGGGTCGCCCTCGACCCGACGGCGACGCCGCGCGAGCGCGCGTGGGCCGAGGAGGAGGTCGACGAGGGCCTGCGCACCCTGCCGACGCCGGAGCTCCTCGACGCCGTCCTCGACGCGGTCGGGCGGACGTCGCCCGTCGAACCCGGGGGTATGCCGTTCAGCGTCAGCTGAGGTGGGCCACGACCTCGCCGTCGAAGATCACGACCGTCCCCGCCGTGCCGCGCCCGACCGTACGCACAGGTGCGCACAGGTGCGCACGGGGTGGGCGTCGGGTTCCCCGGGGTCAGGCGTCCCGGGCGGCGACCTTCGGCTCGTCGATGTCGACCCCGGGCACGGACAGGTCCCTGAGTGCCTTGGAGATGCCGGCGACGAGAGCGGCGGAGGCGCGGTCCTCCTCCCGGATGTCGTCGGGGGAGAGCGAGTCCTCGGGGGTGTCGGACCGGACCGACTGGACGAGAGCCTCCTCGTCCGTGATCTCGGCGTCCACGGTGATCGTGAGCGTGTGCTTGGCCATGACGGACAGCATGGCGGCTCGCCCCGGGATCAGCCACCCGGGACGTCGACCCACACGTCGCGGGGTGGGGACCCGGCTGACCCGGACCCCCACCCCTGGGAGGCGTGACGGACTACCTCGCGGAGCCGCCGCCCTTGCCGCGGCCCTGCCCGCCGCCCTTCCCGGCGGACCTGTCGCTGTTGTCGGAGCTCTTGGCGCGGGACTGCAGCACGAAGACCCCCTCGTCGCTGCTCGTCACCACGACCTTGCCGTCACCGAAGTAGGGGTAGGCGCCCCACGACCCGAAGAACTCGGTCCGGTCGTCGGCGGGGAAGACGTCGAAGAAGCCGCGCATCGTCACCCGGCCCTGCTCCTGCTTCCAGGTGTCGTAGATCCACAGGCCCGAGGTGTAGTTGGCCTGGTAGAGCAGGAAGTCGTCGACGAACATGTTGTGGTCGATCGAGGTGTTGCCGCCGGTGTGCGTGCCGATGACCTTGGCGTCGGTCCAGGTCGCGCATGTCCCAGATGTAGGTCGTGCGCTCGCTCGCCACTCCGCTCAGCTCGTCGAGCTCGTCGCCGAGGAAGAAGTAGCTGTGGTCGGCGCTCAGCCAGCCCTGGTGGGTGTAGATGTCACCGACCTCCAGCGACTCGTCGACGTAGCGGAAGCGGTCGAGCACCACCGGGTTCTCCGGGTCGGTCGCGTCGTAGATCGTCACCGTGTCCTCGTTGGAGCCGATGCAGATCTCCCGCCCGGTGTAGTCGGCGTCCGGGCCGGCGTAGTCCACGCACTAGATGTCGTGGGAGTAACCGTCCTCCGTGAGGCACCCGACGAACTGCGGGTTGTGCGGATCGGTCGCGACGTCGTAGACGATGGCCCCACCGTTGCCGTTGAGCACCGGGAAACCGGGGTTCGGCGTGCCGCAGACCTCGACGTCGTAGACGGAGCCGACGACATACATCCGACCGCTCTCCTCGTTGAGCGAGATGTTGTGCGAATTGGTGACGTCGTCGATGTGCGCAGTCAGCTCGACTTCGGTCGGCGCCGTCTTGCCGCGGAACTGGGTGAGGTCCACGACCTGGATCCCGAAACCCTCGATCGTCCCGGCACCTGGGTCGTAGGTCGCGAGGTCGATCGCCTCGCTGCCGATGTAGGCGGTGTCCTCGTAGACACGCACGTCGCCCCAGATGTTGCCGGAGTCGCCAGGGACCTCGGACTCCAGCGTGCCGAGGTAGACGGGGTTGCTGCCGTCGGTGACGTCGATGAACGCGGTGCCCTCGAACGTGCCGACGATCGCGAGCTGCATCCCGGTCTCCTCGTCCTCCCAGCCCCACAGGTCGTTGACGAACGACGACTCCATGTCGGGCAGCGGGGTAAAGGAGGCCAGGTCGACCTTGTGGCAGGGGAAGATGCCGGCCATGCCGTCCTCGCAGCGGAGGTCCGACATGGCCTCCACCGGGACGCCGCCCGGGCTGACCGCGTCGACGACGCCCAAGTGGTGACGCCGGCTCGGCCTTGAGCCGGCCACTCCAGGGTGCCCCAGGATGTGACCTGTCGCACATCGTGAACCAGGCCATCACGCCCAGCCGTCAGAGGCCGGGGAACTCGCGGGAGCGAAAGGGCCTTCGCTCAGTCCGCTACCCGCCAGGAGATGAGGGTGCGGGCGGTCTCCCCGGCGTCGGCAGGCGGCTCGGTCAGGTAGCTCTCCCACATGACCTCCCCCGGTCGCAGGCCCTGGTCGTCCATCCACGACATGAGCCGCCGGTAGGCGTCGGGAAGGCCGTCGTAGGACCCCTCGTGGAGCAGCTGGGCCACGCGGCCGCCGGGGAGCTCGGAGGCCGTGACCCCGTGGCTGGGGGTGACAGGGCGGGCCGTCGGGAAGCCCGCGGCGACCTCGACCGCCTCGTCGGGGACGCCGAAGTACTGGGCGAACGGCGGGCCGGTGATCTCCACGTCCTCGTCCATGGCGACCGTCATGACGGCGTGGAACACCCTGCCGAAGAAGTCGGGCAGCTCGCGCATCCGCACCGTGTCCCGGACCACGGCGACGGTGGTCGGCTGCAGGGTGGCGAGTTCAGGAACCGTGGACATGATGACCTCCTGGGGCGACTCCTCCACTCTCCGCCTGTCTGGGTGGCTGCACAATCCCCCGTAGGGGTGGCCGTTCATGGCGGGGCCACGGCGCCCCGGCAGGCCTCCGGCCGCGACGACAGGACGCCGGCCAGGCCTCCGGCCGGGACGACAGGACGCCGTCCCGGCCGGAGGGCTGCTGGAAGGTCAGAGTGTGGGCGCGTGCGCCAGGTGCACCCGGACGAGCAGGTCGTGCCACCACGAGCGGGGCGCGAGCTCCGGCATCGTGGCGGCCGGGGTGCGGCGGCGGGAGGCCTCGCGGTGGCGCAGGTCCGCCTCGGTCAGGCGCTCCCGCTCCTTCGCCATGCTGTGGGCGGCCATGAGGTCGATGTACTGGTTCATGATGTCTCCTTGACGGGTGTGAGGGTGGTGGGAGCGGGTATGCGGTGTCGAGGTGTCACAGGACGTGGCGGGCGAGGCGGTCGGTCGGCTCGGTCAGGAGCCGTCCGGGGGCGGTTCCGACCTGTTCCTGGTGACCGTCAGCGGGCCAGGACCTGCTGAGGTCGGCTGGAGGAACCTCCTGAACGAGGCCGGGGCTCGGAGTGGCGACGCGCTCGGTGGCTGGCGGCCGCTCGACGGTGGCCGGCTGCTGGGCCGGAGTCTCCACCGGGGTCTCCCCGCATGCTCCGAGCGCCAAGGTGCCCGCCAGCAGGGCTGTTGCGAGGAGGGGTACGGGGCTTCTGTCGGTGTTCATCGGTCCGGTCCTTCCGTCGGGGCGGGGCCTGTGCGGTCCCGATGGACCCACCGTGGAGACCGGTGGTATCGGGCCGGCTCCGCCCCGGTATCAGCCCGGTAACAACCCCGTTGACGCTGCGTCAACGGCGGGAGGACGATCACTCATGGACATTCGGGTGCTCGGGGGAGTGGGTCTCGGGGACGGGTCCCGATCGTTGGGTCCTCGCGACCGGGTGGTCCTGGGGGCGCTCGTGGTCCGGCGGGGCGAGGTGGTCAGCGCAGACGCCCTGGCCGACGCCCTCTGGTCCGAGAGGCCGCCGTCGTCCTGGGCCAAGGTCGTGCAGGGGTGCATCGTCCGCCTGCGCCGTGCGCTGGGACCGGAGGCGATCGAGACCCAGGGGCGCGGCTACCGTCTGCGGTCGCCGGCCGAGGAGGTCGACGCGGTCCGCTTCGAGCGACTCGTGGGACGGGCACGGGAGTTCCTGGCGCTCGGCGAGCCCGACCGGGCGGCATACACCGTCGACGAGGCGCTGCAGCTGTGGGCGGGGGACCCGTGGCCCGAGCTGGAGGCCTGGGAACCGGCCCGGATCGAGGCGGATCGGCTCCGGGAGATCCGGTTGTCCGCCGAGGAGCTGCGCCTGGACGCGGCCCTGCAGTCCGGGCGGGTCGAGGAGGTCCTCGCCGAGGTGAGGTCACGGGTCTCGGAGGCCCCGTTGCGGGAGCACCGGTGGGCGTCGTGGGCGCTGGCCCTGTACCAGGCCGGTCGTCAGGGTGACGCTCTCGAGGCGCTGCGCCGGGCCCGGCGGGTCCTCTCGGAGGAGCTGGGGGTAGACCCCGGGCCGGAGCTGGTGTCGATGGAGCAGGCGATCCTCCGCCAGGACGAGTCCCTCCGCGCCTCGACGACCCCCGTCGGGACCTCGGTCTGTCCCTACCAGGGTCTGGTGCCCTACGACGTGGAGGACGCCGAGCACTTCTTCGGTCGCGGTCGTCAGATCCAGGAGGGGCTGGACCGGGTGGAGGCCTCAGGCGTCCTGGCCGTCGTCGGGCCGAGCGGGTCGGGCAAGTCGTCCCTGGTGCGGGCTGGAGTCGCCGCCGCGCTGTGCCGGTTGGGACGGGACGTCGTCATCATCACCCCCGGAACGCATCCGCTCGATGCTCTCGCTGCCGCGGCGGGCAGCACGGGGGAGCCGGTCCTGGTCGGACCGTGGACCAGTGCGAGGAGGTCGTCACGCTGTGCGACGACGAGGTCGAGCGGGCGGAGTTCCTGCAGGCTGTCGCCGAGCGTGCCGACCGCTCGCCGGTGGTACTGGCCCTCCGAGCCGACAAGCTGGGAGAGTTCACCCCCTACCCGGAGTTCGTCCGGCTCCTCGAGCGTGGCTTCTACCTGCTGGCGGGCATGGACTCGACCGGGCTCCGCGAGGCGATCGAGTCGCCCGCCCGCCAGGCGGGCCTGCTGTTCGAGCCCGGGCTCGTGGACCTGCTCGTGCGCGAGGTGGAGGGTGAGGCGGGGTCGCTGCCGCTCCTCTCGCACGCGCTGGAGCAGACGTGGGCCCGGCGGGAGGGGTCGACGCTGACGGTGGAGGGCTATCAGGCGACCGGGGGCATCCGGGGGGCGGTGGCCCAGACCGCCGACGCGGTCTACGCGCAGGTGCCCGCAGGGGAGCACCGCGTGCTGCGGGACCTGCTGCTCCGGCTGGTCACGCCCACCCCCGAGGGCGAACCGGTCCGGTCCAGGGTGCCGCGCAGGTCGGTGGCGACCGACGAGGCGCACGAGCGGATGATCGAGACGCTCGTCCGTGCCCGCCTGGTCACCAGTGACGACGGCGTGGTCGAGATCGCCCACGAGTCCCTGGCCCGGGCCTGGCCGCGGCTGCGCGAGTGGCTCGTCGACGACGTGGAGGGTCAACGGATCTGGCGTCACCTCACGACGTCGGCGGAGGCGTGGGACGCCATGGGCCGACCACCCTCCGAGCTGTACCGCGGCGTGCGGCTGGCCCGGGCGCGGGAGTGGCGCGAGCGCTCCGGGGACGACCTGAACGACGCCGAGCGGGACTTCCTGGAGGCCAGCGAGACGGCATACCGCTCGGAGCAGGACAGGGAGCAGCAGGAGGCGGCCCGCCAGGTTCGGGTCAACCGGCGGTTGCGGGCGCTCGTGGCGGGGGTGGCCTCGCTGGCGCTCGTGGCCGTCCTCGTGGGGGCGGTGGCCTTCCGACAGGCGGACCGGGCGGACGCCCAGGCCGCCGAGGCCCGGGCCCAGGCGGGGCAGGCCCGTGCCCACGAGCTGTCCGCGTCGGCGGTCGGTGCGATCGGCCAGTCTCCCGGACTGGCCAAGCTCCTGGCGGTCTCCGCCGCCATGACCGCACCGATGACCGTGGAGACCAGCAGGGTGCTGCACCAGGTCTGGGCGGCCGACGACACCGTCGCCCGGCACACGCACCCCGTCGAGGTGGACGGCGGACTGTCCCTGCACCCCGACGGGACCCTGCTGGCGATGTCCGGGGTGTGGTTCGACCAGGGAGCCCGGAGCCTGCAGGTGGTCGACCCTCTCACCGGGGACGACGTCTGGTCGTACGAGCTCCCGAGCGACCCCGGTCACGACGCGGCATACGTCATGGTGCCCAACTTCTCGCCCGACGGGCAGCTGCTCGCCGGAGGGATCGTCTGGGAGCCGCACCAGGGGGGTCGTCCAGGGTGGGTCAGGGAGGAGGGCCAGGGGGCGCCGGAGGACCTCCTCGGGGGCTACCTCTGGGACGCCGCGACCGGTGAGGTCGTCGAGCGGGTCGATCTCGGACCCTGCGGTGGAGTCGTCATGCAGGTGACCGAGGCCACCCTGCTGGCCCGGGCGCGCACGGACGGCGCCGACAACGGGTGTGCCGAGTTCTACGAGGACGAGACCGGGGGTGCGGACGTCATTCTCGTCGACCGGGAGACCGGGAAGCGGACCACCCTGCCAGCGGGCCCGGCCGTCTGGGGCGTGGTCGCGACGCTGAGCGCCGACGGTCGCACGGTCGCCTATGCCGAGCCGGAGCCGTCCGCGGTCGTGGTCATGGACGTGGAGACGGGCGAGGAGCTCATGCGCGCGGAGACGCGCACCCCCGAGCTGTGGGCCTTCGCCGAGGACGCGTCGTTCGTCGTGGTGTCGATCGAACCGATGGAGGTCTGGGACGTCGGGAGCGGCGAGCTCGTCGCGACCTACAACGGGCATGACGCCGTCGTCAACCACGCCTCGTTGGTGCCCGGCACGGAGACGATCGTGAGCAGCGGGAACGACGGGTCGCTGCACCAGTGGGAGGCACGCACCGGCAGGGAGGTCGAGGTGTACCCGGGTGCGGGGAACAAGTCGGCGACGGCATCGGGGAACGGGCTGCTCGCGGTCGTGCGCGACGACGGAGGGGTGCAGGTGGTGGACACCACCCTGCGGGGCGAGCTCGCCGAGATGCCCACCTGTCCCGCCTTCGTCTTCTCCGACTCCCTCAACGCCTCGGTCGAGAAGGACCTGGTGACTCTGGGGTTGGCCTGTGACGATGCCAAGAACTCCACGACCCTGGCCTACCGCCCGAGCACGGGGGAGCAGATCTTCTCCCTGTCCGGTCATCAGGGACAGGTCACCTCGATCTCTCCCGACGGGACCCGTTGGTTCCGTCAGGACGGGACGGGCGTGGCGCGACCCGGTGAGCCCCCCGCGACCGTCGACAGGGCGGTCCTGCGGGACAGCCGGGCGGGGGACGTCCTGGTCGTGCTCGAGGGGACGTGCAGCTACCTTGTCAACACGGACTACTCCGCCTGCGCAGAGTTCCCCGAGACGCCGTTCGACCTGTGGGCCTGGGAGGTCGCGTGGTCTCCCGACGGAAAGCTCCTGGCGGCGACCGTCCAGTCGGAGGCGTTCGCTCCCGCCTCGGGGGTGGCGGTGTGGGACGCCACCACCGGCGATCTGGTCCACGCCGGGCCGGTGCTGGAGGAGCACGACTTCGACGACGTGGCCCGCGACCTCATCTTCACCCCCGACGGGACAGGACTGCTGGTCTCCCTCGAGGACGGCCAGGTTCTGCGCCTCGACACCACGACCTGGGCGGTGCAGGCCTCCGGTCGCCTGACGACGGACCGTGCCGGGGTCCTCGGCTTCGCCGCCCAAGGAGACCTCATCGCCATGGGCCGCTACCGGGCGCAGGATCTCGGCGCAACCCTGGAGTGGATGGATCCCGTGACGCTCGAGGTCACCCGCACCGTCCGTGACGTGCACGACGGGTCGGTGCGGGCCGGCTCGATCGACCCCGGCGGGACCCGGCTGGCGACGGCCAGCTGGGACGGCACGGTGCGGGTGTGGGACCTCGGGACCGGTGTCCTGGTGCACGAGGTGGCGTTCGAGGAGTCACAGCCGCAGGCGACGGCCTGGGTGGGGGAGCACGACGTCGCCGTGGCCTTCGCCACCGGCGACGCCGTCGTGGTCACCGTCGACCCCGAGGAGCTGCTCCAGCTCGTGCGCTCCTCCCTGACCCGTGGCTACACCCAGACGGAGTGCGAGACCTACGGCTTCGACCGGGACTGCCCGGTGCTGGCCGAGATGCGCGGCCTGCGACCGGGGGGCACGGACCCGGCCGGGCTGACGGGGACCTACGCCCTGTCCTGGACGACGGAGGAGCTGCAGGGCGCGTTCGTGGACGGCGTGGGGTCGACGCTCGCCGTAGACCAGGACGAGGTGGCGGCGGAGGAGGTGCTGGCGCGGGCGGAGCAGCTGGCCGGGGACTACACCCTGACCCTGGAGGGGCCGCGCTACGAGCTCCGACGGGACGGACAGGTGGAGCCGGACTGCGTCGGCAGCGTGGAGGTCGACGACGCCGTCCTGCGGCTGGGTGCCGAGCGCGGCGCCCGCTGCGCGGCATACACCCTCCTCGAGGCTCCGTTCCGGCTCGAGGAGGACCGGCTCCACCTGCAGGCCGACGGTTTCGTCGGCCCCTGGTGGGAGCGGCTCACGTGGACGACGCGCCCGCTGGAGCGGGTGGAGGGGTGACCTGGCCCTGATGGTGCGGGCGGGTGCGGGCCTCGATCAGCGTCGAGGCAGCACCGTCAGCACCCGCTGGACGTGGTCGCGGAACTCCTGCATGAAGTCGGTGAGGATCTTCTCCAGCTCCGGGTCCTTGACCTCCCCGTCCTCGCCGTAGGCCTCGGGGTTGAACTGGATGTAGGCCTCGGGGGCCGTCATCTGCCGTGCGTTGCAGAAGCTGAGGACCCCGCGCAGCCCCTGCTGCGCCACCGCGGTGCCGATGCCGCCGGGGGAGGCGCCGATCACGGCCGCCGGGACGTGGTCGAAGGAGTTCTCACCGTAGGGGCGTGAGGCCCAGTCGATGGCGTTCATCAGCGCACCGGGGATGGAGCGGTTGTACTCCGGCGTGACGAACAGGACCGCGTCCGAGGCCGCGATGGCCTCCTTCATCGCCACGGCCTCGTCCGGGTAGTCGGAGTCGAGGTCGCGGTTGTACAGGGGCAGGTCGTCGATGCGGATCTCGGTGAAGTGCAGGTCCTTGGGCGCGACCTTGATGAGCGCCTCGCAGAGGGTCCGGTTGATGGACTCCGAGGACAGGCTGCCGATGAAGTAGCCGACGTTGTACGTCACGATGACCTCCTGGTGCTGGGGGGGTGCGCCCCGGTGCCGGGACGCACCCTCAGCCTGACAGAGATCGGGCTGGTCGCGCGATCGTCAGCCTCATGGCCAGCGCAACGCCCCTCCGGAGTCCGGAGGGGCGCTGCGCGGGTGGGTCAGAGTCGGCGCCGACCCCCGACGAGGCGGCCCAGGAGTCCGCCGACCCCGGACCGGCCGGCCGTTCCGCCGGGCGCGGTGCCACGGCCGACTCCTGCGGCGCGGGTGCCGCGGCGGGACCCCCCGGTCGCACGGCTGAGCAGTCCTGAGATGAGTCCCATGTGCTTCTCCTTCGGCTGGTGGGCGGTGTCCGTCAAGGGAACACCAGTCGCGCCGCGCCCGCCAGCGGAGTCGCCCCGGCCCGCAAGCGAGGGCGGTGGGCCAGGCGGCGGCGCGGATCTGGGAGCCGGGTGCCTTCGGGGCTCAGACGGGACGGCAGTCGTGCCCGCAGCCTCCGTCGTGCGTATGCGGTGCTCCTCCGGCCCCGGCGTGGTCGGCCGGGCGGTGCAGGACGGCCCGGGACGGCTCGAGCCGGAAGCCGTCGTCCGTGCTGACCGCGGTGCCGTCGACGATGAGCGAATATCCTCGCGGCTCGGCCGGCGGGAACAGCAGCGTCGCCGCCGGGTTGTCCGCGAGGTTGCGGGCGCTGCCGTTGCTGGGCACCGGAACCAGGACGTGCCCGCCCACGACGTGCGCGGTGACCGTGACGGCCTTGACGGCGCCGCCGGAGGTCGTCAGCAGGTAGCCGTACGGGTGGTCCGCCAGGGCGGTGGCCAGCTGGTCCAGATCGACGACGATGCTCATGGGCCCACTGTGCCACCGCGGGAAGGCGCGTGCGGGGGTCGGTCCGGGAGGGGTGCGGGTCCGGCCGGGGGCGTCCTGAGAGGTTTTCCACCGGGCGCACCTCGGCGTGTCCAGAAGGTGCGCCTCGGCGTTCTGGCCCTCGCCGTGCTAGCGTCATATCGACCCGTCGTACCAACGTCCTGCGAGGTCTTCGTGCCCCAGGTGGGTCGGAGCTCCTCTTCGTGGACGTTTGCGGGGGTCCGGAGGCGCGCACACGTGGGCCCCGACAAGCGATCAAGATTGAGGCAGCACCAGTGGCTACAGGCACCGTGAAGTGGTTCAACTCCGAGAAGGGCTTCGGCTTCATCGAGCAGGACGGCGGAGGCGCGGACGTGTTCGTGCACTACTCGGCCATCGAGAGCTCGGGTTACCGTGAGCTCCAGGAGGGTCAGAAGGTCGAGTTCGACGTCACGCAGGGCCCCAAGGGCCCGCAGGCGGAGCAGGTCCGGTCCCTCTGAGCTGACCACGACCGCATGCACCAGGAAGCCCCGCGCGATCTGCGCGGGGCTTCCTGCTGTCTCCGGCCGGCCCGGGGTGGGGGCGGACCCTCTGACCGCTCTGCCGGGGGCTCGGCCCGGCCGACGATGATCGAGCTGTCCGCGCGCGAGGCCGTCCGGGCCGACCTGGGCTCGCTGGCCAGGTTCCTCGGCCTCGACCTCAGAAGCAGGAGCAGGACCGCCGAGGGCGGTGAGGGCGCGTTTTTCCCCTGCGTATGCTGGGAAAATGCCGACCGATGAGCCGATCGACCGGGCCAGGGGCCGCGCCGGGGCCCGGCGCTCGGACATCCTCCAGGCGCTGCGTGCCTCCCGGCATGGTCGTGGCATTCGGGACCTGGCGGCCGCGACCGGCCTGCACGAGAACACCGTCCGCTTCCACCTCGACCGGCTCGTCGCCGACGGTCTGGTGGACCGGACGAGCAGCGCGGCGACCGGTCCCGGGCGGCCGCCGCTGACCTACGTCGCCCGTCGGGAGCCGGACGAGGCGCGGGACAACTACGCCCTCATCGCCACGGTCCTGGGCGACGCGCTGGCGGGGTCGACCGCGGACCCGGCCGCGGCCGCCCGGGAGTCCGGGCGAGCCTGGGGCCGGGGGCGCCTCGGGAGGGCCGTCCCGACGGAGACGGACGGATGGTCGTGGGAGGCGGCCCTGGACCGGCTCGTCGTGGTGCAGCAGGACGAGGGGTTCGCCCCGGAGGTGGACGACGGCCCAGGAGGCGCCGTCCTGCGGGTGCACCACTGCCCCTTCCTCGCGCTGTCGCGGCAGGACCGCACGCTGCCCTGCTCGGTGCACCTGGGGCTCATCGAGGGAGTGCTCGGGGAGGCCGGGACGGTCGAACGGCTCGAGCCCTTCGTCACCCCGTCCCTGTGCCTGGCCCACCTCTCGCCGGCAGGCGCCGACACCCGCGCCTGACCTTCGGGGTCGCTCAGGCCTGCGGCGGGCTGGCGGCCACCAGCGGCGTGTCCAGGCCGAGCGCCCCGACGGCCGCGGCGCCACCGGGGGAGCCGATCGGCTCCTCCCGGCCCGGCAGCTGCTCGAAGAAGAAGTCGGCGTTGTCCTTCAAGTATGGCGTGAACTCCGCCGGTAGGTCGTCCTCGTAGTAGATGGCCTCGACCGGGCACACCGGCTCGCAGGCACCGCAGTCCACGCACTCGTCGGGATGGATGTAGAGCGCCCGCTCACCCTCGTAGATGCAGTCGACGGGGCACTCCTCGACACAGGCGCGGTCGACGACGTCGATGCACGGCTGGGCGATGACGTAGGTCATGACGGACTCCTTCGCTCGGGCGGGGGCACCCGCTTCCTTTTACACGATAACTCTAGTAGAAATACATCATGAAGAACCAGCAGCGGGTCGCCCCCACCCACGTCTTCCACCGTCGGCACAACACGATGCCCCGGAGCCCCCGGCCCTCCTTCCCCGCCTTCGGCCGGTCAGCGGGGCGCCCCGTCCGCCCGGTGGGCCACCTGCGGACCTCCGCCGACAGGGCGCCCCGCCACGAGATCCCGGTGGGAACGGCCGGCGGTCCGGCGCTCCTGCTCGCCGACCTGACCTCGCCGTGGGCCTACCTGGCCCACCTGAGGCTGGGCGCCCGGGCGGCGCAGGTGGCGCAGACGTCGCCGGGCGCGGACGGCTCCCACGACTCCGACCATCCCGACGGCGGGCCCCTGTGGTGGGCGGTGCGTCCCTCGACCTCCGTGCCGCTGGCCGGGTTGCGCACGCCCGGTCCGGTGCGCGAGGAGCTGCGCCGGGAGCTGGCGGAGGTCCGGGAGGTCGCCCTCGACGGTGAGGAGATCCCCGACGACGTCCCCGCCGTCCTGCCGCACCCGCGGCCGGTCGCCGCCGCCTACGCCGAGGGGGTCGAGCTGGGCCGCGGCCCGCAGGTGCTGGCCCTGCTGCTGCGGTCCTACTGGCTCGAGGGCCGCGACATCGGCGATCCCGAGGTCCTGCGCCGGCTGCTGCCGAGGGTCCTCGTGGACGACCTCGCGCCCTGCACCGGCGACCCCCGCCGCGAGTGGGGGTACGTCGTCTCGCCGGCCCGGGAGCCGCTGTCGGACGGGGCCTACCACCTCCTGGAGCGGTGGCAGCAGCGCTGGGTCGAGGAAGGGCGGCCCGGCCCGATCGCGCTCGTCGACCGGACCGGTGCCCGCACCGGCCTCGCGGCGCTGCAGGAGCTGCAACCGACCCGCGTGGCCGCCGCCTCCTGACCGCCAGGCCCTGGCCGGGAGGCCCTGGTCGGTAGTCGCTGGTCGGGAGGCCCTGATCGGTAGTCCCTGATCCGGGCGCTTCCTGACCGGAGGCCCCTGCCCCGAGCGCCTGGCCCGGGCTTGCTGACCTCTACTCGGGCCTCACCCGGTCCACGACCCCCTGGACGGTGTCCATCGCCCGGGCCAGCAGCGGCTGGTCCTTGCCCCCGGCCGCCCACGAGGGATCCTGCGGCATCGGCCCCATCGGGTCGGCCGTGGCCGGATCGGCGGCGGACTCCTCGCGCGGGTCGCCCAGCGAGCGGCGCACGGACTCGTCCAACCCCATCAACGCATACCCCTCCGGCAGCAGGTCGCGGCGGAAGTCCTCCTCGGCGCAGACCATGTCGTGGTGCAGGCTCTCGACCAGGGCCTCCACGGTGGGCGTGGGCACGTCGGTGAGGCTGCCGGCCAGGGTCCCCACGAGGTCGGTGGGCAGGAAGGGCACCTCCACCTGGGGGCGCTCCAGGCCCGCGACGGGGCGTACCGGTCCAGCAGCTCGGCGTACGGCACGCGGTCGGGCCCGCCGATGTCGTAGCTGCGGGTGCCCACCTCGGCCGACAGCGCCCCCACGAGCGCCTCGATGGCGTCGACGACGGCGATCGGCTGGACGTCGGAGTTCATCCACGTCGGCACGGTCTGCAGCGGCATGCGCTCGCTGACCTGACGGATGATCTCGAAGGAGGTGGACCCGCTGCCCATGAGGACGGCCGCCCGCAGGGTGATCGCGGTCGCGGGGGTGGAGCTGAGGATCTCCTCCACCTGCAGCCGGGAGCTGATGTGCTCGCTGAGCTCGTCCTCGTCGACCGGCGGCACGATCCCGGACAGGTAGACCACGCGTTCGGTGCCGTGCTTCGTCAGAGCCCGGGCCACGTGCTGGGCGGCCTCGCGGTCCTTCTGCGCGAAGTCGTCGCCCCCGCCCATCCCGTGGATGAGGTAGTAGACCGCATCGACCCCCTCGATCGCCGCGTCGACCTGGTCGGCGTCCTTGATGTCCATCTCCACGGTCTCGACCCGGTCGGAGAACCACGGCCCCTCCTTGGACGGGTCGTGCGTCGTGGTGCGCACCTCGTGCCCCTCGTCGAGCAGCCGCGGCACGAGCCGCCCGCCGACGTAGCCGGTCGCGCCGGTCACCAGAACCTTCATGCGTGTCCCATCCCTTCGAGCCTCCCGAACGGTCAGGCGTCAGTATGGCTCAGCGCACCAGCCCGGGCACCCGCGGCCGCGGCGCCGGCAGGGGCGAGCAAGGTGTCGCGTAGCGCCCCTGGCTCCGCGTGAGTGCACGAACTAGTGCACTATGCTGCACTTCATGGACGAACAGGCCGCCGAGCTCGCCGTCGCCGTCGGCGCCCGGGTGCGCCGCGAGCGGCAGGACCGGCGCTGGACGCTGGACCGGCTCGCCGACGCGTCCGGGCTGAGCCGGCGGATGGTCGTCAACGTCGAGCAGGGCGCGGCCAACCCCAGCGTCGGCACGCTGCTCCGGCTGGCCGACGCCCTCGGACTCGGCCTGCCGACCCTCGTCGAGCCGCCGCACGGCCGCGCGGACGTCGCACTCACCCGTGCCGGCGAGGGGGCGACCCTGTGGACCGGGGAGCACGGGGGCCGCGGCGTCCTGGTCGCCGGAACCCGGCCGCCAGACGTGCTGGAGCTATGGGACTGGACCCTCGCGCCGGGCGACGTCCACGCGACCGAGGCCCACGCCGCCGGGACCACCGAGCTGCTGCACGTGCTCGACGGCCAGGTCCTGCTCGAGGTCGACGGCACCACCCACGAACTCGCGACCGGTGACGCCGCGACCTTTCGCGGCGACCTCCCGCACGCCTACCGCAACGTGCACGACATACCCGCCCGCTTCTCCCTGGCCGTCCTCGAACCGGGGGTCGGCCCCACCACCCCAGGAGGCACCCGTTGACCCCCACCGCCGAGGACCTGCTCGCCCGCGCATCCGTCACCGATGAGGTGCTCGCGCTGTTGCCGGACTACCGCGCCCTGCTCGTCGTCGTCGACGGGATCGTCCCCGCGGCCGGGGACAGCGGCAGCGAGGCACTGCTCGTCGCCGCCGAGGAGCACGCCCGGGGGCTGCTCGAGCACACCCCGGTCGACGCGCTGCCGCACGTGGCGGCGTGGCGCGAGGCCTACCGCGCCTTCGGGGCCAAGCCCCAGCGCACCCGCAACAGCCTGGAGGCGCTGACCCGTCGCGCGCCCCAGGGTCTGCCGCGGGTCAACCGGCTGACGGACGTCTACAACGCGGTGTCGGTGCTGCACCAGCTGCCGCTGGGCGGGGAGGACCTGGACCGGTACGCCGGTCCGCCCCGGCTGCTGCGGGCGACGGGGACCGAGCCGTTCGACGCGACGGCGGAGGGGGAGGCGGTGGTGGAGCATCCCGAGCCCGGCGAGGTCGTGTGGACCGACGACGCCGGCGTGACCTGCCGACGGTGGAACTGGCGTCAGGCCCGCCGCACCCAGCTGCACGACGGCCGACGACCACGGCGCTCTTCATCCTCGACGCGCTCGGCCCGATGGACGACGACGCGCTCACCGCCGCGGCCGACGACCTCGTGGGGCACCTGGCCGAGGGCTCGGCGGTCCGCAGCTGGCGGCGGCTGCTGGGCGCCGGTTGAGGCTTCGTCGGGTCTGGGCGAGGTCCGTCCGGTGTGCTGGTGTCTTGTTGCGGCGGTGCGTGCTGAGGTCTGATGCGGTGTGCTGGTGTCTCGTTGCGGCGGTGCGTGCTCAGGGCTCCTGCGGTCTGCGCTGAGGTCTCGTCCGGTTTGCACAGGCCCTCACGACGTTTCCGCAGGTCACGCTCCGTGGCATCCGGGCAAACTGGACGACACCTTCCTCGGTGAGCGTCAGGGGGTGAGCTCGGGCACCGGGCGCTGCTCGGCCTCCTCCGAGGAGGTCACGACGCCGTTCTCCTCGATGTCGTCGACGAGCCACTTCATCTCGGCGATCTCCTTGCGCTGGGCCTCGATGATCTCGTCGGCCAGCTCGCGCACGCGCACGTCGTCGATGTCGGCACGCTCGCTGGTGAGGATGGCGATCGAGTGGTGGGGGATCATCCCGTCCATGTAGGCCTGGTCGTCGACGAAGGTCTGCGAGCGGGCCAGCCACAGCGCGGTCAGGCCCAGGACGAGCGCACCCGCCATGATGGCGAGGTTGACCGCGACGTTCTTGTACATCATTCCCCACATGAACGCCAGCATGATGATGGCCATGGCCGAGCCCATGATGAGGGCCATGTACACCCGCATCTCGCTGAACGTCACGTGCGCCCAGGTCCACGTGTTGGTGTAGGTCAGCAGGAACATCGTCACCGTCGAGGTGGTGATCATCGCGGCGAAGATGAGGTACATCTTGCGCTCGTGCTTCTTGTGCTGGTCCTGCGCGGACTGCTCGTGGGACTGGTCGGACTGCTCGTGGGGTGAGGACTCGTGGGACTGGTCGTGCTGCTCGTGCGGGGTGGACATGCGGGTCCTTCCTCAGGGGGGTCACCGGTGGTGCGGTCAGGGGTGCGCCTCAGCGGGTGCACCGTCAGGCTAGGTCGCTCTCAGTCGTCGGGCTCGGCGAGGCGTCGGCGTCGTTCCTGGTAGTCCTGCTCGTCGATCTCGCCGCGGGCGTAGCACTCGTCGAGGATCCGGCGCGCCGCGGACCCCCCGCCGGAGGCGCTCGCCTCGTCGGCCTCGTGCGCCGGTGGCTGCGGGGGTGGCTGCGGGGGTGGCTGCTCGACCGGCCCACGCGTGCGGGCCCGGTCGCCGACGGAGCGGACCAGCAGCGCCACGAGGGCGACGACGGCGATGATGACCAGGAGCCACACGAGCCACATCCAGCCCATGCCCATACCCATGCCCCATCCGTCGCCGTACATGATGTCTCCTTCCGGTGGTGGTCGGATCAGCTGTTGATCGGCAGGGTCACTCGACGAGGATCGTGCCCATCATCCCGAGGTCCTCGTGGTCGAGGATGTGGCAGTGGTACACGGTCCGCCCGCCGAAGTCGGCGAACCTGATCCGCACGGTGACGCTGCCCTCGGCGGGGACGTTCACCACGTCCAGCCACAGCGGGTCCGGGGGGCGGCGTCCGTCCACGTCCATGACCTGCATCGGCCACACGTGCAGGTGGAACGGGTGGTCCAGGGGACCGACGTTGCCGATCGTCCACTCCTCCACGGTGCCCAGCCGGACCTCCTGGTCGACGCGGTCGACGTCGAAGGACCGCCCGTCGATGGTGAAGTCCATCATCCCGCCGGGTCCGCCACCGCGACCTCCGCCGCCCGGGCCCCGGCCCCCGCCACCCATGCCCGGACCCCGCTCCTCGTCACCCATGCCCGGACCCATCATCCCGCCCATGGACATCTCCATGGTCAGCTCCCGGCGCCGGTCGACGCGGGCCTCGCGCAGGTCTGCCAGCGGTCCGTCGGGACCAGGAGCCCCACCGGCGGTGCCGCTGCCGGACCCACCGGCGCTCGACCCGCCGCCCCGCCCGACCTCCAGGCGCGCCAGGACCCGTTCGGCGTCCTCGGGGCCGGCGCCGCCGCCCATCATCCCGCCCATCATCTGGCCCCGGTCCACGGGCACGGCGACCAGCTCGGCCCCGCCCTGCGCCAGGTCGACCAGCAGGTCCATCCGGTTGCCGGGGGCCAGCACGACCTCCTCCAGGGCGACGGGCGCGGACAGGCGGCCCACGTCCCGGCCCACCACCGTGACGTCCTGGCCCACCAGGCGCAGCGACAGGTAGCGCGAGGAGCAGACGTTGACGACCCTCCAGCGCTCCCGCTCGCCGGCCCGTCCGCGCAGCAGGGGCTCGAGCTGGCCGTCCACCAGGACCAGCTCACCCTCGCGGCCCATCATCCGCTCCGGCATCGAGGGGCCCACCACGGACCCGTCGTCGGCCAGGGTGATGTCGGAGATGACCAGGATCCGCTCCCGGTCGACGGCCGGCGGGTCGTCCTCCTCCTCGGTCACGACGATGGCCCCGTAGAGCCCGGCGAACAGCTGGTCGGCCACGGTGCCGTGGTGATGGGGGTGGTACCAGTACACGCCCGGCGGGTGGTCCTCGGGCAGCCGGTACTCGTACTGGTGACTCTCCCCAGGACCGACCTCCACGAAGACGTCGTCACCCATCCCCTCGGGAGTGACGTGCAGCCCGTGCACGTGCAGGTTGGTGACGTGGTCCAGCTCGTTGTCCAGCTCGATCCGCAGCAGGTCCCCGGGCCGCAGCCGCAGCGTCGGGCCCGGCACGCCACCGTTGTAGCCCATCGTCCTGGCCGACTGGCCGGCGACCTCGTGCGTGCCGAACCGCGCCTGCAGCGTCACCTCCAGCCGACCGTCGCTGCTGGCCAGCACCTCGGGCTCCACCAGCTCGTCGGCGCCACCGCCACCGCTGACGGCACCCTTCAGGATCCCGTCACCACCGGGTCCGGACAGCTCGCGCCACAGTCCCGTCCCGCCCACGACGGAACTCACCACCCCCAGGCCACCCATGGTCAGCGCGGTGCGGCGACTGATCGGCCTCACGACCCGCCCTCCCCCCGGGCCAGCACGGCCCGACGGTGCTCGTACTCCTCCGTGGTGAGCTCTCCGGTGGCGTAGCGCTCGTCCAGGATCGCCCGCGCCCGGGACGTGGCCGGCAGCCCGGCACGGGTGACGTCCCCCCGGTCCTGCCCGCCCGGCGATCCGTGACCGGCAGGGCGGTCGGCGGCTCCACCGGCCAGCACCCTCACCAGCGTGTACGCCAGCAGGGCCAGACCCACCACGAGGAGCGCGGTCCAGAACCAGATCATGGTTCCATCATGCTCCTGACGGTCTGTCGGGCACCGGTCAGGTCAGCCACAGCGGCGCCAGCCACCCGGTGAGGCACGCGGAGACCAGCAGCGTGCCGACCACGAGCGCGACCACCCGCCAGCGGGCCACGACCAGCATCCCGGTCACCGCCCCGACGCTCGTGCCGGCGCCGGTGACGAGGAACGCCAGCGCCGGACCCACCCCCATGCCACCGTCCATCAGAGAGGCGACCAGCGGCAGGGAGCCGTCGGTGTTGAGGTAGACCGGCACGCCAAGGAGGGCGGCCAGCGGCACGGCGGTCAGCGCGTTGCCGTCGCCCAGGTGCTGCTCGAAGACCGACGACGGCACCAGCTCGATCAGCAAGTAACCCAGGGTCGCGAACGCCAGGAAGTAGACCGTCAGCCGCCGACCGTTGGCGAGCACGACGCGCGCGAACTCCCGGTGCCGGTCCCAGCGTGGGGCCGCAGCGACCTCGTCGACGCCGCAGCTCTGCGGGTCACCACCCTCGGGGAGGTATGCCGTCGCGCCCGTCGGCGCGCCTGCTGCCCCGCACCCTCCGCCGGCTGTCGCCAGCGCGGGCTCGGCCACCCGTGCGTGCTCCGCCACCCGTGCGGGCTCGGCCTCCCGCCCGTGCTCCGCCACCCGGGCGGGCTCCTGAGCCGGCAGCTCTGTGCGTACCGGCGCGGGAGCGACCCTCGCCTGGCCGGCCAGCCAGCCGTGCCGCTCCAGCACCCAGGCCGCGCCGCCGCCCAGCAGCCCCACGCCGACCGCGGCGAGGAGGAACGTCGTGGCGAAGCCCGGCCCGAAGAGCCCGACCGACCAGGCGTACTCACCGGGGCTGGTCAGCGGGGAGGACGCCAGGAACGCCACGACCGGTGCCCAGGGGACCGACGCGACCAGCGACCCCAGGACCACGGCCATGGTGCCGCACGAGCAGAAGGGGGTGAGCGCACCCAGCGCCACGGCGCCCAGCACCGCGACCGGGGTGCTGCTCCGCAGCCACCCGCCGAGGCGGTCGGTGCCGACGTAGACCTGGATCGCCGAGGCCAGCAGGACGCTGATGACCAGGTACGGCCAGGTGGCCTCGACCGTGTCGGTGACCCGCTCGAGGACCCGCAGGAGAAGATGGGAGGACGGGATGGACATCGGGAGCTCCTTTGCATAGATGTCTATCTAATGATTAGATGACTGTCTATGAAAGGTGGATCCGTGTCAACTCATTCCGCGAGCCGGCCGGACGCCGAGGACGTTCCGGACCCGGCTGCGCGGCTGCGGGACCTCTGCTGCTCCCCGGTCCTCGCCGGAGAGCTCGACGGCCCGGACGCCGAGCTGCTCGCCCGGACCCTGCGGACGCTGGGCGACCCGGTGCGGCTGCGCATCCTCGGCCGGATCCGCACCAGCGCCGGCGCCCGCACCACCACCAAGGACCTCGCCGACCACCTGGGCCTGAGCCAACCGACCGTCTCCCACCACCTGGGGGTCCTGCACGACACGGGCTTCCTCACCCGCACCCGGGACGGCCGACAGACCTGGTACGTCATCGAGCCGACCGCCTTCGAGTCCCTCCAGCAGCTCCTCGACCCCGCCCCGGCCGCGACCGGGTAGGTCCTCGGTGATCCGACCCCACCCCCCGACGCCCGGGCACCCCGGGCACGCCCGCGGCAGCACGGCATACCGACGTCTGCTCGCCGCCCCGTCGTCCTGGCGGGGGTGGCCACCTTCGCCCAGCTCTACTCGCCCCAGGGCGTGCTGCCCCAGATCGCCACCGACCTGGGCACCACCGCCGACCGGGCCGCGCTCGCCGTCTCCGCCGCCACGCTGGGGCTGGCGCTCGCGGTCGTGCCGTGGTCCTTCGTGGGGGACCGGTACGGCCGCCTGCGCGCCATGGTCGCCGCGGTCGTCGGCGCGACGGTCCTCGGCCTGGCGTCCGCGTGGGCGCCGACCTTCGAGCTGGTCCTGCTCATGCGGCTGCTGGAGGGGGCGTTCCTGGGTGGCGTGCCGGCGCTGGCGATGGCCTACCTCAACGACGAGGTCGACGCGCGGTCGGCAGCGGTCGCCGCCGGCTGGTTCGTCGGCGGGACGACGGTCGGCGGTCTGATCGGCCGCCTCGTGGCCACCCCCGTCGCGGACCTGACGTCCTGGCGGATGGGGATGACGACCGTGTCGGCGATGGCGGCGGTCGCCGCGGTCGGGTTCGTGCTGCGGCGCCGCGCGAGCGTCGGTTCGTCCGCGTCCGCGGCGAGACGTTCCTCGACCGCACCCGGCGGGTGCTGACGAACTTGCAGGACCGGGCCCTGCTGGGCCTGTACCTGGTCGCCTTCCTGCTCATGGGCGGGTTCGTCGCCGTCTACAACTACCTGGCGTTCCGGCTGGTGGCCGCGCCCTACCTGCTGCCGGCGTGGGCGGTCGGGCTCGTCTTCCTGGCCTACCTGGCGGGCACGGTCTCGGCACCGCGGGCGGGGGCGCTCGCGGCGCGCCACGGGAGGTATGCCGTGCTCGTCGCCTCCGTGCTCGTCATGCTCGCCGGCCTGCTGGTCACTTTGGGCGGTCCGTTGTGGCTGGTGCTGCTGGGCCTGCTGGTGATGACGGCCGGGTTCTTCGGGGCGCACTCGGTGGCCTCGGGGTGGGCGGGTGCGCGGGCGGTGACGGCGCGGGCGCAGTCGACCGGGCTCTACAACCTCTCCTACTACGGCGGCTCCAGCCTCCTCGGGTGGGCCGGCGGGCTGGCCTTCGAGGCCCGGGGCTGGACGGGGGTGGTCGGCTTCGTCGCCGTGTCCGTCGTCCTGTCCCTGGTGGTTCTCCGGTTGCTGGTGGGGCGTCCGGCGGTAGCGTGAGCACGACCGGTCCGCGACGAGGGGGAGAGGATCCCACCATGAGCCACCAGCCACCGCCGGTTCCCGGCGACCATCTGCGCAGGTTCGACCCCGATCCGGAGCGCGGCGCCGAGATCGAGCAGCAGTCCCCGGGCGAGCGGGACCCCGGGCTGGAGCCCCGGGCCAACAAGGTCCGCTGGGGCGGGTTGGCGGCCGGACTGGTCGCCGCCGTCATCATCTACCTGCTCATGGGCGACGTCGCCCACCCCGCCAAGCTCACCGCGGCGGTCGCCGTGCTCATGGGCATCTGGTGGATGACCGAGGCGCTGCCCATCCCGGCGACCGCGCTCGTGCCCCTGGTGGTGTTCCCGGTCCTGGGGGAGGCCAGCGTCAACGACGTCGGCGCGTCCTACGGCAACAACATCATCTTCCTGTTCATGGGCGGCTTCATGCTGGCGCTGGCCATGCAGCGCTGGAACCTGCACCGGCGCATCGCCCTGGTCACGGTGCGGGCGATGGGGACCAACCCGGCGATGGTGGTGGCCGGGTTCATGATCGCCACGGGCTTCCTGTCGATGTGGGTCTCCAACACGGCCACGGCCGTGATGATGCTGCCGATCGGCGTCTCGGTGCTCATGCTCGTGACGACGCTCGGCGAGAAGGTCGGTGCTCCGGCGGTCGCCGGCGAGGGAGCCGAGCGGGGCGCGGGCACGGACGTCCCCGTCGACGCCGACGGCGAGCCCGACCTGCAGTCGAAGGCGGTCAAGGACGCCGTCATCGAGTCCAACTTCGGCACCGCGCTCATGCTCGGCATCGCCTACGCCGCCTCGATCGGCTCCCTCGGCACGATCATCGGCACCCCGCCCAACACGCTGATGGTGGGCTACCTCGCCGAGAACCACGACATCACCATCGGCTTCGGCCAGTGGATGCTGGTCGGGGTCCCGCTCGCGGTGATCTTCCTGGTGATCTGCTGGTTCCTGCTGACCAAGGTGCTCTTCAAGCCCGAGATCGACGAGATCCCCGGCGGGCGAAAGCTGATGGACGAGGAGGTCGCCAAGCTCGGTGGCATGTCCCAGGGAGAGATCCGGGTGCTGGGCCTGTTCATTCTCGCCGCGCTCGCCTGGGTGACCGTCCCGCTCATCTGGGACGAGCCCCCGATCAGCGACGCCGGCATCGCGATGGCCGTGGCGCTGCTGCTCTTCCTGCTGCCCGCGGGCGCCGCCCGCGGTGTCCGGCTCCTCGACTGGGAGAGCGCGGTCCAGCTGCCCTGGGGCGTGCTGCTCCTCTTCGGCGGCGGCCTGGCGCTCTCGGCGCAGTTCGGCGACTCCGGCCTGACCGAGTGGATCGGCACCCAGGCCGAGGGTCTCGGCGGGCTGCCGGTCGTGCTGCTCGTGGTCGTCTTCGCCGCCGGGATCATCTTCCTGACCGAGCTCACGAGCAACACCGCGACCGCGGCGACCTTCCTGCCGGTCGCCGGCGGCGTCGCCCTGGGCATCGGCGTCGACCCGATGCTGCTCGTCATCCCGGTCGCGCTCGCCGCGACCTGCGCGTTCATGCTGCCGGTGGCCACCCCACCCAACGCGATCGCGTTCGGCTCCGGCTACGTGACGATTCCGCAGATGATGAAGGGCGGCCTGTGGCTCAACCTCATCGGCATCGTCCTGGTGACGATCACGGTGATGACCCTGGCGGTCTGGGTCTTTTCGATCGTCTACTGACGGGGGCCGTCCCGATGGTTCGCTGACGGGTTGGCGCCCGGCTGTCCGCAGGTGCGCGATGTGCTCCAGGTCGCGCATGCCCTACCATCGTCGTCAGCGAGGGGAGTACTTCCCAGCGCCGTTCCGGTCACTACGACGCGCACGCGTCTCGGACGGCGGCCCGTGGCCCGGGTGAAGGAGACCTCGATCCGATCGTCCTGATCTGACCGAGAGGCCCCCGCCCCATGCTCTTCATCGCTGCTGCCGACGCCCCGTCGGCCATCTCCACCGTCGCCACGCCCGGTCTGTGGGCCGTGACCGTGACGGCCGTCCTGGCGCTGCTCGCGCTGGACTTCGCCCTGACGCGCAAGCCGCACGAGGTCTCGATGCGGGAGGCGGTGGGCTGGAGCGTCTTCTACATCGCGCTGCCGCTGGCGTTCGGTGCCTACGTCTGGACCCGCTTCGGCTCCACCACCGGGCTGGAGTACCTCACCGGCTACCTGGTCGAGAAGTCGTTGTCCGTGGACAACCTGTTCGTCTTCATGCTCCTGCTGGCAGCTTTCGCCGTGCCCAAGGAGCTGCAGCAGCGGGTCCTGCTCTTCGGTATTGCCGCGGCCCTGGTGCTGCGGGCGATCTTCATCGCCCTCGGCGCGGCCGTGCTGGCCAACTTCACCTGGGCGTTCCTGCTGTTCGGGGCCATCCTGCTGGCGACCGCCGTCAAGGTGCTCCGCGACCAGCTCAGAGGTGGCAACCACGACCTGGACGTCTCCTCGATGCGCTCGGTGCGCCTGCTTCGGCGGTTCGTCCCCGTCACCGAGGACTACCGCGGCACCCGGCTGGTCGTCCGCGAGGGCGGGCGTCGCGCGCTCACGCCGCTGGCGGTGGTGGTGGTGGCCATCTTCGCCACCGACATCGTCTTCGCGGTGGACTCGGTGCCGGCCGTCTACGGCATCACCGGCGACCCGTTCCTCGTCTTCGCGACCAACGCGTTCGCGCTCCTGGGCCTGCGCGCCCTGTACTTCGTGCTCCAGGGCGCCCTCAGCAAGCTCGTCCACCTGGGCTACGGCCTGGCGGCCATCCTCGGCTTCATCGGCGTCAAGCTCGTCCTGCACTGGGCGCACGGCATCTGGCCCGGCGTGCCCGAGGTGCCGACCCTGGCCTCGCTGCTCGTCATCGTCGGGGTCCTCGCGCTCGTCACCGCCACGAGCCTCTACGCCACCCGGCGCGGCGGAGATCCCGAGCGGTCGGCACACCTGGCGCACCTGGGCACCGCGACGGCCGAGGAGCACCAGGACGTGCCGACGGGGGAGGACCTCCGCTCCCAGGCCACCGGGCCCCGCCGCCCGCCGACGCGCTCATGAGGACCGGGACACGACGAACGCTCATGACGACCGGCACACGACGAACGCTCATGACGACCGGGACATGACGAACGGGTGGGGCTCCACAGAGCCCCACCCGTTTCGTGGCCGGCGATCCGGCGAGCCTGGCCGCGCGCGGGGGGCGCGGCCGGTCGTTCCGTCAGACGGACTTGATCGCGGAGATGTCGAGGACGAGCTTGATCTTCTCGCTGACCAGGACGCCACCGGTCTCCAGGGCGGCGTTCCACACCAGGCCCCAGTCCTTGCGGTTGATGCTGGTCTCACCCTCGAAGCCGGCGCGCAGGTTGCCGAAGGGGTCCTGGGCCAGGCCGGTGGAGGTGAGCTCGATCGACAGGGGACGGGTGACGTCCTTGATCGTCAGCTCACCGTCGAGGCGGAAGGTCTCCTCGTCGACGCGCTCGACGGAGGTCGTGGTGTAGCGCACCTCGGGGTAGGTCTCGACGTCGAAGAAGTCGGCCGACCGCAGGTGGGCGTCGCGGTCCTCGGAGCCGGTGTTGATGCTCGCGGCCTTCATGACCACGGTGGCGTGGGAGCCGGACAGGTCGGTGGTGTCGACCACGCCGCTGCCCTGGAACTCGTCGAAGGTGCCGCGCACGTTGGTCACCATCGCGTGCCGGGCGACGAAGCCCAGGCTGCTGTGGCTCGGGTCGAGCGTCCAGGTGCCGTCGAGCTGGGCGGCGGCCGGCGTCTCGCTCGCCGGGGCGGCCGGGACGGAGGACTCGGTGGCCGGCGCCGAGGAGGTCACGGCGGGGGCCGTGGTCGTGGACGGAGACGAGGACGACGACGTCGAGGCGGCGGTGTCGGACTTCTTGAACCAGTCGAACAGACCCATGGGGGAGCTCCTTGAAGATCGGGTGGTGCGGGGATTCGCCTCAACGGTAGCGGGATATTATGTGACAAGTCAACTATCGTCGACCTCCTACCGCCACGCACCCGCCCACGTCCGCCGCCTGCTGCCCCGTTTGGGCCGCACGCTGCACTGTCCCCGGGCGCTCGCCGAACCCTGTCTGCGGGAAGCCAGCAGCGGGAAGCGAGCCGAACGAGTGCACGGGTTGTTCGGCCGGAATCCTGGGCTCGCCCTGGATCCTTCGGAACAACTCGTGCGCTCGTGCGACCACGAGGCTGCGGGACCCGTGGATCCCGCTGCGCCGAGGGGGTCAGCCATGCTGCGGGCCCGGGATCCCGCGGTACCGGGGGGGGGAGGGGGGGCAGCCACGCTGCGGGGCAGGTGGATCACGCTGCCCGGCTCAGACCAGGCGCGCCGCCAGATCACCCACCGTGCGCTCACGGTGCACGTCCCGGTCCAGCTGCTCGGCGGCATACGCGCCCGCCACCGGCTGGACCATGACCTCGTCCACGCCGAACTGCCCGGCGAGCTCCCGCACCTGGTCGGCCACCTCGTCGGCGGTGCCGAGCAGCCAGGGGTCGGTGACGGCGTCGAAGGCCGGCTGCGGGATCGGCAGCGGCTCCTCGAGCGCCTCGTCCACCGTCAGCAGCGGCCGCATCCGCAGCGGGCCCGGCGCCTGCAGGCTGGCCATCATCAGGTGGAACGGCAGCGCCAGCCGCTCGGCCTCCTCGCGGGAGTCGGCGACCACGGCGTTGACGGTGAGGAAGGTCCGCGGCTCGCCGGGGCCGGCGAAGCCGGACCGGTAGAGCTCCAGCGCCGCGGCCGTCCCGCGCCCGGCGAAGTGGTGGGCGAAGACGTAGGGCAGCCCGAGCTCGGCCGCCAGCCGCGCCGAGTAGTCGGAGGAGCCCAGCAGCCACACCGGCGGGGCCGTGCGGGCCAGCGGCGTCGCGCGGATCGCGTGCTGGCGCTGCCCGATCTGCACGGCGGCGCCCTCGGGGTCCATGAACGCCATCACCTGCTGGACGTACTCCGGGAACCGCTGCACCGCATCGGCGTCCGACTGCCCCGCGCGCAGGGCCCAGCTGGTCACGGGGTCGGTCCCGGGGGCCCGCCCGATCCCGAGGTCGATCCGACCGGGGTATGCCGCCTCCAGCAGCGCGAACTGCTCCGCCACCGCCAGCGGGGCGTGGTTGGGCAGCATCACCCCGCCGGAGCCGACCCGCATCCGCTCCGTCGCCGCAGCCAGCATCCCGACCGCCGCCCGGTGGGCTGGTCGAGGCCACCGACATCGTGTTGTGGTGCTCGGCCAGCCAGTAGCGGGTCACCCCGCCGCGGTCGGCCACGACGGCGAGCGAACGGGCCGCGTCGAGGGCCTGAGCGGTGGACTGCCCGGAGCGGACGGGCAGCAGGTCGAGCACGGACAGGGCGGTGGGTGACATGTCCACAGTCTAGGAGCGTGCCAGGATGGAGCCGTGCGCCCGGGCCCACGTCACCCCCCCCAGGAGCAGCCGGTGAGCACCCGACCGACGCTGGCCCGACGGCTGGGCACGAGGGACGCGGTCGTCATCGGCCTGGGCTCCATGATCGGCGCGGGGGTGTTCGCCGCCTTCGCCCCCGCTGCCCAGGCGGCCGGTGCCGGACTGCTCGTGGGGCTGGCCCTCGCCGCGCTCGTCGCCTACGCCAACGCCACCTCCTCGGCCCAGCTCGCCGCCCAGTACCCGACGTCCGGCGGCACCTACGTCTACGGCCGCGAACGGCTCGGCGACTGGTGGGGCTTCGCCGCCGGGTGGGGCTTCGTCATCGGCAAGACCGCCAGCTGCGCCGCGATGGCGCTGACCTTCGCGGCGTATGCCGCGCCGCCGGGCTGGGAGCGACCCGTCGCCGCGGCGGCGGTGGTGGCGCTGGCGGCGGTCAACTACCACGGCGTGACCCGGACCGCCGGCCTGACCCGGATCATCGTCACGGTCGTGCTGACGGCGCTCGGCGTGGTGGTGCTCGCCGGGCTGGTCGGGGGCGACCCGGACTGGACCAGGGTCCTGCCGACCGGCACAGCCCCCGGGGTGGGGGCCGGGTCGGACGGTGGCGGCGCGACCGGGGTGGGCGGCGCGACCGGGGTGGACGGGGCGACCGGCCTGGGTGCGGGGGGCGGCCTGTCCTGGTACGGGATCCTCCAGTCGGCCGGCCTGCTCTTCTTCGCCTTCGCCGGCTACGCCCGCATCGCCACGATGGGGGAGGAGGTGCGCGACCCCGCCCGGACGATCCCCCGGGCCATCCAGCTCGCCCTGGGCGGGGCGGTGCTCGTCTACGCCGCGGTCGCTGTCACCCTCCTCGCGGTCCTGGGCGCGGAGGGGACGGCGGGTTCGGCCGCCCCGTTGGCGGACGTCGTCGCCGCGAGCACCTGGGACCGGGCCGGGGTCGTGGTGCGCATCGGCGGGGCCGCCGCCTCGCTCGCTCGCGCGCTGCTGGCGCTCATCGCCGGCATCGGCCGGACCACGCTGGCGATGGCCCGGCAGGACGACCTGCCCCGGTGGCTGTCCGCCGTGCACCCGCGTCACCACGTGCCCCACCGCGCGGAGGTCGCGCTGGCCGTCGTCGTCGTCCTGCTGGTCCTGACCGTCGACCTGCGCGGGGCGATCGGCTTCTCCTCCTTCGGTGTCCTGCTCTACTACCTGGTCGCCAACGTCTCCGCGTGGACCCAGGACGGGGAGCACCGCCGCTTCCCGCGGGTCCTGCAGGCCGTGGGTGCCCTGGGCTGCGTCGTCCTCGTGCTGACCCTGCCGGTCATGGCGGTGCTGGTGGGGACCGCGGTCCTTGGCAGCGGTCTCCTCGTGCGGGCGGTCCGGCTGCGGGTCGCCTGAACAGGGTCGCCCGCCCCCTCCTCGTCCTGCTGCCTCCCGACCACCCGTCCTCCTGCCACCCGTGCTGCTGCCCCGTCCTCCTGCCACCCGTGCTGCTGCCCTCGTCCTCCCGCCACCCGTCCTCCGTCCTACTGCGACCTTTCCCCGTCCTGATACCGTGGAGGGGTAGAGCACACGCGCTCCGGGGTCGGTGAAAGTCCGAGCCGGCGGTGACAGTCCGCGAACCGGCCGCAGCCAGCGGTCGGCTGACCTGGTGAAACTCCAGGACCGACGGTGAGAGTCCGGATGGGAGGCAGCGCGCGGTGGACCACGTGTCGGCGTGGGCGGTCGCTCCTCGACCGCCCCCCGGCCCCCGGTCCTCTGCCGTCGTCCCCCTCGTCCCGGACCTGACCGACGACGGAGGACACCCGGATGAGCACCGACACCGACTGGCTGGACCACGCCGTCGCGGTGGCCCTCCACGGTCCCGCCCACGACCCCAACCCCCGGGTCGGCTGCGTGCTGGTCGCCCCCGGCGGGACGCTCGTCGTGGGTCAAGGTCACCACCGCGGAGCAGGGACGCCGCACGCCGAGGTCGAGGCGCGCTCGCCGACGGGGGGAGCGCGCGCGGGGCGGGCGCCACGGCATACGTCACCCTCGAGCCCTGCGCCCACCACGGGCGCACGGGTCCCTGCACGGGCGCGCTGCTCCGGGCCGGCGTCACCCGGGTCGTGTATGCCGTGCCCGATCCCACCCCGCGGGCCGCCGGGGGTGCGGAGGTGCTGCGGGACAGCGGGATCGAGGTCACCCACCAGGAGCACCCGGCGTCCGGGGCGCTGGTCGCGGACTGGACCGCGGCCGCCCGGGCCGGTCGACCCGTCGTGGTGTGGAAGATGGCCACCACCCTCGACGGACGGGTCGCCGCCGCCGACGGTTCCAGCCGTTGGATCACCTCCGCCGAGGCCCGGGCCGACGCCCACCTGCTGCGCGCCACGGTCGGCGCCGTGGTCGTGGGCACCGGCACCGCCCTGCGGGACGACCCCAGCCTGACCGCGCGCACGCCCCAGGGCGAGCTGCTGCCCGACCAGCCCCTGCGGGTGGTCGTGGGTCGGCGGGACGTACCCGCCGGGGCGAGGCTGCGCTCGGGTGCCGGCGAGCTCCTCCACCTGCGCACCCACGACCCGCACGAGGTGCTGGCCGAGCTGTCCCGACGCGGCGTCCACCGGGTGCTGCTGGAGGGCGGGCCCGCCCTGGCGGCCGCCTTCTGGCGGGCCGGATGCGTCGACGAGGTGCTCGTCTACCTGGCGCCCGCGCTGCTGGGGGCCGGACCGCCCGGAGTGGGGGACCTGGGCATCGGCTCGATCGAGGACGCCGCCCGCCTCGAGCTGCGCGACGTGGCCCGCGTGGGCCCCGACCTGCGGCTCTCCCTCGTCCCGGTCTCCGCCCGCCCCGACCGTCCCGCCGGCCCCGCGCCGGGGCACGCCGACCCCGCGCCGCTCGGCACCGACCCCGCCCCGACCCACGCCACCGACCGGACGCTCACCCCGTCCTCCACCTCCTGAAGGAGCGCCATGTTCACCGGCATCGTCGAGGAGCTGGGCCGCCTGGCCCGCCGTACCGACGCACAGGACAGGATAGCAGCCGCGTCGAGGTCCACGGACCGACCGTGGTCCCCGACCTGGCGCACGGCGACTCCGTCGCCGTCAACGGCGTCTGCCTGACCGTGACCGAGGTCCTGGACGACGGATTCGCGGCCGACGTCATGGCCGAGACCCTGGCGCGCAGCACGCTGGGCCGGCTGACGGAGGGTGACCCGGTCAACCTCGAGCGGGCGGTCCGGGTCGACGCCCGCCTCGGCGGCCACATCGTGCAGGGTCACGTCGACGGGACCACCCGGGTGCTCTCGCGCACTCCGGGGGACCGGTGGGAGGTGGTCCGGTTCGCGCTTCCGCCGGAGCTCGCCCGGTATGTCGTGCACAAGGGCTCGGTCTGCCTCGACGGGGTGTCCCTCACCGTGTCCGCGCTCGACGAGGAGGCCTTCGAGGTCAGCCTCATCCCGACCACGCTGGAGCTGACGACGCTGGGCGCCCGTCAGCCCGGGGACGAGGTCAACGTCGAGGTGGACGTGCTCGCCAAGACGTCGAGCGGCTGCTCGCCCCGGACACTGCGGCGGGTCGTTCCTCGGCGGGAACGGACCGTGCGGACGCGGCGACGGACAGCGTGGACGTCGAGGTGCCGTCATGAGCAGCCAGGTCGTCGTGCCCGGGCTGTCGTCGGTCGACCAGGGCCTGGCTGCCCTGCGGGCGGGGCTTCCGGTGCTGGTGCTCGACGACGTCGACCGGGAGAACGAGGGGGACGTCGTCCTGGCCGCGCAGACGATCACGCCCCGGTGGACGGGCTGGACGATCCGCCACTCCTCGGGCTACCTGTGCGCGCCGATGCCCGCCGACTGGGCGGACCGGCTGGGCCTGCCGCCGATGGTGGAGCAGAACGAGGACGCGCTGCGTACGGCGTACGCCATCACGGTGGACGTCGCCGAGGGAGTCACCACGGGGATCAGCGCCACCGACCGGTGCCGCACCGTGGCCGCCCTCGGGGACCCCTCCACGGTCGCCACGGACCTGCGCCGACCTGGCCACGTCGTGCCGCTGCGGGCCCGACCGGGCGGGGTGCTCGCGCGGCGTGGCCACACGGAGGGCTGCGGTCGACCTGTGCGTCCTGGCCGGGCTGACGCCGGTGGCGGCGATCGCCGAGCTCGTCGACGACGAGGGGGAGATGCTGCGCACGACCCAGGTGCTGGCCCTGGGGGCCGAGCACGACCTGCCGGTGCTGACCATCGAGCAGCTCGTCGCCCACCGCCGAGAGCTGGACCGCACGCCCCCACCGGGGGCGGAGGACGAGCCCCACCCCACCCCCGAGCACACGAGGAGCAGGACATGAGCGGCAGCGGAGCCCCCACCGTGGAGGCCGACGGCCGGGGGATGCGGGTGGCCGTGGTCGCCGCGTCCTGGCACACCGTGGTCATGGACGGGCTGCTGGACGGCACCCGGCGGGCCCTGGCCGAGGCCGGGGTCACCGACGTCGACGAGGTGCGCGTGCCCGGCAGCTTCGAGCTGCCCGTCGCGGCGGCCCGGCTCGCCCGGTCCGGACGGTACGACGCGCTCGTGGCCCTCGGCGTCGTCATCCGGGGCGGGACGCCGCACTTCGACTACGTCTGCTCCGCCGCCACCGACGGCCTGACCTCGGTCTCCGTCGCCACCGGGATCCCGGTGGGCTTCGGACTGCTCACCTGCGACGACGAGCAGCAGGCGCTCGACCGGGCCGGCCTGCCCGGCTCGCAGGAGGACAAGGGTCACGAGGCCGCCGGCGCTGCGATCGCCACGGCCGCGGTCCTGCGCGACCGGTAGGAGCGGCCCACCCCTGGAGACGAACCTCGTCACGGCCGGACGATCGTCACCCCGGGTGTCGTCCGTCCGCTCATCGCGGCCAGCGCAGCCGGTGCCTCCTCCAGCGTGATCGTCCGCCCCAGGAACGTCTCCGGCTCCAGCCGCCCGGCCACCACGTCGGCCAGCATCCGCGGGTAGTCGGCCGCTGCCATCCCGTGGCTGCCCAGCACCTGCAGCTCCCGGGCGACCACCAGGTGCATCGGGACGCTCGCCCGGTCCGCGACGACCACCGGCGGCATCAGTCCCAGCTGCAGGTGGCGACCCCGCACGCGCAGCACCGAGGTCGCGGCGCGGGCCGTCGCGACGCTGCCGAGGGCGTCCACCGCCACGTCCACCCCACCCGGGACGAGGTCACGCACCCGGGCGACGGCGCGCTCCATACCCGGATCGGTGGCGACGTCCACCTGCACGGTCTCCTCCGCGCCGACCGCCCGAGCCAGCTCCAGCGCATCCGGGCTGACGTCCACCGCCACCACGTGCGCGCGCCGCGACCGGGCCACCATGACCGCCGCCAGCCCGACCCCGCCGCAGCCGAGGACGGCCACGTGCTCGCCCTCGGTCACCCGGGCGACGTCGACGACGCCGCGGTAGGCGGTGGCGAAGCGGCATCCCAGGCTCGCCGCCACGTCGGCCCCGATCTCGTCGGGCAGGTGGACGACGTTGTGGTCGGCCCACGGCACGGCGACGAGCTCGGCGAAGGAGCCCGGCCCGCTGAAGCCGGGCTGCCACTGGGAGGGACACACCTGGGAGGCGCCGGCACGGCATACCTCGCAGGTGCCGCACCCGCAGACGAAGGGGACCACGACGCGGTCGCCGACGGCCACCGACCGCACGTCCGCCCCGACCTCGTGCACGACTCCGGCGAACTCGTGCCCCGGCACGTGCGGCAGGTCGGTGATGTCGTCGTCGTGGCCCTGCCAGGCGTGCCAGTCCGAGCGGCAGACCCCCGTCGCCTCGACCCGGACGACGACGCCGTCCGGCCGGGGGCGCGGGACCTCGACCTCGGTGACGTAGGGCGGCTCGCCGAACGCGTCGAAGCGCACGGCCCGCATGGTGGGGTGGTCCTGGGACACGGGGCTCCTCGGGGTGGTGGTCAGCAGCCCCATTGTGCCGATCCCGGCGCACGCGGCCGGGGCGCCTCCGGACGGAGGGCGACGCGGTGGGACGCCAGGGACTAGGTTGCCTGCATGCGCATCCAGCTCTCGCACCTGGTGATCCTGCTGGTGTACCTCCTGCCGCTGGTCCTCGTCTACCTGCTGGTCCGCCTCGGCGTGCGTCACGGCCTGCGCGACGCCGGGATCGGGCGCGCCCCAGGGCGGCCGCAGGACGGTCGGCGGCAGGACCAGGACCTCCCGGGCTGACGTCCAGGGGTGTACGTCCCGGGACACGGGCCGGCCGAGGCCCGGGCGGACTGCCGGCACCTGCGAACCGTGACGAGCTGCCCGCCCCTCAGAAGCGGGACGAGCTGCCGGCCCCGCTGAAGCTGCCCCCGCTGTAGCCGGACGAGGCCCCTCCCGTGGCGGCCGAGCGGGACTGCTCGACCTCGCCCTTCCCGGCCGACCAGCCGGACAGGAACGAGTGGGTCCCGAACCACGACCAGGTCGGGTAGGCCGTCGCCAGGATCGTCGGCTCGGGACGGCGCCGGCCACGCTCGGTCCGCCACGCCTCGTCCAGGGTCTTTCGCTCGTCGTCCTCGTCCTCCCCGAAGGTCCGTGCCACGGCCCCGGCCAGGTCGTCGAGCCGCTCGCTCAGCGCGTCGCGGGTCGCCCGCAGGTGGTCCAGGGCGTCGTCGGGCGAGACCCGTCGGTGCTCGAGCTCCCCGCGGAGCCGGTCCAGCCCGGCGAGCTCGTCGGAGGCGAAGGTGCGCAACCGGTCCGCCTCGGGCAGGCCGCGCACCTCCTCGGGCAGCTCGGTGCCCAGGAGGTCCTCGACGCCCTCGAGGTCCGTCCGGACGGGGGCGACCTGACGGTGCCAGGCGTCCACCCACGCGCGGTCCCGGTTGAGGAAGGCGGCGGTGTCGGCGATCACGTCGTCCAGCTGGTCCAGGGACGTCGCCCTCTCCTCGTAGGCTGCGAGACGTTCGACGGCCTCCGGTGTGTCGTAGTGCTTCTCGGGTATGCCGCGGGCCGAGTTGCCCAGCTCCGTGAGCTCACGCACGCCGCGGCTGTAGTCGTCGTAGCGCCGCAGCATCAGACCGCCGTAGCGGGAGTCCTCCGGGATGAGCCGCGCGTGCAGCTCGGTCACCTCCTGGTCCCGTACGACGTTGGCCATCGCCGTGTCGCCGGCCGCCCGGCTGCGACGGCTCTTCCTGGCACGGTGCACGCCGACACCGAGCCAGGTGCCGGCCCCCGCGAGCGTCGCCAACGAGGCGACCCCGGCGACGGCCGCACCGCCGGCGGTCCGGATGAACGGGGCGTTCATCCGCCCAGCGGCCTCCTCGACGCCGACCACGGCCCCGTCGGTCCACCGCCCCGACCCCAGGTCCTCCTTGGTGGCGTCCTGGATCGCCAGCTGGGCGTCGTCGCCGACCGCCCGGTCGTCGCCGAAGTAGGTCCCGACGAGCCGCCCCTCGGGGTCGACCGCCCAGATGTAGAGCCCGTCGGCCCACCGCTGCTCGTCCTCGCTGAGCCAGTCCGTACGGTTCTCCCGGGCGTGCTCCAGGACGGCGTCGTTGAGGGCGAGGTCGTCGGTGAGCGCCTCCTCGCCGCCGCGGTGCGTGAACACCGCCACCGTGGTCGGCTCGTGGAAGCGCACGTCCGCCACCCCGGCCGCGAGGTCCGGCTCGGAGATGATCCCGGCGGTGTCCTCCAGCTGGATCTCGCTCGCCCGGTGCTGGGGAGCCTCGGCGAGGAACCATCCCACGCTCGCCCCCACCACCCCGAGCGTCGCCACGCCCCCGACGAGCACCCGCTGACGGATCGACATACCCCGAGCTCCTCTCCGCGGTCGACGCTCGCCCGCAGTCGTGGTCGGACGGCACCGCGCCCCTCCATGGTTCCACGACCACCGGGAGTAGGTTCGGGGGCCGACGACGCCGAGGTGGTCCCGACGACGACCCTGGACGACGGTGAGGTCAGCGGGCACTCTGGTGTCAACCGGTTCGGCGGGACCTGCACCTGGCGTGCGGACGGGTCGTTCGAGGTCGAGGACGTCATACGGACGGCGGTGGGAGGGACGGAGGAGCAGATGGCGATGAAGCAGAAGTTCTTCGACGCGCTGGAGGCGGCGCGGCACTACGAGGTGGCCGGCACCAGGATGCGGCTGTCGGACGGCGAGGGCGGGGACCTGCTGGTCCTCGATCCGCAGGGACCAGGGGGTCGGTAGCGTGCCGGTCGAGGACGAGACGGGCCCGTACTTCCACGGGACCAAGGCCGAGCTGCGCGTCGGGGACGTGCTCGAGCCGGGCCAGCGGTCCAACTTCGGCTCGCGGCGGGTGGCCAACCACGTCTACTTCACCGCGACCATGGACGCGGCCGTCTGGGGCGCCGAGCTGTCCGTCGGGGAGGGGAGGGGGCACGTCTACCGGGTGGAGCCGACGGGCGCGTTCGAGGACGACCCGAACCTCACCGACAAGAAGTTCCCCGGCAACCCGACCCGGTCCTACCGCACCCGTGAGCCGGTGCGCGTCCTCGGCGAGGTCGAGGACTGGGAGGGTCATCCGCCCGAGGTGCTGGCCCACATGCAGGCCCGCCTGGAGGAGCTGAAGGCGCAGGGCGTCGAGGCGATCGACGACTGAGCACGGGCTGCGGCCGGCTGTGGGGCTGCCGCGTGCCGGAGGTCCGTGGTGGACGTCCGTGGGGTGGACGTCCGTGAGCTGCGGGGTCGTGCGAGTGTCTGGAGATCTCCTGCAGTCGATCGAAGCCCTGATGGGGGCCACGATCGACTGCGCCACAGACCGGTCACGACGGCTGACGTCGGCTGGCCATGGCCCTCGGCGGACGGGCAGGCCGTTCCCCTGGAAGTGCAGGTACCTGGACCCCGGCCCGGCTCCCGGACGACCGGCCGGTCAGCCGCGGGGGCGTCCCAGGATCCAGTACGCGCAGAAGTACACCGACGTCCGTGCCAGCCCTCTGTCCCGGACCAGGTGGCGACGCACCCGCGCGGCCAGGTCCTGCTCGCCGACCACCCAGCCGTAGTCGAGGTCGGGCAGCTCAGCCGACCGCAGGTGCGCCAGCAGCGCCTCTCCGGGTGGACGGCCCTCCCGCAGGACCACATCGACGCTGCCACGCCGCGGGCGGGGCAGCGGCGGGAGGGCGTCCTCCACGTCGACCTCCAGCACCGCGTGCAGCTCGACGTCGCCCTCCTCCTGCAGGATCCGGCGGAGCGCGGGGTATGCCGTCTCGTCCCCGGCGACCAGGCGGGTCCGTGCCGTGGCGGGCGGGTGGTAGCAGGTCGTGCCGGTCTGGACCGCCAGCTCGTCACCGGGGCGGGCGCGGCGTACCCAGGTGGCACCAGGTCCCTCGTCGACCTCCCCGGGCGGGTGCAGGACCACGTCGACGTCGATCTCGGTCGTGCCTCCCTCCGTGGACCGGTCGCCCCGGAACTCCGGGGCAGGGCGGTGGTCCGCGACGGTGTACCACCGCACGTCCGGGCGGACCGGCTCCGGCAGCGCGGCGACGACAGGTCGAGGGTTGGGGCCGGTGATGCCCGACAGGTCGGGCAACCGCGTGCCGGGACGGGGCAGCACGAGACCGACGAACTCGTCAGGGCCCAGGGGTGCCCACCCCGCCAGCCCGGTAACGGCCAGGGTGAGACGGTGCAGCTGAAGCGCCACACGCGTGGTGGCCAGGACGGTCGCGGGCACGCACCGGTGGTCGGCGCGCTCCATCCGGCTGGCCGACCCGTGTTCCGGCTCGACCTGCGGCCCGGGGTTCGCGGGCCGAGCGGCCGTGACCTCCGTGGTGGGGGGGCTCACCGGACCGCCTCCGCCTGCTCGCGGGCGCCGGCGTCGAGTCCGTCCGCCTCCGCCTGCTCGCGGGTGCCGGCGTCGAGCCCGACGGCCTCCGGCGCGAGTCGCGGTGAGCCCGCCGTTCCGAGCAGGTGCCCGACCGGGCGGTGGCGACCCAGGGGGATGACCGACAGGTCGCCGGTGGCCTCCTGCCACAGCACCCGGCAGGTGATGCCGAAGACCTCGCAGACGGTCTCGGCCGTGACGACCTCGCGCGGGCTGCCCTCGGCCACGACGCGCCCGCCCCGCATCGCCACGAGGTGGTCGGCGTAGCGGGCCGCCATCGCCAGGTCGTGCAGCACCATCACCACGGTGGTGCCGCGGTCGACCGACAGGTCGCGCACCAGGTCGAGGACCTCCACCTGGTGGGCGATGTCCAGGAAGCTCGTCGGCTCGTCGAGCAGCAGCAGGTCGGTGCGCTGCGCCAGCACCATCGCGATCCAGACGCGCTGGCGCTGACCGCCGGAGAGCTCGGCGACCTCACGGCCCACCAGGTGGGTGGTACCGGTCAGCTCCAGCGACGTGGCCACGACCTCGTCGTCCTCGCGGGTCCAGCGGCGCAGCAGCCCGTGGTGCGGGTGACGGCCGCGGGCGACGAGCTCGCCGACGGTGATGCCCTCGGGCACGACCGGGTGCTGGGGCAGCAGCGCCATCGACCGGGCGACCTGCTTGGTCGGCATCCGGTGCACGTCGTGGTCGCCGAGCATCACCCGACCGTCCTGGGGACGCAGCAGGCGCGACAGGCCGCGCAGCAGCGTCGACTTGCCGCAGCCGTTGGGTCCCACGATCGCGGTGATCCTGCCCTCGGGGACGGTCAGGTCGAGGTCGTGCACGATCGTCTGCTCGCCGTAGCCGAGACTGAGCCCCTCGGCCCGGAGCGCGGTGGAGGTCATCAGGAAGCCCTTTCACGGGTGAGGAGCCACAGGAGGAACGGGGCGCCGACGAGGCCGGTGACGACGCCGACCGGGAGATTCACGTCGGGCATGGCGTAGGCGCCGGCGTGGTCGGCGAGCACGACGACGACCGCGCCGACGAGGGCCGCGGCGCCGATCGAGGCGCGGCCGCCGAGGAGCCGCCGCGCGATCGGGCCGGAGAGGAAGGCGACGAAGGCGATCGGCCCGCAGACCGAGGTGGTGGCCGCGACGAGGAGGACGACCAGCATCAGCGCCCGGGCGCGCACGGTGCCGGGCGCGGCGCCGACACCGGCGGCCACGTCGTCACCGAGCTCGACGAGGTGCAGCTCGCGCGCCGTGGCGAGCAGGAGCGGGACGGCAAGCGAGACGACCACCGTGAGGAGCCCGATCTGGGGCCAGGTCACGCCGGACAGGCTGCCGGTGAGCCACACCATCGCCTCGTGCGCGCGGTAGATGTCCGCGCGCAGCAGCACCCAGTGCACCACCGAGGTGAGCATCGCCGACAGGGCGATGCCGACGAGGATCATCCTGGTCGGTGCGGTGCCCCGGCGGGAGGCGGAGAGCGTAAGCAGGGCGACGGCAACGAGGGCCGAACCGACGAGAGCCGCCACGGTCACGGCTGCACCGGACCCGCCCAGCACCACGAGCGTGAAGACGGCCGCGGCGCTCGCCCCCATCGTCAGTCCGAGGACGTCGGGGCTGGCCAACGGGTTGCGGGCCATGAGCTGGAAGGTGGCACCGCTGGCCCCCAGTGCCACCCCGGCGAGGGTGCCCGCCACGGCGCGCGGCAGCTTGGAGTCCAGCAGGACGAACTCGGCGCCGCCCGCCACCTCACCGGTGCCGAGCAGGATGCGCCAGAAGTCGGGGACGGTGATCGTGAAGTCGCCCAGCAGCGTCCGCACGACCATGGCCAGCAGCCAGGCGACCAGCAGGCCGCCGAGGACCAGGCGGCCGCGCCGCCCGGCCTGGCGGCGGGAGGACCGGACCTGCTCGATCCGGTCGGGGCGGTGCTCGGCGGGGACGGCGTGGGCAGCGGTACCGGCCACTGAGGGTGCTGAGGTCGCCGCGGTTGCGGCGGTTGCGGCGCTCGCGGCAGGCCTAGCCGGCGCGCTCTCCGCCCGGTCTACGGAGCGGGTGCCGTGGACGCTCATCGCACGGCCGTCCTGCGCACCAGCCAGATGAGGCCGGGGGCGCCGAGGACCGCGGTCATCAGGCCGACCTGGATCTCCGAGGGCGGCATGACGACCCGGCCGAGGGTGTCGGTCAGCAGCACGAGCACCGGCCCGACGATCGCGCTGCCCATGAGGATGCGCCGGTAGTCGGGGCCGGTGACGAGGCGGACGAGGTGCGGCACGACCAGGCCGACGAAACCCACCGGTCCGGCGAGGGCGACCGCGCAGGCGGCCAGGCCGACGGCGCCCAGGGCCACGGTCCCGCGGGCCAGGTGGACCCGCTGGCCGAGCGCCCGCTCCAGGTCGTCGCCCAGCGCCGTGGCGTTGAGCACCGGCCCGGACAGGGCGACGACGAGGAGGGAGAGGACCAGCAGCGGCAGGACGTCGAGCACCAGGCCCACCGGTCGCCCGGCGACGCTGCCCACCTGCCAGAACCGGAAGGTGTCGAGCGCGCTGCGGTCGCTGACCAGCAGACCGGCGACCACGCTGACGCCGCCCGCGGTGAGGGCGGCGCCGGCCAGGGCCATGGTGAGCGGGGCGGGCCCTCCGGGGGCGGCGGCGGAGACGGCATACACCACGACGGCGGCGACGACCCCGCCCACCAGGGCGAGCCAGACGAACGCCCCGGAGGACCCGATGCCCAGCACCTGGATGCCGAGCACCACAGCGAGCGAGGCACCGGCGTTGACGCCGAGGATGCCGGGGTCGGCCAGCGGGTTGCGCGTGAGTCCCTGCATCGCGGCGCCCGAGAGTGCGACGGCAAGGCCGACGACGGCACCGATGATCGTGCGGTCGACCCGCGCGGCCACGACGGCACCGGCGGGGTCGGTGCTCACGCCACGGAGCACGGCGTCGACCCCGGAGACGAGCTCACCGGGGCTGAGGGTGCGCGACCCGACCGCCACCGAGACGGCCACGGCCAGCGCGACCGCACCGAGCCCGACGGCGAGGGGCCCCCAGGTCCGGCGACGACCGACCAGCACGCCGTCGGTCGGCGGCGTGCTGGCGGCGGTGCCCAGGGGCGTGACGATGGCTGCTCTCCGATCTGCGGGGGTGTCGCCGGTCTGCGGGGTGCTGCCCGCTCACGGGCGTGGCGTTCTCCGGGTACGACGGGGCGGACCGCTCAGCGGGCCTCGTCCTGCGCCGCGGTGGCCGCGGCCTCGGCGACCTGCGGGACGAAGCGGTCGAGGGCCACCGGGATGGACAGCGGGGTCGGTGAGCTCATGCCCACGACGTCCTGCGGCTCGCCGGCCTCGACGTAGGCACCGGAGGCCATCGCCGGGATCTGCGAGAGCAGCGGGTCCTCCAGCAGCATGTCGGCGGTGAAGCCCCCGTCGCTGTAGAAGATGAAGACGTCCGCGTCCAGGGTGTCCGCCTGCTCGGCGGACAGATTGGCCGAGAAGTTCTCGTTCCCGCTCATCTCCTCCACCACGGTCGCGTTGACCATGCCGAGCTCGGTGAGGAACTGGGGGCGCAGGTCGATGACGTTGTACAGGCCGATCGTCGAGGTGTCCGTCGGGCTGAACCAGCCCCAGGCGAAGGAGGTGTCCTCCAGCTCGGGGTGCTCCTCCCGGGCCGCCGCGAGCTCGGCCTCGGTCTCGGCGACGGCCTCCTGCGCCTGCTCGGGCCGGCCGATCGCCTTCCCGACGAGCTCGACCGACTCCCGCCACGGGGTCGCCCACGCGGTCTCGGGGTAGGCGACCGTCGGCGCGATCCGCGCGAGCCGGTCGTAGTCCTCCTGGCTCATGCCCGAGTTGCTGCCGATGACCAGGTCCGGCTCCATCGCGGCGATCTCGTCGACCGGGATGCCGTCGGAGTCGTCGTAGCGCGTGATCTCGGCCGGGTCGTGGCCCAGCTCGGTCACCGCCTCGTCGAACCAGTCGGTCGAGCCGGCCTCGTTGCCGCCCCAGTTGATCTTGACCGCGCCCACCGGCACCTCGCCGAGGGCGGCCATCACCTCGTGGTCGGTCCAGCCGACCGTGACCACGCGCTGGGGGTCCTGGGGAATCTCGGTGCTGCCGAAGGCGTGGTCGACGGTGACCGGGAAGGTGCCGCTGTCCTCGCCGCCGGAGGCCGTCCCGGCGTCACCGGTGGAGGTGGCCCCTGCGTCACCGCTCGCGGCGCCCGTGCCCTGCCCGGAGTCGTCGGCGCCGCCCACCGTCCCCTCGTCGGCCGCCCCGGAGGTCGGGCCGGTGGAGCAGGCGGTCAGGGTGAGCATGGCGGCGGCGGCCAGGGCGGCCGGGCGGGCGAGGCCGGTGCGTGGGGACATCGAGGACTCCTCGGGCAGGGACCCTCAGCAGGGTCCGGGAAGCGTGACGGGGTGAGGTTAGGATGTCCTAACCTTGATTTGCAAACACGGACGGACGGGTATGGCGCAGCGCCACCCGTCCCTCGCCCGCGCCTCAGTCCCGGCAGGCCTCCTGCCACAGCAGCCCCCCGATCTCCTCCCGCCCCAGGACCGTGGTGACCTCGGCCCGGGCGGCGGACCGCTCCATCCCCCTGGCCCGCAGGTAGCGCAGAGCCACCGCGGGGGTCCGGTGGTGGGCCGCGACGCAGTGCAGCAGCACCCGCCGGCCCTCCGACCGCAGCGTGACGACCGCACCGGCCGCGTCGTCGAGGCTGAACCGCAGGTGCTGGTGGCTGTCGGGGTCGTCGGAGTCGACGAGCCAGACCTCGGCGTGATCGCGGGGGGCGACGGGGGCGGGGGCGTGCTCCTCCTCCCCGAGGCGGCACAACGAGACGACCGCGTCGACGCCGAGCTCGCGCACCCGCCCCAGGTCGGCGAAGGTGCCCAGGAGGACGTCCGGGTCGGAGGGGAGCGGGACGGCGCGCCTGCGCTGACGGCCGTCGTCCATCCGCGCGACCCCCGGCCATCCCTGGGCGCCGCGCCGGCCGCGGTGGGCGGTGCGCACGGCCAGGTGCACCAGGCCCCGGGCCCGCAGGCCGGGCCAGCCGTGGACAGCCCGCGTCCAGGCGAACGGCAGCGCCGAGGTGCCGTAGCGCGCCCCCAGCAGCCCACCGGCGATCGCGGCGACCGTGTCCGTGTCGTGCCCGATGCCGATCGCCCGTTCGATCGCGGCGACGACGTGGGCAGGGCCCGCGCTCTCCTCGCGGGTGTGCCAGATCGCCGACCAGGCGGCCTGGAGGGCGGTCACCGTCCGCCGTTGCCGGCGAACGACTCCGGAGCCTGCACCTGGGCCTCCTGCAGCCGCTCGGCCCACCAGGTGGGCCGCTCCTGCGGCAGCAGGTCCAGCCCGCCGGCGACGTCGAGGACCCCGTCGAGGACCGCGCGGCGCACGGCCTCGGACCACAGGACGCACGAGTCGCCCGCGACCGGGTCGGCGTGGGTCAGCTCGGCGACCGCGCGGGCGGCCGTCGCGGTGGCGTCCCGGTCGTCCAGGCGGGTCAGCCCGACCACCGCCGTCCGCATGAGGGCGCCGTTGCCGGCGGTGCGGCCGGTGCGCTCGTGCAGCCCGGCCGCGAGGGCGCGCAGCACCTCGTGGTCCGGCCCGGGACGGCGGTCCCGGTCACCGAGCACCCGGCGGGTCTGGACGCCGATGTCGGCGGGACCGTCGGCGTACCACCGCAGGAACCCGGCGGCCACCTGCTCCAGACCCTCCGCGTCGGTCAGGTCCGCCCCTGTCGCGGCGACCTCGGCGACCGCCACGGCCATCTGGGTGTCGTCGGACCACTCTCCGGGGGCGTAGCCCCCCAGCCCGCCGCCGACCATCCGCGGGCCGGTCGTCGGGTCGAGCCGGGCGCTGCCGAACTCGTAGGGCACACCGAGGGCGTCCCCGCACGCCTGGCCGAGGAGGACGCCGGCGGCGCGGTCGTTCTGGACGGAGGTGAGGTGCAGGGGAGCATGGCGCCGGGTGGGGTGCTGGCCGGTCGGGCCGACGCTGCGGTGCTGGTCGGCGGGGCCGGCGGTGCGGTGCTGGCCGGTCGGGCCGGCGGTGCGGTGCTGGGGGCTGAGGTTCATGAGGACCTTCTTTCTTCGTGTCGAGATGACTCTATCCCAGTCCACCGACAAAGGGTGCCGGTGACCCTTAACCGGCTAGGCTGGGACCGTGGCCGCCTTCCCCGTCTTCGCCGTGACCGTCGACGTCGTGGCGCTCACCATCCGCGACGAGGTCCTCAGCGTGCTCCTGGTCCGCCGCGGGGAGGAGCCGTTCGCCGGCCGGTGGGCCCTGCCGGGCGGTTTCACCCGGGCGGACGAGGACCTGGAGGACGCGGCCTACCGCGAGCTCGCCGAGGAGTGCCACGTCACCCGCGACGACCTGCTGCTCGAGCAGCTGCGCACCTACGGGGCGCCGGGCCGCGACCCCCGGCCCGAGCGGGTCGTGACCGTCGCCTGGATCGCCCTGGGCGCCCACCTTCCCGAGCCGACCGCGGGCACGGACGCCGCCGAGGCCCGGTGGTGGCCGGTGGAGGAGGCGCTGTCGATGCCGCTGGCCTTCGACCACGCCCAGATCCTGGCGGACGGGGTCGAGCGGGCGCGCGCCAAGCTGGAGTACTCCACCCTGGCGACCAGCTTCTGTCCGCGTGAGTTCACCCTGCGCGACCTGCGGCGCGTCTACGAGACGGTCTGGGGGAGCGAGCTGGACCGGTCCAACTTCCAGCGCAAGGTCCTCGGCACCGAGGGGTTCCTCACCGACACCGGGAGGTATGCCGAGGGGCGCCGCGGTCGTCCCGCGCGGCTCTACCGGGCCGCAGGGATCCAGGGCGCGGTGCTGCACCCGCCCCTGCTGCGCGGCTGATCGCCGCGCGTGCTGCAGCCGACGCCCTTGCTGCGCGGCTGACCGCGGCGCGGCAGCTCAGCCGCGGTCGTGGATCTGTGCCGAGACCTGCTGGGCGAAACCGGGGTCGGAGACCTGTTCCTCGGACAGGCCATGCACCTCCTGGGCGTGCGTCGCCGCCTGGCTGAGCACGTCCTGGTCGGTCGGTCCCTGGACGACGCCGTCGCAGTCGAACCCGACGTCGCGACAGTTCAGTTCCCTGGTCATGGCACAGCCTCCTTGCCGTGGACGGGCCGCGGGAGGGGCCCGTCCACCACGGTATCGCCGGGCGCCCCGAGGGGGAAGGTGTCACCCGAGACCGACGCACCGGGGGCCGACCCGTTGCTACCGTCCAGGAATGGCCGATCTGCAGTGGTACAACACCGTGGTGGACAGCCGGGACGCCCTCGGGCAGGCGCGGTTCTGGGCGGCCGCCCTGGGGTGGCAGGTCCGCCGCGACGACCCGGAGTGGGCCACCGTCGGCAGCCCCGGCGGCGCGCCGCCGTACCTCGCCTTCACCCCGGTCCCGGAGGGCAAGGTCGTCAAGAACCGCCTGCACCTCGACCTGCTTCCTGGGCAGGGGATCTCCCGCGAGGTCGAGCGGCGGCGGCTGGAGGGTCTGGGGGCGACGCTCGTCCGGACCGTCGTCGAGGACGGGGTCGAGGCGCACGACGTGATGGCCGACCCGGAGGGCAACGAGTTCTGCCTGCTCGAGCCGCACCCGGCGTACTTCGCGGCGCCGAGCACCCCGCATACCCCCGCGTCCTTCGGTCCCTAGGCGCAGCCCGCGTGCCCGCCCTCGTCCCGCCCCACCCCGGGGCCTCCTGGCAGGAGGTGTCGGCCCGGATGTCCCGGGCGCCCCGCCGCGAGACCGCTCCCGAGCTCGCGCTGCGCCGGTCGCTGCACGCCGCGGGCCACCGGTTCCGGGTCGTGCACCCGGTGCCGGGCAACCGGAGGCGGTCGATCGACATCGCGTTCACCAGGGCCCGGCTGGCCGTGTTCGTCGACGGGTGCTTCTGGCACGGCTGTCCCGAGCACGGGACGCAGCCGCGGGCGAACGGGCCGTGGTGGGCCGCCAAGCTCGCGGCCAACCAGGCCCGCGACGCGGACACCGACCGGCTGCTGCGGGACGCGGGCTGGTCGGTCGTACGGATCTGGGAGCACGAGGACGTCGCGGTCGCCACGGCGGCTGTCGAGTCGGCGCTGCGCGAGGCCCGCGCCCGGCCGTAGACGACGTCCCGACGGCGGTCCTACGCTGGAGGGACCGACCGTCCTGTCTCGGGGGGCCCGAGCAGGCCGGTCCGGTCCGTGCCCCGGGCCGGACCGGCCGCCGGCCGGCCCCCAGCCGAGCCTTGCCGCCGTGCGGCTAGCGCCCCTCCACCACCTCGCGCAGCCACTCCACGAGCGGCCGCAGCCGGCGCCACCCGCCCCTGACCTCCTCCACGAGCAGGTCGGTCGTCACCACGTCGCCGTCCTCGATCCAGCGCATGGCCGCCAGGGACCGCCTGCGCAGCAGCCCGATGCGCGGATGGTCCCGCGGGTAGCCGCGCGGAGCCGTCCTCAGCGACTCCCCGACGACCTCCCACCCGGCCGCCGCCAGCTGGTCGACCACGGTCTCCAGCCGTGCCCCGCGCGGACCGTCGATCCCGCGGCGGAACGCCGCCAGCGCAGCGGGCTCGAGGTGGTAGCACCCGCCCCCGACGCGGAACCCGTCGGCCGACACCTCGGCGTACCACCCGGTCCGGGGCGCGACCGGCACGAAGATCCCCTGGTGGGTCTTGTACGGGCTCTTGTCCTGGCTGAACCGGACGTCGCGGTGCGGCCGGAAGACCCGACCCGTGCCGAACTCCTCGGACAGCTCCGCCAGCAGCGCGGTCATCGGGCCGCGCACGTCCTTCTCGTAGCGCTCGCGGTTGGCCTCCCAGAACCCGCGCGAGTTGTTCTCCTCCAGCCCGGCGTAGAACGCGGCGGCGGAGTGCGGAACCCCGGAGAACGGCATACACCGCAGTCCAGGCCCTGCCCCGTGGTCGTGTCAAACGTCGGGGGAGGGGGAAGGGCCGGGGGCTCAGGCTCCGGGCTGGTGCGGGAAGCGACGCCGCAGGCGTTCCAGGAGGGTCTCCAGGCCGGCGTGGAACTCCTCCTCGCACCGGTCCTGCTCCAGGAGGGGGCGCAGCTCGACCAGGCGCGGGTATGCCGCCACGTCCAGCTCCCGGTCCGGTCCCGTGGGTCCCTGGTCACCACCCTCGTCGAGGGGCACGTCCGGCGGTGCCGTCCCGGTGCCGGCGCGCGCGGTCTCCAGCAGCAGGAAGCCCAGCAGGAAGCTGGCGAACGCCTGGTAGACCTCGACCGAGGACTCCCGGTCCCAGCCCAGCTGGCGCAGGTCCTCGAAGAACCGGTCCACGAGCGCGAGGCTGCGCAGGGGCGGGCAGAGCCAGGGAGCGGCCGGATGGGTGGTCGCCACGAGCGGAAAGGCCTGCGGGTGCTGCTCGGCGAGCGTGCGCACCGCCCGGGCGAACCCGCGGAGGTACTCCTCCCGGTCGCCCACCGGATCAGGCAGGTCGAGGTCGCCGAGAAGGTGGTCCACGACCGCCTCCAGGATCTCCTCCCGTCCCCCGACGTGCCGGTAGAGCGCCATCGCCTCGTACCCCAGGTGCCGCCCGAGGGTCCGCATGCTGAGCGACTCCACCCCGCCCTCGTCGAGGATCTCCAGGGCACCCTGGACGATGGTGCCGCGGTCGAGGTGCGGGCGGTCCAGGCGGGATCGCCCGGCCCGCCGACGCGGTGCGCCGTCCGGGCGGAGGGCGTCCATGGGCTCCAGTCTAGGCCGCTCACCCCTGCGGGTGAAGGGGACTTTCAAGATGCGGGACCCCCGGGACAGGTGCCACTGTGAAGAGGCAAGTGCCCCAGACGGAAGGATTTTCGCATCATGCGCATCACTCAGGAGCACGTCGACCAGCTGTACAACGCCGACGTCGTGGACCGCGACGGCGAGAGCCTCGGGGGAGTGGGCCAGGTCTACCTGGACGACCACACCGGTGACCCGGCGTGGGTCACCGTCAAGACCGGGTTCTTCGGCACGAAGGAGACCTTCGTGCCGCTGAACGACGCCGACTACGGCGACGGGGCGATCCGGCTGCCCTACGAGAAGAGCTACATCAAGGACGCCCCCAACATGGAGGCCGACCAGCACCTCAGCGAGGGCGAGCAGGACGAGCTCTACCGCTACTACGACGTCCAGGGCATGGGCGGCACGACGGGCGGCACCGGCCGCGAGGGCGTGGTCGACCGTGACCACGACGGTCGTGACGACCGGCTCGAGGGCGACTCGATGCCGCGTGGCACCGCGATGGCCGGTGGCCTCGACGACGACCGCCAGGACCTGAACGCCGGCGGCGACGTCGCCCGTCAGGAGTACGCCGGCGACGCCCGCGGCGACGAGGTCCGTGCCAGCGCCGACCGTGACGCGGTCGCCGGGGACGTGGCCGACCGCGGCACTGACGAGGGCCGGATGACCCTGCACGAGGAGCGCGTCGACGTCGGCACCGAGCGGGTCCAGACCGGTCGTGTCCGTCTGCGCAAGCACGTGGTCACCGACCAGAAGACCGTCACGGTGCCCGTGGAGCGCGAGGAGTACGAGGTCGTCCGCGAGCCCGTCACCGACGGCGGCACCGCCGACCGCGGCGACCTGGGTGACGACGAGGTCGAGGTGGCGGTCCACGAGGAGCGCCCGGTCATCGACAAGGACGTGGTCGCCACCGAGGAGGTCGGTGTGGAGCGCACCACCGTCACCGACGAGCGCGACGTCACGACCGACGTGTCCCACGAGGAGGTCGACGTCATCAAGGACGGCGACGACCGCCAGGGCCTGCGCGACGGCGACGCCGACGGCGGTCGCCGCGCCTGAGCGCCATACCCCCGTCAGGCCTGAGCCCGACACCCCGTCGGGCCTGAGCCCGACACCCGGGCGACGCCCGGGACAGGAACGGCCCGCCCCCACCCGGGGCGGGCCGTTCCCGTGCGTCGGGGGGTCGGGGGGTCGGCTGACCGTCCTCGCGGTCGGCTGACGGCCGGCTGGCCGTCAGCCGGGGTCTGCCGCCCGTCAGTTGCCCAGGAAGTCGCTGAGCCCGCCCCCGCGGCCGCTGGCCTCGCCCGCCCCGGTGGTGTGCCGGTTCTCGGCCGGCTGGACCAGCACGTGGCCGTTGCCGGTGAAGGCCATCTGGATCGACTCCCCGGTGCCGCCGCGCAGCATCGAGCCGATGCCCCCGGTGTCCACCTTGACGTCCATCCGCGCCCCGGCGGTCCACAGCACCACCGCGTGGGCGTCGGCGAAGGTGGGAGCCTGCCCCACGTCCAGGGCGACAGGCTCGCCCCGGCTGGTGACCGCGACATACCCCGACCCGCGGAGCGAGACGTTGAACAGGCCGCCGGCCATCATCCCGCCGCGCGCCGCGACCCGGTGGATGTCCCAGTCGATCGAGGCGCTGAAGGCGAGCACGTTGGCGCCGTTGACCGAGATCATGTCGTTGTCGAGGTAGAGCACCTGCACGTCGGCGGAGTCGTCGGCGAGGAACAGCTCGCCCGCCCCGGCGCACTCCATGATCGGCACCCCCTCGCCGGTCAGCTTGGACTTCAGCAGCTTGTCCAGGCCGCCGGACCCGCGGTTGGTGAACCGCACGTCGCCCTGGTAGGCGACCATCGACCCGAGCCGGGCGTTGACCGGCCCGTAGTCCATGCGGATCTTGAGCAGCTTGGAGTTCTGCCGGGTGAACTGGTCGCGCGACTCGGTCTCGCGGAAGTCCTCGAACAGCGAACCGTGGATGGCCATGCACCGTCTCCTCTAGGTCGGATCGTTCTCGCACCTGCCCGGGGAGCCCCGAGCGGCCCACGACCCGAGTATGGTCCGCAGGGACAGGGACTGTCACCCGTTGCGGAGGTGGATCATGGGATTCCTCGACAAGGCCATGCGCACGGCGAACGAGTTCGCCGGCAAGGCGGAGACGGCGCTCAACCAGAGCGGTATGACGTTGCCGGGCAGCTCGGGCGGCGTCCCCGGCGGTGAGCGGCTGTACGCCCAGCTGGGGCGCCTGGTGCACGAGGAGCACCGCGGGCAGCCGGTCGATCCGGCCCGGCGGGCCCAGCTGCTCGCCCAGCTCGACGAGCTGGCGGACCGGGCCTCGTCGGCCCCGCCGCCGCCGGGGTCGGCGTCTCCGGGTGCCTCCTCACCGCCGCCGGGCCCGGGTGCCGCCTCACCGCCGCCGGGCCCGGGTGCGCCTCCCGGGCCGGGTGCCGGGACGACCCAGCCGCCCCCCGGGCCGGGCGCGTCCTCGCCGCCTCCACCACCGCCACCGCCGCCGCCCGGGCGCTGAGCCGGGTTCCTGACCCCCGGAGGCTTCCGCGGCGCGCGCACGACGCTCGCGGGCCTCCACCCCCAGGGGTGAACGGCGCGCTTCGGGGCGCATCTGAGAACTGCCCGACCTACCGTCGAGAGCGAGTGGGCACCCGGCCCACGGACAGGTAGGGAGAGCAGATGAGCGATCAGCCGTTCGACCAGTACGGTTCCACGCAGTCCACGCAGTCCACGCGGTCCACGACGGACGTGGCGAAGGAGGAGTCGAAGAACCTGGGCAGCACCGCCAAGGAGGACGCCGGGGCGGTCGCCCGGACGGCGGGCGAGGAGGCCAAGCAGGTGGCCGGGGAGGCCAAGGCGCAGGCCGCCTCGCTCTACCAGCAGGTGCGTCAGGACGTCACCGGGCAGGCCAAGGACCAGCAGCAGCGGGCGGCCGGGGGCCTGCACGGACTGGCCGGCGAGCTGCAGCAGATGGCCGACGGGACCGACGAGGGCGGCATGGCCGCCGGGTTGGCCCGCCAGGCCGCCGAGCGCGTCGACACCGTGGCCGGCTGGCTGGAGAACCGCGAGCCCGCCGACCTCCTCGAGGAGGTCCGCCGCTACGCCCGCCGCAACCCGGGCACCTTCCTGGCGGCCTGCGCCGCGGTCGGCTTCATCGGCGGTCGCCTGACGCGCGGTCTGCGCGACGAGGCCCAGGACGGCCCGGGTGCCGGAGGCGGTCAGCAGGCGATGGCCCCGGTCGGCACGGGGGGAGCACCTGGGCTGTACGGCCAGCCGGGGGCCCCTGCCCCGCAGGCCTACGGAGGCCGTCCGAGCGCCGGACAGCCCGCCACCACGTACGCCGCCGCAGGCACCGCCGCGGGCACCTCCCCGGCGACGACCGGGTACCCGGACGAGATGGACGCCGGCAGGATCCACCCCGGGACCGAGGAGGTCACGGACCAGATCGATCCGGTCGCCGGCGACCCCCTCTCCCCGTCCACGGACGGTGGTGACCGCCGGTGACGGTCCCAGGAGGCAGCGGGGCGCACCCCGTCCCCGACCCCCGCGCACGGGAGGCCGCCGCCCCCGGTGATGTGCGGCCGGCCGAGCAGATCCGCGCCGCGCACGACACCTACGACCGCGGTGAGATCGGTTCGGTGGGCGCGCTCGTCGGCGACATCACGCAGGACCTGTCGACGCTGATGCGCCAGGAGGTCGCCCTCGCCAAGGCGGAGGCGAAGCAGTCCGCCACCCAGGCCGGCAAGGGGGCGGGCATGCTGACCGGCGCCGCGCTGGCCGGCTGGTTCACCCTCCTCTTCCTCTCCGTCGCCCTGTGGTGGGCGCTGGGAGATCTGATAGGCCTGGGCTGGTCGGCCGTCGTCGTCGCGCTCCTGTGGGCCGTCGTCGCGGCGGTCCTGGGCGTCATGGGCAGGTCCCAGCTGCAGAAGGTCAAGGGAATGCCGCACACCGTCGAGACCGCCAAGAAGGTTCCGGACGCACTCAAGGGAAACGAGGACCACGCATGAGCACCTACCCCACCGACCCGACGAACCCCACGGACCCGGCATACCCCGTGGACCCGGCGTACCCCGTGGACCCGGCGTACCCCGCCGACCCGCCGATGAGCGACGACCCCGAGGTCCTGCGGCGTCAGATCGCCCAGACGCGCAGCAACCTCAGCCGCGACGTCGACGCCCTCGGCGAGGCCGCGAGCCCGGGCAACGTGGCCAAGCGTCAGGCCGAGAAGGTGAGCGACACCGTCGTGGGGGCCGGCCGGTCCCTGAAGGAGAAGGTCATGGGCAGCGACGACCACGGCTCCGGTCCCGGTATGGGGCAGCGCACCTCCGCGGCCGCGTCCGACGTCGGCGAGCGGGTGGGTGACGCCGCGGGCTCGGCCCGGGACGCCGTGGCCTCGGCCCCGTCGCAGGCCCGTCAGCAGACCCGGGGCAACCCGATGGCCGCCGGGCTCATCGCCCTGGGTGCAGGATGGCTGCTCGGTTCGCTCCTGCCCGGCTCGGAGAAGGAGCGCGAGCTCGCCGTGTCGGCCAAGGAGCAGGTCCAGGACAGCGGCCTGGTGGAAGAGGTCAAGGCGGTGGCCCAGGACGTCGTCGAGGACGTCAAGCCGCAGGCTCAGGAGGCCGCCGACCAGGTCAAGCAGAGCGCGACCGAGAGCGTCGAGCACGTCAAGGACGAGGCCGGTTCGGCCACCGAGGACGTTAAGTCCAGCGCCCAGGAGTCCAAGGACACCGTCCAGGCGCAGCGCGACCAGGGCTGACACCAGCTTCCTGGCACCCCGGGGGCCGGTCCTGTCGCACGACGGGACCGGCCCCCGGCCTGTCCGGCTCGCCGGAGGACGGCGGTGGCGCGGGTAGGGTGGGATCACGGAGCCATCCAGGCTTTCCGAACAAAGGAGCCAACGATGGCTGACAAGTCCCCCCGCCAGTCGATGACGAAGAAGTCCGGCAAGAGCATCAAGGAGAAGCGGGCCGACAAGCAGTCGAAGAAGACCGCCTCCGAGCACATCGAGATCGACTCGCGCGGCAAGAAGCACTGACCCCCGTGGCCGGACGCCGCTGACGCGTCTTCCCGGTCCTGCCGCTCAGGCCCGTCGGCGCAGCATCAGCCGGGTCCATCCGCCCAGGAAGACCCGGTCGTCCTCGTCGATCTGCACCCGCACGCCCCGCTCGATCGGGTCGGTCGGCAGCGCCAGGCCGACGGTCGATACGTACGTGCCGTTGGAGGTGTCCAGGTCCTCGATCCACCAGCGGTGACCGTCGCTGGTCAGCTGCGCGTGCCGGACGGAGACCCCCGCGTCGTGCCCGGCGTCCAGGTCGGGCCGCAGCCCGCGCTCGACGTTGGTGCGCCCCACGACGACGTTGTCCTGGGTCAGCGTGACCAGCTCCGGCGGGCCGGCCTCGGGCACCGGCTGGTCGGTGTCCCGGGTGGCGTACCAGGCGTGGTCGACCCAGACCTCGGCGACCCAGTCCGCCTTCTTCTCGCGCGAGGGCGGGCGGTGCTCGGGCAGGTCGTGCACGGTCTCCACCTGCCCGGCGGACGGCGGGGTGGGCGGCGGCACGTCCGGCCGGTGCGGCAGGTCCTCGGGGTCCAGGGCCACCTCGGCGGGGGTGGTCTGCAGCTCAATGTCGTCGGCGTCGCGCCGCGGGTCGATGTAGGCCTCGAGCGGTTCGGCGGCCTGCTCCGACGTGGGTCGTCGCTCGTCCGCCCCGGGCAGCGTGTCCGCCGCGACCGGCGCGGAGCCGGTCACGAAGTCGTAGCCGCAGGCGCCGCAGAAGGCCACGTCCCCGACGCTCGTCGCGTGGCAGTGGGGGCACTCCCGGCTCGTGCCCTCGACCACGACGTCCGGGTCGACCGCGCGGGCCGGCTCGGTCCGTCGGCCGGTGGCCACGCCCTCGCCCTCGCCCACCACGCTTTCGCCCACCTCGTTCTCGCCCACCTCGTTCTCGCCCACCTCGTCCTCGCCCACCTCGTCGTCGCCCACCTCGTCCTCGCCCCCGCTCACGACTCGGGCCTCAGCTGGGCGAGGTAGGCCTCCTGGGCGGCGACGAGCGCGGCCGCCCGCCGCACGTCGGCGGGCTTGTTGTGCAGGGACTCCTTGGCCGCGGTGAGCATGCCCGACAGGTCCACGCTCGTCGGGGCACCGCACCCCGCCAGGGTCGACGCCAACCGCTGCGCACGGTCGGCGAGGTCGGCGTACTCCGCCAGCGCCGCCGCATACGTCGCGTGGGCCTGGTCCAGGGCCCGCCCGACCCGTTCCAGGTTGCCCATGTAGGCCGGCAGCTCGGACTCCTCGGTCGGCACCTCCCCGAGCGCGGTGACGTCGGGGATCCCGAGGCTCGGTGCGGGCGTCACGCTCTCCAGCACGCGGGCCGCGAGGGACCGCACGGCCTCCCCCTTGGCGACGAGCTGGTCGCGCTCGGCGCGGGCCTGAGCGACGTCGGCGGTGCCGTGCGCCTCCTCGGCGGCCGCGACGAGGAGAGCCCGCTCCAGCCCGGCGAGCTCGGACTCCAGCTCGCCGATCGCCACCAGCGCCTCGTCGTCCGCACGGCGTCCCAGGGAGTCCAGCCGTCGGCGCGCCGCGGCGAGCCGTCCGGTGAGCTCGGGGGCCATGTCCGCGCCCGCGTCCGACCCGCCCACGGGCACGGCGCTGTCGTCGCGGGCGACGACGCCCTCGAGACGGTCCAGGTCGGCGCGCAGCGAGGCGACCCGCTGACGGACCGGCAGCTCCTCCCCGTCGGCGCCGGTGCGGGCCCGCAGCGAGGCCGCCAGGGCGTCCGACATCCGCAGCGCGTCCGGCAGGGCCAGGGCGAGCGCCTGCGGATCGCCGTCCGGCATCTCGAGCACCCCCCACAGCAGGGTGGAGACCCACTCGCGCTCGCCGTCCCCGTCGCGGGCGTCCTCCCACGTGGCCAGCAGCAGGTCGTGCCGCTGGGCGATCGCGTGGTAGAGCGTCATCGAGGCGGTGATGTCCTCGTTCAACGCGTCCCGGTCCGGGTGGGTGCGGGTCAGCTCGTCCAGCGCGGAGAGCTCGTGCTGGCGCCGCATCCGCCAGCGGGCCAGCTCAGAGAGGTAGTGGTCGACCGCGCGGTCCTCGGGCTGTTCCCCCGGACCGGTCGGTGGGGTCGGTGCCACCGCGTACCTGCTGCTCACTGGTCCTCCTGGGGCTGGTCGTCCGGGCCGACGCCGGCCCCGACGGGGTCGGGGGTCGGGGCGTGGTGGGGGTCGGGCTGCTCGGGCACGGGGAGCCGGGGTATGCCGTCCTCGCCCACGTCGAGCCCCTTGTCGCGGACGACGTCGTGGTCGAGGTGCTCCGGCGCGACGCCGCTCTCGCCGACGAGCGCGTCCGGCCGGGAGGCCGTGTCGAAGCGCTCGAGCAGGACGGTGTGCTGCCGGCGGGCGTGCCGGTCGTCCTGGCGGTGCGCCGCGTCGTAGGCGTGGTCGAGGGTCAGGCCGAGCAGGTCGAGATCGTCGACGAGGGCCAGCAGCGGGGCGTGGTCACCGGTCACGGCATGGCCTGCGGCGAACCGGCCGGGCAGCCGTTCGTAGGCGCCCACCGACTCCACCACCCAGGCCAGGGCGCGGGAGACGGTGTCGCGCGAGACTTCGTCCCCGTCCTCACCCAGCAGCTCGAGCAGCTCGTCGGCGCTGGTGAGCACCCGACGGACGCGGACGACGACCGAGTCGTGGAGGGTGGGTCCGGTCAGCAGCGGGGTCTGCTCGGCGACGGTGCGGCGCAGGGCCTCGACCGAGGGGACGGGGGAGGTGGGACGGTCGCCGGCGTCCCCCACGGCGGGCTCGGGCGGAACAGGCATCACAGGTCCTGGGTCGGGGTCACGTCACGTCATTGTGCAACCCCCCGGAGGTGCAGGCTACTCCGGAGCCACGAGGGACGCCCGTGGGGCCGTGGGCCGTGGGCCGTGGGCCGTGGGTGGCCTGGAGCGACGACCTCGTCCCGACCTACTGGTAGGAGATGAAGTCCGGCGTGGGCTCGACCTGCATGGTGGCCTCGGGCGTGAACGGCCCCGGGACGTCCTCGTCGTAGAAGTTCTTCCAGCCCCAGTGCTCGATGTTCGGCGCGTGGTTCTGCAGCGCCGTCCAGGTGTCCATCTTGCTCCCGTGGGGTCCCTGCCCGTCGGCGTGGATGAGCACGGCGACCTCGGGGCGGGACCGGTCCGCGTCGTCGGCACCGGGGATCATCCGGATCTGGAACTGGTGCAGCACCAGCATCTTCTGGGGCAGGTCGTGCTCGCGCACCAGCTCGGCCATCCAGTCGACCACCCGGTTCACCTCGTCGATCTCCACGGACCCGATCCGGACCATGTGCATCTCGTCCGGGCCCAGCCGCCACTCCGGGTCGAGCGCCAGCCCCACGTGGGGCAGTCGCAGCAGCTCCTCGTAGATCTGGGCCTGGGCGAGGAAGTCGCTGCGGCCCGGCTGCAGGTCGAGGACGACGTAGACGTCGTTCTCGGCCGCCAGCTCCACGAGCGGTCGCAGCTGCTCGACCGGCAGCTCGTTGGAGTAGTTGCCGTCCGGGCCGGCCTCCTCGGCGGCGACGGTGGCGATGATCTCCAGCGTGGGCACCACGGGTTCGTCGGTGAGCGGCTCGTACCAGGACGCGTGCTCCTGCGCCCGGGTGATCGTCTGCTCGATGGGCTGCTCGCCGAGGACCCCGAGCGCCCCGGTGCTGGGCGTGCCGTAGAGCGCCACGTAGGTCTTGCCGGGCAGGGTCGTCAGACCGCCGCCCGGCAGCTCGACGCCCGTCGCCGCCACCTGGGCCCGCCAGTCCAGCGAGTCCGGCTCGCCGAACTCCTCGCCCAGACCGACCAGGCTGGTGGCGCCCTCGGCGGCGTCGGCAAAGGCGGACAGGGACTCCGACGTGGCGCCGGGGTCGCCGGAGGGGACGAGGAGCACCTGGGCCCCGGCGGCGCGGGCGGTCCCCACGGCGGCCGTCTGTGCCGGGTCTCCGGTGGAGAGGACGACGGTGCTCTCGAGCGGCGGCGGGGGAGCGGTGGAGGGCAGCTCGTCGCGGTCGGACTCCAGGGGTGGGGGGGGCTGACGCACCGGCGGTGCTCTCCGTGGCGTCGCTCCCGCCGCTGTCGGGGTCGCCGGTCTCGACCGCGTCCGCGTCGTCGACCTCGGTCCCGTCATCCCCTGCGTCGCTCCCGTCGCCCTCGGCCGGCGCTGGTGCGGGGGCGGCCGTCGCGGCGGCGTCGTCGCCGCTGGCGCTCGCGTCGTCGTCGCTGGCGCTGGCGTCGTCGCTCGGCACGAGCAGGCTGGGAGCCGACGGGTCCAGGTCGACCACCCGTTGCACCTGGTCCTGCCGAGCGACGGTGGCGGGTTCGCCCGTGGCTCCGAGCAGCGAGGCCAGCTCGGGGTCGTCGGCGGGCACGACCACGTCGATCCCCGGGTCCTGCACGGCACCGACGACGAGGGCGACCTCCGCACCCAGGCGGTCCAGCTCCGCGCCGGTGCCCGGGCCGTCGACCAGCACGGGCACGCCGAGCGCGACGCCGGCGGACGCGGCCCGCAGCTGCTCGTCCGCGGAGGTCAGCACGACCACCGGGGCCTGGTCGAAGAGGTGGGCGACCGTCGCGTGGGCCAGGGCCGCGGGGTCGTCGTTCCCGGCCTCGTCGTCCCCGTCGCTCCCGTGTGTCGTCGTCCCCCTCGCCCCCGGTGCCCTCGTCCCCCTCGCCGCCGGTGAGGACGACGGTGCCGTCCTGGCCGGCGACCGTGGCCACGAGCGCGTCGGGGTCGGCCGGCGGTGCCACGGCGGAGCCGTCGGTGCCCCGGGCCCCGTCGGTCCCGTTGTCCGCGTCCCCGTCGGACCCGGGCGTGCAGGCGGCCAGCACGAGCGTCAGGGCGGCCGAGACGGACACCGCGCGGCGGAGGCCGGTGCGCCGGAAGTTCCGAGGGGGACGAGTGCCGGACCAGCCCTCGAGGAAGGGAACGGTAGGGCCGGAGGGGGCGGACGTGCGGTCTGACATGCGGGCTCCCGAGCTCGTTGAGTCTCCCAGGCTAGGCGCGTGCGGCGCCTGGGGGGAGGCGCGCCACGCCACCCGGCACCACGTCATACCCCTGCGGGTGGGTGCGGACGGCTCCGGTGGCGGGGCCGGGGGCGCGGTGGTGGCATGGGTCCATGGCCATGACGCAGCGCAAGGACCACCTGACGTTCGACAACCCGGTGACCCGCCACCCCGACATCACGCCGCCGAAGCAGGACCAGGACATGCCCGGCCTGGACGCCGAGCTGGAGCCGCAGACGGACCGGGGGGAGCGCACCTACCGGGGGACCGGACGGCTCGAGGGCCGCAAGGCCCTCATCACCGGTGGGGACTCCGGCATCGGGGCGGCGGTGGCGATCGCCTACGCCCGCGAGGGGGCCGACGTGGCGATCAACTACCTGCCGGCCGAGGAGGAGGACGCCGACCGGATCGCCGAGCTGGTCGAGGCGGAGGGGCGCACGTGCGTGCAGATCCCCGCCGACGTGACCGACCGGGCCTCGTGCGAGGAGATCGTGCGCAGGGCGGTCGCCGAGCTGGGTGGGCTGGACGCTCTCGTCGTCAACGCCGGCAAGCAGGTCGCGACGGAGTCGATCGAGGACATCAGCGACGAGCAGTTCGACCTGACGGTGAAGACGAACGTCTACGCGATGTTCTGGATCATCCGGGCCGCGGTGAAGCACCTGGAGCCGGGGTCCACGATCGTGCTCAGCTCCTCGGTGCAGGCCTACAGCCCGAGCGAGACCCTGCTCGACTACGCGATGACCAAGGCGGCGATGAACACCTTCGGCAAGGGGCTGGCCAAGCAGCTCGCGCCCAAGGGGGTGCGGGTCAACATCGTCGCGCCCGGGCCGATCTGGACGCCGCTGCAGGTCGTGGACGGCCAGCCGACGGACCAGCTGCCCGAGTTCGGCAAGGGCCAGCCGATCGGGCGGGCCGGTCAGCCGGTCGAGCTGGCACCGGCCTACGTCTTCCTGGCCTCCCCCGAGAGCTCCTACGTCGTCGGGGAGACGCTCAACGTCAACGGAGGCGCCGACTCGCCGTGACCTGACCGGTCCTCCCCGGCGCGGCGAGCCTCGTGCGTCACAATCGTCACGACCCCAGGAGGCCGTCATGACCCTTTCCCGCCGGCTCGACGAGCTGCAGCGTCGGCACCGCTGGATGGGGTTCCCGGTCGCCGTCGTCTACAAGTTCATCGACGACCACGGGGTCTACCTCTCGGTGCTCATCACCTACTACGGGTTCCTCGCGCTCTTCCCCATGATGCTGCTGCTCACCTCCGCACTGGGCTTCGTGCTGGACGGGGAGCCGGAGTGGCGCGAGCGGATCCTGGACACCGCCGTCAGCCAGTTCCCGGTGATCGGCAGCCAGATCGGGGACGAGGGGTTCGGCGGGTCGACGACGGCGGTGGTCATCGGCGTCATCATCGCGATCTGGGCGGCGGTGCGCGCCTCGCAGGCGACGCTGCACATGATGAACATCTGCTGGGCGGTGCCCCGGCACCAGCGCCCGGACCCGATCCGTTCGCCGATCCGCTCGCTCCCGCTCATCGCGATCGCCGGTCTCATGCTCCTGGGGACCACGGTCGGCTCGGTGCTCGCCCACTCGGCCGGCGCCTACGGGGTGGAGCTGCGCCAGATGGTGCCCCTGATGGTCATCGCGGCCAGCTTCGTGGTGGCGGTGCTCGTCTTCAGCCTGGGGATGTGGGTGGGCACGACCTACCAGGTCCGCCTGCTGCAGGTCCTGCCCGGCGCGGTCGTGGCCGCCGTGGGCTGGCTGCTGCTGCAGCGGTTCGGGATCACCTACGCCAACCAGATCGTCAGCCGCTCGGGCGACACCTACGGCGTCTTCGCCGTCGTCCTGGGGCTCATCGGGTTCATCTTCGTGGCCGCCCAGATCGTCGTCATCGGGGTCGAGGTGAACGTGGTGCGCGTCAAGAAGCTGTGGCCGCGCGCGCTCCTGGGGCCGTTCACCAGCTCGGTCGAGCTCACCCCCGCCGACGTGCGGACCTACCAGGACGCCACGGTCTCGACCCGGATCAAGGACTACCAGGACGTCGCGGTCACCTTCGACCAGTCCGACCACCTGGAGCAGGCGGAGGCACGGGCCGCCGAGCGTGCCGCGGGGAGGGCGGCCCGGCGGGAGGGGACGCCGGGTGAGGACGGCGCGCGGGGACGGCTGGTGCGGCGCCGGCGCAACGGGGCCACCGCGGCGGGTCCGGACGGCGCTCTGCCGGACGGTTCAGTCGACGACGAGCCCTGAGGCGGCGTCCAGCTGCTGCAGCAGGTCGTGGGCCGCGAGCTCGACCGCCTTGTGCCGCCACTGGGCGGCGCGGAACACGCAGGCGATGAGCGCCGAGCGGTGCACCCGGCGGAAGTCCCCGAACCCGAAGGCGTAGCGGCTCTTGGTGCCCTCGGTGGCCCCCACGGTCAGGCCCAGGTGCCACTCGGCATACTCCTCGAAGGAGTGCCGGTCGAGGTAGGCGTTCTCGGCCGCCGCGTCCGGCTGGACGTCGGACCACTCGCTGTCGAGGACGTACTGCCGGGCCTCGATGAGGGCGCGGCAGCGGTCCACCCCCGCCGCGTTCACCTCGTAGCTGGCCACGACGGAGCTCGCAGGGGCTCGCGTCAGCGGCGGGTGTCGTCGCGGCCGGTGCCCTCGTCGGGGCTGCCGGGGGGGGGGGGTGCCGCCCACGGGTTGTCGGTCGACCCTTCGGAGGGGCCCTGGCTGGGAGAGCCCCACTGCTGCGTGGGCTCGGACGAGCCGCTCCCGTAGCCGGACTGCCCGGGGGCGTTCTGGCCGTAGCCCTGCTGGCCGTAGCCCTGCTGCTGCCCCTGGCCGTAGCCCTGCTGGCCGTACCCGGGGGAGTCCTGCTGGCCGTACCCGCCGGGGGAGGGGGGAGCGCCATACCCCTGGCTCTGCCCGTAGCCGGAGGAGGTGCTGTAGCCGTAGCCACCGGAGCCGTTCGTGGACTTCTTGTCCCGGTTGCGTCCGACCAGCCAGAGGATCAGGCCGATCAGGGTCAGGAAGCCGAAACCGAGCAGGGCGAGCAGGCCCAGACCGGCCGCGAGCACACCCATCGCCGAGGAGGCGCTCAGCTCCGGGGTGAGCTGGGCGGGGGCGTCGCAGGAGACGGTGTGGTCGCCGGTCTGCACGGCGTCGAAGGCACCCACGACCCGGACCTGCTCGTCGCCGAGGCCCTGGAAGGCGGCGTCCTGGGTGACCGGGACGTCGGACCCGTCGGGTGCGGTGACGGTGCAGGTCGGGTCCTGGCTGCCCTCGGTGAGGATCATCCGGGCGCCGCCCTGGCCCATCGGCACGGTGGTCTCGCCCGACACCGTGATCGTGTCGTCCATCATCGTCTGCGCGACGCGGACGGTCTGGGTGGTGCCCCAGACCACCGCCACGAGCGAGAGGACCGACAGCACCAGGCCGACGAAGAACATGATCTTGCCGGCCTTGGTCATCCCGCTGCTGCGGCGGGGGAGGGACTGGCCTGGCCCGTACGGGTTGGGTGCGCTGCTCACAGGCCCCACGGTATGCCGTCGGGCGCCCGGTTCGCAGGGTGGGCGCGCCGCCAGGCTATGGATGGCGGCATGGATGGACGGACATGGGTGGACGGTTCGTGGGCGCCGTGGTGACCCCCGGGGGTACTCTCGTCCGGTTCTTGACGCGGGGCCGTACGCTTCCGCAGGTCGCGGAGCAGGGGGCGGTCAGGAACCGGCTGAGAGTGCCGTCGGTCCTGCGTACGGTGGGCTGGAGAGCTACTCCGCCAACACCGCCATGAAGGCGTCGCCGATCAATGCGTAGCCCAGGTTGTTGGCGTGGATGTCGAGCCTCTGACACATCCAGGTGTTGGTACAGATCGCGCTGACGTTGAGTCCCGGGGTGTCGTTGTCGAAGGCGGCAGCAACGTCGGCGACCTCGGCACCGCTCTCCTCTGCATTGACCGTGATGCCGTTGTTCAACGCAGCGGCGTAGGGAATGGTCCGCGGAGCCAGGTCCCTCAAGGGTGGAAGGACCGCTCCCGCCAGGAACGGGTTGTAGTAGTTCCCGATGACGATGTCGGTAGATGGGGAGGCCGCACGGAGTCGAGTCAGGATCGTGTCCAGGTTCTGGTCGAAGGCCGCAAGCCCGCGTCGCAGGCAGGTGTCCAGCTCGATGGCGGCAGGTACGTCTTGGGGGTCGAACGGTACGGCGTCGTACACGCAGCCGGCCACGTCGTTGGCTCCGATGTGGATGGTCACCGTGGACACCTTGTCCTTGTGCGCCCGCAGGAACTGTTCGGCGGCCGCGAGCTGGCTGCCCTGGTCGTAGGAGCAGTCCCCGCCGTCGATCATCTCGGCGGACGTCTCCCCGGAGCACGCGAGGTTGACGAGCCTGGTCTTGGCGTAGTCCTCCTGCACGCCCTCCAGCACGTGGCCGACGTACCCGCCGTCGAGGTCGTCACCTGTCGTCGGCTGATACCCGGCAGCGAGCGAGTCGCCGAGCGCGAGGTACCACTGCACGCTCCGCGACGACGTGTCCGGTCGTTCACGGGCCCTTGCCGTCCGGCGGTGCGGCGCCGGCGGGCAGGGCGGCGGCCAACGGCACGGTGAGGGCGAGGGCTGCGACGGCGGTGGTCAACCTGCGGATCATGGGGTCCTCCTCAGAAGCGCCCCGGCCCGAGAACGTGCAGGTGGCGTAGAGAGCCATCATGCTCCCGTCGGATCGCCGTGGGAAGACCTTGGAAGACCGCGGTGCCGTTCGTCCTGGGAAGCCCTGACAGACCCGGTGCCGTGCCGTGCGTGCCGTGCCCTGCCGGTGCCGTTGCCGGCCGGCGCCGGACGCCCCCGTCAGCGGTAGGTGTCCCGCTGCTCCGCCGGGGTGTCGTCGACGTCCACCGCGGTGTCGTGCACGACCTCGCCGTCCTCGTCGACGAAGACCAGCGCGCCGGACTCCACGAGCTGGGCGACCTCCTCCTCCGAAAGGGCCGCCAGCTCCTCGTCCGTGAGGTCGACGTACTCGTCCTCGGTGTCCACGTCGAAGCCCGCCGTCGTCCCGCGGCGCCACCGGCCACCGGGACGTCCGGCCCGCCGTCGACGTCGACGTCGTCCACGTCACCCTCGTCGGTCACGTCCGCCTCGTCCCGCTCGGCGGCCGGGCTGACGGTCTCCTCCTCCCACCACTCCTCGGCACCCTCGTCCGGGGGCTGGGCGGCCACGTCCAGGTCCTTGCCGTCGTCGTCCTCCTCGTCGGTGCCGTGCCGCACCACCAGCAGGAGCACCCCGCCGATGAGCGCGAGCGTGGCACCGCCGAAGACGCCGAGACTGCCGAGCATCAGGCCGCCGACGCGCAGCAGACCGTCCGCGGGGCTGACTTCCGGGGCGACGACGACGCCCAGGCCTGAGCAGTCGATCGCGTGCTCGCCCGAGGCTCCGGCCCGGAACGACCCGACCACCTGGAAACGGGCGAGCGGGTTGTCCACGCCGACCCGCTTGTCCTCGTCCGAGAGGTGCGCCACGGGGACGTCGCCCTCCGGCCCGGCCACCGTGCACGGATCGCCTCGACCGGGGTCGGGACGATCTCCCCGGGCGCGACCAGCCCGCCGGTGACGTACAGGGCCCGCTGGTCACCCTGCGACAGGGCCACCGTCGCGGTGCCGTCGAGCAGCTCGGCGGAGTTGTCGCGCAGGTTGTTGAGCACGCTGCGGGTCGCCAGTCCGGCGACCAGGGCCACGACCAGCGAGATCAGGAGCAGCGCCAGGCCGACGCGGGTCATCGCTCGGCCCGACCGACGCAACCGCCCGCGGCTCGTAGGCGCGTGCGTGGGGCGGTCGGACTGAGCGGTGGACATGGTGCTGACTCTAGGCGTCGCGGGAGGCAGTAGCCAGGGCGCGGCGAGTCGCGCCGGTCAGCCCCGTCCCTGCTTCTCCGACCCGGTGGCCTGCCGCAGGGCCAACCGGGTCCAGGCGCCCACGAAGATGCGGTCGTCACGGTCGATCTCGACCCGCTGCCCGGGGGTGAGGGGGGCCGTCGGCAGCGGCTCCCCGACGGTGCCGACGAACGTCCCGTTGCTGCTGCCGAGATCCTCGATCCACCACCGCTGCCCGTCGCTGGTCAGCTGGGCGTGCCGCCTCGAGACCGCGCTGTCACCCCCGGCGTCGATCTCGGGCCGCACCCCGAGACTGCCCGACGGCCGCCCGACCAGGGCGCTGCTGCGGGTGAGCAGCACGATGTCCGGCACACCGGCGCTCGGACAGGCCTCGTCCGTCTGCTGGACGGCGTACCAGTCCGGGTCCACCCAGATCTCCACCACCCAGGTGTCCGCGAGCTCCCGCGACGGAGGGGTATGCCGTGGAGCCCGGTGCGCGCGCGGCGCCGGCTCGGCGGGTGCGGGCTGGGCGGGCGCCGGCTCGGCGGGTCCGGGCGCTGCCTCGGCGGGTGGGGCCGCTGCCTCGGCGGGTGGGGCCGCTGCCTCGGCGGGGGAGGGCTCGGCGGCCGGGGACTCGTCCGGTGCGGAGTCCGCAGACGCCTGCTCGGGCTCCTCGACGAGAGGCTGGGGCTCCGATCCGTCCTTCCCCTCCGAGACGCCCTCATCGTCGTCGCTGGCTCCGAGAGACTCGACCTGGGCCTCCTCAGACTCCACGTCGCTCTCAGACTCGACGACGCTCTCAGACTCGACGACGCTCTCGGGTTCGACACCGCTCCGGGTCTCGACGCCCGTCTCGCCCTCGGGTCCCGTGCCGGCCTCGCCGGCGACCCCGGACCCTGGTCCCTCCACCGTCGGGACAGCCCCGGTCGCATCCCCGCCGCGGGCCTCGTCACCGTCGATCGTGCCGTCACCGCCGCGGGCCTCATCATCGTCGCTCGTCCCCTCAGCGCCGGCAAGCCCGCCACCCCCGGGAGCCGCGCCCATCGGCGGCGTACCGGTCGTGAAGTCGTAGCCGCACGCCTCGCAGAAGAGCGCCTCCTCGACGTTCACCGCCCCGCAGTGCGGACACGTCACCGTGGCCGGGGCGGGGGGAGCGGCGGGCGCACCCGCGGACGCCCCAGCGCCTGGCAGCACCGGCCCGAGGTCGAGCCCGCTGCCACCCGGGAGGGGCGCGGACGGCATACCTCCCCCGCCGGAGGCGCCGATCGGGGTGCCGCAGACGTCGCAGTAGTCCGTCGCCTCGCTCAGGTGCCCCTCCGGGCAGCGGACACTCACGAAGGACGCACCCTCGTGGTCTTCGTCGAGGCGGTGTCCAGCTCCATCTCGTCCAGGCGGTCGACGTTGCGGCGCAACCGGACCCGCCCCGTGGTGGCGTCCTCGATGTCCACCACCCGTGCCAGCCGGGACGTGGCCGCCTCGTCACCGGTCTCCCGGGCCAGCTGCACGGCCCGTCCCAGCTTGGAGGTCGCGGTCGTGTCGTCACCGATCGCCTTGGCGCGCAACCCTTCCTGGATGGCCGAGGCCAGCTCGGTCTGCCCGGTGTAGTGGGCGACCTCCGGGCTGATCTGCGCGGTGAGCACGCTGTCGTCGGACCACCGCGCCTTGACCAGACCCTGGGCGCGCACCTCGCCCGCGACCGCGAGCTGGACCCGAGCCGCGAGCTGCTCCTGACCCAGCGCGCGCGGCGCCAGGCGGACGGCGACGTGGTAGTCCCGGGTCTCGTCGCCCCAGGCCCCGGTGTCGTAGGACCCGGTCAGCGCGTTGACCTCCCGGCGCCGACCGGTGATGTCCTCCAGCGTCGGCGCGACCTGCTTGACGAAGAGGATCTCCGCCCCCTGCGGCGCCCACACCCGCAGCTCGGCGTCGCTGACCCCGCGGCCCATCGACTGCTGCATGAGCCGGGCGAAGTCCTCCGGCAGCCCGTCCCAGGTGCGGATCAGCTCCACGGTCCCCATCAGCGCCTCCGCGATCCGGCGCACCTCCTCGACCTGCCAGGCGGCCCCGAGCCCGCGGCAGTCCGCCTGGTAGCGCCCGCGGACCTGCTCGATCGCCCAGCTGAGCTCCTGGGGGGTCTCGTGCTGGTTGGCCCCGTCGGTCAGCAGGATCGCGTGCCGCTTGGACAGCGTCGGCACGGTGCCGAACAGCTGGGCGGCCGCCAGCAGCCAGCGCCCCATCGCGGTGCCGCCGCCGGGGACGAGCCGCTGCAGGGAGCGCTTGGCCTCCAGCCGCGACTGCGCCGACATCCGCACCATCGAGGCGGTCCCGGTCGTGGGGTAGCAGAGCGCGGCCTCGTGGTTGCCCGCGACGATGGCGAACCAGACCCCGTCGACGATCTGGTCCAGCGCGGCGGACGCGGCGTAGGCCGCGGCCTGCACGCCCTGGACGTCCATCGACCCGGAGACGTCGACGATGATGATCTCGCCGGCCTCCCCAGACCCGCTGCTCATCGGCGCCACCGTGCCGGCCCCGGTGCAGGTTACCGACACGATGGCGTGCACGTCGGTCCCGCCGTCGGGCAGGTGCTCGTTCTGGTGGACGGTCGCCGTGAACTCAGCCATGGGTCCCATCCTGCCCCGTCGGCGTGCGGACCAGCGCGACGGTGATGTTGTCGGCCCCGCCCCGCTCGTTGGCCCACCGCACGAGCGCCTGCGCCAGGGCGAGGGGGTCGGGGGAGGAGGGGGTATGCGGTGCGCCGGCCTCCGGGGCGGCGTCGCCCCGGCCCCGGTCCTCCTCCGTCGGACCGTCCGGTCCCTGCTCGCGGGTGGACTTCTCGGTCGTCACCTCGGCGGGCCGGGCGAGGGAGTGGACCACCTCGCGCAGGGCCCGCGGTTCGGAGGCGTAGTTCCACAGGCCGTCCGAGCACAGGAGCAACCAGCCCGGCGCGGTGACGTCCTGGGTGGTCACGACCGGGGTGTGGTCGGGGGCGTCCGGCCCGAGCCACCGGGTGATCGTGTGCGCCATCGGCCCGGCCTCGGCGGTCTGCCGGTCGAGCCCGGCCTGGACCTGCTCCTCGGCCATCGAGTCGTCGGTAGTGAGCCGCAGGGGCTCACCGGCGTCCGGCAGCCAGTACGCCCGGCTGTCGCCGACCGACCCCACCGTCGCCGTTCCGTCCTGGACGAGGGCGGCCACGTAGGTGCAGGAGGGGGCGGAGTCCGGGAAGTCCCGACCCACCTGCTCGACCGCCTCTGCCGCCGCGTCGGTGGCGGCGACGATCCGCTCGTCCGGCTCCAGCGACCCGTCGACGAGCACCGCCAGGGCCGCGTCCGCAGCGGCGAGGCTGGCCTCGGCGCTGCGGGTCGCCGTGGTCACCCCGTCGCAGACGACGAGCGCGGCCCTGCCCCTGCCGTCGGCCCAGACGGCCATCGCGTCCTCGTTGTCCTCGTGCCGCAGCCCCCGGTCGCACACGGCCGCGACGCGGTCGTCGGGCTGGGCGGTGAAGTGGTGGCGGGGGTCGGCCTTGCGCGAACCGCACTCGGTGCACCAGCCGTCCTCGTCGTAGGCGCCGCCGCACAGGGTGCACCGGCCGTGGTCCGCCGGCTGGGCGGCGGCCTCGGGGCCGGGCGCGGGGGGAAGCGTCCCGTCGAGCACGAGCATCGGCTCGGGAAGCGGCGGAGGTCCGTCGGAGAACGGCTCGGGTTCCTCGGCACCTCCCGCGTCGGCACCTCCTGCGTCGGCGGTCCCCGCGCCGGAGCCGTCAGCCCCGGCGCCCGCGTCGGCCGGCGCCTGCTGGGCCTCGTCCGGCTGCTCCTGCTCCGCCGCGTCGGTGCGGGCCTGCTCCTCATCGGTCCGTGCCGGCTGCGCCTGACGCCGCCGGGCGTCCACCGGCTCGGCGAGGCCGTCCGGCGGCGGGGGGACGGGGGGAGTCGTCGTCATGTCCAGCTCCAGGGTCGGATGGCGTTGGCCCGGTCGATGAGGGCCGCCCGCTCGGTGGGCTCGGGGGTGTAGTCGGCGAGGAAGCGGTACTCGTGCTCCAGCGCCGTGCGCAGGGAGTCCCGGGTCAGGCGGACCTCACCGAGCCGCCAGTCGGGACGTTCGCCGTGCTGACGCACCTGCTCCAGGGCCTGCTCGTAGATCCCGGCCTGGAAGTGGGCACGCTGCCGCGGGTCCAGCGTCAGCCGCGAGACCGAGTGCACCGACTCGCGCAGGTCGGCCAGGCCGCCGCGACGGCGCAGCAGCTCGGCGCGCAGCCACCGCGCCCGCGGGTGGGCCCGGCTGCCGGGGGGGGGGGGACGGAGTCGAGCGCGGCGATGGCCCCGTCCACGTCGTCGCGGCCCAGGCGGACCCGGTAGAGCCCGAAGGCGGCGGGTGCGACATACGCCGCGTCGGTGCGCCAGGCACGGTCGTAGTCCAGCTCGGCCGCCTTGGCGTAGCCCCCGATCTCGCTGGCCAGCGCCAGCGCGAGGCGGGGGGCGATCTCCCCCGGGAGGGCGTCCCGGACCACGGCCAGGTGGCCGGCGGCGGCGTGCCCGGCCGCCCGGTCCGCCTCCGCGTCCGTGCCCTGTGCGGTGCCCACGCGGCTCAGCGCCCACAGGCCCCGCATCCAGGAGGCCCGCCAGTCCCAGGGGTCCTCGGCCAGCAGCCCGCGGACCGCGTCCTCGACCCAGGTCTGCTGACCCACCCGGATCCCGGCCCGCGCCTGGGCCAGCAGCACCTCCGGCGTGCGCTCGGTGGCCCCCTGCAGGGCGGCGTGCATCGCCACCGGGTCGGAGGTCGGCAGGGTGGCCACCCAGTCGCGCATCGGGTCGGCGTCGTCGTGCCGGAGCTCGGGCAGCTCCCACCAGGCCAGGGTCTCGGTCGTGGAGACGGGCGCCTCGAACACCGGCGAGTGCGAGGACATCGTGGCCGGGTGGTCGGAGCCCGCGGCCACGACCTGACGCAGCACCCCCGTCGTCTGGGTGCGCAGGTCCTCGACCGTGAGGAAGCGGTCGTTGGGGTCCGGTGCGCAGCAGCGGGCCACGAGGCGGTAGAACGCGTCGTGCTCCACGAACGGCGGCACCTGCGACATCGGCGGCAGGGAGTCGACGTACTCGCTCTGGTAGCCGCGGAACTCGAAGGTCAGCACGCTGAGCGTCCGGCCGATCGTGTAGACGTCGGAGGCCACCGACGGGCCGACCTCGGAGACCTCCGGCGCCTGGTAGCCGACGGTGCCGTAGATCGGCGACTCCAGGTCGTCCTGCCGACGCACGCCGCCCAGGTCGATGAGCTTGACCCCGTCGCCCTCCTGGATGAGGTTGTCGGGCTTGAAGTCGCAGTAGAGCAGGCCGAGGTCGTGCAGGTGGGTGAAGGCCGGCAGGACCTCGATGACGTAGGCCAGGGCCTGCTCGACGGGAAAGGCGTCGTAGCGACCGGCGGCCTGCATCCGCTCCTTGAGCATCTGCTTCAGGCTCGTGCCGCCGACATGCTCCATCACCGTGTACGCGTCGCCCTCGTGGGTGACCACGTTGTAGATCTCCACGATGAGCGGGTGCTTGACCTGGGCCAGGAACTGCTGCTCGGCGACGGCGGCGTCCAGCGCGTCCGAGTCCCCCGTGTTGAGCAGGCCCTTGAGCACCACCCACCGGTCGGAGACGTTGCGGTCGCGCGCCAGGTAGATCCACCCCATCCCGCCGTGCGCCAGGGCGCCGGCGACCTCGTACTGCCCGGCCACCAGGTCACCGGCCACGAGCTTGGGGGTGAAGGAGTAGGGCGCACCGCACTGCGGGCAGAAGCCCTGCTGGCGGCCGGCGCCCTCACCGAGGGCACGGCCCACCTTGGCCCCGCAGTTCGGGCAGACGCGCCGGTCCTCGGGGACCTCCGGGTCCACCATGACCGCGTCCAGGGGGTCCGAGGGCGGCACCGGCGGCACCTGGGTGAGCCCCATCCCGAGCCGGGACCGACGGCCGGAGGCGGCCCGCTGCCGGCGCACCCGGGCCGCCCGGACGGCCTGCCGGGTCTGACCGGGGGCCGGGGTGGCGACCTGGTGGGCGCTGTCGCCGCCGGCCGGCACCTCGCCGTCGGCCGTCGCGGGCGCGGCGCCCGAGGGGCTTCCACCGGGCGTCCGTCCAGCCTCAGAGCTCCCGGCGTCGTCGCCGGCACCGGTCGCACCGGTCGCACCGGGGGCGCCGGTCGCCCCGGACGGGCCGGTCGCGCCGGACCCACGGGTCGCGCCCGCCGCACCCGTCCCGCTGCTCGTGCCCGTCCCGCTGCTCGTGCCGGTCCCGCCGGCACCGTCCGTCCACCCGCCCGCAGCCGCGGATCCTGATCCAGCGACGGCCCCGGCCGGACCCAGCGAGGGGTCGTGCCCGTGGAGGTGGGTGTCGGCCCCGGCCTCGCCGGTCGGCACCTGCGTCGGCTCCGGCGAGCCGCAGACGTTGCACCAGCCGTCCTCGTACGTTCCCGGACAACCCGGCTCCACGCACCGGTTCACGGCTGCACCCCCATCGTGCGCGCCAGCGTCTCCTGCGCCTGCACCATCGCCTCCAGCCTCGTCAGGTCGGTCGGGGTCCTGGACAGCAGGGCCGCGGCCTGCTCCGCCAGCCCCGCGCTCGCCGCGGCCCCCTGCTCGTCGGCCGCCAGCGCGGCGTGCACGCGGTCGGCGCGCCCGGCCAGGTCGTCGCGCCGCTCCACCGCCGCGGCGTACGCCTGCTGGGCCAACGTCAGGGCCCGGTCCACCCGCTCCAACCGACCCAGGTATGCCGTGAGCTCGGCCGGGTCCGCCGGCACCGGTCCCAGCTGGGCCACGTCGGGCACGCCGAGCGTGGGGGGGGGGGTGACGAGCGCACGGGCCCGCTCAGCGAGGGAGCGCACGGCCTGGCCACGGGCGCTCAGCTCGGCCACCAGCTGCGAGGCGCGGGCGTGGTCCACCCGGGCGTGCGCACGCTGGGAGGCGGCGACGATGAGGTCGCGCTCGGTCGTGGCGGCCTCGACCTCGAGCGGTCCGAGGAAGCCGCCGACGTCGCCGCCGCGCCGCGCGCGCTCGGTGACGTCCTCCAGCCTGCGGTCGAGGGCGTCGTAGGCCTGCTGCGCCGAGCTCCTGCGCCGCTCCGGGACGAGGGCGACCTGGTCGGCGATCCGTTCCACCTGCTGGCGCAGGGCGTGCAGCCGGTCGGTCACCGTCGGGTCGGCGCCGTCCAGCCGCAGGCGCATCCTCAGTGAGGAGGCCAGGGAGTCCGAGAGGCGGCAGGCCTCGGGCAGCGACACGGCGAGCGACTGCCCGCCGGCCCGCTGGCCGGGCTGCTCCAGCGAGCCCCAGACGAGGGTGGTGATCCGTCGGCGCTCGCCCTCGCCGACGCGCCCGGAGTCCCACGTGGCCAGGATCAGGCCGAGGCGGTCGGAGACCGCCTGCCACAGCGTCATCGACAGGGTGACGTCCGGCGTGACGGCGACCCGGTCCTGCGGGTCGGACAGGTCCATCGCGGCGCGGTCGAGGGCGTCGAGCTCGACCTTGCGACGGTCCTTCCAGGTGATGAGCGCGTCCAGGTAGCGGAGCAGCTCACGGGGGTCGACGTCGGAGCCGAGCGACCCGGGGGCGGCCGGCGCGACGGCATACCTGCTCGTGCCCGCGCTCACCGGTAGTCCTTGAGCCGCTGGGTGATCCCCGCCCACGCCAGGGCGGCGGCCGCGAGGCCGAGGAGGAGGGCCAGGCCGGAGCTGATGACGGCCGGCAGCCCGACGCGGGACGTGGCCGCCGCCAGCCGCCCGTCCAGCCGGTCGGCCAGCTCGGCCTCGAGCCCGGCCCAGGCCTCCTGGGTGCCGGCGAGGACCTCCGCGGCCGCCGCGGGGTCCGCCGCGGCCGCGACGTCCTCCTGGGCGGCGTCGACCTGCTGCCAGGTGTCGGCCAGCTCGCGGTCGTCCAGCGCGGCCAGGGCCCGGGTCGCCTCCGTGCCGTCCGTGCCGTAGGTGTCAGGGGTGCCGAGCACGGGTGCGTACTGCGCCGCCCGGGCCTGCCGCACCTCCTGCAGGGCGGAGGCGACCTCGGCGGTGCCGCCGACCTGACCGTCCACGCTGACCGGGACGGCGGAGGGGTTGAGCGAGACGTAGGCCAGCCAGCCGGTCATCACGGTGGCGACGAGGAGCGGGACGTTGACGATCCGCCGGGTGCGCAGCGCGAGCCAGACGAGGACGCCGAGCATGAGGAGGGTGGCCAGGGTCCCGACGACGCCGGTCAGCACCGAGCGGGAACCGGTGGCCAGGTCCTCGGCGTGGGTGGAGGCCGTGGTGTCGCTGGAGTCGGTCGCGGTGCGCAGCAGGATCCGGGCGGCGGTGAGGTCCTCGGAGACGGCCGGCGCGCCGTCGGTGGCGCCGTCGGTGGCGCTCTCGCCGGTGGCGCTCTCGCCGGACGCCGTGGCGACCTGCGTCTGGCCCACGAGGACGGCGGCCTCAGCGATCTGGGAGGCCGTCTCGCTGCTGCGACCGGCCTCACCCCCGGAACGGGCGTGCGCCCCGGCGGCGGCACGCAGCGCTTCGACGGGCGTCGCGGTGGTCTCCGACGCCGTGGGCAGCTCGGTCCCGGTCGCCCGGGCGGCGGCCTGCTCGGTGGTCCGCAGCTCGGCCTCGGCCAGGTCGACCCCGGTGCGCTCGGCCGCTGTCCACTGGGCCGCGATGACGTTCGGCGTGCTGTTGACGCCGCCGGTGTCGAAACGTCCCCGTCGCGACGACGCCCGTCAGCAGCGCGGCGGCCGCGGTGACACCGCGGGCCACCCGCAGGAGACGGGGGGTCGCGGAGGTGGGACGCCCCGGGGTGCTGGTCGTCGGAGCGGGCTGCGGCTGGGCGCCCTTCCCCGGAGCCGGCCGCTGGGCACCCTGCGTCTGCTGCGCGCCCGGCCCCCGGGCCGGCTGCGGCCGGGTCGTCGACGCGGCCGAGCTCGCCCCTGCTCCCGGGGCGGTCGGCGAGGGTGTGCTCACGACGACGTCCCCCTGTCCTCGTGACCGGTGCCGTCGTCCTGGAGGCCGCGCTCGTGACCGGTGCCGTCGTCCTGGAGGCCGTCCTCGTGGCCGGCGGCGTCAGGCCCCTCGTCGCCGAAGTCCTGGGCGTCGAGCGAGCTGCTCCGGCCGCTGTCACCCGCGGGCTCGTCACCCCCGGCCCCGGCCCCGGCCTCGTTCCCGTCCACCGACAGGTCCACCCCGTCGCGATCCTCGAAGTCCTGCCGCCGCAGCGTCCGCAGCTCCTCGATCTCGACGTCCTCGGTGTCGCGCAGCCGCCAGGCGTGCCGGCCGATCGCCGCCTCGAGCATGTTGCGGGAGTAGCGTCCGTTGCCGAAGCTGGGCCCCCGCGGCACCGCGCCGAGCATCTCCCGGAACCGCTCCTGCGCCTCCGGGTCGACGTCGTAGTCCATCTTCTCGGCGAGCACGAGCAGGATCCCGTTGAGCTCGTCGTCGGTGTAGTCGTCGAACTCGATGATCGTGCGGAACCGGCTCTCCAGCCCCGGGTTCATCCCGATGAACTCCGCCATCGGCGCGGGATAGCCGGCGACGATGACCACCAGCTCCTCGCGGTGGTCCTCCATCTCCTTGACGAGGGTGTCGACGGCCTCCTTGCCGTACTGGTCCCCGCCCAGGCTGTAGGCCTCGTCGATGAACAGCACCCCTCCCAGCGCCGACCTCACCACCTCGGCGGTCTTGGCCGCGGTCTGGCCCAGGTAGCCGGCGACGAGCTCGGAGCGGTCGACCTCGACGAGCTGTCCCTTGTCGAGCAGCCCCAGCGCCCGGTAGATCCCGCCGACCAGCCGCGCGACGGTCGTCTTGCCGGTGCCGGGGTTGCCGACGAACACCAGGTGCCTCGTCAGCGTGGCCACCTTCAGCCCGGCCTCCTGCCGCCGCGCGTCCATCTTCAGCAGCGCCACCTGCCGGTGGATCTCGGCCTTGACCCGCTCCAGGCCGATCAGCTCGTCGAGCTCGGCGAGCAGCTCCTCGACCGACCGCTGCGGGGGAGCCGGCTCGGCCGGCTGCTCGGCACCCTCGGGGGCCTCCTGGGTGGCGGTCGCGCCGTAGGTCCCGACCGGTCCCTCGTGCGGCGCCTGGCCGGCGCCCTCCGGTCCGCCCTGGGCGGGGGCGGAGGGATCCTCTGGGTATGCCGTGCCGCCCGGCGTCCACGACAGCGGCGGTGCGGGGGGCAGCTGGGCCCCGGGACCCGCGGCCTGGCCGAAGCGGCCCATCTCGTCGAGCATCTGGCGGACCCGCCCGGACTGCTCCTGGGCGTGCTCGAGCAGCTCCTTGGCCCACGTGCGCTGGTCGGTCCCGTCCTGACCGGGGCCCTGGCGCGTGGCCGGTGCGTACCCCTCGAGCGGGTCGTCGCCCGGCGGTCGCAGCCCGGCGCGGGGATCGGCCGGGGTCGCTGCCGAGGCTGACGGGCCGGGCGCCCGTCCCGGATGGCCCGCCAGCCGGTGACCCTGCACCCCTGCCGCGGCCAGCTGGGTCCGGGCCGCGGTGATCGCCTGGCCCACGGTGGTCGCGTCCGACCCGGGGAGCGCGCTCGCCGCGGTGGCCACGTCGGCCAGCGCGACGGCATACCCCTGCGCGTGCGGGCTCGACTCGGCGACGAGGGTCTGCAGCAGCGGCGTGGGGATGGCGCGGTAGCGGCGGCCGTGCGGAGCGGTGCCGAAGTAGTCGCTCGAGGGGAGCGCGAAGGCCTCGCCCCAGGTGCGCGCGATCTGGGCCGAGCCGACGCTGCGCTCCATGACCGCGGCGGCCAGGGCGATCCCCTCTGCGCGGGCGGCACCCTCCTGCAGGCCGGCCTGCTCGCCGACCAGCGCCAGGGCGTCGACGGCGTCGCGCAGCGGTGAGGTGGTCATGAGGTCCTTCCCTCGGGCGGGGACAGCGGGCTGATCGAGGGGGAATCATCCTCGTCCGTCGTCGGGGTCCGCGGCGAGGCCGTCGGGTCGGGCGAGGACGGTGCGCCCCTGTCGTCGTTCGACCGCTCACCGTCCGGCTGCTCGGGCACCGGCGCGTGGTCGTCCGCGCCGATCCGCAGCGACCCGCCGCCGGCCGAGCCGCCGAACTTCTCGGCGATGAACCGGCCCTGGGCGACGAGCTCGCGGGCGTCGTCGCGGTAGACGGCGTCGAAGACCCGGTCCATCGTCAGCCCGAGCAGGTCGAGCTGGTCGACGAGGACCATGAGCGAGGTCTTGGCCCCGTCGACGGGACGGGTGTCGGCGTAGCGCCGGGGGAGGCGCTGGTAGGCACCGATCGCCTCGGGCAGGTAGTCGGTGGCCGTCGCCACGACCGTGTAGCCCAGGCTGCTGCCGGAGATGCGGCTCATCCGCGGCACCGTGTCCCGGACGGTGTCGACCACCCGCTGGGCGCGCGCGACGACCACCGAGGGCAGCGTCGAGGCGCCCACCAGCTCCTCCGTCGCGGCCAGCGCCTGCTCCACGTCCTGCGCCGTCGGGGGCGCGGGCAGCTCGAGCCGGTCGTCCGCGGCCTCGGGAGCGCGCCCGAGCATCCGGTCCAGCAGGTCGGAGAACCCCATGCCGTCCCCGCCCCGTCAGGAGAGCCGGGTCGGCGGGGAGTCACCCAGGTCGAGCTCTCCGCCGACCAGCCGGGTGTCGGTGCGGCGCGAGCGGTCGAGGTAGCTGCGCGACTTGGAGACCTCGCCCTCGAGCACGCCGATGGTCTGGGCCATCGAGTCCAGCGCCTGGGAGCGGAAGGCGTCGATCGCGTCCATCGTCTCGTAGATGTTGGCGAAGGCCGCCTGCAGCTGGTCCAGGCCGAGCGTGGAGGAGGCGGCCTGCTCCTGGATGGCGACCGAGTTGTCCCGCAGCATCTCGCTGGTGCGCTGGATCATGTCCGAGGTCGTGCTGTTCAGCGCGGTGATCTGGTCCAGGACCAGCTTCTGGTTGTTCAGCGCCTGGGCGACGAGAACGGCCGTGCGCAGGGCCGAGACGGTCGTCGTGGAGGCGCGGTCGACACCCTTGATGAGCTCGATGTTGTTCTTCATGATGATGTCGATCGCCAGGTAGTTCTGGATCGAGACCGCCAGCTGGGTGAGCAGGTCCTGGTGCTTCTGCCGGACGTAGAAGAGCACGTCCTCACGCATGGCCTTGGCCTTCTCCGGGTCCGTCTCTTCGAGCTGGGCGACGTGGGCGGAGACACGGGCGTCAAGCTGCTCGGCGATGTACACGTACTGGTTGAGCCGGCCCATGGAGTCCCACAGCTGCTGCTTCTCCATGTTGAGCGCGGCGTTGTCCTTGGCCAGCTCGTCCTGGCCGCTGCGCAGCGCGTGCAGGATGCCGTCGAGGTGCTTCTCAGCGGACTCGTACTTGCGGAAGTAGTCGCGCAGCCGGTCCCCGAACGGGATCATGCCGAGGAACTTCTTGGCGCCCTGGGCCTGGCCCGGGTCGAGGTCCTCCACGGTGCGGCGCAGCTCCATGAGCGTGCGGCCGACCTTGGACTCCTTGGAGACGCCACCCTCCTGCAGCGCCCGGACCGGCGACTTCAGCAGCCGGTTGGAGGTCTCGGCGGCCGTGCGGATCTCCGCGTCGCCCATGGTCCGCACGTCGGCGGCCTTGCGGGCGAACTCCGGCGAGCGCGTCTCGGTCTGCGTCAGGCCCTGGACGAAGTCCTCGACCTTCTTGTCCAGGGCGGGGATCGCCTGCGGGTCGACCTGCGGGGCCATCGCCGGTGCGGCGGTCTCGGCGACCGGCTGCGGCGGGGCCGGCGCGGTCAGGGTGAGCACCTCCTGGGCACCGAGGGGGGTGGGGGCCTGGAGCGGCTGCGGCTGGTCGGTCATCTGCTCTCCTCCGGTTGGCACCCGCGTCCCGGGCGGCGTCCACGGGGCCACCTGGGCACCCGGCGGGTCTGACGCGCCCATTGTGTCCCTAGTTCCGGTCCGGCACACCCGGGGGAGGGGTATGCCGGAGGAGCGCCAGGCGGTAGACGAGCAGGTCGACGCCCGGCACGGGCGACCAGTCGCGTTCCGGGACCCGGACGAACCCCGCCTGTTCGTACATCCGGTGCGCCGCCGCCATCCACCCGTCGCTGGACATGGCGACCGCGGCGTACCCGTCCCGCCGGGCCCGGGCCACGACCGCGTCGAGCAGCGCCCGGCCCACGCCCCGGGCCCTGGCCGAGGGGTCCACCGCCAGCATGCGGAACTCGGCCTCGTCCTCGGAGGCGACCTCGCGCTGCCCCGAGCCGTGGCCGGCCCAGGTGACGGTGCCCACGACCTGTTCGTCCAGCTCGGCGACCCAGACCTCGGAGCCGGGATCGCCGGCGCGGGCGGCCGTGTCGCGCAGCTCCTCCCAGTAGGACTGCTCGGGCGGCATGCCGCTGGGCCCGTAGGCGGTCACGAGGATCCGCCCGACCGTCTCGTGGTCCTCGGGGGTCGCCGGTCGGACGACCGGTGATCCTGGAGAGCGGGTGTCGGCGTCCTGCGGGGTCGTGGCGTCCGGGGGCGTGGCGTCGGGGGTCGTGGCGTCCGAGGGCGTGGCGTCGGGAGTCGTGGCGTCGGGCACGGCTCGGACGCTACCGGCTGCCCCAGGTGGCGGGGTGTCGGGGACGATCACGACCGCAGGAGCCGCGAGCTGCCGGTGGGCGGCGTGGCCGGGGGACGGGTCGCGGTGGACGATGGTGAGGTGACCCAGGACCGTGGAGAGTCGCCCCAGCAGCTGATCGAGCCCCATACCCTCCGGCGCACGGTGCTCACCGTGGCCGGCCTGAACTTCGGGTACTTCTGGGTGCAGGTCGTGGTGGCGGTGTCCATCGGGTCCGTGGCGCTGCTGGCGGACAGCGTCGACTTCCTGGAGGACACGGCCGTCAACCTGCTGATCTTCCTCGCGCTCGGGTGGCCGCTGGCCCGGCGGGCGACGGCCGGGAAGGTGATGGCCGGGCTCATCCTGCTGCCGGCGGCAGCGGCCGCATGGGCGGCGTTCAGCAAGGCGGGCGACCCCGAGCCGCCGGACGTCACCCTCCTGGTGCTCACCGCCGGCGGGGCGGTGCTGGTCAACGGTCTGGCCGCCTGGCTGCTCTCGCGGATCCGGCACCACGGAGGCTCGATGACGACGACGGCGTTCGTCATCGCCCGCAACGACGTGCTCATCAACCTGGCGATCATCGCGATGGGCCTGCTGACGTGGGCGACCGGAAGCGGCTGGCCCGACATCGTGCTCGGCGCGGCCATCATCCTGCTGAACCTGCGCGCGGCCGCAGAGGTCTGGGAGGTCGCCACCGAGGAGTCGCTGGCCGCCAAGGCGCTCGCCGGTGAGGACGTCGACGACGACTGAGCGTCGAGCCGACGAGTCTGCCGTGGGTGGCGCCACGTCACGGGGCGTGACGGCGCCGGCCGCTGCGGTCCGAGGATTTCTGCAGTCGATCGTGGCCCCCCATGGGGCCCGGATCGACTGCAGACCCGCAGGTCGGACGGCTGCGGAGGGGGAGGGGCTGGCGCTCGTGCCGGATCTGGGTCATACTCATGTGACAAACATTCGACAAAGGTGAATCCAACCCAGGACATCACCCCGTAGTAGTGGACAGAGGGCGGACGGTCCGCCCCTCACCGAAGGAGCTCATCATGCGCAGGATCACCACCGCAGCCCTGGTCGCCGGCGCGACCGTCACCGCACTGGCCGCCGCCCCCGCGGCCGCCGACGACCACGAGTCGATGGTCTCCATCCTCCACGGGGTCCCCGGCCTGACCGTGGACGTCTACGTGGACGGCGAGGAGCTGCTCCCCGACTTCGCCCCCGGCACCCTGACCGACCCGATGCCGCTCGCGGCCGGCACCTACGACATCGAGGTCTACGCCGACGGTGACACCCCCGACTCGGCCGACCCGGCCATCTCGGCCGAGGGCCTCGAGGTTCCCGGCGGGGCCAACCTGACCCTGGCCGCCCACCTGGACGCCGACGGCAACGCGATGCTGTCCGCCTTCGCCAACGACGTGTCCGAGACCGCGGCCGGCGACGCCCGCCTCACCGTCCGGCACGCCGCCGCCGCCCCCGCGGTGGACGTCCGCGCCGGTGGCGACCCGGTCATCTCCGGCCTGACCAACCCGAACGAGGAGGTCCTGGACCTGCCGGCCGGCATGGTCACGGCCGACGTCGTGCTCGCGGACACCGAGGACGTCGTGCTCGGCCCGGCCGACCTCGACCTGGGCGAGGGTGTCAACACCATCGTCTACGCCTGGGGCTCGGCCGAGGACGGAACCCTCGACCTGGCCGTCCAGACCATCGACGGCCTGCACAGCGCGCCCGAGGGCGTGCCGTCCGGCCAGGGCGGTCTGGTCGACAACGCGATGCTCATGGTCCTCGCGGCCGCCGGCGCAGCCGGTGTCCTCGTGGCCGGCAGCCGGATCACCCGCCGCAGCGGCGCCAGCGCCTGATCCGCTGACCACCAGACGCCGCACCTGCCCATGACCCGTCCGCAGCCCCCCGTTCCCACCGGAGATCCCACCGGTGGGGCGGGGGCGTCGCGGCGGGATGCGGCCCGCCGTGGGGACGACCCGGCCGGGCAGGGACGCGGCACCGCCACCGGGCGCCCGAACCAGGGTGCCCGGTGGCGGATCGACCGGGGGAGCTTCGGCCTCCTGGTCGGCTCCGTCCTCCTGCTGGTCTGGGCCCTGGTCGCGCTGGGTCGCGACCCGGTCCCGGCCGCGGAGGACTTCGGTGACGTCCCCGTGGAGGTGGCCATGACCTCCACGGGGACTCCCGCCGGCGGGGACGACCCCGCGTCGACCGCAACCCCCGCCGACGGCGCGACCGGAACCCCCGGCGAGGACGCAGGCACCGACGGCACGTCGGCCGACGACGCAGGAGCGGACGCCGGCTCCGACGACGCAGGAGCGGACGCCGGCCCGGGCGACGACGCCGCTGCCACCCGCTCCCCGTCCGCCGCCACCTCCCGCTTCACTCCCCCCGCCACCCGGCCGGCCACCCTCGAGGAGGCCACGCGGGCGGCCTCCTCGGCCGCCGACCGCGCCCCGGTCCGGCTGCAGGTCGGGGCGGTCGGCCTGGACGTCCCGCTCGACGCCGTCGGCGTCCAGGACGACGGGCAGATGCGGATCCCCGAGGACGCCGACCGGGCCGGCTGGTACCGCTTCGGCCCCGCCCCCGGCTCCGACCAGGGGTCGGCCGTCATCTCCGGCCACGTGGACGACCGCTCCGGACCCGGGGCCTTCCTGGCCCTGACCGACGTCTCCGAGGGGGACGAGGTGGTGGTGGAGGCGGCCGACGGGAGCAGCACCGCATACACCGTGGTGTCGTTGCGCACCGTGGCCAAGCCAGAGCTGGCCGTGCAGGAGGTCTTCCGCCGCGACGGCGAGCCGGTGCTCCAGCTCATCACCTGCACCGGGCCGTGGTCGCCGGACACCCGGCGCTACACCGACAACCTCGTCATCACCGCCGTACCCGTCGACGCAGGGGAACCGTGATCCGCGATGAGCACACAGACCGCGCTGGCCGCCCGACCGACCTGGGGGGCCATGGCTGACGTCGCCGCCCCCGGGCCCGCCCACGACCGGCTCCACGGTCCCGGCCACGGCCCCGAGCACGACCGGGCCCACGACGAGGCGCTGATCGTCCAGGCCTGGACGACCGGGGCCGAGGACGCGCTCGAGCTGGCGTACGCACGGTGGGGCGGACTGGTGCACGGCCTGGCCGCGCGCGCCGTCGGGCACACGGACGCCGAGGACGTCACCCAGCAGGTGTTCCTCTCGGCCTGGCGCGGCCGGGACGGTTTCGACCCCGCCCGAGGACCGCTGGGGGCCTGGCTGGTCGGCATCACCCGCCGGCGCATCGCCGACGTCCTCAGGACGACGTCCTTCACCGCCGAGGTCCCGTCGCTGCCGGAGGACATGCCGCTCTCGGACGAGGGCGCCTGGAGCGCCGGCGACTCGACCGACCTCATCACCGTCTACGAGGAGCTGGAGCGCATCGGTGAGCCGCAGCGCTCCATCGTGCTGCTCGCCTACGTCCACGACCACACCCAGCGCGAGATCGCCGAGCTGCTCGACCTGCCGCTCGGCACCGTCAAGACACACACGACGCGGACGATGAAGCGCCTGCGCGACCGGCTCGGAGGTGCGCGGTGACCGTCCACGACCTGCGTCGCCCGGCCAACCGCCCGGCCGAGCTGCTCCGCCGCGCGGGCGACCTCTCCTCCGACCCGCCCCCCGAGGTGTGGGACGGGGTGGTCGCCGCCCTGGAGGTCGACGCTCCCAACCCCGCTCCCGGGGCGGAGGCCCCGACGCGCCGTCGGCCGGGCGGCCGCGTTCGTGCGGGGACGCGGTCGCGTCACCGCCGGGGCGCCGGCCCTGCGGGGCAGGACGTCCCGTCGAAGGGTCCGGGAGCGCGGTTGTTCGGCCTCGGGGGTCCGACCGGGGCCGGTCCGCTCCTCGCGGCGGCTGCCGCCGGAGCCGTGCTGGCGTCGGCCGGGCACTGGGTGCTCGACGCCGGTACCGGTGAGAGCTCCGGCCAGGTCCTCGCCGCGGCCGGCCTCGGCCCGGTGGTCGAGGTGAGCGAGGCCGACGGTCCGCCGACGAGCGCCCGTGCCGAGGTCGTCGAGGTGGACGGACGCCGCGTGCTGCGGGTCGACCTCGACGGGCTGGTCCCGGTCCCCGAGGCCGGCAGCGGGTCGGACGACCCCGCGACCGGCGCGTCTGCGGCATACCTGGAGGTGTGGTTGCTCCGGCCCGACGTGAGCGGCATGGTTACCCTCGGCGTGCTCGAGGGCGGCCGGGCCGAGCTGGTGCTGCCCGAAGGCGTGTCGATCGAGGAGTACCCCCTGGTCGACGTCTCGGTCGAGGCCGTGGACGGGGACCCCGCGCACGGCGGGCAGAGCGTGCTGCGGGGACAGCTGACCGTCGGTCAGGGGTTCACCGCGCTGGGGTCATGAGTCCCAACGCAGCCACACCTCCGCGGTGACCACGTCCCCGAGCCCGACGTCCTCGGCCGCCCGGACCGCGTCCTTGAGGGGGACGACGAACGACCCGTGGCGCGGCCACAGGGAGGTCGTGAACGAGGTGCCGCCGATCCGGCCGGTCACCGGCACCATGCCCCAGCCGTAGGTGATCTCGCGGACCACCGCGTGCAGCCAGTCCGCGTCGGCGGGCGGCAGGACGAGGAAGTGGAAGGGCGCCGGGCCGCGCCACTCGACCACCTCGCCGGTCACGGTCAGGTCGGGAGGGGTTGCGGGGACCGGCACCCGTCGGGCGTCAGGGGGCATCGACCGCGGGTATGCCGTGGGGTGGCCCGGCGGGGGCGTCGTCGAGCCCGCGCTCCAGGACGTCGAGGTCGCGCTCGGCGAACAGCCGGTGCTCCCACTCCTCGCCCACCACGCCCTGCAGCAGACCGCGGACGGGATAGCGGTCGGGCGGAGGGTAGCCGGGGGCGTCGACCGGTTCGGTCCGGCCGGCGAGGTCGGTGTCGGTCAGGTCGCGCAGGACGTCGGCCACGCGCCGGCGCCGGTCGTGCCAGGCCTCGAGGGCCTCGTCGAGGCTCGGTCGGGCGTGGGGATCCCAGGGCAGGCCCGGGTTCTCGCTCTCCTCGTCGTGCGGGACGATCAGCGGGTGGTAGGGAGCCGGGTCGCCGAGGAGGGCCCGCAGCACCCAGGCGTCGGTAGCGAAGACGAGGTGGCGCAGGGTCTCCACGAACGACCACTCGCCGGCGACGCGCTCGTGGACGAGGCCGGAGCGACGGGCCTCGAGCGCGCGGGCACGCTCGACGGTGCCCGCCCACAGCTCGTCGAGGCGGGCCCAGGCGGTCCGCAGCCCGTCGGCGTCGGTGGCCCGCATGAGCCGGCGGTCGGGATGACGGCGGTCGAGCTCGGCCTCCACGAAGGGGACGACGTCCACCCCGTTGACGGACAGCCGGCGCAGGTCGCCGGAGATCTGGACGTCGTGCAGAACCGCGCCGGAGATGACGCTGTGCTGCAGGTAGACGTTGGAGAACCGCGAGCCGCTGAGGTCGACCAGATGGAACCGGGCGCCGGCCAGGTGGACCTGGTCGAAGAGGGCACCGTCCATCCGGGTCCTGCGGAACGTCGGCGGGGAGCTCGCGGGCGTGGGCGCACCGTCGGGCGTCGTCGGGGACTCGTCCGGCCCTGCCTCGGGGGACGTGGTCATCCGGTCAGGCTAGACCCGGGGTGTCCGGCCTGTCAGCGGACAAGCTGCATCGAGCGGCACGGAGCTGGGCGCCGGGCTGCCGACCTCTCAGCGCAGAAGCTGCACGGAGCTGGGCGCCGGGCTGTCATGCCTCTCAGCGCAGAAGCTGCACGGACGCGCTGATCAGCTCGCCCAGCGCGAGGGAGGCGGTGACCACGGTGACGACGGCGGGCACCTTCCCGTCGCTGAGGATCCGGTTGAACTGGGGCTCGTCCGGATGCGTCCAGGAGTAGCGCCCGCTGCGCAGGGTCACGCTGACGACCCAGGCGGCCAGCGCCGCCGCGACGAACGCCGGCAGGAGCACCGTCGGTCCCAGGGTGGTCATGGTCAGCCGCCCCACGGTCAGGGCTCCCACGACCAGCGCCAGACCGGTCCGCCTCCAGGCCAGCGCGGTGCGCTCCTGCTGCAGCCCGGGGTCGCGGGTGAGGCCGCCGGCAGCGTCCTCGCCCATCAGGCCCGCAGCAGGCTCGCGACGAGCAGGACGACGCCGGCGACCCCCACCCCGACGACGACGACGATGCCGGCGGCGTTGCCCGGGAGCGGGGCACCGGTGCGCATGGCCTGCTCGGTGTGCACCCACCCGCGCCACGCGTGGTAGGCCGCCGCGAGCCCGGTGAGCGCGAGCACCGCCGCGAGCGCGGCCTGGGCCCGGTCGTCGATCCGCAGGGGGAGGGCGTCGACCGCGGCGGCCACGGCGAGCAGGGCCAGGGAGGTGCGGATCCAGGCGAGGAAGGTGCGCTCGTTGGCCAGGCTGAACCGGGGGTCCGGCTCGTCGCCGGAGCCGTAGACGGAGCGGGGCCAGCGGGAGTAGGGCACGGTGGTGATGGTAGGCGACGGGGTCCGTGAGGGGCCTGCCGCCCGTCCTGCCACGGCTCTTCCTGGATCGCCCAGCCACCTCCTCGTGCGTCCCCGACCCCACCGCTCCGCGGGTCCCCGACCCCAGCGCTCCGTGGGTCCACGACCCCAGCGCTCCGTGGGTCCACGACCCCAGCGCCCCATGGGTCCACGACCCCACCGCTCCGTGGGCCCCCGACCCCACCGCTCCGTGGGTCCCGAGCCCACCGCTCCGTGGGCCTCGACCCACCGCACAACACCACTACCTAGTGTCGTAAGTCACGTCCTCCGAATGGGGTAAACCGATACCCGCAGGGGTATCGTTGAGGGCATGAACACACTCCTGATCCTGGGGGCTGGAACGGCCGGGACCATGGCCGCCAACCACCTTCGTTCGACCCTCGACAAGGACGCCTGGTCGATCACGGTGGTGGACCAGGACACCGAGCACCGCTACCAGCCCGGATACCTCTTCATCCCCTTCTGGATGAAGCCCGAGCGGGTGGTCAAGGACCGCCGCGACCTCATCCACGACGGCATCGAGTTCGTCGAGGCCGGCATCGCTCGCGTGCACCGCGAGGACCGCCAGGTCGAGCTGGTCGACGGCCGCCGGCTGTCCTACGACTGGCTGGTCATCGCCTCCGGCACCCGTCCCGACCCGACCCTCGTCGAGGGGATGGCCGACGGCTCGCTGTGGCGGGACAAGGTCCACGAGTTCTACACCTACGAGGGGTCGGTGGCGCTGAAGAAGTCGCTCGCCGAGTTCACCGGCGGCCGCATCCTCGTGCACATCACCGAGATGCCGATCAAGTGCCCGGTGGCCCCGCTGGAGTTCGCCTTCCTGGTCGAGGACCACTTCCGCAAGCAGGGCATCCGGCACAAGGTGGACATCACCTACGTCACCCCGCTGGACGGGGCCTTCACCAAGCCGGTGGCCTCCGAGGAGCTGGGCGGGCTGCTCAAGGACCGCAGCATCCGGCTCGCGCCCGACTTCGCGGTGGAGCGGATCGACAACGAGGGGCAGAAGCTGGTGGCCTACGACGGGCGCGAGCTGCCGTTCGACCTCCTGGTCACCATCCCGCCCAACGTCGGCCAGCAGTTCATCATGGACTCCGGGCTGGGTAACGACGCCGGTTTCGTCCCGGTCGACAAGCACACGCTGCGCTCGGTGGTCGACGAGCGGATCTTCGTGCTCGGCGACGCCAGCGACATCCCCACCTCCAAGGCCGGGTCGGTCGCGCACTTCGCCACCGAGGAGTTTATCGACAACTTCGTCGCCGCCACCGAGGGCCGGGAGCTGCCGAACTCCTTCGACGGTCACGCCAACTGCTTCATCGAGTCCGGTCGCGGCCAGGCCATGCTGCTGGACTTCAACTACGACACGCAGCCGCTGAAGGGCAGCTTCCCCGTCCCCATCGCCGGGCCGATGACGCTCCTGAAGCCCTCGCGGGTCAACCACCTGGGCAAGCTCGCCTTCGAGCAGATCTACTGGAAGATGCTGCTCCCCGGTCACAAGCTGCCCGTCACCAGCCACATGTCGATGGCCGGCAAGCGCCAGCCGAAGGAGTGAGAGCCCCGATGCCCACCAACACGCTCAACGACCGGACCTTCGAGGTCGACGCGGAGGGGTTCCTGACCCGCCGCGACGACTGGAACGAGGAGCTCGCCGCCGACCTGGCCGCGCTCATCGGGATCGAGCTGTCCGAGGACCACCTGGCCACCCTGCGCTTCATGCGCGAGGACTCGGCCGTCACCGGGGTCACCCCGACGCTGCGGCGCATGCAGACCGTCGGCGGGTTCGACATCAAGACCCTGTTCGCCCTGTACCCCGGCAAGCCGGCCAAGAAGATGGCCTGGCTGTCCGGTCTGCCCAAGCCCGTCGGCTGCGTCTGAGCGACCGGATCGACGAGGAGGAGAGCCACCCATGAGCACCACGACCACCACCCGCACCACGCCCCCCGCGGGCTTCATCATGCCGGACTTCGGCGACAAGGGCCGGGCCGCGCCGGTGTCCACCAACGGGACCACGGGAGAGGCGACCGCCACCGAGAGCGCCGGCGGCACGTCATACTCTGGGCCGCGCAAGATGGCCTTCATCTGCTCCAAGGGCAATCTGGACATGGCCTACCCGGCGCTCATCATGGGCAACGCGGCCCTGGGCGAGGGCGTGGAGGTGCACATCTTCTTCACCTTCTGGGGCCTGGACATCGTCAACACCAAGACGAACGACAAGCTCAAGTTCACCCTCTCGGGCAACACCGCGATGCACATGCCCGACCTGGGCCGGCTCAAGCCGGGCATGGAGCACGTCTCGATGCCGCAGGCGCTGGGCAACCTGCCCGGGATGACCGGCTTCGCCACGAAGATGATGAACAAGCAGATGGAGGAGCAGGAGATCCCGACGATCCCCGAGTTCCTCGACCTGCTGCAGGCCTCCGGCGCGCACATGTACGCCTGCCGGTTGACCTACGACATGATGAAGCTGCTCGAGGCCGACCTGCACCCCGGCGTCGAGGGTGTCATCAGCGCCGGCGACTTCATCGACATCGCCGAGGGAGCCCAGGTCGTCTTCGTCTGAGGACCATCCCCAGCCCGCCGCCGCCGACCCGTCCCTGCCCGGTCGGCGGCGGCGCTGTCGTGGCTGCCGTGAGGTCCTGTCGGATCCGCGGCCGTGCCGTCGTGGTGCCGTGAGGCCCTGTCGTCCTCGGCCGTGCTGTCGTGGCCGCCGTGAGGTCCTGTCGGTCCGCGGCCGCGCCGTCCGGTCCGGCTGCCTGCTCCGCTAGCGTCGTCCGTGTGAGCACCAAGGCCCGCCCCACGACAGCTGCGCACGCACCGCATACCCCCACCCCGCCGCATATCCCTCCCGTGCCGAAGGCCCCTCCGGCCGCCGTCGTCGACCGCAGTCCCCGCCGCCCGCACGACCGGGCCTGGATCGACGAGGCGGTGCGCCGCCTGAAGGCGGATGCCAACCGCAGCGCCGACACCCACCTGATCGCGCTGACGATGCCGGCGGGGTGGGACGTGAGCGTCTACCTCAAGGACGAGTCGACCCACCCGACGGGGAGCCTGAAGCACCGTCTCGCCAGGTCCCTGTTCCTCTACGCGCTGTGCAACGGGGCGATCCACGAGGGGACCACGGTGATCGAGGCCAGCTCGGGCTCGACGGCGGTCAGCGAGGCCCACTTCGCGCAGATGCTCGGACTGCCGTTCGTCGCCGTCATGCACCGCGACACGAGTCCCGAGAAGATCGCGCTCATCGAGCGGGAGGGTGGCAGCTGCCACCTCGTCGACGACGCGGGGGAGGTCTACGACGTCGCCCGGGAGCTCGCGAGCCGGTACGACGGCTACTACATGGACCAGTTCACCTACGCCGAGCGGGCGACGGACTGGCGCGGGAACAACAACATCGCCGAGTCGATCTTCGAGCAGATGGCGCTGGAGCCGTACCCGGTGCCGGAGTGGATCGTCGTCGGGGCCGGGACCGGGGGGACGTCGGCGACGATCGGCCGGTACGTGCGCCTCCGCGGACACCGCTCGCGGCTGTGCGTGGTCGACCCGGAGGGCTCGGCGTTCCTGCCCACCTTCGCGGGGGAGGAGGTCCCGCCACAGTGCGGGTCACGGATCGAGGGGATCGGCCGGCCGCGGGTGGAGCCCAGCTTCGTCCCCGCCGTGGTCGACCGGATGATGGGGGTGCCGGACGCGGCGTCGGTGGCGGCGATGCGGTTCCTCCAGGAGCGGACGGGACTCTGGTGCGGTCCCTCCACCGGCACCGCGCTGTATGCGGTGATGCGGCTGGCGTGCGAGATGCGGGCGGAGGGTCGGGCCGGGTCGATCGTCACGCTGCTGTGCGACGGCGGGGCGCGGTACGGACGGACCTACGGGGACGACCGGTGGGTGGTCGATCACGGCTGGGACGTGCAGCCGTACCTCTCGGTCATGGCCAGGGCTTGGGACGAGGGGGAGTGGACGGGTTGAGGTAGGGGGTGGGGTGAGGCAGGGGGTGGGTTGAGGACAGCCGCCCGGGTGGTTCGTTGTCGACCCGGAATCGGACGGGGTTGGCCGGGGGCGGTCGGTGGGGTCCGTTGTCGACCGGGTCCGGCGAGATCAGACGGGGCCGGTCGGTGGGGCGTCCGCTGCTGAACGGGTCAGGCGGCCTCGTCGCCGCCGATGTTGACCATCCAGCGGATGCCGTACGCGTCCGTGCACATGCCGAAGTGGTCTCCCCACGGCGCCTGGGTCAGGGGCAGGTCCGCCGTCCCGCTCGTGCTGAGCCGCTCCCAGTATCCGCGGAGCTCGATCTCGTCCTCCGCCGGTCCGCTCAGCGAGATCTGCACGTTGTCTCCGACGGTGACCTCCATGCCCGGTGGGGTGTCGGACGCCATGAGGGTGAGGCCCTCGTCGGTGACGAGCATCGCGTGCATGACCTGGTCGGCGGTGGCGGGGTCCTCGCCCATGCCGGACGCGCCGAACGTGTCGATGGTGAGATGCCCGCCGAAGACGGTGCGGTAGAACTCCATCGCCTCCCGTGCGTTGCCGGTGAACGAGATGTACGGGTTGAGCGTCGTCATGATCTCTCCTGGTCTCGGCGCGCGCCGGAGCATCGGCGCCGGGTGGTTCCTGACACGGTCCTCCTCAGGTCAGGTGTGCACAAGCCCCCGGGGAGGAGAAGAGGGGGAGCTCCCCACCGGTCCTGACGCTCGAGCGCCCACCTGCGCAGCGTCCGTCTGCCGTTGTGACCTGGTCTGCTGGCGGGGGAGGACTGACAGGACGGGCCGGTTGAGATCGTGCGGTTCCTGCCCGCCGGCGGCCGCCTGTCCGCCATCAGAAGGGTGGGGGTCCGTAGGTGCGCTTACCCCAGGGGTTGGCGGGTCCGTCGGGGCCGTTCGTCGCCGTCGGGTCGTCGGTGGACGGGGCTCCCTCATGGTCTGCCGAAGCATCGGTCTGCGGCGTGGTGGGGGTGGTGGTCGTCCAGGTGGTGGGGTCCAGGGACTGGTGGGTCGGGGTGGGCCAGGCAGGTCCGGAGGTGAGGTCGGCGTCGGTGGTCGGGGCCGGGGGTCCCCAGCGGCGTCGACCGTCGGGGTCGGTGTGGGTGAGGGTGGTGGCGGCGTCGGCGGTGAAGACCTGGTCGGTGTCGCCGCGAGCGTGGCCGGCGCGGCCGCCGTCGTGGTGGGGTCGGTGGTAGGGGTTGTCGTAGGGGGTGAGGTCTTCCTCGGCGGTGGGGAGGGGGTCGGTGGGTGCGCGGTGGCACAGGGCGGTGTAGATGGCCTGGTCGATGGCCTCGGCCCGGGCGGTGCGGGGGTCCTGCCCGCCGTTCGCGCCGGCCGCGCCGGTGGTGGTGGCCTGGGCGGTGGCGTGGTGGACGGTGGCGATGGCGGTGTTCAGGAGGGTGGTGTAGGCGCGGTGGTCGCGGACCCGGGTGGCGTAGATGCGTCCTAGCAGGGTCTGCCAGGTGAGGTTGCGGTGGGCGTCGATGGTGGCGTGCCAGTGGCGGGCGGTCTTGAGGTCGTGGTGGGTGGTGCACAGGCATTCCAGGTTGCACAGGGTGGTCGCTCCGCCGGTGGCGTGCTCGTGGACGTGGTCCAGCTGGGCGTAGATCGCCGCTCGGGTGCAGCCGGGGGCGCGGCAGGTCCCGTCGGCGGCGATGGCCTGGGCGCGCATGTGCGCATCGGGCTGGTAGGCGGTGGTGGAGCGTTCCACGCACCGCCCGTCCAGGGGGTCGACCACGAGCCGGTGCAGGGTGGTGCCCGGGGTCAGGGCCAGGTCGGCGATGTCGGTGGCGTGCAGGAACGCGGGGGTGGTGCCGGTCGCCTCGGCCACCGCGAGCAGCATCTCCTGCCCATCGCCGGGTGGGTGCGCCCCGGGTGGGGCGGTCCCGGGCGGCGTGGCCGTCGCCGGTGGTGGGGTCGTGGGTCGGGGTGGTGGTGCGGCGGGGCAGGGGCTGGTGGTGCACCGGTGGGGGTGCTCGTGCCCGCTGCCGCTGTCGCTGCCGGTGCTGCTGTCGCTGCTGGTGGTGGTGCCGGGGAGGAGGTGCCAGGGGAGGATGACGTTGAGGGTGGCGGCGGGCAGGCCTTCCAGGATCGCGGCCAGGGCGGTGATGTGCTCCACGCTGACCTGGTCGGGGTCGGTGGGCGCCTGGGGCAGGTTCAGGGTGCCGTGCAGCAGCAGGGCGGTGGCGGTGTCGGCGCGCAGCTGGGCCAGGGTGCGGGTGTTCGCCGTCGCGGCGGGCGGTGCGGGCGGCGGCGTGCAGCCGGTCGATGAGGGCGGTGGCCTGGGTGGGGGTGGCGGTGATGGTCACGGTGGCGGTGCCGTCGTCCTGGATGCGGGCGGTGGTGTCGCGGGCGGCGCGGGCGCCTGCCCGGGCGGCCCGGGCGGAGGTGTCGTCGCCGCGGGTGAGCTTGGCGGTCTCCCGGTCCAGGGCGTGGTGGTAGGCCCGGTGTCCCCAGGGCAGGGTGGACACGGTCCCGGTGGGGGTGAGGCGCTCGGTGGCGACCCGGTCGGGGTCGGTGCCGAGCATGACGTGGGCCAGGTGGGCGGTGTCGGCCACGTCCAGGCCGGCGCCGTGGGCGGTGCGCCAGCAGCGGCGCACCAGCCGCCACGGCACGGTCCCGGACCCCAGCGCGTCCAGGACGGGGCCGGTGATGGCGGGTGGGGCGGTGGCCAGGGCGACCAGGTCGCGGGCCTCGCCGATGCCCCACCCGGACGCTGCGGACAGTTCGTGCGCGGTGGCCGAGCGGGACCGGGCGGCCCACCGGTCCCGGGCGGTGGGGGACAGCTCGGCCGGGTCGGTGGCGCCCTTTCCCGCCAGCAGCAGGGCGGCGTTGGCCGTGGCCAGCTGCCCGGTCGCGACCACCAGCGCCCCTTCCAGGCGCGCGCCCAGGTCCAGGAGATCCTCGATCCGGTCCAGCACCGCCTGCCCGGCCCGCCGGGCCGCACCGGCGTCCGGGACACCCACCCCGCACTCACCGCCCTCGCCCGGACCGGCTGCGTGCCCACGGACAACACCGTCAGCGTGGCCGTCGGCGTCGGCGCGGCGCCGCTCCTGACTGCCCGTCGCGCCCGCCCCGTCGGTAGGGCGGCTGGCGCGGGTCGTGGTCGACGGGGCGATCTGCGCCAGCGACCGGCCGGTGCGGACCGCGGCCAGGGTCGTGGCCGCCGAGGACAGCAACGCCACCGACCCCGCATCCAGACCCATCTCGGACAACACCGCCCGCAACCGCACCTCCACCGGCTCACCAGGACCCGAACTCACCGGCACGGAGTGGAAGGCACTCTCCGAGGCCTCCGGCCCGCGGTCCTCCAGGATGCCCGCCGAGGTGCCGTCCTGGGCGTGCGGCCCGGCGTGGTCCTGGGTCTCTTGCGTGCCCGGTCCGGGGACCGCCGAGGGGGTGGCCCCGGTCGGTTCGTGCAGCTCCGGCCGGGGGTCCACGTCACGGGCAGCGTCCGGTCCCGCCTGGGCGGGGATGGTGCTGCCACCACCGGTCCGGGGGCCATCCATCTCCACCATGACCCGGGCCCGGGTCAGCGCCACCGAGGGCACGAAGCAGAGCAGGCCCAGCATGACCTTTTCCAGCGGGGAGTCGCCCGGCCTCTCCTGCCCAGCCGGCTGCACCGGTGCCCTCATCGCGACCTCCCTCCCCAGGTGCGGACCGTCGCTGCGCTCCAGGCCCTCTCGATGCACCCCATGTTAGGACACGTGTACGACATACCCGCGTCTCCAGACCCACCCTGTGCATCCTCGGGGTCGCGCCCCCGAGGATGTGGGGGCCGACATCTCGGCAGCTCCGCAGCTCCGCATACTCGCACCGCACGTGCACGGACCCTCGGCTCTCCTCCCCGGAGCTGCCGGCGCGCATCACCGACGACCTCACGGGCACGACCCCGCACCCCTTCCGGCGCTGCCCTCGAGCCGACCTGGATCAGTTCTTCGAATCGTTCCCCGCCACGCCTCGGGAGAAAAGGTGTCAGGCCTTTCCGTCGTCCGGCTGCGGCAGTCCCGGCACGTCCGCTGCCTCGTCCGCCAGGCCCGGGACGTCGGCCAGGGCGGACCCGTCGCCCAGGCTCTCTGTCGTGATCACGCTCAGCGATCCGTCCGGCTCGAGCGTCACGGCCGCGACCGATGCCAGCGACCCCGACCCGCTGGTCCGCACCGCCTGGAGCACCTCCGAGGGCGCCACCCGGCTGCGTCGCAGGGCATCCTGCAGGAGCTTCCCGTCCCGCAGCACGAGGGTCGGTTCCGCCGTGACGAACCACCGGCTGCGCGGCCAGGTCGAGGTGACCTTCGCCATCACCCACTGGGCGCCGACCAGCAGCAGGATCCCCGTGGCCACGGACGCCCAGCTGGTCGAGGGATCCAGGACCCCGGTGGCCAGCAGCGACCCGATCGAGACGGTGACGACGAAGTCGAACGCGTTGAGCTTGGTCAGGGTCCTCTTGCCGGTCGCGCGCAGGAGGACTACGACCGTCAGGTAGCAGGCAAGGCCCACGACGAGAACGGCGTACAGGTCGGACCAGCCGGTCAGCCACATGGGATCTCCTCCGATCGTCGATACCCGCTCGGGCCAGGGTTGTGGGCGAGGCTCACGGGCCAGCGTGCCCTATTCAGCGGCCAGCGTGCCCTGTCCAGCCACGAGGCGCGCGACGGGTCACTCGACCCGGATCTCACCCATCTCGTCCCACCCGTCGCCCTCGACCTGGCGGGAGACGATCTTCGGCGTGGCGTGGCGGTGAGGTACTGCGGCCACTCGCGCCCCACCTTGGCGAAGTGCTCGGACTGGACGTGCGGACCGGCGCCGTCGTCCTCGAACGCCTCCACCAGCACGAACTCGTGGGGATCCTCAAGGCTGCGGGACCACTCGAACCACTTGTTGCCCGGCTCCGCGCGGGTCGCCTCGGTGTACTCCCGGACGATCTCCGGCCACCGGTCCGCGTGCTCGGGCTTGACGGGGAACTTGACCACGATGAAGTACATGTTCCGATCCAACCACCCCGGACAGGAGCGGGTATGCCGTGGGGCGGGGCGCGCACGGGCATCCCGTTGGACGAGCCGCGCACGCGTATGCCGTGGTCGCCCGCCCACGGGCGTGCCGTTGGACGAGCCGCACGCGTATGCCGTGGGCGGGTGGCGCTGGTGCGGGACGCGGGGTCTGTCGTCCCGACGGAATACGGTGGTCCTGCGCACAGGTTGATCCACCGGCACCACCGCACACCCCGGACCGCACGAGCGACCGGACACGAAGGGGACACGAGCAGTGACGCTGACCACCGAGCGGGCCGAGCCTCCACGCACTCCGTCGAGCCCCGTCACCCGCACGACCGTGACCGACGAGCAGCGCCGTGCAGGGTTGCGCCGCATGCGCGGGGTTGCCACCGGGCTGCTCGTGCTCATGGCGGTGATCTGGGTGCTGACGCACGGGCGGGACGGGTTCTGGGGTTACGTCAACGCCGCCTCCGAGGCGGGGATGGTGGGGGCGATCGCCGACTGGTTCGCGGTCGTCGCCCTGTTCCGCCACCCCCTGGGGCTGCCGATCCCGCACACCGCGCTGGTCCGCCGGCGCAAGGACGAGCTCGGTGACAGTCTCGAGCAGTTCGTCAGCGACAACTTCCTCACGCCCGAGGTGCTGCGCGAGAAGATCCTGGACGCCCGCGTCATGCTGCGGCTGGGCGAGTGGGTCGCGCGGCCGGAGAACGCCGAGCGGGTCGTCGGTGAGGCCTCACCCTTCCTGCGGCGGCTCGTCGAACGGGTCGACGAGCACGAGCTGCGCTCCCTGGTCGACGACGTCCTGATCCCGCGCGTGCGGCGCGAGGACCTGTCCCCGCTCGCCGGGCACCTCCTCGAGCGGGTCGTCGAGGAGGGCGCCCATCACGGTCTGGTCGACCTGGCGGCCCGCGAGCTGCACGCCTGGCTGGCGCTGCACCAGGACGAGGTCGAGATGATCGTGCGCTCCAGGGCACCGCTCTGGTCACCGACCTGGGTGAACGACCAGGTCACACGACGCGTCTACCAGGAGGTACTGCGCTGGGCGCGGGACATCAAGGACGATCCCCAGCACAACGTCCGCGCAGCGATCGACTCCTACCTGGCCGAGCTCGGTCACGACCTGCAGGAGGATCCGCGCACGGCCGACCGCTTCGAGCGGCTCAAGGAGCGGCTGCTGGACCACCCGCAGGTCAGCGACACCGCGGTCCGGCTCGGGGAGACCCTGCGCAGCTCGATCCTCGAGGCGCTCGACGACCCCTCCGGCCACCTGCGGACCCGGATGGAGACCGAGCTGAGGGCCTTCGGCGAGCGGTTGCAGCAGGACGAGGCGCTCAGGGGCCGGCTGGAGGAGTGGACGGCCGACACGGTCGTCTCGCTGGTGGCCAGGTACGGCCCTGAGATCACGTCGGTCATCTCCGGCACGATCCGCCGCTGGGACGCGGCCGAGGCCTCGGACAAGATCGAGCTGCACGTGGGACGGGACCTGCAGTTCATCCGGTTGAACGGCACCGTGGTGGGCGCCCTCGTCGGACTGCTGATCCACACGGTCTCGCAGCTGCTCTGACCGGCACCCCGGGGCGCTGTGGAAAACCCGGAGGGCGGTCCGGCGTTTCCGGGCAGGCTCGACCGCATGAGCTTCCACGACCTGCCCCAGGACTGGCCCACCCGATCCCTCGCCGACCCCGACCTGGCGGTCGACGTCCTCGACCTCGTGGTCACCGACCGTGACCGGATGCCCGGAGGCCTGAGCTTCTTGCTGTGCCGCGGCGACGGCCGGCTCAGTCAGCCGGTGTTCGTCGGCAGCATCCCCCACGCGGCGGCCATGCGCGAGACCGTCAGCAGCACCGTGCTGACCGCCGTGACCCTCCCCGGCGTCGGCGGCCTCGTGGTCGGCATCGTCAAACCGTGGGGCGGGGTCGACGACTCCGACCGCGCGCTCCACGAGCACATCCTCCAGATGTGCCGTCAGGCCGACCTCCCGCTCCTGGGGACCTGTGTGGTGACCGGCACCGGCATCTACCACCTGCCGGTCGCGGTCGACCTACCCGCGGCTCCTGGCCGCGGTCAGGACGAGGGCGGACGGACCGGGCGCGACCGGGCCCAGGGGGCGGCGTGACTGCTCCGCCCGGAGGCCCACCTGCTCGGCCATCGAACGCCACGCGTCGGTGCTCCGCACCCAGCGGGCGCTCTCCCACGGTCCGACCACCTGGTGGAGCACGTGCAGCGTGGTCCCCGCAGCCGTCTCCTCGAGCTCCACCTCGAGCATCCCCGTGACGCCGGAGGGGAGGCCCATCCGTCCTCTGACCTCGAGGTAGCCCGAGCCGCACCATCCCGTGACGGTGCCCCAGGGCCGAAGGGTCTCCTCCTCGAGCACCCGGCCGCCGACGAACGGCTCCAGCAGGGCCGACACCGCACCGCGGCGGCTGATCGTCGACCACCACGCGGAGACGTCCTCGGTGAGGGTGCGCCAGACCTGCTGCGGCGAGGCGTGCACCAGGACCTCGTGGCCGGTGCGGAAGGTCGCTGCTGTCATGGTGCCTCCTGGGCCGGGCGGGAGAGCGGGTCATGGTCGACGCTAGGCGGCGCGTGTTGCGCTCCCGTCTCCGTCATGTTTCCGGCGTGAAAATCTCTCGCGACGGGTGCGTCGGCCCGAGAGTGGTCCTCCGTCCGGTCAGGGCCGTCGACGGCGGTCACCCGGTGTGGGTCACCCGGGTCGTAGGGTGACGAGGCGGAACCCGGTTGCTGCCGCTCGTAGAGTGGAGGGCGTGCCCGAACCCACCCCATCGTCGCCCCGGCCTGGTCGCGACGGGACGGACGGGGGCACGGACGCGCCGGGCGGACGTCGGTCGAGAGGTCGGGGGAGGGCGCGCTCCCGTCGTCCCGAGCGCGCCGGACACGATCCGCGCCCCGAGCGCGACGGACGCACCCCTCGCCCCGAGCGCGACGGACGCGCCCCTCGCCCCGAGCAGGACGGACGCAGCCCCCGCCCCGAGCGCGACGGACGCACCCCGCGCCCCGAGCGCGACGGACGCAGGACTCAGCCGGACCGCCGCGGTGCGGAACGGCATACCCGACGGCAGGAGGCGGTGGCCGCCCGCCGGGCCGCGCTGCCCGCACCCGAGGCGCTGCACTATCCGCCGGAACTGCCGGTCAGCGAACGTCGCGACGAGATCCGCGCCCTGATCCGCGACCACCAGGTCGTCATCGTGGCCGGCGAGACCGGGTCCGGCAAGACCACCCAGCTGCCCAAGATCTGCCTCGAGCTCGGCCGCGGCGTCGAGGGGATGATCGGGCACACCCAGCCCCGACGGATCGCCGCCCGTTCGGTCGCCGAGCGGGTCAGCGAGGAGCTGGGCACCGAGCTGGGGACGCTCGTCGGCTACCAGGTGCGCTTCACCGACACCTCGCGGCAGGACACGTTGCTCAAGGTCATGACCGACGGCATCCTGCTCGCCGAGCTGCAGCGCGACCGGATGCTCAGCCGCTACGACACCCTCATCATCGACGAGGCGCACGAGCGCACCCTCAACATCGACTTCATCCTGGGCTACCTGCGCCAGCTGCTGGTCCGGCGTCCCGACCTGAAGGTCGTCATCACCTCCGCGACCATCGACGTCCACCGCTTCGCCGCGCACTTCGCGGACGCCGACGGGCGGCCGGCGCCGGTCATCGAGGTCTCCGGGCGCACCTACCCGGTCGAGGTGCGCTACCGCCCGCTCCTGCGCGAGGGTCCCCCCCCACCAAGCAGGGTGAGGCGACCTGGGTCGAGGTCGACCAGGTCACCGGCATCTGCGAGGCGGTCGAGGAGCTGTGGACCGAGGGGTCCGGCCGCGACGGTGCGGGGGAGGACATCCTCGTCTTCTGCTCCGGCGAGCGCGAGATCCGCGACGCCACCGACGCGCTGGAGGGTATGCAGCTTCCCGGCACCGAGGTGCTGCCCCTGTACGGGCGGCTCTCGGCGGCCGAGCAGCACCGGGTCTTCGCCCGGCACCAGGGCCGTCGGATCGTGGTCTCCACCAACGTCGCCGAGACGTCGCTGACCGTTCCCGGGATCAGGTACGTCATCGACACCGGGACCGCCCGGATCAGCCGCTACTCCCAGCGACTGAAGGTGCAGCGGTTGCCGATCGAACCGATCAGCCAGGCCAGCGCCAACCAGCGGGCGGGACGCTGCGGGCGGCTCGCGGACGGGATCGCCATCCGGCTCTACAGCCAGGTGGACTTCGAGTCGCGGCCGGAGTTCACCGACCCCGAGATCCTGCGGACGAACCTGGCCAGCGTCATCCTCGCGATGACCAACCTGGGGCTGGGGGAGATCGAGCGGTTCCCCTTCATCGAACCGCCGGACTCGCGTCAGGTCGCCGACGGCGTGCGGCTGCTCACCGAGCTGCAGGCGATCGACCCGGACGCGCCCGCCCACCTTCCGCGCAAGCGGATCACCCCCTACGGCCGGGCCATCGTCGCGCTGCCGGTCGACCCGCGGCTGGCCCGGATGCTCGTCGAGGCGGAGAAGAACGGGGCGCTCAAGGAGGCCCTGGTCATCGTGGCGGCCCTGTCGATCCAGGACGTCCGCGAACGCCCCGTGGACCAGCAGGAACGCGCCGACCAGCTGCACGCCCGGTTCCGCAAGGCCGGCGGCGTGCCGCGCGACGAGGCGAGCAGAGGCTCCGACGCAGCTGCCTCGAGCCACGGCCCCGGGGGTGCCGGGGGTGCCGGGGGTGCCGGGGGTGCCGGTGGCGCCGGTGGTGCCGGGGGGAAGCGCCCCGTGCGGGTCCAGGGAGCCGACGGCCGCGGACCGAAGGGTGGTTCGGGGGGCGGCCGGGGGGCGGATCCCTCCGACCGTGTCGACTCCGACTTCCTCGTGCTCCTCAACCTGTGGCGATACCTCCAGCGCCAGCAGAAGGACCTCTCCGGCAGCGCCTTCCGGCGGCTCTGCAAGGCCGAGTTCCTGCACTACCTGAGGGTGCGCGAGTGGCAGGACCTGCACACCCAGCTGCGCCAGGCCACCAAGAGCCTGGGCCTGCAGCTCAACGACCACCCGGCGGACGCCGACCGGATCCACCAGTCGCTCCTGGCCGGCCTCCTCTCCCACGTCGGCCTCTACGACAAGGAGAAGCGCGACTACCAGGGCGCGCGCAACGCCCGGTTCGTCCTGCAGCCCGGTTCGGTCCTGCACCGCCGCAACCCCGAGTGGGTGATGACCGCAGAGCTCGTGGAGACGACCCGGCTGTGGGCCCGCACCAACGCCGCGATCGACCCGGCCTGGGTCGAGGCGTCCGCCCAGCACCTGGTCAAGCGGAGCTACAGCGAGCCCCGCTGGTCGCGCTCGGCGGCCGCCGCGGTGGCCGACGAACGGGTGACGCTGTACGGCATACCCCTCGTCGCTGACCGTGCCGTCCCCCTGGGGCGCACCGACCCCGAGACCGCGCGCGACCTCTTCATCCGCACCGCGCTGGTCGAGGGCGACTGGGACACCCGGCACGACTTCTTCCACGCCAACCGGCGTCTCGTCGCCGAGCTCGGCCAGCTGGAGGCGCGGGCGCGTCGGCGCGACATCCTCGTCGACGACGAGACCCTCGTGGAGTTCTACGACCAGCGCATCCCCGCCGACGTCGTCTCCGGCGCGCACTTCGACACCTGGTGGAAGCAGGCGCGACGCACCCAGCCGCACCTGCTGACCTTCACCGAGCAGCTCCTCGTCCACGAGGAGCACGCCGACGCCGTCCGGGGGGACGACTTCCCGACGAGCTGGACCCAGGGGGAGCTGACCTTCCCGCTCACCTACCAGTTCGAGCCGGGCGCGGACGCCGACGGCGTGACGGTGCACCTTCCCGTCGAGGTGCTCAACCAGGTGCAGGACGACGGATTCGACTGGCTCGTCCCGGGCATGTACGAGGAGCTGGTCACCGCCCTCGTGAAGGCGCTGCCCAAGGACGTGCGCCGCAACTTCGTGCCCGCCCCGGACCACGCGCGCGCCGCGCTGAGGGGTATGCGGGAGGCGGGCACCGTCGGGACCGTGCCCGTCGACGAGGCGCTGGCGCAGGAGCTCACCCGCCGGGGACTGGTGCGGGTGCGCGCCTCCGACATCGAGTGGGAGCGGGTGCCCGACCACCTGCGGATGACCTTCCGGGTGGAGCGCGCGGTGCGCCCGGACGGCCCGGACCAGCAGAGGCAGAACAGGTCCGGACACGGTGGCTCCGGTGGCGGCAGGGGACGCGGACGGCAGAGGGGACGGGTGGAGGTGCTGGGCGAGGGCAAGGACCTCGCCGCGCTGCAGGAGCAGCTGGCCGGCCAGGTCCGCACGACCATGGCGGCGGCCGCGTCCGGTGTCGAGCGCGCCGGGCTGACGAGCTGGCCGGCCGACCTGGACCCGCTGCCCGAGGCGTTCTCCCGCCAGGTGGGACCCCGTGTGGTGCAGGGTTTCCCGGCCCTCGTCGACACCGGTGCCGCCGTGGACGTGCGGGTGCTGGCGACCCGTTCGGAGGCCGACCGGGAGACCACCCGCGGCATCCGACGGCTCCTCCTGCTCAACACCACCCCGCCGTGGAAGCGGCTGCTCGCGCTGCTGTCCAACGAGCAGAAGCTCGCGCTCGGTCACAACCCGCACGGCTCTGTCCCCGCCCTGCTCGAGGACGCGCTCGCCGCGGCCGTGGACTCCGTGGTCGCCGACCTGGGAGGGGCCTCGGGGGTGCGCACGCCGGCGCAGTTCGAGACGGCGCTCGTGGCGGTGCGGCAGCAGTCGGTGCCGCGGGTGCTGGAGATCGTCGAGGCCCTCGTGCCGATCCTCGACACCGCACGCCAGGTGTCCCTGCGGCTGCAGCGGCTCACCACGCCGGCGGCCGCCGACATGGCGACCGACCTGCGACGTCAGCTGGACCGGCTGGTGCGGGCGGGGTTCGCCGCCGAGGTCGGGTACGCCCGCCTTCCCCGCATGGTCGTCTGGCTGCGCGGGATGGCCGAACGGCTCGACAAGGGCGTGCAGGACCTGCCCCGGGACCGGCAGCGGATGGACGACGTCCATGCCGTGGAGGAGGAGCTGACGGCGTTCCTGGACAAGCTGCCCCCGCACCGCAGGCAGGACCCCGACGTCCTCGACATCGTGTGGTCGGTGCAGGAGCTGCGGGTCTCCCTCTTCGCCCAGCGTCTGGGCACCGCCGGGCCCATCTCGCCCAAGCGGATCTTCGCGGCGATGGACGCTGCCGAGGACGCGACCCTCTGACGGCCCGACGTCCGAGGGACCCCTGTGCCAGGGTGGGCGGCATGACGGAACCGACGCCGCAGACGACCCCGCAGACGACGGCGCACCCCACGGACGCCGAGCTCTCGGCCGACCCCGAGCTGACCCACTGGCGCGTCCTCCTGGGACGGCTGGTCGCCCGGTGGCGGACCAGCAGCTTCGCCCAGGGGGCCGACTTCCTGGCCAGGGTCGCCGCCGTGGCCGACGAGCTCGACCACCACCCCGACGTCGACCTGCGCTACCGCCACGTGACGGTCACCACCGTCAGCCACGACGTCGGCCGGCTCACCCGCCGCGACCGGCGCCTGGCCGTCGCCGTCAGCGCGGTGGCGGAGGAGCTGGGGCTCGTGCCCGAGCCGCACGGGCTCAGCGTGCTGGAGGTCGGCCTCGACGTCATGGTGCCGGCCGACGTCGCACCGTTCTGGCGGGCGGTGCTGGGGTACGAGCCCGAGACGGAGGGCGGTGAGAACGACGCCCTGGTCGACCCCGCCGGCCGGCACGCCGGGCTGTGGTTCCAGCAGATGGAGCAGCCCCGCACCCAGCGCAACCGCTTCCACCTCGACCTCACCGTGCCCCACGACGTCGTCGAGGAGCGTCTGGCCAGGGCCCTCGAGGCCGGGGGACGACTGGTCACCGACGAGTTCGCGCCCGCCTGGTGGGTGCTGGCCGACGCCGAGGGCAACGAGGTCTGCCTGTGCACGTGGCAGGGCCGCGGACAGGACCGATGACCGCCCTCGCCCCCCGTTCCTGGCTGCCGGAGGTCTCCGGAACCCGGATCGCCGAGCTCGCCGCGGCCGCCGCCTCCCGGAGCGCGGACGACCAGCTGGCCGAGCTCGACCGGCTCGTCGCGGAGAACGACCGCATCCACACCCGCGAGTGCCTCAACCTCGACCCGGCCGCCAACGTCATGAACCCCCGCGCAGAGGCGATGATGGCGGCGCACCTGGGGTCGCGCCCCTCGCTCGGCAGCCCCGGCGGGAAGTACGAGACCGGCCTGGAGGCCATCGAGCAGATCGAGGTCCTCGCCACCGAGCTGGTCGCGGAGGTCTTCGGCGCCCGGCACGCCGAGGTCCGCGTCCCCTCGGGTGCGATCGCCAACCTCTACGCGTTCATGGCCACCTGCGAGCCCGGTGACACCATCGTCGCGCCACCTCCCTCGATCGGTGGGCACGTCACCCACCACGCGGGTGGCTCGGCGGGGATGTACCGCCTGCGCACCGTCCCCGCACCCGTCGACCCCCGCCGCTGCTCGGTCGACGTCGATGCCCTCCGCACGCTCGCCCACGAGGTCGGGCCCCGGCTCATCACGCTCGGCGGCAGTCTCAACCTCCTGCCGCACCCGGTCGCGCAGGTCCGCGAGATCGCCGACGAGGTCGGGGCCACCGTCCTCTTCGACGCCGCGCACCTGTGCGGGATGGTCGCCGGTGGCACGTGGGCCAACCCGTTGCACGAGGGCGCCCACCTGATGACGTTCAGCACCTACAAGAGCCTCGGCGGACCACCGGGCGGGGTCGTGGTCACCGACGACGACGAGCTCGCCCGGCGCATCGACGCCATCGCCTTCCCCGGCCTCACCGCCAACTTCGACGCCGGCAAGACGGCCGCCCTCGCCGTCACCATGGTCGACTGGCAGGAGCACGGATCGGGGTATGCCGCGGCGATGGCCGCCACCGCCCGTCGCCTCGCGGAGGAGCTGGCTGCGCTCGGCGCGCCGGTCTTCCAGACCGTCGACGGCCCGACCCGGTCCCACCAGCTGGCGCTGCGGGCGGCGCGGTGGGGCGGTGGTCAGGCCGCCGCGCGCATCCTGCGCCGGGCCAACCTGCTGGCCTGCGGCATCGGCCTGCCCCTCGACCCGGTCGAGGGGGACATGAACGGACTGCGGCTGGGGACCCCCGAGATCGTGCGCATCGGCCTGGTCGAGGACGACATGCCGCGCCTGGCCTCCCTGATCGTCCGTGGTCTCGACGGGGACGAGGGCGTCGCGGCCGAGGTGGCCGCCTGGCGGTCCGGGCTCACCGGGGTGCACTTCGTCCACCGGGGCTGACGATCGCGGGCGGACCGGACCGTCCACGAGGTCTCCCCCCGGTCGCAACCTCGACCTCGGGGCCCTGAGCGGCCGGTCGGCCCGGACCCAGCCGGTCGGGCAGGATGGGGTCCATGCCGGCTCGCCAGCCCCGACGCACCGGGCGCGCGGGCATCGGCCTCCTGATCCTCCTGACCCTGCTGGTGGTGGTGCTCGTGGCCCTGTCGAGCCTGCAGCGCTCGCTCATCTACGTCCCCGACACCTCCCCGGTGCCGGCCGCCGCGCAGGTGTTCGCCCGAGGGCAGGACGTGGTCCTGCACACCGAGGACGGGCTGGAGCTGGCCGCCTGGCTGGTCCCCGCCGACGAGGGAACGGACCGTGACCTAACCGTGCTGTACGCACCGGGCAACGGCGGCAACCGAGCGGCGCGCGCCGGGCTGGCCCAGGAGCTCAGCGCGCGTGGCTTCACGGTGCTCCTGCTCGACTACCGCGGGTACGCAGGAAACCCCGGCACGCCCACCGAGGAAGGCCTGGCTGCTGACACCGTGGCCGCCGCCCGGATGCTCGAGGCCGAGGGACATCCGGCGGAGCGCACGATCTACCTGGGGGAGTCGCTCGGGACCGGCGTGGTGGCGGCGCTGGCCTCCCGCCGTCCGCCGGCGGGCCTGGTGCTGCGCTCGCCGTTCACCGAGCTCGCCGCCGTGGGGGCGCACCACTACCCCTGGGCACCGGTGCGGCTGCTGCTGCGTGACCGCTACCCGGTGGTCGAGCACGTGCGGGACAGCCCGGTGCCGGTGACCGTGATCCGCGCGGCGCGCGACTCCGTGGTGCCGTCCCGGTTGAGCCACGAGGTCGCCCGGGCGGCCGGCACGCTGGTCGAGGAGGTCGTGCTGGAGGAGGTCGACCACAACGACCCCGCCATGTTCGGCCCGCCGGTGGCCGACGCGGTGGCCCGGCTGGCGGACGCACTCGACCGCTGAGGGGCGGGGTCAGCCTCCGCGACCGACCCCCTCGTCCTCCTCGGCGTCGTCCGCCGGACGGCGGTCGTCGGCAGGCACGGCCGAGGACGCCTGCGAACGCCCGTCGACGGCGCGGCGCAGCCTGACCAGGTCGGCGGGAGGGAAGAGCTCCGCGGGCCAGGCGCTGGCGACCGGCGATCCGACCTGCTGCAGGAACACCCAGTCGCCGCTCCTGCGGACGGAGGCGATCCCGTCGAAGGACAGCCTCGTCTCCGCCCACGGCCCGCGGAGCCGGAGCGCGTGCTCCTCGAAGGCGGACTCGAGCACCCTGCCCCCGTGCAGGCGACGACCGAACGCCCGACGGTTGATGAGGAACGCGAGACCCAGACCGAGGGATGCGACGGCCAGCGTGGGGGCCAGCGCGTACACGGTGCCCCACAGCACCCGCGTGCCCGTGCCGTAGCGCGCGTCGAAGGTGAGGCCCAGCAGCAGGGCGAAGGCCAGCTCGACCACGAGCACGAACAGCCACCACCGTGGAGAGCGCAGCGTGAGCCTGAGGAGGGCGCCCGCCGCCTCCCCTGCTGAGCGGCGGGTGGCGACCCACCGACCGGTCCAGGGAGGCGTCGTCACCCGGAGATTGTGCCCGACGACGCGGTCACGGGTCGGTCCCCGCGGGCGCGTCGGGGAGCCGGGGGTCGACCGAGCGCCCCCACGGCGACGTCCACGTGGTCCACGAAGATCCCGTCCACGCCGGCCTCGACGAAGGCCCGGACCTGGCCGGCCAGGTCGCCGTGCGCCGCAGGGTCGTCCCCCGAGCGGAACGGCGGCAGCAGGAAGGCGTTCTCGGCCCGGAAGGTCCACGGATGCACGACCAGGCCGGCCGCGTGCGCACGACCCACCAGCCCGGTGTCGACCAGGCCACCCCCGTCGCCCGGTGCGAGCACCATGGTCAGGTGCGGGCCCAGGCCGTCGATGCCGGCCCGGGCGAGCGTCTCCACCAGGGCCTCGGCCGCCGCACCGGAATCCTCGGTCCCGCCCTCGGGGGAGGGGTGCGGCGCGGAGGTGGGTGTCACGGCATACCCCTGCGGCTCGGTGATCAGGAAGACGGTCCTGGCCCGCAGCCCGAGCCCGGTGCGCATCCGCACGAGGCTGCCCAGCTCGAAGGACTGCACGAAGACCGGGGCGTCGGTGCGGTTGAGCCCGTACCGGGTCAGCAGGTCGACCAGCGGCTCCTCCAGCGGCAGGCCGAGACCGGCGAAGTGGCTGGGGTGCTTGGTCTCCGGATAGACCCCGATGTCGCGGTCGAGCTCCGCGCAGAGCCGCTCTCGCAGCTGCAACACCTCCTCGAGCGTGGGGACCTGCTCCTGCCGGTCGTGAGCGGCGCTGCCCGGGCGCAGGTGGGGCAGCCGCTCCACGGCCCGGAGGGTCCTCAGCTCGGCCAGGGTGAGGTCCTCGACGAACCAACCGGTCCGCTCCACGCCGTCGATCACTTTGCTCGTGCGCCGGTGGGACAGCTCCCGGTGGCGGGCGACGTCGGTGGTGAAGGTGATGTCGCTCTCGTGCCGGGCGACGAGGACACCGTCCCGGGTGACGACCAGGTCGGGCTCGAGGTGGTCCGCGCCCATCCGGGCCGCCAGCTCGTAGGAGCCCAGCGTGTGCTCGGGCCGGTAGCCGCTGGCGCCGCGGTGCCCGATCACCACGGGCCGGTCGGGTCTCACGCGTCCGACGGTAGAGGGTGCGGGTGAACGACAGGTGGCGCCGCTCCGGGGAGATGCCGGGGGGTCGGCGGGCGCCGTGCGGGCCCGGGAAGCGCGCCCGCTCCGAGCCTGTCGTGACTACCCTGCTTCATGCCCTCCGACCAGCCCTCCGACCAGCCCTCCGACCGGCCCGTCGACCAGTCCTTCGACCAGTCCACCGACCAGTCCTCCGGCCGGCCTTCCGACCGGTCCTCCGACCAGTCCTGGGGTCAACCCGCCGACGCCGCTCGGCGCCGACTGCTCGTGGTCCACCACACCCCCTCGCCCGGGATGCAGGCCATGCTCGAAGCGGCCCTGTCCGGCGCCCGGGACGAGGACATCGAGGGCGTCGACGTCGTCGTGCGGCCCGCCCTGACCGCCGGTGTGGTCGACGTGCTGGAGGCCGACGCCTACCTGCTCGGCACGCCCGCCAACATCGGCTACCTGTCGGGGGCGCTCAAGCACTTCTTCGACCAGATCTACTACCCCTGCCTGGAGGCCACGTCGGGGCGACCGTTCGCGGCCTACGTCCACGGCAACGAGGGGCTGGAGGGGGCGGTGCGGGCGCTCGGGGGCATCACGAAGGCGCTCGGGTGGGAGCCGGTCGCGCCGGTCCTGGAGCTCACCGGGCAGCCGGACGCCCAGGCTCTGGAGGGGTGCCGGGAGCTCGGGGCGGTGCTGGCGGCGACGGTGATGCCCGAGGGGTGACCGGCCGCGCGACCGCCCGCGCGACCGCCTCCAGCAGCTCCGGCCGCCCCATGATCCGGAAGTGCCCCCGCACGGGCAGCTCGACGTTCGTGGCCCCCTCGAGATGGGAGCCACGGGGGATGTGGGGGTCGAACTCGGCCCAGATCGAGGTGATCCGGTCGTTCACCCGCGGTTCCTCGCCCAGCAGGCGCAGCACCCGGTTGGAGGGGGAGAAGGCGCGCACGGCCGGCACCAGGAAGAACCGGGCGTAGACCGACCCCCGGAACGGCGTGGAGATCGCCACCATCTGCTCGATCCGGTCCTCGGGGTCCTGGTGCGTCATCACGTACTTGCCGATCAGCCCGCCCTTGCTGTGCGCGACCACGACCACCCCACGCAGGTCGTGCTCCTGCAGGTATGCCGTCACGAGCTCGGCGCTCGCGTCCACCGGGGCGATGTTCCACCGCAGGCGGGTCACGACGTGGACGGGATGGCCCAGGTCGTGGAGCAGCGCGGCGACCGGGCGCATGAACTGCCACCGCTCGTAGACGCCGGGGAGGAGGACGACCGGTGGGCGGGGTGCCGCCTCGTCCCGGTAGGTGGTGGGGTCGACCGGTCGGAGCAGACCGTGCGCCTGCCGCGAGACGACGTAGACGTAGTCGAGGAACCAGGCGTACCCGTGGCCGGCCAGCCGCCGGAGCCGTCCTCCGATCACCCGCCCATGCCTTTCCGCCCGTCCGTCGGCCGGGTCAGCCGTCGACCGGTTCCGGGGTCCGTCCGTCGCTGGCGTCCCTGCCCAGGGCGTGGGTCACGATCTCCTCGGCCACCGCGTCCGGGCTGGTGAACATCACCACGTGCGCCCCGGGGATCTCGACGAGCCGGCCGACCGGTGCCAGCCGGGCCAGCTGGTCGGCCTCGTCGTGCCGGGCGACCGGGTCGCGGTCTCCCCGGATGACGAGCAGGGGTGACTGCAGCTGCAGCACCGCCTCCTCGGTCGGGTAGTCGAGCATGGTCGGCACGGTCTCCAGGAAGCGACGAGGACCGGTGCGGACGTAGTCGCGGAAGACCGCCAGGTTGGCCGCGGGCGTCTCCAGGGCGAAGTCGGCGAGCAGCCGCAGCCCCTGGCGCAGCGGCGACCGGTCGCCGTGATCGACGACCCCGCCGATCGAGACGACCGGGCCGGCGAGGTGGGGGGCCTGCAGGGCGGCCTCGATGACGACCTGGGCGCCCATCGAGTGGCCGACGAGGACGGGCCGGTCCAGACCGGTCTCGCGGACGTAGGCCACGACCACGGCGGCGAGCTCCTCGATGGTCAGCGGCTCGGGGGGTGTGGGCGTCCCGCCGAAGCCGGGCAGCTCCAGCACGTGCACCCCGCCCGACCCCTCGATCCGTGCCGGACCCTCGGGCTCCGTCCCCTCGGTCCGTGCCGGACCCTCGGGCTCCGTCCCCCCGGTCCGTCCCTGTCCTGCGAGCGCCTCGGCCAGCGGGATGAGGTAGTGGTGCCCGACCCCGATGCCGTGCACCAGCACGTACTGCAGGTCGGAGTCGGTCTGCAGGCCGGCGTCGGTTCCGAGGCGTCGGACGTCGGTGAGGGTGTTGTCGTGCTCGAACTGGACCACCGGACGCCACTGCATGATGCACCAGCCTACGGGTGCGGACGCGCGGCCACGACGACGCGATCTTTCGGGAACAACCACGCACGCCACCGGGTTGACCCCACCCCAGCACCACGACCGGGAGGACCCTCGTGCCCGACCTCGCCGACACGACCAGCGCTCCCGCCGTCCCCGCCCTGCCCGGCCTCGCCGAGCAGGCCGAGCGGCTGATCACCCTGGGCGTTCCTGCGCTCGCCGGGCTCCCCGACGGCGAGGTCCGCGCCGGAGCCTCCCGGTTCGAGGAGGCCTCCGGCCCCGACGGACCCGCCTCCTGCGCCGGCCTGCTCGTCGTCTCGCCGCGTCTCGTCCCACCCTCGGCGCTGGCTCCCCTTATGCGGCTTCCGGCGCGCGGCGGGGAGCAGGCCGGGTTCGTCGTCGAGGACATGACCGACGTCGACGACTTCGCCCCGGTCGAGGAGGTGCAGGTGCCGGAGTCTGCCCTGTACGTCGTCACCGGTCCCGACCGCGGCGACGACCTGGGCAACTGGTCGCCCGACGAGGCGCTGCCCGAGCTGACCCGGCGCGGTCGCACGCCCCTCCTGACCGCCGAGGGGATCCAGTGGGCCCTGCAGACGCCCGGCGTCGTGGCCGACGGCCACTGCTTCATGACGATCGGGTCCCGGCTGCGCCGGGCGGACGGCCGGCTCGACAGCCGCACCCCCGCCGTCTGGATCTCCCGAGGGACCGGACGGGACGGCCGGGACCGCCGGGGCGCCCCCAAGGTCGGCTGGTGCTGGGCCGGAAACCGGCACACCTGGCTCGGGTTCGCCTCGACCACCGGGCGTCGGGGCTGAACCACCGCGCTCCGGGGATGAACCACCGGGCGTGGGGCGGAGCCGCACCGCGCCCACCGGCGGGACCCACCGCATACCCTGACCCCATGCTGTGGGTCGGACTGTCCGGTGGGATCGGGTCGGGCAAGTCGACCGTCTCGGCGCGCCTCGCCGAGCACGGGGCGGTGGTCGTGGACGCGGACCGGGTGGCGCGCGAGGTGGTGGCGCCGGGTATGCCGGCGCTCACCGAGATCGTCGACCGCTTCGGTCCGCAGGTGCTCGGCCCGGGCGGCGCCCTCGACCGGGGGGCTCTGGGCCAGGTGGTCTTCGCCGACGACGGGGCACGGCGCGACCTGGAGGCCATCACCCATCCGCGCATCGCGGCGCGGACGCGCGAGCTGGTCGGCGCCGCCCCCGACGACGCCGTCGTCGTGCACGACATCCCGCTGCTGGTCGAGCTGGACCGGGCGGCGGGGTACGCGCTGACCGTCATCGTCGACGTGCCCGCCGAGGAGCGGCTCAGGCGGCTGGTCCAGCTGCGCGGGATGGACCCCGAGCAGGCCTGGGCCAGGATCGGGGCGCAGGTCACCGACGGGGAGCGCGCAGTGGCGGCAGACGTCCTGCTCGACAACAGCGGCACGATCGAGCAGCTGCACGCCGCCGTCGACCGTTTGTGTGGGACCGGCGCCTGGTGCCCTTCGAGGAGAACCTGCGGCGCGGGTGGTCCTCCTGGGAGGGGTCGACGGAGGCCGGGGAGCCCGTCGAGCCCGTCGAGAACGGTCGGTGCCGGACCCGGGCCGAACGGTCCCTGCGCCGGATCGCCGAGGCCCTGCAGCCCGAGGACGGGAGCGGCGAGGAAGGCAGCGGCGAGGACGGCAGCGGCGAGGACGTCCCCGGTGAGGTCACCGCGCTGCGGTGCGACGTCTCCGGCGGCGGACGCTGCGAGCTGCGGCTGTCCGTCCCCGGTCCCGCGGTCCTGGAGGACGCCGCGGTCCTGCGACGGCTGGGCCGGGTCGGCTTCGTCGTGGACCACGGCATCGTCCTCGGCGCGGACCCGCAGTGGCAGGTTAGGTGCCGCGTCGTGGAGGACCGTCAGACCCTGGCGCGCAGCTCCTACGGAGAGTAGTCTGCGAATCGCGACCTGACCACGGTGCTGTGGGGACCGTGGCGGCTGCTCCCCTGCTCCTCTGCCCGACCGAGGTGGTCCCGATGCACCAGTTCTCCCGCCGTTCCTTCCTCACCTGCACCGCGCTCGGCACCGTTGCCCTGGTCGTCAGCGACCCGGTCACCGGGGCCCGACGGGTGGTCGCCCAGGAGGAGGTGGCAGGGCTGCTGGATCCGACGACGCTGCCCGCGTTCGTCACTCCGTTGCTCGTCCCGCCCACCATGCCGCGCACCCGGCGCCGAGGGACCAGAGGGGGACCCGTCGACCACTACGACGTCTCCGTGCGCCAGTTCTCCCAGCAGATGCTGCCCGAGGGGCACCCGGCCACGACCGTGTGGGGCTACGGCCCGGCCGAGGGCGGCGTCGGGCGACGGCTGCACCACGCGCCGTCGATGACCATCGAGGCCGAGCACGGTGTGCCCGTGCGGATCCGGTGGATCAACGACCTCGTCGACGACCACGGCCGCTACCTGCCCCACCTGCTGCCCGTCGACCCCACCCTGCACTGGGCCAACCCCGACCTGCGTCCTGGCCCCGGTGGCGAGGCCCGCACGGACGTCCGGCCGGACTTCTCGGGGCTGACCTACGTGCCGCCGGGCGGGGTGTCGGACCCGGACACCCAGTACACGACCTACCAGGGACCGGTCCCGGCCGTCGTCCACCTGCACGGGGCGATGGGCATGGGCGACGAGTCCGACGGCTACCCCGAGGCGTGGTTCCTGCCGGCGGCGTGGGACCTGGGCGAGCACGCCCCGCACGGCACCTGGTACGAGTTCTTCGCGCGGAAGTCGCTGAAGCGCTACGGCGAGGAGTGGCAGCCGGGGGAGCAGGTCGCCCACTACCCCAACGACAACCGGGACTCCACCCTCTGGTTCCACGACCACACCCTGGGCATCACCCGTCTGAACGTGTATGCCGGACCCGCGGGCTTCTACCTGCTGCGCGGAGGCCCGCAGGGCGAGGACCAGGTCAGGGACGCCCGGACGGGTCGTCGGGCCGTGCTGCCGGCGAACGCGCCGGCCAGCTCGCAGGGTCGCGGACAGGTGCCGACCTACGAGCTGCCGCTGGCGATCCAGGACCGCACGTTCACCACCGACGGGCAGCTGTTCTACCCGGACACGCGCGCCTTCTTCGACGGGTACGAGGGGCCCTACGTCCCGGAGAGCCCGATCGCGCCGGTGTGGAACCCGGAGTTCTTCGGGAACACGCTCATCGTCAACGGCCGGACGTGGCCCTTCCACGAGGTCGAGCAGCGGCGCTACCGGCTGCGGCTGCTCAACGGCTGCGGCTCGCGGTTCCTCATCCTCGACCTCGACGGCATCCCCGGGGTCAGGGCCCACCAGATCGGCAACGACGGCGGCTTCCTGCCCGCGCCGCACGACCTGGCGCAGGACGACCTGCGGATCCTGCTCGCCCCGGCCGAGCGGGCGGACGTCATCCTCGACCTCACCGACGTGCCCGTCGGCGAGCACGTCATCACCAACCTGGGACCGGACGAGCCCTACGGCGGCGGGGAGCCAATCGTGGACGGCGTGGGCGACTTCGACCCCGCCGACCCGGCCACCACCGGCCGGGTCATGGCCCTGCGGGTCGTGGCTTCCCGGGACCGCGACCGGACGACCCCGGCGGAGCACCTCGTGCTGCCCGGCCTGCCGGAGGAGAAGGCACCGGCGCGGGTGCGCAAGCTGGCGCTGCTGGAGCACATGCACGACATTCACGACCACGAGGTCGAGGAGGGCGAGGCCCCGGCGGCCGCGCTGCTCGGGGTCATGGATGCATACCCGCAGCTGGGGGACGATGCGCTGAAGGCCCGCCCGTTGACCTGGGCCGACCCGGTGACCGAGAACCCCGACGTCGGCGACACCGAGGAGTGGGAGATCTACAACCTCACCGCCGACGCCCACCCGGTGCACGTCCACGAGACCCCGTTCCAGGTCCTGGAGCGGCGCGAGATCACGGTGGAGGAGGCCGAGTACGTCACCGACGTCGGCGGCCCGCTGCCGGTCCCGCCCGGCGACCGCGGCCGCAAGGACACGGTCATCTCCTACCCGGGCACGGTGACGAGGATCCGGATGACGTTCACCAACGCCGGGCAGTTCGTCTGGCACTGCCACGTGCTCGAGCACGAGGACAACGAGATGATGCGGCCCTACCGGGTCGGCCCGGTGCAGCCGGACCAGCCGGCCGACGGGTCGCACCACCAGCACTGAGCGCGGCCCGGCCGGTCGGCGTCTACTCCTTCGCGTCGCCGGTCGGCGTCTACTCCTTCAAGTCCTTCTTCGACGGAGCCGTCAGGCCCAGCACCTCGGGCAGGGCGGGCGGCTCCTGGCCCAGGACGTGCTCGGCGAGGAAGGCGCCGACCACCTGGTACCAGACCTTGGCGTGCTGGGGGGCCAGGATCCAGTGGTTCTCCTGCGGGAAGTACAGGAACCGGTGGTCGGTCGACCCGTCGGCGGCGGCGGGGCGGCCGGACCGGGAGAGGAGCTCGTACCACAGGCGCAGGCCCTCCCCGATCGGCACGCGGTAGTCCTTGTCGCCGTGGATGACGAGCACCGGGCTGACGATGTCCTGCACGAAGCGGTGCGGGCTGTGCTTCTCGCTCATCTCAGCGGTCATCTCGCGCTGCCAGTAGTAGGAGGCGTCCGTCGTCGGGCCGAAGCCGTCGAGGGCCCACAGCGAGGCGTGCGTGACGATCGCCCGGAACCGGTCGGTGTGCCCGGCGACCCAGTTGGCCATGTAGCCGCCGAACGACCCGCCCATCGCCGCGGTTCGGGAGGCGTCGACGTCCTCCCGTGCCTCGACGGCGTCGGTGATCGCCATGAGGTCGGTGTAGGGGGCGTCGCCCCAGGCCCCCCAGCCGCGCTGGACGAAGTCCTGCCCGTAGCCGGTGGACAGCGCCGGGTCCGGCAGGAGCACGGCATACCCCTGCGCGACCATGAGCCAAGGGTTCCAGCGCCAGGTCCAGGCGTTCCACGAGCTGAGCGGGCCGCCGTGGATCCACAGCAGGAGCGGGTGGCCGCCGGCGACGTCGTCCTGGGGCATCGCGAGCCACCCCCGGACCCGGGTGCCGTCCTCGGTGGTGGTCTCCACCTCCTCGAGCCGCCCCGGGATGCGCGGACGCTCCACCGGTCCCCTCAGTGGGGTGACCTCCCCGGTGGCCAGGTCGAGCCGGACGACCTCCGGCGGGTAGAGGTAGGAGCTGCGCACGCCGTAGGCCACCCTGCCGTCGGGGGCGACGACGAGGTCGGACCAGGCGGCGTCGTCGGTGGTCACCTGGGTGACCTCGCCGGAGGCCACGTCGATCCGGAAGACCGGGCAGCGTCCGTCGCTGTCGGCCAGGACGAGGACGGTGCGGCCGTCGGGCGTCCACGCGACGGGGGTGGCCCAGCGGTCCCAGTCGTGCGCCAGCGGGGTCGTCCCGCCGGTGGTCGTGTCGAGCAGGAACAGCTGCGGGCGCGGTGGGTCGGTGGGGGTGGTGACCCGGTCGACCACGACGACGGCGCGGGTGCCGTCGGGACTGACGGGTCCGGCCTCCACCTCGGTGCCGTCCCGGTCCAGGAGGGTGCGGCGCCGCCCGCTCGAGAGGTCGATGCGCACCAGCGCCGAGCGCAGGTCCGCCCCGGCCTGCGGGACGGGCACCGACAGGAGCGCGAAGGTGCCGTCGGGGGACAGGACGGGGGAGGGCTCGTGCAGGGGCGCCGGCAGGTCGCCCGTCAGCAGCCGCAGCCGCAGCTCGGGGGACCGGTCGACGGTCCCCGGCAGGGGGGCGGGAGCCTCCTCCTGGCTCTCGTGCGGGTGACCACCCTCGACCTCGCCGTCCGCGGCGACCGACCCGGCCGTCGGGCCGCTGCCCTGCTCGACCGCGAAGACGTGCGGCCGGGCCGGGCCCAGGTCGTGGTCCCAGAAGCGCACGGGGTAGCCGCTGTGCAGGATCGCGTCGACCCCGGCCTCCTTGCGGGCCTTGGCCAGGGCGGCGTGCTGCTCCTCGTCCGCGGCCCCGGGGAGCAGGTCGGCCGTGACGACCGTCCGGTCCGCCTCGCGGGCGCAGCGCACCCCGCCGACGCCGCCCGGCCGGCTGAGCACCACGCGGGCCTCCCCGCCGCGGGCCGGGATCAGCCACAGCGCCGGGGTGGGGGTGTCGTCGTCGTCGCCGTCGGGGTCGGGCCGCGCGGAGGTGAAGAACAGGTCGCCGTTGGCCGAGAACGCCGCGCCCGACTCGCCCTTGCTGCTGCGCGTGAGCCGGTGGGGCTCCTGCCGCCCGGTGGGGTCGACCTCCCACAGCGCCGAGGCGTACCCGGTGCCCTTGCGGTTGAGGGTGGCCACCGTGGTGACCAGGCGGGAGCCGTCGGGGGACAGGGCCAGGCCCGAGAGGCGGGGGACCGCCACGTAGTGGTCGAGGTCGTGGAAGACGGACGCGGGGGTCCGGGACTGGGACGCGGGTGCGGTCATGTCCTCTGTGATACCACCCTGCACCGACGATGTCGCACCGTCCGAGGCTGTCGGCGGCACGGGCATACCCTCTGGAATGCCCCGACGCACCCGGGACGTTGCACCTGCCAGACGAGAGGAGAGGACTTCCCGTGACGACGAGCTCACCCCTGTTCCGCCTGGAGACCGACGCCGCCCGGCAGCCCCAGCCCGCCCCGCTCATGGTGGTGGCGCTGGAGGGCTTCCTGGACGCCGGACAGGTGCGTTCCACCCTGGCCGAGCACCTCCTGGAGCACCTCGAGCACGAGGTGGTGGCGAGCTTCGCGGCCGACGAGCTGGTCGACTACCGCTCGCGCCGCCCGCTGATGACCTTCGACTCCGACCACTACGCCGACTACGACGACCCCTCCCTCGTGCTCTACCGGGTGCAGGACGCCGCCGGGGAGCCGTTCCTGCTGCTGCACGGCTTCGAGCCGGACTTCCGCTGGGAGGGCTTCATCGACGCCGTGCGTCAGCTGGGTCTGTACTTCGGGGTGCGGCGGGTCGTCAGCGCGCACGGGATCCCGATGGCGGTCCCGCACACCCGTCCCGTGGGAATGACCCGCTTCGCCAGCGACCGGGAGCTGCTGGGCGACCACACGCCGGTCTTCGGTCAGGTCAAGGTGCCCAGCAGCGCCGAGAGCCTGCTGCACCTGCGGCTGGCCGAGGCCGGGCTGACCACGATGGGCGTGGCCGTCCACGTGCCGCACTACCTGGCCGAGGCGCAGTTCGGGGACGCGATCGTGGCCGCCGCCGACGCCGTCATGGACCTGACCGGGCTGGTGCTGCCCACCGCCGAGCTCGTCGCCATGGCCGGGCTGACCCGCGCCCAGATCGAGAGCGAGCTGGACCAGAACCACGAGGCGCGCGAGGTCGTCGAGACGCTCGAGCAGCGCTACGACCACTTCATCGAGGGGCAGAAGCGGCGCAGCCTGCTCGCGGCCGAGGCGGCCAAGCTGCCCAACGCCGACGAGATCGGGGCCGAGCTGGAGAAGTTCCTGCAGGACCCCGGCGTCGCCGGACCGGCCCCGCAGGAGGGCACGGTGGTCGAGGACCGCGCCGTGGAGCCCACCGAGACCGACGAGGACCCCGACCCCCAGGGCTGACCGGGAGGGGTCCCGCAGCCGGGTTCTGCCGACCATGCACGCCCCCTGGTCCGCGCCGCCGCGACAGGCGGGTCCGCCCGCACCGTGGGACGATGTGGGCCGTTCATCCACCACACCTCAGGAGGACATCCGTGGGTCTCTTCGACCGCAAGGACGACAACCAGCCCGAAACCGCCGAGCCGGACGGCCCGCTGGAGTCGATGGCCAACGCCTTCGTCGGGCGCATCGTGGACGCGGGCATCAAGGGGCCGGGGCCGATGGCCTCCGCGCACAAGGTCGCCGCCGAGGCGCTGAAGAAGGCCGACGGCGACGTGCGCAAGGCCGTCGACGAGGTCGTCTCCGACCACGTGAAGCTGGCCAGCGCCGGCGGGTTCGTCACCGGCGTCGGGGGTCTGGTGACCATGCCGGTCTCGCTGCCCGCCAACGTGCTGGGCTTCTACGTGCTGGCCACGCGCATGGTCGCGGCCATCGCCGAGCTGCGCGGGTATGACGTGGACGCTCCGGGCGCGCGCGCGGCCATCAGCCTCTCCCTCGTCGGTGCCGACGCCGAGGACATCCTGCAGAAGACGGGGCTGTCCGTGGCCGCGGGGATGACCGGGTCCGGCCGCCTGGCCCGGATGGCGATGGACCGGATGCCCAAGGCCGCCGGGATGATGGTCAACAAGGCCGTGGGCTTCCGGCTGCTGACCACCGTCGGCGGGCGGGTCCTGGGCAAGCTGATCCGGTTCGTGCCGATCGCCGGCGGTGTCGTGGGTGCCGGTCTGGACGGGGTGCTCATGAAGCGCCTGGCCGACCACGCGCGACGCGAGTTCGTCCAGACCTCGCCGGGCGGGACCGCGATCAGCGAGTAGCGGCATACCCGGGTCCCCGTCCTGACGACGGTCGCGAGGTTATCCACAGATCCCGAGACGGGCCCGGCACGACCGGGCCCGTCTTCGGCACTGTGGGGCCATGGACGAGACGACAGGACCGACGACCCCCACCACCTCCGGCTCCACCCCCACCCCCGGCTCCGCCGGGGCTCTCCCGCCCGTGCGGGGAGCAGCTCACCTGATGACCGCGATCCCGCACCTCATCGGCTACCGGCCCGGCCGCTCGCTGGTGGTCGTCGCCACGGTCGCGCAGGCCGCCGGTCCCCGGCGGCCGACAGGTCGGGGGACGATGCGTGGGCGAATGGTGATGACGGTGCGTGCCGACCTGGCCGCTCCCGGTGACGTGCAGCCGGCCCTGACCCGGCTGGCCCCGCCGGTCGCCCGGCTCCGCGCGCAGCACGGGGAGGATCTGGTGCTGCACTGCTACCTGTGGGACGCGGACGAGGAGCTCGGGCTGCTGGCGGCGCGGACGCTGCTGGAGTTCGCCGAGGATCACCGGGTGCGGGTCAACGACGTGGCGGTCGTGGGCATCGACGCCTACCTGCCGCTCGTCGAGGCCGGTGGCCCGGTCGTCCCCGGGGTGGTCGCGGACGGGAAGGGGACGGCGGGACACGCGCCGCATGCGTGGCTGCCGATGCCGGCCCCGGCTGACGTCCCGCTCGTAGCCGACCTGGTCCTGCAGGGGCGGGCCGTGGCGCCCGGCCGGGACGCGGCCGTGGCGCGGATGCGCCGACGGGACGAGGCGGCCAGCCGGGCGACCGAGCAGGCCCTGCTGGAGCTGGCTCCGGGCCAGCTCGACGGGAGCGCCTCCCTGGCGGCGTTGGGACGGTGGGTGTGCGGCGGCTCGTTCGTCCAGCCACCGACGGCGCAGGACCGTGCTGCCGTGGCGCTCGTCCTGCAGGACCGCACGCTGCGTGATCTCGTGCTGGCCAGGTGGCTCCCGCGGCTGTTCAGCCTCGAGGACCTCCTCGAGCCTGAGGCCGTCGAGAGGATGTGCGAGCTGCTGCCGCCGTGGCCGGTGGACCACGGGACGGCGCTGGACCGGCTGATCACCCTCGCCGGACAGGTCCCGGTCGACCTGTCGGTGCCGTTCGTCACGCTCGCCGGTCTGCTGGCCTGGGGAACGGGCGAGGGCACCCTGGCGAACGAGGCCGCCGACCTGGCGCTGGAGCTGGACCCGGACTACCGGATGGCCCGCCTCCTGCGCCAGGCGCTCGAGCACGGGATGCCGCCGGAGATCCCTCGGAACGCCGAGCGGACGCCGGCGCACGGGGAGGACGCCGCCGCCGGGGAGGACGGGAGCGACGGGGACGACGAGGACGACGATGCCGCCGGGGGTGACGGGAGCGACGGGAACAGGAACGACGCGACCGACGGGAGCAGCACCACGCGGGGGCGCGGCCGGGCGGCCTGACCCGGCGGTGTAGCCTCCGAGCAGGATCCCCCAAGGAGGAAGGTGCCCATGTCGGTCATCGTCGGTTACATCCCCACCCGCGAGGGTCGCGCCGCCCTCCGCGCGGCCAGCGCCGAGGCCATGCTCCGCACGACCAAGCTGGTCGTGGTCAACTCCCACCGCGGTGGACGCGACTTCGACGCCGATGAGGCGCAGCGTTTCGAGGACGAGCTGAACAAGGTGCAGCGCGTGCTGGACGAGGCGGGCATCGAGCACGAGGTCCGTGCCCTGGTGCGCGGCAACGAGCCTGCCGAGGACCTCGTCGAGGTCGCCGACGAGAGCGGGGGCGAGCTCATCGTCATCGGCCTGCGGCGGCGGACCCCGATCGGCAAGCTGATCCTGGGCAGCAACGCCCAGCGGATCCTGCTGGAGGCCTCCTGCCCCGTCCTGGCCGTCAAGGCGGGCGACAGCGACTGACCCGGGCCGACTGAGCCGGGCCGACGGACCCGGGCCGACCGAGTCGGACCGACCGAGTCGGACCGACCGAGTCGGACCCTCGGGCGCCCGTGCGGTGCCCGACGGTCCGTCTGGTTGGCGGCCCGCCTGGCCCCTGGCCGATCAGGTCCGGGTCGACCGAGCGTGGAGGGCCCCTGACCAGCACGGAAGAGGCGTCGGGGCCTGCGTTCCGACCCCTCGGCATACTTTCGGCGGCCTCGACGTTTTATAATGGCGAGTGTCACCTGCTGCGCACGGCAGATCATGCACTCCGCCGCCCGGATCACGCCGCCGATCCCTCCTGCCCGGCCGCCCGCCCCACGCCCGAAAAGAGTTGGTTCTTCCCGTGACAGCCAAGACCACCCGCCCCGCCGTCCCGACCGACCTGCCGCCCGCCTTCGAGCACGAGGCGCTGCGCACGCTGCTGGCCCAGGGAGCGCAGGACGGGCACGTGGCGATGGCTCAGGTCCGGGAGGCTCTGCAGGTCGCCGAGGTCGGGACCGCCGCCGCCCAGAAGAAGGTGCTGCGCGTCTTCAGCGACGCCGCCATCGAGGTCCGGGACGACGGCACCGCCCAGACGACCACAAAGCGTCCGCGTGCCAAGACGCCCGCCGCGACGGGCCGGACCACGGCGAAGTCGGCCGCGGCGAAGAAGGCTGCCGGCGCGCCCGCCGACCCGGACGCCGACCCGGACGGTGACCCCAGCGCGTCGGACACTCCGGCCGAGGCACCCTCGACCGAGAAGAAGGCCCCCGCCCGGAAGACGGCGGCCAAGACGGCCGCGACGAAGTCCACCGCGGCCAAGACCACCGCAGCGAAGACGACCGCCAAGAAGACCACCGCCAAGAAGGCCGCCGGCACGTCGGCGACGACCGGGGGTGCGGCCGACGCCGCCGTCGGTGAGAGCGCGCCCGCCGGCAGCGCCCGCAAGACCGCTGCCGCGAAGACCGCGGCGACCCGGAAGGCAGTGGCAGCCAGGAAGGCCGCGGCAGCCCCGGTCGAGGACTCCGACTCGGACTCCGCGGCCGTGGAGGCCGACGCCGACCTGGTGGTCGAGGAGGGTGGGGCGTCCAACGAGGACACCACCGTGGCCACCCCGGTGGCCGAGGGGGTCAAGGCGGCCGGTACCAAGAGCGAGGACGACAGCTTCGTCCTCACCAGCGCCGACGACGACGACGCGCCCGCCCAGCAGGTCGTGACCGCCGGTGCAACGGCCGACCCGGTCAAGGACTACCTCAAGCAGATCGGCAAGGTGGCCCTCCTCAACGCCGAGCAGGAGGTCGAGCTCGCCAAGCGGATCGAGGCCGGTCTGTTCGCCGAGGAGAAGCTGAACTCCGGGGAGAAGGTCGACGCCAAGCTCAAGCGCGAGCTGTGGTGGATCTCCCAGGACGGCAAGAACGCCAAGAACCACCTTCTCGAGGCGAACCTGCGTCTCGTCGTCTCCCTGGCCAAGCGCTACACCGGCCGCGGCATGCTCTTCCTGGACCTCATCCAGGAGGGCAACCTCGGTCTGATCCGCGCGGTGGAGAAGTTCGATTACACCAAGGGCTACAAGTTCTCCACCTACGCGACCTGGTGGATCCGCCAGGCGATCACCCGCGCGATGGCCGACCAGGCCCGCACCATCCGCATCCCGGTGCACATGGTCGAGGTCATCAACAAGCTGGCCCGCGTGCAGCGTCAGATGCTCCAGGACCTGGGCCGCGAGCCCACCCCGGAGGAGCTGGCCAAGGAGCTGGACATGACGCCCGAGAAGGTCGTCGAGGTCCAGAAGTACGGCCGCGAGCCGATCTCCCTGCACACGCCCCTGGGTGAGGACGGCGACAGCGAGTTCGGTGACCTCATCGAGGACTCCGAGGCGGTCGTGCCGGCGGACGCGGTGTCCTTCACGCTGCTGCAGGAGCAGCTGCACTCGGTGCTGGACACCCTCTCCGAGCGCGAGGCCGGTGTGGTCTCGATGCGCTTCGGCCTCTCCGACGGTCAGCCCAAGACCTTGGACGAGATCGGAAAGGTCTACGGCGTCACGCGCGAACGGATCCGTCAGATCGAGTCCAAGACCATGTCCAAGCTGCGCCACCCGAGCCGGTCGCAGGTCCTGCGGGACTACCTGGACTGACCGGGCGACCCGGGGTGGGTCGACGTCGACGGGTGCTATGAGAACAGCATCCCGAGGTAGACGGCGAGGAAGACCCCGATCACGAAGGTGGTCACGATCGCCCCGGACAAGCACATGCAGAACGCGAGATCCTGCCAGTCCTGACGTCTCATGGTCGCTCCCGCGGTGGTGAAACGCGTGCGACGGATCAGTCACCGTCGCCAGCCCCAGGTCGAGACGAGGCTGGTCGTGCGCCTCGTGAGGGATCTCAAGGGCTCAAAAAAGATTAGCGCGATGTGCTCCACGTCACAACGTGACGACCGGCCCGCCACGCAGCGCATCCGCCGTCACGTCAAGACCCCGGTCGAACGACGGACAGGGCCGGGAGCGACCGGCTGACGGACAGACCTGGCAGCCCTGATCTGCTGCCTGCGTGCTAGGAGTAGTTCTCATGGAACGGTCCGCTGGTGGCGCATCGGTGCCCGGTCTGCACGTGGCACGGCTGACCCCCGACGACTGGCGCGACTACCGGGAGCTGCGCCTGGGCATGCTGCGAGACGCGCCGGACGCGTTCTGGACCGTGCTCGCCGACGTGGAGCACCTCGCCGAGGCCGAGTGGCGCAAGCGGTCCCACGACCGCACCCTGCATGTGCGCGACGCCGGGGGCACACCGCTCGGGACCACGACCGTGCTGACGCGGGAGACCAACCAGGCCCTGGGTCTGCAGGCCGGCTCCGGGGACGCGCTCGTCCTGGCGGTGTATGTCGTGCCCGCCGGGCGGGGGAGGGGGGTCGTGGACCTGCTCCTGGAGTCCGCCCGGGACCTGGCCCGCGGGCTGGGGTGCACCCGGATGGTGCTGCAGGTGGGAGAGTCCAACACGGCTGCGCGCCGGGCGTACGAGCGGCACGGGTACCGGCTGACGGGTGCCTCCCTGCCCCATCCGCGGCTGGAGGGTCAGCGTGACCTGGAGATGTCCCGGCCGGTCTGAGGCCGGGTGCCGGGATGTCGCAGGTGGTGGGCCACCGCCTCGGCCCGGCCGCGGACCGCGAGCTTGCGGTAGATGTGGCTGGTGTGGTGCATCACCGTCTTGGGGCTGATCCCCAGCAGTCGGGAGATCTCCCGGTTCGTGGCCCCGGACGCCAGAGCCTCCAGCACCTGACGCTCACGGGCGGTGAGCTCGGTGTCGCCGGAGCCGGAGCCGGGACCGGTGTCGTCGGAGGTGCGGAGGTCGTCGGACGTGCGGGTGGATCCCGTCTCCCTCACCGACCGGGTCGGGGACGCCTCCACGCCCGTCGGTGTCGTTCCGCCCCTCTGCCCGACCGCGATCGACGGGAGGGTCGCCGGCCCGACGTCGGTGTGCCCCGCACTGCTGTGCCCCGTATCGGGGCGGCCAGCGGCCGTCCGCCCCGCGTCGGGGCGGCCAGCGGCCGTCAGCCCCGCGTCGGCGTGCCCCGCGGCCGTCGGCCCGGCGGAGGCCGGGCCCACCGACGTCCGCTCCGAGACGGACCGGTCCAGGCCCCGGGCGAGCGCGCGAGGGCGGCGTCGAGGGCCTCGTCGTGGCTCAGGTGTGCACCCCAGGCGACCTCACGGACACCCTCCGGCCCGGTGGCCGCGTGGTAGGCCTCCTCGGCCTGGTCGAAGACGGCCGCGACTGCGGGTGGCAGGGCCGGGCGCAGCACGTCGAGGTGCCGCGCGACCATGCCGAGCAGTCGTCCGGCGCAGGGCAGGTCCTGCACCTGGAGGGCCACCAGGAACAAGCACATGAGAGGAGGGCCCGCCCGGGGTCGGGCACCACTGGCGCCGGTTCGGCGGAGGGTGGCCATGCTGTGGCGGACGGCGGTCGACAGGTCGCCGGCCCCCAGGGCACCGAACGCGGCCATCGGCTCCAACCAGTCCAGGGTGCGCAGGTCGCCGTGCTGGCGGGCCAGGTCGACCAGCCGGGTACGGTCCGGCAGCTCGATGCCGTCGGGCGGGGGGCCGGGGAGGCTGAGCAGCAGACCGGTGGGCGACAGGGCGAGCCCGGGATCGTCGAGGCGGTGGGCGCGGGAGACGGCCGAGCGGGCCCACTTCGCGGCTTCGACGGGATCTCCTCGCTGGTGCGCCAGCATGCCGAGCCAGGTCTCGATCCGCACCAGCCGCGCCTCGTCAGCCAGCCGGCGGGCCAACGAGTGTCCCTCCCGGGCCCAGGCCTCGGCGGCCTCGCGGTCGACCATGGAGCGCGCGGCCTGCACGGCCACGAAGGTGACGCCGAGCAGCGCCCGGTCACCCCTGAGCCGGGCCTGCTCCCGGATCCGGGTCAGCTCCGGCACGACCGCCGAGACGTCGGCGGCCGAGCTCGCCGTCTCCGCCCGCAGCAGTTGGACCCAGGCGGCCAGCACCAGGCTGCGGGTCTCGGCCGCGACGTCCGACGTGTCCTCCCCGAGGGTGGAGAGGACCGAGGCGACACGGTCGGCGGTGCCCGGGACGGCACCGCGGGCGAACCAGACGGGCAGCAGCGCCAGCGCCAGGTCGGTGGCGGCCGGGGCGTCCCCGTCGGCCAGGGCGGCGTCCAGCGCCCCGGTGAGGTCGGGTTCGACAGCCGCTGCACGACGGCGCGCCTCGGACAGGCTTCCCGACTCGTCGAGCTGGAGGCAGTCGTTGGCCACCCGACGCGCCCAGGACCGGTGGCGCCGGCGCAGCTCGTCCGAGGGCGTGCCCATGGTGCGCAGGTGGTCGCGCACCACGGGCGCGACGGTGAACCGGCTGACGCGTCCCTCGTGGTCGGCCTCCACCAGGTGGACGTCGACGAGGGCGGCGAGGTCGTCGACGACGTCGTCCCGACCAGTGACCTGCTCCACGTCGTCCACCGTCACCGACGACCCGAGGACCAGCAGGTCGAACAACAGCTGGCGGGCGGACTCGTCGAGGAGGGCGACGCTCCAGGCCAGGGCGGTGGCCAGGTCGTGATCGGCGACCCCGTCGGACGGGTGCGACCTTCGGCCCGGTGGGCGGAGGAGCTGGCCCGGAGCCCGACGGAGGAGGTGCAGCAGGGTGCTGGGGGAGTAGGTGGCGGCCCGCGCGGCGACGAGCTCCACGGCCAGCGGCAGCCCGCCCACGTGCCGGCAGATCCGGGCCACGTCGGCCAGGTCCGCGCCGTCGACGTCCACGGGTGCCCCGGCCCGGGCGGCCCGGTCCAGGAAGAGGTGTACGGCGGGCTCTGCGCGCAGTCGTTCCGGCGCGTCGAGCGGGTCCGGCAGCGGGAGCGGAGGCACCCGCACCACCACCTCGCCGGGCAGCCCCACGGGCGTGCGGGCGGTGAGCAGCAGACTCAGGCCAGGCCGTGAGCGCCGCAGGTCCTCCACCACCGCGGGCCCGTCGACGGCGTGGTGGACGTCCTCGACGAGGATCAGTCCGACGTCGGTGGAGGAACACCTTTCCAGGGCGGCCTCCAGGGCGCCGGCGCTGCGGCATACCCTCCCCTCCACGGTGCACGACGTGCAGGGGCGGTCGGACTCGCATCCGGGGGTGTCAGGGTCGCAGGAAGGGGCGGTGAGGCTCAGTGCCGCCCGAGCCACCGTCGAGGTGCCTGAGCCGGGAAGCCCGGTCAGCGTCAGCAGGACACCGGGGGCCTCGAGCTCCTCGAGGATGCGGCGCAGCACGTCGTCCCGCCCGTACGGGGTGCTGGGGTCCATGGTCGATTATGGCGTGGGCCAGGGGGGCCTGTATAGGGCATTCGCCCTATGCGGCAGCAGATCCGGGCAGGTGGTGGGGCATTCGCCCGATGTGCGCTCCTCGACCCGGCTGATATTCATGAGGCGTGGTCCCGTGACGGGGCCGTGCACTCGGGGACACGAAGATCCCGCGGCCGGCGCCCTCCTAGAGCCGTCCGCGACGATCGGTCGCACGACCCCCACGGGCCTACAACGAGGGCCGCGGGGGGCCGGAGGGTGGGTCCGGCGGCCGGGGGGCGGGGGCCCGTACCCCTGCGCCGGTCGTTCCTCAGGAAACCGAGATGCGACGCATCCTCACCGTCGCCGTCATCGCGACGGCACTCACCCTCACGGCCGCCGGGACGGCGACCGCCTACGACCTGGATGCCGGGGTGTACGGCTTCGTCGGGAAGGGCTAGGTGCAGTCGGTCCTCGGCTGGAACAACAACGAGGGGCTCCAGACGAACGCGGGGTCGGTCGGCTTCAACCGTATCGACGGCGCGGTCACCGGGGCAGGCATGGAAGTGCAGCAACGCTAGGAGGCGGTGGAGGTGCCGGCGGTCGAGGTCATGACGAGGGTGGCGGCCAGGACGACGATGGCCACGACGTGGGTACCACCGCTGACGGCCACGACGACGGCGGCGGACACGTGCGCGAGGTGAACAAGTGCCCCGGCGGCACGCCGTGAAGCCTGACCAAGGCAGCGGGTGACCCGGTCCTGCTGCAGAGCACGAGCGGCCTCTACGTCACGGTGGGTGACGACAGGCGGCTGCTCCCGGTCTGGGAGGGTCGGTCTGCGGACGGTCCCTTCTAAGCATTCTCTTCCTGGCGTGCGATCCCGTGTTGCCAGTGCGCTGCTGCACACCGTCGGGCTGCCAGGATCGAACCCGTGCTGGTGGTTTCCGCGGGTCCCCAAACTGAACGGCGCCGATCGTCCCCAGGTTGTTGTCGATCGTTCGCATGCAGATCTCATGGTTGCGAGTAGCCCGCACCGCAAGGTGGCCCGCAGCGTTTACCTGATTGAACGGTGCGCTTAGGCCGATGAACGCGCAAACGGTTTCTATGGCACTGCCACGCCTTCACGTTTTCGTGAAGCGCCGCAGGTTTGATGCCGCCCCCTGTACGGGTCCCGGAGAATGAGCACGTGTCGAAAAAGATCGATCCTGAGCTGCGAGCCTGGGAAGTCAGGTTGGGGTTGGAGCACCGGCAGGACTACCCCTCAGTGACGGAGCGATGACTGCGGTCGCCAAGGAGCTGGGAGTCTCCCGGGAGTCGGTGCGACCGGGCCATGGCCGGCCGGATCTGTCCGGGTGTGGCGGGACAAGGGCGTGCGAACCACTGGGTTCGTCTACGTCGCCTTCATCGTGGAAACCAACGGGTCGTCGCAACGGGACGCAGACCGGGCGGTCCGGCCCAGGTTGCGCTCCCCGGTGCGTCCAGCACCCGCCCGTGCGGTGGAAGGTGCGTTCTGGTTATAGGTCGCCAGCGGCATGACCAACGAGGACGCGGCGGTGATGTTGGCGTGTCAGCACCGGTGGGGGCCTGGTCGTTTCGTCACGGTGGCGGCATGCCGCCTCTGAGTCCGTCCGGAGCCCCGTGAGCAGCCGCGGCCAGATGGCCGGCATGCGGTTTCGCGGAACCAGGTCGAACAGGATCCCGCCGTTCTTCGACATGACGCTTTGCCCGTTTCGTGGGCGGAGCGCTTAAGGGTTTGAACGCGCGTTTACCCCCTTGAACGCTCACGTGTCTATCGTCCGCAGTCCCGCGCACCTACGCTCCTCGTGAGGGCAAGCTCATTCGGGGTACGCCAGGTGGCCAGGAAGGCTCAAACATGACCAGAACAAAGAAGTGGGCAGGGCGGGCATCAACTCTGACGGCCATGACGGCGGCTGGAGCACTTGCCTTTACCGGTCTCGCGTTCGCCGACGATGTCGACATGGGCAACAACTCGATGACTGTTCCCGAGGGCGGCAGCGACACGTTCACGGTGCAGCTGCTCGCGAGCTCCGGCGGCAGTGACGTTGCGGGTTGCAACGCGACGTCCGACCACCCCGTGACCATCACCTTCACCGCTGACGACGCGTGGGCAACGGTCGACAAGACCAGCGTTCAGGTCACCGACTGCACCACGACGCACCAAGTCACCGTGTCGGTGGCCGGAAGCGGCGTCACCGCGACCGCGGGGGCGAAGACGACGCTCACAGGAACCGCAACCGGGGGCCGGAGCGAAACGGTCACTGAGGTCGTGAAGGTGAAGGGCCAGGACACGTTCGTCGACAGAACCGTGTTGCCCGCCTACAAGACCGACTTCATCAACGTCCAGGTGCCGCTGCTGGCCACAGGCCCAGTCGTCACCCCGCCGCCGGCACCGGATGCCGACGGTGACGGGGGTGTCGGACTCCTCCGACAACTGTGTGAACGTGGCCAACCCCGAACAGGCCGACGCCGACAACGACGGTCTGGGTGACGCGTGCGACCTCAACTCTCATGCTCCGGTGGCCAGCAGTGTGGCCGCAACTGGCGCCTCTGGTACGGAGGGTGACACCCTCGTGGCCAGTGGCGTGTTCACCGACGCCGACGGCAACGACAGCCTCACTCTCACGGCCGACAACAGCGCCGGCACTTTCACCGACAACGGGGACGGCAGATGGAACTGGAGCTTGGTCACCAATGACGACGTTGCTCCCGGCACCATCACGGTGACAGCGTCCGACGGTGAGCACGTCAACGCCACCCAGCAGTTCACCTACAACGCTCTTAACGCGAACCCTGTGATCACCGGAGTCACCCAGACCCGGCAGGGCGCGTGCGCGGTCACATTGGACCCGACCTTCACCGACGCGGGCAGCGCCGACACGCACACGGAGTCGGTGCTCTGGGACAACGGCAGCACGGACATGTCGCGGACCTTCACCGCTGCGGGCACCTACTCCGCCACGGTCACGGTGACCGATGACGACCTCGGTTCTGACAGTGAGAGCGTCCCCGGGGTCCGGGCCTACAACACCCCGAGCGTCATCCAGGCACCGATCAACACCACCGGCACCCGCAGCACCTTCAAGATCGGCAGCACCGTCCCGGTCAAGATCACGGTGACCGGCTGCGACGGCCTCCCCGTGAGCAACCTCACCCCGGCGGTCAACCTCGTGCAGGGTGACACCATCGTTGACGGCGCGGTCAACGAGCCGGTCATCACCGAGGTCGCGACCAACGGCAAGCTGATGCGCTGGGCCGACACCCAGTACGTCTACAACCTGTCCACCAAGAACAGCCAGCTCAACGGCGGCCTCGCACTGGGCAACGGCACCTACACCGTGACGGTCATGGACCCGAGCTTTGCAGTCCCGGTGAAGGCAGTGTTCGACCTCCGCAAGTAGCACACGGCACGACCAGCAAGCAACGACGGGCAGCCCCGCGCACCAACACCAGGTGCGCGGGGCTCCCTGTCCCTCTCGCCTTCCATGGCCGAGCTCAGAGAAGGGCAACAGCGGTGCTCCGACCAATCACCTTCCCCACATGCGGGACGCTATTCAGGCCGGACGTCGTCGTTACCACCCGGTCGTCCTCGAGACCGGACAATCCATTTCTGTAAAGGACCTTCTGCTCCGCATAACCAACAGGGCGGTGGCCGCCCTGTCCGCCGTCCTGCTCGTAGGTGTTGGGGGTGCTGTCGCCCACGCCGACAACGCTGTCGGTGTCCCAGGGGATGAGGTGGTGATCCTCGACAATGTCCCGGAGCTGCGCTGCACGGACGTTGCCCGCGACGAGGAGGGGACCAAGACCGCGTCCGCGACGGTGGAGCGGCTAGGCGGCGCCACAAGTACGCAAGTTCGCACCTGACGGGCCTGACGAACGAGCAGGGCCATCTGGTCGTGAAGCTCGAGGACGGCACCACCAGGAGCATCCCTTTCGAGTTGAAGAGGTGAGGCCTGATGTGCTCTAAGCCCGCAGCGGATGTCGGGACCTTGACACATGCCGGGGTCCCCACGTCCGTCTCGAAACCGACCGACGGACCGTAGGGAGAAGTGTGGGCACCGATACCGTCGAACACTGCCCCCCGTGGTGCGTCACCGCCCACGACCCTGCCCGCGGCGAGGACGACTGGCTGCACCAGGGTGAGCCGGTCGCCCTGGCGGACGGGGTGAGCGCCGTGCTGTGCATGTCCGTCGACCCGACGACGGGGGAGCGGGACGGTCCCTACGTGCTGATCGGCGACACGCAGCACACGCCGCAGGAGGCCGAGCGGCTGGGCATGGTGCTCAGCGCTCTGGCGCAGGCTCTTCCGGATCCTGCCTGAGCAGCTTGAAGGCGCTCTCGCGGTCCTTCACGCGCAGCTTGCGCAGCACCGAGGACACATGCACCCGCACGGTGGTGGGCGCGAGGAACAGCCGCTTGGACACGTCCTCGGTGGTCAGTCCCTGGGCGAGCAGCTCCATGACCTCCCACTCGCGGGAGCTGAGCCGCCCCGCTGCGACCGACTTGCGCACGAACGGCCGGCGTCGCGGCGCGCGGAACTCCTGCATGATCCGCGTGACCAGGCGCCGCGACATCGCCGCCTCCCCGTCGAGCACGCCCCTCAGCGCGTCGGGCAGCGTGGCGGGGTCGTCCCCCTTGAGCAGGTAGCCCGACGCTCCGGCCCGCAGCGAGTCGAAGAGGTCCTCGTCGTCACCGGAGCGGGTCAGCATGACCACGGCCGTCTGCGGCAGTCGGCGGGTGATCTCGGCGGCGGCGGAGATGCCGCTGCCGGGCATGTGGATGTCCAGCAGCACCACGTCGGGAGCGTGTTGCACCGCCAGGTCGACAGCCTCCTGAGCCGTCGCACCCTCACCGCACACCTCGCACCCGCCGTCCTCCAGCGCCCGGCGCACCTGGTCGCGCACCCGTGCATGGTCGTCGGCCAGGACGACGCGCATCGGTCCCTCCTCCCCGGGCCTGTTCCTCGCCCCCGGCTCGGGGGCATCCGCAGACCCGTCCGCCGAGGCATGCGCCCGCCCGCCGTCCGCCGTCACCACCGCACACTCACCTCACTCCCGACACCGACCTCGCTGGCGATGTCCAGTGTGCCCGGCAACGCCCTCGCCCGCTCGCCGATGCTGACCAGCCCGTACCCGGTCCGCTGCTGCACCGCTCCGTCCACGTCGAACCCGACGCCGTCGTCGCACACCCGCAGGAGCCGTGCACCCCCGTCACCGCGGAGCTCGACCCTGACGACCTCCGCCCGTCCGTGGCGAGCGGCGTTGGTCACCGCCTCGCGCACGATCCGCAGCAAGGTGTGCACCTGGTCGGCCTCCACCGCCAGCAAGGGGTCGGCGTCCACGACCACGTCCATCCGGTGCCGTCGTCCCAGCTCGTGGGCGGCGCGGTGCAGCAGCTCGGCGAACGGCTCGCCCTCCACTGGCCCAGGGCGTGGATCGCGGCCCGTGCCTCGTCCAGGCCACGGTCGGTCGCCCCCAGGATGCGCTCCCGCAGGCCGGGGTCGTCCTGGATCGCGTGGCTCTCGCCCCGGATGTAGCTCAGCTCCTGCACCACGCCGTCGTGCAGCTCACGGGCCAGCCTGCGCCGGTCGGCCAGCACGGCGTCCTCGGTGCGGGCGGTCCAGTACCGCGAGAGCTCACGGGCGGCCCCGACCAGCAGCAGCAGGTAGAACCCGGTCCGCAGCAGGTCACCGGTGTAGAGCCAGTCGGTGTACAGCGACGGCGCCAGCGCGTAGTTCACCCGGGCGAACCCGCCCAGGGCGCTCGCGGGCCCCAACCACCGCAGCAGCGTGTCGCCCGTCCGGATCCCCTGACGGGTGAACGCCACCGAGGCGACCAGGAACGCCACGGCCGAGAGCAGCTGGGCACCGACGAGCACGGGGTGCGCCGTCAGCAGCGCGGGGCGCAGGTCCGCCTCGAGGTATGCCGTGTCCACGGCCACCGGAAGACCCGCGCCGACGAGGGAGGCCAGGACGAAGGCGGCCACGCCGACGAGCGTGGGTCCCCCCACGGTCGGGACCCACGCCGGCGCGCCGGCCCGGGAAGGGCGGCCCCCCGGGGCGACACGTCCTCCGGCGACGCCGGCCCGCCGGAGCCGGACACCCACCACCCGCACCGGTCCGACGAGCGACGCCGCGAGGAGCAACAGCGCGCCCACGGTCCGGAGGCCGAGCAGCATCCAGACGTCGGTGGCGCCGGGGGAGCCGGGGAGCACGCCGGCGAGCATCCCGGAGACGGCTCCGGAGACCGCGAGCACGAGCAGGCTCTGGGCGAGGAGGAGGTCCTGCCACCGCCCGGCGCGCACGAACCGGCCGTGGGCCAGGAAGGCTCCCAGCAGGGCGACGCAGGCGTCCGCCGTGTCGAGGACGAGATGGGCCTCCCGGCCGGGATAGGCGAAGAACAGGAAGGGGCCCCACAGGATCCAGGCCGTGATGCCACCACCGACGAACCAGCCGAGGGCGGTGGCCCACCATGCGCGACCCCTCACCCCCGCCGTCCCGGCCGTCCTCGCCGTCCCAGCATCGACCTGATCCCGTCCATCCCGCTGCGCGGCAGCAGGGCCGCGTTGGCCCGCACGTTCCAGGGCGTGCCCTCGCGCACCTGCTCCACGATCCGGCGCACGTCGTCGCCGAGCGGTTCCACCTGCCCGGCCTGCACGGTCCCGGGCCGGCCGTAGCGGGCCCGCTCGAGCACCGCGCTGAGCCGGTCCAGGGACGCCTCGCCGGACCGGTTCAGCGTGGTGACGCTGCGGTAGTGCCGACCCATCGCGCGGGGGCTGCGCTCCGGGGGGTCGGGCACGGACAGGTCCCGCAGGCTGCGCGTCAGCCAGGTCCAGTGCGCCTCGACCTGCTCCGCGGGCGTGCTCGCCTCGGCGAGCGCCCCCTCCCGGTGACGCCGGCCGGCCAGCGGCACGAGCGCGAGCAGCAGGGCGAGCAGCAGCAGCCCCAGCAGGACCCTCCCGATGAGGGGGAGCAGGTCGGCCAGCCGGTCCTGCCAGGTCTCGTCGGGCTGGGGCGCCGGCGCGGGCGCCTGCTCCTCGGTCGGTGTCGGCGTCTGGGTGACCGTCGTCGTGGTCGGCGCGGTGTCGCCGCCCTCCTGGGCCCGGGCGTAGGCCGGCGGGGCCTCGCTGCGCACGCCGGGGGTGGGCTCGAACCGGGTCCACCCCATCCCCTCGATCCACAGCTCGGGCCAGGTGTGCGCGTCCGAGGCCACGACCGCGCGCGTGCCGTCGGGCTGCGGGTCTCCGGGCAGGAAGCCCACGGCCATCCGTGAGGGGATCCCCTCGCTGCGGGCATCATCATCACCATCGCCGTGGCGAACTGCACGCAGTACCCCTGCCGCGTCGCCAGGAACCCGCCGATCGGGTCGCTCGCGTCGTCCTGGGCCTCCGGAGCCAGGGTCAGGGAGTAGGTGTAGGCGCTGGAGCGCAGGTGGTCCTGGATGAGGACGGCCGTCTCCAGCGTGTTGGTCTCCCCGCCCACGACCTCGGCCGTGAGCTGCTCGACCGCCGGCAGGGACACCGGGTCCAGCTCGAGCACCTCCGGGTCGAACTGCGCCGGGTCGGCCGGGGCCGCGCCCACGCCGTCGGGCAGCGAGCCTGTGCCCCCGCCCACCGCGAGGTAGGTGGTCTCGTAGGACTCGACCGGCGTCTGCAGGACGACCGTGCGGTCCTCGGGGTCGAAGCGGTATGCCGCACCCTCGGGCAGGTCGAGCGTCACCAGGGGGGTGGAGGTCGCCAGGTGGGGCGGCTCCAGGGAGTTGCCGGTCACGCTGAGCTGCTGGGGCTGGACCGGGACGTCCTCACCCAGACCCGGCGGCGGCGGGACCGGTTCGCCCACCTGGGTCAGTCCGCCCTGGGTGCGCTGCGGGGCGACCCACCGGCCGTCCTCCCACCGCTCGGTCGCGGTGACGCGCAGCGGCTCCAGCCGGGTGGCCGAGGTGCGGTAGGTCAGCACCGGCGTGCGCGACTGGTTGCGCAGGTCCTGCGCGGGGTCCATCGTCTCGGTGAACGTCACGTCGCCCCCGCCCCCCGCGGTGCGTGCGTCGGGGTTGCGGGCCAGGCCGTCGCCGAAGAAGGTGGGCGGCAGGTGCGGCAGCGCGGCGGCGCCGAGCACCGCGGCGACCAGCGCCAGCGCCCCGAGCGCCTGCCCCAGGCCGCGGTAGGTGGGCACCTTGACGCCGATGTCGTCCCCGCGCGCCTCCCGCCGGTCGGCCGAGGACCATCCGGCCAGCACCCGGTGCCCCTGCTGGGCCAGCATGACCAGCCACAGGACGGCGACCGCGGCGAAGTACCACGGCTCCATCGCCTGGCCGGTGTTGGACACCGACACCAGGAAGCCGGCCGCCAGCGGGATCCCGGCGCTGGCCGGAGCCCGCCCGGTGACACCCATCGAGTCGACGGAGACCGCCGTGAGGGTGAGCACGGCGACGAGGAGGAAGGAGACCCCGTCGGTGACGGGGGCGGGCGCGGCGTACGTCTGCAGGACCGTGCCGGCCTCGCGCAGGAGCACGCCCATCTGGTCCAGGGTCTCCCCGGTCGGCAGCAGGCCGCGCCACAGCGTCTCGCGCAGGTAGGTCAGCATCAGCCCGGCCAGCCCGAGGAGCAGCTGCAGCAGCGCGACGACGCTGGGCGGCACGTCCAGGGTGCGCAGGACCGCCCCGGAGAGGGCCACCACCCCCACCATGAGCACGGCCGGCCACAACCAGCTGTTGTCGCGCAGCAGCTCGGTCAGCGGCCAGGCCACCGCCAGCGTGGCGAGCGCGGCGACGAGGCCCTCGGGCCACATCCCCCGCGCGAACGCCTCCTCGTCCAGCCTCATCGGCGAGCCCCCACGAGCCCGCCCGCCGCGGTGAGGGAGGCCCAGGCCTGCGGGATCTCGGTATGCGGTCCCACCACCACGCTCTGCCACCCCGCGTCGGCGAGCACGGCGGTGGGGGCGAGCTCGCGGTGCTGGGCGGTCTCGGCGCCGACCGCCCCGGCCCCGCCGATCCCGTCGTCGCCGGCGGTCCGCCCCCGCCGTCGGCGGTCGACCTCGCGGGTCGCCTCCCGGTCGGCCCGCCGGGTGCGCTCGCCGCCGCCGAAGCGGGTGGGGTCCAGGACGAAGGCCATCGCGCGCGAGCCCGGCTGGCGGATGGCGGCCAGGGTGCGCAGCGACTCCTCGTCGTCGCCGACGACGGCGGCGATGACGAGGACGCCACCGGTGGTGAAGGGGGCGGCGGCCGCCGCCAGCCGGTCCAGCCGGCCCTCGGGGTCCGGCTGCACCCGCGCCAGGGCGGTCAGCGCGACGTCGAGGTCGACCGGGTGGTCGGTGGTCCCCTCCCGCAGGGTGGTGTCGGTGAGCAGGTGGACGACGAACCCGTCGGCCACCAGGTGTCGGGCGACCGAGGCCAGCGCGGAGACGGCCCACTCGTAGGAGGTGCGCACCCCCGAGCCGGGGTGGGCGCCGTCGCGGGAGTCCAGCAGCAGCAGGGCCCGCCGGCGGGCCGGCCGGTCCTCCTGCCGGACCATGAGCTCGCCGCGGTGTGCGGTCGCGGGCCAGTGCACCCGGCGCAGCTCGTCGCCCTGGCGCCAGTTGCGGATGGAGACGTCGTCCTCGCCGTGCAGGGCGACCATCTGGGGCATCTCGCCCTCGCTGCCGCGGGAGGTGCCACGCACCCGCCCGTCGCCGAGGGGGTGGACGCGGGGCAGCACGAGCACCTCGGCGGTGGAGGACAGCTGCAGCGTGAGGAAGGTCAGGCCGAAGGGGTCCCGCTGGCGCAGCAGGACCGGCCCGAGGTGGTAGGCGCCGCGGTGGCGGCTGCGCACGGCATACCGCAGGCGCTTCTCCTCGCCGGGGACCAGGCGCGGGAGCACGAACCGGGGCCGCTCGCCGAGCTGGGGGTCAAGGCGCTCCTCGGCCAGGTAGACCGGGGTGCGGCGGCGGCCGACGTTGGTGAACCGTGCGGTGACCGTGCCGCGCTCCTCGGGGCTGAGGCGGACCGGCTCGACCTCGCGCAGGACCCTGATACGGGGCGTGCGGCGGGGTACGAGCAGCAGGGCCAGCAGGGGCAGGGCCAGGAGCACCAGACCGATGCGGGTGACGTCCTCGTAACCGAGGAGCACGCCCGCGACCACGACCACCACCCCCAGGACGGTGAACGCCCTGCCCCGGGCGGTGAGCACCTTCCAGGGGGACCTCATCGCTCCCCTCAGCGCCCCGCGGGGACGGCGGTGCGCTCGACGACGTCCCGGACGATGTCGGAGGTGCTGTGCCGCGTCAGCGAGGCCTCGCCGGTGGCCAGCACGCGGTGGGACAGCACCGGGACCGCGATCGCCTGCACGTCCTCGGGCACGACGTGGTCGCGGCCGGCGAGCGCGGCGTGCGCCCGGGCGGCCCGGAGCAGCTGCAGGCCGGCGCGCGGCGAGGCGCCCAGGCGCAGCATCCGGTGGTGGCGGGAGGCGGCCATCAGCTCCACGACGTAGCGGCGCAGCGCGTCGGAGACGTGCAGCTCGCGGATCGCCTCGATCTGGGCCTGCACCTCCTCCGAGGTCGTCACGGGGGTCAGCGCCTCCAGCGGGGAGACGCCGCCGTGGGAGGCGAGCATGGCCATCTCGGAGAGAGCCGAGGGGTAGCCCATCGACAGGCGCGCCATGAAGCGGTCCCGCTGGGCCTCCGGGAGCGGGTAGGTGCCCTCCATCTCGATCGGGTTCTGCGTGGCCATGACAAGGAAGGGCCGGGGGAGGGGGTAGGTGTGCCCGTCGACGGTGACCTGGCGCTCCTCCATCGACTCCAGCAGCGCGGACTGCGTCTTGGGCGAGGCCCGGTTGATCTCGTCGCCGACGACGACGTTGGCGAAGATCGCCCCGCGCCGGAACTCGAACTGGCGGCTGTCCTGGTTGAACACGCTCACGCCGGTGATGTCGCTGGGCAGCAGGTCGGGGGTGAACTGCACGCGGGAGACCTGGCAGTCGATGGCCCGGGCCAGCGACTTGGCCAGCATCGTCTTGCCGACCCCGGGCACGTCCTCCACGAGCAGGTGGCCCTCGGCGAGCAGGACGGTCACGGCGGTGGTGACGACCTCGTCCTTGCCCTCGATCACCGTGGTGATCGCCCGGTGGATCCCCCCGGCGACCCGGCGCACCGTGTCGAGGTCCACGGCACCGGGGTCGGCCGGACCGGGACCGGGACCGGGATCGGCAGAGGCGGGCTCGGTCGGGGGCGATGTCGGAGTGGACATGGGTCGATCTTGCCACCAAGTGGGACGCAAGGTTCGCGCAAGGCGGGAGGCGGACCGTGGTGATCACCGACCGGGAGAGCTTCCCGCCGACATCCGTGACACACCCCCGGCCGGACCTGACGGGAAGCGTGCAGCAGAAGGGGACACTTCGGTGGACATCACACGACGGAACCTGCTGGCGGCCTCGGGCCTGGGCGCGCTGGGGGATGATGGGGTACGCAGGCCTGACCCAGCCTCTGGGCAACACCGTGCTGACGAAGTCGGCGAGCGGGCTGGCGGACCGGGACATGCCCCGGCCCTACCGGGCGGCCTTCCGCCCCCTGCCCCGGCTGGCGCCCTACCAGGTGCTGACCGACGCCGACGGTGTGCGCGTGGAGCGCTACAGCGTCACGGCCCGGGCGGGCACGGCCTCGATCCTGCCGAAGTACACCACCCCGGTCATCGGCTACAACGGGATGGTCCCGGGGCCGACGATCTCGGTCGAGCGGGGCACCCAGGTGCGCCTGCGGGTGCGCAACGGCCTGACCGGCGTGCGGCACGCGAGCCACGCCGACCACGAGTCCATCTCACTGTCGACCCACCTGCACGGGCACGCCTCCGCCCCGGAGTTCGACGGCTACGCCGGCGACCTCACCGGGCCGGGCTACTACAAGGAGTACGTGTACGAGAACGACCAGGCGGCCCGGTCGATCTGGTACCACGACCACGCCTCGCACCAGACCACGATGAACGTCTACTCGGGCCTGGCCGCCCAGTACCTCATCCACGACGAGGTCGAGCGGGCGTTGCTGCCCCAGGGCGACTTCGACGTCCCGCTCACCCTGTGCGACATGATGTTCGAGGCCGACGGGAGGGTACGTTTCGACGACGACGAGCACTCCGGCGTCTGGGGTGACGTCGTCCTCGTCAACGGACAGCCGTGGCCGGTCATGCAGGTCCAGCGGCGGGTCTACCGCTTCCGCCTCCTCAACGCCTCCATGTCACGGTCCTACCGGCCCTACCTGAGCACCGGGGAGCCCGTGCACATGGTCGCCACCGACGGTGGCCTGATGCCGGTGAGCCGGCCGGTGACGCGCTGGCGGCACTCCCCGGCCGAGCGCTACGAGTTCCTCGTCGACTTCAGCCGCTACGCCCCCGGGACCACGGTCCGGCTGCGCAACGCCTCCAACCCCAAGAACGTCGACTTCGACCACACGGACGAGATCATGGCGTTCACGGTGACCGACGCCCCGGTGGACACCAGCGACCCGACCTGGAGGGCCATCCCCCAGACGCTGGCCTCCAGCGAGGTTATGAGCCTGGACCCGGCCACGAGCCGTCGCCGGCGTCGCCTGCACCTCAAGCGCAACGACCAGACCAACATCTGGAACATCAACGAGGAGACGTGGAGCGACGTCGTCGCCAGCGGCTACACCCGGGTGCTGGCGAACCCGGGCCTCGGCGACGTCGAGACGTGGGACCTGGAGACGAGCTCGGGCGGGTGGTTCCACCCGCTGCACGTGCACCTGGTCGACTTCAAGATCCTCAGCCGCAACGGGCGGCCGCCGTTCGACTACGAGCGCGGTCCCAAGGACGTGGCCTACGTCGGTCCGGACGAGCTGGTGCGGGTGCTCATGCGCTTCGACCGCCGAGGCAAGTACATGGTCCACTGCCACAACCTGCCCCACGAGGACCACGACATGATGCACCAGTTCGCCGTGGGCCTGACCCCGGGGCAGCCGGACGCGCACGACCCGATCACCACGGCGCCCGCGCTGCTCGACACCTTCCCGCCGGACGCGTGATCGCCGTGGCGACCACCACGACCCTCGGCGCCGCCGCCGCGCTCACCCTGCTGGGCGTGGCGGTGGCCCGAGCCTTCGTCCTCACCCCCTTCGAGGTGGCCTCCGACTCGATGGCTCCCACCCTGGAGCCGGGGTCGACGATCCTCGTCGACCGCCTCTCCCTGCACTGGGACGACGTGGACCACCAGGACCTCGTCCTCTTCGACGGCGCCGACGGTGCCGTCGTCAAGCGGGTCGTCGGTCTGCCGGGGGAGCGCATCGAGATCCTCGACGCCGTGCTGCACGTCGACGGCCAACCGGTCGAGGAGCCCTACGTCGACGACGTCACCCTCGACGGCGTGTTCTTCGGGCCCGTCCAGGTGCCCGACGACCACGTCTTCGTCCTGGGCGACAACCGCTTCGACTCCATCGACTCCCGTCGGCTGGGTCCGGTGCCCCTCGACGCCATCACCGGCCGGGTGATCCATCCGTGAACCGCCCGGGCCCGCGCCCTTCCCGCACCCGCCCCCGCCCCATACCTGTCTCCACCCATCCCCACCACCACCCGAGGAGCTCGACATGACCACCATCCACGACCCGGCCGGGCGACGCCTGCCCGGGTCCCTCCTGAGGCGCCGGACGGTCGCCGTGCTCGCCACGGCGGGCGTGGTCGCCACCGGCGCGACCGTGGCGCTGGCCGAGGTCACGGTGCCCAACCCCACCAGCCTGTCCGCCGTGGGCCCCGTCAGCGGGGAGCACGGGTACCCCACGTGGTACCGGGACAGCGAGGGCCTGCGCCTGGAGCAGTGCCTCGACCTGGAGGACCCCTACTGCGACCCGGCGTTCCTGCGCGGTGAGATGCCCGACCCCGAGTCCCCGATCAGCTTCCCGGACAACTGGCCGCTTGAGTCCTTCTACTTCCTGGCGGGGGCCGAGATCGACATGCCGACCGGCGGCAAGGGGGTGCTCGTCTACGGGCTGGAGGCCACGATGGCCAACGAGGCCACGGTCGACGGTGACCAGGTGGTCTTCGGCCGCGTGCGCTTCGACCTCGACCTCCCGTCCGGCGGGACCTACGAGGTGGTCCACCCCTACGGCGTGGACACGTTCACCGTCACCGACGCGGAGGCGGACGGCTTCCGCTACGTCGAGGACATCACCCCGGCGCCGGGCAACTTCGGGCTCGCGCTGCGGTCCCGGATCAATCCCTTCCTCGTCGGGGTGGACGGTCTCATCGAGACGCCGGACGGCAACCGCTACGTGGGCGACCCGGCCGTGCCCACCCGCGTCACGGGCAGCCCGCACGGGACCAACGAGTTCCGGGTCGACCAGCTGCTCGACGACGGCACCCGCGCGACGGTGGCGGCGACCGACCAGTTCTCGCTCATGGGCAAGGTGTCGACCAACTCGGGCATCGACCCGCAGGGAGCGTTCTACGCAGAGGGTCCGTCCGGTCGCTGGCTCGACGTGCACGCCGTCACCGACGTGAACGAGTCGGTCTCGGTCGAGGGCGAGGGGGTCGTCAGGACGACCCTGGACGCGGACGGGGGACGCTACTTCGGGCGCCTGCCGCTGCCCCAGACCGTGCCGGGCACCGTGACCTTCACCAACGACAGCGACCGCCCGGTCGCCACCCGCACCCTGCCGGTGACCGACCGGGTCACCGTCACCACGGCGACCTACGACACCGCCACCGACGAGCTCACGGTCACGGCCACCTCCAGCGACGAGGTCGACCCGCCGGTGCTGACCGTCGACGGCCTCACCGACGCCGCCGGGTCGCCCGTCGTGCTGACGGGCGGCACCGTGACCACCACGACGACGGCACCGCCGGCGTCGGTGACGGTGACCTCGGCCGCCGGCGGCAGCGCGACCACGCCCGTCACCGTGACGGGTCCCCAGGCCGCCCAGGCCATGCCGACCGTGGCGATGATCTCGGGGCCGACGGAGGTGCTCGTGGGCCAGCCCGTCACCCTGACCAGCGCCTCCCACAACGCCGACAGCCTGCTGTGGGACCAGGTCGCCGGGCCCGACGTCGGGATCGCGGGGCAGACCGGGCAGGAGGTCACCTTCACCGCCCCGGCCGAGGAGACCTCGCTCGCCTTCACCCTCACCGCGGTGGGCAGCGGCGGGACCCACACCAGCGCCTCCTACGCGGTCGCGGTCGTCACGGAGGCCACCCCGCCCCCGCCGCCCGCCGGCCCGGTCGCCACGGCCACCGCCTCGCCGGCCGAGGCTCCCCTCGGACGTCAGGTCACCGTCTCCGCCGCGGACAGCACCGGTGCCACCGGGTACGCGTGGACGCAGACGGCCGGGACCTCCGTTCCTCTCGCGGACCCCACGGCCGCCAGCTTCACGTTCCCGATGCCGGCGAGCGCAGAGCCGCTCGTGTTCGAGGTGACGGTGACGGGGGCCGACGGGCAGACCGCCTCGTCCACCGTGACGGTCACCCAGGTCGTGGACCAGCTCACCGTGGGGCAGGCGCAGTACCGCGCCGACAAGTCCGAGTGGCGCGTGTCGGGCACCGCCAGCGTCACCTGGAACAACACGGTGAAGGTGTGGGTCCGCAACGCCGACGGCACCAAGGGCGCCCTGGTCGGTGAGGGACTCGTCTCCGCCCCGGTGGCCCCGGCGACCACCGGTGACTGGGGCATTCGTGTCCGCGGCGGGGTCAACCCCGGTGCGAGCACGCAGCTCGTCGTCGAGTCCGTGCGCGGAGGAACCCTCCAGGGGGTGACCTTCCAGCGCCGTTGACGACGGGGTGGGCGGCCGCGCCCGGCGCGCGGCCGCCCACCGCCCGGCCCCACCCCTGGCCGGGCGGGAGGGTCGTCGGTCCGATCGGACCGGCGGCCCTCCGTCGTGCCGGCCGGGGGTGCGCGGCGGACGACGCGGGGCCGGGTCGAGGAGGGCCGGACGGGGGCGCAGGAAGGTGCGGGTCCCAGGTGGGGGGCGGGCGAAGGACCGGGGTCAGGCGCAGGGGCGCGCGAGGTCGGGGCGCACGGGGCGGCCGCCGCGGGCGGCCTCGAGGACCGCGTCGACGACCGTGCCGGGGGAGGCGTCCTTGAGGACGTACCCGACCGCGCCGGCGCCGACCGCCTCGTCGACGAGCACGTGGTCGGCGAAGGCGGTGAGGACGACCACGCGGGCCTGGGGCCACCCCGCCAGGATGGTGCGGGTGGCCTCTACTCCGCCGAATCCCGGCATCGCCAGGTCCATCAGCGTGACGTCGGGACGCTCGTCGAGCACGGCGCGGACACCGCCCGGACCGTCCTGCGCCTCGACGCAGACCTGCAGGCCGGGGGTGGCGTCCAGCACCATCCGCAGGGCCGCCCGCACGAGCGGGTGGTCGTCGACGAGGGCGATCCGCACCCCGTCGGAGAACGGTCGCGGCATCTCGGGAGTGCCGGCAGGGACGTTGTTGTCCACCCCGACAGGTTAGCCGGACCGACCTTGCGTCGACCTTGGGCCGTCGACGGGCCGGGCGTCCGAGCGGCCGCCCACCCTGTGCCAACGCCGGCGGACCGGCCCCGGGTCCATGGTGACGAGGAGCTGGGCCCCGCCCGAGGGGTGGCGCCGCAGGATCAGGCCGCCGCCGTGCTCCTTCGCGGTCTGGCGCAGCAGCGAGAGGCCGACGTGCTCCCCGAGGGTCTGGCCACCCTCCTCACCGTCCCCTTCCTCCCCGCGGGCGGTGCGGGGCACCGCGTCGGTGAGGAACTCCGGGACGTCCACCACGTCGGTGGGCGGGCCCGCCCCGTCGTCGACCACCGACACCCGCACCTGGGCGCGGTCGATCGTCACGGTGACCGTCACCCGCTCGGCCCCGGAGTGGCGTACGGCGTTGCGCAGCCCCTCCCGGACGACCCGGTAGACGAGGGACCGGGCCGGGTCCTGCAGGTCGTCCACGCTCTCGCTCAGCGCCAGGTCCACGGCCAGTCCGTGGGTGCGGCCCCGGGCGGCGAGGGACTCCAGGGCCGCGGACAGGCGTCCCCCTTCCAGGGCCGGCATCCGGGCGTCGGCGATCATGGCGCGCAGGTCGGCCACGTCACGGGTCACCGCGTCGGCCGCCTGGTCCAGGAGGGGTCGCACGGCGGAACCGGGCGGCAGCTGGCCGCGCACGGTGGGGATGAGGTAGCCCAGCCCGGAGAGGTCCTGGACCACGCCGTCGTGCAGGTCCTGCCCGATCCGCCGGCGCTCCAGCTGCTGGACGGCCAGCGCGTGCCGGGACAACCGGGCCCGCTCGGCGTCCACGCGGCGCGCGGTCGAGAGGGTGAGCGGCAGGACGAGCAGCTGGAAGAGCAGGAGCGACCCGACGGTCAGCGGAAGCAACCGCTGCAGGACGTGCGTGCGGGTGCCGGCCAGCTGCGAGGTGGGCCAGTACCACTCCAGCAGGAAGGGTGTCCCGTCAGTGCCGGCCGCCGAGGCGTAGACCTCCAGCACCTGCTCCTCGCCCCCGCTGCTGCCACCCGCGTGGATCGAGGACACGTAGTGGGACACGGCCCCGGTCGTGCCGAGCAGGTCGACCAGGTCGGGGTCGAGCGGTTCGACCGTGCCGACGGCGGAGGGGTCGTCGGCCCACAGCACCCGCCCGTCCCCGCCCCACAGGACGGCGTGCACGATCGACTCGTCGCGCAGCCGCTGGTCCATCGCCGCGGCCAGGGAGCTGTCGACCGGGGCGGCCCCCACGTCGGCGTCGACCAGGGGAGCGGCCACGAAGCGGGCGAACGCCAGGGTGCGCTCCTCGGCCTCCCGCTGCGCCGACGACCGGGCGATCCAGCTCGCGACCGGGACGGACAGCAGCGTGAGCACGAGCAGCCCGGAGAGGCTCAGTGCGGTGAACCGGACCATGGCGGCCCGCACGACGCTGGTCCTGCTCAGGGCACGACCGCCCGCGCGCTCGAGGTCCCGGTCAGCCACGGCCGATCCTCACCAGGCCCTGCCCGACCGCCTCGGCCACCACGTCGGCGGCGCCCCGCACGCCGAGGACGTCGGCGATGCGGTCCACGTGGGCGCGGGCCCGCTGCGGGGACACGTCGAGCTCGCGGGCGAGCCCCTCGGTGTCCATCCCGGCGGCGAGCAGGCGCAGGAGGGCACCGTCCTCCGGGGTGAGACCCAGCGCGGCGAGCCGGTCCTCCACGCTGGGCGCCGGGGCGTCCAGCCCGGGGCCCACCTCGAAGGCCCCCCGACGGGCCGACCGCAGCACCGCGAGCAGCCCCGGGAGGTCGCCGTCCTTGGCGAGCACCGCGCTGGCGCCCGCCCGGGCCGCGCGCTCCACCAGTCCGGCGTCGGCGAACGCGGTGAGGACCACGACGACGGCGGCGGACAGCTCGTCCACCAGCCGACGGGCCAGGGCGACGCCGTCGCCGTCGGCCAGCCGGGCGTCGGTGACGACCAGGTCGGGCCGGTGTAGCGCGGCCAGCTCCAGCGCGGTGCGCGCCTCGTGCGCGGTGGCGACCGTCCGCAGGTCGGGCTCGGCGTCCAGCGAGGCGGCCAGCATCTGGGCGAAGATCCGGTGGTCGTCGACGACCAGCACCGTCCGGACGGCCGCGGGCGTGGTCATCGGACCGCCCTGGCCGTCCCGGTCATCGGACCGGGGCCGGGCCTGGACGTCGCTCACCGGTGAGCGCCGCGGCGGCCGCGAGGGAGAGCTCGGCGTCCAGCTCGGGGGGCCTCGTCCCCGGGGTGCGGTCCAGGGTCTCGCGCAGCAGCCGCAGGGCCAGCTGAATCTGCGTGGTCGGGTCGGCGGCCGCCCGGGGGCCCCCCTCGTCGCGCAGGATGGTGAGGAACAGCTGCTCGGTGGCCGGGCCGGGCTCCTCGCCCAGGTCGTCGAGCATCCGCCGGCGCAGGCAGCTGTAGGCGTGCACCGCCTCGGCCCGCCGCCCGTCCCACCACAGGGCGCGCATCAGCTGGGCGACGGCGGTCTCCGAGACGGGGTCGTGCGTCACGGCCTCCGTGGCGTGCCGGACTCCGCGGTCGGGGTCGCCGACCGCCAGGGCCGCACGGGAGGCGCACACGTGCAGCCGGGTGGCGCACACGGACCACCCGACCCGGGCCTGCTCGGCCCAGGCTGCGTAGGGCTCGTCCTCGAGGAGCCGGCCGCGGTCGGACAGGGCCAGGGCTGCGTCGGCGTCGGCGAGCGCGAGCGCGGCCCGCTCCCGGCAGGCCCGTCCGACGTGCGCCCGGGCCTCGGTCAGGTCGACGCCCACCCGGTCGGCGTCCAGGACGTACCCGGAGGGGGTGGTGGCCAGGGCCGAGGTCCGGCCAGGGCCCAGCTCGGCCTTGCGGCGCAGGACGCACACGTCGCTGTCCAGGGCCTGGCGGTAGGACGGCGGCGGGCGCCCGTCCCACACGAGCTCGGCCAGCCGGTCCTTGGGCACGGGGTGGCCCAGCTCGAGGGCCAGCAGGGCCAGGATGCGCCCGTGCTTGCCGACGAGGTGGACGGCGCGCTCCGGCGACCCGGCACCGACCACGCTCGTCGGCCCGAAAAGACGCACCCGCGTCGTCCGTCCTGCCATCGTGACCCCCTAGGTCCGACAGGTTCGATGAGAACTCTCTCATCGTAGGGCTGCGCCGTCGTTGCCGTACAGAGGTTTTCGACCGAGTTCATCCTTCCGGACGAGCCGCTCGCCACCACCGTCCCCCGCTCCGCCACACCCCCGTCCCCCGCTCCGCCACCCCCGTCCACCGCTCCGCCCCACCTCCGTCCCCCACTCCGCCCCACCCCCGTCCCCCACTTCACCCCACCCGGGGGCACGGAGGGGTCCCCCCGCCGACGGCGACCCCGTCCCACCTGGGACGACGTCCGCCGCCGGTTGCTGCGGGCCCCGCCTGGCCGCGCGCCGGCAGCAGATCTCCCTCCACCCGCCCCCATGTGCCCTGACCTGGGCAGAAACGGCATACTGGGGTGAAAAGGGCGCGGTATCCCCTTGTGGGGGGAGCAAAGTGGAGTATGGTGGGGCGCACTGGAGCAGGTACGGCCCGTCGAGCGAGAAGGGGGTGGTCCGAGTGCTCTTCCTCGGGACCTACACGCCCAAGCTCGACGACAAGGGCCGGCTCATCCTTCCGGCGAAGTTCCGCAAGAAGCTTGAGGACGGGCTGGTCATCACCCGCGGGCAGGACCGCTGCCTCGTCGTCTACGCCCAGGAGGAGTTCGAGCGGATCGCGCTGCAGTGGCAGAGCACCCCGACCTCCTCGCGGGCCGTCCGCGACTACCAGCGCGTCTTCCTCTCCGGCGCCTCCGACGAGGTGCCCGACAAGCAGGGCCGGGTCACCATCCCGCCGATCCTGCGGGAGTACGCCGGCCTGAGCGCCGACTGCACCGTCATCGGCGCCGGCAACCGCGTCGAGGTCTGGGACAGCACCGCCTGGGAGACCTACCTGGCCAGCACCGAGGACGCCTTCGCCCAGCAGTCGGAGGAGGTGGTGCCCGGACTCATGTGACCCGGTGGCTCCCGCCGCCTGGATCCTGGTCTCTCCCCGTCCGCCCGTTCCGACGCCACTTCCCCGGCGCCGGAGCCCCGGGAACCGGACGCCGGCACGACTTCCCCCGTGCCGGACCCGACCGCCGCACCCGACACCCCTTCCCCGGTGCCGGGAGGGCACCCGGGAGGACGGTGGGGGACCAGGACGCAGGAAACGGGGGCCCCGGGCTCCACCTGGACGCCGGGCCGACCCCCATGACGCACACCAACGACGAGGCCCCCGACGCAGCCGCTTCGGGCGCGCGCACCCCCGGGGCGGGCGCCCCCACCGGAGACGCCCCCACCGGAGACGTCCCCGCCGAGGCCGTCCCCACCGAGGACCGGCACGTCCCCGTCATGCTCGACCGCTGCGTCGAGCTGCTGGCCCCCGCGCTCCAGCACGAGGGGGCGCTCTTCGTGGACGGCACCCTGGGCATGGGCGGGCACACCGAGGCGGTCCTGCGGGCCTGCCCGCGCGCGACCGCCGCCGTCGGCATCGACCGCGACCCGCAGGCGCTGGCCCTGGCGAGCACCCGGCTGGCCGCCTTCGGCGACCGCTTCGTCCCCGTCCACGCCGTCAGCGACGACCTCCCGGGCGTGCTCGCCTCGCTGACCCCGCCCCGCGGCCGCGTCGACGCCGTCCTCTTCGACCTAGGCGTCTCCTCTCTGCAGCTGGACGAGGTCGACCGGGGCTTCGCCTACCGCACCGACGCGCCGCTGGACATGCGGATGGACCAGTCGACGGGGCCGACGGCGGCCGACGTGCTCAACACCTACGACGCGCGCGACCTCGCGCACGTGCTGCGGACCTTCGGCGAGGAGAAGTTCGCCCGGCAGATCGCCCGCGCGGTCGTGCGGCGGCGCGAGACCGAGCCGTTCACCACCTCCGGCCCGCTCGTGGAGCTGCTCCACGACGTGGTCCCGGCGGCCTCCCAGCGCTCCGGGGGCCATCCGGCCAAGCGCACCTTCCAGGCGCTGCGGATCGAGGTCAACGCCGAGCTGTCCGTCTGGAGCCAGGCGCTGACCGCGGCGCTGTCCTCGCTGGCGGTCGGCGGCCGGATCGTCGTGCTGTCCTACCACTCGCTCGAGGACCGGATCACCAAGCGCGGCCTGGCGGCGGGGGCCACGAGCACCGCCCCGCCGGGCTTCCCCGTCGAGCTGCCCGAGCACGCGCCCTGGCTCCGGCTCCTCGTCCGCGGCGCCGAGCAGGCCGACGAGGTCGAGACCGCCCGCAACCCCCGCTCCGCCTCGGTGCGCCTGCGCGCCGCCGAGCGGATCCGTCCCACGCCCGACCAGCCCCCGACGACGAGCAGCGACCCCCGCGACAACCCCGAGGTGCAGCGATGACCCAGATGACCGTCGGCGCCCGGCTCGGCCGCGCCGCAGCCCCCGCCTTCCCCGGACGCCTGCCGGGCCTGGACCGGGTGACCGCCCCGCGCGGCCGCTCCGGCGGCGCCACCGCGGCGATCGCCCTGCCCGGCGTGCGCACCTCGCGCACCCGGGTGGTGGACGCCGCCCCCGCGAGCGGGCACACCGCATACCGGCTCCTGTGCCTGTTCGTCATCATGGCCGCGGTGAGCGTGGTCCTGGTCCTCAACACCCACCGGGCGGAGGGCTCCTACGTGCTCGGTCGGCTGGCCGCCGAGCAGACCGCGCTGCACGACCAGAAGGTGACGCTGCAGGCCGAGCTCGACCGGCTCGAGTCGCCCGAGACGCTGGCCGAGAGCGCGCGCCGGCTGGGCATGGTGCCGGCCCCCTCGACCGCGACGCTGCGGCTGTCCGACGGGTCCATCACCGGCGTGGCCTCCATGAGCGACGGCGGTCGCACGATTACGGTTGACCTGCCCGCGACGGGCGTGGCGGACCCGGCCGGGACGGCCGCCTCCGACTGACCGACCGACCTCCCGACCGACTCCCGAGGTGATCCAGTGCAGCAGCAGCACGCGGCGGGAGCCGGTCCCTCGGGGCCGTGCACCCCGGGGTGGGCCATCCGCGCACCCGCACGCGGATCCTGCTCCTGGCGGTCCTGCTCGTGCTCAGCCTCTTCGCGGCCCAGCTCGTGCGCCTGCAGGGCCTGGACGCCGCGAGCGTCTCGGCCGCGGCGCTGGACGGGCGCCTGAGCGTCACCGCCATCCCCGCCCCGCGCGGATCGATCACCGACGTCGACGGTGCCCAGCTCGCCGTGAGCGTCGAGCGCCGCAAGATCATCGCCGACCCGACCCTGGCCGAGGACTACGTGCTGCGCGACGACGAGGGGGAGGTTCTCGCCGAGGGGTTCGCGGCGGTCGCCCAGGTCGTCGCCGAGGTGACGGGGGAGAAGGAGGCCGACGTGCTGCGCCGGCTAGAGGAGCCGCTGGGCGAGCAGTACGCCGTCGTCGCCCCCGACGAGTCGCCCGCGACCTGGCAGGAGCTGCGCTCGCGCAGCGTCCGCGGGCTGTCGGCCGAGAACGTCATGCGCCGCGACTACCCCCTCGGCGAGGCGGCCGCGCGCCGCTCGTCGGCTGGATCGGGGCCGGGGAGATGCCCGCCGGCGGCCTGGAGCTCGTCCACGACGAGAAGCTCACCGGCACGCCCGGCGAGGCGGTCTTCGAGGTCGGCCGCGAGGGGGAGCGGATCACCACCGGCCTCTACCGCGAGGAGGAGGCCCGGCCCGGCCAGGACGTGCGGCTGACCCTGGACGCTGACCTGCAGTGGTACGCCTACGACGCCGTGCGCGAGCGGGTCGAGGAGGCCGGGGCCCTGTCGGGGTATGCCGTGATCCTGGACGCGCGCACCTCCCGCGTGCTGGCCCTGGCCAGCTACCCCACCTTCGACCCGGCCGACGACACCCAGGAGTCGGAGGAGATGCGCAACGCCGCGGTCGAGGACGTCTACGAGCCGGGCTCGACCGCCAAGGTCATCACCGCCGCCGCGGCCCTGGAGAAGGGCCTGGTCGAGATGGAGACCCCGATCGAGGTGCCCGTGCGGCTGCAGCGCGGCGGCACCTCGTTCAAGGACGCCGAGGAGCACCCGCTGCGGCACCTGACCTTCGCCGGCGTGCTGGCCCGCTCCTCCAACATGGGCACGATCCTCTACGGCGAGGACCTGGAGGACCAGGAGCTCTACGACTGGATGCGCCGGTTCGGCGTGGGCACCACCCAGGGCCTCGGGCTGCCCGGCGAGTCGGTCGGCCTGCTGCCCGAGCCGGGCACCTGGAGCGCGACCAGCCGCTACACCATGATGTTCGGCCAGGGCGTCTCCTCCACCCTGCTGCAGCAGGTCAACGTCTTCCAGACGATCGCCAACGACGGGGTGCGCGTGCCCCCCTCGATCGTGGCCGGCACGACGGACGCCGAGGGCCGCTACAGCGAGACGACGGTGCCCGAGGGTGAGCGGGTGGTCAGCGAGGAGACCGCCGAGACGCTGACGACGATCATGCAGCAGGTCGCCAGCACCGGGGGGACCGCCCCGGCCGCCGCGATCGAGGGCTACCACGTCGCCGGCAAGACGAGCACCGCCGACCGCTACGACCCGGAGAAGGGTCGGTACGAGGGCGTGACCAGCTCGTTCATGGGCTTCGCCCCGGCCGACGACCCGCGGTTCGTCGTCGCCGTCGCGGTCCAGCGGCCGACCCGGATCCACACCTTCGGCGGCGTCATCGCCGGTCCGGTGTTCAGCAAGATCATGCGCTACGCCCTCGTCAAGGAGGGGGTCGAGCCCGCGACCACGCCCCCGCCCACCGTGCCCCTGGAGTTCTCCCCGGGAGAGCCCGCCCCCGACGGTTCCGGTGCGACACTGGGTCAGATCGCGATCCGAGACGAAGGGACCGACTGAGTGATCCCCCTGACGCTCCACGACGTGGCGCGGGTGACCGGTGGGCGGATCGTCCCCTCCACCGACGAGACGGCGCTGGTGACCATCACCGGCGCCGTCGTCACCGACTCCCGGGAGGCCGGACCGGGAGGCCTGTACGTCGCCCGGCGGGGCGAGAGCGCCGACGGGCACGACTATGTCGAGGCGGCCGCCCGGCAGGGTGCCGCCGCCGCGCTGACCAACCGCCCGGTGGACGCGCTGCCGTGCGTCGTCGTCGAGGAGGACCCCGCCCGGCTGTCCGAGCGGCCCGACCGGCCGCCCTACGACGCCGTGACCCGCGCGTTCGCCGCGCTGGGCCGCGAGGTCGTGGACCGGTGCACCGCCGCGGGCGGCCTGCGCACCGTCGGGATCACCGGCTCCTCGGGCAAGACCTCCACCAAGGACCTCATGGCCCAGGTCCTGCAGCGCCTGGGTCGGACCCTGGCCCCGGAGGCGTCCTACAACTCCGAGGTCGGGGTGCCGCTGACCGTGTGCCGGCTCACCGAGGAGACCGACTTCCTCGTCGCGGAGATGGGAGCCTCCGGCCGGGGGCACATCGCCCACCTCACCGCGGTCGCCCCGCCCCAGGTCGCGGTCGTGCTCAACGTCGGCAGCGCCCACCTCGGCGAGTTCGGCTCCCGCGAGGCGATCGGCGAGGCCAAGTCCGAGCTGGTCCAGGGGCTGTCGCCGGGCGGTCTGGCCGTGCTCAACGCCGACGACACGGTCGTGTCGGAGATGCGCCGGCACGCCGACGCGGCCGGGGCGCGGACGGTGCTCGTCGGGCTGTCCCCGGACGCCGACGTCCGCGCGACCGACGTCGCGCTGGACCGGCAGGGGCGGGCCTCCTTCCGGCTGCACGCCCGCCCGGTCGAGGGCGGTCCTGAGGCCACCGGCCCCGAGGGGCTGCCCGTGAGCCTGCAGGTCGTGGGGGAGCACCAGGTCGGCAACGCCCTCGCCGTCGCGGCCGTCGCGGCCGAGTGGGGTATGCCGTGGGCCGACGTCGCCGACGCGCTCGGGGCGGCGCAGCCCCGGTCGCGCGGCCGCATGGAGGTGACCCGGCGCCCCGACGGGGTCACCGTCGTCAACGACGCCTACAACGCCAACCCGGAGTCGATGCGCGCCGCCCTGCGGACCCTGGCGTCGATGCGCCGCCCGGAGGGCCGGACCGTCGCCGTCGTGGGCGGGATGCTCGAGCTCGGGCCGGACAGCGACGCGGAGCACGCCCGGGTGGGAGCCCTGGCCGCCGAGCTCGGCACCGACCACCTGGTCACGGTGGGCGACCTCGCGCGGCCCGCGGGCGCGGCATACACCTCCGGCGGCGGAGCCGCCACCACCCACGTCGAGGACCGGCACGTCGCGGCGCTGCTGCTCGGGCAGCTGCTGGGACCCGGGGACGTGGTGCTGCTGAAGTCCAGCCGCGACTCGGGGCTGCGCCTGCTCGGGGACGAGCTCGCCGCGGTGGGTGGCCACGCCGCCTCCGCCCGCGAGGAGAACGCCTGATGGTCAACGTGCTGCTGGCCGGGGCGGTCGCGATGTTCCTCGCGCTCTTCGGGACCCCGCTGTTCATCCGCTTCCTCGTGCGGCGCGGCTACGGCCAGTTCATCCGCGACGACGGCCCGACCAGCCACCACACCAAGCGTGGCACGCCGACGATGGGTGGCGCGGTGATCATCGGCGCGACGGTGTTCGGCTACGGGATCTCCCACCTGCTGCTCATCCTGCTCGACCTGTCCGGCGTCGTGGAGGTCACCCACAGCCGGTTCACGATCAGCGCGCTGCTCGTGCTCTTCCTCATCACCGGGCTGGGCTTCATCGGCTTCCTGGACGACTACACCAAGATCGCCAAGCAGCGCAGCCTGGGGCTGACCTCGCTGGAGAAGCTCGCCGGGCAGACGCTCGTGGCGGTGATCTTCGCGATCCTGGCCCTGCAGAAGCCCGGGGACTCCACCCGCAGCCCGGCCTCGACGGCGATCTCGTTCGTGCGCGACACCTCCTTCGACCTGGCCGTGGCCGGTCCGGTCATGGGCACGATCCTGTTCATCGTCTGGGCCAACATCCTCATCGCCGGCGCGTCCAACGGGGTCAACCTCACCGACGGGCTCGACGGCCTGGCGACCGGCGCCTCGGTCATGGTCTTCGGGGCCTACTCGATCATGGGGATCTGGCAGTACAACCAGAACTGCCAGCTGGCCCCCGGCCCCAACTGCTACGACGTCTCCGACGCGCTCGACGTGGCGGTCGTGGCGGCCTCGGTGGCCGGGGCGAGCTTCGGCTTCCTGTGGTGGAACGCCTCCCCGGCCAAGATCTTCATGGGCGACACCGGCTCGCTGGCCCTGGGCGGCGGGCTCGCCGGGCTGGCGATCACCACGCACACCGAGCTGCTGCTGGCCGTCCTCGGCGGGCTGTTCGTCATCATCACCCTCTCGGTCATCATCCAGGTCGCCTCGTTCAAGATGACCGGGAAACGGGTCTTCCGGATGGCGCCGCTGCAGCACCACTTCGAGCTGCTCGGCTGGGGCCGAGGTGACGATCGTCATCCGGTTCTGGATCATCGCCGGCATCTGCGTGGCCATCGGGCTGGGGCTGTTCTACGGCGAGTGGGTGGCGAACCTGTGAGCGACCCCCTCTCCGAGCTCACCCACCGCGACGCAGCCTGGGCTGACCTGCGCGTGCTCGTCACCGGCCTCGGCGTCACCGGCTTCGCCGCCGCCGACGCGCTGATCCAGCACGGGGCCCAGGTCACGGTCGTCGACGCCGGGTCGCCGGGGGAGAAGCAGGAGACCCAGGCCGGGATCCTCGGCATCCTCGGTGCGGACGTGCGGCGGGGCCCGGACCAGGTGGCGGGGTGGCCGACCGACCTGCAGGTCGACCTCGTCGTCACCTCGCCCGGCTGGCGCCCCGACCACCCCGTCCTGACCGGTGCCGCCGACCGCGGGGTCCCCGTCTGGTCCGAGGTCGAGCTCGCCTGGCGCCTGCGCCCCCGCGTCGGCGCGGCGCCCTGGCTGGTCGTCACCGGCACCAACGGCAAGACCACGACCGTCCAGCTCCTCGCCTCGATCCTGCAGGCCGCCGGCCTGCGCGCGACGGCCGTCGGCAACGTCGGCACGCCGGTCCTGGACGCCGTGCAGCACCCCGAGCCCTACGACGTGCTCGCCGTCGAGCTGTCCAGCTTCCAGCTGCACTTCACGCACACGATGAGCCCGCTGGCCTCCACGGTGCTCAACCTGGCCCCCGACCACCTCGACTGGCACGGGGGGCTGGAGGCCTACGCCGCCGACAAGGCCCGCATCTACGACCGCACCCAGGTCGCCTGCGTCTACAACGTGCAGGACCCGCGCACCGAGGCCATGGTCGAGCAGGCCGAGGTCGTCGAGGGCTGCCGGGCCGTCGGCTTCACCCTCGGCGTGCCCGGTCTGTCGATGGTCGGCGTCGTCGAGGACGTGCTCGCCGACCGGGCCTTCGTCGAGGAGCGTGCCACCTCCGCCGCCGAGCTGGGCACCCTCGCGGACCTGGCCCAGGCCTCCGGCGGCGACGGGTCCACCCCCGCCCCGCCGCACCTGGTCGCCGACGCCCTGGCCGCCGCCGCGCTGGCCCGCGCCGCCGGCATCGCCCCGGTCGCCGTCCGCGACGGCCTGCGCGCCTTCCGCACCGACGCCCACCGCACCACGATCGTCGCCGACGTCGACGGCATCACCTGGATCGACGACTCCAAGGCGACCAACCCGCACGCCGCCCAGGCCGCCCTGGCCGCGCACGAGCGCATCGTCTGGGTCGCCGGCGGTCAGCTCAAGGGCGCCGACGTCGACGAGCTGGTGCGCCGGGTCGCCGACCGGCTCAGCGGTGCCGTGCTGCTCGGGGCCGACCGTGCCCTCGTCGCGCAGGCGCTCGCCCGACACGCGCCGGATGTCCCCGTCCACGACGCCGGGGTCGCCGACCATGGGGACATGGACGGCCTGCACGCGCTCATGGACCGGGTGGTCGCCCGGTGCGCGGCGCTGGCCTCCCCGGGCGACGTCGTGCTGCTCTCGCCGGCCGCCGCCTCCCTGGACATGTTCCCCAGCTACGGCTCCCGCGGCGACGTCTTCGCCGCCGCCGTGCGCCGGCACCTGGGCCTGGGCGGGCAGGAGGGGGTATGACGACCACGACCCGTCCCCGGTCGGCCGGCGGCCCGTCCGCGTCCTCCTCCGCCCGGGGCGGGGGCACCTCGCCCGGGGGCGCGACGGCATACCCCGGTGGTGCCCGCGAGGGCTGGACGATGCAGTCCGTGGGCGCCTGGCTGCGCTCGCCCGTGGCGCCCTACTACCTCGTGCTCGTCTCCGCGGGGTTGCTGACCGGGCTGGGCCTGGTCATGGTGCTCTCGGCGAGCAGCGTGCGCTCCTACGTCGAGAGCGGCAACAGCTACACCGTCTTCCTCGAGCAGGTCGCCTTCGCCGGGGTCGGGATCGTGCTGGCCGCCGTCGGGGCGCGGATGCCGGTGTCGCTGTGGAAGCGCATGGCCTGGCCGGCGATCATCCTCGCTCTGGGCATGCAGGCAGCGGTGTTCACCAGCATGGGCGTGGAGTTTCAGGGCAACCGCAACTGGATCGAGATCGCCGGGCGCAGCGTGCAGCCCTCGGAGTTCGGCAAGCTCGCCCTCGTCGTCTTCGGCGCCCCATGCTGGCGGCCAAGCGCAAGGTCGTCCACCGGGTCTTCCAGGCCACGGTGCCGCTCGTTTTCCCCGTCGGGCTCGTGCTCGTCGGGCTGGTGCTGCAGGGCAAGGACCTGGGCACCGGCATGATCATGCTGGCGATCCTCGTCGGTCTGCTGTGGGCCGCCGGGCTGCCGGCGCGGTGGTTCATCGGGGTCGGCGCGGTCGCCGGCGTCGGCGTGGCCTACCTCGCCGCGGGCAGCGCCAACCGCATGCAGCGCATCCAGGTCTGGCTCGGCGACGTCTGCGAGAGCCCGCAGGTCGACGGCTGCTTCCAGAAGGTGCACGCGGAGTACGCCCTCGCCGACGGCGGCTGGTGGGGCCTGGGCCTGGGGGAGTCCCGCGAGAAGTGGGGCCTGCTGCCCGAGCCGCACAACGACTTCATCCTGGCGATCATCGGCGAGGAGCTGGGCCTGCCCGGGTCGATGGGCGTGCTCGTCCTCTTCGCCGTGCTGGCCTACGCTGCTTCCGGATCGTCTCGCAGGCCGACGACATGTTCACCCGGCTGGCGACCGCGGGCCTGATGATCTGGCTGCTCGGCCAGGCGCTGCTCAACATCGGGTCGGTCATCGGGATGCTGCCGATCATCGGCGTGCCGCTGCCGCTGGTCTCCTCCGGCGGGTCGGCGCTGGTCGCCGCGCTGCTGGGGATCGGCCTGCTGCTCTCGCTCGCCCGCTCCCTGCCGGGGGCGCGCGAGGCGCTGGCCCAGCGCTCCTCGAGCCTGGACCGCACGTATGCCGCCGTCACCAGCGGGCGCGCCGGTGCGGGTTCGCGGGGGGCCGCCGGGGCGGGCCGCACCTCGACGGGAACGCGGTCGACCGGGCGCACCGCGCCGCGGGTCTCCACCCACGGCACGCCGCGGGCGCCCCGGCCGGCGCCGCCGACCACGCGCAGCGCCCCGACGGCCGCCCGGCGCGGCCCGAAGGGTCGTCGATGAGCCCGTTGTCCGTCGTCCTCGCCGGCGCGGGTCCGCCGGCCACGTCAACCCCCTGCTCGCCACCGCGGACGCGCTGCGCCGCCGGGTGCCCGACGCCACGATCAGCGTGCTCGGCACCGCCGAGGGCCTGGAGGCCCGGCTCGTGCCCGAGCGGGGCTACGAGCTGACCACCGTGCCCAAGGTGCCCTTCCCGCGCCGGCCGGGCATGGCGGCGGTGCGCTTCCCCAGCTCGCTGCAGCGGGCCGTCGGCACGGCGCTGGCGGTGCTGCGCGACAAGGAGGCCGACGTCGTCGTGGGCTTCGGCGGCTACGTGGCCACGCCCGCCTACCTGGCGGCCCGCCGCGCCGGCGTGCCGATCGTCATCCACGAGCAGAACGCCCGCGCGGGCCTGGCCAACCGGCTCGGCGCCCGGTTCACCTCGGCGGTGGCCACCACGTTCGCCATGACCGCCCTGCCGAACGCCCGGCTGGTCGGGCTGCCGCTGCGCGCCGAGATCCGCGACCTGGACCGGGGGTCGGCCCGGGCGGAGGGGCTGGCGCACTTCGGCCTGGACGAGGGGCGTCCGACCCTGCTCGTCTTCGGCGGGTCGCTGGGAGCCCAGCGGATCAACGAGGCGGTCGCGGGGGCCGCGGCCGACCTGCTCGCCGCCGGGGTGCAGGTGCTGCACCTCACGGGCGCGGGCAAGGACGTCGAGGTGCCGGAGGCCGACGCGACGACCGGGGCGCGCTACGTCGCGCTGCCCTACACCGACCGGATGGAGCTGGCCTACGCCGTCGCCGACCTGGCCCTGGGCCGGTCCGGGGCCGGGACGGTCAGCGAGCTGGCCGCGCTGGGGCTGCCGGCGGTCTACGTCCCCCTGCCGATCGGCAACGGCGAGCAGCGGCTCAACGCCGCCGAGGTCGTCGAGGCCGGCGGCGGGATCCTCGTCGACGACGCCGAGCTGGACCCCGACCGGGTCCGCTCGACCGTGCTGCCGCTGGTGACGGATCCCGACCGGCTGGCTGCGATGGGTGCCGCCGCGGCCGGGCACGGCGAGCGGCACGCCGACGACGCCCTCGTCGACCTGGTCCTGGCCACGGCGGGCGTCCGGTGAGCGGGCGCACCACCTTCCGCTTCGACCTGTCCGCGGACGTCCCGCCGGCGGCCGAGCTGGGCCGGGTGCACCTGGTCGCGATCGGCGGGTCCGGCATGTCCGGGGTCGCCCGGATGCTCCTGGCCGCGGGGGTGCCGGTGTCCGGCAGTGACCGCACCGACTCGCCGACGCTGCGGGCGCTGGAGGCCGAGGGCGCACGGGTGTTCGTCGGCCACGACGCCGCCCACCTCGAGGGGGTCAGCACCGTCGTCGTGTCGTCGGCCATCCCCGAGGACAACCCCGAGCTGGCCGCCGCCCGGGAGCTGGGCCTGCGGGTGCTGCACCGCGCCCAGGGCATCGCCGCGCTCCTGCACGGCCGCCCGGCCGTGGCGGTGGCCGGGGCGAACGGCAAGACCACGACGAGCGCGATGACGACGGTGGCCCTGCAGGCGGCCGGCCTGGAGCCGGGGTACGTCATCGGGGCGCCGCTGTCAGTGGCGTCACCGCAGACAGGCGCCGCCTCTGCGGCCGTGACCGTTCCCCCGGACGGCACCCCGGCGGACGCCACCACCATCCCCACCAACGCCGCGCCCGGGGCGCCCGGAGCGCCGGTGGTCGTGGAGGCCGACGAGAGCGACGGCACCTTCGTCGTCTACCGGCCGCAGGTGGCGGTCGTGACCAACGTCCAGGCCGACCACCTCGACTTCTACGGGACCGTCGAGGAGGTCGAGCGCGCCTACGCCGAGTTCGTCGACACGGTGCAGCCCGGCGGCCTCCTCGTCACCAACGCCGACGACCCCGGCGCCGCGCGCCTGGCCGCACACGCACGGCATACCCGTCCGGACCTGCAGGTGCTCACCTGGGGGACCGGCACGGGCGTGACCGGGGGAGACGACGAGGGTGCCGGGGCGGATCCCGACGTGCTGATGCGCGACGTGACCTCGCGGGGGATGACGGCGCGGGCCACGCTGTGGATGCGGTCGACGGTCGGACCGTTCGGCGAGGGGCAGGAGCTCGAGGTCGTCGTGCCGGTGCCGGGGGAGCACAACGCGCACAACGCGACCGCCGCGCTGCTCGCGGCGACCGTCGGCCTGGGCGCCGACCCGGAACGGGTGCTGGCGGGGCTGGCGGCGTTCCCGGGGGCGCACCGACGGTTCGAGCGGGTCGGTGCCGCCGGCGGGGTGGAGGTCGTGGACGACTACGCGCACAACGCTCCGAAGGTCGCCGCCGTGGTGGCCGCGGCGCGGTCGGCGGCGGACGGGCGGCGGGTCGTCGTGGCGTTCCAGCCGCACCTGTTCTCCCGGACTCAGGACTTCGCCGACGGGTTCGCCGCCGGGCTGGCCGGGGCCGACGTGCTCGTGCTCGTGCCGATCTACGGGGCGAGGGAGAAGCAGGAGCAGTACCCGCAGGTCACGGCCCAGCTGCTCGCCGACCGGGTGGAGGCGCTCGGAGGTCCGGAGCGGGTGGTGACGGCCGGGAGCTTGGAGGCGACGCCGGGGGTGCTCGCCGAGATCGTGCGTACCGGTGACCTGGTAGTGACGGTGGGCGCCGGTGACGTGACGACGGTGGGCCCGCTGCTGCTGGAGCTGCTGGGCGACCGGGTCGGGAGCGTAGGTGCCGGGGTTGACGCAGGTGAGGCTGCCGCTGACGGGGGCGGGGTGAGCCGGACGTGAGGTGGGTGCCGGACACCGTCGCCGACCGTCTGCCGGGACGACGGAGGACGCAGGGCGACCGGCTCGAGCGTCCGCCCCGACCGGGAGCGGTGCGCCGGGCGCTGCTGCTGTGGGGCATGCTCGTGGCGCTGTTCGCGGGCGGACTGGTGTTCCTGTTCTTCTACTCGGCGGCGTTCGTCGTCGAGGAGATCAGCGTCGAGGGCGCCGACGGCGAGCTGGCCGACAGCGTCGTCCACCACGCCGACATCCCCGTGGGCCGTCCGCTGGCGCGGGTGTCCGAGCACAACCTCGCCGAGCGGGTGGTCGAGGGGGAGCGGCGGGTGCGGTCGGTGAGCCTGGACCGCGACTACCCCTCCTCGATCACCTACACCGTGGAGCTGCGCGAGCCCGCGCTGGCGCTGCGGCGGGGGAAGACCACGTGGCTGGCCGACGAGGGCGGCGTCGTCTATGAGGAGGTCGAGGAGGCCTCCAACAAGCTGCCCGCCGTGGCGGTGTCGGAGGAGCCGGCCGACCTGGACCAGGAGACCGTGCGCGGACTGGTCGAGCTGTGGCGCACCCGGCCCGACCCCTCCGAGCTCGAGGGGGAGCTGGACACGCCGGAGATGGACCGGAACGGGGCCGTGAGCCTGACGATCGACCAGGTGACGGTCCTGTGGGGCGAGCCAACGGACATCGAGAAGAAGTGGCAGGTCGTGCAGGCCCTCGTCGAGCAGGACAGCATCGACCCCCAGGGCGGGATCGCGCAGACGATCGACGTGCGGGTGCCGGACGCACCGTCCGTGCAGGGCATCCCGGCGGCGCCGCCGCCCGCCCAAGGTTGAACCTGAGGTCGAGGTTCACGGTGTCGCCCCCGGGCGGGGGTGCGCACCTATGATCGCGGGACACGCACAACGCACCCCCAGCACCTGAACGAAGCACCCGAAAGGTCCACTTGTGTCCGCTGCGCAGAACTACCTGGCCGTCATCAAGGTCGTCGGCATCGGAGGTGGTGGCGTCAATGCCATCAACCGGATGATCGAGGTCGGCCTGAAGGGTGTCGAGTTCATCGCCGTCAACACCGACGCCCAGGCGCTGCTGATGAGCGACGCCGACGTCAAGCTCGACATCGGCCGCGAACTGACGCGTGGCCTGGGGGCCGGCGCCGACCCCGAGGTGGGCCGCCGCGCCGCCGAGGACCACACCGAGGAAATCGAGGAAGCCCTGCGCGGAGCCGACATGGTCTTCGTCACCGCGGGAGAGGGTGGTGGCACCGGCACCGGTGGCGCACCGGTCGTCGCCAAGATCGCCAAGTCGCTGGGCGCGCTGACCATCGGTGTCGTCACCCGTCCGTTCACGTTCGAGGGCCGGCGGCGCGCGAACCAGGCCGAGACCGGTATCGCCTCGCTGCGCGAGGAGGTCGACACCCTCATCGTCATCCCCAACGACCGGCTGCTGTCGATCTCTGACCGCACGGTCAGCATGCTCGACGCCTTCCGCTCGGCCGACCAGGTGCTGCTCTCGGGTGTCCAGGGGATCACCGACCTCATCACCACGCCGGGCCTGATCAACCTGGACTTCGCCGACGTGAAGTCAGTCATGCAGGGGGCCGGCTCGGCGCTCATGGGGATCGGATCTGCGCGCGGGGAGGACCGGGCCGTGCAGGCGGCCGAGCTGGCGATCAGCTCACCCCTGCTGGAGGCGAGCATCGAGGGCGCGCACGGCGTCCTGCTGTCGGTGCAGGGTGGTTCGGACCTGGGCCTCTTCGAGATCAACGAGGCCGCCCGCCTCGTGCAGGAGGCCGCCCACCCGGAGGCCAACATCATCTTCGGTGCGGTCATCGACGACTCCCTCGGCGACGAGGTGCGCGTGACCGTCATCGCCGCCGGCTTCGACGGCGGCTCGCCCCAGACCCGCAGCGACGAGCGCGCGCTGGGTCAGGTGCAGCCGGGTCGTCAGCCGCAGCAGCAGCGGTCGGCGCAGCAGCCCGCGGCCCAGCAGGCGCAGCAGCGCCCGGTCGGCGCACCTGGGGTGCAGCAGGGCGGCCACCAGGGGCAGGGTGCCCCTCAGGCCGCCCCGCAGCAGGGTGGGCAGTTCGGGGGGCCGAGCCAGCAGGACCAGTCCGGTGCCGGCGACGGGCAGGGAGGCCGGGGGCAGGAGGGCGGTCAGCCGCAGCAAGCACAACCCGCACAGGCCTCTCAGCAGGACCAGCGACCGGTGCAGCAGCCGCCGCGGCAGGTGACCTTTGAGGACGAGGGCGACGACCTGGACGTGCCTGACTTCTTGAAGTGACTGACAGCACATCGAGCCCCGCCTGAGACCCTCCGGCGGGGCTTGATGCATACGGTGTCAACCTCCCACCTGCGACGTTCAGGGTTCGTCCAGACTGAGTAAAGCCTGCTTAAAGTCATCTGGCTCAGGATTTGGAGGAGGGCGCGTAGCCTTCTGAGCGCTTGAACGTCAAACCGGCCCTTGTCACGGGGGCCCCTATGGTGCATGATCGGTGGTGACCGCGAGGGGTCCCCACCGCGGTTGACCATTTCACCATCAGCAGGACGTCCCCTGGGGGGTAGGCCTGCGTCACCCTAGGAGTCCTCCCATGGCTGCTTTCTTCTACACCCTCGCCACGCTCAAGGCCCGAATCGTCGAGTCCGGCAAGGAGCGCGGTGCGACGGCCGTCGAGTACGGCATCATGGTCGCGGCCATTGCGGCCGTCATCGTGGCCATCGTGTTCAGCATCGGCGGGCGGCTGCAGAATGCCTTCCAGACGGTCCTCACCGCCCTCGGTGGCTGAGAGACCCAGCTCGACGGACCCGGTCAACCGTAGCGGTTGGCCGGGTCCCGGGTCCTCAGGGCCGAAAGCAAGGTGGGTTTAAGGTGGTCAAGGGGAGTTCAAGTGATCGTGGCGCCTCAGCCGTTGAGTTCGCATTGGTCGCAATCCTCCTGGTCACGTTACTCATGGGTATTCTTGAGTTTGGAAGGCTGTGGGCTATCCAAGGCAGCTTGGCTCAGGCATCGCGGGACGCAGCGCGAACGGCAGCGATCACGGACAGTGCCAGTGCAGGGGAGAGCAAGTTCACCGAAGTTTTCTGGGCTTTGGCTCCGTCACTCTCGGACACCTTGTCAGGTTCAACGCCGGTGCGTAATGGCACCGTGGGAGACGAAGCCTGCCGTTGGACCGTGACCGCCACGTACACCACCCGGTCTATGACTGGTTTCTGGCCCGGTGACATACCAATACGCGCTCAGGGGGCCATGAGATGCAACGGTTAACGGCACGCCTGCTTTCGGAGCCAGAGCGGGGAGCTACGGCCATCATCGTTGCGCTCGTGATGTTGGTGCTCATCGGGTTCGCGGGCTTTGGTGTCGATGTCACTTCGGCTTATGCCAAGTCGCAGGAAATACAAAACGGTGCGGACGCGGCCGCACTCGGAACCGCCCAGCACTGCGCACAGTCGGCTGTGCCCTGTTCGGATGGTTCCGAGGCGGCGCGCGCTACGGGCCTGGCGCGGGAAAATGTTCGACTCCAGTCGGACACGGTTCTCGCAAAGGATACGTACCCGGCGGGTTACCCCAACTGGGTCACGGTGGAAGTGACCGGTGAGCATCAGAACTATTTCGCTGGAGCATTAGGGTTCAACTCCTTCACCGTGGTGCGTGAAGCCACCGCCGCCTGGGGCTCGCCGACCCAGATGACGACCCTTCTCCCCTTGACGATCGGCGAGTGTGAATTCAACGCTTTTGTCGCATCGACCGAGGCAGTCACCGTCATCAACCTCACCAAGACCTCGCAGGAAGAGTGCGGAACTCCGACGAGTGGCAACGTGCTGCCAGGAGGTTTTGGGTACATAGGTACGGGGGACTGCCAGGACAATCTGGTCGACCTAAATGCGAACGATGGATGGTACCCGATGGACCCTGGCGGTGAGCCGCCGGGATGCGACCACGGGCAACTGCAGGGGATGGTAGATTCTCGGTCGCCCATTGTTGTGCCAGTATTTGACGAGTGTCGCATGCGACCCAATCCCCAGCCAGACGACAATCGATGCAGCGTGGCGGATATAGGCGCAAGTCCCCTGAACGGGTATCACATCAAAGGCTTTGCCGCCATCGAGCTACACGGCATAAAGTTTGGTGGCGGAGGCCACGGCCTCACTTACCCGCAGAGCGGCCCAGACAACATCAATACTTACTGCCCGGGCAATGATCGATGCATCCGAGGCCGTTTTGTTGACTGGGTCGACCTTTCCGACGCCGTGGAGTGGGGACCGGCTCCGGACTATGGCGTTCAGTCCGTGCGCCTGATTGATCCGGACCACGAGGCTGCTACTCCTTAACTAACAGACCATTCTTCTAATAAGGAAACTCCATATGATTCGTCGTGTCGTCGCTGCCGTGCTCGCTCTGTCCCTCGCGGTGGTCGGCATCCTCCTCGTCATCAGTTACGCCAACCGGGCTGACGAGCGTGCACTAGGCGATCAGGAGACTGTGGACGTCCTGATGGCGACAGAGGCCATCCCCCAGGGGACACCGGCGGACGAGATGGGGGAGACGGTGGAAGTGCGCCAGATCCCTCGTGCCTACGTGGTCGAAGACGCCGTCGCTGCGGTAGAGGATCTTGAGGACCGGGTGGCGCAGAGGGAGATTCGGTTAGATGAGCAGATCAGTAACGGCCTGTTTTGTGCCTGCTGACGAGCTACGACGGCAGGGTGTATTCGTCCTCCCGGAGGAGGCAGAGTCCTTGCACCAACTGACCATCAATATCCCCAACCCAAGGGCCCTGGGAGGGAGCATCGCGGCCCGTGATCTGGTCGGGGTCTTCAGCACCTTCGAGGTGGAACCACCCAGTGGTTGGACCGTTGATGAGAGTGGGGCGCTCATCTGGGACGACGATCAGGCGAGCAACCCGAACGATACGAACACTGACGGTGATGAGACGCAGCAGGGATCGACGACGTCCGACGACACCATCACCTACACCGACTTGCTGCTGGACAAGGTGCTCGTCGTGCGTGTCGAAGGCGGCTTCGTCGCGGCGCAAGAAGAGGACCAGGACGCCGGTGCCGCGGACTCCGTGCACGTGACGCTGGCCGTGCAACCACAAGAGGCCGCCAGAATCATCTTCGCCATGGAGACCGGGAGCCTCTGGCTCACTTTCGCGCCGGAGGACGCTGACGGTGCAGAGGTGGACGCCGTGGTCCCGGCGCTACCCACCCAGGTGATTGGAGTCATCGAATGAGCACCATCATCCTCGCCACAGACTCCCGGAGTTTGTCCCGTTCTATTCGCCTTGCCGGGTCCGATGACGAACTTATGGTCATCGCCCGCGACCAAATCCCCGCTGGCGCAGCGCAGCTGCTGGCGCTGGCCAACGCTCCAGAGGAAGTGCGCACAGTCATCCTGGACGGTGGTGGCGATCCAGAGACGGAGGCGCGTGTGCTGCAGCTGTCTTCCCGGATGCAGCAGTCCCACCCTCAGGTGAGCATCGTCTTGGTGACTCCTCGGGGAGAGGAGATCGCCCTCCGGGCCCTCCGCAGCGGTGTGCGTGATGTGCTCCCCACCGAGGCTCCCGTCGAAGACGTCCGCTGGGTTCTCCGTCGAGCCGCGGAGTCAGCCCAGGCCTTTGCCACGGGCCACGCCCTCGGCGACACCTTCACTGGCCGGGTCATCGCCGTGGCTTCGCCCAAGGGCGGTGTGGGCAAGACAACAATCGCCACCCACCTGGCCGCCGTCCTGGCCCAGCACTCGCCGACCGGGACGGTGCTGGTGGATCTCGACGTGCAGTTCGGTGATGTCGCTGCCGCTCTCGACCTCGAGCCGACCTACACCCTGGGAGACGTGCTCTCTGGTCCGGTCTCCACGGACGCCATCGCCCTGAAAAGCCTCTTGACTCAGCACGCGTCCGGTCTCTACGTTCTGCCGGGCGTCCGCAACCCGGCGGAGGCGGACAACATCGGCACCGGCAACATCTCCCGCTTGCTGGGCACGCTCAAGCGCGAGTTCCGCTACGTCGTCCTCGACACGGCCCCTGGACTGCACGAGCAGACGCTCGCAGCGCTCGACCAGGCCACCGACGTCGTCCTCGTCTGCGGTCTGGACGTGCCCAGCCTGCGGGGTATGCGCAAAGAGCTGGAAGTGCTGGAAGAGCTGGATCTTGAACCGCTTAACATCCATGTCGTCGTGAACATGGCCGACAAGACCGGAGGGCTCAGCGTGGCCGACGTTGCTGCGACCCTGGGGCGCAAGGTCGATGTGGTGCTGCCGCGCAGTGGCAAGTTGCTCCGGGCGACGAATGCCGGCGAGCCACTGGTCCTCAGCAACCCGCGTGACCCAGTCTCGAAGGATCTCAGCGCCTTGGCGGGTCGCTTTGCCCCCCTCGGCGTGGGACGTGCCGGCCGGCAGCAGCGAGGACGTCGAAGCCGATGAACCTCAGTGAGCGGCTGCGTCAAGCCCAGGCGACAGGTACAGCGACGAACCATCCGCCGCCGACCAATGCCCCATCACCTCGCCCCGACAGGCCATCCGCACCACCGCAGGGGGCGGCGGTTGAGTCCGAAGCCAAGAGCCCCGTGGGTCCGAAGGAGCCCGAGGCTCTCCCCCGGCAGTCGGACGCCCTGGCAGGGTTGAAGGCAGAAGCCCGGGACCAATTGTTTGCCCGGTTGGGAAACCGACTTACGGACACCTCCATGGACGAGAAGGCCCTACGCGCCCTGGTCATGCGCGAGGTGACGGGTCTGGTCAACAGCAGCAGCGTGCCCTTGAGGATCGAGGAGCGACGTCGCCTGGTCGCGGAGATCGCGGACGATGTCCTCGGCTACGGGCCGCTGCAGAAACTCCTCGACGATGATTCTGTCACCGAGATCATGGTCAATGGTCATGAGAGCGTCTATGTGGAACAGGACGGTCTCCTACAGCAGGTCGACGTGCAATTCTCCTCTGACGAACACCTGCGGCGCGTGATCGAGCGAATCGTTGGTCGGGTCGGGCGCCGGATCGACGAGTCGTCCCCCATGGTGGACGCACGACTGGAGGACGGCTCCCGGGTCAACGCGGTCATCGCGCCGCTCGCTGTCTCCGGGGCGACCCTCACGATCCGCAAGTTCGGGCAGGTTCCGCTGCGGGCTGAGGACCTTGTCGCCAGAGGCAGTATGTCTTCCCAGATGGTCCAACTCCTTCGGGGCTGCGTGGAGGCGAAGCTCAACGTCCTTGTTTCCGGTGGCACTGGCACCGGTAAGACCACCATGCTCAACGTACTGTCGTCTTTCATCCCTACCAGCGAGCGCATCGTAACCATCGAGGACGCGGTCGAGCTCCAACTGCAGCAGGAACACGTGGTCCGACTCGAGAGCAGGCCCTCCAACATCGAGGGCCAGGGTGAGGTCACCATCCGCGACCTTGTCCGCAACTCACTTCGAATGCGCCCCGACCGCATCATCGTCGGTGAGGTGCGCGGCGGCGAGAGCCTTGACATGCTCCAGGCCATGAACACCGGGCACGAGGGGTCCCTGTCCACGTTGCACGCGAACACCCCTCGGGACGCCGTCGCCCGGCTCGAGACGATGGTGCTGATGGCCGGCATGGATCTGCCGCTGCGCGCTATCCGCGAGCAGATCGCCTCGGCTGTCGACGTTATCGTCCACCTTAACCGGCTACGGGACGGCACCAGACGAGTAACCGCTATTACCGAGGTGCAGGGCATGGAGGGTGACATCGTTACTCTCCAAGACGCGTTCACCTTCGACTACGCAGCAGGCGTGGATGCCAACGGTCGCTTCTTGGGCCACGCGATCCCGACCGTGTGTGCGTCCCCTCTTTACTGATCGGTTCGCCGAGCAGGGAGTTCAATTGCCACCGGGCATCTTCGAGGACACCTTCATCGCTCGAGGCCGACGGTGAGGAGACAAGGATGGGCCTGACCCCGCTGACGGTCGGGGTGGCGCTCCTGGGTCTGGCCGGCGGTACTACCGCTCTCCTGGTGGCCCTGCCCAACCGGAGGCTGTCGCAGGAACGCCGTCGACACGGGGTGGAAGACACCTCCACGGTGACGCGTGTAACGGTTGCCGCCACTGGGTGGATCGGGAGGCGACTAGACCGCAGCGGAAGGGGCCGCCGATGGGCTGACGCCCTCAATCTGGCCGGCATCCGCATGGACGTCGCCGACTTCGTTCTGGTGGTTGGGGCCGCCCTACTAGTCGCTTTCGCCCTCGGTCTGGCGTTGCAGGGGCTGATCGTGGCTGTACTGCTCGCCGTGGTTACCCTCATCGGCATCCTGTTCTGGGTGTCAATCCGGGCCGATCAGCGCCGGACCCGTTTCGCGGACCAGATCGACGACGTCGTCACGCTTCTCGCTAGCAACATGCGGGCGGGTCACTCACTAGTCCAAGGCCTGCACTATGTTTCCCGGGAAGTCGAGGACCCGGCCGCTGGGGAGCTGGCCCGCATCGTCAACGAGGCCAGGGTCGGGCGAGACCTCAACAACTCACTGGCGGAAACCGCCGAGCGCATGGACAGCGACGACTTTCGCTGGATCGGGCAGGCGATCACGATCCACAGACAGGTGGGTGGCAACCTCGCCGAGGTCCTCGACACCGTGGGTGAGACCGTGAGAGAGCGGGGGCAGATCCGTAGGCAGGTCCGGGCGCTGGCTGCCGAGGGAAAACTTTCTGCGATCATCCTTATGGCGCTGCCCTTCGTCATGACGGGACTGCTTGTCCTGGTCAACCCCACGTATATTGGCGTCCTCACCCAGTCCCCTTTGGGTTGGGCGATGATTCTCGCTGGGATCATCATGCTCACCCTGGGTGGACTTTGGCTGCGCAAGGTCATCGAGGTGAAGTTCTGATGGAGCCGCGCATGATCCTGTTGTTGGGGGCGGGTCTCGTCGGACTGGCGCTGTTGCTTCTGGTCTATGCCTTCTCCACGAGCGAGGATGCGGTCCGCCGACGAGCCCTAGCTAACCTTCTGCGTGACGTCCATGCCGCGCGGGAGGAAGACCCGTACGCGGCACCCTCGGGCCCTCTCTACCGTATGGCGTACGGCCTGACCCCGGCCGGGACCGTGAGGCTGATCGACCGACTGCTGGCAGGTGCCGGTCGTCCTGCTCGTTGGCCCCTTCACCGCGTGATCGTGACCAAGCTTGTGGCGACCTCGGCAACGGTCGGTTTGTTCGCTCTCCTCCTCTCCGGAGAATTCAGCACCCGAATGATCGTTCTCGCCTTACTGACCACCGCCTTCGTCTGGTTCCTGCCGGAAATCTTTCTTTACAACACCGGGTTGAAGAGGCGTCAGGCCGTGCAGGAAGCAGGAAGCCTTGCCCGACACGCTCGACCAGTTGACCATCGCCGTCGAGGCCGGTCTGGGATTCGAGTCGGCCATCGCTCACGTCGCCAGAGGGAGCAGTGGCCCGCTCGCTGACGAGTTCGTCCGCACCCTCCAGGAGATCCAGGTTGGTGTCCCACGCCGGGTGGCCTACAAGGGTTTGACCGATCGAGTACTGGTGGAGGACCTCCGCCGGTTCGTACGTGCGATCATGCAGGGTGAGGAGCATGGCATCTCCATTGCCAAAGTGCTGTCCACCCAGGCTTCCGAGATGCGGATTAAGCGTCGGCAGCGCGCCGAGGAGAAGGCCATGCAGATCCCGGTTAAGGTCGTCTTTCCCTTGATCCTGTTTATCCTCCCTGCCCTCTTCATCGTTGTGATGGGACCGGGTGCCATCAACATCATCGAGGCCTTCTCGGGCCTCTGACCGGAAAGAACACCATGCTGCTGAGCCCCGAGGACGTCGTCCGCAAGACCTTCAACACGGTGGTGCTTCGCCGCGGCTATGACGCAGACGAGGTCGACGCCTTTCTGGAAGAAGTCGTCCAGGAGCTGCGTCGACTTCACGGACGGGTTGACGAGCTGGAGGCCGAGGCTATCCGCCGCCATCACACGGACGAGACCGGTCACGAGTCCGAACGTCTCCGCATGGAGAAGCAGCAGCTTGAGCTCGTCCGTCGAGAGCGGGCCGAGCTCGTCGAGGAATTGCGCAGTCTCCAGGCGCAGGTTGAGGCCGGGCCGCAGGGCGCGCCCGGGGGCGAAAGCCTCGAGCCGCAGCGGGACGACCTGCAGCGGCAGGTTGCCGAGCTGCGCGCCGAGCTGGACCGGCTCCATCAGCACCACCACGAATTCAGCGAGCACCTGATCGAGTCCGTGCGCGAGCACCTGCACCTGCTCGAGGCCGGGCACGACCAGCTGCCACCCCACGGGACGGTGCTGAACCCGCCGGTACGCTGACCGCGTGTTCTTCTGGCGCGAGCGGATCGACCCGGCCGGTACCGACTTCGGCGTCGAGTGGGCCCTTACCGACCGCCACGAGGGCTCCAGCCAGGGGCCGTACGGTGAGCTCAACCTGGCGAACCACGTCGGTGACCACGACGACGCCGTCGAGACCAACCGGCACCGGGTGGCCCACGAGCTCGGGCTGAGGGCGTCCGACCTGCGCTTCATGGACCAGCGTCACGGGTGCGACGTGGCGGTCACCCTCGGCACCCGCGACGACGTCGTGCCCGAGGTGGGTAACCCCGACGCCCCGGCTCCAGCGGTCGACGGACTGGTCTCCGGACGCACCGACGAGGCGCTTGTCGTCCTGGTCGCCGACTGCACGCCGGTGCTCCTGTTCGACCGTCACGAGGGTCTGGTCGCTGCGGTCCACGTCGGGCGGCCCGGGATGATGTCCGGTGTCGTCCCCGCCACCATCGCGTGGATGTGCACGCTCGGAGCGAGAAGTATCGAGGCGGTCATCGGGCCGTCGGTCTGCCCCCGCTGCTACGAGGTGCCTGAGCGTATGCGCGACGAGGCTGCCCAGGTGAGCCCCGTTGCGGCTTCGGTGTCCTGGACCGGCACCCCGGCCATCGACGTCGCCGGTGCCGTCGTCGACCAGCTCGTACGCGACGGCGTCAGCGTGCGATGGCTGCCCGGCTGCACCCGCGAGGACCCGGACCTCTACTCGTACCGACGCGACGGCACCACCGGCCGGTTCGCCGGGATCGTCCGGCTGCTGCCCCCGGAGGAGGTCGCTTGATGGCCGACCGCGGAGCCGAGCTGCAGGCCAACCTCGCGGCCGTCCACGAACGCATCGCCACCGCCTGCGGCGACGCCGTCCGTGACCCGGCGGAGATCACCCTGGTCGCGATCACCAAGTTTTTTCCCGCCTCGGACATCGTCCACCTCGTCGACCTCGGCGTGCGCCACGTGGGGGAGAACAAGGACCAGGAGGCCGGCGCCAAGGTCGCCGAGCTCCCGGCTGAGGTCCGGGAGCTGCTCACCGTCCACTTCGTCGGTCAGCTGCAGAGCAACAAGGCCGCCCACGTGGCCCGCTACGCCGACGTCGTCCAGTCCGTGGACCGGACCAAGATCGTCAAGGCCCTTGACCGCGGGACGGGCACCGCCCTGGGCGAGGGCGGGCGGCATACCCCCCTCGAGGTGACGATCCAGGTCGACCTGGGGGAGGGGGCCGACGCCGGACGGGGCGGAGCTGCACCCGCCGACGTCCCCGCCCTCGCGGACGCGGTCGCCGCCACCGAGCACCTGCGGCTCCGAGGGGTCATGGCGGTGGCCCCCCTCGGAGTCGACGAGGACGGCACCGCCGCCGCGTTCCAGCGGTTCGCCGACCTCTCCGCCCGCCTGCGCGCCGACCACCCCGACGCCACGTGGATCTCCGCGGGCATGAGCGGGGACCTGGAAACTGCTGTGACGCACGGTGCGACACACCTGCGTGTCGGGACCGGAATCCTGGGAACTCGGCGGTAGCGTCGGCAGCGACCGATCCACCACGGGTAGCAACGCCCGTACGCACCAAGGAGCTCGCGACATGGCCGGGGCGCTGCGCAAGACGATGGAGTACCTCGGACTCGCCGAGTCCGACGAGCGGTACGACGACTACGACGCCTACCCCGAGGAGGAGCCCCGCCACGAGGGTCCCCGCGGCGGTGCCGTGCGGGCCGTCCGCGACGAGGACGACGAGCGTCCCGAGCAGGACGCCGAGGTCACCACCCTGCCGCGCCGCACGCCGGTCGCCCAGGTCGTCCGGGAGCCGAAGATGAGCGATCTGAACCGCATCACCACGATCCACCCGCGCACCTACAACGAGGCCAAGGACATCGGGGAGTCCTTCCGCAGCGGCATCCCGGTGATCATCAACCTCACCGACATGGACGACGCCGACGCCAAGCGCCTCGTCGACTTCTCCGCCGGCCTGGCCTTCGGCCTGCGCGGGTCGATCGAGCGGGTCACCAGCAAGGTCTTCCTGCTCTCGCCCGAGCACATCGAGGTCGAGGGCGGCACCGCCGAGCGGCAGCGACAGGGCTCCGGGCCGTTCAACCAGAGCTGAGCCAGCAACGTAGTCTGTCCCCATGGTCGGACAGATCCTCTACGCAGTCCTGAGCCTCTACCTGTTCGTCCTCATCGGCCGGCTGGTCTTCGACTGGATCATGGTCTTCTCGCGCGATTTCCGGCCCAAGGGCCCGGTCCTCGTGCTGGCCAACGGGATCTACGCTCTCACGGACCCGCCCCTGAAGGCCCTGCGCAAGGTCATCCCTCCGCTGCGGCTGGGCGGCATCGCCCTGGACCTGGGATTCCTCGTCCTGATCCTCGCGGTGAGCCTGGGCCGCGGGCTGGTCCTGGGCCTGCCGTTCTGAGGCGTCCCTGTGCGTTAGAGTGACCCCTGCACGTGCAGACCGCGCGTCATCGACCATGCCCTGACGACCCGTGCGCCGGGCCTGGCGGTGACTCCCCGACACGAGGTGAAACATGGCGCTGACCCCCGAGGACGTCATCAAGAAGAGCTTCAGTGCGACCCACCTGCGTCGCGGCTACGACGAGACCCAGGTGGACGACTTCCTCGACGAGGTGGTCGTCGAGCTGAGGCGTCTTCTTGCGGAGAACGACTCCCTGCGCACCGACCTCGAGGACTGCCGTGCCAGCCGGGGGATGGGCGGCGACGACACCGAGCGCTTCGCGCCCGCCGCTGCCGTGCCGGGTATGGCGTCGGGCGAGTCCGATGACCGCTCCGCCGAGCTCGTCGCCGAGCTGGAGCAGGCCCGTCGCGAGCTGCAGGAGTGCCAGCAGGCCCGCGCCCAGGCCGAGGAGCGCGCCCAGGCCGCCGAGGGCTCGCGGGTGGAGGGTGCCGAGGGCGCCTCCGCCGAGCTGGAGGACCTGCGTGGCCGGGTGGCCGCCTCCGACCAGCGGGTGCGGGAGCTCGAGGGTCAGCTGTCCGAGGCCCAGGACCGGGCCCGGTCCGCCGAGGAGCAGGCCCAGCAGGCCACGACCGAGGCCGAGCAGGCCCGCCAGGCCCAGCAGGAGGCCGAGCGCGCCGCCGCCGAGGCCGCCGAGCAGGGACAGGCCGCGCCCGTCGCCGCCGCTGCCGCGATGCCGTCCGCGGCGGAGGACCCCTCGAAGATCATCTCGCTGGCCCAGCGCCTGCACGACCAGCACGTGGCCGAGGGCCAGACGACCAAGCAGCAGCTCATCGAGGAGGCCGAGGGCTACCGCGACCGCACCGTCGCCGAGGCCGACCAGCGTCGGGACGAGCTGGTGACCACCGGGCAGCAGACGCATGACCGTCTGGTCAACGAGGGTCAGACCCGGCACGACGAGCTGGTCAGCACCGGACAGGAGACGCACGACCGCCTGGTCCAGGAGGGCAAGACCAAGCACGACGAGCTGGTGACCACCGGTCAGGAGACGCACGACCGTCTCATCACCGAGGGCCAGCAGCAGCGCGAGCAGCTGATCGGCGAGGGCCAGTCCCGCCACGACGAGCTCGTCAGCACCGGTCAGCAGACGCACGACCGGCTCGTGGGCGAGGGCCAGTCCTCGCGCGACCAGATGGTCGGGGAGGCCGAGCAGAAGCGCAGCTCCATCCTGGAGGACCTGAACAGCAGGCAGACCAGCCTGACAGGGCGGATCGGCGAGCTGCAGACCCAGGAGCACGACCTGCGCGACCGGCTGCGGACCTTCCTGTCCGAGCAGCTCTCCAGGGTCGAGGGCAACGAGCAGGGCTGACCCGACCGGTGGGTCGTGCCGACCCGCCACCGCACGCCGACGCAGGGCGCCCCGGAACCTCCGGGGCGCCCTGCGCGCGTGCGTCATACCTCCACCCGTGCGGGTGTTGTGCGGCTGGGACCGGCGTGGCGGTTGGGAACGGCGTTGTCCCAGGGGGCTGCGTGGCATATCCTCTGCCCACCGTTGCCCACGACCGGCCGCCGGCCGACGTGGGTTCTTGCACACAGGAGGGCACCTCGTGGCCAGAACTGCGAAGAAGGGTGGGGACACCGCCCACGAGTCCCTGAGCGTCCGGCACGACGAGGACGCCTGGACCGCCGAGGAGCTGGCCGAGGTGCGCACCGAGCTGGAGTCGGACGCCACCCGGCTCGGCACCGAGGTGCACGAGGCCGAGCAGGACCTGGTCGAGCTGATGCGCAGCTACAGCGACGGGGCGGGGGACGACCAGGCCGACGCGGGCGCGGCGACCTGGGAGCGCGAGCACGAGCTGTCGCTGGCCAACAACGCGCGCGACCTGCTCATGCAGACGCTGCGGGCGCTGGAGCGGATCAACCAGGGCTCCTACGGCGACTGCGAGGCGTGCGGCAACCCCGTCGGCAAGATGCGGCTGCAGGCGTTCCCGCGTGCGACCCTATGCATGACATGACATGCAAGCAGAAGCAGGAACGCCGCTGACCGACGCCCGCGCCCCCCTCGAGGTCCGCCCGCGCCGGCGGACCCTCGTCGTGCTGGGCCTGGCCGCGGGGTGGGTCGTCCTGGACCAGGTCACCAAGGTGTGGGCCGAGCAGACCCTTGTGCAGGGGGAACCCGTCCAGGTGGTGGGCGACCTGCTGCGCTGGCACCTGATCTACAACTCGGGTGCCGCGTTCTCGATGGGGACCTCGATCACGCCGGTGCTGACGGCCCTGGCGACGGCCATCTCGGTGGTCATCGTCTGGCAGGCGTTCAGGGTGCGCAGCCTGCCGTGGGCCTTGGCGCTGGGGCTGCTGCTCGGCGGGGCGGTGGGCAACCTGATCGACCGGTACTTCCGCGACCCGGGGCCCGCTTTCGGTCACGTCGTGGACTTCATCCGGCTGCCCAACTTCGCGATCTTCAACGTCGCCGACGTCGGGGTGACCAGCGCGGCCGTGCTCATCGCCGTGCTCGCGCTGCGTGGCCACCGGCTCGACGGCACCCGCGAGGGGGACGAGAAGTGAGCGGTTCGAGGGCGTTCTCCGTCCCGGAGGGGCTGGAGGGGGAACGGGTCGACGCGGCCCTGGCGAGGCTGCTCGGGCTGTCCCGGTCCAAGGCTGCCGACCTGGCCGCCGCCGGGCACGTGACGATGGACGGCAGGGTGGCCGGCAAGTCGGACCGGGTGATGGCCGGGGCGTGGCTGGACGTGACGCTGCCGCCGGTGGGGCCACCCCCCGGGCTGGAGGTCGTCGCCGAGCCGGTCGAGGGGATGCGGATCGTGCACGACGACACCGAGATGGTCGTCGTCGACAAGCCGGCGTTCGTCGCGGCCCACCCCAGCGTCGGCTGGTCCGGACCGACCGTCGTCGGGGGCCTGGCAGCGGCCGGCTACCGGATCTCCACCTCCGGCGCTCCGGAGCGGCAGGGGATCGTGCAGCGGCTCGACGTGGGCACGTCCGGGCTGATGGTCGTCGCCAAGTCCGAGCGGGCCTACACGGTGCTCAAGCAGGCCTTCCGCGACCGGGTCGTCGACAAGACCTACCACGCGCTCGTCCAGGGCCTGCCCGACCCGCACGAGGGCACCATCGACGCCCCCATCGGGCGGCACCCCGGGCACGACTACCGGTTCGCCGTCCGCCGCGAGGGTCGGCCGAGCATCACCCACTACGAGCTGCTCGAGGCGCACCGGATGGCCAGCCTGCTGGAGGTGCACCTGGAGACCGGTCGCACCCACCAGATCCGGGTGCACTTCTCCGCGATGCACCACCCGTGCGCGGGGGACCTGACCTACGGCGCCGACCCGACGCTGTCCAAGCGCCTCGGTCTGCAGCGGCAGTGGCTGCACGCGGTGAAGCTGGGCTTCGACCACCCCGGCAGCGGCGAGCCGGTGGAGTTCGAGTCGCCCTACCCCGACGACCTGCAGCACGCGCTGGGCGTCATCCGGGGCTGAGAGCGTCAGCGCGACGGGTGCCGGAGCAGGACGTAGCCCTCGTCCTCTCCAACCTCGACCCAGGAGAGCTGTTGCGTCAGAGCGTAGGCAAGGGGGGACTCCTCCTGGAGGAGCGCGTACCGAGCACCCGTTTCGTCGACGTACTCGTCCCAGCCTGGTCCAGCGCCCACCGCGGAGATGTACTCCTCAATGGCTTCGACGGTGTAACCGTCGGTGAATCCGTCGATCACCGTGTCGAGGTCGGGGTGTCGCCAGTGGAGCCAGCCCCCGAGCGCGTAGTCGTTGAGGAGCGCACTACCCTGCGGCAGGGACGCGAGCTCATTGTTCAAGTCGTTGGGCACGCTGCCGGCAACCGCAGACGTACGGGGGACGAGCAGGGCCAGCGTGGCCACCGCGAGCGCGGAAGCGGCCCAGAGAGATTGCGTCTCCTGTGGGACGAGGCGGTGAGGGGGCCGGTCGTAGAGCACCTGCTGGAGGGTCATGGCCAGCAGGGGGATCAGGATGGCGGCGCCAGCAGCGACCGTCCGACCGGACATCAGCACCATGGCGGTCGCGAGCAGCAGGAGCAGAAGGTGGTGCCAGGACAACCTCGTGCCTCGTCGCGCCCAGATCAAGGCCACGAGCGCCACCATCAACATGGAAGCCGCAGGCGTCAGACTGAGGAAGTTGGGTGGTGCCCACTCGGTGACGAATTCCCACTTGTCACCCGTCTGGACGACGGCCAGGAGAAGGGTCGGGCCGGGCGGGGTCACAGCCGCCGCCACGAGACTGAGCGCGGGCACGAGGAAGAGACGGCCGACCCTGCGAATGGCCAGGCGACGGTCCAGGACGATGCCGATCACCGAGAGAATCCCGATCGCCACGCCGAGATACCACATTCCGTGTGAACTGGCCCACACCCAGGTCATCGGAATCAGCCACCATCGCGGCCGTAGGTCCTGAGCACTTTGGAGCCACGCACCGACGAAGACGAGCAGAAGAACGAAACTGACGATCTGGGGACGGGGGGACAGACTGCCTGCCGCGCCGAGAAAGCCAAGGCCTGTCACCAGAGCTGCTGGGAGGGGATCTGCCTGGCGTCGCGCGACCAGGTACGCGGTGACGATGAAGGCCACAAGCCCGACGCCGAAGAGCCAGGCCACCCCGGCAGTCCGAAGGAGCGTTCCAGGGCGCTGGCCACCAATTGAGGGATCCAGTCCCGAGGGGTCCACGGCTCGGTCGCGAAGGAGGACAATGGCCCGGTGCGTCGTAAGGTGATCTCCCCGCTCCACAACAGCTCGCCCACGCGCAGGTGCCACCAGGAGTCCGGATCGCTAATCGGCTTGGCGGCCATGCGTAGGGTGCCCACGATGAGGGCGACGAGCACCAGCAGCGGGATCCACAGACGGACCAGAGGGGCCAAGGCTCCGTCGCCCCAGGGGGACGCTGATGAAACTGTGGGCTCGGTGTGCAACGTTGACCCCGTCATATGTTTCTGATGATCCTTCGTGGTGGGCCGTCAGGCATTCGGGCCGAGTGTAATCGGACCGGAAGCGACTTCTCGGGTGATCCCGACCGGCCCGTAGGCATCACCGATGCGTAGAGGGCCCAAGACCTGCGCGGCGGTGGCAGGTGCTGTCGTGTTGCTGCCTGCCTGCGCGGTGGAGCAGCCCGTCGAGTCGCAGCGCTCTGCAGCGGGTCGGACGGTCGTCGCCGATCCGTCGGAAGGGGCTACCTCAACGGCGGAGATGCCGGACACACCAGCAACTGTCCGTCCAACGGACCCGGAGCCCCCTGGCGTCGCGCATGCACGCGCCCTGGCCCAGAATCTCAGCCTCGAGGAGAAGGCGGGTCAGGTCATCGTGGCGTCCCACCTGGGACCGACCGCGCCGGTCGGTCTGGTGGTCGACCACCACCTCGGCGGCATCATCGTCATGGACCCGGACCTGTCGACCGACCAGCTGGTCGCCCTCAACGACGCGGTCGCCGACGCTGCCGACGAGGCGGGTCGGGAATGGCCCGTGTTCATCGGCGTCGACCAGGAGGGTGGCCTGGTGGAGCGCGCGAAGGGCGACCTGACCCGGTTCCCCACCTTCATGAGCCTGGGAGCGGCCGACGACCCGGACCTGACCCGGAGGGCCGCCGCCGGCTCGGGAGCCGAGCTCCGCGGGGCTGGGTTCACCGCCGTCTTCGCCCCGACGGCCGACGTCACCATGGGGCCGACGGACCCGACCATCGGGTCGAGGTCGCCGGGCAGCGCCCCGGAGCTGGTGGCCGAGCACGCCACGGCGGCAGGTCTCGGTTACCTCGACGCGGGGATCCTCCCGGTAGTGAAGCACTTCCCGGGGCACGGCTCGGTGCCGGCCGACAGCCACGTCGAGCTGCCCGTCCAGGACCGGACCCTCGACGACCTGGGCGAGAGCGACCTCGTGCCCTTCGTCTCCGCCGTGGAGGCCGGGCTCCCGGCCGTCATGGTGGGCCACCTGCAGCTGACCGCGCTGGACTCCCAGCTGCCCTCCTCGCTCGAGCCAGAGGTGGTCGAGGGGATGCTGCGGGACGACCTCGGCTTCGACGGGCTCGTCGTCACCGACGCGCTCAACATGGCCGCGGTGGCCGACCGCTACGGCCCGGGCCAGGCGTCCGTCGAGGCCCTGCGCGCCGGTGCCGACGTCGTGCTGATGCCCGCCGACCCGCTGGCGGCCCGAAACGCGATCGTCGCCGCGGTCGGTGACGGCACGCTCGACGAGGACCGGCTGAACGAAGCCGTGGCCCGGCAGATCGCCGCCCTGCTCGAGGTCGCGGACGAGGGGTCGGTCGACCCGATGGAGCCCGGTGGCGCGGCGGACGTCGCGCGCGAGGTGTCCGCCGCCGCGGTCACCGTGGTCCAGGGTCCGTGCGACGGTCCCCTCGTCGACGGAGGCGTCGTGCCCATGGGGGACCGCCTCGCCGTGCAGCGGTTCGAGCGGGCCGCGGAGCGGGCCGGTCTGCCCCTGGGCGCCGGCACCACCGTCGAGCTCCTCCGACCGGGCCAGGGCCCCCACGGGGCACAGGTCTCGGTGGCCCTCGAGACGCCATACCTCCTGGCCTCCACCGGCGCGGCCACGAAGGTGGCGCTGTACGGCGATACCCCCGGTGCGATGGACGCGCTCGTCGCCGTCCTCACTGGGGAGGCGGAGGCACCCGGGCGGTTGCCCGTGGAGGTCGAGGGGCTGGAACGGCAGGGCTGCTGAACGCCCGCTGCCGACCGGCGCACCCCTTGTCCGTGACGGTGGGCGGTGCTTGACTGAGGTGGCATGAGAGTCACGGGGCGGGCGACGACGGTGTCCTGGATCCCCACGGAGTCGGTGCGCAACTGGCTGCGGGGCGGGTTCGACCTGAGGGTGGCGCACTACGACGATCCTCCACGGGACGTCGTGTCCGGCACCGAGGAGCTGCGGGCCCTGTGGCTGGACGACCGCTTCCGGTTCGCCAACTTGCTGACCGGCTGGGCGGACTTCGACGGCGACGAGGTGACGGCCGGCTACGGCGAGGACTCCGGCGCCTTCCAGGGCAACACCCGGCTGCGGCTGGGGGCGGGCACGGCCACCTTCCTCGGCTTCTCGATGCCCGACCTGCGCGCCGAGCCGGAGATCGGGCAGGAGCGGGTCGTGCTGCGGCAGACCGTCGGCGGGCGCACGGGCGTGCCCCTGCCCCGTCCGGTGAAGCACCCGCCCTACGTCGTGTGGCACGCACCCATCGTCTGGACGACGCTGCAGCTCACGCTCACCCGTGACGGCGGGCGGCAGGTCGAGCTGGTCGGCGCCTCGGCCTTCCCGAGGCACTGGGTCTACGACAGCGACGGGCACCTGATGGCCAAGTCCGGTGTGACCCGGATCCAGGACTGGATGGACCACAGCTTCGGCGACCGGACCCCCTGGGGGGACCAGGACTCCCCGGCGATGACGGTGGCGGCGGAGTCCGCGGCCGAGCGTGAGCTCTCCTCGGCCATCATGCGGGGCGGGCAGAAGCCTGAGCTGCTACGGCTGCCCGAGGGCACCGAGGTGGTCCGCCAGGGCACGGAGGGGACGGACGTCCACCTCGTCCTCGACGGGGTCCTGGACGTCAGCGTCGACGGCGACCCGGTCGCCGAGCTGGGTCCCGGCGCCGTCGTGGGCGAGCGGGCCGTCCTGGAGGGGGGCCGGCGATCGGCAACGGTCACCGCGCGCACCCCCGTGCGACTGGCCCGGGTGCCGGCGTCCGCGCTGGACCTCGAGGCCCTGCGCAGCGTCGCCGAGGAGCACCGGCGTGAGGAGCGGCCCTCGCCCGAGAACCACGGGTGACCCCGGAGGGTCGGCGTTCGCGTCCGGGTGCGGGAGGCGGCATACGGGTCTAGTTTGCGCGGTATGACGTCTGCTGCCCGCCGTTCGATCGCGACCACCTCGACCCTCGCCCTGCTCCTCGGACTGGGCGCCGCCGCACTTCCCGCCGCCGGAGCGCCCGACCGGGGGCCCGGCCGCCCGGACCTGGACGTGCGGTTCGCCACCTTCAACGCCTCGCTGAACCGCTTCAACGAGGGGGACCTGGCCCGTGACCTGGCGACCGGTGACAACGCGCAGGCGCAGAACGTCGCCGAGACGATCCAGCGCACCCGGCCCGACGTCGTGCTCGTCAACGAGTTCGACTACGCCTCTGGCAACGAGGACCTGTTCCGCGACAACTACCTCGAGGTGTCGCAGAACGGCGCGGACCCGGTCGACTACCCCTACGCCTACATCGCGCCGTCGAACACGGGCGTCCCCAGCGGGTTCGACCTGAACAACGACGGCACCGTGGGTGGTCCGGACGACGCCTACGGCTTCGGCTTCTTCCCCGGGCAGTACGGCATGGTCGTCTACTCGAGGTATCCGATCGACACCGACGAGGTGCGCACCTTCCAGCTCTTCCGGTGGAGCGACATGCCGGGCAACCTGCTGCCGGAGGAGTTCTACTCCGCGGAGGAGCAGGAGGTGCTCCGCCTCTCCAGCAAGTCGCACTGGGACGTACCGGTGGAGGTCGGCAACAAGACCGTGCACGTGCTCGCGGCGCACCCGACACCGCCGATCTTCGACGGGCCCGAGGACCGCAACGGCCGCCGCAACCACGACGAGATCCGGTTCTGGGCCGATTACGTGGGCTCGCCGAAGGAGTCGGCCTACATCTACGACGACGAGGGGGTCTCGGGAGGTCTGAAGCCAGGGGAGCGGTTCGTCATCGTGGGCGACTACAACGCCGACCCCTACGACGGGGACTCCGTCGACGGTGCCATCGACCAGCTGCTGGACCACCGGCGAGTTAACACCTCGATCACGCCCTCGAGCCCGGGAGGCGTGGAGCAGGCGCTGCTCCAGGGTGGGGTCAACGCCGAGCACCGGGGTGACCCGGCGTTCGACACGGCCGACTTCAACGAGCCGCCGGGAAACCTGAGGGTCGACTACGTGCTGCCGAGCCGGTCGCTGAAGATCGAGGACGCCGGTGTCTTCTGGCCGAGCTCGGACGACCCGCTGTTCCGGCTCTTGGGCACCTTCCCGTTCCCGACCAGCGACCACAGGCTGGTGTGGGTGGACGTGCGGCTGCCGCACGACCGCTGACCGTCCAAGCCTCCCACCTGCGGGAGGGGAGCGGCGCGTCATACCTGTCGGTGGGGGGACCTAAGATCGGGGGCGATGTCAGCGCCAGCCAGCTCCGGGAACTTCGTCCACCTGCACAATCACACCGAGTACTCGATGCTCGACGGTGCGGCGCGGATCGACGACCTGATCTCGACGGCGGCCGAGCTGGGCATGCCGGCCGTCGCCACCACCGACCACGGCTTCATCTTCGGGGCCTACGAGTTCTGGAAGACCGCGCAGAAGTACGACATCAAGCCGATCATCGGGCTCGAGGCCTACATCACGCCGGGCACCCACCGCACCGACAAGACCCGGGTGAAGTACGGCGACGGCGGGCGCGACGACGTCTCCGGCGGCGGCGCGTACACGCACATGACGATGCTGGCGCGCAACAACAACGGCATGCACAACCTGTTCCGGATGGCCTCGCTGGCGTCGATGGAGGGCTACTACTTCAAGCCCCGCATGGACAAGGAGCTGCTGGAGACCTACGGCCAGGGGATGATCGTCACCACCGGCTGCCCCTCGGGGGAGATCCAGACCCGGCTGCGGCTGGGGCAGTACCGCGAGGCCGTCCAGCACGCCAGCGACCTGCGCGACATCTTCGGCCACGAGAACGTCTACTGCGAGCTCATGGACCACGGCATCCAGATCGAGCGGGTGGTGCGCCAGGACCTGCTCAAGCTGGCCCGCGAGCTGGACCTGCCGCTGCTGGCCACCAACGACCTGCACTACACCCGGCAGGAGGACGCGCTGGCGCACGCGGCGCTGCTGTGCGTGCAGTCCGGCTCGACGATGCAGGACCCCAACCGCTTCAAGTTCGACGGCGACGGCTACTACCTCAAGACCGCCGAGGAGATGCGGCACGTGTGGCGCGAGCTGCCCGAGGCGTGCGACAACACGCTCGTCGTCGCCGAGCGCTGCGACATCTCCTTCACCGAGGGGGAGGGGCGCTACATGCCCCGCTTCCCCTGCCCCGAGGGGGAGGACGAGACCAGCTGGTTCCTCAAGGAGGTCGAGACCGGGCTGCACCGGCGCTTCCCGGAGGGGGTCCCGGACTACGCGCGCACGCAGGCGGCCTACGAGGCCGAGGTCATCATCGGCAAGGGTTACCCGGGCTACTTCCTCGTCGTCGCCGACTTCATCAACTGGGCCAAGCAGAACCGCATCCGGGTCGGTCCGGGCCGTGGCTCCGGTGCCGGGTCGATGTGCGCCTACGCGATGGGGATCACCGACCTCGACCCGATCCCGCACGGCCTGATCTTCGAGCGCTTCCTCAACCCCGAGCGTCGGTCGATGCCCGACTTCGACGTCGACTTCGACGACCGGCGCCGTGCCGAGGTCATCCGCTACGTGACCGAGAAGTACGGCGACGACCGGGTGGCGATGATCGTCACCTACGGCACGATCAAGGCCAAGCAGGCGCTCAAGGACTCCTCCCGGGTCATGGGCTACCCCTTCGCCATGGGGGAGAAGCTCACCAAGGCCATGCCGCCGTCGGTGATGGGCAAGGACATCACCCTCTCCGGCATCCAGGACCCCGAGCACAAGAGGTACGGCGAGGCTGGCGAGTTCCGCCAGATGCTGGACGAGGACCAGCACGCGGCGGACATCTTCGAGACGGCCAAGGGCATCGAGGGGCTGAAGCGTCAGTGGGGCGTGCACGCCGCCGGCGTCATCATGTCCAGCGAGCCGCTGCTCGACCTCATCCCGATCATGCGCCGCGAGCAGGACGGCCAAATCATCACCCAGTTCGACTACCCGACGTGCGAGACGCTCGGGCTGGTCAAGATGGACTTCCTGGGCCTGCGCAACCTCACCGTCCTGGACGACGCGATCGACAACATCCGCGACAACCGCGGCGAGGAGATCGACCTGGACGTCCTGTCCAAGGACATGACCGACGCCAAGACCTACGAGCTGCTCGGTCGCGGCGACACCCTGGGCGTCTTCCAGCTCGACGGCAACGGCATGCGCCAGCTCCTGCGGCTGATGAAGCCCGACAACTTCGAGGACATCTCGGCGGCGCTCGCTCTCTACCGCCCCGGCCCGATGGGCGTGAACGCGCACACCAACTTCGCCCTGCGCAAGAACGGGCAGCAGGAGGTCGTGCCGCTCGACCCGCAGCTGAAGGGCAAGCTGCAGCCGCAGATGGTGGAGGCGTTGGCGCCGATCCTGGGAAACACCTACGGTCTGTGCGTCGCGGGGGACACGCCGATCATCGACGCGGACACCGGCGAACGTGTCCGAATCGATGAACTTGCCGACCGGGTCACTGACGGGTTCTTCACCTTCGGCGTCGACGATGCTGGCAAGGTCGTCCGGCGTCGGGTCACCCACTGGTGGGAGATGCCGGCCAAGCCGGTGTTGACGGTGACGACGGCCGCCGGTAATCAGATCCGCCTGTCTGCGGACCACAAGGTGCTCACCACCCGGGGCTGGGTCCCGGCGGGCGAGCTCGTGGCGGGGGTGGATGCGATCGCCCGCAGCTCGGACGAGCGCGTCGCGGCCCCCGAGTCTGCGTTGGCGGCCGCCCGGACTGCGGGAGGAACGTGGACCGGGTGTGCGCCTGATGGGCGCGCGACGGCATGCCCGGAGCTGGACTGGGCCCCCGTCGTGGACGTCACGGCGGGTGCACCCGAGCCCGTTTACGACATCACCGTCGACGACGTCCACAACTTCGTCTCCGGCGGCCTGGTGCTCTCGAACTGCATCTACCAGGAGCAGGTGATGGAGATCGCCCAGAAGCTGGCGGGCTACACCCTGGGCAACGCCGACCTGCTCCGCCGGGCGATGGGCAAGAAGAAGAAGGAGGTGCTCGACGCCGAGTACATCCCCTTCTCCGACGGGATGAAGGCCCAGGGCTACAACGAGGAGTCGATCGCCTCGCTGTGGGGCGTCCTCGTGCCGTTCTCCGACTACGCGTTCAACAAGGCGCACACCGCCGCCTACGGGGTCATCTCCTACTGGACCGGCTACCTCAAGGCCAACTACCCGGCCGAGTACATGGCCGCCCTGCTGACCAGCGTCGGGGACGACAAGGACAAGACGGCCCTCTACCTGGCCGAGTGCCGGCGCATGGGCATCGCGGTCCTGCCGCCGGACGTCAACGCCTCGGTGGCCAACTTCGCCGCCGTGGGGGACGACATCCGCTTCGGGCTCTCGGCGGTGCGCAACGTCGGGCACAACGTCGTGGGGGCGGTCGTGCGGGCCCGCGAGGAGAAGGGGGCCTTCACCTCCTTCGAGGACTTCCTGCGCAAGTCGCCGGCCGTGGTCTGCAACAAGCGCACCATCGAGTCGCTGTGCAAGGCCGGCGCCTTCGACAGCCTGGGTCACTCCCGGCAGGGCCTGGTCACCGTGCACGAGCGCTACGTGGACGCGCTCGTCGACGAGAAGAAGCAGGAGGCGATCGGGCAGGACTCCCTCTTCTCCGGGTTCGGCCTCGGCGACGACGAGCAGGAGCAGGAGGGTATGCAGATCGTCACCCTCCCACCGGTGCCGGACATCGAGTGGGACAAGTCGGTCCTGCTCGCCTTCGAGCGGGAGATGCTCGGCCTCTACGTCTCCGACCACCCGCTGAACGGGATCGAGCACATCCTGGCCCAGCACGCCAACGCCTCGATACTGGAGATCGTCGGCGAGGACGGCGCCAAGGACGGCGACTTCGTCACCGTCGCCGGACTGCTGACCAACCTGCAGCTGAAGCGGACCAAGAACGGCGACCCCTACGCCCGCCTCTCGATCGAGGACATGGCCGGGTCCCTGGAGGTGGTCTTCTGGCCGAAGATCTACATGACCATCTCCACGATGCTCGCCGAGGACACCGTGGCCGTGGTCAAGGGGCGGCTGAAGAAGGGTGACGACGGTGCCGAGCTGCTCGCCAACGAGCTCCTCCTGCCGGACATCAAGCAGGGCCCGCGCGGCCCGGTCATCCTCAGCCTCCCGCTGACGCGGGCGACCGACGGCCTGGCCCACAAGCTCAAGACGGTGCTCGCCGACCACCCGGGCAACACCGAGGTCCAGATCCGGCTGACCCAGCCGGGTCGCACCGTGCTGCTGCGCCTGGACGAGACCTTGCGGGTGACCGCCTCGCCCGAGCTGTTCGGCGACCTCAAGGCGCTGCTGGGCCCCTCCTGCATCGCCGGTTGAAAGACCCTCCCGGCTGCGCAGGTGGGTCCCGGGCTGCCGAGTGCACGGGTTCTTGGCACGATGGCACGACGAGTCGCCGAACCCAGGAGGTTGCTGTGCCGCTGACCGCCGAACAGGCAGGGCTGGACACGTCCGTGCTGGAGCTCTACATCAACGACCACCTGGCGGGAGCCTCCGGCGGTCGGGACCGGGCCCACCGGATGGTCGAGGACCACGCCGACCTGCCCATCACCGCCGACCTCGCCGAGTTCGCCCGGGAGCTCGACGAGGAGTGGGAGCGGGTCGACCGGCTCATCAAGGAGCTCGGCCTGGACACCCTGCGCTATCGCCAGCTCGCGGCCTCGCTGGGGGAGAAGCTGGGCCGGCTCAAGCTCAACCGCCGCCTGACCCGGCGCTCGCCTATGACGCCGCTGCTGGAGACCGAGCTCATGCGGGGGGCGGTCAACGCCAAGAGGGGCCTGTGGCAGGTGATGGAGGAGCTCGCCCCCAGGCTCCAGATGGACCCGACGGAGTGGCACGAGCTGGACGCCCAGGCGGCCGCCCAGTCCGAGCGGCTCGACCGGGTGCACGCCGCCCTGCGACCCGACGCGTTCGTCCCCGGGAGCCCGCCGTCCTGATGCCGCTGCGCCCCCTGGTCCACGCCCTGGTCCGCGCCCTGCGTGCCATGGTCGTGCTGCTCCTGGCCGGGGCGACGCTTGTCGCCTGCACTCACGAGGTGACGACCGAGGAGGTGCTGCGCGGGGTCCCGCTGGCCACGGACGACATCGAGGGCTTCGAGGTCGAGACCCACGCGGTGAGCCGACGCGCCGAGCCGGGGCCGGACGGGCAGCTGGTCAGCGCCCGGATCACCCGTCACCTCCGTCCCCTCGAGGGGACGACCGACGAGGGGTTCGACCGGCTCGTCCAGCAGTCGGTGGCTCAGGGCTGGATGCCCCAGGTCGAGGAGGGCGTCCGGCCCTACGTGGCCACCCGCTCGCTGCCCGCCGGGCCCGGCACCCTGACCATCAGCCTGCCCGACGAGGAGCCCGCGGACAGGGTCGTCCTCACCGTCCAAGTGAGTGGGGGGCCGGATAATACCGGTGAAACTGCTGAGCAATCAGGCTCTTCCTGAGAGCAGCATCACCATCCACGTGATGCCCATGGCCACTTGGTAGGTGAGAACTGCAACAAAGAACCATTTGATCCGTCCCAATGTCCGAAAGTCTCGCAGTGCCGCGGTCACACTAACGACAAAAAGCACGGCCATCGACAACTGCCCCCCCCAAACCCAATTTCCGTGAGGCAGGACTGTTCCATCGTCAAGTACCTCCGCCAGGATGGTGAACTCGACGAGTCCGACGATGACACTGGTCCACGCCAGTCCTAACGGCAGACGAAGACTTGAGTTGCGCCAGATCAGGATGCTGGCTATGAACGAAGGCGCCAGTGAGAGGTAGACCGAAATGAGTGGCTGCACCCCCGCTTGAGTCTTCCATTCGCTCCAGACAGCAAAGGGGGCGACCACATTTCCCACACTTTGGCCATTCACCTGGATCCCTTCCCCGCCGTATGTGAGTAGGAACTGACTCACCAGAACGACAGAGGCGGCGGCTCCTGATGGCGCCGCGCGCCACCAAAGACTCTTTGCTGACTGTAAACGCAGCCCTGTCGCCGTGGTGGCCACGTCGACCACGCACACCACGACAAGCGCGGGGATGAGCGTCAACAGGTAGTTCGGTTTGGTCCACCCACTCACGACCACCAGCGCGAGTTGAACGACCTGGGGAGCCCACGTGAAGTCCTTGCGCAATATCACCCAGCACGTTGACGCGAAGAGGAGCAGCGCGAAGGGCGCCGCAAGGATGGTTGTCGAGTTGTGCCAGATCACGGGGGACAGTTTGCCGACGTGCATGTATCCGAGGGGATCTCTGGTGAGTGGTGCGGCAATTGAAGTCGCCAAGGTTCCAACGACGCGTAGGCCGACCCCGAGGCCCGCCAGCGACATGATGAACCAGGTGACTGCCACTCGCAGTCCGTACGAACCGGCCAGCACGACGATCGTGGCTACATGGAGTGCGTCGGCGTCTCCGCGACCGGAGAGCGCCTCGAGAAGTCGGTAGTAGATGGTGTAGTTGAGTTGTGTATCTTCTGTGCGTCCCTTCTGCACTAGAAGAATGTGGAGGGGCAGGTCTGAACCCATGTGGGGGCGTGCAACCTGTCGAAAGATCGCGGCACCCAGACCCGTGCCCACCGTGAAGCAGACCAGTGCGCCCAGCCAGGTCGACCAGCTACGGAGAGGCTGATGAAAGTTCCACCGACTTAGTTGGCAGGCGGGCGGTTGCACTGGAGCAACATAGCGGCTGCTCGTCCTGCAGCGGGAACCCGCCCGGTGACGTCAGTTCGGTCGTGCGGACCAGGTCCGGCGGATGACGACGCGGTGACCTCCCGCGGGTAGCGTGACCCGGGTGACCGCCGAGACCACCCTGCCCACCCCGCCCGTCGCCGAGCAGATCCCGGTCGTCCGCCGCCACCACGGCGAGGACGTGACCGACGCCTACGAGTGGCTGCGAGACAAGAAGGACCACAAGGTCATCGCGCACCTCGAGGCGGAGAACGCCTACACCGAGGCGAGGACCGCCCACCTGGAGGGCCTGCGGTCCACGATCTTCGGCGAGATCAGGAGCCGCACCCAGGAGACCGACCTCTCCGTCCCCGTGCGTCACCGCGACTGGTGGTACTACTCGCGCACCGTCGAGGGCCAGCAGTACGCCGTCCACGGCCGCATCGCCGTCGGCGACTCCCCGCAGCGCCCCGTCCTGGACCCCGGGGAGGTGCCCGCGGGGGAGGAGGTGCTGCTCGACGGCAACGCCGAGGCGCAGGGCCTGGAGTTCTTCTCCCTGGGCACCTTCGACACGAGCCCGGCCGGCGACCTGCTGGCCTACGCGGTCGACAGCACCGGCGATGAGCGCTTCGACCTGCGGATCAAGGACCTGACCACCGGCGAGATCGTCGACGACTCGGTCACCGGCATCGGCTACGGGACCGCCTGGTCCGCGGACGCGGCATACCTCTTCTACGTCCGCGTCGACGACGCGTGGCGCCCCTTCCAGGTCTGGCGGCACGAGGTCGGCACCCCCGCCGAGCAGGACGTGCTCGTGCACCAGGAGGACGACGAGCGCTACTGGATGGGCGTCGGCAGCTCGCGCGACGACGAGCACCTCGTCATCGCGCTCGGCAGCAAGAACACCTCGGAGTACCGCCTGCTGTCCGCGCACGACCCGACCGGTGAGTTCCGGATCGTCGCGCCGCGGCGCGAGGGGGTGGAGTATGACGTGGCGCCCGCGGGCGAGCGCCTCTGGATCGTGCACAACGCCGACCACCGCGACTTCGAGCTGGCGGTGGCGCCGATCGGGTCCACCTCCGCCCACGACTGGCGGGCGGTGCTGCCGGGGCGCAAGGGCATGCGGGTCGCCGGCGTCGAGGCGTTCTCCGGACACCTGGCGGTCTCGCTGCGGCGCGACGGCCTGACCCAGGTGCGGATCCTGCCCCTGGGTTCCGACGGACTCCCGGTCGACGACGGGTACGACGTGCCCGTGCAGGAGGAGGTCTGGTCCATCGACACGGGGGCCAACCCCTCCTACGAGACCGACACCCTGCAGGTGGTCATCGAGTCGCTCGTCACGCCGCCGAGCATCTACGACCTGGCCCTGGACAGCGGCGACCTGACCCTCGTCAAGCGCAAGCCCGTGCTCGGGGGCTACGACCCCGATGACTACGTGCAGCACCGCCTCTGGGCCACGGCCGAGGACGGCACGCGCATCCCGATCTCGCTCGTGGCCCGCAAGGAGCTCTCCCCGGACGGGACCAACCCGGGGCTGCTCTACGGCTATGGGTCCTACGAGATCTCCATCGACCCCTACTTCTCGGTGTCCCGGCTGTCCTACCTGGACCGGGGGGTCGTCTACGCGATCGCGCACGTGCGGGGCGGCGGTGAGATGGGCCGCAGCTGGTACGAGCTGGGACGGATGGAGCACAAGAAGAACACCTTCACCGACTTCCTGGCCTGCGCCGACCACCTCGTCGGCACCGGCTGGGTCTCCCCGGACCGGCTCGCGGCCGAGGGGCGCTCCGCCGGGGGTCTGCTCATGGGTGCGGTGCTGAACCTGGCCCCGGAGCGGTTCCGGGTGGTGCACGCCGGGGTGCCGTTCGTCGACGCGCTGACCACGATCCTGGACCCCTCGCTGCCGCTGACGGTGGGGGAGTGGGAGGAGTGGGGCAACCCGGTGGACTCGGCCGAGATCTACGAGCTCATGCGCACCTACACGCCGTACGAGAACATCCGGCCGGTGCAGTACCCCGCGATCCTGGCAACGACCGGTCTGAACGACACCCGCGTCTTCTTCGTCGAGCCGGCGAAGTGGGTGGCCCGCCTGCGCGAGACCGTCACCAACGACCCGGCCACCCGCCCGATCCTGCTGCGGACCGAGATGGTGGCCGGGCACGGCGGCAAGACCGGTCGCTACGACGCCTGGAAGGAGGCGGCGTTCGAGATCGCGTTCATGCTCGACCAGCTGGGCGCGACAGAGGTCCTCTGACCCGGGCGGGCACCGCGACGGCGGCCACGCCGAGCAGGACCGTCAGGCCCAGGCGGATCCAGTCGTAGGCCGGGTCGATGAGCGCGCCCGTGGTGTTGAACGACGCGTGCAGCAGGCCGATGGTCAGCAGACTCCGGCCGCTCCAGGCGTCCAGCCGGGCGATGAGGAGGCGCAGACCCACGCCGGTGCCGACCAGGATCGCGATGCCCAGGCCGACGTCGGTGGCGCCGGACGCTCCGTCGAAGGCCAGCGGCAGGTGGATCGCGGCGAAGAGCAGACCCGTGGTCAGGCTGCCGGCGACCGTGCCCCACCCGCGCCATGGCGCGGCGCTGGAAGAAGCCGGTCCAGGCCATCTCCTCCCAGATGTTGACGATGAGGGCGGCCGAGACGAACAGCACGGTCGCCTCGAGCAGCAGGGTCGAGGTCAGCGGCTGAGCCCCGCCCAGTAGAGCGGCGGTGCCCCAGACGAGCACCGGTAGTCCCAGGACCGCCAGCGGTGCCCACCACAGGGGGCGCGGAGGTCGGACGACGTCCCGGAGGAGGGCGCGCACCCCGGCCCGGCCGTGCTGGCGGTGGGTCAGCACGAGGGCGGGGACGACGAGCCCGAGGAGGAGGGTCCCCAGGACGAAGGGCTCCTGGGGCAGACCCAGGACCTGGTAGAGGGAGAGCAGGAGCCAGCCGAGCGGGACGGCGACCGCCGCGAAGAGCAGGAGGGGCCGCAGCGAGGGGTCGTCCCGCGGCGGCGCCGTGCTGCCGGACGGCCCGGCGGTGTGCGTGCGGGGGTGGTGCTGGGTCGAGGTCATGAGGTCTTCTCCTGTCGTGCGGGTGGACGGTCGGTCCGGGTGGTCCGGGTGGTCGGGGTGGTCGGGGTGGTCGGGGTGGTCGGGGTGGTCCGGGGGTAGCGGTACGCCTCGTGGACGGGCGCCGAGGTGAGTCCTGCGGTGTCGCAGACGAGCGCGACCGTGGACCTGTCCGTGCTCAGGACCAGGCACAGACACCGTCCGTCCTCGGGGAGGACCACGGACTCGAGGAGCGCGACGTCGACCCCTCGCTGCGAGAGCCGCACCGCGGTGGCCGCCAGGTCGGCGGTCATGCGGTGCAGCTGCGTGGGAGGGCCGGTCGTCGACGTCAGCTCGACGACGTAGAGGGAGCGCGGGGCCTGGGTTGTGGTCCTGGGACCCTGGTGGGTGGTCACCCCTCCAGCGTGGGCGGCCACATGCCGTGGAGGCATCCGTAGTTCTGCGGATGTCTGTACGGGTCTGCCCCGTCGGCGGTACCGTCGCACGATGGGGGCAGCACAGCCGCCGTCGCGTCCGGGGTCGGAGCGCAACTCCTTCGTCGGCAGACGCCAGGAGCTGGCCGACATCCGTCAGCGGCTCTGCGACGCGCGGCTGCTGACGCTGGTCGGTCCGGGTGGCGTGGGCAAGACCCGGCTGGCGGTGCGGGCAGCTCACGATGACCTTGCCCGGCAGTTCCCGGACGGGACGTTCACGGTCGACCTCGCGGCGGTGAGCTCCTCCGGCCTGGTGGCGCAGCAGGTCGCCGCGGCCCTGCACGTGCGGGAGCCGTCGGAACCGGTCACGGACCACCTCGCCCAGGTCGTGGGCGACCGGACCGTGCTCCTCGTCCTGGACAACTGCGAGCACGTCCGGGACGGGGTCGCCACGGTCGTCCACCGTCTGCTGGACGCCTGCCCCCAGCTGTCCGTCCTCTGCACCAGCCGGCTGCCGCTGGACGGGGACGGCGAGTCCCTGCTGGTCGTTCCGCCGCTACCGCTGGCACCCCGAGGTGCGGCATCGGAGGACGTCGAGGCCTGCGAGGCCGTCCAGCTGCTCCGGGAGCGTGCCCGGGCGGTCGCGCCGACGCTGGTCCTGTCCCCGGACGCCGGTGCCCACCTGCTCGACATCTGCCGTCGGCTGGACGGGCTGCCGCTCGCGATCGAGCTGGCCGCGGTGCGGTTGCGCACGCTGGGCCCGGTGGAGCTGCTGGCCCGGCTCGACGACCGGTTCCGGCTGCTGCAGCGCTCGGGGACGACCATCCCGGAGCGGCACCGCACGCTGCTCGCCACCATGCAGTGGAGCCACGACCTGCTCGACGAGCACGAGCGCCTGCTGTGGCGGCGCGCGTCCGTCTTCGTCGGCGGTTTCGACGCGACGGCGGCCGAGTCGGTCTGCGCGGACGCGCAGCTGCCGGTCGGCGCGGTGCTCGACGCGCTGACCGCTCTGGTGGACGCCTCGGTCGTCGGGGTGAGCACCGTCGACGGCGTCTCCTCCTTCCGGATGTTGGAGACCGTCCGGGCCTTCGGCCAGACCATGCTCGTGGCGGCGGGGGAGGTCACGGTGCTCCGGCAGCGCCACCGCCGGTGGATCTCCTCGACAGCGGTCGAGGCGAGCGCGCAGTTCCTGGGACCGGAGCAGGTGGCGGCCTTCGACCTGCTGGGCAGACACCACTCCGAGATCAGCGCCGCCCTCGAGCACTGCCTGACCACGCCGGGGGAGGAGTCGGCCGGCCTCGCCATCGCGGCCGACCTGTGGCTCTACTGGGAGGCCCGTGGCCGGTTGGGCGAGGGGCGGCGCCGGGTGCAGGAGCTGCTCGCGCTTTGCCCGCACGACGAGGAGCGGCCGAGGGCCCTCGCGGTCGCGGGCTACCTCGAGCTCGCCGCGACCGAACCGGCCACGGCCCGGCCCCTCCTCGCGGAGGCACGCTCCCTGGCCCGGACGACGGGGGACGCCGCCGTCGCGGCGACGGCCACGCAGTATCTCGGCCAGGCCGCCCTCTTCGACGGCGACCTGGACACCGCGGAGACCCTCCTGCGGGACGCGGCGGCCCAGCACCTGGGCGTCGACCGGCGGATGTCCGCCTTCTGCTGGGCCGACGTCGGGGTCGTCCGGCTTCTTCAGCACCGTCCGCACGAGGCGGCCGAGGCCTTCTCGCTCAGCCTGGAGCTGAACGCGGAGGGAAACCCGTGGAGCCGCGCCCACGCCCTCTGGGGCCTGGGGCTGGTCCACCTGGGGTGGCACGACACCGCGCGTGCCCGCGAGATGGAGCAGGAGTCCCTCACCCTCATGCAGGCCGTCGGGGACACCAGCGGCAGCGCGCTGTGCGTCGGCGCACTGGCGTGCGTCGCCGCCGGGCAGGAGCAGTGGGAGCGGGCTGCCCTGCTCGCCGGGGCCGAGCGGATGCTGTGGGCCTCGATCCCCGCCGCCGTTCCCGCCCCTGTCGTCGCGCTCCACCAGGACTTCAGGGCGGCCACGGCGCAGGCCCTGGGTGCTGGCCGCTGGACCGAGCACCGGGACCGGGGCAGCGCGCTCGGCCGGACCGCCGCGGTCGCTCTGGCGCTCGGTCAGCCTCTCCCGTCCGAGGCCGTCCCTGAGCCCGGCAGCGGTCCGCCCGGCGACCCGGCGGGCGGTAGTCACCTCACCGACCGGCAGCTGGAGGTGGCGACCCTCGTCGCCCAGGGGATGACCGACCGGCAGATCGCCGCCCACCTGGTCATCTCTCCCCGCACGGCCGAGTCGCACGTGCAGAACATCCTCACGCGCCTCGGCCTGCGCAACCGGGCCGAGATCGCGGCGTGGAGCGTCCGGAGAGCTCCCTCGTGAGCGCCTGCGTCCCCGGGTCCGCCGCGTCGGGAGACGGCGCAGGCGTTTCCCCGCCCGTGCCATGATCGCCGGGTGGCCTGCACCTTCTGTCTGATCACCACCGGCGACGCACCCGCCGACGTCGTGCTGTCCACGGAGGAGGTCGTCGGCTTCCTCGACACCCGGCCCGTCTTCAAGGGGCACGTCCTCCTCGTACCCCGGCAGCACGTGCATACCCTCCCCGACCTCCCCGACGACCTCGTCGTCCCGCTGTTCGCGGCCGCCCGCGCCCTGGCCCAGGCGGTCAAGGACGGCCTTGGGGCCCAGGGTTCGTTCGTGGCGATGAACAACCAGGTGAGCCAGTCGGTGGCTCACCTGCACGTGCACGTGGTGCCGCGCACCAAGGGGGACGGGCTCCGGGGCTTCTTCTGGCCCAGGACGAGGTATGCCGCGGGGGAGGCGGAGGAGTACGCCGCGCGCCTGCGGGAGGCGCTGGGCACCTGACCAGCGTCGTAGCGAGGGACCGGGCCGACCTGCCGACCGATGCGGCCGTACCCCCTGCGACGGAGGCGGTGGTCGGCGTAGGCTCGCAGGACGTGGCCGGAAGGCCCAGCACCCGACCTCAAGGAGGACTTCATGGATCTGATGACCCGGGCCGAGTTCGAGGAGCTGGTGGGTGACGGGGACGGGACGAGGCTGTCGCTGTTCGTCCCGACGCACCGGGTGGGGACCACCAAGGAGAGAGCGACGAGGACCGGCTGCGGTGGAAGAACCTGCTCGGTGCCGTCGAGGACACGCTCCTGGAGGAGGGGCACGAGCGTCGGGACGTCGACGAGCTGCTCGCCCCCGCGTGGGAGCTGCACCACGACGGCATGGCCTGGAGCCACATGGCCGACGGCCTGGCGATGTACCTCACCAAGGGGTGGTCCGCGTCATACCGCGTCCCTCTGGACCTGCCCGAGCTGGCCGCGGTCGGGTCCGGCTACACGCTGGGACCGGTGCTGCCCCTGCTCAGCGACCAGAACTACGTCGTGCTGACCCTCAGCCAGAAGGACGTGCGGGTCCTGCGCGGCAGCCGGGACCGCATCGGTGAGCTCGACCTGCCCTCGGTCCCCGGAGCCTTCGACGACGTCTTCGTGCCCGACGGCCCGCAGTCCGACTCCGTCCCGCGACCCAACGCGTCCGGGCGCTCCGGCCCCGGTGGAGCCGTCTACTACGGTGCCAGCTCCTTGGACAACGCGCACAAGGAGGAGGTCGTCGAGTTCTTCCGCGAGGTCGCCCGCGGGGTGGACGAGCACCTGGCCGGCCGGTCCATCCCGATGATCCTGGCGGGTCTGCCGGAATGGGTGGCGGCCTACCGCGAGCTCAGCTCCTACCCCCACCTCGTGGACGGGGCGATCGAGCGCAACCCCGACGACATGTCCGCCGACGACCTGCGCTCCGCGGCGTGGGAGCTGGTCGAGTCCCGGCTGCAGCGGGAGAACGCCCGGCTCCTGGACCGCTTCAACGAGCAGCAGGGCCACGGTTCCGGCGCGCTCGGGGTGGACAGGACGCTGACGGCCGCGAACGAGGGGCGGGTCGACACGCTGCTGATGACCTCCGAAGGCTGCTACGCCAGCAACGGGTCGCCCCAGGTCGTGCTGCCGCTGCGCAGCCCCGAGGACGTCTGCGGGCTGGCCGACGCCGCCGCCCGGGCGACCCTGCGCAACGGCGGGTCGGTCCGGATGGTGGACGAGCTGCCCAAGCAGGCCCCGGTGGCGGCGATCCTGAGGTACTGAGGCTGGGTGGTTCCGCCCCTGCGCTGCTGTGGCGCGTGTGCCCATCGCCGTCCACAGGTCGAGGGTGACGTCCCGGCACGAAGACGTCCGATCGGTGGATGCTGTCGTCCATGCCGGACCGCACCGACCGCACGTTCCCCTCGATACCTGGGCAGAAGGGCATGGCCACCGTGGCCCAGCTGCTCGAGGCCGGATGGAGCGCCTCCGCCCTCCGTGTGCAGCGAGGAACCTCGTGGCAGGAGCCGCTCCCCCGGGTGGTCGTGCCGCACCGTGGACCGATCGATGCGACCACGCGGTTGGTGGCGCAGGGACTCTGGGCGGGACCGACCTCGGCGGTGCTGACCGGTGCCTCCGCCCTCGTGCGGCTGGGGGTCCGTCCACGACGCACCGACGAGGTCACCTTCGTGGTGGGGGAAGGGTCCCGTGCCCGGTCCCACGGGGCGGTGCGTCTGCACCGCTCCGCCCGGAAGCCGTCGGTCGCCGGCACCGTCGGCGTCGTGCGCGTGGCGGGGCCCTCCCGAGCGCTGGCCGACGCTGCGGTCTACGAGCACCATTCGCCCCAGGACCTGGAACACCTGACCATCAGTGCCCTCCAGCGTGGTCGCGCCACCCCTGAAGCGCTGGAGCGGGAGCTCTACCTGCGCCCCCGTGCCCGTGTCGAGCCGCTCTGGAAGGGACTGGTCGCCTTCACGGGTGGGGCGTGGTCGCGCCCGGAGGCGGTCCTGCGTGACGTGGTCGAGGGGGACGGTGGCTTCCCACCGTTGCTCACGAACTGTCGGCTCCTCGGTATGGACGGTGGGGGGTCTCTCGTGGGGACGCCCGACGGCTACATGGAGGCGGCCGGGGTGGCTATCCAGGTCCACTCCCGGCAGTACCACCAGGGCATCGACGACCGCGGCGGGGACCAGTGGTCGCGCACGGTCGAGCGGGACAACGACATGACCGCAGCAGGAGTGCGGGTGGGGCGTCTCGCCCTGGACCCTCTACTCACGGCCCGAACGCTTCCTGCGCCGGCTTCGTGCGGTGGTCGCCGTCGGCCTGGAGGGACCCAGGCCCAAGGTCCGCGTGGTTCCCTCACGGCCGGACCAGGGCGGGCCGTCCGCAGGCTGACATCCGCAGGGGTGCCTGGGGCCACCCTGGGCCCGGCGGTCACCCACCAGGCGCTGGATCCTTCCCCGGGCCCTGCTGCAGACCACCGTGCACGGCAGTCGTGTCACGCCGGTCGTCAGGACGACCGGCGTGACACGACTGCGAGGTACATCGGTCCGGACGCGTCCGTCGGGCCCTCCTGGAAGGTCGCCTGCGAACCCTCAGGGCTACTGCGGTCAGCGAGGGGTCAGATGTCGAAGTACATCTCGAACTCGTGCGGGTGCGGCCGCAGGCGGATCGGGTCGATCTCCCGGGTGCGCTTGTAGTCCACCCACGTCTGCAGCAGGTCCTCGGTGAACACGTCGCCCTCGGTGAGGTAGTCGTGGTCCGCCTCCAGGGCGTCGAGCACCTCGGGCAGGGAGGTCGGCAGCTGCTCGATGTCCTCCAGGTCCTCCGGCGGCAGCTCGTAGAGGTCCTTGTCGACCGGCTCCGGCGGCTCGATCCGGTTTCGGATGCCGTCCAGGCCGGCCATCAGCTGCGCGGCGAACGCCAGGTAGGGGTTGGCCGAGGGGTCCGGCACGCGGTACTCGATGCGCTTGGCCTTGGGCGAGTTCCCGGTGATCGGGATGCGCACGCAGGCCGAGCGGTTGCGCGCCGAGTAGACCAGGTTGATCGGTGCCTCGAAGCCCGGCACCAGCCGGTGGTAGCTGTTCATCGAGGGGTTCGTGAACGCCAGCAGCGACGGCCCGTGCGAGAGCAGCCCGCCGATGTACCACCGCGCCACGTCCGAGAGACCGCCGTAGCCGTTCTCGTCGTAGAACAGCGGCTCGCCGTCCTTCCACAGGCTCTGGTGGGTGTGCATGCCCGAGCCGTTGTCGCCGAAGAGCGGCTTGGGCATGAAGGTCGCGGTCTTGCCGAAGGCCCAGGCGCTGTTCTTGATGACGTACTTGAACTTCATCAGGTCGTCGCCGGAGTGCAGCAGCGTGTTGAACCGGTAGTTGATCTCCTGCTGGCCGGCCGTGCCCACCTCGTGGTGCGAGCGCTCGACGTCGAGGCCGACGGAGGCCAGCTCGATGCACATCCGGTCGCGGATGTCGGCGAAGTGGTCCACCGGCGGCACCGGGAAGTAACCACCCTTGAACCGGGTCTTGTACCCCCGGTTGCCGCCCTCCTCCGCACGCCCCGTGTTCCACGCCGCCTCGATGGAGTCGATGTGGTAGTAGCTGCCCTGCGGCTCGGAGGCGAACCGGATGTCGTCGAAGACGTAGAACTCCGCCTCGGCCCCGAAGTAGGCGGTGTCCGCGATACCGGTGGAGCGCAGGTACTCCTCGGCGCGCCGGGCGATCTGCCGCGGGTCGCGCTCGTAGGGCTCGTCGGTGAAGGGGTCGACGATGGAGAAGTTCATGATGAGCGTCTTCTCGACCCGGAAGGGGTCCAGGTAGGCGGTCTGCGGGTCGGGGATGAGCTTCATGTCCGACTCGTGGATCGACTTGAAGCCACGGATCGAGGAGCCGTCGAACATCTGGCCGGTGTTGAACGCGTCCTCGTCGAAGGACGCTGCCGGCACGTTGAAGTGCTGCATGACACCGGGCAGGTCGCAGAACCTGATGTCGATGAACTTGACGTCCTCGTCCTTGATGAAGGCGAGGACCTCCTCGGCGTTTGTGAACATAGGATGCCTCCTGGGTGGACCAACGGGGTCGGGCACGACATTACGCGGTGGCCGTTTCGGCACCGTCACCCTCCTGTTTCGGGAGTGTTTCGTCCGGCACCGCCGCAGGTATGGCTCGCGCGTGCGTCGCGCGCATGCGCCGCAGACGTGCGCTTGCGGGGAGCCGGCCCCGCGCCTCGTTAGGCTGGGCCGGTGACCGTCCCCGCCTACTCCGGCCAGCGCCTCGGCCTGCCGCCGCAGGGGCCGGGCTCCGTCGCCTCCCTGCTGCGCCGGCTGCTGGCCATCCTTGTCGACTGGACGCTGTGCCAGGTCGTGGCGACCGGCCTGTTCGACCTCACCTGGGGCGAGGTGGCCGGCCTGCAGGCCTTCGCCCCGCTGGGCCTGCTCCTGCTGCTCAACCTCGTGCTCGTCCCCACGATCGGCACCACGCCGGGCCACCGCCTGCTCGGCATCCGCGTGGTCTCCCTCGACGGCGACGGCGACCAGCCCCCGCCGCCGGCCCGGGCCGCGGTGCGCGCGGTCCTGCTGTGCCTGGCGGTCCCGGCGATCATCCTGGACGCCGACAGCCGTGGCCTGCACGACCGGGCCGCCCGCAGCGTCGTCGTGAACGCCCGCTGAGCCGCGCCGGTCACCCGTGCTGCCGCTCGTCGTCGTCGCCCTCGTGGCCAAGTCCGTCCTCGTCGCCGTCGCCGTCCTCGAGCCCGACCGGTATGCCGCCCTCGTCGCCCTGAGCGCGCTGCCCCTCGTGGCCCTGGTCGTCAGCCCCGCGCTGCTCATGCGCGGGCGCCCGCGCACGGCATACCTCGTCGGGGCCGACCTGCTCGTCACCACCCTGCTGCTGGCCGACCTGGTCAACGCCCGCGCGTTCGGCCGGCTGCTCAGCGTGCACATGATGGCCGCGGCGGGCAGCTTCGACGGCCTCGGCTCCTCGGTGCTGGCGATGGTGCGCTGGCACGACGTGCTGCTGTACGTCGACCTGCTCGCCGCGGGCGTCCTGGTGGTCCTGGCCCGCCGACGACGCGGCGGCGCGGCAAGCTCCGACCCGGGGCGGTCGGCGGTCCGGCAGGCGTCTGCCCGGTCTGCGCCGTCGCTGGACCCGGCACCGCACCGCGGCCGTCGTCGCCGCCGTCGCGGCCGTCTCGTTCGGCACCCAGGTCGTGACCCAGACGTCGGACCCCGGGATGCGGGTCGTGACGCTGTCGCCGCTGGGCACCCACCTGCACCAGGTCTACGACGAGCTCGTCGACACCCACCAGGAGCTGACGCCTGCCGAGCGGAGACGGGTCGGGGTCTGGTTCGCCCGCAACGCCGCCTACCAGGGTGTCGCGCCCGAGCACGAGGACCTCGTGGGCCTGCTGGCGGGACGGGACGTCTACCTCGTCCAGGTCGAGTCCCTGGAGCAGGTCGTGCTGGGCGCGGCACCGTTCGGGCAGGAGGTCACGCCGACGCTGAACCGCTGGCGTGCGCAGAGCGTGGTCTTCGACCAGGTGCTCGCCCAGACGCGGGACGGCAGCAGCTCCGACGGCGAGCTGCTCATGCTCGCCGGGGTCTATCCGCTGGAGTCCGGGGCGACCGTGCTGCGGTTCCCGGACAACCAGGGCTACACGACGCTGCCGCGCCTGCTGTCCCAGGACGGCTACCGTGCGGTGGCGCTGCACGGGGACGCCGCCTCGTTCTGGAACCGCGACCGCGTGTTCCCCCACCTGGGGTACGAGCGCTACGTCGCCGAGGACGACTTCGCGGCCGGGACGCCGCTGGGGCTGGGGCTGGCCGACGCCGACCTGTTCGACCAGGCGCTGCGCGAGCTCGACCGGGTGCCGCAGCCGCGGTTCATGCACCTGATCACGACCACCTCGCACACCCCCTGGGAGCTGCCCGCGAACCTGCGGGGGCTGGACCTGCCGGGGGAGGACGCGACCAGCCCCTACCTGCAGACGCTGCACTACACCGACGGGGCGCTGGCCGACTTCGAGCGGGCGCTCGCCGACCGGGGGCTGCTGGAGCGGTCGGCGTTCGTCGTGGTCGGGGACCACGAGGGGCCGCAGAAGTACGCGCCCGTCGACGAGCGGTGGCTGACCGGGAACGACGGCCGGGTGCCGTTCCTCGTGCACGTGCCCGGGATGAGCGGACGGACCGTCTCCACCCCGGGCGGCCAGGTCGACGTGCTGCCCACGCTGGCGCAGCTCCTGGGGATCCCGGCGCAGCGGTGGGCCGGGTCGGTGATGGGCCGCAGCCTGCTCGGGGAGCACACCGGCTCGGCCGTCACTCCTGACGGCGAGGTGCTGCCGGGGGCCGACGGGGCCGCACTGCTGCAGGAGGCCTACGAGGTCGCCGACCTGGCCGTCTCCGGCGACTGGTTCCTGCGGCCCTGATCAGGCCGAGGCCTCGACCGCCGTCTGCCAGTGCCCGACCGAGGAACGGTGCACCACGAGCGCGAGCGTCCCGAGGACGGCGAGGTAGAGCAGCGCGGAGGCGTAGCCCGACCAGCTCGAGACGGCTCCGCCGGCGAACTCGACCACGACCCAGACGGCGACCGCCGGGCCCAACCACCGCGGCCCGAGCCGGCCGCGCCACAGCGCGACCGCCAGCACCAGCATCCCCAGGACCGTGCCCAGCAGGCCTAGCGCCATGAACGGGATGCCGACCCCGCTCTCCACGTCGGCCAGCACCGCCGCGTGGACGTCGACGGCCTCGAGGTCGCGAGACATCGACAGCATGACCAGGTTGACCCCGCCGTGGACGGCGTGGCCGAAGGCCTGCAGCCCGAGGAGCAGGCCCGCGACGACACCCAGCACCGGGGCACGCGAGCGCAGCAGGTGGGCCACGCCGACCAGGCCGGTCCCGACGAGGAGCTGGGCGCCCACCCAGGTGAGCGCCGAGACCGTACCGGCCCGGCCGGCGGCCGCGACCGCCTCCAGCCGGTCGACCTGGTCGCCGGAGAAGTCCGGCATGGTCCAGATGCTGACGACGGTCAGCACGGCACCGACGGCCAGGCAGGCCGCCACGACGAGGCGGACCAGCCCTGCCACGCTGCGTCGGGGCGGGCTGCCCGGGACCTCGGCCCGGGACGGGGTGAGTGCGGGTGCGGCCATGGCGATCGATCTCCTTCGGGCGGGGCCGACCCGTCCGGTCGGCCTGCTCCGACGCTAGGAGCCGCGCGGGTCGTCCGGGATCGGCGGCGGGTCGTCGCCCCCGACGACCCCGGGCCCCCGCCCGAGGTGGACGACCCCGCCCCGGGGCGCGGCGGCATACCCCTCGGGTCGTGCCGGCGGTCGACTCCAGGATGACGACACGGCGCCCGGCCCGGTCCTAGATTGACCTCATGGCTCCGATGACGCGCGCCCGCTGGGTCGTCGACGTCGGCCTGGCCGCCCTCGTCGCCGGGATCGGGCTGCTGGAGATCTGGCTGCCCATGGAGTCGGTCATGGGCGAGGGCTCACCGGTCGTCAGCACCGTCGGGGTGCTCGCCTTCGCCGTGCTGCTGTCGCTGCGGCGGGCGCGTCCGTGGGTGGCGCTGGGGGCCTTCCTCGTCTGGCCTGTGCTGGGTTTCGCCCAGGGGAGCCTGCAGCTGCTCTTCTTCGGCCAGCTGGTGCCGGTGGCCGTGCTCGTCTACTCCCTGGCCCGGCACGCGCCGAACCGGCTGCGCTGGGTCGCGGCGGTCTGCGGCATCGTCTTCGTCTCCGTCGCCGACCTGTTCGTCCCCCTGCTGCAGACCCCCAACGAGCTCATCTTCCACTGGGGCGTCATCACGCTGTCCTACCTGCTCGGCCACGCCCTGCGCGTCTCCAGCGACCGGGTCGCCGCCGAGGCGGTGCGCGCGCACGAGGCGGAGAGCCGCTCGCGCGAGCGCGCCCAGCGCGCGATCTCCGAGGAGCGCGCCCGGATCGCCCGCGAGCTGCACGACATCGTGGCCCACTCGGTCGGCGTCATCGTCGTCCAGGCCGGGGCGGCCGAGCAGGTCGTGGAGGAGGACCCGGAGTTCGCCCGGCGGGCGCTGGGCACGATCCGCTCGACCGGGTCCGGTGCGCTGACCGAGATGCGCCGGCTGGTCGCGATGCTGCGCGACACCGAGGTCGAGCACGACCTGTCGCCGCAGCCGGGGATCGCCGCGCTGCCCGACCTCGTGGAGGCCGCCCGCGGTGCCGGGCTGCAGGTCGACCTGGAGGTGAGCGGCGACCCGCCGAGCCTGCCCGCGGGGCTGGACCTCACCGCATACCGGATCGTTCAGGAGGCCCTCACCAACGTGCGCCGCCACTCCGAGGCCACCCGCGCGCAGGTCGCGATGGACTTCGGGCCGGGCGCGCTGGAGATCCGCGTCAGCGACGCCGGCCCCCGTCGCGACGGCGAGGGTGAGCCGGGGCACGGGCTGCTGGGGATGCGCGAGCGTGCCGCCCTCTTCGGCGGCCAGGTCGAGACCGACGCGGGGGAGCGCGGGTTCACCGTGCGTGCGGTGCTGCCGCTGGAGCGGGTATGACGTCGCCCGCCGGCCCCGGGTCGCCCACCGAGGGGGCCTCCCCGACCACGGTCGTGGTCGTCGACGACCAGGAGCTCGTGCGGATGGGGTTCCGGCTGATCCTGGAACGGGCCGGGTTCGACGTCGTGGGGGAGGCCGGCGACGGGGTCGAGGCGGTCGAGGTCGTGGGGAGGCTGCGGCCCGACGTGGTGCTCATGGACATCCGGATGCCGCGGCTGGACGGGGTGGAGGCCACCCGCCGGATCACCCACCTGGCCCCGCCGGTGCCCCGGGTGCTGGTCCTGACGACGTTCGACCTGGACGAGTACGTCTACGAGGCCGTGCGCGCCGGCGCCGGTGGCTTCGTCCTCAAGGACGTCACGCCGGAGGACCTGGCGCACGCGGTGCGGGTGGTCGCCCGGGGCGAGTCGATGGTGGCGCCGGCGCTCATCACCCGGCTGCTGGAGCGGTTCACCGCCCGCCCGCCCTCCGGCGCCCCGCCGGAGCAGCTGTCCTCGCTGACCGAGCGTGAGCTGGAGGTGGCGCGGCTGGTGGCCAAGGGGCTGTCCAACGCCGAGATCGGCGCCCGGCTGTTCCTCAGCGAGGCGACGGTCAAGACCTACGTGTCGCGGCTGCTGACCAAGCTGCAGCTGCGCGACCGGCTGCAGATCGCCGTGCTGGCGTTCCGGACCGGGCTGGTGCAGGTGGGGGAGGACTGAGGGCCGGGGCCCGGTCAGCGGCCGCGCAGGGGCGCGCCGGCTCATCCGGGGGGTGCGGGTGGGGTCGACGCCGCCGGGGATCGGCGGGCGGTTCTTGCCGCCGAGGGCCTTCATCCGCTGCTGGACGACCATGGCCTCGTCGTTGGTCAGCTGCTTGGGCAGCGAGCGCATCTTCTTGACCACGCTGCGCAGGGCGGTGTCGTCCTCGCCCTTGCCCACCATGATCGTGTGGACCGGCACCGTCTCGCCGACCACGCGGGCCACGCGACGGCGCTCGGAGGCGAGCAGGCGCTGGGCGGCGCCGCGGGGACCCTCACCGAGCAGGACGACCCCGGGCCGGCCCACGGCGCGGAAGACCATCGCCGCGTTGTGCAGGTCGCGCATCCCGCGGACGTTGCCGCCGGCCTCGGCGGCGGCCACCGGCTCCTGGTCGTAGAACCAGCCGCGGCGCAGCTGGCCGAGCACGGCCGAGGTGGCGCCGGGCTGCCCCTCGATCTGGGTGAACGCAGCCCGTTCGGCCTTCTTGCCCAGGACCACGATCCCCGCGAGCAGGGCCAGCGGCAGCCCGATGATGATCATGTAGACGACCTGGTCGATCCACAGGCCGACGAGGACCGCGACGAGCATGACGGCCAGGGCCGCCAGCAGCATCCACCAGATCGCCGCCGGGTCCGCCTTGCGGGTCATGGTCATGACCTGGCGGAACTGCGCGATCCGACCGGGCTTGTTCGGGTCCTTGACCTTCTTGGGCCGACGACCGAACCGTCGCTTCTTCGTCGGCTCGCCGCCGGTGGTGCTCGTGGACATGCGGTTCAGGATACGTGGGCGGCGGGCGTGTCCTCGCCACGCAGGCCGTTGGCCACGAGGGAGGCGGCCTCCTGGCGGGCGGGGACGTCGTTGATCGCCTGCTCTGCCAGGTGCGTGAGGTTCTCCGGCACGTCCCGGCCCCAGCGGCGCATCGCCTGCGCGTAGAGCTTGCCGGCGCGGTAGGAGCTGCGCACGAGCGGTCCGGCCATGACGCCCTTGAAGCCGATCTCCTCGGCCAGCTCGGACCAGTGCACGAACTCCTCGGGCTTGACCCACCGGTCGATCGGGTGGTGCAGCGGGGAGGGGCGCAGGTACTGCGTGATCGTGAGGATGTCGCAGCCCGCCTCGTGCAGGTCGCGCATCGCCTGCTCGATCTCGTGGTCCTCCTCGCCCATGCCCAGGATGAGGTTGGACTTGGTGACCAGCTCGTTCTCGCGGGCCATCGACAGCACGCGCAGCGACTTGTCGTAGGTGAACGCCGGGCGGATCTTCTTGAAGATCCGCGGCACGGTCTCCAGGTTGTGCGCGAAGACCTCGGGGCGGGCGTCGAAGACCTGCTGGACCAGCTCGGGCACGGCGCCGAAGTCGGGCGGCAGGATCTCCACGCCGGTCGTGGGGTTGAGCTCGTGGACCTTGCGGATCACGTCGGCGTAGAGCCAGGCGGCCCCGTCGGGCTGGTCGTCGCGGGCCACGCCGGTGATCGTGGCGTAGCGCAGCTCCATCTGCCGGATCGACTCGGCGACCTTGCGCGGCTCCTCCAGGTCGAGGGCGCGCGGCTTGCCGGTGGCGATGTCGCAGAAGTCGCAGCGCCGGGTGCAGATGTCGCCGCCGATGAGGAAGGTGGCCTCGCGGTCCTCCCAGCACTCGAAGATGTTGGGGCAGCCGGCCTCCTGGCAGACCGTGTGCAGACCCCCGCCCTTGACCATCGACTGCAGCTCGCGGTACTCCGGACCCATCTTGGCGGTGGTGCGGATCCACGACGGCTTGCGCTCGATGGGCGTCTCGGCGTTGCGGGCCTCCACCCGCAGCAGGCGGCGTCCCTCCGGTGCGATCGTCACAGGTGCTCCTTGCGTCGAGGTCGGCACGGGCCCGCCGGGCACGTGCGTGCACCGTCCAGCCTAAGCCGCCAAAGGTCGGTATGCCGAACCCGCCCGGCCTCAGCTGATGTCGGCGCGACGGAAGCGCGCCCAGGCGGCGAGGAGGACCACGCCGAGGACGACGACGCCCAGCACCGTGGCGCCGTGGGCGAAGCTCAGGGTCTGCACGACCTCACGGCATCCCTCGGCCCGGTTGCAGTCCACGAACGTGGACCACGAGGTCCCGTTCTCCACGAACGCCGCGACGTTGCGGACCAGGCCGAGCCGGGCCACCCACGCGAACGACGACCCGAGGATGCCCTCGACGATGAACATCCAGCCGATGACCAGCCCGAGCACGACCCCGGTGTGCCGCACCAGGAAGGCGGCACCGGCCCCGAGCGCGGCAGCGGCCAGGCCCAGGAGGAGGATCCGCAGCGACATCCACACCGGCTCTCCCCACCCGTCCGGCACGGAGCGGTCCAGGCCGAAGACGGCGTAGACGAGCGGGGTCCCGACGAGCAGGAGGACCAGGCCGGTGAGCACCACCGGTGCCGCGGCGAGCGCGGGGGCGACCACCTTGGAGACGAACACGGGGGTGCGCCGCGGCACGAACGTCAGCCAGGTGGCCATCGTCCGGTGGGCGAACTCCGCGGCGACGGCGGTGGAGCCGATCGCCAGCGCGAGGAACATCAGCGGGTAGGACGCCCCCTGCAGCAGGAACTGCAGCTGCTCGGACATCGAGGGCAGCTGGCCGAAGAACTCCTCGATCGTGGGGACCTGGAAGTCGTCGCACCCGAAGTCGACCGAGGCATCGCCGGACCGGCGCCGCTCGTCGGCCTCCGCGAGGCGGCACTCCTCCTGCATCCGCTCGTTGTCGTCGACCATCCGTTGGTACTCGGTGTCCGCGCCGGCCCTGGCCGCCTCCAGCTGCCGGGCCTGGTTGGCCACGCCGACGAGGCTGACGACGGCCACGGCGACCGCGCCCAGCACCGTCAGCAGGACGACCTTGCGGGCCAGCAGGCGCCGCAGCTCGACGACCAGGAGCCTCATCGTGCCCCCTCCCCTTCGTTCGTGGGCGGTCCGTCCCCGCCGGTCCCGGCGGCGGGCTGCGCGGGCAGGCCCTCGTCCTGGGTGAGCTCGAGGAACACCTGCTCCAGCCCCCGACGGCTCGGCACGAGCCGCTCGACCCACAGCCCCTGCTCGCCGAGCAGCCGGGAGATCTCGGCCGGCTCGGCCCCGGTGACGAGGATCGTCCCGGCGTCTGTGGTCGGGTCGTAGTCGCGCAGCTCCTCGGCGGCGTCGTGCCCGTGGCGCCGGGCCACCCACTCGACGCTGAACCCGGCCTCGCGCAGCAGACGGATCGCGTTGCCGGGGGAGGCCACACCCACCTCGACGGTCTGGCCACCCCCGCCGATCAGCCCGGCCACCGACCCCTGGGCCAGCACCCGACCGCGCCCGATGATCGAGACGGTGTCGGCGATCTGCTCGATCTCGGACAGGATGTGGCTGCTCACCAGCACCGTGCGGCCCTCATCGGCCAGCGAGCGCATGGTGCCGCGTACGTCGGAGATCCCGGCGGGGTCGAGCCCGTTCGTCGGCTCGTCGAAGATCAGCAGGTCGGGGGACTTCAGCAGGGTGGCCGCAATGGCGAGTCGCTGCTTCATACCCAGGCTGTAGGCGCGGAAGGGGTCCTTGGCGCGTCCGCCCAGCCCGACCTGCTCCAGGACCTCCCCGACGCGCGTGCGCGGGGTGCCGATCGCGTCGGCTAGCAGGGTCAGGCTCCGCTCCCCGCTGAAGGTGGGGAAGAACGTCGGCGACTCGACGATCGCCCCGACCCGGGAGACCACCGCGGGCAGCTGGTCAGGGACCGGTGTCCCGAAGATATGCATGGTGCCCGAGTCGGCGCGGGCCAGTCCCAGCAGCATCCGGATCGTCGTCGTCTTGCCCGAGCCGTTGGGCCCGAGGAAGCCGTGCACGCCGCCGGCGGGCACGTCCAGGTCCAGCCCCTGGACGGCGACGCGACGACCGCGGACCCCCGGGTAGGTCTTGCGCAGCCCACGCGTGACGACGGCCATGCCGTCGGCGTGCTCCACGGTCGCGGTTCCCATCCGGCTCCCCTCCGGGCCGGACGTCCGACCCCTGCGTCTTCCATCCAACACCGCGTCTGTGTCGGGAGGGGGCAGGGTGTTGCAGCGTGTCCGCTCAGCCGTTCCGGGCGGGCACCGGGTCCAGGACGCGCTCCAGGTGCCGCTCGGCGACCGGAACGACCTCGGCGACGGTCACCGGACGGCCCAGCTCCAGCGTCAGGGAGGTCACGCCCGCGTCCGCGATCCCGCAGGGGATGATCGTGTCGGCCCACCGCAGGTCGCAGTCGCAGTTGAGCGCGAAGCCGTGCATCGTCACGTCCTGGCTGACCCGGATGCCGATCTGGCCGATCTTGCGCTCCGGGCGGGTGCCGTCGGCCGGCAGCCACACCCCCGAGCGGCCCTCGACGCGCCCGACCTCGACCCCCAGCTCGGCGCAGACGGCGATCATGACGTCCTCGAGCCGGCGCACGTGGGCGACGACGTCGACCGGGCCCGGCAGGTGCACGATCGGGTACCCGACGAGCTGCCCCGGCCCGTGCCAGGTGATCTTGCCGCCGCGGTCGACGTCGATGACCGGCGTGCCGTCCAGCGGCCGCTCGTGGGCCTCCGTCCGCTTTCCGGCCGTGTAGACCGCAGCGTGCTCCAGCAGCAGCACCGTGTCGGGCAGCTCGCCGACGACCACGCGGCGGTGGACGTCCCGCTGGTGGTCCCACGCCTGCTGGTAGTCGACGAGGTCCGGAGCGAACCCGAGGTGCTCGAAGCGCATGGTCGCCACTGTAGCCGGGTCGGCCTGTGGACGAACGCGACGGCGGTCCGACAGGTTCTGGCACGGTGGCGGCGTGGGAGAGGACAGCTGGGAGCAGCCCGAGGACGTCGGTGGAGGTCGACCACCGGGGGAGGTGAGCAGCCGGGAGGGTGCCGGCGCGGACCCCGCGCTCCCGCCGACCCTGCCGGGGTATGAGGTGCTCGCGCCCCTGGGCGCCGGGGCCACCTCGTCGGTGTGGCGGGCACGCCGGCGGGTGGACGGTCTCGTCGTGGCGGTGAAGGTGCTGCGTCCTGCCGGAGGTGACGTGACGGCCGGGTTGCACGAGGCGGGGTTGCTGGCGCGGGTACGGCACCGGCACGTGGTGCACCTCTACGACGTCCTGCCGCTGCCGGACCCGCTGACCGGACGCCCGGCCGCCGTGGCCCTGGCGACCCAGCTGGCCGGAGGCGGGTCGCTGGCCCAGGTGCTGGCCCGCCGCAGGATCCTCTCCGCGGGTGAGCTGGTCACCGCCCTGCAGCCGGTGGCGGGGGCGCTGGCCGACCTGCACGGCACCGGGGTGGTCCACGGAGACCTGTCCACGGGCAACGTCCTGTTCCTGCGGGACGGGATGCCCGTCCTGGGCGACCTTGGCGCGGCCCGGATCACGGGCGAGGAGCCGGGCCAGCACCACGGCACCGGGGCGGCCGAGGGCATGGTCGCGCCCGAGGTGGTGGAGGGTTTCGCCCCGACGCCGGAGTCGGACGTCTACCAGCTGGGGGCGCTGGCCTGGCGCTGCCTGGCAGGGGAGCCTCCGGGCCCACCGTACGACCGGGGGAAGCTTCCCGAGCTGGCCCCGGACCTGCCTCCCGGGCTGACCGACCTGGTGCTGCGGTGCATGGCGCCCGACCCGGAGGCGCGGCCCGACGCCGAGGAGGTGGCGCTCGCGCTGCTGGCGTGCACCGCGCCGGAGCCGGTCGAGGTGGCTCCCGACGCCGACCCTGCGCACGGTCTGACCGAGCGGTTGCGCTCCGAGGCCAGGGCGGACCTGGATGCTGCCCCGGCCGACGGTGGACGACGCGGGGGCGGAGGCAGCCACCGTCGTCGCCGCAGCACCGGCCGAGGGGAGGCACCCGCCCCCGGGAGACCGGGACGCAGCAAGGGCTCCCGGGGCCCGGGCCGCTGGGACCCCGACCGGCGGGACCCGGGGAGGGTGCAGCAGGTGGTGGTGCCGGCCGTGCTGGTGCTGGCCTCGCTGCTGCTGATCGTCGCGGCGGTGGCCCTCGTCCGGCCGCAGCTCGTCGAGGCCCGGTCCGGGACGACCAACCCTGCGCCCGCGCCGACGGCCGACCTGGCACCCGCGTCGACCGGCGATCCGGCCTCCCCATCGGCGGCGACGGAGGACGGCCATCGCCCGGCAGGAACGTCAGGCAGTCCCGGTGTCCTGACCCCGGAACTGCCTGACGGGGACGGTGTGGAGCAACGGTCCGCCGAGGCGACCGCCACGACGTTACCGGAGCAAGGTCCTCCGGAGGACGAGCTGTTCGACACCCTCCAGGTGCTTCTCGACGGTCGGGGGGAGGCCTGGGAGCGGGCCGACGACGTGCTGCTGCTCGGCATCGTGGCGCCGGACTCCCCGGCGGAGGCGTCCGAGACCGAGCAGCTCGCCCGGCTGCGGGAGTCGGGCGTGCGCTACCCGGACGTGACCTTCCGGGTCGAGGACGCCACGCTGGTCCCGGACGGCACGCCCGCCAGGGAGGCAGACGTCGACGCCGGCACCGACGCCGTCACCGACCGCATCGCCGTGCGTCCACCGTCTCCCGCGCGGCCCTGGAGGCGCGCGACGGGCGGGGTGGGCGGCTGGACCCCGTGCCGACGAGCAGCGAGCGGGTCCGCATCGAGCTGGCCCGCATCGACGAGCGGTGGCTGCTGTGGTCCTGGGAACCGGCCCCCACGGGGTGACCAGCTGCCAGGCCCCCGGTGACGACCGCGTGCGGGGCCGCGGGGACGTCCGGTCCCCCTGCACCTGACGTCGACCGCGTGGGGGGCCGCAGCGGCGACCGGTCCCCCTGCACCTGACGTCGACCCGGTGTCGTGGGGGTCCCTGTCGTGGGGTGCCGGGTCCCCTTCAGGGGGTGAGCGGTTCGAGGGGAGTGGGGTCTCCCGGAGGTGTCGAACCGTCGGGCGGCGGCACCGGGTCGCTCGGCGGCTCGAACTGCTTGCCCTCCTGACCCACCCAGGCCATCGCCGTCCTCAGGTCGGGGTGGTCCCAGGCGAACCCGGCACCGGTGAGGACCGTGGGCAGGGCGCGCTGGCTGTAGAGGATCTCTCCTGCGAGCTCGCCCAGCACCAGGTGCATGGCGAACGACGGCACGGGCAGGACGGCCGGGCGGTGCAGCTCGCGACCCAGGGCGCGCACCACGTCGGCCTGGGTGTCCGGGTGGGGCCCGGTGAGGTTCACCGGGCCGGTCACCGTCGGGTGGTCCAGCAGGAAGACCATCGCGCGGACGTGGTCGTGCAGGGTGATCCACGACCAGAACTGGTCGCCCCCGCCGAGCGGTCCGGCGAGCCCCAGCACGGCCAGCGGCATCAGCTTGGCCAGGGCCCCGCTGCGCCGGGTCAGCACGATCCCGGTGCGCAGGTGGGCCACCGGGGCGCCGGCCTTCTCCGCGGGCCAGGTGGCGGTCTCCCAGTCGTGGCACAGGTCGGCCAGGAAACCCTCGCCCAGATCGCTCGTCTCGGTGAGGACGTCGTCCCGCCGCTCGCCGTAGTAGCCGACGCCGGAGGCGGACAGCAGACGGGGTCGCGCACCCTCTCGGGGCGGGCGGCGACCGCCCGGGCGATCGTGCCCGTGCCGTCGATCCGCGAGTCCCGCAGGAGCTTCTTGCGCGCCGTGGTCCACCGCTTGTCGCCGATCCCGGCCCCGGCCAGGTGCACCACCGCGTCGACGCCGTCGAGCACGTCGGGGGCCAGCTCGGCACCCGGCTGCCACGCCCGCTCGAACACCCCGGAGGGCAGCGCGGGGTGACCGGGCGCGCGCGGGGCGCGGCGGACCAGGTGGACCACCTGGTCGCCGCGCCCCAGCAACGTGCTCGACAGGGCGGAGCCGATGAGCCCGCTGGCGCCGGTGACGGCGACCGTGCGCCCGGAGGGCGCCGGTGCCTGCGTCACCTCATACCTCGAAGCTCGCGTCCTCGAGGCGTTCCTTCATCGTGTTGAGGAAGCGGGCGGCGTCGGCCCCGTCGACCACGCGGTGGTCGTAGCTCAGCGCCAGGTAGACCATGTCGCGGATCGCGATCGTCTCCATCCCGTCCTCGTCGACCGCGACGACCGGGCGCTTGACGACCGCGCCGGTGCCGAGGATGGCGACGTTGGGCTGGTTGATGATCGGGGTGTCGAACAGCGCACCGCGCGACCCGGTGTTGGTCAGCGTGAACGTGCCGCCGGACAGCTCGTCCGGGGTGACCTTGTTGTCGCGGGTCCGCTCGGCCAGGTCGGCGATCTTGCGGGCGAGCCCGGCGATGTTGAGGTCGCCGGCGTCCTTGATGACCGGCACCAGCAGGCCGCGCGGGGTGTCGACCGCGACGCCGAGGTGCTCGGAGGCGTGGTACTGGATCGAGTCCTCCTCCACGCTGGCGTTGACGATCGGGTGCGCCTTGAGCGCCTCGACCGCGGCCAGGGCGAAGAACGGCATGAACGAGAGCTTGGTGCCCTCCCGCTTCAGGAAGTCGTCCTTCGTACGCCGACGCAGACGCGCCACCTTGGTCACGTCGACCTCGACCACCGTGGTGAGCTGGGCGCTGACCTGCAGGGACTCGACCATACGGCTGGCGATGACCTTGCGCAGGCGGGACATCTTCTCGGTCGTGCCGCGCTTGGCGTCCGGATCGCCGCCGGCCGCCTTCGCCGCCGGCTTGTCGGCCGGCTTCTCCGCCGCGGGGGCGGACGCAGGCTCGGGAGCGGCCTCCTCGGCGGGGGCGGCCTGCTCGGCCTCCTTCGCCTTGGCCGCGTCGAGGACGTCCTGCTTGCGGATGCGTCCGCCGACCCCGGTGCCCTCGAGAGCGTTGAGGTCGACGCCGTGCTGGGCCGCGAGCTTGCGGACCAGCGGCGTCACGTAGGCGCTGACGTCCTGCTGCTGCTGGGTCTTCTCCCCGGCCTGGCCACCGTCACCGGGGGCAGGGACGTCGGAGACGTCCTTGTGCGAGGAGGTGCCGCTCTCGGAGGAGGAGACGCCCACACCGACGGCCGGCTCGGGCTCCTCCATCTCGGCGGCGTCGTCGTTGGCCTCGCCCGTCTCGGACTTGGTCTGCGACTCCTGAGCGGCCTCCTCCTGGACCTCGGTCTCCTCGGCCAGGTCGCTGTCGGCGGACTGCGCCGCGTCCTCGCGGTCCTCCGCGTTGTCGCTCGCGTCGGAGGCACCCTCGTCGGAGGCACCCTCGTCGGAGGCACCCTCGTCGGAGGCACCTTCGTCGGAGCTGGACGACGTGTCCTTCTTTGCATCCTCCTGCGCGGAGGCCTGCTCACCGCCCCCGCCGGAGGACCCGCCGGAGGACTCGCCCCCGACGATGCACAGCTCCCCGCCGACCTCGACGGTCTCGTCCTCCTGGGCGATGATCTTGCTCAGCACGCCGGCCACGGGGGAGGGGATCTCGGTGTCGACCTTGTCCGTCGAGACCTCCAGCAGCGGCTCGTCCACCTCGACCTCGTCGCCCTCGGCCTTGAGCCAGCGGGTGACGGTGCCCTCGGTCACGGACTCACCGAGCGCCGGCATGGTCACGGTCTCCCCACCGGAGACCTCACCACCGCCACCACCGGAACCCCCGGAACCGGACTCCGCGGGCGCGGACTCCTCGGCGTCCTCGTCGGAGGCGGGCTCCTCGGCAGTCTCGTCGGCGGGCTCCTCGGCCGGCTCGTCCGCGGGCTCCTCGGCGGGAGCCTCGGCCTCGGGTGCCGCGTCGGCCTCCTCGGCCTCGTCGGCCTGCGCGTCGTCGGAGGAGTCCCCGCTGCCGGCGGACTCACCCTCCTCACCGACGACGGCCAGGTCGGCGCCGACCTCGACGGTGTCGTCCTCCTGGGCGAGGATCTCCAGCAGCACACCGGCCACGGGGGAGGGGATCTCGGTGTCGACCTTGTCGGTCGAGACCTCCAGCAGCGGCTCGTCGACCGCGACGCTGTCGCCGACCTCCTTGAGCCAACGGGTCACTGTCCCCTCGGTGACGGACTCACCGAGGGCCGGCATCGATACGCGTTCCGACATCTGTTGTCTCTCCTCGTGGCGGGGGTTTGCAGTCTACGGTGCGGGCTGGCGTCGGGTCAGGTCAGGCGCACCCGGTGGCGGGGCGGCTAGGCATGGGCGTGCAGGGGCTTGCCGGCGAGGGCCAGGTGGGCCTCGCCGAGGGCCTCGTTCTGGGTGGGGTGGGCGTGGACGAACTGCGCGACGTCCTCGGGCAGGGCCTCCCAGCCGACGATGAGCTGGGCCTCGCCGACCTGCTCACCCATCCGCGCGCCGACCATGTGGACGCCGACGACGGGGCCGTCGGGGCCCGAGCGCACGAGCTTGACGAAACCGGCCGTCCCCAGGATCTGGGACTTGCCGTTGCCGCCGAGGTTGTACTCGTAGGTCGCGACCTCCTCGCCCCACCTCTCCCGGGCCTGGGCCTCGGAGAGCCCCACCGAGGCGATCTCGGGGTCGGAGTAGGTGACCTTGGGGACCAGGTGGTCCTCGACCGGCGCCGGCTCCAGACCGGCGACGTCCTCGGCGACGAAGATGCCGTGCGCGAAGCCGCGGTGGGCCAGCTGGGGGCCGGGGACGAGGTCGCCGACGGCGCGGACACCCTCGACGTTGGTCCGCAGGCGCTCGTCGGTCGGGACGAAACCGCGGTCGAGCTCGACCCCGACCTCCTCGTAGCCCATGCCCTCGGTGCGCGGGCCGCGGCCGACCGCGACAAGGAGCAGGTCGCCCTCCAGGACGTCCCCACCCTCCAGCTCGACCCTGACCCCCTGCTCGTCCTGGGAGGTGCCGGTCACCTTTGCCCCGGTGCGGATCTTCATACCCCGCTTCTTGTAGGCGCGCTCCACCGTCTTGGAGACGGCCGGGTCCTCCATGGCGACCAGCCGGTCCATCGCCTCGACCACGGTCACCTCCGCCCCGAAGCTGCGCAGGGCCGAGGCGAACTCGACGCCGATGACGCCGCCGCCGAGGACGATCGCGTGCTGCGGGACCTCCTCGAGCGTCAGGGCCTGGTCGCTGGTCATGATCCGACCGCCGATCGGCACGTCCGGGAGGGTCTTGGCGTAGGAGCCGGTGGCCAGCACGACGGTGCGCCCGGTGAGCTCGCGGTCACCCACGGTCACGGTGTCCTTGGCGGTCAGGCGCCCGGTGCCGGTGACCAGCTCGACGTTCTCGGCGGCCTTGACCAGCCCCTGCAGCCCCTTGTAGAGCCGCCCGACCACGCCGTCCTTGTAGGTGTGGACCCTGGCCATGTCGACGCCCTCGAGGCTGGCGAGGACACCGTACCGCTCGCTGTCGCGGGCCATGTCGGCGACCTCGGCGGTGTGCAGCAGCGCCTTGGTGGGGATGCAGCCGCGGTGCAGGCAGGTGCCGCCCACCTTGTCCTCCTCGACCAGGGCGACCGTCAGCCCTAGCTGGGCGGCACGCAGGGCGCAGGCGTAACCCCCGCTCCCGGCACCGAGGATCACGATGTCGTACGTCGATGTCGGCATGGGCCACATCCTGCCACCCGGGTCGGGGGAGCGGCGGGTCGGGCCGAACGAGTGCACGCGCGGGCCGCCCGGACCGGGCGCCGGGCCGTCACGACACGTGCACTCGTTCGACCTCCCCTTGCCGGCGCCCGCGATATCCGCGTGACAGCCGTGTCACCGAGGTGGGAGGCTGAGCCCGTCCAGTCCCCGCACAGAAGGAGGTGGCCGATGAGTGATTCCCAGGCCACGGACGACGTCAAGGCCAAGTTCCGTGAGGCTCTCGCCAAGAAGCAGGCCCACGCCGGGACCGACGTCTCGGACCACTCCGAGCGCGGCAAGGTCGGTGGCGCCCGCGACGCGAAGACCTCCGGGACCCAGCAGATGTTCCGCCGCAAGAGCGGCTGAGCGGACCTCGTCCGAGAAGGCCGCGAGGGGCACCGTCCGGACCGGACGGTGCCCCTCGTGCGTGTCATGGCGACGGCGCCACGGTGGCCGGGACGAGACTGTTGCCACGAATGCGCCGCGGCGCCCGCGCTCAGCGCGCGTAGCTCCGCGCCAGCTCCACGAGCGTGCGCACGGCCGCGCCGGTGCCGCCCTTGGGCACGTAGCCCCACGGCGTCTTCTCGTTGAACGCCGGCCCGGCGATGTCCAGGTGCGCCCACGGGATCTGCTCGGCCTCCTCGCCCTCGCCGCGCTTGCCGACGAACTCCTGCAGGAAGGTCGCCGCCACGCTCGCGCCCGCCGACCGCTCGCCGGTGTGCTTGAGGTCGGCCACGACGGTGTCCAGGCTGGGCCGGATCTCCTCGGGCAGCGGCAGCGGCCAGGCGGTGTCCCCGACCTCGTTGCCCAGCTCGACGACCTGCTCGCGCAGCGCGTCGTCGTTGCCCATGACGCCCATCGTCCGGTCGCCCAGCGCGATGATGCAGGCACCGGTCAGCGTGGCCACGTCGACGATCGCGTCGGGACCCTGCTCGGTCGCCAGCGCCAGCCCGTCGGCCATGACCAGGCGCCCCTCGGCGTCGGTGTTGATGATCTCCACCGTGCGCCCGTCGCGCATGGTGACCACGTCGCCCGGGCGCTGCGCCAGCTCGCCCAGCATGTTCTCGGCCAGGCAGAGGTATGCCGTGACCCGCACCGGCAGGCCGAGCTCGGCGATGGCGACCACGGCCGCCGCGCAGGCGGCGGCACCGGCCATGTCCATCTTCATCGTCACCATTGAGGCGCCGGGCTTGATGCACAGGCCGCCGGAGTCGAAGGTGATGCCCTTGCCGACCAGGGCCAGATGCTTGCCGGCACCCTCCGGCTCGTAGCGCAGGGTGACCAGGCGCGGCCCCCGGCCGGAGCCCTGCCCGACGCCGAGGATGCCGCCGCAGCGCTCCTGCTGCAGCCGCTCGGCGTCCCAGACCTCGACCTCGACGGAGGAGCCGGCGGCCCGCTCCGTCACGCTCTCGGCGAAGGACTCGGGGTAGAGCAGGTTCGGCGGGGTGTTGACCAGGTCGCGGGCGTAGCGGACGGCGTCCACGACGGCCCGGGCCTGCGCGGTCGCGGTCTCCACCTCCTCGGCCGGCACGCCGGGGACCACGGCCCGGCCCAGGGCCGGCTTGGCCGACTCGGCCTTGCCGACCCCGTGGTGCTCGGCGAAGGTGTACGCGCCGAGCACGGCACCGCTGCCCACCGCCACCGCCTCCTCGGTCGAGGACTGGCCCAGGGCGAACGCGGCCGACTCCTTCCCGCCCAGGGCCCGGGCGGCGACCCCGGCCGCGCGCCGGAGGCGCTCGGTCCGGGAGGCCGGGCCCGACGGCATACCCACGACGACGACGAGCTCCGCGGAGACGCCGGGGACTGCCGTGAGCCGGGTGGTCTCCTCCGCGCCCCCCTCGGCGCCGAGGGCGGTGAGGGCGGACTGCACGTGCCCGGCCGTCTCCTCCGGGAGGGCGTCGGCGACGAGGTTCACCTGCCCGTCGTCCTTGGTGGCGGCCAGGACCAGGACGTCGGCCTGCACCGCGGCCGGATCCTGGTCGGTGAGCGTGAGCGTGGTGCGGCGGTTCTCGGCCATCGAGCAACGTCCTTCGTCGGTTCGTCCGGTCAGTTCCCCACGAGGGTAAGCCACCCCCGACGGTGCTCGGCGCTAGGCTGCCCAGCATGAGCGACTCCACGACGAAGACGTCCCCGCTGCACCGCCGCCACACCGCGCTCGGCGCCAAGATGGCCGACTTCTCCGGGTGGTCGATGCCCATCGAGTACCCCGGCGGGGGGGTCGTCGCGGAGCACACCGCCGTGCGCGAGCGGGTCGGCATCTTCGACGTCTCGCACCTGGGCAACGCGCGGGTCAGCGGGCCGGGGGCCAAGGACTTCCTCAACCGCTGTCTGACCAACGACCTGGAGCGGATCGAGCCGGGCAAGGCGCAGTACACGATGTGCTGCGACGAGGACGGCGGGGTCGTGGACGACCTCATCGCCTACCTGCGCTCGGACGAGGACGTGTTCCTCATCCCCAACGCGGCCAACACCGCCGAGGTGGTGCGCCGGCTGGTCGAGGCCGCGCCCGAGGGCGTCACCGTGGAGAACGTGCACGAGGCCTACGCGATCCTCGCCGTGCAGGGCCCGCGCGTCGACGAGGCGATGGAGGCCGCCGGCCTGCCGGTCCTGCACGACTACATGAGCTTCGTCGACACCACCTGGCGCGACCGGCCGGTCACCGTCTGCCGCACCGGGTACACCGGGGAGAAGGGGTATGAGGTGGTGTGCGGCGTGCAGGACGCCGAGGAGGTCTGGGACGCCCTGGTCGAGGCGATGACCCCGCTCGAGGGGCTGGCCTGCGGCCTCGGGGCGCGGGACACGCTGCGCACCGAGATGGGCTACGCCCTGCACGGCAACGAGCTCTCGCGCGAGATCACGCCCGTGATGGCGCGGACCGGCTGGGCCGTGGGCTGGAAGAAGGACGCGTTCTGGGGCAAGGAGGCGCTGGCCGCGCAGCGGGAGGCCAAGGAGTCCCGGCTCGGCGGCGGTCTGCTCGTCACCGGCCGGGGGATCCCGCGGGCCGGGTGCGCGGTGCTCGACGCCGAGGGCACCACGATCGGTGAGGTCACCTCCGGCACGTTCTCACCGACGCTGAAGCAGGGGATCGCGCTCGCCCTGCTCGACCGCGGGGTCACCGAGGGTGACGAGGTGACGATCGACGTGCGCGGCCGTCAGGTCGCGGCGCAGGTGAAGAAGCCGCCGTTCGTGGAGGGCGGCGCCAGCTCCTGACCGTCCCGGTCAGGCCGGACCGACCCCGGCCCGGCCGGTCGGCCGACCCCGGCCCGGCCGGTCAGCCGACGCCGACCCCGGCGGCCTCCAGATCCCGCAGCCACGCGACCGCCTCGGTGCGGCTCTGCGCCCCGAGCCGGACGTAGGCGTTCTCCAGGTGCTTGCGCACCGTGTTCTCCGACAGGCCGAGCTGTCGTCCGACCTGCCGGTTCGACATCCCGGCCGCGACGAGGTGCATGATCTCGCGCTGCCGTGCGGTCAGCGGGACTCGCTCCTGGCGCACGGGCCGCTGCCCGCCCACCTCCGTGGCGAGGGTGGCCTCCAGGAGCGGTCGCAGGTGTGGCAGGAGCAGCTCCATCAGCACCGTCTCGCGTTCGGTGAAGGGGCGGCCCTCGTCGCGCCCGGCCAGGATGCGCAGCGAACCTCCGGTCCCGCCGAAGGGGTAGGCCAGGAGGATCTCGTCCACGGTGTGGAGGTACTCCTTGTTCGCGGGGTGCTCGGCCCAGGCCCGCTCGCCGTAGCTCGAGCAGCTCGAGGTGACGCTCGCCTGGCCGGTACGGTCCACGAGGCTGCAGTTCAGCTGCCACCAGTACCGGTCGAGCAGCTCGGCGCCCGCGGACCCGTCGTCGAAGGTCGCCAGGTCCGTGCCGGCGAGCCATCCCTGCTCGCCGTGGGAGGTGAACTGCACCCAGCTGCGCCAGAACCGAGGACCCACGTGCATGTCCTGGAAGTTGATCCAGTCGCTGCCGATGAGCTGCTCGACCCGGGTGAGCATCGCGAACACGGTGTCCCGGCCCGGCGGGTGCCGACCTGGCCGGGCCAGGTCGAGGATGTCCTGCAACAGGGCGATGTCGTGTGCGCTGACGCCCCTGCTTCCCATGTCCTCACCTCGCAACGTCGCTGCGCCGTCCGCCGGCGACGGCGTTCCTGCAGCAGGTTCCAGGGTAGGACCGACCGCGCGGCCGACGCCATACGCGCAAGCGCGTAATGCTCCGTTCCTCGTATTTCCCCGGGGTGGCGTGCCGTCGCACGGTGGAGGTGCAGCACCAGCTGCACCCCGACGGTCCGGGCGACGAGCCCCGGGCGGGGGGCGATCAAGGAGATGGCAGAGATGGACGCAGCAGTTCGTCGCCGGATCCTCGCCAGCGTCTCCGCCGGAGCGCTGGCCGGGGTCCTGGGGGCCGGTGGGATGGCCGTCGCGGTCGGTGGTCCGTCCCACCCGGCCGACGTGGTGGAGGGCGCGTGCGGTGCCGGGCCGGTCGAGGCGTCGCCGGACTGGGCGCCGGCGCAGAAGGCGTCCGCCTGGTTCGGCGCGCACGGTCGGGCCGCGGAGTAGCTCCTCCACGCCGACGCCGGAGGGTTGCCCGGCACCAGCGGCGGCCCCGGACCGAGAGGTCCGGGGCCGCCGTGCGTGCCGGTGACGGAGCTGTCGGTCAGCGGCCGACGAGCGCCGCGTCGCTGAGGTCCAGCACGCGGCCGGCCAGGACGGCGTGGACCTGGCCGCTGACGGCGGAGACCCGTTCGTTGGTGTGCTCGAGCAGGTCGACGAACAGGGCGTCACGGTCGTCGGTGGGGCGGGGCGACCACGAGGGTTCGGCGCTGAGCACGATCACGTCGAAGGGCATCGCGCTGGCCGCCACCGTGAGCTCGGCGAGCCGGTCCTCCACCGTCTCGTGGGCGGCGGCCGGGTCGTCCCAGAGCTGCTGGTCGTCGAGGATGCCGCGGAGCCAGCAGGTGAGGTCGTCCACCAGCACCGGGTGGCGGGAGCCGAGGAGCGCGCGGCTGAGGTCCCGGGTGCGCACGACGCGCCACCCGTCGGGCGTGCCAGGACCCTGGTCCGCCCCGTCCTCGTCCGCGGTCACCACGCAGGTCACCTGCGGGTGTCCGGAGAAGAGGGAACGGGCGTGCCGGGCCGTCCCGTTGCGGGGGCCACCGATCACCAGGGTCGTCGTCATGGGCAGCGTCTCCTCGGTCGGTCTCGCTCGCGTGCGCACCGGCGCACCAGACGGCCACGGGGGACGGGACGGGCGGGGGCGCGGTGGGCACAGCATAGCGACCCGCACCCCGCCCCTGGACGCCCCGGGGCGGTCCGTCAGCGGCGGCCGAGGATGCCGCCGAGCACGTCGCCGAGGATCGAACCGCCACCCTGGGACTGCTGCCCCCGACCGGTCGCACCACCGAGCGCGCCGCCGAGGACGTCCTGCAGCACCGAGGTCAGGTCCCCGCCCTGGCCGCCGGGGCGCCGGGCGTCGGCCGTGCCGTCGCGGTCGCCCCGGGGGAGGTCGACGTCGACGGGTGCGTCCCGCTCACCGTCCATCCGTCCGAACGGCCCGTCCGTCGTGCCGGCGCCACCGCCACGGTGTCCCTGCTACGGCCGCCACCCATGTCGGTCGTCCGTCCGCCGCCACCATCCCCGAGGCCGCCACCCGCCCGGCCGCTGACCTGCTTGGCCAGCCAGGAGAGCACGATCGGCGCGAGGATCGGCAGCAGCCGGCGCACGAGCGCCGAGGTCTGCGGGCCGCCGAGGCCACCGAGCTGCTGGGCGACGTCGTCGGTCCGGCCGCCGAAGACGTGGCTGACGATCTTCTCACCGTCCTGCTCGTCGACGGCGTCCACCCGCGGGTCGTCGGCGAGGTCGTCCTGGTGCTGGCCCAGCGCGTCCAGCAGCGACGCGGCCCCCTGCGGCTGCTGGGCGTTGGCGCCGAGACCGGCGACCAGGGCGGGCAGCGCGGTGCGCACGGCCTCGCGGGTCTCGTCCTCGCTGGCACCGACCCGCTGCGCGAGCTGGTCGGTCGGGATGGCGCGCATGAGGTCCTCGAGCATGGTCGTCCCTTCGTCGTGGCGGGCCCGGGTCGACCGCCGTCGTCGTCAGCCTAGTGAGCGGCACCGACGTCGGCAGGTCGACCACCGGAGGTGGACGCCGCCGACGGGGACGTCCCAAGGCCACCGGACGGTGAGGTCGACCGCCGCCGGATGGTCAGGCTGCACCGATCCGCCTACGGTGGGCCCATGAGCGAGAGCTGGACGTGGAGCTACGAGCAGGCCGACGGCACACCGGTGAGCGACCTGGGCATGGCGTCGGTGACCTTCCCGACCCAGGCGGACGCCGAGGCGTGGTTGTCCCAGGAGTGGGGCACGCTGGCCGACGCCGGGGTGCAGGCGGTGACGCTGAAGCGCGACGAGGACGTCGTCTACGGGCCGATGAGCCTGAGCCCGGCCGCGGAGTGACGCGGAGAGTCGGGACACGCACGGGCGACTCGACCTGACGGGTTCACGTGCACCCCAGGGGTCGATCCGGCCGGGCGTGTCGCCGGTGTGACGAGCAGTCGCGCAGGGATGGCCCAATCGCCGGTCTGACGGCGGGCGCGTGTGACGAGCAGGCGCGCAGGGATGACGCAGGCGCCGGTCTGATTAGCCGGCGCGGGTGACGAGCAGGCGCGCCCGGGTCGTCAGCGCCGGACGAGGTCCGCGCCGCGGTCGACCGCCGGTCGCGGGATGCGCGAGCCGCGCATCTGGAAGGCGCGCAGCACGACGTACCAGGCCGACCCCTTGGCCGGCTCGTGCCCGAACTCGGCGACGAAGTCCTTCTTGGTGCGCTTCCACAGCAGCCAGGAGTCGATGATGCCGAAGAGCATCAGGGCGTAGGCCGACAGGAACATCCCGTTCTGCGCCCAGCCGAAGGGCAGGAGCGACAGCGCCAGGATGAGGATCATCACCGGCAGCAGGATCTCGCCGATGTTCCACCGGCGGTCGACCGCGTCGCGCAGGAACCGACGCTCCGGACCCCGGTCGCGCGGCGGCAGGTACTTCTCCTCGCCGCGCAGCATCCCCTCCCGGACCCGGGCGCGCTGCTCCCGGATCTTCTGCTTCTCCTCCGGCGACCTCCCCTTGGTGCTGCCGGTCACGAGCGGGCGCCGGTTGGCCGCCTCGGCCTCGCGCCGCTTGGGGGTCGGACGCCCCTTGCCGGAGGGGCGCGACGGGTCGCCGACCGGCTCCACCGAGGTCGTGGTGGACGTGGCGGTCTCCGTCGTCTTCTTCCCGAACAGCACCGACCCAGTGTATGCGGCCGCGCCACCCGCCCCTGCCAGGCACCGGGGCGCACCCTAGGGTCGGGTGCATGAGCCACCACACCTCTCCCGAGCGCACCCAGGAGCTGGCCGCCCGCGTGCGCGACCTGTTGCCCGGCGTCCGCTCCGACCTGGAGGCGCTGACCCGCATCCCCTCGGTCTCGCTCGACTCCTTCGACCAGCGGCACGTGGAGGACAGCGCCGAGACCGTCGCCGACCTGCTGCGCGCCGAGGGGATGGAGGTCGAGATCGTCCGCGAGGGCGGCCGTCCCGCCGTCATCGGCCACCGCCCCGGTCCGCAGGGATCGCCGACCGTCCTGCTCTACGCCCACCACGACGTGCAGCCGCCCGGCGACGAGGCCGACTGGGACACCCCGGTCTTCGAGCCGACGCTGGTGGGGGAGCGGCTCTACGGCCGGGGCGTGGCCGACGACAAGGCCGGCGTGATGGCGCACGTGGCCGCGCTCCGGGCCCACGGTGACCGGCCGCCGGTCGGCGTGACCGTCTTCGTCGAGGGGGAGGAGGAGGTCGGCTCCGATAGCTTGCCGCGCATCCTCGAGCGCCACGGCGACCGGCTTGCCTGCGACGCGATCGTCCTGGCGGACTCGCACAACTGGAAGATCGGCGTCCCCGCGCTCACCACGACCCTGCGCGGCCTGGTCCGCGCGGTGGTCGAGGTCCGGGCGCTGGACCACGGGGTCCACTCCGGTCTCTACGGCGGTCCGGTCCCCGACGGCCTCACCGCCCTGTGCCGGCTGGTGGCGACCCTGCACGACGAGCACGGCGACGTCGCCGTCGAGGGGCTGATGAGCAGCGAGGCCGCCGACCTGGACTACTCCGAGGAGGACCTGCGGCGCGACTCCAGCCTCGCCGAGGGCGTCCAGCCGATCGGCACCGGGTCGATCCTGTCGCGCCAGTGGACGAAGCCCTCGATGACGGTCATCGGCATCGACGCCCCGTCGGTGGACAAGGCCGCCAACCTGCTCACCCCCGTGGGCCGGGCCAAGCTGTCGATGCGGATCCACCCCGCGGAGGATCCGCGCACGGCATACCAGGCTCTGGTCCACCACCTCGAGACGAACGCCCCCTGGGGGTGTCAGGTGACGGTGACCCACGACGACGACGGGCGCGGGTTCGCCGCGGACGCACAGGGGCCGGTGTACGACGCGGCGCGTGCCGCCTTCCGCGACGCGTGGGACGGGACCGAGCCGGTCGACATCGGCGTCGGCGGGTCGATCCCGTTCGTCGCGGCCTTCGCCGAGCGCTTCCCGGACGCGGCGATCCTCGTCACCGGCGTCGAGGACCCCGACACCCGGGCGCACGCGGCGAACGAGAGCCTGCACCTGGGCGAGTTCGAGCGGGTGTGCATCGCCGAGGCCCTTCTGCTGGAACGCCTCGGTGCTCTGGGCGAGGATGGCACGCATGAGTGAGGACCAGACGACCGAGCAGGGCGGCACCGGCGCGTACGTGCAGGACAGCTACGAGCGCAAGGCCCGCTACATCGAGACCCGGATCACCAAGGACGGGCGGGACGGGTATGCCGTGGAGCCGGGCCGCTACCGCCTCGCGGTGTCGAGGGCGTGCCCGTGGGCACACCGGACGATCCTGACCCGCAAGCTCATGGGGCTGGAGGACGTGATCTCGATGGCGGTCGCCGGACCGGTGCATGACGAGGACAGCTGGACCTTCGACCTGGACCCCGGCGGCGTCGACCCGGTGCTCGACATCCCCAAGCTCAAGGACGCCTACGACGCGCGGCCGGACGGCTACCCGGAGTCGGGCGTCACGGTGCCGGCGGTCGTGGACACGCGGACGCGGATGGTGGTGACCAACGACTTCGACCAGATCGTCAAGGACTTCGTCACCGAGTGGGACGAGCACCGGCGTCCCGACGCCCCGGACCTGTGGCCCGAGCACCTGCGCGAGGAGATCGAGGAGGTCAACCAGCTCGTCTACCACGACCTCAACAACGGGGTCTACAAGTGCGGTTTCGCCGGGAAGCAGGAGGCCTACGAGAAGGCCTACGACGCGCTGTGGGCGCGGATGGACTGGTTGGAGGAGCGGCTCTCAGGTCAGCGGTACCTCGTGGGGGAGCAGCTGACCCTGGCCGACATCCGGCTGTGGCCGACGCTGGTGCGCTTCGACGCGGCCTACCACGGGCACTTCAAGTGCAACCGGCAGAAGCTGACCGAGATGCCGGCGCTGTGGGCGTACGCGCGTGACCTGTGGCAGACGTGGGACTTCGGCTCGACGGTGAACTTCGACCACATCAAGGCGCACTACTACGCCACGCACCTGGACATCAACCCGACCGGCGTCGTGCCGAAGGGACCGGACACCTCCGTGTGGGACGAGCCGGCGGGCCGGGAGTCGATGCGCTGACTGCTGCGCCCGGCGCCCCGGACGCGAGAAGGCCCCCGAACCGTTGCGGTTCGGGGGCCTTCTCGGTAAGGCGTTGTCAGCCGGTCGGGCCAGCCGTGGTCTCGGCCTGGTCGGTGGTGGATTCCGCCGGAGCCGGCTCGACCGTAGTTGGGGCAGGCTCGACTGCTGTGGCCTCCTCCTGGGCGTCGGCTTCCGTGCTGGAAATCCGCGCCGACTCGGTGGCCTCATCAGTGGACGCGGTCGTGCCTGCGCAGTTGGTGCACTCCTGCACGGGGGCCTTGAATCCCAGCGTCAGGATGTTGTCGGACGCGTCACCGATAAAGAAGTCCACGTTGACGTTGACGTTGCTGTTGGAGGAGTACCAGACGTCCTGCGTCAGGCAAGCGAAGCCTCCAGCCGGAACGAGGAGAGTCTGAGGCGCCTCAAGGCCGAGGTCGACATTGGTGTAGACCCGGGTCACCGTCACTGTGGTGTCCGTGGTGCAGTCGCTGTAGAAGCAGACGTCCATGAAGTAGGCGAACTCATAGCCATCGGCGCTCTGGCCCGGGCAGCGGCAAGCATCGGCGGTGGTGTCCACTGTGAGGCACGGGCACGACAAGGGCGAGCAGGCCGCGTCCTGTGCTCGGGCGGTCTGCCCCATCGCCACGACGGGGACGCTCCATGCAGCCCCCTTGACCAAGGTCCTACGGGTGGGCTTGAGCCCACCGGTCTGCTGAGAAGTCACTGTTGGTTCCCCTTGTCGACACTGGGTGGTAGCACGGGCGCTGGCCTCACTGTAGCGTCCGGTGCCCCCGGGTCAAGCCTCTGCGCACAGCCTGCGCCCAGAGTTCACCTGAGACATCGGCCACAGCGCGGCCGCTGCCAACCTCGGAGGGCCCCCTCCCCGGGGCTGACGTGACGACCATCAAGCGCGTCCCGTCCCGTAGCATCGGTCCCCGTGACCGACGCACCCGTGACCCCCCTGGACGACAGCTCCGAGGCCCTGGCCGACTCCACCTCCGCCGCCTCGCTCGCCCGCAGCGTGGCCCGCAGCGCCGAGATCGAGCGCCAGCTGGAGACCGACCCCGGTCAGTTCCGGATGCTGACCGGCGACCGGCCCACCGGCCACCTGCACCTGGGCCACTACTTCGGGTCCCTGCGCAACCGCGTCGCCCTGCAGGACAAGGGCGTGGACACCTTCGTCCTCATCGCCGACTACCAGGTCATCACCGACCGCGACGGCGTCGACCTCATGCAGGAGCGCGTCTTCAGCCTGCTGGCCGACTATCTCGCCATCGGCCTCGACCCGGCCCGGACGACGATCTTCGCCCACTCCCAGGTCCCGGCGCTCAACCAGCTCATGCTGCCGTTCCTATCCCTGGTCACCGACAGCGAGCTGCGGCGCAACCCCACCGTCAAGGCCGAGCAGGAGGCGACGGGCGGCCGGCCGATGAGCGGGCTCATGCTCACCTACCCGGTCCACCAGGCCGCCGACATCCTCTTCTGCAAGGCCAACGTCGTGCCGGTCGGCAAGGACCAGCTGCCCCACCTGGAGCAGACCCGCGTCGTCGCCCGGCGGTTCGACGAGCGCTACGGCCGCGCCGGCGACAAGAGCGCGCCGGTCTTCCCGGCCCCCGACGCCCTGCTCTCCGAGGTGCCCAACCTGCTCGGCACCGACGGCACCAAGATGAGCAAGTCGCGCGGCAACACCATCGAGCTGCGGATGAGCGCCGACGAGACCGCCAAGGTGCTCAAGAAGGCGGTCACCGACTCCGACCGGCACATCACCTACGACCCGCAGGCGCGCCCCGGCGTGTCGAACCTCCTGCAGATCGCCGGCCTGACCACCGGCCGCGACCCCCGCGCGGTCGCCGAGGAGATCGGCGACGGCGGTTCGGGAACGCTGAAGAAGCTCGTCACCGAGGCGGTCAACGAGTACTTCGCGCCCGTCCGCGCCCGCCGCGCCGAGCTCGACGCCGACCCCGCCGAGCTGCGCCGCCTCCTCGCCGAGGGCAACGCCAGGGCCAACGCGGTCGCCGACGCCACCCTCGACGAGGTGCGCGAGGCGATGCAGATGGTCTACGCCTGACCATGGCACCGGCCGGACCCCGCGTCGTCGTGGTGGCCGAGGGTTTCGGCGACCTCGGCCCGCACGAGGCCGCCGAGCAGGCCGCCGCCGGGTGGTCCGCCACCGCGACGCACGCCACGGTCGAGGCGCACGCCAGCCACGCCGGGGGAGCCGGGTTCGCCGAGGCCGTGGCACGCACGCTGGGCGGGACCGTCCACCCGGTCGTCGTCCCCGGACCCGCCGGGGGAGAGGTGCCCGCCGGGATCGCGCTCGTCGAGCGCGACGGGACGCGCACCGCATACCTCGACACCGCCCAGGCCTGCGGACGGCACCTGATAGACAACGAGTCGCTCCGCGACCCGGAGGGTATGACGAGTGCCGGCGTGGGTGCGCTCCTCACCGCCGCGCGGGGCGCGGGGGCGGACCGGATCGTCGTCGGCGTGGGCCCGCTGGCCTGCCACGACGGCGGCCTCGGCCTGCTCACCGCCCTGGGTGCGGGGGAGGACCTGGCCCGGTTGCCCGCGGTCCGCGCAGAGTGGGGCGGCGTCCACCTCGTCCTCGCCACGACGACGGAGGCGACCCTGCTGGGCTTCGGCGGCGCCAGCGCCCTGCTGACCGAGCACCACGGCGTGGCCCCCGAGGTCTCCCAGCGGCTCGAGGGCGGGCTGGGCCGCCTCAGCGACCGGGTCAACCAGGTCCTGCCGCCCGCCCGGGACCTGCTCACCGGCCTGCCGCGCCGCCCCGAGCGCGAGGCGGGGGCCGGTGCCGGAGGCGGCGTGGGCTACGCGCTGCAGCTGCTCGGTGCGCGCACGGTCCCGGGGGCCAGGCTGCTGCTCGACGAGCTCGGCCTGCGCGGGCGCCTGCCCGGTTCGCTGCTCGTCCTGGTGACGACCGCCTACGACGGGGCGACCGTCCACGACGGCGTCGTCGCCGAGACCGCGCGGGCCGCGCTGGAGACCGCCACCCCGACGGTCGTGCTCGCGGGGGAGGTGGCCGTCGGGCGACGGGAGGGGATGGCCCTGGGGGTCAGCGGCAGCTACGAGCCCCGCGCCGGGGAGGACCTGGGCGCGACCGCTGCCCGGGTCGCCCGGACGTGGACCCCGCCGCCCCGCGCCTGATCCGTCGCGCCGCGGACCCGCCCAGGAAAACGACGAATCGACGAATTGTCGGAGCAGGCTCGGACCTGACGTAGGCTGGCCCCGGAAGGCTCGCCCGGGCCGGGAACACCAGCCGGTACGACGACGTTGCCTCCACAGACCGACCACCTCAGCGAGAGGACCCCGCAGCATGACCGACACCACCCAGAGCACCACGACCCACGGCGTGACCCTGACCGACGTGGCCTCCGAGAAGGTGAAGAGCCTGCTGGCGCAGGAGGGTCGCGACGACCTCCGCCTGCGCATCGGGGTCCAGCCCGGCGGCTGCTCCGGCCTCATCTACCAGCTGTACTTCGACGAGCGCACCCTCGACGGCGACCTGGTCGCCGACTTCGGTGGCGTCGAGGTCGTCGTCGACCGGATGAGCTCCCCCTACCTCGACGGGGCCACGATCGACTTCGCGGACACCATCGAGAAGCAGGGCTTCACCATCGACAACCCCAACGCGGGCAGTTCCTGCGCCTGCGGCGACAGCTTCAGCTGAGCCTGCACGACACGCCCTCGTCCCCGCCGGGACGGGGGCGTTTCGTCGTCCCGGGGGCATGCCGCGGACCGAGGGGGTATGCCGCGAGGGCAGGGGGAGCCTCGAGGGCCAGGGGAGCTGCGGGGGACGGGGAGCGGCGCGCTCGCGCACCGGGTGCCCGGGTTTGCGACCATGTGCCCATGCCCGTCGAGCCGCCACCCACGCAGTGGCACCTCACCGCCGAGGGCGCCACGCCGGGGGACGACCTCGTGGGGATCGGGGCCGACCTGGAGCCGGGGACGGTCCTGCAGGCCTACCGCTCGGGCCTGTTCCCCATGGGCCTGGGCGTGGGTGGACGGCCGCCGCTGGGCTGGTGGTCGCCCGACCCGAGGGGGGTCCTGTTGCCGGGGGACCTGCACGTCTCCCGGTCCCTGCGCCGGTCCCTGCGCGGCTTCGAGCTGCGGGTGGACACCGCCTTCGAGGACGTGGTCGCCGGGTGCGCCGACCCCGCGCGCGGCGGGCGGTGGATCACGCCGGCGTTCGTGACGGCATACACCCGTCTGCACGAGCTCGGCTGGGCGCACTCGGTGGAGGTCTGGCAGGACGGTGCCCTGGTGGGCGGGCTGTACGGGCTGGCGGTGGGGCGGTTGTTCGCCGCCGAGTCCAAGTTCCGGCGCGTCACCGACGCGTCCAAGGCCGCCGTGGTCGGGCTCGTGCAGGTGCTCTCCGAGGACGGCCTGCCGTGGGTGGTGGACGTGCAGTGGTCCACCCCGCACCTGGCCTCGCTGGGGGTGCGGGACGTGCCCCGCACGGCATACCTGAGGATGCTGTCCACCGCGGTCGCCGAGGACCTTCCGGAACGGTGGCGCGGGATGCACGACAAGCCGTCGCACGTCGTGCGAGAATCCCCGAGTGGTGACGGTAAGGTGTGCGAACGTCATGCCCGGTGAAGGTCCGAGAAAGTGTGAGGTGTCCAGTGCAGAGGCGTGAGAACATCAGGCCCGGCGGTCGGTCCGCCCGACGGTTCGGCCTGGTCGCGACCGCCGGCATGGCCGCGGTGCTCCTGTCCGGCTGCGGCGAGGCCTTCACCCGGGGCTACCTCCCCGAGCCCGTGACCGAGGCGGGCGACGACATCGTCTTCTTCTGGAACGCGGTCTGGATCGCGGCGCTGGTCATCGGCCTGCTCGTCTGGGGCCTCATGCTGTGGGCCGTCTTCGCCTACCGCCGCCGGAGCGAGGACGATCTGCCCCCGCAGTTCCGCTACCACGTGCCGCTGGAGATCCTCTACACGGTCGTCCCGATCCTCATGGTCGCGGCGATCTTCGGCAAGACCGTCGAGGTCCAGAACACGATGCTGGAGCGGCAGGACGACCCGGACGTGGTCGTCAACGTCGCCGGCAAGAAGTGGAGCTGGGACTTCAACTACATCAACGAGGACGTCCACGTCTCCGGCATCCAGGCCAACGACCTGAACAAGGGCGAGGAGGGCCTGCCCGAGACCCTGCCCACGATGGTCCTGCCGGTCGACAGCCGGGTGGAGTTCGTGCTCACCTCGCGCGACGTCATCCACTCGTTCTGGGTGCCGCAGTTCCTGCAGAAGCTGGACATGGTGCCCGGGCGCGTCAACATCTTCCAGGTGACGACCACCGAGGAGGGGGTCTTCCAGGGCAAGTGCGCCGAGCTCTGCGGCGCCTACCACTCCGAGATGCTCTTCCAGGTCGAGGTCGTCCCCCAGGGCGAGTACGAGACCTTCATCGAGGGCCTGCGGGACTCCGGCAACACCGGCATCCTGGGCAACGACCTCGACCAGTACGAACTTCAGATCGACCAGCAGGACAAGCTCGTCGAGCCGGCCGGACGCTGACGCGGAGGACTACCAGTGGCGATCATCACCTCACCAGACACGCAGGGGGCACTGACCCCACCCAGGCGGCCGGAGGACAAGGACTCCTTCGTCCGGCTGGCCGTCAAGGTCCTCACGACCACCGACCACAAGGTCATCGGCAACCTCTACTTCGCCACCACGATGGCGTGGTTCGTCGTCGGCGGCCTCATGGCCCTCATCATCCGCGCCGAGCTGTTCACGCCCGGTCTGCAGGTCGTGGACAACCCCGACCAGTTCAACCAGCTGTTCACCATGCACGGCACGATCATGCTGCTGATGTTCGCGACCCCGCTGTTCGCCGGGTTCGCCAACGCGCTCATCCCGCTGCAGATCGGCGCCCCGGACGTGGCGTTCCCGCGGCTGAACATGCTCGCCTACTGGATGTTCTTCTTCGGCAGCCTCATCGCCGTCGGCGGTTTCCTCACCCCCTCGGGCGCCGCGTCCTTCGGCTGGTTCGCCTACCAGCCGCTGGCCGGCCCGACGCACAGCCCCGGCCTCGGCGGTGACCTGTGGGTCCTCGGCCTGGCGGTGACCGGTTTCGCCACGATCTTCGGTGCGGTCAACTTCGTCACCACCATCGTGTGCATGCGCGCCCCCGGCATGACCATGTTCCGGATGCCGGTCTTCACCTGGAACATCCTGGTGACCTCGATCCTGGTCCTCATGGTCTTCCCGGTGCTGGCCGCCGCGTTCTTCGGGATGGCGGTCGACCGCATCTTCGGGTGGCACATCTACGACCCGTCCCACGGTGGCGCCATGCTCTGGCAGCACCTGTTCTGGTTCTTCGGCCACCCCGAGGTCTACATCATCGCGCTGCCGTTCTTCGGCATCATCACCGAGATCATCCCGGTGTTCTCGCGCAAGCCGCTCTTCGGCTACAAGACCCTGATCTTCGCCACGATGGCGATCGGCGCCCTGTCGGTGTCGGTGTGGGCGCACCACATGTACGCCACCGGCGCGGTCCTGCTCGAGTTCTTCGCGATCATGACGATGCTCATCGCGGTCCCGACCGGGGTGAAGTTCTTCAACTGGATCGGCACCATGTGGAAGGGGTCCATCTCGATGGACACCCCGATGCTGTGGGCGGTCGGCTTCCTGGTGACCTTCCTCTTCGGCGGACTGACGGGCGTCATCCTGGCCAGCCCGGCCCTGGACTTCCACGTCACCGACTCCTACTTCGTCGTGGCCCACTTCCACTACGTGGTCTTCGGCACGGTCGTCTTCGCGATGTTCGCCGGCTACTACTTCTGGTGGCCCAAGCTCACCGGCCACATGCTCAACGAGACCCTGGGCAAGGTGCACTTCTGGCTCCTCTTCCTGGGCTTCCACGGCACCTTCCTCATCCAGCACTGGCTGGGTGTCATCGGGATGCCGCGCCGGTACGCCGACTACATGCCCGAGGACGGGTTCACCTGGATGAACCAGCTCTCGACGGTCTCCTCGTTCGTGCTGGCCGTCTCGATGCTGCCGTTCTTCTACAACGTGTGGCACAGCTTCAAGACGCCCAAGGTCACCGTGAACGACCCGTGGGGCTGGGGCGGTTCGCTGGAGTGGGCCACCTCGTGCCCGCCCCCGAGGCACAACTTCGAGTCGATCCCGCGGATCCGCTCCGAGCGGCCGGCGTTCGACCTGCACCACCCGGAGGTCGGGACCATGGAGTCCCCCGAGCCGGACAAGTCCGTCGCCGAGGAGCTGCTGGGCGGCCCCGACACCGACCCGAACGGTCGCGTCGGCACCGAGACCGGTGGCCGCACCGGAGAGGAGCGCTAAGCCGTGAGGTCCGAAGCCAAGGTCTTCGCCTACCTGGTCCCCTTCTTCGTCGTCGTGGGGATCATCTACGCCTACTTCACCGACGGCGGGGGGAGTGGGTCGGGATCATCGGCCTGCTCCTGACGGCTCTGATGACGGCCTTCGTGGCCTGGTTCTTCTGGCTGTCCGGCCGGACGGTCGACGCCCGCCCCGAGGACAGCCTCGAGGGCGAGATCGCCGACCAGACCGGTGACTACGGCCACTTCGCCCCCTACTCCTGGTGGCCGCTGTGGCTGGGCCTGTCGATCTCCGTCGCCGTCCTCGGCGTCGCGGTCGGCTGGTGGCTCGTCGTGGTCGCCGCGCCGTTCCTCGTCCTGTCGCTGCTGGGCTGGACCTTCGAGTACTTCCGCGGCGAGCGGGCCGTCTGAGCCAGCCCCACCCACGTCGACGCAAGAACCCCCGGCCTTGTGGCCGGGGGTTCTTGCGTGGGTAACGGCACAGCACCGGCCGGGTCTACGGCACCGGCCCGGGTCGACGTGACCGGCCCGGGTCGGACCAGGGCGGCCGGCGTCGGGGTCGGCGGACGGTCAGGTGGTCAGGTCGCGGCTGGCCCGGACCCAGCGCTCGACGAGGCCGGCGGCGGCCCCCTCGTCCAGCGCGCGGGCGGCGCGGTCCATCCCGGCCCGCACGTGGGCGTGCAGCTCGTCCTCGGTGCGCGGGTGGGGGCCGGTCTCCCCGGCCTGCAGCAGCGCCAGGGCGACGCCGGCGTTGAGCAGCACGGCGTCGCGGACCGCGCCGGTCGAGCCGGCGAACAGCTCGCGCGCCACCCGGGCGTTGTGCTCGGCGTCGGCGCCGCGCAGGGCGTCCACCGGGTGCCGGGGGACGCCGAGGCGGGCCGGGTCCAGGCTCCACTCGTGCACGCGGCCCTCGTCCTCGACCCACCACACGCGGCTCGTCGTCGCCGGCGTGATCTCGTCGAGCCCGTCGTCGCCGCGGAAGACGGTCGCCCGGGTGCCCCGGTCGGCGAACACGCCGGCCATCAGGGGTGCCATGCGCGCGTCCGCCGAGCCCACCACGGCATACCGGGGGCGGGCGGGGTTGGTCAGCGGACCGAGGAAGTTGAACGCCGTCGCGATCCCCAGGTCCCGCCGCACCGGGGCGACGTGGCGCATCGAGGGGTGGAAGACGTTGGCGAAGCAGAAGGTGATGCCCACCTGCCCGGCGAGGTCGGCGACCTGGGCGGGGGAGAGGTCCAGCCGCACGCCGAGCACCTCGAGCATGTCGGCGGAGCCGGACCGGCTGGAGGAGGCGCGGTTGCCGTGCTTGACGACGACCGCACCCGCGGCGGCCATGACGATGGCCGACATCGAGGAGATGTTGACGGTCATGGCGCGGTCGCCGCCGGTGCCGACGATGTCGATCGTCGGGCCCTCGACGCTCAGGTGCTCGGCGTGCTCGAGCATGACCGTCGACAGGCCGACCATCTCCTCGACCGTCTCCCCCTTGGCCCGCAGGCCGGTGAGGAAGGCCGCGACCTGGGCCGGGCCCGCCTCGCCGGACATGATCAGGCCCATGGCCCAGGAGGTCTGCTCGCGGGAGAGGTCCCGGCCGGCCGGCGACGAGGGCGGTCAGCAGGTCCGGCCAGGTGGTCCCGGCGTCCTCGCCGGTCCGGGGGGTCGCTCCGCCGGTCACCGGCGGGCGAGGAGGGCGACGGTGTCGGCCAGCTTCTCGGGGTCCAGCGGACGGGGCACGGCGGCCTCGGCCAGCGACCAGGTGGCCAGCCACCCGTCCACGGGCCGGCCGGTGAGCACGACGATGGGCGGGCAGTCGTAGACCTCGCTCTTGAGCTGGCGCGCCAGCCCCATCCCGCCGTAGGGCTGGGCCTCGCCGTCGAGGATGAGCACGTCGTAGGTCCCGGTGCCGACGGCGGCCTCGACGGCCGGGGCCGTCGCGCACTCGTGCCACCGCTCCACGACGACGTCGTGGGCGGGGTGGTCCCCCACGCCGAGCCGGACCTGGTCGCGCACCGAGCGGTCGTCGCTGAAGAGCAGGACCGAGATGCTGCGGGCCTGGGTGTCAGGGTGCTGGGACGCGGCGGGGGTGACGGTCATGCGCACGATCGTAGCGGGTGGGCCGCCGCGGACGGACGCCCCCGGCTGTCCAACCCTGCCCGTCCCGACCGCCCGACCGTCCCGTTCGGAGGGCACCGGTGACCTCGGGTTCTTCCCCTCCGGCGCTCCCGCGGGCGGCGCGCGGGGCGGGGTGTGCACATTCATCTACGACGTTGGGCCATAATGTCCGGGTGGCGACGACACCTGCAGCAACGATGACCGACGCGGACCGGTTCCACGCGACGATGCACGGGCCGGCGACCAGGCCGAACATGACGGCCGTCGGCACCATGGTCTGGCTCTCCAGCGAGATCATGTTCTTCGCCGGGCTCTTCGCGATGTACTTCACCATCCGGTCGGTCTCGCCCGACATGTGGGCCGAGCGCACCGAGTTCCTGGACGTGCGCTTCGCCACCATCAACACGATGATCCTCGTGATCTCCTCGGTGTGGTGCCAGTTCGGGGTCTGGAAGGCCGAGCGCGGGGTGCCGCACCGCACCGGCAGCATCTTCAAGATCGGCAACCCGCTGGGGGCCGAGGGCTGGGGGATGCGCGAGTGGTACGTGCTGACGTACCTCTTCGGGGCCACCTTCATCGCCGGCCAGGTCTGGGAGTACGCCACGCTCACCAGCGAGGGGGTCACGCCGACGGCCGACCCCTACGGGTCGGTCTTCTACATCACCACCGGGTTCCACGGGCTGCACGTGACCGGCGGGCTGATCGCCTTCCTGCTCATCATCGGCCGCAGCTTCACCGCCAGGCGGTACACCCACGCGCAGGCCACCGGCGCGGTCGTCACCTCCTACTACTGGCACTTCGTCGACGTCGTGTGGATCGCCCTGTTCGCCGTGATCTACCTGCTGCAGTGACGCCATGACCCCGCCCACGTCAACGGCCGACAGCGGCCCACCCGCCCGCCCCGACCACCCTCGGAAGGAACGACGAGTGAGTTCTCTCGCCGCACGTCGCCGCAGCCCGTTGGCGCTGCTGGTCCTGCTGCTCCTGGGCCTGACCTTCACGGGTACGGCCTACGCAGCGTTCGCCCCCAAGGCCGCACCCGGCACCTCCGCCGCCACCGCCACCCAGGACGACGTCGAGGCCGGGGAGCAGCTCTTCCTGGCCAACTGCGCCACCTGCCACGGAAAGAACGCCCAGGGCGTGGACCCGATCGGGCCGTCCTTGATCGGTGTCGGTGCGGCCTCTGTCGACTTCCAGGTCTCCACCGGGCGTATGCCGCTGCCGGCGCCGGGGGTGCAGGCCGAGCGGAACGCCTCCCAGGTGCAGTTCAGCGAGGAGCAGATCTCCCAGCTCGCCGCCTACGTCGACTCCCTCGGCCCCGGCCCGGACGTGCCGGACGAGGAGTACCTCGACCTGGAGGGCGCCGACATCGCGAACGGTGGTGCCCTCTACCGCACCAACTGCGCGATGTGCCACAACTCCTCGGGCACCGGGGGTGCCCTGACCCGCGGCAAGTACGCGCCGACCCTCATGGGCGTGGAGCCGCAGCACATCTACGAGGCGATGCTCACCGGTCCGCAGTCCATGCCGGTGTTCAACGACGAGAACCTCACCCCGCAGGACAAGGAGAACGTCATCGCCTTCCTCAAGTACATCGAGGACGGCGGCAACTCCCACGGCGGCGCCGGCCTGGGCAGCGTCGGCCCGGCCGGGGACGCGCTGTTCGTGTGGACCATCGGCATCGGCGTGATGATCGCGGCAGCGGTCTGGATCGGACGGAAGGCGGCCTGAGGTGGCGACCCACGAGAACGACCTGCCGGCCCTGAGCGACCCCGCGTCCCAGGACCGTTTCCCCAACCCCGGTCTGCCGCCGCACTCCCCGCGGCGCGCGGACGTCGACGACAAGGCCGCCCGACGGGCCGCGACCCAGGTCGTGGTGCTGTTCACCGTCTCGGCGCTGTCCTCGATCGCCTTCCTCGTCGCCTACTTCGCGATCGACCCCGAGCTCAAGGGGACGATCGTGGGGATCGGCGAGGTCAACCTCTTCCACGTCGCGCTCGGCCTGACGATGGGGCTGTCCCTGCTGGGGATCGGCCTCGGGGCCGTGCACTGGGCCAAGACGCTCATGCCCGACGTGGAGCAGATCGAGGAGCGTCACCCGCAGGCCTCCCCGGACGACGACCGCCAGGCCGTCGCCCGGGTCCTGTCGCACGGGTGGCGCAGCTCCCAGCTGAACCGCCGCACCGCGATCCTCGGCTCGGCCGGCGGCGCGCTCGGCCTGTTCGCCCTGCCGCTCGTCGTGCCCGTCGCCGCGGGGCTCGGACCGCGTCCGCGCGGTGAGCTCTACGACACGGTGTGGGAGGCCGGCATGCGGCTGATGATCGACCCCGCCGGGGTGCCGATCCGGGCCGCGGACGTCACCCGCGGGTCCGTCTTCCACGTCATGCCCGAGGGCTACGTCGGGGAGGAGGCGCACGACCTGCCCGCCGACGAGCTGCTCATCGTCAAGGCCGAGGCCCAGGTCATCGTCGTCGGCCTCGACCCCTCCCTCGTGCAGAGCCAGAAGCAGCTGGACTGGGGCGTCGAGGGGGTGTTCGCCTACTCCAAGGTGTGCACGCACGTCGGCTGCCCGGTGGCGCTCTACGAGCAGCAGACCCACCACCTGCTCTGCCCGTGCCACCAGTCGACCTTCGACATGACCAACGACTGCGAGGTCATCTTCGGTCCGGCACGGCGGCCGCTGCCGCAGCTGCCGATCACCATCGACGACGAGGGCTACCTCGTCGCGGCGGACAGCTTCCGCGAGCCGGTGGGCACCAGCTTCTTCGAGCGTGAACGCCCGGGCCTTCTGATGGGAGACGACGCATGAGCTCCACCCACGTCCCGCAGGGTGCGGGGCACCTGCGCAGGGAGAGCGCCTCGACGACGACGGCGATCGACCCGACCGACCAGGCCTCCGCGGACGCCCGCTTCCCCAAGGTGCTCAGCCCGGTGGACGACCGCACCGGTCTGGCCAAGGCGATGCGCTTCGGCCTCAAGAAGGTCTTCCCCGACCACTGGAGCTTCCTCCTGGGCGAGGTGGCCATGTACTCCATGATCATCGCGCTCATCACCGGCACCTTCCTGACCTTCTGGTTCGTGCCCAGCCTGGGTCACGTGACCTACGACGGCTCCTACGTGCCGCTGAAGGGCATCGGCATGTCCGAGGCCTACAAGTCCACGCTGGACATCAGCTTCGACGTCAAGGGTGGCCTGCTCATGCGGCAGCTGCACCACTGGTCGGCGCTGTTCTTCATCGTCGGCGTCGCGCTGCACGCGGCCCGCGTGTTCTTCACCGGTGCCTTCCGCAAGCCGCGGGAGATCAACTGGGTCATCGGCGTCGTCATGTCGCTGCTTGCGGCCATCGAGGGCTTCGCCGGCTACTCGCTGCCGGACGACCTGCTCTCGGGCACCGGCATCCGGGCGATGAACGGGTTCATGATGTCCGCCCCGGTCATCGGCACCTGGATGACCTTCTTCGTCTTCGGCGGCGAGTTCCCCGGCGAGGCGATCATCCCGCGCCTGTACATCGTCCACGTGCTGCTGATCCCGGCGATCCTCGTGGGCCTCTTCGTGGCCCACCTGGCGCTGGTGGTCATCCACAAGCACACCCAGTACCCCGGTCCGGGGCGGACGAACAACAACGTGGTGGGCTTCCCGGTCATGCCGGTCTACGCGGCCAAGGCCGGCGGGTTCTTCTTCGTCGTCTTCGGGATCACCGCCCTCGTCTCTGCGCTGGTGCAGATCAACCCGGTGTGGGTCTACGGTCCCTACGACCCGACCCAGGTCACCGCCGGGTCCCAGCCCGACTTCTACATGTGGTTCTCCGACGGGGCCCTGCGCCTGCTGCCGGGATGGCTGGAGTTCGAGATCTTCGGCACCGTGTGGAGCATGAACATCTTCCTGGGCTCGCTGCTGCTGCTGCCGCTGGTGTGGCTGATCCTGGGGATCTACCCGTTCGTGGAGGCCTGGGTCACCGGTGACAAGCGCGAGCACCACCTGCTGGACCGCCCGCGCAACGCGCCGACCCGGACCGCCGTGGGCCTGGCCGCCATCTCGATGTACGTCGTCCTGGCGCTGGCCACGATCAACGACATCCTGGCGATCAAGCTGCAGCTGTCGATCAACGACATCACCATGTTCTTCCGGCTGATGTTCTTCGTCCTTCCGGTCATCGTGTTCTTCCTAACCAAGCGGCTCTGCCTCTCGCTGCAGCGGCACGACCGGGAGAAGGTCCTGCACGGGCACGAGACCGGTCGCATCGTGCGCACCCCCGAGGGACGCTTCTTCGAGGTGCACGAGCCGATGGACGAGTACGAGCGCTGGGCCCTGGTCCAGCACGACACCCCGCGCCCGCTCGGGCTCGAGTCCGGTGGCGTCGACGAGCACGGTGTCCGTCGCCCCGGCGGCGGTTCCGGTGCGCGCAACGCGCTGTCGCGGTTCTACTACAAGGACGCGATCGCCCCGGTGACGCCGGCCGAGCTGGCCGCCGCCCACCACCACGGCGAGCACGAGGCGCTGGACACCCCGGACGCGGCCGCCGGGATCGAGCAGCACTCCGAGTCCGTCTCGGACGTCCCCGGGGCCCCCGCCGCCGGGCACGTCGAGGACGACAGCATCGGGGCCGGTCGTCGCTGACGACCACGCCCCCGACGAGCGCCCCGTCCCTCCACCGGAGGACGGGGCGCCGTCGTCGGTGCCCGGGGAGGACCCGGCCTCGCTGTCGATGACCGAGTTCGAGGAGGCGGTCGGTGACGCGCTGGACCTGGTGCCCGTCGAGCTCATGGACCAGCTCGACAACGTGGTCTTCCTCGTCGAGGAGGAACCGCCGCCGGAGGATCCCGAGCTGCTCGGCGTCTACGACGGGGTTCCCCTGACGGAGCGCGACCTGTCCTGGGGCGGGACGCTCCCGGACCGGATCACCATCTTCCGCGGTCCGCTCGTGCGCATGTGCGAGGACCGCGAGCACCTCCTGGAGGAGATCGCGGTGACCGTGGTCCACGAGATCGCCCACCACTTCGGCATCGACGACGAGGCGCTGCACGAGCTGGGTTGGGGCTGAGGGTCCGGGCCGGGCCTCGGGCGCTACAGTGGCCTGGTGATTTCGGCGATCGTGCTCATCAAGGCAGAAGTGGCCCGCATCCCCGAGGCGGCGCGCGAGATCGCGGCCATCGAGGGCATCAGCGAGGTCTACTCGGTGACCGGCGACGTCGACCTCATCGCGGTCGCGCGGGTCTCGCGCCACGAGGACTTCCACGACGTCATCGCCGACCGGCTCAACAAGGTGGCCGGTGTGCTGGAGACCAGCACCCACATCGCCTTCCGCACCTACTCCGACGAGGACCTGGACGCCGGGTTCGACCTGGGTCTCGACGGCTGAGGACGGCCGGGGGGACGGCTGTCGGCACCCGTCAGACCCTGGGCACCGTCCACCGCACCGAGGGCAGCCAGGGCCCGTCAGACCGAGGTGCCGGCCACCGCCCCGACCGGACGGTCCCACGGCCGTGCCGGGGTCGCGTCGAGGTGGTCGGGGTTGCCCCAGGAGGTGGACTGCGGCTCCAGCTCGGCTCGGGAGGCACCCGCCCCGTCCACGGGGCAGGTCCACGTCCCCTCGAGGTCGACGAGCCGCGTGCCCGGCTTCTCCAGCCAGCCCAGCACCAGCTCGCTCTCCTCGGGGAGGGCTCCGGGGCCCTCGACCACCTCGGCGGTCTGGCGCAGGGCCTCGATGTACGGCATCGGGTCCGCCCCCGGCGGCGTGGTCGTGGTGCCGGCCAGACGGCCGTAGCGCACGCACACGACCTCCCAGCCCCCCACCTCGCGGGGGCGGGCGGCGACCAGCTCGGTGGTCGAAATGAGCGGGCGCAGCCGCTGGGCACGGGCCGCGGCCCGCACCAGGGCCATCATCCGGTCCCGCAGGGTCCCGGCCTCCTCGAACCGCTCCTGCGCGGCCAGGGCGTCCAGCCGCGTGCGCAGCGAGGACATGACGTCCCGGCAGCTGCCGTGAGCGCCTCCGTGGCCCGGCGCACGACCTCGGCATACTCCTCCACGGACTGGGCTCCGACGCACGGGCCGCCGCAGCGACCCATCTCGAAGAGCACGCACGCCGAGCCCTGCGTGGCGCGCGCGGCGATCCGCGCCGTGCACTGGCGCAGCGGCACCACCTCGTGCACGGCGGTCACGGCCGACTCCGCGGTGCGCCTGCTGGTGAACGGCCCGGCGTAGTGGGCGTCGTCGGACCGGACCGTGCGCACGATCGAGAGGCGCGGGAAGGGTTCGGCCGTGAGCTTGACCCACACGGCCTTCTCCGGGTGCCGGGACCGCCGGTTGTAGCGCGGCTTGTGCTCGGCGATGAGGCGCAGCTCGCGCACCTGAGCCTCCAGCCTGGTCGCGCACACGATCGGGGTGATGGACTCGGCCAGGCCGACCATCTCGGCCATCCGACGGCGGGTCTCGGAGGCCGTGAAGTACGTCAGGGTCCGGCGGCGCAGGTCTGAGGCGGTGCCGACGTACAGCGGCTCGCCCCGACCGTCGCGGAAGACGTAGACCCCCGGCGCGGAGGGCATCGCCTCGGCCAGGAACCGCTTGCGCCGCTGCGCGGTGCTGACCCGCGAGGTGTAGGACTGCAGCTCTTCGAGGGTGTGCACGCCGAGGTTGCCGACCCGCTCCATGAGGCCGTGGAGGACGTCGACCGTCGCCCGGGCGTCGTGCAGGGCGCGGTGGTCCGGCGTGGTGGCGGCGCCGAACAGCCGGGCCAGGCTGGACAGCTTGTGGTTGGGGGCCTCGTCCTTGTGCACCAGCTGCCGGGCCAGCCGGACGGTGTCGATGACCGCGAACCCCGGCCAGGCGTGCCCGGTCTCCGCGGCGGCCGCCTTGAGGAAGGACATGTCGAAGCCGGCGTTGTGGGCCACCAGGACCGAGCCGGCCGCGAACTCGAGGAACTGGGGCAGCACGGTGCGGATCGAGGGGGCGTCGGCGACCATGGCGTTGGTGATGCCGGTCAGCACGCTGATGAAGGGCGGGATGGGCGACCCCGGGCGCACGAGCGTCTGGAACTCGCCCAGCACCTGGCCGCCGCGCACCTTGACCGCGCCGACCTCGGTGATCTGGGAGCCGGCGGGCGAGCTGCCGGTCGTCTCCAGGTCGACGACGACGAAGGTCACGTCGGCCAGGGAGACCCCCAGGTCCTCGAACGTCGCCTGCACCATCTGCATGCCACCGAACGTAGACGGGTCCTCCGACAGACCCCTGCTCCCGACACGCGGTCGGGGGTATGTCGGACCTGCGTCCTAGCGTCGAGGACAAGGAGGTGGACCACATGACCACGACCACCATCGACTGCCAGACCTGTCCGGTGCGGGGACGTCACTGCGGTGACTGCTTCGTCCCCGTCCTGGGGGCGGTGTGGCTGCAGACCCCGACGGCCGCGCCGACCCGCCCGCAGGGCGACCGGGAGGTCCCGGACGACCGGGTCTTCCTGGACGACCAGGACGACCGGGGCTTTCTGGACGACCTGGACGACCGGGAGGACGGCGTCGGGACCGGCCCCCCGAGGGTCCGGCTGGACACCGACGAGCTGGCCGCCGTCAGCGCGTTCGTCCGCGCCGGGCTCGTCACGCCGGAGGAGGCGTCCTCGGCCCGGGCGGAGCTCGTCGACTCCCGGCACTGGGCGGCGGGCTGACGCCAGGCCGGCCTGCTGACCGTCGGGGGCCGACCGCCCGAGGGCCGACCGCCGGCCCCCGAGGCCCGGCGAGGCCCGGCCGAGGCCGAGCCTCAGTCCCGGCGGGGTGCCGAGCGCGTGTACAGCTGGTCGATCTCGGCCTGGAGCCGCTCGGTGATCCGCCCCCGCTTGAGCTTCATCGACGGGGTGAGCAGGCCGTTCTCGGCGGTGAAGTCCTCTCCGAGGATGGCGAACGTGCGGATGGACTCGGCCCTGCTGACGCTCTCGTTGGCCGCGTCCACGGCCTTCTGCACCTCGGCGCGGACCGCCTCGTGGGTGCGGGCCTGCTCCGTCGTCAGGCCGTCCAGCCCTTGGGCCGCCGCCCAGGTGGGCAGCATCTCCTCGTCGAGGGTGACCAGCGCGGCGACGAAGGGGCGTCCCTCGCCCACGACCATGCACTGGGACACCAGCGGGAAGGCCCGCAGGCGGTCCTCCAGCGGCCCGGGGGAGACGTTCTTGCCACCGGCCGTGACGAGCAGCTCCTTGGTCCTGCCGGTGATGCGCAGGAACCCGTCCTGGTCCAGCTCACCGAGGTCGCCGGTGCGGAACCAGCCGTCCTGCAGGACCTCGGCCGTCGCCTCGGGGTCGTGGTGGTAGCCCCGCATGACGTTGACGCCCCTGACGTGGATCTCGCCGTCGTCGGCGACCCGGACCGACACGCCCGGGAACGGCCGCCCGACGGTGCCGATGCGGATCATGTCGGGCGTGTTGACCGTGGCGGGGGCGGTGGTCTCGGTGAGGCCGTAGCCTTCCAGCACCAGGACGCCGATGCCCCGGTAGAAGTGTCCCAGCCGCTCGCCGAGGGCGGCGCCGCCGGAGATGGCGTACTCCACCTTCCCGCCCATCGCCGCCCGCAGCCGGGCGTAGACGAGCCGGTCCGCGAGGGCGTGCTGCGCCCTGAGGGCCACGCCGACGCGGCCGCGGTCCTGGGCGCGGCTGTGGTCCTGGGCGACCTGGGCCGCCCACCGGAAGATGCGCCCGCGACCAGCGGCCTCGGCCTTCTGCTCGGCGGAGTTGTAGATCTTCTCGAACACCCGCGGGACGGACAGCAGGAAGCTGGGTCGGAAGCCGGCCAGGTCCTGCAGCACCGTCCTGGGGTCCGGCGTGTGGCCCAGGCGGGCTCCGGCGTGCACGCTGACGACCTGGATGAAGCGGGCGAACACGTGCGCCAGCGGCAGGAAGAGCAGCGTGGAGGCCCCGGGCGCCTTGATGACGACCGCAAGGCGCTCGGCGGCGTTCTCCGAGAGGGCCATGAAGTTGTCGTGGGTCAGCTCGCACCCCTTGGGGCGGCCGGTGGTGCCGGACGTGTAGATGATCGTGGCCAGGTCGGCCCGCACGAGCGCGTCGCGCCGGCGCGCGACCTCCTCGACCGGGACGTCCTGCCCGGCGGTCACCAGCTCGTCCAACGACCCCCCGTCGATGCACCAGACGTCCCGCAGCGTCGGCAGCACCTCCCGGACGGAGGAGACCACGCCGAGCAGGTGCTGGTCCTCCACGATCATCGCGACCGCCCCGGAGTCCTGCACGATCCACTCCACCTGCTCCCGGGAGCTGGTCTCGTAGACCGGCACGGGCACCGCGCCCACGCTCCACAGGGCGAAGTCGACCAGGGTCCACTCGTAGCGGGTGCGGCTCATGACCGCCACGCGGTCTCCGGTCTCGATGCCGGCGGCGACCAGCCCGCGGGCCAGCCCGTCGACGTCGGCGCGGAACTCCGCGGCGGTCACGGCGCTCCACCCCTCGGGACCCTGGCGGCTCATCATCACCCGCGAGGGCTCGCGCTCGGCCCACTCCACGGCATACGTGGAGGTGCTGCCGTCGGTCGTGGAGGGGATGAGCGGGGGGACGGTGACGTCCTGCACGGCAGGGCTCCTCGTCGGACGGGGGCGGGGGAGGTGCGCCGCCCACGATACCCGCGCACCGGCGGCGTCCCGCGCACCGGCGGCGTCCCGCGCACCGGCGGCGTCCCGGGCACCGGCGGCGTCCCGGGCGCCACCCGGCACCACGGCATAGGCTGCCGGGCAGGAGGCGCGAGGTGCGCCGGCGCTCCCCGAGCGCGGCCGGAGCGAGAAGAGGGAGAGGACCGGGAGTGGGCATCTGCGTCGGAGTGGACATCGGCGGGACCAAGATCGCCGCCAGCGCGGTGGACCAGGACGGGCGGGTGCTGCACCGGGCGCGCCGGGAGACCCCGGCGCAGGACCCGGACCTCATCGCGCGGGCGGTCGCCGACGTCACCGAGGAGCTGCAGCGCGCCGTCGCCGCCGACGGGAACCGGGTCTCGGCGCTGGGGGCGGCGTGCGCCGGGTTCATCGACAAGGCGGGGGAGACGGTGGTCTTCGCGCCCAACCTGGCCTGGCGCGACGAGCCGCTGAAGGCCCGCCTGGAGGAGCTGGTCGGACTGCCGGTCGTCATCGAGAACGACGCCAACGCCGCGGCGTGGGGCGAGTTCCGCTTCGGCGCGGCCCGGGACGTGGACGACACGGTCCTGCTCACGCTGGGCACGGGGGTGGGCGGGGGCATCATCGTGGACTCGGTGCTCATGCGGGGGGCGCACGGCATGGGGGCCGAGGTGGGCCACATGCGGGTGGTGCCCGACGGTCACCGCTGCGGGTGCGGCAACAAGGGGTGCTTCGAGGTCTACGCCTCCGGCAGTGCCCTGGTGCGCGAGGCCCGCGCGCTGGTGGCCGGCGGCTCGCCCCACGCGGGCACCCTCTCGGACCGGTGCGGGGGCGACCCGGCGACGCTGACCGGCCAGATGGTGACCGAGGTGGCGCTGGAGGGCGACCCGGCGGCCACCGAGCTGCTCGAGGACATCGGCCGCTGGACCGGTGAGGGCGCCGCCAGCCTCGCCGCCGTCCTCGACCCGGCCCTCATCGTGATCGGCGGCGGCGTCAGCGCTGCCGGCGACCTGGTCCTGGAGCCCGCCCGCAACGCCTTCGCCCGGCACCTCACCGGTCGCGGGCACCGCACGCTCATCCCGATGGCCCTGGCCGAGCTGGGCAACAGCGCGGGCATGATCGGCGCGGCCGACCTGGCCGCCCGGCGGGCGTGACCGGCGGCTCCCTGGCCGTCGGGGTCGACGTCGGCGGCACCCGGATCAAGGCCGGTCTCGTCGACCCGCAGGGGCGGGTGGTCGAGCAGGTCCGGCACGACACCCCCGACCGGACGACCGCCGCCCGGGTGGTCGAGGACGCCGTCGTCGCCGCGGTCGAGGAGCTGATCGCCCTGCCGGTCGCCTCCGACCGCGGCGTGACCGCGGTCGGGGTCGGTGCCGCCGGGTTCGTCTCCGCCGGCGAGGGACGGGTCGTCTTCGCCCCGCACCTGTCCTGGCGCGACGAGCCGCTCCAGGAGCGGCTGCGGTCCCGGCTGGCCCGCCCGGTCGTGGTCGACAACGACGCCAACGCGGCCGCCTGGGCCGAGCACCGTTTCGGGGCCGGGCGGGGCGAGAGCCCGCTGCTGGTGGTCACCCTGGGGACCGGGATCGGCGGGGCCGTCGTCCGGGACGGCCGGCTCGACCGGGGGCGGCACGGCCTGGCGGGGGAGTTCGGCCACATGGTCCTGGTGCCGGGCGGCCGCCCCTGCGAGTGCGGCAACAGGGGGTGCTGGGAGCAGTACGCCTCCGGTTCGGTGCTGCGCCGCGAGGCCGTGGACCTGGTCGCGGCCGGTGCTCCCGACCTCGGCGCGCTGCTGCACCGGAGCGGGGGCGACGTCGACCGGCTCCAGGGCGAGGACGTGACGGCGGCCGCCGCCGCCGGGGACCGGGTCGCCGGCGAGCTGCTCACCGAGGTGGGCCGCTGGCTGGGCATCGGCCTGGCCAACCTCGTCGCCGCGCTGGACCCCGCGGCGGTGGTCGTCGGGGGTGGGGCGAGCGAGGCGGGGGAGCTGCTGCTGGGTCCGGCACGCGAGGCCCTCGCCCGCCACCTGGTCGGCCGCGGCCACCGCCCGGTGCCGCCCGTGCGGGCCGCCGCCCTGGGGGTGGGTGCCGGCCTGGTCGGGGCCGCCGACCTGGCCCGCACCTCGCTCGGGCCCACCGAGCCCGTCTTCTGAGCCGACCCTGAGCCGGCCCCGGGCCGACCCCGGGCCGTGCTCCCCCGAGCCGGGGGACGTCGGGACGTCGCCGGGGTCCGGCTCCGGGGAGGGTGGGCGCGGAGGCGTGCGGCCGCATACCGGAGAATGGGGCGCATGCCCGAGAACACCGAGCGCACCGGCCTGCGCGTGGCCAGCTACAACCTGCGGGGACTCAAGGACGACGCGACCGCGGCGGCCGCCGTCGTCCGGGCCGTCGACCCCGACGTGCTGCTGCTGCAGGAGGTGCCGCGCTACCCCGGGTCGGACTACGCGATCACGGCGCTGGCGCGGCGCACCGGGCTGCTGTGGTCGGGGAGGACCCGGCTGCTCAGCGGGACGAGCCTGATGACCGGTCTGCGGATCCGCTCCACCGACTCCCAGGACCGCCGTCTGCCGGTGGGCCTGCGCGAGAACCCGCGCAGCTACACCGTCGCCCGCGTGGAGGCGGTCGGGCTGGCCCCCGTGACCGTGGTCTCGGTGCACCTCTCGCTCAAGGAGGAGCAGCGGGTCGACCACGTCCGCACCGTGCTCGCCGAGCTCGCGGCCTCCCCGGAGCTGGGCGACGGCCCGCTCGTCGTGGGCGGCGACCTCAACGAGGAGGGCTCCGGCCCGGCCTGGGGGGTGCTGGCCGGCGCGCTGACCGAGGTCAGCGACGACCGGCCGACGTACCCGGCGCAGCGGCCGCACCGCCGCATCGACGCGATCTTCGCCCGGGGGCACCGGGCCGTGACGCCGGGCGACCCGGCGCTGCTGGAGGGTATGGCGCTCGCCGAGGCCACCGACCACCTGCCCGTCTGGGTGGACCTGGAGTTCTGAGCCCGCGTCGGGGTCCGGGCCGGGCCCGGGCAGGGACGTGACAGTCCAGGCCCCGGCCCGACGGGGCCGCGCTCAGACCTGGGCGCCCCAGTCGTCCCGGTGGTGGCGCTGCCGGGGCTGACGCAGCACCAGGAGCACGAACCCGGCGACGGTCAGGGCCGCGCCGAGCCCGGTCCACCCCGGGTCCAGGACCGGCAGGACCGCGGAGAGCAGGACGAGCAGGGGGCCGCCGACGAGGCCCACGAGGATCGCCCAGAAGTGCAGGTCGCCGGCCGGCAGGGGCGGCGTGGGCGGCGGGACGAAGTGGTCCTCCTCCTCGGGCGGGGAGTAGGACCGGAAGTCGGTGGCCATCCCCTCGGGCGGGCCGCCGGCCTCGGCCGGACCGGGGTGCCGGGGACGGCCGGCCGGCGGAGGCCCCTGCGGTCGGTCCTGCGCGGGGCGACCCGCCGGGGGCGGTCCCGCCGGGGGCGGTCCCGGCAGGGGAGGGTTGACCCCGTCGGCGGGTCCGAAGCGGCCGCCCGCGCCCGACGGCCCGGGCCTGCGCGGCCCCTCGGGCCTGCCCGGCCCCGCGGGCAGGTCCGTCCCCAGCCCGGCGACGATCTCGCGGAAGCGGCGGTCGACGTCGTCGGGCCGTTCGGGCTCGGGCGGGTGGCCGCGGTCGGTCACGGGCGCCTCCTGGCGGTCGGCTGCACGCGGCCATCCTCGCACGGTGACCTGACAACGGTAGAGTGCGTCCGCTGACCGTCGGCAGGAGAAGAGCACCGTGTTCTACTGGATCCTCAAGCACATCGTCGTCGGCCCGGCGGTGCGGGTCGTCTTCCGCCCCTGGGTCGAGGGCAGGGAGCACGTCCCCGCCAGCGGGGGAGCGATCCTGGCCAGCAACCACCTCTCCTTTCCGACTCGATCTTCCTGCCGCTCATGGTCGACCGGCGGGTCACCTTCCCGGCCAAGGAGGAGTACTTCACCGGACCGGGCGTCAAGGGCTGGCTGACCAAGCAGTTCTTCACGGCGGCCGGCCAGATCCCGATCGACCGTTCCGGCGGCCAGGCCTCGATGGTGGCGCTGGAGAAGGGCCTGGAGGTCCTGCGCCAGGGTGGGCTGTTCGGCATCTACCCCGAGGGGACCCGGTCACCGGACGGGCGCCTCTACCGGGGCAAGACCGGCATGGCCCGCCTCGCCGTCGCCGCCGACGTGCCGATCGTCCCCTGCGCGATGATCGACACCGACAAGGCCCAGCCGACCGGTCAGCGCATCCCCAACGTCGTGCAGGTCGGCGTGCGGATCGGCCGCCCGATGCACTACCCCCAGTACGCCGGCCAGGTCGAGAACCACCAGGCGCTGCGCGAGATCACCGACGACGTCATGCGCGAGCTGCAGCGGCTCTCGGGTCAGGACTACGTCGACGAGTACGCGGCCAGCGTCAAGGGACGCCTGGCAGCCCGCGCCCGGGGTGGGATCGAGCAGGCCCGCGAGGGTCTGGAGCAGGCCCGGGAGAACATCGAGCACGCCCGGGAGCGGGCGCGCGCCGGCCTCACCGAGGCGGCGGACAAGGCCCGCGAGGGGCTGGCCACCCGACGCGCGCGGCCGGAGGGTGGCGCGCCCCCGGAGGCGTCCGGGCCCGAGGACCGCGGCCCCGCCGCGCCCCCGCCCGCCTGACGCCACGTCATACCCACCGTCGTTCGTCTCCTACCATGGTGCGGGTGAGCACCGACACGACCGGCGTCGTCCCCGTCCCCGGGACCGCCATCGACTGGCCAGACCTTCCGGCGAAGCAGCAGCCCAGCTGGGACCCCGCCGAGCTCGCGCAGGTCCTCTCGGTGCTCGGGACCTATCCGCCGCTCGTCTTCGCCGGCGAGGCCGACCTGCTGCGGGAGCGGATGGCCGCCGTCGCCGCCGGGAAGGCCTTCACCCTGCAGGGCGGCGACTGCGCCGAGACCCTGGCCGACGTCACCGGTCCCAACATCCGCGACCGGATCAAGACCATCCTGCAGATGGCCGTCGTGCTGACCTACGGCGCCGGGACGCCCATCGTCAAGGTCGGCCGGATGGCCGGGCAGTTCGCCAAGCCGCGCAGCCAGGACACCGAGACCCGCGGCGGGGTGACCCTGCCGGCCTACCGGGGCGACATGGTCAACGGCTTCGAGTTCACCCCCGGGTCGCGCCGGCACGACCCCGACCGGCTGCTGCGGGCCTACCACGCCAGCTCGGCGACGCTGAACCTCGTGCGCGGCTTCACCAGCGGCGGGTTCGCCGACCTGCGCAGCGTGCACGCCTGGAACAAGGGTTTCATCCAGGGCCCGGCGCAGAAGCGCTACGAGCAGATGGCCAACCAGATCGACCGGGCCGTGCGCTTCCTGGAGGCCTCCGGGGTGGCCGACGCCGAGGAGATGCGCCGGGTGGAGTTCTTCTCCGCGCACGAGGCGCTGGTGCTGGACTACGAGCGGCCGATGGTGCGCCGCGACCACCGCACCGGGCTGCTCTACGACACCGCCAGCCACTTCGTCTGGGTCGGCGAGCGCACCCGGGACCTGGACGGCGCGCACATCGACTTCGTCTCCCGGGTGCAGAACCCGGTCGGGATCAAGCTCGGCCCCACGGCCGACCGCGACACCGTGCTGGCCCTCATGGACAAGGTCGACCCCGAGCGCACGCCCGGGCGGCTGACCTTCATCACCCGGATGGGTGCCGGGCGCATCCGCGACGTGCTGCCCGCCCTGCTCACCTCCCTCGGCGAGGAGGCCTCCCGGGTCAGCTGGGTCTGCGACCCGATGCACGGCAACACCTTCACCTCGCCCAGCGGGCACAAGACCCGTCGCTTCGAGGACGTCGTGGAGGAGGTCCGCGGCTTCTTCGCCGCGCACGCCGAGGCCGGCACCCACCCCGGCGGCATCCACGTCGAGCTGACCGGCAACGACGTCACCGAGTGCGTCGGCGGGGTCAACCCGGTCGACCTGGACGACCTGGGCCTGCGCTACGAGACCCTGTGCGACCCGCGGCTGAACCACCAGCAGAGCCTGGAGCTGGCCTTCGTCGTCGCCGAGATGCTCGAGCGGGGCGTCCACTAGATGAGCTCGCGGCCCGGAGCCGTCGTCGCCGACCTGCGCTCGGACACCCTGACCCGGCCGACGCCCGCCATGCGGGCCGCGATGGTCGACGCCGAGGTCGGCGACGACGTCTACGGCGAGGACCCGACCGTCGCCCGGCTGGAGGAGCGGGTCGCCGAGCTCCTCGGCCACGAGGCGGCGCTGTTCATGCCCACCGGCTCGATGGCCAACCAGGTCGGGCTGCGGCTGCACGCCGGCCCCGGCCAGGAGGTGATCACCGACCACCTGGCGCACGTCCTGCGGGCCGAGCTCGGCGCCGCCGCGGCGTTCTCGGGCATCACCACCCGCAGCTGGGTCGCCGACCGCGGGCTGCTCGACGTGGACACCGCGCTCGCGGTCATGGTCCCCGACGGGGGTGCCTACCAGGTGAGCACCGCCTGCGTCGTGGTGGAGAACACGCACAACTTCGGCGGCGGCACCGTCCAGCCGCTGGCGGACATGCGCCGTCTGCGCGAGGCCACGGCCGAGGTCGGCGTCGGGGTCCACCTCGACGGCGCCCGGCTGTGGAACGCCTCCGTGGCCACCGACACCCCGCTGGCCGACTACGGCGCGTGCGCCGACACGGTCTCGGTGTGCCTGAGCAAGGGGCTCGGGGCGCCGGTCGGCTCGGTCCTGGCCGCGGACGCCGCGCGGATCCAGGAGGCGCGGGTATGGCGCAAGCGTCTCGGGGGCGGCATGCGCCAGGTCGGCCTGCTCGCGGCCGCCGGGCTGCACGCCCTGGACCACCACGTCGAGCGGCTGGCCGAGGACCACGCCCGCACCAACCGGGCCGCCGAGGCGCTGGCGCAGGCCGCCGCCGGAACCGTCGACCCGGCCGCGGTCGAGACCAACATCCTCGTCCTGGACGTCGGGGCGGCCAGCTGGGGCGGCCCGGCGTTCGTCGCCGCCGCGGCCGGGGCCGGGGTGCTGGGCTACCCCACCGGTCCGCGCCAGGCCCGCTACGTGTGGCACCTGGACGTGGACGACCCGATGACCGACGCGGCCGTGGACGTCCTCGACGGGCTGCTGCGCCGGGCTCCGGCCTGAGCGGAGCGACGTGACCACGCGGGGGGACCACGGACCGGGGGACGCCCAGGCCCTGCCCCCCGGTCAGCGGGCCACCGGGCGCTGGCAGGCCTCGCACTACGGCAAGGTCCCGCAGGTCGACGGGGAGCGCTGGCGGCTCACCGTCCGGGGAGCCACGGCCGACGGCGGGCAGACGGTCGTGGACCGCGCGATGCTGGACCGGCTGGAGCGGGTCGAGGTCCACGCCCCCCTGCACTGCGTGGACCGGCACAGCGTCCCCGGCCTGCGCTGGGCAGGGGTGCGCCTGGCCGACATCGTCCGGCTCGCCCCGCCCGAGGACGGGGCCGTGCACGTCGTCCTTGCCGCCGCCCGCGGCTACTCCTCCGCGGTCCTCCTGGAGGACCTGCTCGCCCCCGACGCCCTGCTGGCCACGCACGTCGACGGGGAGCCGCTGACCCGCGAGCACGGCTGGCCCGCCCGGGTCGTCCTGCCGCACCTGTACGGGTTCAAGGGCCCCAAGTGGATCGCCGAGATCAGCTACCACCACACCGAGCAGCAGGGCTACTGGGAGGCCCGGGGCTGGCACCCCCGGGGCCGGGTCGACCTCGAGGAGCGCTGGGCCCACCAGGGGTAGGGCTCACACGACGGCGAGCACGACCTCCGTCCCCGGGGCCACCTCCGTGCCCGGGTCGACGGACTGCTCCCGGACCGTGCCGAAGAACCCGCCGCGCACGTCCTCGCGGACCACCGTCAGCCCCAGCTCGGTGAGCTCGGCCTCGGCGGAGGAGAACTGCCGGCCCACGACGTCGGGCACCTCGACCAGCTCGGGTCCCTGCGAGAGCGTCAGCCGCACGGTCGAGCCGCGCTCCACCGCTCCAGGGCCGGGCGACTGGCGGACCACCGCGCCGTCCGGCACCTCGTCGTCGAAGACGCGCTCGTCGGAGACCTCGACCACGAGCCCGGCGCCGGTCAGCGCGTCCCGCGCCTGCTGCTCGGTCCGTCCGGTGACGTCCGGCACGTCGACGGGGGCAGGTCCGTCGGAGACCACGACCGCCACGGCGGTCCCGGGCGGCTGCTGGGTGCCGACGTCCGGGTCGGTCTCCAGGACCGTCCCCGCGGGCGCCGTCTCGTCGAACCGGCCCGTCCGCGCGCCGAGCTGCAGGCTGGCCTCCTCCAGGGCCCGCGTCGCCTCGTCCACGGTCAGCCCCGCCAGGCGCGGCACGGCATACCGCTCCGGGCCCTGGGAGACGACGAGGCGCACGTCGGTGCCGTGCCGCAGCTCGGCGCCCGGGGCGGCGTCGGCGGAGACGACCGTCCCGGCGGGCACGTCCTCGGAGAAGTCGAGCTCGACGACGGGGTCCAGCTGCTCGGCGTCCAGCGCCGTCCGCGCCTGCTCCTCGCTCAGGCCCACCACGGTCGGCATCGCCGAGTGCACGGCCGGACCCTCGGTGAGGTACCAGAAGCCGTACGCCCCGCCCGCCCCCAGCACCACGAGCAGCAGCGCGAGCACCCAGGCCGCGGCTCCTCCGCGGCGGCGCGCCGGGGCGCCCCGGCCAGCAGGGGGGTATGCCGTCGCTCCCGCGTCCCGGCGTTCCCGGGCGGGAGGGGCCGGCGGCCCGGTCGGGGCGGGCGAGGCGGTCCTACGGCCCGTGCGGTTGCCGGTGGTGCGGGCGTAGTGGCCCTCGGCGGGCGCCGCGGCGGACCCGCCTCGGCGGTCTCCTCCGGTCGGGATCTGCCGGGTCGTCTCGCGCGGCTGCAGGCCCATGACCTGGGTCTGGTCCGCGTCGTCCGGACCGGCGGGGGTGCGGCCGGAGGCCCGGCCGTGGGCGCCGTGCCGGTCGACGGCCACCGGCACCGTCGCGTCGCCCGCAGGAGGCGGAGGAACCGGCACGGCGTCCAGCTCCTCGTCGGTGAGCGAGCGGCGCAGGGAGCGCAGCTCGGTCAGCAGCCAGGAGGCGTCCGGGGGGCGGTCGCCCGGCTCGGTCGCCGAGGACCGCAGGACCAGCTCCTCGACGCCGGCCGGGACCGTGGGCACCAGGTCGCGCAGGTGGGGGACGCCGACGTGGACGTGCTCGTAGGCCACCCGCAGCGGGTCCTGGCCGGGGAAGGCCTTGCGGCCGGTGAGCAGCTCGAAGAGGAGCAGGCCCACGGCATACACGTCGGTGCGGGGGTCGGCGCGGCCCTGCTCGACCTGCTCGGGGGCCAGGTAGGCGGCGGTGCCCCAGAGCACCTCGGTGGTGTGCGCGTCGGCGACGTCGAGGCGGGCCAGGCCGAAGTCGGCGACCTTGACGGCGCCGCCGTGGGCGCCCCGGCCGAGGAGGACGTTCTCGGGCTTGACGTCCCGGTGCACCAGGCCGGCCGCGTGCGCGGCGGCGAGGGCCTCCACGACCGGCTCGAGCAGGCGCAGCGCGGCACGGGGGGACAGCGGCGCCCGGTCGGCGATGACGTCGCGCAGGGTGGCGCCCTCGACCAGCTCCATCGCCAGGAAGACGAGGCCGTCGTCCTCGCCCTGGTCGTAGACCGGGACGACGTGGGGGTGGGAGAGCCGGGCGGCGGTGCGCGCCTCCTGGACGAACCGCCCGACGAACTGCTCGTCGGCGGCCAGGTCGGCGCGCATGACCTTGAGGGCGACCGGCCGGTCCAGGCGCAGGTCCCGGGCGCGGTAGACCGTGGCCATGCCGCCGTGGGCCAGCACGTCCTCGACCCGGTAGCGGCCGTCGACGACCCGCCCGAGGGCGTGGTCGTTGTCGGTGGACGCGCTCACCCCGCCACTGTACGGAGCGCGGTGCCCCGACCGTGGGAGGCCGGGGCGCCGCGGAGGCTCGCGCCGGGGTTCCCGCGCGGGTGCTGCAGTGCTGCGGTGCGTGCGCCTCAGACGGTGCGCATGAGGGCGGTGATGTTGCGCACGTACTGCTGGGTGTCGGGGAAGAGGCCGTGCTGGCGCACGCTGGCCAGCCCCTGGTAGTAGCCGCCGATCGCGTGCTCGCGGGAGTCCGCCGAGCGCAGCAGGGTGCGCATGATGACGACCCCGGCCTCGACGTTGTCCTCGGGGTCGAGCAGGTTCAGCTCGCGGCCGATCAGGGAGCTGGCCCACTCGCCGGAGCTGGGGATGACCTGCATGGCGCCGATGGCGTTGGCGGGGGAGACGGCCCGCTGGTTCCAGCCCGACTCCTGGTAGGACAGCGCCACCATGAGCGTGGGGTCGACGCCGTGGCGGCGGCTGGTCTCCACGATGAGCGCCTTCATCTGGCTGGCGGAGGGCACGTCGACCCCGGCGAGGTAGTCGCGGTTGGCGGCGGCCGCCCGGGCGATGCCGTCGCTGTAGCGGTAGTGCAGGAAGGTGTCCTCGACCTTCTCGCCCTTCTTGTAGTCGCCCACGGTGGACTCGTCGTAGGCGCGGGTCGGCGTGCTGCCGGCCGGCGCGGAGGGCGCCGGGGCGGGGGTGGCGCTCCGACCGGGAGCCCCGGCGGTGCTGCCCGGCAGGCGCAGCGACTGCCCGGGGTGGATGAAGGCGGAGGTGGAGATGCCGTTGGCACCGGCGAGAGCGGAGGCGGTGGTCCCGTGCCGGTGGGCGATGCCCCAGAGGGTGTCGCCCGCGCGCACGGTGACCGTGCCGCCCGTGGTCGAGGGGGCCTGCGTGCGCGGTGCGGTGGGCGTCGGACGCTGCGCCGGGGCCGACGGGGAGGACTTCGGGGTCGAGGACCCCGGGATGGTCAGCACCTGGCCGGGGTAGATGAGCCGGGAGTTGGTGATGCTGTTCGCCGAGACCAGCGCGCTGACGCTGGTGCCGTGGCGCAGGGCGAGCTGGGAGAGGGTGTCGCCCGAGCGGACCGTCACGGTGCCGGAGGCGGCGCGGGTCGGCGCGGTGCCGGAGGGGGTCGGCGTGCTCCTCGTCGGTGCCGGGGCGGGGACCGCGCTGCTGCTGCTGCCGCTGCCGGGGATGACCAGCGTGGCCCCGGGCAGGATCCACCGCCCGCCCTGGCTGAGCCCGTTGGCCCGCACGACCGCCTCGGGGCTGACCCCGTGCCGGGCCGCGATGCCGTAGACCGTGTCACCGGAGCGCACCGTGTAGGTGGTGGACTTCGCCGTCACCAGCTCGGAGGTGTGCAGGGAGGTGGGGACGTAGGCCATGCTCGGCAGGTCGGCAGGAGGCATGGCGGCGAAGAGCGGGCTCACAGAAGGAACCTCCGGGGCAGGAGAGTACGGACGGGACGACCGGTGCCCCAAGGGGGATCCGGGACTCAGGGGAAGTCCAGGAACTGGTGAGGCACGAGGGACAGTACTAGGGTTTGGACGGCCGCACCACTCTGCCGGTGTGTCGCTCCATGTGATTGACTAGAAGATGTGGTAAATGGCATCGATGTAATTCCGAGCGACGGCTGGCTGAGCGTCCCCGAGATCATGGAGCGGACCGGCGCTCCCCTCCTCACCGTGCGGCGCTGGCTGCAGGACCGTGAGCTGATCGGCCTGCGGCGGGGGCCCAACAACGCGGTCATGGTCCCCGCCGGCTTCCTCGGCGAGGACGGGCCTCTTCCTCCGCTGCGGGGGACGATCACCGTCCTGGCAGACGGGGGGATGAGCGACGAGGAGATCGTCGAGTGGCTGCACCGTCCGGACGACACCCTGCCCGGGGGCAGCCCGGTCGCCTCCCTGCACGCCGGGGCCAAGACCGAGGTCCGGCGGCGGGCCCAGGAGGACGCGCTGTGAGCTGACCGAGGAGGAGGCGCGGCGAGCTCGCGACGGGATCCGACGTCCAGCCGATCGCCGTCGTCGACGCACCCCGACGGTTCTGCGCGCCGACCGGCCGGCCCGGTCTCAGAGGTGGCGGTCGGTGCAGATGGCGACCAGCTCCACCAGGGCCTGCGCAGCCTCCCGGTCGAGGTCCGGCACGGCCTGCAGGGCGCGGGCGGACGCGGTGGCCGCCTCCTCGATCATCGACTCGGTGCGCGCCAGCGCCCCGCTGTCGCGCAGCACCTGGCGGCAGGCCTCCACGGTGGCCTCGTCGAGGTCGGGGTCGCCCAGGCTGGCCGCCAGCAGCTCGGCCCCGGGCTCGTCGGCGAGCTCGAGCGCGTGAGCCACCAGCACGGTGTGCTTGCCCTCGCGCAGGTCGTCGCCCGCGGGCTTGCCGGTGTGCCCGGGGTCGCCGAAGACCCCCAGGACGTCGTCCCGCAGCTGGAAGGCCTCGCCCAGCCGGGCGCCGTAGTCGGCGAGCGCGGCCAGCAGCGCGGGGTCCGCGTCCCCGGCGAGCGCGCCCACGAGGAGCGGCTGCTGCACCGAGTAGCGGGCGCTCTTGTAGCGGATGACGGTGCGGGAGCGCTCGACGCGTTCGGCATACGCCAGGTCGTTCCAGCCGACGACGGCCTCGAGCATGTCGAGGAACTGTCCGCCCATGAGCTGGGTGCGCATCCGGTCGAACTCGGGACGGGCCCGGGCCAGGGCCTCGGCCGGCAGGCCGCTGGTGGCGAACAGCTCGTCGGTCCAGTTCAGGCACAGGTCCCCGGCGAGGATGGCGGCGGCGTGCCCGAACCGCTCGGGGTCGCCGTTCCAGGCCTGGGTCCGGTGCTGCTCGGCGAAGGCGCGGTGGGCCGTGGGGCGTCCCCGCCGCCGGTCGCTGTTGTCCATGACGTCGTCGTGCAGGAGGGCGGCGGCCTGGAAGACCTCCATCGAGCTCGCGGCCCTGACCACCGCGTCGTCGTCCGGCCGGCCGGCGGCGCGCCAGCCCCAGTAGAGGAAGGCCGCCCGCAGGCGCTTGCCGCCCGCGAGCAGGTCGGCCACCGCGTCCACCAGCGGGCCCATCGGCGCACCGAGCTCGGTCAGCACCTCCCGCTGGTGCGCGAGGTGGTCGTCCAGGGCGCGCTGCACGCGGTGCCTCAGGTCGACGCCGTCCAGCGGGTGGGCGTGCGCCACGGGGCATCTCCTCAGCTCGGGGACCGGGGTCCGTCCCGAGGAGCCTAACCCGCGGTGCGGGGCGTGCGGCCCGGGCCATCCCCGCCCGTGGCCCGGACCGGTGCCCATCCTGCCCGCAGCGCCGGTTCCGGTGCGGTTCTCGTCCACAGGGCCGCTCCTGCCCGGCGTCCGAGGTCTCGAGGCACGGCGGTCGGACGAGTTCTGGCCCTCCCACCTGCGGATCCTCCTGCCGGCGGCGGCGGAGGGGTTGAGGTTGTCGGTCGGTGCTCGTACATTTGTCCGTATCGAACACAGGTTCGAACACGGCGGAGGTGTGCAGATGAGCAGGCGGTACCAGGATCTGGTGGAGGTCAGGCTCGGCGACCCGGACGAGCACCGGTGCGGCTCGAACCGGGGTGGCGCCGGGGTGCGCTGGGCGACCCGGGCCGGGGGGAGGTCCCGACGACGTTCCTGTGGCAGGGACGGGTCCACGTGGTCCGCGGCGTCCTCGCCCAGTGGACGCAGCGGGTGCCGTGGTGGCGCCAGCAGGGGGAGGGGGTGCCGGGCGAGGGGGCGCCGGGCGGGTCGTCCGGCACGGTGCTCGAGCAGCAGGTCTGGCGGGTGGAGGCCTCGGCCGGACGGACCCTCGGCCGGGGCGTCTACGACCTGGTGCAGGACGAGCAGTGGCGGCTGGAGCGCGTCAGCGACTGAGCAGGACAGCCGGACCAGCAGGACAGCGGGACCAGCAGGACAGCGGCGGAGCAGGGCGAGCAGGACCAGCAGGACCAGCGGCACGACGAGACGAGGAGAGTGCGATGACCACCACCACCATCACCACCACCCGGGGGGCCACCCCCGCCCCCGAGGGACCGACCGCTCCGGCGGGCACCGTGCTGGACCTGCTGGACCGGTCCCGCGGCGGGCTGCTGCAGGCATGCCACAGCAGCACCGCGTCCGAGCGCTACACCCAGGCCCACCTCGCCGCGCTGCGGGCCGGAGCGGCCCTGCTGGCGGCCCGCAGCGCCCCCAGCCGCCGCGCCAGGCCGCGCAGCGTGTGGGAGGTGCTGCCCACGGTGGCACCCGAGCTGACCGAGTGGGCGGCCTTCTTCGCCGAGTCCGGCCGTCGTCGGCTGGCCCTGGAGCGGGGGGCCGCGGTGGTCACCGCCCGGGACGCGGACGACCTGGTGCGTTCCGGCGAGCGGTTCCTGGAGCTGGTCCGGGCCAGCCTGCACCTGCCGTGCGGTCTGCCGCTGTCGGCCGAGCTGACCCCCGTCCGGCCGAGCTGAGCCCCGGCCGGCCGAGCTGAGCCCCGACCGGCCGAGCTGAGCCCCGACCGGCCGGCCCCCGGCCGGCGTCCCCCTCTTTCGTTGACAGGACCCCTGATCCCGATGCCCTCGCTCTCACCGTCGCCCGACGACTTCGTCCATCTGCACGTGGCCTCCAGCGCGTCCATGCGCTACGGCGCGTCCCACCCGGACGCGCTGGTGGAGCGGGCGGTCGAGCTGGGCCAGCCGGCGCTCGCCCTGACCGACCGGGACGGGCTCTACGGCGCGGTCCGGTTCGTCCGGGCCTGCTCGGCCGCGGGGCTGACCCCGGTGCTGGGGGTCGACCTGGCCCTCGGGCAGGGAGCCGGAACCGGTGCGGGTGGGGGCGTCCTCGCCCGGCCCGGGGAGGACCGTGGTGCCGGCCCGGCCCGGATCGAGCTGGGGGCGCCGGGCCGTTCCTCCCCGGCCAAGGGCGGCAGCCTCGTGGACGACCAGCAGCCCCGGGTCGTCGTCCTGGCCCGGGGGCAGCGGGCCGGACTGGCGCCGGGCACCGGGTGGGGACGGCTGTGCCGGCTGGTCACCCAGACCCACCTGGCGGGGGAGCGGGGGGTTCCGCGCACCCGGACCGACCTCCTCGCACGGGCTGCCTCGCCCGTCGAGGGCGTCTCCCCGGTCGTCGTGCTCCTGGGTCCCGACTCCGACGTGGGGCGGGCCGTGCTCGCCCGGCGCCGCGACCTGGCCCGGGCACGGCTGCAGGCGTGGCGCCGGCTGCTGCCGCCGGGGTCGTTGCGGGTCGAGCTCGTCGTCCACGGCGGTCCTGAGGGCACCCCCGGCAGCCTCGGGCACGCCGCGCGCACCTGGGCGCTGGCCCTCGAGTGCGGCGTCCCCGCCGTGCTGACGGCGGCGGTGCGGCACGCCGTCCCCGAGCAGGCCAGGGTGGTCGACGTCCTCGACGCGGCCCGGCGGATGGTCGCCCTCGACGAGCGGCACCTGGACCGGGTCAGCACCGCCGGTCACCTCGCCAGCACCGCGACCATGCACGCCCGGGCCCGGTCCCTGGCCGAGGCCGCCGGTGGCGGTGCCGACGCCGGCGCGCTGCTGCGGGAGACCCTGGCCCTGGCGGGCGAGTGCTCCCAGGACGCCCGTTCCGACCTGGGCATCGGCTCGGTCCACCTGCCCGAGCCGCAGGTGCTCGGCGTGAGCGGCGTCGGCCAGGCCCACGAGGTCCTGACCCGTCGGTGCGCCGACGCCGTGCCCGGGCGCTACCCCGGTGCGGGCACGGCATACCTGGACCGGGTCCGCCGCCGGCTGGACGAGGAGCTGGGCGTGATCGCCGGACTGGGCTACCCCACCTACTTCCTCACCGTCGCCGCCGTGTGCGACCTCATCCGCGACAACGGGGTCAGGGTCGCGGCGCGCGGCTCGGGCGCCGGCAGCCTGGTGACCTACCTGCTGGGGATCAGCGGGGTCGACCCGATGGAGCACGGCCTGCTGATGGAGCGGTTCTGCTCCCCGCTGCGTGCGCAGCTGCCGGACATCGACGTCGACGTGGAGTCCGCCCGGCGCACCGAGATGTACGAACGCATCCTGGAGCGGTTCGGCTCCGAGCGGGTGACCTGCGTCTCGATGGCCGAGACCTACCGGGTGCGGCACGCCGTCCGCGACGTGGCCGCGACCCTGGGGATGCCCCCGGGGGAGGTCGACGTGCTGGCCAAGGCCTTCCCCCACGTGCGTGCCCGCGACGCCCGGGCCGCGGTCCGCGACCTGCCCGAGCTGCGCGCCGCCGGGCTGGACGCCCCCCGGATGCAGCTGCTGCTGGAGCTGGTGGAGTCCCTCGACGGTCTGCCCCGGCACATCGCGATGCATCCCTGCGGGGTGATCCTGTCCGACACCGGCCTGCTGGACCGCACCCCGGTGGAGGCCAGCTGGCTGGGCTTCCCGATGAGCCAGTTCGACAAGGACGACGTCGAGGAGATGGGGCTGCTCAAGCTCGACGTCCTCGGGATCCGGATGCAGTCGGCGATGGCCCACGCCGTCCAGGAGGTCGCCCGGGTCGACGAGGTCCGGGTCGACCTGAACGACCGGTCCCAGGTGCCGCTGGACGACGAGGAGACCTACGCCCTGATCCAGTCGACCCGTACCCTGGGCTGCTTCCAGATCGAGTCGCCCGGACAGCGCGAGCTGGTCGGCAAGTTCGCCCCGGAGACGTTCTCGGACATCATCATCGACATCTCCCTGTTCCGGCCGGGCCCGGTCAAGTCGGACATGATCCGGCCCTTCCTCAACGCCCGGCAGGGGTGGGGCGAGCCGGAGTACCTGCACCCCAGCCTCGTGCCCTACCTGGAGCAGACCTGCGGGGTGGTGGTCTTCCACGAGCAGGTGCTGCAGATCGTGGCCGAGACCACCGGGGTGAGCCTGGCCCAGGCCGACGAGGTGCGCCGGGCGATGGGCACCCCCCAGGGACAGGCCGAGGTCGAGCTGTGGTGGCGGGCCGCGGCGGCCGACCGGGGCTACCGGCCGGCGGACGTCGACCGGATCTGGGAGGTGCTGGCGGCGTTCGCCTCGTTCGGCTTCTGCAAGGCGCACGCGGCGGCGTTCGCGCTGCCGACCTACCAGTCGGCCTGGTTGAAGACCCACCACACGGCCGCGTTCCTGGCCGGGGTGCTCACGCACGACCCGGGCATGTACCCCAAGCGGCTCATCCTCGACGAGGCCCGCAGCATGGGGGTCCACGTCCTGGGGCTGGACGTCAACGCCTCCACCGACGTCTACCGGGTGGAGCGGGTCGGTCCCGGCGAGGGGGAGGAGGACGGCGGGGACGGGTACGGACGCCCGGACCAGGGCGACGGGCCGGGCGGGGCGGCCGACGGGTCGGGCGGCGGTGACGGGGACGGCGGTCAGGACCTGACCCGGCGCGCCGTCCTGGGCCGGCGCCCCGACCGGGTCGACCGGGTGATGTCCGCGGTGGAGCACCGGGCGCACGGCTACGGCGTCCGGCTGTCCCTGACCGACGTCAAGGGCATCAGCGAGGACGAGGTGCGCCGGATCGTCGCCGGGCAGCCCTACTCCTCGTTGTCGGACCTGTGGCAGCGGGCGCGGCCCAGCCGCCCCACCGCCGAGCGGCTGGTGATGGCCGGCGGGTTCGACGCCCTGCACCGGGTCGGCCGCCGCGCCGCGGGACGGGGTGGGCTGACCCGTCGCGACCTGCTGCTGCACGTGCGCGAGCTGGACCGGTGGAGCCGGCACGCCGACACCGCCTCGGGACGCACCCGCGCGGGCCGGCGCCGTCCGGCCCCCGTGGTCGAGGGGGAGGTGGCCGCCCGGACCCGCGCCCAGGCGGTGGGGCGTCGCGGCTGGCACGAGCAGCCCGGGCCGTCCACCCAGCTGGCCCTGGACCTGGGCGACGAACCGGAGGTGGTGGGCAGCGGGCTGCCGGAGATGACCCCGGCCGAGCAGCTGCACGCCGAGCTGGAGGTGCTCGGCCTGGACGTCAGCCAGCACGTGGTCGCCACCTACCGGCCCATGCTCGAGGCGCTGGGGGCCACCCGCTCCCGGGACCTGCTCTCCCGGCGCAACGCCGCCGAGGTGCTCCTGGCCGGGGCCAAGGTGGCCACCCAGACCCCGCCGGTGCGCTCCGCCGCCGGGTGGTCTTCCTCACCCTGGACGACGGCACCGGCCCGGCCGACGCGACCTTCTTCGAGGACGTGCAGGGTCCGTACGCGACGACGATCTTCCACTCCTGGCTGCTGCTCGTGCGCGGGGTGGTCCGCCGCACCGGGCCGCGCGGCGTCTCGGTCCGGGCGACGGGGGCGTGGGAGCTCGGGATGCTGTCCGGCGCGTGGGAGCGCGGCGGGCTCGAGGGCGTGCGGGCGGCGATGGCGGCCGTCGAGGAACAGGCCCGGGCACTGACACCGGTGCCCACCGGCGACGGCACCCGGCGGGTCCTCGTGCACGCCTCGGGGTTCCGGCAGTCGCCCTACGCCGACATCCGTCCGGCGGGCGGCCACGCCCGCAGCACCCCGGCCGCCAAGCTGTGGCACTCCAGCCCGGGGAGCTCGGGATGGTGAGGCCCGCTGCGGTGGAGGTCCTGCACGTGGACATGGACGCCTTCTACGCGGCGGTGTCCCTGCTCGACCGGCCCGAGCTGCGGGGGCGGCCCGTGGTCGTCGGAGGAGGATGGCGCAGCGTGGTGCTGTCGGCCACCTACGAGGCGCGGGCGTTCGGGGTGCGCTCGGGGATGCCGATGGCCACCGCACGCCGCCTGTGCCCAGCGGCGGCCGTGGTGCGCCCCGACCACGACCGCTACGCCCGGGTGTCGGAGGCGGTGATGGCGATCTTCGCCGAGGTCACCCCTCGGGTGGAGCCGGTGTCGATGGAGGAGGCCTTCCTCGACGTCTCCAGCACCGGCCGGCAGTGGGGCACCCCGGAGCAGATCGGCCAGTGGATCCGCGACACCGTCGCCGACGAGCAGGAGCTGACCTGCTCCGTGGGCGGCGCCCCGACCAAGACCGTGGCCAAGATGGCCTCCCGGGCGGCCAAGCCCGACGGGATGCGCCTGGTCACCCGCGGCGAGGTGGTGCCCTTCCTGCACCCCCTGCCCGTCGGGGCCCTCTGGGGGGTGGGGGAGGCGACCGAGACGGAGCTGCACCGGCTGGGGCTGCACACCGTGGGCGAGCTGGCCCACGTGCCGGTCGCCACCCTGCGCCGGGCGTTCGGGGAGCAGACCGCCCACCGGCTGCTCGACCTGGCCTGGGGGAGGGACGACGACCCCGTCACCCCCGCCCGGCGGGAGCGCAGCGTGGGGTCCTCGGAGACCTTCGCCCACGACGTCGACGACCCGGCGGTGGTCCGCCGCCAGCTGCTCCACCTGTCCGAGCGCACGGCCAGCCGGATGCGGCACGCCGCCGTCCTGGGCCGGACCGTGGTGCTCACCGTCCGGTTCTCCGACTTCACCACGATCACCCGCTCGCGCACCGTCGCCGTGCCCACCGACGTGACCAGGGACGTCCACGCCACCGCCTGCGCGCTCTACGACTCCCTGGGCCTGCAGCGGGCCCGCATCCGGATGCTGGGGGTGCGGGTCGAGGGCGTCACCGACGCCGGGACCACGCTGGTCCAGGGCCGCCTGGACGAGCCGGAGAAGGGATGGCGGGAGGCCGAGCGTGCCGTGGACCGGGCCGCAGCCCGGTTCGGACGGCACGCGGTCCGGCCCGCCAGCCTGCTCCCGGACCGGTCCCGGCAGCACCAGGAGCACCGTGCGACGACTCCCCCCGGGCGGGCGGGAACTCCCGCTAGTGATTCGCGCGTTGGCGTCATATCCTGATCCTCAACGACATGGGTGTCGGCAGCACCACCGCCGGAACCCGCCTCACCACCCACCGGAGGTCCCCGTGCCCCTCTCCGAACACGAGCAGCGCGTCCTGCAGCAGATGGAGAAGGCCCTCTACGCCGAGGATCCCCGCCTGGCCACCACGCTGAAGAGCACCGCGTCCGGACCCGGCCACGGGCTGGACCGCCGCCGCCTCGCGCTGGGCGTCCTCGTCGCCGTCGGTGGTCTCGCGCTCGTCCTGGTCGGGGTCATGTCGCAGATGATCTGGGTCGGGGCCATCGGCTTCCTGGCCATGGTGCTCGGCGGAGCCTGGGCGGCCACGCCGGGTCACCACGGACCCACCCTCACCTCCGTCGGTCCCGACGGCAGGCCGCGGGGCGGTGGTCCTCGACGCGGCGGACGTGGAGGCGACGGTGGCGGTGGTGGCGGCGGCGGTCGTGGACCCAAGGCACCTCGCGGACCCAAGGGCGGCTCGTTCATGGACCGCATGGAGCAGCAGTGGGACCGCCGCAAGGAGCAGGGCCCCTTCTGAGTCCCTCGACCACCGAGGCGACCGAGCTGGCCGCCCTGCTGCTGCGCGTCGCCGACCAGGACCAGGACGCCTTCGCCGACCTCTACGACGCCGTGGCGCCGCGGATCCACGGACTGGCCCTGCGGGTGCTGCGCAACCCCGCCATGGCCGAGGACGTCACCCAGGAGGTCCTCCTGCAGGTCTGGCGCGAGGCCGCAGCCTTCGATCCCGGTCGCGGTTCGGCGCTCGCCTGGCTGATGACGATCGCCCACCGCCGGGCCGTGGACCGGGTCCGTTCCGAGGAGGCCCAATCCGCACGGCTGCACCGCTACGAATCCCTGCACGAGACCGTGCCCTTCGACTCCACGGCCGAGGCGGGTGAGCTGCGCGTGGAGGCCACGCGCGTGCGCCGTGCCATCGACACGGTGGGGGAGCCGCACCGCACGGCCTTGATGCTCGCCTACTTCGAGGGGCTGACGCACCGCGAGGTGGCCGAGCGCACCCAGGTCCCCCTGGGGACGGCCAAGACGAGGATCCGCGACGGGCTGCGCACGTTGCGCCGGACGATGTCAGGAGGTGAGCAGGGATGAACGAGGACGGGACGGACCAGGTCCACGACCTGGCCGCGGCGTACGCCGTCGACGCCGTCGACGAGACCGAACGCGCTCGCTTCGAGGCGCACCTGGAGGGCTGCTCCGACTGCACCGCCGTGGTGCAGGAGCTGCGCGAGGCGGCCGTCGACCTGTCCGCCGGCCTCGAGGTCGCCCCTCCGGCCGCGCTCCGCCGCCGGGTGCTGGACACGGTCGCTGCCGAGACCGGCGCGAGGAAGACCGGCGCGACCGAGACCGGCCCGACCGAGACCGGCCCGACCGAGACCGGCCCGACCGAGACCGGCGAGGCCGGCGCGACCGTCGCCGAGGTCGTCCCCCTGCGGTCCGCCCGAGGATCGGCCCACCGCGACACCGACGGGTCGGTGCACGACACCACCGGCCGGTCGGCGGGCCCGGTCCGCTGGCTGGTCGCCGCCGCGGCGGCCGCGGTCCTGGTCACCGGGACGTGGGGGGTCACCCGGGTCCTGGGGGCCGACCCCGCCGAGCGGGTCGTCGCCGCCTCGGACGCGCGCGAGTACTCCGCCAGCACCGACGTCGGCCTCGTGGAGGTCGTCAGCTCGGCCGACCGCGACGCCGCCGTCCTGCGGCTGCCCTCGGACGTCGACCCGCCCCCGGAGGGCAGCGTCTACCAGGCGTGGTTCGTGGGGTCCGACGGCTCTGCCCGCTCGGCCGGGGTCCTGACGGCCGAGGTGCTGCAGGACGGGGAGGTCCTCCTGGAGGGGACGCCCCAGGGCGCCGCGGCCGTCGGCCTGTCGGTGGAGCCCACCGGCGGGTCGGACCAGCCGACCACCGAACCGTTCGTCGTCGTCCCCCTCAGCTGAACGTCGTCGTCCTCTCGGCTGAACGGGGAACGAGGAACGAGGTGGCAGGTGCTCCGCGGAGCACCTGCCACCTCGTCGTCGTCGGTCCTTCCTCGTGGGGCCGTCCAGCGGGTGGCGACCACGAGGCGGTCAGCCGCTGATCGAGACCTGGCGTGCGAAGACCACCGTGTTGTCCACGTGATGGCCGCTGGCCTCGTCGAACTCTCCTCCGCAGGTGATGACCCGCAGCTCGGGGCCGGGCGTGGTGCCGTAGACGTCCACCGTCGGGAAGGCGTCCTTGGCGAAGCGGTCGACGCGGTAGACCTCGTAGACCACCGTCCGCCCGTCCTCGCGGTCCAGCTCGACGAGGTCGCCCACGGCGGACGCGCCGAGCTCGAAGAAGACCGACGGCCGGCCATCGGGCCCGGTGACGTGCCCCTCGACGACGGTGGGGCCCACCTCGCCGGGGGTGGGGGAGCCGGAGTACCAGGCCGCCTCGTCCACGCGGTCCCCCGTGGGCACCTCGAGGGTGCCGTCGGCGGCCAGGCCCAGCGGGTGCAGGGGACTGGTGACCCCGAGGGCGGGCAGGCGCACCTCGACCGGGGGCGAGGGGTCCACCGCGGGGTATGCCGTCGCCACCGGGGCGGAGGAGGAGGCCGGGGACGTCTCGGCGGCCGTGCCCGGCGGGGTCGAGGGGTCGGGTGTCGGCGAGGAGGCGGGCGTGGGCGTCGGCGCGGGGCCGGGCGTCGGCGCGGGGCCGGTCTCCGACGAAGGGCCGGCCGCACCGGCCCGGGGTGCCGACGTCTGCGTCACGGCCGACGACGGGGCGGGCGGGTCGGGCACCTGCCCGGAGACCCCGCAGGCCACCAGGCCGAGGCCCAGCGCGGTCACCACCCCGGCCAGCGCGCCCGGGAGCGCGGGGCGACGGTCACCCCTGCGCTCCCGGTGCGGCTGCGGCATACCTCGTCAGTCCTGCGCGCGACGACGGGCCACCAGGGATCCCGCACCCACGGCCGCCAGGAGGGCGCCGGCCGCGAGGAGGCCGCCCTGCTCGGTCCCCTGGGTGCTGCCGCCACCGGTCTGCACACCGCCGGCGGGGGCCTCCATCGGGGCGACGTCCAGGGGGCCGCACAGCGCGGGGTCGGTCGCCTCGGACGGCAGGCTCGGGTCCAGGTCGGACTCCTGGTCCCCGTCGTAGGCGCCGCTTCCGTCGTGGTCGGTCCCGTGCACCACGACGACGCCGTCACCGGCGGCGATCTGGGCGGCGACCTCGTCGCTCACCTCGAACGTCCGCTCGTAGGTGTAGGTCCCCGTGGCCGGGAAGTTGGCGACGTCGAGCCCGTGGTCCGGGCCGGTCATGCCGCCCTCGGTGGTCAACGAGACGGCCACGCCGCCGTAGGAGTCGACCGCGTCCGTGGTGCGGATCGCGCCGCCGGCGCCGGTGCCCTCCATCATCGGGTCGGGGCAGCTGTTGGTGCCGCCGATGTGGATGTGCTGGGCGTGGGGGGCGCCGTCGAGCAGACCGGCGACCTCCATCGAGAGCCACACCTCGTTGCCGGTGACCTTGGCCCAGACGGTGCCGCTGCCGCCGGAGTCGTTGAGCTCGGTGAGGGTGGACATCAGCTCGGTGTGCTCGGCGGCCGCCGAGGACAGGGCCAGCGGGCCGGCGAGGAGGGCGGGCACGGCCAGGGCGGCCAGGGTGGTCGAGAGCTTCTTCATGACGGACTCCTTGGACGAGGGCCGGCGGACGGGGTTGTCCGCCGGGCGTCGCAAGGGGTTCGCCACGAGCGGCACCGCGGATTGCTGGAGGTGACCTACGTCACACCACGGTGCTCAGCGGACGACGAGGACGGTGACCGCCCAGACGGCGATGATGAGGAAGGCCGTGGCCAGCTCGATGAGGATGTTGGTCCCCACCGCCCGCAGCGCGTGCCGGGTCGCCCGCCAGGCCTCGACCCGGTCGCGCGTGCGCACCAGCGAGATGAGGAAGATGCCCACCGGGAACCCCACGAACAGTCCCACGACCGGGATGAGGAACGCGCCGACGATCGCGGCGACCACGCCGGCCACCAGGGTGCTGGTGCCCACGCCGGCACGGCGCATCCGCTGCCCGGGGACGAGCCACTGCAGGGCCGTCCCCAGCAGGAACAGCGTCAGGGTGATGCCCAGGACGACCCAGCCGCTCGTGCTGGGGGACTCCAGCGCCCAGATCAGCACGGCGACGACCACGAGCAGCAGCCCCGGGAGGACCGGCACGACGATGCCCACCACGCCGACGGCCATGAGCAGGGCGAGCACGATCTCCAGGGCGGTCATGGTCGGCCAGTCTGCCAGCCCCGGGAGGCCGTGGACGCGACGCAGAACCGCCCGCGCACGCTCGGGGCGTGCGCGGGCGGTTCCGCTGCGGTCGGTCGACCGCGGCCGTCGTCAGAGGGCCGGGCTCCGGCTCTCCTCGGCGTGGAGACGGTGGGTCTCGTCGAGGATGTCGACGTCCTGCAGGTGGCGCAGCTTGTCGAGGTGCTCCCGGCCGTGGTGGGCGCAGAAGTGCAGCTCGAGGCCGTCTCCCAGCCGGGCGCGGACGTAGGCCTGCGCACCACAACGGTCGCAGCGGTCGTAAGCGGTCAGCTCGGGGGTCAGCGTGGCGTTCACGTCGGTCTCCTCTCCTGGCCCCAGGGTGGTCGGTCCCCTCCTGGTGCCATCCAGTCAAGCACGACAACGTCACGGCACCGGGACTTTGTGCCGCGGGCGGGGGGTGTTTCGCTGAGCGCGTAGCCGGGAATGCCGTGCGGGACCTCAGACCAGGAGCTCGGCCAGCACCCGCGGAACCTGGAGGGACAGCTCGCGGGCCAGGTACCCGGTGGGGCCCAGGGCCGAGGCCAGCCGGTCGCCCGCACTGCCGTGCAGGTGCGAGCCCCACACCGCCGCCTGGCAGGGGTCGGCACCCCGGGCGCACAGCCCGGTCACCACGCCGGCCTTGACGTCGCCGGACCCCGCCGTCCCCAGGCCGGGCCCGCCGACCGACCCGCGCCAGGAACGTCCGTCGGGGTGCGCCGTCCAGGTCACCGCGCCGCCGGAGGAGACGCAGGCACCGGTCCGGGACGCCAGCCGGAGGGCGGCCTCGCGCGGGTCGTCGGCGACCTTGCCCGGGTCCCACCCCAGCGTGGTCGCCAGCTCGCCGACGTTGGGGGTCAGGACCGACCGGCCGGCCAGGTGCTCCAGGCACCGGTGGTCCTCGGTGACCGCCGCCAGCGCCAGGGCGTCCACGAGGCAGACCGTGTCCAGCTCCGGGAGCACGCGGGCGGCGAGGTCGCGGGCTCCGGGGAGCGACCCCATACCCGGACCCAGCAGCACCGCCTGGCACTCCGCCGCGAGCTCCAGGACGACGTCGGCGGCCTGCGGCGTGAGCTCCCCGTCCTCGTCCTCGGGCACGCCGCGCACCCAGGTCTCCGGCAGGGCGACCGCCAGCTGCCTCGACACCGAGGCGACCGTGACCACCTGCACCTTCCCGGCGCCGGCCCGCAGGGCGGCCTCGGCCGCGAGGGCCGCGCCGCCCGGGTTGGCCCGGCTGCCGCCGACGACCAGCACCCGGCCGCGGGACTCCTTGTCGTCCTGCAGGTCCGGCAGCGGCCACTCGCGCAGCAGGTGGGGGGTGACGACCTCCGGCGCCGGCCGGCTCATCCCTCCTCGTCCTCGTCCTCGGTGCCGTGGGAGGGCTCGTGGGTGACGTCGCCGCCGGCCCGGTCGACCGCCGTGGTGTCGCCGTAGAACACCAGCTCCAGGCCCTGGGGACCCGGTCGGTAGGAGGTCAGCGAGCAGTTGGCCAGGGGGCTGCGCTTGGCGGCCGTGAGCACCTCGGCCTCGTCCAGGCCCTCGATCGCCACCGGAAGGACATGATCGTGGCCTGGTGGGAGAAGAGCCACAGCCGCTCGCCGGCGTAGCGCTCCTGCATCTCCAGAAGCACCTGCCGCACCCGCAGCACGACGTCGCACCAGCTCTCCCCGCCCGGTGGCCGGTAGTAGTACTTGCCCACCCGCTGGCGCCGCCGCGACTCCCGGGGGAACTCCTTCTCGATGCCGATCCAGGTCAGCCCGTCGAAGGCGCCCAGGTCGCGCTCGCGGACCCGTTCGTCGACGACGAGCGGCACGTCCAGCCCCGCCACCGCGATCTCCGCGGTGCCGCGGGCGCGGCGGTAGGGGGAGGTGACCACCGCGGTCGGGCGCTCCTCCGGCGGCAGGGAGCGCAGGTGCTCGTGGACCGCCCGGGCCTGCTCGCGCCCGGTGGCGGACAGCTCCACGTCCGCGTCGCGCACGTCCAGCGACAGCGTCTCGCGGCCGGCCTCCAGCGCCTCGCGGTCGGCGACGTTCCCCTCGGACTCGCCGTGCCGCACCAGGACCAGCTCGGCCACCCCCCGGTCCGGGGAGGCGCTCTCCATGCTCCGTGTCTGCGGGCTCATGGCGCGAGCGTAGACATCCCCGCCCGGTCGCGCCTGCCCAGGCTCGTCGGACCCCGCGGCTAGGCTGCGCACGACCCGTCCGGCGGAAAGGAGACCCCACCCGTGGCGCAGGACTACTCGGCCCGGCACCTGCAGGTCCTCGAGGGGTTGGAGGCCGTCCGCAAGCGGCCGGGCATGTACATCGGCTCCACCGACTCCCGGGGCCTGATGCACTGCCTGTGGGAGATCATCGACAACTCCGTCGACGAGGCGCTCGGCGGCCACGGCGACCGGATCGAGGTCGTCCTGCACGCCGACGGCTCGGTCGAGGTGCGCGACGACGCCCGCGGGATCCCGGTCGACATCGAACCACGGACCGGACTCTCGGGCGTGGAGGTCGTCTTCACCAAGCTGCACGCCGGCGGCAAGTTCGGCGGGGGCTCCTACGCCGCCTCCGGCGGCCTGCACGGCGTGGGCGCCTCGGTCGTCAACGCCCTGTCCTCCCGGCTGGACGTGGAGGTCGACCGCAAGGGCAAGACCTACGTGATGAGCTTCCGGCGCGGGGAGCCGGGGGTCTTCGACGACCACGGCGGGCAGAAGTCCCCGGACGCGCCCTTCACCCCGTTCGAGCGCAGCAGCGAGCTCACGGTCGCCGGCAAGGTCAGGGCCGGTCGCAGCGGCACCAGGGTGCGCTACTGGGCCGACCCGCAGATCTTCGTCAAGGACGCCGCCTTCAGCTACGACGAGCTCGTCTCGCGGGCCCGGCAGACGGCCTTCCTCGTCCCCGGGCTGACCATGGTCGTCCGCGACGAGCGCGGCCTGCCGGGCACGGCGGGGGAGGAGGGCCCCTACGAGGAGGTCTTCGCCTACTCGGGGGGGATCACCGAGTATGCCGAGTACCTCGCCCCCGACTCCGCCGTCACCGACGTGTGGCGGCTGCAGGGCTCGGGCAGCTTCACCGAGACCGTCCCGGTCCTGGACGACCGGGGCCACATGGTCTCCACGGCCGTGGACCGCGAGTGCGAGGTGGACGTGGCGGTGCGCTGGGGGACCGGGTATGAGACCACGACCCGCAGCTTCGTCAACATCATCGCCACGCCCAAGGGCGGGACCCACGTCGCCGGCTTCGACCAGGCCCTGATGAAGGTCTTCCGCAAGCAGCTGGAGGTCAACGCCCGGCGGCTGAAGGTGGGCAACGACAAGGTCGACAAGGACGACATCACCGCCGGGCTCACCGCGGTCGTCACCGTCCGCCTGGCCGAGCCCCAGTTCGAGGGGCAGACCAAGGAGGTCCTGGGCACCAGCGCGGTCCGGGCGATCGTCGCCCGGGTCGTGGAGCAGGGGCTGAGCGAGCGGCTCACCTCCACCCACCGGGGGGACAAGGCCCAGGCCAGCCTCCTGCTGGACAAGGTCGTGGCCGAGATGAAGTCGCGGATCTCGGCGCGGCTGCACAAGGAGACCCAGCGGCGCAAGAACGCGCTGGAGTCCTCCTCGCTGCCGGCCAAGCTGGCCGACTGCCGGACCAACGAGACCGAGCGCAGCGAGCTGTTCATCGTCGAGGGGGACAGCGCGCTGGGAACGGCCAAGCTGGCCCGCTCCAGCGACCACCAGGCGCTGCTGCCGATCCGCGGCAAGATCCTCAACGTCCAGAAGGCCTCGGTCTCGGACATGCTCTCCAACGCCGAGTGCGCCGCGATCATCCAGGTGATCGGGGCCGGCTCGGGCCGGTCGTTCGACCTGGAGATGGCCCGCTACGGCAAGGTCATCATCATGACCGACGCCGACGTCGACGGCGCCCACATCCGCACCCTGCTGCTGACGCTCTTCTTCCGCTACATGCGGCCGCTCGTCGAGGCCGGCCGCGTCTACGCGGCCATGCCGCCGCTGCACCGCATCGAGGTCGCGGGCGGGCGCGGCCGGGCGGGCAAGGAGTACATCTACACCTACACCGAGCCGGAGATGCGCCGCACCGTCGCCGCGCTGCAGAAGAAGGGCCGCACCGTCAAGCAGCCGATGCAGCGCTACAAGGGGCTGGGCGAGATGGACGCCGATCAGCTGGCCGAGACCACGATGGACCCGCGGTACCGGACGCTGCGCCGGATCACCCTGGCCGACGCGGCCCGCGCCGACGGGGTCTTCGACCTGCTCATGGGCAGCAACGTCGCGCCGCGCAAGGACTTCATCATCGGCTCCGCGGACCAGCTCGACCGGGAGCGGATCGACGCCTGAGAGGGAGCGGACGGCCCCCTGGACGGGGTGCTGCGTCACGCCCCGGTCGGGACGGGGGTCGCCGGTCCGCTAGACTGGTGCGTCCGCCGACTCCTGACGAGTGCGGCAGTTCAGACCCTGAGGGCGATCCGACCCCGGGGGACGCAGGGCGCCACGTGGGCGCCTGGAGGTTGGTCCGGTCGCGCCAGAAGGGCGTCGAGGCGAGCACCTTCCTCGACGATCCGACGAAAGCAGTGAGCCCTCATGGCCAAACCCGTCCGTACCGGTGCCTCCGGAGGCAAGAAGCCCCGACACACCGCCGCCCAGAAGCAGGCGGCCCGCGTCGCCCGCGAGAAGCAGGCCCGCGCCCAGCTCAAGGGCCGGCGTGACCGCCCCGCCGGCGACCGCCCCGACCGTGGTGGCGAGGCCGGGCAGCGCTCCGGCGGCTACCCCCGCCGCGACGCGTCCGAGCGCCGCGACGACCGCGGCGGCTACCCCCGCCGCGACGACCACAAGGGCGGCTACCCCCGCCGGGAGGACCGCGAGGGTGGCGGCTACCGGGGGCGTGACGACCGACCGGGTGGTCAGTCCGGCGGCTACCGGGGTCGGGACGACCGCCAGGGTGGTCAGTCCGGCGGCTACCGTGGTCGGGACGACCGACCGGGTGGCTACCAGTCGCGTGAGGGTGGGGCCCGCGAGGGCGGCTACCGGGGCCGGGACGACCGTCAGGGTGGTCAGTCCGGCGGCTACCGTGGTCGGGACGACCGACCGGGTGGCTACCAGTCGCCTGAGGGTGGGGCCCGCGACGGCGGCTACCCCCGCCGGGACGACCGCCAGGGTGGCGGCTACCGCGGTCGGGACGACCGTCAGGGCGGCTCCCCGTCCCGTGGCGCTGCCCCGGACGGCGGCTTCCGGTCCCGGCCCCGCTGGGCCGACGAGGAGCGCACCGACCGCCGGGACGAGCGTCGTGAGCGGGACGCCCGCGAGGAGCGTCGCAGCCCGCGCGAGCACACCTGGCGCGCCCACCGGGAGGAGCGCGAGGGCCGCAGCGCCGAGCGCGGCCGGCACGAGGGTCGCGGCTGGGACGAGAACCGTCGGCGGGACGACCGGGGCTGGCAGGACCGTCGCCGCGACGCCGCCCCCGTCGAGGAGCACCACGGCGAGGACGACCGCGAGGCCGCCGAGGCGGCATACCAGGAGCACCTGGCCGCCAGCGCCGGCAAGCAGGTCGAGGCCGAGGTGACCGAGGACAACGGCTTCGCCGGCCTCGGGCTGGACGAGAAGCTCGTCACCGCGCTGGCGCGCACCGGCATCACCACCCCCTTCCCGATCCAGACCGCGACCATCCCGGACGCGCTGGCCGGCAAGGACCTGCTCGGCCGCGGCCAGACCGGCTCGGGCAAGACGATGGCCTTCGGCCTGCCGATGCTGCACCGCCTGATCGAGCGTCCCCGGGCCGTCCCGCACCGCCCCCGCGCGGTCATCATGACCCCGACCCGCGAGCTGGCGATGCAGATCGTCGACGCGCTCGCCCCGCTCATGCGGGCGGTCGACAAGCGCTTCCTGCTCGTCGCCGGCGGCATGTCCTACACCCCCCAGCTCGCGGCCCTGGACCGTGGGGTCGACGTCCTCGTCGCCACCCCCGGCCGGCTCATCGACCTCATCGAGCGGTCCGCGGCCGACCTGTCGGAGGTCGAGCTGATCGTTCTCGACGAGGCCGACCACATGGCCGAGATGGGCTTCGTCGAGGCCATCCGCCAGATCCTGGACCTCACGCCGTCCGACGGTCAGCGGCTGCTGTTCTCCGCGACCCTGGACCACGGCGTGGACCAGGTGGCCAAGACCTACCTGAAGGACCCGGTGACCCACTCCACCAACGACGTCGCGGCGAGCGTGACGACGATGGAGCACCACCTCTTCCTGGTGCACCCGCACCACAAGCGGCCGATCACCGCGGCCATCGCCAACCGCCCCGGGCGCACGATCGTCTTCTGCCGCACCAAGCTCGGCGCCGACCGGGTCGCGCTGCAGCTGCGCGAGTCGGGCGTCTTCGCCGCGGCGCTGCACGGCGGGCTCAACCAGGCCCAGCGCACCCGGGTGCTCGACGCCTTCAAGGGCGGCACCCTGCCGGTCCTCGTCGCGACCGACGTCGCCGCGCGCGGCATCCACGTCGACGACGTCTCGCTGGTGCTCCAGGTGGACCCGCCGGCCGACCACAAGGACTACCTGCACCGCTCCGGCCGCACCGCCCGCGCCGGTGACGAGGGTGTCGTGGTCACCCTGGCGCTGCCCCACCAGAAGCGCCAGGTCGGCCGGCTGCTGGACGCCGCCGGCGTGCAGACCGACCCGCTGACGGTCGCCCCGGAGGACACCGCGGTCATCGAGACCGCCGGCGGCCGGGTCGCCGAGGGCGAGCCGATCCCCCAGTCGGCCCTCGACGCGGTCCTGCGGCCCCGCCGTCCCGCCGGCCGGGGCGGTCGCCCCGCCGGGCGCGGAGGGTATGGCGCACGCGGCGGCGGCCAGGGCGCTCGCGGCGGCGGCTACAAGAGCGGAGGTCGCGGCCGCGACGGTGGCGACCGCGCCGGAGGCCGTCCCCGTCGGGACCCCGACGCGCCGAAGAGCGACGGGCGTCGGGACTGGTCCCCGCGCTGACCCGCGGGACCTGCCGAGGCACCGCCCGAGGCAACCCCTCGGCCCGGCCGCGCACCCCTGGCGGGGACACGCGCGGCCGGGCCGAGGGCATACCTATGCATTCCCAGGCATAAGATGACGCGCGGTCGCCGCGCACGGGTCCCCTGCCCGGGCGGTGGCCGTCCGACCGACCGAACCGGAGGCTCCATGTCCGACTCCATCGACCCCGCCCTGCAGCACGCCTACCGCGAGGTGCTGCGCCGCAACCCCGGGGAGCACGAGTTCCACCAGGCCGTCGAGGAGGTCCTCGGCTCGCTCGGGCCGGTGGTCAAGCGCCACCCCCACTACCTGGCCGAGCGGGTCATCGAGCGGCTGTGCGAGCCGGAGCGGCAGATCATCTTCCGGGTGCCGTGGACCGACGACGTGGGCCAGGTCCAGATCAACCGCGGCTTCCGCGTGGAGTACTCCTCGGTGCTGGGCCCCTACAAGGGCGGCCTGCGCTTCCACCCCAGCGTGCTGCTGGGCACGGTGAAGTTCCTCGGGTTCGAGCAGATCTTCAAGAACGCGCTCACCGGGCTGCCGATCGGCGGCGGCAAGGGAGGCTCCGACTTCGACCCCAAGGGCAAGTCGGACACCGAGATCATGCGCTTCTGCCAGTCGTTCATGACCGAGCTGTACCGCCACCTGGGGGAGTACACCGACGTCCCCGCCGGCGACATCGGCGTGGGCACCCGTGAGATCGGCTACCTCTTCGGCCAGTACAAGCGGATCACCAACCGCTACGAGGGCGGCGTGCTCACCGGCAAGGGGCTGGCCTGGGGCGGGTCGCAGGCGCGCACCGAGGCCACCGGCTACGGCACGGTCTACTTCGCCCAGGAGATGGCCCGGCACGCGGGGCTGGGCTTCGAGGGCAACGACGTCGTCGTCTCCGGGTCCGGGAACGTGGCGATCTACGCGATCGAGAAGACCCACGAGCTGGGCGGCCGGGTGCTGGCCTGCTCCGACTCCTCCGGCTACGTCGTCGACGAGCAGGGGATCGACCTGGAGCTGCTCAAGGACGTCAAGGAGTCGCGCCGGGACCGGATCTCGGTCTACGCCGACGAGCGCTCCAGCGCCCGCTTCGTCGAGGGCGGGCGGGTCTGGGACGTCCCCTGCCACGTCGCGCTGCCCTGCGCCACCCAGAACGAGCTCGACGAGGACGCCGCCCGGGTGCTCGCGCAGAACGGCACCGAGATCGTCGCCGAGGGCGCCAACATGCCGTGCACCCCCGGTGCCGTCCGGGTGCTCGCCGAGGCCGGTGTCCTCTTCGGGCCGGGCAAGGCCGTCAACGCCGGCGGCGTGGCGACCTCTGCGCTGGAGATGCAGCAGAACGCCTCGCGCGACTCCTGGACCTTCGAGCACACCGAGCAGCGGCTGGCCGAGATCATGCGGCGCATCCACGAGCGGGTCGTCACCACCGCCGAGGACTACGACCGACCGGGCGACTACGTCTTCGGGGCCAACGCCGCCGGGTTCACCCAGGTGGCGAACGCCATGCTCGCCATGGGCGTCATCTGAGGTGACGGTGAGCACCAGCCACGACGTCGTCGTCGTCGGCGGGGGCCACAACGGCCTCACCGCCGCCGCCTACCTGGCCCGGGCGGGCCGGTCCGTGCTGCTCCTGGAACGGCAGGAGGCCCTGGGCGGGGCCACCGTCTCGGCCGAGGCGTTCGAGGGCGTCGGGGCGCGGCTCTCGCGCTACAGCTACCTCGTCAGCCTGATGCCGCGGCAGATCGTCGACGACCTCGGCCTGTCGCTGCGGCTGTCCCGCCGGCGCTACTCCTCCTACACCCCGGTGCCCGGCGGCGACACGGGGCTGCTCGTCGACAACGGTGACCCGGCCGCGACGGCGGCCTCCTTCGCGGCGGTCGGGGCGGCGGAGGACGCCGCCCGCTGGGACGCCTTCTACGAGCGGGTCGGGCGGCTGGCGCGGGCGGTCTGGCCCACGATGACCGGGCCGCTCCCGCGGGCGGCCGAGCTGGCCGGGCTGGTGGGCGACCCCGGCCTGGTCCGCGACTTCCTGCAGCGGCCGCTCGGCGAGGTCGTGGAGTCCAGCTTCACCGACGACCTCGTCGCGGCGTGGTGCTCACCGACGGGCTCATCTCCACCTACGCCTCGGCCCACGAGACCGACCTGCGGCACAACGTGTGCTTCCTCTACCACGTGGTCGGCGGCGGGACGGGGGACTGGGACGTGCCGGTGGGCGGCATGGGCCAGGTCTCCGGCGAGCTGGAGCGGGCGGCCCGCCGGGCGGGGGCCGAGCTGCGCACGGGCGCCACCGTGACCGGGGTCGACGACGGCGCTGTCAGCTGGGTCGACGCCGAGGGGCACGAGCACCGGGCGACCGCCGGTCGCATCCTGTGGGCCGCGGCCCCGGCCGTCCTGGCGGACCTGCTCGGCACCCCGCACGAGCGGGTCGAGGGGGCGCAGGTCAAGGTCAACCTGCTCCTGTCCCGGCTGCCGCGCCTGCGCGACACCTCGGTGGACCCGGTCGCCGCCTTCGGCGGGACCTTCCACATCAACGAGACCTACCCGCAGCTGGAGGAGGCGTATGCCGCGGCGCTGGCCGGGCGGGTGCCGGACCCGGTGCCCGCGGAGATCTACTGCCACTCCCTGACGGACCCCTCGATCCTCTCCCCGGAGCTGCGGGCCTCCGGGGCGCACACCCTCACGGTGTTCACCCTGCAGACGCCCGACCGGCTGCTGGACGACGGGCAGGTGACCCGCGACCAGCTGGAGCGGGCCACCCTGGAGTCCCTGTCCTCGGTGCTGGCCGAGCCGATCGAGGACGTCGTCCTGCGCGACCGGGACGGGCGGCCCTGCGTGGAGACGAAGACCACCCGCGACCTGCAGGACACCCTGGCCATGCCCGGCGGCAACATCTTCCACGCGCCGCTGACCTGGCCGTGGGTCGAGGACGACGCCCCCCTGGACACGCCCGCGCGCCGGTGGGGCGTGGAAACGCCATACCCCGGGGTGCTGCTCGCCGGGGCCGGCTCGCGCCGCGGCGGCGGTGTGAGCGGGCTCGGCGGCTATCACGCGGCCCGGGCCGTCCTGGAGGACTGACCGTCCTGGAGGACCGACCCGGGCCGGCGCGGCTGGGCTCAGGTGTCGCGGAAGGGGTGCGGTTCGTGCTCGCGCCGCTCGTCGTCGATCACCAGGTCGGGGTCCTCGTGCAGCCCGTCGGTCACCTCGGGACGGCTGCGCAGGAACAGGATGCTCGCCGTCAGCCCTCCCCAGACCACGGCCATGGCCACGAGCATCATGACGATCGCGGACGTGGTCATCGCTTCTCCTCCTCCAGCTCGGGCCAGGCACGGAAGTCCGGATCGTCCCGGCCCTTCCAGGGTAGGGCCGTCAGCACCACGGAGGCCAGGATGACGAGGGCGAGCATGCCCCAGCCGAAGAGGCCGACGTACCAGCCGGGCAGGCCCTCGTAGCCCTCGGTGACCAGGGTGACCAGCTTCTGCACCAGCATCACGACCAGGAAGGCGGGCACGAGGAGGCCGAGCAGGAAGATCCAGATGCGTCCCACCTTGAAGGTGGACACGGCGTTGAGGTGCCGGCGCAGCACCTCTCCGCGGCGGAACACCCAGACCACGACCACCGTCATGACGATGGCCGACAGGACGATGCCCACGTTGTTGGCGAACTGGTCGACGGTGTCCAGGGCCAGCAGGCCCGAGGTGGTCGAGAACAGGCCGATCGAGATGATCGCCGAGACGACGGCGACCGCGAGCGCGGCAGTGCGCCGGCCCAGCCCGAACTTCTCCTGCACCGAGGCGGCCACGCCGAGCAGGATGGAGATCAGCGAGGTGAACCCGGCCAGCACCAGGGCGGCGAAGAAGACGACGCCGAAGACGTTGCCTCCGGGCATCTCGGAGATGACCGCCGGGAAGGTGACGAAGGACAGGATCGGCCCGGTGAGCCCCTCGAGGTCGCCGACCGCCACCTGCTGCTGGTGGGCGAAGAAGCCCAGGGTGGCGAAGACGCCGATGCCGGCGAGGATCTCGAAGGAGGAGTTGGCGAAGGCCACCACCAGGCCCGAGCTGGTCATGTTCGCCTTGCGCCGCTGGAAGGAGGCGTAGGTGACCATGATGCCGAAGGCGATGGAGAGCGAGAAGAAGATCTGCGCGTAGGCGGCGATCCACACGTTGAGGTCGAGCAGGGCCGACCAGTTCGGGGTGAACAGCGCGTTGAGGCCGTCGACGGCACCGGGGAGGGTCAGGGCCCGGATCACCAGGCCGAGGAAGGCGACCACGAGCAGCGGGATGAAGATGACGTTGACCCGCTGCACGCCGCGGCTGACGCCCAGGGCCAGCACGACGAGGATCGCCGCCCAGACGAGCACGAGGGGGATCGCCACGGAGGAGACGATCGTCGTGGAGATCTCCGGGTCGCCCACCTGCAGGTACTCGCCCGTGAAGAAGCCCAGCGTGTCGTCGCCCCAGCTCAGGTCGAAGGCGTAGACGAAGTAGCTCAACGACCACGCCACGACGGCGGCGTAGTAGACGGCGATGACGAAGGACAGGCTGATCTGGAACCAGCCCAGCGTCTCGGCCGGTCGCGCCATCCGCCGGTAGGACAGCGGGGCCGCCGCGCGGTAGCGGTGGCCGATCGCGTAGTCCAGGAAGAGGATGGGGATGCCGGCCGTCAGCAGCGCCAGCAGGTAGGGGATGAGGAAGGCCCCACCCCCGCTCTCGTAGGCGACCCCGGGGAATCGCCAGATGTTGCCCAGTCCGACGGCCGATCCGATGGCCGCGAGGATGAACCCGGTGTTGTGGGTCCAGGTGTCGCGGTCCTCGGCGACCGGGGCGGTGTTGGTGCCGGCCACGGGCGGACCTCCTTCTGCGGGATGGAGCGGTATGGGGCGTGCGCGGCTGCCGCGGCGGTGCGCGGCGTCCGGGGGCGGCCCGGATGGTTCGCAACCTAGTGCAGAACGGGGCGGTTGGGTAGCGTCCACGCGCACGCGCCCCGTGTGCCACGCTGGTCCCATGACCCGCCGGATCCTCGTGCTGAACGGCCCCAACCTCAACCTGCTCGGCACCCGCGAGCCGGAGATCTACGGCTCGACCACGCTGGCGGACGTGGAGCGCCTCTGCGCGCAGGAGGCCCGGCGGCACGGCCTGGAGGTCACCTGCGTCCAGTCCAACCACGAGGGCGGCCTCGTGGACGCCCTGCACGAGGCGGGCGCCGCCGGCGACGTCGTCGGGGTGGTGCTCAACGCCGCGGCCTACACGCACACCTCGGTCGCCGTGCTCGACGCCGTCAAGGCCGTCCGGCTGCCCGTCGTCGAGGTGCACCTGAGCAACCCGCACGCGCGTGAGCCGTTCCGGCACCACTCCTTCCTCTCCCCGGTCGCCGAGGCGGTCGTGGCGGGGGCCGGCGCCGACGGCTACCGGTGGGCGGTCGAGCTGCTCGCCACCCGGCACGGCGGCTGACGGCTCCTCCTCGTCGCAGACCCGCCCCGGACGCCCGCCGAGAGGGCTGTCGTGCCCGCCACCTATCGTGTCCCCATGGGTCTGACGGAGTGGTGGAACAGGCTGACCGGCAAGGGTGCGAAGAAGCCCGGGGTCGAGGGACGGGGGTCCCGGGGTGCGGGCGGGGGGTCGCGCCCTCGCCGCACGACCGCGCCGGAGGCGGCGCGGGGGAGGAGGGCCACGGGCGGCACGATGCCCCACGGACGCCCCGGGAAGCGGCCGTCCGCCCCCGACCCCGCCCGGCCCGTGCTCGGGCTGGACGTCGCCCGCGGCGGGTGGGTCGGAGCCCTGCTGGAGGCCTCCGGCCACGGGACCCCGATGCTGCTCACCGGCGCCACCGCCGCCGAGGTGGTGCAGAAGGCGGGGGAGGTGGCCGTCGTGGCCGTCGACATCCCCGTCGGACTGCCCGACGACGCCCGTCGCGAGGCCGACGTCCAGACGAGGGCCTTCCTGCCGGGCAAGGCGTCCTCGGTCTTCACCACGCCCGTGCGCGAGGCCGTCTACGCCGAGTCCTACGGGCAGGCCAACGCCGTCAACCGCGAGCGCGTGGGCTCGGGGGTCTCGCAGCAGGCCTTCGAGCTGCGCCGCCGGATCAAGGAGGTCGACGCCTGGGTGCGCGAGGACCTGCCGTTCCTCGTCGCCGAGTGCCACCCGGAGGCGTCCTTCGCGATGATGGCGGGCACCCCGCTGACCTCGAAGAAGAGGTCGGCCGAGGGGGCGGCCGAACGCCGCGACACACTGGCGAGGCAGGGCATCTACGTGCCGACGACCGCGCCCACCGGGGTGGGCACCGACGACATGCTGGACGCCTGCGCCGCGGCCTGGACCGCCCACCGGGTCAAGACCGGCCAGGCCCGCACCTTCCCGGAGGCGCCCCAGACCTTCTCCGACGGCATCCCGGCCGCCATCCACGTCTGACCCGCCACCCCGCAGGAGCCCCTCATGACCAGCACCACCAGCACCACCAGCACCGCCAACACCTCGAGCACGACCGGCCCGGACCAGCCCTACCCCACGATGGACGACACGACCCCCCGCGAGTACGGCATGCTGATCGGCGGGGAGTGGGTGGCGGCCGCGGCGGGCGAGACGATCGACGTCATCACGCCGATCGACCGCACGAAGGTGGTGGCCCGCGTGCCCCGCGGACGGGCCGAGGACGCGGACCGGGCGGTGCGCGCCGCGCGCACGGCATACCCGGGGTGGGCGGAGCTGCCGTTCGTGGAGCGCCAGCGGGCGCTGCTGCGCATCGCCGACGACCTGGAGGAGCTCGTCGAGAACCTCGCCCGGCTGACGGCGCTGGACACCGGCAACGCGATCCGGACCCAGGCCCGGCCCGAGGCGGCGCTGCTCGTCACCGCCTTCCGCTACTTCGCCGGGCTGGCGGGCGAGGTCAAGGGCGTCACGCTGCCGACGGGTCCCGGGACGCTGTCCTACAGCAGGCGGCTCCCGCTGGGCGTCGTCGCCGCGATCCTGCCGTGGAACTCCCCGCTGATGATCGCCGCGTTCAAGCTGCCTGCGGCCCTGGTCACCGGCAACACCGTCGTGCTCAAGGCCGCCGAGGACGCCCCCACGACGATCCTGGAGCTGGCCGCGGTCTGCCAGCGGCACCTGCCGCCGGGCGTGGTCAACGTCGTCACCGGCTACGGCCCGGAGGTCGGCGAGGCCCTGGTCGCGCACGAGGGGGTGGACAAGGTGTCCTTCACGGGGTCGACGGTCACCGGCTCCGGCGTCGCGGCCCGGGCGGGGCAGCGGCTGGCGCACGTCTCCCTCGAGCTCGGCGGGAAGTCGCCGTGCATCGTCTTCCCCGACTCCGACACCGACGAGGTCGTCGAGCAGGTGCTGCTGGCCACCCGCTTCGCCCGGCAGGGCCAGAGCTGCACGTCCGGCTCCCGGCTCTTCCTGCACGAGGACGTGCACGACAGCTTCCTGGAGAAGCTCGTCGACCGGGTCTCCCGGCTGACGGTCGGCGACCCCCGCGAGGAGTCCACCGACATCGGGTGCATCATCAACCAGCGGCAGTGGGACCGGGTCCAGGGCTACGTCGAGGACGGGCTGAGCACCGAGGGCGTCGAGGTCGCCTTCGACGGCCGCCCGGACCTCACGGTGGGGGAGCCGGGGTTCTACCACGCGCCGATGATCCTGTCCCAGGTGTCCAACGACTGGCGGATCGCCCGCGAGGAGATCTTCGGCCCGGTGCTCTCGGTCCTGCGCTGGCGCGACGAGGACGAGGTCGTGCAGATGGCCAACGACTCCCACTACGGCCTGGCGGCCTTCGTCTTCGCCCGGGACGTCTCCGCGGCCCTGCGGACCGCGCACCGGATCGAGTCCGGGTGGGTGCAGGTCAACCAGGGCGGCGGCCAGCAGGTCGGCCAGTCCTACGGCGGGATGAAGTCCAGCGGTCACGGGCGCGAGTTCTCCCTGGAGGGGCTGCTGGAGGGCTTCACCCAGATCCAGCAGGTCAACGTCCGGCTCTGACGTCCGTTGACGCGTCCCGCATCTGGGATACTCGCAGGTATGACGTCCGACACCACCCTGTCCCTGCTGAAGATCACCGCCGTCCTGACCGCCCTCCTGGGGGTGCTGCAGGCCGTCCTTGGGTTCCTGATCGTCGGGGGCACCTGGATCGGGGCCCACGGCATGATCGGCAACGCCACGGTCGTCGTCGCCCTCGTCACCGCCGTGGTGGCCTTCCTGTGGATGCGGGCCTCGGACAACAAGGGCCTGTTTCTGCACGCGGTCGGCGTCCTGGTGCTCGCCGTCGCCCAGGTCGCCCTCGGGGAGATGGGCCTGCGCACGGCGCACATCGTCGTCGGCGTCCTCTTCTTCCTCGCCGCCGTGCCGCTGGCCACCCTCGCGCTGCGCAAGCCGGGCATGCGGCTGGAGCCGGTCGACCCGGCCCGGCTGCAGGGCCACTGAGCCGGGCGGGAAGACCCGCGGGAGCCGACCCGCTCAGACCTCGATCCCGGCCAGGTGGTCCCACGCCTCCACCATGGCCGGGCCGTACCAGGTGAGCAGCCGCCCGCTGACCAGCCGGGTGGGGGTCCGCGCGAACGCCTCCGGCCCGTCGTCGGCGGTGAAGACGTAGGGCTCGTCGGGCAGCAGGACCAGGTCCGCCCCGGCGCCGTCGACCTCCTCCACCGTCATCGAGGGGTAGCGCTCGGGATGGTCGGCGAAGACGTTCACCAGGCCGGCCCGGCCCAGCAGGTCGCCGGTGAACGTCGCCGAGCCGACGACCATCCAGGGGTCGCGCCAGATGGGCACGGCCACCCGCGCCCGCGGTGACGGTGCCTGGCTCGCGCCCCACCGCCGACGGGCCTCCTGCAGCCACGCCGGGTCGCCCCACCCCAGGATGTCGCGGAACAGCCGGGTCAGGACGTCCAGGGCCTGGTCGACCGACTCCACCACCCCGACCCAGACCGGCACCCCGGCCGCCCGCAGGCGGCGCACGTCGAGCTCGCGGTTCTCCTCCTGGACGGCCAGGACGAGCTCGGGGGCGAGCGCCGCCACGGCCCCCCGGTCGGGGTTCTTCGTCCCGCGCACCCGATCCACGGCGAGGTCGGCCGGACGGGTGCACCAGTCGGTGGCCCCCACCAGGGTGTCCCGCCGGGTGGCCGCGACCGCCTCGGTCAGCGACGGCACGAGCGAGACGACCCTAGTCACCGGACCCTCCGGCAGCACCACCTCGCCGCCCAGGTCGTCGACGACCGTCCTCACGGCGCCTCCTCCGGCCCCGTACCACCCGGCCCCGTACCACCCGGCCCCGTACCGCCCGGCCCTGGACCAGCCGACCCCTCCAGCACCGTGCCGTCCGGCACCCGCCGCGCCCCACCCCGGTCGTCCAGCCGGACGCGTCCGCGCACGACGACCTGCGCGCCGAACGTCCAGTCGCCCCGGACCTGCAGCGACACCGCCTCCCGCAGCGAGGGGGCACCGTCGGGGAACCGGGCGTCCAGGTCGTGCACGAAGCGGTAGTGCTCCGGGTCCAGGCTCACGACCGGGAGCGGGTCCACACCCGCCAGCAGCCGGTAGCCCGTGCCCGCCCCCACCTCGTACACGTCCGACCGGAGCAGGAGCAGCTCGTCGGTGCCCTTGACGGGCACGAACCGGTCGCGGCCCACCCCGACCGCGACCGCGTCGTCGAACAGCGCGACCGCTCCGCCCATGGCGCTCTCCACCTGCACGACCGGCGTGGACGTCGGATCCGTGGGGTCGACGGTCTTGGTGTTGCGGATGAGCGGGAGCGGCAGCGCCCCGTCGTGGGTCAGGAGCAGCTCGCGCAGCCGCGGCAGGTCCAGCCACAGGCTGTTCGTGTGCACCCACGGGTGCCGCTCGCCGTCGGTGGCGTGACCCATGTCCTCGCTCGCCGTCTGCGCGGTGTCGCGCAGGAGCAGCCGGCCGTCGGCCCGCCGGCGCACGAGGTGCCCGCCCTTGCGGTCCATCGCGGTGCGGGGGCACACCTCGGCGGCGTACCCCGCCCCGCTCGCCGCGAACCAGGCCGCCAGGCGGGGGTCGGGCACCGCACCCAGGTTGTCCACGTTGGAGACGAACAGGTGCCGGTAGCCGCGCTCCAGCAGCGCGTCCAGCACACGCCCGAGGCCATCAGGGTGGGGTAGAGGTCCCCGTGCCCCGGCGGGCACCACTCCAGCCGCGGGTCGGCCGGGTGGTCGACGGGGGCGAGGTCCTCGACGCGCAGCTTGGGCTCGCGGCTCTGCAGGACGTCGGGGGGCAGGTCGTCCACGACCAGGTCGGGGTATGCCGCGAGCCGCTCCAGGGAGGCGTCGCGGGTGGCGAAGCTGTCCATGAGCAGCAGCGGCAGCCGCGCCCCTGAGGCCTCCCGCAGGGCGAGCACCTGGCGGACGGTGAGGTCCAGGAAGGTCAGCCCGTCGTGCACGGGCAGCAGCGACTTGGGACCGGACAGCCCCATCGAGGTCCCCAGCCCCCCGTTGAGCACGACGACGGCCGTCGCGTCCAGCGCCGCGCGCGCGGAGCCGGGCTCCTCGGGCAGGTCGTCCAGGTGCACCTGCGGCGCGACGGGCTCCACGTCGGCCTCGCGGATCAGCCCCGACGCCCCGCCGGCCAGGGCCGCGTGCTGCCGCTCGAAGGCCCGGACCGCCGGCTCGGCGACCCCCACGGCCCTCATCCGGGCCACCGCGGCCTCGCGCCCCGGACGGAAGGGGTCCTGCTGCTCCTGCGTCGTCACTGCCACGGGCCCCAGCCTGCCACGCGGGCCCGTGCGACAGGATGGGGCGCATGAACGCACAGGTGCAGTTTCCCGACGGCTTCCTCTGGGGCGCGGCGACGGCCGCCTACCAGATCGAGGGCGCAGCCACCGAGGACGGCCGGGCCGACTCGATCTGGGACGTCTACGCGCGCCAGCCCGGTGCCGTGCTGCAGGGCCAGGACGGCTCGGTGGCCTGCGACCACTACCACCGCTACGAGGAGGACGTGGACCTCCTGCGGGACCTGTCGCTGGGCACCTACCGCTTCTCCACCTCCTGGGCACGGGTGGTGCCGGACGGGACCACGGTCAACCGCGCCGGGCTGGACTTCTACTCACGCCTGGTCGACACCCTGCTGGACCGGGGGATCACCCCGTGGCTGACGCTCTACCACTGGGACCTGCCGCAGGCCCTGGAGGAGCGGGGCGGCTGGCCCGCGCGCGAGACGGCCGACCGCTTCGTCGACTACGCCCTCGCCGTGCACGACGCCCTGGGCGACCGGGTCCGCAGCTGGGCCACCCTCAACGAGCCGTGGTGCTCGGCCTTCCACGGCTATGCCGCCGCCCACCACGCGCCGGGGTATGCCGACCCCGTCGCCTCCCTGCGGGCGGCGCACCACCTGCTGCTCGCCCACGGCCGGGCGGTGCAGGCGCTGCGCGAGCGCGACCCCGACGCCAGCCTGGGCCTGACGCTGAACTTCACCGACACCGTGCCCCTCGACCCGGACCGGGAGGGGGACCGGGACGCGGCCCGCCGCGTCGACGGGACGGCCAACCGCTTCTTCGTCGAGGCGGTGACCCGCGGGGCCTACCCCGCGGACGTCCTGGCGGACCTGGGCGAGCTATGGCCTCAGGACCTCGTGCGGGAGGGCGACCTGGAGATCATCTCCTCCCCGATCGACGTGCTCGGCGTCAACTACTACGCCACCCAGGCGGTGACCGGATGCGAGCCCGAGCGGGCCGCCGAGGCGGCCCGCCAGGCCCGGGCCTTCGACGACCCCTCGCCCGACGTGGGGTCCGAGCACGTGCGCGCGGTGCGCCGCGGCATACCCGTCTCGGACATGGGGTGGGAGATCTCCGCGGACGCGCTGCGCGACCTGCTGCTGCGCCTGCAGCGCGACTACACCGGTCCGCGGGGGATCCCGATGGTCATCACCGAGAACGGGATGGCCTGCGACGACCTGCCCGATGCCGACGGGTTCGTCGACGACCAGGAGCGGATCGCCTACCTGGACGCGCACGTGCGCGCGGCCCACGAGGCGATCGAGCAGGGGGCCGACCTGCGCGGCTACCTGGTGTGGTCGCTGATGGACAACTTCGAGTGGGCCTTCGGCTACGCCAAGCGGTTCGGCATCGTGCGGGTCGACTACGACACCCAGCGGCGCACGCCGAAGGCGAGCGCGCGCTGGTGGGCGCGGCTCGCCTCGACGGGCGTGGTGCCGGAGGACGGGGCCCGGCCTACCCCTTGACGCCGCCCGCGAGCAGGCCGCGCACGAAGTAGCGCTGCAGCAGCAGGAAGACCGTCACCGGGACGACCATCGCCACGAAGGCGCCGGAGGAGAGCAGGTGCCAGGCGGTCCCGCGCGTGCCGGTCAGGTCGGCCAGGCGCACCGTCAGCGGGGAGATGTCCGGGCCGGAGCCGAACACCAGGCCGACGAGCAGGTCGTTCCAGACCCAGAGGAACTGGAAGATGCCGAAGGCCGCGATCGCCGGGACGAGCAGGGGCAGGAGCACCATGAAGAAGATCTTCACGTGCCCGGCACCGTCGACCCGGGCCGCCTCGATGAGCGTGCGCGGGATGTCCATCATGAAGTTGTGCAGCAGGAAGATCGCCAGGGGCAGCGCGAAGATCGTGTGCGACATCCACACGCCAGAACGACCCCACCAGGCCCCAGTTGTTGTACTGCGTCAGCAGCGGGATGAGGGTGACCTGGATGGGCACGATCTGCAGGGCGAACACGGCCACGAACAGGGTGTTGCGCCCCTTGAACTCCATCCACGCGAACGCGTAGGCCGCCAGCAGGGCCAGGGTGATCGGGATGACGACCGAGGGCAGGGTGATGACGACGGTGTTGATGAACGCCGAGGCGAAGTCGGTGCTCCCGCCGGTGAACACCTCCACGTAGTTCTCCGTGGTCACCTCCGGGTCCCCGAAAAAGGTCCACCACCCGCTGGTGCGGATGTCCGCCGGGGGACGCCACGAGGTGACGAAGAGCCCGAACGTGGGCACCGTCCACAGCAGCGCGATGACGATCGCCACGACCGAGGCCCAGGGGGAGGAGAGGCGGTTCTTGGCGTCGATCGCCCGCTTCTCCGCCCGGGTGAGCTTGCGGGGACGGACCGGCTCGGACCGGCCGTCCTCGTCCAGGTCCTTGACGGGGGCCACGGGGGCGTTGCTGGTCATCGCTGCTCCTCGGAAAGCTTCATCTGGCGCACGTTGTAGACCACCAGCGGAATCACCATGACGAACAGCAGCACGGCGAGGGTGGCGCCGACGCCGCGCTGGGCGGTCCGGAAGGTCTGGATGTAGAACTCGTTGGCCACGATCGAGGTGCCGAAGTTGCCGCCGGTCATCGAGTAGACGATGTCGAAGACCTTCAGGGTCGCCATGGCCACGGTCGTGAGGACCACCACCACCGCCGGCCGGATCGAGGGCACCGTGACCGACCGGAACATCCGGAAGCTGCTGGCGCCGTCGAGCTTGGCCGCCTCGATGATGTCGTCGGGGATGGCCTTGATGGCCGCCGAGAGCACGGTCATCGCGAAGCCCGCCTGGATCCAGACCATGACGGCGATGAGGAAGAAGGTGTTCCACGGCCAGTTCAGCAGGAACTGCTGGGTGTCCAGGCCCAGCCAGACGAGGAACTGGTTGGCCAGCCCCGTCTGGGGGCGGCTGGCCGGCTTGAAGTCGTAGACGAACTTCCAGATGATGCTCGCCCCGACCATCGAGATGGCCATCGGCAGGAAGACGAGGGTCTTGGCGATCTTCTCGAACCGGGTGCGGTCCACGAGCACCGCGTAGATCAGCCCGATCGCGGTGGAGAGCGTGGGCACCAGCAGGACCCAGAGGAGGGTGTTGAGCAGGACCCGTCTCATCGAGGGGTTGGTGAAGACCTCGAGGTAGTTGTCGAGACCGACCCACTCCTGCAGGTTGGGGCTCTTGAACGAGCTGAGCACCGTGTTGATGGCCGGGTAGACCAGGCCGAAGGCCAGCAGCAGCACGGCCGGACCGACGAACACGAGCGTGGTGGCCCAGCGGGGCATCTTGGGCAGCTCGGCGACGAACAGCACGAGCGCCATCACGCCGACGAAGAGCAGAATGGCCACGACCATCACGACGAGCTTCTGGGTGGAGGTGTCGGCTCCGAGGAGGTAGTCCATGGGGTTCCTTCCGTGGGGCACCCGCTGACGGGTGACGGGTGGGGGATCACCCCCACCCGTCACCCGGTCACGGCCGCCGGTTCATCACTCGGCGGGCCAGGAGCTCTCGATGGCCGTGAGCGCCTCCTGCGTGTCCTTGCCGCTGGCGATCCAGGCGGTCATCTCCGACCAGAAGGTGCCTGCACCGACCGCGGCCGGCATGAGGTCGGAGGCGTCGAAGCGGAAGACCGCCTCCTCGTCGGTGAGCAGCTCGTAGGCGAGCTGGTCGATCGCCGACTCCAGGTTGGCCGGGTCGAGCTCGGAGTTGGCCGACACCCAGCCGGGGCCGGTGACCCTGGCCTTCTCGTTCGACCACTCGGGGCTGGTCAGGTAGGCCTGCAGCGCCGCGACCTCGGGCCGGTCGGCCAGCGCGACGGTGAACTCGCCCGCGCCCAGGACGGGGCGGTCCTCGGCGCTCTGCCCGGGCAGGAAGAAGGCGAACACACGCGCCGTCCTCGGCCACGGTGGTGCCCTCGGGCCAGTTGGCCTGGTAGAAGGACGCCTGGCGGTGCAGGAAGCAGGAGCCGTCGAGGATGGGCAGCCCCGCCTCGCCGAACGGCGTGGTCGCGATCGACTGGACCTCGCCCAGACCGCCGTTGACGTAGTCCGGGTTGCGCAGGATCTCACCGACGGCGTCCACGGCCTCCACGACCTGCGGGTCGTCGAAGGGGATCTCGTGGTTCACCCACTGGTCGTAGACGTCGGGGCCCGCCGTGCGCAGCATGACGTCCTCGACCCAGTCGGTGGCCGGCCAGCCGGTCGCGCCACCGGACTCGATCCCGGCGCACCACGGCTTGGAGTCCGGGTGGTCGCTGGCGATCTGGTCGCTCAGGGCCAGAAGGTCGTCCCAGGTCTCGGGGATCTCGTAGCCGTTCTCCTCGAACGCCGCCGGGGAGTACCAGACGAAGGACTTGGCGTTCGCGCCCAGCGGCGCGCCGTAGAGGGTGTCGTCGACGCTGCCGTAGCCGCGCCAGGCCTCGTTGTAGTAGTTGTCGACGTTCTCCTGCGCCAGCTCCCCGACCTCGGTGATCTGGTCCGGGAAGTCCGCCGCCATGCGCTCGATCAGGCCGGGCTGGGGGACGTAGGCGATGTCGGGGGCGTTGCCGGACTCCAGCCGGACGAGCAGCTGGGCCTCGAACTCGCGGGAGCCCTCGTACTCCACGGTCGCTCCGGTGCACTCCTCGAACGGGATGTAGGAGTCGATGTGCGGCTGGTCCTCGGGGGAGATGATCGAGGTGTAGACGGAGACGGACAGACCCTCCAGGTCGCCGTACTGCTCGAAGGCGGAGCAGTCGGTGTCGCCGCCGGCGGCCGTCGAGCCGTCGTCGCCCGCGTCGCCGCCGTCGTCACCTCCGCAGGCGGCCAGGGTCACGGTGGCCAGGCTCGCCGCCAGGGCGAGGCTCATCCGGCGGTGCATACGGGTGGTGCGCATCGTTGCAGCTCTCTTTCTCTCGGGCGTCCGAACCGGACTCCCTGGCCACTATGGCACCGTGCTCGCCGCCCCGGGGAGGGACCCCGGGTCACATCCTCGTAACGATCGCCGCTGCTCAGCGGGTCACGGAGGCCTGTCCTGGAGCCGGACCGGTTGACCCGAACGTCAACCTCGGTGCCGGCGTCCCCTACCATCGGCAGGGGAGACCCGCACTCGACGAGGAGAAGGCCGTGAGCACCGACACCGACGTCCGGACGAGCGACGCGCAGGCGAAGGATCAGCAGGAGGCCACCCCGCAGCAGGGTGCCGCCCCGGCGGCCCCGGAGCGGCACGTGCCGACCAACCCGGTCCGCATCGTCACGGCCGCCAGCCTGTTCGACGGCCACGACGCCTCGATCAACATCATGCGGCGGATCATGCAGACCCAGGGGGCCGAGGTGGTCCACCTGGGCCACAACCGGTCCGTCCAGGAGGTCGTCGACGCGGTCCTGGACGAGGACGCCAACGGGGTGGCGGTCTCCTCCTACCAGGGCGGCCACGTGGAGTACTTCGAGTACCTCGTCGAGAGCCTGCGCGAGGCCGGGGCCGGGCACGTGCGCGTCGTCGGAGGCGGCGGCGGGGTCATCGTCCACGAGGAGATCGAGAGGCTGCGGGGTTCGGGGGTGACCATCTTCTCCCCGGAGGACGGTCAGCGCCTCGGCCTGCCGGGGATGATCAACCAGGTCGTCGCCGACTGCGACTACGACCTGTGGGACGTCGGCGCCGCCGACGTGGACGCGGTGCTGGCCGGGGAGCGGACCGCCGTGGCGCGGGCGATCACCGGCGCCGAGACCGGACGGTTGCCGGAGGCGGACCGGAGCAGGTATGCCGAGGCCGCCGCGGCCAGGACCGTGCCGGTCCTGGGGATCACCGGCACGGGCGGCTCGGGCAAGTCCTCGCTCACCGACGAGCTGGTCCGCCGGATCCGGGTCGACCAGGGCGACCGGCTGAGGGTGGCGGTGCTGGCGATCGACCCACCCGGCGCAAGGGCGGCGGGGCGCTGCTGGGCGACCGGATCCGGATGAACTCCTTGGACGGGGACATGGTCATGTTCAGGTCGATGGCCACCCGCGGGGACCGCGAGGTGCCGGACGCCGTCCCGGCGGCGATCGACATCCTCAAGGCCGCCGGGTTCGACCTGGTGGTCGTGGAGACCCCCGGCATCGGGCAGGGCGACGCGGGGATCGTGCCGTTCGTGGACACCTCGCTCTACGTCATGACGCCGGAGTTCGGCGCCGCCTCCCAGCTGGAGAAGATCGACATGCTCGACTTCGCCGACGTGGTCGCGATCAACAAGTTCGAGCGGCGCGGCGCGATGGACGCGATGCGGGACGTGGGCCGCCAGCTGGTCCGCAACCGGGAGGCGTTCGGCGAGCGGCCCGAGGACATGCCGGTCTTCGGCACCTCGGCGGCCACCTTCAACGATGACGGCGTCACCGCCCTCTACCAGCACCTGCTCGAGCTCCTCGGCGGGCACGGGCTCCAGGTGTCCGAGGGCACGCTGCCGCGGGTCGACGTGCGGCACTCCAGCACGATCCGGCAGGTGGTCCCGCCGACCCGGGTGCGCTACCTGTCCGAGATCACCGAGACCGTGCGCGGCTACCACGCGGACACCGAGCGCTGGGCCGACGCGGCCTCCCGGGTCCAGCGCCTGGAGGCGGTCGACGACGAGCTGGCCGCGCTGGGCCGGACCGACCACGGCGTGGACGAGCTGCTCGAGCAGGCCCGCCAGGACCTGCCCGAGGAGGTGCACCAGCTGCAGCAGGCCTGGCCGGGGATCGTGACGGCATACTCCGGGGACGAGCACACGGTGCGCGTGCGCGACCGGGACATCACCACCAAGCTTACCCGGGAGTCCCTCTCCGGCACCAGGGTGCCGCGGGTGGCCCTGCCGGCCTTCCGCGACGCCGGCGACATGCTGCGCTTCTGGCGGCGGGAGAACCTGCCCGGTGCCTTCCCCTACACCGCCGGGGTCTTCTCCTTCAAGCGGGACAACGAGGACCCGGCCCGGATGTTCGCCGGCGAGGGCGACCCGTTCCGCACCAACCGGCGCTTCAAGCTGCTCTCCGAGGGGCTGCCGGCGACCCGGCTGTCCACCGCGTTCGACTCGGTCACCCTCTACGGGCGCGACCCGGGCGAGCGGCCCGACATCTACGGCAAGGTCGGCACGTCCGGGGTCTCGATCGCCACGCTGGACGACATGAAGGTCCTGTACGACGGCTTCGACCTGCTCTCGCCGACGACCTCGGTGTCGATGACGATCAACGGCCCGGCACCCACCGTGCTGGCCTTCTTCCTCAACACCGCGATCGACCAGCAGCTGGACGCCTTCCGCGAGCGGGAGGGCCGCGAGCCCTCCGGCGCCGAGGCCGAGGAGCTGCGGGCGCACGCCCTGGCCACCGTGCGCGGCACCGTGCAGGCGGACATCCTCAAGGAGGACCAGGGGCAGAACACCTGCCTGTTCACCACCGAGTTCTCGCTGCGGATGATGGCCGACATTCAGGAGTGGTTCATCGAGAACGGGGTGCGCAACTTCTACTCGGTGTCGATCTCCGGCTACCACATCGCCGAGGCCGGGGCGAACCCCATCAGCCAGCTGGCGTTCACCCTCGCCAACGGGTTCACCTACGTGGAGTCCTACCTGGCCCGCGGGATGGACGTCAACGACTTCGCGCCCAACCTGTCCTTCTTCTTCTCCAACGGGATGGACCCGGAGTACTCGGTCATCGGCCGCGTCGCCCGCAGGATCTGGGCGGTGGCGATGCGGGAGAAGTACGGCGCCAACGAGCGCAGCCAGAAGCTGAAGTACCACGTGCAGACCTCCGGGCGCTCGCTGCACGCCCAGGAGATGGACTTCAACGACATCCGCACCACGCTGCAGGCGCTCATCGCCATCTACGACAACGCCAACAGCCTGCACACCAACGCCTACGACGAGGCGATCACCACACCGTCGACCGAGTCGGTGTGCGCCGGGCCCTGGCGATCCAGCTGATCATCAACAAGGAGTGGGGCCTGGCGATGAACGAGAACCCCCAGCAGGGGTCGTTCATCATCGACCAGCTGACCGACCTGGTGGAGGAGGCCGTGCTGGCCGAGTTCGACCGGATCTCCGAGCGCGGCGGCGTGCTCGGGGCGATGGAGACCGGCTACCAGCGCGGCAGGATCCAGGACGAGTCGATGCTCTACGAGCACCGCAAGCACGACGGGTCGCTGCCCATCGTGGGGGTCAACACCTTCCGCCGGCCGGAGTCGGAGCGGGAGGAGGTCGAGGTCGAGCTGGCCCGGGCCACCGAGCAGGAGAAGCAGTCCCAGCTGCGGCGGGTCACCGAGTTCCAGCAGGCTCACGCCGACGAGGCGCAGGAGGCGCTGGGCCGGCTCAAGGAGGCGGCGCTGGCCGGGGACAACGTCTTCGCCGTGCTCATGGACGCCGCCCGCGTCTGCACGCTGCAGCAGGTCACCGAGGCGTTCTTCGAGGTGGGCGGGCAGTACCGCCGCAACGTCTGAGCGGGGCGGCCACGGGCCTGTGGACGCGCGGCCGGGACTGTCGGCGCGAGCGCCTACGGTGACGGGGTGGCCACCGACCTGACCTCCGCGCGCTGGGTGCTCGAGCTGAGCAGGGAGACCCTCGTGCGCGACGTCGGGGTGGTCACCCTCTCGCGCGCCGAGGGGTATGCCGCCAGCGACCAGGTGCGCACCCTCGCCGCCGGGCGGCGCGGCCAGCTGGTCGCCACCGTCAACGGGTCGGGCCGCGGTCTCTACCAGACGGTCGTGGAGCCGGACCGGGGGACCGCCGACACCGGGTGGTTCGGCCGCTGCTCCTGCCCCGTGGCGGTCGACTGCAAGCACGCCGTGGCCGTGATGCTCGTCGCGGCCCGCCGGCTGCGGGAGCTGGGGGCCGACACCTCGCGGCAGGACTGGGAGCACGCGCTGGCGGCCGTCGTCCGGGCGCCCTCGCCGGGCGCGGGCGGTCCCCACGGCGACGGGGAGCAGGAACCCACCCACCGGCTCGGGCTGGAGCTGGGCCTGCCCGACGGCCCGGACGCCTGGGACCAGCGGGCGCGGGTCGTGGTCCGCCCGGTCCGGCGCAGCCTGCGCGGCGGCGGTCGCTGGGCCCGCAGCGGCGTCACCTGGCGGGACCTGTCCAGCCCGTGGGCCAGCCCCGGGGTCGACCCGGTCCACCGCGCGGCGGTCAGCCAGCTGCACACGGCCGCGCAGAGCCTGTCCTACCGGCACTTCTCGGCCACCGAGCTCTCCCTGGGCGACATGGGGGCCCTGGCCTGGCCGGTGCTGCAGCGGTGCCGCGACGTCGGGGTCGAGCTCGTGGCCGGGACCGGCCTGACCGCCGTCGAGCTGGGCAGGGGCACGGTCGACGTGGTGCTCGACCTCGCCCGCGCCGAGGACGGGCACCTGTCGCTGGCTCCCCGGCTGGTGCACGACGACGGGCCCGTCGACGACGAGGGCCGGGACGGACGCGACGGGCACGACGGTGCGGGGCGGCTGCTCGTCCTGGGCCGGCCCGCGCACGGCGTGGTCCGCGTCGACCGGGAGGGCCGGCTGCAGCTGTGGCCGGTGCGCACGAGCATCCCCGAGCCGCTCGTGCCGCTGGTGGAGCGGGACACCCCGGTGCAGGTGCCGGTCGAGGACGTCGAGCGTTTCCGCACGCTCTACTACCCGCACCTGGCCCGGGCGGTCCCGGTCCGCTCCGGCGACGGCTCCGCGGAGGACCTCGAGCCGGCCCGGCCGGTCCTGCTGCTCGACCTCACGCCAGGGCCCGAGCACGCGCTGGATCTGGCCTGGAGCTTCCTCTACCGCGGGCGGGACACCAGCACCTCCGGGGGCCCTGAGGATCCCGAGGCGGGGACGGCGGGGGCGTGGTCGTCCCCCTCCGGCGCTCGCACGAGGATGGCCCCCGCGACATCAGGACCGAGGACCGCCTCCTCGCCGAGGTCGGGGAGCTGCTGGCGGCGATGCCTGCCCTCGTCGACCCGTGGGTCGTCCCCCCTCGGCCCGAGCCGCGCACGCTCTCCGGTCGCGACACCGCGCTCTTCGTCAGCGTGGTCCTGCCGGCGCTGCAGGACCACGACGAGGTGCTCGTGCGGCTGCACGGGGAGCTGCCGGGATACGCCGAGGCCCAGGACGCCCCGGTGGTCACCTTCGGCACCAGCGAGGTCGGCAGCGACGACGACGGACCCCAGGACTGGTTCGACCTGCACGTGACGGTGACGGTCGACGGTGAACCCGTGCCGTTCGAGGAGCTGTTCGCAGCCCTCGTCCGGGGAGACGCCGTCATGATGCTGCCCTCGGGCACGTGGTTCGCCCTGGACACCCCGGAGCTGCAGCGTCTGCGCCGCCTCATCGAGGAGGCCCGCGCGCTGACCGACGTCGAGCGTCCGGACGCGGTCCGGCTGACGCGCTACCAGGCGGGGCTGTGGGAGGAGCTGGTCGAGCTGGGCGTCGTGGGGGAGCAGGCGCAGCGGTGGAGCGACTCTGTGGACGCCCTGCGCCGGCTCGGCGACGCCGACCGCGGCACCGCTCAGGTGCCGCAGGCGCTGGACGCGACGCTGCGGGACTACCAGCTGCAGGGCTTCCGGTGGCTGAGCATCCTGTGGGACGCGCGCCTCGGCGGGATCCTGGCCGACGACATGGGGCTGGGCAAGACCGTGCAGGTCCTCGCGACGGTCCTGCGGGGGGAGGAGCGCGGTGACCTCGCGGAGGGGCCGGTCCTCGTCGTGGCCCCCACCAGCGTGGTGGCCACCTGGGAGTCCGAGGCCCGCCGGTTCGCCCCCGGCCTGCGCACCGCCGCGGTCACCGCGACCCGCAGACGGCGGGGGGCCGCGCTGGCGGAGGCCGTGGGGTCGGCCGACCTTGTCATCACCTCCTACACCCTGCTGCGGCTGGAGGCGGCCGAGTACCGCGCGCTGCCGTGGAGCGGCGTGGTCCTCGACGAGGCGCAGTTCGTCAAGAACCACCGGTCGGTGACCTACCGCGCGGTGCGCGAGCTGGGCAGCCCCCGCACGTTCGTCCTGACGGGGACACCCCTTGAGAACACGGTCATGGACCTCTGGTCGATGACCTCCCTGGCCGCGCCGGGGCTCTTCGGCGGGCCCGAGTCGTTCACCGAGCACTTCCGCCGGCCCATCGAGCAGGAGCGGTCGGCCTCGGCGCTGGACCGGCTCCGGCGCCGGGTGCGTCCGTTCCTGCTGCGCCGCACCAAGGGTGAGGTGGCCACCGAGCTGCCCGAGCGCGTCGAGCAGGTGCTGCCCGTCCCGCTGCACCCGAGCCACCAGAAGGTCTACGACCGCCACCTGCAGCGCGAGCGTCAACGGGTGCTGGGACTGCTCCAGGACCTCGACCGCAACCGGATGGCCGTCTTCCGCGCGCTGACGATGCTGCGCCAGCTCGCCCTGGACCCCGGGCTCGTCGACGAGGAGCACGTCGGGCTGGCGACCTCGGCGAAGATCTCGGTGCTCGTGGACCAGGTGCGCGAGCTGGCGGCCGAGGGGCACCGGGCGCTGGTGTTCTCCAGTTTCACCGGCTACCTGGGGCTGGTCCGGGAAGCGTTGACATCGGCCGGCATCAGCTGCTCCTACCTGGACGGCCGCACCCGTGACCGGCCCGCCCGGATCGCGGCGTTCCGCGAGGGCCAGGACCCGGTGTTCCTCATCAGCCTGAAGGCGGGGGGCTTCGGCCTCACCCTGACCGAGGCGGACTACGTCTTCGTGCTGGACCCGTGGTGGAACCCGGCCGCCGAGGCGCAAGCGGTGGACCGGGCGCACCGGATCGGCCAGACCCGCCCGGTCAACGTCTACCGGCTCGTCTCCACCGGCACGATCGAGGAGAAGGTCGTGGCTCTGCAGGAGCGCAAGCGCGACCTGTTCCGCACCGTCGTCGACGCCGGGGAGTTCCGCTCCGGGACGATCACGGCCGAGGACATCCGGGGCCTGCTGGACGGATAGGAGCACAGGTGGTGGCGGCACGGCGGCGCATGGTTGAGGATGTCCCTCATGCCCGCCGCCCTCGACCACCTCGTCCTGGCCGTCCCCCACCTGGAGGACGCGGTGCTGGACCTGGCGCGCCGGACGGGGGTGCAGCCGGTCGCGGGCGGTGCCCATCCCGGGCGGGGGACCCGCAACGCCCTGGTGGGGATGACCTGGCAGGGGCGACGCCGGTGCTACCTGGAGCTGCTGGCACCCGACCCGGACCAGCCCCCGGTGGCACCGGAGGAGACGATGCTCGGGCTGGGGACCCTGGGGGCGGACTTCGTCCCCCGGCTGCACGCCTGGGCGGTGCAGCCGCAGGACCTGGACGCCGCGCTCGCCGCGGCGGAGGCGGCGGGGGTGGACGCCGGGCACCCCGTCGCCGCGAGCAGGGAGCTGCCCGACGGCACCCGCCTGGCCTGGCGGCTGGCGGTGCCCCGTCCGCTGGGCCACGGCGGCGTGCAGCCGTTCCTCATCGCCTGGGACGGGCCCCACCCCACCGACGCCTCGATGCCGACCCTGGAGCTCGTCGAGCTCGCGGTCGACCACCCCGACCCGGAGGCCGTGGCCCGGGACCTGGCCGCCCTGGGCGTCCGCGTCGAGGTGCACCGCGGTCCCGAGCCCCGCCTGCACGCCGTGCTGGACAGCCCCGAGGGGCGGATCGAGCTGGGGGAGTGCTGCCGTGGGCGATGACGGCGACCCAGGCGGTGACGGCGACCACCACGGCCGCGACGGGGACGACCACGGCCGCGACGGGGACGACCACGGCCGCGACGGCGACGACCACGGCGGTGCCGGGGGCGACCACGGCGGTGCCGGGGGCGACCACGGCGGTGCCGCGTGCGGCGCACCCGACGGGACGGCATACCACCTCAGGCCGCGGAGCGGCTGGCTCAACGACCCCAACGGGATGGTCTTCACCGGAGGGCGCTGGCACGTCTTCTACCAGCACAACCCCGAGGCCGCGCGGCACGACCGGATCGCGTGGGGGCACGCCAGCAGCACGGACCTGCTCCGGTGGGAGCACCACCCGGTCGCCTTCGGACCCACCGAGGGCGGGCCGGACGCGTTCGGCTGCTGGAGCGGGGTGGTCGTGCCCACGGCGGACGGGGCCGTGGCCCTCTACACCGGGGTGGTCGACGAGACCCAGGTGAGCACCGTCTGCCTGCGGCATGGGGACGAGGACCTCGTGCTCTGGTCGGCCCCCCAGGTGGTCGCGGCCCAGCCGGGCGCTCCGGTCCGGGTTATGCGCGACCCGTTCGTCCTCCAGCACGGGGGTCGGCGCTGGGCGCTGCTCGGCGCCGGACTGGAGGACGGGACCCCTGCGGTCCTGCTCTACGACTGCACGGACCTGGACGACTGGCTCTACGCCGGGATCTGGCTGCGTGGCGAGGGTGTCGAGCTCGCCGGGGCGCTCCCCGCGGACGTGTGGGAGTGCCCGCAGCTGGTCCTGCTGGGCGACGGCGATGCGGCGCTGATCCTGTCCCTGCACGACCGGGGCCGGTTGACCCGGGTCGTGTCGGTGGGGGGCAGGATCCTCGACGAGGGGGGCGTGCCCCGCTTCGCCCCCTCGGGGGTGGAGGTGCTGGACGCCGGGCAGGCCTTCTACGCGCCGCAGGTCGCCGCGGACCCGGGGCCGGGCGCCTGGCTCATGGGGTGGGTGCGCGAGGAGGACCGGCCCGCCGGTGGGCCTGACCATGCCGGCTGCCTGACCCTTCCCCGGCGGGTCGTGCGCGATCCCGACGGTGGTCACGAGGGCGCGGTCCGCCTGGTGCTCGACCCGCTGGTGGCGGCCGGGCTGCCCCTCGGTGCTGTCGGGACCCCCGCCTCCGGGGCGGACGAGGTGCTCGACCGCGCCGCACAGGTCGAGGCGCTCGCCGACGGTGCCCGGCTGGTGCACCCCGAGCTGGGAGCGGTGGACCTGAGAGCGGGCACGCGGGTCCTCGTCGACGCGGACGTGGTGGAGGTCTACCCCGTCGCCGGTCCGACGATCACCCACCGTCACCCCCGGCCGTGGTCCCTCGTCGTCCCGGCCGAGGCCGCTGCTCCCGTCGTCGAGGTGCGCCCGGTCGAGGTCAGCCGGTTGCGTGCGTCCCCGCTCCACACCAGCCGACCGTCCGGACCCCGTCGAGCCCCGTCGCTGAGGGTGTGCGCGGTGACCCGGCCGTCGTGCATGAGGTGTCCGACGGGCGTCGCCTGCTCGCCGAGAAACCACGTCCGCCACGATCCGGCGGTGGCAGCGCCACCAGACCGCCTCCGAGCACATCACCGCCGTGCGCCCGCGCAGATCCCCGGACAGCCCGGCCACCAGGTCGGCCAGTCCGTCGCGGAACGGCGGCTCGCGGGTCCAGGCGGCGTAGGCCCGGAACTGCTCGACGCGCCACCAGGTGTCCGGGTTGTCGGCGCGCTCCGCGGCGTCGAGCCGTCGGCGGCCGCCCAACCGCTCGTCCCACCGGTACCCGACCCCGACGTCGGCGAGCAGGTCCTCCAGGGCGGGGCGTCCCGCGGCCGGGTTGGTGCGGCTGCCCGGATAACGGCGGACGTCGACGACCAGGGCGATGCCGGCCGAGCGGACGAGGTCGCCCAGGCCCTCGGCGTCGAGCGTCCCGTGGCCGAACGTGAGCAGGGCGGGGTCCGTCCCGACCACGGCGTCCCTCAGGCGTCCCCGCCGGCCGGGCTCGTGGTTCCCGACGTGGCACGGCGGCTGGCCGTTCGGCGGGTGGGCGTGCGCCGCACGGGCGGCTTCTGCTCGGTGGCGGTGTCGGGGGCCTGGGTGGCGGGGGAGTCCGGCACGGGCGCGTCCGCACCGGTGCTGTTCTCCACGTCGTCCTTCTCGGCCGCGCCCTTCTCGGCCGCGCCCTGGGCCGCGGCGGCCCGGGACGACCCGGCCCGCGTCCTCCTGGCCGGTGCCTTCTCGACGGTCGCTTCGGCCGCCTTCTCCACCTTCTCGGGTGCTTTCTCCGCCGACTTCTCCATCGACTTCGCGGGTGCCTTCGCGGGTGTCTTCGTCGTCGCGGACGCCTTCGTCGACCGTCCGCCCCTCTTCTGCCGCAGGCGCACCATGAGGTGGGCGCCCTCGGTCATCGTCTCCAGGTAGGGCTGGTCCTGCACCAGCTGGGACAGCTTGGCGTAGCCGAACTCGCGCGGGTCGAAGTCGGCGTGCGCCCGGTTCAGGTGCTGGCCGACGACGCTCAACCGGCTCCAGCCGTCGTCGCCCGAGGTGGCGTTGACCCCCTTGGTCAGGGCGCTCTGCAGGTTGATGGACGGGGTGGTGCTCCCGCGGTCGTCCTCACCGGCCGTGTCCGGCCCGGCGTCCTCGGGCCCGTCGTCCTCGAGCTGCCGGTGGTCCTGGTCCTGCTCCTGGAGCACCTCCAGGAAGATGAACTGGTCCACCGCGCGGCGCAGCGACTCGGGGGTCTTCCGCCGCCCGAGGCCGAAGACCCGCTTTCCGGACTCGCGGAGCCGGGTGGCCAGCCGGGTGAAGTCGGAGTCGGAGGAGACCAGGGCGAAGGCCTCGACGTTGCCCTGCCACAGCAGGTCCATCGCATCGATGATGAGCGCGGAGTCTGAGGAGTTCTTGCCCACGGTGTAGGCGAACTGCTGCACCGGCTGGATGGCGTGACGGTGCAGCTCGGACTTCCACCCCACCAGATGCTGGGTCGTCCAGTCGCCGTAGGCCCGCTTGACCGTCGGGGTGCCGTACTTGGCCAGCTCCTCCAGGACGGACTCGGCGTGCTTGGCGGAGACGTTGTCGCAGTCGATGAGCACGGCGATCCGGGTCGAGCTGCTGGCGTCGGTATCCACGCCTCGAACCCTACGCCAGCGTCTTCAGCGCCAAGACCTCGACGACTGATAATCCGCAAGAATCAATCCGCAGTGATTTGAGTCTTTTTCTGTACCTTGCAACGCCCTAGCGTGAATGGGGACCCCGTCCGACGACCGCAGAGGTATTCCCATGACGATGACGAGCGAGGCGACCACGCCCAGCACCCCGGTGGCCGACGCCGGGGACTCCTTCGACCCCGCGGGTCCACGCCGGTGGTGGCTGGTGGCCCTGGGTCCGGTGGTCGCCCTCGTCCTCGCGCTCCTGCTCCCGTCGTCGCTCCCGGTCGAGGGCAGGGTGGTGGCCGGCACGGCCGCGTGGATGGCGCTGTGGTGGATGACCGAGGCGGCACCCATCCCGGTCACCTCGCTCCTGCCGCTGGCCGTCTTCCCCCTGCTCGACTCGGCCTCGATGTCGGACGTCGCGGCCCCCTATGCCAATCCCGTCGTCTTCCTCGTCATGGGCGGCGTGATCCTGGGGCTGGCCACCGAGAGGTCCAACCTGCACACCCGGATCGCGCTGCTGACCATCCGGGCGGTCGGGACCCGCTCCTCCCAGATGGTGCTGGGCCTGATGCTGGCCTCGGCCCTCATCTCCGCGTGGGTGTCCAACACCGCGACCGCGGTCATCATGGTGCCGATCGCCGTCTCGGTCCTCCACCTCGTCCGCGAGGTGGCCACCCGGCGTCCGCAGGCCCGAAGTTTGCCGCCTCGCTGCTGCTGGGCGTCGCCTACGGAGTGACCATCGGTTCCACGGCCACGGTGATCGGCCAGCCGCCCATGGCTCTGATGAAGGCCTATCTGGCCGACGCGCACGAGATCGACGTCGCGTTCGGCCGCTGGATGCTCGTCGGTGTCCCGTGGGCTGCGATCATGCTGGTCATCGCCTGGCTCGTGCTCACGAAGCTGGTCTTCCGTCCCGAGGTCGACCGGATTCCCGGCGGCAAGGAGATGATCCACGACCAGCTCCGCGGGTTGGGGTCCATGTCGACGGCCGAGCGACGGGTGGCCGCGATCTTCGCGGTCGCGATCTTCTTCTGGGTCGCCGTGCCGTTCATCGTGGACATCCCCGCGGTGGGGGCCGCACTGCCGTTCCTGGCCTCCATCTCCGACCCGCAGGTGGCCATGGTGGCGGCCATCGCGTGCTTCCTGGTGCCCGCGGAACGTCGGTCGGTCGACCCGGACGGCATCCCGTTGCTGAGGTGGAGCGCCGCCCGTGACATCCCCTGGGGACTGCTGCTCCTGTTCGGCGGGGGTCTGTCCCTCTCGGCCATGTTCTCCGCCACCGGTCTCAGCGCCTGGATCGGGGAGCAGGTCGGCGGACTGGAGGGCATGTCCCCGCTGCTGATCCTGGTCGTGGTCGCCGTCGTCGGTCTGGGTCTGACGGAGCTGACCTCCAACACCGCGACGGCCGCGGCCTTCTTCCCCATCTTCGGCGCCGTCGCCGTGGGCATCGGCATGGATCCCCTGCTGATGACGATCACGGTGACCCTGGCGGTCTGCTCGGCCTACATGCTCCCTGTGGCCACTCCCTCCAACGCTGTGGCCTTCGGCTCCGGCGAGGTGAGCATCAAGCAGATGGTCCGGGCAGGGGTGTGGCTGAACATCATCTCGCTGCTCGTCGCGGTCCTGATGCTGTACACCCTGGTCCCCCTCGTCTTCGGCGTCGGTCTCTGACGACGGGGCAGTTGCCCCGTCGTCGAACCGCCCCCGGTGGTGAAGAGGGAGGGAACGAGCCCCGGGCCTTCAGACCGCCACGCGCTCCAGCTCCTCCTCGACGAGCGGGACCAGGGCGTCCAGCTCGGCCTGCGGCTCGGCCCCCTCCCGCACCACCCTGCCCATCATCTCGGCCCAGGCAGCCTGCGCCCGAGGGGTCCACAGCAGCGGCGTCTGCACGTGGCCGTGCTCGACGACGTAGGCGGCCACGTCCTTGGCCGGACCGTCGGCCAGGACGTCGGCCTGGGGGACGAGGCTCAGCCGGGCCGGGATGTGCACGCCGTAGGAGGTCGCGAAGTCCAGCTGGTGCTCGGTCTTCTCCACCCACAGCCACCGGGCGAAGTCCCGGGCCGCCTCGACGTCGGTCGCACGGGCCGAGACGCAGGACCCGTAGGCCCCGACGGGCACCGAGGGGGACCCGCCGGGCATGGACGGCCAGGGGATGGCCCCGACGTCGTCGCCGAGCTCGGCCCGGATCTGCGGAAAGGTCCACAGGCCGGTCCACTGCATGGCGGCCCGGCCGGACGTCAGCGGGGCCGGGTCGTCCCAGTCCTGCGGCGAGTCCAGCAGCAGCACCTCGTCGGTCCAGAACGTGCGCAGCACCGTCAGGGCCTCGGCCGCGCCGGCCGAGTCGAAGGCGACCTCGTCGTCCTCCAGGTAGTCCAGGCCCGCCGACCACAGCATCGGGCCGCCCATCCGCTGGGCACCGCCGTCGTTGCCGAGGAAGAGGCCCTTGACCTGGTCGGTGGTCAGCTCGCGGGCCGCGACCTGCAGGTCCTCCATCGTGCGCGGCGGCTCGAGGCCCATCTGCTCGAGCAGGCTGGGCCGGTAGACGAGCACCTGGGTGTCGATGACCTGGGGGATCGCCCAGATCTTCCCGTCGTAGGTCATCCGCTCGATCATCGACGGGGTGAAGTCGGCCAGGGCGTCCCCGAAGACGTCCGTCAGGTCGACCACGAGGCCGTCCCGGATCATGTCGACCGAGGGTCCGTTGGGGTACTCGAACACGTCGGGACCCTCGCCGCCCACCAGGGCGGTCACGGTCGTGCGGTCGTAGGCCCCGGGCTGCCAGCTCACGGTGACGTCGGCGGCCTCGTACTCGGCGGCGTAGCGCTCGACCGCCTCCCGCACCCCCTCCTCGCCGTACTGGTGGTACCACTGCTGCAACCGCGGGGCAGGTCCGCCGGCGGTCCCCGTCGCGGTCGTCCCGTCCCCGGTCATCGGCACGGGCCGGGTCCCGACGTCGCAGGCCGCGAGCACCGCGCCGAGGGCCGCGCTCCCGCCCAGCGCGAGCACGGAGCGGCGGGACAGGGGCGGCGACGGTGCCATGCAGGTCCTCCCGGAGGGGTCGGCCGACGTGTGGGAACACTGTATGACGTGGGCGTGCGCCCCACCCGTCGGTGGTCACGATTCGGCAACGACCGCGTGTCGCCCGGGGGCCACCGGTCCGGTCCGTGCGTCCAATGGCGGACGCGTCGACGCCGCACACGGGGAGGACCGGGCATGAGGTTGCAGCGATACGAGGGGGTGCCGCAGGCCCTCACCCGGCTGCCGATGCACCGGCGGGACCTGCTCCGGGGCGGTCTGGGTCTTGTCACCGGCGCGGTGCTGGGCGGGCTCGCCGACACGTACGACCGGGTCGTCGCCGCGCCGCCGCCACCCCCGCCGGAGCCTGAGCCTGAGCCCGAGCCCGAGCCGGAGCCCGAGCCCGAACCGGAGCCCGAGCCGCCCCCGCCGCCCCAGCCCGCGGCATACCAGCGTGGTGACGCCGGCGACGGGGTGCTGGCGCTGCAGCAGCAGCTGGGGTCGACCGGCTACTGGTGCGGCACCCCCGACGCCGTGTTCGGCCACCTGACCCAGCAGGCGGTCTGGGCCGTGCAGAAGGCCCACGGCCTCGTGCGCGACGGCATCGCCGGGCCAGCGACCCAGGCGGCCGTGGAGACCGGCTACCGGCCGGCCCCGTGGCCGGCGGGGACCACGTGGAGGTCCACCTCGGGCCGCAGCTCCTCCTCGTCGTCCGCGGAGGAGCGACGACGATGGTGTTCAACACCTCCACCGGCAACGGTGAGCCCTACGAGTTCAGGGGGAACGAGTACACCGCCCAGACCCCCTCCGGCGACTTCGTCGTGGGCTTCATGGACTCCGTGGGCACGCTCGGCGACGGTTGGCGCGAGGGCGAGCTCGGCGAGCTGTACCGCCCGATGTTCTACGACGGCAACTATGCGGTGCACGGCTCCGGGTCGATCCCGCCCTGGCCCGCGTCGCACGGCTGCGCCCGGATCTCCACCGCCGCGATGGACATGTTCTGGGCCGACGGGATGCTCGGGATGGGCGGCCGCGTCCTCGTCGTCTGAGCGGCGGTGGCCCTGAGGGGTCGGCCTACCTGAACGCCTGGTGGCCCGTCAGCGCCTGTCCCACGACCAGGGTGTGCATCTCCTCGGTGCCCTCGTAGGTGAGCACCGACTCCAGGTTGTTGGCGTGCCGCATGACCGGGTAGTCCCCGGAGACGCCGTTGGCGCCGAGCACCGTGCGGGCGCTGCGGCACACCTCGATCGCGGCGGTGACGTTGTGGAGCTTGCCGACGCTGACCTGCTCGGGACGGAGCAGCTCGCGGTCCTTGAGCCGGCCCAGGTGCAGGGCCAGTAGCTGCCCCGTGGCCAGCGTCTGGTGCATCCGGGCCAGCTTGGCCTGGGTGAGCTGGAAGGCCGCGATGGGCCGGCCGAACTGCTCGCGCTCCACCGCGTAGTCGCGGGCCGTCACGAACGCCGTCCGCGCCGCCCCCATCGATCCCCACACGATCCCGTACCGCGCCTCGTCGAGGCAGGCGAGCGGGGAGCGCAGGCCCCCGGACTCCGGCAGGACGGCGTCGGCGGGCAGCCGGACCCCCTGGAGGACCAGCTCGGAGGTCACCGAGGCCCGCAGCGACATCTTCCCGGTGATCTCGGGGGCGGAGAATCCTGGGGTGTCGGTGGGGACGACGAACCCCCGGACGGTGTCCCGCCCCTCCGGGTCGCCCTCGGTGCGCGCCCACACGACGGCGACGTCGGCCACCGACCCGTTGGTGATCCACGTCTTGGTCCCCTCCAGCACCCACTCGTCCCCGTCGCGGCGCGCCCGGGTGCGCATGGACCCGGGGTCGGAGCCGTGGTCGGGCTCGGTGAGGCCGAAGCAGCCGATCGCCTCGCCCGCGGCCATCGCGGGCAGCCACCGCTGCTTGTGCTCCTGGCTGCCGAACCGCCAGATCGCGAACATCGCCAGGGAGCCCTGCACCGACACCAGCGAGCGCACCCCGGAGTCGGCGGCCTCCAGCTCCAGGCACGCCAGGCCGTAGTCGACGGCGCTCATCCCCGCGCAGCCGTAGCCCTGCAGGTGCATCCCCATGAGGCCGTGGGCGCCGAAGACCCGCGCCAGCTCGCGCACCGGCGCCCGCCCCTGCTCGTACCACTCCGCGACGAAGGGCAGGACGTGCTCGGCGCACACCGCGCGCACACTGTCGCGCACCGCACGCTCCTCCTCGGTGAGGACGGCGTCGAGGTCGATCAGGTCGACGGGCAGGTCGGTGCTGCTCAGGCGGGCCACGGTGCGCTCCTGCGGGTATGGGGTGGGTGCGGCTCAGCCTACGGGTGCCCCTTGCGTCGACGGCCCGGTGGTGTCACACTGACAGACATTGGACAAAGGTTGTCCAAAGATGAACCAAGGAGATGCAGACATGACCGAGCTCACCAGCCCCGCCAGCACCACCGTCAGCCCGGGCGGCCCCGGGACCGCCCCGGCCGCCGACGGGTCCGGCGCCGTCTCGTGGACGGACCTCGCCAAGGAGATGTGGAGCTACCTGACCGGCCAAGGGGCCGCGATCAACTACAGCTTCGTCGACATGGCCGTCGAGGTCCCCCGGGACACCGGCCCCGACGCCCCCCGCGCCACCTGGAAGCTGGACGGGACGCTGCGCATCACCACCGAGGAGCACGCCTCCGACACCGGCCGGGGCCACGACGCCACCGCCTCCGACAGGGCGTGACCGTCGTGTCCGCGCCCACCGCGGCCCCGGCGGCCCCGCGCCTGCACGTGGAGGCCGACCTCACCCTGACGGTGGACACCGGTCCTGCCGCCGACGACCCCGGCCGCCGGCTCACCGGTCGCGTCACCGGGTCGGGGTCGACGCTGACGGTGCACCTGGACGGGCTGGACGTCCTGCCGATGGGCGCGGACCTGCGCACGACCGTGGACCCGGTCCGCGACCTCGCACGGCTGCTGGCCGACGACGGGCTGACCGTGGTCGTCGAGGGCGACCATGGCCGGATCCTGTCGCTCGGCAGGGTCCGCGCCTCGATCCTCGACCGTGCCCTGACCGGGTCGGCCCACATCGCGCTGCACGACCGGCGGGCCGCCCTGCGGCTGGCGCGGTCGAAGGGGGACGCGGGCGCCCCGTCGCTGCGGGGGCTGGTGCCCCCGTCCACGCCGTGGCCACCCGCCCCCACCGTCGCCCCGCCCCGCCGGCGGCACGTGACCACCACGCACGATCCTCTCGGGGGCGGGCGTCCGCGCCTCGTCTACTACACCGCCCCGCCGGAGCAGGGTGGCGCCCGGACGGAGCTGGACCTGCGCCGGGGCACCACGACGATCGGGTCGGGCCCGGAGGACGACCTCGTCCTCGAGGGGCTGGCGCCGGGCCAGCTGCAGGTGCGGCGCAACCCAGCCACCGACGAGTACGAGGTGGTGCCGGTCGCCGGTGAGTCCGTCCGCGTGCACGGGGCCGAGGTCGATCGACCCGTGCCGCTGCGGACCGGTGCGGTCGTGTCCGTGGGCCGCTGGTCGCTGACCTACCGGCGGGAGGAGTACGCCGACCACGGCCGGCCCTACGGCGGTCGGGCGGGCGGGGAGTTCGCCCGCCAGCGGCCGCAGCCCCCCCGGCCCCGCTACCAGGGATAGGTCCCCGCTCGGCTGTGGCAGGGTGAGGGGCCCCGGGACCTCCGGTCCCGGGGCCCACCCGAGCACCCTGGAAGGATCCTCCCGTGCCGTCCCAGCCCCACCGCATACCCGCGTCCCTGCCGACCGAGGAGGAGCTGCGCGCCCGGGCCGAGGCCGCGGCGCGCGCCTGCGGGGTGGACCTGGACGCCCGGCGGGGGGCGCACGAGGGCCGCTCCCCGGTGACGGGCGGCGTGGTGTCCTCGCTGGAGTGGGACGGGCCCGACGAGGTGGGCGAGGCGGTCCGGCGCGCGCGGGAGGCGTTCGAGGGATGGCGCACCGTGCCGGCCCCGGTGCGCGGGGCCCTGGTCAAGCGGTGGGCCGAGCTGCTGACTGAGCACAAGGAGGACCTGGCCGCGCTGGTGACCGTCGAGGCCGGGAAGGTGACCTCGGAGGCGCTCGGCGAGGTGCAGGAGATGATCGACGTCTGCGACCTCGCCGTCGGGCTGTCGCGGCAGCTCTACGGGCGGACGATGCCCTCGGAGAGGCCCGGGCACCGGCTCAGCGAGACGTGGCACCCGCTGGGCGTCGTCGGGGTGGTCTCGGCGTTCAACTTCCCGGTCGCCGTGTGGTCGTGGAACACCGCGGTCGCCCTGGTCTGCGGCGACCCGGTGGTGTGGAAGCCCTCCGAGCGGACGCCGCTGTGCGCGCTCGCCGCCGACGCGCTGCTGGGGCGGGCGATCCGTGAGGCGGGGCATCCCGAGGCGCTCTCCCAGGTGCTGCTGGGCGGTCCCGAGGTCGGGGAGGCGCTGGCCGCCGACCGTGGGGTGGCCCTGCTCAGCGCCACCGGCTCGACCCGCATGGGGCGCTCGGTCGGGCCGGTCGTCGCCGGACGGCTCGGGCGCAGCCTGCTCGAGCTCGGGGGCAACAACGCCGCCGTCGTCGCACCCAGCGCAGACCTCGACCTGGCGGTCCGGGGGATCGTCTTCTCCGCCGCCGGCACCGCGGGGCAGCGGTGCACGACCATGCGCCGGGTGATCGCCCACGTGGACGTGGCGGAGGAGGAGCTCACCCGGCGGCTCGCGTCCGCCTACCGCAGCCTGAAGGTGGGGGACCCGTCGGGTGCGGGGACGCTGGTGGGGCCGCTGCTCGACGGACGGTCCTTCGAGACCTTCAGCAGCGCGGTGGACCGGGCCGTCCAGGACGGGGGCGAGCTGCTCGCCGGAGGTGATCGGGTGCTCGCCGAGGAGGCGCCGGAGGCGTTCTACGTCCGGCCGGCCGTCGTCCGGATGCCGCGGCAGACCGAGGTGGTGCACACCGAGACGTTCGCCCCGCTGCTCTACGTGATGACCTACGAGGAGCTCCCGGAGGCGGTGGCGATGAACAACGCCGTGCCACAGGGCCTGTCGTCGAGCATCTTCACCCGCGACCAGGCCGAGGCCGAGCTGTTCTGCTCGGCGGAGGGGTCGGACTGCGGGATCGTCAACGTCAACATCGGGACCTCGGGGGCCGAGATCGGCGGCGCGTTCGGCGGGGAGAAGGACACCGGCGGCGGTCGGGAGTCCGGGTCGGACGCGTGGAAGGCCTACATGCGGCGCGTCACCACGACGGTGAACTACTCCGGCGAGCTGCCCCTCGCCCAGGGAGTGACGTTCGAGGTCTGAGGGGCGACACTGGAGGAGGCGGCGACGACGCCGCCGGCACCGCGACCCCAGGAGCATCCGATGAACCGCAGCACCGACCGGTCACAGGACCCCTCGCCCTTCGCCTGGATCTTCGGCGGGGCGCTGGCGATGGTCGCCGCCATAAGCATCGTCCGGGCCGTCACCGGCCGTCGAGGACGGGCGGCCAGCAGCAGCCCGGTGGCGTCGGTCGTCCCCTCCTCGGGCAGCACCGCCGATGATGAGCTCTCCGGCCACCCCAGCTGACCGGTCAACGGGGGGCGAGGCAGACGCGGGCCACGCGGGCTACGTCGGGGTCGTCGGGCCGGGGGACGGTGCCACGGCCGAGCAGGTCGGGCTGGCCAGGGACGTCGGCCAGGCCCTGGGGCGGCGGGGGTCCGTGGTCGTCACCGGTGGACTGGGCGGCGTGATGGCCGCGGCGGCGCAGGGGTGCCGCGCGGCGGGCGGCCTGAGCGTGGGGCTGCTGCTCCCGGGCCGGGAACGGGGCGCGGCCGGGGAGCACCACACGGTCGTCCTGCCCACCGGGCTGGGCGAGCTGCGCAACGGCCTGCTGGTGCGCGTCAGCGACGTGGTCGTGGCCGTCGGGTCGAGCTGGGGAACCCTCAGCGAGGTGGCGCTCGCGTGCCGGACGGGGGTGCCGGTCGTCCTGCTGGGGTGGGACGCCGACCTGCTGGGCGGCACCGACGGACCCGGGCGTCCGCCGGTGCGGGCCGGGTCGGTCGAGGAGACGATCGCCCTGGTGGCCCACCTGCTGCATCAGGGCGAGAGGGCGGCGTCCTCCTCGGCCCACACGCAGCCCGGTCCCTGCCCCGGGTAGAAGCCACCGCAGTCGGCGCCCAGCTGCTCCTCGGCCGATCCGGAGGGGGCCGCGAACCACAGGTCGTCGCAGGCCTGAATGTCGCCCGCCTGGCAGGCCCCCACGAGGGTCTGCAGCTCCGGCCCCGGTCACCCGGGCGCCCGTGACCAGGAGCGGGACGGCATACCCCAGCAGGTGGCCGGAGGTGACCCGGAGGACCTCGTTGACGCTGGCGTCGAGGCCGTCGATGAGGGCGGGCGTGGCCACCGAGACGATGGTGGTGCCGGCCAGGACCATGAAACCCGATGACCAGCGCCCACAGCGCCGGCCGCGGTTCGCGGGGGCTTTGGCGGTCCGGTGCGACGGTGCGGGTGGACACAGGGGAGCCGCAGGGGGTGCCTCCGACGGTCGGGCCCCGTCGGCGTGGGTAGGGTCGGGACATGCGTGCAGTCATCGTGGAGCAGCCCGGAGGGCCGGAGGCCCTCACCGTCGTCGAGCGGGAGACGCCGGAGCCCGGCCCCGGCGAGGTCCGCGTCGACCTGGCGGCCGGGGGGATCAACTTCATCGACGTCTACCAGGCAGCGGCAGGTACCCGTTGCCGCTGCCGTTCGTCGGTGGGAACGAGGGGTCGGGAACGGTCTCCGCCCTCGGTGAGGGCGTGGAGGACGTGCAGGTGGGCGACCGCGTCGCGTGGGCGATGGCCCCCGGGAGCGGGTATGCCGAGCAGGTCCTGGTCCCGGCCGCGCGGGTGGTCCCGGTGCCGGAGGGGATGGAGCTCGAGCTGGGGGCCGCGGTGATGCTGCAGGGCATGACGGCCCACTACCTGGTGAACTCGACCTTCGAGGCCGCCGAGGGGCAGACCGCGGTGGTGACGGCTGCCGCCGGTGGGGTCGGCCTGCTGCTGTGCCAGCTGCTGCGCGCCAAGGGCGTGCGGGTGATCGGGACCGTGGGAAGCCAGGAGAAGGTCGAGCTGGCCAAGGAGGCGGGCGCGGACGAGGTCGTGCTCTATCGCGACGTCGACCTCGCGGAGGAGGTGCAGCGTCTGACCGACGGGGACGGCGTGCACGTCGTCTACGACGGGGTCGGCAAGGACACGTTCGACGCCGGGATCGCGGTGCTGCGCCCCCGCGGGATGATGGTGCTCTTCGGCGCGGCCAGCGGGCCGGTGCCCCCGGTCGACCCGATGGCGCTCAACCACGGCGGGTCGCTCTACCTGACCCGGCCGTCGCTGGCGCACTACGCGGCCGAGCGTGAGGAGCTGCTGTGGCGGGCCGGCGACGTGCTCGGCGGGGTGGCCGACGGGTCGCTGAAGGTGCGGATCGGCGGACGATATCCCCTGGCAGAGGCCCGGCGGGCGCATGAGGACCTTGAGGCGGGTGGCACCACGGGGAAGCTGCTGCTCGTGCCCTGACTCGCCTACCTGACCTGGTCTGCCCTACCTGACCTTTGACCTGATCTGAACCGGGTGTTCGCGCGGCCCTCACGTTCCTGACGTGGGGGCCGCTCGCGTCGGTCTGGCCGCCCGAGGCCCCCGCGAGCCAGCCCTGCGGGGTTCTCGCGCGGTGGGGGACACGCGAGCTGGGGATACCTCTTGCCATGTTCGAACACATGTCCTAATATGGGTCTCAGGCAGGGGGATGTCTGGGGAGGAGGGGTTCGATGGGTGGCAGTCGCAGTGCCGGTCGTGGTGGTGGGGCGTCGTGGGTGTCGGGTGGGTCGGGTCCTGGTGTCGCTGTGGTGGAGCCGCCGTGGGAGGACATCGAGCCCTACGACGCCGAGGCCTGCGCCCTCGGAGAGTCACTGGTGTGGCAGGAGCTGACCGGTCCCGGAGCCTGGGCGGAGCCTGCGGCCGAGCACGACCCGGGGTTGACGTTGCGGGATCCGATCGGCGCCGTGGGTCGCGTCCTGTCCGATCTGGGACTGGAGGCCGCGACGGTGGAGGCGATGGCTGGTGCGGCGGTGGTGGCGGCCGAGCACGAGGGAGTTCTCACTGCCCCGGCCATGGACCTGGAGGCCGTCCACGGGGTGGGGGCGTTGGCGTTGTTGCGGTGCCGGATGGAGGCGGTGCAGCTGGTCGCGGTGGCGGATCTGGCGGTGCGCACGGGGCGGCGGCTGCTGCAGGAGAAGGGGGTCGAGGATCCGGCGGGGTTGTCGGCCACGGCCTGGGGGAAGTGGCGGGCGCGGGTGAAGTCGTTGGTGGCTGCCGAGCTGGAGGTGGCCCTGGGTCTGGGCCGCGGAGAGGCCCGGGACATGGTCGCGGTGGCGTGCGCGCCGGAGGGGATCGTCGGAGCGGTGCTGGGTGCGTTGCGCCGCGGTGAGGTGCCCTGGCACCTGGTGCGCCGGTTCTGGACCAAGGCAGGGTCGCTGCCGACCGAGGACGTGACCATGATCGGCGCGGCGCTCTTCGGCAGCGACGTTGCGTGCGCGGCGCCGGAGCGGCTGGACCCGGACGGGCAGCTGCACGGACGGGCGTGGGCGGTCAAGGAGTTCTACGCCGCGCTCGAGCGTGAGGTGGTCCGGGCCAGGGGCAGGGACGAGCGGTCCGCGCGGGCCGCCCGCGACGAGGCGGTCGCGGGGCGGGACGCGTGGTTGCGGGTGCACGACGACGGGACCGCCACGGTGGGTGTGCGCACCCCGTTGATCTCGGGCGTGGGCGTGTTCGCCCGCATCGACCGGATGGCCAGGACGTTGAGGGGTGCGGGGGAGGAACGCTCGCTGGCGCAGCTGCGCTCGGACCTGTGCGCCGGTCTCCTGCTGCACGGCACGGTCGCGATTCCGCAGGTCGTCGATGAGCTGCTCACACCGCAGGACCTGGACGCCCTGGCCGCGGTGACGACGGCGACCCCACCGGTGAACCTGCAGGTCGTGGTCCCCTGGGACTCCCTGACCGGGACGGTGGCCTGTCCGAGGTGCGCCCACACCCACCCCGGCCCCGGTCGCGGGCGTGCCCACGGACCGGGCGGCGAAGGTGGGGGTAGCGTCCAAGGCCGGGGTGGCGGTAGCCATGGCGGAGCAGGCAGCAGTGGCGGAGGCGGTAGCGAGGGAAACCGGGGTGGAGATGGTCCGGCCGACGTCGGGTCGTTGACCCTGGCCGGCCCTGGCTGGCCTCCGCTGCCGGACTGGCTCGCCCGACGATGCGGGGACCAGTCTGCCCTGCCGTCCTCAGCAGGGCCACCGACCCCGCCAGGAGCGTCACCGCCCTCGCCCGACGCGCCGCCCTCTCCGGGCGCGCCGCCCTCTCCGGGCGCGCCGCCCTCTCCGGGCGCGCCGCCCTCGCCGGGCGCGCCAGCACCGATGGCCGTGCCACCGGGCTGGCCGGTGGTGGGGCAGGTCCCGTTGCCGGGGGTCGCGTGGTCGGGCACGGTGGCCGAGCTGGTGGGGCTGCACCCGGCGTTCCTGACCCCGGGTGGGGCCCGGGAGCTGGCGCTGGCACCGGGCACGACGATGCACCGGATCCTGGTCGACCCGGCCGACGGGCGGTGCATCGAGCGCACGATCGCCGCCTACCGGCCCGACGCGGACATGCGCCGCCAAATCGCCGCGGCCGACGTGTACGGGCGCGGCCCGGGGGAGCGGACCCCGCCGCAGCGCTGGCAGCTCGACCACGAGCACGAGCACCAGGACGGCGGTCCCACGGCCGAGACCAACCTCAACGGCAAGGGCGTCTTCTTCCACGCGCTCAAGACCGCCCGGCTGTGGTCCTCGGCGATGAACCAACGCCGCGACCTGACCTGGACCACCCTGCTGCGACAGGTCGTGACCACCCGCGGGCACGACTACCGCCAGTACCTGACCCGCCTCGATGCCCTGGCCCCCGCCTCGGACCTCGACGACCCCGACGGTACGCAACGGTGGGCCGACCGGGCCGACCTGGCCAACCGCCTCCTGTACGCCGCGATCGTGCACCGCCACGCCGGCGCCCCGGCCCGCGCCACCGACGACCTCGTCGACGCCGAGGCCTACGACCTGCGCCTGGCCGGCTGGGCCAGCATCGACCCCCGCCTGGCCCTGGCCCGCGACGGCCGCCACGCCGACCTCAAAGGCCCCACCCCCGAACAGCTCCTCGACATCAAGGACACCCCCGGCGCGAAGACACCCGACACCCCCCGCACCCAGGACCCCTGGGCGTCAAGGACCGCCAGCCAGGGCCACACCGACGGCTGGGCCACCCGCCCCGCCCCCGACGACCCCCCACCCTTCTGAGCTCTCCAGCGCCCCGACCTCGACCCGGGGAACAGCGGGCACTCGGTCAGAAGCCCTCGGAAGCCTCGTCAAGCCGGCGCACGTCCTCGTCGCTCAGTGTCGTGGTCGCAGCGGCCAGCAGCGGCGCGAGCTGCTCGGGTCGGGACACGGACGCGATCGGTGCGGTCGCCCCCTTGGCCAGCAGCCACGCGAGCGCCACCGTCGCGGGCTCGACCCCGTGCCGACCGGCGACGTCGACGAGCACGTCCACCACCCTGAGCCCACCCGCCTCGAAGTAGCGCCGGGCCGCTCCACCCCGGGGCGCTCCTTCGAAGTCCGACTCGGACCGGTACTTCCCGGTGAGGAACCCCGAGGCCAGCGCCGGATACGGGAACACCAACACCTGCTCGTCCACCACGATGGGTGCGTAGTCCCGCTCGTAGGTCTCGCGGGACACCAGAGACCAGCGCGGCTGCACCGCGACCGGCACCGCGGCACCCTCCTGACGGGCCGTCTCGAACCACTCGCGCATGCGTGCCGGCGAGAAGTTCGACAGGCCCACAGCCCGGGCCTTGCCCGCCCGGACCACCTCGTCGAACGCCCCGACCTGCTCGGCCACCGGCACGTCCTCGTCGTCGAAGTGCGCGTAGTACAGGTCGACGTGGTCGGTCTGGAGCCGCTCGAGCGACTCGTCGACCGCCGCCAGCACGTTTGCCCGCGACAGTCCCTCACGCCCGGGCTTTCGGGCCACCTTGGTCGGCACGAGCACGTCGTCCCGCCGCCCCCGCGCCGCCAGCCACGAGCCGATGATCGTCTCCGACTGGCCACCACGATCGTCCACCCAGGCGGCGTAGGAGTCGGCGGTGTCCACGAAGGTGCCGCCCGCCTCCACGAACGCGTCGAGCACCGCGTGCGACGTCTTCTCGTCCGCCGTCCAGCCGAAGGCGTTGCCGCCGAGGTTCAGGGGGAAGATCTCCAGGGGGCTGCCCGGCAGCTGCGGCATGCGTGGTCCTCTCGGGTATGGAGTACGAGTGCGCTGGCAGCACTGTAGGCCCCGCCCCACGGCCAGCCGTGCCTCACCCGGTCACCCCTGCACGTCGCTCGGGCCCCGCTCCCCGGGCAGACGCGACGAGGCGGTCACCCCGAGCACGTCGGCCAGCCGCATCGCGTCGTGCGGCGCGTGCACCTTGACGTCGTTGTCGAAGTAGACGAACACCTCGGCCTGCTCGGCCCAGCCCCGGATGCGCTGCGCCCACACGCCCAGGGCCTCCTCGCCATACCCGCTGGTGTAGAGCTCGGTGTCCCCGTGCAGGCGCACGTACACGACGGGCGCGGTCACCACGTCGTAGTAGGGCCAGAGCCCGGCGGCGTCGGCGACGACGATCCCGACGCCGTGCCGCCGCAGCAGGTCGAGCAGCTCGGCGTTGTCGGCGAAGGTGGGGTGGCGCACCTCGAGCACGTGCCGCAGCGGACGCTCCGGGTCGGGTCCGGGGGAGGTCCAGGCGGGTTCGCGCAGACGGTCGTCGTGCTGGGCGGCCAGCTCTGCGGCCTGGTATGCCGTGCGCGGCAGGCGGGCGAGGAAGGCGTCCAGGCGGTCGTGGTCGTAGCGGAAGCGCGGGGCCAGCTGCCACAGGAACGGCCCGAGCCGGTGCTCCAGGGCGAGCGGGCCGGAGGCGAAGAAGTTGGCCAGCGCCGTGTCGACGTCGCGCAGCTTCTTCATGTGCGTGATGAACCGGCTCCCCTTGACCGACAGGACCGTGTCGGGCGGTGTCTGCTCGGCCCAGGCCCGGTAGCTGCTGGGACGCTGAAGGGAGTAGAACGACCCGTTGATCTCGACGGTGTCCAGGCAGCGGGAGGCGTACTCCAGCTCGCGACGCTGCAGCAGCCCGGGCGGGTAGAAGACGCCGCGCCAGGGGGCGTACCTCCAGCCGGAGATGCCGATGCGGATCCGGTGGGTGGTGCTCACCCCACCGACCGTAGGCCAGCACCTGGTGGACCGTCGGTCGGAGCGGCAGGCCGGACGCCGGCACCTTCGGTGGCGGTGGCGGTGGCGGTGGCGGTGGCGGTGGCCGACGACGACGGCGGTGGCCCACGACGACGGCGGGGGCCCACGACGACGGCGGGGGCCGACCCTGAGGTCGACCCCCGCCGTCAAGATGCGTGGTGCGGTGCGTGACGCCGTGCGCTGCGTGGTGCCCTGCGTGACGCCGTGCGCTGTGTGACGCCGTGCGGTGCAGCCTGCCGCGGCTCAGCGACCTCCGCGGCTCCCGCTGCTGGAGGAGGAGAAGGCCACGACCGAACCGCCGCCGGAGCCGCTCCGCGAGCGTCCGCCGGAGCGACCACCGCCGGCGCCGCCGCCTCCGCCGGTACGGGCGGGGCGTCCCTGGCCCGAGCCCGCGGCGCTGCCGCGACCGCGGCCTCCGCCACCGGCTGCGCTACGGCCGCCACCGGCTGCGCGGCCTCCGCCGCCGTTGCCGCTGCCACGGCCGCCACCGTTGCCTCGACCGCCACCGTTGCCGCGGCCACGCCCCTGGCCACCGCTCTGCTCCGGGACGGCCAGCTGCAGGCCACCGGGGACGAGCGTGCGCTCACCGGGAGCGAGCTCGACGAGCACGGGGTGCTCGGGGTGGGCCTTGGTGATCGTCGGCCTGATGCCGGCGGCGCGGGTCAGCGAACGTACGTCGCGGACCTGGTCGTCGGTCATGATCGTGATGACGGTGCCCGATGCGCCGGCGCGGGCGGTGCGGCCCGAGCGGTGCAGGTAGGCCTTGTGCTCGACCGGCGGGTCGGCGTGCACGACGAGCGCCACGTCGTCGACGTGGATGCCGCGGGCGGCGATGTCGGTGGCCACCAGGGTGGTCGCCGTGCCGGACTGGAAGGCGTCCAGGTTGCGCACCCGGGCGTTCTGGGCGAGGTTGCCGTGCAGCTCCACCGTGGGCACGCCCGCGCCGTTGAGCTGCTTGGCCAGCTTCTTCGCGCCGTGCTTGGTCCGGGTGAACATGACGACCCGACCGGGCGCGGACGCCAGGTCGGTGAGCACCGGGAGCCGGTGGCCGGCGTCGATGTGCAGCACGTGGTGCGCCATGGTCGAGATCGGCGACTGGGCCGAGTCCGCGTGGTGGGTGACCGGGCGGTCGAGGTAGCGCTTGACGATGACGTCGATCCCGGCGTCCAGCGTCGCGGAGAACAGCATGCGCTGGCCCTCCCGCGGGGTGCGGTCGAGCAGCCGCTTGACCGCGGGCAGGAAGCCCAGGTCGGACATGTGGTCGGCCTCGTCCAGGACGGTGATCTGCACCGATCCGAGGTCCGCGTGGCGCTGGCTGATGAGGTCCTCGAGCCGGCCGGGCGTGGCCACGAGCACGTCGACGCCCGCTTGCAGCGCCCGCACCTGCGGGTTCTGGCCGACGCCGCCGAAGATGGTCAGGGTGGACAGCCCGGCGGCCTTGGCCAGCGGGGCCAGCGCCTCGTCGAGCTGGCGCACCAGTTCACGGGTCGGCGCCAGGATGAGGGCCCGGGGGGCACGCCCACGGGTCGCGGACCGGCGGGCGTCGGCACCGGTGCTGAGCCGGGTGACGAGCGGCAGGAGGAAGGCGTAGGACTTGCCCGACCCGGTGCGGCCGCGGCCCAGGACGTCCCGGCCGGCCATCGAGTCGGGCAGCGTGGCGGCCTGGATGGGCGTGGGCACGGTGATGCCGCGCTCGGCCAGGAGGGAGGACAGGTGGGCGGGCACGCCGAGGTCGGCGAAGCTGGAGGTCACTAAGAAAGTCTTTCGAGACGTATGCGGTGTCTCACCCGGCGCGCAGGCCCCCGGCGGGAGCGGCGCGACCTTGGGGGCTGCCCGGAGCACCTGGGAAGGTGGGGGAGGGCGGCGCACAGATCGGGCACCCCGAGGCGAGACGGTGCGGGGCGCTGGAACCAGTGTAGCGGTCGTGGACGCCCGTCCCGGACACCGACGCCCCGGACCGGTGTGGACCTACGCTGGAGGCCCCAGCCGACCGAGGACCGACGAAGGAGCAGACCTGACCGCCGACGCCGACGTCACGAGGGCCGACCACCGTCGACCGGTCCTCGTCCTGGCCAGACCCCCCGGGGACGACGACGAGCACTCCCGGGTCGAGCGCGTGCGCCGCCTCCTCGCGACGGCCGCAGCGCCGGCACAGGTCGAGGTCAGGACCCCCGGGTCCGACGAGGAGTATGCCGCCGCCGCCTCCTCCCTCGCCGGTCCCGTCCGGCGCGACGTGGTCGTCCTCGGCGGTGACGGCTCCGTCCACCGGCTGCTGCAGGAGCTGCACGACCAGCGCCTGCTGCCGGCCACGGTCGGGCTGGTGCCCACCGGGACCGGGAACGACCTGGCCCGCTCCGCCGGCATCCCGCTCGACCCGGAGGCCGCAGCACCGCTCGCGCGGCCACGGGCCGTCCCGACCCACGCGGGATGCTGGTGGACGACACCGGCGGTGTGGTCGTCAACGCGGTCCACGCCGGCGTCGCCGCGGAGGCCACCGCCCACGCGGGCGAGGTCAAGGGGGTGTTCGGCAAGGCGGCGTACGCGGTCGGCGCCCTCCGGGCCGGACTGACGTCCCGCGGCTGGCACCTGAGGATCGTCGTCGACGGAGCGACCGTGGTCGACGGCTCGGCCCCCGTCCTCATGGTCACCCTCGCCCTGGGCTCCTCGGTCGGGGGCGGGACCCTCGTGGCGCCGGCCGCCCGGCCCGACGACGGCCTCGCCGAGGTCGTGGTCGCCCTGGGCACCTCTCCCGCGGCGCGCACGAGCTTCGCCCGCGACCTGCGCAAGGGACGGCACACCCGGCGTTCCGACGTCACCGTGACCCGGGGCCGGGAGGTGCTCGTCGAGGCGGTGGGGCCGCGGGACGCGTTCCACGTCAGCGCCGACGGGGAGGTCCCGCCGGGGCGGCTCCGGCGACGGACCTGGCGGGTCGAGCCCGACGCCTGGCGGTTGCGGGTGCCCGGGAGCCCACCGGCCGCGTCCCTGCCGCGGCCATGACCGACGATGGACGCATGACGGACGACACGCGCGACCTCGACATCACCCTCTACGGCGCCACCGGTTTCGTGGGTCGGCTCGTCGCCGAGCATCTGGTGGCCACCGCCCCCGAGGGTGTGCGGATCGGCCTGGGCGGCCGTTCCCGCGACCGGCTGGCGGCCGTCCGGTCCACGCTCGGCCCGCGCGCGGCCGACTGGCCCCTCGTCGTGGCCGACGCCGCCGACGAACCGGCCCTGTGGGCGATGGCCGCCCGGTCCGCGGTGGTGGTGAGCACCGTCGGGCCCTACCAGCGCTACGGCATGCCGCTGGTGGTGGCCTGCGCCGAGGAGGGGACCGACTACGCCGACCTCACCGGGGAGGTGCTCTTCGTGCGGGAGGCGATCGAGCGGGCGCACGGGACGGCCCGGGGGACGGGGGCGCGGATCGTCGTCTCGTGCGGGTTCGACTCGGTGCCCTCCGACCTGGGCGTCCACCTGCTGCACCGGGCGGCCGAGGCGGACGGAGCGGGCGGCCTGACCGACACCACGCTGTGGGTGCGACGGATACGGGGAGGCATCAGCGGCGGCACGATCGACTCCCTGCGCGCCCAGCTGGAGCGGATGCGCCAGGACCCCTCGCTGCGCCGGGTCGTCCTCGACCCCGAGGCGCTCAGCGGCGGGGCGACCGGCACGCCGGGTCAGCGGGACGTGTGGCGGCCGTTCGTGGAGGAGCGCAGCGGCCGCTGGGCCGCCCCATTCTTCATGGGGCCCTACAACACCCGCGTCGTCCGGCGCTCCCACGCGCTCACCGAGGGTGGCTACGGGCCCCGGTTCCGCTACCGCGAGCTCGTGCCCACCGGGCGCGGGGCCAGGGGCGCGCTGCGGGCGAAGGCGATGGTCGCCGGGCTCGGCACGTTCATGGGCGCGCTCGCCCTGCCGGTCGTGGGTCCGCTCGTGGAGCGCCGGCTGCCGGCACCGGGGGAGGGTCCGGACCGGGCGAGGCGCGAGGCGGGCTCGTTCCGCACCGAGACGGAGACGACCACCGAGAACGGGACCCGGTATGCCGCCACCGTCGCCGCGCAGGGCGACCCCGGGTATGCCGCCACCTCGGTCATGCTCGGACAGGCGGCGCTGACGCTGGTCGCCACGCGCGGCTCGGGCGACGGCGGGGTGCTGACCCCCGCCGTGGCGATCGGCGACGCGCTGGCCGAGGCGCTCCGCGCGCAGGGGTTCTCCCTGGACGTGCGCCGCCTCGACGCCTGAGCCCAGCCTCGCCGGGCGGGTCAGCCCTCCGGGTCCCCGGCCCGACCGCCGCGCCGTTCGAAGGCCGCCGAGATCTCCTGCGGGATCCGACCGCGGTCGGAGACGGCATACCCCTCCTGCCGCGCCCACGCCCGCACCTGGGCGGCGGTGGGGGGACGCGCGGACGGCAGGGGGCTCGCCTCGCCGCCGACGTGGGCCTCCTCGGCGGCGTGGGTGAGTGCCGCCGCCAGGAAGCGGTAGGTCCACTCCTGGGCCAGGGAACGGTTCTCACAGAACACGATCGGCACGGCAGGGAAACGCGCCTGGCACTCGCCGAGGGAGTCGGCGACGACGGCCGGACGGACCCGGTCGAGCTTGAAGACGGAGGAGTAGCGCTCCTCGACGACGACCGCGGCAGCGGGGAGAGCGGAGAGGTCGGCCAGGACGTAGCGCATCCGGCCGCTCGTCAGCGTGGAGACCAGGTCCGGCAACGACTTCCGCTCGACGGAGGCGACCAGACGACCCTGGACCTCGACACCGTAGTCGCCGGCCACCAGGGCCTGGCGCCGGGTGAGGACCTGCTGGTGGTCGAAGGTCCAGGCGTAGCGCTCGTGGCTGTCGACGAGCACCTCCAGGCCGGCGACGCCGGAGGCGCGGGCCGTGGGGAGGGCGACCGCGGGCCGTGCCTGCCTGGCCGTCCGCGCGGTCTGCCAGAAGATGGCCTCGCGACCCCCGCGGACGCGGGTGAGCACGAACTGCGAGCGGTTCTCCCGGCCGCGGGCCAGGACCAGGTCGATGCTCGCCCCCCGACGCACGCACGAGCGGGTCGGCACGGCCTCGACGATGTCCGGGTCCCGGGGCCAGCCGGCGGCGCGGTGGCAGTAGATCTTGCCGGTGCGCGGCCAGGTGTCGCGCGCCTTGAGCACCACGCCCTCCGGCCCCAGCGGGATGCGCAGCAGGTAGGGCAGCGAGGTGCCCTCCTCGGGGTTGCGGGCGATGAGGAAGTCGTCCACGACGTCAGGGTATGCCGAGCTCCCTCACCAGGGCGGTGACCGCCGCGCGCCCGGCCCGGTTCGCCCCGATCGTGGAGGACGAGGGCCCGTAGCCGACGAGGTGCACACGGGGCTCGTCGGCCACCTGCGTCCCCTCCATCCGGATGCCGCCGCCGTGGCCCCGCAGACCGAGCGGAGCCAGGTGGTCGAGCGCCGCACGGAACCCGGTCGCCCAGAGGAGGACGTCCACCTCCAGCACCCGTCCGTCGACCAGGCGGACGCCCTCGGGGACGATCTCGGTGAACATCGGCCGCCGGTCCAGGGCGCCCCGCTCCTCCGCCGCCCGCAGCGAGGCCGTGCGCAGCAGGCCGGTCACCGAGACCACGCTCTGCGGGGGCAGCCCCTGGCGGACCCGTTCCTCGACCATCGCCACGGCCCGCCGGCCCGCGTCCGCGTCGAAGTCGTCCTCGCGCCAGACCGGCTCCGTGCGGGTGAACCAGCTGGTGGCCGTCACCCGGGAGATCTCGTCGAGCAGCTGCACGGCCGAGATCCCGCCGCCGACGACGGCGACGTGCTGGCCGCGGAACTCCTCGGCAGCGACGTAGTCGGCCACGTGCAGCTGACGTCCGGCGAACGTCTCCTGCCCGGCGTAGATCGGCCAGAACGGCTTGCGCCAGGTGCCGGTGGCGTTGACGACCGCCCGGACCGAGAACGCCCCGGCCGAGGTCTCCACCCGCAGGCGGCCGCGGGGGTCGTCGTCCTCGCGGACCACCCGCCGGACCTTCACGGGCCGCTCCACCGCCAGCTCCAGCTCCTCCTCGTAGCGCCCGAAGTAGTGCACGAGGAACTCCGAGCTCGGCGCGCACGGGTCCGCCTCCGGCACCGGCATCCCCGGCAGCTGGGCGATCCCGTTGACCGTCGCCATCCGCAGGGAGCGCCACCGGTGCCGCCACGCGCCGCCCGGCCCCTCCTCGCCGTCGAGGACGAGGTAGGTGGCGGGGCCCTGCGCGGCGAACCCGCGCCGTCGCAGGTGGTACGCCGTCGACAGGCCGGCCTGCCCGGCGCCGAGGACGAGGACGTCGACGCGCCGCACGGTCAGCCGAACGCCGCCGTCAGGCCCCTGGCCACGTCCTCGCGCAGGTCGTCCAGGTCCTCCAGCCCCACCGAGAGACGGACGGTGCCCTCCTCCTGGATCCCGGCCGCGACGCGGGCCTCCTCGGGCAGCCGCCGGTGGGTGGTCGTGGCCGGGTGGGTGGTCAGCGACTTCGCGTCGCCCAGGTTGTTGGAGATGTCCACGACCTGCAGGGCGTTCATGAACCGGAAGGCCTCCGCGCGTCCGCCGTCGAGGGTGAAGGTCACGACGGTGCCCCCGCCGCTCATCTGCCGTCGCGCGAGCCCGTGCTGGGGGTGCGAGGGGAGCCAGGGGTGGAAGACCCGCCGCACCCGGGGGTCGGCCTCCAGCTCCGTCGCCAGGGTCAGCGCGCTCGCGGCCATCCGTTCCACCCGCAGGGTGAGCGTCTCCATACCCTTGAGGGTCACCCACGCGTTGAAGGGGGACAGGGAGGGGCCCGTGTGCCGCACGAGGGTGCGGATCGGTCCGCCGACCAGCTCCGCCGGACCGAGGATGGCCCCGCCCATGACGCGTCCCTGACCGTCGATGTGCTTGGTCGTGGAGTAGACGACCACGTCGGCGCCGTGGTCCAGGGGTCGGGAGAAGACCGGCGTGCCGAAGACGTTGTCCACGACGACGACCGCCCCGGCCGCGTGCGCCAGCTCGCTCACCGCCGCGATGTCGACGAGCTCCTGGGTGGGGTTGGAGGGGGTCTCGAAGAACACCGCGGTCGCCGGGGTGGACAGCGCCCGGGCCCACTGGTCCAGGTCGGTGCCGTCGACGAAGGTGGACTCCACGCCCCAGCGCCGCAGGACCTCGTCGACGACCACGAAGCAGGAGCCGAAGAGCGCCCGGGCCGCGACGATCCGGTCGCCCTGCGCGCACAGGCCGCCGAGCGTGGTGAACACCGCCGACATGCCCGAGGCGGTCGCCTGGCAGGCCTCGGCGCCGTGCAGCAGCCGCAGCCGCTCCTCGAGCATGGCCACCGTGGGGTTGCCGTAGCGGGAGTAGACGAAGCGCTCGATCTCCTCGCCGAACGCCGCGTCGGCCTCCTCGGCGCTGGAGTAGACGTAGCCGGAGGTCGGGTAGAGCGCCTCGGCGGTCTCGTCGAAGCCGCTGCGCATCAGCCCGCCGCGGACGGCCAGGGTGTCTGATCTCCAGGCGGCGGGGGGCTGCTCCATGGGGAGCCAATCTAGGGCGGGCGGGGGGAGGACGAAGAATCCTCGGTATGCCGTCGCGCGCCCGGTGCGCTCGTGATCTTCGCAGGTCGGTGGGCCGGGGGAGGCAGAGCGCGGGTGGCTGGGTCGAGGGCCGCACCATGGTCGGGAGGAGGGGTGGCAGGACGAATTTTCGGTCGGGGCGGATGCCTTTCGATCTCCCTGTGAGCGAACTCACCCTGCGACGGCCCCGCTCACCCTGACGAGGAGGTGGCGGCGGGAGGACGCTGGAAGCAGGAAGGAGAAGGGCCATGAGGACGTCGCTGTGGACCGGTCCGGGAGCGGTGGCCGTGGTGGCCCTGCTGGCGCTGGGAGGATGCGGGGCGCAGAACGGGGACGGTCCGGAGGGGCAGGACGCCACCGGCGCGACCGCCGACCGCACCGTGGACCCGGCGGCCGGAAGGGCGCAGGCCGTGGTCGACCGGGCGACGGAGATGGCCGTGGAGGAGTTCGTCCCACCCGGACCCCCCGTGGCGGGAGTGGACGATCTCGAGGGTGGAACGGTCCACTACGTGCCTGCGTCGTCGAAGGTGGGCACCTTTCTGGCCGTCCGGGACGGCATGGCGCAGGCGCTGGGCCACGCCGGGGTGACGGTGGAGACCTGCGACGGCACGGGCGACCCGGTGGTGATGGCCGCCTGCGTCACCGCGGCCGTCGAGGCCGACGTCGACGTCATCGTCACCGGTGCCGTGCCCGAGGACCGGATCGCGACGGCGCTGGTCCACGCCTCCCGTGCAGAGATCCCCGTGCTGTTCACCCAGACCGCGCCGACGGGCCGCGGGTATCCGGCCGAGGTCGGCTACCTCAGTCCCGACCATGCCGAGCAGCAGGGCTGGCTCGCCGAGTGGGTCGTGGCCGACTCCGGCGGGACGGGGTCCGTGCTCGTGGTCCAGCTCATCGACACCCCCGCGATGCAGGCGTGGGTCCAGGACGGGGCGCTCCCCGTCTACGCGGCGTGCCCCGGATGCACGACGAGCCTGCTGGAGGTCACGACCGGCCGGCTCGGCGAGCTGCCCGCACTGGTCGAGGAGGCGCTGGCCCGCTCGCCGGCAACCCGTTACGTCCACGTCACCATGGACGTCGCTGTGGACGCCGCCGTGCAGGGGATCGAGGCGACCGGGCGCACGGACGTCCTCGTCGTCAGCCAGGACGGCACGCCGGAGGTGCTGGAGCAGGTGACGCCCGACGGGCCGGTCGGTGCCGTGGCCGGTTTCGACCACACCGCCATGGGCTGGTACGCCGCCGACCAGGTGCTGCGCCTGATGACCGGAGGCGAGTCCGTGAGGGAGGTCGACTTTCCCTACTCGCGGCTGATCACCGCCGAGAACGCGTCGGAGGGCTACGGCGACATGTCCTACGAGGAGGGCTTCCTGCAGCTGTGGGGACTGGACGAAGACTGACCGACCGCGCGTCATCCCACGGTCGGACGGGTGGCCCCTGCACGGCTGGTCCGTGGGAACCTGTCCTCATGACCGGGAGGCACGAAGACACGGGTGACCGCAGGACGGACGGACGGCGATGAACGGACCGGTGCTGCGGGGACACTGGCTGACGCCGGACGGCGGACGGCCGCTGCTGGTCGTCGGGCCGTCGCTGGGCACCGGGGTGGTCGCCCTGTGGCAGGAGTGCGCCCGGCACCTGGCGACCCTGGCCGAGGTGGACGTCCTCGGGTGGGACCTGCCGGGGCACGGGGACGGGGATCCCTGCCCCGACGCGTTCACCGTGGAGGACCTCGGCCGCGCGGTGGTCGCCCTGGTGGACGAGGTCCGGCCCCGGGAGACCTTCGCCCACGCCGGCGTGAGCGTCGGCGGGGTCGTCGGGCTGGCGCTGGCGACGGGCCGGTCGGGTGCGGCCGCGCGGGTGCTCGGGAGCGCGGTGCTGTGCTCCGGGGCGAAGGTCGGTACCGCCGAGGGATGGCACGAGCGGGCCTCGACGGTCCGTCGCGACGGGACGGCCAGCATGGTCGAGGGTTCGACCCAGCGGTGGTTCGCGCCCGGGTTCCTCGAGCGGGAGGCCGGCACCGCGGCGGCGCTGCTCGCAGGCCTGGAGCGGGCGGACGACGAGTCCTACGCCCGGGTGTGCGAGGCGCTCGCGCAGGCCGACCTGCGGCCCTTCCTGGCGGACGTGAGGATGCCGGTGCTGGTCCTCGGCGGACGCCACGACCAGGTGGTGCCGCCCGCGACGCAGGAACAGCTGGCCGCGGCCCTCCCGGGGGCGTCCGTCGTCATCGCGGAGGGGTCGGCCCACCTGGCCCCCGCCGAGCAGCCGCTCGAGGTCGCCGAGGTGCTGGCCGGGTGGCTCGACCAGGTCGTGCGGCCGGACTCCCCGGCCGAGGAGGGAAGGTTCTGATGGCACCACCGCTGACCCGCTCGCTCGCGTGGGCGGACGAGGGCACCGCGATCTTCGGACGGGCGCTGGCCGGGCTGTCCGGCGAGGAGCTCGACGGACCCTCGTCGCTCCAGGGATGGACCAGGCGCCACGTCGTCGCCCACGTGGCGGCCAACGCCGAGGCCCTGCGCAACCTCGTCACCTGGGCCCGCACCGGCGTGGAGACGCCGATGTACGCCTCCATGGACCAGCGCAACGCCGACATCGACGAGGGAGCGCTGAAACCGCCGGTCGAGCTGAGGGAGTGGTTCGCCTCCACCGCGCGGGACCTGCGCGCCGACCTCGACGCGCTGACCGACGAGCAGTGGGAGAGCCCGGTGCGCACGGCTCAGGGGCGCACCATCGAGGCGACCGAGGTGCCCTGGATGAGGGCCCGGGAGGTGATGATCCATGCCGCCGACCTGGGGGCCGGGGTGTCCTTCGCCGACCTGCCCGAGGGCTTCCTGCACGACCTGGTGGACGACGTCGTCGCCCAGCGCACGGCTGCCGTCGGCTCGGCCGACCACCCCGCCCTCTGGCTCCACGACGAGGTCGGGGAGCGCACGTGGCGCATCGGCGAGCCGACCGAGAGCCCTGCTGCGCCCGAGGTGCGGGGGACGGCGGCCCAGCTGGCGGCATACCTCACGGGTCGGGACGCGGACGGGGCGCCGGGGACGGTCGGCGGCGGTCCCGCCCCGGCCCTGCCGCGCTGGTTGTAGCCGGACGCGTCAGGACCCGCTGCTGACCGCCTCCGGGTCGGCGTAGCCGAACAGCTCGCCGTCCTGCAGGGCGTTGCGGTCGTTGCCGTAGGACGGCAGCCCGCCGGAGCGGCGCAGCAGGTCGGCGGTGTGCATGAGGTTCCAGGACATGATCGTGGCGTTCTTCCTGGTGAAGTCGCTGTCGAAGCCGACCGGCACGTCGCCCTCGCGCGGGTCTGCGTAGGAGGGTCCGGGTCCGATCTCGCCGATCCAGCCGACGTCGGCCTGCGGCGGGATGACCAGGCCCAGGTGCTGCAGGGCGAAGAGCAGGGACATCGAGGTGTGCTTGACGCCGTCCTCGTTGCCGGTGATGACCGCGCCGCCGACCTTGCCGTAGTAGATCGACTGGCCGGCGTCGTTGAGCTGCCCGGACATGGCGTAGAGCCGCTCGACGACCCGGCGGCAGACCGAGGACTCCTCGCCCAGCCACAGCGGGGTGCCCAGCACGAGGATGTCGGCGGCCTGGACGCGGGGCCACAGCTCGGGCCACGCGTCCTCCTCCCACCCCTGCTCGCGCATGTCGGGCTGCACGCCGGGGGCGATGTCGTGGCTGACCGCGTGCAGGCGGTCCACCGTGACGCCGGCGCCGCTCATCAGGTGGTCGACCACGTCGAGCAGGCGGCCGGTGTGCGAGCGGACGGGGTCGGGGGTCAGGGAACAGTTGACGAGCAGGGCGGTCAGGTCCTCGTAACGGGGTGCGTCCATGGGTGGCTCCTCGGTGCGACGGGGTGGTCGGGGCTGGCTGGTCCCACCAGCCTGCCACCACCGGCCGCTCCGTGGGCGGTGGCGGTGACCCCCTCGCGGCACGGACCGTGGCGGCGTGCCAGGGTGGACGCAGCCAGGACGAGGATGACCACCGTGGAGGTATGACGTGCAGCAGGAGCAGCAGGCCGTCCGGGACGGGGACCGGACCACCGTGCGGGACGTGACCTTCCCCGGGGCCACCGGGGCCGACCTGTCGGCCACCCTCGAGCTGCCGGACGGGCGACCGCGCGGCTACGCGATCATGGCGCACTGCTTCACCTGCAGCAGCGACGCGCACGCCACCACCCGCATCTCCCAGCAGCTGGCCGGACGCGGGTATGCCGTCCTGCGCTTCGACTTCACCGGCCTGGGGGACTCGGGGGGCGACTTCGCCGAGACCACCTTCACCACCAACGTGGAGGACCTGGTGGCCGCCGCCCGGTGGATGGGACGCGAGTGGGGGCAGGTCGGGCTGCTCGTGGGCCACTCGTTCGGGGGTCCGGCCGTGGTCGCGGCCGCGGGGCAGATCGACAGCGTCCGTGCGGTGAGCACGATCGGGGCGCCGGCCTCGCCCGAGCACGTGCAGCACCTGCTGGCCGACGCCCGGCCCAGCGAGCAGGGCGAGGACCGGCTGCGGGTCGACATCGGCGGGCGGCCCTTCGTCATCGGTCGGCAGTTCCTCCACGACATCTCCGAGCAGTCGCAGACGGAACGGCTCAGGACCCTGGACGCGGCGATTCTCGTGCTCCACTCGCCGCAGGACCAGGTCGTCGGCATCGAGGAGGCGGCAACGATCTTCGCCGCGGCCGGTCACCCGCGGTCCTTCGTCTCCCTGGACGGGGCCGACCACCTCCTCTCGGACCCGGCCGACGCGGAGTTCGCCGCCGGGATCGTGGCCGCCTGGGCCGGTCGCTACCTGCCCGACCCGGTCACGGCCGCCGCGGACGTCACCGGCGGGCAGGACGAGGCGGCGCCCCGGGAAGAGGCGGCGCAGGCGGTGGCCACGGCCCAGGTGACGCAGCCCGTCCTCGAGGGGGTGCGGGTGAGCGAGCGGGCCGCCGACGCCGGCTACGCGCACACCGCGGAGGCGGGAGGGCACACCTGGGTCCTGGACGAGCCGACCGCCGCCGGAGGCGACGACGACGGACCGGACCCCTACCAGGTGCTGCTGTCGGCTCTGGGCGCGTGCACCTCGATGACGATGCGGATGTATGCCCGCCGCAAGGGCTGGGACTACGGGACCACGACGGTCACGGTGCGGCACAGCAGGATCCACGCCAGGGACTGCCAGGAGTGCGAGACCACCGAGGGACGTCTGGAGCGGATCGACCGCTCCATCGCCGTGGATCCCGCGCTGTCGGAGGAGCAGCGGGAGGCCCTGCTGCGGATCGCCGACAAGTGCCCGGTCCACCGCACCCTGACCGGCACCGTGGAGATCTTCACCGAGCTGGAGCCGGAGGACGCCTGAGCGAGGTCGGTGGTGCCGCCGCACGTCGGGAGCGGCAGGGTAGCGTCCTGGGATGGACCGACGCCCCGACCTCATCGTGTTCGACGTCAACGAGACGCTCTCGGACATGAGCCCGATGGGGGAGCGGTTCGCCGCCGTCGGTGCGCCCGAGCACCTGGCGAGGACGTGGTTCGCCGCGCTGCTGCGGGACGGCTTCGCCCTCACCGCTACCGGGTCCAACCCGTCCTTCGCCGACGTCGGCAAGGACGTCCTGGGCGGCGTGCTGGCCCCGCACATGGACGACGTGGAGCCGGCCGTCGAGCACGTGATGGCCGGGTTCGGCCAGCTCGGCGTGCACCCGGACGTGGTCGAGGGCGTGCGGGGACTGCTCGACCTGGGAATCCCGCTCGTGACCCTGAGCAACGGCTCCACCGCGGTCGCCCGGGGGCTGTTCGAGCGCCACGGGCTGACGGACGCCTTCGACCGGCTGCTGTCGGTGGAGGACGCGCCACGGTGGAAGCCCGCGCCGCAGGCCTACGCCTACGCCCTTGACGTCTGCGGGGTGGACGCGGCCGACGCCATGCTGGTGGCCGTCCACCCGTGGGACGTCCACGGCGCCCACGAGGCGGGTCTGGCGACGGCGTGGATCGACCGCAGCGGCACGGCATACCCCGCCCACTTCGCCCGTCCCGACGTCGAGGTGGCCTCGCTGGTCGAGCTGGCGTCCGTGCTGGGAAGCTCCCCGGCGTAGCCTCCGTCGCCGGTGCGCCACGCACCGTGCGGTTCAGGGCAGCCGGACGACGAGCTTTCCCTCGTTGCTGCCCTCGTAGAGCATCGCGATCGCGCCGGGCGCGTGCTCGAGCCCGTCGAGGACGTGCTCGCGGTGGGCCAGCCGGCCGGAGCGGACGAGGTCCGCCAGCTCGCCGACCGCCTCCTCCAGGACGTCGAGGTGGTCGAAGGCCAGGAAGCCCTCGATGCGGGCGCGGCGGGTGAGGACGATGCGTTCGACGCGGGGGCCGGTGGGCCAGGGGTCCCAGGAGGTGATGGATGGCCGCGGTCCCGCAGACGAGCACCGAGGAGCGGGGTGCCAGCCGGGCCAGGACCGCGTCGGTGATCGGTCCTGAGGTGTTGTCGAAGTAGTGGTCGACCCCCTCGGGCGTGGCGGCCGCCAGCTGCTCCTGGAAGTCGGCGGCGCGGTAGTCGATCCCGACGTCGTAGCCGAACTCCTCCACGCAGCGGGCGGCCTTCCCGGGGCCGCCGGCGATGCCGACGGTGCGGCAGCCCATCCTCGAGGCGAGCTGGCCGACGATCGACCCCACGGCGCCGGCGGCGGTGGAGACCACGACCGTGGACCCGGCCCGGGGGCGCAGGACCCGGTGGACACCGGCCCAGGCGGTGAGCCCGTTCAGCCCCAGGACGCCGAGGGCGAGCGAGTGCGGCAGGTCGTCGTCGACGACGGTCAGCCACACGGCGGTGGCGTCGACCACCGCGTGCTCCTGCCAGCCGAACATCCCCATGACCACGTCGCCGACCTGGTGGGCAGGGTGCCGGGAGGCCAGGACCTCGCCGACCGCGAGGGAGCGCATCACCTCACCGATCCCCACCGGCTCGGCGTAGTTGGCCACCGCGCTGACCCAACCGCGCATCGCCGGGTCGACCGAGAGGTACTCGGTGCGCACGAGCAGCTGACCCTCGGCCAGGTCCGGCACCGGTGTCTCGCGGATCTCGAAGTGCTCGGCCCGGGGGACGTCGTCCGGCCGGGACAGCAGCACGACCTGCCGGGTGGTTGCGGGGTCCATCCGCCCAGTCTCCCCGGTCCGGCGTGGACGCCGTCGGCCGCCACCCCACCCGGCCTGGCCGGACCCCCACCCGCACGGCATGATCGGAGGCGTCCGCCACATCGACGAGGGAGACGACGATGACGACGTCCGAGGCACTGCCCACCACGATGCGGGCGGCCGTGTGCCGCGAGGACGGTCACCTGTCCCTGGAGGACCTTCCGGTGCCGCAGCCGCAGCGGGACGAGGTGCTGATCAGGGTCACCGCCTGCGGGGTCTGCCACAGCGACCTGCACGCGCTGGACGGGCACATCGCCTTCCCTCGGCCGGCCGTCCTGGGGCACGAGATCTCCGGGCACGTGGCCGCCCTCGGGCCCGGGGCCGGGCGGGACGGCCTGGCCGTCGGTCGGCCGGTGGTCGGGGCCTTCCTCATGCCCTGCGGCCGCTGCCGCTTCTGCGCGCAGGGACGGGACGACCTGTGCGAACCCTTCTTCGCCGAGAATCGGTTGTCGGGCCACCTGTTCGACGGCACGAGCCGGTTGCGCACCTCGGGCGGTGAGCCGGTCGCGATGTACTCCATGGGCGGGCTGGCCGAGTACGCGGTCGTGCCCGCCACCGCGGTCGCCCCCGTGCCGGAGGGTATGGAGCTCGCGCCCGCCGCGGTCCTGGGGTGCGCCGGGCTGACCGCCTACGGCGCGGTGCGGCGGGCTGCCGACCTGCGCCCGGGGGAGAGCGTCGCGGTCGTCGCCGTCGGCGGGGTGGGGTCGAACGTCGTCCAGCTGGCCCGGGCGTTCGGTGCCTCCGAGGTGGTCGCCGTCGACGTCGACGCGGACAAGCTGGCGGCGGCCACCCGGATGGGGGCCACGGTGACCGTCGACTCGCGCGACCCCGACGCGCGCGAGCAGGTCCTGGCCGCCACCGGCGGTCTGGGGGTGGACGTGGCCTTCGAGGTGCTCGGCCGACCCGAGACGTTCGAGCTGGCGCTGAAGCTTCTGGCGCCCGGTGGCCGGATGGTCCCGGTCGGCCTGGGCCGTGCCGGCCAGGACGCGCCGGTGGAGATCAACCTCATGGTCCGGCGCAGTCTGCGGATCGTGGCCAACTACGGCGCCCGCACCCGCACCGACCTGCCGGCGGTCATCGACCTGGCCGACCGCGGGGTCCTGCGCTACCGCGACGTGGTCACCCGGACCTTCGACCTGGCCGACGTCGACGAGGCCTACGCCGCCCTGCGCGCCGGGGGGATCACCGGCCGGGCCGTGGTGACCATGGGGGGCTGAGGAGGTATGCAGCACCGCAGCGTCGAGGAGCACGTCGCCGGTCTCCTGGCCGCGGCGGGGGAGTTCGAGCACGAGGCGAGCACCGCCGGCCTCGACGCGGCGGTGCCGACCTGCCCCCGCTGGACCGTCCGCGACCTGGTCGCCCACCAGGGGATGGTGCACCGCTGGGCGCGCGCCACCCTGCTGCAGCAGCCGTGCCACCCGCCCGGCTGGAACGCCGAGGGCCACGAGGTGGCCGACCCCGTGGCCTGGCTCGCCGAGGGCGCCGCGGCGCTGGCCACCACGATCGGGGAGGTCGCCGACGACGTCGCGGCCATGGTCTTCCTCCGCGACGCCCCGCCCCCGCGGACGTTCTGGGCCCGGCGCCAGTGCCACGAGACGACGATCCACGCCGTCGACGCGCTCGCCGCCCGGCTGGGCGGGGCTGCGCCTCCGGACGTGGCGGTCTGGATCGACGACGCGGTGGCCCTGGACGGCGTCGATGAGCTGCTCACCGGGTTCGTGACCCGCGGCCGGTCGCGCTTCAGGGGCGCCGGGCCCCTGCGGTTCGTCGTCCGCCCCGACGGGTCCGACCGGTCCTGGACGGTGCGGGTCGCCGACGACGGCGCGGTCACGACCGACCGCGACCGGCCCGCTCGCGACGACGACCCCGTCCTGGCCGGCACACCCCGCGCGCTCTACCTCACCCTCTGGAACCGTGCCGCCCCCGGCGCGGTGAAGGACGACGGCGGCGTGCTCGAGGTCTGGCGCGGGCGGGCCCGGGTGCGCTGGAGCTGAGCGCCGTGGGAATCCCTCACCCACCGGGTCACAGGACGGTCATCCTCAGGTCAGTTCTTGGCAAAGTCCCTGGTCAGGTGCTCGACCTGCCCCGTAGCCTGCACGCGGCAGCACACGAACACCACGCCGCGGTGCGGCGATCACCATCGGGAGAACTCTGTGGTCACGACGTCGTCGTCCCCGCGCGCAGCTGCGGTGCTCAGCGCCCTGCTCGCCCTGCTGGTCACGCCGCTTGTGGCGATCGGCTCGCCCGACGCGGCGCAGGCTGCGCCTTACCCCTGGGAGCACGACACCACGGTGGACCTCCTCCAGCTGCCCGCGAACCACGCGCCGGCACCGGCCGTGGCCGACTGGGACGGGGACGGGAGCGACGACCTCGTCGTCGGGCTGCGGAGTGCAGGTCAGCACGGTGGTGTCGCGGTCGCGCTGCGGGACGAGGACGGAGCCCTGGGACAGCTGTCCTCCGTCTTCGGCTCGGGGACGATCGGAGACCCGTTCGGCTGGACGCTCTACGCCCGTCCTGCGGTGGGCGACGTCGACGGGGACGGAGAGGCCGATCTCGTGGTCGGGACCCAGTACAGCCAGAAGGGTGTCGCCCTGTGTCCGGGGTCCGGTGACGGAGCCGCCCGGGTGCACACGGAGGGCTGCGAGATCCTCGTGACCGAGGACGGTGCCCGGGTGGGTGCCACGACCGGGTCGACGACGGCGTACGTCTCCCCGGAGCTCGTCGATCTGGACGGTGACGGCGACCTGGACCTGCTCATCGGGACCGGCGCCTTGGCGAACGAGAAGGGCGTGCGCCTGTACCGCAACGTCGGAACCAGTGACACCCACGCCTGGGCAGCGCCGGAGTGGCTGGTCCGGTCGGGCACGACCGACGGGCTGGACGGTGAGGCCTACCACGAGCCCACGGTCGTCGACATCGACGACGATGGCCGCCTGGACCTGCTCGTGGCGGGTGGACAGGTCGGTACTGACCGCTCGTTCCGGCTGCACCAGTGTCTGGACTCGTCCACCGCCGGGGCGCCCGTCTACGACTCCTGCACGACCCTGACCCTGCCCGGTCTGGTCAACAACGTCGTCGATGCGACGGACTGGGACGGGGACGGTTACCTCGACCTGGTCCGCGGCTTCCACTCCGGCTGGATCACCAACCCGGTGACCATGCTCCACGGCCAGGCGCCCGACACCGACGGTGACGGCCTGTCCGACTCGCTGGACAACTGCCCATCGGTGCCCAACCCGCCGGACATCCAGCTGGACAAGGAGAACCCGGTTCAGGTGGACCTGGATGGCGACGGCGCAGGGGACGCCTGCGACCCGGACGACGACGACGACGGCGTCGAGGACGCGGTCGACGTCTGCCCGTGGACCGCGGACCCCAGCCAGGAGGACCGCGACGGTGACGACCGCGGCGACGCCTGTGACCCTCGGGACGACCGACGACCGGCGACCGAGGTCGGCTCCTGGGAGCACGAGCAGGCAGACCGGATCGACTGGGGCCGCAGCCCAGCGCTGATGCTGCGGGCGGACGCCATGTCGGTCGGCTATCGGTCCGAGATTGCCCGTGCCCTCACGACCGAGGCGTTGGGCCGCGACCTGGGCTTCTCGCTGGCTCTCATCCCCTGGGACGAACGACGGCTGGACGGGAGCAGCACCCCGGAGTTCCTGGACACGGTGATCGCCGACCCGAACTTCGAGCTGGTCCACCACGGGACCTACCACACCTGCGTCTACACGCCATACCTCGAGGAGCACGGGCCCACGGCCGCCGAGTTCGACTGTGGCATGCCGGTGTCTCAGTCCGTCGCACTCCTGCGCGTGGGGATGGACGCGATCGCGGGCACCGTCGACCTGGCCGCGGCATCACACGCGCTGACCGGGTTCATCCCGCCGACGGACGCCTTCGACGACGCGGCCCAGGAGGCCATCCAGGCGGTCGGCTACTCCTACGTCTCCTCCGCCTGGTACGCAGAGCCGTGGGGCCGGGACGACTTCAACTACGTCGACGAGGCTGGCCTGGCGCACGTGCCCTGGTCGCAGATCGCCTGCGGAAACGGGGCGGCGACCTGGACCAACTGCCAGTCAGGCGCCGAGCAAGGTCTACGGGCGCACAGCGGCGTGGACTGCGACGACGCGGACGTCTGCAGGCCCACCGAGGACGGCAAGGACTACTCCGACTGGGAGCGGCACGCCTCCACCTCCTTGGCCGACCGGTGCCGCGCGGACTTCCAGGAGCACGGCACCTGCCAGGTGCTCTTCGAGCTGACGAGCTACGACGGGAACTTCTCCGAGGGCACCCTGGACCCCAGAGCGTTCGAGGGCTACCAGCGGACGCTGACCGAGCTGCAGGCCCTCCTCGAGGAGACCGGCGGCGTGTCGATGACGCTGGGTGAGTACGCAGCCGCGATGCGGGCGCACGACCCGGACGCGCCCACGGTGACCCTCGACCTGGCGGAGTCCTACTCCTACACGGACGAGGTGACGATCGCGCCGGTCGTCGGGGACGCGCTGTCGGGGGTCTGGTCGACCGAGATCACCTTGGACGACGAGACTCTCGGGGCGGGGACCGTGGTCGACCTGGATAAGCTGACGCTGGGCAAGCACACCGTCGTGGTGCGGGTCGAGGACAAGGCCGGCAACGCCACTCAGGAGGCGTGGACGTTCACCGTCGTCGACGACGTGGCCCCCACGGTCGAGATCACGTCTCCGCAGGCCGGCGAGTACGGGCACCACGAGGTCGTCCCGGTCGTCGTGGAGGTCGACGACGAACGCGGCGACGTGGAGCAGCTGGTGGTCCGGTTGGACGGCGAGGTGTTCGACGCGGACGAGATCGACCTGAGCCAGCTCGGGCTCGGTGAACACACGCTGACGGTCACGGCCATCGACACCTCGGGCAACGAGGGAACCGATTCGGTGACCTTCATCGCCGAGGTGACCCTGGAGTCGCTGCGCGGGTTGGTGGAGCGGTATGCCGACGCAGGCCTGATCGTGCCGGAGGAGGCGGCGACCCTGGTCGCGCGGCTCGCCGTGGTAGAGGCGTCGATGGAGCGGGGCAACCTGCGGGCCGCTGACAACCAGCTCGCCGCTCTGGCCTCGCACGTGGAGGCGCAGACGGGGAAGTCGATCGAGGACGAGGCGGCGGCGGTGCTGCTGACCGACATCGAGGCGTTGCGGGCCGGGCTGTAGAGCCAGGCTCGGGGCCCGGGGCCACCCGGGCGGGCGCCACGCGCGAACCGTGGCGCGGGGATCTAGGGTGTGTGCCGACCCCGCGGAAGGAAGCGACTGGTGGAGCAGCATGACCGGCCGGCCATGCAGCGACCCCGTCGGCGTCCCGGGCTGACCAAGGAGTCCTTCCGGCCCAAGACCCTCCGCGCCGACGCCCAGGCAGGGCTGGTGAACGCGGTCGTCTCGGTCCCGGACGGCCTGGCCGCCGGGGCCCTGGCCGGGGTCAACCCGGTCTACGGCCTCTACACCTCGGCCACCTCGGCGATCGCCGGCGGCCTGACGTCGAGCTCGCACATGATGATGATCGCGACCACCTCGGCGGCCTCGCTGGCCGCCGGCCAGGCGGTGGCGTCCTACCCCGCCGAGGACCGGGGGCCGGCGGTGTTCCTCATCTCGCTTCTCACCGGGGTCTTCCTCGCCCTGTTCGCGGTGCTGCGGGTGGGACGGCTGGTGCGCTACGTCTCGCACTCGGTGATGACCGGGTTCCTCTTCGGGGTCTCGGCCGTCCTGGTGCTGGACCAGCTCGCGCCGCTGGTCGGCTACCGACCGGACGGATCCAACGAGCTGCTGCAGTTCGTCGACCTCGTCCGCCACGTGGGCGACTGGGACCTGGTCACGACCGTGGTCGGCCTGGTGGCCCTGGGCATCATGGTCGCGCTGATGTCCACGCGGTTCGAGACGATGGCCACCGTCGTGGCTCTCGTCGTGCCGTCCCTCGCCGTCGTCCTGCTCGGGCTGCCGAGCGTCGAACGCGTCGGTGACGTGGCCGCCATACCCTCCGGCCTGCCCGCGCTCAGCCTGCCCGACCTGTCCCTGCTCTCCGTCGACCTGGTCCTGGCCGCGCTGGCGCTCGCGGGCATCGTGGCGATCCAGGGGGCCGGGTCTCGCAGCAGGTCGAGAACCCCGACGACTCCAGGATCTCCACCACGACCGACATCTTCGCCCAGGGGGCGGGCAACATCGCGGCCGGTCTCTTCTCCGGCATCCCCGCCGGCGGGTCGGTCGGGCAGACCGCGCTGAACGTCTCGGCCGGGGCGCGGAGCCGGTGGGCCAGCGTGCTCAGCGGGGTGTGGATGCTCCTGTTCATCGTGGTCCTGCCGGGCGTGGTGACCCAGGTGCCGATGACGGTGCTGGGTGCCCTCATGGTGATCGCCGGCCTGGCGGCCATCTCCTCCAGGGAGGCCCGCTCGATCTGGTCCGCCGGGCTGCAGGCGCGGCTGACCATCGCCGCCACCTTCTTCGCCACGCTCGTCCTGACCATCCCCATGGCCGTGGCCGCCGGGTTCGTCCTGTCCGTGCTGGTCTACGTGGCGCGCTCGGGTGCCGACGTCCGGCTGGTGGAGCTGCGCACGACCGAGGACGGCGGCCTGGAGGAGCACACCGACCTGCCCGGGCACGTGCCGGACGGATCGGTCCTCGTGCTCGCCGTGCGCGGGTCCATGTTCTTCGCCGGGGCGCGTGCCCTCCAGGAGCAGCTGCCCTCCGCCCGGGGGTCGCGGAACGCCGTGGTCGTGCTGCGGCTGCGCGGGCACGAGGAGATCGGGGCGACGTTCATCGACGTCCTCGACGACTACGCCGACGAGCTGGAGGCCGGGGGCGGCCGGCTCCACCTCACCGGGCTCAGCGAGACAATGGCCCGTCAGCTGCGACTCTCGGCCAAGCTCGACATCGACGAGACGGTGCACCTGGAGCACGCCACCCCCCGGCTGGGGGCGTCGACGGCCGCCGCGATGAGGGAGGCCCGGTCCTGGTTGAGCAGCCGGCGGGACGAGCCGGTCGAGGAGCGCGGGCACGAGCTGCGCCGGCCGCAGGCGCCGGTGCTGCCGGAGGGGGCGCTGCGGGTGACGGAGCGGTCGACCGCGCACGCCGACGACGAGGAGGAGACAGGCGAACGGGGCCCCTGACCGACGGCCTGGCCCCGTTCGCGCCGCATGCGTGTCAACCTGATGGCGTCGGATGCGACTAGGGAGCATGAGGTACGTAGCCGAAGAGGCGGTGACAGGCATGTCGCAGGCGGGGTGCGACGCGGACGAAAGACACTCCGAGGCCCCCGTCCGCGAGGCTGCCCCCGAGGTGGTGGAGCTCACGCGGGACGAGATCGTCGAGAGCCTGTTCCGCGAGCACTACGAGGGTCTGCTGCGACTGTCTTACTGCATCCTGGGTGACCGCTGCAGCGCGGAGGACGTGGTCATGGAGGCCTTCTGCTCCCTGCACACGCACTGGTCCACCCTGCGCGACCGGGCGTCACCGGTCGGATACCTGCGGGTGTCCGTCCTGAACCTGTCCCGTTCGCGGATCCGTGCCCTGGTCAGAGAACGCACACGCACCGGATGGGCCGACCCTCCGCCCGTCCTGGACACCAGCGTGTCGGTGATCGAGCGGGACGAGGCGCACCGGCTCGTCGAGGCGGTGCGGTCCCTGCCCCGACGGCAGTGCGAGGTCATCGTCTGCCGCTACTTCCTCGAGCTGAGCGAGGCGGAGACCGCCGCCCTGCTCGGCATGAGCACCGGCTCGGTCAAGCGGCACGCCCACCGGGCACGCGCGGCCCTGTCGACCAGCATGGAGGTGACCCGATGAACATCGACGAGGCGCTGCACAGCTCGCTCCAGACCGTGGCCAGGGAGGTCTCGGTGACGCCCGAGCAGCTCGTCCACGCCGAGCACCGGTTCATCCACCGGCGCGAGCAGGGTGCCGTCCGGCGCCGCTGGGGCACCGGACTGGTGGCCGCCGCGGCCGTCAGCGGCCTCGTGCTCGCGGGGGCCGTCGGCTGGCGGGAGCTGCAGGAGGGGGCGGCGCCGCAGCCGGCAGCACCCGGGCCCCAGCTGCCGACGGAGCTCCCCGTCTCGGTCGACAACCTGGCCGGCATCTGGCTCACGCACGACGCCAGCGGCTGGCTGTGGTCCTTCCACCGCAACGGCACGGTCAGCTTCTTCAACCCGACCTACCAGGCCGTCTCCGACGAGGTTCCGGTTCCCTACGCGGTGACCGACACGGGCATCGAGCTTCCGGACGACCTGTGCGACTGGTCGCTGCAGATCACCGACGACGGCCGGATGGTCGGCAGCGTCGTCCCCGTCCCGGACTCGGACGGCGGCTGCACCGGTGGGGACCGCGTGTCGTGGATCCGCCTCTCACCGAGGTCCGATGTCGGTGCAGCGGTGGTCTACACCGGGTGGCGCGAGCACGAGAACAGCGAGGCAGCCAGGTGGCACCGTTCCCCGACCCCCGTCACCCGGATCGAGCTCATCACCCGCGCGTGGATGCAGCAGGGCACGGGGCGGCTCCTGGTCGTCACGACCCCGGACGGGGCGGAGGGCGGGCGCTACGTCCTCGACGACGACGGTGAGCTGCTGACCAGCCCCGACGACGTCGGGGAGGTCGCGATGGACGACGCGGGCAACCTCGTGCTCACCAGCAGCGACGAGTCGCAGGGATGCCCGGTGGGATCGACGGTGTTCTTCCAGGAGCCCGTCCTCCGCGGGACGGGTGGCACCATCCCCCCGAATCCGGCACCGGCCCTGGACCTGACGCCCGGTCCCCACGAGTGCTCGCAGCACGCCGAGCTGGGTGGGATCTGGGTCCAGGTCTCCTGACCTGGCCCCGCCCGTCAGCCGGTGCTCGTCGCTAGCATCAGGACGTGGAGACGTTCACCCGCGACGGTCTGGTCTTCGACGTGCTCGACGGCGGCCCGGTCGACGGTGACGTCGTGGTCCTGCTGCACGGGTTCCCCCAGGACGCAACGGCCTGGGACAGGGTGACGCCCGGGTTGCACGACGCCGGTCTGCGCACCCTCGCGCCCCACCAGCGTGGATACTCGTCCGGCGCCCGCCCCCGGCGCGTGTCGGCATACCGGTTCCCCGAGCTCGTCGCCGACGTCGTCGCGCTCCTGGACGCCGCCGGCGTCGAGCGGGCGCACGTGGTCGGGCACGACTGGGGCGGAGGGGTGGCCTGGGCGCTCGCCGCCGAGCACCCGGCGCGGGTCGCCAGCCTGGTCGTGCTGTCCACGCCGCACCCGTCGGCGCTCCGCTGGGCCCTGCGGCACACCGACCAGGGGCGGCGCAGCTGGTACATGCTCGCCTTCCAGCTCCCCGTCCTGCCGGAGCGGGGACTGGCCCGGATGCTCCGGTCCGGCGGCCTGCGCCGCACGGGCCTGGCGCGTGAGGACGGCGAGAGGTATGCCGCGCGGCTGGGTCGGGCGGGCGCGCTGCGCGGGCCGGTGAACTGGTACCGCGCCGCGCTGCGACCCTCCCGTGGTGGGCGCGGTGGGCGCGGTGGGCGCGGTGGGCGCGGTGGGCGCGGTGGGCTGGCGGCGGGACCGGTGGCGGTGCCGACGACCTACGTCTGGGGTGCCCGCGACCCCTTCCTCGGCAGGGCTGCCGCCGAACGGACCGCCCGGCACGTCACCGGCGAGTACCGGTTCGTGGAGGTGGACGCAGGTCACTGGCTGCCGGAGCGGCAGCCGGAGGTGGTGGCGCGGGAGGTGCTGGCGAGGGTGCGAGACTTCCGCCCATGACCCTGACGGCCTCGATGATCGCGTTCATCGTGGTCGCGATCGTCGTCGGGGCGACCCTGCAACGGGTGTCCGGACTGGGGATGGGACTGGTGGTGGCCCCGCTCCTGGCGGTGCTCCTCGGTGCCGCGCCCGGTGTGCTCGTGGCCAACGCCACGACGACGGTCTCGGCGTTGATGCTCACGGTGGCGGTGAGGCGGACCGTCGAGTGGCGCCGCGCGCTGCTCATCGGGGTCGCCGCGGTGCCGGGGGCGGTCCTCGGCGCGCTGCTCGTCGGGGCACTTCCCGGTCCGGCCCTGCAGATCACCGTCGGCGCCGTGGTGCTCCTCGGGCTGGGCACCGGGTGGCTGGTCGACCACCTCGGCCGGCTGCCGCACGTGCGCCGGTGGTGGGTCACCCCCGGTGCCGGGCTGGTCGGCGGTGCGCTCAACACCATCGCCGGGGTGGCCGGGCCGGCGATGATCGTCCACTCCCGCCTGGTGCGCTGGGGCCAGGCCGGGTTCGCCGCGACGATGCAGCCGGTCTTCATGGTCATGGGCGCCCTGTCGGTGCTGGCCAAGACCTTCGTCACCCCGGTCACCGCGTGGGTCCCGCCGTGGTGGCTGGCTGCGGTCGTGGTCGGCGGCGTCCTCGTCGGGATCGGTCTCGGCGGCTACCTCGCCGACCGGGTCTCCGCCTCGGCCGCCCGACGCACCGCCACCCTGGTCGCGGCGCTGGGCGGGGCGGCGGCCCTGGTCCGTGGGCTGCTCATGCTGGCCTGAGGACCGTAGGCTGGCCGCGGACCCGTCGGAGAGGACCCGTCTCGTGAGCACGATCGCCTTCATCGGCCTGGGGATCATGGGCAGTCCCATGGCCGTCCACCTGCAGCAGGCCGGGCACGAGGTGCGCGGCCACAACCGCTCGTCGGAGAAGATGCAGCCGCTGGTCGACGCCGGCGGGACGGCCTGCGGCTCGGCCGCCGAGGCGGTCGACGGTGCGGAGGTCGTCTGCCTCATGCTGCCGGACGGCCCCGACGTGGAGGACGTGCTCGTGGGGGAGGGCGCGGTCCTCCAGCACGCCCGGCCCGGCACGCTGGTGATCGACCTGTCCACCATCCGGCCCGACGTCGCCCGCCGCATGGCCGCCGAGGCGCGTGAGCGGGGCCTGCGCATGCTCGACGCCCCCGTGTCCGGCGGGGAGGCGGGCGCGCGGAACGCCACCCTCTCGATCATGGTCGGTGGCGACGCGGAGGACGTCGAGGCGGCGCGGCCCGTCCTGGAGGTGGTCGGGCGCACCGTCGTCCACGTGGGCCCCTCCGGCGCGGGACAGACGGTCAAGGCGGCCAACCAGCTGATCGTCGCCGGCCACCTGCAGGTGCTGGCCGAGGCCGTCGCCCTCCTCGAGGGGTATGGCGTGGAGCTGGGTCCCGCGCTCGACGTCCTCGGCGGTGGGCTGGCAGGGTCCGCCGTCCTGGAGCAGAAGCGGGAGAACATGGCCGGACGGCGGTTCGACCCGGGGTTCCGGGTCGAGCTGCACGACAAGGACCTCGGCATCGTCACCGGTGCCGCCCGGGAGGCCTCCGTGGTGCTCCCCGTGGGGGCGCTGCTCGCCCAGCTGATGACCTCCGCCGTGGCGAACGGCGACGGAGGACTCGACCACTCGGCCCTGCTCCGCGGGGTGCTTCGACTCAACGGAAGGTTGTGACCATGGACCAGCAGGTGAGGGTCGCCGTGATCCCCGGCGACGGGATCGGCACCGAGGTGATGGAGCCCACGCTGGGCATCCTCGAGGCGGTCGGACGCCGCCACGGCATCGACTTCTCCTGGCAGCACCACGACTGGAGCTGCGAGTACTACACCAGGACCGGCCGGATGATGCCCGAGGACGGCCTGGAGCAGCTCGCGGAGGCCGACCAGATCCTGCTGGGGGCCGTCGGCTACCCCGGGGTCCCCGACCACGTGTCCCTGTGGGGTCTGCTCATCCCCATCCGGCGTGCCTTCCGGCAGTACATCAACCTGCGCCCGGTCCGGCTGCTGCCCGGGATCGACTGCCCCCTGCGGCTGAAAGAGGGCACCGAGATCGACTTCCTCGTCGTGCGCGAGAACAACGAGGGGGAGTACTCCGAGGTCGGCGGACGCATGTACCGCGGCACCCCGGACGAGTTCGCCGTCCAGGAGTCCGTCTTCACCCGCCGCGGCGTCGAGCGGGCCGCCCGCTACGCCCTGGAGCTGGCATCCTCCCGCCGGGGGAGCCTGGCGTCGGCCACCAAGTCCAACGGCATCATCCACACGATGCCGTTCTGGGACGAGGTCGTCCACGAGACCGCGCAGGCCTACCCGGGCGTCGAGGTGCGGGACTACCACATCGACGCGCTCTCGGCCCTGTTCGTGCTGGACCCCGGCCGGTTCGACGTCGTCGTCGCCTCCAACCTCTTCGGCGACATCCTCACCGACCTCGGTGCGGCGATCATCGGGAGCATCGGCATCGCCCCGTCCGGCAACCTCAACCCCGAGGGGGAGCACCCCTCCATGTTCGAGCCGGTGCACGGGTCCGCCCCCGACATCGCCGGGCAGGGCGTGGCCAACCCGCTCGGCCAGATCTGGGCGGCCTCGATGATGCTGGACCACCTGGGCCACCCCCAGGCCGCGGCCGAGCTGGTGACGGCGATCGAGGCCACCCTCGTCTCAGGGGTGCGCACGCCCGATCTGGGCGGCACCGCGAGCACCACCGAGGTGGCCGACGCGGTCCTGCAGATCGCGGCGGCGGGATAGTCCGCGCTGTCGTGTCACGCCGGTCGTCCGGACGACCGGCGTGACCCTCACTCTGACGCCCCCTGCACCGGTGGGGCGCAGGGGGCGTCTGGTCCGGGGCGGGCTCAGCGCACCCGGACCTTTTCGGACCGGTAGTTGTTCGCCTTCTTCTCCGGGTCGTAGTTGCGCTCGACGTTGCCGGCCACGTCCACGGCGAACCAGTTGACCGTGGTCGTGTTGGACACGGTGATCTCGGCAGGACCCTCGCGCAGGCCGGCGGACTCCACCGTCGGGGAGTCGTAGGTCGGCCGGCTGCCGTCGGTCGTGTAGTAGACCGTGGCGGCCTCGTCGGTGGTGATGACGAAGCTCACCGAGCCTTCCTCGGTGCCCGTGACCTCGAGGTCGCTCGTCGGCGCCTTGACGTCACCTGCCTGTTCGAGGGCCACCTCGAGCATTCCGATCATGCCGTTGCTGAACTCCATCGCCTCCTGGTAGCCCTCCTCGAACGGCGGCTGGAAGCCGACCGCACGCCAACGACCTGCCTCGGCGTCCCACAGGTCCGCGCCCACCTCGAAGTTCCAGGCGTAGATGTCGCCCTCGTAGAAGTGTTCGTCGGCCGAGTTGCCGGCGGCCGAGTAGAGGACGTCGATGACTGGGCCGGTGCGCCCGGGCCAGATCGCCGTGCCCCGGTAGTCCTGGATGGTGCTCAGGATGTGCTCCGAGGCCTCCCAGAAGTGCTCCTCGGTGCCGAAGTCGGGACGGGGCAGCGGAGTGCGGTCGGGCTTGTAGGCACCCGGGGCCCACATGAAGTAGCCGCCGTAGCTGTGCGTGTTCATGGCGTACTCGATGTTGTCGAACTCCTCGGTCAGCCACTTCTCGTTCTGTGCCTCCGGCTCGGAGAGCTCGTCGGGCCCGGCGAAGACGGCGCTGGTGCAGTTGTCCGACGCGCCGACGTACCCGTCCTGGTGCGAACCGACCGTGAAGTTGCGGTTGAGGTCGACGCCCCAGCTGGTGCGCCGGGCGGGGTCGCTCTGCTCCGGCCCGCAGTAGTTGGTCATGTTCTTCCGCTGCCAGTTGTAGTCATACATGCTGTAGTGCCCGCCGTCCGGGTTGACCGTCGGCATGATGAACACGTCCAGCCCCTTGAGCAGCTTTCGCGTGCCCGGGTCGTGCTGGTAGTTGCGCAGCAGCCGTTCGGCGGTCTCCACGCACGTGATCGGGGTGACCCACTCCCGGGCGTGCTCCTGGCAGTAGAGCATGACGCCCGGCCGGCTGCCGTCGCGCTGCTCGCCGATGCGGATGGCCTTCATCTCGAACGGGTCGCGGGACACGGAGTCGGGCGCACTGAGGTTGTCGCTGAGGGCGAACTCGCCGGTGGCGGTGACCACCCCTGTCCGGGAGTCACTGCGGTATGGCGCGGCGGTCATCACCTCTCCGGCCGCGGCGTTGATGGCGGCCACCACCTCGTCGGCGGTGGAGACCGGGTCGCCCGCGGAGTCCGTCTGGAGGTGGACCGTGGCGACCGATCCGTCGACATCGACCGAGAGTTGCTGGTCGACGGCGTCGGCGGCCAGCACCAGGCGGGCGCTGTTGCCACCCTCGTGGCCCCAGGCGGCGCTGGTGACGTAGAACGCGTGCGAGGCGAGGGTGCCCACGGTCACCTGCGCGTGCCGTCGGTAGCCGTTGGTCTCGTGCGGCAGGTCGACGACCTCTGCCAGCTGCGGGAACTCCGCCGCCAGCTCCTCGACCCGCTCGGTGACCTCGGTGGGATCCAGGTAGCGGTCGACGAAGCCGGACGCGTAGTGGGGCGACGGACCCTTGCGCGGCTGACCGAGCCACTGGGTCACCGGCACGGTCAGCTCACCACCGCCGGAGCTGGTGTAGGTGACGGCGTCGGGCACGTCCTCGACCGCGATGGGGGCGCTGGCCCGGTGGTACATGTACTGACCGGCGTCGGTGAACCGCTGCAGGGTGACGGACCCGCCGTCCCAGTCGGCGGTCACGGTCACCGACGCGGGCGCGTCCGACTTCACCTCCAGGTTGAGGTAGGTCTCCCCACCGACGGAGGTGAACCACTCCGTCCGCAGCGGTGTCAGCGTGTCGGTCGCCGCCTCGGTGGCCTCGGCCGCTGCAGCTGCGCTACGCCGCTCCTGCTGCACCGTGGCCAGCGTCCCGGCGTCCTCGAGAACGCCCAGCACGCGTACTCCGGCGTCCTCCAGTGTCGCCTGCTCATCCTCGGTGAGCACGGCGTGGACCTCGAGGCCGTCGTCCAGGGGCTTGGTGTAGTGCGCCAGGTCATAACCCTCCTGCTCCAGCTCCAGCACGGCCGCCTTGTCGGGAACGGCCAGGCGGACGAGGCTGGTCACCTCGGGTTCGCCGAGGACCTCGTCCGCGGTCTCGGTGGCCGAGCCCGTCGAAGGGATGAGCAGAAGGGGAAGGGGCAGGAGCGGGACGGCGAGGAGTCGGGACAGCCGGGTCCTGCGGCGACGGGCGGGCGAGGGTGGATGGTTCACTGATCCTCCTTGATCGGCCCCCGCGCGCCGGCGTCCCGAGCCGCCGGTCCGGATGGTCGGGCGACGCGAGACGGGCTTCACTGGACCGGCGGGTGCTCGTGAGTATGGCGTCGCTCACAACCCCCTGGAAGGGGTTGAGCCCACTGCTGACCCAACCTTGACCGGCGGCATACCTGCTCTTGACCAGAGCGCGTGACCCTCGTCGAGGTGGCGACCCGGAGTGTGAGCGTGGGACTCCGCCTCAGGAGAGGAAGTCCCCGCCCCGCATCACGAACAGGACGTTCAGACCTTCGTCCAGGGCAACCAGGTCGGCCGGCCGACCAGCCTGGATCGTGCCGGCGCTGAGCCCGAGAGCGCGGGCCGGGGTGCGCGTGGCCGCCGTCAGCGCTGCCGCCGTCGTCCACCCGGCCCTGACCGCCGTGCGCACGGCTCTGTCCATGGTCAGGGTGCTGCCTGCGATGCTGCCGCCCTCCACGAGGCGGGCTGCACCGTGGCGGACCTCGACGGCGAGCCCGCCGAGCGTGTAGGAACCGTCCCCCGCGCCTGCAGCGGCCATGGCGTCGGTCACCAGCGCCACCTGTGAGCGGGCGCTGCGCTGCACGAGGTTCACCACGTCCGGATGGACGTGCAGGTCGTCGACGATGACCTCGACGGTGAGCCGGGGGTCGGCCAGCGCCTCGACAACAGGTCCAGGATCGCGGTGGTGGATCGGGCGCATGGCGTTGCACAGATGGGTCACGACGCTTGCACCGCTGTCGACAGCGGCACGCAGCTGAGGCCCGTCGGCGTCCGTGTGACCCACCGCCACCGCGACGCCGGCCCGCGCAAGCTGGACGACCGCATCGGTCCCACCGTCGAGCTCGGGCGCCAGGGTCACCATGCGTAGGTGACCGTCGGCAGCCCGGACGAGAGCAGCGATCTCCCCGGGGTCAGGTGTCCGAAGGTGACCAGGGTCGTGGGCACCTGCGTGGAGCGGGCTGAGCCAGGGTCCCTCGAGATGGATGCCCGCCACGACCCCGCGAGCGGCGAGGCCGGCCAGCCTCGTGACTTGCTGGTGAAGGTCCTCCTCGGCCGCTGTGACCAAGGATGCGATGACGGTCGTCGTCCCGTGGAGCAGGTGCACGGACGCGGCGACGCTGACGTCGTCCGCGTCGGGTGAGCCGAAGGCGGCGCCCCCGCCTCCGTGGCAGTGCATGTCGACGAATCCCGGACTGAGCAGTGGGACGTGCAGGTCGGCGTGGGCTGGGGCAGGCCCTTGGCCGACCTCGACGACGGCGTTCGCCCGGATGCGTACCCATCCCGGGACGAGACGCCCGTCGTTCAGGAGCAGCTGCTCCGCCTGGATCAGGGACACCACCAGGCCCACTCTTGCACGGTGGGCGCATGCCATCATCACGACGACGCGCCGTCCTGCCGAGGCCGCACGGGGCGGACCCGGGGACGGTCGTCGTCGTGGAGGCTGCGTGTAGGTTCGCAGCAGGACGCTGGAGAACGATGCGTCGTCGACGTGGAAGGATGACGAATGTCCCGGGCAGAGCGGCTGTCCCAGCTGGTGGATCGGATCGTCGCTGAGGGATCCATGAGCGTCGAGCGGGTCATGGAGGTTCATCGTGTCTCCGCGGCCACAGCCCGGCGTGACCTGGACGCCCTGGCCGACCAGCAGCTCGTCATCCGTACCCGTGGCGGGGCCCAGGCGAACGCCGCCTCCGGTGACGTGCCGATGCGCTATCGGGCGGCCCGGCGTGGGCGGGAGAAGCTGGCGGTGGCCAAGGCGGTGGTGGAGCGACTGCACCCCCATGAGGTGGTGGCCTTCAACGGAGGGACGACCACCACCACGGTGGCCTACGAGCTCGGTGTGCGGATGGCGCACGAGCACCCCAACGAGGACGAGGTCATCACCGTGGTGACCAACGCAGTCAACATCGCCAACGATCTCATCGTCCGACCGCAGATGCGTGTCATGCTCACCGGAGGTGTGGCGCGCACGCGTTCCTACGAGCTCGTCGGTCCGTTGGCCGAGGCGCTGCTGCCGCGGGTCAGCATCGACACGCTCGTGCTGGGTGTCACCGGCATCCTTCCCGACCTGGGGCTCTTCACGCACCACGACGGTGAGGCGTCGGTGAACGCGGCGCTGGTCGGTGCGGCGAAGCGGATCATCGTGGCCGCAGACTCCTCCAAGTTCGGTGTCACCGCGTTCGCCCGGATCTGTGGCCTCGAGGACGTCGATGTCCTCGTGACCGACCCGGGCCTGCTGGATGCCGACCGGGCCGCCGTCGAGCGTGCCGGCGTCGAGGTGCTCGTCGCCTCGCCCCCCCCGATGGGCTGAGGCGCAGGAGCCCCGGATCTCAGGAAGGACCCGCCGAGCACCCTGGATGCGTCGTGGGGTCGCTATCATGCTTGAAAGTGAGCGATCCGGCTCTCAAGGACCGCGAACGAGCGGCTCGGCGATCGAGTCAGGAGAGGAGATGGGTGGATCTCGTCATCGGCGTGGACATCGGTGGCACCCGAACCAAGGTCGTCGCTCTCCCGGCGGCCGGGGGATCGGTGGAAGACGCCGCGATGCGTACGCCGGAGGATGCACACCCGATCGGCGAGCAGGTGCTGTCGACGCCCCCGGACGTGGCCGACCGGTTCGTCGACCACGTGCGTACCGCGCTGGCACGGGTCGTCGGTGACCACCGGCTCGTGGGTCTGGGCGTCGTCGTTCCCGGTCTGGGTCGACCACCGCACGGGCACGGCGGTGTGGTCCGCCAACCTCAGGTGGCGGGACCTGCCCCTGCGCGACCTCGTCACCCGGGCGTCCGGCTCGCGAAAAGGCGTCGCCGTAGCCGTCGGGCACGACGTGCGAGCCGGCCTGGTGGGGGAGCACCGCTTCGGCGCGGCCCGGGCGGAGCAGGACGTGCTTTTCGTCGCGCTCGGCACCGGCCTGGCCTCGGCACTCCTGGTGGGTGGACGCCTGGTCGTGGGTTCACCCTGGTCCGGTGAGATCGGGCACGTGGTCGTGCGGCCGGGAGGGCCGGAGTGCGGTTGCGGCGCGCTTGGCTGTCTGGAGGCCGTCGCGGGCGCGGGGGCGCTCGCCCGGCGTTGGCTCCAGATCACCGGCCGCCCGGGCGACGCGCAGGTCGTCGCCGAACAGGCCGCCGCGGGGGAGCCTGTCGCGGTCGAGCTGTGGTGCGAGGCGATCAACGCTCTCAGCGCCGTCCTGGCCCCGGTCGTCGCTGCCACCGGAACGCAGCTGGTGCTGGTGGGAGGGGGTCTGTCCAACGCGGGTGCCCAGCTGCTCGGGCCCCTCGACACAGCCCTGCACGAGAGGCTTCCGGGACAGCGGATCCGGGTCGCGCGCGCAGGACTGGGCGACCGGGCCGCCGCGCTGGGGGCCGCGGCCCTGGCCCTGGACGAGGTGTCCAGGAACGGTCGGTCGATGTCGCTGTGATCATAACCCTCACGCCCAACCCGGCGATCGACGTCACCTATCGGGTCCCGTCCCTCCGTCCCGGCGCCTCCCACCGGATCACCGACCTCCACCGACGTCCGGGAGGCAAGGGAGTGAATGCGGCCGGTGTCCTTGCGCGGGTCCGTGGAACGCAGCGAGGGTCGGCTGCCGTCACCTGTGCCTCCGCCGTGGATGAGGCATCCAGAGCCTGGTGGGACTCCGACCTGGCTGCCCGTGGCATCCGACCGGAGACGGTCGCGGTGGCCCCGCCCTGGCGGACCCGCACCAGCACGACCGTCGTCCAGGACGATGGCACGGCCACGGTTCTCAACGAGGCTGGTGACACCCCCGACGAGCAGGTGTGGCGCGGACTGGTGGAGCGCGTGTCCGGCCTCGGTGCTGCGGCCCGCGGGGCGACAGGTCCGAGGGCGGGGCGGGCTGTGCTCGCCATCTGCGGCAGCCTGCCGGGCGCCGCTCAGGACTCTCCGCCCGGATCGCTGCTCGAGCTGGCCGCCCGCTTCGGCGGCGTGGGGGCACTCGTGGTCGACGGATCGGGACCGTGGTTGACCGCGGTGTTGGCCACCCGCCCCGCCCTGGTCAAGCCCAACGCGGACGAGGCCGCTGCAACGACAGGTGAGGACGACCCCTTGAGGGCCGCTGAAGCACTCGTCAGGTCAGGCGCCAGGGCAGCCATGGTCAGCGCCGGCGCGGACGGGCTCGTCCTCGTCCTGGACGACGGCAGGCGCTGGAGCGGCCGTCCCGGTCGGGTTCTTCGGGGCAACCCCACCGGCGCCGGTGACGCTGCGACTGCCGCCGCGGCGTCATACCTGGCTCAGCACGATCCTGCCGACGACCCGGAGGCGCTGCTGCGGCAGGTGGTCGCCTGGTCCGGCGCCGCCGTCCTGCACCCTCACGCCGGCGATCTCGATCCCGACCACCTGTCCGAGCTTGGTGCCCTCGCCGGCATCGAGCGAATCTGAACGTCGAAGGAGAGACCGTGCCCCTGCAGCCTCTGCACACCGTGCTCGCTCAGGCCCGGACCGAGGGCCGTGCCGTCGGTGCGTTCAACGTCGTCCAGCTGGAGCACGCCGAGGCCTATGCCGACGCGGCCGAACGTGCGGGCCTGCCCGTGGTGATGCAGATCAGTGAGAACTGTGTGCGCTACCACGGTGCGCTCGCCCCGCTCGCCCGCGCCGTGGTCGCCATCGCCGACGCCTGCGCGCAGCACGTCGTCGTCCACCTGGATCACGCGGAGGACGTGTCGCTCGTGGCGCAGGCGCTCGACCTCGGGATGACGTCGGTGATGTACGACGGTTCGCGGTTGCCGGACGAGGAGAACCGCAGCGTCACCGCCGAGGTCGTGCGCCGCTGCCACTCGGCGGGGGTCAGCGTCGAGGCCGAGCTCGGCGAGGTCGGGGGCAAGGACGGTGTCCACGCGCCGGGGGCACGCACGGACCCGCAGGAGGCCGCGCGCTTCGTGGCCGACACCGGCATCGACGCCCTGGCCGTCGCCGTCGGCAGCTCGCACGCGATGACCGAGCGGGTCGCCACCCTCGACGAGGGACTCATCGCGACGATCGCCGGACGGGTCGGGGTACCGCTGGTGCTCCACGGTTCCTCGGGCGTTCCCGACCAGGGCCTGCAGGGGGCCGTGCGAGCCGGGATGACCAAGGTCAACATCGCCACCCACCTCAACGTCGTCTTCACCCGGGCGCTGCAGGAGGTCCTGGCCGAACGCCCCACGGTGGACACCCGCAAGTATCTCGGCCCCGCCCGGGAGGCGGTCGCCGAGGAGAGCGCTCGCCTGCTGCGGCTGCTCGCCGACGCGCGTCGCTGACCGGGCCGGGCGACGGGCCGCAGCAGAGGCGGGCCACCACCCCCCTGTCGTGACAGCGCCGTCAGGACAGGACGATGCTCCGCGTGAGGTTGCGCGGCTGGTCGGGGTCGACACCCGCGAGCTCGGCGCGGACCACGCAGTAGCGGTGGACGCGTACCAGCTCGGCCATGGGGTCGACCCCCGGGTGAGTGACCAGCTCGGCTCCCGTGGCGGTGACGGAGTCGGCCAGGCCCTCGGGCAGCTCGTCGAGCGTCCAGACGGCGCGGCCCGGTGCCGCGATCGAGATCGGGCCGTGCCGGTACTCCATGGCCGGGTACGCCTCGGTCCAGAACTGCACCGACTCCCGCAGCTTGAGCCCAGCTTCGTTCGCCAGGCCTACGCTCCAGCCACGGCCCAGAAAGGTGACCTGCTCGACCTCCGTCAAGGAGGCCGGAAAGAGGTCCTCTCGGGGGATCCGGAGGATCTCGCGTGCGTCGGCGATCGCAGCTGAGAGGTCGTCACCGACGGAGAGCCGCAGAAGCCCGAGTGCTGCCGTGGCGAAGCGGGTCTGGACGACGCTCTGCTCGTCGGCGAAGTCGAGCAGCACGCACTCCTGGGCCTGCTCGGCCACCTGGGTCCCTGGCGTGGCAACGATGGCGACGTGCGGAACGCCCCGCTCCCGGAGGTCGCGCATGACCTCGATGACCTCGGTGGTGGTGCCCGACCGGGTGATGAGGACCACCTTGTCGTAGTCGCGCTCGCGCGGGAACTCGCTGGCGGCGAACGCGTCGGTCACGCCGTGACCCCGGGACTCCCGTAGCGCGGCATACGCCTGCGCCATGAACCACGAGGTGCCGCAACCGACGGCTGCAACCCGCTGGCCACGCGCGGGCAGAGGTGGGAGGAGCGTCTCGCTGCGGTCGACCACCTCGGCCCACACGTCCGGCTGCGTCGACAGTTCGGTCTCCAGGTGACTGGTCACGATACTCCCTTGCTTGACGTTTCCTGATGTATTCAGGCCCCTTAGCATCACTTGATTGCGTTCAGACGTCAAGTGTTCTGCCGTCCTCCCCGCCCGTCGCGCCACCCACGCCCATAGACCGATCTTGACTCAAACGTGACCCGATGCTTCACGTTCGCTCTTGTGATCGTGGGTCAGGCAGGGGTATGTTCGTCCGGTCCTGGGCCTCGACCACGTGGGCCGGACGTGAGAGGAGAGCCAATGAAGACTTCTTTGAGGGCCGCGCTGGCCACCACCTCGGTGGCGTCGGTGCTCGTCCTGAGCGCCTGCGGCGGAGGGACGGGAGCCGGGTCCGCCGGTGGTGGCGACGGAGACGACAGCACCGGCGGCGAGGACGAGCCCCAGACGATCAAGCTCGTCGCGGCCGAGTACTCCGCCAGCAACACCAAGGCGTTCTGGGACCAGTTCGCCGAGACCTACAACGAGACGACCGGGCACACCCTGGAGGTCCAGGTCATCAGCTGGGACAACATCGACCAGCAGGCCTCGACCATGATCCAGAACAACCAGGCGCCGGACATCCTGAACCTGAACGTCTACGCCAGCTACGCGGCCGACGACCTGCTCTGGAGCGCGGAGGAGGTGCTTCCGGCTGAGGCGCAGGAAGACATTCTGGACACCTTCGTCGAGTACGGCACCTACGACGGCAAGTTCTACGGCTTCCCCGACCTGGCCAGTGCCCGTGCCCTGTTCTACAACGCCGACCTTTTCGAGCAGGCCGGCATCGACGGGGCGCCCACGACGTGGGACGAGCTCAAGGAAGACGCAGCGGCCGTCGCGGACCTGGGTGACGGCAACGTCGGATACGCACTCCCGCTCGGTCCGGAGGAGGCGCAGGGGGAGTTCTCGATGTGGTTGTACAACAACGGTGGGACCTGGAAGGACGGGGACACCTGGACGATCAACAGCCCGGAGAACGTCGAGACTCTGGAGTTCATGAAGACGCTGGCGGACGGGGGGGTTGACGCAGAACAACCCCGCGCGAAGCAACCGGGCGGACGCCTTCGACCTGTTCAAGTCCGGGAAGGCCGGCATGGTCGTCGGCTTCAGCCCGCTCGCCACGCAGCTGGACGAGGAGGACCGGGTGGACTACGAGGTCGCCCCGTTCCCGACCAACGACGGCTCCGAGAGCAAGACCTTCGGCGTCACCGACTACCTCATGGCCTTCAAGAAGGACGGCAATCAGGAGGCGGTCCGGGCGTTCTACGAGCTCTACTACCAGGAGGACCAGGTCAACACCTTCATCGAGAACGAAGGCTTCCTGCCGGTCACCGAGTCCGGCCTCGAGTACTTCGCCGATGACGAGGACCTGCAGGTGTACCTGGACACGCTGCCGAACGCGCGGTTGACCCCCACCGACGACCCGACCTGGGACAGCGTCAAGCTGGCGGTTCAGCAGAACCTGGGTCTCGCGCTGGGCGACAAGGGCCCGCAGGCCACCCTGGACGACCTGCAGCAGACCGCCGAGTCCGCCGGCGACTGATGACGGCTCCCGTGTCTGGACCGTCGGCGCCCGCCCCCGCGGGCGCCGACGGTGCACGGTCGCGGCGGCGGCGTCCGAACCGCCGAGGATCGATCCACCCGGCTCTGGCGCTGGTGTGGCTGGCGCCGTCGCTGCTCCTGATTCTCGGGGTCGTTCTGTACCCGGCGGTCAAACTCTTCCAGGCCTCGCTGTCGGAGTACTCGATCACCGGCCTGCGGCGGGGGGATGCAGGGTGGTCGAACTACCAGAACGTCCTGTCCCACCCACTGCTCGGCACGGTCGTCGTCAACACCGTCGTGTGGGTCGTCGCGGTCGTCCTGATCACCGTGGTCATCTCCCTCGCGCTGGCTCAGCTCCTGGTCAAGGACTTCCCGGGCCGACGGTTGGCGCGGTGGGCCCTGATCGTCCCGTGGGCTGCATCGGTCATCATCACCAGCCAGTTGTTCGTGCTGCTCTACGACTACAACTACGGGATGATCAACCACCTGTTGAAGTCGCTGGGACTGATCGACCAGTCCATCGAGTTCCTCGGGGACGACCGGCTGGTGCTTCCCTCCATGATCGCCGTTGGCGTGTTCGTGTCGTTGCCGTTCACGACCTTCGTCTTCATCGCCGGGCTCAACGCCATCCCTGAGGACGTCATGGAGGCGGCACGTGTCGACGGGGCCAGCGGGTGGCAACGCTATGCGAGCATCACCTTGCCGCTGCTGCGGCCCGCACTCATGGTCGCCTCGGTCCTCAACACGATCTACGTGTTCAACAACTTCCCCATCATCTACACCCTCAACGACCGCAACCCGGGCTTCGGCAACGACACGCTCATCACCTTCATGTACAAGTTGGCCTTCGAGAGCCAGGAGAAGGACGTGGGCATGTCCGCAGCTACGGGCGTGATCAACGTCCTGCTCATCCTCGTGGTCATCCTGATCTATCTCAAGGTCGTCAACTGGCGTGAGGAGACCAAATGACAGCCCTCCGCGAAGCGGCGTCGCTGGGGCCTGGCCGCGCTCGGCGGACTCGTGACCCTCTTCTTCCTGGCGCCCTACAGCGTCATGCTCATGAGTTCGCTGCGAACCAGTGGAGACGTCAAGACCACGCCGCCCACGTTCTTGCCTCGCGAGTGGCAGTGGGACACCTACGTCACCGTTCTCACGGACGAGCGTTTCCTTGCCTGGCTGCGCACCTCGCTCCTCGTGGCGGTGGCCTCCACCCTCATCGTCATCGCCGTCGCCATCCCCGCGGCCTACATGACGGCCCGTTACCGCTTCATCGGACGGACGCCTTTTCTCCTGCTCGTGCTGGTGACGCAGATGTTCAGCCCCACCGCCCTCGTCGTGGGCCTCTACCGGCAGTTCTTCGAGATGAACCTCGTCAACACGTTCGCGGCACTGATCATCGCGAACTCAGCCTTCAACCTGGCCTTCGCGGTGTGGATCCTGCACGGCTTCTTCTCCTCCATCCCGACGGAGGTGGAGGAGGCCGCCGAGCTCGACGGGAGCAGCCGGCTGCAGACGCTGTGGCGGGTCATGCTGCCGCTGACCCGCCCAGGGCTGGTGACGGCGACCATCTTCACCTTCATCGCCGCCTGGAACGAGTACGTCGTCGCGCTGACCCTGATGATCGACGACGCGAAGAAGCCCCTCACCGTCGGCATGAGGGCCTACATCACCGGCTACGAGCAGCACTGGGACCAGTTGTTCGCGGCCTCGGTGATCGCCGTCGTCCCGGTCGTCATCCTGTTCGCGATGATCGAGAAGCATCTGGTCGGCGGGCTGACCGCCGGCAGTGTCAAGTAGCACCCCGCCCGGCGAGCCCACACACCCCCCTACAGCGCCAGCGCCCGGTCCAGCCCCTCGGCCAGCCGGGCCACCGTGCCGTCGACGTCGCCCAGCTTGTCAAGGCCGAACAGGCCCAGGCGGAAGGTCGACCAGTCCTCCGGCTCGCCGCACATCAGCGGCACGCCGCCGGCGCCTGCAGGCCGACCTGGGCGAACTTCGCACCCGACTTCAGCCCCGGGTCGTCGGTGTGGACCACGACCACGGTGGGGGCGGCATACCCCTCCGCAGCGACCGAGGTGAAGCCGCGCTCGGCCAGCAGCGCCCGCACCCGGGAGCCCAGCTCGACCTGCGCCTCGCGCAGCGCCGGCAGCCCGCGCTGCGTCCCCTCGAGCATGACCTCGAGGTTGTGCGCCAGGGTGTCGGTCGGCATCGTGGCGTGGTAGGCATGCTTGCCCTCGACGTAGCCCTCGGAGATCGACAGCCACTTCTTCAGGTCGGCCGAGAAGCTGGTGGAGGTGGTGGCCTGGATCGCCTCGCGCGCCTCGGCGTTGACCATGACGTAGGCCGCGCCCGGGCTGCCGCTCCAGCCCTTCTGGGGCGCGGTGATGAGCACGTCGACACCGATGTCCGACATGTCGACCCACAGCGCCCCGGAGGCGATGCAGTCCAGCACGAACAGGCCGCCGGCCTCGTGCGTGGCCTGCGCGACCGTGCGCAGGTAGTCGTCGGGCAGCACGATGCCGGCGGAGGTCTCCACGTGCGCGGCGAGGACGATCTGCGGGTTGTGCTCCTTGATCGCGGCCGCGACCTCCTCGGCCGGCGGCGGCGCCCACGGCGAGGGGGAGGCGTCGGTGGTCGGGCGGGCGGTGAGCACGGTGACGTCCTCGGGGATGGCGCCCATGTCGAAGATCTGGGACCAGCGGTAGGAGAAGAAGCCGTTGCGCACCACGAGCGCGCGCCGACCGGTCACCAACTGGCGGGCCACGGCCTCCATGCCGTAGGTGCCGCCACCGGGGACGACCGCCACCGCGTCGGCGCCGTACGTGCTCCTCAGCACCTCGTTCAGCTGCTGCATCACGCCGACGAAGCGCTTCGACATGTGGTTGAGCGAGAGGTCGGTGAAGACGACGGAGTACTCGAGCAGGCCGTCGGGGTCGATGTCGGGGCGAGGGAGCGTCATGGGGCCACGGTATCGGGCCGGGGGGACGGACCGGGCGTGCGAGCGGTCGTCCCCGGCCGCCGACCCGGATCAGGTATGCCGTGGGAAGGCCTGCAGCATCGGCGCCGCCGCGCGCCGCACGGCCTCGGGCAGCCCGGCCGGCCCGGTGAGGTAGCGCTCGCCGGGGCGGGCCCCCGCCGTCGGCGGACGTCGATGCTCGGCGTCCTCCAGCGCGGCCAGGTCGGCGTGGCGCTCGTCGAAGAGCCCGAGCCGCACGGCCTCGTCGGCCTGCACGACGTGCCGTCCGTCGACCAGACGTTCGGCCTGCTCGTCCCCGACGATCCCGTGCAGCCGCCACCGGGTGAAGCCGTCCAGGACCATCCCGTGGTGGCCGAACGGGAAGACCAGCGACGGTGAGCCGACGGCCACCCTGCGGTCGCAGGCGGCCATGATCTCCACCCCGCCGCCCGCGGCGCCACCCTCCACCACCGCGACCACCTCCCGGTCGAGCGCGTGGATGCTCAGCAGCGCCGAGACCACCGCGTGGACGAACGTCTCGGCGTCGTCGGGTCCGGACCGGGCGTGCTGCAGGGCACCGAGGTCGGCCCCCGAGCAGAAGTAGCCCCCGGCCCCCACGACATACAGGGGCTCGGGCCCGTCCCCGACCTGGCGCACGAGCGCGCCCAGCTCCTGCCACATCGGCAGCGTGAGGGCGTTGCGGCGGTCGGGCCGGTCCAGGACCAGCGTCCGACCCAGGGAGGTGGTGCTCAGCCGGACCTCGGTCACGGGAGCCGGTGCTCGCGGTCGGGCACGTCGGTGACGAACATGTGCCCGGGCACGTGCGTGATCGCGAACGGCGGGCGCGAGGCCATGAGCGCCGCCTGCGGCGTCACCCCGCAGGCCCAGAACACCGGCACGTCGCCGGGCTGGGCCTCGATCGGCTCGCCGAAGTCGGGATCGTCCAGGTTCGCGATCCCCAGGCCCTCGGGCGCCCCGACGTGCACCGGTGCGCCGTGCACCGCGGGCATCCGCGCGGTCACCTGGACGGCGGTCGGCACCAGCGCGGCCGGGATCGGACGCATCGAGACGACGAGCTCCCCCGACAGCCGGCCGGCGGGACGGCACCGCCTGTTCGTCCGGTACATCGCCACGTTGCGCCCCTGCTCGATGTTGCGCACCGGCACCCCCGCGTCCAGCAGCGCCCGCTCGAAGCTGAACGAGCACCCGACCAGGAAGGCCACGAGGTCCTCGCGCCACAGGGCGGTGACGTCGGGCACCTCCTCGACCAGCTCGCCGTCGCGCCACACGCGGTACAGCGGCAGGTCCGTGCGCAGGTCCGCGCCCTCCGCCAGCGGGGTGTGCGGGGAGCCGGGCTCGGTCACGTCCAGCAGGGGCACGGGCCGGGGGTTGCGCTGGGCGAACAGGAGCATGTCCCAGGCCCAGTCGCGCGGCAGGACCACGAGGTTGGCCTGGGTGGACCCCGGCGCGTGCCCGCTGGTGGGGGAGACCAGGCCGTCGCGGTATGCCGCACGCGCGGCGGCGGGGGAGTCGAGGCCGCCGTCGGCGGGGGAGTCGAGGCCGCCGTGGGCCGGGGAGTCGATGCGGCCGTCGGGGGTGGGGGCGGACGTGGAGGCGGGGGCGGAGGTCATGCGGTCAGCTCCTGTCGGGCGAAGGCGGCGAGGATGGCGTCCTCGGAGTCGGTGAGATAGGTCTCCAGGGTGGCGGCCGCCTCCGGGAAGCGGGTGGCCATGAGCAGGTCGGCGATCAGGGCGTTGCGCTCCACGAACGGGCCGAACAGCTCGGCCGGGTGCTCGACGACGGCGAAGACGAGGCGCAGCTCGGCCATCAGCCGGCGCATGGTGGCGTCGAGCCGGGCGCTGCCGGCCAGCCCGACGAGGGACCGGTGGAAGCGCATGTTCGAGGTGCCCGTGTGCGGCCAGTCCGCCCGGGCGGCGGCCGCCCGGGCCTCGGCGACGGCGTCGGCGAGGGGCTGCATCCGCGGCACGTCGAGGGTGGTCAGCGCCCGGACGACCGCAGGCTCCAGGACACGACGCACCCGGTAGATGTCGCGCACGTCCAGCGGGCCGACCCGGGGGACGAAGACGCCCCGGTTGGGCTCGTGCACGAGCAGGCGGTCGTGCTCCAGCAGCCGGAACGCCTCGCGCACGGTGTTGCGCGAGACGCCGGACTCGGCCGCGACCCGGGTCTCGGAGACCTTGTCCCCGGGCTGCAGACGTCCGTCGGTGATCCAGTCGCCGACGAGGGTCACGACGGTCCCTGCCGCCGTGCGGGCCCGGCGAGCCCGCCCGCTGCCCTCGCTCCCTGGTCCCATGGCCCCGATCATCGACCACGGTCACGATTTGTTCAACAGCTCTGGACGGATCGTTGAACAATCACTACGCTCGTGCGGCATCCGGCCCGTTCCGGGGCCCCGCACAGGCAGGACCACGTCGATGGCAGAGCTGCACGACTCCCCGCACACCACGGCCGAGGCCGCGCGACCCGCGGCGACCGGCCGCGGCACCCTCCTGGGCGCGATCTTCCTCATGGCCACCTCGGCGATCGGTCCGGGCTTCATCACCCAGACGACCAACTTCACCGTGCAGCTGGGGGCGGCCTTCGCCTTCGCCATCCTCATCTCGATCCTCGTCGACATCGCGATCCAGACCAACGTGTGGCGGGTCATCGGGGTCTCGGGGATGCGGGCCCAGGAGCTGGGCAACGCCTCGCTGCCGGGCCTGGGCTACGTCATGGCCGCCCTGCTGCTCGTCGGCGGTCTCGTCTTCAACATCGGCAACGTCAGCGGCGCCGGCCTGGGCCTGAACATCATGACCGACCTCGACCCACGGATCGGGGCCGTCATCCTCGCCACGGTGGCGATCGGCATCTTCCTGTCCAAGCGGGCCGGGGTCGCGATGGACCGGATCGTGGTGCTGCTCGGGGCGGTGATGATCCTGCTGACCCTCTACGTGGCGGTCACCTCCGGCCCGCCGGTCGGCGACGCCCTGCGCAACTCGGTCCTGCCCGAGCAGGTCAGCGTGCTGGCCATCACCACCCTCATCGGCGGCACGATCGGCGGCTACATCATCTACGCCGGCGCCCACCGCCTGCTCGACGCCGGCGTCACCGGGGAGGCCCACCTGCGCGAGATCACCCGCAGCGCGGCGACCGGCATCATCGTCACCGGCGTCATGCGGGTCATCCTCTTCCTCGCGATCCTCGGCGTGGTCAGCACCGGCGCAGAGCTCGACCCGGCCAGCCAGGCCGCCAGCGCCTTCGAGGCCGCCGCCGGCAACGTCGGCTACCGCCTGTTCGGGGTCGTGTTCTCGGCCGCGGCGCTGACCAGCGTGATCGGCGTGTCCTACACGACGATCACCTTCCTCACCTCGAGGACGAAGACACCACCGCGCACGACCAACTTCCTGGTCGTCGGGTTCATCGTGCTCTCCACGGTGCTCTTCCTGGCCATCGGGGCGGCCCCGGCCCAGCTGCTCGTCTTCGCCGGCGCCTTCAACGGCATCCTGCTGCCCGTCGGCATCGGTGTCATGATGTGGGTGGCGTGGCGGCGTCGCGACCTGCTGCACGGCTACGAGTACCCGAAGTGGCTGGCCGGCATCGGCACCGTCGCGTGGCTGGTGACCATCTACCTGGCGGTCAACTCCATCCGGCCCGCCATCGAGCTCGTCACGGGGTGAACGACATGACCATCGGCACCATCGACCTGAACTCCGACCTCGGCGAGGGCCTGGGCAGCTGGTCCATGGGCGACGACGAGGCGCTGCTGTCCGTCGTCACCAGCGCCAACGTGGCCTGCGGCTTCCACGCGGGCGACCCGCCGATCATGCGGCAGGTCACCGCCCGGGCGGCCGAGCTGAAGGTCGCGGTCGGCGCGCACGTGGCCTACCGCGACCACACCGGGTTCGGGCGCCGGTTCATCGACATGGAACCCACCGTCCTGACCGACGAGGTGGTCTACCAGATCGGTGCGCTCGACGGCATGGCGCGCCGGCACGGCCACCGGGTCACCTACGTCAAGCCGCACGGCGGCCTCTACAACGCGATCGTCACCCACGAGGAGCAGGCACGCGCGGTCGTCCGGGCCGTCCAGGAGTTCGACGCGCACCTGGTGCTGATGGGCCTGCCCGGCTCGGTCGTCCTGCGCCTGGCCGAGGAGGCCGGGGTGCCGACCGCCCACGAGGCCTTCGCCGACCGCGCCTACACCCCCGAGGGCCACCTGGTCCCCCGCAGCCGGGAGGGCTCGGTCCTGCACGACCCGGAGGAGATCGCCCGCCGGTGCGTGGCGATGGCCACCGGTGAACCGATCACGGACGTCGACGGCGACCCGCTGACGCTGCGGCCGCACTCGATCTGCGTGCACGGCGACACCCCCGGAGCGGTCGAGATCGCCCGCCGCGTGCGGGAGGCCCTCGAGGGGGCCGGCGTCGCCCTGGCCCCGTTCGCCCCGGCGGACTGAGGTGCGCGTCCTGCCGAGCGGCTCGCGCGGGTTGCTGCTGGAGATGGACTCCCTGGAGGAGGTCCTGGAGCGGTACGCCGCCCTGAAGGACGTCGACCTGCCGGTCCTGGACCTGGTCCCGGCCGGGCGGACCATCCTCGTCGTCGCCGACCGCGGCACCGACCTGCGCGAGCTGGAGCAGACGGTCCGCGCGGTCCGCCCGGGCGGGCACACCGGCCCCGAGCGCGACCCGGTGGAGGTCCCGGTGCGCTACGACGGGGAGGACCTGCACGAGGCGGCCGAGCTGCTCGGCTGGTCGACCGAGGAGCTGGTCCGCCGCCACCAGGAGGAGGAGTGGACGGTCGCCTTCTGCGGCTTCGCCCCCGGTTTCGCCTACATCGCCGGCACCCGCTTCGACTGGGACACGCCCCGGCGCTCCTCCCCGCGCACGAAGGTGCCGCCCGGGGCGCTCGCCCTCGCGGGGGAGTTCACCGCCGTCTATCCGCGGGAGTCGCCCGGCGGGTGGCAGCTGGTCGGGCACGCGCTCGTGGAGATGTTCGACCTCGACCGCGACCCGCCCTCCCTGCTCCTGCCCGGCACCCCGGTCCGGTTCGTGGAGGCGTCATGAGCGGGTATGCCGCGGGTGCGGGGGTCGGGACGTGACCGCGCTGACCGTCGTCGAGGCCGGTCCGCTGACGACCGTGCAGGACTTCGGGCGGCTGGGGCAGGCCGCGCTGGGGGTCGGCCGCTCCGGGTGCTGCGACCGCGGGGCGCACCGGCTGGCCAACGCGCTCGTGGGCAACCACCCCACCCTGGCGACGCTCGAGGTCACCCTGGGCGGGCTGGTCCTGACGACCGACGAGGACGTCGTCGTCGTCACCACCGGAGCGCGGTGCCCGGGCGCGCCCCACCTGGCCCCCGCCTCCCTGCGGGCGGGGGAGGAGCTGCGCCTCGGCATACCCCAGGCCGGGCTGCGGACCTATGTCGCGGTCCGCGGCGGGATCGCCGTGGAGCCGGTGCTGGGCAGCCGGGCCACGGACGTGCTGTCCGGGCTCGGACCGAAGGTGGTCGAGGCGGGCGACCTGCTGCCGGTGGGGACCACGCCGCGGCCGGTCCCGGGGGTGGACGTGGCCCCCGTGCCCGAGCCGACGAACGACCTCCTCGTGGTGCCGGTGACCGCCGGACCGCGGCGCGACTGGTTCGAGGACGAGGCGTGGGAGCTGTTCCTGTCGCAGACCTACGTCGTGGATCCCAAGTCCAACCGGGTGGGCGTGCGGCTGGAGGGCACACCGCTGGAGCGGGAGCGCTCGGGCGAGCTGACGAGCGAGGGGATGCTGCGGGGGGCGGTGCAGATCCCGCCGTCGGGACAGCCGGTGCTCTTCCTGGCCGACCACCCGGTGACGGGCGGCTACCCGGTCATGGCGTACGTCGACGACGACGCCGTCGACCGGTGCGCCCAGCTGCGGCCGGGTCAGGAGGTCCGGTTCACCGCCCGGTCCGCCGGGGCCGACGCACCGTCCACGCGACGATAGGGTCTGCGTCGGGCCGCGGGGTGAGCGTGGTCAGGGACCAGGGAGGAAATGCGTGCGGGAGCAGACGTCCGGGTGGCCGGTGGAGGACACGGCATACGTCGACCCGAAGGTGCAGTGGCTGCTGCCGGTCGCCCGGCAGTCGCTGCGCCTCAACCTGCTGCCGGGGGAGCAGGTGCTCGGGGTGTTCCCCGTGACCCGCTTCCGACGGTCGGTGGCCCTGCTCGTCGTGACGGACCGCCGGCTGCTGACGCTGGGCGACCAGCACGTCGGCATGCCGGTCGTGGACGAGGTCGACCGTGCCCGCGTCACCGACGTCCGGATCGAGCGGCAGAAGGTGTTCAGCGCCGGTCTGGTGACGGCGGTCACGGACGAGGACGAGGTCAACCTGGGGACGTTGACCTTCACCGGGCAGACCTTCAACCGGCTGGAGGAGGTGCTCGCCCGCACCGGTTCCGGCGGCATGCCCGTGATCCCGGTGGTCGCACCGCCACTGGCCGGAGGAGACCGGGAGGACGGGTCGCCGCAGGACGACGTCCCCGCGCCGCGGCCCGGCGGCCCGCGGGCCCGGTCGGACCACCCGCTGGTGGTGCACCTGGCGGCGTTGGCCGACCTGCACGAGCGGGGAGCGCTGACCGACGAGGAGTTCGCCGCGGCCAAGGCACGGCTGCTGGCCGACCCGCAGGGGTGATCCGGCCCGCGGGTGCGGCTCACCAGGGCGGCGGGCCCCTCCTGATCGCGGCCAGGTTCTCCCTGGAGGACCGCCGGCCGGTGATGAGGTCGGAGGCGAGCCAGGTGACGCCCAGCTCGCCGTAGGACGCGACCCGCGCGTCCGTCAGGGCGGGGGCGTCGACGTAGAGGAAGACCTCGCCGGGCTCCTCGGCCACCTGGCGGTAGTAGGTCATCAGCGCCGCCAGGTCCGGGCCGTCCGGGTCCGGGTCGACGACGGGCATGAGCCCGTCCCACCGGCCGGCCCGGCGCACCGGCCGGCGGTTGGGCCAGAAGGCCGCCACGAGGATCGGGATGCGCGGCCGCTGCGCGGGGGTGGGCAGCAGGGCCACGTCGTCGACGTCGAAGAACTCGCCGTGGAAGGTGACCCGCTCGCCGCTCCAGAAGCGGGACAGCAGCTCCAGGGTCTCGTCGTAGCGCCGGCCCACCCGCCGGGGGTCCCACTCCTCGCCGAAGAGGTCGTACTCGGCGCGGCGGCCGAGCCCGACGCCCAGCACCACCCGTCCGCGGGAGAGGCGGTCCAGCGTCGCCAGGTCGCGGGCCAGCTGCCAGGGCTGGCGCCGTGCCGCCGGGACGATCCAGGTGCCCAGGGTGATCCGCTCGGTGCGGGTGGCGATGCCGGCCAGCGTGATGACCGGGTCGATCTGGGCGGCGTACGTCTCCGGGCGGAAGTGCTCCGGGTCACCGGCCCGCCCGAGCGCGTCCGGCGCGGCCGGCCAGACCAGCACGTCCCACATGAAGACGCCGTCCCACCCCGACTCCTCGGCGGCGACGGCATACTCCACCATCGCGGGGGCGTCGTCCCCGACCTCGGGGTTGGGCAGGATGAGCGCGTGTCGGGGCGACCGGGGGGTGGCGGTTCCGTGCGTCGGCTCCATCGCTTGCTCCTCGACCGGGGGTCCCGAGATGGGCAGCGACGCTACCAGTCACGGGGTGCCTCCGTTCTGCGTCAGGCCAGCCCCAGGTTGCGACCGATGATCTCCTTCATGATCTCGTTGGAGCCGGCCCAGATCGTGCTGACCCGGGCGTCCCGCCAGGCCCGGGCGACCCGGTACTCGTTCATGTAGCCGTAGCCGCCCCACAGCTGCACGCACTCGTCGAGCACGTCGTTCTGCATCCGCGAGGACCACCACTTCGCCTTCGCGGCGTCGACGCCGGTGAGCCGGCCCTCGGCGTGGGCCAGGACGCACTGGTCGACGAAGGCCCTGGTGACCTCGACCGCGGTGACCAGCTCGGCGATCCGGAACCGGGTGTGCTGGAAGGTCCCGATCGGGCGGCCGAACGCCTGCCGCTCCTTGGCGTAGTCGATCGTCTCGGTGAGGATCTGGGCGGCGTGGGCGGTGTTGGCGACCGCGGCCCCGACCCGTTCCTGGGGCAGTCGTTCCATCATGGCCACGAAGCCCTGACCCTGCGCGCCGAGGCGGTGGTGGTCCGGCACCCGGACGCCGTCGAAGAAGAGCTCGCAGGTGTCCGCCTCGTCCTGGCCCACCTTGTCGAGCTTGCCGCCCTTGGTGAACCCGGGCATGCCGGCCTCCAGCACGAACAGCGTGATGCCCCGGGCGCCCGCCGCGGGGTCCGTGCGGGCGGCGACGACGACCAGGTCGCACCGGTGGCCGTTGGTGATGAACGTCTTGGAGCCGTCGACCAGCCAGTCGCCGGACCCGTCCTGGGCGCGCACCGCGCTCGTGCGCAGCGCGGCCAGGTCGCTGCCGCCGGAGGGCTCGGTCATGGCGATGCCGACGACCTGCTCCCCGCTGGCGATGCCGGGGAGCCAGCGCGCCTTCTGCTCCTCGGTGCCGAGGTCGACGAGGTAGGGAGGACAGATGTCGGCGTGGATGCCGAAGCAGGAGGAGACCGCGAAGCTGAAGCGGGCCTGCTCCTCGGACAGGACCGCGTTGAAGCGGTAGTCCCCGGCGCCGGCACCGCCGTGCTCCTCGGGGATCTCCAGGCCGAAGAGCCCCTGGCGGCCCGCCTCGGTCCAGACGTCGGCGGGGATGGTCCGCTCCCGGACCATCTCCTCCGCCCGGGGCCGCAGCACGCGGTCGACGAACCCGCGGACCGAGGCCCGGAACGCCTCGTGGTCCTCGGTGAAGATGGTCCGTCGCATCGTGTCTCCTCCGGTCGGCCTGGCTCCAGTCTGGCCGATGCCGCCGACGCGCGCCGGGGTCGGCCCCGGAGGGCTGCCGGTCTGCCGGTCGGCCGGTCTACCAGCGGTGGTGGACGTGCTCCCGCGCGTGCCGGTCGTAGAGCCGTTCGTAGGCGGCCGCGTCCTCGGGGGCGGTGGGCGGCAGCGAGGCGGCGGCGGCGTTGGCGCGGGCCTGGTCGGGGGAGCTCGCCCCAGGGATGGCGGTGGTGACCCCGGGCTGGTCGACGATCCAGCGCAGGGCCCGCTGAGCGGGGGTGGAGCCCGCGGCCCCCTCGATCGCGGCAAACTCCCGGGCCGCCGCGACACCGACCTCGTAGGGCACCCCGGCGAAGGTCTCGCCGACGTCGAAGGCCTCACCGTGCCGGTTGAACTGGCGGTGGTCGTCGGCGGCGAAGGTGGAGGACTCGTCGAACTTGCCCGTGAGCAGGCCCGAGGCGAGGGGGACCCGGGCGATGATGCCCACGCCCGCCTCGGCGGCCGCCCCGGTGACCCGCTCCAGCGGTTTGCGGCGCAGGACGTTGAGGATGATCTGCACGGTGGCCACCCGGGGTCGGGCGATGGCCGACAGCGCCTCGTCGGCGGTCTCGACCGAGACGCCGTAGGCCTTCATCCGTCCCTCGTCGACCATCTCGTCGAGGGTGTCGAACAGGTCGTCCCGGGCGTAGACCGCCGGGGGGGGCAGTGCAGCTGGACCAGGTCCAGCGTGTCGTCGCCGAGCAGCTCGCGGGAGCGGTCGTTCCACCGGCGCAGGGCGTCGGGGGTGTACTGCTCGGCCTCGTGCGGGTCCGCCCGCCGGCCCATCTTGGTGGCGACCACGAACCCGGCCCGGCCGCGCCCGTGGACGAACCGGCCGACCAGGGACTCCGACCGGCCGTCGCCGTAGACGTCGGCGGTGTCGAGGAAGGTCACGCCGGCGTCGGCGGCGGCCGCGAGGATCTCCAGGGCCCGCTCCTCCGACACCTGCCCCCAGTCGGCGCCGAGCTGCCAGCAGCCCAGCCCGATCACGCTCAGCTCGCGGTCCAGACGCGGGACGGGACGGTGCTCCATACGACTCTCCTCAGTTTCCGGCACGGCGCTTGTTCCAGACGTCGAAGGCGACGGCCAGCAGCAGCACCAGGCCCTTGACGACCTGCTGGACCGACTGGTCGATGCCCATCAGCTGCATCCCGTTGCTCATGACCGCCATGATCAGGCCACCGATCATGGCACCGCCCACCCGGCCGATCCCACCGGTGACCGCGGCCCCGCCGATGAAGCAGGCGGCGATGGCGTCGAGCTCGAACATGTTGCCGGCCCCGGGCTGGGCACCGTTCATCCGGGAGGAGTAGACGATGCCGGCGACGGCCGCCAGCAGGCCCATGTTGACGAAGATGAGGAAGTTGACCTTCTTGACCTTCACGCCCGAGAGCTGGGCGGCGTGCAGGTTGCCGCCGATCGCGTAGACGTTGCGGCCGAAGACCGTCTTCTGGGTGATCAGCCCGTAGACCAGGACGAGGATGGCCAGCAGGATCAGCACGTTGGGCAGGCCGCGGCTGGAGGCGAGCTGGTAGGCGAACCACATGACGACGGCGGCGACGAAGACGGTCTTGAGGATGAAGAGCGGCAGCGCCACGACCTCCTGCTGGTAGGCGATGGCCGCGCGCCGGTTGCGCCAGGCGTTCACGGCATACCCCGCCACGGCGACGGCGAAGATGACCAGGGTGAAGACGTCCACGCCCCGTCCGCCGAGCAGCCCGTTCTGGAAGCCGTTGGCGATCTCGTAGTAGGTGCCGCCGAAGGGTGACAGCGAGATGTTGTCCAGGACCAGGAAGGTCAGCCCGCGGAAGATGAGCATCCCGGCGAGGGTGACGATGAAGGCGGGGATGCCGACGTAGGCGACCCAGAAGCCCTGCCACATCCCGGCCAGCACGCCGACCACCAGCGCGGCGAGCGCGCCGAGCCACCAGGGCTGGCCGTTCTGCACGACGACCACCGCGGAGGTCGCCCCGGTGAGGGCCACCAACGATCCCACCGACAGGTCGATGTGACCGCCGATGATGACGATGATCATGCCGATCGCCAGGATGAGGATGTAGGAGTACTGCAGGACGATGTTGGAGATGTTCCCCGGCGAGAGGAAGTTGGGGTGCAGCAGCGCGAACATCCCCACGATCACCACGAAGGCGAACAGGATCCCCTCTGGCGCAGGTTGTGGGTGAGGAGGTCCTTGAGGTTCATCGTCCCGGTCATCGGGCAGTCTCCTTCTCCATGGTCATGAGGGCCATGAGCCGTTCCTGGGTGGCTTCCTGCGTCGGGAGCTCACCGGTGATGCGCCCGGAGGCGAGGGTGTAGATGCGGTCGCAGACGCCGAGCAGCTCGGGCAGCTCGGAGGAGATGACCAGCACGCCCTTGCCCTCCCCGACCATCCGGTTGATGATCGTGTAGATCTCGAACTTGGCCCCGACGTCGATGCCGCGGGTGGGTTCGTCGAGGATGAGCACCTCGGGCTCGGTCATCAGCCACTTGGCGAGGACGACCTTCTGCTGGTTGCCGCCGGACAGCTTGCCGACGGGGGTGAGCACCGAGGGGGTCCTGGTGTTCAGGTCCTCGCGGTACTGGTTGGCGACCTTGAGCTCCTCGAGCCCGTTGACCCAGCCGGCGCGGGAGATCCTCGACAGGGCCGCCGCGGTCGTGTTGTGCCGGACGTCGTCGATGAGGTTCAGCCCGTAGCGCTTGCGGTCCTCGGTGGCGTAGGCCACGCCGGCCTCGATGGCGTCGGAGACGCTGCGCATGCGGACCTCCTCGCCGCGCAGGTAGGTCTTGCCGGAGACGTACCGGCCCCACGTGCGCCCGAAGATGCTCATCGCCAGCTCGGTGCGTCCGGCGCCCATGAGGCCGGCGATGCCGACGACCTCGCCGGCCCGCACGGTGAGGGAGGCGTCCTCGACGATCCGACGACCGGACTGGGTCGGGTGGTCCACGGTCCACCCCTCCACCCGGAACAGCTCCTCGCCGATCTGGGGCGTGCGCTCGGGGTAGCGGTGCTCCAGGTCGCGGCCGACCATGCCCCGGATGATCCGGTCCTGGGTCGAGGCGGGGTCGCTCATGTCGAGCGTCTCCACCGTGTGCCCGTCCCGGATGATCGTGGTGCGGTCGGCGATCTCGGCGATCTCGTTGAGCTTGTGCGAGATCATGATGCAGGTCACGCCCTGCTCGTTGAGCTGGCGCAGCAGGCCGAGGAGGTGCTCGGAGTCCCGGTCGTTCAGCGCGGCGGTGGGCTCGTCGAGGATCAGCAGCCGGACGTCCTTGGACAGGGCCTTGGCGATCTCGACCAGCTGCTGCTTGCCCACGCCCAGGTGCCCGATCTGGGTGACCGGCTGCTCGCGCAGGCCCACGCGCCTCATCAGCTCGGCCGCGTCGGCGTTGGTCTGGTGCCAGTCGATCAGCCCCAGGGTCCCCCGGCGCTCGTTGCCGAGGTACATGTTCTCGGCGACCGACAGGTGGGGGACCAGGGCCAGCTCCTGGTGGATGATGACGATGCCCTTCTCCTCGCTGTCGTTGATCCGGGAGAAGGACACCTCCTGCCCGTCCAGCAGGATCTGCCCGTCGTAGGTGCCGTGCGGGTAGACCCCGGAGAGCACCTTCATCAGCGTGGACTTGCCCGCGCCGTTCTCGCCGCAGATGGCGTGGATCTCGCCGCGTCGGACGTCGAGGCTGACGTTCTCGAGCGCCTTCACGCCGGGGAAGGTCTTGGTGATGTCCCGCATCTGCAGGATGGTGTCGGTCATGCGACGGTCCTCACTCGGGGCCGGTGGCGGATCTGGGGGCAGGGAGGGGTATGGGGTGTGCGCGGGCGCGGGCGCGGGCGAGAGACGCCGGTGCGGTCCCGCCGGCCCGGCCGCAGCTGCGGCCGGGCCGGCGGGTCGGGGTCACTCGGCGACGCCCGACTCGACCTCCTCGGCGGTCCAGTAGCCGGAGTCGACGAGCAGGCTCTGGATGTTGTCCTCGTAGACGATGTCCGACTCCAGGAGGAAGGACGGGACGACCTTGACGCCGTTGTCGTAGCTCTCGGTGTCGTTGGCCTCCGGCTCCGAGCCGCCCAGGAACGACTCCACCGTGACCACGGCCTGGTCGGCCAGCTTGCGGGTGTCCTTGAAGATGGTCGAGAACTGCACGTCGTCGGCGATCAGCTTGACCGAGGCGATCTCGGCGTCCTGACCGGTGACCACGGGCAGTCCGTCCTCGATGGTGTCGCCGTAGCCGGCGTTCTGCAGCGCGGTGATGATGCCGCGGGACAGCCCGTCGTAGGGGGACAGGACACCGGCGAGGGGCTCGCTGCCGCCGGCGTAGGAGCTGGTCAGCAGGTCCTCCATCCGGCGCTGGGCGGTCTCCTGCTGCCACCGGAGGGTGGCCGCCTGCTCGATGTCGGTCTGCCCGGACGGCACCTCCAGGACGCCGGAGTCCATGTAGGGCTGCAGCGTGTCCATCGCGCCGTCCCAGAAGAAGTGCGCGTTGTTGTCGTCCAGCGACCCGGCGAAGAGCTCGATGTTGAAGGGGCCCTCCTCGTCGGTCTCGTTGCCGTCCTTGTCGAGGATGCCCAGACCGACCAGCAGGGAGGTCGCCTGCTGGACGCCGACGTTGTAGTTGTCGAAGGTGACGTAGAAGTCGACGTTCTCGCTGTCCCGGATGAGACGGTCGTAGGAGATGACCGGGATGTCGGCCGCGGCCGCCGCGTCCAGCTGGCTGGACAGGGCGGTGCCGTCGATCGCGGCGATGACCAGGGCGTCGGCGCCGTTGGTGATCATCTGGTCGATCTGCTGGCTCTGGGTGGGGATGTCGTCGTTGGCGAACTGCAGGTCGACCTGGTAGCCGGCCTCCTCCAGGCCCGCCTGGACGGACTCGCCGTCGGCGATCCAGCGCTCGGACGTCTGCGTGGGCATGGCGACCCCGACGGTGACGTCCTCGCCGCCGGCGGCGGCCTCCCCACCGGTGGCCCCGGTGTCGTCGTCGCCGGTGTCGCCCGCGCCCTCGCCGCCGCAGGCGGTCAGTCCGAGGGCCAGGGTTCCGGCCGCTGCGATGGCGGTGATCCGCCGGATTCGAATGGACATGTTCACTCCTTGATGGTGGTGCGTGGGTCCTGCGTCGGTGGTGCGTGGGTCCTGCGTCGTACGGGTGGCGGGTGGTCGTGCTGGTCGTGCTGCTCGTCGGTCCGGCCTCACATCCCCTGGGCCAGCCGGTGGTAGGCCTGGTTCCAGCGCACCTCGCGGGCGAACCCCCGCGCGGTGGTCTCCTCGTCGATGACGAGCAGCTCGGTGCCGGCGATGTCGGCGAAGATCTCGAAGGCCTCGACCGGCAGCTGGGTGGACAGGACCGTGTGGTGGGCCGCGCCGGCGAGCATCCAGGACTCGGCCGAGGTGGCCAGGTCCGGACGGGGGCGCCAGACGGCGTGGGCGACCGGCAGGCGGGGCAGGTCCTGCACCGGCTCGACGACGTCGACGACGTTGGCCGTGAGCCGGAAGCGGTCGCGCAGGTCCGACATCGCCACGACCACGCCCTCGCCGGGGTCGGCGGAGAAGACCAGGCGCACCGGGTCCTCCCGGTCGCCGATGGACAGCGGGTGGATCTGCAGGCTGGGCCGCGCGGTGGTCAGGGAGGGGCAGATCTCGAGCATGTGCGCCCCGAGGATGAGCTCCTTCCCGGGCGTGAGGTCGTAGGTGTAGTCCTCCATCAGGGAGGCCCCGCCCGGCAGCCCCTCGCCCATGACCTTCGCGGCCCGCACGAGGATGGCGGTCTTCCAGTCGCCCTCGGCACCGAAGCCGTAGCCGGCGGCCATGAGCCGCTGGACCGCCAGGCCGGGCAGCTGCCGCAGCGCACCCAGGTCCTCGAAGGTGGTCGTGAAGGCGGAGGCGCCGACCGACTCCAGAAAGGCCAGCAGGGCCAGCTCCTGGGCCGCCCCGTGGCGCAGCGAGGCGTGCCGCCCGCCACCGCGCCGCAGCTCGGGGGCGACGTCGTAGAGGTCCTCGTACTCCGCCACCAGCGCGTCCACCTCGGTGTCGGCGACCTGGTCGACGGCCGCCGCCAGGTCGTTCACTCCCCAGGTGTTGACCGAGACCCCGAAACGGATCTCCGCCTCGGTCTTGTCGCCCTCGGTGACCGCGACGTTGCGCATGTTGTCCCCGAAGCGGACCAGCCGCAGGTCGCGGGTCGCGGCCCAGCCGGCGGCGGCCCGGACCCAGGTGCCCACCCGCCGCTGCACCGGCTCGTGCGAGAAGTGACCGGCGACGATGGTGCGCCGCACGCCCATCCGGCTCTGGATGTAGCCGAACTCCCGGTCGCCGTGCGCGGCCTGGTTGAGGTTCATGAAGTCCATGTCGATCGTCGACCACGGCAGCTCGACGTCGGCCTGGGTGTGCAGGTGGAGCAGCGGCACGTCCAGGGCGCCCAGCCCGGCGATCCACATCTTGGCCGGGGAGAAGGTGTGCATCCAGGCGACGACGCCGATGCACCGCGGGTCGGCGTTGGCCTCCAGGGCCAGCCGGTGGATGGCCTCCCGGTCCTTGAGCACCGGCTTCCACACCACCCGGGCCGGCACGTGCGTGGAGGCGTCCAGCTGGTCGGCGATGGCCCGGGACTGCTCCGCGACCTGGCGCAGGGTGTCCTCGCCGTAGAGGTCCTGGCTGCCGGTGCAGAACCAGATCTCCTGCTCGCCGAAGGGCTTGGTCATCGGGTGCTCTCCTGGGTCGGGGCGGCGGCCGGTTGGCCGTAGACGTGCTGGTAGCGCTCGTAGAGCCGGTCGACGTCGGCCCGGGGGATGGGCAGCGGCTCGCCCAGCTGGCGGGCGACGTGCACGGTGCGGGCCACCTCCTCGACCATGACGGCCGCCTTGACCGCGGCGCGCGCGTCGGGGCCGACGGTGAACGGTCCGTGGTTCTGCATGAGGACGGCCCGGCTGCGCGAGCGGCGCAGGGTCTCCACGATGCCGCGGCCGATGGAGTCGTCCCCGATGAGCGCGAACGGGCCCACCGGGACCGGCCCGCCGAACTCGTCGGCCATCATCGTCAGCACGCAGGGGATCTCCTCGCCGCGCGCGGCCCAGGCCACGGCATACGTGGAGTGGGTGTGCACGACCCCGCCCACCTCGGGCAGGTGCCGGTAGACGTAGGCGTGGGCGGCGGTGTCGGAGGAGGGGGCGCGGTCGCCGTCGACGAGGACGCCGTCCAGGTCGCAGACCACCATGGCCTCCGGGGAGAGCTCGTCGTAGCCGACGCCGCTGGGCTTGATGACGAACAGGTCGGCGCCCGGCACCCGCTGCGAGACGTTGCCGGCGGTCCACACGACGAGCTCCCACCGGGGCAGCTCGGCGTGCAGGCGGGCCACGACCTCGCGCACGCGGGCGACCTCGTCCCGGACCGCGGAGGAGTATGCCGCCAGCGTCACCGGGGCACCTCCGCGACGGCTCCGGCGGGGGCGTGCGCCTCCCGGCGCAGCGCCCGCAGCCGGCGCATGACGTCGTTGCCGCCGCGCCCGAAGTGGTCGTGGAGCAGGCGGTACTCGGCGAAGAGCCGGTCGTAGCGGGCGGCCCGCTCGGGGTCGGGGGTGTAGACGGCCCGGTCGACCTTGCCCATCGCGGCGGCCGCGGTCCGGACGTCGGGATGGACGCCGGCCGCGACGGCGGCGTGGATGGCCGACCCGAGCGCGGGTCCCTGGTCGGTGGCGATGGTCGACAGCGGCAGGCGGGTGACGTCGGCGTAGATCTGCATGAGCAGGGGGTTCTTCAGCAGGCCGCCGGCGACGATGAACTCGGTGACGGGCACGCCGGCGTCCTGGAAGGTCTCGACGATGACGCGCGTGCCGAAGGCGGTCGCCTCGAGCAGGGCGCGGTAGACGTCCTCCGCCCGCGTGGCCAGGGTCTGGCCGAGGACCAGGCCGGAGAGCTCGTGGTCGACCAGGACCGAGCGGTTGCCCGAGTGCCAGTCCAGCGCGACGAGACCGTGCTCGCCGACCTGCTGGGCGGCGGCCCTCTCGGTGAGCAGCTCGTGCGTCGAGATGCCGCGGGCGGCGGCCTCCTCGTGGTAGCTGCCGGGAACGCCGTGGTCGACGAACCAGCCGAAGATGTCGCCCACGCCGGACTGGCCGGCCTCGTAGCCCCACAGCCCCTCGACGATGCCACCGTCGACGACCCCGCACATGCCGGGGACCTCGGCCAGGGCGTCCCCGTTCATGACGTGGCAGGTGGAGGTGCCCATGATCGCGACCATCTGGCCGGGCTCGACGGCACCGGCCGCGGGCGCGGTGACGTGGGCGTCGACGTTGCCGACCGCGACCGCGATGCCCTCGGGAAGGCCGGTCCAGGAGGCGGCCTGCGCCGTGAGCCGGCCGGCCTGCTCTCCCAGCTGGCCGATGCGGTGCTCGAGCTTGTCGGAGACGAAGTCGGCGAAACCGGGGTCGAGGGCGGACAGGAAGTCGGGGGAGGGGTAGGCCCCGTCCTGTCGGATGCCCTTGTAGCCGGCCGTGCAGGCGTTGCGGACGTAGTCACCGCACAGCTGCCAGACGATCCAGTCGGCGGCCTCGACCCAGTGCTGCATCGTGGCGTAGACCTCGGGGTCCTCCTCGAGCAGCTGCAGGCCCTTGGCGAACTCCCACTCCGAGGAGATCAGCCCGCCGTAGCGGCTGATCCACGGCTCGCCGCGCTCGTGCGCCAGGGTGTTGATCCGGTCGGCGTGCGGCTGGGCGGCGTGGTGCTTCCAGAGCTTGACGTAGGCGTGCGGACGGTCGGCCAGCCCGGGCAGCTCGTTCAGCGGCGTGCCGTCCTCGGTCGTGGGCACCATGGTGCACGCGGTGAAGTCCGTCGCGATCCCCACCACCTGGTCGGCCTGCACCCCGTGCTCCTCGCGCGCCTGGCGCAGGGCGGCGGGCACGGCGACCGTGAGCACCTCGACGTAGTCCGCGGGCACCTGCAGGGCCCAGTCGGGGGGAAGGGGTGCGCCGGCGGAGGGGCCCGCGGTCAGCGCCTCCTCCATCACGGCGTGCGGGTAGGGGTGCACGGCCGATCCCAGGATCTGGCCGTCGGCGGCCCGCACGACGACCGCGCGGCCCGACAGGGTGCCGTAGTCGACCCCCACCACGAGGGCGTCCGGACCCGTCGGCCGGGGTGCTTCGGCGATGTTCATCGAGCTCCTTCCTCGCCGTCGAGGTGGTCGCGCCCGCAGCACCCGGTCCGGGTGGTTGTGAGCGCTAACGCTGAGCGGTACGTTAGCGCTCACAACCCGGTTCCTGTCAAGGGGCCGACAGATCACGATCCGGTCACGGGGCTCCGGTCCTGGGCGTGGAAGGATGGCGTCATGGGTGCGCACAAGGGGCGTCCGACGATGTACGACGTCGCCCGCGAGTCGGGCGTGTCCCACCAGACCGTCTCCCGGGTGGTCAACGCGGCGCCCAACGTGGCCGAGGCGACCGAGCGCCGGGTGCGCGAGGCGATGACCCGGCTCGGCTACCGGCCCAGCGCCTCCGCCCGCAGCCTCGCCGCCCGCCGGACCCGGGCCGTGGGGGTGGTCACCTTCGTCGGGCCCTACTTCGGTCCCATGTCGACCATCCAGGCGGTCGAGGCCGCCGCCCGCGCGCGCCGCTACACGCCATACTCCGTCTCCCTCGCCGGGCTCGAGCCCCGGCAGTCGCGCGCCGTCCTGGACGACCTCCTGCAGCGCGAGGTGGAGGGGCTGGTGGTGGTCGCACCGACGGACGAGCAGGCCGAGCTGGTCGACTCCGTGCTGCCGGACGACCTGCCCGTCCTGGCGCTGGAGGCGCGCCTCCCCGGACGGCCGCTCGTCGCCAGCGACAACGAGACCGGTGGAGCCCTGGCCGGGGAGCACCTGGCCTCGCTGGGGCACACGCGGATCGGGCACGTGGCCGGTCCCGCCGACTGGTCGGAGGCGCGGCTGCGCACGGTGGGCTGGGAGAGGGTGCTCGCCGACCACGGCCTGGACGGCGGCGTGCGCGTCGACGGGGACTGGTCGGCCCGGTCGGGCTTCGAGGCCTGGCCCCGGATGCAGGCGGCGGGGGTGACGGCGGTCTACGCGGCCAACGACCAGATGGCCCTGGGGCTGCTGTCCGCCCTCTGCGGGGCGGGTCTGCGCGTCCCCGCCGACGTCAGCGTCGTCGGCTACGACAACACTCCCGAGAGCGGGTGGTACTTCCCGCCCCTGACCACGGTCGAGCAGGAGTTCCGGCGGGCGGGCGAGGTGGGCATCGAGCAGCTGCTCAAGCTCGTCGAGGGACTGCCGGTCGAGCCCGAGGTGCTCGTCTCACCCGCGCTCGTGGTGCGCAGCAGCACCGGCCCCGTGCCGGACGCCGCCGGCTGACCTCCCGCTGGCGGCGCCCGCCGCCGGTGACGGTGGGCACCCGCACCGGACCCTGAGGGCCGGCTACAGCTCGATCGGCTGCCCGTGCGGGGTGCGCGCGGCGGCCTCGTGCCAGGCCCGCGTGGCGCGGCCCACCTCGGCGGCGGTGGCGATCCCGCGGGTGTGCAGCAGCTCCTCGAGCGCGTCCTCCCAGCGTTCGTAGTAGTCGGCGCCGTCGGCGGCGCCGCGGGCGACGTGGCGCGCCAGGACGTCTGCCCACTCGGGCCAGGTGAAGATCCCGCGCTCGTGCAGGGCCACGGTCATCGCGAACACCTGCGCCTGCCAGGGCGCGGCGAAGACCTGCTCGTCGCCACGGGGCGGCAGGGGCAGGCTCTCGCCGCACGCGGCCGAGATCGAGGCCAGCGTCCGGGCCGCGGTGCTCATGCCGGCACCTCCAGGTAGGGCTCCCACGCGTCGACCGAGACGGTCACCGTCGGGTCGGCCTCCTCCCCCCAGAGCTCGCGGGCGGGGAAGTCGACGGTGTAGAGCCACTCGGGCGCCTCTTCCGCCGGCCGGCCGAGCGGTGCCGCGTGCCGGTCCGGGAAGACGTGCGCACCGTGGACCGCCACGACGGTGCCGACGTGGCCGCGGGCGTACCGGGGCAGGCGGGTGTGCCCACGGGGGTGGATGTTCCTGGCCCGCACCTGCTGTCCCGCTGCGAAGGCGGGCGGCCGGGAGGTCGGACGCTCGTAGCTGCCGGGAGTGGAGAACCCCTTCCGCAGCTGCTCCGCGGACCGCGCCTCCAGGTCGTCGCGCTCGAGCAGCCCCAGCGCGGCGACGGCCCGCTCCAGCCCCAGGGTCCAGATCCGGTAGTAGCTGCTGGTGAGGTAGACGGCCGGCGGCAGCGACTCCCGCACGTGGCGCATCTGGTCGATGTTCCACCGGCCCAGGGCACCCGTGGCCAGCGTGAGCGCGAGCGCCCGGCGCTCCCAGTCGGCGTGGAAGGTCGGCTCGTCCGCCTCGGGGCGCACCGGTCCGAAGCCGTGCATCCCGCCGAGGTCGTGCACGCCGTCCACGTCAGGCCCCCTCGGACGCGGACGGAGCGGCGGCGGACGCCAGCCCGGTGCCGATCATGCTGTCCCGGGTGACGAGGGCTGCGAGCTGGTCCTCGGTCAGGTGCTCGGTGCCCTCCGGCCGACGGGGGAGGACGAGGTAGCGCACCTCGGAGGTGGAGTCCCACACCTTGATCCGGGTGCCCGCGGGGAGGGTGACCCCGAAGTCGGCCAGCACGCCGCGCGGGTCGACGACGGCCTTGGCCCGGTAGGCAGGAGACTTGTACCAGACCGGTGGCAGACCCAGGACCGGCCACGGGTAGCACGAGCACAGCGTGCAGACCACCATGTTGTGCAGCTCAGGGGTGTTCTCCACGGCGACCATGTGCTCGCCCTGACGACCGACGTGGCCCAGCGAGGCGATCGCCGCGTCGGCGTCCTCCAGGAGCCAGCGGCGGTAGTCGGGGTCGACCCACGCCCGGGCGACGACCTGTGCGCCGTTGTGCGGCCCGACCTCGTGCTCGTAGCGCTCGACGACCGCGTCCAGCGCCTCCCGGTCGACCAGCCCGCGCTCGGTCAGCAGGGTCTCCAGCGCCCGGACGCGGGCGTCCATCTCCGAGAGCTCGCTGGACCCGGGGGAGTCGTGGTCGTGCTGGTGGTCCTGACCGTGCGCGTGCGACATGTCGAAACTCTAGTGGGGCCCCGCGCCCTCCCGGGGTGGCCGAAGCGCCACCTTCCGCCCGGGCGCGGCGCAGGGGCACCCTGGGTCTGGAGGCTCCGCAGGTCGGGGCGCGCTCGGGGCGCCCCGACCCGGCGGAGCCGGGTCACCGCAGAGGACCCAGCGGCATCCCCGTCCGCACCGACTCGCGCCACAGCACGGCCAGCTCGGTGCGGGACGTCGCCCCGGTCCGGGCGAAGAGTGACTCCAGGTGCTTGCGCACGGTGCGCGGCGACAGCCCGAGCCTCCGGGCGGCCTGCTCGTTCGTCAGACCCAGGGCCACGAGCGCGACGACCTGGGTCTGTCGCGGGGTCAGCGGCGTCGCCGGGTCCGCCTCGGCCATCCCCCGCAGCGCCTCGAGGTTGTCGCGGACCCGCGCGCTGGCCGCGAGCGCGGCCGCCAGCCGCTCGACCGGGGCCACCTCCTCGTCGGTGAAGTCGCGCCGGACCCGCCACAACGAGAGCAGGGTCAGCTCCTCCGGCGACCGGTCGAGCACGAAGGCGGCCTGGTAGCGGTCGCCCGTGGGAGCCAGCAGCACCTGGTACACCTCGCTGCGCTGGAACTGCACCAGGTCGACCACGTCGGTCAGCCTCGTCCGCGGGGCCGGATCGGTGATCAGGTGGGTGGCGTAGGGGTGCGTGGGCAGCAGCCGTTCCCACTCGGCCATCCCGGGCTGCTCCAGCGGGCCGCGCCCGTGCTGGAGGAGCTGGGTGCCGGTCCCGTTGAGCTGGATGCAGGACCACGACACCATGTCGGTGCCGACACCGTCGGCCAGCAGCCGCAGCACCTCGGGCATCACCTCGTGCCCCTCGGCCACGGCGTGGCACAGGTCGGCGCCGCGGCGCGCCATCCTGGCGACGTCCATGGAGGGAGTATGCGGCCGCGTCGGCCGCGCCGCGAGAGCAACCGACGCCTGCGGGTCGTGACAGTCCGGGGCGCTGCTGCCATGATCGGTCGAGGTGGGTGGACGATGACCGAGGACGAGTCCCTGGAGGCGGCCCGCGCGGCGTGCGGGCAGCACCGCTGGGCCGCGGCGCGCGAGGAGTTCCGGGCGGCCGGGGAGCTGGGCACCGAGGACCTGGGTCTGCTGGTGGACACACCTGCTGGTGGTTGGGCGAGGTGGACGAGTATGCCGCCGCCAGCGCGGAGCTGCACCGGCGCCTCCTTGCGGAGGAGCGACCCGTCGAGGCTGCGCTGGTGGCCTTCGAGCTGGGTTACACCGAGGTCGTGCGGGGCCGGGCGGAGGTGGGGATCGGGTGGATGGCCCGTGCCCGGCGACTCTTCGCGGAGGTGCCGGAGGCACCCGAGCGCGGCCTTCTGCTGGCGGCCGACGCCCAGGGGGCCCTGTCCTCCGGTGACCTGCGGGCCGCCGGACGGCTGGCTCGGGAGGCGCTCGCGCTGGGCGAGGAGCACGGACTGGCGACGGTGGTGGCGCTCAGCCGCTTCCTGTGCGGGTGCGTGGCCGTCCACGAGGGCCGGACCGAGCAGGGGCTGCGCGACGTCGACGAGGCCATGCTGCCGGTGCAGGCCGGGGAGGTCGCTCCCGAGTGGGTGGGGCTCCTCTACTGCGACACGATGTCGCTCTGCTTCGAGCTGCGCGACCTCCCGCGTGCGCAGCGCTGGACGACCCTGACCGAGCGGTGGTGCGAGGGTCACACACCGGCGGTGCTCTTCACCGGTATCTGCCGGGTCCACCGCGCCCAGCTGCGGATGGTGCACGGTGAGTGGGACCGCGCCGAGGAGGAGGCCCGGCAGGCGGCCACCGACCTGGAGCCGCTGGACGTCGGGGTGGCGGGGGAGGCGCACTACTGCCTCGGTGAGCTGCACCGGCTCCGGGGCGACCTGGCCGCAGCGGACGCGGCATACCGGCGCGCGCACGAGCTGGGCCGCGACCCGCTGCCCGGGCTGGCGCTGCTGTGCCTGCACCGGGGTCGCCGCCAGGTCGCTGCGTCCGTCCTCGACGCGGCGCTCGCGGCACAGACCCGACCCCTGCTCCGCGCGCCGCTCCTCGCCGCCCGGGTCGAGGTGTGCCTGGCGGGGGACGACCTGCGCGGCGCGACGGCGCACCTCGACGAGCTCTCCCGGACCGCCGACGCCCACGCCAGCCCGGGGTGGCAGGCCGAGGCGCTGCGCTGGCGGGGGGCGCTGCTGCTCGTCCGGGACCGCCCCGCCGAGGCCGTGCGGGCCCTGAGGGAGTCGCAGGTCCGCTGGCGGCGGATGGATGCTCCCTACCAGGTGTGCCGGATCGGCCTGGACCTCGCCGTGGCCTACGAGGCGCTCGGCGACCGGGACACGGCCCGGCGCGAGCGGGACGGCGCGGCCGCCGTGCTGGAGCGGCTGGGCGTCACCGACGGTCTGGACGGCAGTGCGCCTGACCGGGCCGGGCTGACGCCGCGGGAGCTGGAGGTGGTCGCGGCGGTCGCCGACGGGAGCAGCAACCGGCAGGTGGCCGGAGCGCTGCACATCAGCGAACGCACCGTCGCGCGGCACCTGGCCAACATCTACGTCAAGACCGGGGTCGCCTCGCGCACCGGGGCGGTGACCTGGGCCCGGGACCACGGCCTGCTGTGACGGCCGGTCGGCGTCGACCGCCACCTGCACACCGTCTGCACAGTTCTGCCGATGTGCCCCGCTCCGTCCGTCCCTAGCGTCGGGAGGGTCCGCAGGACTCCACGGAAGGAACGGACCCATGACCCTCGAGACCACCTACCCGGACACGACCACCCACCGCGAGACCACCCACGACGCGCACACCACCACGGCCGGTCCAGACCCCCAGCGGGTCCAGCAGTTCGCCGCCGGGCTGCTCGGCGCGCTGGCCGCGGGGTCGACGGCGCTGATGGTCAGCGTCGGGCACCGGACGGGCCTGTTCGACGTGATGGCAGGCCTGCCCCCGGCGACGAGCCCTCAGCTGGCGGCGGCGGCCGGACTGCACGAGCGCTACGTCCGCGAGTGGCTGCACGCGATGACCACGGCGCGGGTCGTGGAGCACGACCCGTCCGCGGACACCTACCGTCTCCCCGCCGAGCACGCCGCGGTCCTGACGCGCTCAGCGGGACCCGACAACCTGGCCGCGGTGATGCAGTTCCTGCCGCTGATGGCCGAGGTCGAGAGCGAGGTGGTCGAGTGCTTCGCCGGGGGCGGCGGAGTTCCCTACGCGCGGTACGGCCGGTTCCACGAGGTGATGGCCGAGCTGAGCGCCGACACCAACGACGCGGCGCTCCTGCCGCGGATCGTGCCGCTCGTGCCCGGCCTGCCGGAACGGCTTGCGGAGGGGATCCGGGTGGCCGACGTCGGGTGCGGCCGGGGCCACGCCGTCAACCTACTGGCGCGGGCGTTCCCAGAGAGCGAGCTCGTCGGCTACGACTTCTCGCAGGATGCCGTGGAGTTCGCCCGCCGCGAGGCCGAGGAGTGGGGCCTGGCCAACGCCCGGTTCGAGGTGAGGGACGTCACCGGCCTGGACGGGACGGGGACGTTCGGGCTGATCACGGCCTTCGACGCGATCCACGACCAGGCCCACCCGGCCACGGTGCTGGAGCAGGTCGAGGCCCACCTGGACCCCGACGGGACCTTCCTCATGGTCGACATGCACGCCTCCAGCGACGTCGACGCCAACCTCGAGCTGCCCTGGGCGCCGTACCTCTACGCGGTGTCCACCATGCACTGCATGACCGTCTCGCTCTCGCTCGGCGGCGACGGCCTCGGGACCGCCTGGGGCACCGAGCTGGCGCTGCAGATGCTGGCCGACGCCGGGTTCGGGGACGTGCGGGTGGAGCGGCTGCCGGAGGACTTCATCAACAGCTACTACGTCGCTCGGCGGTGAGGGCCGGTCGCCGGGGCCCGTGGGTCGTCCCGGCGCCGGGCGAGCGTGAGGCGCAGGCTCAGGACCGCGTAGTAGAGGGGATAGACGCCGGATAGTGCGACCAGCCACCCGTCCGGCGCGGGGTACCGGGCCAGGATCACCGCATACAGGGCCAGCCACAGCGTGGTGAGCGTCATGGTGGGCCACCATGCGGTCTCCGTCCGGGACGGGTAGACGTACCGGACCGGGACGAAGACCATCACCGCCAGGGCCAGCAGGACGGTCGTGGTGACCGCGGTGCCGGCGTCGAGCACGACGAGGTAGAAGGCGGCGACGTTCCAGTAGCTGGGGAAGCCCAGGAAGAAGTGGTCCTCGGTCTTGGCGTCGGTGCGGCAGAACTGGTAGCAGGAGGCGAGCAGCGGCACCGAGGCCACGACACCTCCGAGCCAGCCGCCCGGCAGGTAGCCCGCGCTCCACAGCAGCACCATCGGCGCGAAGGCGTAGGTGAGGTAGTCGACGATGTTGTCCAGCAGCGCCCCGTCGAGACCGGGGAGCACCTCCTTGACGCGGAGGTGGCGCGCCAGGAAGCCGTCGGTGCCGTCGACGACCATCGCGACGAGGAAGAGCCAGAGCACCGCGGCGACCTCCCCGGCATACGCGAGGTGCACCATGAGCAGCGCCAGCACCGAGCCGAGGGCGGTGTAGGCGTGGACCGCGGCCGCGGCCACCCGCTGCGACGTGCTCGGACGGGGCGGGGACATGGGCGCGAGCCTAGATGAGTAAGTCCAAGGGGGTGGGGTCAGTGGTCGTAGGCGGTCAGGGAGCGGCGGACGTGCTGGCCGAGGTCGTCGTTGTGCCAGATGGCGGCGGTCATGGCCAGGAGGCGTTGGGTGATCCGTGCGCAGACGCCGGCGATGCTGCGGCCTCCGTGGCGTTCCAGGTCGAGCTGGCCCTTGAGGGTGTCGTTGACCGACTCGATGATCTGGCGCAGAGGTTTGAAGAACCGCTGCCCGGGCCGGGGTTCCTCGCCCTTGCGGGCCGGGCGCAGCAGCTCGATCCCGGAGGTTTCCAGGTCGGCCTCAAAGCTCTTGCCGTAGTAGTTTTTGTCCGCGATCAGTACCTGCCTGCCCCCGGCCAGCACCGCCGCCGGCACGGGCAGGCCGGGCAGGATGTCGGCCAGCGCGTGCCGTTCGTCGGTCTTGGCGCCGGTCAGCGCCCACCCCACGGGCAGCCCGTGCACCGTCGTGACCAGGTGCAGTCGCAGTCCCCAGAAGAAGCGGGAGTGGGAGGCGCAGTAGCCGTACTCGGCCCACCCGGCCAGCTCGGAGCGGTGCACCGTCTCTCGGGAGCGGGCGCACTCCACCGGGGTGGAGTCGACCAGCCAGACCTCGTCACCGACGACGCTGGTGGCGGCGGCCAGGGCGCTGACCAGCCAGGACATCGTCGGCGCCAGCTTGCGCAGCCGCTTGTTGTACCCGGACTGGCCCGGCAGGTGCGGGAACATCCCGAGCAGGTGCCTGCGCGCGTGCCGCAACCACCGCGCCTCGCTGGTGAAGCCCAACAGGGCTTGCATCACCGCCAGCGACAGCATCTCCGCGTCGCTGGTGCGGGGAGCGATCCCGACGACCGGGCGGGCCGGTACGCGCTCGGGATGAGCCAGCAGCAGGTCGTCGACGGTCACGTACAGTGCAGTGGCGAGGGTGTCCAGGTCGGTGTCCACGAGAGCCTCCAGAGCTCGATGTTGGGTTAGCAACACCGACACTGCGGCACCCTCGCTCCAGATCACACCCGCCACCAGCAACAGCCCTTGGACTTACTCATCTAGTGCGCGGGTACGGTGGCGCGGTGGCCCGTCAGATCCAGCTCCTTCGTGCCAGCCTGCGTCCACGGCCTGCCGTTCCGGGTCAGGGCCTGCTCGACCCGTCGGTGACGACGATGCGGGTCCGTCCGGCCGACCTCGACATCTACCTGCACGTCAACAACGGCACCTACCTGCAGATGATGGACGTGGCGCGCACCCACTACATCGCCGACCTCGGCGGGTTCCCCCTGCTGCGGGAGAAGGGGTGGTACCCCGTCGTGGCCGCCCAGACCGTCAGCTACCGCCGGTCGCTCACCCTGGGGCAGCGCTTCGAGATCACCACTCGGGTGGTCGGGTGGGACGAGCGGGTGATCTACCTGGAGCAGGTCTTCACCCGCGACGGGCAGCACGTCGCCAGGGGCCTGGTCGCCGGACGCTTCCTGACCCGGGGGAGCGGGCAGCGGGTGCCGGCCCCCCAGGTGGTCGCGCTGCTCGGGCAGGCGGTCGAGCGGCCCGACCTGCCCGCCGACGTCGCGGGGTGGGCGCGGTCGGTCGACGTGGCCCACCGGGCCTGAGCAGCGGATCGGACCACCAGGTCGGCCGTCGCGGCCACCGTCCCGGCGACCGCTCCCTCAGCCCTGGCGGTCCCTGTTGGCCGCGATCGCGATCCGCAGCCGGCCCGAGAAGCCGGTCCCCTCGACGTCGAGGAACCAGCCGGGCCGCGTCCGGATCTCCTCCAGCCGCTGGACGGGTGCCTTCGCGCCCAGGTGCGCCGCCGCAGCGGCGACCTTCCGCAGACGCGCCGCGTCGTTGTCGCCCTGCTCGCTGAGGTACTGCTCGCCGGTGTGCAGGAACAGCTCGGCGTGGGTCCCCGGGAAGACCTGGACGTAGTACTGCTTGCGGAAGATGACGTTGTCGGAGAAGCCGATGCCGTGGACGTCGCGCTCCCCGACGTAGACGTCGAGGCGGAACACCATGCCGCGCGCCTGCGTGCTCGGCTTGATGCGCCCGTCGATCCAGCCCTCCCAGATGAGCCGGTCCGGTCCGGCCCACCCGGTGGTGCGGTCGCCGGGCTCGGACAGCGGCCGGCGCAGCTGCCCGGCCAGGTCGGGCAGCGGGTCGGACAGGTCCGCCCTGCTGAACGGCCCGTAGCAGTTCTCCGCCTCGGCGCTCTGGTGGAACAGCTCGAAGTCGACGTAGCGGGGCTTGATGCTCACCCCGAGGTAGAACTCGCTGCTGCCGAACCAGTCCCCTCCCCGGGTGATCCGACCCTCCTCCATCCACAGCGACACCTTGTGGGTGCCGTGCAGGAAGCGCATGGCGATCTCGTAGGTCTCCCGCGAGTTGACGACCGAGTCGTAGCCGCCGTGGCTCTTGTGCACGAAGGTGCGCGGGGCGCCGGGCAGCTGGGCCGCGGAGTGCTTGACGAGCCCGTCGCTGCGGTTGGTCGCCAGCGTCCCCTCGTCGATGAGGGAGGACAGGCGGTTCAGGACGCTGGCCGGTCCCACGGAGTAGCTGCGGTAGTTCGTCCCCACCACCGTGAGGATGCGCTCGAAGGGGAAGACGTCCTCCAGCTCCAGGAAGCGGGTGCTGTCCGGGGAGAAGGACGCCAGCTCGTCCGAGCCGGCCCGGGCCCCCGGCAGCGTGTCCACGAGCCAGCGCGGCATCCGCTGGAAGGCGATCCCCCGGTGCGGGGTGCCCAGGGTCACGACCCGGTGGACCAGGCGTGGGGCCGACCCCTTCTCCCTGCGGTCCAGGGCCAGCAGCGCCTCGCGCATTACCAGCCCGCCCATGCTGTGGCACACCAGGTCCACGCCGTCGAAGGTCCCGGGCTCCTTGGCCTCCACCGCCTTGCGGATCAGCCCGACGAGCCGGGCCAGCCCCTCACCGTAGCGCTGCAGGGACCGGGGGGCCAGGTCGTAGAAGCGGTAGACCCACAGGGTCCCCCTGGCCGCGTCGCGCAGGACGCGGGCCGCCACCTGGTGGTCGATGACCACGGTGCCCTCGGTGTCGTCCGGGTCCCAGCCGTCGAGGTCGCCACCGGGGGAGGAGACCGGCGAGGAGTAGTAGCCCACCACGTTGGTGGCGTCGGTGTAGGGGTAGTCGGTGGACTTCATCGCCCGCAGCAGGAAGCCCTCGTAGATGTAGTTGTCCCCGTGCCGGCCCGGGTACACCGTGCCCTCGTTGAACCCCTGGTAGGGGTTGGCCTGCTCCGCGCCCACGTCCAGCCCGCCGAACCCGCGGACGAGGATGAGCGGCCGCGTGCGTACCTCGGACATGGGGACCTCCTCTGCCGGCCCCTCGAGCCCCGGGCAGGTCCGTGCTCGCGGGCACCGCTGCGTGGTCGCTCCACCGTAGCGCCGCCAGGGCCCGCGTGTCTGCGCCCGGGACCGGTGCGTGCTGCCCCGCGCCCGCGCCGGGACCTCCGCAGGGGCGGCCGCTAGCCTCGGGAGTGTGAGGACGGACCATCCCGATCCGCGCGGGTACCCCTGGCCGGAGCCCGCACGGTCGGGCGTGCTGGGTCCGTCCGGGTTCCGCGTGGACGACACGGGGCCCGGGCCACGGCCGGACGACAGGTCCGGGCGGACGCCGGTCCTCGCCGTGGGGTCCAACGCCGCGCCGAGCGTGCTCCGCGCCAAGCTGGCCGAGCTGCTCGGCACCGGTGTGCCGATCGCGCTCGCGACGGTCGAGGGGTTGCACGTCGGGCACTCGGCGCACGTCAGCGCGCGGGGGTATGTCGCGGCCGCCCCGGTCCGCGGGGCCCCGGTCGGTGCGGCCGGGCCCAGGACGTTCACGGTGTGCTGGTTCGACGACGCCCAGCTGGCCAGGGTGGACGCCTCCGAGCCGAACTACCGGCGGGTCACCCTGCCCGAGGACGTCTCCTGCCGCCCGGTCGTCGGCTCCGGGGGCACCGGTGTCTGCGACGGGTCGGTCGGGTCGAGCGGGTCGGTGGGAGCCCAGGTCTACGCCTCGGTGCACGGGGTGCTCGGTGAGGACGGGAGGCCGCTGGGACTGCGCCGCCAGGAGGACGTGCTGGCCTGGCTCGCGGACCGGCTCGGCCCCGGCCTGCGGAGCGAGCTCGACCACGCACGGCTGGTCGACCCTGCTGTGCGCGAGCGGGTCCGGGACGCGGTCGTCGCCGCCGGCCTCGTCGTCCGGGCGGGGTGGTGAGGCGGGTGGTGGCGGCGCGAGAGGCGGAGCCGCATGGTCCCTGGGAACCGGCGACGGCCGGGCCGGGTCCGACCAGCATGCGACGACGCAGCGACGTCCCCGGTCGGTGGTGGGTGCTGGCCCTGACGGCGGGCCTGGTCCTGGTGGCCTGCGGGACCCGGGCGGCCCCCGAGGGCTCACCGTTGGACAGCGACGAGGTGCGGGTGACCGTGGACCCCGCCGACGCGACCGCGCTGGCCGACGTGGTGGCGGCGGCCGACGTGGTCGGCCTGGAGCTCCTCGCCGGTGCCGGTGGGCGGACGACGGTCACCTCCCCGGCCAGCCTCCAGGTGGCGCTCTCGATGGCGGCCGAAGGAGCGGAGGGGCCGACGCTCGCCGAGCTGGAGGAGGTGCTCGGAGCCGCCGGTCAGGAACGCACCGACGCGATCAACGCCCTGACCGCCATCCTCGCCGACCTGGACGGCGACCCGTCGGTGGTCCAGGCGGAGGAGCTGCCCGAGACCCCGGTCGTGCACCGGGCCGACCGGCTCGTGCTCGACGACCAGCTGGGCGTGCGGCAGTCCTTCGTCGACACGCTGGCCCGCTCCTACGACGCCCCGGCCGTGACCACCGACCTCGGCGGCGACGAGGGCAAGGCCGTCCTGGACGCCTGGGTCGAGGAGCACACCGGCGGCCTGGTGCCCGAGTCGGCGATCGTGCCGCAGCCCGACCTTCGTCTGGTCCTGCAGGACGCGATCCTGCTGGCCGCCCGCTGGCAGCAGCCGTTCCCCGCAGCGCTGACGGCGCCGCACACCTTCACCCTGTCCTCCGGCGAGGAGGTCGAGGTGGAGATGATGGACCCGGGTCGCGAACGAGCGACGGCGTATGCCGAGGTGCAGGGCTGGCAGGCCGTGCGTCTGCCCTACACCGGCGACCGGCTGGCGGCCGAGGTCGTGCTGCCGCCCGCGGGCACCGCACCCACCGATCTGACGCCGGAGCTGCTCGCCGAGGTCCTGGACACGCTCGACACGGGGGAGCAGCGGCTCGTGGTCCTGCGGATGCCGGTGGCCGACGTGGAGTCCGAGCTCGACCTGACCCCCTGGCTGCGCGAGCGCGCACCCTCCTCGCTCGAAGGGGGTTTCGGCGGGATGAGCGAGCAGGACCTGTTTCTCAGCCAGGCCGTGCAGCAGGCGGTGCTGGCGGTCGACGAGGAGGGCACGGTCGCGGCCGCGGTGACCGAGATCGGGTTCGCGGAGTCGGGGCCGGCCGAACCACCGGTGGAGCTGACCGTGGACCGGCCCTACCTCGTACGGATCGCCGACGGGGCGACGGGTGGGTGGCCGTTGTTCCTGGCCCACGTGGCGGACCCGCGGGGGGAGTGACGCCCGGCCGCTCAGTCCTCCCGGTCCAGCACGTGCCCGCGCGCTTCGGCATACCGCTCGCGCACCGCCGCGCCCCCGGAGGCGGGCTGGACCGTGGTCAGCCCGGGCATGGGCCAGGTGGGGGGACCGGCGTCCCCGGTCACCACCCAGGCCGCTTGCCGGGCCGCGCCGTTGGCCACGTACTCGTCCGGGGTCGGCACGAGGACCGGCGCCGCGAGCACGTCGGCGAGGGCCTGTCGCAGCGACAGCGATCGGGCGGCCCCGCCCACGAGGAGGAACCGTCGGGCCTCGACCCCCTGGGCGGCGATGGCGTCCACCGCGTCCGCGAGCAGGCAGGCGATCGACTCCACGGCCGCGCGCGCCAGGTGCGCCGGCGTGGCGGTCCCAAGGGTCAGGCCGTGCAGCGATCCGGTGGCGTGCGGCAGGTTGGGCGTCCGCTCGCCCTCGAGGTAGGGGACGAGCACCAGGCCGTCCGCCCCCCGGGGTGCCTGTGTGGCCAACCTGTCCAGGCCGGGCAGGTCGGTCCCGATCATCCGGGCCGTGGCATCGAGCACGCGGGCACCGTTGAGGGTCGCGGCCAGGGGCAGGAACCGGCCGGTGGCGTCGGCGAAGCCGCTGACCAGCCCGTGCTCGTCGCTGGTCGGGTCGTCGGTGACCGCGGAGACGACCCCCGAGGTGCCGACCGACAGGACCACGTCCCCGGGCGAGGCTCCCAGCCCCAGGGCGGCCGCGGCGTTGTCGCCCGCTCCCGGGCCCAGGGATGTGCCGTCCGCCGGGCCCGATCCCTCGCCCGCCGCCTCGGCCGGACCCAGGACGCGGGGGAGGAGCACCTCGTGGCCGAGCACCGCGCGCACCACCTCGGGCAGGTAGTTGCCTGCGGCCGGGCTCCAGTAGCCGGTGCCCGACGCGTCGGACCGGTCGGTCACCAGGTCCTCCAGGCGTCCCGTCCCGCGCAGCCGCCAGGTGAGCCAGTCGTGCGGCAGCGCGACCGCGGCGGTCCGGGCGGCGTGGTCGGGCTCGTGCTCGGCGAGCCAGGCCAGCTTGGTCACCGTGTAGGAGGCGACCGGGACCGACCCGGTGGCTCGGGCCCACCATCGTCCGCCCCGCTCCTGGACGAGCCGCTCGGCCTGCGGGGCCGACCGGGTGTCGTTCCACAGCAGGGCGGGCCGGACCACCCGGCCGTCCTCGTCGAGGGCGACCATCCCGTGCTGCTGGCCCGCCACCGACACGGCGGCCACGTCGTCCAGCCCGCCGGCCTCGCGGAGCGCCGTGGTGAGCGCCTCCTCCCAGGCGGCCGGGTCCACCTCGGTGCCCTCGGGGTGCCCGGCGCGGCCCGAGCGGACCAGCTCCCCGCTGCCGGCGTCGCGGACGACGACCTTGCAGGACTGGGTGGAGGAGTCGATGCCGGCGACGAGGGCCATGGTCAGGCGGCGCCGAGCAGGTGGCGCAGGGCCAGCTGGTTGAGGTGGACGTGGCCGTAACCGCGGGGGGCGAGCCGGTCGGACTCCTCGGCGATCTCCAGGCCGAGGTCGCCGTCCGTCTCCAGCAGGGCGGCCGGGGACTCACCGTCGGCGAGCGTCGGGACCGCCAGCTCCTCGATCCCGGAGGCGCGCATGGCCTCCTGCACCTCGGGATCGGCACGGAAGGCGCGGGCCCGCTCCGCCAGGAGGGTGTAGGTCTCCATGTTGGCCGCGGCCGAGGTCCACACCCCCTCCAGGTCCTCGGTCCGGGACGGCTTGTAGTCGAAGTGACGTGGACCCTCGTAGCGCGGGCCGCCGCTGGGGAAGCCGTTCTCCAGCAGGTCGACGGTGAAGAAGGCCGACATCAGGTCGCCGTGGCCGAAGACCAGGTCCTGGTCGAACTTCGGCCCGTGCTGGCCGTTGAGGTCGATGTGGAAGAGCTTGCCCTGCCACAGCGCCTGCGCGATCCCGGCGGTGAAGTTGAGCCCGGCCATCTGCTCGTGCCCGACCTCGGGGTTGAGGCCGACGATGTCGCCGTGCTCCAGGGCGGCGATGAACCCCAGCGCGTGCCCGACCGTCGGCAGCAGGATGTCGCCGCGCGGCTCGTTGGGCTTGGGCTCCAGGGCGATCCGCATGCCGTAGCCGCGTTCCTTGATGAAGCCGGCCACGCTGTCCAGGCCCTCGGCGTAGCGGTCGAGCGCGGCCCTGTGGTCCTTGGCGCCGTCGTACTCGGCGCCCTCGCGTCCGCCCCACATCACGAAGGTGGAGGCACCCAGCTCGGCCCCCAGCTCGACCTGGCGCAGCACCTTGCGCAGCGCGAGCCGGCGCACGTCCCGGTCGTTGCTCGTGAGGGCACCGTCCTTGAAGACCGGGTGGGTGAAGGTGTTGGTCGTCACCATCGGCACCGTGAGCCCGGTCTCCTCCAGGGCGGAACGGAAGCGCTGGATCGTGCGGTCCCGTTCCGCAGCGTCCGCGCCGGGCGCGACGAGGTCGTCGTCGTGGAAGGTCACGCCGGAGGCACCCAGCTCGGCTAGGCGGTGCACCGACTCGACCGGGTCGATCGGAGCCCGGGTGGCGTCGCCGAAGGGGTCCTGCGCCGCCCAGCCGACGGTCCAGAGGCCGAAGGTGAACGGGATCGGGGAGCGGGACGTGGTCACGGGGATCCTCCTTGATTGGTTGTGCGTCAAAACTATCTGGGCACCGACCGACGTGCAACCCCGGGAAGACCGCAACGAAATCGTTATCGACAACGATTGACACGCGGCGCAACTAACTGGCAGATTCGGACCACGGATCACTCAACGCCGAGGAGCAACACCATGAAGACCACCCGTGCACTGAGCCTGATGGCCTCGGGCAGCCTCGTCCTGGCCCTGGCCGCCTGCGGCGGCGACGACGGAGGCGGCACCGACGCCGCCGAGGAGGGCGGCTCGACCGCAGAGGGCGGTGGCGCCGCCGGCGAGGACGTCACCATCAGCTGGTGGCACAACTCCAACACCGGGGAGGGCCTGGAGTACTACGAGCAGGTCGCTGCCGACTTCGAGGAGGCCAACCCGGGGGTGACCATCGAGATGGAGGCGATGCAGCACGAGGACATGCTGACCCAGCTCGACGCCGCCTTCCAGGCCGGAGACACCCCGGACGTCTACATGGAACGGGGTGGCGGAGAACTGGCCGACCACGTCGAGGCGGGGTTGACCAAGGACCTCACCGAGGCCGCGGCCGAGGAGATCGAGCTCCTGGGCGGGACCGTCCAGGGCTGGACGGTCGACGACAAGGTGTACGCGCTGCCGTTCTCGGTCGGCGTCGTGGGGTTCTGGTACAACACCGAGATGTTCGAGCAGGCCGGCGTCACGGAGGCTCCGGCCACGTGGGAGGACATGTACGCCGCCATCGACCAGCTCAAGGCTGCGGGCATGGAGCCCCTCTCGGTCGGGGCCGGCGACAAGTGGCCGGCGGCCCACTACTGGTACCAGTTCTCCCTGCGGCACTGCGCCGAGGACGTCCTGACCGAGGCGGTCCAGTCCCTCGACTTCTCCGACGAGTGCTTCATCCGGGCCGGTGAGGAGGTCGAGCAGCTGGTCGCCGCCGAGCCGTTCAACCGCGGCTTCCTGTCGACGTCGGCGCAGTCCGGTCCCACCAGCGCCTCGGGGCTGCTGGCGACCGAGCAGGTGGCCATGGAGATGCAGGGCCACTGGGAGCCCGGTGTCATGGCCGGTCTGACGGAGGACGGCGAGGGCCTGGGCGAGAAGCTCGGGTGGTTCCCGTTCCCGGAGGTCGAGGGTGGCGAGGGCGACCCGGAGGCACAGCTCGGTGGTGGCGACGCCTGGGGCGTGGCCGCCGACGCGCCGGAGCAGGCCGTGGACTTCGTCAGGCACCTGCTCTCCGACGAGATCCAGCAGGGCTTCGCCGAGCGCGACATGGGCCTGCCGACCAACCCGAACGTCACCGACGCCGTCTCCGACCCGGCCCTGGCCCAGCTGCTCGAGGTGCGCGACAGCGCCCCCTACGTCCAGCTCTACTTCGACACCGCCTTCGGCCAGTCCGTGGGTGGCGCGATGAACGACGCGATCGCGCTGATGTTCGCCGGACAGGCCAGCCCGCAGGACATCGTCGACGACACCCAGGCCGCGGCAGACGCCGAGGGCTGAGCGCCGCTACCACCATGACCGTCCTCCCCGTCGCCTCCAGGGGCACCACGGACCCGCCCGCCGGCCGCGCCGCGCGGCCGGCGGGGGCCCGCGGCCGCGACTGGCGGATGGCCGCCGAGATCGTCGCCTTCACGGCGCCGGCCCTGCTGCTGTTCCTCCTCTTCGTCGTGTGGCCGATCCTGCGCGCGGTCCAGTTCTCGGCCTACGACTGGAACGGCTTCGGCCCGCTCGCCGACTTCGTCGGGCTGCGGAACTACGTCCGCGTCCTGGCCGACGAGGTCTTCGTCGCCGCCGTGGGCCACAACCTGCTCATCGTCGTCGCCTCGATCGCGGTCCAGCTGCCCCTTGGGCTGGCCATCGCCCTGCTGCTCAACCGCCGCATGCGGGGCCAGGGACTGCTGCGCACGATCATCTTCGTCCCCTACGTCCTCTCCGAGGTCATCGCCGGCGTCGTCTGGTTCCAGCTGCTGCAGCCGGGTCGGGGTGTCGTGGAGGGTCTGCTGGGGACGGTCGGGCTCGAGGGCCCCTTCCAGGGTTTCCTCGGCACCCCCGAGCTGGCGATGCCGACGCTGATCGTCGTGCTCACCTGGAAGTACGTCGGCCTGGCGGTCCTGCTCTTCCTCGCCGGGCTGCAGGGCGTGCCCGAGGAGCTGACGGAGGCCGCCCAGATCGACGGCGCCTCCTGGTGGCAGACCCAGTGGCGGGTCACGATCCCGCTGCTGGGACCCACCATCCGGATGTGGATGTTCCTGTCCATGATCGGCTCGCTCCAGCTCTTCGACATGGTCTGGATCCTCACCGGGGGCGGCCCGGCCAACGCCACCACCACGATGGCCACGTTCCTCGTCAACGAAGGCACCAAGCGGCAGAACTACGGCATCGCCGCGGCCGCCTCGGTGGTGCTGTTCGTCATCGCCCTGGTCATGGCCGTGTTCTACCAGCGCTTCGTCCTGCGGCGCGACACCGACGACGCCGACGTCACCAGGGGAGTCCGATGACCACCACGACCACGACCCCCCGGCCCGCGGGCACCGCGACGACCCCACCGTCCGGACCCGGCCGACCCGGACGACGCCCGCGGCAGGAGAGCGGCCGCAGCGAGGGCGGGGTGATGGTCTACCTGGTGTCCCTCGTCGTCGTCGCGCTCACCCTGGGTCCGGTCCTGTATGCGGTGCTCGGCGGCTTCCGCACCAACGCCCAGCTGGCCTCCGACCCTGCCGGGCTGCCGGACCCGTGGGTCGGTGACAACTACCGCCGGGTGGTGACGGACAGCGACTTCTGGACCTACGCGGTGAACTCGACGGCGGTGGCCGTCATCACGACGGTGGTCACCGTCGTCTTCGGCCTCATGGCGGCCTACCCTCTGGCCCGCTACCAGTTCCGCTGGCGCGAGCCGTTGTTCATGGTCTTCGTCGTGGGGCTGCTCTTCCCGGCCACGGTGGCGATCATCCCGCTGTTCATCCTGGTCACCCGCGACCTGGGCATCGGGAACACCTGGTGGGGGGTGGCCCTGCCCCAGGCCGCCTTCGCGCTGCCGATGACGATCGTCATCCTGCGCCCCTTCCTCATGGCGATCCCGCGCGAGATGGAGGAGGCCGCCCTCATCGACGGCGCCAACCGCCTGCAGTTCTTCTGGCGGATCCTGCTCCCGCTGTCGGCGCCCGGCGCGATCACGGTCGGCGTGCTGGCCTTCGTCGGCTCGTGGAACGCCTACCTGCTGCCGCTGCTGCTGCTGCGCGGGGACATGAAGACCCTGCCCCTGGGCGTGGCCGACTTCTCCTCGCAGTACAGCTCGGACACCGCCGGGGTGTTCGCCTTCACGACCCTGGCGATGATCCCCGCGCTCATCTTCTTCCTCGCCATGCAGAAGCGGATCGTCAGCGGCCTGCAGGGCGCGGTCAAGGGCTGACCCGCCCGCCGACGACCCGTCCCCCTCCCGCCCCCTCGCCGCAGAGAGGCCCCCACATGTCCCAGAGCACCGCAGCGTCCACCGCCGTCCAGGGCCCGGCCGTCCCCGCCGGCCGGCCGGTCCCGGACGATCCCACCGACGTGGCCGGCATCGTCGCGTCGATGACCCTGGAGGAGAAGCTGGCCCAGATCGTCGGCTTCTGGGACAAGGGCGACGGTGACGCGGTCGCCCCCCTGCAGGGGGCCTTCGCCGAGCCGCAGGGCCTCTACGACGTCGCCGCCCGCGGGCTCGGGCACCTCACCCGGGTCTACGGCACCCGGCCGGTGGACCCGGTCGATCGAGCCCGGTGGCTGTGGGACTTCCAGCGGTGGGTCGTCGCCAGCTCGCGCCACGGCATACCCGCCCTGGTCCACGAGGAGTGCCTGACCGGGCTGTCGGCGTGGACGGCCGCGACCTTCCCCACGCCGCTGGCGTGGGGGGCCACCTTCGACCCGGACCTCGTCCGGCGCACGGCCGGCCTGGTCGGGAGGTCGATGCGACAGCTGGGGGTCCACCAGGGGCTGGCGCCGGTGCTGGACGTCGTCCGCGACCCCAGGTGGGGCAGGGTCGAGGAGACGATCTCCGAGGATCCCTACCTCGTGGCGACCGTCGGGACCGGGTATGTCGAGGGGCTGCAGTCAGAGGGCGTGCACGCGACGCTCAAGCACTTCGTGGGTTACTCGGCCTCGCAGGCCGGGCGCAACTTCGCCCCGGTCCACGCCGGCCAGCGCGAGCTCCAGGACGTGCTCATGATGCCCTTCGAGATGGCGGTCGTCGAGGGTGGCGTCCGCTCGATCATGCACTCCTACACCGAGATCGACGGGATCCCGGTGGCCGCGGACCCCGACCTGCTCACCGGTGTCCTGCGTGATCGGTGGGGCTTCGACGGGACCGTGGTGGCCGACTACTTCGGGGTGGCCTTCCTGCACCTGCTCCACCACGTCGCGGCCGACCTCGGCGAGGCGGCCGGCCAGGCGCTGCTCGCGGGCGTGGACGTCGAGCTGCCCACCGGCGACGCCTACCTGGCCCCGCTCGCCCACGCCGTGCGCTCCGGGGCGGTCGAGGAGTCGCTCGTGGACCGGGCCTGCACCCGGGTCCTGGAGCAGAAGGCCGAGCTCGGGCTGCTCGGCGCGACCTTCGAGGACGAGCCCCCGACGCGGGTCGAGCTCGACGGCCCCGAGCACCGGGCCGCGGCCCGGCAGCTGGCCGAGGAGTCGATCGTGCTGCTGTCCAACGACGGGACGCTGCCGCTGGCCGCCCCCGGCCGGGTCGCGGTGGTCGGTCCCAACGCCGACCGGCTCGCCGCGCTGTTCGGGTGCTACTCCTTCGTCAACCACGTCATCCCGCAGCACCCGGGCACCGAGCCCGGCATCGTCGCCCCGACCGTGCGGGAGGCCCTGGTCGCCGAGTGGCCGGAGGCGGACCTGGCCTACGCGTGGGGCTGCGACGTCGACTCCGAGGACGTGTCCGGCATCGAGCAGGCCGTGGCCGCCGCCCGCGACGCCGAGGTGGCCGTCGTCGTCGTCGGGGACAGCTCCGGGCTCTTCGGCCGGGCCACGTCGGGGGAGGGCTGCGACCGGGACGACCTGGAGCTGCCCGGCGTGCAGCGCCGGCTCGTGGAGGCCGTGCTGGCCACGGGCACGCCCGTGGTGCTCGTGCTCGTCACCGGCCGGCCGTACGCCGTCGACTGGGCGGTGGAGGCCTGCGCCGCCGTGGTCCAGGCGTTCTTCCCCGGCGAGGAGGGGGCCGGGGCCGTCGCCGGGGTGCTGTCCGGGCGGGTCAACCCCTCTGGGCACCTGCCGGTCAGCATCCCCCGCTCGGCCGGCAGCCAGCCCTACACCTACCTGCACCCGCCGCTCGGCGGGGACACGGACGTCACCAACCTCTCCAGCCGGCCGGCCCTGCCTTTCGGCCACGGGCTCTCCTACACCAGCTTCGAGCTCGCCGACCTCGAGGTCCGGGCGGGGTCGACGGCCGACGACGTCGAGGTGACCGTGCGGATCAGCAACACCGGTCACCGTGCTGGCGAGGACGTGGTCCAGGTCTACGTCCGCGACCTGGTCGCCTCGGTGACCAGGCCGGTGGCCCAGCTCGTGGGCTACGCCCGGGTGACCCTCGAGCCGGGGGAGTCGCGCCTGCTCACGCTCCTGGTTCCGCCCGCACGCCTGTCCTTCACCGGCCGGGACCGACGCCGGATCGTCGAGCCCGGCGAGGTCGACCTGTGGGTCGGGGACTCCGTCGCCGACCGTCGGCTGCTGCGCACCGTCACGCTCACCGGTGGGGTGCACGAGGTGGGGCTGCACGACCGGCGACGGACGACGGTCGAGGTGGCCGACGGGACGGGCACGGGGCGGTCCACCGACGTCCGGTGACAGCACCAAGGCGGCCCCTGGCCGCGGCCGGGTCGTGTGCGGGCAGGCGGCCGTGATCCTGCGGTCGACCTCCCGATCGACCACCTGCTGAGCTGGAGCCGGGTCACCGCCCGTAGACGGTGGAGTGCGGTCTCCTCGGTTCAGCCGACCTCGAGCACGAGCATGCTCCAGGACGCCGGCGGCAGCCGGGCGGACAGGGTGCCGTCCCGCACGGACGCGTCGGGGTGCTCACGGGGGACGACACGATCAGGGTCGTCCTGGGTGTTGACGGCGGTCAGGTCCTTGTCGGCCAGGACGACCGCCTCGACCAGGGTGCCGCCGCCGAACCCGTGCAGGCTCGTGCTGAACGACACCTCCTCGGACGGGTGACGGTTCACCACCAGGACCGTGAGCCGCCCGTCGTCGGCGTCGTAGGTCGCGACCGGATCCAGCACCGGGACCGGGCCGTACCGCTCGGTCGCGAGGGTCGGCGCGTCCAGGCGGACGTCCAGCACCGTCCCTCGGGCGTGCCGTGCGGTGAGGGCGAACGGGTGGAAGATCGTCTGCCGCCAGGCCGGCCCGCCGGGCTCGGTCCGGATCGCGGAGATGGTGTTCACCAGCTGGGCCTGCGACGCGGCGGTCACCCGGTCGGCGTGCCGGAGAAGGGTGATGAGCAGGGACCCCACGACCACCGCGTCCAGGACGGTGTAGGGCTCCTCGCTCGTGCGGGGCGCCACGGTCCAGTCCTGCGGCAGCCCGCCCCGCCCGTCCATGAGCTCCTCGAGGTACCAGACGTTCCACTCGTCGAAGCTGACGTCGATGCGTCGGTCCGAGCCCAGGCGGGCACCCACGTGGTCGGCGGTGGCGGTGACCTGGTCGATGAAACGGTCCATGTCCACCGCGGAGGCCAGGAAGCTGGCGTGGTCGTCCCCGTGCAGCTGGTAGTAGGCGTGCGCGGAGATGTGGTCGACCACCTCGTAGGTGTGCTCGAGGACGGTGGCCTCCCACGCGCCGAAGGTCGGCATGGCCCGGCTGGAGGACCCGCAGGCGACGAGCTCGAGATGCGGGTCGAACTGGCGCATCGCACGGGCCGTCACCGCGGCCAGACGGCCGTAGTCGTCCGCGCTCTTGTGACCCAGCTGCCACGGGCCGTCCATCTCGTTCCCGAGGCACCAGATCCGCACGTCGTGAGGGTCCGTGGCCCCGTGCCGGATGCGCAGGTCGGAGAGCGCGGTGCCGCCGGGGTGGTTGGTGTACTCGAGCAGGTCGACGGCCTCCTGCAGGCCGCGCGTGCCCAGGTTCATCGCCAGCATGGGCTCGACGCCAGCCTTGCGGGCCCACCGCATGAACTCGTTGAGGCCGAACTCGTTGGACTCGATGGTGCGCCACGCCGGATCCAGCCGCGTCGGGCGGTCCTGGACCGGTCCCACTCCGTCCTCCCACCGGTACCCGGAGACGAAGTTGCCCCCGGGGTAGCGGATCGTCGTCACCCCGAGCTCACGGACCAGGTCGAGCACGTCCCCGCGCAGGCCGTCGTCGTCGGCGGTGGGGTGCCCGGCTCGTAGATGCCGGTGTAGACGCACCGACCCATGTGCTCGACGAAGGAACCGAAGACCCTGCGGTTGATCGGTGCGACGACGAACGCCGGGTCGACCGACAGTCGCGCCTGCTGCATACCTCACCTCCCGGTGGCTGGGGGGACGGGCGCGTGCGCGACCCGCCCGGGTCCGGTCCCAGTCTGCACGGTGGTCGGCCCCGGAGGGGCGGACGTGCCGTCCTCGCGCGGATCGGTCTCCGGGCCGGCTCCCGGGTCGGGCGTCCTCGCCAGGTCGCGCACCGCGCGGGTGACGGCGGGACGTACGTCCAGGGCGGGGTCCACCGTCAGGCGGTGCAGGAGCAGTCCGTCCGCGAGGGCCATGAGGGCCCGGGTCGCGGGCCGGGGGTCCTCGATACCCACGTCGGTGACGATGTCCTCGGTCCACCGCTCGAACTCGTGGCGCTGCCGCCGCAGCGGCTCCCCGAGCTCGGGGTCGGCGGCCAGCTCGAGGAAGAGCGCGTAGCGCGCCCGGGTCCGTGCGGCGAACCGACCCGACTGCAGCTCGATCATGGCGCACAGGCCGTCGACCAGCGCGTCGACCCCCGTGATCGGGGGCATCCCGGCCGGGCCGAGGTCGGACCGCTCGCGCTCGGCGATCCAGTCCACGACGCCCTCCAGCAGGGCGCGCCGGGTGCGGAACCAGTTCGACGTCGACCCGCGGGGCAGTCCGGCACGTTCGTCGACCCGCGCGTGGCTCAACGCCCGCACCCCCCGTCGACCCAGCAGCTCCACGGCCGCCTCGAGGGCGCGTTCCCGTGTACCAGCGGGCATGGACACCTTCCTCTCCGAGTCCTACTATGAACATAGTAGTTACGCGCTCGAAGAAGGTCGCCATGGACACGCCCCAGCCCTCCGTCGCAGGACCCGCCGACGGGACGGAGTGGTCCCCGCCGCTGCCGGAGGCACCCGGCTTCGCCCACGTCGTCGTGGAGACGCCGGGTCTGCGCACGCACCTCGCCGAGATCGGCGAGGGGGAGCCCGTCGTGCTGCTGCACGGCTTTCCCCAGCACTGGTGGCAGTGGCGCGCCGTGGCCCCGGCGATCGCCGCGGAAGGCTACCGGGTCCTGTGCCCGGACCTGCGCGGGGCCGGGTGGACGGAGGCCGACGCCCCGGACGTCGGGCGCGAGTCCCGCCTGGGCGACCTGCTCGCCCTCCTGGCCGCCCTGCACCTCGACCGGGTCCACGTCGTCTCCCACGACATGGGTGCCATCACCGCGATGCAGCTGACCTACGACCGTCCCGATCGGGTGCGGACGGCGGTGCAGCTCTCGGTGCCGCCGGGGTTCATGAGCTTCAGCCCGAAGGTCCTCCCCGGTTTCCGGCACCTGCCCCCGTTCATCTGGCACCGGGCCGGGACCCCGCTGGAGGGGGTCTTCTCCGCCAGCTACGTGGCGCGCCCGATGGCGCCTGACGTCGAAGAGGCCCACCTCGCCCCGCTCCGCCGCCCCGAGGTCGACGGCGCCGTGCGCCGGCTCACCCGCGGGATGCTCCTGCCCGAGGGCCTGCGGATGGCCCGCGGCGTCTACCGCCGCCGACGGCTCACGGTGCCGACCCGCTTCGTCTTCGGCCTGCGCGACCGGTACTGGAACGAGGAGATCATGGGACTGGTCTGCGGGGACCCGGACAGGTATGCCGACCGCGCGGACTTCGCGTACGTCCCCGGCGCGGCGCACTTCATCACCGACGACGCTCCCGAGGCGGTGGCCGGGCTCGCGCTCGACTGGTTCGACCGGGCGGGTTGACGACCAGGTCGGCTGACGACCGCACCCCCCGGACGTCTGCCCGGTGCGGCCCCCGAGAGCCGGTGCCATCATCACCGTATGGCGCAGCACACGCCGGACGACCACCTGGCCTCGGCGGAGCGGGCCTGGCGGTGGGTCCTGGACCAGGTCCGCCGGGACGACGGCCCCTGGATCCCCTGGCACGTGGACGGTGACGCGACCCTCCGACCGCCCTGGGACCGCGACGGGATGCACAGCGGGGTCGGCGGTCTGGCCCACGCGCTGGCCGAGATCCGGCTGCTGCGCACCTGGTCCGGCGAGGAGCGGGATCTCGCGCAGGGCATCGCGGACCGGGTGCGCCGGGCCGTGCCCGGGGAGCAGGACTGCTCGTTCTTCGACGGGCTGGTCAGCCACCTCGGGGTGCTCACCGCGCTGGGCGACCCCGGTGGTGCCGCGACGGCGGTGACCCGGCTGCTGGCCGTGGCGGGCCCCGCGGGCTGGCCGATGCGACCCCTCGAGGACGAGCGCATCGGTGCGGGGGCCACGAGCAACGACCTGACCCTCGGCACCGCCGGCGTGCTGCTCGGAGCCCTGTGGGGGCTGCGGAAGGGAGTGCCCGGTTCCCTCGACCTGGCAGACCGCGCTGCCGGGATCCTGCTCGCCGAGGCCGAGCAGGAGGAGGTCGGTCTGACCTGGCGGATGGTGCCTCCGCGTCACGTCGACGGCCCGTCGGGGGAGATGCCCAACCTGTCCCACGGTGTCGCCGGCGTCGCCACCGCCCTGGCTCTCGCCGGGTGCGAGCTGGAGCGCCCCGACCTCCTGGCCGCGGCCGAGGCGGGGGCCGCGCACCTGGTCTCCCTCGCCGACCAGGTCACCCCCGGGCTCACGGTCCCGTGCACGATCCGGCCTCGCCCCCGGGAGGACGACGGTCCCGCCTTCGGGTGGTGCCACGGCAGCGCCGGCACCTCGCTGCTGTTCCTCGCCCTGCAGCGGGCCGGGACCGCCGAGGTCGCGGCCCGGCCCCCGCTGGTCTGGCACCGCCGTTGTCTGTATGCCGTGCGCCACTCCGGAGTGCCCGCGCGGGTCCGCCCCGGCTTCTGGGACAACGACGGCCGCTGCTGCGGGACGGCGGGCGTGGGTGAGGTCTTCCTGGACGCCTGGCAGCGCGAAGGTCGTGCGGATGACCTCGGGTTCGCCGTCCGGCTCGCCGACGCCCTCCTCGAGCGGGCCGTGCACGACGGTCCGCACACGTACTGGCGATTCGTGGAGCACCGGGCCGCCGATCCGCTGCTGCCGCCCGGCGTGGGGTGGATGCAGGGTGCCGCGGGGATCGCTGCTCACCTGTTCCGGGTGGGTCGCGTCCTGCGGGAGGGGAGCGGGGCCGCCACGGTCGCACGGATGGACAACTGGTGGGCGGTGGAGCCGCCAGGGTGACCCGGTGGGGGCGCGACAGCCAGGCTCGCGACGCGTGCCTGGTCGTGGCGCGGCACGGTGCGGCGTGACCTGGTGTCAGGGCAGGAACGTCCCGACGACCCGCTCGGCGGTCTCGGTGCCGATCAGCCGACCGTCCTCCATGCCGTCCGGAAGTGGAAGCCCAGGAAGATGCGGCCGTCGACGACGTCGTTCAGCCAGGCGTCCTCGGAGTCGTAGTGCCGGGACGTGCCGGTGACCCGGGACTCGACCACGGTGTCCACATCGCCTTCGCCGTACAGGGCCTCGAGGGCACCGGCGAACGCCGCCGCTGAGGCAGGCGTGGCCGCTGGGATACTCGGGGTACGGCGGGCTGGGCCGCAGCGAGACCCACGTCGGGTCGGCGGTGGTTGCCGGGTTCCCGTCCTCGTCGGCCCGGTGGATCGCGGTCACCGGCCGCCAGTAGTTCGCCTCGTACTTGGCCGCCCAGCAGACGATCAGCGCGTCGGCCCCGGCCACGTTCGCGGCCGCCAGCATGCGTGCGGACTCCACGATGTCCAGGTCGTGGCGGACAGCCCGGTCGCGCATGGCGTCCTGGTACTGACGCGGTGGGTGGTCGGTGAAGAACAGCCCGGTCTCGGTCTGCTGCGTGGTGCGCAGCGAGCCGGTCGCCGCGCCCATCGTGCGCGCCTCCTGGAAGTCCAGGGCGTAGGCGGCGCTGTCGATCGGGTCCGGTCCGTCGATCCCCAGGTCGGCCCCGGCCTCGAGGACGATCGGGGTGACGAAGGCCAGCCACGGCGCCTGCATCTCACCGGACCCGGTGGGCACCCACATCCCCGGCGGGGGGTCCGGTGGACGCGGCAGGGTGATCGGTGCGTCGAGCTCGGAGTCGTCCCGGGTGCCCAGCAGCGCGGCGGCAGCGTCCTGGCCGGCCCGCACCCCGTGCACCGTGCCCACACCCTTGGGTCGGCTGTCGAGGAATGCCTGGTAGTCGGCCGACAGGGCTGCCGCGGAGCTGGGGAAGTAGTGGCTCAGGACGTCGTGAGCCGCGGTGACGGCCGCGACGTCGGAGGAGGCGTGGGCCTTGGCCGGACGCTGCGGCGCGGTGGCGGTCCCACCGCCCTCCACGGTGACCACGGCGTTGTAGACGGCCGTGGAGACCAGCCCCAGGTAGAACTGGGCCACCGGCGGCGGTTGACCGCCCTCGGTCACGATCGTACGGAACGCGACGGCGTTCCAGTCCAGGACTGCGGCCGGGTCGTCGGTGACCGGCGGGCCCTGGGGGCCGGGGGCGGCCACCGCCGGGGTCACCGTCACCAGGAGCCCGACGGCGGTCACGGTGGTCAACCGGCTCAGTGCGGTGCGACGGTTCATGCGAGGGTCTCCTCCCAGCGCGGATGATGACTCCCACGGTCCTCGCCCCGCTGTGACGCACGCCATACGCAGAAGCGCGTATGGCGTCCCGCCCCCGGCACCGTGCTCCGCCGACCAGGGCTCACGGGGGTGCGCGGGCGCAGGTTCTACATCGGTCCTGTGACCGCCGCTCCCGGGCCTGGTCCGGCCTTGACCTCACCGCAGCGACGGCACTCCAGGACCTTCTCGCCGTGGGCGGCGATCTTCCAGGAATGGCCGAGCCTGAGCCAGCAGGCGACCTTCTTCCGGTTCATGTCTCATGGTGGCACTGCACCGGTGAACACCACAACGGTCGATGACGGCAGACGGTCGATCGCGCCAGACATGCGAGGTCGAGCCACCTGGAGCGGTGCGACAGGGACGCCCGCACCGCGGCAGCCGTGCGGTCCCGGTCAGGTGTCGAGCAGCCAGCTCTGGACGACACCGTGAGCGACGAAGCAGGGCCGGCGGTGGTCGTCACGCCCGCTGCGTCGCGGGTTGCGTGCGTGCACGGGTTTCCGGCGACACCCAGGATGACGCCAGCCCGACGGAGAGGGTCGGCGTGGGCGTGCGCTGCTCGCGGTGGGTGACCCCGTCGGCTAACAACCCTGGCTGTGCCGATGCGCGAAGTCGCGGATCATCGCGGCGTGGATGCCGGCACGCTGAGGGGTGATGGGCGCGAAGTGGTCGGCGCTGGGACAGATGCCGAGCTCGCCCTGGGGCAGGGACCGGTAGAGCGACACGGCCAGATCGAGCCGGCCTTCCTGGTCGTCGCGGTCACCGGCGAAGACGAGCGTGGGCGCCTGGATGCCGCCGATCTCCTCGGCGGTGAGCCCCGCGTAGTCGAGCCACATCGACGCGGTCTGGTGCAGCAGGGCCGTCCACCGTGCCTCTCCACCCGGGTGCCAGGCCTTCACCACCCCAGCGAAGTCGCCGAGCTGCGCGTCGACCTGGGCCAGGTCCGGCACGCCGGCCTCGTCGGCTCCCAGGAACGCCCGGGACTGCTCCCGCAGCCCGGTGCTGACGAAGTCCGGGTAGGCGGCGCCGACGATGAGGGCGCCTGCCACCCCGGGGTGACGCACAGCCAGCTCCAGCGCGACCTGACCCCCGTCGCTGTAGCCCCCCACCACCGGGAGGAACAGCCCAAGCGAGGCGACGAGCACCGCGACATCGTCGGCGATCTGGGCGTACGAGAGAGTTCCGCCCGGGTTGGTCGACCGGCCGTGCCCGCGACTGTCGGGGGTGATGACGCGAAGATGATCGACGAGGTCGGGCAGGAGCGGCTCCCACATCGCGCTGGAGGCCAGCCCACCGTGGATCAGCACCACCGGCGCTCCTGAGCCCCGCTCCTCGTAGTACAGCGACGCTCCGTCCACATCGACGGAACCGCTCGTCACGGGCGGCTGAGCGTCCACGACCTCCACGGTATCCCGACCCTGGCGCCGGCGACAGGGGCCGGCGCAGGTTCCGTGGGTGCGTCGCGCCTGTAGGGAGAGGCGGACCGCCGGTCGGCTCAGCCCGGCGGCGGGCTGGTCGAGGCGCGCTCGACCAGTCGCGTCTGCAGTCGCGCGTGCGTGGGGTCTGGGTCCTCGCCCGCGAGCATCGCCAGCAGCATGCTCAGCGCGGTGCGGCCCATCGCCCGCAGCGGCTGGGCGACCGTGGTCAGCGGAGGGCCGGCCAGGGCCGACTCCGGCACGTTGTCGAAGCCGACGACGGACAGGTCTTCGGGCACACCCAGCCCCAACGACCGGGCGACCTCGACGGTCCGGATGGCCATGAGGTCGTTGGCCGCGAAGACCGCGGTCGGGCGGTCGCGGCGGTCCAGCAGCAGCCGGGCCGGGGCGACGGCCGACTCGGAACGGTAGGAACCGGTGGCCAGCAGCGTCTCGTCGACCTCAAGGCCGGCGGACGCCATCGCCTGCCGGAAACCCTGCTCGCGCAGCCGGGCCGACTCCAGGTCCTCACGACCCCGGATCATGCCGATCCTGGTGTGTCCCAGGCCGATCAGGTGCTCCACGGCGGAGCGGGCGCCGCCGACGTTGTCAGAGTCCACGGTGGGAACGTCGCTGCTGCCGGTGTGCGGGTCGATCGCCACGACCGGCACAGCGCTGCCCGGCTCGATGACGGTGGGGGTGACGATGATCGCCCCGTCCAGGAGCGTCCCGCCGAGGCGGCGCAGCGACCGCCGCTCCCAGCCGACCGTCTCCCCGTGGGTGGCGCCGGCGAAGGCGAGCAGCTCGTAGTCGGTGTCCGCCATGGCGTCCGAGACGCCCTTGAGCAGCTCGGTGCTGAACGGCTCGAACTCGGCGACCAGCACTCCGAGGATCCCCGTGCGCGAGCTGCGCAGGCTGCGGGCGCCCAGGCTGGTCTCGTAACCGAGCTCGGCGATGACCCCGTGGACCCGGGCGGTCGTGGCTGCGGCCACGCCGTAGCGGCCGTTGACCACCTTGGAGACGGTCGCCACCGAAACGCCGGCCGCCCGCGCCACGTCCTCCATGCGCACCCGGCCGTTGGTCACCATGGCGTCATTATCTGCCTCCGGCGTGGCGGGCCCGCAGAGGCAGGTCCCGCCACGCCGGAGCGATCCACGATCGGCTCAGCGCCCGCGCGGGGTGCGCGGGGAGACGCCGGGGGCCGCCTCCCGCAGCGACTCGAGCATCGCGTGGTAGGCGGGCTTGGGCGTGAGGTCGTCGAAGAAGATCGTGGCCCATTCCTCGGGGAAGACGTCCGGGACCCACGAGTTGGAGTCGGGGAATCCCCACACCGTGAAGGAGGTGCACGACGGCACCGCCAGGCAGGCCTCGAGCATCGCGTCGTGCCGCTCGGCGTGCAGGGCGACCTGCTCGTCGGTGGGCACCCCGGTCTCCTCGTCGATCGGCATCCGCACGTCGGCCTCGGTCACCGCCACGTCCAGCCCCAGGGCGGCGAACCGCTCGAAGTTGGCCTGCATCGAGGTGTCGAAGCCGTACATCAGGCTCAGGTGCCCCTGGGCGCCGAAGCCGTGCAGCGGCACGCCGTCGGCGAGCAGCTCCTGGGCCAGCGCGTAGTAGGCGTCGGTCTTGGTGTTGATCCCCTCGGCGTTGTAGTCGTTGAGGAAGAGACGGGCCTCCGGGTCGGCCTCGTGCGCCCACCGGAACGTGTCGCCGATGAGCGCGACCGGGTCGTCGGCGCAGGCGGCCAGGAAGGGGTTGGCCCCGGTGCGCAGGCGAACACCGCCGGCGTCCCAGTCGTCCTGGAAGATCTCGTTGGCGACGTCCCACTCGTAGATCTCGCCGGCGTAGCGCCCGACGACGGTGCGGACGTGGTCCTCCAGCACGTCGCGGGCCTCGTCGCAGGTCCAGTCGGCAGCGGCGTCGCTCACCCACTGCGGGTTCTGGCTGTGCCACAGGAGCGTGTGACCGCGCACCTCCTGCTGGTTGACCCGGGCGAACTCCATGAGGGCGTCGGCCCCGCTGAAGTCGTAGACGTCCGGCTCGGGGTGGATCTCCGCCCACTTCATGTCGTTCTCGGGCGTGATCGAGCCGAACTCCCTGGCGAGCACCCGCTGGTGGTCGCTCGGGTCCTTCCTGTCGTAGTTCAGCAGGTCACGCTGGCCCCAGACGGCGCTGCCGATCTCCAGGTCCTTGGGCGCCTGCCGTCGCAGCGTGTCCTGGTGCCCCCTGGCGTTCTCGGGCGGGGCCGCGGCCTGCTGGCGGTCCTTGGCGTGGTCCGGCGGGGCGGCGGTCGCGGCGGGCGCGGCCGCAGCGGCCGCCAGGGCGGTCGTGGCCGCGGCCACGACGATGGATCGGGTGAGGTGTCGCACTGTTCTCTCCTTCGAGTGGTGGTGGGTGGTGCGAGTCGGGGTATGCGGTGCCCGCCGGCGGGTGCACGGCTGCGGCGGGCGCACGGATCAGGCGGGGTCGGGGTGCAGCCGGGCGAGGAGGTGGTCGGCCCCGGGCGTGAGCTCGACGGTGGCGGCCTCCGTGCCTCCGGGGAGGCGCACGGCGTACCGGCCGTGCCAGCCCGAGAGGGGGACGCGACCCTGCGCGTCGGTGCGCGCGGTGGTGGGGGAGAGCCACCACTCCTCCTTGACCAGGCGGCGGAGCGCCTCGTACGCGGGCTTCGGGGTGCCGTCGGCGCGGACCAGCCCGGCCGGCGCGTTCAGCCAGGCACCCTGGTCCCACAGCCCCCACCAGGTGAGCGACTCCACGCTCGGGTGGGACAGGACGGTCCGGTAGTGCTGCTCGAGCTCCTGCGCCTGGCGGGCCTCACCCTCGGGCGTGCTCGGCCAGCCGCCGGGCTCGACGACGTGGTCGTTGAGGTCGACGACGTCCTCCGGCATGAGGTCGCCGGAGACCAGCGTGGTCTCGGTCAGGTGCAGGGGCAGGCCGTAGCGGGAGAACCGCTCGAGCACCTCCAGGGTCTTCTCGGTGCCCCACCAGCCCTGGTGCATGTGGCTCTGCAGCCCGAGGGCGTCGACCTGGATGCCGGCGTCCAGGACGCCCTCGACGAGGGTGTCGTAGGCGGTGGACAGGTCGAAGTCGTTGAGCAGCAGGGTGGCCGAGGGGTTCGCGGCCCGGGCGGTCTCGAAGGCCAGCCGGACCATGCCGATGCGGCCCAGGCGACGGGCGAGCGGGGTGACCGCGTTGTCCTCGGCGGTGAACACGGGCATGATCACGACCTCGTTGATCGCGTCCCAGGTGTCGACCAGCCCGGCCAGGTCGCTGACCTCGCGGGTGATCCGCTCCCGCAGCAGCCGCTCCACCTCCTCCGGGTCGCGGCCCAGCAGCCAGCCGGGCGCGAGGGTGTGCCAGACCAGGGGGTGCCCCTTCACCCGGACCCCTCGCTCGCGGAACCAGCGGGCACCCTCCCGGAGCCGCTCGGTCTGCGGGCGACCCTGGGTCGGCTCGAACTGCTGCCAGTAGAAGGGCAGGGTCGCGGTGTTGAACAGCTCCAGCCACTGGGTGGCCGTCCGCCCGTGCTCACCGTCAGGCTCCTCGGCGCCGGCCGTGGAGTCCCCGCCACTGGCGTGCGGTCCGGCCGACGGGTCGGGCGGGAGGAGCTCGAAGCCGGCGCAGCCGAAACCGAAGGCGTGGTCCACCTGCGCCAGCACGACGTCGGTGTCCACCAGCGGGCGACCCGTGCTGTCGCGGACCTCGAGCGTGGCCGAGGCGGTCCGGTGGGCCAGGCTGGGGTCGGGCCGCGGGGACCGGAGAGCAAAGGGCGGTCCCAAGGGGGGTCCACTGGCCATGGATGCGCTCCATCATTGGTTGCGTCACAAAACTATCGGGAAGAAACTAACCCGGGACACGCCTCCGTGCAACAGGTCGCGATGCGTAGGCTGGCCCCATGCACCCGGTCCCCGCGACGGTCCCGTCGGCTCCCTCGGCCTCCCCGCCGGTCCCGGGACCGGCCCAGGTGTCGACGCTGCCGGTCCTGGCCCACCAGTCGACCCTGCGCGAGGCCAACCTCGCCGTCGTGCTGCGGGCGGTGTGCGCCGCGGAGGAGCCGCCGTCCCGGGCGGGCGTGGCGGCGGCGACCGGGCTGACCCGCTCGACGGTCTCCCGCCTGGTCGACGAGCTGGTCGCGGGCGGCCTGCTGCAGGAGGGGGCAGCCCTGCTGGCGGGGCCGGGACGGCCGGCCACCCCGTTGCTGCCCTCCTCCCGGGTGTGCGCGGTCGGGCTGCAGGTCAACGCCGCGCACGTCGCGGCACGGCTCCTCGACCTGCGGGGGCGGGTGGTCGCCGAGTCCCGCTCCGAGCCCGACCTCGTCGGCTCCGAGCCCGCCACCGGCCTGGCCCTGCTCGGCGAGCACCTGAGCGACGTGCTTGCCGCCGCACCGCCGGACGGTCGCGTGCTGGGGGCCGGCCTCGCCCTGCCCGGTGTCGTGGACGCCTCGGGCGAGCGGCTCCTGCGCGCCCCCAACCTCGGCTGGCGGGACGTCGCCCCCGGGACGGGCCTGCGGGACCGGCTCCACGGCATACCCCTGAGCCTGGCCAACGAGGCCAACCTCGCGGCGCACGCGTTCGCCCAGCCCGCGCCGGGGCGGCGGGGGCGCTCGGGGCACTTCGTCTACGTCTCGGGGGAGATCGGCATCGGCGGTGCGGTGGTCACCGACTGGCGCGTGCAGACGGGGCTGCACGGGTTCGCCGGGGAGATCGGGCACATGCCGTTCCGCCCGGGCGGGGACCCCTGCCCGTGCGGGTCGGACGGGTGCCTGGAGCGGTATGCCGGTCGCCTCGCCATGACCCGGCGCGCCGGGTTGCCCCCCGGCACCACGCTCGCCGAGCTGGACCGGCTGGCCGAGGAGGGGCACGCGGCCGCGCGGGAGGCGATCGACCTGGCCGCCGAGGCGCTCGGGGTGGTCCTCGCCGGCGTGGTCAACCTGCTCGACGTGCCCACGATCGTGCTCGGCGGGGAGATCGGCGACCTGGCCGACCGGCTCACCCCCACCGTGACCGAGCGGCTGCGGGCCCGGGTCATGGCCGCCGACCTCATGCCCCTGGAGGTCGTCCGCGACGCCGACGACGTCCCCGGCGCCACGGGCGGGGCGCTGCTGCACCTGAGCCGGGTCGTGGCCGGACCGGCCGCCCACCTGGCCGCCTGAGAGACCGCCCGCAGTCCCGGACCGAGGACGGCCGCCGTGATGGCGGCCGGAGAGGAGACCCGTGCACACCGACCTGCCCCTGGAGCAGCTGCTGACGTACCGGCCGCAGGTGGCCGAGCCGGAGGACCTCGACGCGTTCTGGGCGGACACCCTGGCCCGGGCTCGGGCCGCCGGTGGTGAGGCCACGAGCGTGCCGGTCGACACCCCGGTGACCGCCCTGCGGATCGAGGACGTCACCTTTCCCGGGTTCGACGGCGAACCGGTGCGGGCCTGGTTCGTCGCGCCGCCCGTGGACGGACCGCTGCCCTGCGTCGTGGAGTTCCTCGGCTACGGCGGGGGCCGGGGCCTGCCGCACGAGCGGCTGACGTGGGCCGCGGCCGGCTACGCCCACCTGGTCATGGACACCCGTGGTCAGGGCTCGACCTGGGGCAGCGGTGGGGGGACGCCGGACCCGCACGGGTCGGGGCCGGCGCACCCGGGCGTGATGACCCGGGGGATCGGGTCGCCGGAGGACTACTACTACCGCCGGCTGGTCACCGACGCCGTCCGTGCGGTCGACCACGTCCTCACCCGGGACGACGTCGACCCCGCCCGGGTCGCGGTCGTCGGCACCAGCCAGGGCGGCGGGATGGCGCTGGCCGCGGGGGCGCTGCACGACCGGGTCGCCGCGGTGGTGGCCGACGTGCCGTTCCTGTGCCACGTCGAGCGGGCGGTCACGATCACCGACGCCGCGCCGTACGCCGAGATCACCGCCTACCTCTCGGTCCACCGGGGCATGCGGGAGCAGGTGTTCCGGACGCTGTCCTACGTCGACGGGGTGGTGATGGCCCGGCGGATCACGGCGCCGACGATGGTCTCGGTCGCGCTCATGGACCAGACCTGCCCGCCCTCGACCGTCTTCGCCGCTGCCAACGCGATCCCGGAGCCGCCGACGGTGGAGGTCTACCCGTTCAACGACCACGAGGGCGGCGCGCAGGAGCAGTGGCTGCGCTCGGCCCGGTGGCTGGGGGAGGTGCTGGCGGCGCGGGGTGGCGCCGACTGACCGTCAGCCGCGTCCGTGCACGACGGCGTCGACGCCGTCGACCGACAGGAGCGTGTCGGTGACGAGGACGGAGGCCCCGACGATGCCGGCCCGCATCCCGGAGACCGAGCTGACGATGCGCAGGTGGTGCGTACCCAGGGGCAGCGACCGGCGGTAGACCGACTCCCGGATCCCGGCGAGGAGCTGCTCGCCGACTGCCGAGATGCGACCGCCGACGACGAGCACGGACGGGTTGAGCAGGGAGACGACGCCGGCCAGGACCGAGCCGATGTCGCGCCCGGCGTCGCGCACCGCCTGGATGGCCGAGGTCTCGCCGGCCCGCACGAGGGCCACGACGTCGTTCTGGTCCTGCACGTCCGCCCCCCGCTCGCGCAGCAGGCGCGCCACGGCGGCGCCGGAGGCCACGGCCTCCAGGCACCCCAGGTTGCCGCAGGAGCACAGGGTCTGGTTGCCGTCCGGCACGGCCACGTGGCCCAGGTCGCCGGCGGCACCCTGGGCGCCGCGCTGCAGGGCGCCGCCGCTGATGATCCCGGCCCCGATGCCGGAGGCCACCTTGACGAAGACCAGGTCGTCCACGTCGCGGTAGCGCTCGGCGTGCTCGCCCAGGGCCATGATGTTGACGTCGTTGTCCACCAGGACCGGCCCGGGCAGGGTCCGGCCCAGGAAGCCGGGCACGTCGAAGCGGTCCCACCCGGGCATGACCGGCGGGCTGACCGGCTGGCCGGTGGAGAACTCGACCGGCCCGGGCAGACCGATCCCGGTGCCGGCGACGTCGTCGAGCGAGCGGCCGGCGCGCTCCAGCAGGCGCGCGGCCAGGGCGGTGGTCCTGCGCAGCACCGGCTCCGGCCCGTCGGCGATCCGCAGGTCCTCCAGGTCCTCGGCCAGGACCCGGTTGGTCAGGTCGGTGACCGCGACGTGGACGTGGCTGACCCCGAGGTCGACGCCGACGACGACCCGGCTGGAGGGGTCGAAGACGAAGGTCACCGCGGGCCGCCCGCCGCTGGAGCTGGCCTCACCGGTGGGGACCACCAGGCCGGTGGTGAGCAGCTCCTCGAGGCGCCCCGCGACGGTGGAGCGGGCCATGCCGCTGGCCGAGACCAGGTCGGCCCGGGTGCGCGGCTCCCCGTCGCGCAGCAGCTGGAAGAGCGATCCGGGGCTGCTCGCGGCGGGCGTGCCGGCGCGGGATGACGGCGCGACCGGACGGCTCGACGGCGTCCCCGCACGGGTCGGCGGCGGGGCGAGGGGGACGGGCGGGCTGGCCATGGTCGACAGTCAAGCACTCTCGGTCGGCGGCGGCCGCGGGGTCGCGGCGACGACCATTCTGCCAGCACCTCGTCCGACTTGGGGTGATCCGGGCAACACTTTTGCTTGACGCCCGACATAAGTGCCCCTAGTGTTCCCGCATGGTCACCGTCGACTCGACCCCGCCGCAGCCGCTGCTGCGCATGGCGGGCATCGTCAAGCACTTCCCGGGCGCCAAGGCGCTCGACGGGGTGGACCTCGAGGTGCTGCCCGGCGAGGTGCACTGCCTCCTGGGGCAGAACGGCGCGGGCAAGTCGACCCTCATCAAGACGCTGTCGGGCGCGCACCGCCCGGACCGGGGCGAGATCTTCGTCGACGGCGAGCCGGTCGTCATCGACTCGCCCACCGCGGCCCTCTCGCTGGGGATCGCGACCATGTACCAGGAGCTCGACGTCGTCGACGGCCTGAGCATCGCCGAGAACATCTTCCTGGGGCACGAGCTCCAGCAGGCCGGCGTCCTGCGCCGGGGCGAGGCGCACGCCCGCACCCGGGACCTGCTGCCCGGCTCGGTCACCCCGAGCTGTCGCCCGGACGCGAGGTGGGGCAGCTCTCGTCGGCGGGCAAGCAGATCGTCTCCATGGCCCGGGCGATGTCGCGCGAGGCCAAGATCATCATCATGGACGAGCCCTCCGCCGTCCTGGACCCCGAGGAGGTGGACAACCTCTTCCGGGTGGTCGAGGCGGTCCGCGCCGAGGGGGTCTCGGTCATCTACATCTCCCACCGGCTGGACGAGATCCGACGCATCGGCGACCGGGTGACCGTCCTCAAGGACGGTCGGACCGTGGCCACGAACCTCGTCGTCGAGGAGGTCACCACCGCCCAGGTCATCTCGCTGATGACCGGACGCGAGGTGGAGACCGACTTCGGCGGCAGCTCCGCCGGCCTGCAGGGCCAGGAGCCACTCCTGGAGGTCGACGGCCTGTCCCTGGCGGGCACCTTCACGGACGTCTCGTTCGTGGTCCGCCCCGGAGAGATCGTCGGCCTCGCCGGCCTCGTGGGGGCCGGACGCTCGGAGGTGCTGGAGACGGTCTACGGCGCCCGCCGGGCCACCGCCGGGCACGTGCGGGTCGCCGGTCGCGACCTCCCCCGCGGGTCGGTCCCCGCCGCCGTCGACGCGGGCGTGGGGCTGGCCCCCGAGGAGCGCAAGTCCCAGGGGCTGCTGCTGGACGAGCCGGTCTTCCGCAACGTGACGCTGTCCACCTTCGCCCGCTTCGCCCGCGGCGGACTGCTCGACGAGCGCGCCGAGCGGCGCGCCGCCGACGAGCAGATCGAGGCGCTGGGGCTGGTCCCGGCCGACCCGGACCGGGTCACCCGCACCCTCTCCGGCGGCAACCAGCAGAAGGTCATGCTCGCCCGCTGGCTCGTGCACGGCTGCTCGGTCCTGCTCCTGGACGAGCCCACCCGCGGTGTGGACGTCGGGGCCCGGGCCGAGATCTACCGCCTCATCCGGCGGCTCGCGGCCGACGGTGCCGCGATCGTCCTGGTGTCCAGCGAGCTGGAGGAGGTGCTCCAGCTCAGCGACCAGGTGCTGGTGATCGCCGACGGCCGGGCCGTGCACCAGGGCCCCGCCGACGACATCGACGAGCACCGGGTGCTCGACCTGGTCATGGAAGGAACACACGTATGACGACCACCGACGACGCGTCGAACCCCCCCCGGCGTCCCCGGACCAGCAGAGGGGCCCGACCCCCGAGCAGGGCAGCGGTCCCGACGAGGGGTCCGGGCGCAGGAAGCTGTCCCTGGGTGCCCTCGGCCGCGACCTCGGCCTGGTCGTGGCGCTGGCCGCCCTGCTGGTCCTGGGGGTGGTCACCTCCGGCGAGCGCTTCCTCAGCGTCAGCAACCTCATGGTCGTCCTGCAGCAGGCCGCCATCATCGGCGTGATCAGCATCGGGGTGACCTTCGTCATCACCTCCGGCGGGATCGACCTGTCGGTCGGCTCCGTCATGGGGCTGGCCACCGTCTGGGCGAGCACCCTGGCGACCCAGACGATGGCGGAGAACTCCCACTGGATCGTCATGGTCTTCACCGCCGTGCTCGTGGGCACCGCCGCGGGGACGATCAACGGGATCATCGTGGCCTACGGCAAGGTCGTCTCCTTCATCGCCACCCTGGCGATGCTGGTGGCCGCCCGCGGACTGGCCGAGATCATCTCCGACCGCCGGACCCAGATCGTGCAGGCCGACGGCTTCCTCGACGCCTTCCGGGGCGACCTGCTGGGGATCCCGGTGATCGTCTGGATCTTCGTCCTGGTCGCCGTGGCCGGCTGGTTCCTGCTCAACCGCACCACGTTCGGCCGGCGCACGGTCGCCATCGGCGGCAATCCGGAGGCGGCGCGGCTGGCGGGGATCAAGATCCACCGGCACACCGTCATGGTGTTCGCCCTCAGCGGGATGACCGCCGGGATCGCCGCGGTGATGATGCTGGCCCGCACCACGGCCGGGTCCTCGACGAACGGCTACCTCTACGAGCTCGACGCGATCGCCGCGGTCGTCGTCGGCGGCACCCTCCTCATCGGCGGGCGCGGCACCATCGTGGGCACCGTCCTGGGCGTGCTCATCTTCGCCACGCTGACCAACATCTTCATCCAGAACAACCTGTCCATCTCGGTGCAGGCGCTGGCCAAGGGGGCGATCATCGTCGGCGCCGTGCTGCTGCAGCAGCGCTTCGCGGCCCGGTCCAGATCGTCCTGACCACCCCGCCCCCCCCCACCACCCCCGAACTCCCGAACCCCCGCCCACCCCACCACCCCCGAACTCCCGAACCCCCGAACCCGCACCACCTGTCGAAGGAGACACCCATGGCACGCACCACCAGCTTCCGCCGTCCCGGCCGCGCCTCGAGCGTCGTCGCGGTCATCGCGTCGGTCGGCCTGCTCGCCGCCTGCACCGGCAACACCGAGGACGAGGTCGGGGGAGGGGACGACGACGAGGCAGCCGCCTCCGGCGAGGCGGCCCCGGCACCGGCCGGCGGCAACGACGAGACCGGGGAGACCGTGACCATCGGTTTCTCGGCCCCCGCGGCCGACCACGGCTGGATGGGGTCCATCACCCAGTCGGCGATCGACGAGGCCGGGGAGTACGACGACATCGACCTTCAGGTCGCCGAGGGCACCAACGACGTCAGCCTGCAGATCTCCCAGGTGCAGACCTTCATCAACGACGGGGTCGACGCCATCGTGCTGCTGCCCTTCGACGGGGCGGCCCTCACCGAGATCGCCACCGAGGCCATGCAGGCCGGCATCCCGGTCATCAACGTCGACCGCGAGTTCAGCGCGCCGGAGGCCTCCCGGGTCACCGTCCTGGGCGACAACTACGGCATGGGCCGCAGCGCCGGGGAGTACATCTGCGAGCGGCTCGGCGACCAGCCCGACGCCGTCGTCGCCGAGATCGCCGGCATCGACAACCTGCCGCTGACCCAGGACCGCAGCCAGGGCTTCGAGGACGCGCTCGGCGAGTGCGGGCTCGACGTCGACAACCGGGTGGCCGCGGACTTCACCGTCCAGGGCGGCGAGTCGGGCGCGACCTCGAACCTGCTGCAGGCCGCGCCCGAGATCGACGCCATCTGGAACCACGACGACGACCAGGGCGTGGGCGTGCTCGCCGCGATCGAGAACGCCGGCCGCGACGAGTTCTTCCTCGTCGGCGGGGCGGGTTCGGCCAACATGATGCGCGAGATCCAGTCCGGCGACAGCGTCGTCGAGGCGACGGTCATCTACCCCTCCACCCAGGCCGCGGACGGCATCCGCCTGGCCCGCCTCGTCGCCCAGGAGAAGGGGATGAGCGACCTCGTCGAGAGCGAGGTGCCCCGCATGGTCCAGCTCTACGCGCCGGTCGTGACGTCGGAGAACGTCGACCAGTACCTGGACATCGCGTTCGAGTCGTGAGCCCCGGGGCCCCGGCCGCACCGCGCGGCCGGGGCCCGGCCCGACACCCCCGACGACGCGAGAGGACGAGATGGACGCCAGCGACAACGGCAACGGCAACGACAGCCACGACGACGACGACCGCCACGACGACGGTCACCTGCGGGTGGCGATGATCGGGTACGCCTTCATGGGGCGGGCCCACTCCCAGGCCTGGCGGGTCGCGCCCCGCTTCTTCGACCTTCCCCGGCAGCCGGTGATGCAGGTCCTCGTGGGCCGCTCGCAGGACCGGGCGCAGGAGGCCGCCCGCCAGCTGGGCTGGGCCGAGGTCGCCACCGACTGGCGCGCGGTGCTGGAGCGCGAGGACATCGACCTGGTGGACGTCTGCACCCCCGGGGACACCCACGAGGAGATCGCGGTCGCCGCCCTGGAGGCCGGCAAGCACGTGCTCGTGGAGAAGCCGATGGCCAACACGCTCGCCGAGGCCGAGCGGATGGCCGCGGCGGCCGAGCGGGCCGCGGCGTCGGGCGTGCGGGCGATGGTCGGCTTCACCTACCGCCGGGTGCCGGCCGTGGCGCTCGCGCAGAAGATGGTCGCCGAGGGCCGGATCGGGCAGGTCCGGCAGGTGCGCTGCCAGTACCTGCAGGACTGGCTGGCCGACGAGCAGACGCCGTTGTCGTGGCGCACCGACAAGGAGAAGGCCGGCTCCGGCGCCCTGGGCGACATCGGTGCGCACGTCGTCGACCTGACCCACTTCATCACCGGCCAGCGCGTGGCCGCCGTCTCCGGGATGCTGCAGACCGTGGTCCCCGAGCGGCCCCGGGCGGAGAGCTTCGCGGGGCTCAGCGGGGTCGCCGGCAGCGAGCGCGGCCCGGTGACGGTGGACGACGTGGCGCTGTTCACCGCCCGGCTGGAGTCCGGCGCCCCGGCCGTCTTCGAGGCGACCCGGATGGCCTGGGGCCGCAAGAACGCGATGAGGATCGAGGTCAACGGCTCCCGCGGGTCGCTGGCCTTCGACTTCGAGGAGATGAACGTCCTGCAGCACTACGACGCCGACGCACCGGCCGGGGAGCAGGGCTTCACCCGCATCCTCGTCACCGAGCCCGAGCACCCCTACGTGGCCGCCTGGTGGCCGCCCGGCCACGGGCTGGGCTACGAGCACGGCTTCGTGCACCAGGCAGCCGACCTCGTCCGCGCGCTCGCCGCGGGCGAGCAGCCGACCCCCTCGTTCGCCGACGGCCTGGCCGTCCAGCGCGTGCTCGACGCCGTCGAGCGCTCGCACGAGGACGAGGGGCGCCGGCACGCCATACCCGAGCACGAAGGCACCAGCCTGGAAGGAGCCGCACGATGACCCGACCGATCACCCTGTTCACCGGCCAGTGGGCCGACCTGCCGTTCGAGGAGGTGGCCCGCCTCGCGGGGGAGTGGGGCTACGACGGCCTCGAGATCGCCTGCTGGGGCGACCACCTGGACCCGTGGCGCTGGGACGACGACGACTACGTCGCCGGCAAGTTGGCGACGCTGGAGAAGAACGGTCTGCAGGTGTGGACCATCGCCAACCACCTCAAGGGCCAGGCCGTCTGCGACGACCCCATCGACCAGCGGCACCGGGACATCCTCTCCGACCGGGTCTGGGGCGACGGTGACCCCGAGGGCGTGCGCGAGCGGGCCGCCGAGGAGATGAAGAACACGGCCCGGCTGGCCAAGCGGCTCGGGGTGAGCACCGTCACCGGGTTCACCGGGTCCTCGATCTGGAAGTACGTCGCGATGTTCCCGCCGGTGTCCGCCGAGCTGGTCGAGGCGGGCTACCAGGACTTCGCCGACCGGTGGAACCCGATCCTCGACGTCTTCGAGGAGGAGGGCGTGCGCTTCGCCCACGAGGTGCACCCCAGCGAGATCGCCTACGACTACTGGACGACCAAGCGCACCCTGGAGGCCATCGGGCACCGGGAGGTGTTCGGGCTCAACTGGGACCCCAGCCACATGGTGTGGCAGGACATCGACCCGGTCGGCTTCCTGTGGGACTTCCAGGACCGGATCTACCACGTGCACTGCAAGGACACGAAGAAGCGCGTCGGCAACGGCCGCAACGGCCGGCTCTCCAGCCACCTGGCGTGGGCCGACCCGCGCCGCGGCTGGGACTTCATCTCCACCGGCCACGGGGACGTGCCGTGGGAGGACGCCTTCCGGATGCTCAACGCCATCGGCTACGAGGGTCCGCTGTCGGTGGAGTGGGAGGACGCGGGCATGGACCGCCTGGTCGGTGCCCCGGAGGCGCTGGAGTTCGTGCGCCGCTTCGCCTTCCCCGCCCCCGAGGCGGCGTTCGACGCGGCCTTCAGCACCCGCTGAGCCGCGACGTCGGCGCGGTGGGACCGGGCCGGGCTCCTCCCCGGGTGGTGGGGGCCCGGCCCGGTGCTGTCCGCGCCTTCAGCAGCACGCGGCACGGGAGGATGGACGGATGAGCACCAACTGGGGCGGCAACCTCGGGTATGCCGCCGCGCGCCTGGTCGAGCCCGCCTCGGTCGCCGAGCTGCAGGCGCTGATGCCGACGCTGGAGGAACCGCGGGCCCTGGGCTCGCGGCACTCCTTCAGCCGGGTCGCCGACACCTGCGGCGTGCAGGTCTCGACCGCGTCCCTGCCGCGGGCGGTGGACATCGACGGCGACCGGCGGGTGGTCCGGGTCGAGGGGGCCGTGCGCTACGGCGACCTCGCGCCCGTGCTGGACGAGGCCGGCTGGGCACTGGCCAACCTGGCCTCGCTGCCGCACATCACCGTCGCGGGGGCGGTCGCCACCGGCACGCACGGGTCCGGCGACGCGGTCGGGTCGCTGGCGACCCAGGTGCAGGCCCTCGAGGTCGTCGACCGGGCCGGCGTGCTGCGCCGCCTCGGGGCCGACCACCCGGACCTGCCCGGAGCGGTCGTCGCCCTGGGCCGCCTCGGCGTGGTCACGGCCCTGGAGCTGGCGGTCGAGCCGACCTACGAGGTCGCCCAGACCGTCGTCGAGGACGTCCCCCTGGACGGCGTGCTCGCCGACCTGGACGGGGCGACCTCGCTCGGCCGCAGCGTCTCGCTGTTCACCACGTGGACCTCGCCCGACGCGCTTGACCAGGTCTGGGTCAAGCGGCGCACCGACCACCCCGCCGGTCCCGACCCGGCCGAGGTGCTCGGGGGACGACCCGCGGCCGGGCCGCGGCACCCCATACCCGGGGTCGATCCGGGGCCCGCGACCACGCAGGGTGGCGTGCCCGGGCCCTGGTGGACCCGGCTGCCCCACTTCCGCCTGGACCACGTGCCGTCGGCCGGCCGGGAGATCCAGAGCGAGTGGCTGGTGCCGCGGAGGCACGCCGTCGCGGCGGTCGAGGCGGTCCGGGGGATGGCGGGACGGATCGCGCCCCTGCTGCAGGTGTGCGAGATCCGCACGGTCGCGGCGGACGGGCTGTGGCTGAGCATGGCCTGCGGCACCGACGTCGTCGGCCTGCACTTCACCTGGCACCTGGACCCCGCCGGGGTCGTTGCCGTGCTGCCGGAGCTGGAGGGACGGCTGGCGCCGTTCGGTGCGCGACCGCACTGGGGCAAGGTGCACCGCGAGGAGGAGCTGGACGCGGCGTCCCTCTACCCGCGGTGGGGCGACTGGCTGGACCTGCAGCGACGCTGGGGCGTCCGGGTCTGAGGGGAGGCTGGGGCGGGCGCCCAGGCCGTCCTGCCTCGTGTCAGCTCGTGCAGCACGTGCGAGCGCAGGCACGGGCCGCACGGAGGACGTCCACCGAGAGCGAGCTCCCCGTGCTCGACCAGGCGCATAAGGACCGAGGCTCCCGGTCGGCCGCTAGAGTTGTCGCCGCTGAAGGCACCGTCACCGGAGGGGGAGCCGTGAGGGGCGAGCACGAACCAGGAGGTGGGGAACGGCCGAGCAGCTGGACCGGTCTGGTCCTCGCCCTGGGCCTGGGTGCCGCCACGTACGCCGCCTGGCTGGCGTGGGACACCGAGTACTACTTCGACGAGGCCGTCGGCGCGTTCCAGGGCCCGTACCGCGCCGCCCAGGTGGTGGGTTGCGCCGTGACCTTCGGGATCGTGACCGCGCTGCTGGCGATGCGGTGGCGCCCCGTCGTCGTGGCTGCCGGGGCGTCCATCGGCTTCTGGGCGTTCTGGACGGTGCAGGCCGCCACCCAGGACGAGAGCGGCCTGTTCCTCGTGGGTTCGGCTCTGCTCCTCATCGGCCTCGGCGCGGGGAGCGCCGTCGCCAGCGCGATCGGCTACGCCTGCCGGGTGCGGGGAGCCGGGTGAGGCCCGGATGCTCTACGACGCGCTGATCCGCAGCGTCAGCGTCCGCGTCGCCCCGGGGGCCAGCAGCACACCGTCGGGGTCGCGGTTGAACGCGTCCGGCGGGCAGGTCATCGGCTCGACCGCCGCTGCGACCCGGCCGATGCGCTCCCCCGTGTAGAGCTGCACCCACGGGGCGTCACTGTCGAGGCGCACGCCGGGGGAACCCGGGTGCGTGAGCTCGACCGCCCAGGGGGTGGGCAGGCCCGTGAACGCGTGGTCGACCGAGAGCCCGCGCAGCGTGGTGGGTCCGTCCGGGTCGATCCCGACCTGCGTGGCGGGGACGACCTCGGTGGGCGAGGAGCGCTCGTCGGTGAGCAGCACGGAGCCGGCAGGGAGACTGACCCGGCACTCGTCGAGCGGCCGTCCGTCGCAGGTGAGGTAGGGGTGGGTGGACGCCCCGAACGGCGCGGGCTCGGGCCCGGTGTTGCTGCCGGACACCGCGATCGAGAGCCCGCCGGCGTCGAGCGTGTACGCCACGGTGCAGCGGACCTGGAACGGGTAGCCGTAGGAGGCCGGCAGCTCCAGCACCCAGGTGGCGCCGGACGGCGTGCGGTCGGCGAGGTCCCACCGTTGGAAGGCGGCGAGTCCGTGCAGGGCCGCGCCGGTCTCCGGCTCGTTCACCGGCAGGTGGTATGCCGTGCCCCCCGCCTCGTAGCGTCCCCCCACGACCCGGTTCGGCCAGGGGACCAGGGTCCGGCCGCGCCAGGCGTCGTCGTCGAGCCGGTCGGCGGGGACGGGATCGACGAGCCGGTGCCCGTCGTGGGTCAGCGACAGCAGGGTGGCGCCCACCTGGGCGACCGTCGCCTCGTAGTCACCGGCCCGCAGGTCGACGACGGTGCCATGGATGCTCATGCCCGCACCAGGAGCTTGCCGAAGTTCTTCCCCTGGAGCATGCCGATGAAGGCCTCCGGGGCGTTCTCCAGCCCGTCGACGACGTCCTCCCGGTAGCGCAGCTTCCCGTCGCGCACCCAGGCCGAGGCCTCGGCGAGGAAGTCCTGATGCATCTCCGGGACGAACTCGTTCTGGATGAACCCCCGCACGGTGAGGCTCTTGGACAGGACCAGGGAGAAGAACCCGGGCAGGCGGTCCTTGCGCTCCAGGTCCACGCCGTTGTACTGCGCCACCAGGCCGCACACCGGGATCCGCGCGTAGAGGTTGAGCAGCGGCATCACGGCCTCGGCCACGTGACCCCCGACGTTCTCGAAGTAGACGTCGATCCCGTCGGGGACGGCGTCTGCCAGCGCGCTCGCGAAGTCCGGGTCGCGGTGGTCGACCGCCGCGTCGAACCCGAACTCCTCCAGCAGCGCCCGGCACTTCTCCGGCCCGCCGGCGATGCCGACCGCCCTGGCGCCCTTGAGCTTGGCGATCTGCCCGACGGCCGAGCCCACCGGCCCGGTCGCGGCGGCGACGACGACGGTCTCGCCAGTCCTGGGCCGGCCGATCTTCAACAGCCCGGAGTATGCGGTGAAGCCGGGCATCCCCAGCACCCCCAGGGCCGTCGACACCGGTGCCGCCGAGGGGTCCAGCCGGCGCACGTGGCCACCGTCGACGACGGCGTGCGACTGCCAACCGGCGCCGGCGAGCACGTGGTCACCCTCGGTGAGGTCGGGGTGCTTCGACTCCAGCACCTCCCCGACCGTGCCGCCCATCATCACGTCGCCCAGCTCCAGGTGCGCGGCGTAGGACTTCGCGGTGCTCATCCGCCCCCGCATGTAGGGGTCGAGGGAGAGGTAGACGGTGCGCAGCAGCACCTGCCCGTCGGCCACCTCGGGGAGGTCGACGACCTCGGTCCGGAAGTTCTCCGGGGTCGGCGCCCCGTCGGGGGGGGAGGCGAGGACGATCCGGGTGCTGGTCTTCGGGTGTTCGGCCATGGGAGCAGTCTCGCCTGCCGGCGGGTCCGTCATCGGTCAGGGGGAGGACTCGGCCCTGTCCCGGCGGATCAGGCCGGCCTCCCGCGCCCAGGTGTCGGCACTGGCCTGACGTCGGGCACGGTCGAGGCCCAACGCCCCGGATGCCTCGGCCAGGAGCAGGGTCTCCTCCAACCAGGCCAGTCGCTCGGCCGGGCTGCTGCGTGAACGTGCACGCACGGCCGACGAGGTGTCCGACGTCCCGCGCCAGAGGTCGTCAACGTCCCGGGTCGTCATGGTCCTCCACCGTAGGTTCCTGCGCGAGCTGCGACAACGCTGCGACGTCTGCCAGGTCCTGGGGCCGTCCGGATGCCTGCTTCATCCGCAGCAGGTGGGCGACCGACGCGACCCGGACCGGGACGCCGGCCACATCGAGCACGCTGGAGCCCTTGAACAGCTCGTCGAACGGAACGGGGCTCGTGGCCAGCAGGTCCACCTCGCGCAGCGCGTCGGACGGGTCGTGCAGCGTGAACGCGACGAGGTTGCGCTCCTCGACCCAGGCCCGACGGACCTCCGGGTCGGCGAACTGTTCGGCCGGCACGGGCAGCCTGGGGACCAGACCCTGTGCACGCAGGACGTCCATCGCCTGGAGCACGTTGTCGGCGGCCAGGTTCAGGGCCAGGTCGAGGTCGACGGTCGTGCGGACGTGGCCCCGGAGCACGACCGCGACCCCGCCGACCACGACGTACTCGACCTCGGCATCGGCAAGGGCAGCCAGGAGATCCAGGATCCGGCGCACGTCCACGACTCTACGGGAGCCCCGGGCGCCCGGGCAGAGCATCTACCCTCGTCCCGTGAGCGACCACGACCAGACCGAAGAGATCCGTCGGTGGGTGCAGGGGCTGTCCCAGACCGAGCTGCAGGGAGTGCTGGACGGCATCCTCGGCGGCGGGGGCGGCGGGCTCGGGGCCTTCGCGCCGGAGGCGGAACGGCATACCCCTGCGATGCCCGAGCTGCCCGACCCGCCGGACGAGCCGTCCGCGCTCACGGTGCGGGTCGACGTCGACGGGACGAGACCGCCGGTGTGGCGCCGCCTGGTCCTGCGCGGCGACCTGATGCTGGACGAGGTGCACGAGATCCTGCAGGCGGCGTTCGGGTGGCAGGACTACCACCTGCACACGTTCTGGCCGGGGCCGCACAAGCGCGTGTGGCGGGGGCCGTCGTTCCTCACCGAGTTCGACCTCTCGGAGGGGGAGGAGGGCGTGCTGGAGTCGGAGGTGCAGCTCGACCAGCTGCTGCGCGAGCCGGGAGACCGGCTGTTCTACACCTACGACTTCGGCGACGACTGGACCCACACGCTCAAGCTGGAGTCCGTCGGGCCGCTCGACGAGGAGGCCCCGACGGCCGTCTGCACCGGCGGCCGGATGGCCGGCCCGCTGGAGGACTGCGGCGGGGTGACGGGGCACAACGAGCTCGTCGCGGCACACCTCGCCGAGCCCTCCCTGCGGGGTCTCGACCGTGAACGGCGTGAGTGGCTGCCGCCGGACTGGGACCCCACGGAGTTCAGCGCCGAGGAGGTGGAGCAGCGGCTGTCTCTCATCGGCCTGTCGACCGAGGAGATCCTCCAGCGGCTGGGGGCGTCCGGGGAGCCGGGCGACACCGGGCCGTTCCCGGCGGCGCTCGAGCCGTTGCTGGACATCGCGCTGGCGCCCACCGTGGTCGAGCTCGGGCAGCTGGTCGAGCGCGCCCGCACCGAGCACCGGGCCGAGCTGACCGCCGGGGACCTCGCGGCCATCGCCCGGCCCTACCGCTTCCTCGTGGAGCTGGCCGGCGAGGACGGCATCCCGCTGACGGCGGCCGGGTGGATGAAGCCGGCCTACGTCGAGCGGACCTACGGCGAGCTGGGCCTCGACGAGGACTGGATCGGCAAGGGCAACCGGGAGGACCAGACCCTGCCGGTCGCCCAGCTGCGACGCACCTGCCAGGAGCTGGGGCTGCTCCGGAAGCACAAGGGTCGCCTCGTGCCGACCCGCCTGGCGCGGGGGCTGACCACGGACCAGGAGTATGCCGAGGCGCTGGCCACGCGTCTGCTGCCCCACCGCGACACCTGGGTGGAGGTGGCGGGGGTGCTCTTCGCCCTGCTCACCGCTGCCGAAGGGCGCCCCTCGTGGGACCACTGCGACACCATCGCCCGGATCCTCACCGAGTGCGGCCTGCGGACCGGCCCCGCCGGGGTCGACCGGTGGCACGTCATGGAGTGGGTCCGCCCGGTCTCGGCCGCGTTCCGTCGGGCGACGGGGGAGAGGTCGCTCGGCCGCGCCGGGACGGAGCAGGACCACCGGGCGGTCGCGCTGGCGCGGCTGGCTCTGTGGCCGGAGACGTAGCGGGTCCGTCCGCCCCGTCCGTGAGGTCAGCTGCGGGTCCGTCCGTGAGCTGTGCTGCCCGTCCCGCCCGTCAGCCCTGCTGCCCGGCCCCTCCGGCGGCATCCGTGAGGAGCCTCGACGCCAGCACGTGCTTGCACGGACCCCGGCTGCCGGAGTGCTTGGCCCACCACAGGCAGGTGCAGCTCAGCGGCTCGCGGACGACGAAGTGCCGGTGGTCCTCGGAGCGGACGGTCCAGCCCTGCGGCGTCGGCGTGACCGCGCCCTCCGCCACCAGACGTCGGGCTGCCTTCAGCCGCGGGTTGTCGGCCTCGACCCGGGTGGTGTCCCACGGCAGCTCCCGGTGGAACCAGGTCTCCTCGACCAGGTCGAAGCCGACCTTGCCGGTGGCGACCAGGTAGCCGATCCCCGCCTCGACCTCGGCCGCCCCCAGCCCGGTCGCCCCGCCCAGCGCGGCCCGGTCGATGCGCGGCTCCCACGCCAGGTGCTCCAGCAGCCGCAGCGCCGAGCTCTCCGCGGACGCGGCCAGCAGTGTGGTGAGCAGCCCGCCCTCGCCGGAGAAGCCGCGGTAGGTCTCCGGCGAGAGCACGACCGTCAGCGTGGCCCCCGGCAGGTCGAACACCCACGCGCTGGCCAGGTCGCCCTCGTCATCGCCGGCGAACACCCGCAGCCGCGTCGCGAACCGGGCGATCCGCGCGGTGGCGGTGAGCCGGGCCGCCCCGGCGAGGTGGATCGAGCCGGGGCTCCGTCGCAGGCTCTGCCGCAGCCCACCGGGGGCCGGGACCAGGTGGTAGGAGGGGCCGGGCGTGGCCCGGGGGAGCGATGCGAGCCACCGGGCCGCCACCGGTCCCGGCAGCTCGGCCCGCTGGGTCATCCGGGAGGTGAGCACCGGAACCTCGGCGAAGCCGCGGACCCACCGGTGGGGCAGGTCGACCGGCCGCTCGACGTGGGTCTCCTCAGGCGTGGACACCGCCAACCCGTCGGTGCCGACGTCCAGGTGCAGCAGGGCCGTGCTCCCGACCCCGGCCAGGGCGGTGCGCAGCGGCTGGTTGACGTCGACGTTGGTCGTGCCGTGCGCGACCTCTCCACCCTCGATGCCGTCGGGCAGCAGGTCGAGCCGGGCGTGCACCCCGTTGCACAGCGAGAACGACTCGAACCGCAGCCGGTCGCCGGAGGCCGTCACGACCGGGTCGGCGCTGGCGGCGGCCACCCGCTTGGCCAGCCCGGCGTCGAAGTAGCGGGTGCCGGCCACGTCCGCCACGGCCAGCACCGCCGCGGCCGTCACGTCAGGACGGGCCACCATCCCGGAGAAGAACCGCGGCTGCTCGACCAGGCCCTGCGGCGTCAGGCCGACGGCCGTCTCCAGCCCGAGGACCCCGTCGTCCAGCCGGGACGCGGCGCGGTAGCCGGTGGTCACGACGCCACCTCCGTCGACGCCGGCGGAGAGTCCCCGGCCGAGTCTCCGGACGCGACCCCCGACGCCGCGGACGCCGCGGACGCCGCGGACGCCGCGGACGCCGCCTCCACGAACGCCGCCGCCTCGACCCTCGCCTTCGAGCTGCCCTTCGAGGTCGCCAGCGCCGCCACGGACCCCGGCACGACGACGTCGGGGACCGCCGCGACGTAGCGGCGCAGCATCGCCAGCAGCTCCGCCAGGCCGGGCGGCTTCTTCTCCAGACCGCACGCGCCGTCCAGCACGGCGGTCGCGGTGGGCCACAACGGCTTCAGGCCGCCGGCCAGGACGAGCTGCTCCCAGGAGTGCGCCAGCCGTCCCAGGCGCAGCTGCCCGTCCGCCAGCAGGTGCAGGCAGCAGGTGGTGTGGTCGGCCGGGTCCCACAGGCCGCGTCCCATCATCGTCAGGGCCGCGTCCACGGCGACGAGCCGCCGGTCCTCGTCGGCGTGCGACAGCGTCGCGGTCACCGCGTGCACCACCGCCCGCCCGGGCCGCGGTGAGGCGGCCAGGTGCGGCAGCATCATCGGGGGGAAGCGTCCCGTCTGGTTGAAGCTGCGCTGCAGCCGCGCGGCCAGCAGGTCGGCCCACCCCGGCACCACGCCGGCGTCGGTCTCCACGCCGACCGACCAGTCGGAGTACTCCACGTGCACCCCGTCCTCGTGCCCGGCCACCAACGACGGGGGTATGCCGCCGAACGCCTCCGCAGGGACCGGCAGGGTCGGCGGGGCGAGGTCGACCGCTCCACCCCGGTGGGTCACCTCCACCGGCGGCAGGCCCCCGGCCCGGATCCAGTCGCGCACGAGCGCGACCGCGTCGGCGTGCCGGCGTCGCCGGAACGGACGCGGCATACCCCCGGTCTCCTCCTCCGACCACAGACCGACCTCCACGCCGTCGAGCTCGGCCGCGCGGGCGGGGTCGACCGGTTCCAGCCGCAGGAGGGCGACGAAGAGGTCGACCGGGCCGACGAGGTCGCGGCCCGCGGCATACCCGCGCAGGCGCTCGACGAGCGCGGACAGCTCCAGCGTCCCGTCGGTGCGGGTGGGCGTGCTGACCACGAGGGGGATCTCGGCCAGGCGCCTCGTGGTCTCCGACATCAGGAGCTTGTGCAGGGCCTGGGTGGTGCTGCGGCTGGTGACCCCGTAGGACTCGGCGTCGTAGGGCGCCCGGACGCCGGTGTGGAACCGTTCGGTGGCCTCGCGCAGCCGACGGTGCTCGGCGGGGCCGACCAGGTCCCACGGCTCGGCGCGCAGCGGGGGCAGCCCGGCCGGCACGTCCGTCTCGTAGACCCGGTCGCCCAGCCCCCGGGCCCAGGCCACCGCGGCGCGTGCGTCGGCACGGGCCCACCGGACCGCGCCGTCCCAGAACATCGCCCCGTCGGAGGGGTCCATCTCCACGGTCATCCGGCTGAGGGCGGCCCTCATCGACGCCTCGTCCGGGTCGACGACCCTCACGGCGCGGGGCGGGTCGACCGGGAGAGGGTCGGTCCACAGCTCGGAGGGGGCGGCGTCACCGCCGGGGAGCGGCGCCGGCTCCGCACCGAGCGCGGAGAGCGCCCGACCGGCCCGCTCGGCCAGCGCCCGGTCGGGCAGGTCGGCGGCGACCTGCAGGGCCTGCACCCGGGCGTCCCGGCCCCACGGCGCGTCCTTGGCCACCAGCGCCCTCAGCAGCGTCGTGCGCTGGGCCTTCTCGGGGCGGGTGAAGACCGTGGTGGCGATCGCGGCGACGTCCTCGTCCCCGGCCGCGGCGATCACCGCGGGGAGCAGCACGGCGGTGACCGGTCCGCGAGCGGTGGCCAGCAGGTGGAGCACATGCGGCAGGCGGTCCACCGCGTCCTCGCGACCGAGCTCCAGGGACTGCAGGACCCTGGCGAGCGCACGCTGGCTGTGCGCGCTGTCCGGGCGGGTCAGGGCCTCGAGCACCCCCCTGATGATGCGCCCGCGGTCGAGCACGCCCTCGTCGACGAGCCGGGCCACCGACAGCTCCAGCTCGTGACCGGGGCGACGAAAGGTCTCGTCGGGCGCGAACGCCTCCGGGGTCGCCAGGGCGATCTCGAACTCCTCCCGCACCGACGCGTCGTCGCGTCGCCGGACCAGGGGTTCGTCCGGGTCCGACCAGCTGAACATCCGGGCCCAGCCGCGCCCGAACGCGGGCCCTTCGGGCAGGTCCGCCACCCCGGCGTCGACGAGGGGCAGCCCCAGCCGGGCGATCCAGCCCACCATCGACTCCGCCTCCTTGCCGAAGGTCAGCCGTGAGGCGGCGTCGAGGAACGGGCGGCAGAACGTCGACCCCCGTGCGAGGGCGGTCTCGACCGCCAGGTCGTCGGAGGCTGGTGCCCACCCGTACGTCAGGCGCCCGAGCTCCTTGGCGGCCCCGGTCGGCGGAAGAAGGGCCAGAGCCAGGATCCGCAGGGCGGCCTGGCCGTCGACAGCGGGGTCCTTCCGGAAGGAGCTCTGCCACCAGTACGCGTCGTACCAGTGGGCATGGCGGGACCGGTACCAGTCCGAGGCGGACCGGTGCACCTCGCTGCCGGGGTCGGCCAGCACGTAGGGCCGCAGGTCCTCCCACCGGCCCGCGGCCAGAACGGCCTCCAGCTCGTCGTGCACGGTCACAGGTGCCCCCTCGCGTCCCGGCGCCCCCGCCCTTGGGGCCCTCTGGCGGAGAGTATGCAGCAGGCGTGGGCCCGTGGATAGGTCCCCTCCCTACGATGGCTCCATGTCCACCGGCGGAGTGCACGGCCTGGGGTTCCTGGGGGTGCGGATCGAGGACCGGGAGCGGTTCCGGGCTGCGGTCGGTCTCTACCGCGACACCCTCGGCCTGGAGGTCGTGCGGGAGGAGTCCGACCGGCTGGTCTGGTTCCGCCTGGGCGACGGCACCGAGCTGCACGTCTACGGACCCGAGGACACCGACCACGTGGCGTTCGGCGACCGGCCGTGCGTCGGTCTCGTCGTGGACGACGTCGAGGGGACCCGACGCCGCATGGAGGCCGAGGGCGTGGAGTTCCTCTGGGACACCCAGCGGGACGGGGAGCGGGAGTGGGCCCACTACCGCGGCCCGGACGGCACGGTCTACGAGCTGATCGGCCGCCGCTGACAGGCCCGGGGTCAGGAGGCCCCGGTCGTGTCCCGGGTGCGGACCACGTGCACCGAGCAGTGGGCGTGGCGCACGACACCCGCGGCGGTCGATCCGAGCAGGAAGTGCTCCCAACCGGGTTGGGCCGAGGCGATGACGATGCAGTCGTGGCCGCACTCCTTGGCCAGCCCCAGGATGGTCCGGGTCGCATGGCCCCTCCGGGTGACGATCTGGACGTCCGGCGCGCTGAACTCGGAGACCAGCTCCTCGGCGACGGCCTCCTGGCTCTCCTCGACCACGGGCTCCAACGCGTAGACCTCGGCCGTGAGGTAGCGGGGGAGCTCCTCGAGCACCGAGACGACGGCGATGCTGCCGTCGGGGCTCAGCAGCGAGCGTGCCACCTCCATCGCCCGGCCGGCCTCGTCGCCGTGGCCCGGAGCGACCGGGACCAGGATCGTGGAGTAGGACATGGCTCTCCTCTCCTGGGCACCCGCATCTGCCGGGGTTGGAGGGACGGGACGCACCAGACCGTCTACTAGACATAGTAGTACCTGCGTCGGCCTCGCCGTCGCGACATGGAGGGGACCAGACGCCGGACGGCCCCGCCGACGAGCTGATCCGTCCCGTCCCTGGGTGACTCAGTTCTTCTGGCCGCCGCCCCTGGTGGAGTCGTCCACGTAGGTCTGCACCTGGCCGGTGTACGGCGTGACGGTGTTGACCCGACCGACGACGCCGACGGTCCAGGTGCCCGCCTCCGGGCTGGTGGTCATCACCTCGCGCTCGGTGATGGGCGTGTCGAGCAGCCCGGCCGAGGAGGCCACCTCGTTGCCCACCGGGTCGTAGAGGAAGAGGTAGACGTTGTCGGCCGGGTTGTCCCACGCGATGGCCGCGGACAGCGCCGCCGTCCCGTCGGCCACCTCGACCTCGTGGTAGCTCCAGAACTGCTCGTCCAGGTCCGCGATGCCGGTGTCCACGAGGTAGCCGCCGGGAAGCACGGTGCCGGCGATCGGCGTCGGGTCGCCGCTGGGCACCAGCCCGGTGTCGTCGGCCGGCTTGCAGTTGGTTCGCCCCTGCTCGGCCCACTTCACCGCAGCCCGGGCGTCCAGCATGCCGGCGCCCACCTCGAAGGAGGCGTAGCCGGCCATCTCGTCGGCGGAGCACTCCAGGATGTCGATGACGTCCCGGGCGGACAGCGCCGGGTTGGCCTCCAGCATCAGCGCCACGGTCCCCGAGACGTGCGGGGTGGCCATGCTGGTGCCGCTGGCCCGGGTGTAGAACGGGTTGTCGGTCACGACCCCGGTCGACATCAGCGTGGCGGTGCTGGACCGGGCGGCGCCGATGTCCACTCCGGGCGCGGTGATGGTCGGCCGGTACAGCCCGCCCCCGGCGTCGCGGTCCTGGTTGTCGTCGGGCCGGCCGGTGGAGGAGAAGCTGGCCAGGCTGAAGTCCTTGTTGGCCGCGGCGACCGCCACGACGTACGGCGACACCGCGTTGCGGCCCATGGTGTTGGGGCTGCCGGAGTTGCCGGCGGCGAACACGGTGACCACGCCCTCGTCGTAGGCGGCCTTGGTGGCGATGTTCACCGGGTCCTCGGGGTCGTAGTCGCTGCCGCCTCCGCCGCCCCAGCTGTTGGAGACGACGCGCACGTTGTGCTGCTGGCCCTCGGTGAGGATCCAGTCGTAGGACTGGATCGCCCACCAGCTGAGGACGTTGGCCGAGCCGAGCTTGAAGCTGACGATGTCGGCGCCGGGGGCGACACCGGTGAAGTGGCCGTCGCTGGCGGCTCCGGTGCCGGCGATGGTGCCGGAGACGTGGGTGCCGTGCCCGTGGTCGTCGATGCTGACAGGGCTGTCCACGAACCCGACGTTGGTGTCGCTGAGCGGGTCTCCCACGACGGCGAAGTTGTGGATGACCTTGTCCCCGTGGGGGAGGTCGGGGTGCGTGGGGTCCACGCCCGTGTCCGTGACGGCCACCGTGACGCCCGAACCGTCATAGGCCCGCCGCAAGCCGTCACCGGCCCAGACGTCGTCGGCGTTGATCATCTCGATGCTGTCGTCCAGATAGAGCTCGTCCCGGGCGTTCTCCCAGACGCTGCGGGTGTCCTCCCAGGAGGCCACCTCGCGGATCTGGTCGGGGGACAGCGTGGCCAGGGCCATCGGCAGGGTCCGGGTCGTCTGCAGGTCCGCGTCCAGGCCGGCGAGCCGCTCGAGCCCGGAGCGGTCCGCGAAGGTGACGACGACCTCCAGGGAGGGGCCGCCCGCGGTGAGGAACTCCTCGACCGCGTCCGACAGGGGTGCCAGGTCTGATTCCTCCTGGGTCGTCGTCGCCCCGGCGGGAGCGACCAGCGCGCCGGCGAGCGCGAACGAAGCAAGGGCTGGGGTGATCCATCTCACACGTGACATGGCCGGTGACGCTACAACTGCCTCCGGGGGGCCTCAACCCGAGCAGGTCGATCTGACCGAATCTTGACCGAGTCCTTGCCCCGTCCTGACCGAGGCGTCCCGGACCGGCGCCGGCCCGTGGCTCACCGCCGGCGCAACCGGATCCCCAGGTCGACCCCCACGACCGCGGGCCAGAGGAACCAGCCGAAGATCGCGACGTACATCCCGGTCGAGGACACCGGGTTCTCACCCAGCAGCTGGCCGAGCGAGACCAGCTCGCCGGCCGCGACGAGCAGGCCGAGCACCGCGACCGGGCGCGAGAGGAAGCGGTGCCCCAGGGCCAGCCACGACACGAGCCCCACCATCGAGCAGGTGACCACCAGCGCCAGGGAGCCGAACGCGTCGGCGAACAGACCGGCTGCGTAGAGCGCCCGCACCTCCGTGTCGCCCAGGGCGGCGGGGTCGACGAACAGCCACACCGCATACACCGCGTGGAAGAAGACCATCTGCACGGCGGCGAGCGTCCCGGCGCCGAGGACGTACCGGCTCGCGGTGCCGCCCGGCCCTTCCGCCTGCAGCACCGTCACCAGCCGCCGAGACGAGCGCGAGCAGCGCGACGACCGCGACCAGCGAGCTGGCGGCGTTGAGGGTCAGGACGTCCAGGTTCTGCTCCACGTGGGCGCGGATCCCGTGGCGTCGGTGCCCGGTCCCGGAGACTCCGGGGCGAAGGTGCCCACCCCGGCGACCAGCCACACCAGGCCGGCCACGAGGGCGGTCCGCCGGGCACGCCGGAGCGGACCGGTCCCTGCGGCGGTGGGGGAGGTGGGGGAAGGGACGGGGTATGCGGTGCGCGTGGCCATGGGAGCCGCCTCTCGGGTCGGGTTCGCAACGCCCTCCACGCTGGCGGCCCGGGCGTCCCCCTCCCCAGCGGCGGACGTCCCGGCCGTGCCCGCCGCGTGCCCGGCACCACCGGGACGATCGTCCCTGGCCCGCGGGACACCCCCGCCGGTACCGTCGGACGTGCACCGCCGGGGCGGGTCGGGCGACCCGCGGCCGGGGCGGTCGGGAGGGAGGTCCGCGGTGTCCGCGACGGTGGCCTCGCGCTGGCTGGGGGTGGGCCTCGCCGCCACCACCGGGACGATCCTCGCCCTGGTCGTGGGGCTCGGGACCCTGGCCGGTATGCCGCGCTCCCGGCACCGGACGACGTCGCCTGGTTCGTCAGCTTCCTGGCGTTCCCGGTCGTGGGCCTCCTGCTGACGTGGCACCGGCCCGACCTGGCCATCGGCTGGGTCTACCTGGGCGTCGGGCTGGCCCAGGCCCTCGGTGGAGCCCTCGACGCGCTGGCCGACCACGCCGACGCCTCCGGCCGGGCCGCGGCCGCGGCCTGGGCGAGCCTGCTGAGCAACGTCGGCTACGGCACCGCGTTCGCCCTGGCGTCGACCCTGGCGCTGCTGCTCTTCCCCGTCCGGACCACCGGACCGTGGCGCCGCAGGCTCGTGGTCGCCTCCGTCGCCGGCTACGTCGTGATGCTGCTCGGCTACGTGCTGGCCACCGGGCCGATCGAGTCCGAGCTGCGCCTCACCAGCCCGCTGGCGGTCGAGGCCTGGGCGCCGTGGCCGCGCCGGGTCGGCGACGCCGCCGCCGCGGCTCTGCTCGTGATCACCCTGGCGGCGCTGGTGCTCCTCGTCCGGGCCTGGCGACGCTCGCAGGGGGAGGAGCGGCGCCGCCTCCTGTGGCTCGGCTTCGGCGCCCTCTTCGCGCTGCTGACGGTGGGGGTGGCGGCGGTCGTGGTGCCGTTCGCCCCGACCTGGGTCGGGGGCTCCCTCGAGGCCGTCGGGGTGGCGGCCCTCCCCGTCGCCACCGGGGTCGGGGTGCTGCGCGCCGGCCTGTTCGACATCGCCGCGGCCCTGGACCGCACCCTCGTGTATGCCGTCCTCACCGGCATCGTGCTCGCCACCTACTTCGGAACGCTGGCTCTCGTCACCGGGATCCTGGGGACGGACGCGGGGCGGGCCGCCTCACTGCTGGCCAGCGCGGCCGTCGCGGTGTTCCTGGCGCCGGTGAAGGCCTGGCTGCACCGGGTCGTGGAGCGCTGGCTCTACGGCGACCGGGCCCATCCCTACCGGGTGCTGGCCGACCTGGCCGCCCGGCTGGAGCGCACGACGGCGCTGGACGACCTGATCGCCACGGTCACCGAGACGGTGCGCCGGACCCTGCGGCTGCCGTTCGTCGACGTCGTCCTCGAGCCCGCGGGCGTGGCTCCGCCACCGGGTGCGGTGGCCCTCCCGCTGCTCGCCCACGGACGGAACGAGGGGGCGCTGGTCGTCGGGCGCAGGCCGGGCCAGGCCGCGTTCACGGCCGCCGAGCGGCGCCTGCTGGAGGACCTCGCCCGGCAGGTGGCCCGCGAGGTGCAGGTGGCCCGGCTCGCGACCGACCTGCAGGAGTCGCGCGAACGGCTCGTGCGGACCCGTGAGGAGGAGCGGCTGCGGGTACGGCGGGACCTGCACGACGGGATCGGTCCCACCCTGGCGGCGGCGGGTCTGATGGTGGACGCCCTGCGGGACCGATGGCGCAGCGAGGACCCCCGCGTGGACGAGCTGCTGGGCCGGGTCCGGGCCGAGATCCACCGGTCGGTCGACGGGGTGCGCGAGGTCGTCGAGGGCCTGCGGCCACCGGCCCTGGACGACCTCGGCCTGGCCGGGGTGGTCCGGGAGCACGTGCACGCCCTGGCGCCGACCGGCCTCGCAGTCGACCTGCGGTGCCCGCCCACGCTGGAGGTGGGCAGCGCCGCGGTGGAGGTGGCGGCATACCGGATCGTGACGGAGGCCCTGACCAACGTCGTGCGGCACGCGCGCGCCTCCCGCTGCCGGGTCGAGCTGCAGGTGCGCGACGGCTGGCTCCTGCTCGAGGTCGCGGACGACGGGAACGGGCCGGGGGAGCGCCCCGCGGGTGTCGGCACGGCGTCCATGCGTGAGCGCGCCGCCGAGCTCGGTGGGACCCTGGAGCTGGGTCCGGGCGAGGCGGGCGGGACGACCGTCACCGCCCGGATCCCGATCGGAGGTGGCGGCGGATGAGCGTGCGGGTGCTGCTCGTCGACGACCACCCGATCTTCCGCGAGGGCCTCGTGGCCGCGCTGGAGGGGGAGCCCACGGTCGAGATCGTCGGCGAGGCGGCGACGGGGGAGGAGGCGCTCGCCCAGGTCGCCCGGCTGACCCCCGACGTGGTCCTGCTCGACCTCGCCATGCCCGGGATGTCCGGGATCGAGGTGACCCGCGCCGTGGCGCGCGACCATCCGGCCGTGCGCGTGCTCGTCCTGACGATGCAGGCCGACGACGAGTCGCTGTTCGCGGCGGTGCGGGCCGGCGCGGCCGGGTACCTGCTCAAGGGGGCCCACCGCCAGGAGGTTCTCCGCGCGGTCGGCGCCGTCGCCGACGGGGAGGCGGTCTTCGGCGCCCCCGTGGCCAGCCGGATCCTGGCGCAGCTCACCGGCCAGGGCACCGGGGGAGCGGACGCGCCCTTCCCGCAGCTGACCGACCGGGAGCGGGAGATCCTCGACCTCGTCGCCCAGGGGCTGGGCAACCAGGCCATCGCCGCCCGGATGCACCTCGCCCCCAAGACGGTGCGCAACAACGTCTCGACGATCCTGCAGAAGGTGCAGGCCGCCGACCGCGGGGAGGCGATCGCCCGGGCGCGGAGCCTGGGGATGGGGCGGGTATGACGATCGGGCGGTGCCGTCGATCGCCCATCCTCGCCTCGGGTGGGGTCAGGTGATCTCGGCGATCTTCGCTCCTTGGGCCACCTCCTCGCCCTCCTCGACGAGCAGCCGGATCGTGCCGGCGGCGGGGGCGACCACCTCGGCGTCGACCTTGTCCATCTGCACCTCGGCGACCAGCTGGTCCGCAGCCACGACGTCACCGTCGGCGGCGTACCAGGTGGCGAGCACGCCGGTGGCCTGCGGGTTGTCGGAGCTGAGCTGCGGGAAGATCAGGTCGGTCACGCCAGGACCTCGCGGATCGCGGACTCGATGCGCTCGTGCAGCGGCAGCACCGCATACTCCAGCACGTGCGCGTAGGGGATCGGCGCGTCCGGCATGGCCACCCGCTTCGGCGCGGCCTTGAGCAGGCTGGGGTCGGTCTCCACGACGGTGGCCAGGATCTCCCCGGAGAGCCCGTAGGACAGGTAGTCCTCGTCGACGACGACGACGACGAGCCGCCCCGTCTTGGCGACCGAGGACAGGACCGCCTCGCGGTCCAGCGGCACGAGCGAGCGCAGGTCGATCACCTCGACCGAGACGCCGTCGTCGGCGAGCTTGTCCGCCACGTCGAGCGCGTGGTGCACCGAGAGGGACAACGTCACGACCGTGACGTCGGTGCCCTCGCGGGCGACCGCCGCCTTCCCGATCGGCACGACGTGCTCGCCCTCGGGGACCACGTCGACGGAGCGCCGGTTCTTGGCCATCCACGGCAGGCCCATGACGCCCTTGTGGAACATGTAGACCACGGGCGAGTCGTCGCGGATCGCCGAGGTCATCAGGCCCTTGGCGTCGGCCGGGTTGGACGGGACCACGATCTTCATGCCCGGGAGGTGGGCGAAGGTGCCCCACAGCGTCTGGGAGTGCTGCGCCCCGTCGGAGTAGCCGCCGCCGACCGCGGTGGTCAGCACCATCGGCACCGACACGTTGCCGCCGGACTCAAAGTGGATCTTGGCCATGTGGTTGTAGATCTGGTCCAGGCAGACGCCCATGAAGTCGGCGAACATCAGCTCCACGATCGGCCGCATGCCCTCGACGGCGGCACCGATCCCCAGCCCGATGAAGGCCGTCTCCGAGATGGGGGTGTCGATGATCCGCGAGGGCCCGAACTCGTCGAAGAGGCCGGTGGTGGAGCCGAAGATGCCGCCGTAGGGGCCGACGTCCTCACCCATGTAGAAGACCTCGGGGTTGGCGCGCATCTCCTGGGCGATCGCCTCGGCCATCGCCTTGGAGGTGTTGAGCCGGCGGGTGGTGGGTGCGGTGGTGGTGGTCATCTCAGGCCTCCTCGGCGAAGACGTAGCGGGTGGCCTCGGCCGGGTCCGGCAGCGGGCTGTCCTTGGCGAAGGTGATGGCGGACTCGACGCGCTCGGTCGCCTCGGCGGCGACCTGCTCCTTGGTCGCGTCGTCGAGCAGACCCGCCTCCTGCAGCCGGGCCTCGTACCGCGGTATGGGGTCGCTCGCGCCCACGTCGGCGAGCTCGGGCCGGTAGCCCTGGGCGTCGCCCTCGAAGTGGCCGAGCAGGCGCAGCGTCTCGACCTCGAGCAGGGCGGGGCCCTCGCCCCTGCGCGCGCGGCCGACGAGCTCGCCGGCGGCCTCGTGCACGGCGTCCACGTCGTTGTCCTCGACCCGCACGCCCGGGATGCCGTAGCCGGCGGCCCGGTCGGCGTTGGACGCGACGGACGTGGAGGCCGAGCGCGGCACCGAGATCCCCCACTTGTTGTCCTCGATGACGAAGAGGACCGGCAGCTTCCACAGGGCCGCCAGGTTGAGCGACTCGTGGAAGGCGCCCTGGTTGGCCGCGCCCTCGCCCGCGACGGCGACCGCGACCCGGTCGGTGCCGCGGGTCTTGAAGGCGAAGGCCTGGCCCAGCGCCGGCGGGAGTCCCTCGGCGATGATCCCGGAGCAGGAGAAGTGCCGCTCCGGGTCGAACAGGTGCATGTGCCCGCCACGGCCCCGCCCCAGTCCGGACTCCCGGCCGAAGATCTCTGCCGTCATCCGGTCCAGGTCGACCCCGTGGGCGATCGCGAAGTGGTGGGGGCGGTGCGGGCCGGTCACGGCGTCGTTACCGGTCAGGTGCGCGCAGACCCCGGCGGCGACCGGCTCCTGGCCGGCGGACAGGTGCATCTCGCCGGGGATCAGTCCCTTGCCGATGTCGAAGCCGGGCCCCTTGTCGGCGTGGTACTCGCGCAGGATGGCCATCTCGTAGGTGCGGATCAGCACCATGGTGCGGTACAGGTCGAGGCGGACCGACGCGTCCTGCCCCTGCTGCGTGGTGACGGTGGTCGTCATCGCAACCTCCTTGTTGTCGTAGACCCACTGTCGGTCGCCGGGCGGAGGACCACCAGCCCCGAGTTTTCAGATGGTGATACGGCGCCGCCGGCCGAGCGCGGGGGCCTACGCGATGCCGGCCCGGTCCGCGTCGTCGGCTCCGGCGCTGGCGTAGGCCAGGGCGACCCGGTTGGCCGCCCGCCTCAGGCGGTGCGCCTCCCTCAGCACCCGCTCCTGCTGGGAGAGCGGGACCGACACCGCGACCGCACCGACGACCCGTCCCCTCACGGGGACGGCGACGCAGGTGGTGCCCAGGCTGTACTCCTGGCTGTCGACGACGACCTCCGGCCGGCCGTCGAGCTCGGCCAGCAGCGCCCGCACGTCGGTGTGCGTGCGGGGCGTGAGGTCGGCCATCGGGTGGCTGGCCAGGTAGTCCCGGCGCTCCTGCTGCGGCAGGGCCCCGATGATGGCCTTGCCCAGGGCCGTCGCGTGCGCCGCGTCATGCAGCCCCACCCACAGGTCGGTGCGTGGCGCGCCCGGTGAGTCGACGATGTCGACCAGCTCGATCTCGCCGTCGTTGACGACCGCGAGGTATGCCGCCGCGCCCAGGTCGTCGTGCAGGCTCCGCAGCACCCCACGCGCGCGCAGGGTGGCGGAGGCGTTCTCGCTCGCCGCGGCCAGGTGGCCCGGCAGGTCGCCGACCACGTAGCCGTCCTCGGTCCGCACCAGGTAGCCCTCGTGCACCAGGGTCCGGAGGAGGTGGTAGGTCGTGGGCAGCGGGATCTCGGTCAGCCGGGCGAGCGTCTTGGCCTGCACCGGGCGACCGTGCTCGGCGACCGCTTCCAGCAGCGAGAGCGCGCGCACGACGGAGCCGATCAACGTGGGACCTGCAGGCTTGGTCACGGCACCTCCGGGGGCTTCCTCGGACGCTACGCCGCTGGCTCCGAACCGGTCAAGGACTCCACGAGGGCCGCCCGCTGCTGGGAGGATGGGCGGGTGACCGCGACCATCCAGGCCCGGGACGTGGCCGTCGGCCACGGGGCGACGCTGCTGTTCTCCGGGCTCGACCTCGTCGTCGCCCCGGGCGACGTCGTCGGGCTGGTCGGCCCCAACGGCGCCGGCAAGACCACGCTCCTGCACGTGCTGGCCGGGCGCCGCGCACCGGAGTCGGGCGCGGTGACCGTCTCGCCACGGACCGCGCACCTGGGTCTGCTGACCCAGGAGTCGGACGCGCTGCCGGGCGAGACGATCCGGCAGTCGCTCGCGCGCCGCACGGGGGTCGCCGACGCCGAGGCGGAGATGGACGCCGCCGCGCAGCGGCTGGCGGAGCGGCCCGAGGACGAGGTGGGCGCGACGGCATACTCCACCGCCCTGGAGGCCTGGCTCGCGCTCGGCGGCGCGGACCTCGACGAGCGGGCCGAGGAGGTCGCCGCGCGCCTGGGCCTGGCGGTCGACCTGGACCGCGAGGTCCGCACGCTCTCGGGCGGGCAGGCGGCGCGGGTGGGGCTGGCGGGGCTGCTGCTGTCGCGCTACGACGGCTACCTGCTGGACGAGCCGACCAACGACCTCGACGCGGCGGGCCTGGAGCTGCTGGAGGAGTTCGTGCAGGGGCTGGAGGCACCGGTGGTGCTCGTCAGCCACGACCGCGCGTTCCTGTCGGCGGCGGTGACGACCGTGCTGGAGATCGACCGCAGCCTGCGGCGGGTGGTGGCCTACGGGGGTGGCTACGACGCCTACCTGGAGGAGCGCTCGATCGCGCGCCGGCACGCGCGGGAGGCCTTCGAGGAGTATGCCGCGCGCCGGCGGACCCTGGAGGCGCGCGCCCGGATGCAGCGCGAGGGGATGGACAAGGGGGTCCGGGCCGCCAACAGCAAGCTGGCGCGGCGCAAGGAGAAGGACAAGAACATCCGGTTCCACCAGCAGGCCACCTCCGAGAAGCAGGCGGCCAAGGCCCGCCAGACCGAGCGGATGATCGAGCGCATGGACGTGGTGGAGGAGCCGCGCAAGGAGTGGCAGCTGCAGTTCTCGATCGCGCAGGCACCGCGGTCGGGCGACGTCGTGGCGGTCGCGCGCGCGGCGGTGGTGCGCCGGTCGGGACCGACGGGGGCGTTCACCCTGGGGCCGGTGGACCTGCAGCTCGACCTGGGCGACCGGGTGGCGATCACGGGGCCGAACGGGTCGGGCAAGACCACCCTGCTGGCGCTGCTCCTGGGGCAGGTGGAGCCGGACGAGGGGGCGGTGTCGCTGGGCTCGCGGGTCGTCGTGGGGGAGGTGGACCAGGCGCGGCGGCTGCTGGACGCGGTGGACGTGCCGCTGGCCCGGGTCTTCGCCCTGGAGCTGCCGGAGTGGACCGACGCCGACCGGCGGACCCTGCTGGCGAAGTTCGGCCTGGTGGGCGGGCATGTCGGGCGGTCGGCGTCGACGCTGTCGCCGGGGGAGCGCACCCGCGCGGCGCTGGCGCTGCTGCAGGCGCGCGGGGTCAACCTGCTGATCCTGGACGAGCCGACGAACCATCTGGACCTGCCGGCGATCGAGCAGCTGGAGCAGGCGCTGGAGGCGTTCGACGGGACGCTGCTGCTGGTGACGCACGACCGGCGGATGCTGGAGACCGTGCGGCTGACCCGGCGGTGGGAGGTCGACGGGGGAGCGGTGACCGAGGTGCTGCCGGGGGGCGGAGAGCTGAGTCCCCTCCCGTAGGAGGGGCGGGGGTCAGGCGGTCGGGCCGGAACCGGTCTCGCGCAGGACGTGCACCGAGCAGTGGGCGTGCCGGACCACCCCGGAGGCGGTGGAGCCCATCAGGGTGTGCTGCCAACCGGGCTGGGCCGAGGCGATGACGATGCAGTCGTGTCCGCCGTCCTCGGCCAGGTCGAGGATCGTACGTGCGCCGTGCCCGATCCTGGTGACGACCGTGACGTCCGGTGCGCCGCCGAACTCCTCCTTGACGGCGTCGGCGACGGCTCGTTCCTTCTCCACCACCACCGGCCCGATCGAGTAGATGTCGGCGGTCAGGTAGCGGGGGAGCTCCTCGATCACCGAGAGGACGGTGATTCTGCCGCCCGGGGACAGCAGGGACCGGGCGACCTCCATCGCGCGCCCGGCCTCGGGGCCGTGGTCGGGAGCGACCGGGACCATGATCTTCGAGTAGGACATGAGGGCTCCTCTCCGGGGTCCCGTGCCTGCCGGATGGAGAGACGGGCGGCCCAGACCGTCTACTAGTCACCGTAGTCGCCGATGTGGGGTCTCATCAGGGACGTGTGACGGATCAGACACCGTGGGGTCAGGTGTCAGCCGGCACGTCGGTGAGTGTCCTGGCGAGTGCGGGGTGCGCGGACAGCCGGTCGACGAGCTCGTCGTGCTGTGGCCCGGACAGGCGGGAGACGAGGACGGAGTTCCACTGGCTCAGGTCCTGGGCCAACTCTGCCTGACTGCGCCCCCGGCGGCTTCCCGCCCGCTTCCGCACGGCCTCGTCCACGGCGTCGCCATACGTGCGCGCCGCCAGCGTCCACAGGTCGGGCACGACGAGGAGGCCGTCCAGCGTGCTCGCCAGCGACACCTCCTGCGCACTCACCCGACCGTCTCCTCGCCGCGTCCAGCCCCACCGCCGCTCCCACCGCACCAGGTCCTTGACGGCCTGCTCGACCATGGCACCTGCGCCCTCGGTATCCCGGAGCCGCGCCCACATCGCCGCCACGGCGTCGGAGACGACGAAACGGGCCGCCTCCATAGGGTCCTCCGAGCGGAAGTAGTCGTACTCCCTCGTCTCGCACGCGAGGTCGACCAGCACGCTGACCGCCCGGACGGCAGTGTTCACGTCGTCGCCGGAAAGTGCCCTGATGCTGTCCTGCGCAAGCGTGCGGAAGGTCGTCCGCCAGCGTGTCCTCTCCTGCCGGGAGACCCTGCGGTCGCCGGCCAGATAGGCCCCCGAGCGAGCCAGGGCGGCGAACTCCGTCACGCGTGCCAGCACCTGTCCTGCGTCGGGTGGCTGCTGGCGGGCCAAGGCCCGTGCCCCCTTGGCCTGGGGCTCGAGGAGGTCCTCGATGCGCTCGCGGACCGAGCCGAGCCACGCCAGTAGAGGGTCCAGAGGATCTTCACCAGGTCCGCGCGGTCGAACCCGGACACCTTGGCGTGGAACTCGTCGCGGGAGAGCCGTCGTCCTGCCGTCATGCCGCGGACGATACTTCCCCTGCTGCTGACCGGAGCGACACCATTCGAACGCGACTCCCGTCGCTGGCGATCGTCGTCGAACGTTTGGCGAAGGGGACGCGTCAGGCCGTGCGGGGCCGGGCGAGGCGGCGGTGGACCTCGTCCCGCTCCTCCTCGGTCATCCCGCCCCAGACCCCGTAGGGCTCGTGGACCGCCAGCGCGTGCTCGCGGCACTCCCGCAGGACGGGGCACTGCTCGCAGATGGCCTTGGCACGGGCCTCCCGCCGGCGGCGCGACGGGCCGCGCTCACCCTCGGGGTGGAAGAAGATGTCGGGGTTGGTGGTGCGGCACAGTCCCTGGAACTGCCACTCCCACAGGGCGGCCACAGGCTCGGGCTGGTCGGACATGACAGACCTCCTCGGTCTGGGGTGGTCGTCCACCATGGCACCGAACAGTGCACCGGGATCACCTCCCTAGGGGTGAGACCGGTGCAGCGCTGCTCGACGGGCTGCTCCGCAGCGGCGGGGACGGCAGACTGGTCCCATGGCAACGAGCAGCTTCTGGTCGGGCACGGTGCGCGGCGGTGCGCCGTCGGCGGAGCAGGACGCCTCACTGGCCGGGATGGCCGCGTCCGCGAACCTCGTCCACAAGACGGTAGAGGCACTGGCCCGCGGCGACGAGGACAGGGCCCGCCGGCTGGCCGCACAGGCGGCCGCGCGTCCCTTCGACGAGCACGAGGAGATCTGGCCGGGCCCGTGGGCGGCGCACTACGCCCTCTTCGAGCGGGTCACGGACCTGGTCGAGGACTGGCCGGAGGGCGACCACGCCTGGGTCGGCGCGCTGGCAGACCTCATGGGACAGGTGTCGGGACGTCAGCTCGACGAGCTGCGTCACCTGGCGGCCGTCCTGGACCAGGACGCCCGCCTGCTGGGCGTGGACGACGCGGAGGCACGACGGCTCCGCAGCCTCGCCGGCGACGCGGACCCGCTGGCGGAGCCCAGCATCGGTGTCCCCGAGGACGAGCGGGCCGACTACGTGCTCGACCTCTCCCGGCTCGTGCTCCTGGTGCGGACGCGGCTGGAGGACCTTCTGCTCGACGACGTCGCACAGGATGGAGGATCGTGATGAGCCCGACGACGGACGACACAGGCCCCAGGCTGCTCTCGGGCGGCAACCCGCAGATCCCCAAGGGGGAGGGCGACGGGCCGGTGCAGGCCTACATCGCGGCCATGCCCGGCTGGAAGAGCGACGTCGGCCGGCGGCTGGACGACCTGGTCACGGGCACGGTGCCCGACGTGCGCAAGGCGGTGAGGTGGAACCAGCCGTTCTACGGCGCCCACGAGGACCGCTGGTTCCTGTCGTTCCGCTGCTACACGGAGTACGTCCAGGTGCAGTTCTGGCAGGGCACCTCGCTCGACCCGGTGCCACCGAAGGCCTCCAAGCACGACGAGGTGCGCTACCTGGACATCCACGAGGACGACGAGCTCGACGAGGACCAGCTGCGGTCCTGGATCGAACAGGCCAGCAGGCTGCCGGGCGCGAAGGTGTGATGACGCGCGCCCCGGTCGTCACCGACCAGGTGGGTCCGGGCCGCGGTCGGGCCGTCGGGATGGTCGGCCGGCGGTGGGGTCACAGCAGGCTCCGAGGGTCGGTGCCCCTCAGTGCCGCGCGCAGCAGGGCGTGGATGCTCTCCGGGGTGACGGGACGGGGGTTGGAGGCGGGCACGGCGGCGACGATGCGCTCGGTCGCCTCCGGAAGGTCCTGCTCCGTGAGGCCGACCTCGGCCAGCGAGCCCGGGGCGTCGGTGTCCCTGCGGAGCTGCTCGAGGGCCGCCACCGCGGCGGTGGCCCCGTCCTCGCCCGGGGCTGGTTCGCGCCCCAGCGCCGAGGCCAGCCGGGCGGCCAGGTCGGGGGGCACTGCGTGTGCGTTGTGCGCGAGGCTGTAGGCCACCACCACGGCGTGGGTCGCGGCGTGCGGCAGGTCGAACGTGCCACCGAGGACGTGGCAGATCTTGTGGTGCAGGCCCGACCCGGCGGTCGCGAAGGCCCGCGCCGACAGGTAGGCCCCGTAGAGGCACCGGTCGCGCCCGTCGACGTCGTCGGGGGCGGCCACGACGGCCCGCAATCCGGAGGACAGGGCCCGGACCGCCTCGAGGGAGAGCGCCACCACGATCGGGTCGGTGCCCGGCGCCCAGAGGTTGTCGACGCCGTGGGCCACGCCGTTGAGCCCGGAGGACACCGACAGCCCGAGCGGCAGCGTCCGGGACAGCTCGGAGTCGTAGATCACCGTCCGGGGAAGGACGACCGGGTCGATGCCGGTCCTCTTGGTGTGGTCGTCGGTCATGCCCCACATCGCGGTGGCCTCGGAGCCGGCGTAGGTCGTCGGGACGGCGACGACCGGCAGGCCGGTGGTCAGCGCGACCGCCTTGGCCAGCCCGGTCGTCGACCCGCCGCCGATCGAGACGACCAGGTCGACGCCGGCCGACTCCGCGGCTGACCGCGCCCGCTCGGCCAGGGTCACGGGCACGTGCTGGACGACCTCGTCCCAGCGCAGGGCCAGGTCGAGGTCACCGACCACGCGGTCGGCGAGCTCGCGCTCCGCCTCGCCCGCGATGAGCATGACGCGCTGCGCTCCAAGGCGGGAGATCTCCTCACGCAGGTGCCGCGGGGCCGCGCCGGTCTGGAGGATGACCCGCTGGGGGAGGGAGTCGTGAGTGAACGCGAGCGTCATACCGCGATCATCTCCGACTCGAGCCGCGCGCCGGCTGTGGGGGCGGGGTGGACGCCGGCCGGTTCGAGATCCCGAGCCTGCCCCTGGCGTTCACCGTGACCGTCGGTCCTCTGCCGTCCCCGCCGCGGTCGCCCGGCGGCGTCCGTCCCACACCGCCGCGGCCAGCGCCAGGAGCAGCAGCGTCAGTGCGGTGCCGATCGCGGCTCGCAGCCCCGCCCCAGGGTCGCTACCGTCCCCGGCCCCGAGCTGGTAGGCGGTGATGAGGACCGCCGCGCCGATCGCGGCCCCCACGCGCTGGCCGGTCTGTAGCGCGCCGCCGGCGGCTCCGCCCATCCGGGGCGGCACCTCGGCCAGGGTGAGGGTGAAGTTGGGCGAGACGACCGCGCCGCCGCCGAGGCCCGCCAGCAGCAGGGGCAGCACGAGGGCCAGCCACAACCAGGACCGGTCCTGCGCCCAGGAGGCGAGGACCGCCAGCAGCACGAGTCCGGTCATCATCACGCCCAGCGCCCGGACCACCAGCGGCCGCCCCATGCGGGTCACCGCACGGCCGGCCCACATCGAGGACACCGCCGAGCCCACGGCGAAGGGCGTGAGCAGCAGCCCGGTGGCCAGGGTGGAGTAGCCCAGTCCGTCCTGCAGGTAGACCGAGAGCACGAGGAACACACCGGTGAAACCGGTGAAGTAGAGCGCGCCGACGACGATGCCGTTGCCGTAGCCGGGCGTCTGCCGCAGCAGCGCGATGTCGAGCAGGGGTGCGCCGCCGGTGCGGGTGAGCCGCCGTTCCCACGCGACGAAGGCCCAGCCGGCCACCGGCACCCCGAGGAGCAGCCACAGGAGTCCGGTGGCGCCGGACTCGAGCGCCACGACCGGCAGCAGCAGGCACAACACGGCCAGCCCGAGCAGCACCGCCCCGCCCGGGTCCAGCCGGGTGTCGGCCTTCTCGACCTCGACCCGGGTGTCCGGCACCATCCGGGCGATCGCGCCGAGCAGCACCACCCCGATGGGCACGTTGACGAGGAAGATCCAGCGCCAGCCACCCTCCTCGCCGGCGAGCGCGATGATCACGCCGCCGAGCACGGGCCCGATCGCCGAGGCCACCGACACCACGAGTCCGAAGAGCCCGAAGGCCCGGCCCCGCTCGGCCCCGCTGAACAGCTCCTGGATCAGCCCGGTGTTCTGGGGCGTGAGCAGCCCCGCGGAGATTCCCTGGACCAGCCGGGCCGCGACCAGCACCTCGACCGAGGGCGCCAGCCCGCAGGCGGCGCTCGAGAGCACGAAGCCGGTCAGCCCGACCAGCATGAGCCGGCGCCGGCCCCAGGCGTCCCCGAGCCGGCCCCCGGTGACGAGCACGAGGCCGAAGCTCAGGGCATACCCCGACACGACCCACTGGATCGTCGCGGCCGAGGTGTCCAGGCTCGAGCGCATCGACGGGATCGCGACGTTGACGATCGTCACGTCCAGCAGGGACATGAACCCGACGGCCAGGGTGACGGTGAGGATCCGCCAGCGCGCCGGGTCGGGCTCGGCCTCCGTGGGGTTCCCGCTCTGCCGTTCCGGCGTCACGTCGTCGCCCCGGTCACCCGGCCCATGCTAGGACCCGGGGGCGTCGCTGCAGTCCACAGACTAGACGTTGCGCAGCCAGCGAGGACGGGGGTATGACGTGCTCACCCGGCAGATGTAGAGCCACGGTGTGGAGGTCCAGGGTTGCGGGACCGTCGCTCCATCCGGTGGGAGACCGCTGCCGGTCGACGCGGCGGCCGCTACAGGGCGAGGACGAAGTCGATGGGGCTGATGCCGCAGCAGCAACATCGCGCTGCCGGCGAGGACCACGGCGGTGACGGCGGCGAGGGCCCCCACGACGGCCGGGTGCCAGCGCCGGGCTCGCGTCCTCCTGGCGAGCCACACCAGGGCGAGCGCGACAGCGACGTTGGTCGTCACCGCGACCAGGAGGGCACGGACGTAGTCGTCGAGGTCGGGAGCCGCGACCACCCCCTGCGGCCGGAAGACCTCGAAGGCGGCGTACGCCATACCGTGAGTCACCAGCAGCGCCCAGGCGAGCAGCCCGAGACCTGCCGTCGTGAGCACGAGGAGGGCGAGCGTCCACCACACCGAGGCGAGCGTCGGGCGCGGATCGACCGAAGCGGACGCCGTCCTACCCATCTGCTGGAGTGTAGGGCGCTGCCGACGCCGGATGAGCCTAGGCTGCCGCCATGGGCGCAGGCGGGGCGACGTGATGGTCGGCATCTGGAGGCGCCGGGCCCGGCGGAAGCCCAGCTCGCCCGACCCGGTCGCGGCTTCCCTGGCGGGCATCACCGTCCCGTTGCGGCCCCGGCGGTCCGACACCGACGTGTCCTGGGAGGACCTGCCGCGCTGGATCGAGGTGTCCGAGGCCGAGGACGTCGACGGCTTCGACACCGTGGTCGGCCTCAGCGACGAGATCCAGCTCTACTGCGACCCCTTCGACGACGGACTCGACCGGGCCCTCGCCGACCAGCACGGGATCTCCAAGGTCGTCGCCGAGGACAGGGACCTGATCTACCTGCGGACCCGGCTGGCGCTGGAGGACGTGAGGGCCGCCGTCGTCCGGGCGGTCGCCGAGATCCACCACGCACGCCGCTCTCCCCGGCCCACGGGCGAGGTTCCGGACACGGTGGTCGAGGAGCTCGCCATCCAGATGGCGCCGCTGCTGCAGCAGTCCGGGTTCGCGCCCAAGCCGTCCTCTCCCAGGTACTTCTGGCGCGCCGGTGGTGACGGGTTCGCCCAGTCCGTGATGCTGAGCGCCGGAGGTGGATACGCCTCGGACGGCACCAGCTGCAGCGGGCTGGTCTCGGTCAGCGGCGGCACCTACGTGCCCGAGCTCGCGCACTGGAAGATCGCGACCCCGGAGCAGATGGTGCCCGGCTACAGCTGCGTGAGTGTCCAGGGATGGGCGCCGCCCGATCCTGGACGGATCCGTGACGTTCTCGCCTCTGTGGTGCTCCCCGCCATGGACGGGACGCGTGACCGCCGGGCACTCGCTGCCTGGGTTGCCGACGACCCTGGACGCGTGGGCATCCCTCTCACCCGGTGCGCCCGCGCCCTCGCCCAGTGGGGTCTGCTCGACGAGGCCACCCGGGTGGTCGAGCACCTCGAGACGGGCTGGCCGTCGCTGGCGGAGGCTCCCGACCTGCTCGAGGCCAAGACCCTGATCCGGCGGGGCAGGGGCGGGTGACCGCGCGCACGCCTGTCAGTTCAACTGGGTGAGCGGGGCGTAGTCATTCCTGCCTGAGCGGCGCCAGGTGGGTGAGGTAGGCGTCGAGGACGAGCTCGCCGTCGTCACTTGTGGCGTGGGTGCTGGCGGCATGCAGGGGAGTGCCGAACTCGCCCAGCAGGTCCAGCGCGGCGGTGCGTGTGTGTTCCAGGTCGAAGCGAAGCTTGCCGTCTACATGGCCCTTCATGTAGCGGATCTCGCGGGTGACCCGGAGGAACGCCGGCACCCAGGTGACCAGGTAGGCGGGAACCCCGGCGGAGACGGCCGGTTGAAGCTTTGTGGCGTCGGCGGAGAGGTATCGCTGCCAGCGGTCACGGATGTCGACGACGTCGCTCGCGTAGATCATCTTCGCCTCGATCATGGCCGCGGGACGGGTGCGGTCGTTTCCTTCCCACACGACGACGTCTGCCCGTGATACCAGTCCCGGGATGGTCTTCTCGCGCTGGGCCAGACGCGCTGGACGGAGCTCGGAGTTCAGCGCGTGGCGCAGCAGGTCGCAGAGTTCGCGCTCGCCACCCTGGCCGCAGATCTCGTAGAGCTCGTCGCCGCTCACCCTCTGCGGGGACTTCTCAAGGGCTCGGACGAGCATGCCTATCATGGTCGTCGAGTCAGACATGGAACTGCTCCAGCTCGGGGACGATGCCAGTCAGGTCGTGGACTCGGACAGCTGCTCCGTCGCCCTGCCTGAAATCCCGGACGGACGTGGACATGTCGTATCTCTCGCTGAACCTGTCCCGCAGCGAGAGCGGCGCGGTCCTGAGCGCCCACTCCACGCTCTGGGTGGAGGTTTCCAGAAACTCCAGCGGGCGCGGACCGACGACGTAGAGCTCTCTGGTCCTCGAACCGTCCGCCAGAACTAGACGGGCGAAGTCCGCGAACGTCGTCCGCTGCCGGGCGACGTTCCCACCGCTGCCCCTCCACACGGCGACCTTGAACTCGGCGACGCGACTCGACGTCTCGAGATCGAACTCCTGGTGAGGTCCCACGCCGGAGGCAAGAGACGGTCTGACCTCGATCTTCTCGCCGTCCTCAAGGATCTTTGCAAGGACCGCCAGGATGACAGTCGCGTGAATGATGTCGCTGATGCGCCCGAAGGCCTGACGGACGACCAGCGTCGAACGCAGGAGATCGTCGGTCATCTCCCGTCCCTCCAGCAACGCCAGGACATCTGCGCCGGCCTTTCCCACAAGATCCTGCTCCACCGAGGCGATGCGGTCGGTCAGGGGAAGCTCGTCCATGAAGTCGGCGAGCTGAGACGTCGCCTCCATCAGGGCGTGGCGGTCGGGTGGTGCTGGGGACGGGTTCACATCGGTCTCCTGTGTTTGCCCGGCTGGACCGCTGTCCGTGCAGCGACGGTTCCGGTGTGGTCGACGACTGGTCGGTCGGCCATGACGCGACGCGACCGCGCCCCCTGTCCGTCCGATGGGGACATTACTGGCTCAGGGGACATCGTGCTGGCAAACTTCCCTCCACGAGGCAGCAGGGGCGGCCGTCGGGGCAGGAGCATCACATGAAGGACGGCCAGGCCGGGGCGCTGCGAGGCCAGTACTCGATCGAGCTCGACGGCTCCTTCGTCGTCGAGGACGTCAGTTTCGACAGCGCCGCCAGGACCGTGATCGGCCGGGGCTGCCAGCTGCCGGACGAGGGGTGGATCCCGAAGCGACTGGTGGTGATCGGGCCGGCCCGCGAGGGCTGGCTCGTCGAGGTGCATCGTGGGCCAGCCCGCCTCTATGGCGAGGCGATGACCGCCGACGTCGACGACGGTGCACGACTGCACTTCGGACCTGGCACCCATCGGCTCGAGTGGCCCCTGCTCAAGCGTCGGGTGTCCCTCCAGGTCGACGTCGTCCTGCCCGGACGCCGGAGAGAGCTGGCTGGCCGTCCGATGTTCCGGGCCACGTCCTTGACGTCGTACCCACGTGCTCGTCGACACGTCCGCGGGGACGAGCGACGCACCCTCGCCGTCGCCTTCCGCTATCTCCTGCAGAACGAGCCCAAGCGCAAGGACCACTGGGCGAACGCCGGCAGGGAGCTCGGGATGTCGGCGACCAGTTGCGCCGGTGGCTGCACAAGCGACGGGAGCGGCTCCAGCGAGAACTGGCCGACGGCGGTCGACCCGTGGTCTTCCACGAGCTCGACGACTACGGCCGGTGGCTCGTCACCGAGGGTCGGCTCAAGCTGGGCGACCTGCCGCCGCAGCGGTGATGGGGACGCCCGTTCCCATCGGGGAGCACGACGGCCCCGCTCGTCCTTACCGTCGTGACCAACCCGAGGAGGAGCCATGACACAGCAGTCCCAGCACCGCAGCCAGAGGATCGACGACGGCCTTGCCCACGCCTTCGGCGTCAGCCGGCAGGGCACCGGCCGCGAGGAGAACCAGGACGGCTTCGCGATCGACGACCACGTGTGGATGGTGGCCGACGGCATGGGTGGCCACGACGGGGGCCGGCTCGCCAGCGCCGTCGCCGTGGCCACCGCCACGCTGAACGTCGCCCCCGACGCCGACCTGGTCGAGGTCGTCGACCTGTGCCACGTCACGGTGCTGACCGCCGGTCAGGTGGCCGACAGCCCCGACATGGGCAGCACCCTCGTCCTGGCGGTGCGCGACCCTGAGAGGGGCACGGTCCAGGTCGCCTGGTGCGGGGACAGCCGCGCCTACGTGCTGGTCGACGGTCAGCTGCGCCGGCTTACGACCGACCACAACGTGGCCGAGGAGGAGCGTGCCGCAGGAGTCATCAGCGCCGAGGAGGTGCACGACCACCCGGGGCAGGGGATCCTCACCAGCGCCCTCGGTTGCGGCTCGGTGGACACCCCCACGATCGGGCTCGTCGAGCTCGACTCCCGCGGTCGGCTCCTGTTGTGCACCGACGGGCTCACGGCCGGGCTGCGCGACGACGACATCGCGTCGCTGCTGTCCGTCGACGGCCTCACGGACGCCGCAGACAGTCTGGTGGCCGCCGCGGCGGCCGCCGGCAGCACGGACGACACGACCGTGGTGATCGTCGACCTCGAGCGCGAGCTCATGGAAGAGCCCACCAGCACGGATGCCGAGGGCGAGCTGGAGCACGTGGTCGAGGCGGTCACGGCGTTGGGCGCGAAAGTGACCAGGACCCGCGGCGAGGTGGTGGACTTCCAGCTCGGACGCGCGTCCGGCATCGCCTACGACAAGGGCGGTCAGCTCCTGAGGGCGTCCTTCTTCCTCGACCTCGGCGACATCGACCTGGACGAGGCGATCTCCTGGGTGGAGGCACAGCCGCGCTCGCGCACCGGCAGTCTCGAGGTGGGGGAGAGTGACGGACAGGTCCTTCTTCGCCTGCTCGTCGAGCGGGTGCTCCCGCTGGAGGACGGGGACGCGGCGGTGATCGCCGCCGAGGCGAGTTCCTACGCCGACGCCTGGCGCGAGCGTCGCACGCTTGCGGCGGCGGACCTGCCGAGCCCGCGGCATGCCCCTCCGTCGGTCCTCACCCGCCAACCCCAGGACGCCTGGCTGCTCTACGGCAGCCGCAGGTCCGTCTTCGGCACCGAAGAGCGGGCCGGCTTCATGCTGGATTGGGAGGAGGGGATCCACTCGGTCAATTGGACGGTGCCCAAGCACGCACGCCCGGGGGACCTCGTGTGGATCTACTTCAAAGCGCCCCTGAAGGAGATCAGGTATGCCGCGCGGGTGGCGAGTCACCCGTACTTCGATCCCCAGTTGATCGCCGAGGCCGACCGGCCGTTGGCCGCCCAGCAGTGGTGGGCGTGGCTGACCCCGCTGCAGGAGGTGGGGCCCGTGCCGCTGGCGACGCTCCAGGAGATCGCCGGCGAGCGCCTCGTGGGGCGTGTGCACGGCGGCACCTACCTACGCCCCGAGGTCTCGAACGCGCTCGTGGACCTCGTCTCGTCGGGTCCGGCCGCGGGGGAGGGCATCTTCCAAGAGCAGGTATGCCGTCGGCTGGGGCACCGGGACGGGCTTCCGGACCCCGAGACGATGGGGTGGCAGGAGTGGCAGACCCTTCCCGCCCAGCAACTCAGGCTGGAAGTGGATGTCGAGAGGTATGTGCGAGCCACTTCTGCGGCGGGTGGTCGCCGCGGTCGAGGGGGCCAGCCTGGTGCGGCAGAAGCAGCTCACGAGGCTGGTGCCTGACTACGCCGTCGAGGTGAACGGTCAGGTGGTGCTCGTCGTGGAAGTCAAGCAGCGCATCACGAGAAGACGCGGTCAGGACTGGGAAGGCGTGGTCGAGGCGAAGCAGCTGCGCCGCTACATGCGGGCCCGCAGCTGTCCTGGCTTGCTCATCGATGCGCACGAGGTGCACCTTTTCGGTTCAGAGACGGGCGATCCGCAGCAGACCGCTGCACGCTCTTCCGCGAGCACGACGCTGGTGGAGCAGGTGGCGGACATGCTCCCGACCCAGGTGAGGTCCAGCGGCGGCTACCAGGAGATGCTCCGCGGGTTGCAGGCGGAGAGTCTTGTGCTCCCGCCCCTGGGGAACGTCGCACCCACCGACGTGCAGTCCCTCGGGGAGTGGTGGTGGGGGTCGACGGCGCTGCGCTACCAGGACCTCTACACCTTCGATCCGGTGTTCCTGGGTCGTGTGGTCCGTCAGGAGGACGTCTTCACACTCGCGCATGTCGGACACGGAGCCAACAGCCACGCGCTGACGTTGGTCACCCGTCTCGGTCCACTGGCGATCTGCCTTCAGATCGCGTACGGCGGGGCCTATCGAGACCGGGACGTCGAGCGGGCAAGCGCCAACAGATGGTTCCGGCAGGTGTCAGAACTTGCCCAGCATGGGGTCACGTCCGAGCCCCCGCGGCACATGCTGATCTACTCGGATTTCTCGGGCTTTCAGGCCCTCGTCAGCCTCGATGAGGTGGAGAAGGGTGGCCGGAGCGTGGTGCACGAGCAGCGACTCGACTCGGAAGTGGAACTGTTCACGCTCGCCAGCGAGCTCGTGCAGAGGCGAAGGCCCTGAATTCGTGGCGGGCGCCCTGCTAGGAGCAGAGGCAGGCGCCGGATTTCGCCTTCTGGGTGAAGCACTTCCGACAGGTCTTCGGGCCGCGGGACGGCTTGCCCGCTGACCGAGGTGCCGGGGCAGCAGCGGCTCGGCGACCCGGCCGTTTGGGTGGCAGACCGTTCTGACGTCGGCGCTCGATGATGCGAGCCTCCGCCTGCCTGCCGCGGGCCCGCGGCTTGCGGTAGCCAAGGCCCGGACCCGTGTCTTGACTCAAGGGTGGCTGCCCATGCTGGCGAAGCAGCGTGGAGACCTCCCGGATGATCTTCAGGTCCTCGAAGCAGGGGCCGCACTCCTTCATCGGCGCGTAGGCACGGCCGCCGCAGGACCGACACTTCCTAGGTTCCTCAGGACCGATGTCGCGAATGTCCTTCCCGGGTGCGGTCCTGCGCTCGGAGGCGCCTCGTGCCCTTAGACGGACCTCGCCGGGGGAGATGCCACCATCATGGAGTCGCACTCGCCCTCTCATGTATTCCTCCTCACCTGCCGTCAGCGGTCATGATCAGGCATCACAGGTCAACCGCAGGGAACCGACTCGCGTTGTTCCCGATCTTCTCCGCCACGACCGCGTCGAGGTCGACCCCCAACACGTCGGTCAGCCGCAGCAGGTAGATCAAGATGTCGGCGACCTCACCCTTCACCTCCTCAGCTCGTGGACTGGCCATCACCTCCTGAGACTCCTCGGGCGTGAGCCATTGGAAAATCTCCAACAACTCGGAGGCTTCGACGGACAGCGCCATGACGAGGTTCTTCGGCGTGTGGAACTGCACCCAGTCCCGCTCCTCGGCGAACTGGCGGAGCCGATCCTGGAGTCGCTCGACGTTCATGCCCGCAGCCAATCGGCGCAGTCCTCGTTGTGCTTGGCCAGAGCTTCGCGGGCGGGCTGCTCGTCCAGCGTCGACGGCACCGTGAGGACAGTGCCGGCGAGGGCTTCATACTCAGTGCCCTGCAGCGCGGGGGAGACACGCACCAGGAGGCTGTCCGCCTCGACGGTCAGGAGGAAGAGGTCGAAGAGGGTATGGAGGTCGGCGCGGAGGAGCAGACCGTTCCAGACCTCGTTGGTCTGCTCGCCCTTGTGCGGCCAGATGTGCGCGGCCTCCAGCACCGACTCGACTGCGGTCCCCGTGATCGCGCACCGTCCCTCGTAGGCACTCAGGAGTGCTCCGCGGAACCGCGGCTGTCCCTGTCGAAGTGCCACCATCTGGACGCGACGGACACGGAGATCCTCGTCCATGTTGTCGAAGATCCTCTCCCGCTGCGCGTCGTTCAGTGACTGCTGAGGATTCGGGTCACCACCGAGGTAGTCGTCCAGGACCGCCTGCTGCTCCGGCTTCAGTGTCCGGACGAAGGTGGGGTTCTTTGGCAGGCCAGTGGCTGCAGCGACGTCGTGCCAGCGGGGCTGCTCGGCCGCCTCGCCCGCCAGCACCTCGAGGGGGAAGCGCTGGACATACGGCTTCTCCTCGGACCCTGGCCAGTCGTCCCACGGTCCCGGCGTCACCTGATCGGCGTCGATCTCGTAGGCATTCTGAAGCACCCGCACCTTGCCAAGCAGCAGCGAGGCCCCGCTCTGCCAGTAGTAGACGACGTCACCGGCTCTGATTCCACGCGCGGTGATCAAGTCCCAGAGGCCGTGCTCCTTCGCGTACTCCCAGTGCTGGGGGTAGTCCTTGCTGATCGTCAGCAGCCATGCCGCCACGGCATGCGCCTTCCGTGTTCATCACGGGGGAGGCGTGTCCAGCACTGGAAGCCTGTCGATCCGTCGGTGTGTGGTTGTGGTCATGGGCGGCTAGGCCGCCCGCTACCTTCGGAGCAAGCTCCGGAGGAAGTCCCTGGTCTGCGGGTCGGTCGAGTAGATCCAGGCGCTGCGCATTCCCCGGGTCAGCAGGACCTTGTAGACGTTGCGCACCAGCCGGTCGAAGTCGCGGTCCGACACTTTCGTGCGGTTGCGCAGCACCGGGTCGCGGTTGCCCTCGCGCACGGCTCGCCACCGCCCGTCGCGCCACACCAGGTCCGGCCCGATGATGATCCCCGCGTGGTCGTACTCGAACCCCTGCGCGGTGTAGATGCACCCCACCTGCCCGAAGCCCGCCGGGTCCGTCGCCCACAGGGCCGCCGCCGGTGCGCCGCCAACAGACCGGTCACCCTTGAGGTTCCACGGCCGCGACCAGTCGCCGATCCGCACGTCCTGCACGAGCGTCCCGTCCGGCTCGGGGTCCGACCACGGCCAGCAGTAGCCTGCGGCCATCCTCGCCGTGTATCCGTCTTCCTGCCGCAGCGCCAGCACGTGCTCCAGCTCGTCGGGGGAGTCCACGACACCCACCTCGAAGGCAGGGTCACCACCCCACCGGATCGGCCCGCCGGGCGCCAGCCCGAGCAGCCGCTCGACCCACTCGACATACAGCGCCGACCCACCGCAGCGGAACTGGTCGTCGAGGTCGATCTCGTGCACGTCCATGCCCAGCGACTCGGCATACTCCGTGATCGCCTGGACCGTGCCCATCTCCCCAGGCCGCACGACCTGGTTCTGGTCCAGCAGGAAGACCGGCACCCGCGCAGCGCTCAGCAGCTCGTCGAGCTGCGGCCGACCCGTGCGGTGCTCCTTGCGGGTGTACCGCGACTCCGACGTCTCCCGGATGCGGTGCGCCTCGTCGAGGATGAGGCACTCGAGCTCGTTCGGCTCGGCCGCCATGAAGCTGTTGAAGTAGCTGAACATCTTGCGCACGCGCGGCGCCCGCGCCGCAGCCACCTTGCGCAGGGTCTTGGTGAACGACTGCGAGCCGGTCGCGTGCATGACCGCACGCCCCTGCCGGGACAGCTCGCCCATGACCGACAGGGCGATGACACTCTTGCCGCTCCCCGGCCCGCCGCTGACGACGATGGCCGTCTTGGTGCTGCCCCGCCGCGCTTTCTCGACCGCGTGCAGCACCAGCTCGTAGGCGTCGCGCTGCTCGTCGAGCAGGACGAACTGCTCACGCCGCTGCATCTCGTCGGCCGCCAGGGCCAGCAGCTGCTTTGAGGGGGCGATGCGACTGCTCAGCAGCCGATCGGGCATATTCGGCGCCCGGCACCCCGGGCGCGAAACGGCTCCTAAGGAAGTCGAGGAACTCGCCCCGGTCCTGCCCGCTGAACATCCGCGCCGGCCTCTCGGGGTCGGGGACAGTCATGTCCCGCAGGTCCGCGATGCCCAGGTTGGTCGCGTTGTGCAGGTATGCCGTGCCCGCGAGCTCGTGCTCGTCCTCGGCCAGCGTGACGACGAAGTCGGTGAGGTAGTCGCAGTAGCCGCGCACCTGCTCCAGCGGGTGCAGCACCGGGTGGTTGCCGTAGCCGTCGATCCGCACCAGCACGTCGCTGTCCTCGAAGCGCTCCGCCTCGCTCCACTGCTTGAGCTCGACCACGAGGTATGACGCACGCCTGGTCTGCGGGTGCTGCCCGACGAGGACGACGTCGGCGCGCTTGCTGGTGAGCGGCAGCTGATACTCGACGAGCATCTCGACGTCCCCCAGCCCGGCGTCGAGTAGGTCGGCGCGCAGGCGGGGGAGACTGCGCTCCCACGAGCGCCGTTCGGAAGGTGAGGCCGACCGACCGGTGGTGATGGCCATCTGCTCCGCGATGTGCTGGGACAGCTGCGCTTCGGCGACCGACAGTCCGTGCGCGGACGATCGATGCAGGAACACGAACAGGACTCCCCAGGCAGCACGAAACTCGTGCGGGTGGGGGCGTGTCCAGAGAGGAAGCCCGTCGGGCCGCTATGACAGACGAACCATACAAGTCGTCACTCCCATGCCGGTCGCGGTGTGCCGCGGGTAGAGTGCGTCGTGCAGGGATGCGCCGGTGAACTAGGCGCAAGATGCCAGGGAGGCAGCAATGAGTGTGGGACCCAGCCATCTGCCCCCGCCAGCGCCCCGACGCCGGCCTCCACCGCCACCGATGACCAGTATGCCCCCACCGATCCCGGGCACGGGACTCGGTGCTCGTTCTCCCCGCGTAGGTGCTGAGGCAGTTGTGCCTCCGCCACTCCTCATCCAGCCGTCGCAGACACCGATCCCGGTGCACGCCCACATCCCCCGTCAGGAGCCCAACTCTCTGCAGGGACAGAGTGGCTTCGCTCCGCCAGCAAGCTCGGCGATGGACAAGTCGGTGGGCTTGGCGTACGTCTTGTGGCTCCTTCTCGGCCTGATCGGCGTCCACCACTTCTACATCGGCAAGATCGGCCGCGGGGTGGGGTATCTGCTGACCCTGGGCTGGTTCACCATCGGGTGGTGGGTGGACCTCTTCACGCTGGCGTCCCAAGTCAGGAGACTCAACACCGAACGACGGATGGGCCTGAGATGAGTCCAAGGCGGGGACGCAGGGCCATAAAGGTCGAGGTGGTCGAGCAGGATGAAGAGTACGAGGAGATCGAGGGCAAGTTCAGATTCTTGAAGGGCACCACGCCCGACCTGTCTCGAAAGACTCCGGGCGCGCTGCGCGCGACGACGCGCGACGACCAGAGGCACCTCGTAGGGCAGGCCGAGTTCATCCCAAGAAAAGATGACGACATAGAAGTATGGAGTCTGTCCGCGGACGACGTCTGCGAGACGGACGAAGATCCTCCTGACGTATTCGACGCCGTCCCGTGGCCCTTGGCCGTCGGCTTGCTAGGCCTCAGCGTCGTGGGCGCCATAGTCGAAGCCCGCAAGGAGAAGGAAAGGGTCAATGAAGCGGAGCAGCCGGCGCGGGAGATGGAGGCCGTCGTTGCTGCCCTTCCCCCTGCTGGTTGGTACTCGGTTGCATCCGACCTCCATGAGCTCCGCTATTGGGACGGCTCTGCCTGGACCAATGAGTTTGCAAGAGTGCGGGATGCCTCCACCGCTGTCCCTGCCGATTGGTACCCAGACCCCACCGCGCCGGCAAGCCGTTTGCGCTACTGGGACGGATCGTCATGGACAGAGCACCTCCAACCGACGAACGTTCCCGCTGACTGGTACCCCGATCCTTCAGACCCATCGTTCTTGCGATGGTGGGATGGCGCAATGTGGACCCACCACGTGGCTCCCGCGGTTGACGACGGGCGAGCGGGCGGGCTGTCGGTTGCTGTGAACGTCGGCCAAGACGACATCTACATGAGCTGCGGGGAATGGGAGGCTCACGTACGCGCATGGGCTGCCGCTGGCGCCCTCGAGCAGTCGCTGTGGTGGCGCATCACGCACGCCCACATCACGGATGCCTACCCTGGGATCTTGGAGACTCAGCGACGGATGCAGACCCTGACACCCGCCGAGAGCGCTGCGTGTCTGCAGTCCATCGTGCAAGGCAACCCAGCACTGACCCAGCAGTTTGCAGTGCACGAGCTGCTGGCGTTTCTTACCCGAGGGGAAGGGCGAACTGGCTCTAGACATCGGATGATGCTCAACGAGTGGCCCTAAGCCTGGCCCTGGGACGAGGTGGCACTCGACGTGATCAGTTCACCGCCTCGGAGCCACGCTCGTCCATGGCCCGCGTCTCCTCCAGGATCTCGTCCACATCGACGATCTCCTCCTCCGAGAGCGTCGGAACTGACGAACTCGTCCACTCACCGGGATCGATGCCGTACCTCTCCGACAGGGCGCGCAGGCGGTACACGGCCTGCGCCCGCTCGAAGGTCTTGTCGACGAGGGATGCCGTGAGGGCGGCATTGATTCCGATTCCAGCCACCGGCACGAGCTGAGCAAGCTTCCTCTGGGTGAGGCGGAGACCAAGGCGCTGGTAGACCTTCTGGAGCACTTTCACCAGCAGGTGCTTGTTCAGCTCGTTCCACGTCGCCCTGCGCATCATGCGCTGGGTCAACCGCGACAGGGCGGCCAGGGCCTGGGTTTTCGCACCGACATCACCGGCCATTCCCAAGGACAAGACACCCATCGCGAAGAGTTCCTCACCCGGATCTCGCATGTCGTAGCCGTACCGGCTGGCGATATCTCCTACGGCGCGTCCCATGAGCGCCAACGAGGCGACCGCATCCACGGCGACAGCGGCTACGACCACACCGGCAGTCGCACCGCCGCTGACGGTCGTCGCCACCTCTGACCCCGTCACGGCGACCGCAGTCGCTGCGCCCTCGCCCGCGGCGATGCCGGTGTAGAACTTCCGAGACGGCTGACGATGGTCCCTGTCCTCGAGCGGAAGCTCACGAACCTCGGCCATGCCGAGAACAGCCGTGCCCTTGCGTCCGTACATCTTCAGGACCGAATCGGCGGTGGCGGTGCGCAAGGCGGGCCTGAACGTAAGGGACAGGGTGCCGTCCATCGCGCGGCTGACGACGCCCTGGACGGATTCGGATCCTGGCAGCTCCTGGAACCGTTCTCCGGCACTTGAGACAAGCGCCGCGGTTCGCGCACGAACACGCGCGGGGACGATCTTGCGCCGAGACGCGTGCAGCACCCGGATCGAGTCGTCCCAGGCCCGTCGCTCATACGGTGTCATCCTGCTCAGGTCCGCCATACCTTCTCCTGCAGTTGTGCCGTTCATGCTCAACGCTCTTCGAACTGCGACTGGTCGAACTTGAGCACCGTCGCGTTCTCCTTGACCGTGCGCACTGTGGATTCGTCAAAGCCGGCATGGTCCTCCGCCTCAATCTCGACCCGCACTGTGACCGTGCGTCCAGGCTTGGCCAGGTGGACCAGCACCTCGTCGGCGATCTGCCTGAAGTCCAGCGTGTACCGGATCGGGTCGAGCACTGCTGTCGCGAAGTATCGGGTCATCACTTCCTCACCCGGCGAGGGAGGTGGCAAATCAGGGTCTGGTCCCGGCGACACCGGAGGTACGACCGTCACGTCGGGCGTGTCGGGTCGCTCCAGTGCCTCGAGCCGACGCTGCTCAAGAGCGACCTCGGGCCTGACCACCAGCCATTGGTCCGTCGGCTGGGGCGCCGGTGACTCACCGGGCAGCCACAGCCCCAAGTAACGCCCCGCTGCCTCGTCATACCGCTCCGCCAGAGCCACCCCGTCCCGCTCCCACGTGAGCGTGGTCGACTGGGTCAGCCCGTCCGTCAGGACGCCGCGAGCGGTCAACCGGGGCATGTAGGGGTAGTCCGTGTAGAGCCCCCACAGCTCGCCGACGCTCATGTGACCTGACGCCCACACTGTCGGCACCTGGTTGATCGCCATCCGCGCCGACGTCATCGCATGGACGTCGGCCAGGTCGCCGTCCGTCTTCAGTCGCTTGCCGACTTTCTCGGCGAGGGAGCCAGATCCCTCGACCTTGGTCTCGGCGATCACCCACGGCTCACGAGCGTTCGGCTGCCGTGCGTGCAGCACCCACTGGTAGGTCAGCTGCAGCCGGGCGGCAGCCGTCTCGTCCGCACGTTTGAGCTTCTCGTTCGCCTGCGCTTTTTGGTTGTCGGTCAGGTCCAGATCCGTGCTGGAGAGCACGTACCTCCAACCCAGGTACTCCCTCACCGAGCGCTCCAGCTCCTCGAGCCTCGACTCGTCCGCTGCGAGGAAGACGAGCATGTTGCGGTGGGTCCTATTCGAGCTCCCGCGCTTCTCGAGGGTCTGTCGTGCCGCATCGACCGCGGTCGAGCCCGGCTCCGTCCCGCGACGGCTCCTGTGAGACACCTTCGGGTGCAGCACCACAAGACGAGCCTCATCGGTGTCCGGTACGTCCGCGTCGGACTGCGGGCAGACATGGACGGCGCCGAAGATGCCACGCAGGCGGCCTTCCTCGGCCAGCCGCCTGACGATCTCCGCCCAGACGTCTTCGGGGTGCAGCCGCTCGGCCTGGTCCTTCGCGCTTCGGGAGATGTTGGCCTGGAGGTCGTACCAGTGCTTGCCCTGCCCTGAGTAGTAGTAGGTGGCCCGGTCCCCGAGGGCGTTGAGCGACGCGTGGAAGTCCCCCGTGCGGTCGCCAGGGACTGCCGTCCCCAGGAAGACCCGCTGGGTGTCGAGCCCCTTGTGCGCCGACCCGATCGTCGGGACCGCGCCGAAGAAGACCGTCCGCGCCAGTCGCTTCGTCAACGATCGGGACCCAAACTGCGTCTTCTCCTTGTCAATCCGCGCAGGTTCGGACTCCAGCCCGTCGACGTCCGCGTCGATGACTGCCTTCCACGAGTCCTGGAGGTACTGCGAGATCTCGGAATTCACCGAGGCAGCCGCGAGTGGGAGAGAACCTGGCATGATCAGCGGCCAGTTGTCCTCCCCCACCCAGAGCGCGTGGACGACGGCGTTCATCAACCGGAGCACACCACGCGTCCGCTGGAACCGCTCAAGGCTGGACCAGTCCTCGTAGAGACGTTCGAACAGCTCCGGATGGATCGGGTAGGTGTGCCTGATCCTCTCCTCGTAGTTCGGGTCGCGGGACTCGGCGGGGAAGTCGCCGGGGTTGGCTCGGTAGAAGTCCACGAAGGCACGCGCTGTGGCACCGATAGCCGCAAGGGCCTCCGCGTCGGGCGTGGTGAAAAGCCGTTGGCGCACGATGTGGTATGCCTCGGTGGACGACGCGGACCGCCACTGCTCGGCAACGCGACGCACGACGTTCTGCAGACGCTTGAGCGCCTCCATGCCGTGGGATCCGCCCACCTCTTCCATGTGGCCGACTGGCGGCTCCTGCCCCGCCTCGGAGACGCCCGTCTCCGATGCCGGGATCGAGATGGCGAGAACTATGCCGCCCGTGCCCTTTGCCGCCTCTGTCAACGACTGCGCGAACGTGAACTGATTGTCGAAGGTGCCGCCGGTGATCCGCTCCTCGTCCGGGCCTACGCCGTACAGGCTGCGGGCGTAGGCCACCCACTCGTCGATCAGGATGACCGCGGGGGAGTATGCCGCGAGGAGGCGGTGGAGGGCGGCGCCGGGCGGGGTGGAGGCTCGGTCGGCGTCGGCGACTATGGCGTAGCCCTTGGCGCCGCCGAGCTGCCAGGCCAGCTCCCCCCAGATGGTGCGGACGAATGTGCCGTCGGGCTTCTGCTCGCCGGTGGGGGCGAAGTGGTTGCCGACGATGGCTACCCGGTTGACGCGCTGACCGTCGAGCAGCTCGAAGTTGTGGGCGGCGAGCAGCTCCTGGACCTCCTGAGGGTAGTCACCGAGTCGCGTGGCCCCGGCGAGGTGCCACAGGGAGAGCATGGAGTGGGTCTTGCCGCCGCCGAAGTTGGTCTGCAGGTTGATGACGGGAGAGGCGTTGTCGTCACCGCGGAGCCGGTCCACCGCGCGACCTATGAGGTCTCGAAGGCCCTCGGTCAGGTAGGTGCGGCGGAAGAACTCGACCGGATCGGCGTAGTCCCTGCCGCTCTCCTCGCCGCTGGCCACCTTGTACAGGTCAGCCGCGAACTCCGAGGCCTTGAAGTTGCCGCTCGCCACGTCCTGGTGGGGCGGAAGGACCTCGCGCCATGGACGCAGCCCACCTGAGAGCGGACTGGTCGACACGGTCTGCTTGAGGGTGCGTCGGTCGTCCTTGTCGGCGCTGACGCGACGCAGGTTGGTGCGGATGCGGGCCACCTGCTCGGCCGCGGCAGGAGCGCCGACCACCGTCAGTAGGCGTTCTGCGGTGTCCAGCGCGCGGTAGGCGTCGTCGTCGGTGAACGGCTTGTTGTGCGCCCAGGCGTTGCGGACCTCGCGAAGCTCGCTGGCGTAGGACTCACCTGCGCGCCCGATGGCGTCCGACAGCGGATACCAGTGGGGCCGGTACCCGGTCGTGATGTTCTTCTCGGTCAGCATGCGGAACTGCACCTGCGGGTCCAGCGGGTCGTACTCCTTCCCGGCCGGCGCACCGTTGCGCACGTCCTTGCCTTGGACGAGCTTCGTCCAGTCAGCACCGAGGGCAGGGTCGTCACGTCCCACTGCGGTGGAGATGAAGTCGTCCAGCGCCGGAGCGAGAAGCTCGAACATCTGCCCGATGCGATCGCGATTGCTCAAAGCCATATCAGGACGCCTCTTCCTCGATCAAGTCCTCAGCAAGCTGTGCTTCGTCGAAGTGGGCGGAGTCCTCTTCCGCGTGACCTTCGTCGACGTCACGCTGGACGGACTTGCCGATAGCGGTCTCGACCAGCAGACAGAGCCGTTCTCGCCGGGCGACGAAGTATTCGTCGAAGTCGTCACTGCGCAGATGTGAGGCGTCGATGAGGTGGGTCGAAAGCAGCTGGTCGAGCCGCGTCGCGTCCACCTGGGCACGAGACTCGATAGAGCGCAGGTATTCGGATGGGGCTGCGCCCCCGATGGTCCTGTTGGTGCGAGCGCTGATCGTCGTCTTGTTGACGATGCTTTCGCGGCGCTCGTCGTCGATGGCATGGTCCGCACACCACTTCTGCGGGAAGACGTGGTGGATGTCCACGGCCAGGTCCATGTACTGCACCTTGTCGAGCGCCTTGTCCTCCATCCAGTCCCTCGCGCCTCCTCCCAGGATCAGAGCAGCGATGCCCTTGTATGCCGCCGCATTACGCGTCCGCAGCGAGTGAAGTCGCGACTCGGTGAAGTTGGCGTCGGCAACGGTGCGGGGCAGGGGCTGTTGGGCATCTGTGGCCCACGGCGGGACCATCTCGATGTCGCGGGCGAACCGGCTCTCGATGGCCGACCCGTACAGTTCGCCCAGGACGCCGCACCAGTACCAGCGAGCGAGCCGCTCGCTCACCCCCAGCAGGTCCGCGTCTTTTCCGAGGACGACCTTGATCGCGGCCAGCGGGACCAGCTGCTTGGCATAGGGCACGTCTCGCTTGGTGAAGATATGGCGGTCTGCCAGGAAGGTCGCCGCCCACACGAACGCTTCCCGCAGAGGCTCGCGCCACTCCAGGTAGTCGTTGAGGGTGAGCTTCAGCACGTCTTCGCGCTTGGCCGAGATGGCCGGTGGTCTGTCGGACGTGTCCGCCAGGTGGCGCTTCCGCGTGGTGAGCATGGTGACGGCTTGGAGGAAGTCGGTGTTCTCAACGGCGGTCAGCACCTGCTGTGCCGCCCAAGATTGCTGGATCTCTCGCCAGTCGTCGTTGAGCCTGAAGTCCTCACCGGTGCGGGCGAAGTGTTCTGGGTCACCGGCGAACATGGCAGTGAGGAGTTCGAAGACGTTGAGCGGCAGGCCCCCGATGTTGACCTTCTCGAAGACCGTCGCCACGGCGGCCTTCTCTGTCCGCTCGTCCAACACGATGGCGGGGATGTCGTACGTGGCAGCCGGCTTGATGAAGTCCTCGTGGAAGCGTTTGCCGAGTGCGCGGTCCTCAAGTTCCAAGATCCAGCTCATGTAGTCGCCGTACAGGAGGTGCAGAGGGAAGTACCCCTGCTCTCGCTGCTTGTGCTCGTCGCTGAGGTCCAGAACCACGTCCTTGCCGAAATTGGTGCGGATGACACCGTCGGCAGGAACGGAGATCACAGCCTCGTCGACCCGGTCCGAGCCACTGAGGGCCGTCTCCATGTGGACCAGGTAGCGCCGCTCGAGCAGCTTGCCCCGGCTGTCCTTGGTGTCCACGTGGCCCGTCCCGCTGAGCGCCTGTGTCAATGACGTGAGCCGCTGCTGACCGTCGAGAAGCAGGAAGAGAGCCTCATGGCCGGGAAGGAGTTCCACACCCTCGATGGCCCTGGGCTTGAACCGTACCTGCGTGTTGCCTGTCTTGAGCAGCATGACCGCACCCATGGGGTGGCCGCGCAGGACAGTGATCAGCAGCTGCCTGATTCTCTCGTCTTCCCACTTGTAGCCGCGCTGGAAGTCAGGAAGCTGGATGCCCCCGGAGCGGGTCCATGTCAGATACTCACCCAGCTCGTACATCGGTGTCAGGAACCCCATGGTGAACTACTCCTCCTCGAACGTGAACGCGTCTTGCCTGCTGCCGGGTCGGGCGTCGGCGGCGTCGATGATGTCCGGCCACGAGGTGACCACGCTGTTGAACGCGATCGCGTCCTGAGTGCGGCCGTCCTGCTCCGCAATGCGGAACAGCAGGTGGCCGAGCTCCTTCAGGAGGTCAGCTTCCACGTCGCCCTGCGTCCTCGCCAGCGTTTTCGACAGAAATGCGCCAGCGCCGGTGATGCCGTCAGCCTCGAGTACGCGCAGCAGGTGGTGCAGCACCTCCCAGGTGCTCACCTGCAGATCGGCACCCACGTCATAGGTCGCATCGAGGTTGGCAGGCTTTCGGAGCGTGACGCTGCCGGCGCGGGAGGTGAGGATGCCGTAGCGCTCGAGTGCGTCCACCGCAGTGTTGCGGGCCCGGGCCAGGTTGTCCGCGTCACCGTACTTGCCTGTGCCGTACCCGTGCTGGCGGTACCACGCGATCGCGAACCGCGTCGTCGCGTCGAAGTCAGTCTCCTGCTCAGCGAGAACCTGATCGAGGATCTCGTTGATTCGTTCGAGCGCTGATCGGACGGACATCGCGCTACCGTCCGGCTCGAGGACGGCGGAGTAGCGCGAAAAGACTGCCATGCCCGGACCGATCGCGGCCTGCGGTAGGTCAACCGGTGCGATCGCACCTTGCTGCAGCTTGCGAAGGGCCTCGGGAAGTTCTGCCTGTAGAGCGGCGATGAAGCCTCGCCGGTCGGTCGTGGACGCGTCGTCGGGGCGAGGGCGAAGCGCAAGGACGATGGATGACGCCAACGCGTTAGTGCCCGCACCGATCATGCGTGTGGACATTTCCGTCCGTACTGGCCATGTTGCGGTGACCGCCCATCCACCCTCAATCATCCCCTCCAGAAGCGTCTGCCAGCCAGAAGAGGACTCGCCGGAATACGACGACTCTGACTGCTTAAACGCGTAGTAGACAGTCATCAGAGTGTCGACGACGGCTGCCTGTCGAGCCTGTCGGAATACATCTCGAAAACCGTCTTCGAAGAAGGTCTTGGCGCCCTCTTTGCCCTGGTGGCGATACTGGTTTGCCACGAGTTCGTCGTTCTTTGGAACGAGCAGGGTTGTGAGCAGTGACGGGTGAACTGCTCGCAGTGTTTTGCGAAGCCACACGTAAAAGAAATCCGAAAGGTCGGAATAGCCTATGTTGTCGTAATACGGCGGATCTGTCGAGATCGTCATCGCCAGCGACCGTCTGCGTGCGTCGGCTTGATTTGCAGTCCCTATGGTTGCAGCTGGCGAGCTCGCCACAACTTTGGAGGCGCCGTCGACCACTCCAGTCCAATCACCGCCCGCACCTGCAAAAGGCATCGTCTCTGCGTAGTCCCACACCATGGGTATCGCCTGTCGACCGAATGCTGGCGCTGTCTTGTCGGCGTCTGGACGCCATCTCGCGAGTGTGCAATGAAATACCGACATTTTGCTGGCGCAGAGACCCAGATATGTGGCGACGGCGTCTGCGTAGGCGGTAGCGTCGGTGCCGCCCGCCTCGAGGGGGTCGCCCTCGTCCATGCCGGAGGCAAGAGCGTCGGCGAGGACTCGATCGCGGGCCTCCATGACGAGGTCGCTGAAGGTGGTGAGGGCGGTCAGCTGCCTAGCGGTGAAGAGGTTCACGAAGCGAGTCAACCCGTATCGGTAGACGTTGATCCGCCCCGGCCAATCGAAGAGCTCACCTGGGGGGACATCCTCCGGTGCCTCGACCGCCGCAGCTGTCACGTCTTTCGGTGTCGGGGCCAGGTAGACCCTCGAGCGACTTCCCTCCGCGACAACGGCCATCAGCCTGGCGCCCAACCCGATCTTGCGACTGGTCGACCGGACATGCTCCAGAGTGACGCCCGATTGACAAGCGATGCAGATAGCACCAGTGCGTCCGACCGTTCCATCAGTCGTGGTGGTCGGCGCCGTGGCCTTGTCGTGGCCGATGTCGAACGTCACCCGCAAGCCTGACGGATGCATGGGGTCGCCGACGACGGAGGGCACGACATACGCCTCCTTGCCCTTCTTCTTTCCAAGCCACCACGACCTCACGAGCGGCATCTCGATCCCGCACGCCGGGTTCGGGCAGGTAACAGTGCGAGCCCAGATCCACGCAATGACCGTTGCTTTGGTGCCGTCAGGCAGGTCGGCCTTCGGGTAGAGGTGACCGATGCGCCGCTGGGCCTCGTCGCGCATCCACTCACCGTAGGCGCGGACGTCAGCCGCCAGCCCCTGGGCTCTCTGCCAGCTGACGAGCTCGTCCTGCAGCGAGGGGTGAACCGGGGGACGGCCGGAGAACTTCGGCGGGATCTCGATGAGCGCCTTGTTGATGAGAACGGCCACCGGGTTCAGATCGGAGGCGTGGACCTCCAGGCCGAGACGCTGTGCCTCGAGCGGGATCGTCCCTCCGCCCGCGAACGGATCCAGGATGGGGGGCGGGTTGCCGTTGGTGGACTTGCGGATCTCCTGGCGTGCCTCCTCGAGGACGCGCTCGTCCTTCGTCGCCTCCCACGGGACGAGCCGCTCGAGGATGCGGTGCAGCCGTTCCCGCTCAACGCGCTGATCCTCCTCCGTAGGGAACTTGTCTGGGTGGCTCGACGGATCGTCGACCAGCTGGGCGAAGAGCACAGCCCGGGCGGCGGCGAGGGGGCGACGGGCCCACCACAGGTGCAAGGTCGAGGGGTGGCCGTGGCGGATCGACTTCTCTCGCGCCGACTCCCGGTTGATCACCTCGAGGGGGAGTGCGACCTCGATCAGCTTGCGCCGTGGCGTCTCTGCCATGTGATGCCCCATCTGTCGTCAACGCTGGCGCGCCGACGACATCCCCTGATGCGGATGGCCTGAGCGTGCCCACTCACTTCCGTCACACCATACAAGTCGGATTGGCGGCTCCTGCGGGCGGAGTAGCACGTAGCGGTTGCCATCCGAAAGGCGGGGAGCGCCACCCAGAAGACGGCAAACTCACACGGGATCTCGACCGGAGACCCACGTTTTGTTCCAGCTCAGGACGACCTTCTCGGTGAAAAGACTGCCGAGGTCGACGGTGCGGAAATGGTCGACCAAATAGCGGATCTCGTCGTGCTCGGGCCCGCGAGGGTCGACCTTGACGAGCACCAAGCGGTGGGCGTTGGTGGTGTTCTTCCCGACCATGACCTCGCTGTGGGTCACGACGAAGTCGTCGGCTCCTTCGACACGGGCCTTGACCTCAAGAAAGACAGTGCTCCCGTCGGGGGAGACAGAGGCGATGTCGTAACCCTTGTTGTTGTGGGCCATCTCGGTGGGCTCACGTCCCAGTGCACGCTCGGCGGCCAACGCAGCGTCCACGCCTCGACGTTCGCTCAAGGTTGTGTCGACAGGGGGGCGGTCGCCAGGAGGCTCGGTCGTGTCTCGATTTACGTCGTCCAGCCACGACGCGGGCACGACGACGGCTGCGCACGCCACCCGCGGGGGAGGGGTGCGCATGGTGCGCTGACGCTCGATGTGCGCCAGTCTCTGGACGAGCCGAGCCTGGAGGTCGTCCGCCTTCCGGCTGAGGCTGGCCGAGGACTCCTTCACCGCCTGCCCGACCGACTCCTTCGCGGACGCGGCCAGTGCCTCGCTCCCGAGACGGGTGATCTCTGCGCGCAGCCTCGTCTCGACCGCGCGAGCCGCAGCGTCGAGCTCCTCCCGGCGGCGGGGGGCGAGCTGCGCGACATAACCGGGGAGTTCGTGCTCGACGAGCCAGGAGACTGCCGCCGACTCCGCACCGTCCAGCCACGCCATACTTCTGGCTCTCTCCGTCAGCGACTCCTCGGGAGCTGCGACGCAGTCGAGGTACGGGGCGGCGCCTGCTGCGGTCACGGTGCCGTGCTCGTCGGCGTAGGCGTAGCCGAACGTGCGCCCGACGACCTCACCCGTACCGTCGAGGACCTCCTCGGTGACGCCGACGAGGAGCCGTGGCTCGTCGAGGTCGGGGGAGACTAGGACGGTGCCGCGCTCGAGGGCTTCGCCGGCTTGGTCGAGGGTCACGGCCATGACGGCGTCGTGCAGCGGGTGACCGGGTGCGAGCAGGTCGGCGCGTTCGCTGCCGGGGTGGTCGATCGACGCGATGTCGAACGTGACGCGAAGGTAGCGGGAGGCGATCGCTGCCCTGCGTGTGCGCAGCTCGGCCGGCACGCGGCTGATCTCGTAGCGCCCTTTCTCGCGTCGTGCAATGCGCCCGCCGAGTCGCTCGAAGCCGGCGCGGAAGGCCATCTCGATGTAGTGCGGCTGCAGCCGACGTGCGCGGGCCTCGTCCATGCGGCGCCGGAGGTTGGCCAGTTCCTCGGGGGAGAGGATCTCGTGGGCCAGGGCCTGGTTCATCAGCTCGTTCAGGCCCTCGGCCACACCTGCGTCGATGACCTCCTGCATGCGGGCACGCACCTCGGGTTGGTCGCCGTAGCGGATGGCCTCCATGAGCAGGTCGCGAAGGGCTTGGTCGCCGAAGGCGTCGCCACCGAGGACGTCGAAGATCTTGCCGCCGTACGCCTCGCGCTGCTCGTCGATCTTGTCCAGGAGACGCTTGAAGACCTCACCCTCACGGGTCGTGATCGCCACGAGGTTCCAGAGACGGCATACCTCGGTCTGCCCGATGCGGTGGATGCGGCCGAACCGCTGCTCGATGCGGTTGGGGTTCCACGGAAGGTCGTAGTTGACCATGAGGTGGGCGGCCTGGAGGTTGAGCCCCTCCCCGGCGGCGTCGGTGGCGACGAGCACCTGGCACTCGGGGTTCTTGGTGAACTCCTCGGCGATCCGGCGACGCTCCACCCGGTTGACCCCTCCGTGCATGGCGACGATCGCCTCCTTGCGCCCGAGCAGGGTGCCGATGCGCTGGACGAGGTAGTCAAGGGTGTCCCGGTGCTCGGTGAACACGATCAACTTGCGCGGCGTCGCCCCGTCGCGCCTCAGGACGTTGCCCTCGAGGATGGAGCGCAGCTCGGCCCACTTGACGTCGCGCTGGCTCGACCGCACCAGCCCTGCCTGCTGGACCAGCACGTCGAGCTCGGCGATTTCGGTGCGGAGCTCGGCCTCCGTGCGCGCGGCGGTGGCCGCGTCGACCAGCTCCTCCTCCCAGACCTCGGCCTCCTCCGCGGACCAGTCGTCGTCGGCCTCGGGGAGGTATGTGGTTGGTGCCGGACTCGCGAGGACTCCGACGCCGTTGGCGAGGTCGTCCGCACGACTGCGGAGGCGGGCGGTGCGTCGGCGAAGTGACTCGTGGATGGCGGCGGGACTTGAGGCAAGGCGGCGTTGCAGCACGGTGAGGGCGAAGCCAACCGTGCGGCGACGGCCGCTGTCCAGGGCGTCCGCTCGGCCCATTCCTTCCCGGACGTAGTCGGTGACCGAGTCGTAGAGGTCCTGCTCGAGGGGCGACAGCTCGTAGCTCACGGTCTCGGCGCGCCGCTCCGGGAAGAGCGGTGTGCCGTCGAAGGTGAGGAGGTCCTCCTTGATCATCCGCCGCATGAACCTCGAGGTGTCGACCTTGCGGTTCGGTCCATCCGACGCGGCCTTCCCGGCGAACTCGTCCCGGTCGAGCAGCGAGAGGAAGGTCTGGAAGTCCGCCTCGACCCCGTTGTGGGGTGTAGCCGTCATCAGGAGGAGGTGCCTGGTGATGTTGCCCAGGCGTTCACCGAGGTCGAAGCGACGAGTGCGGTTGAGCTTGCTGTTGAACCAGCGGGCTGACATGCGGTGTGCCTCGTCCACGACGACGAGGTCCCACTCGGAGTCGTTGAGCTGCTCGAGCAGGAGCTCATTGCGCGCGAGCTGGTCCATACGGGCGATGAGGTAGGGCTTGTCATCGAAGACCGAGCGACCCGGCGCGGTGTCCCCGTCACCCGCGGCCAGGACGCCGAAGCGCAGGCCGAACTTGAGGAAGAGCTCGTCCTGCCACTGGTCGACCAGACCGCCCGGTGCAACGATCAGGCATCGGTGGACGTCGTCGCGGAGCATGAGCTCCTTGATGAGCAGGCCGGCCATGATGGTCTTCCCTGCGCCGGGGTCGTCGGCCAGCAGGAAGCGCAGAGGTCGCCGGGGAAGCATCTCGCCGTAGACGGCGCGGATCTGGTGGGGGAGCGGCTCGACCTCGCTGGTGGCCACGGCGATCATCGGGTCGAAGAGACCAGCCCGCTGGATGCGCTGCGCCTCGGCCGCGAGCTTGAAGTCGTCGGCGGGGGCGTCGAAGGGTCGGCGGGAGCCGACCGCGAGGCTGAGGCGGTCCTCGTCCGAGCGGTAAAGGACTGCCTCTTGGATCGGGCCGGTCGGTGGGCGGTAGACGAGGTTGAGGGCATCGGCCCCGTGCCATGCAACGGCAACCACGGTGACGGAGGTGTTGGGTACGACACCAGTGACCGAGGTACCCGCGTTGATTTCTTCGAGACGCACGGTCCTGACCCTATGCGGCCAGTTTCCCGATGGGCTCCGGGGCCGTGGCTGAGAACTTGACCAAACGGATCAGTCGACCTCGGGCTGGCCCTCCAGAGCGCCGTCGATGGCACTCACCATCGCCTTGGCCATCTCCTGATAACCACCCCGCCACTTCTTGCTGCGCTCGTAGTTGTCGTCATCGACGAAGCTGCGAAGCGTCTCGAGCTGCTTGCGGGTAAGGAAGCCCGACACGACGTAGCCAAGAACCTCCCCGCCCTTCTCGACAGGCTGGGCATCGAACGTCACGGGGCTGTACCTGGGCATCGCTTCTCCTCGCACTACGTTGTTCGTGTGTGAACTATAGGCCGAACGGGGCACACCGTGCTGCGTCCTTAACCGGTGCGGCGAGTGTCCGGTGGTCTACGATCTGGGTCCTGACGACACTGTCGGGCTCAGCGTCATCAATCCCTCATGTGAGCAGGGAGAGCTGGCAAGGGTGACCAACGAAGGATGGACTCGCGCAGGGACCGACTGAAAGCAGAGTAGATGACCGAGACCCCAAACGAGAACGACTTCGATGAGGTGCTCGACACAGGCATTCGGACCTGTACCAGCCATCTCGAACCCGACGACCTATTGGAGGTGTTTCGCGGCCGATCAGGTGAGGCGGAGCTCAATGACCTGCTCCGACACGCCCTGAACCGTAGCGTCCGAGAACGTGGCTGGGTCGCCGAACGTGAGGTGACTGACGGGGTCGAGGGGTTAAGGCGAGTGGATCTTGCCGTGACGGATACTTCCCGTGGTTGGACACGTCCCGCCCGGGTCGCGTGGATCGAAGCCAAGCTCCAGTACCCGGCCAACGCGTTCATCAGTCCAGGTATGTTCACCGGCTTGGCAGGCAAGTCGTCGGCCGCCGACGAACACAGGCTCGCCGCGGCGGCGACCTCGACGCCGAAGTACTTGTTGACGTGGGTGCCTCACTTGGCGAGGTCGGTCCGTCCCATCAAGTACGCACGTGGGCACATTCGGCGCGGTGATGAGTGGGTCTCGAATCCCGCATACGACCAGTGGCGAGAGGTAGGAACGCGGCTGCTCGAGGGCCTTGGCTCCACTCGCGTACTGACGATCCGAGAAGAACGTGGCAGCAGCGGAGACCTGACCTTGGACGCCTGGGTTACGCGCATCGCAATCCCACGGAGCGATTGAGGGAGCTTGGCCGGGCAGGGGCTGTACTTCGGAGCGGGCAGCAGGAGACTGCTACCGATCCTGTGGCCCTGTTGAGCTGACCACGTCGACGGTGCCGCCGCTCATGCACAAAGTCGCAGCTACCTCTGAATCGCCGACGGCGCGGCCGACCAGATCGGCGTAGGCGAACACCTGGGGGGCGTAGAACCTCGCCCTCGACTCAATGGCCTCCGCAGGAACGTCGTCCGTCTTGTAGTCGACGACCACCAGGCCCCCGTCGTCCTCGCGATAGAGCAGGTCGACGAACCCCTCCAGCACCGTGCCGTCCTCCTGCACCGTCGCGACGTAGGACTCCCGCCAGTGGTCGTGCTCGGCGGCACGGCGCACCACGTCCGAGTGCAGGAACGATCGGGCCAGGTCTCTCACCACCTCGGCGTAGTCCGTCACGCTCTCGGCCCAGCACTGGGCCGCCACGGCGTCGTCCAGACCAGCACCTGTGGCGAGGTCGACGGTCTGCATCACGCCGTGAACAGCACGGCCTATCGCCGAGCCGTACCGCCCCTTGACCCACGCTGGCCGTTCCACGTCGCGGCCCCCCTTCGCTGTGGACCTCGCCACCTGATCGCCCTCTGCCACCGCGACGTTTCCGCCCATGCCAGCGTCTGCGGACGCAGTCCCCGCCGGAAGACCGGTCAGCTCGATCTCGGGGTCGGTGCCTTCCACCCCGGACGCGCTGATAGCACTGCGTCGCCGTGACGCGGCGACCGCCTCGTCCAGGCCTGCGCGCCACGACGTCCAGTCTGGTGGCCGCGGAACGGTCCGTGCCGCCCTGACCGGCTGCGGCTCGCCGGGACTCCCCACGGATTGAAGCGTCGCCGCGCCACCCACCTCCGCAGCCCCGACGCCCGCCAGCAGGTGCGACATGGTGCCGTTGCCGCTGCGGCCGTTCGCCGACCGGTGCATCGACACCACCAGGTGGTCCTTCGCCCGGGTCGTCGCGACGTAGAGCAGGCGCCGCTTCTCCAGGTCGCTCATCTGCTCGTCGACCGGCTGGGCGTCGGCGAAGTCACCGGTGGTCAGATCCTTGCCGAGTGAGATCGCGAAGCCGTCGTCGGTCCACAGCAGCTGGACGCCGCCGCGGTTGTTCGGCTTCGACGACAGGCCCGAGACCACCACCATCGGGAACTGCAGCCCCTTCGCAGCGTGGACGGTCATGATCCGCACCGAGTCGACGTCCGACTCCGGCAGCACCGCCTCGCCGGCGCGGGAGGTCTCCGACGCCTGCGCCTGCGCCCAGGCCAGGTAGGCGCGCAGCCCGCCGTGCTCGGTCTCCGACCATGCCCGGGCCTGGTCCACGACATACCGCAGCCGCCGCTGCCAGGTGTCCCGCACGCGAGGTCCGTGCGCCGCCACTTCCTGCATGCGGCGGTCGACCATGAGCCGGGTGAGCACCTCGCTCGGGGTGAGCCAGCGCGCCTCGTCGTGCAGGCTCCGCAGGTATGCCGTGGCCCGCCCCACGGGGTGGTCGCTCAGGTGCTCGGACACCGGGCTCAGCAGGTGGAAGGTTCCGCCGTCCCGGCGGTAGGTGAACAGGTCGTCGTCACCGCAGCCGAACAGGCTGGACCGCAGCGCCGTGACGAGGGAGAAGCCGTCGGAGGTGTCCGCGATGCTGCGTAGGGCGGCGAAGAGGTCGCGCACCTCCTGGGCCTGGTAGACGATCGAGCTCGACTCGGTGCGGTAGTCGACACCGGCCGCGTCCAGCGCCTCCTCCAGGAAGGGCACCGACGTCCGGGCGGGCACCAGGATCGCGATGTCGTCCTCACGCAGCGGTCGCCAGACACGACGGCGCCGGCCGTGCTCGTCCCGCTCGTCCGTCTCCGCCTCCGTGGTCCACCCCTCGTCGAGGGCGCGCCGGATCGCGGCCGCGACGTCGGTCGCCTCCCGGCGGCGCACCTCGTCGGCGGACGGCTTGTCCGTGTGCTCGTCCGAGCCGAGCACGGCGACCGCCGGCCCGACCGTCGGGGCGGACCGGTGCGGTGCGAGCGCCTCGTAGGCCGGCTGCCTGTCGGGCTGCTCGGTGATCAGCTGGGCGAATACGGCGTTGACCCACTCCAGCACCGGAGCGCCGCTACGGAAGTTGGTGGTGAGCGAGACATGGTCGCCCAGCGTGTCGCGCGCCTGGAGGTACATGCGGATGTCGGCCCGGCGGAAGCGGTAGATCGACTGCTTAGGGTCGCCCACGACGAAGAGGGAGCCGGCCGGCACCTCCACGTCGCGCCAGTCGGGCTGGTCGGCCGCCGCGCCGCCGGCGATGCGGACCGCGATCTCGACCTGGATCGGGTCGGTGTCCTGGAACTCGTCGAGCAGCAGCCGCCGGTAGCGCTGCTGCAGCGTCTGCCGCACCTCGGGGTTGCGCAGGAGCAGGTCGCGGGCGAGCACCAGCAGGTCGTGGAACTCCAGCCGGCCCTCCCGCCGGCGCGCGTGGGCGGCCTCGAGCACCCGCTCGCCGCACCAGCGTACGATGACCCGCAGGCAGCGGTCCTTCAGCTCGGCCAGCACCTGGGCGACCTCGGTCTGCCAGGTCCTGCAGTCGGATCTGAGCTGTCCCAGGTCCGACCAGTTCTTGCCCCGCCCGTGGTGCCACCGCAGAGCCTCCACCGCCTGCAGCGACTCGACGGTCGATGCGGGGTCTGTCGCTCCCGCGCGATGCGCCTCGACCCACTCGGCCAGCTTGGTGAGGCGCCCGACGAAGAGATCCTCGGGGTCGGCACAGGTGTCGGCGTTGGCGGCGAGCTCCACCGCCCGCTCCACGAGGTGGTCGACGTCGGGCAGCGTCGCGGGTTCCGGCGCCGGCCCCCCGACGACGTGCGTCTCCACGAGGTCCCAGTCCGCGTTGAGCTTGGCCACGATCGCGCGCACCTGGTCGACCTTCACCCCGGCGGCCAGGGCCAGCTCGAGCGTGGGCGCGAGCTTCTCGTCGTCCAGCAGCAGCCCCCGCAGCTCCGCCCACCGGGCCTCGAACGCGACGGAGGAGCCGACCTCGTCGAGCACCTCGACCAGCGGCGGCACACCGGCCTCGATCGGGTGCTCGGAGAGGATCCGCTGCGCGAAGGAGTGCAGGGTGCCGATCGCGGCCAGGTCGAGCCCCTCGAGCGCCGCCTCGGCGCGGGGGCGCTGCTCGTCGTCGCCCACGCGTGCGACGTGCTCGAACGAGGCACGCAGCCGGTCGCGCAGCTCCGCCGCGGCGCGCTCGGTGAAGGTCACCGCCGCCACCGCCTCGATCGGTATGCCGTCGCGCAGCACGAGCGTGGACACCCGGTCCACGAGGGACTTGGTCTTGCCCGACCCCGCGCCCGCCTCGACGAAGAGGGTCTCGTCGGTCCGCTCCCGGATGCGCCGGCGGGCGGCCTCGTCGGTGAGCTGCGTCATACCCCGTCCTCCTCGGCCTCGGCCGGCGCGGCCAGGGCGTCGGGCTCCACCAGCCCGGTGTAGTCCTGCAGCTCGGGCGTCGTGCGGAGCAGCTCCCACCGCTCGCGGATGTCGGCGTGCCCGAGGCCGTCCGGGTTGCACGCCGAGCACTGCGTGAAGCTGTAGTCCGCCCTCTCCGGCGCCCGTTGGGGGAAGGCTCCCCGGGCGATGCCGTCGACGAGCAGGGCGAGCGTCTCGGCATACCGCTGCATGACCGCCTCGGTGAGCGGCAGCTGGACCCGGCCGGTGTCCTTGCCGGCGAACCAGTAGAGCGCCTCGACCGGGGTCTGCCCGTCCCCGTGCGCCGCCCGGGCGGCCAGTGCGTAGGCCGGGAGCTGCAGCTTGCTGCCCCCGAGCACCGGGTCGTCCTCCATGCCCTGGAATGAACCCTTGCGGCCGGTCTTGATGTCCGTCACGAGCAGACCGCCGTCTCGGCGCCGGTCCACCTTGTCGGCGGACCCGCGCAGCAGGACCTCCCGGCCGTCCGGCAGCGCGACGTGCACGGGCGCCGCGCCGTGTATCCCGAACCTCAGCTCGCTGGTGACGACCGCCGCGCCGTGCTCCGCGCGCCAGGCGTCGTCCTCGCTCAGCATCCGGTCGAGGACGGTGCGGAGCCACTGGCGCTGCCGGGCCCACAGGCGGTGATGCCCGGTGCGCCCCTCCGCCTCGTAGCGCTCGCCGAGCTCCTCCCCGAGCTCGAGCAGCCGCGCCCGCTGGGCCGGGGTCCACGGCTGCCCGTGACTGGGCAGCTGCCCCTGCGCCGCGGCCTCGGCGACCAGGCCGTCCAGGGCCTCGTGGACGAGGGAGCCGAGGTCGGCGGCGCTGATGGTGATGATCTCCTCGGGGGCCTCCACCGGCTCGACCCGCAGCAGCCGCTGCAGGAAGTAGGCGTGCGGGCAGGTCGCGTAGCTCTCCAGGGCGGTGGGGGAGACGGCGGACGTGCCCGCCCCGTGGTCGGGGAGCCCGGTGACGCCCGCGAGGTTGCCGTCGAAGCGGCTGAACGTCTCCCCGCGACGAGCACGGACCAGCTCTTGCGTCGCGGCCACGACCGGGTCGTGCGGGGCGACGCCTGCCAGGTGCGCCCGGACCCGCCACTCCTGCTCCGTGGCCGGGTGCCGAGTCGTGCGCAGGCTGCCGGCGAACGAGGGGGAGCCCTCGATGGTGTCGCGCGCGTTGCTCGCGCCGCGCTCCCACTCGGTGGCGGGGAGGTCGGGGTCGCCGCTGAGCGCGCGCAGCGAGGGGAGCAACCAGCGCGAGGGGAGCCGGTGGGAGTGCCGGCGCAGGTCGCCGCGGGGGAAGCTGGCGGTCACGTGCGGGGCGGAGTCGAACGCGGCGAGCAGGCTCCGGAGCGTCCTGTCGGCGCGGCGTCGGCGGCTGCGCAGGGCCCAGCCGGTGGCCTCCCGCGCGCGCTCGGGCAGGAGGGAGTCCTCCCGCAGCGTGCCGGGGCAGAGGTCCTCGGTCAGACCCACGACGAAGAGCGCGTCGAGGTCGAGCCCGACCGCCTGCTCGACCGGGGCGACGAGGACGCCCTGGCCGAAGGTGCCGACGCGGGGGAGCGCGCCGTCCAGCTCGAGGCCCAGGATCTCCTCCACGCCGGCGAGGGACGGGGTGGTCGGCGTGCTGTCGAGCGCGCGCAGCCGCGACAGCGCGCTGCGCACCGTCACGAGGGCGTGCTGCTCGGCGGGCGGCAGGTACCGGTGGGTGGAGGGCGGCAGGAGGTCCTCGAGTATGCCGTGCAGCACCTCGGCGGCCGCGGTCCAGGTGGGCGCCCGGTCCAGGTCGGCGAGCCGGCGGCGCAGGGTGGCCATGAAGCGCTGCATCGAGGCGGTCGCGTCGCGGTGCCGGGTGAGCCGGTCGCGGGTGCTGTCGTAGAGGTCGTCGTCCTCGAGCTGCCGCTCGAGGGAGTGACGGTGGAAGTCCAGGCGCTCGTGCCAGTCGTCGCCGGAGACGACGCCGGCCTCCCGGGTGATGCGCTCCCAGAGCGGGAGGGGCAGCGTCGTGGTCCCGCGGTCCGGGTCCTCGAAGGTGGTGACGGGGAGCTCGCCGACGGCTCTGAGCACGTCGGCGCGGCGGTAGCCGGTGCGTGCGGTCTCCAGCAGGCCCAGGACGAGCCGGGCGACCGCCCGCTCGGCGACGGGGCGCACCCCGGGGCCGTTGACCTCGATGCCGGCGGCGGCAAGGTGCTCGTGGAGCAGGCGCGCGTAGGGGTCGCGAGCGGCATACAGGACCGCGACGCGGTGCGCGGGAGTGGTCCGCAGGGTCTGCACGACGTCCCGGACGACGCAGCGGACCTCGTCGTCGGAGTCGGACGCGTGCAGGACGCGCTGCACCGTGGGTGGGGTGCGGGGCGGCGGGGGCGGGACGTCGGGCGCGATGGCTGCGACCGACTCGGTCACGGCGGCGTCGGCGCGAGCGTCGCCGGTGTGCCCGGCGACGATGTGGGTGTCGGTGAGCCCGGCGAGCGTCGCCGCCAGGGCGGTCTCGGCGTGAGTCAGGTCCAGGGGCAGGTAGATCACCACGCTGCCGAGCTCGGCCGCGCGATCGGCCGTGAGGGTCGCCGCCGCCGTGTGGAGCAGGTCGGTCTCGTCGTAGTGGCCGTCGGCGATCCGCTCTCGCGCTGCGCGGTGGACGCGCACGACCTCGGCGCACAGGCTGCTGGTCCCGGAGACCAGGTCGCACGCGGAGTCGTCCACGTCGCGCAGGTCGTGGTGGGCGCGGGCGAGGGCGCGCGCCGTCGACGGGTGGTCGGCCACCTCGCCGAAGACGCCCGGGTCGTCCAGCAGCACCCCGCGGACCGTGGCGCCGACGAACGCGCGGGTGGCGGGTCGGCGGCCCGTACCGGTGAGCCGTGGTGCGGCGAGCTGCTCGGCCAGCCGGGGGAGCGTGGTGATCCACAGGCCTGCGACGGCCGGCCGGTCGGGATGGAAGCCGCGAGCGAGGTGGCGGCGGGCGACGATGCCGGAGATGTTGCTGGGAACGACGAGGGTGACGGGGTGAAGGGGGTCGTCCTGCTTGAGGTGGGCGACCACCTGGGTGAGGGCGTCCGGCGCCGATCGGCCGTAGGACGACCACGTCACATCTACCGGCACCGGCCCTCCTTCAGTGTCCTGATGACACCGTACATAGAGCGCCGAAGGCCTTGGGGCAGGGCATCCGCCGCGGAGAACACTTGTTCTTCGCTTAACTGAGAGATATCTTCCGTCTATGCGAAGTCAGGGGCCAGCCCTGCTGCCGATCTTCCGCTCGCAGCACCAGGCAGAGCTGCTCATGTGGCTCTTCCTGCACCCGGAGCAGGAGTACGGGGTGACCGAGCTTGCCGACCGTGTTCGTGCCCCGCTCTCGACTCTCCACCGTGAAGTGGTCCGCCTCGAGACGGCCGGTCTGATCTCCAGTCGGAGCCTGGGGCGCAACCGTCTTCTTCGCGCCAACCTGGGGCACCCGGCGAGCCGACCGCTGGCCGAGCTCCTCGACCTGAGCTTCGGTCCCAGGGTGGTCGTGGCGGACGAGTTCGCCATGCCGGGGGCCGAACGCGTGGTCATCTTCGGGTCCTGGGCTGCGCGGTACGCGGGCGCGGTGGGGCCTCCGCCGCACGACATCGACGTGCTGGTCGTGGGAGACGTCGACCGGGCAGACGTGTACGAAGCGGCGGAGCGGGCCCAGGAACGTCTGGGTCTGGAGGTCAACCCGGTCGTGCGGTCTCCTCAGGAGTGGCGTGAGCCTGTGGATGCGCTCGTGGCTCAGATCAGGAGCACCGCTCATACTGCTGTGATCGGAGGCGACGAGGGGGAGGGCTGATGGTCCGGTGGGGACAGGGCGAAGCTTCGGTGCGGTCCATGATCGAGGCGGGCGATCTTCAGCAGGTTTCGGGTGGGGCCGCCAACGGTGAATCGCTCCTGACCAGAGCGTCCACGACACTTGAGAGCGCTCGGTCCGTCCTTGAGAACGACCCGGACTCTGCGTTCGTCCTCGCCTACGATGCCGCGCGTCACGCGTTGACAGCCCTGCTGACGCACCAGGGTCTGAGGCCGACGACCCGAGGCGGGCACTACGCTGTCGAGCGCGCGGTGAAATCTCAGTTCGGCCCCGTCTTCCGTCAGTTCGGTGCTCTGCGGCGTCGACGTAACGAGCTCGAGTACCCGACGCGTCCAGGCAACGACGCCACCACGGACGAGGCTCGCGACGCAGTCGAGCGGGCCGCTGAGATCATCGACGACGCCGCGCGACTGCTACCGGACCTGGGGCTCTTCTGACCTGACCAGTTCGCCCCACCTCCGGGGGGCATGGAGGACTTCACCGTAGGGGCGGGTCTTTACCGGGCTGATGCAACGTGTTCCTCGACACCGAGGAGAATGGCTGAAACCCAGGACGGGCCGGGGAGACGGCCGCGGACGACGACGGAGGCGCGATGCGGCATACCCCGCACTATCTGATGACCGACCCGGACGAGGTCCGGCGACTGATCCGGAACCATCCGTGGGCGACGATCGTCTCGCCGAGCAGCACCGGTCTGGTCGCGTCGCACTACCCGGTCATCCTCGACGAGCGCGCCGACGGCCCGGACATCACCATCCTCAGCCACTTCGGGCGTCCCGACGACCGGCTGCACGAGCTGGGTCGGCACGAGATCCTGGTCATCGTCCAGGGGCCGCACGACTACATCTCGCCGAGCTGGTACGCCCCCGGCGACCTCGTGCCGACCTGGAACCACGTGACGGCACACCTGTACGGGACGCCCGAGATCCTCGACGAGGAGGAGAACTACGCGGCGCTCTCCCTCCTGACCGACCACTTCGAGCGGGACCGGCCCGGCGGTCGCTCGCTCGCCGAGGACGAGCCGGCCACCCGGCGGGAGGCCAGGGGCGCGGTGAGCTTCCGGATGCGGGTCGACCGGTTCGACGCGCGCGCCAAGCTCAGCCAGAACAAGTCGCCCGAGGTCATCGACAACGTGATCGACCACGTGGCGGAGCACAACGCCGGTCTCGCTGAGGAGATGAAGCGGGTCCGGGAGGGACGCCCGGAGTTGTGATCTCGCGCCAGGACGATGCCGGTTCGCCCTGGATGTGTGGTCGGCTCAGTCGAGGCCCAGCACGGTCAGCATCGCCTCGTCAACGGCACTCATCTCCGCAGACTCCAGCCGCCCCGCGAACTCGCCCAGACGGACCTCGGGATCGATGACGGTCAGCTGTTCGACCATCACGCGCGTCTTCACTCCGTCGATCTCCACCTCGGGACGGAAGGACGCCTCGCGTCTGCCCGTCGACGTCGGCGCCACGAGCCAGTCGTCGACAGCGGAAGGTCGTCGGACTGCACGACCACGACATATCGCGGGCCGGACTGCCCGTGCCCTCGGGCATCCTTGGGCGCCCGCAGGCGGTAGACGTCACCACGCACTCGCGTCGTCCATCTCGGCAGCCAGCTGGCGCGAGGCGGCGACATCCTCAGGATCGTCGCGCAGAGCCTCGGCCTCAGCCCTCAGCCGGGCTCGTCGGTGCGCGCGCTCTGCCTCGAGGATCGCTGCACGGGCGGCCTCCGAGCGCGAGAGGCCCCCACTGGTGAGCACGGCAAGAGCATGCTCCACCGCCGCGTCAGTGCGAATTGTCAGCGTCGACATACGACAAACTGTACAACGAGGTCCGTGTGCTTGGCCGAGGCTTCCGTCATGGCCTCTGGGAGAGGATGGGCCCGTGGATCAACACGACCTGCTCATCCGCCATGCCGTCGCCTGGGCCGACAAGCGCCGGCAGCCGCTCGACCGTGACCTGCTCGAGACGGTTCTCAACCTGCGCGACTTTCTCGACCTCAGCGCCGCAGGACTGGCCGGCCGGCAGCGCCGAGCACCTGATGCTCGTCCGCTGGCCCTCCCACGGCCCCTCCGGCGTGCCCGACGTCGACCGGCTGGTCGAGACCCTGGACAGCTTCTGGCGCTTCCTGCGGGGCACCGGCCGGATGGCGTCCTCTTCGGCCGACCCACGTGAGCTGGCGAAAGAGGCGCGGCGCGCGGCGCCGCGCATGCCCGACGCCTGCGCCGACCCGACGCGGCACGGCGCGGCCAAGTCGCTCGTGGAGTTCGGCGAGAGCATCGGGCTGACGCTGGACGGCGCCGGGTCGATGGAGGAGCTCAACGAGCGGATGCAGCAGATCGTCGAGGCGTGGAACGCGTTGCCCGACGACCAGCGGATCGCTATGTCCTCCCCGTCGGCGCACCAGGGGAGCCTGCGCGGGATGGCATCGACCGACCTCATGGCCTCGCTCAGGGACGACGACGGTCTCGAGGACGTCTTCGGCCTCGGGGACGAGGACGGCAACATCCCCTTCGCCGACCTGTCGGAGGTCGCCGCCGACGTGCGGGCGGCGCCGTTCGTGCAGCAGTGCCGGCGCCTGGTCGAGTGGGTGGGGGAGCGGGGCAGGGAGATCACCTCCACGGAGGTGCTGCGGCTGGCCCCCGCGCGCGAGGCGTACGACCTGCTGGGGCTGAGCGAGTGGGAGCGCGAGGCGGACCGGTTGGCCTACGGCGACCTGGTGTCCGAGCTCCCTCTCGAGTCGCAGGAGCTCTGGGTGGCGGCGGCGAGGGAATCCTTCCGCAGCGCGGCGGACTGCCGGCCGTTGCACCGGCTGTGGACGGCCTGCCTGGAAGCGGGGCTGCTGGAGCTGAGCCGCACCCGGGTCTACGCCGCCTGGGACGAGCCCACCTCCGACGAGGAGTGGCGCCACCTCGGTGTCGTCCTGGCCAGCGCCGTGCTGATCCACGCCGCCCCCATCCACGTGTCACCGCTGATGGGTGCGCTGCTGCACCTGCTCGACCCGGCGCGGGAGTCCATGCCCCTCACGGAGCTCGAGGACTGGTGGTGGCAGAGCCCCAAGAACCACCACACCCTGGTAGGGCGTCGGGACGAGTCCGCGCGCAGTTGGAGCGACAGTGCTCTCCACCGGGCGCTGCACGAGATGGGGGACCTGCGGGTATGGCGCAGGGAGGGTGACGCGCTCCTGCCCACCGCGTTCGGCCACGACGTCGCGCTGATGGCGACGACCCTGGTCGAGGAGGGCGTCGTCGACACCTGACGTTCGGGGCGCAGCTCCGCTATCGCGTCAGCGTCCCGGCGCGAGGCGGGGAACCCGAGCAGCCGTGTCGCCTCCGCGAGGCGGTCGTGATGGTCACCACGCCCAGCAGGTCGTCCTCGCGCATCAGTACGACCTCCGGGTGTCGCGCTGGTCCGCGCGGTCCTGGCTGAGCGCCTCCGACAACGTGGTGCCCGGGGCGCCCTCCGGCCGAGGAAGGTCCGCCAGCCGCCTGCTGGGCGGGCGGGCGAGCCCAGCGGCATCCATCACCTCGTCGAGATCCCCGTCCCAGCCGGAGCCCTCGAGCGCAAGGAGATCCTCACGCGTGGGCACCGGGCCGGCGAGCCGGCGCAGCGCGAGGTCGACAGCCTCCGTCTTGGTACGTAGCCCGTACCGCCGCATCACCGTGGCGACGAGCGCGTCGTCGATGTCGATGTGGGCGCGCGACATGCACCCAACGCTACGCCTGACCGTCCCAGCCCGTCCCTCGGCGCGCACTGCGGGACCTCTTCGCAGGCGGGCGCATTCCGGACGCGCGGCCCGTCAATGGCCCCTGAACGCCTCCTCCAACCACCAGGACGCCTCGTCCTGCGTGACCTTGGCATGCACCAGCATCGGTCCGGACGGGCCGCCCGCCACCCACTCGCGCACGGGCGCGAGGTCCTCCACGGACGTGACGGTGACCCCCTCCATCCCGTAGCCCCGCCCGATCGCGGCGATGTCGGTCGGCGGGAACTGCACGGTGGCCAGGTCGTGGCCGCCCGGCCCGAAGTGGTGCACCTCCGCGCCGTAGGCCTCGTCGTCGTAGACCACGACGAGCATCGGCAGGCCCAGCCGCACGACGGTCTCCAGCTCGGCCGCGGCCATGAGCGCACCGCCGTCGCCGAGCGCCGCCACCGGCAGCCGGTCCGGCCAGGCGAGCGCGGCACCGATCGCCGTGGCCAGGCCGAGCCCGATCGACTGGAAGGCCTGCGTGAAGCAGAAGCCCTCCTCGTCCGGGACCGACAGGAACATGCTGGGGTAGCCCATGAAGTTGCCCGAGTCGACCGCCACGACCCGTTCGGTGGGCAGTACGTCGTCGAGGGCGATCGTCAGAGCACGCGGGTCGATCCGCCCGTCGCCGCTCCTGTCGTCGAAGGGCACGTCGCGCCACCGCAGCTGCGCCGCGAGCCGCTGGCCCACCTCGGGGGTCCGGTACGCCGTGCGCGTCGCCTCGAGCGCGTCGCCCACGGCCTCGGCGGTCCGGGCCACGTCGCCGACCACGCCGAAGGTCAGGTCGCGGTGTGTGCCGATCGCGTCGGGCGTGTCGTCGACCTGCACCACGGTCGCGCCGTCGGCGATGAGGCGGCCGTGGCGCATCGTCCACATGTTGAGGGCGCAGCCCCACCCGACGATGAGGTCCGCGCCGCGCACCAGCTCGGCCGTCAGCGGCGTGGAGAAGCCCCCGGAGACGTCGATCTGCCAGGGGTCGTCGGAGAAGAGTCCCTTGGCGACGGCCGAGGTCGCGAGCAGGGCGCCGGACTTCCCGCCCAGCGTCCGCAGGGCATCCCGCGCCTGCGCCGACCGGCTGCCGCGTCCCGCGACGAAGACCGGCCGCTGCGCCGTGGACAGTGCAGCCACCAGCCGCTGCACGTCCCCCGCCGACGGCTCGACCGGGTCCGGGGCGGGCGGCAGTCCGACGCCGTCGAGCGCGCCCGCCGGCACCTCGTGGCCCTGCACCGGCAGCGGCAGGTTGAGCACGACCGTCCTCCGGCCGTGCACCGCCTCGGCCAGCGCGGCGACGGTCTGGGCGACCGCCTCCTCGCCCGAGGTCACACGGTGCGGCACGGCGCCGACAGCCCGCGCCATCGCCTCCTGGTCGACGAAGAAGTTGGACCGTGGCTCCCTCACCTCGGCGGCCACGACCACCAGCGGCGTGCGCGACTTGGCCGCCTCGGCGATGCCCGTCATCGCGTTGGTGAAGCCGCACCCCTGGTGCACGCTCACCGCGGCGGGGCGACCCGAGACACGGGCATACCCGTCGGCCGCGGTGGAGCCCCCGCCCTCGTGGCGCGTCGCGACATACCGGGCGCCCGCGGCGACCATCGCGTTGGTGACGTGGAAGTTGCCCGAGCCCACCACGCCGAAGACGTGGTCGATGCCGCAGGCGACCAGGGCCCGCCCGACCGCCTCTGAGACGAGCATGTGACCAGCCCGACCTAATGCTCGACGAGGGCGAGCACGCGCACGGGAGAGCCCGAGCCGTCGACGATCTTCAGCGGCGGGGCGAGCACCATCGCGCCGGTCGGGGGCAGCTTGTCCAGGTTCTGCAGCTGGGCCAGGCCGTACTTGCCCGCACCCAGCAGCAGTGCGTGGCACGGGAACGCCGGGTCGAAGGAGTGGGCGGCGCCCGCGTCGGTCCCGACGGTCTCCACCCCGATGCCGATGAGGTCGGTCTCCTCGGCGACCCACCGCGCGCAGTCGACCGACATGCCCGGGCTTGTCGGGCCGGTCTCGGTGTTGTTGATCATGTCCTGCTGCGTGGTGCGGCTGGACCAGCCGGTGCGGCAGAGCAGCCAGCCACCGGACGGCAGCGGGCCGTGCTCCTCGACCCAGGCCTTGACGTGCTCGCGCTCAAGAAGGAAGTCGGGGTCGGCCTCGACCCGGTCGACGACGTCGATGACGGCGGCCGGCCGGAGGAAGACGCCGACCGGCACGCTGGAGACGTCGTCGAGGTCCTTGCCCGTCACCCAGTGGTTGGGCGCGTCGAAGTGCGTGCCGGTGTGCTCGCCGGTGCGGAAGTTGTTCCAGTACCACGCCGGGCCGCGGTCGTCGTAGCGGCTGATCTCCTCGTGCTGGAACTGCGCCGTCTGCCCGAACTGCGGCGGCAGCTCCAGGAGCGGGGTCTCGGACGAGAGCGGCGCGGTGAGGTCGACGACCTCCACGCTGCCGTCCCTCAAGGCGTCTGCGAGCTGGGCGAGGACGGACATGGTGGCCTCCGAGGACGGGGACGAGTGGTCCGCGCAGCCTATGAGGGGCCTGTGACGGGCGTCAATGAGGCAACAGAAACGCCCCGTCGCCTTCACTTCCGGGCCGGTCGGCCCTAGCCTTGGCCGACCTCGACCCGACTGACGACGGAGCTGGCCATGACGACCCGTGACCTCATCAACCCCGACGCACTCCACCCCGCCCCCGGCTTCAGCCACGTGAGCGTCGCCCAGGGAGGGCGCACGGCATACATCGCCGGCCAGGTGGCCCTCGCCCCCGACTTTTCGGTGGTCGGCGGGGACGACCTGCGTGCCCAGACCGTGGCCGCCATGCGCAACCTGCAGATCGCGCTCGAGAGCATCGGCGCGGGATGGGATCAGGTGGTGCGCCGCACGATCTACACGACGGCCCCGACCGAGTACGAGGCGATCACCGCCGGCATCGAGGAGGTCCAGGGCAGCGACCAGCACCCTGCCCAGACCATCGTCGGCATCACCGGGCTCGCGGTTCCCGGCCTGCTCATCGAGATCGAGGCGACCGTCGTGCTCGACTAAGGCGGCGGTCCCTCAGCGCCAGGGTCCGAAGTCCGGCGCCCGCTTTTCGGCGAAGGCGTTGGCGCCCTCCTTGGCCTCGGGCGTCTCGACGAAGAGGTCGAGGCCGGCGAAGGCGATGTTGCCCAGGCCCTGCATGTGGTCGGAGTCGGCGTTGAAGCTGTGCTTGAGGAAGCGCAGGGCGGTGGGGGAGTAGGAGGAGATCTTTCGGGCGTACTCCCGCGCCTTGTCCATCAGCTCCTCGGCCGGGACGACGTCGTTGACGAGGTTCCAGCGCTCGGCGGTGTGCGCGTCGTACAGGTCGAGCAGGAACCAGATCTGGCGGGCGCGCTTCTCGCCGACCACGCGCGCCAGGTAGGCCGAGCCGAAGCCGGCGTCGAAGGACCCGACCCTCGGTCCGCTCTGGCCGAAGCGGGCGGTCTCGCTGGCGATCGACAGGTCGCAGAGCACGTGCAGGACGTGCCCGCCACCGACCGCGACCCCGTTGACCGCGGCGATGACCGGCTTGGGGATGTCGCGCATGGTCTGGTGCAGCTGCTGGATCTGGAACAGGCCGAACTCGGTCTCGCCGTAGCTGCCGGTCTCCGCACGCTCCTTGACGTCACCGCCGGCGCAGAAGGCCTTCTCGCCGGCCCCGGTGAGGATCACGCACGCCACCCGGCTGTCGGCCCAGGCGTGCTTGAAGGCGGCGAGCAGCTCGTCGACCGTCCGGCCCCGGAAGGAGTTGTAGCGCTCCGGACGGTTGATGGTGATCACCGCCCAGGTCTCCTCGATCTCGTAGGTGATGTCGGTGAACTCGTCCGGCTTCATCGGTGCTCCTCATCGTCGGTATGTCGCAATCTTGACGGTCGTCATGGAGCGTGGCAAGGTCGCCGCCATGCCGCCACCTCCCGGAATGCCCGTCGCCCTGGTCACCGGAGCCGGGCGCGGCATCGGCGCCGGAGTCGCGCTCGCGCTGAGCCAGGAGGGGTATGCCGTCGCCCTCACCGCGCGCAGCCGGGAGCAGCTCGAGGAGACAGCGGCCGCCTGCCCCGGTCCCACGCTCGTGCTGCCGGCCGACATGACCTCGCCCGGCGCGGTCGAGGAGCTTCTTGACAGCATCGAGGAGCAGTGGGCGGGACCCGAGGTCGTCGTCGCGAACGCCGGTGCCGGGGTCTCGGCCTCGGTGGAGAAGACCACCGACGAGCAGTGGCAGCAGATGCTCGACCTCTCAACCTCACCGCGCCGTTCCGGATGCTGCGCCGCACCATCCCGGCGATGAAGGCGGCCGGTCACGGTCGGATCGTCGTGGTGGCCTCGGTGGCGGCCAAGCTCGGGGAGCCCTACATCTCCGCCTACACCGCCAGCAAGCACGGCGTGCTGGGGCTGGTCCGATCGGCCGCCATGGAGCTGGCCCGGACCGGCGTCACCGTCAACGCGGTGTGCCCCGGGTACGTCGACACGCCGATGACCGAGGCGACGGTGCGGGGAATTGTGGAGAAGACCGGCCGCACGCCCGAGCAGGCCCGGGCTGCGCTGGAGGCCAAGCAGCCGATCAACCGGCTCATCACGGTCGACGAGGTGGTCGAGGCCGTGCTGACCTGCGTCCGCAACGGCGGCATGACCGGTCAGGGCATCAACGTCGACGGAGGAGGGCTCCAGTCATGATGCAGGGGAGCGGTAGCGGTATGGAGCTCGTCAACCCGCCGGAGCTGGGGGAGCCCAAGGGCTTCAGCCACGCCGTCGTGGGCACCGGGCGGGTGGTGTTCCTCGCCGGACAGACGGCGCTGGACCGCGAGGGCAGGATCGTGGGGGACACGGTCGTCGACCAGTTCGAGGTCGCGCTGACCTCGCTGCTGACCGCCCTGCGCGCGGCCGGCGGTCAGCCGACCGACCTGGCCAGCCTGACGATCTACATCGTCGACATGGACGACTACAAGGCTCACGCCCGCGAGATCGGCCGCGTCTGGAAGACGCTCATCGGCAGCCACTACCCGGCCACGGCGGGCATCGGGGTGTCCCGGCTCTGGGACGTCGAGGCCCTCGTGGAGGTCCAGGGGATGGCGCTGCTGCGCTGACACGTGTGGCGGACACGTGTGTCGGGTTGTGGACGAGCGACACGGGCACGGCATATGGTGCACATCACACACGCGGCGCGACGGGGCGTCCGCACCACCTGAGGAAGGTTCTGCGCACATGACCACTCGACGCACGGCATCCATGCTCTCCCTGGTCGCGTCCGGAGCGCTCGTCCTGGGCGGCTGCGGAGGAGGCACCCTCGGCGGCGGCGGCGACGGCGGGGGCGACGGCGATGACGCCACGGCCGAGGGCCCCATCAAGGTCGGCCTCCTCGTGCCGCAGTCCGGGGTCTACAAGAGCCTGGGCGACGACATGAAGGCCGGCTTCGAGGTCTACCTCGAGGAGCACGACAACATGCTCGGTGGCCTCGAGGTCGAGGTGATCCTCGCCGACGAGGGCGAGACCGCCGACTCCGGCAAGGCGGCCGCGGACAAGCTGGTCAAGCAGGACGAGGTCGCGGTGGTCACCGGCGTGGTCAACTCCGCGGTGATGAACGGTGTCGCGGACCTCTTCGAGACCAGCAAGATCCCGCTCGTCGGCTCCAACGCCTCACCCACGACGCTCACCGACGCCACCTACATCTGGCGCACCTCCTACGTCAACGACGAGCCGGGGGAGGCGCTCGGTGCCTACGTCGCCGAGAACGTCGACGGCGGCGTCTACTTCCTCGCGGCCGACTACCAGGCCGGCAAGGACGAGGTCGAGGGCTTTAAGAAGACCTTCGAGCCCGCCGGCGGCGAGATCGTCGACGAGGTCTACACCCCCTTCCCGGGCACCACGAACTTCCAGCCGTTCCTGGCCAACGCCCTGTCCTCCGACGCCGCGGCGCTCTTCTCCTTCTACGCCGGCGGCGCGGCGGTCGAGTTCGTCAAGCAGTACGACCAGTTCGGCCTCAAGGGCGAGATCGATCACTACTCGGCCGGCTTCCTCACCGAGGGTGGAGTCCTGCAGGGTCAGGGCGACTCGGCCGAGGGCACCTTCACCGCGATGAACTACAACTACGACCTCGACAACGAGCTCAACACCAGCTTCGTCGAGGCCTACAAGGCCAAGACCGACCGCAACCCGACGACCTACGCGATGGCCTCCTACGACGCCGCCAAGGTCCTCGACATGGCCATCGAGGCTGCGGGCGGGGCCGACTCCGAGGCGATCAACACGGCGATCGGCGAGATCACCGAGGTCGAGTCGCCGCGCGGCACGTGGTCGTGGTCCGACATCGGCACCCCCGTGCAGATGTGGTACCTCCGCGAGGTCCAAGAGGTCGACGGGGAGCTGACCAACGTCGTGGTGCAGGAGCTCGGTGAGCTGGGCAGCGACTGAGGCAGCGGGCGCGACGGTCCCCGGACGCTCCTGCATGCTCCCGACCTCATGATCGGTTGGCTCGACGCGAACTTCGTCTCGATGGTGGACGGGGTGGCCTACGGTCTCCTGCTGTTCACCCTCGCCGTGGGGCTGTCCCTGGTGTTCGGGATGATGGACGTGCTCAACCTGGCGCACGGCACGCTCTACCTGGCCGGCGCGTACACCGCGTACGCGCTGTCGGACGGGAGCTGGCTCGGCCTGCTCGTCGCGCTCGTGGTGGGGCTGGTCGTGGGGCTGCTGGGGGGCGCCTTCCTGGCCGCTGCCGTGGCGCCGCTCCAGGGCCGGGGGCATCTGGACCAGGCGGCGCTGACTCTGGGCATCATGCTCATCGCGGGCGAGCTGCTGATCATGGTCTTCGGTGCCGAGGTGCTGCCGACGGCGCCGCCGAGCGCCCTCGGCGGCTCCATCTCGCTGCTGGGCAACGCCTACCCGCTCTACCGCCTGGTCTTCATCGGCGTCGCGGGTCTGCTGGCGGCGTTCGTCTACCTCGCCTTCGAGCGGTCCTCGGTCGGCGCCCTCGTGCGGGCGACGGTGGCGGACCGCGACATGGTGCGCGCGATGGGCGTGGACACCCGCAAGATCCTCTTCGGCGTCTTCGGCTTCGGCGCGGCCCTCGCGGCGGTCGGCGGTGTCCTCGGCGCGCCCATCATCGCGCCCGGCCCGGGCATCGACGAGCGGGTCCTGGTGCTCTCCCTCGTCGTCATCGTCATCGGCGGGCTCGGCTCGGTCCGCGGCGCGCTGCTGGGTGCCCTGCTCATCGGTCAGGTGCAGACGCTCGGCGTGCCGCCGTCGTGCCGGCCTACGCGCCCTTCCTGCTCTTCGGGGCGATGCTCCTGGTCCTCGCCCTGCGCCCGCAGGGCCTGTTCGCCCCGGCGCGCGCATGAGCACGCGGACGACGGGTATGCCGTCGCGCACCCCCTCCCGGCGCCCGTTCCCGGTGCGCACGGCGCTTCTGGTCGCGGCCGTGGTCGCCCTGCTGCTGGCGGTCCCGTGGGTCTTCGGGACCTTCACGGTGATGACCTTCACCCGCGCCGTGATCTTCGCCGTGCTCGCCATGAGCGTCAACCTGCTCACCGGCGTGACGGGCATGCCGACGCTGGGCCAGGCGGCCTACTTCGGCGTCGGCGCCTACACCGGGGCGCTCGTGGGGATCCATTGGTCCGAGCTCGGCGTCGTGCAGCTCCTGGTGGCCACCCTGGCCGGTGTGGTCGCCGCGGTGCTGACCGGCCCGCTGGCCATCCGGGGCCGCGGCGTCGCCTTCCTCATGATCACCCTGGCGATCGGCGAGATCGCCTACTCGGCCGCCGGTCGACTCGACCGGGTGACGGGCGGGACCGACGGGCTCAGCGGCATACCCCCGGTCGTGGTCGCACCCGGTGGCGAGGGGCTCGTCAACGAGGGCCTTGTCTACTACTACGTGCTGGCCGTCGCCGTCCTGGCCTACGTCGGGGTGCACGTCCTGCTGCGCTCGCCGTTCGGGCTGACGCTGCGCGGGATGCGCGACAACGAGCCCCGGCTGCGCTCCGTCGGCTACCGCACCGACTCCTACGCCCTGGCGGCCTACGTCTACGCCGGCGGCCTCGCCGCGCTGGCCGGGTCGCTGTGGACCTCCTCGCAGCGGTTCGTCGCACCCGGCGACATGGGGTTCTCGATCTCGGCCCTGGCCCTGCTCGCCGTGATCGTCGGTGGTGTCGGCTCGATGTGGGGGGCCTGCCTGGGGGCGCTCCTGGTGGTCTTCACCCGCGACTACCTGGGCCAGATGTTCTCCGGGCACTCCTCCCTCCTGCTCGGCATCCTCTTCGTGCTGACCGTCTACCTGCTGCCCCAGGGCATCGCGGGCGGGCGGGCGCAGTGGCGGCGGATCTTCCCCCGGGACCGCGGCGGACGGTCGCCCGGGTCGACCAGCCGGAGCGCGTCGCCGGCGGGAACGCCGGCATGAGCGAGCAGCCCGCCCTCCGGGTCGAGGGCCTCTCCCGGCACTTCGGCAGCCTCAAGGCCGTCGAGGACGTGAGCTTCGAGGTGCGGCCCGGAAGCCGGCACGCGGTCATCGGACCCAACGGGGCGGGCAAGTCCACCCTCTTCGCGCTCGTCGCCGGTGCGCTGCGGGCCACCTCGGGGCGGGTGTGGCTGCGCGGCGAGGACGTCACCTCGCTCTCCGAGCACGCCCGGGCCCGGCGCGGGCTCGTGCGCACCTTCCAGCACTCCTCACTCTTCCTCACGGCGACCGCGCGGGAGAACGTCATGCTGGCCGTCCAGCGCCGGCACGGGGTCCAGGCGCAACCCTGGCGCGCGGTCGCGCGGCGGCGGGCGCTGGTGCAGGAGGCCGACGCCGTCCTGGAGCAGCTCTTCCTGCACCACCGGGCCGGACAGGCCGCCGGTGCCCTCTCCCACGGTGAGCGTCGCCAGCTCGAGGTCGCCGTCGCCCTCGCCACCTCTCCCTCGGTCCTGCTCCTGGACGAGCCGGCGGCCGGCATGTCGCCCGCCGACACGGCGGCCTTCCAGGAGATCGTGCTCGGGCTCCCGTCGGAGGTCACCGTTCTCCTCGTCGAGCACGACCTCGACCTCGTGTTCGGTGTCGCCGACGAGGTGACCGTCCTGCACCTCGGCCAGCACCTGCTCACCGGTGCGCCCGACGACGTCCGCGCCAGCGACGCGGTGCAGAATGCCTACCTCGGCGCGGAGGACACCTCCGAGCTGTTCATCGAGGGAGAGGTATGACGAGCACCAGCCAGGAGGGCCCGGGTCGGGGCGGCGCGGGTCGGGGCGGCACGGGCCGACCGGGAGCGGCGGACCCGATCCTGTCCGTCCGCGGCCTCGTGTCCGGCTACGACGGCTCCCGGGTCCTGCACGACGTCGACCTCGACCTGCCCGAGGGGGGCGTGCTCGCCCTCCTCGGGCGCAACGGCGTCGGCAAGTCCACCCTCGTGAGCACGATCATGGGGCTGGTCCGACCGATGAGGGGCTCGATCACCGTGGCGGGCCAGGAGGTCGCGGGCGCCCGTCCGGACCGGATCGCCAGGCTCGGCGTGGGGCTGGTGCCCCAGGGGCGCCGGGTCTTCGCACCGCTGACGGTGGCCGAGCACCTCGACGTCGCCGACCGCGCGGGTCGCAAGGGCGACTGGACCCAGGAGCGCGTCCTCGAGCTCCTCCCGAGGCTGGCGGAGCGGCTGCGCAACCGGGGCGACCAGCTCTCCGGGGGCGAGCAGCAGATGCTCGCGATCGGGCGTGCCCTGCTGACCAACCCCACCGTGCTCCTGCTCGACGAACCCTCCGACGGGCTGGCGCGCCCTCGGTCGTCCACCAGGTCGCCGACGTCGTGCACGAGGTGTGCAACGCCGGCATGTCCGTGCTCATCGTCGAGCAGAACCTGCGTCTCGCACTCTCCGTCGCCGACCATGTCGTCGTCATGCAGAAGGGCGCGGTGCGGTGGGAGGTCCCCGTCGAGGAGTTCCGCCGCAACCGGGCCAAGGCCGAGGAGCTGCTGGGCATCTGAGGCGCTCAGCGCACCTGGTCCACGAACGTGTGCGAGGGTCCCTCCAGCCTGCGCTGCAGGGCGAAGAACAGGTCGGCGGCCCTGGTGCCGGACCAGTCCCGGGGGAGCAGCTCGGGTGCCAGACCGGGGTCGAGGTAGGGCAGGCGGCGCCAGGAGGTGAGCACGCGCACGTAGTCGGCGAAGGCGGTCCCGGGGTCGTCCTTGCTGCGCCGGGCGCGCCACCGGGCGAGCACCGGCGCGTGGTCGTCGCAGAACTGCCGGTAGAGCTCCTCCAGGCTCTGCAGGTCCCACCGGAGCCGACCTGCTCGGCCGCCCGCCCGAAGCCGAGGTAGTTCGCCTCGAAGAGGTCGACGTAGTCCGCCAGCTGTTCCCGGACCAGCACCTCCCGGGCCTCGGCCTGCAGGTGGGCGGGTGCGATCCAGACCCCGGGGCCGACGGAGCCGAACCCGAGCCAGGACAGCCGGGACCGCAGGGTGTGCCGGCGCTGCCGCTCGGACTCGGGGACGCTGAAGACGGCGAGCACCCAGCCCTCGTCGAGCGTCCCCCGGCGGCGGCGGAAGATGCGTCGGTCGCCCGCCTCCAGGATCTCGCGCGCCTGGGCCGACAGGGCGTAGCCGGCGCGGCCGTCGAGCCGTTCGGCCTCCAGGATCCCCCGGCGCTTGAGGCGGGAGATCGAGGAGCGCACGGCCGGCTCGTCGACGTCCAGCTCGGCCATGAGGCGGATGAGCGTGCTCACGCTGAGCCAGCCGCCGACCTCGCGGGCGTAGAGCCCGTAGATGGTCACGATGAAGGCGCGCAGCCCGGCGTCGGCGCCGCGGCCGTCGCGCGGTGCGACAGGGACGGCAGATAGCGTGCCCTTGACTGTCGTCATGCAACTAACATACTGGGAGCCTGTCGGCACCGTGGCCGGCGGGAGCGAGACGAGAGGGGCCCCGATGCCGCAGAACGAGCTCACCCCGAGCGCGCACGTCGACACCTTCTGCCGCGACAACCTGCCGCCACGGGAGCTGTGGCCGCAGTTCTGCTTCGACGTGCCCGAGGTGCACTACCCCGAGCGTCTCAACGCGGCCACGGTGCTGCTCGACGACGTCATCGACGGCATGCCGGGCGGTGCCGACCGGCCCTGCGTGCTCGCGACCGACGGCACGCGGTGGACCTACGGCGAGCTGCGGGCCCGCGCCAACCGGGTCGCCCACGTGCTGGTCGAGGACCTCGGACTCGTCCCGGGGAACCGGGTGCTCCTGCGCGGGCCGAACAACCCCTGGCTGGTGGCGGTCTGGTTCGCCGTGCTCAAGGCCGGTGGCGTCGTGGTGCCCACGATGCCGATGCTGCGACCCAAGGAGCTGGCGGCGATCGGGGAGGTCGGGCGGTTCGACATCGCGATCTGCGACCACCGTTTCACCGAGGACCTGCTGCGGGCCGGCGTGAAGGACCTGCGGACCTTCACCTACGGGGGCGCGGTGGAGGGTCTGGCGGACATCACCGCCCTGGCGGAGAGCAAGCCCGACGTCTTCGACGACGTGGACACGGCCGCGGACGACGTGTCGATGCTGGCCTTCACCTCCGGCACGACCGGCCGCCCCAAGGCCACCATGCACTTCCACCGGGACATCCTGGCCAACGCCGACACCTTCTCCCGCTACGTCCTGCAGCCGCGGGCCGACGACGTCTTCATCGGGACGCCGCCGATCGCCTTCACCTTCGGCCTCGGCGGGCTGGTCGTCTTCCCCCTCCGGGTGGGCGCGAGCACGCTCATGGTCGAGAAGGCCACGCCCGAGCAGCTGGCCGACCTGGTCGCCGAGCACGGCGCCACGGTCTGCTTCACCGCTCCCACGGCATACCGGGCCATGCTCGCGAAGGGGAAGGCGCCGCAGCTGCGCACCCTGCGCCGCGCGGTCTCCGCGGGCGAGCACCTGCCGCGGGACACCTGGGAGCGCGTCAACGAGGAGACCGGGCTCCGGCTCATCGACGGCATCGGCTCCACCGAGATGCTGCACATCTTCATCTCCGCGGCCGACGACGACATCCGGCCCGGCTCGACGGGCAGGCCGGTCCCGGGATACCAGGCCAAGATCGTGGACAAGGCCGGCCGCGACGCCCCCGACGGGACCCCCGGGCGGCTCGCGGTCAAGGGTCCGACCGGGTGCCGCTACCTCGCCGACGAGCGCCAGGTGCTCTACGTCCAGGACGGCTGGAACCTGACCGGTGACACCTTCATCCGGGACGAGGACGGCTACTTCTGGTACCAGGCGCGCTCGGACGACATGATCATCAGCTCGGGCTACAACATCTCTCCGGGACCGAGGTCGAGGAGGCGCTCATCTCCCACCCCGAGGTCATGGAGTGCGCGGTCGTGGGCGCCCCGGACGAGGACCGGGGGCACGTGGTCAAGGCCTACGTCGTGCCGCGCGGCGGGGTCGCCGCGCTCGGCGGGGCGGAGGGCGAGGCGACGCTGCGCAAGGCGCTCCAGGACCACGTCAAGGGGATCATCGCGCCCTACAAGTACCCGCGGCAGATCGACTTCATCGACGCCCTCCCGCGCACCTCGACCGGCAAGGTGCAGCGCTTCGTGCTGCGCCGGGAGGCCAAGGAGGGCGCCTCCTCGTGACCCGGGCCAGCGTCACCCGCGTCGTCGACTGGTGCGACACCGACGCCGCCGGGCACTACCACCACTCCGCGGTCATCCGCTGGGTCGAGGCGGCCGAGAACGAGCTGCACACCACGCTGGGCCTGCCGCAGCTCTACGGCGCCGTGCCCCGCGTGCGCTACGAGGTGGACTACCTCGACCGCTGGGCTGTGGTTCCGCGACGAGGTGACCACCTCCCTGTGGGTGGAGCAGGTGGGCGGCTCCTCGCTCGTCTACGGCTTCGAGGTCGAGGGTCCGCGCGGGCCTGCCGCGCGGGGACGGATGGTCTGCGTCAACGTGGGCAGCCGCTCCGGGCAGGGCCCGCACGACGGCGAGGGGCCTCCGGCGACCCCGTGGCCAGACGAGGTGCGGGCGGCGCTGACCTCCTGAGGCCGGGGGACACGGCATCTAGCGCAGCTCGTCGACGTCGCCGTCCCAGCCGGTGCCCTCGAGCTCGAGGAGCTCCTCACGCGTGGGTACGGGGCCGGCGAGCCGACGCAGCGCGAGGTCGACGGCCTCCTCCTTGGTGCGCAGCCCGAAGCGCCGCATCACCGTGGTGACCAGTTCGTCGTCCATGCCGACGTTCGTGCGCGCCATGTCCCATCTATACACCTTGGGTGTCGGCTCAGAGCGGCATGAAGCGGCCGCCGTTGACGTCGAGCACGACGCCGGTGATGTAGGACGCCCCCGGACCGGCGAGGAAGAGCACCGGGTCGACGATCTCGCGCAGCTCGGGGAAGCGCGCGAGGGGGATGGCGCCGAGCACCTCGTCGCGCTCGCCCGCCGGCATCTCGTCGTACATCTGCTGCAGGCGCCCGGTGAGGAAGAGGCCGGGCGCGACCGCGTTCACGCGCTGTCCGCGGCCGCCGACCTCGCGGGCGAGCCGGCGGGTCAGGCCCAGCACCGCGGCCTTGGACGCGGCGTACGGCACGCCGGTCACGGGGGAGGGCTGCCGCCCGCCGATCGAGGACACCGTCACGACCGCGCCGTCGTCGGGCATCCGGGCCAGCGCGGCCTGGGCGCAGTAGAAGGTGCCCTTGACGTTAACGTCCACGACGAGGTCGACGTGCTCGGGCTCGATCTCGTCCAGGCCCTTAGGCGTGCCCAGCGACCCGCCGGCCAGCGTGACCAGCACGTCCAGGCCGCCCAGGTCGGCGAGCACCGAGTCCATCACCGCCACCACGGCGTCCCGGTCGCTGACGTCCAGCTCGTAACCCCGGGCGGGCACCCCATACCCCTCGCGGAGCGCGGCCGCGGCCTCCTCGGTGCCCTGCACGTCGAGGACCGCCACGGCGGCACCCTCGGCGGCGAAGCCCTCGCCGACCGCCCGTCCGATGCCGCCCGCCCCGCCGGTCACCACGGCGACCTTCCCGCCGAACGCGCCCTCGCCCGCCATCGCAAACCTTCTTCCGTGTCATTGACGACCGTCGTGAAGTCAACATAGTCTGCCGGTGCTGGCAACGACAACGGCGAAGGAGTCGGTGGATGCGCATCGCGATCATCGGGGGAGGCCCCGGTGGGCTCTACTTCGCAGCGCTCACCAAGGCGCTCGACCCGTCCCACGAGATCACGGTGTGGGAGCGCAACGCCCCCGACGACACCTTCGGCTTCGGGGTGGTCTTCTCCGACGAGACCCTCGGCGGCATCGAGCACGCCGACCGCGCGGTCTTCGAGGCGATGCAGCGCGACTTCGCGCGCTGGGACGACATCGACGTCCACCTCGACGGGCAGGTCTTCACCTCGGGCGGCCACGGCTTCGCGGCGATGACGCGCAAGCGGCTCCTGGAGATCCTGCAGGCCCGCTGCCGCGAACTCGGTGTCACCATGCACTTCCGGACCGAGGCCCCGGACGTCGAGGAGCTGGCCCGCGACCACGACCTCGTGCTCGCCGCCGACGGGCTCAACTCGGCCGTGCGCCGTCGCTTCGGGCAGACCTACCGGCCCACCCTCGACGCGCGCAGCGCCAAGTACATGTGGCTCGGGACCTCCAAGGTCTTCGACGCCTTCAAGTTCTTCATCCTGCGCACCCCGTGGGGTGTCATGCAGGTGCACGGCTACCCCTACGACGCCACCGGCTCGACCTTCATCCTGGAGATGCACGAGGACGTGTGGCGTGCCGCAGGCTTCGACGCGTCCGAGGGCAGGCAGTGGGCGCCGGGGGAGAGCGACGAGGAGTCGATCGCGCGCGTCCGCGAGCTGTGCGCCGACATCTTCGAGGGTCACGACATCTTCGCCAACAACTCGCGCTGGATCACCTTCACCACGGTGCGCAACGAGACGTGGCGCGCCGGTGAGCGGGGCAACGTCGTCATCCTCGGCGACGCCGCGCATACCGCCCACTTCTCGATCGGCTCGGGCACCAAGCTGGCGATGGAGGACGCCCTCGCGCTCGCGGCCTGCCTGCACGAGCAGGGCTCGGTCGACGAGGCGCTCACGGCCTACGAGGCCGAGCGCAAACCGGTCGTCGAGTCCACCCAGCGGGCGGCGCAGGCGAGCCTGGAGTGGTTCGAGAACCTCGGACAGTACGTCTCGCAGGACCCCGAGCAGTTCGCCTTCAACATCATGACCCGCAGCCGACGGGTCACCCACGACAACCTCAAGGTCCGCGACCCCGAGTTCGTGACGAGGATCGACGAGTGGTTCGCCAGGTCCACGCCCGGCGGCCGGCCGGACACCCCGCCGATGTTCCAGCCCTTCCGTCTGGGCGAGCTCGAGCTGACCAACCGCGTCGTGGTCTCCCCGATGGACATGTACGTCTCTCCCGGCGACGGCATGCCGACCGACTTCCACCTGGTCCACCTCGGTGGAAAGGCCATGGGCGGGGCCGGGCTGGTCATGACCGAGATGGTCTGCGTGTCCCCGGAGGGCCGGATCACGCCGGGCTGCACCGGGATCTGGAGCGAGGAGCAGACCGCGGCCTGGGGACGGATCGTGCAGAGCGTGCACGACCTGTCGTCGGCGAAGATCGGGCTGCAGATCGGCCACTCCGGCCGCAAGGGCTCCACCAAGCTCATGTGGGAGGGCATCGACGAGCCGTTGGAGGAGGGCAACTGGGAGGTGGTCGGCCCCTCGCCCCTGCCCTACCGGGAGGGCGTCAACCAGGTCCCGCGCGAGCTGAGCCCGGCCGACATGGAGCAGATCACGGACGAGTTCGTCGAGGCGGCCCGCCGCGGCGCCGAGGCCGGCTTCGACCTGCTCGAGCTGCACTGCGCGCACGGCTACCTGCTCTCCTCCTTCATCTCGCCCCTGACCAACCAGCGGACGGACGACTACGGCGGCGATCTGGCGGGTCGGCTGCGCTACCCGCTGGAGGTGTTCGCCGCGATGCGGGAGGTGTGGCCGGCGGAGCGGCCGATGACCGTGCGCATCTCGGCGACCGACTGGACCGAGGGCGGGATCGACGTCGAGGGCGCCGTCCAGATCGCCCAGGCCTTCAAGGACGCCGGTGCCGCGGCGATCGACGTCTCCTCCGGGCAGGTCACGCCGGACGAGCAGCCGGCGTTCGGCCGCTCCTACCAGACCCCCTTCGCCGACGCGATCCGCAACCGGGTCGGCATCCCCACGATCGCGGTCGGGATCATCTCCTCCTGGGACGACGTCAACTCGATCGTCCTGGCCGGCCGCGCCGACCTGTGCGCCGTCGGCCGGGCCCACCTCTACGACCCGAGCTGGACCCTGCACGCGGCCGTCGAGCAGGACTACGACGGACCCGGTGCGGTGTGGCCGCAACCGTGGCGCGCCGGGCGGCGCAAGCCGCAGGGTGGGCGCTCGGACGGCCCCAAGCCGCGGCTGCAGCTGGTCCGTGAGGGTGAGCCGCAGGCCCGGCACGCACGGTGGAGGCCCGGCCGGTGACCCTGCGCCCCCTCTGGGAGGCCCGCGGCGTCGCGGTCGTCGGGGCGAGCGACCGCCCCGGCGCGGTGGGCCGCCTGCCGGTCGAGTTCCTCCGGCGCTACGGCTATGCCGGCGGTGTCTACCCGGTCCGGCCCGACGGCGCACCCGTCTGCGGCCTGCCGTCGTACGCCTCCGTCGTCGACGCGGGCCGGCACGGGCCGGTCGACCTGGCCATGCTGATGGTCGCGGCGGACAAGGTGGTCGGGGGGGTGCGCGACTGCGCCGCGGCCGGTGTGCCCGTCGTCATCGTCTGCTCCAGCGGCTTCGCCGAGACCGGGGAGACGGGCGCCGCGCTGCAGGACGAGCTCGTCGGGGTGGCCCGGGAGCTGGGCGTCCGGGTCCTGGGGCCCAACTGCATCGGCACCGTCGGCACGGGCAGCGGGCAGGTCAGTTCCTTCAGCCCGCTGTTCTCGGGGGAGTCGACCGAGCTGGTTCCGGGCGGCCTCGGCTTCGTCAGCCAGAGCGGTGCCCTGGGGTATGGCGCGGTCTCGCTCGCGTTCCAGCGCGGGCTCGGTCTCGGCTGGGTGGTCAACACCGGCAACGAGGCCGACATCGGTGCGGCCGAGGTCATGGCCGAGATCGCCCGGGAGCCCGGGTGCACCGGGATCCTGGGGTATGCCGAGTCGCTCACCGACGTCGGTGCGCTGGCGCAGGTGGTCGCCTCCGGCGTGCCCGTCGCGGTGCTGAAGGCCGGCCGGTCGGAGTCCGGAGCCCGGGCGGCCGCCTCGCACACGGGAGCGCTCGCGACCGGGGACAGGGTCGTCGACGCGGCGCTGCGGCAGGCGGGGGTCGTGCGGGTCGACGACATCGAGGAGCTGCTGGACGTCGGTGACGTCATGGGCCTGGTCCCGTCGGTGCGGGGACGGCAGGTGCGCCGCGTCGCGGTCGTGACGACCTCCGGCGGGTCCGGGATCCTGGCGGCCGACGCGATCGAGGCCGCGGGGAGGGGCCTGGAGCTGGCGGCCCTGTCGGAGCCGACGCTGGCCGCGCTGGAGGAGATCGTGCCGGCCTTCGGCTCGACGGCCAACCCGGTCGACGTCACGGCCTCGGTGATGAGCGACCCGGCCCTCTTTGACAGGGCGCTGAGCGTGATCGCCGAGGACGGGAACGTGGACGCGATCGTCGCCTGCTTCTGCGTCCTCACCGGCAAGGACGTCGACGACGTCGTCGCGGCCCTCGCGCGGGTCCGGGAAACCCGCGACGTCCCCGTCGTCGTCGTGCGCACCGGTGCCGACCACCTGGCCCCCGACGCCGGCGCCGCCATGCGCGCCGCCGGCCCTCCCGGCATACCCCACCCCCGAGCGCGGTGTCCGGGCGCTCGCCGCCCTCGGCCGGATGGCTGCGTCGGAGCACCGGGACCGGCCGACCTCGTCCCCGGTCGACCTGGAGCTGTCCTGGGACATGGGCGAGGACGCGCTCAAGCAGGCCCTCGCCCGGCACGGCCTGCCGGTGCCGGTCGGGCGGATCGCCCTCGACCGCGCCGACGCCGTCGCCGCGGTCGAGGAGGCAGGCGGGCTCGCGGTCCTCAAGGCCGTCGTCCCCGGCCTGCTCCACAAGTCCGACGCCGGCGGCGTGGTCCTGGCCGTCACCGCGGAGGCTGCCCCGGACGTCTTCGACCGCCTCGCCGCGATGGGTGGCTCCGTCCTCGTCGAGGAGATGGTGCCCGGCGGCGTCGAGGCGCTCGTCGGCACCACCGACAGCCCGCTCGGACGGGTGCTCACGGTCGGCGTCGGCGGGATCCTCACCGAGCTGGTAGCTGACGTCGCCCTGCGGCTGCTGCCCGTCGACCGCCAGGACGTGGAGGAGATGCTCGACGAGACCCGGCTGGCCCGCCTGCTCGACGGCGTCCGCGGTCAGGGCCCCGCCGACCGGGCCGCGCTCGTCGACACCGTCCTGGCCGTTGCCGACGTCGCTGCAGCCCTCCCGCCCGGCGCCGAGCTCGACCTCAACCCGGTGACGGTGCTGGCCCAGGGCCGGGGAGCACGCATCCTCGACGCGGCCCTCGCCATACCCCAGGAAGCAGGAGACTGACGCCATGGACATCGGCACGCTGGTCACCCGGGCCGGCCACCGCTTCGGCGACCGGGTCGCGATCGAGGGCACCGACGCCTCCCAGAGGCGGACGTTCGCCGAGCTCGCCGACCGCGTCAGCCGTGTCGCCGGCGGCCTTCTCGCGCTCGGGCTCGAGCCCGGCGACCGCGTCCTGGACCTGCAGAGCAACAGCACCACCTACGTCGAGACCGACCTGGCGATCCGCGCCGCCGGGCTGGTGCGGGTCGCCCTCAACTACCGGCTGCACCCGAGCGACTGGCAGCGGATCGCCGCCGACTCCGGCGCGCGGGGACTGGTGTACGCGGAGCGGTTCGCCGACGACATCGCGCCGGTGCGGGAGCAGGTGCCGCACGTGGTCGTGGTCGGCGACGGCCCCGAGACCTCCCTCGAAGCTCTGGCGAGCGACGCCACCGCCGGGACGCTGCCGGTCCGCGCACCCGACGACCTGTGCGGCCTGCACTACTCCTCGGGCACGACCGGTCACCCCAAGGGCGCGCAGCGCACGCACCGCAACTGGTTCGCCTCGATCGTGAACATGACCCAGGACGTCCTCGACGGCCCGCCCGGCCCCGACGACTGCTACGTCCACGCCGGCCCGGTCACGCACACCAGCGGCCTGTTCGTGCTGCCCTTCCTCGTCGCCGGCGCGCGGCAGATCGTGCTGCCGACGTGGGACCCGCAGACCTTCGTCGAGGCGGTCGTCGAGCGGGGCGCCACCCACTCCGCGCTCGTGCCGACGATGGTCGCGCGCCTGATGTCGCACGGCGCCACCCGGGAGGAGCTCGCCGGGCTGAAGATGCTGGGCTACGCGGGCGCCCCCATGCCGCCCGAGCAGATGCGCCGGGCGCACGACCAGCTCACGCCCCACCTGGTGCAGTACTACGGCCTGGTCGAGGCGATCCCGCCGGTCACCGTCCTGGACGCCGCGGACCACGCGCGCGGCCTGGGCGGGGAGCCGGAGCTGCTCACCAGCGCCGGCCGCCCGGCGCTCGGCGTCGAGCTCGCCGTCGTCGACGAGGACGGCCGTCGCCTCGCGCCCGGTGAGGTCGGTGAGGTCATCACCCGCGGCGACCACGTCATGGCCGGCTACTACAACGCCGCGCAGCGCAGCGACCTGTCCAAGGCCGTCGTCGACGGCTGGCTGCACACAGGCGACCTGGGTCGTCTCGACGAGGAGGGCCACCTCTGGCTGATCGACCGCAAGGGCGACATGATCATCAGCGGCGGCTACTAAACTCTACCCGCGCGAGGTCGAGGAGGTCGTCGCCGAGCTGCCGGACGTGGCCCAGGTCGCGGTGCTCGGGGTCACCGACCCCGACTGGGGACAGCGGGTCGTCGCCTTCGTGACCCCGCGCGCCGGGACCCGCGTGACCGAGGACCAGGTGCGCGAGCACTGCGCGAGCCGCCTGGCGTCGTACAAGAAGCCCAAGGAGGTCCGCGTCGTGGAGGAGTTCCCCCTCAACTCCACCGGCAAGATCGCCAAGAAGCAGCTGCGCGCGCAGCTGGAGGAGGGCTCGTGAGCCCAGGAGGTATGCCGTGAGCTGGGAGGATCCGCAGCTCCGGGTCGACTACGCGCCGGAGGGCGCGGAGCACCCGGGCGAGTACCCCTACACGCGGGGGGTCAGCGCCGAGCCCAAGGTCTGGATCATGGGCCAGTACGCCGGCTTCGGGACCGCCAAGGAGTCCAACGCCCGCTTCCGCGCGCTGCTGGACGCGGGCGTCACCGGCTTCTCCGTGGCGATGGACCTGCCGAGCCAGATGGGCATCGACTCCGACGACCCGCGCGCGGCCGGCGAGGTGGGTCGGGTCGGCGTGGCCATCGACAGCCTCGCCGACATCGAGGTGCTGATGGACCGCATACCGCTGGAGGAGCTGTCCCAGGTCCGCACCACCGCCAACTCCATCGGCTACCTGTGGGCCGCGCTGTTCGTCGCGCTCGCTGAGAAGCGCGGGGTGCACCCGGACCGGTTCGGCATGTTCATCCAGAACGACGTGCTCAAGGAGTTCATCGCCCGCGGCACCCAGATCTTCCCGCCGGAGGCCTCGCTGCGGCTGTCGGTCGACTGCATCGAGTACGTCGCGCGCGAGGCGCCGAGCTGGGTGCCGCTGGCGATGAGCGGCTACCACATCCGCGAGTCCGGGTCGTCGGCGACGCAGGAGATCGCGTTCACGTTCGCCAACGCCCGTGCCTACCTGGACGAGTGCGTGCGCCGAGGGATCGACGTGGACCAGGTGGCACCGACGCTGTTCACCTTCCTGGCGATCACGACCGACGTCCTGCCCGAGGTCGCGAAGTTCCGGGCGGCCCGACGGGTCTGGGCGCGCCTCATGCGCGAGCGCTACGGGACCACGGACCCGCGCTCGGAGCAGCTGCGCATCTTCGCGTTCACCGCCGGTTCGACGCTGACCGCCCAGCAGCCGATGAACAACGTGGTCCGGACCTCGGTGGAGGCGACGATCGCGGCGCTGGCCGGGGTGCAGACGCTGCACGTGTCCGCCTACGACGAGGCGCTGGGCGTCCCGACCGAGGCGGCCGCGACCCTCGCGCTGCGCACCCAGCAGGTGGTCGCCCACGAGACCGGCCTCACCACCACCCTCGACCCCTTCGCCGGCTCGTACGCCGTCGAGACGCTGACGGACGAGCTCGAGACCTCGATCTGGGCGCTGATGGAGGACGTCGAGGAGCGTGGCGGCGCGCTGGAGGCCATCGGGTCGGGCCGGTTCGCGCGGGACCTGTCGGAGGCGGCCTACCGGCTGGCCCGGTCGGTCGAGTCCGGGGAACGGACCGTGGTCGGGGTCAACACGTTCCCCGCCAGGACCGAGCCGCTCGAGGTGTTCACGATCGACCCCGGCACCGAGCAGGCGCAGGCGGAGTCGGTGCGCCGGCTGCGCCAGAGCCGCGACCAGGCCGCCGTCGACGCGGCCCTCACCCGCCTGGGGGAGGACGTGCGGGCCGGCCGGTCGGTGATGCCGGCCACGATCGAGGCGGTGAGGGCCTACGCGACGATCGGCGAGGTGGTCGCGGTCCTGAGGGAGGAGTTCGGCAGCTGGCGACCCAGCGCCGACTTCTGAGGCGAATCCGGCTCTTCGTCTTCGAGGGTGGGGTGAGCGCGGCGCGCCGACGGGCTGGGTGAGGCGGGGACGGGGTCGAGGTCCCCGATGATCAGAGGACTCTGACCTCTCCTGATCTCCAAGGACCTCGACGTGAATCACCCTACGTCGTGCTGCCGTGCCCTGGGCGCCGGCGGCGCGTACTGCCACAATTGCGACCTGCTCCTGGGGCTGGAGGGCCTGCATGTGCTGGCGGTCGACCGCGGCCCGGACCTGCTCACCGTCACGGTGGAGTCGACACCAGGGCCGGTCGGGTGCCCGGCCTGCGGAGTGGTGGCCGAGTCGCTGGGCCGGCGGACGGTTCGGTTGGTCGACGCGCCGTGCTTCACGTGGCGCTCGCCTACCGGTCGGGGCTCGTGCGGCCGTAGGCGGGCCGGTGGCTGGTGGGCCGCTCCGCAGGACGTGGGGCCCTTCGCCCCTAGTGTGCGTGCGCGTGGACCGCGACGCCGGCCGCATCCTCCTCGGGCTCGTCCTCCTGGTCGCCGGTGGTGAGCTGCTCGTCCGGGGCGCGTCGTCGCTCGCCGTGCGGGTGGGACTCAGCCCGCTGGTGGTGGGCCTCACGGTGGTGTCGGTCGCGACGTCCTCGCCGGAGCTGGCGGTGAGCGTCGGCGCCGAGCTCGACGGGCAGTCCGACCTCGCCGTCGGCAACGTCGTGGGCTCCAACGCCGCCAATGTGCTGCTGATCCTGGGCATCTCGGCGCTCGTGCTGCCGCTGAGTGTGCGCGAACAGCTGGTGCGCTTCGACGTGCCGTTCCTCGTGGGGCTGCCGGTGCTGCTGCTCGTCCTCGCCCTGGACGGCCGGCTCTCCACCGGGGAGGGCGTGCTGCTGCTCGTGGCGATGGTCGTGCACACGGTGCTGACCGTGGTGGTCCGCGGCGTCGGAAGGCCGCCGCGCAGGCCCCGGACGAGACCGAGGCCGGCAAGCCACCCGCCCGGCTCGTCGTCTCGCTGCTCCTCGTCGTCGCGGACGTCGCCCTGCTCGTCGTTGGGCAGCTGCATCGCCAACCTCGGGCTGGTGCTCGGCCTTCCGGCGGTGATCTCCTCCGGCGGCCTGCCCGTCGCCCCGGCCGCGGTCGCCCTCGACATCCCGCTCATGCTGGCGGCGAGCGTGGCCCTGTTGCCGGTGGTCCTGACCGGCTTCTGCGTCGCCCGGTGGGAGGGCGGGCTGTTCGTCCTGCTCTACGGCGCCTACGTCGGGTATGTCGTGCTCCAGGCGATCAACCACGACGCCCTCGAGGGGTTCACCCTGTTGATGGTGGTCTTCGTCCTGCCGCTCGTGCTCGTCACTCTCGTCAGCACGGTGGTCTTCGAGGCCGGGGTCCGGCGCGGCCGGCGGGAGGCGCTGCAGGACCATTGACCCGGGGGAAAGCGAGCGCTAGCGTCCTGCGGGTGCGCTCACGCAAGGCAGGGTGACGCCGATGTCGCCGGTGCCGCGCGCACGTCTCGGCTGCGACGGCGCTACCGGGGACAAGGAGAACGAGCATGGGGCACAGAGGGCGCAGGACCTGGGCAGTGGTCGGGGCGATGAGCATCGGGATGTCGATGGGGCTGGCCTCCATCGCCTCCGCCGCACCTGACGACGCGGAGCTCACCTTCGACGGCCGGGTCGTGGAGAAGAGCGAGACCGGCAGCTACGTGGTCCTGATGGAGGAGGATCCGTTGGTGGTCACCGTCGGCCGCGACCGGATCGACACGCCGTCCGGACGGGCGAAGGGCCGCGAGATGCGGGCAGAGCATGCGCGCGCGGCCGATGCGGCGGACGTGCGCATCCTCAACGACTACACCGTTGCCCTCAACGGGTTCTCGGCGCAGATGTCCCACAAGCAGGCGACGGCGCTGGCCGCGCGTGAGGACGTGAGGCTGGTCCTGCCAGACGTGTGGCGGGAGGCCACCACCGACTCCAGCCCCGAGTTTCTCGGTCTGACGGGCGCCGGTGGCGCGTGGGCCAACGGCCTGACCGGCGAGGGCGTCGTGGTCGGTGTGATCGACACCGGCATCTGGCCCGAGCACCTGAGCTTCGCCGACGACGGCAGCTACCCGGCCGCCCCGGAGGACGTGCCCGAGGACCTCCCGTGCGAGTTCGGCAACTCCGAGCACAACGCGGCCGACGCCCCCTTCGACTGCAACAACAAGCTGCTCGGCGCACGGCAGATGCTCGAGACCTACCGGTCCGTCGTCGGCGCCGAGCCCTTCGAGTTCGACTCGGCGCGCGACGACAACGGGCACGGCACCCACACCGCCTCCACGGCGGCGGGCAATGCCGGGGTGCCCGCCACCATCGAGGGCCAGGACCTCGGCGAGGTCTCCGGCATCGCGCCGGGCGCCCACGTCATTGCCTACAAGGGGCTCGGGACGCTCGGCGGGTTCTCCTCGGACCTGGCCGCCTCGATCGACCAGGCCGTGACCGACGGCGTCGACGTGATCAACTACTCGATCGGCGGCGGAGCCTCTCTCAACGGCGCGGACGACCTCGCGTTCCTCTTCGCGGCGGACGCGGGCGTCTTCGCCGCCACCTCAGGCGGCAACTCGGGTCCGGGGGCCGGGACCATCGGTGGGCCCGGGAGCGTGCCGTGGATCACGACGGTCGGCGCCAGCACCCAGTCGCGGTTCTGGCAGGGCACGATCGAGCTCGGCAACGGCGAGAGCTATGTCGGCGCATCGCTGACGGACGACGTGCCCGACCAGACCCCGCTCGTGGACGCCGCCTTCGCCTACAAGGGAAGGCCGACCGCGCCCGACGCCGACCTGTGCCTGCCGGGGACCCTCAAGCCCGGGGTCGTGCGGGACGCCATCGTGCTGTGCCGCCGGGGTGTGATCGCCCGGACCGACAAGAGCCTGGCGGTGCAGCAGGCCGGTGGCGCGGGGATGATCATGTACGAGAACGACGACGCCGGCGACCGCATGACGGACAACCACCACGTCCCCACGGTGCACGTGGACAACACCCCGGGTCTGGCGATCAAGGCCTACATCGCCGGCAAGCCGCTGCGCAAGGCCACGGCCGCCCTGGTCGACACCGCGACAGCCGGCGTCTTCGAGGGCGCCCCGTCCATGACGTCGTTCTCCTCACGCGGGCCGGACACGGTCGCCCTCGACCTGATCAAGCCGGACGTCACCGCACCGGGGCTGCAGATCCTCGCCGGTGCGAGCCCCTACGCGGACCCGGGCGGCAACGACTTCCAGTCGATCGCCGGCACCTCGATGTCGAGCCCGCACGTCGCGGGGCTGTTCGCGCTGCTCAAGCAGGAGCACCCGGACTGGTCGGCCGCCGCGGCCAAGTCGGCGCTGATGACCACGGCCAGCCAGGACGTGCGCAGCAACGACCGCCTGACCCCGGCCACACCCTTCGAGATGGGCGCCGGTCACGTCGCCCCGGGCTCGCCCACGGAGACCGGCTCGTCCTTCGACCCCGGCCTGGTCTACGACGCGGGGCTGTTCGAGTACGTCGGGTTCCTGTGCGACGCCGCCCCCGGGACCTTCACGGCGGGCAGCTGCGCGTTCGTCGAGGGCCGGGGTGTTCCGATGGAGTCGGAGGACCTCAACGTCCCCTCCATCGGCGTCTCGGACGTGCCCGGCACGAAGACGGTGACCCGCACGGTCACGAGCGTGTCCGACACGGCACAGACCTACACCGTGTCGGTGGACGCCCCGGAAGGGTTCGAGGCCGTCGTCTCGCCGACGACGCTGGAGCTCGGCCCGGGCGAGTCCGCCTCCTACACGGTCACGCTGAACACCCTGGACGCCGAGATCGGGGACTGGCGCTTCGGATCGCTGACCTGGAGCAGCGGCAGCTACGACGCGACCAGCCCCATCGCCGCACGCGCCTCGTTGCTGAGCGTCCCGGACGAGGTGACCGGTTCCGGTGAGGCCGGGTCCGTCAGCTTCGACGTCACGTTCGGCTATGACGGCGAGTACACCGCCGGCGACCACGGCCTGACTCCCGCCACCGTGTGGGTGGACGACGTCGCCCAGGACCCGGACCAGACGTTCGACCCGGGCGACGTGGGCAACGGCGCCGTGGCCCACGAGGTGACGACGACGGACGCCGCCCTGCTGCGGGTGGTGATCCCGCCGGACGGCGTCACGGACCCTGATGTCGACATCGACCTGTTCGTGCACGACTCGGCCGGCAACCTGGTCGCCTCCAGCACCAACGGTGGCACCGACGAGCAGATCGACCTGGTCCTGCCCGCCGACGACACCTACAGCGTCTACATCCACGGGTGGCAGACCGTGGACCCGACGACGTCGGTCACGAGCTACCTGTGGGTCCTGCAGGCCGACCCGTCGGCAGACGACGGCAGCCTCACCGTCGACGGGCCGGCGGCGGCCAGCGTCGGCGCCACGGAGACCGTCACCGCGTCGTGGACCGGGGCGACCGCGGATCAGTGGCACCTCGGCGCCGTCTCGCACAACGACGGCGACGGCGTCATGGAGCTGACGGTGGTCGACATCGACAACCGGTAGCCGGTCGTCACAGCAGCGGGAGGGGCTCCGGTCGAGCGACCGGGGCCCCTCCTCGTGCTCAGTCCCTGCTTACCGAGTTTCGGCGACTCGCCGGACGAACCCCCACCCCGGTCGTGCTGCTGTGGCACAAGCGCCGCTACCGGTGCCGCGAGGACGCCTGCGAGAAGGTCACGTTCACCGAACAGGAACTGGACCTGGCCCGCCCTCGTGGGCTGCTCACCACCCGTGCCGCGCGGTGGACGATCGCGCAGATCCGGCGCGAGCACGCCTCGGTGCAGGGCGTGGCCCGCCAGCTCGGGGTGCGGTGGCGCACGGTGTGGGCCGCGATCAAGCCGATCTTGACCGCAGCCGCCGCTGAGGAGTCCCGCTTCGCCGGCGTCACCGCCCCCGGGGTGGACGAGCACGTGTGGCACCACGTCTCCACCTGGGCGCCCGAGGACGGCGGCCGAGGACCCAAGGAGCTGACCGGCATGGTCGACCTGACCGTCGATGAGAACGGGGAGGTCAGTGCCCGTCTGCTGGACCGGTCCAGGGTCGTACCCGGGCCGCGTACGCCGACTGGCTGGAGGCACGCGGGGAGGAGTTCACCGCGGGTGTGGACGTGGCCACCCTCGACCCGTTCCAGGGGTACAAGAGCGCCATCGGCGATGAGCTGGCCGACGCCACGGCGGTCCTGGACGCCTTCCATGTCGTCGCGCTGGGCACCAAGTGTGTGGACGAGATGAGGCGGCGGGTGCAGCAGGACACCACCGGGCACCGTGGTCGCAAGGGCGACCCGCTGTACGGGATCCAGAACGTCCTGCGCGCCGGCTCCGAGAACCTCACCGACAAGCAGCGCGGGCGCATCGAACGGGCCTTCGCCGCGCACGCCGAACACGAGAAGGTCGACCTGACCTGGCAGTGCGCCCAGCAGCTGCGCGCCGCCTACAAGCATGGGACAAGGCCGAGGGTCGCAAGATCGCCGAGCGCATCGTCGCCTCGTTCCCCTCCTGCCCGATCCCCGAGGTAGCCCGCCTGGGCCGGACCCTGCGCAAGTGGAAAGAGGCGTTCCTGGCCTACTTCGACACCGGCGCCACCAACGGCGGCACCGAGGCCACCAACGGCCTCATCGAGCTCCACCGCCGCATCGCACGAGGCCTGACCAACTTCGAGAACTACCGCCTGCGCATGCTCCTCATCGGCGGAGGGCTGAACCTATGACCCCACCCTCAAAGACGAAGTGCCGCGAATCCCGAGCGACGGGGGGGGCGGCGTCCTTGGCTCGGGGGGGTGACCCGGGTCAGGTGCGTGGCACCTCGACCAGAACCGCGGTGCCCTGACCCACGCCGATGCAGGCCGCGGCCACGCCGAGCCCGCCGCCGCGGCGCCGCAGCTCGCGGGCCAGGTCCACCACCACGCGGGGGGCGCTCGCGCCGAGCGGGTGCCCGATGGCGATCGCACCTCCGTTGACGTTGACCCTGTCCGGGTCGATCTCCGGCAGCTCGTGCAGCACCGACAGCACCACGGCGGCGAACGCTTCGTTGATCTCCCACAGGTCGACGTCGTCCGCGCGGTGCCCGGTCCGCTCCAGCAGCTGCTGGATCGCCGGCACCGGAGCCACGGCGAAGAGCTCTGGTGACACACCGACCGTGCGCGAGCCCACGATCCGCGCCAGTGGGTGCACCCCCAGCTCGTCCGCCGCCCGCGCGGTGCCGACCAGCGCGGCCAGCGCTCCGTCGTTCACGGGTGAGGAGTTGCCGGCCGTGACGCTTCCGTTCTCGGTGAACGCCGGGCGCAGCGCCCCGAGGGACTCCATCGAGGCCTCAGGTCGGAGCGACTCGTCCCGCTCGACACCCTCGAACGGCACCACGAACCCCTCGTGCAGCCCGGCCTCGTAGGCGGCGTGCACGAGACGGTGCGAGCGCACCGCATAGTCGTCCATCTGTTCGCGCCCGATGTCGCGGTCCCCCGCCACCAGCTCGGCGGAAGCGCCCAAGGACGTCGTCCAGTCCGCAGGGAAGGCGGGGTTGACCATCCGCCACCCGACGGTCGTCTGGTGCAGCTCCATGCGTCGTGGCAGCGCCTCGTCGGGCTTGGGCAGCACGTAAGGCGCCCGGCTCATCCCCTCGACACCGCCGGCGACCACCAGGTCGGCGTCACCGACCGCGACGGCACGGCCGGCCTGGACCAGGGCCTCCGAGCCGGAACCGCAGAGCCGGTTGACGGTGACGCCCGGAACCGTGACGGGCAGCCCGGCGAGGAGCGCGGCCATGCGGGCGACGTTGCGGTTCTCCTCGCCCGCCCCGTTGGTGTTGCCGTAGTACACGTCCTCGACGCGGGCAGGGTCGAGGCCCGGGTGGCGGGCCATCAGGCTCCGCAGCGGTGCGGCCGCGAGGTCGTCGGTGCGCACGTGCGACAGCCCGCCCCGCAGCTTGCCGAACGGCGTGCGCACAGCGTCGAGCAGAAACACTTCGTGACCGGCCATGTGCCCATGATGCCCGGTGCAGGATGGGGGCATGACGACGACGCTCAGGTACGGCGGGTCACCGGACCAGGTGGTCGAGGTGCTGGAGCCGCTCGGGGTCCCTGCGGGTGCGGCGGTCCTGCTGCACGGCGGCTACTGGAGGGCGCGGTTCACCAAGGCGCTCATGGACCCGCTGGCGCAGGACCTCTCCTGGACCGCGGCTGGTGGGTCGCCAACGTCGAGTACCGCCGGCTCGGCGTGAAGGACCCTCAGCCGCCCGCCGGCGAGGAGAGGTCCGGCGCATGGCCGACGTCGCTCGTCGACGCCACGGCCGCGCTGGGGGCCGTGCGCGACCACCTCCGAGGGTCTCGGTTTCACCTGCCGGTCGTGAGCGTAGGGCACTCCGTCGGCGGCCAGCTGGCGCTCCTCACCGCAGGGCAGGTCGACGCGGTGGTGGCGCTCGCCCCGGTGACCGACCTTGCCCGCACCCGCGAGGAGAGGCTGGGGGAGGACGCGGTGCGCGGCGTCATACCGGAGCCTCCGCAGGAACGGCCCGAGGCGTATGCCGAGGGGTCGCCGCTGCACCAGCTGCCGGTGGGACGACCGACCCTCCTGGTGCACGGGGACGCGGACACCAGGGTGCCGCTCTCGCACAGCGAGGCCTACCTGCGTCGGGCCAGGGAGCTCGGTGACGATGTCGGGCTGACGGTGGTGCCGGGCCTGGACCACCTGGGTCTGATCCGCCCGGACGCGCCCCACTGGCCAGGGGTCGTCGACTGGGTGAGCCGGTGCTCAGGCGCTCCTGCCCCGGGCGACGACCTCGTCCGCCCCTGACCGCCGCTCACCCGCCGATCAGCACGGTCGGGCACCCCTGCACCAGGACCGCGCCGCAGCCGGTCCTGTCGCCCACGCGAGCAGCCGGTCGTCCGCCGACCAGCACCGTGCTGCTCGCGCTGGTGATGACCGACGAGCCGTGAAAGACCCCCGGGGACCACTGCATGGGGCAGGTCGTGAGGTCCCCCAGCACGGCGGCCGGCACTCCGCCGACCAGCACGGTCGGGACACCGGGCGGCGCGACCCCGCCACCGTGGGGGTGGTGGGGTCCGCGATGCGGGCGGCGGGCGGCATACCCGACCTCAGTTGATCCGGACGAGGGATCCGGTGACCTCGCACGTGCCGGACGAGCGCAGCGTCGTCGCGGCACCTCCCCCCCTCGAGCCTCAGGGTGGCACCGGCCCGGAGCGTCACCCCCGCGGTCGTGAGGACCAGCTCGGCCGAGCCGTCGGCGAGGCGGAGGGTGATGCCGTCCTCGTCGATGACGACGCTGTGCCCGGCGTGCGTCAGCCGCAGCTCGGTCGGCTGCTCGGCGCGCGGGGTCTCGACCGGGGGACCGAGACGCCCCAGGACGACCGGACTGCCTGTCCCACGGCCCTCGTGACCGACGAGCACGGTCTCGCCGACGGCCGGCGGCCGCCCGGCGTCCGCGCCGAGCGGCAGGCACACCTCCGCCCAGGCCTGACGACGGGACCGGGCCCGCCCCGCGAAGGAGACCTGGAGACGCCCACGACCCTCCGGGTCCTCGACGTCGACGACCTCGGCACGTTCGAGCTGTGTCATGGGGACATCCTGCCGTCCCCGGCGGCTCAGCGGGTGACGCCGATCCCGGCCAGCGCTGCTTCGATCGCCCCGACGACCTGCGGGTCGGTCGGCTCGGTGCGGGAGCGGAACCGGGCGACCGGCGCACCGTCGCCGTCCACGACCCACTTCTCGAAGTTCCACCCGACGTCGCCGGCCTTACCGTCGCCGTCGCGCACCTGCGTCAGTTCGTCGAAGAGCGGGTGCCGGTCCTCCCCGTTGACGTCCACCTTGTCCATCATCGGGAAGCTCACGCCGTAGGTCGCCGAGCAGAACTGGGCGATCTCCTCGTTGGTGCCCGGCTCCTGACCGCCGAACTGGTTGCAGGGGACGCCGACCACGGTCAGGCCGCGCTCGCCGTACTCCTCCTGCAGCCGCTCGAGGCCGGCGTACTGCGGGGTCAGCCCGCAGCGGGAGGCCACGTTGACGACGAGCAGGACGCGACCGGCGTGCTCGCCGAGGGTTGTCGGCCGGCCGTCCATGGTGGTCAGGGGGATGTCGTGGAGAGTCACCCGGCCACTCTAGGCACATGCCGGCGGCGTGCCGGTCGCCGGAGCTGTCGGTCGGGGCCTCGCCGTCAGAGGTCACCCGTGCGCAGCTGGTCCATGATGTGCTCGGCCTGCCTCATGGCCAGGGCCACGATGGTCAGGGTGGGGTTGGCCGAGGCCCCGGTGGTCATGACGGAGCCGTCGCTGACGAAGAGTCCCGGGACGTCGTGCGCCGCGCCCCAGGCGTCCAGCGGCCCGTCCTCGGCGCGTCCGGCCATGCGGCAGGTCCCCAGGTTGTGGGTCGAGGGGTAGGGGGGCGTGTGGTGGACGCCCTGGGCTCCGACGGCGCGGTAGAGCTCGTCGGCCGCGCGGTAGGCGTAGCGGCGCATGGCCGCGTCGTTGGGGTGGTCGTCGAAGTGGACGTTGGGCGCGGGCAGCCCGTGCTGGTCCTTGACGTCGGCGTTGAGGGTGACCCGGTTGGAGGCCTGCGGCATGTCCTCGCCGACGATCCACATCCCGGCGGTGTTCTCGTAGGCGTCGAGCAGGTGGGTGAACTCCCGCCCCCACGAGCCGGGCTCGACGAAGCTGGCCAGGAAGGCCGGGCCCAGGGAGAGGGTCTCCATGTAGAACCCGCCGACGAACCCCCGGGAGGGGTTGTAGGAGGCCTCGTCGGCGATGATCCCGGCCATGGTCTCGCCGCGGTACATGCGCACCGGCTGGTCGAAGCGTGCGTATGCCGAGCCCGTCAGGTGCCGCATGTAGTTGCGGCCGACCTGGCCGGAGGAGGAGTTGGCCAGCCCGTCGGGGTGCATCGAGGAGGCGCTCATGAGCAGCAGCCGCGGGGTCTCGATCGAGTTGCCGGCGACGCACACGGCCCGGGCTGCCTGCCGGTGCAGGGCACCGTCGGCGTCGAGGTACTCCACCGCGTCGACCCTGCCGGTGTCGTCGTGGGTGATGCGCACGGCCTGGCACTGGGTGCGCAGGTCGACGTTGCCGGTCTCCAGGGCCCGGGGGACCTCCCGGGCGGCGGTGGACCACTTCGCCCCTGACTTGTCCCCCTGGAAGTTGAAACCGTCCTGGATGGAGGCCGGTCGTCCGTCGTAGGGCTCGGCGTTGGTCCCGTAGGGGCCGGTGGCGTAGTACTTGTAGCCCACGCGTTCGGCACCGTTGGCGAAGACCTTGTAGTTGTTGTTCGCCGGCAGCGGTGGGCGGCCGTGCCGGTGGGTGGACCCGATCGCCTTCTCGGCCCGGTCGTAGTACGGCTCGAGGTCCTGCAGGGTGATGGGCCAGTCCAGCAGGTTGGCCCCCTCGACGGGACCGTAGGTGGACAGGGCCTTGAACTCGTGGGCCATGAACCGGGGCGTTGCCCCGGACCAGTGCGTGGTGCTGCCGCCGACGGCCTTGACGATCCAGGCCGGGAGGTTGGGGAAGTCGCGCACGATGCGCCAGGACCCGGACGTCGTGCGCATGTCGAGCCAGGCCATCTGGGTGAAGGCCTCCCACTCGTCGTTGACGTAGTCCTCGCGCTGCAGGTAGGGCCCGGCCTCCAGGACCACGCACCGGACCCCGTTGGTGGCCAGCTCGTGGGCCATGGTCCCGCCGCCGGCCCCGGAGCCGATGATGACGACCACCGGGTCGTCGTGCTCGATCTGCTTCCCGTGCTGGGTGGGACGTGGCTCGGTGGTCTGGCTCATGCGTCCGCTCCCTGGGTGTCGGAGGTGATGATCTCGGGTCGGGGCTCGCCGTCGTACTCCTCGATCCTGGGGTCCGGCAGCCAGTCCAGGTCGTCGAAACCGCGGTCGACGTACCCACCCTGGTCCACGCTGGGACCTTCGTAGCCGAGCAGCTGCCAGACCTCTGAGTCGTCGTAGAGGGCGACCACGGCGACCCCACGGACGGCGCGGAAGTAAGGCTCGTCGGAGTACTCGCGCAGCCACCGGGTCGCTGTCTGCTCGTCGACGGAGAGGAAGTCACCGCCGGCGATGACGTCCAGCTGGTCCAGGTCCTGTCCCAGGGTCCGTGCCAGGCGCTGGTCGTCGGCCGTCGCCGCGACCACCGCGTCGGCGGTGCGCTCGTAGGGCCCGTCCGGAAGGAGTCGTGGGGATAGGCCACCCGCAGCAGCCGGACGAGGATGGCACGCTGCCGTTCGCTCAGCTGTGCGGGTGAGCCGGCCACGGTCGCGCTGGTGTCGCGCTTGATGTCCTCGGGGTCCTTGGCACTTCGTCGGTCTGCGTCGTGGGTCTGGCTCACGGACTGCCTCCTTGCAGGTCAGCGAACGCTGTGTGATCTGCGCCACGCTAGCGACTCCGGCCCTGCCCGCCAACCCCTCCGGCGCACGTGTGTGGTCTTGACGGCGAGGGCGAGCCTGGGGAGCATGCCTGGCATGTACCTCATCGTCGTCAAGTTCCCCGTCAAGCCCGAGTCGGCCGACCGATGGATGGACATCGTGGCCGACTACACCTCCGCCTGCCGTTCCGAGGAGGGCAACCTCTTCTTCGAGTGGTCCCGCAGCGTGGAGGACCCCCACGAGTACGTCCTCGTGGAGGCGTTCACGGACGAGGGCGCTGCCGCCCACGTCCAGAGCCCCCACTTCCAGCAGGGCATCGACGCCATGCGTCCCCACATCACCGGGACCCCCAAGATCGTCTCCCGCCAGGTGGAGGGTGACGGCTGGGACGAGATGGGCGAGCTGAAGATCGACTGACGGTCCGGCGGTGTTTCCGTCGCCGTGTGCGTCTTGCTCAGGTTGTCGGCGCTCATGGCTGGGTCGCGGGTCATCTGGGCGGTAGGTGTGGTTCATGAGTCAGGGTCGTGCCAAGGGTCCAGGGTGCGCCCCTGCACGAGGATCGTGCGGCTGGTAGGGGCTCGTCGGTAGTCCGGGGTAGATTCCATCCCATCGATCGACGGTGGGAGGGGCCCACCGGCAGGAGGGACCGAGGGTGACGAAGCGAGCACGTGCGTGGACGGCAGGTGCCGCGGTTCTCGTGCTGGTCGCGTGTTCGCCGGGGACGGACGAAGACACGGCGCCTCAGCCGCCCGCGCCCTCTCCTGCTGCCACCGAGACCGCGTCCGCGGCCGCGACCGCGGAGACCACGGTCGAACCCACGTCGGAGACCACGGAGGCGGACCTCCGCGAGATGGTGGACGACGCGGTGACCTCCGCCATCAGCGATGTCACCCCCGCGATGTGCGAGGACTGGCAGGACCGCCGCGAATCGATCCTGGATCTCATGACCGAGACGATCGTCGAGAACCTCGAACCACTCCAGCCCGGGGATCCGGACCAGATCGTCGAAGTGTCTGAAGCGGCGATCAGCGAACAGCTGGACAAGCAGTGCCAGGACATTCTTGCCGAGGGCGAAGCCACCGTCTCCAGCGGCATGGCCGCTGCGGCGGGTCTGGAGACCTGCAACGAACCGTGGACGACGACCGACCACGTGGGCAACGACTTCACCGTCACGGTGTGCACCACCTCTGACGGCCAGTCGGTCAGCCTGTACGAGTACGAACGGTCGCAGTATGCCGGCATGGTGCGCGAGTACACCGAGACCGCGCACGTGGCACCCACGTGGGCGGTGGCCGCGTCCAGCCAGCGACAGCTCGAGAGGGTGCTCGTCCGGCTCGGTGCGGCCGGGTGGGCAGGGGCTTCCGGTCAGCGCCCCGCTCAGGTGGAGGAGCCGCCGGCACCTCAGTCCGAGACGGATGGCTGGGACGTCGTCAACGGGGACTACTACGCCACCGTGACCGCTTGTCCGATCAAGGACGGTTTTCCCACGGCGGTGGTGAAGGTCTTGAACGACGGCTCCGACGACGCGGACGTCATCGGGACCGTCGAGGTGATCGACCTGGACACCGACGAGCGGGTCAGCGAGCTGTACTACTACGCCGAGCGGGTCAAGCCGGGACAGACTGTCAGCGTCGAGGCGATGGGCTTCGAGGACGTCCCGGACAACCGGTTCTGTGTGGCGCTCACCGTGGAGCCGATCGACTGACCGCCCACGTGTTTGGCAGCCGCCGGTCTCAGTGGCATGGGGGTGGATACAGTCGCAGCATGAGCGACCTCCAGTGCGCGGCGCGCATCATCCTGCTCACCCCGCCCGGGCTGAACGACGTCACGTGGCTGGCCTCCGAGCTCTACCGGGAGCGCGTGCAGGCGGTGTACGCCGCCGACGACGTGCCCGACACCGGCCCGGTCGAGACGCTGGCGGAGGACCTCGGCGTGCCCTGCCACAGCGGTCACGGAGACCTCGGGGACGGCTCGGCGGGGCTGGAGGAGATCGTCGACCGTCACCGGGGCGAGACCGTGGTCGTCGTGCGCGGCGGCTCCTCGACCAGGCCCATGCTCATGCGCGTGGACGCGGACGGCACGAGCGTCCACAACCTGGACGAGAGCGTCTGACGCAGGTAGCCGTGGACGACTCTGTCCCCTGGCGCGGGGGTGCCTGGGACACCTAGACGGCGAGGGCGACCAGCGCGGCTGCCGGGAGGATCGACGAGCCGATCGTGCCCTTGATGCTGCCGCCCCTGGGGAGCCAGTAGCCGAGTCCGTCGGCGGCGGCCATGAACAGCGACGCGACGAGCATGTAGATGCAGCCCACCACGACGACGACCGTCCCTGTCCGTGCATCACCGACGTTGACCATCAACAGGCCGATCAGCGTGCCGACCCCGGCGAGGGCGTTGCGCGCGCCCAGGCAGAACGACCACAGGTGCACGTTGCGGATGCCCTCGGGCTCGATCTGGAGGAAGCGCTGCACCCAGGGCCGGTCGATGAGGAAGGCCTCGAGGGGGAAGACCACGATGAGCGTGAGTGCGGCCAGACCGGCGCACAGCTGGGCGACGATGTTCATGACGACCTCCTGGGGGAGGACTCGAGGAGCGAGACGGAGGAGAGGGTGGGCACGATGCGCGGCGGCTCGAACCCGGTGGACGTCAGCAGCGTGCGCCACTCGGCGTCGGTGCGCTCCCGGCCCCCGACGAAGACCATCATGTCCAGGTCGAGGGCCTTGGCGAGGTGTCGTGCGTTGCCGGCCGGGACGACGCTCTCCACGACCAGCAGAGTCGCGTCGTCGGGCATCTGGCTGCGTAGGGTGGGTGAGGACCGCGGCGGCCTGCTCGTCGTCGAAGTCGTGCAGCACCCGCCGCAGGACGTAGAGGTCGGCGTCGTCGGGGGCTGCGTCGAAGAACGACCCCGGCTGGATCCGCACGCGGTCGAGGACACCGGCCGTGCGCAGGAGCTCCTCGGCGCGGCGGGCCACCGCCTCCCGCTCGAGGAGTATGCCGCGCGCCGTCGGCGCCGCGGACAACATCAGGGCGAGCAGCTGACCGTGCCCGCCGCCGACGTCGGCGATCGTGGAGAACCGCGAGAAGTCGTAGACGGCGGCCACGGTCGGCCAGTCGAGGGCCGTGAGCCGGCTCATCGCGTCGTCGAAGGTCGCGCCGAACGCCGGGTCGTGGTCCAGGTGCTCCCACAGCGACCGTCCCAGCGTGTGCTCGGCCACCGGGGTGCCGGTGCGCACGCTCCCGGCCAGCCCACCCCATACCTGCTGGTAGTCGGGGTGGCCCAGCATGAGGACCACGTCGCGCATGGAGTCCGCCGTCCCCGACCGGAGCCGGTCGGCGGTCGGGGTCAGGGCGAACCGCCCGTCAGGACCCTCGCGGAAGACACCCCACGCCGCACAGGCCCGGAGCAGCCGGTACGTCGCGTCCGGGTCCGTGCCGAGCACGGCGGCCACCTCGGCCGGCGACCGTGGACCGTCGGCCAGCACGCCGGCGACCCCGAGCTCGGCCACGGCGAAGAGCGTGCGCGACGCCATGAAACCCGACGCGAGCTCCAGGAGGGCGACCTCGGGCGGCACCATCCGGCCGGTGACCCGCTGCAGCGCTGCGCGCACGGAGGCGGCAGCCCTCAGGAGGGTGGTGGGTGGGAGCCTGGTCATGGCGACTCCTCTATGATGGTCAGCGTCACTGACCATTATCGTCAGCACTGCTGACCACTGTCAAGGGGCACCCGATGGACCTCGCCACGCTCATGTTCATCTCCTACCGCGCCATGGACGAGCGCGTCGTCACGACGATGCAGGACGCCGGCTACCACGTCACGGTGGCGCAGGCCCGCCTCGCGCAGCGCATCGCCGACGACGGCTCCCGGCTCACCGACCTGGCGCGGCAGGCGCAGGTGACGAAGCAGACGGCGAGCATGCTGGTCGCCGCGCTGGAGCGGGAGGGGCTCGTGGAGCGGGTGCCCGACCCCACCGACGGTCGCTCGCGGCTCATCCGGTTCACGCGCAGGGGGAGTGCGGCCACCCGCCGCGCGCAGGAGGTGGTGGCGGGCGTCGAGCGCGAGTGGGAGGAGCACCTGGGGGCCGAGCTGACGGCGCACCTGCGCACCGCCCTGACCAGGCTGCGGGAGATCACCGACATGGAGCGCTGACCCCTGGCAGCACCCGGCAGCTCGGCGCCGGCCGACCGGCGAGCGGGGCCGGCCGACCGGCGAGAGGCGCCGGCCGACCGGCGAGCGGGTCCTAGGATGTTGGTCTCGACCCGACCCGAGGAGCGCTGCGTGGACGACATCTGGAGGATCGTGCTGATCGTCGCCGTGGCCGTCGGGGTGTTCCTCCTCGTGCGTTGGCTGGCGACGAGGCAGGCCGCGGCCGCGGTGCGTCGACGGCGGGCGGGGCGGGACTCCCCGCGGACCTGAGACGGGTGACGGACGTGCCGTCTAGTCTCTGACGTGGGTGGTCGTCGGGGGCGCCGACGGGCACCCGGACGACGTCCCCACCCAGGAGGAACCAGATGCCGAGCACCACACCTGACCAGCCCGTCCTGGGCACCCGGTCGCGCTCGCCGATCGAGGTCGACGGCATGTCCTTCCGGGACCTGGACGGCGACGGGCAGCTGTCGCCCTACGAGGACTGGCGGCTGCCCCCGCCGGAGCGGGCGGCGGACCTCGTGGGCCGGATGACGCTGGAGGAGAAGGCCGGGCTCATGCTCATCGACACGGTCAACGCGGGGTGGGGCGGCACCGTCACCGACATCGGGCGCGACCACGTCGGCGAGCAGCACCTGCGCAGGGTCATCTTCCGCAACGTGGTCGCGCCACCGGGGGAGGAGACGCAGGGGGACGACAGCCACCCGTTCATCGCCGGCTCCTCGGTCACGCCCCGGCAGGCCGCCGTCTACCTCAACGCCCTGCAGGAGCTGGCCGAGGACAGCCGCCTGGGCATCCCCGTCCTGGCGAAGTCCAACGCGCGCAACCACATCGACCCCGACGCCCGGGCCGGGATCAACGAGAGCCACGGGGCCTTCACCGGATTCCCCAAGGAGGCGGGCCTGGCGGCGGCAGCGCTCGGCGCGGGGAGCATGGAGCCGGTCGTCGCCTTCGCGGAGGTCATGGGTGCGGAGTGGCACGCCATCGGTCTGCGGGGCATGTACGGCTACATGGTCGACCTCATCACCGAGCCGCGGTGGTACCGCACCCACGAGTGCTTCAGCGAGGACGCGACCCTCACGAGCGAGATCGTGACGGCGCTGCTGCAGACCCTGCAGGGCCCGGAGGTGGTGGACGGGTCCTCGCTCGGCCCGGGCAGCGACGTCGCCCTGACGGTCAAGCACTTCCCCGGGGGCGGGCCGCAGGAGCGCGGGCTCGACCCGCACTACTCCTTCGGCAAGACCCAGGTCTACCCGGGTGGGCGGTTCGGGGACCACCTGGAGCCGTTCCGGGCCGCGATCGCGGCGGGGGCGGCGGCGATCATGCCCTACTACGGCGTGCCGATGGACGTCACCCACGAGGGGGTCGAGCTCGACCAGATCGGTATGGCGTTCAGCGGGCAGCTGGTCACGGGGCTGCTCCGCGGGGACCTCGGTTTCACCGGTTACGTCAACTCGGACACCGGCATCGTCACCGAGCGTGCCTGGGGCCTGGAGGAGAAGAGCGTGCCGGAGCGCCTGGCGGCGGCGATCAACTCCGGGTCCGACGTGCTGTCCGGGTTCCACGACCCGCGGACCGTGACGTCGCTCGTGGGGTCCGGCCTGGTGACGCAGGAGCGCATCGACGAGGCCTGCCGGCGGCTGCTCGAGCCGCTGTTCCGGCTCGGGCTGTTCGAGAACCCGTACGTCGACGAGGACGCGGCCGACGCGGTGCTCTCCGACGCCGAGCACGAGGCGGTGGCCCAGGACGTGCAGCGGCGGTCCGTGGTGCTGCTGCAGAACCGGGACCGGGCGGACGGCAGCGGTGCCGCGCTGCCCCTGCGCGAGGGCTCGACGGTGTACGTCCTCGGGGCCGTCGACACCGAGGTGCTCGCGTCCTACGGCTACCGGGTCGTCGACGGCAACGCGCAGGAGCGTCCGAGCGCCGCGGGCGTCGACCACGTGCTCATCACGCTGAGCGCGCTGACCCAGGGCACCGCGGACTACCGGAGCGCGGACCCGGACTCCGGGATGCACCCGGGGCGGATCAACCCCGTCGTCCTCCCGGGCGTGCGCGGGCTCGACGGGCGCAGCCCCTACGGTGCCGCCGACGCAGGGGTGGCCTACGGCGCGGAGAAGGCGACCGACGACGGCCTGCCGTTCGGCGGACCGCTGCCGTGGGAGAGCGGAGTGCTCGACTTCACCGGGATGGAGGAGGCGGAGTCGTGGACGGTCCGTCCCTCCCTGCGGACGGTGCAGGAGGTGTTGGCCGAGGTCGGCGACCCGACCAGGGTCGTCCTCGACGTCTACTTCCGCCAGCCGTTCGTGCTCGACGAGGAGAGCGGGCTGCGCGACGCCGGCGCGATCGTCGCCACCTTCGGCATCAGCGACACCGCGAGGCTGGACGTCCTGTCGGGACGTGTCCCACCCCGGGGGCGTCTGCCCTTCGCCCTGCCGGCCACCGCGGCGGCCGTGGCGGAACAGCTGAGCGACGTGCCCGGCTACGCCGGGACGGCGGACGGTGCGCTCTACGAGTACGGCCACGGCCTGACGTACGCGCAGCGCTGACGCGCGGCATACCTGCGACGCGTCTGCGGGAACGACGGCTAGGCTTCTGAGCAGCGAGACCGTCCAGGTCTCCCTCTCAGAGGCCGCGCCATGTCAGACACGTCTCCGCGCACCGCGACAGTGGAACCCCTGCTCACGGTGGGAGTGATGGCCCGCTCCCGCAAGGAGAACGAGCACCGGCTGGCGATCCACCCCGAGCACCTGCACTCGGTCGAGGAGGACCTGCGGTCCCGGATCTTCCTCGAGGAGGGCTACGGCGCCCGTTTCGGGGTGAGCGACGAGACGCTCACCGGCCTCGTCGGGGGCGTCCGGACCCGCGCCGAGCTGATCGCGGAGTGCGACGTCATCCTGCTGCCCAAGGTGCAGGCCGAGGACCTCGCGGAGATGCGGGACGGGCAGGTCGTGTGGGGGTGGCCGCACTGCGTCCAGGACGCCGGGCTCACCCAGCAGGCGGTCGACCGGCGCCAGACCCTGGTCGCGTTCGAGGCGATGAACCACTGGTCGCGCAGCGGCAGCTTCCTGCTGCACGTCTTCCACCTCAACAACGAGCTGGCCGGTTACTGCTCGGTGCTGCACTCGCTGGAGCTCATCGGCTCGACCGGCAGCTACGGCCCGAAGCGGCGGGCCGTCGTCATCGGCTTCGGCGCCACGGCCCGCGGTGCGGTGACGGCGTTGACCGCCCTCGGCATCACCGACGTCCGGGTCCTCACCCAGCGCAAGGTGGCCGCCGTCGCCTCGCCCATCCACTCCGTGGAGATCGTCCACCTCGACCAGGACGAGGACCCGGCCCTGACGACCGTCGTCACCAGGGAGGGCCCCGTCCCGCTGGCGCCCTACCTCGCCGAGAACGACATCGTCGTCAACTGCGTCCTGCAGGACACCGCGGCCCCGTGGACCTTCCTCACCGAGGAGGACCTGGCGCTGTTCCGGCCGGGGAGCCTGGTCGTCGACGTCTCCTGCGACGAGGGCATGGGGTTCAGCTGGGCCCGGCCGACGACCTTCGACGAGCCCACCTTCGTCGTGGGCGACAACATCACCTACTACGCCGTCGACCACACCCCGTCCTACCTGTGGAACTCGGCGACCTGGGAGATCAGCGCCGCGCTGCTCCCGCACCTGCGCACGGTCCTGTCGGGTCCGGAGGCGTGGGCGGCGGAGCCGACGGTCGACCGGGCGGTCGAGATCCAGGACGGCGTGATCCGCAACCCGGCGATCCTGGCGTTCCAGGGCCGTGAGGCGACCTATCCGCACCAGCGCGCTGCCGAGGCCGTCACCCGCTAGACCCCGTCGTCTACCGATCTTCCATGAACCCGGGTAGAATGGTCGACATGGGACTGAACATCAAGAACGAACGCACCCATGCCCTCGTGAAGGAGCTGGCCCGACGCACCGGACGGTCCCAGACCAGCGCCGTCGAGGAGGCCGTCGCCGCCCGGCTCGCCACGCTGGGCGAGGACGTGGCCGACCCGGCTCGTGAGCAGCGTCTGGACGCGGCACGGGCCGTGGTCGCCGCCTTTCGTGCTGACCTCACCGACGAGGACGTGTCCCTCATCACGAGCGCTGACCACGACCTGTACGACGAGAAGGGCCTGCCGCGGTGATCCTCGACACCTCGGCCCTGGTCGCCATCCTCGTGGGCGAGGAGGACGGCGACGAGCTTCTCGAGGCACTGGTGTCGGCGACGGCCCCCAAGATCTCGGCCGCCACGCTCGTCGAGGCCGGGATCGTGCTCGACATCCGCACGAGTCCGCAGCAGCGACGACGCCTCGACGACCTGCTGGGTGCAGCAGGCGTGGAGGTGGTTCCCTTCGACGCTCGGCAGGCGGAGGTTGCGCGTCAGGCCTACGCGGACTTCGGGCGGGGGAGCGGGCACCCTGCACGGCTGAACCTCGGTGACACGTTCGCCTATGCCCTGCACCGGGTCACGGGCGAGCCGATGCTCTTCAAGGGGCAGGACTTCGCCGCCGCGGGGGTCGAGCGGGCGGGATAGCGAGCACCGTCACGGTCCGCGCAGGTGTTCAATGGGTCATGAGCACCGTGACGGCGAGCTGAGCGGCCGGCCATGTCATCGCCCCGCCCGCCGACGTGGCGTGCTGCCGGGGCGCACCGACCGCGGCGCCGGAGGTTGGTGCGGTGGTCGGTCGTCGTCCTCGCCCTCCTCGTGGTCCTCGTCGTGGGCGGACCGCAGTACGCGGTGTGGTCGGGGGAGCCCGTGGCGGCCAAGGACTGCGTGGTCAGCCCGGTCGACCCCCTGCCGGCCGAGGGGCTGAGCCGCACGTCCGCGCGGGCGGGCGCGGCCGCATACGCGGGGGGTCTGGCCCAGCAGGGTGGGACGGTGACGGACGCGAGCTGTCTCACCCGCACCCCTGTGTATGGCGTCGCTCGCCCCCGCGACGAGGGGGAGGTCCGGACCGCGCTCGCCTTCGCGCAGGAGCACGACCTGGTGGTCTCCGTCGGGGGCACGCAGCACGCCCTCGGCGGGCAGGCGTCCTACCCCGGCGGGCTGGTGGTGGACATGCGCGGCCTGGACGCGGTCACCGTCGACGAGGGGGAGCGGACGGCGGTCGTGCAGGCCGGTGCGACCTGGCACCAGGTGCTGGAGGCGGTGCACACCCGCTCGGCCTGTCGGTGGCCACCATGCCGAGCGTGGACGTGCTCAGCGTCGGGGGCACGGTCTCGGTCAACGCGCACGGGCTGGACTTCCGCGCGGGGAGCCTGTCGTCGACGATCCGCTCGCTGCGGGTGATGACCGCCGACGGCGTGGTGCACCGGGTGAGTCCGGACGTGGAGCCGGAGCTGTTCGAGGCGGTCGTGGGCGGGTACGGGCTGTTCGGCGTCGTGCTGGACGTGGAGCTGGAGCTGGTGGACAGCGAGATGTACCGCCTGCGCAGCAGGACGATCGAGCACCGCGACCTCCCGGAGGTCTTCGCCGCGCAGGTGGCCGGCGACGACGCGGTGCGGCTGACCTACACGCACCTGTCGACGGCGCCGGGCAGCCTGCTGCAGGAGGCGATCGTCTACACCTACGAGAGGACCGGCACCGACGAGGAGGTCCCGCCGCTGAGGGAGCGGGCGTCGGACCGCACGAGCCGGCTGGTGTTCAACCTGGCCCGGACCGGCGACCTGGGGCAGCGGGTCAAGTGGGGCGCCCAGAAGCACGTGCTGCCGCGGGTGCGCGGGTGCCTGGAGTCGCGCAACGAGGCGCTGCGCGAGATGGAGGCGTGCATGGTGGCGCGCAACCAGGCGATGTACGAGAGCCTGGGGTTCCTGCGCAACCGGCTGCCGCAGTACACCGACGTGCTGCACGAGTACTTCCTGCCGCACGAGCAGATCGTGCCGTTCCTGGACGAGCTGCGCGCGCAGCTGGGGGAGCACGACGCGCAGCTGCTGAGCGCCTCGATCCGGTCGGTGCACCGGGAGGACGTCGTGCTGGACTACGCGCAGGGGGAGCGGTTCTCCGTGGTGCTGTACCTGAGCCAGGAGGTCAGCGAGGCGGGCAACGAGGACATGGCGTCGCTGACGCGGGCGCTGGTGGCGTCGTCGCTGGAGCTGGGCGGGACGTTCTACCTGCCGTACCAGCAGCACTACACGCGGGAGCAGGTGGCGCAGGCGTATCCGCGGCTGGAGGAGTTCGTCGCGACGAAGCGGAGGTACGACCCGGGGCTGCGGTTCCAGAACAGCTTCTGGGTGCGGTACGGGCCCCAGCCCGAGGAGCGCCCATGAGCAGCAGGCCGATGGTCACGGTCGACGGCGTCGCGCCCGCCCTCCTCGCACGCGAGCTGGTAGGGCTCGTCCTCCATGAGCGGCGGCGGCATCCTGGGCGTCTGAGGCTCCGCGTCGCCCTCTCGTCCGACCTGCTGCGCGACCCCCGGCAGGGCCCGGGGCTGCGGTTGGGGGCCCTCGTCGGTGCCACCTTCGAGCCCGACGACGCCGCGTGGGGGTTCGAGGGCACCGTGCGCGCGATCAACGTGCGCCGGCCGCAGGACGGTGGACCGGTGGTGCTCGTGGACGTCGAGGACGGCCTGGGCCGGCTGCGCACCGGCCCCCGCACCCGGACCTGGCACGACGTCGGTGAGACCGACCTGGTCAGCCGGATCGCGGCCGAGCACGGCCTGGGCGCCCAGGTGGACGACCTCCCCGGGGTGCACCGGTTCGTGCGCCAGGAGGCCGTCAGCGACCTCGCCTTCCTGCAGACCCGGGCCGAGGCCGTCGGTCACGACCTGTGGGTGCACGGCCAGACCCTGCACCAGGGCCCTCCGGGTCGACGGTCGTCCGCCCACCTGGGCCTCCGGTTCGGGCAGGAGCTGGTCACGGCCAGCGTCCGCACCAGCCACGCCGACGGGGACGACGACGCACCCCGGACGCACGTCACGGGTGAGACCGTGGCCACCCCTGCTCCCGTCGTGGGGTGCACGGTCTCCGTGACGGGGGTCGCCCCGTGGGTCGACGAGCGGGTCCACCGGGTCACTGCGGCGCGGCACACCTACGACTCCCAGGGTCTGCGCACCCGCTTCCGCGCGAGCGCTGACTGAGTTGTCCGGCCCCGAGCGGCGACCGGGATTTCCGCGCGAGCACCGATCCTCCGCCCCAGCGCCGACCGGGTGGCGCCTCCGGCCGTGCGGCGGCAACGCCCTGTCTCCGTGGCCAGATGCCTCTTGCGCGTGCTCCGGACGTGCTCGCATACTGAGGAGTGCACTGAGTCGCGCCGAGTCCGCCTGGATCACGCCGGGGCGGACGGGGCCATCCTGAAGTGTCATCTCGCAGTCGTCTGCGACCGCCCCACCGTCGGGGGACCTCATGCCAGGGCCTGCGCTGCACCACATGATCGCCGAGCGACTCAAGGGCGCGATCCATACCGACGCAGGGCTCGGCGAGAGCCTGACGCCCGCGGAGTATGCCGACCTGCAGTCCCTGCTCGCGGACCCGAAGAACCTGCCCTACTACTTCGTCGGCTGCCACGGTCCCGACCCGTTCTTCTTCAACACCAAGGACGTCAGCGGGACCCTGGCCACGTTCGTCGCGGCCTACAACGACGTCGCCGACTTCATCGCGGACTTCGAGAAGATGCTGCTGGACGCCGTCCCCCAGCCCGTGCTCGACGCGCTGGCCGCCTTCGACGAGTTCGCCGACGACGTGATCCAGGACTCGTCATTGCTGTCGGAGATCCAGCAGACCTTCGACGACCTCAACCAGGTGCTGCAGGGCTTCGCGGCCCTGCTCAGCGAGGCGCTCAAGCGGTTCGTCAGCGAGTTCAACCTCTTCGACCTCGTCTCCCACCCGTACCGCGACGGGGAGAGGGAGGGGGAGTGGTGGTGGTTCGACGCCATGCACTACCGCCGCACCGGCAAGTTCGCGTCAGCGCTGCTCGAGGCGACGCGGGGGGCCTCGGGACCCGAGCACCTCTACGCCCTCGGCTACCTCACGCACGTCGCCGCCGACACGGTGGGCCACGCCTACGTCAACCTCTACTGCGGCGGTCCCTACCGGAGCCAGGCGCAGCGGCACAAGACCGGTGAGAACTACCAGGACGTCTCCAACCTGCTGCAGGAGTTCGGCGTCGACTTCAACCACTCCAAGCTGCACCATCTCTACAACTTCAACTTCGACGGGGGTCCCGACCCGGACGCGCACACGGTCATGCCGCCCGACCTCTGCGCCCTCATCGCCGACACCCTGAACGCCGTGTTCCAGGAGGACGGCGACCCCGACCCCGACTACGCGACCCGCATCACCGCAGGCGACGTGGACGACACCTACCGGCTCTGGTACCGCTTCATGAAGGGGTTCACCGAGACCGGCACCCTGCCGCCGCCGGTTCCCTACTCGCTGACGGCCGAGCTGCGCGAGGTGTGGGACAAGGCGGTCGACAACCTCGGCGACGTCGGCGACTTCCTCAAGGACGCGATCGACAAGACGTCCGGCTTCGGCATCCTCTCGATCTTCCTCGCCCTGGCGGCGGCCGTCGCGGCGGCGGTGCTCGCCGCGGCAGCCATCGCGGACGCGGTGGCGGGCGGCCTGGCGACGCTCGGAACCGCGACCATCCGGTATGCCGCGTGCCTGATCTACGAGCAGCTGTACAACGCCTTCCAGACCTTCCGCCTCGCGCTGAGCCTCAACGGCCTCGGGTTCCCGATGGTGGAGCACCTGACCGAGCCGCGGCTGCGGCAGTTCGCGTCGCCGGACCAGGACGACCCGACCGGCGTGGACGCCAGGGACGTCGCCCCCTTCGAGCCGCTCCTGCGCTTCACCGCCGACCTCCTGCCCGATCCCCTCGCCGTCATCTTCCACCAGGAGCGGCACCTCATCTACCCGCTCACGGACGGGGAGAAACGGGCGGTGCGGCCGGCGCCGGCCAGCTACTTCACCCAGCCCGCCACCCATCCCGCCTTCGGGCGCATCCCGCTCGACCGGGACCTCGTCGAGCAGCTGGTCGACCTGGCAGCGACCGGCACCGCCGACGAGGACGAGCTGCTGGCCCTGCTCGAGGGTCGGACGCTGGGCAACGCGCTCGCTCTCAGCGCCGAGCTGTACGACCGGTGGTTCCGCGGGGCGAGGATCCCGGACTTCAACCTGGACTCCGACCGGGGCTACGGCTACCTGTGCTGGGCACAACCGGGTGACACGCCCCACGAACCGTCCCCCCTGCGGACGCACGACTCCGCGGGCGACCCCACCGAGGTCGAGCTCCACGTGCTGCCCTGAGAGGAGTCGGCCATGTCTGACCTGCGCGAGTACCTGCACGAGGTGCAACGCCGCCGGGCCGCGTACGACGAGGAGTCGGTCTCCGACCTGGCCGGTCTGTTCCGGGAGCGGGACCGCAGGCCGCCCACGATGTTCCACGACAGCTCCTTCCTCTACCTGCGTTCCTACAGCGCCGACGAGGGCGTCCGACCCCTTCCTGGCGTGACCTTCTGGCTCTCGCCGGACCTCCTCGTCCGACCCGTGACGAGCACCGGCGCCTACACGACCACGCTGGTGGCCGGCCAGACCTACGTCCTGACGGCCCTGCTGCGCAACCGGGGTGACCTCGCGGTGCCCAGCGCCAAGGTGGAGTTCTTCCTCACCGACCCGACCCTGGGTTTCGACGTCCGGTACGCCACCCGGCTCACCCGGCTGGAGACGGTGCCGGCGGCGTGGGTGCCCTCGGGAGGCTCGGCCTCCGTGGACTTCCGCTGGACGGTCCCGGCCTCGGAGTCGGGGCACAAGTGCCTCTTCGCACGAGCCTTCTCGTTCTCGCCGCTGGAGCTGCCCCTCGACGACCATGCGCTCGACCCGCGGCTCGACCGCCACATCGCCCAGCACAACCTGCACATCGTCGGTCAGGCGCAGCCGTTCGGCTTCACCGTGGTGCACCGGCCCACCGCGCGGCTGCGGCTTCTGCTCCAGGCGCTCGAGCCCGAGCAACTCCTGGCCCTGCAGCACCCGGTGCTGGCCGACGTGACGCCGGCCCGGGAGTTCCGCCGCGAGGGACTGCTGCGTCAGGCGGGGATCGACGTGGTGGAGTCGCCGGGGGACGTCGGCCTGGAGCCCGAGGAGGACAGCCTGATGCTGTCGACCCACGACCCGGAGGGCCCCGACCCGGCGGACGTCCGAGAGCTGGAGGGCGCCCTGCGCGAGGTCCTGCACGCGGTCGCGGCCGGCAGGACGACCATGGCGGCGAACCGGGACCTCGTGCAGCGCTACCGGGAGATGAACACCCACACGGGCCAGAGCCGTCTGACGATGACCACGCCAGACCTCGGACTCGGACGTGGCGAGGCGGTCGCCCTCACCCTCACCGCGACCGACGACAACATGCCCGAGCCCGAGGTCGCCGGGGGAGTGACCATCGTGCTGACCGGGTAGGCGCCCCTCACCGTCGACGACAGGTCACCAACAAATCCACAGGAGGACGCATGCGTTCGATCGATCTGCTCACGATCATCTCGCGGGTACGGCCGGAGGTGTGGGACGTCATCGTCCCGCGCTACTCCGTCGTGAAGACACGAGCCGATGCCGTCGCGCTGAATCCGCAGCCCCTGCCACCTCTGCCCCCTCCTGACGCCTTTCTGGTCGGTGCCGCCGAGATGGCTCACGCGGTCACCAGGATGGCGGTCGAGGCAGAGGTCCGAGGGGAGTCCGCCGCGTTCGTCGACCAGCTGATCGAGGACTGGTGCGGAACGCCGTGGCCACGGAGGTGGCCATGGCCCTGGCCGGACCCACGGACCGCAGACGGACCGATGCCCGACCCGTGGACCGTCGGCTCCGGCCGCATGGTCGGGGCGATCGTCTTCGCCTCCGTCGGAGCGAGGCTGGAGGAGGGCGACCTGCGCACGTCGCTGCTCGAAGGAGCCGAGAAGCTGGCCGAGGCGGCGATGCCGGGCTAGGCGCGCCGTTCCAGGCCGTCGTCACCCACGTCGACCGGCCGACCGAAACGTGCAGACGTAGGTGGTGACGGTGCAGCCGCCGTCCATGGCGATGAACGAGCCGGCTGCCGAAGCAGCGGTACGACCCGGGGCCTTCGTGCGACGGGGACGTGCAGTGACGCGCGGCCCAGGGCGGGTGGACACGGGAGAACAACGGGCGCCTGTGCGCGATGTCACTCCGTCGAACGGGAACCCGCCAGCCCCCACCGCCACCACCCCCTCCGGCGGCGTGTGGTGCCCGAGGCCTACGCGGTGCGGTGCGGGCCGGGGGAGACGTCGAGGATGAACCCCCGGCTGCAGGCACCCCGCGTCACGCTGCGACGCACCGGGTGAGCCGGTCCGGTTCGGAAAGGCGGCCGCGTCCTCGGGCACGCGCGCGAAGGGTCGGTCCCTCGAGGTGGTGCACGTCGGTGCCGGTCCCCACCCGGGTGAGCTGCTCTGCATACCCGACCGCGCGTCAAGGGGGTGGACGTCGGCGAGCTGCACGACGCGCCGAACGTCCGCCCCGTGGTGCGGCACGTCCGCGGCAGGCCGAGGTTCCTCTACCAGGGGCGGCATGCGCCGCGGGGCGCGCCTGCTGTCTCAGGCACGATCCTCGGACCGCAGGTAGACCACCCCGATCGCCGCGAAGACGAGCATCTGGGCGGCCTGGGCTAAGTCCTGCGGACGTCCGGGGAACGCGAACAGCAGGACGGTCAGCACGACCACGGCTGCGGGCAGCCACCGGGGCGCGGTCCCGGCGCGCAGCAGCGCCACCGCCAGCAGCAGGGTGCCGACGGTGAAGGTCAGGAACCCGACCATGTGCAGGAGCAGCCCGTGCCCGGGGTTGGCCTCGGCGTGGGCCAGCAGCGCCGTCCCCTGGTCGGGGGAGAGGACGGCCGGGTCGGTGGCATGCCAGACGAGCGAGGCGAAGGCCGAGGCGCCGAGGGCGAACACGACCGCGCCGACGGAGGTCAGCGCGCCGCCCGCGGTGGCCCAGGCACGGCCCCGGCCGCGGACCAGACCCCCGACGACCACGGCCAGACCGGTACCGACCGCGACCATGGCCAGCGCGTCCGCGAGCAGACCGGCCCAGGCCGCGTCGCGGATCGGCGCCAGTGACGCGTAGCTGAGGTCGTTGCGCTGCCCCCAGGGCACGAAGACCATGAGCACGACGATGGTGAGCGCCCCGGTGATGAGCGCGGCAGCGGGCAGCGTGTGCCGGTTCGGCGGGGCGGCCCTGGGGTCGGCGTGGCGGGCGAGGTGGCGGTGCGGGTTTCCTTGCCGTGCGCGGTGGTCATGACGTCCTCCTGGTGCGTGGTCCCTTCCTGCCGACGCTAGGGATCGGAGCGACCGGGCACATCGTGGCCAGCGCTGGTGTTCACGCCCGTGCCAGCACGGAGGCCCGGCGCCCGGGCCACCCCTAGAGTTGACCCATGACGTGGCCGCGTCGACTCGCGACGGCCGGTGCGTTGCTCACCGGCGGGATGCTGATCGCCGCCCTCGTGCTCGGCCTGATGGCCCCCACGCCCCCTACGCTGCTCGCCCTCGCGGTGGGGGTGTCCGTGGTGCCGCTCTCGACCGTGCTGGGTCTGCTCGTCGCGCGGGGCACCGGAGGCAACCCGGTGGGCACCTGGTTGATCCTCGTCGGCCTCACGGTCATGGTGACGGTCACCGCCGACGTCGGCCGGCGGGTCCTGGGCGGCCGTCCCGAGCTGGCAGAGACGCTGGCCTGGCTCGTCGCGGTGCTCGCCGAGAGCGCCTGGTGGGTCCTCGCCACGGTCGCCCTCCTCCTTCTGCACTTCCCGGACGGACGGTTGCCGTCGCGGCGGTGGCGCTGGGTGCCGTGGGTGCTCGTCGCGGGCGTGCTGGTGCTGCAGGCCCGTGGGGCACTGGCGGACGAGCCGTTCCGGGAGCCGCTGGAGGGCCTGGCGCGGCCGTTCGGGCCCGTGCCGGCCTGGCTGGACGCCCTGTCCCTGCTGGCACTGGTGGTCGTGCTGTTCCTGGCGCTGGCCAGCGCGCTCTCGCTGGTGCGGCGCCATCGGCGCAGCGACCTGCGGCAGCGGCGGCAGATCCGCTGGCTGGCCGTCGGCGGGCTGCTCGTGGCCGCCTTTCCGCTGCTTTGCCTCGTCGAGATCGCGGTGTGGGGGCGACCTCTGTGGCTCAGCACGGCCGTCGGTCTCGCGGGCCTCGTCGCCATCCCGGCGACCACCGGCATCGCCATGCTCCGCCACGATCTGTACGACGTGGACCGCACCCTGGCCGGGACGGTCACCTGGGGTCTGGTCTCGGCGACCCTGCTCACCCTGTATGCCGTGGCGACCGTGCTCACCGGCGTGACCCTCGGGCGGGAGTCCCCGCTGGCCGCCGCGACGGCCACCGCCCTGGGCGCGGTGCTGCTCTCACCGCTGCGGGCCCGGTTGCAGGCTCAGGTGGACCGGCGGATCTACCCGCTGCGTCGGGCGGCCTACGCGGCGCTGGAGCGGCTGCAGAGCGACATCAGCACCGGGCACGCTGCGCCGGAGCAGCTCGACGACGTGCTCCGCACCGCGCTCCGAGACCCGGGACTGCGTGTGGGCTACCGGGCGCCGGGAGGTGCTGGCTTCCGGACCGTCGACGGGCGGGAGGTGGTCGCGGGCGGCGTGGCGGTGAGCGTGGGCGGCGAGCAGGTGGCCGCCCTGGTGCCCGGCACGGTCCAGCTGAGCGAGGAGCTGCTCGAGCAGGTCGGACGACGGGCCGCGGGTCTCGTCGAGATGGTGCGGTTGCGCCTGGAGCTCGCGGAGGCGCTGCGCCAGGTGGAGTCCAGCCGGGCACGGCTGGTGCAGCTGGGCTACGAGGAGCGCCGACGCCTCGAGCGCGACCTGCACGACGGGGCCCAGCAGCGCCTCGTCTCCCTGGGCATGAGCATCCGGCTGGCCCAGCGTCACCTGGGCGACGGGACGGTGGACGTCGACGAGCTGCTCGACGAGTGCGTCGCCGAGCTGGGGACCGCGGTGGCCGAGCTGCGCCGGCTGGCGCACGGCATACGCCCCAGCAGCCTCGACGACGGGCTGCCCGCCGCCCTCGCCCGCCTCGTGCGCGCGGTCCCCGTCGAGGTCGACCTGCGGGTCCAGGACGCGGTGCTGCCCGACGACATCGCGACCACAGCCTACTTCGTCATCAGCGAGGCGCTGGCCAACGCGGTCAAGCACGCCGGGGCGAGCCACATCGGGCTGGAGGTGCAGCGGTTGGACGGCCACGTGGTGGTGCGGGTCAGCGACGACGGCCGGGGCGGGGCGACCCTGGCGGCGCAGTCCGGTCTGGCGGACCGGGTGGCCGCGCTCGGCGGCTCGCTGAGCGTGGCCAGCCCGCCGGGGCACGGGACCGTCGTCGAGGCGGAGCTGCCGTGCGCGTCGTGATCGGTGAGGACTCCGTGCTCTTCCGCGAGGGGCTGAGCCGTCTGCTGGAGGACGCCGGCCACGAGGTCGTCGCCAGGGCCGGTGACGCGCCCACGGTCGTGGAGGCGGTGGAGCGAACCGATCCCGACCTGGCCGTGGTCGACGTGCGGATGCCGCCGGACCTGACCGACGACGGTGCCCGGGCCGCCAGGGTGCTGCGGGAGCGGTGGCCCGAGCTCGGCATCGTGCTGCTCTCCCAGCACGTCGAGTCCCGGCACTCCGTGGAGCTCGTCGCCCGCGGGCGCTTCGGATATCTGCTCAAGGACCGGGTCCTCGACGTGGACGAGTTCCTCGAGGCGCTGCGGCGGGTGGCCGCCGGCGGGTCGGCGCTGGACCCTGAGGTCGTGACCACCCTGCTGCGCGGTCGTGGCCGGGCCGACCCGTTGACGCTGCTGACGCCGCGGGAGCGCGAGGTGCTCGCCCTCATGGCCGAGGGGCGCACCAACGCCGGCATCGCCGCGCGGCTGTGCCTCAGCGACCGGACGGTCGAGACCCACGTCGCCAGCATCATGGTCAAGCTCGGGCTGCGGGAGTCGTCCGAGCACCGACGGGTGCTGGCGGTGCTGACCTGGCTGGGGCTTCGCCCGGAGACGGGTGAGGGAGGGGCGGTGCGCCGCTGAGCCGCACGTCGTGTCCTGCTCGGGGCCGTGGATGACGGGCCGGGTTCGAGTCATGCCGTGCCGAGCGCGGTTGCTCCGACCCCGACCCTGACCCGCCACCGGGGCGAGACCGTGGTCGTCGTGCGGGGCGGGTCGGCCACCGAGCCGGTGCTCTTGCTCGTCGACCCAGACGGCACGAGCATTCACAGCCTGGACGAGAGCGACTGAGCGAGGAGCCCTGCACCGCCACCACCCCCTCCGGCGGAGTGGTGGCGCCCTGGCGCGCTCGGCGCTTGAATGGCGTATGCCGCACACCGAGCCCAGCACCGCGGGCGCCCCGATCCAGCCGCTGCCGACGTCGGTGACCGGGTTCGTCGGGGCCGCCGACGCCGGGCCGGTCGACATGCCAGTGACCGTCGCCAGCGCGGGGCACTACCACGCGATCTTCGGGCCCAGCCTGGACGCGGACCGCCCGCTGGGCCACGCGGTCGACCTGTTCTTCGCCAACGGCGGGAGCAGCGCCGTGGTCGTGCGAGCGGCCGGACCGGCGCCCGAGCAGCTGGTGCCGGTGCAGGGTCCGGGGGGCTTGCACGCGCTGGACGGCACCGGGATCACCGTGCTGGCGCTGCCCGGCCTCACCGCGGCCCACCCCGACCAGGTGGGTGTCGCGCTCGGGTGGTGCGCGGCACGCCGCGCGGTGCTGCTGCTCGACCTGCCGCCCGGCCCGTGGGGACCCGTGCCCGAGTCCGCGCTGCAGCAGGTGGGGCAGGAGCGGGAGCGGGCGACGGCATACCACCCCTGGGTCGTCGTCGGCGGGGTGGGCGTGCCGCCGTCGGGCGCGGTGGCCGGGGTGGTCGCGCGCACGGACGCGGAGCGTGGGGTGTGGAAGGCGCCCGCCGGGGTCGAGCTCCGCGGGGTGGACGGGCTCGCCGAGACGCTGGCGGGCCCGCAGGTGGACCTTCTGGTCCAGGCCGGGGTCAACCCGCTGCGCGATCTGCCCGGCCGGGACTTGGTCGTCTGGGGCGGCCGGACGCTCGCAGGAGCCCTGGCGGCGGACCCGTTCGTGCGCTACCTGAGCGTGCGGCGGCTCACCGACCACGTGCTGGGCTCGGTGACCACCGGGCTGGAATTCGTGCAGGAGGAGCGGAGCGAGCCGGCGCTGTGGGGGCGGGTCCGGCAGCTGACGGAGGACTTCCTGGATCAGCTGTGGCGGCGGGGCGGGCTGCAGGGGGCCAAGGCGGAGCAGGCGTACGGGGTCCGCTGCGGACCCGGGGAGACGATGACCGAGGCCGACGAGCTGACCGGGCGGGTCGTGGTGCGGCTGTGGTTCGCCCCTGTGCGGCCCGCCGAGTTCGCGGTGCACACGGTGACCCTGCAGACCCCGGTGGCGTCGGGGGAGGGTATGCCGCCGGCGGAGTCCGCCCCTCCGGTCGCCTCGAGCCTGGTGGTCCCGGCCGTCGTCGAGGAGCCGGCCGCCGTGCGGCGCGTCGACCTGCGGCGGGTCGTGTCGCGCTACGTCGGGGAGACCGAGAAGAACCTCGCCCGGCTCCTCGACCGGGCGCAGGAGACGGGCGAGGTGCTTCTCTTCGACGAGGCGGACGCGCTGTTCGGGAAGCGGACGGAGGTGCGGGACGCGCACGACAAGTACGCGAACCAGGAGGTGAGCCACCTGATCGAGCGGATGGCGCGGGAGCGCGGGGTGGAGGTGCGCTGGGAGCGGGGGAAGCGGCGGAGGCGGTGGCCGCGCCGGAGGTGGTGAGCGGGGCGGGGGGTGTCGACGACGTGCGCCGGCGCTGGTTCGTCCGGTCCGGTCAGGAGGGGGGAGTCGCGGTGTTGGTCTCGTCCGCCTCGTATGCCCCGTCCGCCGCGTATGCCCCGTCCGCCGCGTATGCCCCGTCCGCTTCGATCCACGCGAGCACGTCCGTCGGGATGCGGCCGCTCATCGCCGCGCCCACGTGGTTCTTGCCCTCGTAGAGCCGGACCGTGGCGTCGGGGATGAGGTCCGCAGTCTCCTGCACGGCGGCGGGGGAGAAGAACTCGTCCTCGTCGCCGCACAGGATCAGGACAGGTGCCTGGATGTGCGCGAGGACGTCGCGGGCGTCGAAGGCGGCCTCGGCCCGGGCCTCCACCAGCAGGTCCTGGGCGGGGACGGCCGAGCGGGCGAACAGCTGGCCCGCCACCGGGCCGAGGGCCCGGCGGAGCCAGGCCCGCCCGGGTCCGGGCACGACATACTCGAGGAAGACCTCGCCCGCCTGCGCGTGCCGGCCCTCCCCGCGGGCGGTCGCCCAGCGCACGTCGAGGTCCTTCCCCTCGTCGCTGATGGTCGCCGCGGCCAGGGCCAGGACGACCCTGCCGACGCGCGAGGGGTGCCGGGCCGCGAGGTACTGCGCGATCATGCCGCCGTAGGACTCGCCGACGACGAGGTCCACGTGCCCGCCGAGCAGCTCCTCGATGAACTGCGCGTGGTCGTCGGCCATGTCGGCCACGGTGTGGGTGGTGGGCATGGAACGACGGCGGGTGACGATCCAGACGGTGTAGCCGGCGCGGACGAAGGGGGTGTGCTGACGGGTCATCACGCCGGCCATGGGACCGGTCGGGATCTCGCTGCCCGGCCCGCCGGGGATGAACAGCAGGGTGCGGGGTCCGTCACCCAGCGCGAGGTAGTCCATCCCTGTCGAGGAGGCACCTGAGCGACGTGGCACGGCCGGTCGGCTGCGGAGCAACCCCCTCCCCAGGACCGCGACGGCGCCGATCGCAGCAGCTCCGATGGCGGCGGCACCGACAGCCACCGGCAACGCTCCTCTGCTCATCCTTGCCAGCCCTTGTCGTCATGGAACGCCTCCTGGTGCTTCCATGATGCACCCGGGTGATCGGCGTCGCGCACCCGCACCCTGTCCCTGCCAAGGCGTGCCAGCAGGTGCTGTCGCCCGGGGAGGAGACGGCAGGTGTCTGGCCCTGCGAGATGACAAAGGAGACGGCAGGTGTGTCGGACCCGTCTCGTACGTTTGTCCTATGAGGGAGTCCTGGGGTGGGGAGGTGCTGCGGACCTCGGCGGGGGCGCTGGTCGGGGAGGGTCGGCTGCCCGCTGCGCGGTTGCCGGGGGAGCGGGTGGTGGGGTGTCTGCGGGAGGCGGGCCGGGAGGCCACCCTGGCCGACCTGGCGGCTCAGGACGTGGCGCTGGTGCAGGACGTCGAGCTGGACGCGGCCCTGGGTGCGGTGTCGGTGGTGGCGGGGGCGGTGGAGCGGGCTCGGGTGCGGCTGGCGGTGGAGGCCGCCGGCCGGGGGCTGCCCACCGCGGCCGGGATGACCCTGACCGACTGGTTGCGCGCCCGCTGCCCGGAGGTGCCCCGGGGTGTGCTGCACGACCTGGTGCGCCTGGCCCGGGCCGGGCAGGAGGGGGTGCACGCACCCCTGCTGGAGGGGGTGCTGTCCGGCGGCATGCCGCTGGCCCGGGCGGCCAGCCTGCACCGGGCGCTGGCCCGGATCCGGGGGGCGCTGTCCCCGCAGGACTACGAGCAGGCGGTGGGGCTGCTGGCCGACGCCGGGTGCAACCCGGTGTTCGAGGAGGGGGACGTCGCCCGGGTGAGCGGCCGGTTGCTGGCCGCGTGCCTGCCGGAGAAGGAGCACGAGGAGCGGCGCCGGGCCCAGCACCAGCTGCGCGACGTGCACGAGTCGTCCCTGGCCGACGGATCCGTGCAGCGGATCATCATGACCTTCGGGCAGGACGGCGACTACCAGGCCGTCCGCGCGATCCTGAGGTCACCCCTGGCCGCGCCGGCCACCGCCGAGGAGGTCGAGGCCACCGGCCAGCAGGACACCCGCACCCCCGGGCAACGGCGGTACGACGCGCTGATGACGGTGCTGCGCCGCGGTGTGGCCGGCACCAGAGGTGAGCCCACCACGCCCAAGGCCACCGTGGTGGTGACCATGGACCTGGACACCCTGCGCGCCGACCTGGCCGACACCGGTGGGCTCGTGCCCGGGTGCGGCGCCACCCTGGAGGGCGACCTGGTCGCCGCGGAGTCGGTGCGCCGGCTGGCGTGCGAGGCCGACCTGGTCCCGATGGTCCTGGGCAGCGAGGGTGAGGTGCTGGACCAGGGCCGCCGCAAGCGCCTGGTCACCCCCGGGCAGCGCCTGCGCCTGGCCGTGCGCGACCGCGGCTGCACCATCCCCGGGTGCACCGTCCCGGCGACCTGGTGCGAGGCCCACCACATCGTGCCCTGGGCCCGAGGTGGCCGCTCGGACCTGTCCAACTACGCCCTCCTCTGCCCACGCCACCACACCTGGGTCCACGACAAGGGGCTCACCGCCACCATCACCGCCCACGGCACCACCTGGCACCTGAGATGACCCCGCCCCGCACCCGGCCCACCACCGGCCGGGCCACACCCATGCCCCATCTCATCCCCGAACAGCGGGTCGCGGCCGTGCCCGGTCTCATCCCCCACCGCCGGGCGCAGCCGTGCCCGGGTGCCTCCCGAACCGCCGGCCCTCGGGCATGCCCCGGGCATGCCCGGTGAGTCTGGGTGGACGACAGGTCCGTATGCGGCGCCCCGGACTCTCGCGTGTCTAGCCTGGGGTCATGAGGTTCGGCATCAACATCCCCCCGTTCACCGATCCTGCCCGGGTCGTTGGCTGGGCCCGGGAGGCCGAGGTCAGCGGCTGGGACGGCGTGTTCCTGTGGGACCACGTGCAGTGGCGGCCCGGGGCGGCCCCGCTGGACCCGTGGGTCATGCTCGGGGCGCTGGCGTCCGTGACGGCGACGGTCCGCCTGGGCACCCTGGTCACCCCGCTGTCGCGCCGACGCCCCTATGCCGTCGCGAAGCAGCTCACGACGGTGGACCGGCTCAGCGACGGCCGGGCGGTGCTCGGGGTCGGCCTCGGGGAGCCGCCGGACCGGGACTTCGCCGACCTGGGGGAGGAGTCCGACCCGCGCCTACGCGCCGCGATGCTGGACGAGGCGCTCGACGTCGTCGACCAGCTGCTGCGCGGCCCCACGGACGTCGACGGCGACCACTACCGCGTCAGGGCCGACCTGCACCCACGCCCGGTGCAGCAGCCCCGGCCGCCGATCTGGGTCGCCGGGGTGGCGCCCCACCGCCGGCCCCTGGCCCGGGCCCGTCGCTGGGACGGGATCGTGCCGATCGGTCGCGACGACCACCTCACCCCGGCGCAGCTGGCCGACTACCTGGCCCTGGACGGCACCGGGGCCAGCCCGGGCTGGGACGTCGTGGTGGACCCCGCGTCGGGCGTGCCCGTGCAGGAGTACGCCGACGCCGGAGCGACCTGGCTCGTCCGTTCGGTCTCTCCCACGGAGGAGCGGTGGGAGCACCAGGTCGACGCGTTGGTCCGGGAGGGCCCGGTCACCAGTTCCGGCTGAGCGCGTGCACCCGCTCCGGCTGAGCGTGCACCAGCTCCTTCGCGACGCCCCAGGTGTGCCTTGGCACGACACACCACCGCGATGGCGACGAGGAGGCGGCGCATGACGCATACCGTGGACGGATGGGACCGGCGACGACGCCGGGTGGTGGATCGACGCCGCCCGTGACAGCTCGTCGGCGCCCCGGTCGGGGTGCCGGCGTGAGGCCGCTCGCCCTCGTGCGGTTCCTCCTGGTCGCGGTCCTCTTCCTCGAGCTGGTCCTGCGAGCTCGGACCGAGGCGCCCTTCCTGACCGTCGGGCTCGTCTGGGCCGCGGTCTTCGCCGGGGTCGCAGCCCTGGTGATCTCGCTGGTGGCCGGCCTGCTGCCCGGGCGGGCCCGCGACGCGGTGGTGGGGCTCGCCCTGGCGTTCCTCACGCTGCTGTTCATGTCGCAGCTGATCTACTACGACATCTTCGGCACCTTCTACACCGTCTTCTCCGCCACCAACGCCGGACAGGTGGCCGAGTTCGCGGCCGACATCGCGGGCAAGGTCGGTGAGAACGTCTGGTGGCTGCTGGCACTGTCCGTCCCGCTCGTGATCTTCCTCGCGTCGCGGTGGCGGGCGGGCGCCCGCCCGCGTGCCTCCTGGCGGCAGCAGGCCGTGACAGTGGGACTGCTGGCCCTGGCCGTCGGCGTGGCCCTGGCCGGGATCAACCTCGGCGACCGGGGGCAGAACAGCGCTTACGACATGTACTACCGCGACCAGCACCCGGTCACGGCGGTCAACCGGCTCGGCCTGGTGACCACCATGCGGGTCGACCTGCAGCGCAACCTGCTCGGCCTCGGTGGGGAGGAGCCGCCTCCTGCCGCGGTGGCGCCCCCACGGCATACCCCCGACGGGGCCGGCACCGAGCAGCCTTCCGCGGAAGGGGCCAGGCAGACCGCGGGTGGCCGGGCGGAGCCCACCCGGGAGGCGGTGGTCGAGCACAACGTGCTGGACATCGACCTCGAGCGGCTCGCCGCCGAGGAGGACGACGAGGAGCTGCGCGCCCTGCACGAGTACTTCGCCGCGCGGGAACCGACCGCCCAGAACGAGCACACCGGCCGGTTCGAGGGCTACAACCTCGTGTTCGTCACCGCCGAGGGCTTCTCCCACCTCGCCGTCGACCCCGAGGTCACGCCCACGCTGCACAAGCTGACGCAGGAGGGGTTCCGGTTCACCGACTTCTACACCCCCCTGTGGGGCGTGAGCACCTCGGACGGGGAGTACGTGGCCACCACCGGGCTCATCCCGAAGAGCGGGGTCTGGAGCATGTACCAGTCCGGCGACAACGCGATGCCGTTCGCGATGGGCAACCAGCTGGGCCGCCTGGGCTACGCGACCTTCGCCTACCACAACCACACCTACGACTACTACCGGCGGGACGTGTCGCACCCGAACCTCGGTTACGACTACAAGGGACTGGGCAGCGGGCTGGACGTGACCCCCACCTGGCCGGAGTCGGACGTGGAGATGATCGAGCTGACCGCGGCCGAGGTGCTCGAGCAGGAGCCCTTCCACGCCTACTACATGACCGTCAGCGGACACCTGCAGTACAACTTCGGCGGCAACTTCATCGCCGCGAAGAACCGTGAGCTCGTCGAGGACCTGCCCTACTCCGAGGCGGGCAGGGCCTACCTGGCGACGCAGATCGAGCTGGACCGGGCGCTGGAGCTGCTGCTGGAGGAGCTGGAGGAGGCCGGCGTCGCCGACCGGACGCTCATCGTGCTGAGCTCGGACCACTACCCCTACGGGCTGACGCGGGGGCAGATCGAGGAGCTGGCGGGGCAGGAGGTGGACGACGTCGAGCTCTACCGCAACGGCCTCGTCGTCCACGCCGAGGGGATGGAGCCCGAGACGGTCGACGAGCCGGTCTCCAGCATGGACATCATCCCGACGGTGTCTAACCTCATGGGCCTGGAGTTCGACTCGCGACTGCTCATGGGCCGGGACGTCTTCTCCGACGCCGAGCCGCTGGTGATCTTCAGCGACCGGAGCTTCCTCACCGACAAGGGGAGGTATGACGCGGTGGCCCAGGAGTTCACGCCCGCCGAGGGGGTGGAGGTGCCGGAGGGCTACCGGCAGGCGGTCTCCGACGAGGTCGACCGGCGGTTCTACTACTCGGCGATGGTGCTGGACCGCGACTACTACGGGGTGATCGTCGACCGGTGAACGGCTGATGTCGAGCGTGACCACGACGACCGGCAGCCCTCGGCCACGAGGTCTCTCAACGATCCCCATCCAGCAGACCCGTCCACGGGTGGGGGAGCGCCCGTCGACACCGACCCCTGGGTAGGCTCGCCGCACCCCGACCCTGCTCGACGAGGAGACAGAGATGACGTTGGAGAACCCGTTCTACAGCCCCGAGGTGCAGGGAGCCTACGAGCTCCGCTCGATCGGCCGGTTCGAGCTGGAGGAGGGCGGGGTCATCCCCGACCTGCAGCTGGCGGTCGCGACCTACGGCGAGCTCGACGAGGCCAAGGACAACGCGATCCTCATCCCCACCTGGTTCTCCGGCACCCACCAGACGTGGGAGCTGGCCTACATCGGCGAGGGGCGGGCGCTGGACCCCTCGAGGTACTTCATCGTCGTCGTCAACCAGATCGGCAACGGCCTGTCGACCTCCCCGCACAACACCGACGGCGAGATCGCCATGTCCTCCTTCCCGCACGTGCGGATCGGCGACGACGTGCGGGCCCAGGAGCAGCTGCTGCGTGAGGTCTTCGGCATCGAGCAGCTGGCGCTCGTGGTCGGCGGGTCGATGGGCGCGCAGCAGACCTGGGAGTGGGCGGTGCGCTTCCCGGAGAAGGTGCAGCGGGCCGCGATGATCGCCGGGACCGCGCAGAACACCCCGCACGACTTCCTGTTCACCCAGACGCTCATGGACGCCATCACCTCGGACCCGGGATGGAACGGCGGGGAGTATGCCGCCGTCGCCGACGTCGGCGAGGGGCTGCGCCGGCACGCCGACATCTGGGCCGTGATGGGCCTGTCCACCGAGTTCTGGCGGTCGGAGTTCTGGCGCACCGTGGAGCTGCCGGACGTCACCTGGGACACCTTCGAGGAGTTCCGGGACCGCTTCCTACGGCCAACGTTCGCGGCGATGGACCCGAACGCGCTGCTGTCCATGGCGTGGAAGTGGCAGCGAGGCGACGTCGCGCGCAACAGCGACGGCGACCTGGCCGCGGCCCTCGGCCGGATCAGCGCGAAGACCTTCGTCATGCCGATCGACGAGGACATGTTCTTCCCGCCCCGCGACTGCGAGCGGGAGCAGGCGATGGTGGCGGGCAGCGAGCTGCGCACGCTGCACTCGATCGCCGGGCACTTCGGGCTGTTCGGGTTCGAGGAGTCCTACCTGGGCGAGGTCGACGCGAACCTCAAGGAGCTGCTCGACTCGGAGGTGTGAGGCGACCCTGGCAGGGGTTCGTCCGACCCCGCCAGGTAGGCGACGGAGGTCGCGAGGCTGAAGAGCGTCACCACCGAGACCAGAACGGTGGCTGGCAGCGTGCCGGTCTGCCCGCCTGCGGCCATCAGCAGCATGGCGGCCACGATGCTCGTTCCCATCAGGGCCGAGAAGACCAGCCAGGGGCCCAGCCAGAGCAGGCCCCACGCCCGGCCGCGCCAGGCCGCCACGCCGGTGAGGACGAAGGCCGGCAGCACCATCGACAGGTCGACGACGTGGATCGGGTTGACCCACAGGCCCGCCTCGACGATGCTCGCCGGCACCTCGCCCGCGAGGAGCGCCGGGACCAGCTCGCCCAGCCACAGGCCGCCGAAGAGCACACCGACGCCGATGCTCACTGCTGCAGCCGTGCGGCGCACCCGGCCTGCCGGGAAGGTGAGGTCGGCCCGGCGCAGCGGGCCGTGGTGGAAGACGAGCGCCCAGGCGCTGAGGCCGAGGACGGCGACGTAGACCAGGAAGAGGTCGTTGAGGTGCACGGCCACGGCATACACGACGAAGGCGTAGACGAGGTAGAGCAGGTGCCGAGCCAGACCAGGCCCGCACGGGACGACCCGCGGCGCCAGCGGTCGGCCGAGACGAGCAGGACGGCGACGGCCAGGAGGTTGCCCACGTCCTGCCCCTTGGCCTGGGTGGCCCAGTTGAGGGTCTCCTGCGCGTACACGTCGGGGTCGGTCAGGCCCGTGACGCTGGAGACGAGCACGAGGACGGCGACGAGGAGGGACCAGAGAGGGACCGAGCGGGGGGCGGAGGTGGTCATGCGTGCTCCTTCGGGGATCGCAGGACGAGGGCGAGGAGGGGGGAGGCGACGAGCAGGGTCAGCCACACGAGCGAGATGACGAGGATCTCGAAGGTGTCGCCCCGGTCCGGCCCCTCGAGGGCGGTGACCACGGCGAAGGAGACGGCCACGGCCACCGCGCTCCCGACGAACAGCCGGCGCAGGACGCGAGCGGGACGGGTCCCGGTCGGCAGGGCGGGCACGAGGCTGAGCAGTGCCAGGCTCATCAGCACGTAGCCCAGCTCCTCCAGGGCGAGAAAGACCCCGTTGGGGTTGTACTGCGTGAGCATCGACCATCCGTCCAGCTGACCCTTGGCCAGGCTCACGGGCAGCACGGTCACCTGCACCCAGTAGTCGACCAGCAGGACGCCGGCGGCGATCGCCGCCAGCGCGACCGCGAGGAGGCTGTGGACCCTCCGTTCCGGGGCCGTGCGCTCGTGGACGGTGGCGACCAGGGCGACGAAGAGCACCATCAGCACCATGGCGGGGTACATCCAGAGGTAGTCCCCGGGCCACTGTGCGGCGATCACCTCGTCGGTGAACGGGTAGGGCACCCGGTCCGGCAGCGCCGTCAGGGCAAGGGCGAAGGTGATCAGGGTCAGGGCCCCCGTGGCGAGCGCGACCCGTGCGCCGGACCGGGCTGCTCGATCGACCGGCACGGGGGAGGGCGGGCTCTGGGGCCGGGTGGACACGCGCACGTGGCGTCACTTCCTCACTACGCCCCATCGTAGTACTTCGCCGGGTCGGGAATGCGGGGGTGAGGTAACACCGACCTCATCGATGCATAACATCACCTACTCTTTACCTAAGGTGACGTGTCATGGATCGAGGACTGCCGAGCCGTGCCTACCGGTCCACCTGACCGAGGAGACGGCTGCCTCGCCCGGGGCTGCCCTTCTCCATCGTCTCCGGCTGGCCCGGGCCTCCGTGCTGACCGTCTCCTTCTTCCTGGACCTGCCCATGGGCCCGGGCCACGGCATCTTCCTTTGAAAGGACAGCTGATCACCATGACGACCCCCACGATCTACGCCCTGCACGAGAACCCCGAGTGGTTCCCGCCCTTCGCCGAGGCGTTCGCCGCCGAGGGCGTCCACGTCGAGGAGTGGCTTCTCACCGACGGGGTCCTGGACCTGGACTCCACGCCGCCCGAGGGTGTCTTCTGGTCGCGGATCAGCGCCTCGGCGCACACCCGGGAGCACCACCTGTCCAAGGACTACACCCGGGCCGTGCTGTCCTGGCTGGAGTCCCACGGTCGGCGCACCGTGAACGGGCGCCAGGTGCTCGAGCTGGAGATGAGCAAGGTCGACCAGCTCGCCCGCCTCCGGGCCGCCGGCATCGAGACCCCGCGCACCGTGGCCGCGATCGGCCGCCAGCACGTGGTCCAGGCGGCCGCGGCGGTGCCCGCGCCCTTCGTCACCAAGCACAACCAGGGCGGCAAGGGGCTCGGCGTGCGCAAGTTCGAGGACCACGCCGAGCTGGCGGACTACGTGCACTCCGAGGAGTTCGAGGAGCCGCAGGACGGCATCACCCTGATCCAGGAGTATGTCGTGCCCGCCCGCCCGAGCATCACCCGGGTCGAGATCGTCGGCGGGGAGTTCATCTACGCCATCGAGGCCGACACCGCGCGCGGCGGCTTCCAGCTGTGCCCGGCCGACGCCTGCGCGGTCGACCCGGCGACCGGTCAGCCGATCATGCCGCCCGGTGCGACGCTGGCACCGGAGATCGGCCAGCAGCTCTTCTCCCTGCGGGAGGGCTTCGACCACCCGATCATCGAGAAGTACCTGGCGTTCGCCCGCACCAACGGCATCGAGGTCTGCGGCATCGAGTTCATCGAGTCCGTCGACGGCCGCATCCTGACCTACGACGTCAACACCAACACCAACTACAACGCCGTGGTCGAGCAGGCGGCACCGCGGTCCGCGCCCCGGGCGCTGGTGCAGTACCTGCGGTCGGTCGCCGAGAGCCTCTGAGCCTCAGCTCCCGTCCGTCCGCGGCCCGGACGGGTCCGCAGGTGGCGCCCGGAGAACCGGAGGGCCGCCCGGTTCATGACCTCCAGGAGGGAGGGCAGCACGGGTCTCTGCAGCCGCCTCTACGCGAGGCCGGACTCAGGGGATCAGCCGCCCCTTGAGCAGCGACCGGAAGTAGATCATCGGCTCGACATACCGGTCGAACGCCCACAACCAGCGGCGCGGCACCGTCAGGTCGACCAGGCCCGTCGTCTGCTGCTGGGCGCCGGTCCGGTCGAACTCCGCGAGGAACAGGTGCCGGCGGTCGACGGTGATCGGGACGATCGTGTAGCCGTCGTAGTCCTTCAGCGGCTCGTCCAGCCGGGCGGCGCGGATGTTGTCGGCGAGGATCTCGACCTGGCGGCGCAGCGCCCCGCCCGAGGGCCGGGTGCCCAGCGCCGCGACGTCGCCGAGGCTCCACACCCGCGGCGCCGTGCGGTGGGCCATCGTCCCCGGGTCGACGTCCACCTGCCCGGCGGTCCCGCCCGCCAGCGGCGCCAGCCACTCCGGCCCGCGGTAGTGGGGCACCACGAACGCGTGGTCGACCTCGTCGAGCAGCACCCCGCTGGCGGCTCCGGCGAGGGTGACGGTGCGGGCCTGGTGGTCGACGGCCGCGACCGTGGACCCGTGGTGCACGCTCACGCCCGCCTCGGCCAGGCGCGGCTCCAGCCGGCGGTCGGCGAACGGTAGGTCCAGCACCGAGGAGTACGGCGTGACCAGGTGCACGTCGATCCCCGCCAGGACCCCCTGCTCGCGCCAGTGGTCCACGGCCAGGAACAGGGGCTTGAGCGCCGTGCCCCCGCAGGGGGAGGGCTCCGGAGGGATGGTGAAGACCACCCGGCCCCGCGTCATACCCCTGATCGCGGTCCAGGTGCGCTCGGCCTGCGTCTCCAGGTGCGCGGTGGTGGACCACCCCGCCTCCATCGCCGCCGCCAGACCGGGCATGCCCTCCAGGTCCTCGGTGAGCCCGGGGGCCAGCACGAGGTCGCCGTAGCCGACCCGTTCGCCGCCCTCCAGCTCCAGCTCGCGCTGCTCCGGGTGGACCGCGACGGCGCGGGAGCGCAGCCAGGTGCACCCGTCGGGCGCGACGTCGGCGGCCTCGCGGGTCAGCTCGCTCATCGACGCCTGCCCGCCGGCGACGTAGTTGAGCATCGGCCGGTAGCGGTGCGGGCGGTCGGGCGTGACGATCGCGACGTCACGGGCGCCGATCCGCCGCAGCCGGGCGGCCAGGGAGATGCCGGCGTTGCCTCCGCCGACGACGACGACGTCGTGCCAGACCATGGGGTGCTCCCGTCGTTGCGTGGTGCAGTGGGTGGTTGCGGGGTGGTGCAGGGTATGCAGCGACCCTAGTCGCGCAGGCGGCGCGGCGGCGGGTCGAGCGCCGGGGGGCGTGCCTCCGTTAGCCTGACGCGCACCAACACGACGGCCGGGGCGCAGCTGCTCCGGCCAGAGCGGCAGGAGAAGCACGTGCGCATCGGCATCCTCACCGGCGGCGGAGACGTCCCGGGGCTCAACCCCTGCATCAAGGCCGTGGTCAACCGGGTCCACGAGCAGGGCCACCAGGTGACCGGCATCCGGCGGGGGTGGGGCGGTCTGCTGAGCACCGACCTGGACGACCCGTCGTCGGTGGCCGAGCACCTCCTGGACCTCGACCCGGTGGGCGTGCGCACCGTCGACCGCACCGGTGGGACGTTCCTGCACAGCTCGCGGACCAACCCCGGGAAGGTGAAGACCGGCGACGTGCCGGACTTCCTGGCCGACTCGGTCGAGGGTGCCGGCCCGCACGACCTCACACCGCACGTGCTGCGGGTGATCGAGGCCGCCGGCATCGACGTGCTCATCCCGATCGGGGGCGACGACACCCTGTCCTACGGGCTGCGGATGCACCAGGAGGGCGTGCCGACGATCGCCATCCCCAAGACGATGGACAACGACGTCAACGGCACCGACTACTGCATCGGCTTCTCCACGGCCGTGACGCGGGGCGTGCAGTTCATCCACAACCTGCGCACCTCGACCGGGTCGCACGAGCGGATCGCGGTGGTCGAGCTGTTCGGGCGCTACTCCGGGGAGACCTCGCTGATCACGGCATACCTCGCCGGGGTGGACCGTGCCCTGATCCCGGAGGTGCCCTTCGACATCGACCGGGTCTGCGAGCTGCTGATGGCGGACAAGGCGGCGAACCCGTCGAACTACGCGATGGTGACGATCTCCGAGGGGGCCACCGTCCGCGGCGGCGACATGATGCTCTCGGGGGAGGCCGACGCCTACGGCCACCGCAAGCTGGGCGGCATCGGGCAGGTGACCGGCGAGCTGATCAAGGAGCGCACGGGGGAGGGGATCATCTACCAGCAGGTCGGCTACCTCATGCGGTCGGGCAGCCCGGACTCGCTGGACCTCATGGTCGCCACGAACTACGCCGTCATGGCCGCCGACCTGGCGCTGGACGGGTCGACCGGGCGGATGGTGGCGCTGCGCAACGGCAGCTACAGCAGCGTGCCGATCTCGGTGACCGGGGAGGGCGTCAAGCGGGTCGACGTGGGCGAGCTCTACGACACGGCGAACTACCGGCCGATGGTGCGGCACGTGCGCGGGAAGCCGATGTTCCTGTACTGACGCCCGGCCGCGCCTCACCGGTGGGGCGGGGAGGAGGATCAGGTCGGCGGCAGCTCGGCCCGGACCGCCTGGACGAGGAACGCCACCCCGGCGGGAAGGATCTCGTCGTTCAGGTCGTAGTCGGCGCTGTGCAGGGGCGTCCCGCCGCGGCCGGGCCCGGTGCCGTTGCCCAGCAGCGCGAAGCACGCCGGGACGTGCCGGGCGAGCACCCCGAAGTCCTCGCTCGGCATGACCGGGTCGCAGTCGGCGACGACCCGGCCCTCGCCGAGCGCGGCGACCGCGGCCGCGACCGCCCGGGCGGTGACCTGCGGGTCGTTGACCGTCGGGGCGAACTCGTGGGTGTAGGTCACCTCCGCCCTGGCGCCGTGCGCGGACGCGACCCCGGTCGCGACCGCCCGGATCCGTTCCTCCAGCAGCGCCTGGACCCGCGGGTCGAAGCTGCGGGTGTCCCCGGTGATCCGGACCGTGGAGGGTATGGCGTTGCGCGCACCGTCGGTCTCGAACCCGGTGCAGGACAGGACGGCCGGGCGCAGGGGCTCGACGTTGCGGGCGACGACCGTCTGCAGCGCCAGCACGATCTCGGCGCCGGCCACGAGCGGGTCGACGACCGCCTCCGGACGGGCGGCGTGCCCGCCGCGGCCGTGGACGGTGATCGTGAAGTTGTCCTCGCTGGCCATGATGCTGCCCGGGCGCACGTGCAGGTGCCCCGCCGGGATGCCGGGCAGGTTGTGCAGACCGTAGAGCACGTCGAGCGGGAACCGCTGCAGCAGACCGTCGTCGAGCATCGCCTGCGCGCCGCGGCCGGGCTCCTCGGCCGGCTGGAGGACGAGCCGGACCGTTCCCTCGAAGCCGCCCTCCTCGGCCAGCACCGCGGCGGCGCCCAGGGCCATCGCCATGTGCCCGTCGTGGCCGCAGGCGTGCATGGCCCCGGGGTTGGTCGACCCGTGCTCACGGCCCTCGACCTCCTGGATGGGCAGCGCATCCATGTCGGCGCGCAGGCCGACCGCCCGTGGCCGCTCGGGCTCCGGTTCGTCACCGGCGGGGAAGGCGGGGGCGCTGTTCCGGTTCGCCGCGTCGCCCCGGGTGAGCGAGGCGACCAGGCCGGTGCCCCCGACGCCGCGGGCGACGGCATACCCGAGGTTCTCGAGGGTCGTGGCGAGGACGTCGGCCGTGGCGTGCTCTTCGAACGCGGTCTCCGGGTGCCGGTGCAGGTGATGGCGCCAGTCGCGCAGCTGCCCGCCGAGTGCGCGTTCGACGTCGAAGGGCGTGATCACGTCGGTCATGCCGCATCGACCCCTTCCGTGCTGAGCAGGACGACGACGGCGTCCGCCGGGAGGTCCAGGTCGGCCCGTCGTGTGAGGTTGCCGAGCGCGGCGCGGACGCCGGCCAGCGTGGCTGCGCCGCAGGGGCCCGAGGAGACGCCGAGCTCCTGGAGGTCGAGGGAGGCGGTCAGGGCCTGTTCGTCGGTGACGTCGACCGCGGCGTCGCACCCGTCGTGCAGGACCGGCCAGGCGAGGGCGGAGACGGTGCCGCAGTTCATCCCGGCCATGACGGTGCCGGCCGTGGGGACCGAGGTGGGTGAGCCCGCGCGCAGGCTGGTGAGCAGGCAGGCTGCGGTCGCAGGCTCGACGGCCAGGACCCGGGTCGGGTGCGGGGCGGCGGGACGGTCCTGGTCGTCCACGGGTCCGTCCTGGTCGTCCGTGGGTCCGTCCGGGTCGTCCGCGGGTCCGTCCGGGTCGTCCACGGGTTCGGGCTGCCGGTAGTGCGACACCACCGCCTGGGCCAGGGAGCCGACGCCCACGGGGACGGCGACCAGGTCGGGTCGGCGTCCCAGCTGCTCGTCGACCTCCTCGACCAGCGTCCGGTAGCCCTCCACGATCCAGCCCGGCACGTCCTCGTATCCCTCCCAGGCGGTGTCCTGCACGAGCTCCCGGCCCGGTGCCGCCGTGTGGTCCGCCGCCGCCCGGACCGCGTCGTCGTAGTCGCCGTCGACCCGTACCACCCGCGCCCCCTCGCCCTCGATGAGCGCGGCCGTGCTGGCGGGCATGACGGCGGGGACGAAGACCGTGGCGGTCGTGCCCAGCTCCCGGGCCGTCCGGGCGACCGCCCGCCCGTGGTTGCCGTCGGTGGCGGTGACCAGCTCGGCGCCGGGGGACCGGTCGAGCACCTGACGGCAGGCCCAGGACGCGCCCAGGATCTTGAACGCCGGCAGGCCCAGGCGGGAGGACTCGTCCTTGACCAGCACCCGGCCCACGCCCAGCTCCTCGGCCAGGGCCGGCAGGTTGACGAGGGGGCTCGGGGCGTAGCCGGGCAGGGTGCGGTGGAAGTCGCGGGCGCCGCCCGTGGCGTCGGGCAGCGACCACCGGCGGGCCGAGGGGTTGCTGGACCAGGACGTCATCCGGCCAGTCTGCCGGGTCGGGCGGCGGGCGGCGGGGCTGCGGTCCCCACGGGGCCACGGGGCCACGGGGCCAGGACCAGCGACGGCTCGCACGCGGTGGGATGCGGCTGGTGACATGCCGGCGCTCCCGCTGCGGCGTGTCGCGTGCTGCAGCACCGGGGTCCAGGCGCGCGACACGCCGCAGCGGCTGGTGCACAGTGCGCGACACGCCGGGGTGGGGCCAGAGGCTCTTGGGCGGCCTGCGTCCCACCGCGACGACGACGAGACCCTGGTGCGCACCGTCAAAGCCGGCCGACGTGCCCAGCCGGCCGACGTGCCCAGCTGGCCGACGTGCCCAGCCGGCCGACCTGTCCAGCCCCGGCGGTGACGTGGCCCCGATCCCCCGAGCAAAACGGGGCCACGTCACCTGGTCCGGGTGAGGGTCACGGTCCCCACCCGAGGTCCTCACCCGAGGTCGATCGCCCGCACCCGGGGGTCGAAGAGGATCTTATCGAGGAGCCACGCCTGGCCGTCGCGGTCATAGGCGAGGGCGTTCGGCATCGTGAGCCCGTCCGCCGCCACGGTGCACGTGCCCGCGGCGACGTCGCAGCGGTGGACGGCCCCGCCCTCCGCCGCGCCCACGAGCATCGCCAGCCAGCCGGCCTCGTCGAGCTCGGTGACCATGAGGTCACCCTCCGGGGAGAAGTCGAGGTCCACGACGGACGTCATCCCCTCCAGCACGAGGGTGCACTCGGCCGAGGGGCACTGCACGTCGCGGGCGTCCGCCTCGAGCCGCCAGACGCGGGAGAGCCCGGACTGCAGCATGAGCGCGGGGTCCTGGCTGACCTCTCCGGTCAGCTCACCCACGTAGAGGGCGCCGTCCGGTCCGAGGGTGACGGCCGTCGCCACCGGCTGGACGTAGCACGGCGTGCCGTCCGCCAGCGAGAAGAGCACGCGAGGCTCCCCGTGCTCGTCCAGGGGCGGGGTGAGCACGGCCATGGTCTCCACCCGGCCGTTCGCCCGGACGCTCAGCACGGTGTTGCCCGCGGCGTCGGCCAGGGCGACCTCGCCGCCCGACAGCCTGGCCAGCTTGTAGGGGTTGGACTGCGGACCCTCGGAGAAGCCGCCGTAGTCCTCGCACCGCGGGTCCTTCCAGACCGCCCCGTCGGGGTCGTGGGTCCGCTCGAACGTCTCGATGTCGCCGACGAGCCGCGCACCCCCTGGTCCGACTCTCCACACCCCTGCGCCTTCGGCGAGGTCCAGGGCGCCGCGGGCCACGAACGAGGTGCCCGTACCCACCGGTGCCACCCCCTGGACCGCGGTCCCCTCCAGGTGCGGGACGCCGCCGAACTCGCTGGTCGTGCCCGTGTCCGGGTCGATCCGCACGAGGTCGCTGCCGGTGGTCACGAGCAGGTCGCCGTTGGGTACGGCAGCCAGGTCGTAGGCGGGGGCGGGCACGCTGAAGGACGGGTCGGCCTCGTGGGCCGCGACCGGTTGCGCCGCGACGGTCGCCGCCGCCAGGGTCGCACCGAGCGACAGGGCGGCCAGGCGTCGGGGGGTCGTCGCGTCGTTCCGGGGGCGGGACGGGGTGGCGTTCATGGATCTGTCCTCTCCTCGTGGAGGCACCACCATCCCGTCGGGCGCTCACCAGCCGCTCAACGCGCGCTCACCATGTCGTTCCACGACCGCCGGATGCGGTCCTCGAGCCGTCCCCGGCGGTCTCCGTCGAGCTGCTGCCAGACGTCGCTGAAGTGGAGGTGGAACAGCATGGCCGGGCCGTAACCGGGAGAGACCGGCCGGTCGAGGACCTCGGCCGCCTCCCGGGCCTCGCCCAGGGCGAGGTGGACCAGCCCCGCCTCCACGGGGTGCTCGTGCGGGTCGATCGCCGCGAGCACCGTGCGGGCGGCGGGCGCGTCCCCGGTGGCGACGTGGCTCAGCGCCAGGGCGGTGTCGGGCCCGTGACCGGCCCAGGCCGTGCTCAGGGCCCCCGAGGTGGTCGTGGCCAGCGGGGAGAGGGTCTCGACCGCGTCCTCGAACCTGCCCAGGTCGTACAGCGCCAGACCGGCGTAGTAGCGCGCGGTCGTGAAACCGGGGGAGAGCGCGACGGCCCGCTGTGCCTCGGCGTGGGCCGCCGCCGGGTCTCCGCCGGCGAGCAGGGCCAGGGCCAGGTTGCTGACCGCCTCGGCCGAGAGGGGGTTGAGCTGCACGGCACGGCGGGCCGCCGGGAGGGCTTCGCGGGGCCGCCCGACCGTGAGCGCCATCCAGGCCGTCCAGCTGTGCGCGTCGGCGTGTCCGGGGACGTGGCGCAGGACCCGGGCGTATGCGGCCCGTGCGGCGGGCGCGTGGAACCGGGCCTCGGCGATCAGGCCGCGCGCGACGTCGGCCTCGGGGGCCGTCGGGCGCAGGGTCAGGCAGCGCTCCACCGCCGACTCCGCCTCGGTCAGGAGCCGCTCCCGGTCGCCGTAGGCGTAGTCGGCCGTCAGGGCGAGCGCCTCGGCCAGGCCGAGCCACGCCGGCAGGTAGTCGGGGTCGAGGTCGATCGCCCGCCGGAACAGCTCCGTCGCCCGGGCGAAGTCGTCCTCGGTCTTGCGGTCGAAGTGCAGCCGGCCCTCGGCCACGAGCCGGTAGACCTCGAGACTGGACGTGGTCGACGGCAGGTCGGCGACCAACCGGCGCGACAGGGCGGCGGAGAGGTCCCGCGCCAGCTCGCACTGGACCCCGAGCAGGTCCGGGGCGGCCAGCGCCACGTCGTAGCTCTCCGCCCACCGGTGCCGCCCGTCGGCGGCGTCCACCAGCTCCACCGCCAGCGCGAGGCGGTCGCCCGACACCCGGACCGAACCGGTGACGACCGTCCCGACACCGAGCTCGGCCGCGATCCGGGGCAACGGGCTGACGGTCCCGGCATACCCGAGGACCGAGAACCGCCCGACGACCGTCAACCGCTCCACCTTCGCCAGCTCGACCAGCAGCTCCGCGTGCAGCCCGGCCGCGAGGAGCTCGGCCTGGTCCCCGCCGAGCACCTCGAAGGGCAGCACGGCCACCGAGGGGGTCCTCCGGTCCCTCGTCGAGGCCTCCGGCCCGGTGCCGACGCCCTCGAGGTGGCCCGGGGCGAGCGTGTCCAGGCGCGGGTCGTCGTCGAGGAGCAGCAGGTGGGTCTGCTGCAGGGCGCGGGAGGGGTCGACGCCCAGCTCCTGAGACAGGGTCCGCCGCATCCGGTCGTAGGTGGCCAGGGCCTCCGGGCGGCGGCCGCAGCGGTGGAGCGCGAGCAGGAGCCGCAGACAGAGCGACTCGGCGAGGGGGTGCTCGCCGGTCAGCGCGCGCAGCTCGGGAAGGAGCGCCTCGTGCCGTCCGTCGGCCAGGTCGAGGTCGATCCTGGCCTCGGTGGCCCGCAGCCTGAGCTCGGTCAGCCGGTCGCACTCGGCCATCAGCGCAGGGTGGTCCCCGAGCTCGCCGAAGGGTCGACCACGCCAGAGCGAGAGGGCCTCCCCCAGGAGGACCCGCTGCCGGGCCGGGTCGACCACCGGTCCGTCGGGCCGGGCCGCCTCCCGGACAAGACGCTCGAACCGGTGGGCGTCCACGCGTTCCGGCGGCGCGGTCAGCACGTAGCCGGACTCCTGCCACGCCAGCGTGCCGCCCACCGCGTGCAGCGCACCGCGCAGCCGGGACACGAACACCTGGAGGGTGTGGCGGGCGTCCTCAGGCGCCTGCTCCCCCCAGAGGGTGTCGAGCAGCGTGCGCGCGGTGACCACCTCGTCGGCGTGCGCGAGCAGGAGCGCCAGCACGAGCCGCTGCTTGGGCCCGCCCAGGCTGATCGGCCGGGCCGTGGTGCACTCCATCGGTCCGAGCACACGCAGCTCCGCGGTCCGTGCCGACACGTCCGTCATGAGGTGGCTCCTCGCGCAGCAGGCCGCTGCCTGGGGTCACGCCTCAGGGTAGGGGGTCGGGTGCGGCCCGCGCGAGCACCTCGGAGGGTAGGTGCCGCAGATGATCAGCACACCGGAGCCTGGATCCGTCCCACGGCCCTCGTCCTGCCATCATGCCCCCATGACGATCCCCACCGCCGAGCTGCACCTGCACCTCGAGGGCACGCTGGAGCCCGAGCTCATCTACACCCTCGCCGAGCGGAACGGCGTCGAGCTGCCGTGGGCCGACGTCGACGACCTGCGCTCGCGCTACGACTTCACCGGGCTGCAGCACTTCCTGGACCTCTACTACGCCAACATGGCGGTGCTGCGCACGGAGGACGACTTCGCCGACCTGACCCGCGCCTACCTGGCACGCGCGGCGGCCGGCGGCGTGCGGCATACCGAGGTGTTCCTGGACCTGCAGGCGCACACGGCCCGGGGGATCCCCGCCGAGGTGGCGCTGCGCGGGGTGTCCGCCGCCCTGGGCGCCGCCGAGACCGAGCACGGGGTGAGCACCGGTCTCATCCTCACCTTCCTGCGGCACCTGCCCGGCGAGGAGGCGACCGCCGCGCTGCGCGAGGCGCTGGACGTCGACGTGCCCCTCCTCGGGGTGGGGCTGTGCTCCTCCGAGACCGGGTCGGCCGCACCGTTCCGCGACGCGTTCGAGCTGGCCGCCGCCCACGGGCTGCGCCGCGTGGCGCACGCCGGTGAGGAGGGGCCGGCGGCGAACGTCACCGAGGTCCTCGACGTGCTGGGCGTGGAGCGGGTCGACCACGGGCTGCGGGCGCTGGAGGACGACGCGCTGGTGGACAGGCTGGCCGCCGAACGGGTGCCGCTGACCCTGTGCCCGCTCTCGAACGTCCGCCTGCAGGTGGTCGACTCGCTGGACGGGTACCCGCTGCGGGAGCTGATGGACCGCGGGGTGGTGGTGACCGTGAACAGCGACGACCCCGCCTACTTCGGCGGCTACGTGGACGACAACTACCGCGAGCTGACCTCGACGCTGGGCCTGAGCACCGACGAGCTGGCGACGCTGGCGCACAACAGCGCCGAGGCGGCCTTCGTGACGTCGCGGCGCCGGGCGGAGCTGGTCGCCGAGATCGAGGAGTGGCGGGCCTCGCAGGCGTAGCCCCCGGGACGTCCGGTACCGGCGTTTGGCCGGCGTTGAGCGGACGACAAGCCGGGCGAGGCACGGTGGAGGTGCAGCACGCAGCTGCACCCCGACGGTCCGGGCAGCGGAGCCCGGGCAGGGGTCGGACACAGGGAGATGACCGAGGATGAACGCACAGCTGGGCCGTCGCATGCTCACGAGCCTGTCCGCCGGTGCGATCGCGGGGGTGCTCGGTGCGACCGGGATGGCCGCCTTCGCCGCCGACGGGGGACCGCGCCCCATGGTGGTCGTCGACGACGACGGATGCGGCACCGCGATCGACGCCGAGAACGTGGACGGCGACCGGGCGACCTCCAGGACGACCTGGTTCGGGGCCGAACTCAACGCGCTCGAGTGAGCCGGCACCGGCGGCGCCCGCCCCGGCGGGCGCAGGTCGGCACAACCCACGGGTCCACGGCCCCGGACGAGACCGTCCGGGGCCGTGGCCTCTCGCGGGACGACCGGGCCGGCTCCGGACGCTCACCCCTGGCGGGACCGACCGGTTGTGGGGTGCCGCTCGTCGTGGGGACACTGACGGCATGACCGCTGCTGCGACCGACCTCGTCCGCGCCGTCCTGCTCGACGGCTTCCAGCGCATCGAGGAGGGGGTGAGGGAGGTCCTCGACGGGCTCGACGCGGAGGACCTGCGGTGGCGTGCCGGCATCGACGCCAACCCGGTCGGCTGGCTGCTGTGGCACCTGAGCCGCCAGCAGGACGCCCAGCTCGCCCAGGTCGCGGGCGAGGAGGAGGTATGGCGTGCGGACGGCTGGCAGGAGCGGTTCGACCTGCCCTACGCCCCGGACGCGCACGGCTACGGCCAGGACGCCGGGGACGTCAGCCGCTTCGAGGTCCGGGACCCGGCCCTGCTCGAGGGGTATGCCGCCGCGGTGCACGACCTGACCCGGCGCCTCCTGCAGGACCTGGGGGAGGAGGACTACGGCCGGGTCCTCGACGAGAGCTGGGACCCGCCGGTGACGGTCGCGGTGCGGATCTACTCCGTGCTCGAGGACGCGGCCAAGCACCTCGGGCAGGCGGAGTACGTCAAGGGGTTGCTGTCCCGGCGCGGTGGAGGGGGGCCTTCGAGCGAGCGGGGCACGTAGGACAGACCGGCGCGGCCCCCCCGGAGTCGTGGCCGGTACGGGCGGACGTGCCTGCGCCGGCTGCGGAAGGATGGTGGACATCCATCTGGAGCGAGGAGACGACGATGACGGCATCAGGTCTGGTCCTGCCCCTGGGCGAGCGGCGGCCGGAGGTGGACCCCGACGCCTGGCTGGCGCCCCACAGCGTGGTCAGCGGCAGCGTGCGGATCGGGGCGGGCAGCAGCGTCTGGTACGGCGCGTCCGTCCGCGGCGACAGCGAGCAGATCACCCTGGGGGAGCGGGTGAACCTGCAGGACAACGTGGTCGTGCACGCCGACGCAGGGTTCCCGGCGACGGTCGCCGACGACGTGTCCGTCGGGCACGGTGCCGTGCTGCACGGGTGCTCGGTCGGTGGCGGCACGATCGTGGGCATGGGGGCGGTGGTGATGAACGGAGCGGTGGTCGGGGAGTCGTGCCTGGTGGCGGCCGGCGCCGTCGTGCTCGAGGGGACGCAGGTGCCGCCGGGGTCGCTGGTCGCCGGCGTGCCGGCCAGGGTGCGGCGCCCGCTGACGGACGAGGAGCGCGCCGGTCTGCGGGACGGCATCGGGCACTACCCGGGCCTGGCGCAGCTGCACCGGCAAGCCCTGACCTGATCCTGCGCCCGGACGGCGGGCGCCCCTAGCATGAGACCTCCGGTACCCGAGGAGAACCCATGGCCACGCCTCCCTGCACGCACCTGGACACGGTGCGCGACGTCATACCCTCCGCGCAGGGGTGCGAGGACTGCCTGCGGACCGGGGACCGCTGGGTCCACCTGCGCATCTGTATGACGTGTGGTCACGTCGGGTGCTGCGACAGCTCGCCCAACCAGCACGCGACCGCGCACCGGCGCCAGCACGAGGACCATCCGTTGATCCGGTCGTTCGAGCCGGGTGAGCACTGGTGGTGGTGCTACGTCGACGAGGTGGCGTTCGAGGTCCCCGGGGCCGGACCGGCGCCCTCCTACGACCCGTCTCCGACGTGACCGGCTCCGCCTGGCCGCAGCTGCCGGTGGAGGGGTGGGTCGACACGCGGGACACCTTCACCCTCTGGCTGCAGGTCGTCGGCAAGATCCGGATCGCCCGGACCCCGCTGCTCAACCACTGGTGGAACGCCCCGCTCTACCTGACCGGCCGGGGCCTGACGACCTCCCTGATGCCCGACCGGCCCGGGCGCAGCTTCACCATCGACCTCGACCTCGTGGCGCACCGGCTCGACATCGTGACCACGACGGGGGAGGCCGGGTCGATGGCCCTCGAGCCGAGGTCGGTGCGCGACTTCCACGCCGCGCTGATGGGGCGGCTGGACGAGCTCGACCTCGCCACCGAGATCTGGCCGGTGCCCGTGGAGATCCCGGGAGCCATCCCCTTCGTCGACGACGAGGTGCACCATGCCTACGACGCCGAGGCGGTGACGAGGTTCTGGCGAGGGATGGTCGAGACCGGGCGGGTTCTGGACGTCTTCCGCGCCCGGTTCGTGGGCAAGTCGAGCCCGGTGCACCTGTTCTGGGGCGCGCTGGACCTGGCGACCACGCGGTTCTCGGGCCGGGGTGCACCTCCGCACCCGGGGGCGTGCCGAACTGCGGGCCGCACGTCATGCACGAGGCCTACTCGCACGAGGTCAGCAGCGCAGGGTACTGGCCCGGTGGCGAGGAGGAGGGTCTCTTCTACTCCTACGCCTACCCCGAACCCGACGGTTTCCGGACCTGCTCGCCGGGGCCCTCCGCTGCGCGCTTCGACGAGGAGCTGGGCGAGTTCGTCCTGCCGTACGCGGCCGTGCGCGCCGCCGACGACCCGGACGCGGTGCTGCTGGACTTCCTCCAGAGCACCTACGAGGCGGCCGCCACGACGGCGAGGTGGGACCGGGCGGCGGTCGAACGCTGAGCTGTGACGAGGGCCACGGCGGGCGGGGGAACATCCGGCGGTAGTTGACGCTTCACACACATGCGCCGTGGGACCTACCCGCAGCGATCTGTGAAGAGGAGAACGACACCGTGACGAAGATCGCCATCGTGACCGGCAGCGTCCGCCCGGGACGCAAGAGCCTCGAGGTCGCCGCCTGGGTGAAGTCGCTCGCCGACGCCCGCGGCGACGCCGACTTCGAGGTCCTGGACCTGGCCGACTTCGAGCTGCCGGTGTTCGCCGAGCCGGCCTCGCCGTCGATGGCTTCGCCGCAGAGCGAGGCCGGGCAGCGGTGGTCGACGGCCGTCGACGGCTACGACGGCTACGTCTTCGTGGTGCCGGAGTACAACCACTCGATCACCGGTGCGCTGAAGAACGCGATCGACTACCTCTCCCCGGAGCTGCAGGACAAGGGCGCCGCGTTCGTGTCCTACGGCGGGGTCGGCGGGGCACGTGCGGTCGAGCACCTGCGCGTCATCCTGTCCCAGATGCAGATGGCCCACGTGCGGGCCACCGTGTCGCTGTCGCTGTTCCACGACTTCGAGAACTTCTCCACGCTCGCCCCGACCGAGCCGGTCGTGCGGTCCGTCGGGCCGATGCTCGACCAGCTCCTGCGCTGGACCAGGGCGATGGAGGCCGTCCGCGGCGGGAAGTTCGACGCCGAGGAGCGGTCGGAGGCCGCCGCCTGACACCGAGGGGGCCTCTTGCCCCACCGGCGCCGAGCCTCCACCATGGAGGAATGGGTCAGGAGGAGCTTCCCGTGGACGACCTCGACCGTCGGACCGCCCGGCAGGTGCTCGACGATCACCTCGCCATCGCCAACAGCTGGGTCGATGAGCCCGTGGAACGGATGATCTCCGAGGACCTCCGGCGCAACGTGGCCGACGACGTCGTGGTCCTCATCAACCGGGGCGTGTTCCGCGGGCACGACGGTGTCAGGGAGCTGGCCCGGATGCTCGCCGAGGAGCTGCCCGAGCACCGGGCCTTCGAGTACACCCACGTCGCCGTCGAGGGCCGGATGGGCCTGCTGGAGTGGACCTACGAGGACGCCGAGGTCAGGGTCCGGGACGGTGTCGACTCTTTTCTCATCGAGCAGGGCAAGATCGTCGCCCAGACCATCCGCTACACGGTCGAGCCCCGGTAGCCACGGTCGCACCACCCGCGCCCTCCGCCCAGGGACGGCTTCCTCGGTGGGGCTCAGCGGCCCCGGCGTGGCGACGGCCCCGGGTCGCGGAAGACCCGCGCGAGCGAGCGCGCGCCGAGCACGAAGGCGAAGAGGAACAGCGTCCCGCCCAGCAGCGGGTTGAGGTCGATCGTGGGGGGCAGGGCCGGTCCGCCCGGCGCGACGAGCAGCAGCACGCCGCTCAGCGCCAGCACGGAGGCGAGGACGGTGATGACGAGATGGTTCACCACGCCCGTGACGAAGGACCGGTCCGACGGGTCGGCCAGCCAGCGCACCCGCAGCTGCGCCTCACCGCTCTGCACGGCGGCCGCGATCGCGTCCACCCGCCGGGGGAGGCGCTGCAGGATGGGCAGGACGTGGACGAGGTGCTCCTCCAGCGTGGCGCGCACCTCCTGGGGGCTGAGCTTCTGACCGAGGTAGTCCTGACCGGCCGACCGCGACGCGGTCACCAGGTCCAGCTCGGGATGCAGCGCCTGCAGGGTCCCCTCGAGCGCGCCGAGCGCCCGGAAGGCGGCGGCGATCTGCGGCGGGACGGTGAACCCGTGCCGGACCACGAGCACGAAGAGGTCCCCGAAGACGCTGGTGGTGGGTCCGGCGCTGCCGTTCTGCACCCGGGAGATGACCGCCCCGACCTCGCGCTCCAGGGCACGGTCGTCCAGGCCGGCGGGTGCGTCGATGACGTCGCAGAGGGAGTCGACGGCACCGAGGGAGTCGCCGCGGTCCACCGCGAACAGCAGCCGGCCCACCGCGTCCCGCGCCGTGCGGTCCAGACGGCCCACCGATCCGTAGTCCAGCAGTGCCAGCCGAGCCGGACCGGTGGCGTCGTCGTTCCCACCCTCGCCACCGGGCCTGTCGGCACCGTCGGCACCGTCGGCACCGTCGTCGCCGGCGGGCCGGCCCACCCGCTCGACCAGGACGTTGCCGGCGTGCAGGTCCGCGTGGAAGACGCCGGTCTGCAGCACCTGCGTCAGGACGCTGCCCAGCAGCGCGTGCGCGAGCCGTTCGCGCGTCGTCGCGTCCAGCCCCCGCGTCGCGTCGGCCCGGGACAGGGGCACGCCGGCGACCCGCTCCATGACGAGCACCCGCGACGTCGTCAGGGAGGGGTATGTCGTGGGCACGCGCACGAGCGCGTCCGCACCGGCGTCCTCGCGAGACCGGGCCTGCGGGCCGGTGCCGACCGGCGCACCCGCGGAGGGACCGGTCCCGGCCGCGACCGCCGCCGCGTTGGCCGCCTCGACCCGGTAGTCCAGCTCCTCGGTGAGACTGGCGGCGAAACCCTCCGCCAGGTTCCGCACGCCCAGCGCCCGGCCCCAGGGCGTGGTCCGCTCCAGCCAGCGCGACATCCGCAGCACGATGTCCAGGTCCGCACGCACCTGCTCCTGCGCCCCTGCCCGCTGCACCTTGACGACGACGGGCGAACCGTCGGCCAGGTCCGCGCGGTAGACCTGTCCCACGGACGCGGCGGCGAGCGGCTCCTCGTCGAACGCGGCGAACTCGTCCCGCCACCCCTCACCCAGCTCGGCGCGGAGGGTCCTCTCGATGTCCGGCCAGGCCTGCGGCGGGGTGTCCGCCTGCAGCTGCCCCAGCTCGGCCGCCAGGTCGGGGCCGACCACGTCCGGCCGGGTGGCGAGCATCTGACCCAGCTTGACGAAGGTCACCCCGCCGTCGCTGAAGGCCATCCGCAGCCGCCGTCCGAGCCGGGCGTGGTCGTGGTCCTCAGGCAGGCGGGACCCGGCGCGCAGGAAGCCGCCGAGGCCGTGCTTGACCGCGACGGCGACGATCTGGCCGTACCGGCGGCTCCGTCGACGCCGGGCGGGCAGGTCCCGCAGCACCGCGACCGGTGAGGGCAGGGTCCCGGTGGGGACGAGGGCCTCGAGGAGCACCAGCCCACCGACGCCCAGCGCGACACCCCACGCGACGAGGAGCAGGAGCACCAGCGCGACCACGGTGAGGTCGTCCGAGGGCTCGGCCAGACCGCCGTCGCTGGTGATCCCGAGCCGTTCGCTGGCCAGCTCCAGGAACCCGCTCATCGCCCCGGTGACGACGATCGCGACGAGCAGCGTCCGGAACCACCCGACCGGTACCCCCAGCAGACGTCGCGTGAGCACGAAGAGCAGGGCGGTGTTGAAGGCGAAGCCGATGGCCGTGAGCACGGGCGTCACGGGGTCCTCCCTCTCCTGCGCGGCAGGACCGATCCTAGGTCCACGGGGGTATGCCGTGGGTCGCCGGGCCCGCCCCGTCCGCCCCGGGCAGGATGGGGCCATGAGCGCACCAGGGCCTACCCCGGACCGGCTGACCTTCGAGCACCGGACCCTTCCGCAGCGGGTGCTCTTCGGCAGCGGGTCCGCCGCCGCGAACCTGCGGGAGGAGCTCGAGCAGCTAGGGTCCCGCCGCCCGATGGTGGTGGTGACCGGCAGCGCCGCGGCGGTCGCGCGCCGGCTGCTGGAGGGGACCGGGGTGGCGGTGTGGTTCGAGGACGTCGTGCAGCACGTGCCGGTCGCCAGCGCCGAGCAGGCCCGCGCGGCGGCGCAGCAGCACGACGTCGACGTGGTGGTCAGCATCGGGGGAGGGTCGGCCACCGGGCTGGCCAAGGCCGTGGCCCTGACGACCGCCCTGCCGGTGGTCGCCGTGCCGACGACCTACGCCGGGTCGGAGGCGACCGACGTGTGGGGGATGACGCAGGACGGCCGCAAGAGGACCGGGTCGGACGGGCGGGTCCTGCCGCGGACGGTCGTCTACGACGCCGAGCTCACCGTGTCCATGCCGGTGGGGCTGAGCGTGGCCAGCGGGCTGAACGCGATGGCGCACTGCGTCGACTCCCTGTGGGGTCCACGGGCCGACCCGGTCGCGACGGGGCTGGCCACCGAGGGGGTCCGGCTCCTCGCCGAGGAGCTGCCGCTGGTCGTGGCCGACCCGCAGGACCTGCGGGGGAGGGAACGGGCGCTGGCGGGCGCCTACCTGGCGGCCGTGGCCTTCGCGGCGGCCGGGTCGGGGCTGCACCACAAGATCTGCCACGTGCTGGGCGGCCGGTTCGACCTGCCGCACGCGCAGATGCACGCCGTCGTCCTGCCCCACGTCCTGGCGTTCAACGCCCCGGCTGCGCCCGGAGCCGCGCGGCGGCTGGCCGAGGCGCTGGGCGCCGAGGACGCGGTGGCCGGGCTGGCCGCGCTCTACGACGAGCTCGACGCGCCACGGTCCCTGCGGGAGCTGGGGCTGCAGGAGTCGGACCTGCCCGAGGCCACCGAGCTGGTCCTCGGGCAGGTCCCGCCGTCCAACCCCCGGCCGGTCGACCGCGACAGCCTGGCGCAGGTGCTGCGGGCGGCGTGGGAGGGGGACCTGCCGGGCACCGGCGGGCGGCCGGTCTGACGGCCAGGGGCGGGCGGTCGGGCTCGACCGCACCGCCCCACGGGTCCAGCCGAGGCTCGCCGAGGATTCAGGCGAGCCGCGACACGGCCTCCCGACCCGCAGCGAGGTCCTGCGGCGAGATGCCGTGGCCACCCTCGCGCAGGTGCTGCTCGACGTCGGCGCCCCTGTCCCGGAGCACCTCGACGAGCCGGGTCACGCTGTCGAGCGGAGCCATCGGGTCCGCGCGCCCGTTGAGGGTCGTGACCCGGACGCCGTGCAGGTCCTTGTCCGCCGCCTCGTCGCGGTCCGCGAAGGGGTACATCCCCGAGAAGGCGACCACCCGGTCGACCACGTCCGGGTGCAGCATGGCCGTGGCCAGGGCGATGTTGGCGCCGTTGGAGAAGCCGACGGCGACCAGCGGGCGGTCGCCCAGCCCGTAGTGCTCGCGGGCGGCGGTGACGAACCCGGCCAGCTCGCCGGCGCGGAGCACGACGTCGTCGACGTCGAAGACCCCCTCGCCCATCCGACGGAACCATCGCGGCATACCGTGCTCGCGCACGAGCCCGCGCGGGGCGAGCACGCCCGCCCGCGGGTCCAGCTCGGGGGCCAGGGCGGAGATCTCCTGCTCGTTGCTGCCCGTCCCGTGCAGGGTCAGCAGCACCGGGGCGTCGTCCTCGCCGGAGACGAACAGGTGCGGCCAGTTCTGGAGGGTCTCGGGGGCGCTCACCGGTCGGTCCCCGTCGAGCCGTCCAGCGTGGGGTTGTTCTCCTGCGGCAGCTCGATCGGGACGACCGAGTGCTCGATGGCCTCGCGGCTGGGCTCCAGCCACGGCGGCAGCTTGAGCGAGCGGCCGAGCTCGAGCAGGGGCTCGTCGATGTCGAAGCCCGGCGTGTCGGTGGCGATCTCGAAGAGGACGCCGCCGGGCTCGCGGAAGTAGATGGAGGTGAAGTACTGCCGGTCCAGGATCGCGGTCACCTGGTGGCCCCGCTCGACGAGATCCTGGCGCCACTGCTCCTGCGTCGCCTGGTCGGGGACGCGGAAGGCGATGTGGTGCACCGTCCCGCCGGCGGTCAGGCCCTCCTGGGCACGGGGGTCGGCGACCACGTCGACGACGTGGCCGGGGCCGCCGTCACCCGCGGCGACCCGGGTGCGCGGTCCCTCCTCCTGGACGACGCTCATCCCGAGGTCCTCGGTGAGCACGCGCAGCGTCCCGGCGGGGTCGCCGACCGTGAGCACCGAGGAGTGCTGGCCGCGCACGGCGTGCTCGGCCGGGACGGAGGCGGAGTCCCACGCGTCGCGCGGGTCGGTGGTGGAGGAGGCGACGAGCTCGATCACCAGGCCGTCGGGGTCGCGGACGAGCAGGCGGTCCTCGCCGTTGCTGGAGGTCAGCGTGGGCTCGACGCCCAGCCCGGCGAAGTGGTCCTTCCACCAGCCCAGGCTGTCCTGCGGGACCGAGAAGGCCGTGGAGGTGGACTGCCCGGCGCCGACGCGGCCCTTGGGCACCCCGCGCCAGGGGAAGAAGGTCATCAGCGAGCCCGGGTTGCCCGACTCGTCGCCGTAGTAGAGGTGGTAGGTCGACGGGTCGTCGAAGTTGACGGTCCGCTTCACCAGGCGCAGCCCCAGGCCCTCGATGTAGAAGTCGATGTTGCGCTGGGGGTCGCCGGCGATCGCCGTCACGTGGTGCAGGCCGCTGGTCCGTGCCGTCATGGTGTCCCTCCTCGGGGATCGGGTCCGACGGGTCCCGTCGGTGTCACCATGCTCAACGGGACCGCTGCTGATATTATTTCCACGGAAACTGTTTCCGTGTCAACGAGGTCCCGCGGAACGTCTGCCCGAAGGAGGAGAGCGCCGTGACGGCATTCGGGACGCCCGGCAACGGCCCGGCGGGTGGGGGCGTCGTTCCGGCAGGCGGTGGCATCAGCACGGACCCGGTGTCGCTGTGGGGCCACGTCATCGAGGGCTTCCAGCGCACCAACCGTCACCTGCACCGCACGGTGGAGCAGGAGCTCTCGCTCACCCCCGCGGAGTCGGAGGCGCTGCTGCGCCTGGGCCGCAGCCCCGACCAGCGGCTGCCGATGGCCGAGCTCGCCGGGCAGGTCGCCTTCAGCACCGGAGGGGTGAGCAAGGTCGCCGACCGGCTGGTGCGCCGCTCGCTGGCACTGCGCGTCCCCAGCGCTGAGGACCGTCGGGTGATCTACCTGACCCTGACCCCCGAGGGTGCGCAGCTCGCGGCGACCCTGCAGGAGCGGGTGCGCGAGGTCGTCCAGGAGACCTTCGTCGACGTGCTCGGGCCGGCCAGGGCCACCGCCGTGGCCGAGGCGATGGCGGTCCTCGCCGAGGGGCGCCCGGGCTGACGGCGCGGACGTGCCGGTTCCGGCGGGGGTATGCCGTGCCCGCCGTGTGACGCGTGGGTCACCTCCGTGGGCGAGTAGGGTCGACCCCAGCACCGGCGCGTGCCGCCGGAGACCCCATACCCCTGATCGACGAGGAGATCCATGAGCCACCCGCACCCCGAACTGGGCGCCCCGCCCTCCCTGCCCCGCAACGGACTGCGCGTGGTGCCGCTGGGAGGCCTGGGCGAGGTCGGCCGCAACATGACCGTCCTGGAGCACCGCGGCAAGCTGCTCGTCATCGACTGCGGCGTCCTCTTCCCCGAGGAGCACCAGCCGGGCGTGGACGTCATCCTGCCTGACTTCTCGATGCTGCGGGACCGCCTGCAGGACATCGTCGGCATCGTGCTGACCCACGGTCACGAGGACCACATCGGGGCGGTGCCCTACCTGCTCAAGGAGCGCAACGACATCCCGGTGATCGGCTCGCGGCTGACCCTGGCCTTCATCGAGGCCAAGCTCAAGGAGCACCGGATCCGTCCCAAGACGATCCAGGTGGCCGAGGGCGACCGGCAGTCGTGGGGGCCCTTCGACTGCGAGTTCATCGCCGTCAACCACTCCATCCCCGACGGGCTGGCGGTCGCGGTGCGCACGGCGGCCGGGCTGCTGCTGCACACTGGTGACTTCAAGATGGACCAGTTCCCCCTCGACGAGCGGCTGACCGACCTGCGCGCGTTCGCACGGCTGGGGGACGAGGGCGTGGACCTGTTCCTCGTCGACTCCACCAACGCCGAGGTGCCCGGGTTCACCACCGCCGAGCGGGACCTGACGCCGGCCATCGAGACCGTCTTCCGCACGGCCCCGGGCCGCATCGTCGTCTCCAGCTTCGCCAGCCACGTCCACCGCATCCAGCAGGTCATGGACGCCGCGCACCAGCACGGGCGCAAGGTCGCCTTCGTCGGCCGTTCGATGGTGCGCAACATGAAGATCGCCCAGGACCTGGGCTACCTGAAGGTGCCCCGCGGGCTGGTCGTGGACGTCAAGAAGCTCGACGACATGCCGGCCGACAAGGTGACGCTGGTCAGCACCGGCTCCCAGGGCGAGCCGATGGCGGCCCTGTCGCGGATGGCCAACCGCGACCACCAGATCCGCATCGGCGAGGGCGACACCGTGCTGCTGGCCAGCTCGCTGATCCCCGGCAACGAGAACGCCGTCTCCCGCGTCATCAACGGGCTGACCCGCTGGGGTGCCAAGGTCGTGCACCAGGGCAACGCCAAGGTGCACGTCTCGGGCCACGCGAGCGCCGGCGAGCTCGTCTACTGCTACAACCTCATCAAGCCGCGCAACGTCCTGCCGGTCCACGGCGAGTGGCGTCACCTGCGGGCCAACGCCGACCTGGCCGTCGCCACCGGGATCGCGCCCGACCGGGTGCCCGTGATCGACGACGGCATGGTGGTCGACCTGGTCGACGGGCGGGTGAAGGTCACCGGCAAGGTGCGGGCGGGCTACGTCTACGTCTCCGCCGGCACGGTCGGCGACGTCACCGACGAGGAGCTGCGCGACCGCGTCACCCTCAGCCGGCAGGGCACCGTGACCGTCGTGGCCCTCGTGGACGCCGAGACCGGCCAGCTGACCGAGCCGCCGGACTTCGTGGGCCGGGGTCTGGGCACCGACGAGACCATCTTCGACGCGGCGGTCCCGGAGATCGAGAAGGCGCTGGCCGCCGCGGCGGCCGAGGGGATCGGCGACCCCGGGGAGCTGGAGAAGCGGATCGGCAGAGCGGTCTCCCGCTGGGCCGAGCGCAAGCACCGGCGCAACCCGCTCGTCATCCCGGTGGTCATCGAGGCCTGAGGCACGTCGGCGGCGGCGGATAGGCTCGGGGCGGAGGTGGATCCATGCTGGTCCGGCTGATCCCGCTGCTGCTGCTCGTCCTCGTCGTCGTCTCCGTCTACCTGCTGCTGCGGCAGGTGCGGTCGGGCGGACCGGGAGGGGCGCCCCGCGGTGCCGCCGGCACACCGGCGGCACCCGGGGTCGACGCCCCGGGCCGGGGTGCGTCGGTGGACCCTGCGCCCGCGGCCGACCCGGCGGCACGCCATACCGACGCGGTGCGTGCTGCCCGCGAGCTGGTCCGGCAGGCGGAGGCCGCCTACGCCCGGGCGGTGGCGCGGGCCCAGGAGCGGCTCACCCTGACCGAGATCCAGGCCGAGCGGGACGCCGACGGTGGCCGCGCTGAGGAGCGGGTGGAGGCGGCCCGCCGCGACCTGGAGGCCGTGCGGGACGACACCGAGGAGCTCGACCGCGCCCGGATGACGCTGGAGGACCTGGAGGGGGCCGGACCGCTGCGGGGAGACCTGCCGTCGGCGCCGCCGGGACCGGAGGACGGCGAGGGCGGGGACGACGGGGGCGACGACGCACGAGGGGGAGGAGCACGATGAGCGAGCAGCTGGTCACGGTCCACGGCCTGCGCAAGCGGTTCGGCGCGGTGCAGGCCCTGGACGGGCTGGACCTGGAGGTCGGACGCGGGGAGGTGCACGGCTTCCTCGGTCCCAACGGCTCGGGCAAGTCGACGACCATCCGCGTCCTGCTGGGGCTGATGCGGGCCGACGGGGGCCGGGTCGAGCTGTTCGGCGGCGACCCGTGGACCGACGCGGTGCGCCTGCACCGGCACCTGGCGTACGTGCCCGGCGACGTGACGCTGTGGCCGGGGCTGACCGGTGGCCAGTGCATCGACATCCTGGCCCGCGCGCACGGGCACGTCGACGAGCGGCGGCGGGCCGAGCTGGTCGAGCGCTTCGACCTGGACCCGACGCGACGCTCCCGCGACTACTCCAAGGGCAACCGGCAGAAGGTCTCCCTCGTGGCCGCCCTGGCGGCGGACGTGGAGCTGCTGGTCCTCGACGAGCCGACGGCCGGCCTGGACCCGCTCATGGAGGAGGTCTTCCAGCAGGTCGTCCACGAGCGGCGCGCCGAGGGCACCACCGTGCTGCTCTCCAGCCACCTCCTCGGGGAGGTCGAGGCGCTGGCCGACCGGGTCTCTATCATCCGGGCCGGCCGCACCGTGACCACGGGCACGCTGACCGAGCTGCGACGGCATACCCACAGCGCGGTGCGGGCGGTGACGGTGCGCGCTCCCGCCCTGGACCGTCTCGAGGGGGTGGCGGACGTGCAGACCGGTACCGACGAGGAGGGCCGGACCGAGCTGCACGCCAGCGCCGAGCCCGACGCGGTCGGTGCCCTGGTGGGGGCGCTGCACGAGGCGGGCATCCACACCCTCACGGTGACCCCGCCCAGCCTCGACGACCTCTTCCTGCAGGCCTACGCGACGCCCGAGGCGGAGCGGGCATGACGGGCACCCACCGCGAGTCCCGGACGGGGGTGCTCGGCCCCGGCACCCAGGGGGTGGGCACGATGGTGCTCGTCGCGCTGCGCACCGGCTGGAAGGCGCTGGCCGTGTGGGTGCTGGCGCTGGTGGGGGTGATGGTGCTCACCGGATCCTCGATCGGCGCCCTGTACGACACCCCGGAGAAGATCCGCGGGTATGCCGAGTCCCTCGGCGGCGACGCGATGGCCGTGCTCAACGGGCGGGTGGCGGGGCTGGACACGCTCGGCGGGGTGTTCGCCAACGAGTTCGGCTTCGTGCTGTCCTTCGGGCTGCCCCTCATGGCGATCGCGCTGACGTCGCGGGCCACCCGGCGCGACGAGGAGGCGGGGCGGCTGGAGCTGCTGCTGGCCGCACGCATCGGCCGGAGGGCGCCGCTGCTGGCCGCGGTGCTCGTGGCCTCCGGGGCGGTGCTGCTCACCGGGCTCGGCTGCGGTGCCGCCATGGCCGCCTTCGGCGCCGACGCGCGGGGGTCGCTGCTCTACGGGCTGGGGATCGCCGCGCTGGGCTTCGTCTTCGTCGGCATCACCGCCGTGGCCGCCCAGGTCGTGGAGCACGGCCGGGCGGTCTGGGGGATCGGGCTGGCGCTGACCGTCCTGCTCTACCTGGTGCGGGGGATCGGTGCGCTGGAGCGCAACGGCCTGGTCTGGCTCTCGCCGCACGGCTGGGTCGACCAGGTGCGCGCCTTCGGCGACGCCCGGGCCTGGCCGCTGCTGCTCGCCCTCGGCGTGGGGGTGGCGCTCGTCGCCCTGGCGTTCTGGCTCCTGGACCGGCGCGACGTGGGCAGCGCGCTCGTGCGGCCGCGGAGGTCCGCACCCCGGGCCTCGGCCGCGCTGCGCACCCCCCTGGGGCTGGCCGTCCGCCAGCACCGGGGCGCGGTGATCGGCTGGGCGGTCGTCGGGGCCGCGCTGATGGCGGTCTACGGCTCGCTCGCGCAGGCCGTCATCGACGTCATCACCGAGAACCGGGCCCTCGGCGGCTTCCTGGGCGCGGACGTCGAGGCCGCGGCCGAGGTGGTCCTGCGCACGGTCATGTCGACCTTCGTCATGATGCTGGCGATGCTGGTGGCCGCCTTCGTCGTCGCCGGGGTCGGGACGCTGCGCAAGGAGGAGGAGAGCGGTCGCCTCGAGGTCGGCCTCTCCTCGCAGCGGTCCCGGGGATCCTGGCTGGGGGTCCACCTGCTCGTCGTCCTGGCCGGGGCGCTCGTCGTCGGGCTCGTGGGGGCGCTGGCGCTGGGCAGCACGACCGCGGCCTCGCTGGGGGAGGACGCCTGGGTGGGCGACGTCCTGGCCGGTGCCGCCGCCCAGGCGCCGGCGGTCCTGATCTTCGCCGGTGTGGCCGTCGCGCTCTTCGGGTGGCGCCCGCGCGCCCACGCCCTCGGCTGGGCGGCCCTGGCGATGGCGGCCCTGCTGGCCTACCTCGGACCGGGCTTCGACCTGCCGGACGTGCTGCTGGACGCCTCGCCGTTCCTGGCGGTGGGGCAGGACGTCGTGGGCGACGGTGCGTCCAGCACCGGTGTCCTGGTCCTGCTGGTGCTCAGCGCCCTGCTCGTGGCGGCCGGGTTCCTGGGCTTCCGTCGTCGAGACGTCCCGGTGGCCTGAGGTGGCCGGGCACGACGTCGCCGTGGTCGGCCTGGGCCCCGCCGGCCGGTCGCTGGCCTCGCGCTGCTGCGCCGACGGCCTGTCCGTGCTCGTCGTGGACCCGCGCCCGGACGCGGTCTGGACCCCCACCTACGGCATCTGGGCCGACGAGCTGGGCGACCTGCCGCCCTCGGCGGTCCGGGCCCGCGCCGCCGTGCCGGAGATCAGGGTGCACGGCGAGCACCCGATGGACCGGGAGTACGTCGTCCTGGACAACGCCGCCGTCCAGGCCGCCCGGCCCCTCGAGGGGGCCGAGGTGCGCCGGGCGCGGCTCACCGACGCGCAGGTGGCTGCGCTGCGCTCCGAGGCCCGGGTGGTCGTCGACGCCCGTGGAGCCCGGCCCGACGGCGCCGTGCCGGACGACCCCTCGCCGGCGCAGACGGCCTACGGCATCGTCGTGCCCGCCGCCGAGGCCGAGCCCGCCCTGCAGGGCGCCGAGGCGCTGCTCATGGACTGGCGCACCGACTGGACCGACGACCCGCGGCCCTCCGCCACGCCGACCTTCCTCTACGCGATCCCGCTGGGGCAGGGAGAGGTGCTGCTGGAGGAGACGTGCCTGGCGGCGGCGCCCGGGATGCCGGTCGCCGAGCTGCGCGGGCGGCTGCGCGCACCGCCTGCTCTCGCGCGGCGTGGATCCCCGGGTGGTCGAGGAGCCCCAGGGCCGCGAGATCGTCCGGATCCCGATGCGCGGACGCGACCGCCCGGCGCCCGAGGGGACGGTCGCCGTCGGGGTCGCGGGGCGCGGTGGGAACCTGGTGACCGGCTACTCGGTGGCGCACTCGCTCGCCCGCGCGGACGGGCTGGCACGAGCGGTGGCGGACGGGATGCTGACCGAGGCGGACCCGCCCGGTCCGGCGGACGTGCTGCGCGAGGCCGGCCTGCGCGCGCTCCTGCGCCTGGACACGGCGGGCACGCTGGACCTCTTCGAGGCCTTCGGTCGTCTTCCCCGGGAGCAGCAGCGCGACTTCATGTCCCGCGACTCCCGCACCGCAGGCCTGGCCCGGGCGATGTGGGGGATGTTCGGAGGTATGCCGTGGGGCGCCCGCACTGAGCTGGTGCGGGCCACCCTCGGGCCGGGGCGGGTGCGCCCGGTGGAGGGTGCTCCTGCGCGAGGACCCGCGTAGGCGCACGGGTCGGACGCGTGGGGCGGTCCTCCCGGGCCACCCTGTGGTGACCCGGGAGGGCTGTCGCCCGGGTGAGGGGGTGTTCAGTTGGCGATGCCGCCGCAGAGGGCGGGGATGGTGGCCTCGAGCGGGGCCGCGGGGGTGAGCGAGGAGGGGCCGGCCCCGAAGTCGTAGGTGCCGTCGCCGTTGATGTCGATGCCGTGCACGACGACCTGGGCGGTGTCGGCGTTCGCCCACGCGGTCGCGTCGTCGAAGGTGCGGGTGTAGCTGATCCGCCCCGCGGCGTCGGCGACCGGGAAGCGGTCGAGCGCGAGGGCGCTGGCGCTTGTCGTGTCGCCGGAGGTGGTGAGCGAGGCGAGGATGCCGCCGTAGAACGGAATGCCGTCGACCACGCTGACGATGCCGTCGCCGTTGTCGGCGCCCGGGCCGGGGCAGCCCATGTCGACGCCGTCGGTCACGCCGTGCAGGTGCATCGCGTGCGGCAGGCCGGGTGCGAGGCCGGAGGCCTGCACCTTCACCTGGACCTTGCCGTTGGGCAGGGCGGTGATGCGGGTGGAGCCGGAGCCCTGGCTGTTCGCGACCGTGTCGGCCTGCACCGGGGCGAGCTCGTAGGCGTAGGTGGCGACCTGCGCGGAGGGGTTCTTGTCGTGCGCGGCGGTGGCGGTCCCGGCGATCCCGACCGAGGCGATCGCGGCGGCGACTGCGGCGGCGCTGATGGTGCGTGTCCTCATGATGGCTCCTTCGTGGCGTTCCGACGACCCGGTGTCGTCGAGGTGCCAGGGGTTCGGAGCCGGCTGCCCGGTCGGATTGGACCGTGCGCGGCGGCGCACGGCCGGGGCACTCGACCGTGGGGGGGAGAGCGCGACCCGCGCCTACGCCATACCCTCCGCGACGTCCTGGCCGTCCGCGGTGTGCGGGTGCTCGTCGATGGCTTCCGCGGTCGCTGTCGGCACGCCGCCCTCGGCGGGGCGGGGGTCGAGGTGGACGCCGGCGATCATGCAGCGCACGGAGCCGCCGGCCAGCTCGATCGTGGGCACGTCCACGGCGACGATCTCGCAGCAGCGCTCGATCTCCGCGACCTGGTCGGGGCGCAGGCTGCGGCGGGCGCTGCCCGACATCGTCATGACGTAGCGCTTGCTGCCGTCGGGCCGGCGGCCGCACAGCTCGACGGCGTTGCCGGCGAAGTGGCGCACCTGCTCCTCGGTGATCTCCACGACCCGTCGGCCGTTGACCGAGAGCCGCTCGCGCACCTCCTCGCGGCGCTGCTCGTCGGGGATCATGCCCAGCGCGACGAGCGCGACGTCGGTGCCGATGCAGGCGATGACGTTGGTGTGGTAGACCGGCACCCCGCCCGCGTCGACGGCCTCGAAGGCCATCGGCTCGTAGCGGAAGTCGGTGCAGAACCGTTCCAGGACGTTGGTGTCGGCGCGGTGGCTGACGGCGGTGTAGGCCACCCGCGAGATGTGGTCGAGCACCATCGCGCCGGTGCCCTCGAGGAAGATGCCGTCCGGCTCCAGGCCGGAGTAGTCGATGATCGTCTGCACCCGGTAGGTGGACTTGAGCATCTCCAGCACGTCGCCGCGCCGTTCGTGGCGGCGGTTGGAGGCGTACATCGGGTAGACCGCGACGTAGCCACCCTGGTGCGTGGAGAGCCAGTTGTTGGGGAAGACGCTGTCTGGCCGGGTGTGGTCGTCGTCGTCGAAGACGTGCACGCGCACGCCGACGTCGCGCAGCGCCTGGGCGAGGGCGTCCATCTCCGCGAGGGCCTGCGCGGAGGTCTCCTCGGTGGGCTGCCCCGCGGGAATGACGTGCTGGAAGGCGTTGTCGGCCGCGGTCGCCGGGTTGGGGACGAACTTCGTCGCGCGGACCAGGATGACGGACGAGGGGGCCTGTGCACTCACGAGCAGAATGTAGACGATGGCGCGGTGCAGGGACGCATCCGTGCGCCTCGGCAGCAGGACCTCGGGCGGGACGTCGCTCCTCGACCCGGACATGCACGGGCGCAGGTGTCTGGTCCGCCATGGAGCCGTGCTGCCCCCGTCTCGCCCGGCCCCGGTCTTACGGGCCGCGACGTGCTGCCTGATCCCGCTGTGCCCGTTGTGATCTCGCCGACACTTCGGCGCTCAGGGGACGGTCCAGGACTAGCGTGGGAGGCGAGGCCGACGACGACCTCGCGACGAAGGAGTCAGCCATGAGGAGCACAAGAGTCAGGGCGAGTGCAGCTGCGGTCGGGGCGGCGGCGATGCTGCTCACGGTCGGTGTCGCGGGGGCGGCGTCGGGAGCCCCGAGCACGTGGTTGCCGGACGCGGAGATCTGGTGCGAGGGTGCGACGGAGGGCAGCCGTTGGGTGGCGATCCCGCCCGCCGACAGCCTGTGGATCGAGGACGGGCCCTACGCCGGCCACTACGTCATCCTCACCAGTGCGCACTACTTCGCTCCGGGGTACGTCGAGGAGCCGTCGGAGGACCTGTACGTCGAGGACGAGCTGCTGGAGGCTCGGACCATCGGCACGAAGAAGGGGCTCGAGGCACGCGCCGTCTCCTGCGACTTCGTCTCCCGGTTCACCACCCCCGAGGGGACCTTCTCGGTCGTCGGTCCGCTGAGGATCGCCAAGGTCTCCGGCTGAACCGCCTGCGGCGGGGCTGACCCAGGTCGCCCCGCCGGAACCCTCTCCTGCGTCAGCGCGACCTGAGGCGGTGGGCTCCGGCGAGAACCATCGAGATGCCGCTGGCGAGGTTGGCCGCGATGGCGGCCCGGGCCGCGCCCGTGGCGGGACGTCGTCCCCAGGTCACCGGCTCGATGGCGGTGCCGACGAGGACCATGGCTCCGACGGTGGCGACCGTCCGCGCGGGCCCGGGTCCGTCGCCCGTCGCCCGCCACGCGGACCAGGTCGCGACGGCCGGCATCGGCCACGGTGCCGCGACGCCGGCGCCCCAGCCCGCGGCCAGCTGTGCCACGACGCTGCCCGGAGCGCGCAGACCCAGCGGCTCTCCGGGGACGGCCGGGTGGCGGGCGGCGACCACGCTCGCCGCAGCGGTGCTGAGGGCGAAGATCCCCGACGTCGCCAGCAGCAGCCTGTCGGTCACGGGCGGGACCGCCGGTCGCGTGCGAACCACCCTCCGCCGAAGAGCGCCCACAGCACCAGGACGGGCTGGAAGAACAGGCGCACCAGACGCTTGCGGTCGGTGTCGAGGCCGAACGCGTCGGTCCCCTCGACGTACTGGGCGACGTTGCCGGGGAAGATGACGACGAAGAAGGCGGCGAGCAGGGCCCCCACGAGCCGCTTCCTGCGCGGCAGGACGAGAAAGGACGCACCCAGGGCGATCTCGGCGACGCCGGACCCCAGCACCGTGAGGTCCTCGTCCAGGGGGAACCAGTCCGGCACCTGAGCCTGGAACTCCTGCCGCTGGGTGGTCAGGTGGCCCACGCCGGCCCCCACCATGGCCAGGCCGAGGCCGATGCGGGCGACCGTGCGGAGCAGCGACATGCAGCCAGCCTACGCCGACGGGGCACGTCCGCGGCCCGTCAGGAGTAGCGTCGGTCCCGGGACGACACGGGTGTCGACCGACCCGGCCGACGGTCGCCCTCGGGGGTCGCGGAGGCGGCCGTGAGGAGGAGCCATGTTCCTGGTCTGCGGTGCCACCGGTGATCTGGGGGGACGCGTCGTGCGGCGTCTGGTGGCGGACGGTCGGCAGGTCCGGGTGCTGGTTCGCCCCACGAGCGACGCCGGTGCGCTGGAGGCGCTGGGCGTCGAGGTCGTCCCCGGTGACCTGCGCGACCCGGCCAGCCTGGTCCCGGCGATGGCCGGTGTCCACACCGTGGTCTCGACCGCCAACACCCTCGCCCGGATCCTCGCGGGGGACAAGGGGCTGTCCGTGCGCGACGTCGACGTGGAGGGCAACCAGCACCTCGTGCGGGCGGCCGAGGAGGCCGGCGTGCGGCGGTTCGTCTACCTCTCCGCCGCCGGTTTCGACCAGGGCGCGGGCGCGCGCGCCCCGTTCGTGGCGGCCAAGCGGGCCACCGAGCGGGCGCTGCGGCAGACGTCGATGGAGACCGTCCTCGTCCGGCCCGACATGTTCCAGGAGGTGTGGCTCTCGCCCACCGGCGGGATCGACCCGCAGAAGGGCAGGGCCACGATCTACGGAAAGGGAAACGCGGCCCACCGGTACGTCGCCGTCGACGACGTGGCGGCCCTCGTCGCCCACCTGGCCGTGGCCGACACCGTGCCCCCTGAGGTGGAGTTCGGCGGGCCCGAGGCGATCACCCCCAACGAGGCGGTGGCGGCGTTCGAACGGGCCACGGGCCGCTCGTTCACCGTTCGGCACGTGCCCCGGCCCGTGCTCGCCGTGGCCAGCAGGCTGCTGGCCCGGCCCAGGCCGGCGCTCGCCTCGGTCATGGGGATGTCGCTGCACTCGGACACCCACCCCAGTACCTGCGACGACCGCCCGCTGCGCGAGGCGGGGATCGATCCGAGGTCGGTCACGGCCTACGTCGAGGAGACCGCGGCGTCGACGGTCTGAGCCGCCTACCCCTCGCTCTGCCCGAACGTCACCACGTGCCGCAGCGCCGCCCGCAGGTCGCGCACGGTCGACTGCCATCCGTGCAGCTCGCCGGTGGCCACCCGGGCCTCCTCGACGTCGCCGGCGGCGCGCGCCTCGTCGACCGACTCCCGCCACGAGATCGTCTGCTCCTCGGCGATCCGGATGAACCGCAGGATGAGCGACCGGTCGTGGTGGCACACGTCGGCGACCAGCGCCGGCTCGAGGCGCTCCTGACCCTCGGGGTCCAGGTTGAGCAGGGTCAGCAGCTCCACGGGGAGCTCGCCGTCATCGCCGTCCTCGCGACCCCCGTCCTCCCCGCCCTCCCCGGACGGCACGTCCCCCGCTCCGTCGCCGGACGACTCGTCCCCGGCAGGGACGGGCTCGGCCCCTCCGGGCCCCTTGCCGGTCATCACGTCGATCCAGCGCCGTCCCTGCACGCGCAGCGCCAGGGCGTCGTCGAGGCGGTCCAGCTCCCGGCCCATGAGCTCGATCATCCCGACGAGATGCCGCGGGACGAACGGCAGGCTGGGGATGGCCACGCTCGCCACTACCTGACGACCCACGAGGTGGAACTTGGCGAAGACCGACTCCCGGTTGAGGATGCCGACCTCGCGGCGGGCGGCGTCCAGGTCGGCGACGTCCTGCACGAGGATGGCGAAGATGCTCACGACCGGCTGCGCGTCGGCGGTGCGGACGTAGACCAGCGTGGTCCCGAAGACGATCGGGACGTCACCGTCCGCGTCGCGCCGGGGCGGGTGCCCCATGGTCGCGTGCAGGGTCGTCTCGACCGCCTGCCGCAGCTCGGCCGGGGTGGTGACCCGCACCGGTTCGTCCAGGTCGATCTGCGGGCGTTCCTGCGCCTGGTCGGGATCCGGCGGGGTGATGGTGAGGGTCCCGGCGTCGAGAAAGGCCGGGTGCGGCGCGCCCACCACCTGCCGGAGGGTGTGTCGGACACGACCGCCGCGAGGAGGTGGGCGTGGGTGCGGGGGAGCTCGACGAGGTATGCCGTGCCCCGGACGCCGTGGTCCTCACCCTCGTGCTCCGCCGCCGACGGGGAGGACGGGACGGCGGGCTCCTCGTGCCACCCCAGCGCGAGCAGGTGGCGGTGGTGCTCCTCGTCCAGCGGCGGACGGTCGCCAGGGGTCCGCAGCTCGGCGCGCAGGACGTCACCGTCGGGCCTCACCTCCAGGACGGGCGCGCTCTCGGACCCGGCGCCGTAGGGGGTGATGCGCAACGGCTCGGCGGTCGTCGCGAGGTGCGCGGCGAGCCGCGTGAGGAACCCCGCCCACCCGACCTCGGTGGCGCGGTCCAGGTCGAACTCGTCCATGCCCCGACCCTAGTGGGCGGAAGGGCCCGCGGGTTCGGGCGTGGACGGTCGGGGGACCCCTTCCCTGCGGATCTGGTCGAGGGTCGGGGTGCCTGGCCCCCTGCAGCCAGGCACCCACGACCTCCTGTGTAGCCGTCCGAGGCGTACGGGCACCAGCCTTCTGTGGATATCCGTACGACTCCGTACACCTCAAGCCTCTGACCTGCGGCTGAGACGCCGGCCCACCGCGCCCGAGATCCTCCTCTACGCCCCGCGGCAGGGAACGGCGCCCCGGAGGGCTTGCGCCCCCGGGGCGTCGACGTGCGCCCGCGGGGGTTGCGCCGACCCTCGTTCTATGGTTCATTAGTCATGTAATGAACCACTGAACAGATCGGAGGTGGCCATGGCCACCGAGGCCGTACCGGCGGAGTTCGAGCCGTTCGACGACCGCACGCCGATCTACCAGCAGATCGCCGACCGGATCCGACACGCGGTCCTGGTCGGCGACCTCCCGGAGGGGGCCCAGGTCATGTCGACTACGCAGTACGCGACCACCCACCGCATCAACCCCGCGACCGCGGCCAAGGCGATGGGCTCCCTCGTCGACGAAGGTCTGCTGCACAAGAGGCGCGGGCTGGGCATGTTCGTCTCCGACGGCGCGCGCGAGCTGCTGCGCCGGCAGCGGCGGGCGACCTTCTGGGACGACACCTTCGGGCCGGTCCTCGAGGAGGCCCGGGCGCTGGGGATCACCACCGACCAGCTCATCGACCATCTCAAGGAGCAGCCGTGAACACGCCGCTGGGCGTCGAGGTCGACGCCGTCACCCACCGGTTCCGGGGCGCCGAGGCGCTCTCGGACGTCAGTCTGACCGTCCGGCCGGGCACCATCACCGGGCTCGTCGGGCGCAACGGCGCCGGCAGACGACCCTGCTGTCGTTGATCGCCGCGCTCCGTCCGGTCCAGACCGGCACCGTGCGCGTCGGCGGCCGCGAGGTGTGGGAGGACCCCTCGGTCACCTCCCGCGTCTGCCTCGTCCGCGACCGCGGCGGCATCTTCGAGGACCAGCGCATCCGCCATACCCTGCGCCTGCAGCGCGCGCTGCGCCCGCACTGGGACGAGGAGTATGCCGTGGAGCTGCTCGGGCGCTTCGGGGTCCCCCTGAAGAAGAACCCCGAGCAGCTCTCCCGCGGTCAGCGCTCGATCCTGGGCGCCGTCATCGCCCTGGCCTCCAGGGCCGAGCTGACCCTGCTGGACGAGGTCTACCTCGGGATGGACGCCGTCGCCCGCCGGTTGTTCTACGACGAGCTGATGGCCGACTACGTCAGCCATCCGCGCACGATCGTGCTCTCCTCCCACCTGCTCGACGAGGTCGAGGACCTCATGGAGGACGTGGTCGTGCTCGACCGCGGCCGGGTCGTCGCCGCCGGCGACGCCGACACCGTGCGCCAGCAGCACTCCACCGGCGACTCCCTCGCCTCGCTCACCGACGTGCTGGTGCACGTCAGCACCGGAAGGACCGCGTCATGACCACCACCTCCACCGCCGCTCCGGCGACGTCGACCGGCCCGCGTGCACCCCGGCCGGCCCAGTGGGCGGTGCTGACCCGCATGCTCCTCGGTGCGGCGATGAACAGCCTGCTCATCACCACCGGCGTCGTCCTCGCCTGTCTCGCGGTCGGGGTGCTCGTCGCCCGGTGGCGGGGCTGGCAGTTGGTGGGGATGACGGAGACCGACATGGTCGGGCTCGAGGTGATCGCCGACGGGGACGGCGTCACCCTCATCGCCTCGCTCTTCATCCTCCCCGTCGCCGTGGGCATCGCCTCCGTCGTCATGGCGGTCGTGCTCGCGGCCCGGACCCGGGTCTACGTCGCGACCGGGGCCACCCGCCGGGCCGTGGCCACCGCCCAGCTCCTGACGGTGCTGGGGTCGGCGGCCTACGTGCTGCTCGTGACCGCGGTGGTGCTCCTCGTCGTCGGGCGCGGCCCGGACGGGGCGCTCGCCCTCCTGCAGGCCGACGGTGCCGGCGACGTGGCCACCCTGAGCGTGAGCGCTCTGGGCGCGGTGCTCCTGGGCATGGCCGGGGCGACCATGATCACGGCGCTCTTCCTGCGCTGGCCGTGGTGGGTGGGCGTGGGCCTCCTGCTCCTGCTCTTCGTCGTCCTGCCGCCCGTCACGACCTTCCTGCTGCCGGCCGTGGGTGCGGCGGTCGACCGCGCCTCCGGCTGGTGGGGCTGGGACCTGAGCGTGGCCGTGGTGGTGGCCGCCCTCTTCTGGTGGATCCTGCGACGGGTCCCGGTGCGATGAGCCGCGGCGTGCACGCACCGACCACCCTGCCCGCACCGACCACACTCTCTGCACCGACCACCCTGCCCGCACCGATCGAGAGGCTCGACCTGTGATCGAGATCCAGGGTCTGACCAAGACCTACGGCGCCGCCACCGCGGTCGACGACGTCAGCTTCACCGTGCAGCCGGGGCGGGTGACCGGCTTCCTCGGCCCCAACGGGGCGGGCAAGTCGACCACCATGCGGATGATCTGCGCACTCACCCGCCCGACGTCGGGCCGCTCGCTCGTCCTCGGCCGCACCTACGAGAGCATCCCGAACCCGGGCCGCTCCGTCGGGGTCCTCCTCGACGCGCAGGCCCAGCACGCCGGCCGCACCGGCCGGGAGGCCCTGACGGTCAGCGCGCTGACCATGGGCCTGGACCGTCGGCGGGTGGACCAGATGCTGGAGCTGGTGGGCCTGACCCCGGCCGAGGCGAGGCGACGGGTGGGCGGCTACTCCCTCGGGATGCGCCAGCGCCTCGGCATCGCCAACGCGCTGCTGGGCGACCCCCAGGTTCTCGTCCTCGACGAGCCGGCCAATGGGCTCGACCCGGCCGGCATCCACTGGATGCGCACCCTGCTGGCCGACTTCACCCGGTCCGGCGGCACGGCGCTGCTCTCCTCGCACCTGCTGCGCGAGGTGGAGGTCATCGCCGACGACCTCGTCGTCATCGGACGGGGACGGATCGTGGCCCAGGGCAGCAAGGCCGAGCTGCTCTCCACGGGCGGCACGGTCGTGCGGTCCGCCGACGACGCCACCCTGTTCGTGGCCCTGCAGCAGGCCGGGCTGGACACCCTGGAGTCCCCCGGTGGGGGTCTGGCGGTCCAGGCCGAGCCGGTCGTGGTGGGACGGGTCGCCGCCGATCACGGCATCGCCCTGACCGAGCTGCGCCCCTCCGGCGGGGGCGGCCTCGAGGAGCGCTTCCTGCAGCTGACCGCAGCCGACGCACGAGAAGGAGTCCAGCGATGAGCACCACGACGGGCACGACGGGCACGCCGGGAGCCGCCGACACCTCGGGGGCCGCCCGGCCACCGCGCGCCGGGGCCGACACGCGAGCCATACCCCTGCCCCGGCTGGTGCAGGTCGAGCTGCGCAAGATGGTCGACACCCGGTCCGGGCTGTGGCTGCTTGCCGCCATCGCCGTCCTCAGCGTCGGTGCCGTGGTGCTGTTCCGCCTCTTCGGCCCCGAGGAAGGGCACACCTTCTACGGCTTCGCCGGAATGGCGCTCACTCCCCAGGCCTTCCTGCTGCCCGTGCTGGGCATCCTCCTGGTCACCAGCGAGTGGAGCCAGCGGGCCGGCCTGGTGACCTTCACCCTGGAACCACGACGTGGGCTCGTCGTGCTGGCCAAGTCGATCGCCGCCGTCGTGGTCGGCCTCCTGGGCCTGGCGCTCCTGCTCGCGGTGGCCGCCCTCTTCGCGGCCGTCGCCGGCAGCGGTGAGGTGTGGGACGTCGGGGCCCGTGAGCTGGGGTACTTCGCCCTCCTGCAGATCCTGGCCATCATGCAGGGCGTGGCCTTCGGGCTGCTGCTCATGAACAGCACGGCCGCGATCGTCCTCTACTTCGCACTCCCCGTGGCGATGAACCTGCTCATCACCTTCGTGGAGGCCCTGCGGGAGAACGCCGGCTGGTTCGACCTGGCCACCGGGCAGGCCCCCCTGTTCACCCAGGAGGCGCTGACGGGGGAGCAGTGGGCCCAGCTGGGCACCGTGACCGCGCTGTGGATCGTCCTGCCGCTCGTCCTGGGCTGGGTGCGGCTCCGGCGAACGGAGATCAGGACGGCCTGAGCCTCGTGGGCGGCTCCCGGGGGGAGGGCGCTCAGTCCTCCACGAGCCGCGCCGGGAACCCGCCCGTGGCGACCGGCGACCACCGGGTCGGGGTGATGCGCAGCAGCGACTTGCCCTGGGCGATCATCGCCCGCCGGTACTCCTCCCAGTTCGGGTGCTCCCCGGCCACCGCCCGGAAGTAGTCGACGAGCGGCTCCACCGACTCCGGGCAGTCCAGCACCTCGCAGTCGCCGTCGACCTGCACCCAGGCACCGCCGAAGTCGTCGGAGAGCACGACGACGCTCACCCGCGGGTCGCGGCGCGCGTTGTGCGTCTTGGCGCGCTCGGGGTAGGTCGAGATCACGATGCGGCCCCGCTCGTCCACGCCGCCGGTGACGGGGGAGGCCTGCGGCCGGCCGTCCTGACGGATGGTGATGAGCACGAGGTCGTGCCGCGGCCGGACGAACTCCAGCAGCCCCTCGCGGTCGACGGTGGTGGTGGTCGCGACGGTCCTGGCCATGGAGCCCAGTCTGTCACCGGGTGCGCCGGGGCCGACCCGTGGCTACCGTGACGGGATGAGCGATCAGCAGAGCACCGGAGGGGCCGAGGAGGCCGAGGCCCGTCAGCAGGCCGCCGACTACGTCGTCGAGCGCACCGAGAGCTGGGACGAGGGCGCCCGTCCAGAGACGGTCCGCGAGGACCTCGAGGAGGGCATGGCCCAGGCCGAGGTGGACGTGGAGGAGGGTGAGCTGGACCGGATGGCCCAGGAGATCCACGACGACGGCAGCGCAGAGACCCCCGACGTGGGGTGAGCGGACGCCTGCGCGTCCTGCTCCTGGCCGACACGCACGTGCCCGGGCGGGCCCGCGAGCTGCCGGCCCGGGTCTGGGACGAGGTGGACCGTGCCGACGTCGTGGTCCACGCCGGCGACTGGGTCGAGCCGGCGCTGCTCGACGAGCTCGGGTCGCGGGCCCGACGGCTGGTGGCCGTCCACGGCAACAACGACGGGGCCGAGCTGCGCCGTCGTCTCCCCGAGGTGGCGCGGGCGGACCTGGGGGGCGTGCGGTGGGGCGTGGTCCACGAGACCGGTGCCCGGGCGGGACGCGAGAGGCGGGCGCGTGCGGCATACCCCGACCTGGACGTGCTGGTCTTCGGGCACAGCCACATCCCGTGGGACACCACCGCCGAGGGTCTGCGCCTGCTCAACCCGGGGTCGCCGACGGACCGGCGCCGCCAGCCGTTCTGCACGTACATGACGTGCGAGGTCGGCGACGGCGTGCTCGGTAAGGTCGTGCTGCACCGGCTGCCGCCGAGGAGGTGAGCATGGACTGGCTGGCCCCCTCGCTGGCCGTCCTGGGCGTCGGCGGCGTCGTCCTGGCGCTCGTCAGCGGGCCGCTGGAACGCTGGGTCCCCGTCAGCGAGCCCCTCGTCGCCCTCGCGGCGGGCGTGCTGGTGGGGCCGGCCGCCCTCGGGCTCGTCCGCCTCGAGCAGGAGCTGGTCGACGTCCTCCTGCTGGAGGGCAGCCGGGTCCTGCTCGCCGCCTCGGTCATGGCGGCCGCGCTGCGCTACCCGTGGGAGAGCCTGCGCGGCCTGCTGCGACCCACGGTCGTGCTGCTCGCCGTGGTCATGCCGCTCGCCGCCCTGGCGACGGCGGCCTCGGCGCTGGTGCTGGCCGTACCGGTGTCCCTCGCCCTCCTCGTCGGGGCCTGCCTCGCTCCGACCGACCCCGTCCTGGCCGCCGCCGTGGTCAGCGGCGAGCCCGCGGAGCGGACCCTGCCGCACCGCGTCCGTGCCCTGCTCACCCTCGAGAGCGGCGCCAACGACGGGCTGGGCGTCGTGCTCGTGGTCGTGCTCGTCGCCGTGGTCCTGCCCGCGCAGGGGGTGGTCCACGCCCTCGGCCTCGTGGCCTGGGAGGTGGGTGCAGGGCTGGCGGTCGGCGGGCTGGTGGGATGGCTGGCCGGCCTGGGGCTGAGCCACGCGGACCGGCACGACGACGTGGGCGAGGGGCCGGAGCTGGTGTACACCCTGCTGCTCGCGGTCGGCGTCCTCGGGGGTCGCCCGCACGGTCGAGGCGGCCGGGGTGCTGGCCGTCTTCGTCGCGGGCCTGGTCTACAACCGCTTCGCCGGGAGCAGCCCACGGGAGAAGCAGGACGCGGTCGACGAGGGCATCAACAAGTATGCGGTGCTGCCTCTGGTCGCGGTGCTCGGCGCCGTCCTGCCGTGGGGGACGTGGGCCGACTGGGGATGGCGGGCCGCCGTCTTCGCCGGTCTGGTGCTGCTCCTGCGGCGGCTGCCGGTCCTGCTGGCCCTGCGCCGGCCGCTGGGGGTCGCGGCGCACCAGGCCGGCTTCATGGGGTTCTTCGGGCCGATGGGGGTGAGCGCGCTGTTCTACCTGGCGCACGCGCGGCACGAAGGGGTCCACGACCCGGCGCTGTGGGGCGCGGTGACGCTCGCGGTGGCGGTGAGCGTGGTGGTCTTCGGGCTCACCGGGGCGCCGGGTCGCAGGGCCTACGCACGGCGTCACGGTCACGAGGGGGACGTGGAGCAGCAGCCCTCGCCGGCGGTCTGAGGGGTCCCGTGGCCGTCGGCCGTCGAGGTTGGCGGTGAGCGCCCGTCGAGGGGACGGCACGGTGCCCGTCGGGGTGCCCGGCCAGGTGGGCAGCCGTACGGTGGGGGGTATGACACACGACGACGACCAGGCACCGGTGGACGACCGCGAGGGCGAGGAGACGACGGAGCGTCACGACGAGGCTGGTGCCGGGAGCGGCACGGTCTCGGAGGGTGGGTCCGGGGCGCTCAACCCGGACACCTCGCTCGGAGGGGCCGACAGCGTGCCGGACACCCCTGACATCAACACCGCGGTGAGCGACGAGGTCAGTGCTGAGGAGCCCGGCCGGGACGGCTGACCCGACCCGTCCGGTCGCCCCCGCGACGGCGACCGACCCCCTCCGGGGGAATGGGCGGGGTCGGTCGCGCGTTGGCCACGACATACCCCCATGGGGTATACATCAGGATCGACCTCGACCGAGGAGACGTGGACGGCATGGACGAGCACCAGCTGACGGACGGGCCCGCGAAGCACGACGGGCGCGCAGCGCACGGCAGGCACGAGGGCCACGGCCCGCACGAGGGTCGGGACGGACAGGGGGCCCGCCAGGAGCGCGGCGGCCACGAGGGCCATGAGGGGGCTGCCGGTCACGAGGGCCACGGTGGCCACGGTGGCCATGAGGGGCACGGCGGCCACGAGGACCACGTCGCGATGTTCCGGCGGCTCTTCTGGATCATGCTGGCGCTGGCCGTCCCGACGGTGCTGACCAGCATGATGTTCGCGGACCTGCTGGGGTACCAGCTGCCCGACGTGCCCGGGGTGCGCTGGGTCGCGCCGGTGCTGGGCACGATCATGTACGTCTGGGGCGGCCGGCCCTTCTACACCGGCGCGATCGAGGAGCTCAGGCAGCGCCGGCCCGGCATGATGCTGCTCGTCGGGATGGCGATCACCGTCGCCTTCGTCTCCTCGATGGCGGCCAGCCTCGGCCTCCTCCCGCACGACCTGGAGTTCTGGTGGGAGCTGGCGCTGCTGATCGTCATCATGCTCCTGGGCCACTGGATCGAGATGCGCTCCCTGGCGCAGACGTCCTCGGCGCTGGAGTCGCTGGCGGCCCTCCTGCCCGACGAGACGGAGAAGGTCGAGGGCGACTCGACCGTCACCGTGTCCCCGGCCGACCTCGAGGTGGACGACGTCGTCGTGGTCCGACCCGGTGCCCGGGTGCCGGCGGACGGAGAGGTGGTCGACGGCGAGGCGGCCCTGGACGAGTCGATGATCACCGGTGAGTCCACGACCGTGCGGCGCGGCGTGGGTGACACCGTCGTGGCCGGCACCGTCGCGACCGACTCCGCCCTGCGGGTGCGGATCACCGCCGTCGGCGACGACACGGCCCTGGCCGGGATCCAGCGCATGGTCGCCGACGCGCAGAGCTCCACGACGCGGGCCCAGCGGCTCGCCGACCGGGCCGCCGGGTGGCTGTTCTGGTTCGCCCTGGCCGCCGCCGTCCTGGCCGCCGTGGTCTGGCTGAGCGTGTCCACGCCCAACACCGCCCTGATCCGGGTCATCACGGTGCTGGTCATCGCCTGCCCCCACGCCCTGGGACTGGCCATCCCGCTGGTGGTCTCCATCACCACCGAGCGCGCCGCCAAGGGCGGGGTCCTCATCAAGGACCGGATGGCGCTGGAGCGCACCCGTGTCGTGGACACCGTGCTGTTCGACAAGACCGGGACGCTGACCCGGGGCGAGCCGGCCGTCGGGCACGTCGTCGCCGCCGGGGGCCAGTCCGGGTCCGGGACGTCCGGGGGCGCGCTGTCCGAGGACGAGGTGGTCGCGCTGGCGGCCGCCGTCGAGGCCGACAGCGAGCACCCGCTGGCCCGGGCGATCGTCCGGGCCGCCGAGGACCGCGGCCTGACGGTGCCGCGGGCGAGCGACTTCTCCTCGGCCCCGGCCGTCGGGGTCACCGGCACCGTCGACGGGAGCAGGGTGCGGGTCGGCGGACCCTACCTGCTGGAGGAGGAGGGGCTGGCGCCGCTCGACGCCTCCCGGGAGTGGGGCGAGCAGGGCTCGACCGTGCTCCACGTCGTCCGGGACGGACAGGTGGTCGGCGCCCTCGCCGTCGCCGACGAGGTCCGCGAGGAGTCCCGCGAGGCCGTCGACACGCTGCACCACCTGGGGATCCAGGTCGTCATGATCACCGGTGACGCCGAGCCGGTCGCGCGGGCCGTCGCCGAGGAGCTGGGGATCGACGAGGTCCTCGCCGGCGTGCGTCCCGAGCACAAGGCGGACAAGGTCAAGGCCCTGCAGGAGCAGGGGCGGACCGTCGCGATGGTCGGCGACGGCGTCAACGACGCCCCCGCGCTGGCGCAGGCCGACGTCGGCATCGCCATCGGGGCGGGGACGGACGTCGCGATCGCCTCGGCGGGCGTGGTCCTGGCCAGCGACGACCCGCGGTCGGTCCTCTCGGTCATCCAGCTCTCCCGGGCCGGCTACCGGAAGATGAAGCAGAACCTGTGGTGGGCCGCCGGCTACAACATCGTGGCCGTCCCGCTCGCCGCGGGGGTCCTGGCCCCGGTCGGGTTCGTGATGCCGATGGCCATCGGTGCGCTGCTGATGTCGGCCTCGACGGTCGTGGTGGCGCTCAACGCCCAGCTGCTGCGCCGCCTGGTGCTCACGCCGGAGGCCAGCGCCCGGGCCCTGCGGGAGCAGGACCCCGTGCCGCAGCACGGACGTACGGCCGCCGACGTCGAGGACCAGCCGTCGGCCCCCGAGCCGGTGGGGACCTCCCGCGGCTGACGGGCGCGGGCCGGCGCCGCGCCACGCGACTCGCCGCGACCCGCGCAGCGGCCACCGCGGGCCGGCACCGCGACCACGACACCACCGCCGCCGACCGGGGACCCCCCGGTCGGCGGTGCTGGTCACCCGGTCAGGAAGTCCAGCCGGACCGTCCGGTCGTGGTTGTCCACGTTGAGGTCGACCAGGCAGATGCTCTGCCAGGTGCCCAGTGCGAGCTGGCCGTCCTGCACCGGCACCGTCGCGTAGGGCGGCACGATCGCCGGCATCACGTGCGACCGCCCGTGGCCGTGCGAACCGTGCCGGTGGCGCCACCTGTCGTCCGCCGGCAGCAGGTCCTCGAGCGCGGCCAGCAGGTCGTCGTCGGACCCCGCCCCCGTCTCGATGATCGCCAGGCCGGCCGTGGCGTGCGGGACGAACACGTGCAGGAGCCCGTCGCCCCCGTCCCGGACGAAGTCCGCGCACTCGCTGGTGAGATCGAGCACGACGTCCTCGCCGCCCGTGCGGACCTGCAGGTGGGTGGTCTTCATGGGTGCACCTCCGGCGTCATGTCCCCATCCTGCGGTCCCGGCCCCCACGGCACCACCCGGAGGCCCCGGAGGTCGTCGGCGGTAGCCGGGTGCGCGGCACGGGGCCGGCGCACGAGATCGCCGCGCACACGACATACCCCGCGGCCGCTGCGGTCTGCGAGGCTGGACCCGTGACCGACACCGCCCCTGCCCCCGCCGACCCCGCGAGCACGGGGGAGCGGCACCTCGCCCTGGTCCGTCGTCCCGGACCCCGGCTCGCCGACGGGCTGATCACGCACATCGACCGGCAGCCGGCGGACGCTGAGCTGGCGGTGCGGCAGTGGGAGGCCTACGTCGACGCGCTCCACGCAAACGGGTGGCGGACGGTGGAGGTCGCGCCGGCCGACGAGTGCGCGGACGCGGTGTTCGTCGAGGACACGGTCGTCGTGCACGGCGACCTCGCCGTGCTGACCCGGCCCGGTGCCCCGTCCCGGCGGGCCGAGGTGGACGCGGTCGAGCAGGCCGTCGTCGAGGCGGGCTACCGGGTGGCCCGGATCGAGGAGCCCGGCACGCTCGAGGGCGGTGACGTGCTGAAGTTCGGCAGCACCGTGTGGGTCGGCCTGGGCGGGCGCAGCAACGAGGAGGGTATGCGGCAGCTCGCCGCCCACCTCGAGCCCGCCGGGGTGCAGGTCGTCGGGGTGCCCGTCTCCCGTGTGCTGCACCTCAAGAGCGGGGTGACGGCGCTGCCGGACGGCACCGTGGTGGGGTTCGAGCCGCTCGTCGACGACCCGTCGGTGTGGTCCGGTGGCGCGGACCCGACGCGGGGTGGCGACAAGACGGACGAGGACGGCGGCGGGCACGGTGACGGCGGGGGGGGTGGTGGCGACGGTGGGGGCTTCCTCCCGGTGCCGGAGGAGTCGGGGGCGCACGTCGTGCTGCTGGGCGGTGACCGGGTGCTCATGGCGGCCGACGCTCCGCGGTCGGCGCAGTTGTTCCGCGACCGGGGGTACGCGGTGACCGAGGTCGACATCAGCGAGTTCACCAAGCTCGAGGGCTGCGTGACCTGCCTGTCGGTGCGGCTGCGGGGGTAGGGCAGGACCGCCTGGCGGTCGACCCTGCGACCCCCAGGCTGGTTCGAACGGGTGTGTCAGTGGGGGGTGCTTGGGTGGGGGTATGTCGTTCTTGTGGGGTGGGGCAGCGGGGGTGGTGGAGGAGGTCCACGACGCGGGCGACGTCGTGCCGGAGCCGGTGTCGGAGCGGGAGCGGCTGTTCGTCGCGGGGGTGATGGCGCAGCAGGACGTGCAGGCGCGGGAGTGTGAGGATCAGGCGGGGGCGGGGTACTGGGAGCTGCTGGCCGACATCGAGGAGACGCTGGCGGCGGAGGCGGGCGGGGACGGCGGCTGGGGCGTCCCGGGCGGGTTGGCCTCGCAGGAGCTGGCCGCGGGGTTGGACCTGGCGCTGGTGGGGCTGGACCGGGCCGCGGTGGGTCCGCAGGGTGTGGTGGGGGTGTTCGACCCGTCCTTGGTCGAGGGTCTGGAGGCGGCCGGTCGGGTGCGTGCCCGGGTGGATGCACTGGTGGTGACGTTGGCGGTGGAGGCGCAGCGGCGGGGGTTGCCGGGCGCGGTGGGGATGGGTCTGGTGGACTGGGTACGGGTGCGTTGCCCGTGGCTCTCGGGCGCGGAGGCGGCGCATCTGCGGGCGGTGTGGTGGCGCGGCCGGTCAGTACTGGGGTGCTCCGGTGCTGCAGGCCGTGATCGAGGGGCGGGCGGGGTTGGCTCGGGCGGGCCGGGTGGCGGCCACCCTGTCCCGGGTGGTGCCGGGGTTGGACGTGGACCAGGGGCAGGCGTACGCGCAGATCGCGACCGGCGCCGCGTGTGATGGGGGGATCAGCGAGCGGGACCTGGGGCGGGTGTGCCAGAAGCTGCTGGTGGACCTGCTGGAGGAGGCGCCCCGGGAGGCCGAGCAGCAGACGGCGGAGGGGTTGCGGTGCGTGTCCCGGCGGCGGGTGGGTCCGGGGTTGGTGCGCTACGTCCTGGACGCCCCGGACGCCGACGCGGTTCTGATCGACGGGGTGCTGGACGGGCCGCTGGCCGCGCCCGATCCCGCCCGGCACGCCGACGACCACGGCGACAACCACGACAACGACGGTGGCGGTGGCGACGGTGGCGGGTCGGGACACGGTGACTGCGGTGTCCCGGGGCGGGTCGAGGGGGAGGGTGGCGGTGCTGGCGGTGCTGACCGGGACCCGCGGTCGGTGGGGCAGCGGCGTTACGACGCGGTGCTGATGGTGCTCACGCGGGGGTTGGGCAACCCGGGGGCGCCACCGTCGACGGGCCGCGCCAGCGTGATCCTGACGGTGGCGGCGGACCCGGACACGGGTCGTCCGCGGGGGGCGGCGTTCGCGCAGGCCGGTGATGCGGGGCTGGACGCGGGGCAGGCAGGCCGGTACGCGTGCCTGGGCGACGTGACCCCGGTGGTGCTGGCCCCCACGGGGGAGCCGTTGCGGCTGGGTCGCACGGTGCGATTGGCCACGCCGGGACAGTTCAAGGCGTTGCTGGTCCGGGACGGGGGGTGCACGTTCCCGGGGTGCTCGGTGCCCGGGTCGTGGTGCGAGGCCCACCACCTGGTGTGGTGGTGCCGCGGCGGGGGCACCGACATCGAGCTGCTGGTCCTGCTGTGCGGGCGGCACCACAAGAGGGTCCACCAGAAGGACCTCATGGCCACCGTCACCGGTGGCACCACCACCTGGCACGTCTAGCGACCCCGCCCCGCTCCCGGCCCCACCCGGCCGGGAACACCAACACGCCCGGCGGACGGCACGAACGCCCGGACGGTGGACGCGCCGGATCGGATGGATCGGTGGAGTCCTCCTGCTTGTCGAGCGAACCTTGCTGCCCAAGGATGGCCGGATGAGCGACGGACGGGCCGATGGTGGCGGCGGGGCAGGAGATCAACCGCACGACGACGTGGACGGTCACAGGTGGCTCGTCGTGAACGGCCGGCGATGGCGACGACAGGATCCCGGCCTGCCCGTCGAGGTGGCCGAGCGACTGCTGTCGCACCTGGGGCGTGGCCGGTCCGGGGTACGGAACGCGCGGCGGACGGGTAAGGACCCCGCCCCGTGGCGACGCCGGGTGAACCTGGCCAAGCACGGGCTGGGAGAACGAGGCACCCCCTGGTGGGAGCAGGACGAGCACGAGCGGAGCGAGCGTTGGCGGGTAGCCCTCGAGCGTCTGGACGAGCTGGACGCGCCGGACGCGCCGGACGAGGTGGACGCGCCGGATTCGACCTGACCGTCTCAGAGGCGGGCGGCCAGCTCGGTGCCCTGCCGGATCGCGCGCTCGGCGTCCAGCTCCGCCGCGACGTCCGCGCCGCCGATGACGTGCGCCCGTGGCAGGGCGTCGACCAGCTCGCGCACGGAGTCCTGACCCGCGCACAGGACGACGTGGTCGACGGCCAGGACGTGGGGCCGGCCCTCGACGGTGACGTGCAGCCCCTCGTCGTCGACCCGGTCGTAGGTCACCCCGGTCACCTGGTGGACGCCGGCGTCGCGGAGGTTGAGCCGGTGGGCCCACCCCGACGTCTTGCCGAGCGCCGCCCCGATCCTGGTCTCCTTGCGCTGCAGGAGCCAGACCTCCCGCGCCGGCTCGGGCAGGTCCTTGGGCACCAGGCCGCCGCGGTGCTGCGCCGGGTCCGCGACGCCCCAGCGCGCCATCCACCCGGCCAGGTCGGTCTCGACGTGGGTGAGGAAGTGGGACACGTCCACCCCGATCCCGCCGGCCCCGACCACCGCGACGCGGGGCCCCGGGACGACGCGGCCGGCGAGGACGTCGGCGTAGGTGACCACCGAGGGGTGGTCGACGCCGCGGAGCTGCGGGACACGGGGGCGGACGCCGGTGGCGAGGACCACGTCGTCGAACCCGGCGAGGTCCTCCGCCGACGCCCGCGTGGCGAGCCGCACGTCCACGCCGAGCACCTCCAGCCGGCGCCGGTAGTAGCGCAGCGTCTCGGCGAAGTCGTCCTTGCCCGGCACCCGCATCGCCAGACGGAACTGGCCGCCGAGCTCCTCGTCGGCCTCGAACAGGGTCACCCGGTGCCCGCGCTCGGCCGTGGCCGTCGCGGCCGCGAGCCCCGCTGGCCCCGCGCCGACCACGGCGACTCTGCGCGGGCGGGGGGCGGCGGTGAGCACCAGCTCGGTCTCCCGCCCCGCACGGGGGTTGACCAGGCAGGAGGCGCGCTTCCCCACGAAGATGCGGTCCAGGCAGGCCTGGTTGCACGCGATGCAGGTGTTGATCTCCTCCGCCCTGCCCTCGGCCGCCTTCACCACGAAGTCGGGGTCGGCCAGCAGCGGGCGGGCCATCGACACCAGGTCGGCGCTCCCGTCGGCCAGCAGCGTCTCGGCCATCTGCGGGGCGTTGATCCGGTTGGAGGCCATCACCGGCACCGACACCTCGGCCCGCAACCGAGCCGTCAGGCCGGTCCACGCCCCCCGGGGCACCTGCGTGATGATCGTGGGGATCCGCGCCTCGTGCCACCCGATCCCGGTGTTGAGCACGGAGACGCCGGCCTCCTGCAGCAGGTGGGCCAGCTCGACCACCTCGTCCCACGTCTGACCGCCCTCGACGAGGTCGATCAGCGAGATCCGGTAGAGGACGAGGAAGTCCTCACCGACCGCGTCGCGCACGGCCCGCGCCACCTCGACCGCGAAGCGCATCCTGCCCCTGGCGTCCCCGCCCCACTGGTCGGTGCGCCGGTTGGTGCGCGCCGCGAGGAACTGGTTGAGGAGGTAGCCCTCCGACCCCATGATCTCCACGCCGTCGTACCCCGCCCGGTGCGCCAGCCGCGCGGAACGGGCGAACGCGGAGACGGTGCGGCGCACCGACATCGAAGACATCGCACGCGCCGAGAACGGGGTGATGGGGGACTTCGAGGCGGACGCAGAGACGGCGAGGGGGGAGTAGGCGTACCGACCGGCGTGCAGGAGCTGCAGGGCGATCTGGGCGCCGTGCTCGTGGACCGCGTCGGTGACGACCTGGTGCCGGCGGGCGGTGACCGGGTCGCTGAACTGGGCGCCGAACGGGGTCAGCCGTCCGCGCAGCGTCGGCGCGTAGCCCCCGGTGACGATGAGGCCCACGCCGCCGGCGGCCCGCTCGGCGTAGTACGCGACGAGCTCGTCCCGCAGCCAGGGGCGGTCCTCCAGGCCGGTGTGCATCGACCCCATGACCACCCGGTTGCGCAGCCGGCCCCCCGGCACCTCGAGCGGGGAGAGCAGGTGGGGGTATGCCGTCGCGGCCGGCCCTGAGGCGTGCGGGGCAGGTCCCCTGCCGGGGCCGGGGGTGGACGGCGTCGTGGTCACGAGACGATGTTACCGGCCGGTCACCCTCCGGTCGGGTCCTCGTCCGGGACGTGCTCGACGTCGAAGGCGTCGGCCCCCAGGATCCCCGCGAACCGGTCGATCTCCTGCGGCAGCCGCTCCTCCCAGATGTTGACGACCCCCCTGCGGCGCAGCTGCGCCGGGACGGACCTCGGGGGTGGCAGGAGCCGGTCCCGCAGCAGGACCGTGCGGGTCTGACGGCGGCCGTCGGTGGTCACGGCGACGTCCACCCGGGAGAACTCGTCCCGGGGGACGAACGTGATGAAGGAGGCGGCGTCGGCGACGTGGGTCGGGCGCATCGAGGTCGACTCCAGGCCCACGACCAGCGCGCAGCGGTGCCGCAGCGGATAGACCGCGGGCTCGATCGACGGTGGCGGCCACATCACGACCCTCGAGGCCCGGGTGTGCAGCACCTCGTCCCACGGGTCGTCGTCGAGGTCGTACCCGTCCACGACGGCCACCGTGGGCCGGCGGCTCTCCATCGTCTCAGCGAAGTCGGCCGCGGCCGTGGCTCCTCCGTGCACGCTCAGGTCCAAGACGCGCATCCGGGCGTCGAGCCAGGCGTCGTGCAGGTCGCTCTCCATGAGGGCGGCCGCGGACAGGCCCAGGCCTCCGGCGGCCACGTCCAGGAGCAGCTCCTCGCGGGAGCGAAGGGTCGAGGCCAGGACGGTGCGCCACGACTCGCCCGCCGCCCAGGCGGCGATCCGACCCAGGACCTGGGCCCGGAGCTGCGCCGGGGCGGCCACCACGGTGGTGGTCCCCACCACCAGCCCGCCGCCGAGGAGGTCGAGCAGCGGCCACCCGGTGCCGATGTGGACCCGGCCGCGGCGCACCGCCGCCCGCAGCTGCGCCAGGCTGGGCACCGGGGCGAGCTCGCCGTCCATCCGCGATCCCGGGGGCCCGTCCGCACCCTCGCCCGGCCCCCCGGATCCCGCACGGCCCAGCCCCTCGTCACCCATCTGGTCATTGTGGCAGCAGGCACCGACGGTCAGCCGAAGGCTGACGCCTCCACCACGGCCTCACCCCGCTCGACCGCCTCGACGACCCGCTCGGCCACGACGGCCGGCTCCAGGCCCTGGGGGAGCCGGGGCGCGGTGCCCGAGAGCGCCCGACCCACCAGGCCGGTCTCGGTGTGCGGCACGCGCAGGTCCACCACGGAGACGCCGCTGCGGCGCAGCTCCGTCCCCAGCGCCCGGTCGGCCGCCGCCAGGGCCGCCTTGCTCGCGCCGTAGGCGGCCATCCCGGCGGTCGGCCGGTCGGCGACGACCCCGGAGATCTGGGCGACGAAGCCGTCGGTCTCCACGAGCAGCGGGAGCACCCGGCGCAGGAGCCACAGCGGCCCCACCACGTTGGTCAGGAAGAGCTCCTCCACCACCTCGTCCGGGGTGTCCACCAGCGGCCCGAAGGCCACCACGCCGGCCGCGTTGACCAGGCCGTCCAGCCGGCCGGGTCCCGACCGCACGTGCTCGACGAGACGGTCGCCCAGGCCGGCGTCGGTCAGGTCCCCCACGAGGACCGAGCTCGAGGGCAGGTCGCGCGTCGCCGCGGCGAGCCGTTCCTCGTCGCGGCCCACGCCGACAACGGTGGCCCCGCGGGAGGCGAGGACCTGGCAGATCTGGCTGCCCAGCACTCCCGAGGCGCCCAGCACCGCGACCTGGGAGCCCGACAACGACCTGTGCGACATGGTGCCTCCGGCGACGTGCGAGAATAGTGTCTGTCCAATCTACGTCAAAGGTGTGTCTCATGCACGTGTCACCCCTCGTCCGGGTCCAGACCGCCCTGGGTTCGGCCCTGCGCTCGCGCGTCGCCGGTGACGACGCCCAGGAGCGTGCCCGTCTCATCTGGCAGACGCCGGGGGAGCGGTGGTTCACCCCGCAGGACCCGGTCTGGCGGGTGCACGCCGACGCGGCGATGTTCCCCGGCGGCGTCAGCGCCCTCCTCCTGCAGATGCTGCACCCGATGGCCATGGCCGGCGTCGCCGGGCACTCCGGCTACCGCTCCGACCCCTGGGGGCGCCTGCAGCGGACCAGCACCTACCTGGCGGCCACGACCTTCGGCACCGTCGAGCACGCCCGCGCCACGATCGGGCAGGTGCGTGCGGTGCACGAGCGGGTCCGGGGCAAGGACGCCTTCGGTCGTCCCTACCGCGCCAGCGACCCGCACCTGCTGATGTGGGTCCACGTCGCCGAGGCCGTCTCCTTCCTGCGGGCCTTCCAGGCGTATGCCGCCGCCCCCCTCACGGCGGAGGAGGCGGACGCCTACGTGGCCCAGGCGGGCGTCTCCGCCGGCCTCCTCGGCGTGGTCGACCCGCCAGGCTCCGTCGCCGAGCTGCACGCCGTGCTCGAGGGCTTCCGGCCCGAGCTGGAGACGACCTCGGCCGCGCAGGAGGCCGCCCGGTTCCTGCTGGCCGAGCCGCCGCTGCCCCGGGCCTCTCGGCCCGGCTACTGGGCGATCGCCGCCGGCGGGGTCGCCCTGCTCGAGCCGTGGGCCCGGGAGATGCTGGACCTGCCCTCCTCCCCGCTGCTGTCCCGTTCGCTCCTGCGACCGGTGGGGCGGGTCAGCACGGCCGGGGTCCGCTGGGCGATGGCGGGCGTGGACGACTCGAGGCAGCCCGCGGCGTGAGCCCCGAGCGGGTCGCCCCGCACGGACCCGCCGGGCGGCTTCCATGAGCCCGGGTCACGCACTGGGTTCTGCTCCACCCCGACGACGAGGAGCTGGTGCGCCGGCAGTGGCGGGCCCTGGAGGAGGCCGGGGTGCCTTCCCTGGCCCGGCACCGGGGGACGACCCACCGGCCGCACCTGACCCTCGTGAGCGGCGGGCAGCCCGACGCCGCCGCCGTGCTCGACCTGGCGAGGGCGGTGCTTCTTCCCCCGCTGCCGCTGACGGCCTCCGTCGCAGGTCCCGTGCTCCTCGGCGGCCGCCGCTCGAGCCTCGCCCACCGCCTGCAGGTGCCCGAGGCGTTGCGAGTCGCCAGGGAGCTGCTCGTCGCACGCTGGCCCGGTGCCGACCGGCGGCCCTGGGTGCCGCACGTGAGCCTGACCCGGCGCACGCACAAGCGCCACCTCTTCGCGGCGCTGACGGCGCTCCGTCCTCCAGGGCCGGACGTCCGTCTCGTCGAGGTGAGGTGGTGGGACCCGGAGACGGGCACCGTCACGCACCTGTGACACAGCAGCGGCGCCCCGGCCGGAGCGCCGCTGCCGCGCGCGTCACCAGCCGTGCGGGACGACCACGGCGCGCGCCGTGAGCTCACCCTCCTGCAGCTTGCGGTAGGCGTCCAGGGCGTCGTCGAGCGTGTAGCGCTCCACGATCGGGGTGATCTGGCCGAGGCGGTACATCGCGGCCACGTCGTGCAGGTCCTCGATCGTGCCCCAGTAGGTCGAGGAGAGGTTGACCTCGTAGGGGACGGTGAAGAAGTTCCACGGGAACGTCCCGCCGCCGATGCCGACGACGGTCAGGGAGCCCTGCTGGGCCACGGTGGCACCGGCGAGCTTGAGGGTGGAGTCGACCCCGACCATGTCGAAGACCGCGTCCACGCCGCGCCCGCCGGTGAGCTCCTTGATCCGTTCGGCCTGGTCGTCCCCACCGGGCACGGTGACCGCGCCGTACTCCTCCGCCTGGGCCATCGCCTCGGGCTTGAGGTCGGTGGCGATGACCTGGGCCCCGGTGAGGGCCTTGAGGATCTGCACGCCGACCAGACCCAGGCCGCCCAGCCCGACGACGAGGGCGCTGCGGTCGCCACCGGCCAGGTGCGGCAGGGCCCGCTTGATCGCGTGGTACGGCGTCAGCCCGGCGTCGGCGAGCGGAGCGGCGTCGATCGGGTCGGCGTCCCCCAGCGGCACGAGGTTGCGGGCGGGCGCGACCAGGTACTCCGCCATCCCGCCGTCGCGCCCGAGGCCCATCGCGGCATACCCGACCTCCTGCGGCTGGGCGCAGTAGGTGTCCTGACCGCGCGAGCAGGCCCGGCAGCGGCCGCAGCCCACGGGCCCGTAGACCAGGTAGGCCGCACCCTTCTCGAAGCCGGTGACGCCGGGGCCGACCTTCTCGACCCAGCCGGAGTTCTCGTGACCGAGCACGAACGGCGGCGTCAGCAGGCCGGTGGGGTCCTCCTCGAACTCGTGGAAGAGCCCCACGTCGGAGTGGCAGGCGCCGGCGCCCGCGACCTTGAGGAGGACCTCCCCGGGTCCGGGGCTGGGACGCTCCACGTCCTTCAGGACGGGAAAGGTCTTGTACCCCTCGAAGACGACTGCGCGCACGACGGCCTCCTGCTGGTTCAGAACGGCCGGCGCGAGGGCTCGTGTGACCAGTCGCTGAAGACCGGTCGTCCTAGCCTGAAGTGTAGTGATCGACCGGGACCGCCCGTAGGCCGGTGGCGTCCACGAGCAGCAGCAGGTCGCTCTCCGGGACGGCCGCCACCGCCTCGGCCAGCTCCTCGAGCGAGGGACGCTCCGGCGGGGCGGCCCGGGGCAGCCAGAGCTGGACGTCGGCGCCCGTGCGGTCGGCCAGGTCCGACAGCTCGGCAGGGGACAGGCTCCCGACGAGCAGGATCGTGCGGCGTCCGTGGGCGTCGGCCGCGGCCGGGGTATGCCGTGATCCGGCCGGGGCGGCCCAGGCGGGCGCCCCGTCGGTCCGGGCGGCGAGCTCCGCGGCCCGGGCGGCCTCCGCGGCCGGTGCGCGCCGCTCGAGCTCGGCCCGGTCGGCCCGGAAGACCGTCCAGTGGTAGGCCGACAGCAGGGACGTGGTCGCCAGGATGCCGAGGGCGAACCGGATGCTGCGCATGGTCTCGGTGTCGATCCCGCCGGCGAGCGCGTCCTCGAGGATCAGGTAGACGAGCGTGATGAGGGCGATCACCGCGGCGACGCCGGAGACGCCGAAGAGGACCAGCAGGTAGGTCCGTCGGGTGGGGGAGGCCAGCTCGCCCGCCGGGTCGGCGACCCGGGCGCGCTGCGCGAGCCGCCAGTGCCACCACCACACCGGCAGGCCGACGGCGAGCAGGACGAGGGCGGCCAGCAGGGCGTTGAGGGCGCTGCCCCCGACGACGAGGTCGCTGCCGGCGGCGATCGCCTCGACGAGCGTGACGATGACCATCACCAGTCCCGCGGACGCGGCCAGCAGGCCGATCGCGGCCATGACGTACTCGTAGACCCGGCGCACCTCGGTGCGGGCCGCAGCACGACCGGCGCCGAGGACCTCCTGGTGGTACCACCACACGAGCAGGCCGACCACGACCGCACCGGCCAGGTCGGGCGCGGCGGCGAAGTGGTCGCGGGCGGTCGTGGCGCTGGGGTCCCCCAGGAGCCAGACCAGCACGTCGTAGCCCAGCACGCTCAGCGCGACGATCGCGGTGAGCAGCCCGCCGCCCACCCCGGCGAGCAGGACGAGCACCAGCCACCCGGTGGTGCGCGGCCCCCGGGCCACGTCCAGCACCCAGTAGACGCCCCAGACGAGCGCGCCGACCACGAAGGTGACGGCGGGACGCAGGAGGCCGTCGACGCTGCTGCCGACGATCGACTCGCCCGCGAGCCCGGTCAGCAGGTCCAGGCTCGCCGCGACGAGCGCGCCGAGCCCGGCGGCCGCGGTCGCCAGCCCCACCAGGGAGCCCAGCAGGGCGAGCGGGTGCAGGTGGCTGCGCGGGGTGCCCCGCCTGCCCCACCAGTGGTGCCCGGCCCACACCAGCGTCCAGACGACGGCGGTCGCCAGGCTGCCGCTGCGGTAGGCATCCACGCCCAGCAGCATCGTCAGGGTCTGGTGCCAGCCGACCATCGCGACGACGAGCGAGACCAGGCCGACCAGGGTCAGGTATGCCGCCCAGCCGAGCGAGCGCAGCTCGCGGGGGTCGGCGCCGGCCCGGCGGACCGTCCACCACGCCAGCAGGGCCCACAGGGGCAGCGCGATGAGGGTGAAGGCCAGCTGGAGCGCCAGTCCGGTGTCGTCGCCGACGAGCACCGGGTCCGGGTCGAACAGCCGGCCCAGGAGGCCGGCGACACCCGCGGCGGCGGCGAACAGCAGCCCGGCGAGCAGCAGGAACTGGAAGAAGCGGCGCACCGACTGGCCGCCCCCCTCGGGGGCCTGCGGGTCGGGCTGCCCGGAACGCCGTCGCACGGCCATGACGACGGCGACGACGATCCCGGCGAGGACGGCCAGCGGGAGGAACGAGCCGAGGATGCCGAGGATCATGGCCGCACCCCTTCGGGGAGGTTGCAGTTGAACATCGGCCACGGGGCGCCCGTGATGACCCACCCGCCCCCTGGGTCGGCCAGCCGGAACACCTCCTCCTGCGTCCACTCGCTCCCGCCGAACGGGGCGCTGTCGGTGTGCACCAGCTCGATCCGGACCGTCGCGCTGTCTCCGTCGACGTCGGTGGAGCGCAGCACCACCCGGGCGTCCCGCTCCAGGAAGGCCATCTCCAGGTCCTCCACGGTGCACTCGCCGTCCGGGTCCAGGTGGGCGGCCGCGGCGTCCAGGTCACGGGCAAAGACGTCGGTGACGTACTGCTGGACCACCGCCTCCGGAGATCCTTCCGGCAGCTCGGCCCGCGGCCGGTTCGCCGAGAGCACCCCGGCGACCACCGCCAGGAGCACCAGCACCGCCACAGCGATCGCGAGGACCTTCCCGGCCCGACCGTTCATACCCCCAGCGTCCCACCGCGCTGACCTGCGGTACAGCGTTGCGGGTGTGACCTGGGACACGGTGCGGGAGGCGCCTGCCCGCACCGGGTCGAGGGGCGGGGACGAGCCGCGCGCGGCCCCGGTCGTGGTGCCGGCCCGACTCAGCCCACGGCTGCGATCGGCGCGCCCGCGGACGTGCCCGAGCCGTCCCGCTTGTCGTTGGTCTCGGGCAGGTCGACCGGGACGCCGTTGCCCGAGGCCGCCCGCGGCGGGGCGGTCCCGGCCCAGGCGAGCACCAGGGCGTCCTCGCCGCGCAGGAACCGGTGGCAGCGCACGCCGCCGGTGGCCCGGCCCTTGGAGGGGTAGGCCCACATGTCGGTCACCTTGACCGAACCGGTCTGGGTCCCGGGCGGTGTTCCGGCGCTGCCGGCGACGGTGACGAGGACGTTCTCCTGTCCCGGCTCGACGACGCTGAAGGAGACGACCGAGGCGCCGGGGGAGACCTTGACCCCGGCCACGCCGCCGCCGGTGCGGCCCTGCGGCCGCACCCCGGAGGCGGGGTAGTGCAGCAGGTGGGCGTCGGAGGTGACGAACACCAGGGACTCCTGGCCGGTGGCCAGCTCCACGGCGCCGACGACCCGGTCGCCGTCCCTCAGCGCGATCACCTCGAACGCGTCCTTGTTGCCCGGGTAGTCGGGGTTGACCCGCTTGACCACGCCCTGGGCGGTGCCGAGGGCCAGCCCCGGGCCCTCACCGGTGAGGGTGCACAGCGTCAGCGCCCTCTCGTCCGGCGGCAGGTCGACGAACGCGCTCAGCGGGACCCCGCCGGACAGCGACGGTGCGTCCGCCGTGGGCGGCACGGTCGGCAGCTCGACGACGGACAGCCTCACGACCCGCCCGGCGGAGGTGACCAGCCCCACCTCGCCACGGGCCGTGGCCAGCACCTCGGCCACGATCACGTCGTGCTTGGACCGGCGTCCGCCGGTGCCCAGCGGTTCGTCGGTCGTGGTGCGCGCCAGCAGCCCGGTGGAGGACAGCAGCACCCGGCACGGGTCGTCGGCCACCTCCAGCCCGGCCCCTCCCCGGGCGGCCTGCGCGCCCGCGCCGGCCGACGGCATACCGACCTGCCCGTCCGACTCGAGCAGGACGGTGCGGCGAGGGGTGCCGTGCACCTTGGCGACCTCGGCCAGCTCGTCGGAGACCTCGCGCCGCAGCAGCGCCTCGTCGGCCAGCAGCGCCTGCAGCAGCTCGATCTCGCGCAGCAGGTCGTCGCGCTCGGACTCCAGCTCGATCCGGGAGAACTTCGTCAGCCGGCGCAGCTGCAGGTCCAGGATGTGGTTGGCCTGGATCTCGGACAGGTCGAAGACCTGCATGAGCCGGGTGCGGGCGGTGGCCACGTCCTCGGCCGCGCGGATGAGCTGGATGACCTCGTCGATGTCCAGGATCGCGACCAGCAGACCCTCGACCAGGTGCAGCCGGTCCTGCTTCTTCCCCAGGCGGTGGGCGGTGCGGCGGCGCACGACGTCGGTGCGGAAGTCGACGTAGACCTGGAGGAGCTCCTTCAGGCCCAGCGTGCGCGGCTGGCCGTCGACCAGCGCGACGTTGTTGATGCCGAAGGACTCCTCCATCGGCGTCATCCGGTAGAGCTGCTCGAGCACCGCCTCGGGGTTGAACCCGGTCTTGATCTCGATGACCAGGTGCAGGCCCTTGGTCCGGTCGGTGAGGTCGACGATGTCGGAGATGCCCTGCAGCTTCTTGGACTGGACCAGCTGCTTGACCTTCTCGATGACCTTCTCCGGGCCCACGAGGTAGGGCAGGTCGGTGACGACGATGCCCTTCTTGCGCGGGGTGACGTTCTCGATCCGCGCGGTGGCCCGGGTGCGGAAGGAGCCGCGGCCGCTCTCGTAGGCGTCCCGGATCCCCTCCAGCCCCACGATCCGTCCGCCCAGCGGCAGGTCCGGCCCGGGCACGAAGCGCATGAGCGCCTCCAGGTCGGCCTCCGGGTCGGCGATGAGGTGCCGGGCGGCACCGACGACCTCGACGAGGTTGTGCGGGGGCATGTTCGTGGCCATGCCGACGGCGATGCCGGAGGCGCCGTTGACGAGCAGGTTGGGAAACGCCGCCGGCAGCACCTCGGGCTGGTAGAGCTGGTCGTCGTAGTTGGGGACGTAGTCGACGGTGCTCTCGTCCAGGCTGGCCGTCATCAGCAGCGCCGCCGGCGCCATCCGTGCCTCGGTGTAGCGGCTCGCGGCCGGCCCGTCGTCCAGCGAGCCGAAGTTGCCGTGCCCGTCGACCAGCGGCAGCCGCATCGTGAACGGCTGGGCCATGCGCACCATCGCGTCGTAGATCGCGGTGTCGCCGTGCGGGTGGTACTTGCCCATGACCTCGCCGACCACCCGCGAGCACTTCACGTGCGGCTTGTCCGGGCGCAGCCCCAGCTCGTCCATCGCGAAGAGGATCCGCCGCTGCACCGGCTTGAGGCCGTCCCGCGCGTCGGGCAGGGCCCGGGAGTAGATCACCGAGTAGGCGTACTCCAGGAAGGCGCCCTCCATCTCCGCCTGGACGTCGATCTCGACGATCTTCTCCTCGACGTCGAACAGGTCGCTCTCCTGCGGGCGCTTGCGACGGGCCATGGGGGTGCGGGCGCTCCTTGCTCTGCCGCGTCCGGCGGCGGGGTGGTCCGGGACCGCCCCAGGGTATGCGGTGCGCGCGGGCGGGCCACGCAGGCGCGGCCCGGCGGGGTGGGTGCGGCCCAGCCCGGCGACCGCCCGGTCGGCACGAGGGGCCACCGCTGTGCACCCGCGAGGAGTTCTCGACGGACCCTTGTCCGGCCCTCGCGGGCGGAGTACCGTGCGACGGAGCAGGCAGCGGCGGTCGGGGCACGCCGGGTGCCGGTGGTCGTGGTGACGATGCGGGGGGCGCGCAGCGGGATGCTGCGCCGGGTGCCGCCCGCTCAGACCAGGTGGTCGCGCTGCCGCTGACCGCGCCTCGTCCGGCCGTCCGGGTCAGCTCCCGGGTGGCCCTCCGCCGGTCCCGCCCGGCGCGAACCGGCACCGACGCACCACACCTCGCCCGTGGACGACGCGCGGCGCCGGTCCCGGGCCAGTCCGAAAGGACGCTCCGATGCCACGACGCCACCGAATCCTCAGCACCGCCCTGGTCACCGGCGCGCTCACCGCCGTCCTGGCCGCACCGGCGGGAGCCCAGGTGGTCGACCGCTACTCGTTCGACTTCTACGACGAAGGCACCATGACCGACTTCTGCGGCGTGGACGAACTCGCGCCCACCTACACCGTCACGCAGGAGAGCACCGGTTTCCTCCGCGAGCAGGGCCGCGACAAGCTCTGGTACTTCCACGACCGGATCAGGGCGGTGCAGACCTTCACCTGGAACGGCATGACCGTCACCGACATCCAGCCGAACACCCTGGTGAAGGACCTGGAGGTCGTCGACAACGGCGACGGCACGGTGACCGTCACCATCCTGCTGACCGGGGGCAGCCGGCTCGTCGGCAACGACGGCAAGCTGCTCGCCAAGAACGACGAGCAGGTGCGGGAGCAGATCGTCTTCGACACCGTGGCCGGTGAGGTGATCAGCTCAGAAATCATCTTCGGGTCGACCGGCACCAACGACGACTTCTGCGAGGCGATCCTGGAGCACTGGGGTCTCTGAACGCCGGATCCGGCGTCCTCGGACGCCGGCCTCACGGAACTCCGCAGGTCGATGGTCCACCCGCGCAGCCGGGCCCGTGACGTCGGCCACCCGGCTCGGCGACGTCAGCCACCCGGCGGTGGTCAGTACACCTAGGCTGTCGCGGTGTCCCGACGCGCGAGCCTGCTGACGATCCTCGCGGTCGTCCTCGTCGCGCTGAACCTGCGCGGGGCGATCGCCGCGGTGCCCCCGGTGCTGGAGGACCTGCAGGCCGCGGTGGGCCTGACCACCGCGCAGGCCGCGCTGATGACGAGCCTGCCCGTGCTGCTCTTCGCCCTCGCCGCGCCGCTGGCCGCGCGGCTGGGGCGGCGGCTCGGCCCGGGGCGTGCGGTGCTCGTCGGTCTGGCGCTCATCGGGGCCGGCACCCTCGTCCGGGTGGTCGGCGGGCCGCTCGTGCTGCTCCTGGGGACCGCGGTGGTCGGGCTGGGGATCACCGTGGGCAACGTGCTCGTGCCGGTCGTCATCAAGCGGGACCTGCCCGGCCACGCCAGCCGGGTCACCGGCTTCTTCACCGCCACCCTCGCCGTCGGCGCGGCCCTGACGTCGGCGCTGACGGTGCCGGTCGCCCAGCTGCTGGGGTGGCGCGCCGCCCTGGCGCTGTGGGTCGTGCTCGTGCCGGTGGCCGCGGTGGGCTGGTGGCGCCACGTCGTCCGGCGGGAGCGCGGACCCGTGGGAGGACCAGCCCCGGGAGCGGAGCACGCCCGGTACGCGTCGCGGGCCCCCGGCCCGTCGCACACACCTCCCCCCTCCGCGCGCGACGACCGCTTCGTGTGGCGGCTGCCGATCGCCTGGGCCCTGGCGGTCGTGCTGGGCTGCCAGTCGGCGCTCTACTACTCCCTCACCACCTGGCTGCCGACGATCCTCGTCGACCGGGCGGGGGTGACGCACGCGGTCGGGGGGACGGCCATGGCGCTGTACCAGATCACCGCGATCCCCACGGCGCTGACGATCGCCAACGTCGCGCGCCTGCGCCCGCGCCAGGGCTGGATCGGGGTGCTCATCGGGGTCGCGTGGACCGTCATGGTCGCCGGTCTGCTCCTCGCGCCCGGAGCCTGGCCGCTGTGGGCCGTCGTCGGCGGGCTGGCGCAGGGCGCGGGGTTCACCTACGCCCTGACGCTCATCGTCCTGCGGGGGCGTGACGAGCACGTCGTGCGCGCCCTCAACGCGATGGGGCAGTTCGTCGGCTACACGATCGGGGCGGCCGGGCCGTTCGCGGTGGGGTGGCTCGCGCAGACCACCGGCGGATGGACCGCCCCGGGCCTGCTGCTCGTCGGGCTGGCGGTGGCGCTGGGTGCCAGCAGCCTGGTCGCCGGGCGCGACGTCGTGGTCGAGCCTGCGCCGTCCCGCGCGACCTGACGCGTCCGGGCCGGAGGGCTGGCCCGGTCGCGGTCGTCGGGCGCGAGACCACCCCTCCGGCCCGGACCGGCTCTAGGCGATCGCGTTCGGGTGACGGTTGAGCGCCTCAACCTGCGTCGAGATGTAGGCGAACATCGGCAGCCCGGAGACGCAGGCGTGCAGCTCTCTCGTGGTCGGCGACGTCGAAGAGGCAGTAGTTGGCGAACTGTCCGGAGACCCGCCAGATCGCGGCGATCCTGCCCTCGCGCTGCAAGCCCTGGCTGTACTCCCTCTCCTCGGCGACGAGCCGCTCGCGCAGGTCGGGGTCGAGGTCGGGCGGCAGGTTCACCTGCATGCGGACCATGTAGAGCACGGTCAGCCGATCGTCGCGGAGGCCGGTGTCTGCTCGGAGGCGGGGTCCAGGACGAAGGAGTACTCCATCGCCCGGCCGTCACCGGCGTCCTGGGGGTCGAGCATGAGCTCGGGCTTGACCGCCGAGGCGATGTCGTCCTCGTTGTGCGGGTCGCCCGGGAAGTAGAGCTGGGCGGTGAGCATCTCGTGACCGGGCGCGGACACCTTGACGTGCAGGTGCGCCGGACGCCAGGCGTGCCAGCCGGCGGCGGCGATGAGCTTGCCGCAGGCGCCGTCGGTGGGGATCTGGTAGGGCGCCGGCTCGACCGTGTCGATCTGGAAGCGGCCCTCCTCGTCGCTGGTGAAGGTGCCGCGCAGGTTCCACTCGGGGATGTCGGGGGCGAACTGGGAGTAGAAGCCGTCGGCGTCGGCGTGCCACAGCTCGACCTTGGCCCCGCCCAGCGGGCTGCCGTCGGTCGAGGTGACCTGGCCGGTCCACCGCAGCGGGGTGCCCGGCTCGTCGTCGCGCATCGGGATGGTGCCGTGGGCTCCCTGCTCGGGCGCGTCCGGGACGTAGTAGGGACCCTCGATGGAGCCCTTCGAGCCCTCGCGGTGGGCGGTGTTGACGTCCTCGACCACGTGCTCGACCCACACGTCGAGGAAGAGCGGCCACTCGCCGTCCTCGCCGACCTGGATCAGCCACGCCTTGAGGGCGTCGTACTCCTCGTAGGTCACCTCGTGCTTGCGGATGACGTCGTGGATGGCGGCCAGGGCGTCGCCGGCGAGGGCGCTGACCCGCTCCTGGGAGACCTGGGCACCGGCGTGCTGCTTCCTGCGGAACGACTCGGTGGCGCTCTGGCCCGAGGCCCGGGCGGTGGCCGCGGTGTCCTGTCCGTCGGTGTGGACGCTGTTCTCGGTCATCGTCGTGCTCCTTCGCTGATCGGTGATGACGGTCGGGGTCGGACGCTCACGCGTCCTGCCGGTAGCGGGCCAGCTTGTCGGCGTCGACGTGCAGGCCCAGCCCGGGGGCGGTGGGGGCGGCCATCCGGCCGTTGGTGATGGTGAGCGGCTCGACCAGCAGGTCGTCGCTCATGTCGAGGAAGTTGGACAGCTCGGCCGCGCGGGCCGAGGTGGAGGCGTGCGCGGCGGCGAAGGTGACGGAGGCCAGCGTGCCGATCTGGCCGTCGATCTGGTTGCCGACGACCACCTCGACGCCCAGCCCCTCGGCCAGGTGCAGCACCCGCTGCGACTCGGAGAACCCGGTGCGCGCGGTCTTGATCGAGACCGCGGTCGCCGAGCCGCCGAGGATCTCCCGGGTGACCTCCGCCGGCCGGGTGTGCGCTCTCGTCGGCGACGAAGGGCACCGGGCAGCGCTCGACCAGCCAGCGTCGGCCGAGGACGTCGTCGGCGGGGTTCAGCTCCTCGGCCAGGGTCAGGCCCAGGTCGGCCATCTCGGCCATCGCCCGGGCCGACTCGGAGGCGGTCCAGCCGCGGTTCCCGTCGACGTAGAGCTCGATCTCCTCGCCGAAGGCCTCGCGCAGGGCGCGGACGACGGCGACGTCGAGCCGGTAGGGATGCCTGCCGACCTTGACCTTGAACGTGCTGATCCCGTGCAGGTCGCGCATCCGGGCGGCCTCCTCGACCATGACCTGGGGTTCGTCGAAGCCGAGCATGTGACTGACCGGCACGGACTCGGCATACCCTCCGAGGAGGCGGTGCACCGGCTGGCCGAGGAACTGGCCGACCGCGTCCCAGGCCGCCATGTCCAGGGCGGCCTTGGCGGTGGGGTTGCCGATCGTGCGGTGCAGCCGGGTGCGGTGCACCTCGCGGTCCAGGACCGAGGTGCCCACCAGGGCGGGCCCGAAGAGCTGGTCGACCACGGCCACGATGGAGGACTGGGTCTCGCCGTAGGTGAACGGCCGGGGTGGTGCCTCGGCCTGCCCGACCACGCCGGCGGCGGTGTGCACCCGCACGAGGACGTGCTCGGCGGTGCGGACCTCGCCGGAGGCGAAGCGCAGGGGCTTGGTGTAGGGGATGGCGAAGGGGACGGCCTCGACGCGGGTGACGACGAGGTCGTCGGCGTGTGCGAGGTGCCGTTCGGGGGTGGTGCTGGTGGCCGGGGCGGTCACGCGATCTCCTCGACGGCGTCGGGACGGGGGGACGGGTCGGGGTGGACGAGACCCTGGGCGTGGAGCGCCTCCAGAAGACGGGTGACCACGGGACGGGGTCGGTCGGCGGGCCAGGCCAGCGCGAGGTCGAGGCGTCGCGCCGAGTCCACCGTGCGGAAGACGACCCCGTCCAGGCTGAGCGCGGCGGCGGACTCCGGGACCAGGGCGACCCCCAGCCCGGCGGCGACCAGGGCCACGGTGGTGGAGGTCTCGGTGACCTGGTGGGCCCGGCGGGGGACGAACCCGGCGTCCTGGCAGGCGTCCAGCACGGTGCGCAGGACCACCGAACCGGTGCCGTCGGCGTAGGTGATGAAGGCGTCGTCGGACAGGTCCGCCAGCCGCACGGGGCTCTCACCCGGTCCGGCCAGCGCGTGGTCGGCGGGCAGGGCGGCGACCAGTCGTTCCCGAGCCACGACGACGTGGTCCAGCTCGGGCGAGGCCGTCGGCAGACGCAGGACGCCCACGTCGAGCCGGTCGTCCAGCAGGGCCTGCTCCTGCTCGGGGGTGAGCATCTCGGTGCGCACCTGCAGGCTCACGTCGGGCATCGCCGTCGCGGCGGCGCGGGCCAGTGCCGGCAGGAACCCGTAGGTGGCCGAGCCGGTGACCCCCAGCCGCAGGGTGCCCGATCGTCCGTCGGCGGTGGCCCGCGCGGCCACGGCGGCCTCCACGAGCCGGTCGGTCACGGCCCGGGCGCGCTGCGCGTAGACCTCGCCCGCCGGGGTGAGCGAGACGGAGCGGGTCGTGCGCCGCAGCAGGTCGACGCCGAGCTCGCGCTCCAGCTGCCGGACGGACCTGGACACCGCCGGCTGGGCCAGGTGCAGCTGCTCGGCGGCCCGGCCGAAGTGGAGGGTGTCGGCGACCGCGAGGAAGCAGCGCAGGTGCCGGGTCTCGACCTCCACGTCGCACCACCTTCCCTCTCGCGGCCCCGGGGGGATTGCGCTCCCGACGCTACGGCCCTCCGGGGTCGATGGCAAGAACAAGTAAGCCCTGAATCATGCCTGAGACGAATCAATCGATCAGGGCACGCGGGCGCTGCCGGGAGGGCAGGCGGGGTGCTGCCGGATGCGCGGAGGGGGCTGCCGGCGTGGGGAGAGGGGGTGCTGCCGGGTGGGCACCGTGCCAGACTCCCCGCATGACCGTGGACGGGGAGGGGCAGCGGCTGTCCGGCAGGGTCGCCTGGACGGTCGTGCCTGCCGGGCCCGGGACACGGGTCGGACGGTGGGCCGGTCACCTGGCCGCCGTGCTGCTGCAGACCCTGGGCGCGGCCGGGCAGACGGGGTCCGGGGGCACGGGCATCACCGCGGTGGGCGACCTGGACCGGCTGGATCCCAGGGTCGGCACCGATCCCCTGGGTCGGGTCCTGCTGCGGGGGACCGGGCCGGGCCTTCCGGACGGTCGCGGACCGTGGCGGGCCAGCGTACGGACCGGTGGCCTCACCCTCGACGCCCATCCGAGCGACACGGACCCGGTCGACCTGGACCTGCCGCTGCGCCGGTGGAGGCTCGTCGAGGCCCGTCCGCTGGGGCGCGCGGGGAGGTGGCCCAAGGACCCCCACGCGCGGTGGCGGCTCCACCTGGCCGGTGCGGGTTATGACGTGACCGTCGAGGGGACGTGGGTGCTGCTCGCCCACCTCGGCACGGTGGCCAGCTGGCCGCAGCCCTGAGCGCCACGGTCGGCTCCGCTCAGGCCTGCGGAGAGGCGGGGGACGCGGGCGAGGAGGTCGGCTCCGCTCAGGCCTCCGGAGAGGCGGGGGACGCGGCAGAGGCGGGGGACCCGGGAGAGGAGGTCGGCTCCGGGGATGCCGCCGGCCCGGCGAACCTGAAGCGGGTGCAGTCCGTGGGGAAGTCGAACCAGGCCAGCACGAGGTGCGGGGTGATCACCCGCAGACCTCCGCCGTCGTCTCCGGACCAGGAGTCCGCGTCGGGGGAGTAGCCGGCACCGGCATACTTCCCGAACGCCTCCGCCAGCCGCGGCCCGAGCCCGTCCGGGTCGGCCCGGGTCGCCTGCGACTCCCCTTCGACGATGACGACCTCGGTGCCGCTCTCCAGGGTCAGGGTGACGGCTGGGTTGCGCTCCACGTTGCGCGTGTGCCGGGTGGTGGGTGCACCGTCGTACCAGAACCGGCCCTCCAGCCACACCCCCCAGCGCGGCACGGAGTGCGGGCGACCGTCCGGCCGGACGCTGCTGAGCCAGTAGTGCCTCGCCGCCCGCAGCCGCTCCTCGACCGTGGCCCAGTCCAGCAGCCCCTCGGTGGAGGCGGGGAGGCCGTACCCCTCGGGCAGTGCCGGTCGGTCGGCGGCGGGCGCGACGTCCATCCGTCGACCGTAGCCCCGTGCCGCCGACGGGGGAAGGGCCCGGCTCCGCGCCGTCCGCGTGCGAGGTCCGCGCCAGCGGTCCGCGACGTGCTTCCCGTCGCCGGGGGACACAGCGGGTCACGGCCCTCAACCAGCAGGATGCTCCTGCAGCTGCTCCTGCAGGGTGCGGGCGAGCACGTCCGCCCCCAGGACGTCGCCGTCGACGTGGACCGTGCAGCCCAGACGCCCGGCGTAGGACAGCGCGCTGACGCCCAGCCGCACGTTCCCCTGGAGGGGGGTGACCGGCCAGGCCCGCACCAGGGGGGCGCCGCCGAGGGACAGTTCCTCCTGGGGACCGCGGACGTTGGTCACGAAAGCGCGACGAAGTGCTGGCGGCGGGCCAGCCGGGCGAACAGCCGGGCGCCCCACCGCGTCCGCGTGAGCTCGAAGGTCCCCTGCGCGCGGGCGTCGGCCTTGGCCGCGGACGTCCTGGCGGCGACGGCGGCCAGGCGACGGCCGGGGTCCTGCTCGCCCGTCGGCAGGTCGACGAGCATGACGCCGACCGCGTTGCCCGATCCGCGGTGGTCCGGCAGCACGACCGGCACGCTCGCGGGCAGCACCGGAGGCACCGGCTGACCAGCGACGGCGAGGGCGTGCTCGGTGGCGACGCAGACCGCCGCGAGCAGCGCGTCGTTGACCGTGGCCCCGGCCCCGCGGGCGGCGCGGGCCAGAGGGGCGAGGTCCACCTCCGCGAACGCGACCCCGCGGTGCGGGCCGATCGGCCCGAGCAGGACCGTCGCAGGAACGGTCGCGCGCAGGACGGCGGTGACCCGTCTCAGACCGGTGAGCCAGACGTCCGGCCGGAGCCGGATCCGGCGGCGGGTGGGCACGGCGGGGACCGGCGGTGCCTGCGACGCGTGCACCGGCGGTGCCTGCGCCGCGTGCACTGGCGGTGCCTGCGCCGCGTGCACCGGCCGCCCCGGGTCGAGGAGCGCCCCGAGCATCTGCACGCCGACGGCCCCGTCGGCGACCGCGTGGTGGACCCGCAGGACCAGGCCCGGGGCGTCGGTGGCGGCACCCGGCACGACCAGCAGCTCCCACAACGGCCGGTCCGGGTCGACCTGCTGCGTCATCAGCGCGGCGCAGAGCTGCGCCATCCCGACCGACCCGTCCACCGGAGCGACCGCCCGGACGTGCCACCGCAGGTCGGGCTCGCACGGCTCCCACACGAGCTGGCGACGCCTCCGGACCACCCGCTGGGAGAATCTGCGCAACGGCCCGGTCGACCCGGTCGACCCGGGCTGCGTGGACGTGCTGGGTGGGTCGGTCGCGCCGTCCTGGCTCGGTGGGCCGGTCGGTCCGGACGGGTGGTCACCGATGCGCTCGGCGACCACGGCCCGGAGCTGGTCGAGATCCGGCACACCTCCCGGCGGCACCCAGCCACCGGGTGCCAGCAGACCCGCCAGCAGGAATGCGTTGACCTGGTCCGGGGCGTCGAGGACGACGTTGGAGGCGTCCGCGGCGCTCAGGCGCTCGAGGGTGGCGGGCCCGCGGACGCGGACCCGCCAGGGGGCCGGTCCCCGGTGTCCTCCCACAGCACCAGTGTGCTCCCGCTAGCGGGACGAGGCCTGCCGGAAGCGGGAGACCGCGAGCGGGACGAAGACGGCCAGCATCACGGCCGACCCCACGAGGACGGTCAGCACCGGGTGCTGCATCGGGAAGGTGTCGGCGACCGGCGCGGTGCCGGTGTTGCCGAAGAGCTGCCGGGCGGCCTGGACGAGGGCCGAGACCGGGTTCCAGTTGGCGAACACCTCGAGGGGGCGCGGCAGGTTGGACGCCTGGACGAACGCGTTGGAGATGAACGTCAGGGGGAAGAGGATCATGAAGGAGGCGTTGTTGATGACCTCCGGGGTGCGGACGACGATCCCGATGAGGGTCATGACCCAGCTGAAGGCGTAGCTGAACAGCAGCAGGATGCCCACGCCGGCCAGGAAGGAGGGCCACCCGTCGTGGAAGCGCCACCCCACCAGGGCGCCGGTGGCGATCATGATGACCATCGAGATGGCGTTGAGGACCAGGTCGGCGTTGGTCCGGCCGAAGAGCACCGCCGACGGGTGCATCGGCAACGTCCGGAACCGGTCGATCAGCCCCTCCTTGAGGTCCTGCGCCATCTGGTAGCCGCTGAAGGTGGAGCCGAAGAGCACGGTCTGGCCGAAGATGCCCGCCATGAGGTACTCGGTGTAGTTGCCGCCGTCGATCTGGATGGACCCGCCGTAGACCTGGCTGAAGAGCAGGACGAACATGATCGGCTGGAGCACCGCGAAGACGAGCATCTCGGGGTTGCGGCGCAGCTTGAGCAGGTTGCGCCAGGTGACGTCCACCCGTCGGACGCCCAGGTGGCGATGAGGCCCTGCGGTGCGTCACCGGGACCGGTGGAGGTCGGGGAGGCGGGGTGCGTGGCCCGGTCGGGGCCGGCGGCCCCGTCGGCTCCGGTGGTGGTGACGGTCGTGCTCATGCGCTCTGCTCGCTCTCGGTCTCGTCGGCGTGCTCCCGGCCGGTGAGGGTGAGGAAGACGTCGTCCAGGGTGGGGCGGCGCATGCCCGCGTCGTGCAGCCGCACGTCCGCCTCGGACAGGTCGGCCAGGACCCGCTGCAGCGCGGCCGGACCGGTGTCCACCGGGACGTCCAGGGTGCGCCCGGCCGCGTCCCGCCGCACCTCGCCGGAGCCGTGCCGGGCCAAAATGCTCTCGGCGGCGTGCGCGTCGGAGGCGTCCACCAGGGTGACGACCAGACGGTGCCCGCCCAGCTCCGCCTTGAGCTCGTCGGCGGTGCCCTCGGCGATGACGCGGCCGTGGTCGACGACGCTGATGTGGTCGGCCAGGTGGCGGCCTCCTCGAGGTACTGGGTGGTCAGCAGCACGGTGGTGCCGCCACCGACGAGGTCCTTGATCACCTGCCACAGACCCAGCCGGCTGCGGGGGTCCAGGCCCGTGGTGGGCTCGTCGAGGAAGAGGACCCGGGGGGTGTTCACCAGCGCGCACGCCAGGTCGATGCGGCGCCGCATCCCTCCGGAGAACCCCTTGACCGGACGGTCGCCGGCGTCGGTGAGGTCGAACGCGTCGACCAGCTCGCGGGCCCGCGCCCGCGCCCGCCGGGTGCCCAGGTGGTAGAGCCGCCCGACCATCTCCAGGTTCTCCAGGCCGGTGAGGTTCTCGTCGACCGCGGCGTACTGCCCGCTGGCACCGATGACCTCGCGCACCCGGCCGGGGTGTGCCAGCACGTCGATCCCGTCGACCTCGGCCTGGCCGGAGTCGGGCCGGATCAGCGTGTTGAGCACCTTGACGGTCGTCGTCTTGCCCGCGCCGTTGGGTCCGAGCAGACCTTTGACCGTCCCCTCGGGGACGCTGAGCGTCAGCCCGTCCAGGGCGTGCACGTCGCCGCTGCGGGAGCGGTAGGTCTTGCGCAGGTCGCGCGCCTCGATGATGGCCACCGGCCAAGGATAGGGACCGCCACCGACAGACCCCGGTCACCAGGACCGACGGGTCCCCGGGACGGCCTCCGTCCCGGGGACCCGGCCGTGGTCGATCACCCGTCGCGCATGTCCGACACGGTGGTCATCGTGTACCCGTTGGCCCGCAGGACCCGGATAATCTCCGGCAGGGCGTCCGGGGTGCGGAAGCCGCCGAGGTGGGCCAGCACGATCGACCCGGAGGTCGGCAGCGGGCTGGTGGTGCGGGCCACGATCTGGGCCGTGGTCGTCGCCGGGTCCCAGTCGATGGTGTCGCGGGCCCACATGACGGTCTTGGGGTAGCCGACCGCCGTGGCCTGGTCCTGCACGAACTGGTTGGTCGAGCCGTAGGGCGGGCGCCAGTAGGGCTTGGTCGACATGCCGGTCTGCCTCAGCAGCACCGACTCCGCCGTGGTCAGCTCGGACCTGATGAAGGTGGACGTCATCGGCACCTGGCAGGGGGTGCTGCTGGGCGAGCCGCCCCCGCCGTTGACGAGGTCGCAGTGGTGCACGGTGTGGTTGCCGAGCTCGAACAGGTGGGGGTTGGCGGCGATCCTGGCCATGATCGCCCTGCCCTCCGTGGTCTGGGCCATGATGCTCGTCGGGAAGAAGGTGGTGCACACCTGGTTGGCCAGCAGGATGTCGACGATCTCCTGGGCGCCGTCCAGCCGGCCGCCCATGTCGAGGGTGAAGGCGATCTTGCGGGTGGTGGTCCCGCCCACGGTGCGCAGCACCTCGGCGGTGCCGCCCGTGTAGTCCGGACCGGCCCAGCAGACGCCGCGCTCGCGCTGCGCCGCCTTGGCGACCTCCATGCTCATCGCCACCGGTCCGCCGACCAGGTGCGCGGTCCGAGGAGTGGTCCGGTCCAGGTCGCCGGCGTAGGGCAGGCTCGTCGTCCGGGCCAGCATGATCGGACCACGGGTGTATGCCGTGAGCGGCCCGGCCGAGAGGGCGTCGGGGAAGTCCAGCCCGCTGGCGAGGACGACCCCCGGGCGGGCGACGCCGAAGGCCCGTCGGGAGACGGCCAGCGCGGTGGCAAAGCGGTCGGTGCCGTAGACCCGCTCGACCGGGGCCAGCTCGCGCAGCTGGGCCGCCACGGTCTCGGGCACCGCGACCGGACCCCCGGCGAGCAGGATGCGGGTCGGGGCGAGGCGCTGGATCTCGGTGCGGACGGCCGAGGGCAGGCCGTCGGTGTCCGTGAGCAGGACCGGACCGTCCATGACGATCGCCGCCGGCCCCGCGGTGAGCGCGTCCGGGAACGACCTGCCCGAGGCGACCCACACGGTGTCGGCACCGGTCGGCCGGCTGGCGCGGCTGATCGCGGCCGAGACCGCCCAGCGGTCGGTCCCGCCGATGCGGCTGACCGGCGCCGTGGTCAGGGACCGCAGCTCGGTCAGGACGGCGTCGGAGACCGCGGCGGTCCCGCCCACGACGACGATGCGGCCCGGGCGCAGCCGGGTGATCTCGCTGCGGGTGGCCGAGGGGACGCCGTCGGGGCGCACGAAGAGCACCGGTCCGCCGGTGAGGGCGGCGGCGGGGCCTGCGGACAGGGCGTCGGGGAAGTTGACGCCGCTCGCGACGTAGGCGACCGGGGTCCCGGCCGCCACGAACCGGCGGCTCGCGGCGGCGGCCGTGGCGTAGCGGTCGGTCCCGCTGTGCCGCTCCACGCGGAAGGCCAGGTCGCCGTCCTGGATCGTGGGGGCCTGGACCGTGGCCTCGGCGGACGAGGACGCGATGACGGGGGAGGACGGGGCGGACGGGGTCATGACCCCCGTCTCCGCGGCGACCCCCGGCCCCACCACCAGGGCGATCGCGGCGGTGACGGCGACGGCGAGGCGGCGGTGGCGTGCCATGGCGAGCTCCTGTGCTCCCGGCGGGGCGCGCCGGACGCGTGCCCCGTACACCAGTGTCGCGCCGCCCGGACGGAAGGTGCAGCCGGCGCCGGTGTGATCCAGGTCACTCTCTGTGCTGTGGTTGGCTGGCCACCATGCAGGTCTTCGACGCCGCCCGGGTCCGTGACCACCTCCCTCCGGACCTTCTGCTCGAAGCGCTGCGGAACGCCTTCCGGGACGTGGACGGGGTCGAGGCTCCCGCCCGCACCCACCACACCGTCGATCCCGACCTCGCTGCCACGCTCCTGCTCATGCCGGCGTGGCGACGGGGCGGCTACCTCGGGGTCAAGGTCGTGGGTCACTACCCGCAGAACGGGCGGGCGGGGCTGCCGGGCATCTACGGGTCCTACCTGCTGGCCGACGCCGGCACCGGGCGACCCCTGGCCGTCCTCGACGGCACCGAGCTGACCCGGTGGCGCACCGCCGCGGCCAGCGCCCTCGCGGCCGACCACCTCGCCCCCCGACAGGTGGACGAGCACCTGCTCGTGGGGGCCGGCAACGTGATGGCCGCGGTCCCCGCCTGCTACGCCCGGGTGAGGCAGGTCGGGCTGACCCGGGTCTGGGCGCGCCGCCGCGACCGGGCGGAGGACCTCGTCGCCCGGTTGCGCGCCGAGGGGGTGCGGACCGAGGTCGTGGACGACCTCGACGGCGCGGTGCGGACGGCGGACGTGGTCACGGTGGCGACGTCGGCGACGAGCCCGCTCGTCCACGGCCGGGACGTGCGCCCCGGCGCCCACGTCGACCTCATCGGGGCGTTCACGCCCGAGATGGTCGAGGCCGACGAGGAGCTGATCACCTCCGCGGAGCTCTACGTCGACGTCATGGAGGCCTTCGAGGAGGCGGGGGACCTCGTCGGGCCCGCCCGCCGCGGACGGCTCGCGCCGGACGACGCCGTGGCGACGCTGGCCGACCTGGTCCGCGGCCGACGTCCCGGTCGTCGGAGCGAGGAGGTGACGACGGTCTTCAAGTCGGTCGGCACGGCCCTGGAGGACCTGGCCGCCGCCACGCTGGTCTGGGAGCAGGCCGCGCCGGGGGAGGGTCGCGCCCCGGCGGGCTGACGCCGGGACGAGGCTCCCTCGCCCCTACAGTCGTCCCATGTCCACCGACCGCTCCGCCGAGCGCTACCTGGCGCTGCTCGCCGAGGACCGTCCGAGGGCGGACTTCGAGTCCGTGCTGGCCCGGGCCGCGGAGGACGGGGTGGACCCCGCGCACGCCCGGCGGGTGCACGAGCTGGCGTCGCGCGCCCGGGGGCTGCGCGACCTGGGCCGACGCCGGGAGTCCGAGCTGTCGGCGCTGTTCGAGACGGTGGCGGACCTCGCGGCGCTCAAGGACCTGGACGACGTGCTCGACGCGATCGTGCGACGGGCCCGCACCCTCCTGGCCTGCGACGTGTCCTACCTCTCCCTCAACGACGACGAGGCGGGGGAGACCTACATGCGGATCACCCAGGGGATCCACACCGAGCAGTTCCGCAACGTGCGGCTGCCCTTCGGGGAGGGCCTGGGGGGCCTGGTCGCCCAGACGGCCCGCCCGTACTCCACCGACGACTACTTCGCCGACGAGCGGTTCGCGCACACGCGCACGATCGACGGCGCCGTCGCCGCCGAGGAGATCACGGCGATCCTCGGGGTCCCGCTGATCCTGGGCAGGACGGTCATCGGCGTCCTCTACGCCGCCAACCACGACGCCCGTCCCTTCGGCCGCGAGGACGTGGACCTGCTCTCCAGCTTCGCCGGCCACGCGGCGGTCGCGATCGACAACGCCCGGCGCAACGAGGAGACCCACCAGGCGCTGGCCGACCTGCGGCGCACCTCCGACCTGCTGCGCGCCAACGTCGAGGGGGTCCAGCTCGCGACCGCGGCCCACGACCGGCTCACCGGGGTGGTCCTGCAGGGAGGTTCGCTCCAGGACGTCGCCGGCGAGCTGCAGGCGGTGCTCGGCCAGACCGTCGCGGTGGTCGACGCCCGCGGCGCGGTGTGGCCTGGCCGCCAGCGATCCGGGGACCACCCCGGACGAGGCCCTCCTGGACCTCGCCCGACGGTCGCTGCAGGACAACCGCACGGTGGTCGGGGAGGGTGCCAGCGTGGCTCCCGTGTGGGCGGGCGGGGCCCCGCTCGCCGCGGTCGTGGTGGCCGAGGAGCTCGACGACGTCGCCCGCCGCATCCTGGAGCGGGCCGCCACCACCGCAGCGCTGATCATGGTGGTCCACCGCAGCGTGGCCGAGAGCCAGAGCAGGCTGCGGGGAGACCTGCTGCTCGACCTCCTCGTCGGCCGGGCCGGCGACGGTGCGCTCACCGCCCGCGCCACCCAGCTGGGGACCGACCTCAACCGCGAGCACGCCGTCCTGGTCGTCGACGGCGCCGACCCCCAGCTCGTGCAGCTGGCCGGCGACCTCGCGGGCGCCCGCTCCGGCCTGGCCGTCGAGGTCGGCGACCGGCTGGTCGTCGCGCTGCCCGAGCTCACCCCGGTCGAGGCCGGCCGCGAGCTCCTGGACCGGGCCTCGGCGCGTGGTCCGGTCGGACGTGGGTCCGACGGCGCCCCGGGGTCACCCGCCGGGCGGGGACGCCGCGGTGCTCGACCGGGCGTGCCCCGCACCCTGGGCCGCAGCCTGCCCACCGTCGGGGCGGCCGGTCCGGCCGGGGGCCCGGCGGGCCTGCGGACCGCCTACCACGAGGCCACCCGGTGCCTGGAGGCCCTGCTCGCGCTGGGCCGCAGGGGCGAGGTGGCAGACCCGGAGGCCCTGGGCTTCGTGGGGTTGCTCCTGGGTCGCGGGGACCCGGCGCAGCACGTCCGTGCCCGCCTCGGCCCCGTCCTGGACTACGACGAGCTGCGGGGCACCGACCTGGCCGGGACGCTCGAGGCCTGGCTGGCCGAGGACCGGCACCTGGGACGGACCGCCGAGCGGCTGCACATCCACCCCAACACCGTGTCCCAGCGGCTGGACCGGGTCGGCCGCCTGCTCGGGGCCGGGTGGCAGGCTCCCGACCGGCTGCTGGAGATGGGGCTGGCGCTGCGCCTGCTGCACGTGCTCCCGGTGCTGCCGACCGGGCGCTGAGCCTGGCCGTCGAGGACCCGAGGGCTCAGCCGTCCCGTCCGTGGTCGCCGGGGGCGACGGCCCGGTGGTCGGCCGTCCCGTCGGCCGTTCCGTCCGCCGCGGTCGGCGGCTCCTCGCCGTACGGGCGCGAGCGTCGCCGGGCCAGGGCGTCGGTGACGGTGCCCCAGACGCCGCGGCGGAAGAGGAGCACCACGACGATGAACACCGACCCGGTGATGATGCCGATCCCGTCGAAGCCGGAGCTGGCGAGCCGGTCCTCCAGGATGACGATGATGAAGGCGCCGATCACGGCGCCCCAGAGGGTGCCGATGCCGCCCAGGACCGTGATGAGCACCACCTTGCCCGACGTCTGCCAGGACACCTCCTGCAGCGAGACGAAGCCGTGGCTGATGGCGAAGAGCCCGCCGGCCAGGCCGGCCAGGCCGGCGGAGATGACGAACACCATCACCCGGTAGCGCTCCACGTCATACCCCAGGGCGCGGGCACGGGCGGGGTTGTCCCGCGTGGCCACGAGGACCCGGCCGAAGGGGGAGTGCACCACGCGCCAGGCGAACCACATGCCGGCCAGGACCATCGGCAGGGCGGCGTAGTAGAACCAGAACGCGTCGCTCTCGACCGCCTCGATGCCGAAGAAGGAGGCCGGGACGCCCTGCAGGCCGTTCTCGCCCCCCGTGACCCCGCGCCACTGGTTGACGATGAAGAAGAGCATCTGCGCGAAGGCCAGGGTGACCATCGCGAAGTAGATCCCGCTGCGGCGCACCGAGAGCAGCCCGATGGGCAGCGCGAGCAGCATCGCGAACAGCGCTCCGGCCAGGACCGCGACGGGGAAGGGCGCCCCCGTCTCCACGGCGACGAGGCCCGCGACATAGGCCGAGCCTCCCCAGAACGCCGCGTGCCCGAAGGACAGCAGCCCGGCGTAGCCCAGCAGCAGGTCCAGGGCCACCGCGAACAGTGCCCAGGCGGCGATGTCCATCGCGATCGGCGGGTAGATGAACCAGGGCAGAGCCACGGCGACGACCAGGCCGGCCGCCAGCAGCGCCCAGCGGGTCGTGGAGCGCCCCAGGAGGCGTCCGGAGGCGCCGGTGGTCTGCGGCGTCTCGGGCCCCTCCGCGGTCGCGGGGCGGCCTGCCCCGGTGGTGTCGGTGGTGCTCATGCGTTCTCCTCCCGTCCGAACAGGCCGGCCGGTCGCAGCAGGATGACCAGGGCCATGAGGACGAAGATGACGATCTGGGACAGGGAGGCGGCGTAGGCCTGCCCATAGGCCTCGACCAGGCCGACGAGGAAGCCGGCCACGACGGCTCCCACGATGGAGCCCAGGCCGCCGATGACGACGACGGCGAAGAGGATGATGATGAAGCTGGAGCCCATGTCGGCCGTGATCGCCCTGAAGGGGGCGGCCAGCACCCCCGCCAGGCCGGCGAGCGCGATCCCGAACCCGAACCCGAACACCGGGGTGACCCACCGGTTGACGTCGACGCCCAGGGCGCGGGTGAGCTCGGCCTTCTCGGTGGAGGCGCGCACGATCATCCCGATCCGGGTGCGGGTCATCAGCAGCCACACCGCCAGGCAGACGAGGATGGAGAAGGCGAGCACGAACACCTGGTAGGTCGGCAGCCGTACGTCGCCGAGGGTCAGCTGCCCGGTGAGGATCTCCGGCCGCGTGTAGGGCAGGCCCGAGACGCCGTACTGCCGCTTGACCAGGTCCACCAGGACCAGGGACAGGCCGAAGGTGAGCAGGAAGTTGTAGAGGGGGTCCAGCGCGATCAGCCGACTGATGAGCAGGCGCTCCAGGACGATCCCGAAGAGGAACATCAGGACCGGCACGACCAGCAGGGCCATCCAGAAGTTGAGTCCGATCAGGTCGAGCAGGACCGCCGCGACGACCGCCCCGAGCATGTAGCTGGCCCCGTGGGCGAAGTTCACCACGCCGAGCACGCCGAAGATGATGGCCAGGCCGAGGGCGGCGAGGGCGTAGAAGCTGCCGGCGGCCAGCCCCTGGATCGTGTACTGCAGGAACTCGTTCATGGCTCTCCTTGGAGCAAGGACGGGCCGGGCGCCCCGCACCCGCGTGGTGCGGGGCGCCCGGCCGCGGTGGTCTGCCTCAGTCGCCCATCGAGCAGGTGGACTGCTCCAGGGGCATGAAGGCCTCCTCGGCGGGGATCGTGCTGACGATCTCCTCGTAGTCCCACTCCTCCTCGACGGCGTCGGGGGACTTGACCTGGGCGAGGTAGACGTCGTGGATCACGCGGTGGTCCTCGGCCCGGATCTGGCCGTTGCGCAGGAAGACGTCCTCGATCTCCTTGCCCTCGAAGTTGGCCACGACCGCGTCCGCGTCGTCGGTGCCCTCCTCCTGCACGGCCTTGAGGTACTGCAGCGCCGCCGAGTAGTTGGCCGCGTGCGCGAAGCTCGGACGGGTGCCGGTCTCCTCCATGAACCGGTCGGCCCAGGCGCGGTTCTCCTCGTCGAAGTTCCAGTACCAGGCCTCGGCGAAGTTGACGCCCTCGAAGGCCTCGACCCCCAGGGAGTGGATGTCCGTGATGAACATCAGGCCCACGGCCAGGTCGATCCCCTGGGCGGCGTAGCCGCCCTCGTTGTACTGCTTGACCAGGTTGATCAGGTCGCCACCCGCCTGCATGGTGCCGATGACGTCCGGCTCGGCGGAGGCGGCCCGGGTGAGGAAGGTGGTGAAGTTGTCGTTCGGGAACGGCGTGGCGACGTGGTCGCCGACGGTGCCGCCGGCCTCCTCGACGGCTGCGGTGAAGGACTTGTCCATGTCCTGGCCGAAGGCGTAGTCGGGGTAGATGATCTGCCAGTCGGTCCCACCGTTCTCGGTGACCGTCTTGCCGGTGGTGTTCGCGAGCTGGTAGGTGTCGTAGGCCCAGTGGAAGGTGTACTTGTTGCACTGGTCGTTGGTCAGCGCGGTGGTGCCGGCACCGATGTCGATGAAGAGCTTCTTCTTCTCCGCGGCCTGGGTGGCCACGGCCAGGGCGGCCGAGGAGGTGGGCACGTCGAGGATGACGTCGGCGCCCTCCCGGTCGTAGAGCTCCTGGGCCTTGGTGTTGGCCACGTCGGGCTTGTTCTGGTGGTCGGCCGAGGTGACCTCGATCTCCTCGACGACCGCGTCCTCGCCGTACTCCTCCTTGAAGTCGGCCACGGCCATCTCCACGGCCACCACGCTGTTGGGGCCGGAGAGGTCCTTGTAGACGCCGCTGGCGTCGTTGAGCACGGCGAGGACGATCTTGTCGTCGGTGAACTCACCGTCGGCGCCGCCAGGGCCGCCGCTGCCGCAGGCCGACAGCACGAGGGCTCCGGCGGTGACGGTGGCGGTCGCCACGAGTCGTGAGATGTTCATGGGTGTTCTCTCCTTCGAGTTCCCGGGTGTTCGGGGGATGGGTGGGACGGGGACGTGGGACGGACGGGGACGTGGGTGGGACGGGGACGTGGAGGGGGTATGGGGTGCGCGTGCGGCCGGGTGGCTCACATGCCGAGGTACTCGAGCAGCTCGCCCTGGCGGGCGGTGAACTCCGCGTTGTCCAGGTCGGCGGCCACCTGCCCCTCGGCCAGCACGTAGTGCCGGTCGGCGACGGTGGAGGCGAACTTCACGTTCTGCTCCACGAGGAGCACGGTCGTGCCCTCCTGCTTGACCCGCAGGAGGATGTCGCGGATCTGCTGGACGATGACCGGGGCCAGGCCCTCGCTCGGCTCGTCGAGCAGGAGCATGGTGGCTCCGGTGCGCAGCACGCGGGCGATGGCCAGCATCTGCTGCTCGCCGCCGGAGAGGGTGGTGCCGGGGGCCCGCCTGCGGTCCGCCAGGACCGGGAAGGCCTCATAGACCTGCTCCAGCGACCAGGCGGTCTCACGGTTCGTGACCGGTGGCAGGGTGAGGTTCTCCTCGACGTTGAGCGAGGCGTAGACGCCCCGGTCGTCCTGCACCCAGCCCAGGCCGCGCCTGGCCCGCTGGTGGGCCGGTACCGCCGTGACGTCCTGTCCGTCGAGGTGGATGCTGCCCCGGACGTCGCGGTGCAGACCCATGATGCAGCGCAGGAGGGTGGACTTGCCCGCGCCGTTGCGACCCACGAGGGTGACCACCTCGCCCGGCGCCACGCGCACGTCGACGCCGTGCAGCGCCTGGGCGTCCCCGTAGAAGGCCGACAGGCCCCTGACCTCAAGCATGGCTGTCCTCCCCGAGGTAGGCGGTGACGACCCGGTCGTCGGTGCGCACCTCGTCGTAGGTGCCTCGGGCCAGGACCTCGCCGGCCATGAGCACCGTCACGTGGTCGGCCAGGCTGCCCACCACGTGCATGTTGTGGTCCACGAAGACGACCGAGCGTCCGGAGGCGATGCGCCGGACCAGCTCGATGGTGCGCTCCACGTCCTCGCGGCCCATCCCGGCCGTGGGCTCGTCCAGCAGCAGGACCGAGGGGTCCAGCGCGAGCACGAGCGCCATCTCCAGCGCGCGCTTCTGCCCGTAGGCGAGCTCGCCGGCGGGCCGGTGGGCCAGCGGAGCCAGGCCCACCTGCTCGACGAGCTCGTCGGCCCGGTCCCGGAACCGGGCCATGGTCCGGTCCGAGCGCCAGAACTGCATCCCGCCGCCGGCCATGCCCTGGAGCGCCAGCTCGACGTGCTCGAGGGGGGTGAGGTTGTCGAAGAGGGAGGTGATCTGGAAGGAACGGGCCACCCCCTCGTGGGCGATCTGCTCGGGCTCCTTGCCGGTGATGTCCCGGCCGTGCACCGTGATCGTGCCGGCGGTCGGCTTGAGGAAGCCGGTGAGGAGGTTGAACAACGTCGTCTTGCCGGCGCCGTTGGGGCCCACCAGGGCGTGCACCTCTCCCTCGACGACGTCGAGGTCGACCTCCTTGACGGCCCGGAAGCCGCGGAAGTCCTTGGTGAGTCCGCGGGCGGACAGGGCCACCGCCCGGGTGGACCGCCCGTCGGCGTCGTCGTGGTCTGCGCTCATGTCGCCCCACCGTAGGGAGCGACCGACGGCGAACCTATGTCGTGGCGGCACATACTTCCTCGTCCAGCATGTGCGGTTCGGGCATCGACATGAACACTGGTTCAGGTCACGATGCTTCGAGACGACGCCCTACGACGACGGGCGTCCGGCCAGGACCACCGCCCGTGGGGCGGCCGGCGGCGCAGGGGACCCGGCAGGGTCGGAGGAGGAGCGAGCAGGGATGACGACACGGACCGTGCTGGTCACCGGTGGAGGCAGCGGCATCGGGGAGGCCATCGCCCGTCGCAGCGCGGAGGACGGGATGCGCGTGATCGTGGCCGACCGCGACGGCGCGGCGGCCGATCGGGTCGCCGACGCGCTCGGCGGTGAGTCCTGGGTCGTCGACCTCTCCGACACCGGCGCCCTGGAGGAGCTGCGGCTGGAGTGCGACGTCCTGGTCAACAACGCCGGGATCCAGCGGGTGGCGCCGATCCACGAGTACGACCCGGCGGACTTCCGGCTCATCCACCGGCTGATGCTGGAGTCGCCGTTCCTGCTGGTCAGGGCCGCCCTCCCGCACATGTACGCCCGCGGCTGGGGACGCATCATCAACATCTCCTCGGCGCACGGGCTGAGGGCCTCGGCCTTCAAGTCCGCCTACGTCTCGGCCAAGCACGGGCTCGAGGGGCTCTCCAAGGTGACCGCCCTGGAGGGGGCGCCCCACGGCGTCACGTCCAACTGCCTCAACCCCGGCTACGTGCGCACCCCGCTGGTGGAGAAGCAGATCGCCGACCAGGCCGCGACCCACGGGATCCCGGAGGCCGAGGTCGTGGAGAAGGTCATGCTCACCCGTTCCCCGGTCAAGCGGCTCGTAGAGCCGACCGAGGTGGCCGCGCTGGCCTCCTTCCTCATGAGCGACGACGCGGGGATGGTCACCGGCACCTCCTACACGATGGACGGGGGATGGACGGCCCAGTGACCTCCGGGGTGCGGGCGCCTCCCTCAGCGCCCCAGCCAGGCCATGGTCGCGGCCACCATCGCGCGCACACCGGTGTCGAGGGTGGGCTGCAGCACCGGGGCGAACTGGGGAGCGTGGTTGTCCGGGAAGTCCTCGGCCTGCGTCCCGGCGGCCTCCGAGGACGCCCACCGCGCGGCGTCGAATGCGCCGAAGCCCCAGTAGCAGTAGGGCGCGCCCCAGGCGTTCGGCAGCTCGGAGAAGTCCTCCGACCCCATCTCCGGTTCGAAGTCGCGGACCTGGTCCGTGCCGAGCTCGTCGGCCAGGGCCGCCCGGACCCGGTCCGTCGTCGCCGGGTCGTTGTCGGTGACCGGGAGGTGGTCGAAGGTCTCCACGAGCGGCTCCGGCGCCCCCCAGGCGTGGGCCTCGGCCCGCGCCGTGCGGGCCAGGATCTCCAGGCACCGCCGGGCCACCTCGTCGTCGTAGGTGCGCACCGTGCCCTCGACGACGGCGGTCTCGGGGATGATGTTGGTCTTCGTGCGGCCACGACCCGACCCACCGTGACCACGGCCGTCGCCCGCGGGGCCACCTGACGGGAGACGATCGTCTGCAGCCGCACGACGAGGGAGGCCGCCATGACGACGGGGTCGATGGCCGTGTGCGGCGCCGAGCCGTGGCCTCCCCTGCCGCGCAGGGTGATCCGGAAGTCGTCGCAGCTGGCCATGATCGGCCCGGGCGCCACCTGCACCGACCCCGCCGGGCCCGGCAGCACGTGCTGCCCCAAGGCGACGTCCGGCCTGGGGAGCCGCTCGACGAGCCCGTCGGCGACCATCGCCTCGGCCCCGTTGAACTGCTCCTCCGCCGGCTGGAAGATGGCGACCAGCGTCCCGGCCCAGGAGTCCGGGGCGGCCAGGAGCAGGCGCAGCGCCGCCAGCAGGGTGGCCACGTGGGTGTCGTGCCCGCAGGCGTGCATGACGGGCACGGTGCCCCCCTCCCCGGTGGTGGCCGTCGCGGTGGAGGCGTAGCTCAGGCCGGTGTCCTCGCGGACCGGCAACCCGTCCATGTCGGCGCGCACCAGCACGGTCGGTCCCTCCCCGTGGTGGGCCACGACGGCCACCCCGGTCCCGCCGACCCCGGCAAGGATCTCCAGGTCCTGCGCGCCGGGCATCGCGCGCACCTCCTCGAGCACCCGTGCGGCGGTCCCGTGCTCCTGCGTCGACAGCTCGGGGTGCGCGTGCAGCCAGCGGTAGGTCTCCTCCAGCCAGGGCCGGATCCCCGGCAGCCCGGACAGGACCTCGGCGACGGCGGACGTCGGGGGTGCGGTGCTCACAGGATCCTCCTGGGGAACGGGGGGTGGTCGGGGACGGCGGGTGGTCGGGGACGCCGTGGTGCGGGTGTGGTCCCGACGCTAGCCCGTGGCAGGCTGTCCGGGTGACATCACGGGTGATCCACACCGGGCAGGCGCTCGTCGACGTCGTCCTGGAGGTCGGCGGGCTGCCGGTCCGCGGAGGCAACGTCAACGCGCACTCCGCGGAGCGCTACGCCGGGGGAGCGGTGAGCATCCTGCTCGCCGCCGCCCGGACGGGTGCCCGGGCCGTCCACGCCGGGGCCCACGGCACCGGACCCAACGGGGACCTCGTCCGGGAGGCCCTCACCTCCGAGGGGGTGCACCTGACGGACGCGCCCGTGGCGGAGGAGGACACCGGGATCTGCGTGGTGCTGGTCGAGCCGACGGCGGAACGGACCTTCATCACCACCTACGGCGCGGAGCGGAGGGTCAGCGGGCGATCGCTGTCCCGCAGCGCGCCGGTCGCCGGCGACCTCGTCTGCGTCACCGGCTACAGCCTCTACCCGCCGACGCGCGACCCGCTGCTGGCGTGGCTCGAGCAGCTGCCGCACGGCGTGCAGGTGGTGCTCGACCCGGGGGCGGCGCTGGCGGAGATGCCGGGCGAGCACCGCAGCCGGGTGCTCGCCAGGACGCACGTGTGGACCTCCAACGCCCTGGAGGCCGAGGAGCTCACCGGGGTCGGCGACGTCGCCCGCGCCGCGGCTGCCGTCGCCGGGCACCTGCCCGACGGGGCCGTGGTGGTGGTCCGGGACGGCGCCGAGGGCTGCGTGGTGCACGTCGACGGGGAGACGACGACCGTGCCGGGGTTCCCGCAGGTCCCGGTGGACACCAACGGCGCCGGGGACGCCCACACCGGCGTGCTCTGCGCGGAGCGGGCCCTCGGCACCGACTGGGTGACGGCCGCCCGCCGGGCCAACGCCGCCGGGGCCATCAAGGTGACGCGCCGGGGACCGGCCACCGCCCCGACCCGCGCCGAGGTGGACGCCTTCCTGGGCGCGCACGACGGCAGCACGCACCCCGGCACCCACCCAGGCACCCAGCCAGGGACGCACGCCGGCCCGCAGCCCGACCCTCGCCGGAGCGGGACCGGGGTGGCGGACCGGGCGGGCAGCCCGGGCTAGCACGTCGGCGGGCCGGACCACGGCACGCCGAACCGTCCGTCGTGGACGACCTCCCCGACCTGCCGTCTGCCGCGCCGGGCCGACCCCGAGGGGGGACGCGGCACGGCATACCCCAGGGCCACCACGCCGACCAGGCGCCGGTCCGCCGGGATCCCGAACGCCTCGCGCACCTCGTCCGTGCGGTCAGGGGGCACGCCGAAGAGGAGCGCGCCCAGGCCCTCGTCGACGGCGGTGAGCAGCGCGAGCAGGGCGGCCATCCCGGTGTCCACGTCCCACCACGGCACCGGCCAGGCGGCGGGGTCGCGGTCGGCCCGGCCCTTGTCCGGCTCGGCGTAGCGGTCCAGGTAGGCCCCGGGGTCGGAGAGCAGGACCACCAGGCACGGGGCCGTCGAGACGCCCCGCAGCCACCGGTCGGGGGCCGGTCCCGGTCCCGGGTCCGGCCACCCCGGGACGGTCGTGCGCCACCAGCGGTCCACGTCCTGGGGCCGGGAGAGGACGAGCAGGTCGGTGCCCTGGCTGAAGCCGGCGCTCGGGCCCCGTCGGGCGTGGTCGAGCACCCGTCCCAGCACCTCGGGCGGTACCGGTCGGTCCGGGTCGAACCGCCGCACCATGCGGCGCCGTCGCACCACCTCGCGCAGCTCCATACCCGGCATCGTGGCACGGCGCGTCCCGTGCGCCCCCGCCCGGGCCGTGGCAGAGTGCGTGCCCATCAGGTGCGGTCGGGGCGGGCCCGGCGGGCCGGACGGACCCGGCTCCGAGGTCCGGCCCGGGGACGGGAGGGGTGGTGATGCAGGTCACACCCAACCGTCGCGGCCCCCGCGGCGTCCCGAAGGACGTGAGCATCATCACGCGCGAGCTGCGGCCGCCGCCGGTCAGCCGCGTCGAGGACGGCGGCGACGGGAGTGCCGAGGCGGACGTCCGGGCGGTCTACCTGGCGCACTTCGGCCGGCTGGCGGGCTGGGCCTCCTACCTCGTCGGCGACCCCGACCTGGGCCACGACATGGCCACCGACGCCTTCGTCCGCCTCCTGCGCAGCTGGGACGACGTCGACCAGCCGCGCCCGTGGCTCTACACCACGGTGGGCAACCTCGTGAAGGACCACTGGCGCAAGCGGGGCCGCGAGCGGGTCGCCTACCTGCGGCTGCACGGGGGCACCGACCCGGAGACCGCGGTCGCCCACGGTCCCGACCCCGCGCTCACGCTGTCCGTACGGGCCGCGGTCGGGTCCCTGCCCGACCGGCTGCGGCTGGCGGTCCTGCTGCACTACTTCGGCGACCTCACCGTGAGCGAGGTCGCGCGTCAGCTCGGCAAGGCCGAGGGGACGGTCAAGCGAGACCTGCACGACGCGCGGGCCCGGCTCGCGCAGACCCTGGAGAGTGCCCGATGACCGAGCGCGACGACCGCCAGGTCGAGGACTTCTTCGCCGCCCACCGGCGCCGGGTCCTCGACCACCCCGCCGACGAGGAGAGCTGGGAGCAGATCACCGTGCGGGCGGCACGGAGCCGTCCCGGATCCCGCGGCGCGTGGTTCCTCGCCGGGGCCGTGGCGGCCTCCGCGGTGGCGATGGCCGTGCTCGTGGGTCAGGGGACGGGCGGCGGGGACGTCCAGCCCGCCCTGCCGGCGGGACCCGGCGACGACGGCGCGGTGGTCTCCACCGGCCCCCCGGGGGACGTCGCCCGGGGCACGGACACCGCGGACGCGACGGACGGGGGCGAGGGTGAAGGAGGTGCCGACGGTGGTGCCGGCCAGGACGGCGAGGTGGGGGACGGTCCGACGGCCGACGACCCCGGCGACGGCACGGACGCGGGGGCCGGCGAGGACGGCGGCACCGGGGAGGCGGGCCCGGTCACGCTGCCGCCCGCCGACCTGTCCGGGGGGATCTGGCGGGTCGAGGAGCCGAGCAGCGACGAGGGCGGCGTGACGAGCGCCGTCTACCAGACCTGCGCGGCGGACGCCGAAGGCTCGTCGTGCCCCGGACTGGCCGTCAGCGAGGAAGAGGGCCGGTCCTGGACGGCCCGCGCGGACCTGGCCGCCGCCGGTTTCGAGGACGCGGTCTCGGGTGCGGGCAGCGTGTGGGTGTGGAGCCCGGCCGGTCCGGGGACCGACGCCGCGGGGGAGACCTCCGCCGCGCTGCTGCGCTCCGACGACGCGGGGCTGACCTGGACCCCGGTGCCGACCCGCGGCGAGGGGGTCATGAGGGTGGAGGTCTTCCGCAGCACGCTCGTGGTCGTGACGCAGGGGTGCGAGGAGGACACCGAGAGCTGCCTGGAGGTCGTGGTCACCGACGTCGAGGACGACGACGCCACCGAGGGCCGGCGGCACATCGTCCTCGACGACCTGCCGGCGACCTGGTGGGGAGCTCCCGGGCCGTTGCCCCAGCTGTCGCTGCAGGCCACCTACGACGCGGTCTACCTGGTGCTGACCCACGAGGGGGTGGCCTACCGGATCGAGGACGGCGAGGAGGTGGCCACGCGGGTGGAGCGTCCCGGCTGCGGCCTGGCCACCGCCCCGGAGAGCCAGGACGGCCTGGTCTCCTGGTGCCTGGGGTCCGGGACCGTCGGGCGGTCCCCGGACGGTGGGGACACCTGGGAGGAGATCCCCGCACCGTCGGACGGCGAGGTCCTGGCCGTGGCCAGCAACGACGGCCGGCGCCTGGTCGTGGCGACCGGGACCTCGGTCTGGACCTCGGCGGGGGAGGACGGCTGGGACCGGACGCTGGGGCTGCCGACCCGGGTCGACACCCTGCTGCGTGCGGACGGCGGGACGTCGCTGCGGGTGGGGACCGTCCCGGTCTTCGTGCAGACGCCGGACGGCGAGGACGGGGCGGGCCGGTGGACGAGCGAGGACGACGGCCTGACCTGGACCGAGCAGCCCCCGTTCCCGCTGCCCGACGGCCTGCCATGATGGGGGCATGACCGAGCCGGCAGAGCTGCCCCCGGGCTATCCGCAGGAGTGGGAGGCCGACGTCGTCCTCGCCGACGGCATGGTCGCGCACGTGCGCCCCATCCGCCCGGACGACACCGAGGCCATCCACGAGTTCCACGCGGGACAGTCGGACGAGTCGATCTACCTGCGCTTCTTCGCCCCGATCAAGCGCCTGTCCGACAAGGACGTGCACCGGTTCACGCACGTCGACTACCACGACCGGGTCGCCCTGGTCATGACCGTGCGGGACCGGCTCGTGGGGATCGGCCGGTACGACCGGCTCCAGCCCGACGGCCCCGTGGCCGAGGTCGCCTTCAACGTCTCCGACCACCACCAGGGCAGGGGCATCGGCTCGGTGCTCCTGGAGCACCTGGCCGACATCGGCCGCGAGGACGACGTGCGCCGGTTCGTCGCCGACGTGCTGCCCCAGAACCGCAAGATGATCGGCGTCTTCCGGGACGCCGGGTACGAGGTCTCCCACGAGTTCGACGACGGGGTCATCGCCGTGGCCTTCGACATCGAGCCGACCGACGCCTCCCGCGCGGTGCGGATGAGCCGCGAGCACCGGTCCGAGGCCCGGTCCATGCGCCAGGTCCTCCACCCCGCCTCGGTCGCGGTCATCGGGGCCAGCCGCCGGCCGGACACCGTGGGGCGGGTCTTCCTGGAGGACATCGTCGCCGGCGGCTACCAGGGACGCCTCGTCGCGGTCAACAACCGGGCGGAGCCAGGAACCCTCATCGCGGGACAGCCCACGGTCGCCTCCGTGCGCGACGTGGAGGGGGGCGTCGACCTGGCCGTGATCGCGGTGCCGGCCGTCGACGTGCTGGAGGCCGTCGAGGAGTGCGCGGACGCCTCGGTCAGGGCGCTGGTCGTGGCCTCCGAGGGCTTCGCCGAGGCCGGTCCCGAGGGGGAGGAGCGCCAGCGGGAGCTGCTCGAACGGGCGCGCCGCTACGGGATGCGGGTCCTGGGCCCCAACAGCTTCGGCCTGATCAACAACGACCCCGAGGTGCGCCTCAACGCCACCCTCGCCTCCGTCGAGCACGTCCCGCCGCACGGTCGGCTGGGCCTGTTCGCGCAGTCCGGCGCCCTGGGGGTGGCGGTCCTGTCCTCGGCCCAGCGCCGCGGACTGGGCATCTCCACCTTCGCCTCGGCGGGCAACCGGGTGGACATCTCCGGCAACGACCTCATGCAGTACTGGCTCGACGACGACGCCACCGCCGCGGTGGGCCTCTACCTGGAGTCGATGGGCAACCCGCGCAAGTTCTCCCGGATCGCCCGCAAGCTGTCCTCCATCAAGCCGGTCATCGTGGTCAAGTCCGGGGTGGGTGGCGGCAAGTACGGCACGCCGCGCGGACACCGGGTGCGGGCCACCCAGGAGCGTCCGGAGGCCTTCGCGCAGATGCTCAAGCAGGCCGGCGTCGTCCGGGTCGAGAACCTGCACCAGCTCTTCGACGTCGCCCAGCTGCTCATCAACCAGCCCCTGCCCGGCGGGGTGCGGGTCGCCGTGGTGACCAACAGCGACGCGCTCGGGTCGCTGGCTGCGGACGCGGCGGTCTCCTGGGGGCTGGAGGTGACCCACGGGCCGGTGGCCGTGCCGGTCGAGGCCGGCACCGAGTCCTTCCACGAGGTGGTCGAGCGGGCCCTGGCGGACCCGGCGGTCGACTCGCTCATCGCCTGCTTCATCCCGCCCGTGGCCCAGATCGACCCCGAGGTGGTCGGGGCCGTCGAGGAGGCGGTGGAGCGCTCCGACAAGCCGTGCGTGGCGACCTTCCTGGGCATGCGGGGGGTGGGTGGCACGCGCCGGCTCCCGGTCTACCCCACCCCCGAGGACGGGGTCCGTGCGCTCGCCTCGGCGACGAGGTATGCCGAGTGGGTGCGCGCCGAGCGCGGGGAGAAGGTGCGTCCCGAGGGGATCAACCGCCGGGCGGCCCACGACGTGCTCGAGACCGCCCTGGCCGCGGACCCTGCGGGGCGCGACCTGACCGCCGAGGAGACCCGCCAGCTGCTCGCCGCCTACGGCATCGACGTGTGGCCGGTCGTGGAGGTGGGGTCCGACGAGGAGGCGGTCGAGGCCTACAAGCAGATGCGCGGCACCATCGTCATGAAGGCCACCTCGCCGCTGCTCCAGCACCAGCCGGGCCAGGGCTGGATCCGGACCGGGCTGCGCCACCCCAAGGCGGTGGGAGCGGCATACCGGGACCTCGACGCGCTGCTGCGCCCCCTGGGTGCGGAGGGGATCGCCCTGCAGCATATGGCCCCCTCCGGCGTCGCGGTGGAGATCAGCACCACCGAGGACGCGCTCTTCGGGCCGGTCGTCGGCTTCGGCGTGGCCGGGCTGCCCGTGGACCTGCTCGGCGACGTGGCCCACCGCTTCCCGCCGCTGACCGACGTCGACGTGGCCGAGATGGTGGGCTCGATCAAGGCCGCCCCGATGCTGGACGGGTACCGCGGGGCGATGCCGGTCGACCACGGCGCGCTGCACGACCTCATCGCCCGCGTGTCCGTCCTCTCCGACGACCACCCGGAGCTGGCGCACGTGCGGCTCAACCCGGTGATGGCCCACCAGGAGGGCATCGACGTCCTGGGCGCGTCGGTGCACGTGGCTCCGGCCCCCACCCGCACGGACGCCGAGCGCCGGGCCATGCTCTCCTGAGCCGCGGCAGCACCCGCGGCACCGGCAGCACCGACGGAGGAGACTGACGTGGCAGCACGGTTCGAGGAGCTGGCCTGGGCGGCGACCCCGATCGGCGAGGTGAGCCTGCGGCGACGCCGCGAGCCGGTCACCGGGACGGACGTCCACGAGGTCAAGCTCGGCGAGGAGTTCCTCATGTCGAGCCTGTTCACGGTCGCCGAGGAGGAGCTCGCCCGGCTCGCGCTGGCCCGGCTCGCCGGGAACGGGCTGCGGGTGGTGGTGGGCGGTCTGGGCCTGGGCTACACCGCCCGCGCCGTCCTGGAGGACGCGCGCGTGAGCGAGCTCGTGGTGGTCGACGCCCTGGAGCCGGTCATCGCCTGGCACCGGAAGGGCCTGGTCCCGCTCGGTCCGGGGCTCACCGCCGACCCCCGCTGCCGGCTCGTCCACGGCGACTTCTTCGCGATGGCCGCCGGGGACGGGTTCGACCCCGACGGCGGGGCGGACGGCTGGGACGCGGTCCTCGTCGACATCGACCACTCGCCCCGCCACCTGCTGGCCGAGGGGAGCACCGGCTTCTACGGAGCTGCCGGCACGAGGAAGCTGGCGGCGCACCTGCGGCCCGGCGGCGTCTACGCCCTGTGGTCCAACGACCCGCCGGAGGAGGACTACCTCTCCGTCCTGCGGGCGGTCCTCACCGACGTGTCCGCCGAGGGGGTGGAGTTCCCCAACCCGCTGCAGGAGCGCACCGCCACCAACACGGTGTACCTCGCGACGCGGCCCCGGTAGACGCCGGCAGGGGCTCGGGGCGACCTGGCTGCCCTTGCGGGGGCCGCCCCCGCGGGTGGACGCTGTGAGGGTGAACCTGCGCCGGCTGTGGTGCCGCGTGATCGGCCACCACTGGCAGCGGTACGCCGAGCACGCGGAGCCCGGCGCGCCGCCCCTCGTCCGCTGCCGCCGGTGCGGCTACGTCTCCTCGGCCGCCGCCGAGCGCGCCAGGATGAACGACCTCCTGGGGGGCGGGGCGCACGTCGACCCCTAGCCCCGGCCGTGGTCCGGGAGCCGGCCTCACCCCACCGTCGATCCGCACGGCGGTGCCCTGCGACCTGCCGGCCCTGCAGCGGGTCTTCAGGGCGGCCGCGCTGTCCAACGCGGGCGACCTGCCCCTCCTGCGGGCGCACCCGGAGCTCCTCGCGTTCGCCGGGGCGGGCGTGGCCGGAGGTCGGACCCGCGTGGCCATGCCCGCCGCCGGCGACGGGCGGATCGTCGGCTTCGCCACGGTGGTTGCCGACCCGCTCGACGGGCTGGAGCTGGAGGACCTCTTCGTGGACCCCGCCTGGCACCGCCGGGGCATCGCCCGGGCGCTGGTGCTGGACGCCGTCGCCACCGCCCGGAAGGCCGGCCACCGGCGGCTCGGGGTCGACGGCAACCCCCATGCTCTCGGCTTCTACCGCGCCGTGGGCTTCATCGAGGTCGAGCAGCTCGCCGACGGTGCTGGGGCAGGCATGCGCCTGATGCTCGATCTGGACGGAACCGGCTGAGCAGGCAGCTGGGCGGGGAGGACGACCGGCGGGGAGACGGTGCGCCGCGCAGGAGCGGGCGGCGTCTCACGGCGCCAGCTCCTCCCGGCTGCCGTCCGCGGCCGGCGGGTGGTCCAGGTCCTGGGAGAGCCGACCGGCGCCCGCCGGGGCCTGCGCGGCCCGGGCCGTCCGGGCGGCCTGCGCCGTCCGGGCCGTCCTGGCCGCCCGTCGCCGACGGCGCCCGTCGAGCCGCCGGGTGGAGCGTGGGCCGGCGGCCGGAGGTCGTCCGCGCAGGTTGTCGAGCAGACGCGCCAGCACCGCCACGACAGGGACCGCGAGGAAGGCGCCGAGGATGCCCATGAGGATCGTGCCGGCAGCCACGGCCAGGATGATCACGAGCGGGTGCAACGAGATGATCTGACCCTGGATGAAGGGCTCGAGGACGTTGCCCTCGAGCTGCTGGACCAGCAGGACGACGCCCAGCACGAGGAGGGCCACGAGCGGCGGCCCCCGGTCGGCCAGCGCCACGACCACGGCGACCGAGCCGGAGACGACACCTCCGACGATCGGGACCAGCCCGCCGACGAAGACCAGCACGCTCAGGGGCAGGACGAGAGGAACCCCCAGCGCCCACAGCCCCAGACCGATGAAGACGGCGTCCACGAGGGCCACGAGCAGCTGCGCCCGGAAGAACGCGCCGATCGTCCAGAAGGACTCTGCGGCCATCCCGTCGACCCGCGCCTGGTGACGCTGCGGAACCAGGTCCAGGACGGCAGCCCACAGGCCGCGGCCGTCCTTGAAGAAGAAGAACAGCACCACGAGCATGAGGACCAGTCCGGTCGCGAAGCCCCCGACGGCCTCGGCGGCACCCAGTCCCGTGGTCAGCGCCTCGCCGCTGGCCAGGGCGGTGCCGGCCCGGGCCACCAGGTCGGCGACGCTGTCGACGTCGCCGGGCAGGGCCGCCCAGTCGACGTCGCGCTCCAGCTGGTCCACACCCTCGACCACCGAGTCCACGATCGCGGGCAGCTGGGCGACCAGGGCCAGCGTGATGAAGGCCGCAGCGCCGGCCGCCCCCGCGAGGAGCAGCAGGAGGATGAGCAGCGCGACCACCGCGTTCGGCACGCGCGTCCTGCGCAGCCGCCCGGCCAGCGGGTCGAGCAGGGCGGCGGGGAAGAGCGCGAGCACGACCGGCGTGAGGACCAGGCTCACCTGGCTGGCGACGTAGACCAGGGCGACGAGGACGACGCCGACCCCGATCGCCGTCCACACGCGGACCCCGCACACGACGGCGCGGGACCCTTCCTGGGGCATGGGACCAGTATCCTCCTGGCCGGGTCCGGTGCGCAGGAACGACCCTGGAGATCCCTCACACACCCAGGTGTCGGGGGTCGTGGACCGGCGCCGGTCGGTGCCCTCTGCCGGCAGGTGGCACGATGGGCCCCATGGTTCGTCGACTGAGGTCCCCGCTGCCCGACCAGCTCGTCGCCGACATCGACCGCGCCGGCTACCTGCCCGCGGTGGTCCACGACGTCGTGCTCACGGCGGTCGGCCGGGACCAGGTCGTCAGCCACCTGGTCCACGCCGAGACGACCTTCGACGAGCAGGCCGTGCGCAACCACCTCACGGTCCTCGTCCTCACGGACCGGCGGCTGGTCATCGCCCACGCCGACGACCACGAGGGGCCCGAGCGGCAGCGGATGGCGACCGCCACCAGCGAGACGGTGCCGCTGCGCGCCGTGCGCGGGGTGATGCTCACCCACGTGGTCGCCGACCCGGAGGCCTACGACGGGTCCCTCGACGGCCGGGCGCTCACCCTGACGCTCGGCTGGGGGGCCGTCTCCCGGCTGGACCTGCTGCCGGCCCTGTGCGAGGACCCCCAGTGCGAGGGCGACCACGGGTACGAGGGCACCGTCTCCTCCGACGACATCTCCCTGCGGGTCGCGGCCGACGCCGACGGCGTCGAGCAGCTCGAGCACGCCCTGGCCTTCGCCCAGGAGCTGTCGGCCCGCCTCGGCCGGTGAGCACGCCCGGCACCGCGCCGGCACCGCGCCCGGCCGCCGTCGACGCGGCCCGGGCGCTCTACCGGCCGCCCGCGCCCGGCGAGGGCCTGGCCTCGGTCCTGCCCGCCGCCCTGGTGGCGCTGGGGGTGGACCTTCCCTCCGGCACACCCGTCCCGACGTGGTCGTTGCCGGCCGCCCGCCACGTCGTCGTCGTCCTCGTGGACGGTCTCGGGAGCCGGCAGCTGGCGCGGCGCAGCGGCCACGCGCCATTCCTGCGGTCGATGACGCCTGCCGACCGGGACGCCCGGTGCGGCTTCCCGTCGACGACCGCCACCAGCCTCACCAGCCTGGGGACGGGGCTGCCGCCCGGGGGCCACGGCATCGTGGGCTGGCAGACCGTGCTGCCGGACGGCCGGCTGTTCAACCACCTGGGCTGGCGCGACGGCCCGGACCCGCTGGAGCACCAGCCCGCCCCGACCCTCCTGCAGCACGCCGAGGACGCCGGGGTGTCGGTGACGACGGTCTCGCGCCCGCTCTTCGAGAACTCCGGCTTCACCCGGGTGGCGCTGCGCGGCGGCGGGTACGTCGGGACCGAGGACCCGGGCGAGCGGGCCGCCGGCGTCCTGGGCGCCCTCGCCGGCGCAGGCCGCTCCGGACGGAGCCTGGTCTACGCCTACTGGGACGAGGTCGACAAGGCCGGGCACGTGCACGGACCCGGGTCGATGGAGTGGGGCGAGGCGCTCGAGGGCGTGGACGCCTTCGTCCGCGAGCTCGCCGCGGGGGCACCACGGGGCACCGTGGTGGTCCTCACATCCGACCACGGCATGGTGGACGCCCCGCACGAGCACCGTCGCGACCTGGCCGACGACGCGGTCCTGGCCGCCGGGGTCCGGGTGCTGGCCGGGGAGCCCCGCGCGCCCCAGGCCTGGTGCGAACCGGGCGCGGTGGGACAGGTGGTGGCCACGTGGACGCGGGAGCTGGGCGACTCGGCCCTGGTCCTGACCCGGCAGGAGGAGGCCGTGGAGGCGGGCTGGTTCGGTCCCGTGCGGCCGGGCTACGAGGAGCGGGTCGGCGAGGTGGTGGCGGCGATGCTGGACGCCACCACGGTCCTCGACTCCCGCCTGCTGCGCCCCCAGGTGCTGGCGCTGCGCGGGCACCACGGGTCGGTGACGGACGCCGAGACGGCCGTCCCGCTGCTCGTGCACGAGGTATGACGTCGCGCAGCGCGGCGGACGGCACCGGCGGGGGACCGGTCTCACGCACCCGGCCGGCCGCGCGCCCTGCCCCTCGTAGACTGCCCCGGTGGCCGAACTCGTCTTCTTCACCGGGACCATGGACTGCGGGAAGTCGACCCTCGCGCTGCAGATGGACCACACGCACGCCTCGCGGGGGCGGGCCGGGCTGCTCTTCACCCAGCACGACCGGTCGGGGGAGGCGGTGCTGTCCTCACGCCTGGGCCTGACCAAGCCGGCCCTGGAGGTCGAGGACGACCTGGACCTGTGGGAGCTGGTCGTCGACCAGGTCACGGCCGGGCGCCGGGTGGACTACCTCGTCTGCGACGAGGCCCAGTTCTACACGCCGGCCCAGGTCGAGCAGCTGGCCCGGCTCGTGGACGAGATGGGCATCGACGTCTTCGCCTTCGGGATCACCTCCGACTTTCGCACCGAGCTGTTCCGGGGTCCCGACGCCTCATCGAGCTGGCCGACCGCACCGAGCAGCTGCAGGTGCGGGCGCTGTGCTGGTGCGGCAAGGCGGCCACGGTGAACGCCCGGGTCGTCGACGGCGTCATGGTGGTGGAGGGTGAGCAGGTCGTCGTCGGCGACGTCACCGGCGGCGAGGCCCAGGTGCCGACGGTGGAGTACGAGATGCTGTGCCGACGGCACTACATGCGGCGGATGAACTCCTCGGCCGCGCGCGCCCAGGCGCTGTCGCCGGACGTGCTGCCCTTCGACCTCGACCTGTGCGCGCTGCCGGGGGTGCCCGACGAGCGGCCGGACGCGGATCGAGGTTGAGGGGCAGCCCCACCGTCCGACTTGGAGGGTGTGGGCGTGGGCCGGTCAGCGCTTGCGGTCGGCCGCGCCGAACATGATGTCGTCCCAGCTGGGGACGCTGGGGCGTCCCTTGGCCCGGCGCCGGGTCGCCTCGCCCGCGGACCCGGCGTCCTTCCCCTCCCCGGCGGGCGCCTCCTCGGCCGTTCCGCGCGGCACCACGACGGGGCCGTCGGCGACGTCGTCGGGAACGTCCGGGACGTCGGCCGCGGGTCCGTCGTCGGCGACGGGTCCGTTCCCGGCGTCCGCCTCCCGCAGGCCCTCGCCGTGCTCGTCGCTCCCGTCGGCCACGTCCTGCGCCGGGCCGTCGGGTTGCTGCTCCACCTCGACGTCCTCGACGTCCTCGACGTCCACCCTGTCGTCCCCGACGTCCACCCTGTCGTCCCCGACGTCCACCCTGTCGTCCTCGACGTCCACCATGTCGTCCCCGACGTCCGTCCCGTCGTCCTCCACGAGGTCCACGACGTCGTCGTCGACGGGGTCACCCTCGTCGTCGGTGCCGAAGAACTCCTCGAAGCTGACCTCCTGGGGGTCCCCGCGGCGGGCGTAGGCGAGGTCGGGCTGGTCCTCGACCACGTCCTCCTCCGGCTCGCCGACCGGGGTGGGCAGCTTGGGGATGCGCAGCCGACGGCGCTCCTTGCGCGGGCCGGACCGGCCCGCGGGAGGCCGGCCAGCGGGCGCCCGGTCCTGCGCTCCCTCGTCCGGCACCGCGCCGGCCCCCTCGTCCGTCGGCCTCTCGCCCTCCGGTGCGGCGGCCGGCTCCCCGGCCGCCGCCTCCTCGGGCGGGTGCACCGGCGACGGCGCCTCCGGGGCCGAGCCGCGCGGGTGGGCCGCCGGAGGGTCCCCCATGGTCTCGGGGTCGAAGCGCAGGTCCTCCAGCGGCAGCACCTCCTCCGGCATGGTCTGCTGGCCCGGGACGTGCGCGGCGTCGCCCTCGGCCGTCTCCGGCCGGCGGGTGCGCCGGCCGCGCCGCTGCCGACGCTCGCGCATCGTGGCCATGAGGTCGGCCGTCTCGTCCTCGGCGTGGCTGGACCCCAGCAGCGGGTTGCCGGCCAGACCGCCGGGCAGGGCCTGCTCGTCCTCGCTGAGCCAGCGCGCCTCGTCGTCCAGGGCCTCGATCGAGCGGTCGGGCACCGCGTAGTGCCACACGGCCCGTCGCTCGCGCCCGCCCGCCAGGAAGGTCACCCGGACCGTCCACGGCCCCTGCGTCCCGGTGCGCGCGGCGTCCCAGCCCACGTCCTGCGGCTGCACGCCGCGTGCCTGGAGCCGCTCACGCACCCGGCGCTCGAGGGTGTGCGACCCGTCGGTCCGGCCCGCGGCTCGCACGTGGGCGGCCTTGGCGAGGCCGACGACGTGCTCGCGCTCGGCCAGCACCGGTCCCTCGAAGCGGCGCACGCGCTCCAGCTCCCACCCGGTCCCGGAGGCGACCTCCTCGGCCGTCTGGCCCGCCCGGATCATCGCCTGCACCTCGCGAGGCGTGGCCGACGCCGACCGACCGTGGTCGGGCGAGGGGGCGTGCGGGCGGGCGCGGAGGGCGGCCCGGAGCCGGTCGTCGACGGTCACGACGTAGTGGGTCTGGTCCTCGCCCACGAGGACCAGACGTCCCCCCTCGTCGAGGTCCTTGAACTGCAGCTGCTGCATGGTTCACCACTGTGCCATCCCGCGGCCACCCCGACCGGCAGGGCACGCCGCCGGGCCGCGGCGGGAGGGGCCCCGGCGGATACGCTGTGGGCGTCATGCTGACCGCTCCCGCCGACCTCCGGCTCGCCCTCGACCTCGTCGGGATCTTCGCGTTCGCGATCTCCGGCGGGCTCGTGGGCGTGCGGGCACGGCTGGACCTGTTCGGCGTGGCCGTGCTGGCCTGGGCCACCGGGCTGGGTGGCGGCATCCTGCGCGACCTGCTGCTGGGGGACGTCCCTCCGGCCGGGATCAGCGAGCCGCGCTACATCATCACCGTCCTGCTGGCCGGGCTCGCCGTCGTCGCCGCCTACCCGGTCGTGGTGGACCTGGGGCGCCGCCGCCCCCGGCTGCGCCTCGGCGTCATCGGCGAGGCGGTCAAGTACCTCGACGCCGTCGGCCTGGCGGTCTTCTCCGTCGCCGGCGCGCTCAAGGCGCTCATCCTGGGTGCTCCGCCGCTGGCCTGCATCGTCGTCGGCGTGCTGACCGCCGTCGGCGGCGGGGCGATCCGCGACGTGCTCGTCGGGCAGGTCCCCGAGGTCCTGCGCCGCGAGGTGTATGCCGTGCCCGCCCTGCTCGGCGCGACCACGGTGGTCGCCGCCAACCAGCTGGAGGTGCTGACCGTGCCCGTCGTCTGGGCCGCGGTCGCGCTCGTCCTGGGCATCCGCATCGCGGCGATCATCTACGACCTGCAGGTGCCGACCAGACTGGCCCTGCCGACGGTGCGCCGGGGCCGGGACGAGCGGCCCCCGCGTCCGCACGGACCCGGGGACGGCTCCCGCGCCCCGACACCCGCCCCGACCGCTCCGACCGCTCCGAACGCCGGGCCCGGGCCGCGCCCGCGGACGACTCCGCCCGGTCCGCCCCCGAAGACCCCGCCCCACCCACCGAGGAGAGCCACCGATGAGCCAGCCCACCGCCGACCCGTCCGACCCCGGCCGGACCACCCCCGACGGCCCGCAACCGGTCACCCCCGGTGGCGGGCCGGTCGGCCCCACCGCCGGGGACCCTGCGGCCGACGCGCCCTCGGGCGGGACCACGCAGGCCGAGGACGAGGTCGTGGCCGAGCTCGAGGAGAGCCTGGCCGAGGCCGAGGGGCACGACCTGTTCCCCTACCAGGCGGTCGTGCTGACCTCCTTCGGCGGGCCGGAGGCCCCCGAGGAGGTGATGCCCTTCCTGCGCCGGGTCACCGGTGGGCGGGGGATCCCCGACGAGCGGCTGGCCGAGGTCGCCGAGCACTACCTGCACTTCGGGGGGCGCAGCCCCATCAACGACCAGAACCGCGCCCTGGTCACGGCGCTCTCCGAGGAGCTGCAGCGACGCGGCCTGACGCTGCCGGTGCTCCTCGGCAACCGCAACTCCGAGCCCTTCCTCACCGACACGGTGCGCGAGGCGCACGAGGAGGGGATGACGCGGCTGCTCTCGATCACCACGAGCGCCTACTCCTGCTACTCCTCCTGCCGGCAGTACCGCGAGGACATCGCCGCCGCGGTCGACGAGCTGGCCGCCGAGGGACGCACGGTCGACGTCGACAAGATCCGCCAGTACTGGAACCACCCGGGCTTCTCGGGCGCCAACGCCCGCATCGTCACCGAGGGTGCCCGCCAGGTCCTAGAGCGCACGGGCACCGCACCGCACCTGGTGTTCGTCACCCACTCGCTGCCCATCGCGATGGACGAGACCTCCGGCCCGGGCGACGAGGAGGGGCACCTCTACTCGCGCCAGCACCTCGAGCTCGCCGCCGGCATCGCCCTGGAGGCCTCGGCCACGCTGGGCACCGAGCTGGAGCACGACCTCACCTACTGCTCCCGGTCGGGCCCGCCCACGCAGCCGTGGCTGGAGCCGGACGTCAACGACCACCTGCGCGAGCTGGCAGGACGCGGTGTGCGGCACGTCGTGCTCGCCCCGATCGGGTTCGTCTCCGACCACATGGAGGTCGTCTTCGACCTGGACACCGAGGCGGTCGAGACCGCCGAGGAGCTGGGTCTGGACCTGCTGCGCGTGCCGACGGTGGGCACCGACGCCGAGTTCGTCTCGGGGCTGGTCGACCTTGCCCTGGAGCGCGCGGCCGAGGCGCGGGGCGCACAACCGGTCCGGCCGACCTGGCCGGGGGAGCGGCCCCGGCCCTCGACCTGCCTGCCGGGGTGCTGCCCGAACCTGCGGGTCGACCGGCGCGCCGCCTGTGGGTCGGACTGACGTGCCGGGACGCCGCGACGCCGGGTCGAGGCCGTGGCCGCTCGACCCGCTGGACCCGCTGTCGGTCGACGAGGAGCTCCGGGCCTCCCTGGAGGACCTCGCGGTGCAGGTCGCGGTCGAGGCCGGGCGGCTGGTCCGGGACGGGCGCCCCGCTGCCGTGGACGTGCACCGGACCAAGTCGACCGACCTGGACGTGGTCACCCTCATGGACACCCGCAGCGAGACGCTCGTGCGCGAGAGGCTGGACGCCGCCCGCCCGGACGACGGCGTGCTCGGCGAGGAGGAGGGCGTCACCGGGGGCAGCTCGGGGCTGACCTGGGTGGTCGACCCCATCGACGGCACCGTCAACTACCTCTACGACCTGCCCGCGTATGCCGTCTCGCTCGCCGTGGTGCTCGGCGACCCGACCCGGCCGGGGGCGTGGAGCCCGGTCGCCGGGGCGGTCGTGGCGCCGCGCACCGGCGAGGTCTTCTCCGCCCGGGCGGGCGGAGGGGCCCGGGTGCGCGGGGCCGACGGCGAGGGGGAGCCGGTGCGGCTGCGGGTCGGCGACGCGCAGGACCTCGCCGGGGTCCTGCTGGCCACCGGCTTCGCCTACGACCGCGAGGTGCGGGTGGGACAGGCACGGGTCGTGGCGGACCTGCTGCCGCGCGTGCGGGACGTGCGCCGGATGGGTGCCGCCGCGCTGGACCTGTGCCACGTCGCGGCGGGCGGGTGGATGCCTACTACGAGGTCGGCACGCACGCCTGGGACGTCGCGGCCGGGATGCTGCTCGTCACCGAGGCCGGCGGCGTGGTCTCCGGCCTGGGTGCGCAGGACCCCCCGTCGGAGGCCATGGTGGTGGCCGGCGGCCCGGCCGCGCACGCCACCGTGCGGGCCGAGGTGGAACGGCTCCTCGCCGGCCGCTGACCGGTGGCGCGGGGACGTGTTGGCGAGGACGCCTCCGATGAGGCACAATCCGCCCGACACACGCACGTGACGGTCCAGCGCCGTCGTCGGGCACAAATCCGGCGGCCAGTGCGTTCTGCACCGCTGACGACGCATTTCCGCAGGACCCGAGGAGGACGAGGATGGCGACCGACTACGACGCCCCCCGCAAGAACGACGACGAGCTGAACGAGGACTCGCTCGAGGAGCTCAAGGCTCGCCGCAACGACAAGTCCTCGGGCAGCGTCGACGTCGACGAGACCGAGCAGGCCGAGGGCTTCGAGCTCCCGGGCGCCGACCTGTCCAACGAGGAGCTGTCGGTGCACGTGCTGCCCCGGCAGCAGGACGAGTTCACGTGCTCCAAGTGCTTCCTGGTGCACCACCGCAGCCAGCTGGCCAAGGAGGTCGGCGGACTTCCGGTCTGCACCGAGTGCGCGGCCTGATCCCGGCCGGCCCCGCCGGCTCCCGGTCGGGCGCCCGCCCGCGTCCCGAGCACCTCGACGCCTCGGCCACCCCGGTGGCCGGGGCGTACCCTCGAGGACGATGATCACCTCGTCAGACACCCCCGCCGTCCGGGTGCTCCTGCGTCGACTCGACGAGGGGCTGCCCGTGCCCGCCGCGGCCCGTGCCGACGACGCCGGGGTCGACCTGCACGCCCGGCAGGAGCTGACGCTGGCCCCGGGGGAGCGGGCGCTGGTCCCCACCGGGGTGGCACTGGCCATCCCGGCCGGCTACGCGGGCTTCGTCCACCCCCGGTCCGGCCTGGCGGCCAGGCACGGGATCACCGTGGTCAACGCCCCCGGCACCGTGGACGCCGGCTACCGGGGCGAGATCCTCGTCAACCTGCTCAACACGGACGTGACGACGGCCTTCACGGTCGAGCGGGGCGACCGGATCGCCCAGCTGGTCGTCCAGCCCGTCGTCCGCCCGGACTTCGAGCTCGTCGACGAGCTGCCCGCGTCCCAGCGGGGCGAGGGTGGGCACGGGCACACCGGGACGCGGGACGCGCCCCGGAGCGCGCCCACCTCATACCCCGTCCCTCCCACCGACCCGAAGGACTGACCCGCCCGTGGCACTGTTTGGCAAGAAGCGCGAACGCCTCTCCGACGAGGACCTCCTCGCCGAGGACGAGGTCGTGGAGAGCTCGGTGCGCCCAGAGCCGGCCGACGGTGAGCCGGGCGTGGACCGCGACTGGGACCGGCCCTCCGACGGTCCCTACGACATCACCGAGTGGACCGCCCTGGACGGTCGCCTCGACCTGGGTGCCCTGCGCCTGCCCGCCCAGGCGGGGATGCAGATGCGCCTGGACCTGGAGCAGGGCTCCGGTCGGGTGGTGGGCGCCACGCTGACGTTCGGCGCCTCCCAGGTGCAGCTGCAGGTCTTCGCCGCCCCGCGCACGAGCGGCCTGTGGGACGAGCTGCGGCCCGACATCGCGCGGGGGATCGTCGAGGCCGGCGGGGCCGCCGAGACCGCCGACGGGGTGCTGGGCAAGGAGCTGCGGGCCCGGATGCCCGGTCGTGCCCCCGACGGCCGGGTGGCCTTCCAGCCCGCGCGCTTTCTCGGCGTGGACGGACCGCGGTGGTTCCTGCGCGTGGTGGTCAACGGGCCGGCTGCCGCCGACGACGCCCAGCTGCAGCCGATCCTGGCGTTCGTGCGCAAGGTCGTCGTGCGCCGCGGCGAGGAGCCGCGCCCTCCGCGCGAGGTGCTGGAGCTGACCGCCCCGGCGGGGCTGCTGGAGGCCGCGGCCAAGCAGGCGCAGGCCCGCAAGGAGGCCGCCCAGAAGGTCGCCGCCGCCCGGGCCGCCTCCCAGACCCAGGTGCTGCGCACCGCCGACGCCACCCGGGTCACCGGCATCAGCGCCGGGCCCGGTGCCCCCGGTGCCGGCAGTGCCCCGGCCACGCCGTCGCCGGGCGTCGCGCCCGGTCGGGCGGCCCCCGCGGCGGCCCCGGCCACCGCACCCTCGACCACGCCCCCGACCACGCCCCCCACCGGCCAGGGCGGTCGGCACCGGTCGCCCTCCCCGTCCGGCGACCAGGAGCAGACCGAGGCGCCCAAGGCCCCGAGCAACCCCGACTTCCGATGACCTCGCCGGACGTCGAGGCCACCGTCGAGCAGGTGATCCGGCAGCGGATCGGCGACGCCCTCGGCGGCTGGTACGGGTCGCTGGAGAGACGGCGCTGCCCACGGTGGCCTTCGTCGTCACCTGGCTGGTCGTGGACCAGGTGCGGACCGCGGTGTGGGCCGCGGCGGCGGTGCTGCTGCTCCTGGGCGGCATCCGGCTCATGGTCGGCGGCTCGTGGCGGTTCCTGGCCTCGGCGGTCCTGGCCACGGCACTGGCCGCGTTCTTCGCGCTGCGCTCCGGCCAGGCCGAGGACGCCTTCCTGCCGGGGATCGTGCTCAGCGGCGTCTACCTCGTGGCCGCGGTGGCCTCGATCCTGCTGCGCTGGCCCCTGGTCGGTTTCATCGTGGGCATCGGCGACCCCGACTACGCCCAGGACCCGACGGCCTGGCGGCGCGACCGCGGGCTGGTACGGGTGGCCTCGCGGCTGACCTGGGTCCTGGTGGCGCTCTTCGCGGTCCGGGTGGCCGTCATGCTGCCCCTGTACCTGGCAGGGGAGGTCGCCCTCCTCGGCGTGGCCAAGATCGCCCTGGGATGGCCCGCCTACCTGCTGGCGATCGTGCTCATGGGGTGGCTGCTGGCCACCGGCCGCACCCCGCAGGCCGACGACGGCGCCGGAGCTCCCGCGACCCCGGGCGCGCTCCCGTGACGGGGGACCACCCCCCGGGCGTGGCGGTGGGGGACGTCGTCGTCGTCGACGTGGGCGCCGTCGCGCACGGGGGCCACTGCGTGGCCCGCCACGAGGGACAGGTCCTCTTCGTGCGGCACACGCTGCCGGGGGAGCGGGTCCGGGCGCGGGTGACCGGCCTGGGCCCGAAGGGCCGGTTCGCCCACGCCGAGGCCGTGGAGGTCCTGCAGGCCTCCCCGCACCGCGTGCAACCCCCGTGCCCGTACGCCGGGCCGGGCCGCTGCGGCGGCTGCGACCTGCAGCACGTCGACCTCGCCGAGCAGCGCCGCCTCAAGGCCACGGTCGTGCGCGAGCAGCTGGCCCGGCTCGGCGGCATCGAGGACGTCGACGTCGTGTGCCACCCGCTCCCCGGTGACGAGGACGGTCTGCGCTGGCGCACCCGGGTCGAGTTCGCCGTCGGCACGGACGGGGTCGGCCTGCGGCGGCACCGCTCCCACGAGGTGCTCCCGCTGCAGGACTGCCTGATCGCCTCCGCCGACGTCGTCGGGACCGGGGTGCTCGCCGGGGACGCGCCCCGCGGCGTCAGCGCGCTGGACGTGGTCGCCCCGTCCCTCGGCGACCCGGTCGTGGTGCCCCTGACCGGCGGGACCGTCGGCGTCGACGGGCAGGCCGCGGGACGGTCGGGGGGACGCCCGGGCCGGGGGAGGGGCGGACGGGGGCGACGCGCACCCCATACCCCCGCACGACCCGCGGGACCGGTGCCCACGGTGCAGGAGCAGGTGGGACCGGACCGGTACTCCCTGTCGGCCCGCGGCTTCTGGCAGGTGCATCCCGGCGCCGCTCCCACGTTCGTGGCGCAGGTGCTGACCTGGCTGAACCCGCAGGAGGGGGAGAGCGCGCTGGACCTGTACGCCGGCGTCGGGCTGTTCGCCCGGCCGCTGGCCGCCCGGGTCGGTCCGCGCGGGTGGGTGCTCGCGGTCGAGGCCGACCGCGGGGCGGCGGAGTCGGCGACCGGCAACCTGGGCGACCGTCCCTGGGCGAGCGTGCTGGCCTCCCCGGCCGAGCGGGCGGTCACCGACCTGGTCGCCGCGGAGGAGCGGGCCGACCTCGTCGTGCTGGACCCGCCCCGGACCGGGGCGGGCGCGCCGGTGGTCCGCGGCATCGCCGCGCTGCGCCCGCGCGCCGTGGTCTACGTGGCCTGCGACCCGGCGGCCCTGGCCCGCGACCTGCGCACCGCGGCCGAGGAGGGTCTGGAGCTCGTCGACCTGGTGGCCTACGACGCCTTCCCGATGACCCACCACGTCGAGACCCTGGCGCTGCTGCGGCCACGGCCCGCCGAGGGGGTCCGCCCCCTCTGAGGGGTGCGGCCCGCCTGACGGGCGTCGACGGCATGCGGCAGGATGGGGGGCGGACGGTGGGCGTGTCGAGGGTTGCCCGCGCCACGGCCCGTGAGATATCTTGACGTCAAGATAAATAGCCGCCGAGCGAAGGAGCGAGACGTTGAGCACGAACCCGAACAGCTTCGGTGCCAAGGGCACCCTCGAGGTCGGTGACCAGAGCTACGAGATCTTCCGCATCGGCGGGCTCGAGGGCGCCGAGTCGCTGCCCTACTCCCTGAAGGTGCTGCTGGAGAACCTCCTGCGTACCGAGGACGGCAAGAACATCACCGCCGACCACGTCGACGCCCTCGCCGGCTGGGACCAGGACGCCGAGCCCGACACCGAGATCCAGTACACCCCGGCCCGCGTCATCATGCAGGACTTCACCGGCGTGCCCTGCATCGTCGACCTGGCGACCATGCGCGAGGCGATGGGCGACCTGGGTGGCGACCCGACCAAGATCAACCCGCTGGCGCCGGCCGAGCTGGTCATCGACCACTCCGTCATCATCGACGTCTTCGGACGCTCGGACGCCTTCGAGCGCAACGTCGAGATCGAGTACGAGCGCAACGGCGAGCGCTACCAGTTCCTGCGGTGGGGCCAGACGGCGTTCGAGGACTTCAAGGTCGTGCCCCCGGGCACCGGCATCGTGCACCAGGTCAACATCGAGCACCTGGCCAGCGTCACCATGACCCGTGAGGTCGACGGCGTCCTGCAGGCCTACCCCGACACCTGCGTGGGCACGGACTCCCACACCACGATGGTCAACGGCCTGGGCGTGCTGGGCTGGGGCGTCGGCGGCATCGAGGCCGAGGCCGCCATGCTCGGTCAGCCGGTTTCCATGCTCATCCCGCGCGTGGTGGGCTTCAAGCTGTCCGGCTCGATCCCCGCCGGCGCGACCGCGACCGACGTCGTGCTGACGATCACCGAGATGCTGCGCGAGCACGGCGTCGTGGGCAAGTTCGTCGAGTTCTACGGCGACGGTGTCGCGGCCGTGCCGCTGGCCAACCGCGCCACCATCGGCAACATGAGCCCCGAGTTCGGCTCCACCTGCGCGATCTTCCCGATCGACGAGGTCACCCTGGAGTACCTGCGCCTGACCGGTCGACCGGACGAGCAGGTCGCCCTCGTGGAGGCCTACGCCAAGGAGCAGGGGATGTGGCACGACCCCAGCGGCAACGTCGAGGCGCGCTACAGCGAGTACCTCGAGCTGGACCTGTCGACGGTGGTCCCCTCCATCGCCGGCCCCAAGCGTCCCCAGGACCGGATCGCGCTGTCGGAGTCCAAGAAGCAGTTCCGCGCGGACCTGAAGAACTACGTGGTCAACGGCAACGGGATCGACAAGAGCTCGGTCGACGAGGAGCTCGCCGACAGCTTCCCTGCCTCCGACGCCCCCTCGCACGACGCGCACGAGCAGTCCGAGGCGGCCGGCCGTCCGGAGCACTCCGCCCTGCTCAACGGCGACCGGGCGAGCAGCCCGATGTCGGTGAGTATCGACGGCGAGCAGGTGACGGTCGACCACGGTCACGTGGCCATCGCCTCGATCACCTCCTGCACCAACACCTCCAACCCCTCGGTGATGATGGCCTCGGCCATGCTCGCCAAGAACGCCGTCGAGAAGGGGCTCACGGTGCCGCCGTGGGTCAAGACCTCGATGGCGCCGGGGTCCAAGGTGGTCACCGGCTACTTCGACAAGGCCGGCATGTGGCCCTACCTGGAGGCGCTGGGCTTCCACCTGGTCGGTTACGGCTGCACGACCTGCATCGGCAACTCCGGCCCGATCATCGACGAGGTGTCCGAGGCGGTCAACGAGAACGACCTGGCGGTCGTCTCGGTGCTTTCCGGCAACCGCAACTTCGAGGGCCGGATCAACCCGGACGTGAAGATGAACTACCTGGCCTCCCCGCCGCTGGTCGTCGCCTACGCCCTGGCCGGGACGATGGACTTCGACTTCGAGAACGAGCCCCTCGGCCAGGACGAGGAGGGCGAGGACGTCTTCCTGCGCGACATCTGGCCGGCCCCGGAGGACGTCGAGCGGACGATCGCCTCCTCGATCAGCCGGGACATGTTCACCGAGGACTACGCCGACGTCTTCGCCGGCGACGAGCGGTGGCGGTCCCTGTCCACGCCCGAGGGCGACACGTTCGCCTGGGACGACGGGTCCACCTACGTGCGCAAGCCCCCGTACTTCGAGGGGATGCAGGCGGAGCCGGCACCGGTGGAGGACATCTCCGGGGCCCGGGTCCTGGCCAAGCTGGGCGACTCGGTCACCACCGACCACATCAGCCCGGCCGGCGCGATCAAGGCCGACAGCCCCGCGGGCAAGTACCTCGCCGAGCACGGCATCGAGCGCAAGGACTTCAACTCCTACGGCTCGCGCCGCGGCAACCACGAGGTGATGATCCGCGGCACCTTCGCCAACATCCGGCTGCGCAACGAGCTGCTGGACGGCGTGGAGGGTGGCTTCACCCGGGACTTCACCGCCGGTGGTGAGCAGACGACCATCTACGACGCGGCCCAGAACTACGCCGCCGACGGGACGCCGCTGGTCATCCTCGCGGGCAAGGAGTACGGCTCCGGCTCCAGCCGCGACTGGGCCGCCAAGGGCACCCGCCTGCTGGGCGTCAAGGCCGTCGTCGCCGAGTCCTACGAGCGGATCCACCGGTCCAACCTCATCGGCATGGGCGTCCTCCCGCTGCAGTTCCCGGCCGGTCAGAACGCCGACTCGCTCGGCCTGGACGGGACGGAGACGTTCGCGATCAGCGGGGTCACCGCGCTCAACGAGGGCACCGTGCCGCGGACGGTCAACGTCTCCGCCGAGAAGGAGAGCGGCGAGACGGTGGAGTTCGAGGCCGTCCTGCGCATCGACACCCCCGGCGAGGCGGACTACTACCGCAACGACGGGATCCTGCAGTACGTGCTGCGCTCCCTGGTGGGCAGCAGCGCCTGAGGTTCGCGGCCGACGGTCCCGGAGGGGTCGTCCGCACGAACGCCCGACGCCCCCGTCGACCATCCGGTCGGCGGGGGCGTCGGGCGTGCGCGGTGGACAGAGGCACGGCCATGGCCTAGACTAGGTGACACGTCACGCATTGAGGAGCAGTCATGACCGACGCCACCAGCACGCACGCCCGCCCCGACCGTCTCGCCGCCGACACCGCCATGGGTCCGGTGACCCTGGACGTGGCCGACCTGGAAGGGATGACCGCGTTCTACCGCGACGCCGTCACCCTGCAGGTGGTCGCCGAGGACGGCCCCGTGGTCACGATGGGCCGCGGCACCACCCCGGTCGTCGTGCTCCGGCACCGGCCCGGGCTCAAGCACGCCGCCCCCGGGTCGGCCGGACTGTTCCACACCGCCATCCTGTTCCCGACCCAGGCCGGCCTGGCCGCGGCGGTCGCCTCGATGGCCGCGGCGCGCGCGCCCTACACCGGCAGCGCCGACCATCTCGTCAGCAAGGCCTTCTACTTCGACGACCCTGAGGGCAACGGCATCGAGCTGTACTGGGACCGCGACCGCACGCAGTGGAGCTGGGTGCACGGTCGCGTCGAGATGGACAACCGCTTCCTGGACGCCGACAGCTTCCTCCGCGAGCACCTGACCCCCGAGGGGCTGGAGCGCCCGGACGCGGGCGAGGCCGTCGTGGGCCACGTGCACCTGTCCGTCGGCGACGTGCGCACCGCCCGGGACTTCTACGTCGACACGCTCGGTTTCGACACCACCCTGGAGTGGGGCGGAGCCGCCCTGTTCGTCAGCGCCGGGGGGTACCACCACCACATGGCGATGAACGTGTGGAACAGCCGGGGCGCCGGACGTCGCTTCCCCACCCTGGGGCTGGGCCAGGTGGACATCGAGCTGCCCACCGCCGACGACGTCGGCGCGCTCACCGAGCGGATGCGCCACCACGGCGTCCAGACCGCCGACGACGGGCGCACGGTGAGCTTCGAGGACCCGTGGGCCAACCGCCTGCACGTGCGGGTCGCCGGAGCCTGAGCGCGCCCGGCCATGCCTGACCACGGCCACGAGATCCGGCTGGGGATCTTTCCGACCCCGGCCGCCGCCGAGCCCTACCGTGCCGTCGAGCTGGGCGTCCTGGCCGACACGGCGGGCATCGACCTGGTCACCGTCCAGGACCACCCCTACCAGGCGGCGCACCTGGACAGCTGGACGCTGCTGTCCTGGATCGCCGCGCGGACCACCCGGGTCCGCCTGGGGCTGAACGTCGCCAACCTGCCGCTGCGGCCGCCCGTCGTGCTGGCCCGATCGGTGGCCACGCTGGACCTGCTCTCGGGAGGTCGTGCCGACCTCGGCCTGGGTGCCGGCGCGTTCTGGGACGCGATCGTGGCCGCCGGCGGTCCCCGCCGGAGTGCGGGGGAGTCCGTGGACGCGCTCGTGGAGGCGGTCGACGTGGTCCGGCAGGTCTGGAGCGGGCAGGGTCCGGTGCGCGTGGACGGCCAGCACTACCGGGTCGAGGGCCTGCACGCCGGCCCCGTCCCGGGCGGCGACCCGGCCCTGTGGATCGGCGCCTACGGGCCGCGGATGCTGAGGGTGACCGGCCGGCTCGCCGACGGATGGCTGCCGAGCATGGGCTACCTGCCGCCGGAGAAGCTGGGGGAGGCCGGCGCCAGGATCGACCGGGCGGCCACGGACGCCGGCCGGGCGCCGCAGGACGTCGTCCGCCTCTACAACGTCCACGGCCGCTTCGGCCGCGGGTCGGGGATGCTGCAGGGAGGTCCCGGGGACTGGGCCGAGCAGCTGGCCGGGCTGGCGCTGGAGCACGGCATGTCCACCTTCGTGCTGGCCACCGACGACCCCGTCGCCGTCCAGACCTTCGGCCAGGAGGTGGGTCCCGCCCTGCGCGAGCTGGTCCTGGCCGGACGGTCCAGCCACGTCCCTGCGGGTCGTGCCGGCCCCGGCGGCTCCTCGGGCGAGGTGGTCGGCGGCGGCGCGGGCACCCCGGCCTCCGGGGTGACGACAGCACCGGCGGGCATCGTCCCCACCCCGGACGACGGGACCCGGCTCACCGGCGAGCTTGCCTGGGACGAGGACGCCCGCCCCAGCGCGCCCGCACCCGAGGGGGCGCCGACGTCATACCCCTCCGGGAGGCTGGCCCTGCCCCAGCACCTCATCGACATCCACGACCACCTGCGGACCGAGCTGTCCTCGGTGCGGGACGTCGTCGACCAGGTCCGGCGCGGCCACCTGCAGGTGGGGCAGGCCCGGTCGGTCATCAACACGATGGCGATGCGGCAGAACAACTGGACCCTGGGGGCGTTCTGCGAGTCCTACTGCCGGATCGTCACGGGTCACCACACCCTGGAGGACCGGTCGGTCTTCCCGCACCTGCGTCGCCGCGAACCGACCCTGGCACCGGTGCTGGACCGGTTGGAGGAGGAGCACGAGGTGATCGCCGACGTGCTGGACCGGCTCGACCGCGCCCTGGTGGCGCTGGTGGAGGAGGAGGGGTACGGGCAGGCCGCGCGGAGCGCGCTGGACGAGCTGGGTCGCAGCGTCGACCTGCTCACCGACACCCTGCTGTCGCACCTGTCCTACGAGGAGCGCGAGCTGGTCGGGCCGTTGGCCCGGCACGGCTTCGGCTGAGGGGCGGGACACCTGGGACGGTCCGCCCGCCGGGGCGCAGCCCTGCGCGCGGACGCCACGGACGTCGGGGAGAGTCGTACACTTGTTCGTATGACGAGCGGACCTCCTGGCTGGCCCGACCGGGTGCCCCCGGCCGGGGTGCCCGGCTGGGAGGAGGCGGCGGTGTCCTGGCTGCTCGACCAGTGCCCGGCCGACTACCGCGCCTACCAGGCCTGGCGGCGCCATCCGACGGCGCTGGCCTGGGTGGCCACCCGGCACCTGGACGCCCAGCTGGCGGCGATGCGCGGCGCCTGGCGGGACGTGCGCCCCGAGCTGGGACCCGTCCTGCCACCGGGGACGCTCGGTGACGTGCTGGAGTCGCTGGCCCGGGAGGGCCTGCGGCTGCGGGCGGCACACCGGGCGGCGGGACTGCTGCTGGAGGCGCTGCGGCTGCGCGCCCCGATGCGCTGAGCCGCGGGCGCCGCCGCCGTGCCACGATGGACCATGGCCAAGGACCGCACCCCCCGACTGGACCGCAAGATCTACGAGGCCGAGCTGCTTCGCCTGCAGGGCGAGCTTGTCCAGATGCAGGAGTGGGTCCGCGAGACCGGGCAGCGGGTGGTCGTCGTCTTCGAGGGGCGGGACGCGGCCGGCAAGGGCGGGGCGATCAAGCGGGTCACCGAGTACCTCTCACCGCGCCAGGCGCAGATCGTGGCACTGCCGACCCCCACCGAGCGGCAGACGACGCAGTGGTACTTCCAGCGCTACGTCGAGCACCTTCCGGCCGCGGGGGAGATCCGCCTCTTCGACCGGTCCTGGTACAACCGGGCGGGCGTGGAGCGGGTGATGGGCTACTGCACCCCGGAGGAGCACCGCCGCTTCCTGCAGCAGTGCCCGATCTTCGAACGGATGCTCGTCGACGACGGCGTCCTGCTGCGCAAGTACTGGTTCTCGGTCAGCGACGCCGAGCAGGAGCGGCGCTTCCAGTCCCGCCTCGCGGACCCGATGCGCCGGTGGAAGCTGTCGGGCACCGACCTGGAGAGCCTGACCCGGTGGGAGGACTACAGCCGGGCCAAGGACGAGATGTTCGTGCACACCGACATCCCCGAGGCCCGCTGGAACGTCGTCGAGAGCGACGACAAGCGCTCCGCCCGGATCAACATGATCGCCCACCTGCTCTCCTCGCTCCCGTGGCACCCCGTCGACCTGCCCACGCTGACGATGCCCGACCGGCCGGCCTCCACCGGCTACCAGCGCACCGAGCGGTCGCTGCAGCAGCAGGTCCCCGACCACGCGGCCGAGGTCGCCCACGCCCAGGGTCAGAAGCTCGTGCGGCGCTCCCGGGAGGACATGGACTGAGGGTCTCGGCGGACGGGACGCCGGGCGTCCAGCGCGCTCGCAGGCGCGGGACCGTACACTGGGGCGGCCCATCGCCGCCGACGCCGACCCACCGGAGGAGCACGCCCCGTGGCACTCATGCGGACCATCACCGGCCCCACCGCCCTGAAGCGACTGACCCCCCGGCAGGTGGAGGCCCTGGCCGCGGAGATCCGGCACTACCTGATCAGCTCGGTCTCGCGCACCGGCGGCCACCTGGGCCCCAACCTCGGGGTCGTGGAGCTGACGATCGCGCTGCACCGGGTCTTCGACTCGCCCCGCGACACCATCCTGTTCGACACGGGGCACATCTCCTACGTGCACAAGCTGCTCACCGGCCGGCACGACTTCTCCACGCTGCGCAAGCAGGGCGGGCTCTCGGGCTACCCCAGCCGGGCCGAGTCCGACCACGACGTCGTGGAGAACTCCCACGCCTCCACCTCGCTCTCGTGGGCCATCGGCATCGCCGCCGGGCGCAAGCTGCGGGGGGAGACCGACCGCCACACGGTCGCGGTGATCGGCGACGGCGCGCTGACCGGGGGCATGGTGTGGGAGGCGCTGAACAACATCGCCGAGCACCGCGACCTGCCGCTGATCATCGTCATCAACGACAACGAGCGCTCCTACGCCCAGACCCGCGGCGGCATGGCCGACTACCTGGCCTCGCTGCGCGCCACCCAGGAGTACGAGCACGTGCTGTCCTGGGGCAAGCGCCAGCTCAACCGGACGCCGCTGGTGGGCAAGCAGGTCTACGAGACCCTGCACGGGATGAAGAAGGGCCTCAAGGACATCGTCAGCCCCCAGGGCATGTTCGAGGACCTGGGGCTGAAGTACCTCGGCCCGGTCGACGGCCACGACGTGGAGGCGATGGAGACCGCGCTGCGGCGCGCCCACGACTTCGGCGGGGTGGTCCTGGTCCACGCGATCACCGAGAAGGGCCACGGCTACGACCCGGCCACCGCCGACGAGGCCGACCGGTTCCACGCCGTCGGGGTGATCAATCCCGAGACCGGCCTGCCGCTGGAGCTGTCCGGGCGCAGCTGGACCGACGAGTTCAGCGACGAGATGGTGCGCCTGGGCAGGGAGCGCGACGACATCGTCGCCCTCACCGCCTCGATGCTCATCCCGGTGGGTCTGCAGCCGTTCGCCGAGCGCTACCCCGACCGGGTCTTCGACGTCGGCATCGCCGAGCAGCACGCCGTGACGATGGCGGCCGGTCTCTCCTTCGCCGGGCTGCACCCGGTCGTCAGCGTCTACGCGACCTTCCTCAACCGGGCCTTCGACCAGCTCCTCATGGACTGCGCCCTGCACCGGCAGGGGGTCACCTTCGTGCTGGACCGGGCGGGCATCACCGGGACCGACGGGGCGAGCCACAACGGCATGTGGGACCTGACGCTGCTGGGCATGGTGCCCGGCGTCCGGGTGGCCGCGCCCCGGGACGGCCAGCAGGTGGGCCGGATGCTGCGCGAGGCGGTGGACGTCGAGGACGCCCCCACGGTGGTGCGCTTCCCCAAGGGGACGGTGGGGGCGCCGGTGGAGGCGGTGCGCCGCCACGGCCAGGTGGACGTGCTGCGCGACGTCGAGGTGGACGAGGGTGCCGAGGAGGTCCAGGAGGTCGACCTGCTGCTCGTGGGCGTGGGGGCGATGGCCACGACCGCGCTGGAGGTGGCCGACAAGCTGTTCGCCGAGGGCCGGTCGGTGCGCGTGGTCGATCCGCGGTGGGTGATCCCGGTGAGCGAGGACGTGCTCGACCTGGCCAGGCACGCCCGCTCGGTGGGTGTCATCGAGGACTCGCTGGTCGGTGGCGTCGCGGGACGGATCACCCAGGCGCTGGCCGCCGCCGGGGTGGACGTGCCGGTGCACTCCTACGGCATACCCCAGGAGTTCCTCGACCACGGGTCCCGGGGACAGGTGCTCGAGCGGGTGGGTCTGACGCCCGACGCGGTGGCCACGTCGTTGACGGCACGGCTGGCCTGAGCGTGCCCGCGCCGGGCCACGGCCGGGTGGCGGTCGTGGTCAACCCGGTCTCGCGCGGTGCGGGGCGGGCCGTGGCCGCGCTGCACCGGGCCTGCGCCGGAGCGGGGGCCGGCACGCCGCAGGTGCTGTCCACGACGGTGGCCGACCCAGGGGGGGCGCAGGCGCTGGAGGCCCGGCGACGGGGGGCGGGCAGGATCGTGGTCGTGGGCGGCGACGGGACCGTCCGCCACGTGGCCGGTGCCCTCGCGGAACTCACCGGCCCGGCGGACGACGCGCCCGGGACCGCTCCGGTGGAGCTGGGCGTCGTGCCGGTGGGCACCGCCAACCTGTTCGCCCGCAGCGCCCTGCTGCCCCTGCGCGACGTGGACGCCGCGCGGCGCGCCGCGCGGTCGAGGCGGCGGCCCGCCCGACGGACCTGGGCCGGGCGGTGCTCACCGCCGCCGACGGTCGGGCGCGGACCGAGCCCTTCCTCGTGGTGGCGGGGGTGGGGCACGACGCCGCGACGCTGGCTGCGGTGCGACCGGCGCACAAGCAGCGGCTGCGCTGGCTGGCCTACTTCGCCCCCGGTCTGGGGCGGCTGGGCCGGCCCGGCCACGCGCTGGGGCTCACCCTGGACGACGCGCCGGTGGCGGCCGAGGAGCTGTGGAGCCTGCTCGCGGTCAACGCGGCCCGGCTCCCGGCCGGCGCACGCGTGGTGCCCGGGGCGCACCTGGACGACGGGCGGCTGCACGTGGTCCTCGTCTCGCCCCGGCATCTCGGGGACTGGGTCCGGATCGCGGCGACCGGCCTGGGCCGGGTCGGCGCGGACGACCACCCGGCGCTGCGCTACCGCAGCGGCTGCACGCTGCGGGTCGTCTCGCCCGAGCCGGTGCTGGCCCAGGTCGACGGGGACGTCGTGCCCGATATCGTGGGCGCCGAGCTCACCGTGCGGCCGGCCGCCCTCCGGGTCGCCCGCTGAGCGCACCCGCCCGACGACGGAACGAGGACCCATGGACCCCCGCGCGCTGCAGATCGTCAGCCTCACCGGTGGCTGGCGGACCGGTTCCGACGCCGAGGCCCAGGTGCTGCAGATCCTGCGGGACGTGCCGGAGGGGGAGCTGGACGCGGTGCTGTCCCCGCTGGACCTGGACCAGGTGGTCGGCGACATCGACGACCACGTCTGGGGGCCGGACCACCGCACCGAGCTGCTCGAGCTCGTCCTGGGCCGCCGTCGTTCCGAGCTGTCCCTGCAGACGGTCGCCGAGCTGGTCGCTGCGCTGCACCGCGGCCCCACGCCCCGGCTGCACCAGGAGACGATCGTGGAGGTCCTCACCTCCTACGCGGGCGCCGACTTCCACGACCTGAAGTACCGGCTCAACGCCCAGGGCGACCACCACGACCTGGAGCACCTCGTCTTCGACGACGTCGAGGAGGACCTGCGCAAGCGGCTGCTGGCGCACGTCGCCGCGCAGGCGGGCGTGGACGCGACGTCGGACCTGCGGGTCCTGTGCGACATCGACGACACGGTGACGTGCGCGATCCACGACGACCGCTACCCGCGCGGGACGATCTACCCCGGGGTGGTGGCCCTGCTGCACGCGCTGGACGACGGGGCCGCCGAGGAGACCCCGGGCGGGTGACCTCACCTTCGTCACCGCCCGGCCCGGAGGGCCGCGCGGCCTGGTCGAGCAGTACACGCGCGACCACCTCTCGCACCTGGGCCTGCCGCCGCACACCGTGCTGGGAGGCTCCTTCCTCAACCTGCACACCAAGGCCGCGATCGCCGAGCGCAAGATCCAGAACATGGAGCGCGACCGGCTCCTCTTCCCCGAGTGCCGCATGGTGTTCATCGGCGACAGCGGCCAGGCCGACGGCGACGTCGGGGCGCAGATGCACGAGCGCGACCCGGGACACATCGTGGGCACGCTGCTGCACAACGTCACCGACCTTGACGAGGCCGACCGCCGGTCGTGGGCCGACCGGGGCGTGCACGTCTTCGACACCTACGCCGGTGCCGCGGCGCACGCGGTGCGGCTGGGGCTCATCCGGGCGGACCAGGCGCAGGACGTCGTCGAGGCCGTCCGCACGGGGCTGTCCGCGGTCGACCTGACGGAGCAGCAGCGGGCGCGCCTGGAGAGCGACCTCGCCGCCGACGTGGCCGAGCTCGCGGACCTGACCACGGCGTAGACCGCCTGGCCGGGTGGACTCCGGCCTCGGTGCGGGGCACAGTGGGGCACGGCATCCCCGGACCGTCCGGGGGCCGAAGGAGGACACCGCATGGCACTCACCAGCACGGCATCGACCACCTGGACCGGCACCCTCACGGAGGGGTCGGGGAGCACCAGCCTGGACAGCTCCGGCCAGGGCACCTTCGACGTCAGCTGGCGCGCCCGGGCGGAGGAGCACGGGGGCACCACCAACCCCGAGGAGCTCATCGCCGCCGCCCACGCGTCCTGCTACTCGATGGCCTTCTCCAACGCCCTGGACAAGAACGGCACGCCCCCCACCCGGATCGAGACCACCGCCGAGGTCACCTTCGACCCGACGGGCCCGGCCATCTCCAGGGTCCACCTGCGGGTCACGGCCCAGGTCGAGGGCCTGGAGGACGCCGACTTCCAGGAGATCGCCGAGGCCGCCAAGACCGGGTGCCCGGTGTCCAAGGCCCTGACCGGCACCGACATCACGCTCACCGCCCAGCTGTCCTGACGCGGCCCCCGGAGGTGGATCAGGCCCTGACGATCTCGGCCTGGTCCGCCTCGGGGATCTCGTCCTCCAGGCGCGTGGAGACGACCTTGGCCAGCACCGCGACGACGACCAGGCCGAGGGCCACCGCGAGCAGCCCCAGCCAGGTGCTGAGGGTGATGGCGAAGACCACGTAGCCCAGCAGGGCCACGAGCGCACCGACGATCGCGTAGGGCAGCTGCGTGGTGACGTGGGTGATGACGTTGCACCCGGCCCCCGTGCTCGACAGGATCGTGGTGTCGCTGATGGGGGAGCAGTGGTCGCCCCACACCGCGCCGGCGAGCACGGCGCCGAAGGCCGGCAGCAGCAGCTCGGGCCCGCCCTCGACCGTGTTCATGATCTGGCCGGCGATGGGCAGCAGGATCCCGAACGAGCCCCAGGAGGTGCCGGTCGAGAAGGCCATGGCCCCGGCCAGGACGAACATCACCGGGATCAGCCAGGACGGCGGCAGCGCGGTCTGCTCGACGAGGTTGCCCAGGTACTCCCCGGTGCCCAGCTCGGAGATCAGCGAGCCGAGCATCCACGCCAGCAGCAGGATGTAGACGGCCGGCAGCATCGACTTCACGCCCTCCCACAGCCCCTTGCCCAGCGTCGCCGTGGAGAAGCGCGGGTTGGAGGTGGTGTAGCGCAGGTAGTAGTACAGCGCCGTGGCCAGCCCCAGGATCCCGCCGTAGAGCAGCGCGTCGGTCACCGCGGTGTTGGCCAGCACGTCCAGCACGGCCCAGCTGCCACCGGCCCGGTAGCCCGTCCACACGATGCCGCCGAGGACGCCGGCGACCAGGACGAGGAAGGGGATGACCAGCGCCCTCTTGGCACCCGGCTCGTGCACCGGCAGGTCCTCGGCCAGCTCCCCGGGCACCTCCTCGGAGGCGTCGAAGGTGCGCCCCTCGGCGATGGCCCGCCGCTCCTCGCGCCGCATCGGCCCCAGGTCCAGCTGCAGGACCACGACGACCCACACGAGCAGGACGGCGGCGATGGCGTAGTAGTTCATCGCCGCGGCACCGAGGAAGGCCTCGACGTCGCTGACCGCCAGCGCCGAGCCGGCCACGATCGGGGCCATGATCCCGATGATGCTGGCCCCCCAGCTCGAGAACGGCGCCAGCACCGCCACCGGCGCCGACGTGGAGTCGATGATGTAGGCCAGCTTGGCGCGGGCCACGTGCATCCGGTCGGTCACCGGACGGGCGACCTGCCCCACCGCCAGCGCGTTGAAGTAGTCGTCGATGAAGATGACGATGCCCAGGACCGCCGGCAGGACGGTCGCGCCCCGGCGGGTGCCGATCCGCTCCAGCGCCCAGTCGGCGAAGGCGGTGCTGCCGCCGGCCATCATGATGAGGGCCGCGATCATCCCCAGGAGCAGGGTGAACACGAGGATGTAGACGTAGTAGGTGTTCACCGCCCCCTCCGCCCAGAAGATCCCGGCGAAGGCCTCCCACACCAGGCGCAGGGTCGGCAGGGGGGAGAGGTCGGCGACCAGCAGGGCGCTGGCCAGCACGCCCGCCCCGAGGCTGAGGAGCACCTTCTTGGTGGTGATGACGAGGACGATCGCCAGCAGGGGCGGCAGGATCGTCAGGACGGGCAGGTTCTCGGTCATGGCCGGCGCCTTCCAGGTCGTCGGGGCGTGCGGGTCACAGTAGCGGCCCGGGACCTTCCTGGACAGGGTCCGCGCGGGACCGTGGCAGGGTGGTCCCGTGCCGATGGACACCCAGACCGTGCTGACCCTCCTCCAGGACGTCGCCGCGGAGGTGATCGACCCCCGCTTCCGGGCCCTGGCCGACGGCGACGTCACGAGCAAGACCCACCCCGGTGACCTGGTGACGGTCGCCGACCGGGAGGCCGAGGTGATCCTCGCCCGCGAGCTGCGGGCGGCATACCCGGACGCGATGGTGCTGGGGGAGGAGGCCTACGCCGAGGACGCCACCCTGCTGGAGCAGTTCCGCGCCGCCGGGCACGCCTTCACCGTCGACCCGGTGGACGGCACCCGCAACTTCGTCCACGGCTCGCCCGACCACGCGGTCATGGTCGCCGAGGTCCGCTCCGGCACCGCGGTGCGCGCCTGGATCTGGCAGCCCCAGCACCGCCGGGCCTACGTCGCCGAGCGCGGCCAGGGACTGTGGTGCGACGGCCGCCGCGTGCAGCGTGCCGCCCCCGCGACGGAGCCGGCGGCCTGGCGGGTGCGCGCCTCCTCGCCCCGGCTCGTGGGCACGCACGTGGGGCCGTCCGGCCCGCTGGAGCTGACCTGGATCAGCTGCGGGATCGACTACCCGCACCTGGCCGAGGGCGACTGCGACGCGCTGGTCTACCGGGGCACGATGCCCTGGGACCACGTGCCGGGCTCGCTGATGCTCGAGGAGGTCGGCGGCGCGGTGCTCACCACCGACGGGGAGCGCTACTCACCGGCCGGGCGGCCCCGCGGGCTCGTCGCCGCCGCCACCCCGCAGGTGGCTGCCGGACTGGTCGCCTCCCTCTGAGCCCGGGGCCGGGTCCGTCCCGCGACGGGCCCCCGGCACGTGCCGGGTGGTGTCGTGCACCGCGGCCCGCAGCGCCAGCTCGCGGGCGAGCGTGGTGACCTGCTGCTCCATCTGCCGCATCCGCCGGTAGGAGGAGGCCACGTAGCCCAGGAAGACCACGGTCAGCCCGTAGAGCAGCAGGTCGGCGCCCCGGCCCACGCCGAGGAACTGGGCGACCTGGGTGAGCAGCCGCGGGAAGAGCACCGCGGCCGCGGCCAGCAGGACGAAGCGACGACGAGCAGGAGCCGGCGCACCGCCTGGTGGCGTGAGTCGGCGGTCGAGGCGTTGAGCATGAGGGTGATCACGACGACGGCCACGAGCAGGACCGCCTTGATGAGCGGCTGGTCCAACGGTTGGTCAAGCACGGGGCGACCTCACTTCAGCAGGGTGTCGACGAGGATGTTCACCGAGTTGATCAGCGACTGGCCCTTGCGGCGGCTGTAGTCGGTGTAGAGCACGTGCACCGGGTGCTCGGCCCACGGCAGCCCGGTCCGGCCCAGCTGCAGGACGATCTCGGTCGCGTGGGCCATCCGGTTCTGCCGCAGGTCCAGGGCGGTCGCGGCGTCCCGGCGCAGCACCCGCAGCCCGTTGTGCGCGTCCGTCAGCCGCATCCCGGTCTGCTGGTTGGTCAGCCACACCGCCCCCTTGAGGACGAGCTTCTTCAGCAGCCCGGGCCGGGTGCGGCCGTCGAGGAAGCGGGAGCCGAAGACGATCCCCAGGTCCTCCTCCTTGGCGCGCCCGACCATGTCGGCGGCGTCCTCCACCCGGTGCTGGCCGTCGGCGTCGAAGGTGACGAGGTATGCCGCGTCCGTCGCCTCGAGCACGTACCGCATCCCCGTCTGCAGGGCCGCGCCCTGCCCCAGGTTGACCGGGTGGCGGACCACGACCGCCCCCGCCTCGCGGGCCCGCTCCGCCGAGGCGTCGCCGGAGGCGTCGTCCACGCAGACGACGTGCGGAAAGACCTCTCGGGCCTCGCTGACGACCTGCCCGACGACGCTCGCCTCGTTGAACAGGGGGATCACCAGCCAGGCGTCCTCGTGCCGGGGCGATAGGGTCATACCCGTCATTGTCCCGCACGCCGGTGCGGGACGCCCGAGGACGTCCAGTGGCAAGGAGAGCAGTGGGGACGCGCATCGTGGACAGCGCCGACGTCTCGCCCGAGGCGACGATCGGCGACGGCAGCTCGGTCTGGCACCTCGCGCAGGTGCGCGAGGGCGCGGTCCTGGGCCGGGGCTGCGTGATCGGTCGGGGCGCCTACGTCGGGACGGGGGTGCGCCTGGGGGACCACTGCAAGGTGCAGAACTACGCCCTCGTCTACGAGCCGGCCGAGCTGGCCGAGGGCGTCTTCGTGGGGCCGGCGGCGGTGCTGACCAACGACACCTTCCCCCGGGCCATCAACCCGGACGGTTCGCTCAAGAGCGCGGACGACTGGGAGGCGGTGGGCGTGACGATCGGGCGCGGTGCCTCGATCGGGGCCCGCGCCGTGTGCGTGGCCCCGGTGACCGTCGGGGAGTGGGCCACCGTGGCGGCCGGTGCGGTGGTGACCCGCGACGTCCCCGCGCACGCGCTCGTCGTGGGCGTCCCGGCCCGGCAGGTCGGCTGGGTGGGCACCGCCGGCCACCCCCTGCAGGAGAGCGGCACGCCCGGCCTGTGGCGCTGCCCCGCCACCGACGACACCTACCGCGAGCAGGACGGACGGCTCGTCCGCGAGGCGGCTGCCGAGCCCGACTCCGGTCCCCGGGCGGCCCCGGCCGCGCCCCCGTCCACCCCGAGCACCCCGTCCCCCACCGAGGAGAACGACGATGTCTGACCTGCCCATGATCCCTGCGGCGAAGCCGTTGATCGGTGAGGAGGAGCGGGCTGCGGTGGACCGGGTGATGCGCTCGGGGATGGTGGCACAGGGGCCGGAGGTGGCCGCGTTCGAGGCCGAGTTCGCGGACGTGCTGGTGGGTGGGCGCACCTGCGTGGCGGTGAACTCGGGGACCTCAGGGTTGCACCTGGGGCTGCTGGCGGCGGGGATCGGGGCCGGGGACGAGGTGATCGTGCCCTCGTTCACGTTCGCCGCGACGGCCAACGCGGTCGCGCTGACGGGGGCCAGGCCGGTGTTCGCCGACATCAGTGCGGACACGTTCAACCTGGACCCGGCCAGCGTCGCGGACGCGGTCAGCGAGGCGACGGCGGCGGTGATGCCGGTGCACCTGTACGGGCACCCGGCGGAGATGGACGGCCTGGCACAGGTGGCGGCCGAGCACGGGCTGCAGCTGTTCGAGGACGCCGCGCAGGCGCACGGGGCGACCTACCACGGTTCGCCGGTGGGGTCCTTCGGGGTGTTCGGGATGTTCTCGTTGTACCCGACGAAGAACATGACCTCCGGGGAGGGCGGGATGGTCTCCTGCGCGGACGAGGAGATCGCCCGGGGGGTGCGGCTGCTGCGCAACCAGGGGATGGAGAAGCAGTACGCCAACGAGGTGGTGGGGCTGAACAACCGGATGACCGACATCCACGCGGCGATCGGGCGGGTGCAGCTGACGAAGGTGGCGGGGTGGACGGCGCAGCGGCAGGCGAACGCGGCCTGGCTGGACCAGGCATTGTCGGGGGTGGTGGTGGTGCCGCCGGTGCGCGAGGGGTGCACGCACGTGTACCACCAGTACACGGTGCGCATCGCCGGTGCCACGGGGCCGGAGCGGGACCGGGTGGTGCAGGCGCTGCGGGAGGAGCACCGGGTGGGGTGCGGGGTGTACTACCCCACGCCGAACCACGAGCTGGTCTCCTTGTCGCGGTTCGCGCCGCCGTGGGAGCTGCCGGTCACGGCGCGGGCGGCGGCGGAGGTCATCTCCTTGCCGGTGCACCCGTCGTTGTCGACCGGTGACCTGGAGCGGATCGCCGCGGCGGTGCACGCTGTCGTGGGGGCGGGTTCGTGATGGCCGCCGTGCAGGAGGGTCGCACGGTCCGGATGGGGCTGATCGGGCTGGGGTCGATGGGCCGGCACCACGCGCGGGTGATCCGTGAGGTGGAGGGGATGGACCTGGTCGCGGTGGCCGACCCGCAGGGGGACAGGCACGGGGTGGCCGGGCCGCTGGAGGTGCTGGCCGACGTGGAGGCGCTGATCGCTGCGGGGATCGACGCGGCGATGGTGGCGGTGCCGACCTACCTGCACGAGGAGGTCGCGCTGGCGCTGTGCGAGGCCGGGGTGCACACGATGGTGGAGAAGCCGATCGCGGCGTCGGCGGAGTCGGGGCGGCGGGTCGCGGAGGCGTTCGAGGCGGCCGGGCTGGTGGGTGCGGTGGGCTACGTGGAGCGGTGCAACCCGGCGCTGCTGCAGATGCGGCGGCGGATCGAGGCCGGTGAGCTGGGGGAGGTGTTCCAGATCACGACCTCGCGGCAGGGGCCCTTCCCGGCGCGGATCGCCGACGTGGGGGTGGTCAAGGACCTGGCCACGCACGACATCGACCTGACCGCCTGGATCGCCCGCTCGCCCTACGCGGTGGTCTCGGGGCAGGTGACCCACCGCTCGGGGCGTGAGCACGAGGACATGGTCGTGGCCACCGGCCGGCTGGCCAACGGGGTGATCGTCTCGCACACGGTGAACTGGCTCTCGCCGATGAAGATCCGCCAGACGGTGGCCACCGGGACCAAGGGGGCGTTCATCGCCAACACCCTCTCCGGGGACCTCACGTTCGTGGCCAACGGGGACGTGCGCAGCGAGTGGGCCCGCTCGACCGCGTTCCGGGGCGTGTCCGAGGGCGACTCGGTGCGCTACGCCATCGCCCGGCGCGAGCCGCTGCGGGTGGAGCAGGAGAACTTCCGCGACGCCCTCTGGGGCCGCCCCTCCGAGGCCGTCTCGATGGCCCAGGGCGTGCACACCCTGCAGGTCGTCGAGGCCATCCTCGCCTCCGCCGCCACCGGGGAGACCGTCCACCTGTGACCCGTCGTCCGCGGGTGCTGCTGGCCTCCCGGATCTTCGTCCCCGAGGCGGCCGCCGCCACCTTCCGGCTGCGGGCGCTCGTCTCGGCCGTGGCGCAGCGGGCGGACGTGCAGGTGCTGACGACCGAGCCGCCGCCCGCACTGCGGTCCGGGGGCAGGGACGGGGAGCCCGACGACGGCGACGACCGCGACGCCACCGGCGACGGCCTTCCGCCCGGGGTGCGGGTGCGGCGCTGGCCCGCCCTGCGCGACGCGTCCGGGTACGTGCGCGGCTACCTGCCCTACCTCTCCTTCGACCTGCCGCTGGCCCTGCGGCTCCTCGCCGCCGGCCGTCCCGACGTCGTCGTGGTCGAACCGCCCCCGACGACGGGCGCGGTCGTGCGCGTCGTGCTCGCGCTCCGGGGCCTGCGCGGCGGCCGGACCCCCTACGTCTACTACGCCGCCGACGTCTGGTCGGACGCGACGGCGTCCATGGGCGCGCCGGCCCCGGTGGTGACGCTCATGCGGGCGGTGGAGAGGTTCGCGCTGCGCGGCGCCCGGGACGTCGTCGCCGTCTCCGAGGGCGTCGCCGAGCGGGTCCGTCCGCTGGCGGGACTGGAGGTCCCGGTGACCGTGGTGCCCAACGGGATCGACACCGCGGTGTTCACCCCCGAGGGTCCGGTGCACCCCGAGGCGCCGGGGACGCCATACCTGGTGTATGCCGGGACCGCCTCGGAGTGGCAGGGCGCGGAGGTCTTCGCCGAGGCGATGCCGCGCGTGCTCGCCGAGGTGCCCACCGCCCGCCTCGTGTTTCTCGGCCAGGGCTCCAGCTGGCCGCGCCTGGAGCGGCTGCGGGACGCGCTCCCCCCGGGGGCGGTCGAGCTGCGCCCGCTGGTGCCGCCGGAGGAGGCCGCCGCCTGGCAGCGCGGCGCCGCCGCGGCCCTGGTGAGCGTGCGCCCGGGAATCGGCTACGACTTCGCCTACCCGACCAAGGTCCTGGCCGCCCTGGCCTGCGGCACCACGGTCGTGCACGCCGGCCCGGGCCCGGCGGGGGAGGACCTGCGCCGACACGACCTGGGGGAGTCGGTGGACCACGACGTCGGGCAGGTGGCGGCGGCGATGGTCCGTGTGCTGCACGACGGGGACGAGCGGTCCGGCGCCGGGCGGACCGCGGAGGAGGGGGCGCGCCGGCGGGTGGCGTGGGTGCGCGAGCACCGCAGCCTCGCCGCGACGGGGCGGGCGGCCGCCGAGGTCGTGCTGCCCGCCGGGGGCTGACCCGAGGCGCGGCGGTCGGTACCGTGACGGGGAAGGAGGTCGGTATGGCGCAGCGTGGCGCGGGAGACGGAGACGGAGCACCGTGGGGGAGGGCCGGAGAGCGGCCGGGCGCCCCAAGGGCCGAGGACCAGCTGGCCGACCAGGGCGTCCGGCGGCGGCCACCCCCGGGGGACACCGCCCGCGCGGTGTCCGGCTGGGTGGACCAGCAGATCCAGCAGGCGCAGCGGCAGGGGGCCTTCGACGACCTTCCGGGGGCGGGCCGCCGGCTGCCGGACGTGGACGTGCGCACCGACCCCGACTGGTGGGTGCGCAGCCTCGTCGAGCGGGAGAAGCTCGACCTGTCCGCGGCCCTGCCGGGTGTTCTGCAGCTGCGTCGCGAGAAGGCCACCTTTCCGGAGTCGTTGCTGGGGCTGCCCGACGAGACGGCGGTCCGGGCCCGGCTCGAGGACTTCAACGAGCGGGTCCTGGCCGACCGTCGCCGCCCGCACGTGGGGCCGCACCCGCCGCCCGTCGTGGGTCGGGTCGACGTCGAGGCGGTGGTCGGGCGCTGGCGCGAGCTGGTCGCGCAGCAGGCGTCCACGGCTCCCACGGCTCCCACGGTCCCGAGTGCTTCGACGACCTCCTCGTACCCGGTGCCGGAGCCGCCGGACGATCTCAGCCGGGCCCGTCGTCGCTGGTGGCGCCGAGCACGTCGCTGAGCACCCTGCGCCGCCCGGCGCCCGTCGTGGTGCCGCCGCGCCCAGGCCGGGCCCCGACCGGCCAGGTCCTGCGCGTGCGCACGGTCCCGGAGCAGCTCGCGCAGGACCTGGGCCAGGGTCCCCGCGTCGGCCTCGAGCACGGGCACCTCGGCTCCTGTCCCGTCCTCGTCCCGCAGCCGCTCGCGCACCGCGGCGGCGAGGTGGGCCACGACCACCCGTCCCGCGGCGAGCGCCTCGGCCGCCAGCACGCCCGGGTTGCCCAGCACGACCTGGTCGACGACCACGTCGGCGTCCGCGAGCAGGGCCGCCATCCGCGCGTGCGGCACGCCGCTGAGCCGGCGGTAGTCCACCAGGCCCTCGTCCTGCAGGTGGCCGAGCACCTCCTCGATCACGGCGGTGCCCTTCAGCAGGGGGTTGGACGGGGCGTGCAGCACGACCGGGCGGTCGCGCTCCAGCGGCCGCACCCCCGCCTCCGCGGCCGCCGCCACGAGGCGGTCGACGTCGACGACGACGGGCAGCAGCCGGGCCCCCGGTGCCGCGTCGAGCAGGTCGGGCGTGGACACCAGGACCGGCAGCCCGCTGCGGGCGACCAGGTCGCGGGTGCGCTCGACACCGCGCTGGAGGCGCTCCCACCGTTCGTCCCACGGCCCGCGGAACGGGGAGGAGGGGTAGGCCGCCGCGTGCGCGTGCAGGTCGCGCAGCTCCGAGCCGTGGAGGAGCAGCGCGGTCCAGATCCCGGCGGCCTGCAGGTCGGGCAGGTCGTCCAGGACGGTGCCGTCGAAGACGTTCCCCAGCACCGGGCGTCCGCTCTCGGCGAGGACGCCCGTCGCCCCGGGGACGCCCCGGCCCAGCACGCGCGCCCGGTGGGCCTCCAGACCGCGCAGCTGGACCTGGCGGGAGAGGTGCACGTCGGTCGCGTACCCGAAGGCGCCCGCCCCGGCGGCGATCCGCTCGACGGAGAGGCTGAGGGCCTGGGCGCCGGCGTGCTGCCGGGCGGCGCGGGCCCAGGCCTCGGCCTGCCCCGCCGTGTTGAGGGGTCCAAGGAGCCACCGGTGATGTGGCCCCGCGGAGGAGAACCAGGGCTGCCGACGCACCTGGGCCTGCGCCCGGGCGCGGAGCAGCGTCTCGGGCAGCGAGCGCACCGGGTCGGGCAGGCCCCGGTAGGCCTGGTAGACCACCTTGCGGACACCCGTGAGCGGAGGCATGGCTCCCAACCTAGGTCAACTACGCTGGGGCGACCTGCCACCGGACCGGGAAGGAGCCACCGTGCTTGCCCTGTGGCGCACCGTGCGCGACCTGCTCCTCGTCCTGCCGGCCGGGACCCGTCGGTTCATCATCACCTTCGCCGCCCTGCAGTCGCTGCTGGCGACCCTGGACGTGGCCGCGATCGGCCTGCTGGCCCTGGTGCTGGCCCCCATGCTCACCGGTGCGACGCTGACCGTCCCGGTGATCGGGCTGGAGATCTCCACCCCCGAGCAGTTCCGGACCATCCTCATCATGGTCGGCTCACTCATCATCGCCAAGTCGGTCCTCGCGGTCGCCCTGCAGTGGTGGGCCACCCGGCGGTTCGCCCGGTTCGAGCAGGACCTCGGGGCCCGGCTGCTGGAGTCGACCTTCGCCGCACCGTGGACCGAGCGGCTGCAGCGCAACTCCACCGACCTGGTGCGTTCCACCGACGTCGGCGTCGCCTCGACGATATCGGGGGTGCTCATCCCGTTCTGCCAGCTCTCGGGCGAGCTGTTCACCTTCCTGGCCGTGCTCGTCGTCCTCGTGGCGTTCGAGCCGCTGCTGGCCGGGGCCACGATCGTCTACTTCTTCGTGGTCGGCTACCTGCTCTACACGGTGGTGCTGCGCAGGGCCGTGCAGGCCGGGCAGGACAACCGCAACGCCTCGACCCGGGCCGTGCGCCTGGTCAGCGAGATGGTCCACTCGCTCAAGGAGATCACCCTGCGGGACAAGCAGGACGAGGTCGCCCAGGTGGTGCTCGAGGTGCGGACCAAGGCCTCCTCGGCCCGCGCGGACCAGGTCTTCCTCGGGGCGATCCCCCGCTACGTCCTGGAGGCTGCCCTCATCGGGGGACTGGGCATCGGGGCGGCGATCGGCTACCTGCAGGGCGGGGCCTCCGGGGCGCTCGCCGCGATCGCCCTCTTCGGCGTCGCCGGCTTCCGGATCGTGCCCAGCCTCACCCGCTTCCAGACGATCATGGCCCAGACCGGGGCCAACATCCCGTTCGCCCGACAGGTGCTCACCGAGATCGAGCGGGGGTCCCGGCACGTCCAGGAGCGGCGCACGGTGGGGACCCGGCCGGTCCCCGAGGACGCCCGCAGCCTGGTCCTGGAGGGGGTGACCTTCTCCTACCCCGGCGCGGACGTCCCGGCGGTCAGGAACATCTCCCTGGAGCTGCCGTTCGGCCGCACCCTGGCCCTGGTGGGCGCCTCCGGGTCGGGCAAGTCGACCCTGGTCGACATCCTGCTGGGCCTGATGCCGCCGGATGAGGGCGAGATCCGGGTCGGGACGCTCCCGCTGGGGGAGGTGCTGCACGACTGGCGCCGGCGGGTGGGCTACGTGCCCCAGGACGTGGCGCTCTTCGACGCCTCCGTGGCCCGCAACGTGGCGCTGAGCTGGCGGGACGAGGAGATCGACGACGAGCGGGTGCGCCGGGCCCTGGCCCGGGCCCAGCTGCTGGACGTCATCGAGTCGCGTCCCGGCGGCATCCACGGTCCTGTGGGGGAGCGCGGGCTGGCGCTGTCCGGCGGTCAGCGTCAGCGCCTGGGCGTGGCCCGGGCGCTGTACACCGACCCGCTCGTGCTCGTCATGGACGAGGCCACCTCGGCGCTGGACACCAGCACCGAGGCCGCGGTGACCACGGCCATCCGCGACCTGGCCGGCGAGGTCAGCGTCGTGGTCGTGGCCCACCGCCTGGCCACGATCCAGCACAGCGACCAGGTGTGCTTCCTGCGCGACGGCGAGCTCGTGGCGAGGGGGACCTTCGACGAGGTGGTGGCGGCCGAGCCCGACTTCGCCGTGCAGGCCGCCCTCGCCGGCCTGGGCGACCCGGCCGCCCGGCAGGCGCTGCTCGAGGGGCGGGCGGATGGCTGAACGGCCGGGCCCCTCGACGTCCCGGCTGCCGCTGGTCGACGGGCGTCCGGCCAGGGTGGTCAGCCTGGTCTACAACGACGCCAGCACCGACTCCCGCGTGCAGAAGACCGCGGCCACCCTGCGGGCCGCCGGTGCCGAGGCCGTCGTCGTGGCCATCTCGCGGGAGGTCGTGGGCCACCTGCCGGGACGGGGCACCGTCGGGGACGGCGTGCCGGTCCACCGCGTCCACGACCTGGACCTGACCCGGCTGCTGCCGCGCACCACGCGGGCGTGGCGCCGGCTGCGGGGCCGCAACCCCGACGGAAGCCCCCGGTCCGCAGCCGCGCCGCCACCCTCCGTCGCCGCCGTGCAGCCTGCCGCGGCCGTGGGACCCTCCACCCCCGGCGAGGCACCGCCGCCACCCCCGGTCCCCGACCCCCCACCCGCAGTCTCCCCACCCCTCGACCCCGCCACCGCAACGTCGTCCTCGCCCGTGCGGGCCGTCGCCGGCGACCTGTGGATGCGCTTCTACCAGACCGTCCGGCTCGGGCACTGGTGGTACGGCGTCGTGCGGGCCAGCCGGGAGCTGCGTCCCGACGTCGTCCACGCCAACGACGCGAACACGCTCGTCCCGGCCCTGCTCACGACGGTGGGCACCCCGGGGCTGGTCGTCTACGACTCCCACGAGCTGTGGCGCCGCCGCAACACCCGGCAGGACCGCTGGCTGGCCCCTGCGGTCGACGCCGTGGTCGAGACCGTGGGTGCCCGCCTCGCCGCCGGTGTCATCACCGTCTCGCCCTCGATCGCCGCGTGGCTGCAGCGGCACTACCGGCTGGCCGACACCCCCACCCTGGTGCGCAACGTCCCCACCGCCCGGCCCACCCCCTCGCCGGAGGAGGGGCGGCTGCGCGAGCTGGCCGGGCTGGGGCCGGCGGACCGCGTGGTCTCCTACACCGGCAGCATCACGACCGGCCGCGGCCTGGAGGAGACCGTCGAGGCCCTCGCCCTGCTCGAGGAGGACGTCCACCTCGTGCTGCTGGGCTACGGGGCGCCGCAGTACGTCACCCGCCTGCTGCGGCAGGCTCGCGCCGCTGGTGTCGCCCACCGGATGCACCTGGTCGGCTCGGTGCCCTCGGCGCAGGTGCCGCAGACGCTCGCCGACGCCGACGTCGCGGTCGTCTACGTCCGTCCGATCTGCCTGAGCTACCTCTACTCCCTGCCCAACAAGCTGTTCGAGTCGATCCACGCGGGGCTGCCCATCGTCGCCGCCGACCTGCCGGACACCGCCGAGGTCGTGCGGCGCCACGGCGTCGGCGAGGTCTTCGACGCCCGCACCCCGGCCGACCTCGCCGCCGCGATCCGCGCGGTGCTGGCCGACCCCGGCCACTACCGCCGCGCGGCGGTCACGGCAGCCCGCGAGCTCACCTGGGAGCACGAGGCCGAGCGGATGATCGCCCTCTACGCCCGCGTGCTGAGCGCCCGGTCCGGCGGATGAGACCCGACCCGCGGCCGCGCCTGCTCGTGCTGGCGTTCAGCCCGCTGCGCTCCGACGCCCGGGTGCTGCGCCAGGTGCGGCTCTTCTCGGAGCGCTACGCCGTCACCACCCTCGGTCACGGCGAGGCTCCGGACGGGGTGGTGGAGCACCTGCGCCTGCCCGACGACGTGGTCGCCTGGCACAAGGACCGCCGGCTGCTGGCGGCGCGGCGGTACGAGACCGCCTACCGCACCGCTCCCGTCGTGCGGGCGGCCGAGGAGCTCCTCGCCGGCCGGCGCGGGCGGTTCGAGGTCGTCCTCGCCAACGACGCCGACACGCTGCCGCTGGCGCTCGACCTGGCCCCGGCGGGCGGGGTGCACCTGGACCTGCACGAGTACGCCTCCCGGCAGAGCGAGGAGTCCTGGCGCTGGCGGTTGTTCGTGGCGCCCTACTACCGGTGGCTCCTGCGCACCTACGGCCACGAGGCCGACTCGGTCAGCACGGTAGGCCGGTGGCTGGCCCGGGAGTACCGCCGCGAGTTCGGGCTCGTCGCCGGTGTCGTCCCCAACGCCGCCCCGTGGGCCGACCGGGCACCCACGCCCGTCGGCTCGCCCCTGCGGCTGGTCCACTCGGGCCTGGCCCGGCGCGGGCGGAGCCTGCACGTCATGCTCGACGCCGTGCGCGCCACCCGCCGGGAGGTCAGCCTTGACCTCTACCTGATGCCCAACGACCCGGCCTACCTGGCCGAGCTGCGCGAGGCGGCCCGCGACCTGCCGCAGGTCCGCTTCCACGACCCGGTGCCGCCGGACGCGCTGGGGGAGGCCCTCGCCGGCGCCGACCTGGGGGTCTTCGTCCTGCCGCCGGTCAACTTCAACTACCGGTTCACCCTGCCGAACAAGTTCTTCGACTTCGTCCAGGCCCGGCTCGGGATCGTCGTGGGACCCAGCCCGGAGATGGCCGACCTGGTCCGTTCCCACCACCTGGGGGTGGTGCTGGAGGACTTCGAGGGGTCGTCGCTGGCGCGGGCGCTGGACGCCCTCACCGACGAGCAGGTCGGTGCGTTCAAGGCCGCGGCGCACGCCGCCGCACGGGAGCTCTCCGCCGAGGAGCAGGTGCGCGGATGGATCCGCGCGGTCGACACGCTCGCGGCGCGGGTCAACGGCTGAGGCCCGCACGGCAGGGACCGCGACGGCAGAGTTCCCGACCGCGGAGTCCCCGACGGCAGAGACCCCGGGGGTATGCCGTCGGCCGGCTCAGCGGCTCCCGGTCCCCGTGAGCGCGTCCAGGACGGCCGCGGCGGCCCGACCGTCGCCGTAGGGGGTGGCGTCGGTGGGGGCCGGCGCCGGCCGGGAGGCGGCCGCGGCCACGGCGGGGCCGGGCTCGACCAGGACGTTCCAGCTCAGCTGGACGGTCTCGACCCACTCGGTCTCGGTGCGCACGGTCGTGCAGGGAGTGAGTGCGCAGCACGAAGGCCTCCTTCTGCAGGCCGCCGGAGTCGGTGACCACCCCGCGGGCCTGGTCGACGGCGCCCACGAGCGCGGGGTAGGGCAGCGGGTCGTGCACGGTGAGCGACCCCCCGGACAGATCCAGGCCCTGTTCGGCGGCGCGAGCCCGCAGCCGCGGGTGGGCCAGCAGCACGACCGGGTGGTCGACCTGCTGCAGCGCCTGCACGACCGCGGCCAGACGCGCCGGGTCGTCGGTGTTCTCGGCCCGGTGGACCGTGGCCACCGAGAAGCCCCCGGGCTCCACGCCGAGGCGCTCCAGGACCGCGTCGGTGTCGGTCAGCTCGGCGCGCACGCGGTGGAGCACGTCGACCATCACGTCGCCGACCAGCACCGACCGCCCGGCCAGGCCCTCGGTCGCCAGGTGGTCCATGGCCACCTGCGTCGGAGCCAGGCACAGGTCGGCGGCATGGTCGGTCAGCACCCTGTTGTGCTCCTCGGGCATACGCCGGTTGAAGCTGCGCAGCCCGGCCTCCAGGTGGGCCACCGGCACGTGCAGCTTCACCGCCGACAGGGCTCCGGCCAGGGTGGAGTTGGTGTCGCCGTAGACCAGCACCCGGTCGGGGCGGTGCTCGGCCAGCACGCCGTCCATCGCCGCCAGGATCGCCCCGGTCTGGACCCCGTGCGTGCCCGACCCCACCCCCAGGTGCACGTCCGGGTCGGGGATCCCCAGGTCGGTGAAGAAGACGTCGGAGAGCATGGGGTCGTAGTGCTGCCCGGTGTGCACGATGACGTGCTCGACCCCGCGGGTCCCGCACTCCGCCGCCACCGGGGCGAGCTTGACGAACTGCGGACGGGCACCCACCACGGAGAGGATCTTCACGGGGTCAGCCTAGGTGCCCGGGTAGGTTGGGGCCGTGCGCGTGCTCGTGGTGACGACCTGGTTCCCCACCCCCTCGTCGCCCGGCACCGGCGTTTTCGTCGCCCGGGACGTCGCTGCGCTGGCCGCCCGCCACGACGTCCGCGTCCGCGTGCTCCACCTCGTGGCGCCCCGTCTCGCCCCGCCGTCCCTCGCCCCGCCGTCCCTCGCCCCACCGTCCCTCACCCCGCCGTCCCTCACCCCGCCGTCCGACGTCCTGCCGGACGTGCCGGTCGAACGCCTGGTCATGGACCCGCGCCGCCCGGACCACGTGCTGCGCGCAGCCCGGCGGGTGCGACGGGCCGCCGCCTCCGCCGACCTGGTGCACACGATGGCGGTGTCCGCGCTCCTGCCGATGACCGGCTGGCGCCCCGCGGTGCCGTGGGTGCACACCGAGCACTGGTCGGGCCTGGCCGCTCCGGAGACGCTGGGCCCCGCCCTGCGGGGAGCCCGTCGGGTCGTGGGCCGCCTGCTCGCCCGCCCCGACGTCGTGGCGGTCGTGGGGGAGGAGCTGGCCGCGCAGGTCCGCCGGCTGCGGACCGGCCCGGTCGCGGTCGTGCCCAACATCGTGACAGGGCCCCCGACCCTCGTGCCGCGCCGGCTGCCCGCCCAGGACCTGGTCGACCGCGACCGGTTCGAGCTGGTGGCCGTCGGCGGCCTCATCGACCGCAAGGACCCGCTCACCGCCGTCGCCACCGTGGGCGAGCTGCGGCGCCGGGGCGTGGACGCCCGGCTCACCTGGGTCGGCGAGGGCCCGTTGCGGGCGGCGGTCGAGGAGGCTGCCCGCGCGGCAGCGGTGCCGCTGGTGCTTCCCGGCGCGGTCCCGCCCGGGCAGGTGCAGGCGACCGTCGCCGCCGCCGACCTCTTCCTGCTGCCCACGAGGGCCGAGACGTTCTGCGTCGCGGCCGCCGAGGCGCTGGCCGCGGGGCGGCCGGTCGTCGTCGGCGACAGCGGCGGGCCGAGGGCCTTCGTGCGACCGCCGGCGGGGGCGCTGGTCGAGCCAGGTGCGCCCCCGACCGTCTGGGCCGACGCCGTCGAGCGGGTATGGGGTGCCTGCGCCACCACGCCGGCCGAGGAGATCGCCGACCTCGTGGTCCGGAGCTACGGTGCCGACCGCCACGTCGACGGCGTCGACGAGGTCTACGCCACGGCGGCCGACGCCCGACGGGGGCACGGTGACCACGGCCCGGCCCCGCAGGACGACGGACCTCTGGTCGACCTCGTCGTGGCGACCCACTCACCGGCCCGGCAGACGGGTCGGGCGGTCGCCTCCGCCCTCGCCGACGAGGTCGACGACGCCCTCGCCGACGACGTCGGCGACGTCGGCGACGGTGGCGGCGGGGTGCGCGTGAGCGTGGTGTGCCACGAGGTCGACGTCGCCGACGTCCGCGCCACCCTGCCCGCCGGGGTCCGCGACGACCCCCGGGTGCGCCTGCTCGAGCTGCGCGACGGCATACCCAGCCCCAGCGGCCCGTTCAACGCCGGGCTGGACGCCGCCACCGCCCCGTGGGTCGCGATCCTGGGTTCGGACGACACGCTGGCGCCGGGGGCGGTGCGCGGATGGCTCTCGGCGGCCGCGGGGCTGGACCCCGAGGACCCGGTCGTCGTCGTGGCACCGCTGGAGCTGTCCGGCCGGGTCGTGCCCACCCCGCCGGTCCGACCGGGCCGGCGGGACCGGCTGGACCTGGTCCGGGACCGGCTGAGCTACCGCTCCGCCCCGCTGGGGCTGATCTCCCGCGGAGCCCTGCGGCTGCCCGGCGCACGCCTGCTCGAGGGGGCGCAGGTCGGGGGCGACGTGCCGATGGTCACCGCGCTGTGGTCGCAGGCGCGGGTCGTCCTCGCGGCGGGGGCCCCGCCCTACCGCGTCCACGAGGACGCGGCGGACCGGGTCACCTACGACCCGCGGCCCGTGCGCGAGCAGCTGCGCAGCGTGGACGTCCTGTGGGACCTGCCGTGGGTGCGGGACCTGCCGCCCCGGGCCCGGCGCGCCGTCGGCACGAAGGTGCTGCGGATCCACGTCTTCGGTGCCCTGCCCACGCGGCCCGACCCGGCCTGGTGGTCACCGGACGAGCGGGTCGAGCTGGCCCGCGCCGCCCGACGCGTGCTGCAGGAGGCGCCCGGGTGCGCCGACCCGCTGAGCCTGGCCGACCACGACCTGCTCGGGGCCGTGCTGGACCCCGCCGTGCCCGCGGAGCGGCTGCTCGCCCTGGCCGAGGCCCGGCGGCGGCACGGCCGGCCGCGCACCCTGCTGCCGTCGTCGTGGCGCCACGCGCTCCACCGGGAGGCGCCGCTGCGGTTCATGGCCGCCTCGCTCGTGGCCCGCCGCCGCTGAGGGATCCGCGTCAGGCCGGGACGTGCTCGGCCAGCCACCGCACCAGGTCCTCCACGACCTCGTCCCGGTTGGTCTCGTTGAGCACCTCGTGCCGGGCGCCGGGCCACACCCGCGTCGTGACGTCGCGCACCCCGCCCCGTCGCAGCAGGTCGGCGACCTCGGCCACCGCCGCCGCCCCGCCGACCGGGTCGACCTCGCCGGAGACGACGTGGACCGGCAGGTCGGCCGGGACCCGTGCCGCCACCGACGGCTCGTTGACCCAGAGCAGCCGGTGAGCAGGTCCCGGTAGAACCCGGCGGTGCCGTGTCCGCCGGAGAGAGCGTCGGCGACGTAGGCGTCCACCTGCGCCTCGTCGCGCGACAGCCAGTCGAAGTCGGTGCGGGTCGGCCGGAACGGCCGGTTGTTCGGGCCGAGGACGAGCGACTCCATCATCCGGCTGCGCGCCCGCGGGCCGCGCAGCCGCACCTCCAGCCCCGCCAGGGCCAGGCCGACCCGGCCCAGCGGGCCCGGGTGGCCCGCGGTGCCGGAGAGGACCAGCCCGGCGAGCCGGTCGCCGTACCGGGCCGCGTAGGCGCGCGCCAGGAAGGAGCCCATCGAGTGGCCGAGCAGCACGACCGGCGTGCCCGGGTGCTCGGCCCGCACGTGGTCGGTGAGGGCGAGCAGGTCGTCGACGACGGCCGCGAACCCGCCCTCGTCGCCCAGGTGGGTCAGGGACCCCGGGCCGTCGCCGGACAGGCCGTGCCCGCGGTGGTCGGCGCCGTACACGGCATACCCCTCCGCCGCCAGGCGCCGCCCGAGGTGGTCGTAGCGTCCCACGTGCTCGACCATCCCGTGGGCCAGCTGCACCACCGCCCGCGGCCGCCCCTGCGGCAACCAGCACCGCACCTGGAGCGCGGTGCCGTCGCCGGTGGTGAGGGGAAAGGTGGTCGGGACGCTCTGCTCGGTCACGTCGTCAGGGTATGCCGAGCCCGCCCCCGTATCCTGGGCGGGCACGCAGACCCCTCCAGGACGGACGCCACCCATGAAGATCGCTGTTGTCGCCCTCGGCAAGATCGGCCTGCCGCTGGCGGTGCAGTTCGCCGACGCCGACCCCTCGCACGAGGTGGTGGGCGTGGACGTGGACCAGCGGGTGGTGGACATGGTCAACCAGGGCACCGAGCCGTTCCCGGGGGAGGACCACCTGGCCGAGAAGCTGGCGCAGCTGGTCGCGGCGGGGCGGTTGCGCGCCACGACCGACTACGCCGACGCGATCCCCGGCGCCGACGCCGTCGTCCTGGTCGTGCCGCTGTTCGTGGACGAGGCCACCGGCGCGCCGGACTTCGGCTGGATGGACGGTGCCACCGCCTCCCTGGCCCAGCACCTGACCCCCGGGACGCTGGTGTCCTACGAGACCACCCTGCCGGTGGGCACCACCCGCACCCGGTGGAAGCCGATGATCGAGCAGATCTCGGGCCTGAGGGAGGGTGCCGAGGACGGGAGCGGATTCCACCTCGTGTTCTCCCCCGAGCGGGTGCTGACCGGGCGGGTCTTCGCCGACCTGCGCCGCTACCCCAAGCTCGTCGGCGGACTCACCGAGGCCGGCACCGCCGCCGCGGCCGACTTCTACGAGTCCGTGCTCTCCTTCGACGAGCGGGACGACCTGCCCCGCCCCAACGGGGTCTGGGACATGGGCAGCGCCGAGGCCGCCGAGATGGCCAAGCTGGCCGAGACCACCTACCGCGACGTCAACATCGGCCTGGCCAACCAGTTCGCCCGCTTCGCCGACACCGCCGGCATCGACGTGCACAAGGTCATCGAGGCCTGCAACTCCCAGCCCTACTCCCACATCCACCAGCCCGGCATCGCCGTCGGCGGACACTGCATCCCGGTCTACCCCCGGCTCTACCTGTCCACCGACCCCGACGCCACCGTCGTCTCCACCGCCCGCGCCGCCAACGCCGCCATGCCCGAGTACGCCGTCGCCCGCGCCGAGCAGCTCCTCGGGTCCCTGGAGGGCCTGCGGGTCGTCGTGCTCGGCGCCGCCTACCGCGGCAGGGTCAAGGAGACCGCCTTCTCCGGCGTCTTCGCCACCGTGGACGCGCTGCGCGCCCGCGGGGCCAAGGTGCTCGTGCACGACCCGATGTACACCGACGACGAGCTCACCGGCTACGGATGGGACCCCTACCACCTCAGCGAGGACGTCGACGTCGCGATCGTCCAGGCCGACCACCCCGAGTACGCCACCCTCTCGCCAGAGGACCTGCCCGGCCTGCGCCTGCTCCTGGACGCCGCCGCGTCACCGACCCCGCCCGCTTTCCCGGCATCCCCCGCCTCACCATCGGCGGGGGTGAACCGGCCACCCCATGAGCTGGTCGGAGGCCGCGCCCGGCATCCTCGGGCTCGCCCTGCTGTGGGTGCTGCCGGGGTATGCCGTGCTCCGCCTCCTCGGGGCCCGCGGGCTGATCGCGCTGGGGGCCGGGGCGGCGGTCACGACCGGGGTCTCCGGCACGCTGGCCGTCGCCTACGCCCTCGTCGGCGTGCCGTGGTCGCTGACCACGATGCTCCTGGGCCTGGCGGCCGCCGTGCTGCTCGCGGGCGTGCTCGGCCGCGCGCTGGGCACCACGACCGACCCCGTCGGGGTGACGGTGGCGGGGGAGCGGCGCCTGCGCACCGTCGACCGGGCCTGGCTCGGGCTGACCTGGGCGCTGGGCGGGGGCGTCCTGGCGGCGGCGATGATGCGGGGGATGGGCCGGGCCGACCAGCCGCCGCAGGCCTGGGACGCCGTCTTCCACCTCAACGCGCTGTGGTTCGTCCGGGACACCGGCAACGCCAGCTCGCTGGGCGGGCTGTCCCCCATGTACGCCGGCAACGCCGCCCCGTTCTACCCGGCCACCTGGCACGGCCTGGTGGCCGTCGCGCCCGGCTTCGACCGGGTCACCGAGGCCGCCAACAGCTCCTCCCTCGTCCTCGGGTCGGTGATCTGGGTGGCAGGCCTCGTGGCCCTGGCCCGGGTCGTCTTCCCCGCCCGCGCCCTGCCGGCGGTGCTCGTGCCGGTGCTCGCCGCCTCCTGGGTCGCCTTCCCCGACATCGCGGTCTCCATGCTCGCCGTCTGGCCGTTCGCCCTGTCGGTGGCCTGCCTGCCCGGGACGCTGGCCCTGCTCATCGCCACGCTCCGCGGCGTCCTGTCCTGGCAGATGCACCTCGCGCTGGCGGTCGGGCTGGGCTGGGCGGTGGTCGGCGTCGTCCTGGCGCACCCCTCGGGCATCTTCTCCCTGCTGCTGCTGGGGCTGCTGCGCGCTGCTCTCCGTCCTGCTGGCCCGCCAGCTGCGCCGGACCGCCCGTCGCGGGCGCCCCACGCTCGCCTGGACGCTGATGGCCGCCTGGGTGGTCCTCGTCGCCGGCGTGCTGACCTTCCTGGTCACCTTCCCCCCGGTGCGCTCGATCATGGACTACCAGCGCGGCGGGCAGGACTCCTACCTGCCCGGCACCGGGTCCCTGCTCATCGACCACCCGCTCATCTACGTCTACAAGATCACCTCGGTGAACGTCGTCGGGACGCTCCTGGTGGCCACCGGGGCCGCGCTGACGGTCCGCCGGACGCACGCGCGCTGGCTGGTCGCCGCGCTCCTGGCCGCGGCCGTGGTCACCCTGCTGGCCGCCGGTCCTCCCGAGCAGCCGCTGCGGGTCCTCGCCGGGTTCTGGTACACCCAGGCCTCCCGGGTCAACCAGCTGCTCCTCGTCCCCGCGGTGGTCCTGGCCGCGGGGGGTGGGTCGTGGCTGGCCCGCCGGGCCGCCGAGCAGCTGCGGGTGCCGGTCGCCGCTCCCGCCGCGCTCCTCGTCGTCGCCGTGGTGCTGCTCACCTCGGGACTGCGGTGGACCACGCACGTGCAGGTGATGGCGTCCACGTACACCGCATACCCCATCGCCTGGGGCACCATCCTGGAGCCGGAGGAGATCGCGATGGTCGACCGGGCCGCGCAGACCCTGCCGGAGGACGCGGTGGTCCTCGGCGAGGCGGTGGCCGGCTCGCCCTACCTGCTGCACCGGTCCGACGTGCAGGTGGTCTTCCCCCAGCTCAGCCCGGTCCCCGGCTCGCCGGAGCGCGACGTGCTGGAACAGCGCTTCGACGAGTGGCGCACCGACCCCTCCGTCTGCGAGGCGGTCCGCGCGCTGGGCGTGACCCACGTCTACGCGGACTCGCTCACCTTCGAGGACGAGCTCAACGCGAAGTGGGAGGAGACCACCCCGGGGCTGCGGAACATCGAGCCGGGGGGGCAGGGGTGGCGCCAGGTCGACGAGGGCGGGCACGCCTCGCTGTGGGAGTTCACCGGCTGCGACCGGTGACGGGGCGGGGCGGGGCGGGACGGGCGGCGGGGAAGCCTGTCGACCTGGTGGTCGGTGGCCGGCTCAGGCGCCGGTCCACTGCCCCCGCTGCTGCAGCACGTCCTTGAGCACGTCGGCCCGGTCGGTCATGATGCCGTCGACGCGCAGGTCCAGCAGCCGGTGCATCTCGGCGGGGTCGTCGATCGTCCACACGTGGACGAACCGGCCGACCTCGTGCGCCGCGTCCACGGTGGTGGGCGTGACCACCGGGATCCCGCGGTGCTCCGGCGGCACCTGCAGGCCGTCCACCCGGCGGAGGCTGCGGGCAACCACCGTGGCGCGGATGAGCGGCGGCAGCTCGGCCGCGGCCCGGAACGAGGCCGTGCTGCGCTGGCCCGCGGAGGTGGCCACCGGTCGGGTGAGCCGCATGACGGCGGCGTCGCGACGCTGGTCGGAGAAGCTCGTCACGCACACCCGGTCGTGCGCGCGCGTGCGCTCGATGACACGCACCAGCGGCAGGATGGCCCCCGGGCTCTTGATGTCGATGTTGACGCGCAGCTCGGGCCAGGAGCCGAGCAGGTCCTCCAGCTGCGGCACGCGCTCGGTCCCGGCGATGCGCGCCCGCGAGACCTCCCGCCAGGACAGCTCGGGGATCGCGCCGCGACGGTCGGTCACCCGGTCCAGCGTCTCGTCGTGGAAGGCGACGACGACGCCGTCTCGGGTCGCGTGCACGTCGGTCTCGACGTAGCGGTAGCCCAGGGCGACCGCCGCCTCGAAGGCGGGCAGGGAGTTCTCCAACCCCGTCCCGGTGTCGTCGAACCCCCGGTGGGCCATGGCGATCGGACCGGTGTGGTCCAGGTATGCCGTGCGCACCCTTGGAGACTAACGCGCGAGGGGTCCGGTTCCCCGGCAGGTGCGCCGGTCGGACGGGGGAAGAGACGTCATACCAGCCCCGAGCGGTAGGCGTGGACCACGGCCTGCAGGCGGTCCCGGGCGGGCAGCTTCTGCAGGATGTGGGCCACGTGGCTCTTGACGGTGGCCAGCTCGACGACCAGCCGCCCGGCGATCTCGCTGTTGGACAGGCCCTGGCACATGAGCGCGAGCACCTCGCGCTCGCGCTCGGTGAGGCGGTCCAGCCCCGGGCGGGGCGCCCCCGCGTGGCTGCTGACGAAGTGCGCGGCGACCCTGGTGAGCACGCCCGGGGTGAGCACGGCCTCGCCGGCGGCGCAGGCGTGCACGGCGGCGATGAGCTCGCGCGCGTCGGCCGTCTTGAGGAGGAAGCCGTGGGCGCCGGCCTGCATCGCCCCCGCGACGTACTCGTCGAGGTCGAACATCGTCAGCACGAGGATGCGCACCTCCGGCAGCACGCGCAGCAGCTCGGTGGTGGTGCGCACCCCGTTCCAGCCGGGCATCTCCACGTCCATGAAGACCAGGTCGGGCCGGCGCGCGAGCGCCACCCGCACCGCGCACCGCGTCGGCCCCGTCGCCGGCCTCGCCGACCACCTCGATCCCCGGGTCGCTGGAGAGGACCATCGACAGCCCGGCCCGCATCGAGGCGTGGTCGTCCACGATCATGACCCGCACCGTCATCCGCCCACCTCCTCGGTCCGCGCCGCCCCGGGCAGGGCGGGCAGGAAGGCTTCGACCCGGAACCCTCCCCGGTCGGTGTCGCCACCCGCCTCGAGGGTCCCGCCGGCCAGCGCGACCCGTTCACGCAGTCCCACCATGCCGTACCGCCGGTCCGAGCGCCCGCCGGGACCGGGCCCGTCGTCGTGCACGAGGAGCCAGGTGCCCTCGGCGGTGGAGCGCACCCGGACGCGCACGTCGGCCCCGGGGGCGTGCTGCATGGCGTTGGTGAGCGCCTCCTGCAGGACGCGGTAGACGACGTCCATCCGGGCGGGTGGAGGTTCGCCCAGGACCGTCAGCTCGACCGTGCCGCCGGTGGCGCGCACCCGTGCCACGAGCGCCTCCACGTCGGCGACGGTGCGCGGTCCCGGGGCGGGCATCTCGGGGAACCGGTCGAGCGGGGTGAGCTCGCGCAGCGCCTCCTCGCTCGTGGCCACGACGTCCCGCAGCGCCCGGTCCCGGGCCGCCGGTGTCGGGGCCACCTCCAGCACGTTGAGCTGCATGGAGATGAGGCCGACGCTGTGGGAGACCACGTCGTGCAGCTCGCGGGCCACCCGCACCCGCTCGGCCGTCACCGCCCTGGCCACCTCGCGGTCCGTACGAGACTGCACCTCCCGCGCGGCCGCGGCGGTGGCGGCCGACCGGCGCAGGGTCACGGCGCGGAGGAGACCGCCGGCCAGCGCCACGACCACCACGGCGACGGTGGCCACGACCCCCAGCGCAGGCTCCTGCCCGCGCGTGGCCAGGACGGTGGTGGCCAGGAGGAGGGCGGCCCCCAGCTCCGCCCTCCCCGGCGTCCGGGCTGCGGTGCGCCACAGGACGACCCCGACGCCCCGCACCATCCACACCCCGACATCACCGGTGCCCCGAGCCAGAACCCCACCGCGAAGACCAGGGACTGCACCACAGCCGTGAGGACGGGAGCGGTCGTGACTCCCAGGAACGCCGCGGCGGCCAGCACGGTGACCAGGACCACCGCCGGGTCGACGGCCCCCTGCCGGGTGCTCGTGTTGAGCCAGGCCTCGAACGCGCCGAGCAGGACGATGGCCACGGTCTCCACCACGTCGCGCCGGGGCGGCCTCCAGGACCTGTGCGCGGCGTCCGCACCCGGTCCCCGGCGGGTGGCTCCGTGTCGCCCCACGGTGGTGCCGTCGGCATCGCCGTCGCCGTCGCCGACGACGGGGTCCGTCTCCTCGGCCACGCGCAGGATGCCCAGCAGCCGACGCAGCTCGCTGGTGGCGACCTGCGTCCTGGTCCGCAGCGCCCCGACCTGCCGGTCCCAGGCCTCGGTCCGCCCGCCCCCGTCGGACAGGGCCGCCATCGCCCCGTCCCGGACCTGGGTCAGGGTGTCGACCAGCACGCCCCGGATGTCCACGGCCAGCCGCTGGCGCTCCTCGCGGACGGCCCGGTCCGCCAGCGCCCGGGCCGGGACGCCGGCCCTCTGCCGGAGCCGGTCCTCCTCCTCGCGCACGGCCCGGCGGGCGGCGACCAGGTCCATGAGGACCAGCGCCGCCAGGGACCAGACGTAGACGGCCGCGAGCCAGAGCAGCAGCGGCTGCTCCGGCTCGGTGACGAGGGTGAGAGTGGCCAGGCCCAGGCCCAGCAGCAGCGCCGTCCCGGCCCGCACCGCCGTGAGGCGGGGGACGAACCTCGCTCGAGCCATCTCACCTCACTTCGACGGGACTCCGGCCCAGGATTGCCCAGCCCCCCGAGACCGGGCAAGCCTGGGCCGGACGTGCGGTGGTCCGGCTCGGTCGACCTCAGCAGTCGTACGACTCGGCTCCGGCGACGTAGGTCGCCACCATCTGGTCCGGCAGGGGCGACGGAGCTCCGAAGTACTCCAGGCCCTTGCCGTTGGCCCCGTTGGGGTTCATCCGGCCCTTCCCCTTGGGGTCGCCGATCGTCATCTTGTCGAAGATCTTGATACCCACAGGCAGCCCGGCCTCCTCGAGCGCGGCGTACCCTGCGTCGGCCGCACCGGGGCACGCGGCGACGTAGCCCGGGTTGCCCTCCTCGTCCGGGAACGAGGCTCCCATCTCCGCCGAGACGACGAACCAGTTGGGCGAGCTCGGGCCGTTGAGGTTGTACATCGGGATGAAGCAGTGGTGGGCCGAGGCGGACCCGGCGGCCATCGCGACGGCTGCGGTGCCGGCTGCGGTGGCGAGGAGGCCTCGACGGAGCATGCGGTTCATGGGTGTTCCTTCCGGAGCGGGGCGACCCCGGCGTCGCCCGCTGCACCCAGTCCACCGCCCCCGCGACCCGGAGCACGACCCCCACGGGGACGATCGTGCTCCACCGGTCGGACGATCCAGGTCCGCCGCAGGGATGACGGAACGGTCACCCGTCGACTACCGCAGGCGCAGCGGACCGTCCTCCGGCGGCGGGGGAGACGGCTCGCCGACCTCGCCGAACGGCTCCACCCCCCGCTCCGCGACGGCCAGCTGGGCGCTGGGCCGCCACGTCGTCGGGAAGTCGGCCCGGGCCGCGGCCCGGGTCAGGGTGACGTCGTCCAGCGGCGCCCGCGAGGCCACCAGCACCACGTTGCCGAACCGCTTTCCCTTGGCCACCTCCCGCAGGATCAGCTGGCCCACCTGCGGCAGCTCGGTGCGCAGGGTGGCCCCCAGCCGGGTGACCCACCTCAGCCCGGGGGAGTCGGCCGCGTTGACGAGCAGCAGCCCGTCGGGGGCGAGCACCCGGGAGACCTCCCGTGCCCACCGGCGGCCGGTCAGACCGGCGGGCAGCCGTCCCCCGTCGTAGGCGTCCACCACGACGACGTCGGCCGACCCGTCCCGCAGGGCGGCGACCCCGTCCTCCCCGGTGACCGGCCGGACCCGGATCCGGTGGCCCGGGGCAACGGGAGCTCGCGGCGCACCAGCTCGGTCAGGGGCACGTCCGGTTCCAGCACGATCTGGGGGGACCCCGGGTGCACCCGGTGCACCCAGCGCGCGAGCGTCATACCCGCGCCTCCCACGTGCGTGACCGCCAGCGGTGCCGGGTCGGGGCGCAGCGCCTCCAGCACGAGCGCGAACTGCTGGACGTACTCGAAGACGAGCAGGAGCGGGTCGTCGGGGTCGACGTAGGACTGCGGGTGCCCGTCGCGCACGACGGTCGCCCCGCCCCGCTCGTCCCAGACGATGCTCATCGGGTATGCCGTCGCCCGCCCCCGCGCCGGTGCGCGGCTCAGATGTCGCGGAAGGTCTGGATCTGGGCGCCGAGGGCGTTGAGCCGGGTGGCCAGGTCCTCGTAGCCGCGGTTGATGACGTAGACGTTGCGCAGCACCGAGACGCCGGGCGCGGCCAGCATCGCCAGGAGGATGACGACGCCGGGGCGCAGGGCCGGCGGGCACATGATCTCGCCGGCGCGCCACTTCGTCGGACCCTCGATCATCACCCGGTGCGGATCCATCAGGTGGACCTTGGCTCCGAGGGTGGTGAGCTCGGTGAGGTAGATGGCGCGGTTCTCGTAGACCCAGTCGTGGATGAGCGTCGACCCCTGCGCGCACGCCGCGATGATCGCGAAGAACGGCAGGTTGTCGATGTTCAGGCCGGGGAAGGGCAGCGGGTGGATCTTGTCCAGCGGCGCCTTCAGCGGGCCGGGCACCGTGCGCAGGTCGACGAGCCGCGTCACCCCGTTGGCCGAGGTGTACTCCTCGGTGAGCTCGCACTCGAAGCCCATCGTGTCCAGGACGGCCAGCTCGATCTCCATGAACTCGATCGGCACCCGCCTGATGGTGATCTCGCTGCCGGTGACGACCGCGGCGGCCAGCAGGCTCATCGCCTCGATCGGGTCCTCGGAGGGGGAGTACTCGATGTCCTGGTCGATGTGCTCGATGCCGGTGACGGTCAGCGTGGTGGTGCCCAGACCCTCGATCGTCACGCCGAGCTGCTGCAGGAAGACGCACAGGTCCTGGACCATGTAGTTGGACGAGGCGTTGCGGATGACCGTGGTCCCCGGGTGCCGGGCGGCCGCGAGCAGGACGTTCTCAGTGACCGTGTCGCCGCGCTCGGTCAGGACGATGGGACGCTGCGGGCTGGCGGTGCGGTCCACCGACACGTGGTAGGACCCGGTCGTCGCCGTGACGTCGATCCCGAAGTGCCGCAGCGCGATCATGTGCGGTTCGACCGTCCGCGTGCCGAGGTCGCAGCCGCCGGCGTAGGGCAGCTCGAAGGTCTCGAACTCGTGCATGAGCGGACCCAGGAACATGATGATCGTGCGGGTGCGCCGGGCGGCCGTCTCGTCGATGGAGTCGAGGTCGATCTTCTCCGGCGGGCAGATCTCCAGGTCGGAGGAGTCGGGCAGCCAGCGGATCTTGAAGCCGATCGAGGTGAGCACCTCGGTGATCCGGTTGACCTCCTCGATCCGGGCGAGGTTGCGCAGGGTGGTGCGCCCCTTGTTGAGCAGGGAGGCGCACAGGAGCGCGACGGCGGCGTTCTTGGAGGTGCGCACGTCGATCTCGCCGGTGAGCTTGACGCCCCCGGTGATGCGCAGGTTCTGGGGGACGCCGGAGGAGACCTGGACGATCTCGGAGTCCAGCTTCTCCCCGATGCGGGCGATCATCTCCAGGGACAGGTTCTGCTTGCCCTGCTCGATCCGGGCTACGGCACTCTGGCTCGTGCCCAGGAGCTGCGCGAGCTCGGCCTGGGTGAGGTCCTTGTGCCGTCGGGCGTCGCGGATCAGACCGCCGATGCGGGAGAGGTAGCTCTCAGTCATGACGGCCACTGTAGATCACATATATGAGATAGGCATGAGGGCTCACGGGCCGGCCGGGACCGGGTTCAGACCGTCCGCAGCGCCTGCTCGACCACCGGGACGACCAGCTCGCGCTGCCACGGGCGCGCGCCCAGCTCGGCGAAGGCGGCGTCGAGCGCGTCCGGGGTGGCCGGGTGCGGCGGCTCCCACAGGACCCGGCGCACCAGGTCGGGCGTCATGAGGTTCTCCACCGGGACGTCCACCCGCCCGGACAGCTCCGCCAGACCGCTGCGGGCCCGGTCGAGCCGGGCCGCGGCCTCGGGGTCGCGGTCCGCCCAGGCCCGCGCCGGCGGGGGTCCGTCGGGGCGGGGCGACGGCGGGGGGAGCTCGTCCTCGGGCAGCTCGGCGGCACGGCGCAGGGCGTCCAGCCAGACGCGCTGGTGCCGGGCCAGGCCCTGGTCGGCGCGGCGCTGCCGGGCGTGGCCGCGCTCGGCCTTGCCCCCGACCAGGTCCGCGGCGTGGCGGGGCAGCCGCGCGGCCAGGTCCACGAGGGTGGCGTCCGGCAGGATGCGGCCCGGCGGGACGTCCCGCTCGCGGGCGATCCGGTCCCGCTCGAGCCAGAGCTCGCGCAGCGCGGCGGCCTGTCGGGGACGGCGGGCGCGCGCTGCGCGCCGCTGGTGCGGCGCCAGGCGTCCTCGTCGTCGCGCTGGGGCCCGACGAAGTCGACGAGAGCCTCGAACTCCTGCCGCGCCCACTCCAGCTTGCCCTGCTCGGTCAGGTCGCGCTCCATCCGGTCCCGCAGGTCGACGAGCAGCTCCACGTCGAGGGCGGCGTAGCGCAACCAGGGTTCGGGGAGGGGGCGGGTGGACCAGTCCACGGCCGAGTGCTCCTTGGCGAGGGTGACACCGAGGTAGTACTCGAGAGAGGCGGACAGCCCCACCCGGGGCAGGCCGGCGATCCGCGCGCCGAGCTCGGTGTCGAAGAGGCTGCCGGGGCGCAGCCCCACCTCCGCCAGGCACGGGATGTCCTGGGTGGCCGCGTGCAGCACCCACTCGACCCCGTCGAGGGCGTCGGCGACGGGGGAGAGGTCCTCGAGGGCGACCGGGTCGACCAGCCAGGTGCCCGCTCCCTCGCGGCGCAGCTGCACCAGGTAGGCCCGCTGCCCGTAGCGGTGGCCGGAGGCCCGCTCGGCGTCGATCGCGACCGGACCGCCGGCACCGGCCAGCGCGTCGGCCAGCTCGGTCAGCTGCGCGGGCGTCTCGACGACGTGGGGCACCCCCTCGACGGGCGCGTCGAGGGGCTCGAAGTCCTCGGTCCCGGCCTCGCGGTCGAGCTCCTCGCCCCGGTCCGTCGGGCGGCCTGCGCTCACCGGCGGATCCCGCTCAGTGCGACGACGCCCTCCGGCAGCGGGGGCAGGCCGGCCAGGGTGCACAGCAGGTCGCCCCAGGCGCCCAGGTGGGCGGCGGTCTCCTCGGCCTCGCGCCCGGGGGTCAGCACCGGCGTCCAGGAGGCGCGCAGCTCCAGCTCCACGGTGGGCGGCCGGTCGACGAGGGCCCCGAAGCTCTCCGAGGTCACGCAGGTGACGGTGCCGGCCGGGGCGGCCCACGTCAGGTCGGCGGCCTCGAGGGAGTCGGTGAGCCAGGACCAGCCGGCCTGCCCCGCGAGCGGGTCGTGGCCGACCTCCGGCTCCATCTCGGCCTTGGCGTAGCTGACGATCCGCCACGGGCCCTCCCAGGGCTCGGGGCAGGAGGGGTCGTGCAGGAGGACGAAGCGGCCGGTCGCGACGGCGTCGTCGTCCTCGGTCAGGTAGCTGGGGACGACCTCCCCGGAGAGGGCCACCGCCTGCGGCGCCAGCCGGGTCGGGGCCGGCACCTCCTCGAGCTGCAGCTCGGGACGCGTCGTGGCCAGGCGGATGCCCTCCAGGGCCAGCGCGAACGGGGAGACGGCAGAGGCCCCGGAGGTCCCGGCCGGCGCGGACGAGCGGCCCGCGGTCCCCGACCGCGGGCGAGGTCCGGTTCCGCGGCTCACCACCTCTCCACAGTAGGACGCCCCGGGGTGCGCCGGCGGGAGGCGAGGCCGCTCGCGTGTCCGGGACCGGGCCGCCGGTGCCGCCGCAGCCCCGTGGCAGACTTCCCCGGGTGACCAGCCCCAGCCCGCAGACGGCCGACAGCGTCCTCGTCCGCGCCGCCCGCCGGCGGCCGGTGCCCCACACCCCGGTGTGGTTCATGCGGCAGGCGGGACGCTCCCTGCCGGAGTACCGCGCGGTCCGCGCCGACGTCCCCATGCTGCAGTCCTGCCGCACGCCGGAGCTGGTCACCGAGATCACGCTGCAGCCGGTCCGCCGCCACGGCGTCGACGCCGCGATCTTCTTCAGCGACATCGTCGTCCCGCTCCAGGCCGTGGGCCTGGACCTGGACATCGTCCCCGGGACGGGTCCCGTCGTGGCCGAGCCGGTGCGCACCCGGGCGGACCTGGACCGGCTGCCCGAGCTCACCCCCGAGCACGTGCCGGACATCGCCGAGTCGGTGGGCCTGCTCGTCGCCGAGCTCGGGAGCACCCCGCTCATCGGCTTCGCCGGCGCTCCGTTCACCCTGGCCTCCTACCTCGTCGAGGGGGGACCGTCGAAGAACCACGAGCGCACCAAGGCCCTCATGCACGGCGACCCCCAGCTGTGGCACGACCTGTGCACCCGGCTCGCGCAGATCTCGCTGGCCTTCCTGCGGGTGCAGGCGGACGCCGGGGCCTCGGCGGTGCAGCTCTTCGACTCCTGGGCGGGCCACCTGTCCCGGGCGGACTACGCGCGCCTCGTGGAGCCGCACAGCCGCACCGTCCTGGAGGGGATGGCCGCCTCGCATCCCGGGCTGCCGCGCATCCACTTCGGGGTGGGCACGGGCGAGCTGCTGCCGCAGATGGCCGAGGCGGGCGCCGACGTCGTCGGCGTGGACTACCGCGTCAGCCTGGCCGACGCGGTCGAGCGGACCGGGGGACGGTATGCCGTGCAGGGCAACCTGGACCCGGCGCTGCTCTTCGCCCCGTGGGAGGCGCTGGAGCGGCGGGTCCGGGAGATCGTCGAGGAGGGCCGGCAGGCCCCGGGGCACATCTTCAACCTCGGCCACGGTGTGCTGCCCGCCACCGACCCGGACGTGCTCACCCGCGTCGTGGAGCTGGTGCACGAGGTCTCCCGGCGCTGAGCTCCCGGGTGCCGGCCGGCGGCCGGCTCAGCGGTCGCCGAGGAAACCGTCCGGCGTGACCGGCAGGGCCCGCTTGTGGGCCGTACGGCGGTACCACCCCAGGATCGTCGCCTCGTCCTCGGCGGAGACGTCCTGGCCCTCGAGGTAGTCGTCGATCGCGACGTAGCTCACGCCCAGGGCCTCCTCGTCGGACAGCAGCGGCCGGTCGCTCTCCAGGTCGGCCGTCGGCACCTTGTCGACGAGGGCGTCCGGGGCGCCCAGCTCGCGTCCCAGGTCGCGCACCCTGCGCTTGGGCAGGCCGAAGAGCGGGGTGACGTCGGCCGCGCCGTCGCCGAACTTGGTGTAGAAGCCGACGAGCGCCTCGGCAGCCTGGTCGGTGCCCAGGACCAGCATCCCGCGGACCCCGGCGAGGGCGTACTGGGTGACCATGCGGTGGCGGGCCTTGACGTTGCCCTTGTGGTACTCGTCGACGTCGTCGTGGACGTCCAGGCCTGCGTCGAGCAGGGCCTGCCAGTGCGCGTCCACGCCGGGCCCGATGTCGATGGTCATCACCTCGTCGGGGCCGATGAACTCCAGCGCGGCCCGGGCGTCGTCCTCGTCGGCCTGTACCCGGTAGGGCAGCCGGACGGCCACGAAGGCCGCCTCCAGCCCCTCCTGGCGCACCCGCTCACAGGCGAGCTGGGCCAGCCTGCCGCCCACCGTGGAGTCCACCCCGCCGCTGATGCCGAGCACGTAGCCCTTGGTGCCCGTCCGGCGCAGGTACTCCGCGAGGAAGGAGATGCGCCGCTCGGTCTCGGCGGCGGCGTCGAAGGTGTCCGGGTCGACGACCTCGAGGGCCTTCCGGATCTCGTCCTGGGTCTGTCGGTCGGTCATGCCGTCAACCCTAGTCAGGGACGGGGGTGAGACGCTGGGCCGATGACGTCCTACCTCGTGCTCGGCGGCGGGATCAGCGGTCTGGCGGCCGCCGAGGAGATCCTGAGTCGCGACCCCTCGGCCGAGCTCACCGTGCTGGAGGGGTCGGACCGGGTCGGCGGGAAGATCCGGGCCGGGTCCGTCGCCGGGGTGACCGTGGACGTGGGGGCCGAGGCGGTGCTGGTCCGACGGCCGGAGGCGGTGGCGCTGATGGAGCTTGTCGGACTGGCCCAGCACGTCGTCCACCCCACCGGCGCCCCGGCCCGGATCTGGTCCCGCGGCCGTCTGCACCGCATCCCGCCGCGCACGCTCATGGGGGTGCCCGCCGACCCCGGGACCCTGCACGGACTGCTCACCGAGGAGGAGGTGGACCGCGCCCGGCACGAGGTGGTGGGCGGCACGGTGCGGCCCGACGCCGAGGACACCTCGGTCGGCGAGCTCGTCGGCTCCACCCTGGGGCCCGCCGTCGTGGACCGGCTGGTCGAACCGCTCCTCGGCGGGGTGTACGCCGGGTCGGCCGACCTGCTGTCCGCGGCGTCGACGCTCCCGGCACTCCTGGCCGCCGCCCGGTCGGGCCAGCCGCTGCTCGAGGCGGTCGCTCGCGCCGTCCCGGCCGGAGGAGGCACGCAGTCGGCCGCCCCCCGTCCGGTCTTCGCCACGCTCGACGGGGGCCTGCACCGGCTGCCCTCCGCCCTGGCGCAGTCCCTGGCGCGGCGCGGGGCGCGCGTCCTGCTGGGCACCGTGGCCCGCGAGCTGCACCGCCACCCCGACGGGGGCTGGCAGGTGGTGACGGGACCGCGGCCCGCTCCCACGACATACCTGGCGGACCGGGTCGTGCTCGCCGTCCCCGCCGCGCCCGCGGCCCGGTTGCTGCACCCGGTCGCGCCGGACGCGGCGGAGCTGCTGGGCCAGGTCGAGACGGCGTCGATGGCGGTGGTGACCCTCGCCTACCGCAGCCAGGAGCTGGGCGAGCTGGACGGGTCCGGCTTCCTCGTGCCACCGGTGGACGGGCGCACGGTCAAGGCGTCGACCTTCAGCGCGGACAAGTGGGCCTGGGTGCGGGAGGCGGGCCGGGGGGCCGGTCCGTCGGGAGAGGACCTGAGCATCCTGCGCGTCTCGGTGGGCCGGCACCGGGAGGAGGCGACCCTGCAGGTGCCCGACGCCGACCTGGTCGAGGTCTGCCGCAGGGAGCTGGCGCAGGCGCTCGGCCGGGACCTGCCGGCACCGGTCGACGTCGACGTGCGACGGTGGGGCGGAGGGCTGCCGCAGCACGCCGTCGGGCACGGCCGACGGATCGAGCACGTCCGGGCCGCGCTCTCGGAGGTGCCGGGACTGGCGGCCTGCGGGGCCGCCTTCGACGGCGTGGGCATCCCCGCCTGCATCGCCTCCGCGGGGCGGGCCGTCGACGAGCTGGGATGACCCCCCGGGCGGCGGAGGGCAGCGTGGCGGGACACAATGGGCGACCATGACGTCCTACACGCCCCCCACCCCTGAGCAGGTCGACGAGATCAACTCCACGGTGCGCTACGCGGCCTACTCCGTCTTCCGCGCCGGCGCCCCGCTGCCGCACGAGCGGGAGGGGATCGTGGCCGAGGTCGACCGCCTCTTCGCCGAGCTGGGCGACGACGGTCTCGTGGTGCGCGGCGTCTACGACGTCTCCGCCCTCCGGGCCGACGCGGACGTCATGGTCTGGTGGCACGCCGAGGAGGTCGAGACCGTGCAGCGGGCCTACCAGCGGCTGCGGCGCACCGAGCTCGGTCGCCACCTGGACCCGGTGTGGTCGGTCGTGGGGATGCACCGGCCGGCGGAGTTCAACCGCGGCCACGTGCCCGCCTTCCTCTCCGGCCACGAGCCGGGGAGGTACCTGTGCGTCTACCCCTTCGTGCGCTCCTACGAGTGGTACATCCTCGACCCCGCCGAGCGGGGCCGGATGCTGCGCGAGCACGGCCAGGCCGCGGCGGACTACAAGGACGTGCTGGCCAACACCATCTCGGCCTTCGGGCTGGGGGACTACGAGTGGTTGCTGGCGTTCGAGGCCGAGGAGCTGCACCGCATCGTGGACCTGATGCGCGACCTGCGGGCCACCGACGCGCGCCTGCACGTGCGCGAGGAGGTGCCCTTCTTCACCGGCCCGCGGGTGGAGCTCGCCGACCTGGTCGACTCGCTCCCCTGAACGGGGCGCGGCACGGCATACCCTCGGGCCCATGGTCTCCCGCACCCGCTCGGCGCGCTCCTCGCGCCGACGGGCGCGGCGCATGGCGCGGGTGGAGCACGACCTCGCACCGGCCCAGTGGGCGGCGCTGCTGGAGGTCTGGGGCGGGTGCGCCTACTGCGGCGCGCCGCCGGTGGGGCTGCAGAAGGACTGCCTGCTGCCGATCTCACGGGGCGGGCGGTACACGCTGGAGAACGTCGTGCCCGCCTGCCGGTCGTGCAACGCGAGCAAGTGCTCCACCGAGGTCACCGTGTGGCTGCGGCGCAAGAAGATGGACGAGCGGGCGTTCCTGGTCCGGCATGCCGAGCTGAGGAGAGCCGTGGCCGACCGGCTGGCCGACCACGGCCCCAAGACCGGCTGAACCGCGCTCAGGCCTGCTCGTCGCCGGCCGGCTGCAGGGTCATGGCGATCGAGTTCATGCAGTAGCGCAGGTCGGTGGGGGTCTCGTAGCCCTCGCCCTCGAAGACGTGCCCCAGGTGCGAGCCGCAGGAGCCGCAGCGCACCTCGGTGCGGGTGCGGCCCAGCGAGTCGTCCTTGATGTACTGGACCCGGTCCTCGGCGAGCGGGGCGTAGAAGCTCGGCCAGCCGCAGTGCGACTCGAACTTGGTCTCGGAGCGGAAGAGCTCGGCCCCGCACGCGCGGCAGCTGTAGACGCCCTCGGTCGTGGTGTTCGTGTACTCACCGACGAACGGTCGCTCGGTGCCGGCCTCGCGCAGGACGTGGTACTCCTCCGGCGTCAGCTGCGCCTTCCACTCCTCCTCGGGACGGACGGTGGGGTAGGCGGTCGCGCCCTTGGCGGCGTCGGTGGCGGGGGTGCTGTGGTGGTGGGCCATGTCGTGGTCAACGACGTGGGGGCGCAGTTGTTCCCGGGCGGCGCGGCGGGCGCGTCGCCCGGGAACGGAGCACCGGAGGGCCGATGATCAGGCTCGGCCCCGGCTCACGGCATCCGCCACCGGTCCTGGGACCGGTAGCTGCCGGTGTAACCGGCCTTTCCGTCGAGGCTCAGGTCTCCGAGATCGCCGCTGACTGTGGCCCTGCTCGCCGTCCGGGTGGCCCTGAAGGAGAAGGACTCACCGGTCTCCCCGTCCCTGAACGTATAGGTCTGCGTCTCCCGGGAGGACTTGCCGTAGGGGGTCAGGCTCACGTCGAGCGGCACGATGGTCGCCGTCTCATTCCCCTCCCCGGTCTCCTCGTCCCAGGAGAAGGCATTCATCCGCAGGTCGCCGACCACGGCGGTGGTGGCGTTCTTGCCCTTGCCGGTCGATACGTCGAGGTCCCCGCCGTCGAACCACACGTCGGCGACGTAGGTGCAGCCCTCGGCGTCGTCGCCGGGGGCGGCCCCGTCCTCGCACTGGAAAGCGCTGGCACCGCCCATGGCCCAGTCACCGAAGATCTCCAGGGAGCCAAAGGCGAGGTAGTTGCCGGGAATGGCGTCGGACGCCTCGGGACCGGTCAGGTCGATCGAGGCGAAGGTGCCCGAGGACCGGACGTGTCCGGCCTCTCCGGCGCTGGCAGGCAGGACCGCGCCCGCGACGAGCGGGGCGGCGAGGAGGGCGGTGGTGAGGGTGCGGGCGGTGGTTCGCATCTGGTTCCCCTTTGAACCTAGGGCCGTCACCTGGGACGGCCCGTCAAGTCAGGTGCCGAGCGGCACCTGCTGCTGAGCATTCCGTCGAAACCACCCGCTGTGTTGCACCGCACGCACGGTGATCTTGGTCACACCGTGTGCCGTGGGGCAGTCGGTAGGTTACGGACATGCCCGAGGCCATGACCCTGACCGCTCCCGGACCCGGCGGCGACGACCGTCAGGTGCGTCTCTCCAGCCCCGACAAGGTCGTCTGGCCGGCCACCGACCGTGGTGCCGCGATCACCAAGGCCGACCTGGCGGCATACCTGCAGGCCGTCGCGGAGCCGATGCTGCGCGGGCTGGCCGACCGCCCCGTGACCCTGCAGCGCGTGCGCGGAGGCATCGAGGGGGAGGAGTTCTACTCCAAGAACCCGCCGAAGGGGGTCCCGGAGTGGTCGCGCACGACGATGGTCACCTACCCCAGCGGGCGCAGCCACCCCCAGCTGGTCGTCGACGACCTGGCCACCCTGCTGTGGACCGCGCAGATGGGCACGGTCACCTGGCACCCGTGGCCGGTGCGCACGGGGGACAACGACCACCCCGACGAGGTCCGGGTCGACCTGGACCCCCAGCCGGGCCGCAGCTACCGCGACGTCGTGGAGGCCGCCCACGGCCTGCGCGAGGTCATGACCGAGGTGGGGCTGCGACCGTTCGTCAAGACGACCGGCAGCCGGGGCGTGCACGTCTTCGCCTCGGTCCGGCCGACGCTGGAGTTCCTCGACGTGCGCCACGCCGTCATCGCGATCGCCCGGGAGCTGGAGCGTCGCCACCCCGACCTGGTGACGACCGCGTGGTGGAAGGAGGAGCGGGGGGAGCGGATCTTCGTCGACTACAACCAGGCGACCCGCGACCGGACCCTGGCGGCGGCGTGGAGCCCGCGTATCCTGCCCGGGGCGCCGGTGTCGGTCCCGGTCTCCTGGGAGCAGCTGGACGAGGTCGACCCGACCACGCTCGCGGTCCACACCGTGCCCGGGTGGCTGGCCGAGCACGGCGACGCCTGGGCCGGTCTGCACGAGGACCCGGCCGACCTCGCCGCCGCGCACGCCCTGTGGGAGGCCGACCTGGAGCGCGGCCTGGGCGAGCTGAGCTTTCCTCCGGACCACCCCAAGATGCCGGGGGAGCCGCCGAGGGTGCAGCCGAGCAAGAAGGTCGCCGAGCACTGGGACGAGGAGGGCAACCGCGTGGAGCCTCCGCAGCGTCGGTCGGATCGGGCAGACTGACGCCGTGGACCTGCCCGTCGTTCCGCCCCTCGCGCCCATGCTGGCCAAGCCGCTGAAGACGCTGCCCGAGGGGTGGTGGTACGACCCCAAGTGGGACGGGTTCCGCTCGATCGCCTTCCGCGACGGCGACGAGGTGGTCCTGGGCAGCCGCAACGAGAAGCCGTTGACCCGCTACTTCCCCGAGGTCGTCGAGGCCGCCCTGGAGCACCTGCCGTCCCGGTGCGTCGTCGACGGGGAGATCGTGGTGACCACCGCCGACGGCACCCGGCTGGACTTCGAGGCCCTCCAGCAGCGCATCCACCCGGCGGACTCGCGGGTGCGGATGCTGGCGGAGGCGACCCCGGCCACGTTCGTGGCCTTCGACCTGCTCGCCCTGGGCGAGGAGGACCTGCGGGGTATGCCGTTCCGCGAGCGCCGGGCGCGCCTCGAGGAGGCGCTGGGCGGGCTGGAGGCGGACCGGTCGGACCGGGTGGCCGGCGGTCGGCCGGTCGGGGTGCACCTCTCGCCCGTCACCGACGACGAGGAGGTCGCGATGCGCTGGTTCCGCGACTTCGAGGGGGCGGGCCTGGACGGTCTGATCGCCAAGGACCCCGACGCCCCCTACCAGCCCGGCAAGCGGGTGCTCACCAAGCTCAAGCACGAACGGACGGCCGACTGCGTCGTCGCCGGGTACCGGACGCACAAGACCGACGACGAGGCCGTCGGGTCCCTCCTCCTGGGGCTCTACGACGAGGACGGCACGCTGGCCAGCGTGGGGGTGAGCTCGTCCTTCCCGATGGCGCGGCGCCGCGAACTCTTCGTCGAGCTGCAGGAGCTGGTGACCGACCTGGACGGCCACCCGTGGGACTGGGCCCGGCACCTGGCGGGGGAACGCACGCCGCGCAAGAGCGAGCAGTCCCGCTGGGCCGCGGGCAAGGACCTCTCGTTCACCGCCCTGCGACCCGAGCGGGTCGTGGAGGTGCGGTACGACTACCTGGAGGGGCAGCGCTTCCGTCACACGACGCAGTTCGTGCGCTGGCGGCCGGACCGGGACCCCCGCAGCTGCACCTACGACCAGCTCGACCGGCCCCAGGACTACGACCTGGCCGACGTCCTGGGCGTGGGACGGTGAGCACGGGGGCCCGGCGGGCCGCGTCGGTGGGGGCCGGCGTCGTCGGCGGGGCGGCCCTCGGGGGTGCGGTGTCCATGGGGACGGCCACCTACTTCGCCCACCGGATCATCACCCCGGAGCACGAGAAGAAGGACGACACGACGATCGTCGCGGTGGACGTCGACGGCGGCGTCGGCACCGTGACCCTGCGGTCCACGCCCTGGACCACCGCCCCGGGCCGCTACGGCCTGTGGCTCGACGGAGGAGCCGGTCACGCCCGGCTGGGGGACGTCGTCGAGGCCGGCCACGACGGCACCGGGGGTGGCGCCGAGCCGCCGGAGGGGCGTTCGCGCGGCCGACGTGCCCCCGCCACGGTGACGCGCCAGGTGCTCGGGGTCGACCGGGGGGAGCTGGCTCCCGGGAGCGCGCGGTGGAACAACTACTTCTACTGCGGCACACCGGGTTCGGCCGTCGACCTGGCGTACGAGGACGTCGTGGTCACCTCCGACGTCGGGGACCTCCCGGCGTGGAAGGTGGCGCCCGACCCCGCCAGGGACACCGGCGACTGGGCGGTCCTGGTGCACGGGCGCAGCGCGCAGCGTGAGGAGTGCCTGCGGGCCCTGCCGGTCCTGCACCGGATGGGCTTCACCAGCCTGGTCCCGATGTACCGCAACGACATCGGCGCACCGCCGTCGGCCGACGGGCGCTACAGCCTGGGGCTGTCCGAGTGGCGCGACATCGACGCGGCGATGCGTTTCGCCCTCGACCAGGGCGCCCGTCGCCTGGTGCTGGTGGGGTGGTCGATGGGTGGGGCGATCGTCCTGCAGGCGCTCAACCGGTCCGAGGTGGCCTCCCGGGTCCACCGGGTGGTGCTCGACGGTCCGGTCATCGACTGGGGGTCGGTGCTGGCCCACCAGGCCGACCTGCACTTCATCCCGCGGCCGATCGACCACCTGGCCCGCTCGCTCCTGCGGTCGCGCGCCTCCCGCCACCTGCTGCGGATCGCCGAGCCGGTGGACGTGGCCGCGACCAACTGGGTGGACCGGGCCGACGAGGTCAGCCACCGCATCTTCATCATCCACTCGGCCACGGACGAGACCGTGCCCTTCGGCCCCTCGCAGGACCTCGCGCGGCGTCGCCCCGGGCTGGTCCACACCTTCGTCTGGCCGCGGGCGCGGCACTGCCAGGAGTGGAACACCAACCCCTCGCTGTGGGAGGACCTGGTCGCCAGCTTCGTGCGGTGAGGACCGTGATGATGGTGCCGGTCGTGAGGATCAGCGCAGCCGGGTCCGGACCAGCACGTCCCCTCCCCAGGTGAGCAGGTGCGTGGCCCGACCGAGGAGGCCGCCGAAGGAGGTCGTCGGGGGCACGAGGAGCGGTCCGTCGCCGCCGGCGAGGACCGGCCGGACCGTGAGGCACAGCTCGTCCACCGCCCGGGCGGCGAGCCAGTTCCCGAACACCTGGGGCCCTCCTTCCAGGAGGATCCGGCGCAGCCCACGGCGCGCAAGCTCCGCCAGCACCTCCCCGGGCGCCAGGCTCCGGCCCCGGCCGCCCAGCACCAGGACGCCACCACCCCCGCCCTGTCCCAGCTCCTCGTCCCGCCCAGCCTGGCCGTTCCCCCCGGCGTCGCCGTCGCCCCCAGCCTCTCTGCGCTCCCCGGCCGCCCCGAGAGAGTCGGGAAGGACACCGTCGCGGGTGAGCAGCACGAGCAGGGCGCCGGGAACGGGCTCGTACTCCTCGGTCCGGGCCGTCCCCGCCCCGACCACGACCACCTGGGCCCAGGAGCGCAGGTGGTCGAAGACGGCATGGTCGCCCGGGGAGCCGGCGTTCAGGCTGGAGCTGCGGCCGTCGGGCCCGCTGGCCCGGCCGTCCAGGGTCGTCACGAAGCTGGCCCGCACCCAGGGGCGGTGTCGACGCCCCGCGGCACGGCATACCAGCGGTCCAGGTCTGCGGGCCCGAGCGGGCCGGCCCCGACCTGTGGTGGTGGGGAGGTCATGGACCCATCCTGCCGGTCCGCCGCGTCGGCACGGGGACGGCATCAGGACGCGCCCCGGGTGGGCGCGGACCGACCCCTCTGCCAGGATGGCTCGATGGCCAGGAGCGAGAAGAAGAAGTCCACGAAGAAGAAGGACGCATCCCCGAAGGACGCCGCAAAGACGTCCTCGACGAAGGCGGCGGACGCGGCGGCGGGCACGCCGGACCCCGCCGTCTCGACGGACGCGGGCACCCCGTTCAGCGACGCCCTGCGGGTCGGGGAGGGCTTCGTCCTCGCCGACGTCGCCCCGCGGTCCACCCCCGCGTTCGACGGTGGGAAGGCGGAGGGGAAGGCGGCCCTGGGGGAGGTCGACGACGAGCTGGACGCGCTCCAGGAGATGCTCTTCGCCAGCAGCACGGCCGGGGACCGGCGTCGGGTGCTGCTGGTCGTCCAGGGCATGGACACGGCCGGCAAGGGCGGAATCATGCGGCACGTGGTCGGCGCCGTCGACCCCCAGGGGGTGCAGATCAAGGCGTTCAAGAAGCCGACCGAGGAGGAGCTCAGCCATCCCTTCCTCTGGCGCATCCGGCAGGCCGTGCCCGACCCGGGGATGATCGGCGTCTTCGACCGGTCCCACTACGAGGACGTGCTGGTGGTGCGGGTCCACGACCTGGTCCCGCCGGCCCAGTGGGGGCGCCGCTACTCGACCATCAACGACTTCGAGAAGAGCCTGGTCGACGACGGGGTGACGCTGATCAAGGTGATGCTGCACATCTCTGCGGAGGAGCAGAAGGAGAGGCTCGGAGAGCGGCTGGAGCGGCCCGACAAGTACTGGAAGTACAACCCCGGAGACCTCGACGAGCGGGCGCACTGGGACGCCTACCAGGAGGCCTACCAGGTCGCCCTGGAGCGGTGCAGCACGCAGGTGGCCCCGTGGTTCGTCGTGCCGGCGGACCGCAAGTGGTACGCCCGGCTCGCGGTGCAACGGCTGCTGCTGGAGCACCTGCGGGCGCTGGACCTGCGCTGGCCCCCGGCCGACTTCGACGTCGAGGCGGAGCAGGAGCGGCTCGCGGCGGGCTGACGCGGACCCGACCCTGGACCCCAGCCGGCCCGGCACCATCGCGGTGCCGGGCCGGCTGCGGTTCAGCTCCCGTTCGTCCCGGCCAGCTGGGGCTGGGGGGTCGCCTGCAGGAGGACCACCGCGCGCGGCGGCATCGGGTGCGTCGAGCCCGTCTCCCACGGGACGTCGTCGTCGATGTCGTCCCCGGAGGTGTCCACGGCGACCTGCCAGGTGGTGGTGTCGATCCCGTCGGGAACGGTGAACTCGACCGTCTCGTGGTGACCGTTGATGAGCAGCAGGAAGTGGTCGTCGAGGACGGGGCGGCCCCGCTCGTCGGTCTCGGTGATCGCCTCCCCGTTGAGGAAGACGGCCACGCCTGCTCCTTGCTGTGCCACCCGCCCTCGGTCATGACCGAGCCGTCGGGGGAGTACCAGACGATGTCGCCGAAGTCGCTCTGCCCGCCGTGGTCGGCGTCACCGGCGAAGAACCGGCGTCGACGGAAGACCGGGTGCTCCCGGCGCAGCTGGATCAGGTGGGCGGTGAAGTCCAGCAGGTCGCTCTGCTCGGGCGCCAGGTCCCAGTCCATCCAGGCCAGCTCGTTGTCCTGGCAGTAGACGTTGTTGTTGCCCATCTGGGTGCGCCCCATCTCGTCCCCGTGGGCGAGCATCGGCACCCCCTGGCTCAGCAGGAGCGTGGCCAGGAAGTTCTTCTGCTGCCGCAGGCGCAGCGCCGAGATCTGGGGGTCGTCGGTGGGACCCTCCACCCCGCAGTTCCAGGACCGGTTGTGCGCCTCGCCGTCGTTGCCGCCCTCGCCGTTGGCGTCGTTGTGCTTCTCGTTGTAGGAGACCAGGTCCCGCAGCGTGAAGCCGTCGTGGGCGGTGATGAAGTTGACCGAGGCGAAGGGCCGGCGTCCGCTGTGCTCGTAGAGGTCCGAGGAGCCCGTCAACCGGGAGGCGAACTCGCCCATGGTGGCCGGGGCGCCCCTCCAGAAGTCCCGGACGGTGTCGCGGTACTTGCCGTTCCACTCCGTCCACAGGGGCGGGAAGTTGCCCACCTGGTAACCCCCGTCGCCCAGGTCCCAGGGCTCGGCGATGAGCTTGACCTGGGAGATGACCGGGTCCTGCTGGATGATGTCGAAGAAGGCCGAGAGCTTGTCGACCTCGTGGAACTGCCGCGCCAGGGTGGCGGCCAGGTCGAAGCGGAACCCGTCCACGTGCATCTCGGTGACCCAGTAGCGCAACGAGTCCATGATCAGCTGCAGCACGTGCGGGCTGCGCATGAGCAGGCTGTTGCCGGTCCCGGTGGTGTCGTAGTAGTGCGCCTTGTCGAAGTCGACGAGCCGGTAGTAGCTGGCGTTGTCGATCCCGCGGAAGGACAGGGTGGGACCCAGGTGGTTGCCCTCGGCCGTGTGGTTGTAGACGACGTCGAGGATGACTTCGATGTCGGCCTCGTGCAGCGCCTTGACCATCGACTTGAACTCGGTCACCTGCTGCCCGCGGTGGCCGTAGGCGGAGTAGGCGTTGTGCGGGGCCAGGAAGCCGATGGTGTTGTAGCCCCAGTAGTTGGACAGGTCCTTGTCCTGCAGGTGCGGGTCGTCGACGAACTGGTGGACGGGCAGCAGCTCGATGGCCGTGACCCCCAGCGTGGTCAGGTGGTCGATGACGGCCGGGTGGGCGACGCCGGCGTAGGTGCCTCGGATCTCCGGCGGGACGTCGGGGTGGTTCATCGTCAGACCCTTGACGTGGGCCTCGTAGACCACCGTGTCGGCGTAGGCGTGCCGCGGGGGCCGGTCGTGGCCCCAGTCGAAGAACGGGTTGACCACGACCGAGAGCATCGTGTGCAGGAGGGAGTCGTCCTCGTTGTAGGAGGTGGGGTCCCCGAAGTCGTAGCCGAAGATGCCCTGGTGGTTGCGGATCTGCCCGCTGATGGCCTTCGCGTAGGGATCCAGCAGCAGCTTGTTGGGGTTGAACCGGTGGCCCTCCTCGGGGGCGTACGGCCCCGTGACCCGGTAGCCGTACCGCTGGCCTGGCTGGCAGTTGGGGATGTAGCCGTGCCAGACGTGGGCGTCGACCTCCTCCAGGGGGATGCGCACCTCTTTGGCGCGCTCGCCGATGAGGCACAGCTCGACCGAGGTCGCGTGCTCGGAGAACAGGGCGAAGTTCACGCCGCGGCCGTCGAAGGTTGCGCCGAGGGGATAGGCGCTGCCGGGCCAGACATCCATGGTGGGTCGACTTTCGGTGGGGGATCGGTGGGGCAAGGGACCGGGGACCTCGTCGTCGCCGCCCTCCATTGTGACCGAACGAGGACCGTTCCCCCGACAACCGTCGCCCCTCGACACGCCTCCGTCGCCGGATTTGGACCTCCGCCGCCAGTCGGCTAATGTTCTTTCTCGCGCCACCGAAGACGGTTGGGGCACGCGGACGTAGCTCAGTTGGTAGAGCGCAACCTTGCCAAGGTTGAGGTCGCCGGTTCGAGCCCGGTCGTCCGCTCGGAGGCACAACCACCACGGTTGCCTCACGGTGGAGTGGCCGAGAGGCGAGGCAACGGCCTGCAAAGCCGTCTACACGGGTTCAAATCCCGTCTCCACCTCGCTTGACGGACATGTCCACGAGCACGGGCGATTGGCGCAGTGGTAGCGCGCTTCCTTGACACGGAAGAGGTCACTGGTTCAAACCCAGTATCGCCCACCAGATACCGCAGGTCAGAGGCCTTTTCGAGGGCCTCGACGTGTCTTCGAGGAAGAAACAAGGAACAACGGGGTGCCGTCATCCCCAGGCAAAGGGTCGGTATGGAACCATCCGCACGATGGAACCAGCCTCACGGCAGTGACGCACTCGTCATCTGGGTGATGACCCATCGCTCGCCGACGTACGTCATCTCCACCAACAGCTGACCTTCCGCACCCTCGGGATCGCTCGCGACTGCGCTGCCGCTCGCGTCGACGATGTCCGGGACGAGCCAGTCCACGTCGATCTCGACTCCCGCACCGCGGTCGACGAGCATGGCCTCGAGAACCTCGACATCCGCGAAGGGTCCGGTGGCGACCTGCGACTCCTCGGACATCGCGTCGACCGCGGTGACCATGGCATCACCGGGTCGGCACGTGGGCGCGGCCAGGGCGTCGAGGACGCCCAGTTAAGGCTGGGCTGCCATGCGGTTCAGCACCTCGAAGTAGTGCTCGACGAAGGCTTGCGCTCCGGCCTCGGTCTGCTCACGCGCAACTGCGGGCAGCTCGGGCAGGCTGACCCCATCAGCGGCTGGCGGCTCGGTCTTCTCGCCGTCATCGGGCGCCCGCGACGTCAATGTCACCGGGCCGGCCTCCGACGTCGTGACCCCGGGTTCGTCAAGGGTGCTGCACGCGGCGCTCGTGAGCAGAGCCAGGGTCAGCGCGAGCCGGCGGCGAGGCGCACGGGTGTCTCCCTCAGGTCGACGACGTCAGGATGGTCCGGTGGGTCGCCAGTCTCACCGATTCACGAGCCCGGCGCCACGGTCGAGCCGGTGCGTTGGCCCGTGACAGGCCCGGCCTGCCACACGCCGCCACGACCACGGAGGCTGTTGCGTCTAGGGTCCACAGGTGTCCCAAGGCTCACACTCACTCTCCACCGTCCATGGGTGGCCCCGCGTATCCCGCGACCTGCGAAAGAGGAGCAAACCGGGCGCCGAGGATGACTCGCAGCGCCTTGGCGAGACCGTCGAGGAGGCCATCCGGGCCTCGGGGCAGGCGGAGCTCGACGCGCACGAGATCGGGATGGCGATCCTTGGCCCCGCTGCGCGACCTCGACAAGGTGGCCGATCTGCGGTTCGCCTCCGGCTACCAGGCGTTCAACTCCCTCGACGACTTCCAGACCGCCACAACCCTCCTGCGCGCGGCGCGCAAGCCGACGGGTATGTCGGTGGCGCCAGGCAGCGGTGACCACTGAGAGACCACGAAGCACTGCTCGAGACCGGCGGAATCAGCCCCACCCACACCCTCGATGGCGAGAACTCTCAGGGGGTGCGTCCAGATCCGTCCATCTGTTTCCCTCGCCGATATGCCCTCTGACCTGCGAGTTATCATCAAAGTGGACGGCGGGGGGTCGTAACCTCTTCCAAGAGTTGAAACCCAGTATCGCCCGCCCTCTGAACAAGCCCCTGGCCAGCGGAACGCTGCTCAGGGGCTCTTTCGTGCCGGCACGTGGGGACCACGTGGGGAACGGTTCCCCCCGGGGCATGTTTCTTTTCGGTAACAATCGCCGGTGGTGCGTGACGCAGGTCACGGGCATGGGGCAGGCTCAGCCAACCCTTGATCCCCACATCCGCGCTTCCGCGGGTGATCCCCAGGAGCGCCGATGCTCGCCGTGCACAACCTCGAGGTCGTCTACGAGGACGTGATGCTCGCTGTGCGCGGTGCCAGCCTTCAGGTGGGGCCCGACCGGATCGTGGCGCTCCTCGGGGCGAACGGAGCCGGCAAGACCACCCTGCTGCGGGCCATCACCGGGTTGCTCGACGTGCACCGTGGTCGGATCACCCGCGGCTCGGTGAGCGTCGACGGCGCCGACCTGGACACCCGCCGCGCCGCGTCCGTGGTGCGGGCCGGTGTCGGGCAGGTGATGGAGGGCCGGCGTGTCTTCGTGGAGTTCAGCGTCGAGGAGAACCTGCGGGTCGGCGCGCACACGGTCGGCACCCGTGGGCTGGCGGAGAAGCTCGACCGCATCTACACCATGTTCCCGGTGCTGGCCGACCGGCGGAGCTCCCACGCGGGCTACCTCTCCGGAGGTGAGCAGCAGATGCTCGCGATCGGTCGGGCGCTCATGGCCCAGCCCCGCTACCTGCTGCTCGACGAGCCCAGCCTGGGGCTCGCCCCCAAGATGGTGGAACGCATCCGCGACCTCATCGTCGAGATCAACGGCAGTGGCACGGGGGTGCTGCTCATCGAGCAGAACGCCGCGATGGCGCTGTCGATCGCCCACCACGGCTACGTCATGGAGAACGGCATCACGGTCATGGACGGGCCGGCCGAGAAGCTCCGGGCGGACGCGGACATCCAGGAGTTCTACCTGGGCCTGGGCGGAGAGAACACCTCGCTGCGGGACGTCAAGCACTACCGGCGGCGCAAGCGGTGGCTGTCGTGACCGGGGTGCCGCTGCTGGAGGTCGCGGACCTGACGTTGCGCTTCGGCGGCAACACCGTCCTCGACGCGATCAGCTTCGACGTACCCGAGGGGGAGCTGTTCGCCATCATCGGACCCAACGGGGCCGGCAAGACCTCCACGTTCAACTGCATCTCCGGGGTCTACCGACCGCAGGAGGGGCAGGTGACCTTCCGCGGAGAGTCCCTCCTGGGCCCCAAGCCCGACCGGGTCGCCGCCCTGGGGGTGGCCCGCACCTTCCAGAACATCGAGCTCTTCGACAACCTCTCGGTCCTCCAGAACCTGCTGCTGGGCCGGCACCAGCGGATGCAGGTGCCGTGGTGGCAGGCGATGGCCTGGCTGCCCCCCGCGCGCCGCGAGGAGTACCAGGCACGGGAGACCGTCGAACACCTCATCGAGTTCCTCGACCTCACCGCCGTTCGCCACCACCCGGTCGGCATCCTGCCCTACGGCATCAAGAAGCGCATCGAGCTGGGTCGGGCCCTGGCCATGGACCCCCAGCTGCTGCTTCTCGACGAGCCGGTGGCCGGCATGAACTCGGAGGAGACCGAGGACATGGCCCGGTTCATCCTCGACGTCCGCAGCGAGCTGGGCATCGCGATGATCATGGTCGAGCACGACATGCGCCTGGTCATGGATCTGGCCGACCGGGTCCTGGTCATCGACTTCGGCCGTCGGATCGCCCTGGGCACCCCGGAACAGGTGCAGCGCGACCCTGCCGTCGTCGCGGCCTACCTCGGCGGAGCCAGCAAGGACGTGCTCGCCGGGGTCGCCGGTGCCGACCTGGTGGAGGCGGCCGAGGTCGGACCCGGTGACGGCGGGACGGAGGGCCAGCGGTGAGCGAGCAGCCCGCCTCCACCCCTCCCCAGGGCGCCGACGAGGGCCACGAGGTCACCTACCTGCCTCGGCTGCTGCGGGCGGCCGCGGCCGAGGACGGTGGGCGCACCGCTCTGCGCGAGAAGCGATTCGGTCTCTGGCAGGACATCACCTGGTCGGACTACCTGCTCAACGTCGAGCAGGTCGCCTTCGGTCTGGCCGCCCTCGGGGTGGGCCCGGGGGACCGGGTGGCCGTCCAGTCGGAGAACCGGCCCGAGTGGTTGTACGCCGACGTGGCCACCAACGCGCTGCGGGCGATGACCGTGGGCTTCTACCCGACCAACCCGGTCACGGAGGTGGAGTACCTGCTGCGCGACTCCGGTGCCCGGGTGCTGTTCGCCGAGGACCAGGAGCAGGTCGACAAGGCGCTGGAGGCCATCGACGCGGTCCCGACCCTGGAGTGGGTCGTGCACCTGGACAGCCGGGGCCTGGCCGACTACGAGCACGAGCGGCTCATCCCCGTCGACGAGCTGGTCGAGCGGGGGGCCGCGGTGCGCAGGGTGGACCCGGGCCTGTTGGACCGCCTCGACGCGGACCGCACCCCCGACGACGTGGTCACCCTCATCTACACCTCCGGCACCACGGGGCCGCCCAAGGGTGCCATGCTCAGCGCGCGCAACGTCAGCTACGCCACGCAGACCTTCTCCGCCGCCCCGGGCATGTTCGGGCCGGACGGGCTGGGGCACGACGACGTGCTGGTCTCCTACCTGCCGCTGTCCCACGTCGTGGAGCGGGCGGTGACGACCTGGTCGGGGGTGCGCAACCGGACCGTGGTGCACTTCGCCGAGTCCATCGAGACGGTCACCACCGACCTGGCCGAGGTGCAGCCCACGGTCCTCTTCGCGGTGCCCCGCATCTGGGAGAAGATCCAGGCGTCCGTCGCCATCAAGGTCGCCAACGCCTCTCCGGCCAAGCGGGCGGCGTACGGGCTGTCCCAGCGGCTCGGCACCCAGGTGGCTCAGCAGCAGCTGGCCGACGGCGGGCGGCTCTCCGCCGGCTCACGGGTGCGGTCCGGGCTGGCCTGGGTCCTGGCCAACCGCAAGCTCAAGCAGCACCTGGGGCTGACCCACGTGCGGCACGCGCTGTCCGGCGCCGCCCCCATCTCGCCCGACCTGCTCACCTGGTTCCAGGGGCTGGGGCTGACCATCCACGAGGCCTACGGGATGACGGAGAACACCGCAGTGGCCACCACGAACTACCCGGGGCGGGTCCGCGTGGGGACCGTCGGGGAGGCGCAGCCAGGCATCGGCCTGCGACTGGACGAGCAGACCGGCGAGGTGCTGACCCGGCACCCGGGCACCTTCGTGGGCTACTGGAACCGTCCGGACGCGACCGCAGAGGCCGTAGACGAGGAGGGTTGGCTGCACACCGGCGACGTCGGCGAGTGGGTGGGCGGCTCGCACCTGCGCATCGTCGACCGGATCAAGGACATCATCATCACCGCGGGGGGCAAGAACATCTCCCCGAGCGAGATCGAGAACGCGATCAAGGCCTCGCCCTACGTCCGGGAGGCGGTCGTCATCGGGGACCAGCGCCCCTACCTGACGGCTCTCGTCGGCATCGAGTACGACACCGTCTCCGACTGGGCGGCCCGGCGACGGATCGAGTACACCACCTACCGTGACCTGGCCTGCCGGGCCGAGGTGGTCGAGCTGGTCGCCGGGGTGGTGCGCGAGGTCAACTCCCGGTTCGCCCGGGTGGAGTCGGTCCGCAAGTTCCGGATGCTGCACAAGGAGCTGGACCACGAGGACGGTGAGCTGACCGCGACCCAGAAGCTCAAGCGGTCCGCCTTCGCCGCCACCGTCCCGCACCTGGTCGACGACATGTACGCCGGCACCGAGGAGCACGCCGGTGCCGACCTGGGCCGGTCGGGCTGAGGAGGACCATGGACACCGTCATCACGGCCGTCATCTCCGGGTTGGGCTCCGGCGCCGTCTACGCGATCATCGCCGTCAGCTTCGTCATCATCTACCGGGCCACCGGGGTGCTCAACTTCGCCCAGCCGGGGCTGCTGATCCTCGGGACCTTCGCCACCTCCGTGCTGGCGGTCGACGCAGGGCTGCCGTTCTGGGTCGCCGTCGTGCTGGCGATGGCTCTCGTGGCGCTGCTGGCCATGGCCGTGGAGCGGGTGGCGATCCGGCCCATGATCGGGCGAGGCATGTTCCCCACCGCCCTGGTGACGGTCGGCATCTTCATCGTCCTGCTCATCCTGGCCTTCCGGCTCTTCGCCGCCCGGGCCCGCACCGTCAACGACCCCTGGCAGCTGAGTCAGATCTGCCTTCGACAGGGTGAGTTCGCCTGCGTGATCCCGGTCTACCACTTCACCGTCGGGCGCATCCTCGTCGCGGCCGTCGTGCTCGCAGCACTGGGCTGGTGGCTGACCAGGTCGCGCACCGGTCTGGCGATGCGGGCCACCTCCATGGACCAGGAGGCCGCGATGGCCCAGGGGATCCACGTGGGACGCATGTTCTCGCTGTCCTGGGCGCTCGGCGGGGCGCTGGCCGCGCTCGCGGGGGTCATGCTTGCCTCGACCGGAGCGGTCGTCCAGGCCAACGACGCGTTGTTCGCTCTGGTCGCGCTGCCGGCCCTCATCCTCGGCGGGGTCGACTCGTTCCGGGGGGCGGTCGTCGGAGGGCTGGTGATCGGGGTGATCACCGCGCTGACCGCTGCCTACCAGCCCATCCACGCCACGTGGCTGGGTCCGAACTTCGAGAACGTCGTCCCCTACCTGGTGATGATCCTCGTGCTCCTCATCAGGCCCTACGGCCTGTTCGGCACCCGGGAGGTGCAGCGGGTATGACCACCGGCACGGGCACGGGGCTGCAGCGCCTGACCGGCGTGTCCCGCTCGCTGGCCCCCAGCGGGACGGCGGGCCAGGTCCCGCGGTCGGTGCGTCGTGGCCGCCCGCGGCTCTACACCCGGTACGCGTCCGACTCGGCCCTGCTCAACACCCCGGCGAAGCGTTGGTGGACGGCCGCGGCCCTGGTCGCCGCGCTCGTGCTGCCGTTCGTGGTGACCCGGGACCTGACCCACCTGGTCTCGACCGCGATCGCCTACGCCATCGCAGGGATCGGGCTGAACCTGCTCACCGGATACGCGGGCCAGATCTCGCTGGGACACCCCTTCTTCATGGCGCTGGGCGCCTACACCGCAGCGGTCCTCGGGGGCGTACCCGGGTCGATCACCTGGGGCCTGGAGCTGGACCTGTCGCTCGCGCTGGCGGCCGCCGCCGTGGTGCCCGCGCTGGTGGGCCTGGTGGTCGCGCCCCTGGCGACCCGTGTGCGGGGGCTCTACCTGGCCGTGCTGACCCTGGGGCTGCTCATGCTCGGTGAGCAGCTGTTCAAGCAGTGGGCTGCCGTCACCGGCGGGTCCGGGGTCGGGCGAGCCGGTGCCGTGCCGGTCCTGTTCGGCACCGACATGCGGCTGACGTATGCCGTGGGTCCGCTCCGGCTGAGCCCGGAGATCTCGATGTACCTGCTGTGCCTGACGCTGCTCGTGGTGCTCGGGGTGGCCGCCCGCAACCTGGCCCGCAGCCGGACCGGCCGGGCGTTCGCCGCCGTGCGGGACCGGGACATCGCCGCCGAGATCATGGGGGTCAACCTGCTGCGCACCAAGACGCTGGCCTTCGTGCTCTCCTCCGGCTACGCAGGCGTGGGTGGGGCGCTGCTGGCCATCCTCATCGGCCGGACCACCCCGGAGCAGTGGAACATCCTCATGTCGATCAACCTGCTGGCCATCGTCGTCATCGGCGGGGTCGCCACGGTGACCGGCACCCTGATCGGTGCGGCGTTCGTGGTCCTGCTGCCCCGGGTGCTGGAGTGGGCGGCCCACTGGCTGCCCTTCGTCAGCACGAGCAGCGGTGGGCTCATCAACATCTTCCAGCTGCAGTCGATGCTCTTCGGCATCCTCATCGTCGCGTTCATGATCCTGGAACCCCGTGGGATCTTCGGCCTCTGGCACCGCGTCCGCACCTACTTCAAGGCCTGGCCTTTCAGCTACTGACCACATCAAACCCGCCCGTACGAAGGAGTACACATGTCACGCACCACCCCATCCCGCGCCCTGCTGGCGCTGTGCGCCGCCGGGGCTCTGGCCCTGTCCGGCTGCACGGCCGTCGACGAGACCCCTGACGAGCCGGCCGCCCCCACCCAGGACGACGCGGCGGACGACGCCGCCGAGGACACCGACGACACCGCAGCCGACACCGCCCAGGACACCGGTGACGCCGCCGACGAGACGGGCAGCGGCGGCGACCAGGCCGTCGGCGAGGTGACCATCGGCGACGGTGTCACCGAGGAGGCCTGTCCCGACGGGGTGAACCCGGACAACGGGTGCATCTACCTCGGCGTGCTCTCGGACCTCACCGAGGGCCCCTTCGCGGCTCTGGCCGTGCCGATCACCGACGCGCAGCGGGCCTACTGGCAGATGGTGAACGAGGACGGTGGCATCGCCGGTTACGACGTCGACATCGACACCTACACCCGCGACACCAAGTACCAGCCCGCCGAGCACGCGGCGGCCTATCAGCAGATCGAGCCGAACATCCTGGCCATCGCCCAGTCGCTGGGGACGGTCAACACCGAGTCGGTGCTGGGGGACATGGACGCCAACGACATCGTCGCAGTGCCGGCCTCGTGGTGGTCGGGCTACAACTTCAGCGAGAACGACAGTGGTCTGATCCTGGAGAACGGCTACTCCTACTGCGTCGAGGCGATGTCCGGCCTGGACTGGTTCGTGGAGAACCATGGCGAGGTCCAGTCGGTGGCGGCTGTCGGCTACCCGGGCGACTACGGTGGCGACTCGGCGGCCGGGGTGGGCCAGTGGGCCGAGGTCAACGGCGTGGAGGACGTCACGGTGGTGCCCACCGGCCCCAACCAGGTGACCGGTACCCAGGACGCGGTGGTGTCCGCCGTCGCGGCCGCCTCCCCGGACGTGGTGGTGCTGGCCGTCGGTCCGGCCGAGACGGCCGAGATCGTCGGCAAGCTGGCTGCCGGTGGCTTCCAGGGCCGGTTCGTGGGGTCCCTGCCGACCTGGAACCCGGCGCTGCTGCAGAGCGGTGCGGCCGATGCGCTGGTCGGGCTGTACAACCACCTCGCACCCAGTGAGCAGTGGGACGGCACCAGCGAGGGCGTCGCGGCGATGAAGGAGTCGCTGAACGGTGAGGAGCCCGCGAACGGCGGCTACATCATCGGCTGGATGATGAGCTACCCGATGCACGCGGTCCTGGAGCAGGCGGCCGAGAACGGCGAGCTCACCCGCGAGGGCGTGCGTGCGGCGGTCGACGGCCTGGAGGTCGACTTCGCCGGCATGGCCGAGACGATCGTCTATGGGGGCGAGGGCAAGGAGGTCGTCCCCAGCGGGGTCGTCGTCTCCACCCCGAACCCGGACGCCCCGCTGGGCGTGGAGTCCGCCGGCGGGTGGTTCGAGGGCCCGACCTTCGACGAGGTCGACTACACCGAGGCCTGCTCGGCGACCTCCTGACCCCGGCACCGGCACCGGATCGGCCCCCGTCGCCACCCACCAGCCGGCGACGGGGCCCGATCCGACGCGCTCCCCACGCCCGGACTGTTGTGCACCGTGGTCCGCCGGGTGCATCATCGAAAGGGACGGGGTCGAAGGCGGTGGTCAGGATGACTCGGGCAGGAGCCGGCCCTGTGGTCGCCCTCCTCGTGCTGGCGGGGTGCTCGACCGCCGCGCTCCCGCTGGACACCGACACCATGGACCGGACGGTCCAGCCGCTCCCGTGCGACGCGCCGGTGGAGGGTGTCGAGCCCCGGGGCACGGGCCCCCCGGAGTCGGTCCAGGAGGTCCTCGTGGGCGCCACCCGCTCGATGTCGGGCGGAGCGGTCGTGGCGATCGGCGCCGAAGGAGCCGTGCGCTACTGCGCGGCCGGCAGCGCGGACCCGGAGGGCAGCCCTTTGGTGCCCGACCACGTGTTCCGGATCGCCAGCATCACGAAGACGTTCACGGCCGTGCTGGTGCTCCAGCTGGTCGAGGAGGGCCTGCTCGAGCTCGACGACCCGGTGACCGACGTGCTCCCCGGCCTGGACCTCGCCGACGACATCACCGTGCGCCAGCTGCTCGACCACTCCAGCGGCCTGCACGACTTCCTGGACGCCTCCTTCGACCTGGCCGTCCGCGAGGACTGGGACCGGAGCTGGACCTCTGCAGAGATCCTCGAGCGGGTGGCCCTGGAGGAGCGTGAGTTCGAACCACCAGGGACGGACCGCCGCTACTCGAACACGAACTACCTGGTGGCCGGCCTGATCGTCGAGGAGCTCACGGGCCGACCGTTCGCCGAGGTCCTGCGTACCCGCATCACCGCCCCCCTGGGGATGACGCACACCGCGCTGGGACCGGAGGCCGGAACCGGTCACCGGCTTCTCACCGATCATGCCGGCGGGCAGCACCGACACGGTCTCCTACCGGGCGCTGGAGACCTCGACGGGCGCCGCGGGCGGGATGGTCTCGACCGCGGAGGACCTGATGACGTTCGCGGAGGCGCTGACCGAGGGTCGGCTCGTGTCGCCGGAGAGCTGGTCGGAGATGACCGACGTCACCGAGGTCGACGACGGGATCGCGGTGGGGCTGGGCCTCATGGAGGACGAGGCAGGACGGCTGTTCCACGAGGGGGACCTGCCCGGTTACCGGTCCCTCCTGATCCTTCCCTCGGCGGCCGAGGACGGAGTCGTCGTCCTGGCCAACGACTCCTACATCAACGTCTTTCTTTTGTCCGAACGGTTGATGCCTGCTCCCTGAGACTTCTCCTGAACCGACGGGGCACCGGCCTGCCACGTCACGAAAGACTTCTTGCGAAAGAACTCTTGCAAGAGGTATGGTGCGCCGGTGACCGGACGGCCGACCCGCATCTCCGACCCCGAGCGCATCCGGGCCCTGGCGCATCCGCTCCGCCTCGAGCTGCTCGACCATCTGCGCGACGTCGGCGAGGCGACGGCCACCGAGTGCGCCGCCCACGTGGGGGAGTCGGTGGCCAGCTGCTCCTTCCACCTGCGGATGCTGGCCAAGTACGGGTTCCTGGAGCGCGCGGAGCGGCGCGGCAAGGAGAAGCCGTGGCGCGTGGTGGAGCAGGGTGCCCACCTCGACGCGCGGCCCGACCCCCGGGTTCCTGGGTCGATGCACGCCGTGCAGGAGCTGGCCGCCCTCACCGTCACCCGCGAGGCCGACCGGGTCGCACGCTTCCTCGCCCGTGCCGTCGACGAGCCCCAGGAGTGGATCGAGGCGACGACCATCACGACCTCGGCGTTCTGGGCCACCGCCGAGGAGCTGGCCGAGCTGGGCTCTCAGGTCCAGCGGCTCACGGACCGGTTCCAGGGGCGACGCTCCGACCCGACCACCCGACCCGTCGGCGCGCCCGTCACGTCCGACTGCTGGCCACCCTGAACCCCGACCCGGCACCCCGGCAGGAGGGGTGAGGTGGCGGCCCCCACCCCGGTGACCACCGCCGGCGCGACCCGGTGGTGGCGCCGCCGGCCCGCCGCCTGGGAACACCCGGGGTTCCGGCGGCTGACCCTGGCGTGGGTGTTCACCAACCTGGCCGACAGCGCGCTCTACCTCATGGTGGCGGTCTGGGTGAAGGAGCTCACCGGCTCCGACAGCGCCGCGGCGATGGTCTTCGTCATGCTGGGCGTTCCCGCCGTCGCCGCCCCCGTCCTCGGGCAGGTGGCGGACCGGGTCTCGCGCCGGCGTCTGCTGGTGGTCGCCAACCTGCTGGTGACCGCGGTCGTGGCCACCCTCCTGCTCGTCCGGTCGGCCGACTGGCTCTGGCTCATGTATGCCGTGGTCCTCGCCTACGGGGCGATGGGCTACCTCAGCGCAGCCGCCCAGTCCGGGCTCGTCCGCGACCTTCTCCCCGACGAGCACCTGGCCTCCGGCAACGGCCTGCTCACCTCGGTCGACCAGTCCCTGCGGCTGGTCTCACCCGTCCTCGGGACCGGTCTCTACGCTCTCCTCGGCCCTCAGGCGGTCGTCGTCGTGACGGCGGCCTGCTTCCTGCTCACGGCCGTGCTGATGGCCGGTGTCCGCGTCGTCGAGTCTGCGCCGGAGAGCGCCGACCAGCGTGGCTCCTACCGGCAGGAGGTCACGGCCGGCTTCCGCCACCTGGTGCGCACGCCCCTGCTGGGCCGGCTCACGCTCCTGCTCGCCGTCGTCTGCGCGGCGGCCGGCCTGGTCAACGCGGCCGTCTTCCCCGCCCTCGAGCACGGCATGGGGCTGCCACCCTCGGCTCTCGGTGCACTGGTCAGCGCACAGGGGATCGGCGCCGTGGCCGCCGGGCTCACGGCCGCCTGGGCGGTCGGCCGGTGGGGCGAGGCGAGGACCTTCGGCGTGGGGGCGGCGCTCATGGCGGCCGGCATCGCCCCGGTCCTCGGCAGCAGCGTGGTGCTGCTGGTCGCCGGCCTGGTGGTGCTCGGGTTCGGGGTGACCTGGTCGGTCGTCGCGTTCATGGTCGTGCGTCAGCGGCTCACGCCGCCACGCCTGCAGGGACGGACCAACGCCGCCGCCAACGTGGCGATCAACGTGCCGCAGACCCTGACCACCGGCGTGGCCGCCGTCCTCATCGCGGTGGTCGACTACCGGCTGCTCGTGGCGGTGACCGTGGTGGTCACGGCCGCCGCCGCGGGCGCGGCGGTCCGGACCGTGCGCCCGACCCCGACCCCGACCCCGATCCCGGCCTGAGCCGATCCACCCCGGTCAGCCGTCGGGCCCGGTCTCCTCGACCCGGAAGCCGGCCGCGCGCCGCCCGTCCGCCACGGAGGTGACCGTGCCGGCCTCCCAGTCCACCTCCAGCACGTTGAGGGACCCGAAGTCGGCCCGGGTGGCGGGATCGACCACGCGCACGGCATACCCCCGCTCCCGCAGCTCCGCCGCGTGCTCGTCCGTCTCCAGCACCATCTCTCCGCCGGTGGCGATGAACCGGGGTGCCGCGACCAGGTCCTCCAGCTCCGCGTCGTGCAGTGTCCAGCGAAGCACCGCCGCCGCGATCGTGTTGGGGATCTGCTGGCCACCGGGGGTGCCCAGCACCAGCACCGGCCGGCCCTGGTCGTCGAGGAGCAGGGAGGGGGTGCTCCAGCTCACCGAGCGGCGCCCCGGCGAGGGCTCGTTGGCGGACGTGGTCCCCAGCGCCTCGAAGCGGGTGAGCTGGTCGTTGAGGAAGTACCCGTCGACGTAGCGGCCGGTGCCCCAGTAGTGGGTGATCGTGTTGGTCATCGACACGGCCGTCCCGTCCGCGTCCACCACCGAGACGTGGGTGGTGTTGCCGCCGCCCTCGAAGGGCGCGGCCGCGCCGGGTGCGGCGTCGGTGCCCACGAGCTCGGCCGCGATCTGCGCGTTCTGGCCAGGGTCGGTGAGCCGGTCGACGGGCACGTCGACGAAGTCCGGATCGCCGACCAGGGTCTGCACCGACTCCTCGGCCACCGCCCAGGCCTGCGACTGCAGCTGCACGAAGTCGGGCGACCAGGGGTCGACCTCACCGATGCCGCCAGCCTCGGCGATCTGCACCAGCTGCACCAGCGCCGCCCCGGGCAGCGGGGGCGCGGCCGAGACGAGGGTGAGGTCACCGACGGGGCCGGAGGGCGGAACCGACACCTGCAGCTCGTAGCCGGCCAGGGAGCCGGCGTCCATCCCGGGCTCCTGGGTGAGGCGGTCGGCCAGGCTTCCCTCGTAGAAGGCGTCGGCCCCCTCCTCGGCGATCACCGTCATCGTGCGGGCCAGCTCCTCCTGGACGAGCAGGTCGCCCTCGCCGAGGAGGGCACCGTCCGCCCCACGGAAGTGCGGGAGGTCCGCGAGGTAGGCGTCCACGCCGGGCAGCACCATCGTCGAGGCCAGGAAGTCCGACACCGGGACGCCGGACCGGGCCAGCTCGACGGCCGGTCGCAGCAGCTCGGCCCACGGCAGGTCGCCGTGCTCGGCGTGCAGCCGCTCCATGCCGGCCACGAACCCGGGGATCCCGGCCCCGCCCGGGGGGATCACGCCGGCGTCGTTGACCACCTCCCGGTAGTCGAAGCTGGTGACCTCTCCGCCGTCGGCCACGAGGGCGGCCCCGCCGCCGCCGAGCCCGGAGGTGACGGGCTGCGCGACCGCGTCGGCGAAGGCGGCGGCGACCGCCGCGTCGACCGCGGTCCCTCCCTGCTCGAGCATCTCCATCCCGGCGTCCGCGGCCAGCGGGTGCCCCGCGGAGACGCCGTGGGCACCGAGGAGGGTGGCGTCCCCGGTGCTCGCGGACGTGTCCTCGGCCGCCTCCGGTGCCGAGGAGGTCGTCGCCCCGTCGTCGACCGGCGCGGGTGCCGGCACGGCGGTCGGAGCCGCGGCGTCGGTGGCCGTGGGGCCCGTGGTCCCGTCCGCGGGCGCCGGAGGACCGGACGTCCCGTCCCCGGTGCACCCGGCGAGGCCGAGCAGCACCAGCGGGGCCGCGACGAGCAGTCCTCGGGCACCGGGGATGCGGGTCATCTCAGCGGTCCTTCCCGTCGGGAGGAGGTGCGGCCCCGGGACCACCGGAAGGGGCGGGCCGCAGCCACGGGTGGCGCAGGACCCACTCGAGCGGGCCGGGAAGCCCCGTGCGGCTCCACGCCAGTGCCAGGAGGTAGAAGGTGACGACCATGGTCGCGCTCACGGCGGCCCCGACGGGGAAGGAGAGCAGACCCTCGGGCGGCGGCAGCACCGCCAGGACGAGGACGTGGGCGACGTAGATGCTCAGCGCGTAGGTCCCCAGCACCCCCAGCCGGCGCAGCGGGCGGCCGGGCCGCCGGGAGATCCGCAGGCACACAGCGACGACGAACACACCGCCACCGGTGGCGCTGACCAGCCACAGCGGCATCTGCCCGTGCGCCACGCCCGTGAGGAGCCGCAGCCACCCGTGGTCCGCACGGGACCCCAGCGCGGCGTAGGCCAGGTCGGCCACGAGGAAGCCCGCGACCGCGGCCACCGCACCCCAGACCGCGAGCCGCCGCAGCACCGCGGTGCTCCACAGGTCCGCCCGGGCCAGGAGCAGACCCACGAGGAAGGGGACGGTCCAGCTGGCCAGGGGATAGGGACCGGTGACGAGGAGCGAGTGCAGCGCGTCCACCGGAGGGGTCCTGAGGTCCACCCCCTCCTGGGCGTGGATGCCCGGGCTGACCACGTCGTGGGCCACGATCCACACCGGCCCCGCGACGAGGAGCACCCCCGTCACCGCCACCAGGGCACGGGTGCCCAGGTGCCGCACGAGGGGGGCCAGCAGGAAGAGGAGGGCGTAGGTGGACAGGATGACGCTCACCCGCTGGGTGAGGGTCTGCAGGACCAGTCCGAGCACGAGGAGCAGCAGCACCCGCCAGACCAGCGACCGCCACAGCACCCGGCCCGAACGGCGCTGCATGAACAGGCCCATCCCGAGCCCCGCCAGGACGACGAACAGCACCGAGGCGCGGCCGAAGGGGAGCAGGTAGAGCCGCTCGAGGACGGTGTCGGCGTTCGTCGGCCCCACGTTGACCACGATCATCCCGATGATCGCCAGCCCGCGGGCCGCGTCGAGCCCCAGCAGCCGCGGTCGTCCGCGTCCGACCGTGACGGCCTGCTGCGCCGTGGTGGTGGCCGTGACCTCTCCCGTCCGTCGTGGGCCGTCCGCGCCAGCACGGCCCCGTGGGGTGTCCTCCCACTGTAGGGCCGTCGGCCGGTCACGGGACGGACTGGACAACGCGGGCCTCCCTCCGGTGAGGTGGTCCGGTGACCCTGCATCCCTCCGGGACGACCCGGCACCTGCACCTGCGCGCCGCCGGCACCTCCGTGGTCCTCGAGCTTGTCGGCGACCTGCTGCCGGTCATCCGCCACTGGGGGGCGGACCTCGGAGAGCTGGGCGAGCGGGACCTCGCGGCGCTTTGTCTCGCGGCCCGGGAAGCGGTGGGGGACAGCCCCTTCGACGTCGCCGACGCCGTCGGCATCCTGCCCGAGCACGGTCGTGCCTGGATCGGTCGTCCCGGCGTGGAGGGCTCACGCGCCGGCCGCGACTGGTCGCCCGCCTTCCGCACGACCCAGGACGTGGAGTCGTCCACCGAGGCCGACGGCACCCGACGGGTGCTCGCGCGCGCGACCGACCCCGCGGCATACCTGGGTCTGCTCCTGGAGCTCGAGCTGCACCCGGGCGGGCTCCTGCGGGTGCGCGCGACGCTGACGAACACCGGTCAGGACCCGTACGAGCTGGGTGCCGTGCGCACCACCCTGCCCGTCCCCGAACGAGCGCAGGAGCTGCTCGACTTCACCGGGCGGCACACCTACGAGCGCATCCCGCAGCGACAGCCCTTCACCGCCGGGGTGCACGCGCGCGAGGTGCGGACCGGGCGCACCGGCCTCGATGCGGTCCACCTGCTGTGCGCGGGGCGAGCCCGGGTTCGGTTTCCGGCACGGACAGGTGTGGGCGGTGCACCTGGGGTGGAGCGGCAACCAGCAGACCTACGCCGAGCGCCTCGCCAACGGCGCCCGGGTCCTGGGCGCGGGGGAGGCCCTGGAGCACGGGGAGGTGCGCCTGGCACCGGGGGAGCAGGTCACCACCCCCTGGACGTATGCCGCGCACGGCACCGGCCTCGACGTGGTCGCCGGGCGCTTCCACGCCTGGCTGCGCTCGCGTCCGCACGCTCCCGCCCGGCCCCGGCCCGTCACCCTCAACACGTGGGAGGCGGTCTACTTCGACCAGTCGCTGGAGCGGCTGACCGCGCTCGCCGACCTCGGCGCCCGCGTGGGGGCCGAGCGGTTCGTCCTGGACGACGGGTGGTTCGGGGGTCGGCGCGACGACACCACCAGCCTGGGCGACTGGGTGGTCTCCCAGGACCTGTGGCCCGAGGGCCTGGGGCCGCTGGTGGAGCACGTCCACCGGCTGGGCATGGAGTTCGGGCTGTGGGTGGAGCCGGAGATGGTCAGCCTCGACTCCGACCTCGCGCGAGCACACCCGGAGTGGCTCTTCAGCGCCGGCGGACGCCGGGGGCTGGAGTCGCGTCAGCAGCACGTGCTCGACCTGGGTCACCCGGGCGCCTACGCGCACGTGCGCGACCAGCTGGTGGCGCTCCTGCGCACCTACGACATCGCCTACCTCAAGTGGGACCACAACCGGTACCTCAACGACGCGGGCCACACGCCCGGAGGGGAGCCGGGGGTCCGGGCGCACACCCTGGCCGCCTACCGCCTCATGGACGAGCTCCGCTCGGCGCGCCCGGGGCTGGAGATCGAGTCGTGCGCCGGCGGTGGTGGCCGGATCGACCTGGGCGTGCTGGACCGCTGCGTGCGGGTCTGGGCCTCGGACTGCATCGACCCGCTGGAGCGCCAGCCGATCCAGCGGTGGACCTTCGCGCTGCTGCCGCCCGGCTGGGTCGGGACGCACGTCGGCTCGCCGCGGTCGCACACGACCGGGCGGCGGCACGACCTGTCCTTCCGTGCGCAGACCGCGCTGTGGGGGCACCTGGGGATCGAGTGGGACCTCACCACGGCCACCGAGGAGGACCTGCAGGTGCTCGCCCGGTGGGTGGCGTTCCACCGTCGGCACCGTGCGCTGCTGCACGGTGGCACGGTCGTCAACGGTGACCACCACGACGACGCGACCTGGGTGCACGGCGTCGTGGCGCCGGACCGTGCTGAGGCGCTGTACGGCGTCGTTGCCGTCCGCCGCGCGGTCTCCGGACCCGGTCGGGTGCGGCTGCCGGGGCTGGACCCCGACCGCCGCTACCGGGTGACGGTGCCGGACCCGGGGGACGAGGGGCTGCTCGAGGAGCGACCCGTGGTGCCGTGGGCCCGCACCGGCCTCGTGCTGCCGGGCCGGGTGCTCGAGGAGGTGGGTCTGCCGATGGTGCCGCTCCATCCTGAGCACGCCCACCTGCTGCAGGCCGTGGAGGTCCGGTGAGCACGTCCACGGAGGGTGCGGAGCCGCCGAGGTGGCTGAGGCCGGCCGTGGACCCCGAGGTCGCCGCCGGCCTGAGCGGCGCGTTCCGCGACCGGTTCGGGCGGTCCCCGGACGGGCTGTGGGCCGCTCCCGGCCGGGTCAACCTCATCGGAGAGCACACGGACTACAACGGTGGCTACGCGCTGCCCCTCGCCCTGCCCCACCGCACCTACGCGGCGGTGCGTCGGCGCGACGACGGCCGGCTGCGGCTGGCCTCGCTCCAGGCGCGCGAGGGGTGGGAGGGCTCGGTCGACTCGGTGGCTGCGGGGCGCCCGCAGGGCTGGGCGGCCTACGTAGCCGGGGTCGCGCACGTGCTGGCGGAGCGCGTCGGGCCCGGGCAGGTCGGTCTGGACGTCCTCGTCGACGGGCACGTCCCGCTGGGCGCCGGGCTCTCCTCCTCGGCCGCCCTGTCGTGCTCGGTGGCGGTGGCGCTGCGCGACCTGGTGCCCGGCCTGGTCGACCTGCCGGTGGAGGAGCTCGTCGCCGCATGCGTCCGCGCCGAGAACGAGGTGGCCGGTGCCGCGACGGGGGGGATGGACCAGACGGTCTCGCTCCGCGCCGTCGACGAGCACCTGCTGCTGCTCGACGCCCGGGACTTCACGGTCGTCCCGGTCGCCTGGACCCTTCCCGGGCACGAGCTCCTCGTCGTCGACACCCGCGCGCACCACTCCCTCGCGGACGGGCAGTATGCCGCGCGCCGCACCACCTGCGAGCGGGCCGCCGCGGCCCTCGGGGTGGGCTCCCTGCGGGAGCTGGACCCGGCACGGCTCCAGGACGCGGACGTGCGCCGGGTGCTGGCGGACGTCCCGGACGGGATGGCCAGGGTCCGTCACGTCGTGACGGAGAACGACCGGGTGCTGGACCTCGTGGGGGCGCTCCGCGAGCAGGACGCCGCACGTGCGGGTGCGCTGATGACCGCCTCCCACGCCTCGTTGCGGGACGACTACGAGGTCTCCTGCCGCGAGCTGGACCTCGCGGTCGACGCGGCCCTCGGGGCCGGCGCCCTGGGCGCGCGCATGACGGGGGAGGGTTCGGCGGCTCGGCAGTCGCGCTGGTGAGGCGGGAACAGGTCGAGCACGCGGCGGGGGAGGTGGCGGCGGCCTTCGCGGCCGCGGGCCTGACCGAGCCGCACTTCCTGGAGGCGGTCCCCAGCCGCCCGGCCGGCCGGGTGGTGACGGACACGCCGGGCTGACCGGCCGACGGTGCGGGAGGGACCGCGGGCGACGCCCCCGGCCCCTCGTGCCCACCTCACTCGAACGTCGGCACGCCGCCGCCCTTGCGCGGGTCGTTCCAGCGGTCGTGGAACGCGGCGTCCTCCTGGCACTGCTGCTGCAGCTGCTCGCGGACGTGGTCGCTGATCACCTGGTCCAGCAGGGCGGGCTCGCAACCGGGGTCGGGGCGGTTGCGCCGGAGCTCGGCGACCTTCTGCTTGAGCAGGATGTCGGAGTCGGAGTACTGCACCCCCTGTTGCACGGGGGCCGGTGCCGCCGGCTCGACGGCGGGCGGGTCCGAGGCCGTGACGGAGCCGCAGGCGGCGAGCACGGCGGTGAGGCCGGTCGCCGCCAGGGTCGTGGTGACGCGGGTACGGATGGTGCTCATGACGGGTCTCCTTCGGTGCGTGGGCGCTCGTCACCGGACGGGACGGTGCGCCAGGTGCAGGTGCAGGTGCACGAGCGCGTCGTGCCATCGCTGGGCCAGGTCGGCCGCTGGGGACAGGTGTCGGGGAACGGCCGGCCGGCTGATCTCGGCCTGACGGCGGGCGAGCCGGACCTGCAGGTCCCGCTCGCGCTCGACGGCGAGCGAACGGGCCAGGTCGAGGTTCTGGAAGCTCATGGTGGCAACTCCTCATGGTGGTGGTCGTGCTCTCCCGAGCCCCTGCGGCCCGGTGCCAACACCATGTGTCCGGGCGGTACCGGTCTGGTGCAGCACCGGTATCAGCCCGGTAAACATGCAGGTGGGATGGTCTAGACGCGACGTCAAGGCCGACGGGACCGTGAGGTATGGCCATCAACGTGCTGGGACCGCTCGTCACGGATGACGGGACCCCGTCCCTGGCACCGCGCGACGGGTGGTGCTGGCGGCCCTCGTCACCAGGCTCGGTCAGGAGGTGTCGGTGGACGCCCTCGCCGGGGCTCTGTGGGGCGAGGCTCCCCCTGCCAGCGCCGCCAAGGTGGTCCAGGGTTGCGTGGTCCGCCTGCGCCGCGTGCTGGGGGCGGAGGCGATCCGGACCGGGCCCAGCGGCTACCGGCTCGTCGTTCCGGCGCACGACGTGGACGCCCGCCGGTTCGAGAGACTGCTTGCGGAGGGCGTGAGCAGCAGCTCGCGGTGGGTGAGCCGGACCGCGCCGCCTACACCGCGCGGCGGGCCCTGGACCTGTGGCGCGGCCACCCCCTGCCGGAGCTGGAGGAGTGGGAGCCAGGACGCCTCGAGGCCGAGCGGCTCACTGCTCTGCGGCTGCAGGCCGAGGAGCTGTCGCTCGAGGCGCGCAGCGCCTCCGGCCAGCACCACGAGGTGCTGGCCGAGGCACGGACGCGCGTCGGCGAGCAGCCGCTGCGGGAGCGACGCTGGCACCTCCTGGCTCGGGCGCAGTACCAGTCCGGCCTGCAGGCCGACGCGCTCGCCACCCTGCGCACGGCTCGCGAGCACCTTCTCGACGAGCTCGGCCTCGATCCCGGGCCGGAGCTCGTTGGGCTCGAGAAGGCGATCCTGCGTCAGGACCCGGCGCTGGACCGGAGCACGGCACCCTCACCCTCCGGTCAGCCGCCGTACCCCGGACTCGTCCCCTTCGACGTGGACGACGCTGCGTCGTTCTTCGGTCGGGAACGGGAGATCCTGGAATGTCTGACGATGTGGACGGCCCACGGGGTGCTCGCAGTCGTCGGTCCGTCCGGGTCCGGCAAGTCCTCCCTCGTGCGAGCAGGGGTGTCGGCCCGCCTGGCCGACGGCGGCCACCGGGTCGTCGTCATGACCCCCGGCGCGCGTCCCCTGTCCAGTCTGGAGACGAGCCTGGCAGGCGTCGGACCCCGGGACGACGTGGTCCTCGTCGTGGACCAGGCCGAGGAGCTGGTCACCCTCTGCGACCGCGAGGTCGAGCGCCGCAGCTTCGCGGCCACTCTCGTCGACCTCGCCCCGCGAGTCCGTCCGGTGCTCGCCGTCTCGGCAGACCGTCTGGGCGAGCTCGCGGCCTACCCCGACCTCGTCCGGCTTCTCGAGCCCGGCCTCTACCTGCTGGCCCGCCTCGAGCCGACGGCCCTGCGCGAGGTCGTCGAGGGCCCGGCGAGGGTCGCCGGCCTGCTGCTCGAACCGGGGTTGGTGGACGTCCTCGTCCGCGACGTGGCCGAGGAGCCCGGGGCCCTGCCGATGCTGGCCCACGCCCTCCGGCAGACGTGGGAGCGGCGCGAGGGACGCACCCTGACCGTGTCAGGGTATGAGGCCTCGGGCGGTATCCAGGGTGCCGTGGCGCAGTCGGCCGAGCACGTCTACCGCGACCTCACGGCCGAGGAGCGGTCCGCGCTGCGCGACCTGCTCCTGCGGCTCGTCACCCCCAGCCCCGACCGCGAGCCGGTGCTCACCCGGATGCCGCGGGACGTGGTTGCCCCGGACGACCAGCGGCAGCGCATCGTCGAGCGGCTGGTCCGCGCCCGGTTGCTCACCCGCGACCAGGGTGCTGTCGAGATCGCCCACGCCTCGCTCGTCCGTGCCTGGCCGCGCCTGCGGCGCTGGCTCGCCGAGGACCTGCAGGGCCAGCTGCTGTGGCACCACCTCACCGACTCGTCGCTCGCGTGGGACGCGAGCGGCCGTCCTGAGGACGAGCTGTACCGCGGCGCGCGTCTGGCCGCAGCTTCCGAGTGGGAGCGCCGCGTCGGCCCGTCGCTGACCCAGGTAGAGCGCGAGTTCCTCGACGCCGGCCGGACGGTCCACCAGCGTGAGGTGCGCCGTCTGGAGGAGGAGGCGGCACGGCAGAGGCGCAGCGTGCGACGGCTCCGCGCCCTGGCCGCCGCCGTGGCCGTCGTGGCTCTCGTGGCCACGCTCCTCGGCACGTCCGCGGTGCGGCAGGCAAACCGTGCCGACGTCGAGGCGCTCCGAGCACGGGCCCACGAGCTGGCGGCGTCCTCGCTGCAGGCCATGAACTCGGACCCCGGTCTGGGGCGCACGCTCGCCGTGGCCGCTGCCGAGGCGGGTCCGGAGACACCGAGCGTCCAAACCTCGGCCGCCCTGCACCAGGCCCTCGCGACCGACCAGGTCGTGGCCCGTCTGACCTTCCCGCACGCGTTCGGTCGACTCACCGCCGACCTCCACCCGGACGGGGACCGGGTGGCCATGACCAGTGAGTGGCCCGACGCCGGCACCCGGTTCGTCGAGGTGCAGCAGCTCGACGGTCGGCCCGTGGCCACCCTCGAGCTTCCGAGGACGCTGGACGCTGCGTCGGCCATCTTCGACAGGGCCTACTTCACCCCCGACGGCACCGAGCTCGCGGCCGGTGTGCTGTGGAACCCCACGCACACGGGACGCATCGGTCCGCCGAACGACGAACCGCCGCCGACGTTGCTCGGGGTGCACATCTACGACACCGAGACCTACGAGCTCGAGGACGTCGTCGACGTCGGCGCGTGCGGCGGAGGCCTCCTCAGCGCCACGCAGACGCATGTCGTGGTCTACGCCGCCGCGAGCCCGAGCTGCGACTGGACCTTGAGCGAGGGACGCGACCTGGTCCTGGTCGCCCGTGGGTCCGGTGAGCGGACGGTGCTGGCTGAGGGCATCACGAACCTCGTCGGGTCCGCGCGTCTGAGCGCCGACGGCCGGTTCGTCGTGCACGAGGACCGTGCGGGCGGGACTCGCGAGGTGGTCGTGCGGGTCCTGGCGTCCGGGGAGGAGGTCGCCCGGTGGGCGGGGGACACGCTGCGCGACGTCTCCCCGGACGGTGCCTGGGTGCTCCAGGGGTTGAACGCATGGACCGTGCGCGAGGTGGCCACCGGCAACGAGGTGACGTTTCAGGACCCCAGGGGGATCGGCTTCTATGCTGACTTCCACCCCGACGGGCAGAGCCTGACCACCGTCACCGAGGACGGCACCGTCAGCTGGTGGGACGTCCGGACGGGTGAACGCCTCGGCTCGCACCGGGGGCTCCGCGCCGGCAGCGTGTCGGTGGCGGCTGACGGGCTGGTCACCGTGGCGGACGCGGCGGGGATCGAGGTGTCGGTCGTGGACCCGAACCGCGGGGAGAGCGGCACCCGGGGCCGGGTGTGCCCCGTCACGAGCGACATCACCGAGATGATGGTCCGGGACGGCGGTGTGCACACGAGCGTCCGCTGCGAAGATGCCTCCTCGTGGAGCCACCACCGCACCGATCTCGCGACGGCTCGGACGACGCAGCTGGACGCCGGACGGGTCGTGTGGTCCGACTCCGGTATGCAGTGGCGCGAGTCCGTGGGGAGTCCTCCGGCGGCGCCCGCCGGGGCGGTCAACCAGCTCTACCTCGAGGTCCTGGCCGACGACGCTCGGGCCGACCCCGTCCGGCTGGGGGGTATGTGCCCGCTCGTCTGGGGCGAGAGGGGTGCGGTGACGGAGGGTTGCGCGCCGTTCCCGGAGCAGCCGTTCTTCCTGGACCCGTGCGCCGTGGCGTTCTCACCGGACGGTGGGCTGGTGGCCGCGATCAGCTGCCCCGGGTCGTCCGGGGGCCTGACCGTGTGGGACACCGGCTCGGGAGAGCTCCTGCACGCAGGGACCGTCGCCGACCCGGAGACCGGTGGGGCCCCGACGCACCTCGTCTTCACCCCGGACGGGACGGAGCTGGTCGTCAGCACCGAGACCGGCCACGTCGTCGTCCTGGACGTGGACAGCTGGAAGGTGGCACGACGCTCGGCGGCGCCCGTGCTCGACGCCTCGTACATGCCCGTCGTGGGCTTCCTGGGCGGCGGTGACCTCGTCGGCGTCACGAACGTCGGCGCGCCGGGCGGCGGCGCGGACGCCACGCTGCACGTCCTCGACCGGGAGTCGCTGGTCCCGCAGCACACACGACAGTCGCTGCATGAGGGCACCGTGATGGACGCCGAGCTCAGCCCCGACGGCAGTCGCGTGGCCACGGCCGCCGCGCAGGGCCTGGTTCGCCTGTGGGACACCGGGACCCTGGACCTGGTGCACGAAATCCCCGTCAGCCAGGCGGTTCACGCCGTGGCCTGGCTCGACGACCGGCGACTGGTCCTGCTGCGCGACGACGGGACCCTGGACACGGTCCTCACGGACCCTGGCGAGCTCATCGCGGTCGCACGGGAGGGGCTGAACCGGCCCCTGACGACGGCCGAGTGCCGCAGCTTCGGCTTCGAGGGGTCCTGCCCGTCCCTGGGGCAGCTGCGGGACGGGCCGACAGCCACCGACCTGGACGGCAGCTACGTGCTGCGTCGACGCGCCGAGGACTTCCACGCGGACATGCGGGCCGGTGTCGAGGCAGAGCAGGGAGCGACCCTCGACCAGCGTTCGACGGAGGAGCTCGCCGCTCTGTCCGCCGAGATCCTCGGCGAGGCAGCCGGGATGCGGCTGCACCTGGAGGACAGGTCGTTCCGCGTCGTGCGGGACGTGGCCACGTCCGGACAGGTCGAGGGTGCTGAGGCCCACTGCGAGGGCACCTACACCGTGACGGGGGACATGCTGCGGCTCGACGCGGAGCGCGGCACCTGGTGCTATCTCGGCCTGTACCTCGAGGCGCGCTTCAGCGTCGAGGAGGGAGGCCTGAGGTTGCACGCCGACGGGTTCCGCGGACCGGTCTTCGAGCGCTACCTCTGGGGCGACCAGCTGCTGCTGAGCCAGACCTGATCCCGTGCCGTCCCGGCGGGTGTCCGGTCTGGCTCCGTCAGCCCCGGGCGACGAGCTCGGCGGCCTGGCTGGCGATCTCCCACTCCTCGTTGGTCGGCACCACCCAGACCGCCACCGAGCTGTCCGGTGTGCTGATGCACGTCTCGCCGTCGGCCGCCTCGTTCGCGGCCCCGTCCAGCCGCACGCCGAAGCCGGCGAGGCGCTCGACGACGGCGGCGCGCACGAGGGGGCTGTGCTCGCCGATCCCCGCGGTGAAGACGATCGCGTCCAGCCGACCCAGCACCGCGGCATACGCCCCCACGTAGTGCAGGAGGCGGTGCACGACCACGTCGAAGGCCAGCCGGGCGTCGGCGTCGCCCTCGTCCATGCGGCGCTCGACGTCCCGCATGTCCGCGGACCCGGTGAGCCCCAGCAGACCGCTCTCCTTCGACAGGGCCCGGTCGTAGTCCTCGACGCCCAGACCGGCCACCTCGGCCAGGTGCCGTGGCAACCCGGGGTCCACGTCCCCGGGCCGGGTGCCCATGACGAGCCCCTCCAGCGGCGTCATTCCCATCGAGGTGTCGACGCTGCGGCCACCGTCGACGGCGGTCGCGCTGGCGCCGTTGCCCAGGTGCAGCACGATCGTGGCGACGTCCTCCAGGGGACGGCCCAGGAGGTCGGCGACGCGGCGCGAGACGTAGGCGTGGGAGGTGCCGTGGAAGCCGTAGCGGCGCACGCGGTACTGCTCGCGCCAGGCCTGCGGCACGGCATACGTCGACGCGGCCGCGGGCATGGTCTGGTGGAACGCGGTGTCGAAGACCGCGACCTGGGGCACGTCCGGAAAGACCTGCTGGGCGACCTGGATCCCCTGGAGGTTGCCCGGGTTGTGGAGCGGGGCGAGCGGGACGAGCCGTCGGATCGCGTCCACGACCGCGGGGGTGACCACGATGGGCTCGCTGAAGTCGGCACCGCCGTGGACAACGCGGTGACCGACCGCGACGAGCTGCACCCCGGCCAGGTCGGGACCGTGCTCGGCGAAGGCGGCACGCAGCAGCTCCATGGCGTGGACGTGGTCGGGGACCGTCGTCTCGTGCGCGTGCGTGCCGGAGGCGCAGGTGTGCCGCACGCGACCGGCGGGCAGCCCGATCCGCTCGATCAGGCCGGTGGCGTCGGAGGCACCGGTGTCGGGGTCGACGAGCTGGTACTTCAGCGAGGAGGAGCCGGCGTTGACGACGAGGACCCGTCGGGTGGAACGGGCGTCCGGTGCGGTCGTGCCGGTGGAGGTCATGTCAGCCCTTCGCCTGGATGCCGGTGATCGCCACCGTGTTGATGATGTCGCGCACGGTCGCTCCGCGGGACAGGTCGTTGACCGGGGCGTTCAGGCCCTGGAGGACCGGGCCGATCGCGATGGCGCCGGCGCTGCGCTGGACCGCCTTGTAGGTGTTGTTGCCGGTGTTGAGGTCCGGGAAGATCAGGACGGTGGCGCGACCGGCGACGGGGGAGTCCTTCATCTTGGTCGCCGCGACGGCGGGGTCGACCGCGGCGTCGTACTGCAGCGGTCCCTCCACCTGGATGTCCGGGGCCTGGTCGCGGACGATCGCGGTCGCCTCGCGGACCTTCTCCACGTCCGCGCCCGAGCCGGAGCCGCCGGTGGAGTAGGACAGCATCGCCAGCCGCGGGTCCACCCCGAACTTCGCGGCCGTGCGCGCCGAGGAGATCGCGATGTCGGCCAGCTGCTCGGCGGTCGGGTCGGGGTTGATGGCGCAGTCTCCGTAGACCAGGACGCGGTCGGCCAGCAGCATGAAGAAGACGCTGGAGACCACCGAGACGCCCGGCGCGGTCCGGATGATCTCGAGGGCCGGACGGATGGTGTGCGCGGTCGTGGTGATCGAGCCGGAGACCATCCCGTCGGCCTGTCCGCCGTGCACCATCATCGTGCCGAAGTAGGCCGGGTCGGCGACGACGTCCCACGCCGTCTCGGGCGTGACCCCCTTGTGGGCCCGCAGCCGGGCGTACTCCTCCGCGAAGCCCTGGCGCAGGTCGCTGCTCTGCGGGTCCACGACCGCCGCCTCGTCGAGGTGGAGGCCGAGGGCGGCGGCCCGGGCGCGGACCTCGCCCTCGTCGCCGAGCAGGGTCAGGCGGGAGACCCGGCGGGCCAGCAGCGTGTCCGCCGCCTGCAGGATCCGGTCCTCGACGCCCTCGGGGAGGACGATGTGGGCGTCGGCGGCCCGGGCCCGTGCGGTGAGCTCGTGCTCGAACATCAGGGGGGTGACGACCCGGGGCCCGGTCGCCCCGGCGTGGCCGCCCACGGGCAGGAGGGTGTCGATGTCGACGTGCTGGTGGACCAGGGCCCGCGCGCGTTCGATCTTGCGGGTCGAGCCCGGACCGATCCGGGCGTGGACCCGAGAGATGGCGGTGGCCGTGGTCATCGTCCCCGTCGTGCAGGTCACGACCGGGAGCTCGACGCCGACGCCCTCCACGAGGCGGTGGACCTGCTCGCTGGGCAGGAAGCCCCCGTTGAGGACGATGCCGGACAGGGACGGGAACGTCGAGGCGCGGTGGGCCAGCAGCGAGGCCAGCAGCACCTCCTCGCGGTCCCCCGGGCAGATCAGGGCGCACCCCTCGTGGAGCCGGTCGAGGACGTGCGGCATGGTCATGGCGGCCACGACCATGCCCGTCACCTCGCGGTCCAGCAGCGACTCCTCGCCCAGCAGCAGCCGCCCGTCGACGGCCGCCATGAGGTCGCGCATCGTCGGGGCGCTGAGGAGGGGGTCCCCCGGCACGGTGAAGACCGGGGCGGCGGTGCCGACGCTGGCCCGCCGCTTTCCGGTGGGCGTGACCTCCGAGCGGAGCCGTTCCACGATGCCCGCGCGGACGGCCTCCCCCTGCTCGGACGGCACCCGGTTCGCGACGACCGCCGCGACGTCGGCGTGCCTGCTCCTCGCCTCGGAGTAGATGACCTGGGCCGCGGTGACGCTCTCCTCGAGCGACCGGTCCAGGCAGGGGACCACCAGCACCATCGGTGCCCCCAGGTGCGCGGCGATGGCGGCGTTGACCGAGAACTCCGTCGGCGCGGGCACCCCGGTGAAGTCGGACCCGACGACGAGGACCGTGTCGTGCTCGGCGGCGTAGGCGTGGAACCGCTCCACCGCGGCGCGACGGCTGCGTCATGCCCCTGGTGGACGTCGTCGTAGGTCACCCCGACGGCCGCGGACGCCTCTGCGGGGGAGGTGGACATCGGGTGGAGCAGCTCGAGGAGGGGGTCGTGCGCGGTGTCGAGCACGATCGGGCGGAACACCCCCACCCGACCGCCCCGTGCGCACAGCTCGGCCAGGAGGCCGACGGCCAGTGCGGACTTGCCGGACTGCGTCTCGGCCGAGGACAGGTACAGCGCGTTGACCACGGACCTGACCCTATCGCTGGAGGCCTCCGTGCGAGAGTGACCCCCATGGACGCAGGTATGCCGCAGGTGCGGGTGTGGGTGGACGGGCGCCTCGTGGGGCCGGCCGAGCCGGCCCTGCTGCCGTTGGACCACGGGTTCACCGTGGGCGACGGGGTGTTCGAGACGGCCAAGGTCGTCGACGGGGTGGTCTTCGCCGCCGACCGGCACCACGCCCGGATGGACCGGTCCCTGGCGGGGCTGGGGTTGTCACCGCTGGACCGGGACCGGGTCCAGGAGGGGATCGACGCCGTTCTCGGGGTCGGCCCGATGAGCTTCGGCCGGTTGCGGTACACCGTCACGGCCGGCCCCGGACCTCTGGGGAGCGAGCGCGGGACGGGTGGCACGACATACCTCGTGACCGGGCAGGAGCAGGAGCCGCCGCCGCGCACGACCGCGGTCGCGGTCGTTCCGTGGGCGCGCAACGAACGAGGTGCGCTGACGGGGCTGAAGACGACGTCGTACGCCGAGAACGTGGTCGCTCTCGCGGCCGCGAAACGGGCCGGAGCCGCCGAGGCGCTCCTGCCGAACATGGCGGGGGAGCTGTGCGAAGGGACCGGGTCCAACGTGTTTGTCGTCCTCGGTGAGGTGGTGATGACGCCGGCGCTGACTGCCGGTCCGCTGGCGGGCGTGACCCGTGCCCTCACGATCGAGTGGCTGCGCGCGGAGGGGGTGGAGGTCGTCGAGGCGCACCTTCCGGTCGCGGTCCTCGACGAGGCCGACGAGGTGTGGATCACGTCGTCGGTCCGGGACGTCTGCGCGGTGACGCGGATCGAGGTGACGGGGCCTGCGACGACGGCGACCGGGCTCGAGCTGCCGGCCCCGGTCGTCATGCCGAGGTCGTTGGGGGACGGGGCCGGGCCCGTGACCCGGTTCGCCCAGGAGATGTTCGCCCGCCGGGCGGCCGTCGACCACAACCCCTGACGCGGCGCGGGTCGAGGGGGAGGCACGCGGGTCGGGGGGAAGGTGTAGGGGTCGAGGGAGAGGCGCGTCGGTCGAGGGGGAGTCGCGCGGGACGAGGGAGGCGCGTCCGTCGAGGGGGAGTCGCGTCGTTACCCGTCGCGCCGCCGGGTACCTCGGGGTCTCTGGTGGACGGTCGGGCGGGTACGGGCGGGTGTTCATCCTGCGAAGCACAAGCCGATCCGACCTCGTGGGTCGATCGGGATGCCGTGGGAGCCGGGCTGCCTGAGCGTCCCGGCGCCTCGGTCCGGGCGCCGAGTCCGTGGTCTGCCTGTCCTCTGACCCGCTCCGACGTGCCCCGAGCAGGTCCGCGCAGTCCCGATCCTCGCCCGCCCCCCGGGCCGGCCCACCAGCTGTCACGGTCGGACTGCGCCACCTGGTGGCCCAAGAGGGTTGGGGATACCTCTTGCGCTCTTCGAACAGGTGTCCTAATATGGGTCTCAGGCAGGGGGATGTCTGGGGAGGAGGGGTTCGATGGGTGGCAGTCGCAGTGCCGGTCGTGGTGGTGGGGCGTCGTGGGTGTCGGGTGGGTCGGGTCCTGGTGTTGCGGTGGTGGAGCCGCCGTGGGAGGACGTGGAGCCCTATGACGCCGAGGGATGCGCGGTGGGGGAGTCGTTGGACTGGCAGGATGTGACCGGCCCCGGGGCCTGGGTCGAGCCGCCGGTCGAGCACGATCCGGGGTTGGCGTTGGCCGACCCGGTCGGGGCTCTGGGTCGGGTGCTGTCCGATCTGGGCCTGGGAGCGGCGACGGTGGAGGCGATGGCGGGTGCGGCCGTGGTGGCGGCGGAGCACGAGGGAGTTCTCACTGCCCCGGCCATGGACCTGCAGGCCGTCCACGGGGTGGGGGTGCTGGCGTTGTTGCGGTGCCGGATGGAGGCGGTGCAGCTGGTCGCGGTGGCGGATCTGGCGGTGCGCACGGGGCGGCGGTTGCTGCAGGAGAAGGGGATCGGGGACTCGGCGGGGTTGTCGGCCACGGCCTGGGGCAGGTGGCGGGCGCGGGTGAAGTCGTTGGTGGCTGCCGAGCTGGAGGTGGCTCTGGGTCTGGGCCGCGGAGAGGCCCGGGACATGGTCGCGGTGGCGTGCGCGCCGGAGGGGATCGTCGGAGCGGTGCTGGGTGCGTTGCGCCGCGGTGAGGTGCCCTGGCACCTGGTGCGCCGGTTCTGGACCAAGGCGGGGTCGCTGCCGACCGAGGACGTGAGCATGATCGGTTCGGCGCTCTTCGGCAGCGACGTGGCGTGTGCGGCGCCGGAGCGGTTGGATCCGGACGGGCAGTTGCACGGTCGGGCGTGGGCGGTCAAGGAGTTCTACGCCGCGCTCGAGCGTGAGGTGGTCCGGGCCAGGGGCAGGGACGAGCGGTCCGCGCGGGCCGCCCGCGACGAGGCGGTCGCGGGGCGGGACGCTTGGTTGCGGGTGCATGACGACGGGACCGCCACGGTGGGTGTGCGCACCCCGTTGATCTCGGGCGTGGGCGTGTTCGCCCGCATCGACCGGATGGCCAGGACGTTGAGGGGTGCGGGGGAGGAACGCTCGCTGGCCCAGCTGCGCTCGGACCTGTGCGCCAGTCTCCTGCTGCACGGCACGGTCGCGATTCCCCAGGTCGTCGATGAGCTGCTCACACCGCAGGACCTGGACGCCCTGGCCGCGGTCACGACGGCGACCCCACCGGTGGACCTGCAGGTCGTCGTCCCGTGGGACTGCCTGACCGGTGAGGTGGCCTGCCCCCGGTGCGCGCACACCCGCTCCGGCTCGGGCCCCGAGCGTGCGCACGGCCCAGGTGGCGTCGTCGGCACTGACGAGGCCGGTGATGGTCGAACCGGGCTCGGGTCGTTGACCCTGGCCGGCCCTGGCTGGCCTCCGCTGCCGGACTGGCTCGCCCGACGATGCGGGGACCAGTCGGCCCTGCCGTCCTCAGCAGGGCCGCCCACCCCGCCAGGAGCGCCACCGCCCTCGCCGGACGCGTCGCCCTCTCCGGACGCGTCGCCCTCTCCGGACGCGTCGCCCTCTCCGGACGCGTCGCCCTGGCCGTGCGCGCCGGCACCGATGGCCGTGCCACCGGGCTGGCCGGTGGTAGGGCAGGTCCCGTTGCCGGGAGTGGCGTGGTCGGGCACGGTGGCCGAGCTGGTGGGGCTGCACCCGGCGTTCCTGACCCCGGGTCAGGCGCGGGAGCTGGTGCTGGCTCCGGGGACCACGATGCACCGGATCCTGGTCGATCCGGCCGACGGGCGGTGCATCGAGCGCACGATCAGCGCCTACCGGCCGAGACGCGGACATGCGCCGGCAGGTCGCGGCGGCCGACGTGTACGGGCGCGGCCCGGGGGAGCGGACCCCGCCGCAGCGCTGGCAGCTCGACCACGAGCACGAGCACCAGGACGGCGGCCCGACGGCCGAGACCAACCTCAACGGCAAGGGCGTCTTCTTCCACGCGGTCAAGACCGCCCGGCTGTGGTCCTCGGCGATGAACCAACGCCGCGACCTGACCTGGACCACCCTGCTGCGACAGGTCGTGACCACCCGCGGGCACGACTACCGCCAGTACCTGACCCGCCTGGACACCCTGGCCGCCGACCCCCGCGCCAGCACCCAGGGACCGAACGCCACCGGGAACGACGACACGACGGTCGCCGACCGGGCCGCCGACGTGGAGGACCGGGACACCGCTTCGGCCATGGCCGACCGGGCCGACCTGGCCAACCGCCTCCTGTACGCCGCGATCGTGCACCGCCACGCCGGCGCCCCGGCCCGCGCCACCGACGACCTCGTCGACGCCGAGGCCTACGACCTGCGCCTGGCCGGCTGGGCCAGCATCGACCCCCGCCTGGCCCTGGCCCGCGACGGCCGCCACGCCGACCTCAAAGGCCCCACCCCCGAACAGCTCCTCGGCATGGACACCACCGCCGCAAAGACACCCGACACCCCCCGCACCCAGGACCCCCGGGCGTCAAGACCCGCCACCCAGGGCCACACCGACGGCTGGGCCACCCGCCCCGCCCCCGACGACCCCCCACCCTTCTGAGGGAAGCGGGGTGAGGTCTCGTGGGTGAGGAAGGCGACCGCGACGAATGGACGTCCGTCACGACGGCTCGGTCAGCGGTGTCACGAGAGGCTTTCGAGCCACCAGGCTGTGCTCGTCCGCAGGCCGGTCTCGGCACCTCCCCAGGAGCCGCGTCACGGATTTCGTCGGGCGACCGCAGGCCGCTACAGTAGGTCCCCGCGCCCGTCGGGTGCCTGGACGTGTAGCTCAGCTGGTTAGAGCGCTCGCTTCACACGCGAGAGGTCAGGGGTTCGAGTCCCTTCACGTCCACCAGCACCGATCGCGGCCTGACCCAGCGGAAACGCCTGGACAGGCCGCGATTCGTCTTCCTGGCGTGTCGGATGACCCCCGAATATCGGCCCGGTCGACCCCCGAGGGCCGCGCTCGACCCGCGGTCTGACGGGCGAAGCGGGCGCGTGGACGAGATCGCGGGGGATGCTGTCCGGATCGACGCAGCAGCGCTGGACCCTCGCCGCGCAGGTCGCCGTCGGCCGCTGACGCCCCGCACCCCCAGGCGCGCCGCCTGGGCGGGCAGCATCGGCCTCACCTCGTGCCCGCTCAGCGACCGGGTCGACCTGCGCGCCCTCCGGTTCAGCGCCGCCGAAACGGCCAGCGTGCGCCGTCGCCGTCGCCGTCGTCGGAGTCGGCGTCAACGCCACCACCGGAGTGCGTCTGCGTTGCAGGATCGACCTGTGTCTCGGCGACGCTAGAAGCGCTCCGCGGAGCACTTCATCTTCACGCCGCCCAAGAGGCCTCCCGTGGCGTGCGGCCTCGAGGGCGTCCGGGCCAGGTCGTCACTGGCGGGCGACGCGGTCCGGCTCAGCGGGGACAAACCGATGCGGGAGAGGTTTGCGCTGAGGACAGGCGTTGGCTCGCTCGACGAGGTCCAGGAAGTCCCCGATCGTCACACGTCCCTCGACGCGGTGCCGGAACAGCTCGTCCCGGCGCACGGTGTAGTTGTTGCGACGCCCCACCCGAACTCGGATGACCACACCGGCTCGCTCGAGATCTCCGACGATCTGCTGCACCGCGCGCTCGGTGATCCCGATGCTTGTCGCGACGTCCCGCAGGAGAACCTCGGGGTTCACCGCCAGACACGCGAGCACGTGCCCGTGGTTGGTGAGGAACGTCCAGCCGTCCCGGCCCATATGAACGACGATACGGGAATCGGCCTTTGCTGACGCCGAAAGGTGACGAATGACTCACCGGCCGGCGCCCGGCACGTCCGACGCCCGGAGGGGTCGACCGACCACGCGCGCGGCCATGGGGCCCGAGCCCTTTCGGATTCGCGAACGGCGTTTCCGGAGCGAGGTTTCTCTTGTGAGGGAATTCCCAGCGGTCCTACGGTCCACACATCCGTGGCCACCAGGGACACGATCACAGGGGCGAGGTCCGTCATGTCGGACGGCACGACACGCGAAGCCAGAATCACCATCACGACAGCGATGCTGCTCGCGGTGCCCGCCGGGGTCGGCGCCATCGTCGCCACCGCACCAGGCACGGGGACAGCGGTCGCTGCGACGGACCCGACGAAGGTGTCGGACGGCTTCGCGCCGTGGCCCAGCCTCCACTCGGAAGGAGCACGACAGTGAAAAGAAACATGGGCATCGCTGCTTTCGCGGCCATCGCCCTGCTACCCATGGGGCTGGCCAACCCTCCCGCCGTCACCCCAGCCGGTGCCGACATCCCTGCGCTCGTGGCGGCGCAGCCCGATGAGCAGGACCGCTACAAGGACAAGGCCGAGAAGGTCAAGGAGAAGCAGGAGAAGACGATCGACCAGGCCGACCGTGAGGCTGCGGCCGCTCGAGCGCTGCAGGACGGCGCGCTCAACCCGATGATGGTGGTAGACGCCGAGATGATCACCGCGGCTGCGGCCCCCGGTGATGCGCCCCGCTACTTCAGCCACCCGAACTACGCGAACAGCCCGCTGCCCGAGTTGACGACGGCAGCGGGCGACAGCGTTCTGGTCGGCAACGACGTGATCCAGCGGACGAACCCGACAGACACCGCGTCGAACGTCCTCGTGATGAGCCCAGGGGTGCTGTCCGACGGCTTCCTGAACGGGTTCCAGACCTACGTCCAGGCCGGGTCGGAGGGGCTCCCCTTCCATGCGTACGTCCTTCGGCCGACGGGAAACCCGGACAACCCGAACGAGTACACGGTCGTCTTCGACAGCGGGCAGCTCGTGACGCCCGCCACGACCGGCGTGGCCGCATACGGCGTGACCAACTTCGAGGTCATGGCGGGTGACCGCATCGCCCACTACGGTCAGGGCATTCCCTACACCCCCGGATCGGGCACGGACAGCATCTACTACCCCTCTGCTGCACTGCCCGCCCAGGGCTCGACGATCACCCTGGGGACGGCTCCCTACCCGCCGTACACCGCCCAGGCGCGGACGTACTCCTTCGCGGCGAGCATGGTGGGTCCGCAGGAGGTGACCATCACCGGTGGGATCCGCAAGTTCGTCGACCCGCTGCCGGAGATCCCAGCCGCCGTCGCCGACACGGCGTCCTTCCCCGTCGACGGGACGACGCCGGCTGCCGACTACTACGAGATCGCCCTCGTCGAGTACACCCAGCAGCTGCACCAGGACCTGCCGGCAACCACGCTGCGCGGCTACGTGCAGCTGGAAACCCCCGCGAACGCGGACGCGAACAGCGCCCACTACGACCTCGGCAACGGGTACTTCGGCTACACCGCGCCCAGCTATCTGGGCCCGGCCATCGTGGCCCAGAAGGACAAGCCGGTCCGGATCAAGTTCCGCAACCTGCTGCCGACGGGTGCGGAGGGCAACCTGTTCCTGCCGGTGGACACCACGGTGATGGGCGCGGGTATGACGCCCGAGGGTCACGAGATGATGGAAGCCATGCCCGACATGGTCGACCCGCAGGTCCCCATGTGCAACGACCCTGCGACGAAGCCCGGTCTGGTGGCGAGCGGGGACTGCTACTCCGACAACCGGTCGATCATCCACCTGCACGGCGGCATCACCCCGTGGATCTCCGACGGCACCCCGCACCAGTGGATCACGCCGGCGAACGAGGACACCCCGTTCCCTGAGGGCGTGAGCGTCAAGAACGTGCCGGACATGGATCCGGCGGCTGAGGACCCGACCGACGGCGTCCAGACGTTCTACTACACCAACGCCCAGAGCGCGCGGCTGATGTTCTACCACGACCACTCGTGGGGCATCACGCGACTCAACGTGTACGCCGGCTCGGCCGCGCATACATACATCATCCAGGACGAGACCGAGCAGGCCTTGGTCACTGCCGGGACCATTCCGGACGCGGCCTCGACGATCCCGCTCGTGTTCCAGGACAAGACCTTCGTGCCCAACCAGGCCCAGCTCGACCTTCAGGACGAGACGTGGGACACGACGGCCTGGGGTGGCGAGGGAAGCCTCTGGCTGCCGCACGTCTACTCCCCGGCGCAGAACCCGGGCGACGTCTCCGGTGTCAACGCCTACGGCCGCTGGGCCTACGGTCCGTGGTTCTGGCCGCCGACGAACAACGTGGAGTACGGCCCGATCGACAACGCGTACTTCGATCCCACCTGCGACCCTGAGGCGGGCTGGTGCGAGCCGGCGCTGATGCCTGGTGTGCCGTACAACTCGATGGGCATGGAGGCGTTCATGGACACCCCCATGGTCAACGGGGCGGCCTACCCGACCACGACCCTGGAGCCCAAGCCCTACCGGTTCCGGATCCTCAACGCGGCCAACGACCGGTTCTTCAACCTGTCGATGTACCAGGCGGTCGACGCCAACGGCACGGTGTGCGACGGCACCACCGCACCGGTGGCCGAGAGCACCGGGGTGGCGTGCACCGAGGTGGCGCTCAACCCGGACGAGGTCGCAGCCGCGCTGGAGGACCCGACGGTCTTCCCGACGCCGGTCGCCGGCACCGAGGGCCCGGACTGGGTCGTCATGGGCACCGAGGGCGGCTTCCTGCCGGCCCCGGTCGAGGTCCCGGCGCACCCGACCACCTGGGTCAACGACCCGACCGTGTTCAACGCCGGCAACGTCGACCAGCACTCGCTGCTCGTCGCACCCGCCGAGCGCTTCGACGTGGTGGTGGACCTGTCGCAGTACGCCGGCCAGACGCTGATCGTCTACAACGACGCACCCGCGGCGTTCCCGGCACGCGACCCGCGCTACGACTACTACACGGGCAACGGCGACTACCGCGAGTCCGGTGGCACGGCGTCGACCCTTCCGGGGTACGGGCCCAACACCCCGCACCGTCATGCAGATCAAGGTCGCGGACACCGCCCCGGCTCCGGCGTTCGACGTCGGCAAGCTCAGCACCGCATTCAACCACACGGCTGACGGAAAGGGCGTGTTCGAGGCCGGGCAGAAGCCGATCATCGTCGGCCAGGGCGAGTACAACAGCGCGTACGGCACATCGTTCCGGACAGCCCTCCCGCGCAACGGCACAGTGCAGATCTACGACACGTCGCTCACTTTCGACCGGCTCGTCGACCCGGATGCGGACACCGCGCCCGGCGCCCCCTTCACCACCTCTACGGTGGCCGAGCGGCTGACGACCGATCTCAAGCCCAAGATGATCCAGGACGAGATGGGCGAGGCCTTCGAACAGGAGTACGGGCGCATGAGCGGGTTCCTGGGGGTGGAGACACCGAACGCCCAGGCCGGTCTGCAGAACATGATCCTGTACGGCTTCTCGATGCCACCCACCGAGGTGCTCGACGGCATCGAGCTGCCGCCAGGCATGGAGGCCACGCCGATCTCCTCTGCCGCGGACGGCACGCAGATCTGGAAGTTCACGCACAACGGGGTCGACACGCACCCCATCCACTTCCACCTGTATGACGTGCAGCTGCTCAACCGCGTCGGCTGGGACGGGATCGTCCGCAAGCCGGAGGCGACCGAGCTCGGCTGGAAGGACACCGTCCGGATCAGCCCGCTGGAGGACACCATCGTCGCGGTGCGGCCGATCATCCCGCCGATCCCGGAGGAGTGGGGCGGACTGCCGAACAGTGTCCGGCTGCTCGACCCGTCCATGCCGGCAGGCGCCTACCTGGCGAACACGACGCAGCAGGAGGCGCTGGGCCTGCCGCTCATGGCCTTCAACCCCGACGGTGAGCCGATCGACGTGCTCAACCACTACGTCAACTTCGGCTGGGAGTACGTGCTCCACTGCCACATCCTCAGCCATGAGGAGATGGACATGATGCGCTCCCAGGCCGTGGCGGTGAACCCAACAGCGCCCACCGGCATCGACTACGTGCCGTCAGGCAACGGCAGGAACCGGATCAACACGGTGACGTGGACAGACAACTCGAAGAACGAGACCGCCTTCGTCATCGAACGGCGCGTCGAGGGCTCCACGGGTCCGTGGTCGGAGATCGCCATGGTCCAGACCGAGGACCGGGTCAACCTCACGAGCCTGTCCACGGCGACCACCGAGACCGGTGCAGCAACCGGTGAGGCCACGTACGTGGATGCGATCGGCAACACGAACACCCTGTACGAGTACAACGTGTACGCGATCAACACGGTCGGGGACACGTGGGACTACTCGGACCCGGCGTTCAACAACATCCCGCCGGGAGGAGGCTTCCCGACGATCACGGTCGACAGCCGTGGCACCGGGCAGGTCGCCGGCGACCCGGTCGACGCACCGACCGGGCTCACCGGGACGCTCACCGTGAAGAACAAGAAGACCTCCACGGTGAACCTCAGCTGGACGGACAACTCGGACAACGAGACCGGGTTCCTCATCCAGCGCACCAACAGCGACGGAACCAACCTCGTGAACGCCACGGTGGGTGCAGGCACCAGCACGTTCACGCAGACCGTCACCTCCGGAGTGGCCTACCTCTACCGGGTGCACGCCTTCAGTGACACCACCCAGTCGAGCTGGTCCAACACCCTCGCGCTGCCGTGACCTGCGGTCGCTGACAGGGCACAGGGGCCCGGGTGGATGCGAAGGCATCCGCCCGGGCTCCGTCCTGACCGGGGCATCAGAGACGGCTGCGCGAGGCCCCGGGTGGGTGTCGTGGGCGACGCCCGGTGATAGAGCCCCGCCCGGTGGGCAGCCTTCGTCGCCCTGACGTGGGACTTCTCCATGGCCATCGAGCGCCTGCGCGGATTCGGACTCAAGGTCACGGACCGCTACGCCCCCGCCCACCTTCGTGAGCTCGACCGGAGACGTGAGGCACGCGGCGCCTGAGGCGCCCTCGTGAGCGCTCGAGGCCCGTCTCGACGTGCGGCGTCCGCGCAACCCCTCCTCAGAGGAGACCCTGCGCCCACGTCCGGGCCCGGTCCGCCTCCCCGTCCAGGAGCGGACCCTTGTCTCCGTGCACCCAGAACTTCTCGGGTGCCGCCACCATCGTGCAACCCAGCGCCCGCAGCCTCTTGGCGGCCGCCCTGCTGGCCGTGCCGGGAAGGTTGGGCTTGCGGGTGTGCGTGTCGAAGGTCGCCACCTTCAGGGTCGCGCTCCCGGCGGCGTCCAGCCACTCCCGGATCCCGGTCGTCGGCGGGTGCCCGCCGCGTCCGGCAGCGTCCTCCCGGGTCTGGGGCCGGCTCATCCCGAAGGCGTGCGTCGGTGCGCCGACGACGAGCAAGTCCACGTCGAGGCTCTCGAGCGGAGGGGCGCTCCCGACGTCGACGAGATCCGTCCCGTCGCCGAGCCCCGCGGCCACCGCCTCCGCGACCTCCCGGGTGTTGCCGAACGCGGACTCGTAGACGACCAGGTACGTCATGGACCTCACCTCTGCGTGGTCCTTCCAGCACACACCCGTCCGTGGGGGACCGCAAGGAGGTCGGCTGTCTACCGCGTCACAGTCCGCCCGGACGCGCGGCGGGCCGCCCCACGCACGACACTGGGACCCATGAGCGAGGGCGCCGTTCCGTGGGTGCTCCACGTCGACCTCGACGAGTTCCTCGCCGCGGTCGAGGTGCTGCGCCGTCCGGAGCTAGGCGGGACCCCGGTCGTCGTGGGCGGGCGCGGTGACCCCACCGAGCGGGGAGTGGTCGCCACCGCCTCCTACGCCGCCCGCGAGCTCGGCGTCCGCTCCGGTATGCCGCTGCGCACGGCCCTGCGCAAGGCTCCGGAGGCGACGTTCCTCCCCGCGGACCACCAGGCCTACGAGGAGGCGTCCGCCTCCGTGATGGCGACCCTGCGCGGTCTGGAGGGGGTGGTCGTGGAGGTGCTGGGGTGGGACGAGGCCTTCCTGGGCGTCGTCACCGACGACCCGGAGGGCGTCGCGCAGCACGCCCGGTCGGAGGTGTTGGCGGCGACCGACCTGCACTGCTCGGTCGGCATCGGGGACAACAAGGTCCGCGCGAAGATCGCCACCGGCTTCGGCAAGCCGCGCGGCATCTTCCGGCTGACCGACCAGAACTGGTTCACGGTGATGGGGGACCGGCCGGTCGTCGACCTGTGGGGCGTCGGCCCCAGGGTCTCGCGCAGGCTGGCCGGTCACGGCGTACGCACCGTCAGCGAGCTCGCCCGCGCCCCGGTCGAGGTGCTCACGCAGGAGTTCGGCCCCCGGATGGGCCGCTGGTACCACGAGCTCGGCAGCGGCCTCGGCCCCTCCGTCGTGGACGACGCTCCGTGGGTCGCCCGCGGGCACAGCAGGGAGAGGACCTTCCAGGAGAACCTGACCTCGCCGGAGCAGGTCGACGAGGCCGTCCGGGACCTCGCCACCCGGGCGTTCGCCGACACCGCCCGGGAGGGACGGGCCGTGGTCCGGGTGACGCTCAAGGTGCGCTACGCGCCCTACTTCACCACAATCTACGGCCGCAGGCTGCCTGCGCCGACGACGGAACGCGACGACGTGGTGGCCGCGGCCCTGGCGCTGACCGAGCGCCTGGAGGCCGGCCGGGAGGTCCGGCTGCTCGGCGTGCACGCGGAGATGGTCATGCCCGATGGACCCGGCCGGGCGGACCGCACCCCGGTCCGTGGGCGGATCTGATGCGGGCGGACCTGATCAGGGTGCTTCGGCCCGCCGGGCCAGCCGCTGCGGCACCAGCCGCAGCGCCAGCCGCGCCCAGGCCCGCACCTCGTCGGTGACGGGGCGGGCGAGCAACCCCTCGGCGTCCACCCACTGCATCTCCGGCTCGTCCCCGTCGAGGACCGGCAGCCCGGCCGCGGTCCGCGGACCGTCCCCCACCACCTCCGCGACGTAGACGAGGTCGATGTGCTGGTGCCCCGGGGAGATGTCCTCCACCTGGATCCCCTCCGGCCGCACCAGCTGGCGGGGCGACCCCGGGGCGTCGTGGTCGATGCCCGGCGACCCCACGAGCCGCACCTGCAGCCCCGTCTCCTCGCGCGTCTCCCGAAGCGCTGCGTCGTCGGGCAGCTCGTGCGGTTCGACGTGGCCGCCGGGGGGCAGCCACAGGCCCACCTTCCGGTGCGGGTGCAGCAGCACGTGCCCGGCGTGGACGACGAACACCGCGACGGTGAAGTGCTTGGTGATGCCGTCCGGTGGTTCCCGGTCCTGCACGTGGCCCATGGCCCCGACCCTAAGGGCGCAGGTGTGCCGTGCTCCTGCCGGTAGGGTTTGACGGGCACCGGCCCACCCGGACGCGCCGCACCACCGCACCGCACACGCATACCCGAGGAGCCCACCCGTGTCCCAGATCATCGTCCACGTCGCAGGCAGCGAGCGCGCGGTCGAGCAGGGCACCACGGCCGCCGAGCTCTTCGCCGACGACCCGCAGGTGGTCGTAGCCCGCCTCGACGGCGAGCTCGTCGACCTCGCCCACGTCCTTCCCGACGGAGCGAGCGTGGACCCGGTCCTGGTGAGCGAGCCCGACGGTCTGGACGTGCTCCGCCACTCCTGCGCCCACGTCCTGGCCCAGGCCGTCCAGCAGACCTTCCCGGACGCGAAGCTGGGCATCGGCCCGCCGATCCGCGACGGCTTCTACTACGACTTCGACGTCGAGGAGCCGTTCACCCCCGAGGACCTCAAGCGCCTCGAGAGGTCGATGCAGAAGATCATCAACACCGGTCAGACCTTCGCCCGGCGCGAGGTCGAGGACGACGCGGCCCGCGCCGAGCTGTCGGGCGAGCCCTACAAGCTCGAGCTCATCGGCCTCAAGGGCAGGTCCGCCGACGAGGCGGCCGAGGGCGCGGGCGTCGAGGTCGGTGGCAGCCAGCTGACCGTCTACGACAACGTCGACCGCACCGGTCAGGTCGTCTGGGGCGACCTGTGCCGCGGTCCGCACCTGCCGACCACCAAGATCATCGGCAACGCCTTCAAGCTCATGCGCAGCGCCGCCGCCTACTGGCGCGGCAGCGAGAAGAACCCCCAGCTGCAGCGCATCTACGGCACCGCCTGGCCGAGCAAGGAGGAGCTCAAGGCCCACCTCGAGCGGCTCGCCGAGGCCGAGCGCCGCGACCACCGCAGGCTCGGGGCGGAGATGGACCTGTTCTCCTTCCCCGAGGAGGTCGGCCCGGGCCTGCCCGTCTTCCACCCCAAGGGCGCGATCCTGCGCCGCACCATGGAGGACTACGTCTGGCAGCGGCACGTGGAGGCCGGGTTCTCCTACGTCACCACCCCCCACCTGTCCAAGGAGGGGCTGTTCCACACCTCCGGGCACCTGCCCTACTACGCCGACGGGATGATGCCCGAGCTGGGACGACGACGGTCAGGCCTACCGCATCAAGGCGATGAACTGCCCGATGCACAACCTCATCTACCGGTCCCAGCAGCGCTCCTACCGCGACCTGCCCCTGCGCTACTTCGAGTTCGGCACCGTCTACCGCAACGAGAAGTCCGGCGTCCTGCAGGGCCTGACCCGGGTGCGGATGATCACCCAGGACGACAGCCACTCCTACGTCACGAAGGAGCAGGCGCCCGGCGAGGTCAAGCACCTGCTGGACTTCGTGCTCGGGCTGCTGCGCGACTTCGGCCTGGACGACTACTACCTCGAGCTGTCCACCCGCGACGAGACCGGGGAGAAGAAGGACAAGTTCATCGGCACCGACGAGCAGTGGGCCGAGGGCACCGCGGTGCTGGAGCAGGTCGCCCGCGGGTCCGGGCTGGAGCTGGTGGACGACCCCGGGGGCGCGGCCTACTACGGACCGAAGATCTCCGTCCAGGCCCGGGACGCGATCGGTCGCACCTGGCAGATGTCGACCATCCAGTACGACTTCAACCAGCCCGAGCGCTTCGGCCTGGAGTACTCCGCCTCCGACGGCACCCGCCAGCAGCCGGTGATGATCCACTCGGCCAAGTTCGGGTCGATCGAGCGGTTCATCGCGTGCTCACCGAGCACTACGCCGGCCAGTTCCCGCCGTGGCTGGCTCCGGTCCAGGTGCTCGGCGTGCCGGTGGCCGAGGACTTCGACGGCTACCTGCAGGACGTCGCCACCCGGCTCCGGGGCGAGGGCGTCCGGGTCGAGCTCGACCTGTCCGACGACCGGTTCCCCAAGAAGATCCGCAACGCCAGCCGGTCCAAGGCGCCGTTCATCCTCATCGCCGGCGGCGAGGACCGGGACGCCGGCGCGGTGTCCTTCCGCTACCGCGACGGCTCGCAGAAGAACGGCGTGCCCCTCGAGGAGGCCGTGGCCGAGGTCGTGTCCGCCGTGCGCGGACGCGTCCAGGTCTGAGGGTCGTGGGCGGCGCGGGGGAGCGGGGTATGCCGTCGCTCGGCCAGGAGGCCGCGCGCGTGCGGGTGCGCCCCGTCCCCGACGACGAGGCGCTCCTCCTCGGCGCGCTCCACCTGCAGTCCCTGCGCCGCGACGGCGTCGAGCCGGACCCGGGACCGCCCAGCCACGTGCAGGCCTTCGCCGCGGCCTGGCGCTCCCGGTCCGCGGACCTGCCGGCCTGGGTGGCCGAGTGCGACGGGCAGCACGTCGGGCTCGTGCTGTGCCGGGTGCCGCCGCTGCCCCTGCTGGGTCCGGGCGTGCCCGAGGTGGTGGCGCTGACCTGCCTGGGCGGTTCCGAGGAGGCGGTCGCGCTCGCTCTGGTCCGCACGGTCGTCACCTGGTTCGGCCGGCAGGGGCACCTCTCGGTCGACGTGGCCGACGACGTCCGGCTGCCGGCCGCCGTGCTGGACGCCGCGCGCGCCGACGTCCTGCCCCGTCGCCGGGTCAGCCTGCCGACCAGGCCCTGAGCCGCAGGGGGGTCCTCAGCGGCGCTCGAGGACGAAGACCGGGATGGTCCGGTCGGTCCTGACCTGGTAGTCGGCGTAGGAGGGGAAGGCCGCCACGGCCCGCTCCCACCAGGCATCGCGCTCGGGCCCCTCCTCCAGAAGCCGGGCCGAACGCACGTGCTGCTCGGTGCCGTCGTGCACGAGCACGTCGGCGTGCGCCCGCAGGTTGTGGAACCACTGGGGGTGCTCGGGGGCACCACCCTTGCTCGCCACCGCCAGGTAGTCGCCGTCGTGCTCGACCCGCATCAGCGGCACCCGGCGCAGCATCCCGCTGCGCGCCCCCCGCATGGTCACCACGACCACCGGCCGCCCCTGCACCTGGACGGACCGGGTGTCACCCGACTCGTCGATCTCGGCGAGCTGGCGCGCGACCCACGTGCTGCGCTCGGGGAGGTAGGCGGCGGCCTCGGGTCCGGACTGCTGGGGGAACGGCATACCCGCACAACACCGCCCGACCCCGACGTCTTCCCCGGTCCGGGCCGGTCGTCCCCGGTCGCGGCCGGGCGGCGACGTAGGATCGGGCCATGACCGACGGACCCGCGACGGTGAGCGACGCCGAGGGACTGCCCGGCACCGCCGACGGCTTCGAGCGACTCTGGACGCCCCACCGGATGGCCTACGTCAAGGGCGAGCGACCCAGCGCGGACGCGGGGAAGGGGTGCCCCTTCTGCGCGGCGCCCGGCAAGGACGACGAGACCGGCCTGATCGTCCACCGGGGCCGCACGTGCTTCGTGGTGCTCAACCTCTTCCCCTACAACCCCGGCCACCTGCTCGTGTGCCCCTACCGGCACGTGCCGCTCTACGTCGACCTCACCGACGAGGAGACGGCCGAGTTCACGGCGCTGACCAAGCAGGCCATCCGCGCGGTCGAGGCGGCCAGCGGGCCGGCCGGCTACAACCTGGGGATCAACCAGGGCGACGTCGCCGGGGCGGGCGTGGCGGCGCACCTGCACCAGCACCTCGTCCCGCGGTGGCTGGGGGACGCCAACTTCCTGCCGATCGTCGCGCGGACCAAGGCCCTGCCGCAGCTTCTGGAGGACGTGCGCCGCCAGCTCGTCGACGCCTGGCCGACGGGCGAGGGCGAGCAGCGCTGATGCTCAACCGCTACGCACGCGGGACGTTCACCAGGGTGTTCGGTCCGCTGGCCCGGCTGCTGCTGCGCCTGGGCGTCCACCCGGACCTCGTCACCGTCGTCGGCACGCTGGGCGTGGTCGTGGGCGCGCTGTGGTTCTACCCCCGTGGTGAGCTGTGGTGGGGGACGCTGTTCATCACCGCCTTCGTCTTCGCCGACCTGGTCGACGGCACGATGGCGCGGATCTCCGGCCGGGCCAGCCCCTGGGGCGCCTACCTGGACTCCACCCTCGACCGCCTCGGCGACGCCGCCGTCTTCGGCGGACTGGTGCTGTGGTTCCTCGGCCCGGGGGAGCGCCCGTTGGACGGGTACCTCGCCCTGGCCTGCCTCGTGCTGGGCTTCTCGTCTCCTACGCCAAGGCGAGGGCGGAGTCCCTCGGCTGGCGCTGCGAGGGCGGGATCGCCGAGCGGGCCGACCGGCTCGTCGCCGTGCTCGTGGCCACCGGGTTCACCGGCCTGTTCCTGCCCGCCTGGGTGCTCACCGTCGTCCTGGCGCTGCTGGCCCTCGCCTCGCTGACGACCGTGGTCCAGCGGATGGGGATGGTGCGCCGCCAGGCGCTGGCCGCCTGAACCGGGCACCCGGGCCGGACTCGTAGACTGGAGCGCCGCACCCGCGTGCACCCACCCCTGTCCCGCGACCCCGGCACGGTCGCCCGCGCTCCCGAGAGGCACCGATGAGCGAGCCCACCACCCACACCACCGGCACGACCCGCGTCAAGCGGGGGATGGCCGACATGCTCAAGGGCGGCGTCATCATGGACGTCGTCACCGCCGAGCAGGCCAAGATCGCCGAGGACGCCGGCGCCGTGGCCGTCATGGCCCTCGAGCGCGTCCCGGCCGACATCCGCGCCCAGGGCGGGGTGTCCCGGATGAGCGACCCCGACATGATCGACAGCATCATCGAGGCCGTCTCCGTACCGGTCATGGCCAAGGCCCGGATCGGGCACTTCGTCGAGGCCCGGGTGCTGCAGAGCCTGGGGGTGGACTACGTCGACGAGTCCGAGGTGCTCACCCCGGCCGACTACGCCAACCACATCGACAAGTGGGCCTTCACCGTGCCCTTCGTCTGCGGGGCCACCAACCTCGGCGAGGCGCTGCGCCGCATCACCGAGGGTGCGGCGATGATCCGCTCCAAGGGCGAGGCCGGCACCGGAGACGTGTCCAACGCGACCACCCACATGCGGGCCATCCGTGGGGAGATCAACCGCCTCACGGCGATGGCGCCCGACGAGCTCTACGTGGCCGCCAAGGAGCTGCAGGCTCCGTACGACCTCGTCAAGGAGGTCGCCGAGACCGGCAAGCTCCCGGTCGTGCTGTTCACCGCCGGCGGCATCGCCACCCCGGCGGACGCCGCGATGATGATGCAGCTGGGCGCCGAGGGCGTCTTCGTCGGCTCGGGCATCTTCAAGTCCGGGAACCCCGCCCAGCGTGCCGCCGCCATCGTCAAGGCGACCACCTTCCACGACGACCCGGACACGATCGCCGAGGTCTCCCGCGGGCTCGGCGAGGCGATGGTCGGGATCAACGTCGACGACATCCCGGCACCGCACCGCCTCGCCGAGCGCGGGTGGTGACGGAGGCCCACCCGAGCGGGCCGGCCACCGACGCGCCGCTCGTCGGCGTCCTGGCGGTCCAGGGCGACGTGCGCGAGCACGTCCGGGCCCTGGAGCTGGCCGGTGCCCGGGTCCGCACGGTCCGCCGCCCGGCCGAGCTCGAGGGCCTGGACGGTCTGGTCGTGCCCGGCGGCGAGTCCACGACGATCGACCGGCTCTGCCGGATCTTCGGCCTGCACGAGCCGGTGCGCCGGCTGGTCGCCGACGGGCTGCCGGTCTACGGGTCCTGCGCCGGGATGATCCAGCTGGCCGAGGAGATCCTCGACGGCCACGCCGAGCAGCAGTCCTTCGGCGGGATCGACATGACCGTGCGCCGCAACGCCTTCGGGCGGCAGGTGGACTCCTTCGAGTCCGACCTGCACGTCGAGGGGCTCGAGGACGCCGACCGACCCTTCCGTGCGGTGTTCATCCGCGCCCCGTGGGTCGAGCGCCTGGGCGCGGACGTGCAGGTCCTGGCCCGGGCCGACGGGCACCCGGTCGCGGTCCGCCAGGGCGCCCTGCTGGCGACCTCCTTCCACCCCGAGGTCACCGACGACCACCGGGTCCACGCGCTGTTCGTCCGCATGGTCGAGCAGGCCCGGGCGGCGACCTGACCGGCCGGGCGCGGATATGCCGTTCCCGCCGGGCGTGGTCCGGCGGTTGGGTCGCGGCGGTGGTCGGCCGGTAGCATCGGTCCCCGGTTTCCACGGCCGTTTGCAGGCACGAGAGGACGAGGCATGTCGGGACACTCCAAGTGGGCGACCACGAAGCACAAGAAGGCCGCGATCGACGCCAAGCGCGGCAAGCTCTTCGCCAAGCTGATCAAGAACATCGAGGTGGCGGCCCGCACCGGCGGTGGTGACCCCGCGGGCAACCCGACCCTCTTCGACGCCATCCAGAAGGCGAAGAAGACCTCGGTCCCCAACGACAACATCGACCGCGCGGTCAAGCGCGGGTCGGGCGCGGAGGCCGGTGGCGCCAGCTACGAGGCGCTGACCTACGAGGGCTACGCCCCGGGCGGCGTCGCGCTCTACATCGAGTGCCTCACGGACAACAAGAACCGCGCCGTCATGGAGGTGCGGACCGCGCTGTCGCGCAACGGCGGGTCGATGGCCGACAGCGGCTCGGTGGCCTACCTGTTCAACCGCAAGGGCCAGGTCGTCGTGCCCCGCACCCAGGAGACGGGCGAGGTGACCGAGGACGCCCTCCTGGAGACCGTGCTGGAGGCGGGGGCCGAGGAGGTCAACGACCTCGACGACGCCTTCGAGATCATCAGCGAGGCGACCGACGTCGTCGCGGTGCGCACCGCCCTGCAGGAGGCCGGCCTGGACTACGACTCCGCCGAGGTGACCTTCGTGCCCAGCATGGAGGTGCCGCTGGACGCCGACGGCGCCCGCAAGGTCATGCGCGTCGTCGACGCGCTCGAGGACTGCGACGACGTCCAGAACGTGTACTCCAACGCCGACATCTCCGACGAGGTCCTGGCCGAGCTCGACGAGGACTGATCCGCCGGACGCCCTGGAGGGCGGGGCCCCGGAGCGACGGGACCGGGTGGAGCGTGTCGCACCGGGGCCGGAGGGCCCGCGGTGGGTAGCGTGGGGTGCGAACACCTGTCCACACCGGTGGCCACCCGCGTCCGCGGGCCGGTCCGCAGCCCGAGGAGGTCGACCGTGCGCGTGCTCGGCGTCGACCCCGGCCTGACCCGCTGCGGCCTGGGCGTGGTCGAGGGCCTGCCGGGCCGGCGGCTGCAGATGGTGGCCGTCGGCGTGGTGCGCACCCCCGTCTCCGACGAGCCGCAGGACCGGCTGCTGTCGGTGCAGACGGAGATCGACCAGTGGCTGGCGGACTGGCGGCCCGACGCGATCGCCGTCGAGCGGGTCTTCGCCCGGGCCAACATCAGGGGCATCATGGGCACCGCCCAGGCCTCGGCCATCCCGATGCTGGCGGCCGCCCGGCTCGGTCTCCAGCTGGGCATGCACACCCCCTCCGAGGTCAAGGCCGCGGTCACCGGCAACGGCCGCGCCGACAAGGCCCAGGTGACCCACATGGTGACCAGGATCCTGCAGCTCGCCGACCCGCCCCGGCCGGCCGACGCGGCCGACGCCCTCGCGCTGGCGATCTGCCACGTGTGGCGCGCCGGGACCGACGGGAGGCTGGGCGTGGTCACCAGCACGACCAACCGCATCCACGAGGCCGAGCGGCAGGCCCAGGCGGGGGCCCCCAACCGGCTCGCGCAGCTCCACACCCAGCACCGCGCCGCAGCCCGGGCCGCGACGGCCCGCGCGTCGGCGCGCCCCGCCCCCAGCAGGAGGAACGTCTAAGTGATCGCGTCCGTCCGCGGCCCCGTGCGCCACGTCGGCCTCGACCGCGCCGTCGTCGAGGTGGGGGGCGTGGGTCTGCTCGTGCACACCACGCCCGCCACCGTGGCCGAGCTCCGAGCCGGCCAGGAGGTCACCCTCGAGACCACGCTGGTGGTGCGCGAGGAGTCGCTGACCCTCTACGGCTTCGCCGACCCCGACGCCCGGTCCCTCTTCGAGCAGGTGCAGACCGTCTCGGGGGTGGGTCCGCGGCTGGCGCTGGCGATGCTCTCCGTCCTCGCGCCGGACGACGTGCGCCGCGCGCTGGCCCAGGGGGACCTGGCCACGCTGACCAAGGTGCCCGGCATCGGCCGCAAGTCGGCCGAGCGGCTCGTGCTGGAGCTCAAGGACAAGGTCGCGGCGGTCGGGGGAGGGACCGGGGCCGGCGGCACGGTCTCCCGGCCCGCCGGGACGCCGGAGGAGGCGGTCGCCTCCCAGGTCCGGGAGGCGCTGGAGGGGCTAGGGTGGTCGACGCGCCAGGCGACCGACGCCGTCGCGTCCGTCACCGGTGGTGAGTCGGCGCCGACCGAGGTCTCCGCGGTGCTGCGCGCCGCCCTGCGCGAGCTGGGCCGATGAGCGCTCCGTCCGGGGACGACGGGCGGGTGGTCGACCCCGCGGGCACCGAGGAGGAGCGGCGCATCGAGGCCGCGCTGCGGCCGCGTCGACTCGCGGAGTTCCCCGGCCAGCGCCGGGTGCGCGACCAGCTGGGCCTGGTGCTGGAGGCCGCCCGGCGACGCGGGAGCCCTCCGGACCACGTCCTGCTCTCCGGTCCGCCCGGCCTGGGCAAGACGACCCTGGCGATGATCATCGCCGGCGAGCTGGAGCAGCCCATCCGGATCACCAGCGGGCCGGCGATCCAGCACGCGGGGGACCTCGCCGCGGTCCTGTCCTCGCTCGTGGAGGGTGAGGTCCTCTTCCTCGACGAGATCCACCGGATGTCCCGCCCGGCGGAGGAGATGCTCTACCTGGCCATGGAGGACTTCCGGGTCGACGTCATCGTCGGCAAGGGCCCCGGGGCCACCGCCATCCCGCTGGAGCTGCCGCCCTTCACCGTCGTCGGGGCGACCACGAGGGCCGGGCTCCTGCCGGCCCCGCTGCGCGACCGCTTCGGCTTCACCGGCCACCTGGACTTCTACGACACCGCCGACCTGGTGACGATCCTGACCCGCAACGCCGAGCTGCTGGGGATCGAGGCCGACGAGGAGGGGATCACCCAGATCGCCTCCCGGTCGCGGGGGACGCCCCGCATCGCGAACCGGCTGCTGCGCCGGGTGCGCGACTGGGCCCAGGTGCACGGCCGTCACGTCGTCGACGAGCCGGCGGCCCAGGCGGCCCTGGAGCTCTTCGACGTCGACGTCCTCGGGCTGGACCGGCTCGACCGGGCGGTCCTGGAGGCCCTGTGCACGCGGTTCGGCGGTGGGCCGGTCGGCCTGTCCACGCTGGCCGTCGCGGTGGGGGAGGAGCCCGACACCGTGGAGACGGTCGCCGAGCCCTACCTGGTCCGGGAGGGGTTCATGGTCCGCACCCCGCGGGGGCGGGCCGCCAGCCCGGCCGCGTGGGAGCACCTCGGCCTCACCGCCCCGTCCCAGGCCGCGGCCGGTGCGCACGCCTCAGGAGGTGTCCGGCTCGGGGGCGGGCCCCCTCCCGGAGGACAGGTCCCGCTGCCCTGGGACCTGGACGGCGTCGAGGACCGCGCGGAGGGCGGGGACGACGGCGACAGCCGCACGGCCTGACCGGCGCGCCGCCGGACACGGGGCCCGTGTCTTTGGCGGGTCCGCCGCGCTCACCTAGACTGCCCCGGGTGCCCGATCCCCGGCCGACGACGGCCGCTGCCCGGACGGCACCGCACGCTCACCACCCGAAGGGTCGACCATGACGCCACTGGCCACCGCCGCCGCAGCACCTGCTGCGGGCGGGGGACTCACCACGCTGCTGCTGCTCGGGATCCCGTTCCTCGTGCTGCTGTACCTGATGATCTCCCAGCGCCGCCGGGCCCGCACCGTCGCCGAGGCCCAGGCGTCGCTGCAGGTGGGTGACGAGGTGATGGCCGCGGCCGGGATCTTCGGCACGGTCGCCGGGGTCGAGGACGACGTGGTCCTGCTGCAGGTGGCCGAGGGTGTGGTGCTGCGCGTGGCCCGGCGCGCGATCGTCCCGCCGGGCACCGACGCCAGCGGCCGCGTGGCCCGCACCCGCCGCGACGAGCGGCCGGGGGAGACCGCCTGATGTCGATGTCGGCACGCGGCTCGCGCCGCGAGGAGGACCTGCCCGGCTCCGGTTCCACCACCACCCGCACGCAGAGCCGGGGCGGCGCCTCGCGCCGACGCGGGCCCCAGGGCGCCCGCAAGGCCCGCATGCGGGGGCCGCTGCGAACCCTGACCACGCTGCTCGTGCTCACCGTCATGCTCTTCGCCGGGATCGGCGCCGCCCACCTGTGGGGCACCCCGAAGGCGCCCCTCGCCCCGCAGCTGGGGCTGGACCTGGCCGGCGGTCGCCAGGTGGTCCTCGCGCCCCTCACCGAGGGCGGCGCCTCGATCGATCGACGCCGACCAGCTCGAGCAGGCCATCGACATCATCCGCCGCCGGGTGGACGCCACCGGTACCTCCGAGGCGGAGGTCACCCGGCTGGGTCAGAACATCTCGGTCGCCATCCCCGGCGACCCCTCGCCGGACCAGCTGGAGGCCCTGAGCCGGTCCTCGCAGATGGCCTTCCGCCCGGTGCTCGTCGCCGAGCCCGTCTTCGCCCCGGGCGAGGAGCCGCAGATCCCCCGTGAGCTCCCGCTGCCGGACGACCAGCTCTCCGAGCAGGTCGAGCAGCTCCAGCCGCCCGCGGCGCCGGAGGAGGCCGACGAACCGGCCGGCGACGAGGCGACCAGCACCGACGAGAACCGCGGCGGTACGGCGCTGCCTGCCTCGTCCACCGAGGAGGCTCCGGCCACCGAGGCGCCGGCCACCGACGACGCGGGTGCCACCGAGGAGCCGCTCACCGAGGAGCCCGCCACCGAGGCACCCCCGGTGACCAACCCCTCCGACCTGGCACAGGTCACGCCCGAGATCCAGCAGACCTTCGCCGAGACCACCTGCGAGGACCCCGACCTGGCCGACCGAGCGGCCGTCAGCCCGGCCGCGCAGCCGCTCGTCGTCTGCAACACCGAGGGCACCGAGAAGTACGTCCTCGGCCCGGTCGAGCTCTCCGGCGGCAACCTCACCGACGCCACGGCCGGCCCCGAGCAGGCCCAGGGCGGGGCGGTGACCGGCCGGTGGGAGGTCGTGCTGACCTTCGACGACGAGGGTGGCGACGCCTTCGCCGACGTCACCACGCGGCTCATGGGCTATCCCCAGGACTCCGCGCAGAACAGGTTCGCCATGGTGCTGGACGGCGAGGTCATCTCCGCCCCGACCGTCAACAGCGTCATCAGCGCCGGCATCGCGACCATCACGGGCGACTTCACCGTCGAGGAGGCCGAGACCCTGGCCAACCAGCTGCGCTTCGGCGCCCTGCCGGTCTCCTTCGACGTGCAGACCTCCGAGCAGATCAGCCCCACCCTCGGTGGGGAGCAGCTGCGCTGGGGCCTGATCGCCGGTGCCGTCGGCCTGGGCCTGGTCTTCCTCTTCATGCTCGTGCAGTACCACGCCCTGGGCCTGGTGGCGATCGGCTCGCTGATCCTCGCGGCGATCATCGCCTACGGCGCGGTCACGCTGCTGGGGTGGGCGATCAACTTCCGCCTGACGATGGCCGGCGTCACCGGTCTCATCGTGGCCATCGGCGTCACGGCGGACAGCTTCATCGTCTACTTCGAGCGCGTCCGGGACGAGGTCCGCTCCGGGCGCCCCCTCCGCTACGCCGTCGACACCGGATGGGAGCGTGCCCGCCGCACGATCATCATCTCCGACCTGGTCAACCTCATCGCCGCCGGCGTCCTGTACTACCTGTCCGAGTCCGGGGTGAAGGCGTTCGCGTTCACCCTCGGCCTGACCACCCTCATCGACCTCCTCGTCGTGATGATGTTCACCCACCCGGTGGTGAGCGTCCTGGCCAACACCAAGTTCTTCGGCGAGGGCCGCCGCTGGTCGGGCATGGAGCCCGAGCGTCTCGGCGCCAAGCGCTCCGCCTACCTGGGTCGCGGCCAGTTCCGCGAGCCCGAGCCCGAGGTGCTCGCACCCGGACGGCGGCGCCATACCCGTGAAGAGCTGGAAGGGGGGGTGGTCTGATGTCGCGCTTCAGCCAGTTCGGCAACGACCTCTACTCGGGCAAGCGGTCCTTCGACATCGTCGGCCGCCGCACCCTGTTCTACGTCGTCTCGCTCGTGCTGCTGGGCCTGTCGCTGTTCGGGCTGCTGGGCAAGGGCCTGAACTTCGGCATCGAGTTCCGCGGCGGCACCGAGCTGCGCGTGAGCCAGGTGCAGGAGATGACCGACTACGAGAGCCGGGCCCAGGAGGTCGTGCAGGCGCCGGTCGACGGGGGCACCACCGCCGTCACCCGCATCGGCGACGACACGGTCCGCGTCCAGACCGGCGAGATGACCTCGCCGGAGGCCGAGGCCCTGCGCGCCGAGCTGGCCGAGGAGTTCGAGGTGCCGGTGTCCGCCGTCACCAGCTCGCTGGTCGGACCGTCCTGGGGCGAGAGCGTGACCACCCGGGCGCTCATCGCCCTGGGCGTCTTCCTCCTGCTGGTGACCGTGGTCCTCACGCTCTACTTCCACACCTGGAAGATGGCCGCGGCCGCCCTGGTGGCCCTGCTGCACGACGTGGTCTTCACCGTCGGCGTCTACGCCCTCCTGGGCATCGAGGTCTCGCCGGCCTCGGTCATCGGGTTCCTGACCATCCTGGGCTACTCGATCTACGACACGATCGTGGTCTTCGACAAGGTCAAGGAGAACACCGACCACGCGATGGACACGCGTCGGTCGACCTACGCGGAGGCCGCCAACACGGCGGTGAACCAGACGTTCGTCCGCTCGATCAACACCTCGGTGGTGGCGCTCCTGCCCGTGGCCGTCATCCTGCTCGTCGGGGTGACCATCATCGGCCCCGGCACCCTCGTCGACCTGGCCTGGGCGTTGTTCATCGGCATCGCGGTCGGGACCTACTCCTCGGTCTTCGTCGCCACCCCGCTGCTGGTCCACCTGCGCCAGGGCGAGCTGGACATCCGCAAGCACGACGCGGGTGTGCGCAAGCGGCGCCAGCGGGCCGAGAGCCGTTCGGGCCGCGGTGAGGCCACCGCGGAGGCGATGGCGACGACGCCGACCGTCGACGGGCCCAGCGACCCCGAGCCGGCAGCGGTCGGCGCGGCCGCCCCACCCGCGGAGGAGGGCACGCGGGCGACGACCGCGGGCCGTCAGCTGCACCCCTACGCCCAGCGCGGACCGCGCAACCAGCCCCGGCGCAAGCGCCGCGGCTGACCACCCTCGTCCCAGGAGCAGACATGAGCACCCTCGAGCGCGCCGACGACGGCGCCGACGGACGCAGCAGCGACCCCGGACTGGCGTCGGACGTGCTGGCGGGGCTGCGGGACATCCCCGACTTCCCCGTCAACGGGGTGGTGTTCAAGGACTTCACGCCCGTCCTCCTCGACCACCCGCTGCGGTCGCGGATCATCGCCGACGTCGTCGAGCGTCGACGCGGCCAGGTCGACGTGGTCGCCGGGATCGAGGCGCGGGGATTCATCCTGGGGGCCGTCATCGCGCACGAGCTGGGGGTCGGCTTCGTCCCGGTGCGCAAGGAGGGCAAGCTGCCCTCGGCCGTGCACGCGCAGTCCTACTCGCTCGAGTACGGCACCGCGACCCTGGAGATCCACCAGGACGCGGTGTCCCACGGGGAGCGGGTACTGGTCGTCGACGACGTGCTCGCCACCGGGGGCACCCTGGCCGCCACCTGCGAGCTGGTCGAGCGCTGCGGGGCCAGCGTCGCGGCGATCGAGCTGGTCCTGGAGATCGGCCCGCTGCAGGGCCGCGAGAAGCTGACCCGCTACGACGTCCGCTCGACCGTCACCATCTGAGCGCTGCAGGCCACCCGGCGGGCCGCGGTCCGTCCCCCGGCACGGCAACTATGATCTGGACATGACCGACGGCGCCGCCCCGCCCCACCCGCCCGCCAGGGCCGGGGGAGGCCTGCGCCCGCGCTGGGCCCGCCTGGGAGGGGTGCGCACCGCCAGCGCCAACCCGGCCGTCGAGCCGCTGCTGCGCTCGGTCCGGGCGACCCACCCCAAGGCGGACCTCTCGCTCATCCAGCGGGCCTACGCGGTGGCCGAGGAGGCCCACCGCGGGCAGCGGCGCAAGAGCGGCGACGCCTACATCACCCACCCCCTCGCGGTGGCCACGATCCTGGCCGAGCTGGGGATGACCCCCTCCACGATCGCCGCGGCGCTCCTGCACGACACGGTGGAGGACACGGCATACTCCCTGGACCAGCTGCGCACCGACTTCGGCGACGAGATCGCGATGATGGTCGACGGCGTCACCAAGCTGGACAAGGTCACCTACGGCGAGGCCGCGCAGTCCGAGACCGTGCGCAAGATGGTCGTGGCCATGGCAAGGACATCCGGGTGCTGGTCATCAAGCTGGCCGACCGGGTGCACAACGCGCGCACGTGGCGCTACGTGTCGCCGGAGTCGGCCGCCCGCAAGGCCGCCGAGACCCTGGAGATCTACGCCCCGCTGGCGCACCGGCTGGGGATGAACACGATCAAGTGGGAGCTGGAGGACCTGGCCTTCGCCCAGCTCTACCCCAAGGTCTACGACGAGATCGTGCGGATGGTGGCCGAGCGGGCACCGGCGCGCGAGGAGCTGCTCGCCACGATCCGGCAGGAGATCAACGAGGAGCTGCGGGCCAGCAAGATCCGGGCCACGATCACCGGGCGCCCCAAGCACTACTACTCGGTCTACCAGAAGATGATCGTGCGGGGGCACGACTTCGACAAGATCTACGACCTGCTCGGCGTGCGCGTGCTCGTGGACTCCATCCAGGACTGCTACGCGGTGCTCGGGGCGCTGCACAACCGGTGGAACCCGGTGCCGGGGCGGTTCAAGGACTACATCGCGATGCCCAAGTTCAACATGTACCAGTCGCTGCACACCACGGTCATCGGCCCCGAGGGCAAGCCGGTGGAGATCCAGATCCGCACCCACCAGATGCACCGCCGCGCGGAGTACGGCGTGGCCGCCCACTGGAAGTACAAGGAGCAGTCCCCGGACGGGACGCGCGCCGTCGCCGGCCAGGACGGTGCCCCCGGGGCCCTGGAGGGTATGCAGTGGCTGCGCCAGCTGCTGGAGTGGCAGCGGGAGACCTCCGACCCGGGGGAGTTCCTCGACTCCCTGCGCTTCGAGATCGGCGCGGCCGAGGTCTACGTCTTCACGCCTGGCGGCGACGTCATGGCGCTGCCGGCCGGGGCCACGCCCGTCGACTTCGCCTACGCCGTGCACACCGAGGTGGGCCACCGCTGCGTGGGCGGGCGGGTCAACGGCAAGCTGGTCCCGCTGGACTCCGAGCTGTCCAACGGCGACGTCGTCGAGATCATCACGAGCAAGGCCCAGGAGGCCGGGCCGAGCCGGGACTGGCTCAGCTTCGTCAAGAGCGCCCGGGCCCGCAACAAGATCCGGCAGTGGTTCACCCGCGAGCGGCGCGAGGAGATGGTCGAGTCCGGCCGCGACCAGATCGCCAAGGTGCTGCGCAAGCAGAACGCCCCGCTCCAGCGGCTGATGTCGCACGACACGCTGTCGGCCGTGGCCGGCGACCTGGGCTACAAGGACATCGAGGGCCTCTACGCCGCCGTGGGGGAGAAACACGTCTCGGCCCAGCACGTCGTCAAGCAGCTCACCGCCACGCTGGGCGGCGAGGACGGCACCGAGGAGGACCTGGCCGAGGCCACCCGACCGCGGCGGGGCCGGGTGGCGCACACCGACCCCGGGGTGACGGTCGTGGGCACCAACGACGTGTGGGTCAAGCTGGCCAAGTGCTGCACCCCCGTGCCCGGCGACCCGATCATGGGGTTCGTGACCCACGGCCGGGGGGTGTCGGTGCACCGGACCGACTGCACCAACGCCCAGCAGCTGCAGCAGCACCCCGAGCGGATCATCCCGGTGGCGTGGGCCCCGTCGGCCAGCAGCCTGTTCCTGGTCAACCTGCAGGTGGAGGCGCTGGACCGGTCCCGGCTGCTCTCCGACGTCACCCGGGTGCTCTCCGACCAGCACGTCAACATCCTCTCGGCGTCGGTGCAGACCGGCCGCGACCGGGTGGCGCTGAGCAAGTTCTCCTTCGAGATGGCCGACCCCTCCCACCTGGAGTCGGTCATCCGGGCCGTTCGCCGGGTGCCCGGGGTGCTGGACGCCTACCGGATCACCGGCACGACGAGCACCGACCCGCACCGGCGCGGCCGCTCGGCCTGACTCTCCTGGCTCTCCTGGCTGACCGGCAGAGAAGCCGGCCTCCGGGGCGTCGGCCCGAGCGGGGGCGCCGGCCGGTGGGCGCGGGCCGGTGGTGGCGCCGGCCGGTGGGCGCGGGCCGGTGGGCGCGGGCCGGTGGTGGCGACGAGGCTACGGCGTGTCGTGCACCGTGCGCCGCCGCTGCGGCGTGTCGGGGTCCCTGGCGCGGCTCTCGCAACACGCGACACGCCGCAACGATCGTCCGGGCCTCCGGGCCTCCGGGCCTCCGGGCCTCCGGGTCTCTGGGCCTCTGGGCCTCCGGGTTTCTGGGCCTCCGGGTCTCTGGGCCTCCGGGTCTCTGGGCGTCTGGGCGGCCGTGCCGTCGCTGGGTGTCTGGTATCTCTGGGCTTCGTTGGGAGTCGGTGGCTCCCCCGCGGCAAGGCTGCAGACCGGCCGGACGGCGCGGTCGCGAGGTGCAGGGAGCTGGCCGGGTGCTCAGGCTGGTGCGAGGAAGGCCGCCAGCGCGGCGGCATACCCCGCCTGGTCCAGCGTTCCGCAGATCTCCCGGGCCGAGTGCATCGAGAGCACCGGGGCGCCGAAGTCCACGGTGGTGGCACCCGTCAGGGCGGAGGTCGTCGGGCCCACGGTCGAGCCGCAGGGCAGGTCGGAGCGGGTGACGAAGGTCTGCATGGGCACCCCGGCCTGCTCGCAGGCCAGCGCGAAGGCCGCCGCCCCCAGGGAGTCGGTGGCGTAGCGCAGGTTGGCGTTGACCTTCAGCACCGGCCCGCCGTTCATGAGGATCGGGTGCTCCGGCTCGTGCCGGTCGGCGTAGTTGGGGTGGGTCGCGTGAGCCATGTCGCCCGAGGCGACGACCGTGCCGGCGAGGGAGCGCCACAGGTCCTCCCGGGTGCCCCCCGCGGCCAGGACGACCCGCTCCAGCCAGGCCGGCAGGAAGGTCGACTGGGCGCCGCGCTCGGACGTGCTGCCGACCTCCTCGTGGTCGAACAGGACGATCATCGGCACGGTCGGGTCGGCGGACGGCTCGCCGACGGCCTGCAGGATCGCGCGGACCGCGGCGTAGCTGGTGGCCAGGTTGTCCAGCCGCCCCGAGGCGATGAGTTCCCCCTCAGTACCGGTCCGGCGGGCGGGGGTCAGGTCGTGGGTCATCGCGTCGTAGGCCAGCAGGTCGTCCGGCGCGGTGCCGACGAGGTCGGCCAGCCAGGCGCGGAACGAGCGGGGGCCGGCACCCAGGCCCCAGTGCGGGGCCAGGTGCTGCTGGTCGTTGAGCTGCAGGCCCTCGCTGCGGACCGTGCGGTCCAGGTGGATGGCCAGCTGGGAGACCCGCAGCACCGGGTCATCGGTGCGGAAGAGCCGGTGACCGACCCCACCGGGTGCCCCGGCGTCCCGGACGGCGACCCGTCCGGAGAGACCCAGGTCGCGGTCCAGCCAGGAGTTGGTCAGCGCGCCGCCGTAGACCTCGACCCCGAGCAGCTGCCAGCCGGCCCGGGCCCAGTCGGGGCGGGGCTTGACCCGCAGGTTTGGGGGAGTCGGTGTGGGCGCCGACGATCCGGAACGGGGTCGACGCGGTCCGGGCGGCGCCGTCCAGGTGGGCCGTGGACCAGGCCAGGAGCGAGCCGCCCCGGCGGACCACGTAGCTGCCCGGCCCGGGCGGGGTGGCGTCGGTCTCGGCCACCTCGGTGAAACCCTGCGCCCTCAGCAAGGCCGCCGCGGTGTCGACCGCGTGGAACGGCGAGGGTGAGGCGTCCAGGTAGGCGCACAGCCCCTCGGCGACCTGGGTGACCTGCGCGGCCAGGTCCGCGGCCGCCATCAGGACAGACCGCCCCGGGCGGACTCCAACCAGGTGCGCTTGGTCTCCAGCTCCGAGGTCAGCCGGGCGATCCGCTTCTCGTCCCCGGCGGCCTGCGCGGCGGCGAGGTCGGACTCCAGTCCCTGGACCCCGCGCTCGAGCTGGTCGACCATGGACTGCGCGCGGGCGGCCAGCTCCGGGTCTGTGCGCTGCCACTGCGTGTCCTCGACGTCACGCACCTTCTGCTCCACGGCCCGCAGCCGTCCCTCGACCCGGCGCACGTCCGCCCGCGGCACCTTGCCCGCGGCCTCCCAGCGGTCCTGGATGCGCCGCAGGGCCGCCTTGGTGCCGTCCAGGTGCTCGGTGTCCACCGGCAGCGCCTCGGCCTCCCGCAGGAGCTCCTCCTTGACCTTGAGGTTCTCGGAGAACTCCGCCTCCTCGGCCGCCACGACCTGGTCCTTGGCGTCGAAGAAGGCGTCCTGGGCCGCCTTGAAACGGGCCCACAGGGCGTCGTCGTCGGAGCGGGAGGCGCGTCCGGCCCGCTTCCACTCCTGCATGAGGCGTTTGAAGGCGCCGGCCGTGGCTCCCCAGTCGGTGCTCGTGGACAGGGCCTCGGCCTCGGCGACCAGCTTCACCTTGGCCGACTTGGCCTGGCCGTGCTCCTCGTCCAGCTGGGCGAACCAGGTCTTGCGCATCTTGTCGAACGCCGTGCGGGCGTGGCTGAAGCGCTTCCACAGGGCGTTCTCGACGTCCTTGTCCAGCCTCGGTCCGGAGCGCTGGTGGGCCTTCCACTCGTCGAGCAGGTCGCGGATGCGGTTGCTGGCCTGCTTCCACTGCACCTTGGCCGGCTCGGTCGCCGCGAGGGTCTCCGCCTCGAGGACGAGCGCCTCACGCTCCGTCGTCGCCCGTGCCTTGGCCTCCGCCCGTGCCCTGGCCTCGACGGCCGACCGCTCGGCGACGGTCTCCTCCAGTCCGGCCACGGTCGCCTCGAGGGCGGCCAGGTCGCCCACGACGTGGGCCTCACCGATCTGCTCCTTGAGGTGGGCCAGGGACTGGCGGGCGTCGTGCGCGGAGACGTCGGTGTGGGCCAGCCGCTGGGCCAGGAGGTCCGCGGCCGCCCCCAGCTCGTCGTACTTGCGGGCGAAGTAGGCCAGCGCCTCCTCGGGGCTGGCCCCGGGGTAGGACCCCACGGCCCGCTCGGACCCGTCGGCCAGCCGGACGTGGACCGTCCCGTCCTCGTCGACCCGTCCGTGGCGCACCGAGTCGCTCGGCGGCGTCGGCTCCTCGGCCGGCGGCGCGGGGGACGCGGTGGTCGGCGAGGAGGAGGACTCGGCGCCTGCCGGGGGGCGCGGCACCGCGGGCCTGCGGGCCGCGAACATGGCCGGCGTGGGCGTAGGCGTGGGGGAGGCGGGCCGGGCGGGCTGCGGTGACTCTGCGGGATCCGCCGGCGGTGCCTCGTCGGACCCGGCCTCGGTCGCGTCGGTCGCCGGCTCGCTCTCCGGCTCTGACGCCGTGGAGGTGCCCTCCGGCTCGGAGACGGGTTCAGCAGTGGCGCTCCCTGGCTCGGGCTCGGGCTCGGGCTCTGCGGGTGCCTCCTCGGACGCGTTCTCCGAGGTGGCGGTCTCGGACTCCGGCTCGGAGTGGGCGGCGGTGGCCGGCTCCGGCTCGACGGAAGCCACCTCCTCCCCGGGCGTCTCCGCCCCGGACTGGATCGGCTGCTCCGCGGGCGTCTCCGCCCCGGACTGGATCGGCTGCTCCGCGGGCGTGTCCTCCTCCGGCTGGGCGGGCTGCTCCGCGGGCGTGTCCTCCTCCGGCTGGGCGGGCTGCTCCGCGGGCGTGTCCGACTCCGGCTGGGCGGCCTGCTCCGCGGGCGCGTCTGCCCCGGGCTGGATCGGCTGCTCCGCGGGCGCTTCCATCTCTGGCTGGGCGGCGTCGGGCTGGACGGGCTGCTCGGACACGGTGGTGGCCTCTCTCGACCGCGGGCGCGGCCATCGGGGCCGGCTCGACTGACAGTTCGACCCCGACCCTACCTGCCTCGTCCGACGCGCCCACGGTCTCCGTGCCACTGGGCCGGCGCACGTCCTCCCGGCTAGGCTCGGGGACGTGTTCGTCCGCAGCATCGTCGCCGACGCCTTCGGGACCAACTGCTACGTGCTCGCCCCCGCCGAGGGGGAGGAGTGCGTCGTCGTCGATCCCGGGATCGGGGTGGAGGGTCGCGTCCAGGAGGTCCTGCGCGAGCACCGCCTGCGCCCGGCCGCCGTGCTGCTGACGCACGGGCACCTGGACCACGTGTATGCCGTGACGCCGGTCTGCGGCGGCACCGTCGCCGCGCACATCCACACCGAGGACCGCTACCGGCTCACCGATCCGCTCTCGAGCCTGGGACCGGGACTGGTCGCGGCGCTGGAACAGCAGTTCGGCACCCGGGCCCGCTGGCAGGAGCCGGAGCAGGTCGTGGACCTGCTCGACGAGCAGGTCCTGGAGCTGGCCGGGCTGCGGGTGAGCGTGAGCCACGCGCCGGGGCACACCGAGGGATCGGTGATCTTCGGCCTGGGCGAGCTGCCCGCCGCCGTCCCGGCGGACGACCTGGACCGCACCGTGCTGTCCGGCGACGTGCTCTTCGCCGGGTCGATCGGTCGCACCGACCTGCCGGGCGGCGACCCGGCCGCGATGCAGCGCTCCCTGCGGGACCGCGTCCTGCCCCTGCCGGACTCCACGCTGGTCCTGCCCGGGCACGGACCGGCGACGACCATGGCCCGGGAACGCACGACCAACCCCTTCCTGCAGAACATCTAGACTCGCGGCGTGATCACGCCCCGCACCCCCTCCGGAGTCCTCGAGCTGCTCCCCGGCGAGCAGGTCGCCTTTCCAGCGGATGCTGGAGGCCATCCGCGCCGGCTACGAGCGGTTCGGGTTCCTGCCGATCGAGACCCCGGTGTTCGAGCGCTCCGACGTGCTGCTGACCAAGACCGGCGGGGAGACCGAACGGCAGGTCTACTTCGTCCAGTCCACCGGCGCCCTGGAGAAGGCGCGCGACGCCGCCGGCGGCGAGGACGCGGCATACCCCGAGCTCGCCCTGCGCTTCGACCTGACGGTGCCGCTGGCGCGCTACGTCGCCGAGCACGAGCACCAGCTGACCTTCCCCTTCCGGCGCTACCAGATGCAGCGGGTCTACCGGGGGGAGCGGCCCCAGCGCGGACGGTTCCGCGAGTTCTACCAGTGCGACGTCGACGTCGTCGGCAAGGACGAGCTGTCCGTGCGCCACGACGCCGAGTGCCCCGCCGTCATCCACGCGATCTTCACCGACCTGGCGATCGGGCCCTTCACCATCCAGATCAACAACCGCAAGCTGCTGCGCGGCTTCTACGAGGACCTCGGCATCACCGACGCCGAGCAGCAGGCCGCGGTGCTCCGGGAGGTCGACAAGCTCGACAAGCGCGGGGAGGAACACCTGCGCACCACCCTGACGGGAGAGGGGTTCGACCTCCCGGCCGACGTGGTCGAGCAGGTCCTGGCCTTCGTCCAGGTGCGCTCCGAGGGGCACGACGACGCCCTCGCCCACCTGGCCGCCGTCGAGTCGGCCTCCGGGGGCAGCAGCGCGCTCGCCGAGGGGGTCGCCGAGCTGCGCGAGGTGCTCACGCTCGTGCGGGCGCTGGGGGTCCCCGAGAGCGACTACCGGCTCAACTTCTCCATCGCCCGCGGGCTGGACTACTACACCGGCACCGTCTACGAGACGACGCTGGACGAGCACCCGCAGATCGGGTCGATCTGCTCCGGCGGGCGCTACGACAACCTGGCCGGGCAGTACACCCGCTCCCGGCTGCCCGGGGTCGGCATCTCGATCGGCCTGTCCCGCCTGTTCTGCAGCTGCGCGAGGCGGGCCTGGTCGAGGCGTCCGCAGGGGAGTCCACCGTCCAGGTGCTCGTCCCGCAGGTGGAGGCCGCCCTCCTCGACGACCAGCTCGCGCTGGCCTCCCAGCTGCGCCACGGCGGGATCAACACCGAGGCCGTGCTCGACGGGGGCAAGCTGGGCAAGCAGCTGCGGTATGCCGACCGCGCCGGCATCCGGTTCGTGGCCATCCTGGGTCCCCAGGAGGTGGCCGACGGCACGGTGACCCTCAAGGACCTGCGTCGCCAGGACCAGTTCACCGTCGCCCGGGACGAGGTGGTCTCGGCCCTGCGGGTCGAGCTGGCCCAGCCGCTGGTCTGACCGCGCGGACCTGGACGGCGGGCGTTCAGCCGCCCTCGCGGACCTCGACCTCCAGGATGCTCACCGGCCGGGCCGGTGCGCCGTCGGCGGCACCGCCCTCGGCGCCCTCGGCGGCCACCGCCTCGACGATCTCCAACCCCTCCGTGACCTGGCCGAAGACGGTGTAACCGCCGCCCTGGGTGGGCAGCTGGGTCTCCTGGTAGACGATGAAGAACTGGCCGCCGTTGCTGTCCGGGTCCTGGGTGCGGGCCATCGCCAGCGTGCCGGGCGGGTAGCGCCCGTCGTCCGGAGCGTTCTCGACGCCGTAGCCGTAGCCCGGGTTGCCCCGACCCGTGCCCGTCGGGTCGCCGCACTGGAGCACGAAGATGCCCGAGGTCGTCACCCGGTGGCAGGGGCTGTCCTCCCACCAGCCCTGCTCGGCCAGGAAGGCGAACGAGGCGACCGTCTGCGGAGCCGCCCCGGCGGCCAGGTCGACGACGAGGTCGCCGCAGGTCGTCCTGATCGTCGCGGTGACCTCCTCGGCCCCGGCCCACGGGTCGGGCAGGTCGTCCTGGGGAAAGGCGGTGACGTCCTCCGGCGGGGGCGGAGGATCGGCGCAGTCCAGGGTCACCCCGCTGGCGGGGGCGGCCCCGTCCGCGGCGTCCGAGCCGTCGTCCGGGTCGGCGGCGCAGCCGCCCGCGAGCAGGAGCAGCAGCGGCAGGGTGGCGGCAAGGCCGGCGCGAGGGGTCACGATGAAGGAGTGTAGGCAGTGGGTCCGGACGGCACGGAAAGGTGTGTTAGCGTACTAGCACGCTGGTACAGCAGTCGGACCACGACGCGGCCCAGCACCCACCACCTACCCACCACCTCACGACCCGCACGGCAGGAGCACGGATGAAGCAGCGCCCGGGGGACACCACGCGTGCCTCGCGCACCCGTGCCGACCTGACCTCCGTGCTGGCCGCCCTGCAGGACCCTGCGCTGGTGGACGCGTTCCTGCAGGACCTGTGCACCCCTGCTGAGATCGAGGCGCTGGCCGACCGCTGGTCGGTCGTCCCCCTGCTCGCCCAGGGCCTGTCCTACCGGCAGGCCCACGAGGCCACCGGGGTGAGCGTGACCACCGTGGGCCGGATCGCGCGCTGCCTGGAGGCCGGCGCCGGCGGCTACCGCGCCGCGCTGCAGCACCGTCCGGCCGCGGGCCGGCCCGCCGGGGACGAGCATCCGCGGGCGGCCTCCACCGCCTGAGCCGGCCGCGCCCACCCGCCTGCCCCACGTCATACCCCTGCCCGTGCCCCTGCTCCTCGAGAAGGCCCTCATGACCCCGCCCGCCCAGCCACGCGAACGTCTGCGCGTGGCCATCCAGAAGTCCGGCCGCCTCGGCGAGCCGGCCCGCGACCTGCTGGCCTCGTGCGGGCTCACCTGGCGCGAGAGCCGGGACAAGCTGTTCTGCTACGGCGAGTCCCTGCCGGTCGACCTGCTCCTGGTCCGCGACGACGACATCCCGGGGCTGATCGCCGACGGCGTCTGCGACCTGGGGATCGTGGGCCGCAACGTCCTCGTCGAGCACCGCCTGGAGCGCGCGGCGCACGGGCGTCCGGCCGACCTCACCGAGTGGCGCCAGCTGGGCTGGGGGGCCTGCCGCCTGGACGTGGCCATCGAGGAGGAGCAGGAGTGGACCGGCCCCGCGCAGCTGGAGGGGCTGCGGATCGCCACCTCCTACCCGCGGACCCTGGCCCACTGGCTGGAGGAGCAGGGCGTCGACGCCGAACCCGTCGTGCTCAACGGCTCGGTCGAGATCGCCCCGCGCCTCGGCCAGGCCGACGTCGTGTGCGACCTGGTCTCCAGCGGCGGCACCCTGCGGGCCAACCAGCTGCGTCCGGTGACCACGATCCTGCACTCCGAGGCGGTCATCGCCGGACCCTCGGCCACCCTCGACGACGGCCGTCAGGAGATCGCCGACCTGCTGCTGCGCCGCATCGACGGGGCGGTGCAGCTCAAGGAGTCCCGTCTCCTCCTGCTGCGGGTGGCCCGTGCCTCCCTCGAGGAGCTGCGCCCCCTCCTGCCGACCGGGCACGAGCCGACGGTCACCCAGGTGGACGGCCGTGACGAGGTCGCCGTCCAGGTGCTCGTGCACGGGCCCGTGCCGTGGTCCAAGCTCGAGGACCTCAAGCGCGCGGGCGCGCACAACCTCATGGTCCTGCCCGTGGAGGGGATGCTGGCATGAACGTGCTCACCTGGTCCGCGCTCGACGCGGCCGCCCGCGAGGAGGCCCTGCGCCGCGGCACGGCCGCCGCCGGGGCCGAGGTCACGGCCGGGGTCGCCGACATCCTGGCGCAGGTGCGCACCGGCGGCGACGCCGCCGTGCGCGCGCTGACCGCCCGCCTCGACGGGGCCGACGTCGCCGAGCCGGAGGTCTCCGTCGCCGACCGGGACGCCGCCGTCGCCGGCCTCGACCCCGTTCTGCGGGAGGCGATCTCGGAGGCCGCCGGGCGCATCCGCGTCTTCCACGAGGCGGGCATGCAGCAGGGGTATGCCGTGGAGACCGCACCCGGGGTGGAGTGCCGCCGGGTGGTGCGCCCCGTGCGTCGGGTCGGGCTCTACGTGCCCGCCGGGTCCGCCCCCCTGCCCTCGACCGCCCTCATGCTCGGCGTGCCGGCGCAGCTGGCCGGCTGCCCGAGGTCGTGCTGTGCACCCCGCCCCGTCCCGACGGCACCGCCGACCCGGCCGTGCTCGCGGCCGCCGCCGAGTGCGGCATCACCCGGGTCTTCCTCGTGGGAGGTGCCCAGGCGGTGGCCGCCCTGGCCTACGGGACGGAGTCCGTGCCGCGGGTCGACAAGATCTTCGGCCCCGGCAACGCCTGGGTGACCGAGGCCAAGCGCCAGGTCAGCACCGCCGAGGGCGGGCCCGGCATCGACCTGCCGGCCGGCCCCTCGGAGGTCCTGGTCATCGCCGACGCGGGGGCCGACGCGGAGTTCGTGGCCGCGGACCTGCTGAGCCAGGCCGAGCACGGGCCGGACAGCCAGGTCGTGCTGCTCACCGACGACGCCGACCTGGCCGCCCGGGTGGCGGCCGAGGTCGAGCGCCAGGTGGAGACGCTGCCCCGGGCCGACGTGGCCCGCAAGGCGCTCGCGGCCAGCCGCCTGATCGTGACCCCCGACCTGGACACCGCCCTGGAGGTGTCCAACGACTACGCGCCCGAGCACCTCATCCTGGCCCTGCGCGACGCGGACGCCTGGGTGGACCGGGTCGACCGGGCGGGGTCGGTCTTCCTGGGCGACCACACCCCCGAGACGCTGGGCGACTACTGCTCGGGGACCAACCACGTGCTCCCCACCGCCGGCGCCGCCCGGTTCACCGGCGGGGTGAACGTCGCCTCCTTCCAGATCGCCATGACCGTGCAGCGGGCCACCCCGCAGGGCCTGGCCGCGGTGGGCCCGTGCGCGGTGACCCTCTCGGAGGCCGAGCAGCTCTACGCCCACCAGCGGGCCGTCACGCGGCGGCTCGCGCGCCTCACCGGAGCGGGGGCGGCACCGTGAGCGACGGCTCCGAGGGCACCGCCCCGTTCCCCGCCCACCTCGTCCGGGAGGACCTGCGCGACTTCGCCGGCTACTCCTCCGCACGGACCAGCGCACCAGGGGTGCCCGCCTCGATCTGGTTGAACGCCAACGAGTCCGGTGAGGCCAGCAGCGCCGACCCCGAGGGTGCCAACCGCCGCTACCCCGACCCCCAGCCCCCGGCGCTGGTCGAGGCGTTCGCCGACCTGTGGGCCACGACGCCCGGACGGGTCGTCGTCGGCCGGGGAAGCGACGAGATCATCGAGCTGCTGGTGCGCACGCTGTGCCGCCCCGGCGGCGACGGCGTCGTCGTCGCCCCGCCCACCTTCGGGATGTATGCCGTCTCGGCCCGCCTCCACGGGGTGCCGGTCCACGAGGTGCCCCAGGTCGACGACGGGGCGCGCTTCACCGTCGACACCGGGGCGCTGGCGACCCGGGCCCGGGAGACCGGGGCGCGGATCGTCTTCGTGGCCTCGCCGGGGAACCCGACCGGGACCGTCGTCCCGCTTCGCGACCTCGCCGCCCTCGTCGAGGCGGTCGCCGACCGGGCCGTCGTCGTGGTCGACGAGGCCTACGGGGAGTACGCCGAGCAGCGCTCCGCCGTCGCCCTGCTGGAGGAGCACCCCACCCTGGTCGTGCTGCGCACCCTGTCCAAGGCGCACGGCCTGGCCGGGGCGCGGATCGGCATCGGGCTGGCCCACCCCGACCTGGCCACCGTCCTGCGCCGGGTGCAGGCGCCCTACCCGGTGCCGGTGCCCGTGGCCCGGCTCGGCCTGGAGGCGCTGGCCCCGGCCGCCCTGGAGGCCACCCGCCGGCGGGTGCTGCAGACCCTGCGGCTGCGCGACGTCGTGGTCCGGCGGCTGCGCGAGGTCCCGGGCGTCCGCGCGGTCTACGCCACCGACGCCAACTTCCTCCTCGTCCGCTCCGACGACCCCGGTGCGCTGCTCCATACTCTCGCCTCGGCCGGGATCGTGGTCCGCGACCTGCGGCACCAGCCCGGCCTGCACGACGCCCTGCGGATCACCGTCGGCACCGCCGACGAGATGACCGCCCTCGACACCGCCCTCAGGGAGACCACCGCATGAGCACCGCCCGCCCCCTCTGCCTCGTCGACCGCGACGGGACGATCATCGCCGAGCCGGACGACTTCCAGGTCGACGACCTGGCCAAGCTGCGTCTGGTGGAGGGCGTGATCCCGGCGCTGCTGCGCATCCAGGACGCCGGCTACGACCTGGTCATGGTCAGCAACCAGGACGGCCTGGGCACCGAGGCCTTCCCGCAGGAGAGCTTCGAGGCCGCCCACGGGCTGCTCATGCAGATCCTCACCAGCCAGGGCGTGCGCTTCCGCGAGGTCCTCGTCGACCCGCACCCGGCCGGGCCGGACGCGCCCTGGACCCGCAAGCCGGGCATCGGCATGGTGGTCCACCTGCTCAAGGACACGGGCGTGGACTGGGGCCGCAGCGTCATGGTGGGCGACCGGGACACCGACCGGCAGTTCGGAGAGAACCTGGGCATCCCCACCTACCTGCTGCCCTCGGTGGCCACCCCCGAGGGGACCCCGACCACGACGTGGGCGGACATCGCCCACGCCCTGGCCGACCGGCCGCGGACGGCGCACGTGGACCGGAACACCGCCGAGACGCGGATCAGCGTCGACGTCGACCTCGACCGGCCGGGGGGCGCCGACGCGCGGACCGGCCTCGGCTTCTTCGACCACATGCTCGACCAGCTGGCCAAGCACGGCGGCTTCTCGATGACCGTCCGCTGCGACGGCGACCTGCACATCGACGACCACCACACGATCGAGGACGTGGCGCTGGCCGTCGGCGAGGCGGTCCGCACGGCCCTGGGCGACAAGCGGGGGATCGGCCGCTACGGCTTCACCCTGCCCATGGACGAGGCGCGGGCCAGCGCCTCGATCGACCTGTCGGGCCGGCCGTTCTTCCTCTACGAGGGCTCCTTCGACCGGTCCCACGTGGGGGAGTTCCCCACCGAGATGGTCGAGCACTTCTGGCGCTCCTTCGCCGACGCCACGCGCTGCACGCTGCACCTGAGCGTGCTCGGCACCAACACCCACCACCAGGTCGAGGTCGGTTTCAAGGCCGTGGCCCGCGCCCTGCGGATGGCCATCGCCCGCCAGGGCGACGCCACCGAGCTGCCCTCCACCAAGGGCGTCCTGTGAGCCCGCCCCTGCGGGTGGCCCTCGTCGACGGCGGCGGCACGAACATCGGCTCGGTCAGCTACGCGCTCGAGCGGCTGGGGGCCGCGCCCCGCCTGACCGCCGACCCCGCCGAGATCCTGGCGGCCGACCGCGTGGTCCTGCCCGGGGTGGGCGCGGCGGGGGCCGGGATGGCCCGGCTGCGCGGGTCGGGCCTGGAGGATGTGCTCCGCCAGGTGCAGGCACCCCTGCTGGGCGTCTGCCTCGGGATGCAGCTGCTCTTCGACCGCTCCGCCGAGGACGGCGGCACCACCACCCTCGGGCTGGTCCCGGGCGAGGTCGTGCCCATCCCGGCCGCGCCGGGCGTGCGGGTGCCGCACATGGGCTGGAACCGCCTCGACGACCTCGTGCAGGACCCGCTCCTGGCCGGGATCGACCCGGGGGAGCGGGCCTACTTCGTGCACTCCTTCGCCGCCCCCGTCGGCCCCTCGACCCTGGCCTCCACGACCCACGGGACCACCTTCTCGGCGGTGGTGCGCGCCGGCTTGCGCTGGGGCGCCCAGTTCCACCCGGAGCGTTCGGGTCGGGTCGGGGCCCGCCTTCTGCGAAACTTCCTGCTGGAGATCGACCGATGACGACCGACCCCACCGACGACGTCCGGAGTGAGACCGCTGTGACCACCGCCCGCCCGTTCACCGTCTACCCGGCGATCGACGTCCGCGGCGGTGCCGTGGTGCGGCTCCTGCGCGGCGACTACGACCAGGAGACCCGCTACACCGACGACCCGGTGGCCGTCGCCGAGAACTACGCCCGGGGCGGCGCGCGCTGGCTGCACCTCGTCGACCTGGACGCCGCCCGGGCGGGGGACTACACGCTGGGGGAGACGCTGACCCGGATCGTGGACACCACCGGCCTGATGGTGCAGACCGGTGGCGGGGTGCGCAGCGCCGAGGACGTGCAGCGACTGCTGGACGCGGGGGCCACCCGCGTCGTCGTCGGGTCGCTGGCCGTGCGCGAGCCGGAGACGGTCTCGGGCTGGCTCGACCGCTTCGGGCCCGAGCAGCTGACCGTCGCGCTCGACACCCGCACCTCCGACGACGGCCGCTGGGTCCTGCCCGTGGCGGGCTGGACCTCGGTCGGGGAGCAGGACCTCATCACCTGCCTGCACCGCTACGACGGCTCGGGCCTGCGGCACGTGCTCTGCACCGACATCGGCCGGGACGGGACGCTCTCGGGGCCCAACTTCCACCTCTACACGATGCTCACCCGCTCGGCCCCCCACCTGCAGGTGCAGGCCTCCGGCGGCGCCCGCAACGTGGACGACGTCCGGGCCGCCCGGCGCACCGGCACGGCCGGGATCATCCTGGGCAAGGCCCTCCTCGAGGGACGCCTCACCGTGGGCGACGCGATCGCCGAGGAGGGCCTGTGAGCACCACGCTGGCCCGCCGCATCATCCCCTGCCTCGACGTGCGCGACGGCCGCGTCGTCAAGGGCACCCGCTTCCGCGACCACCGGGACATGGGCGACATCGTCGAGCTGGCCACCCGCTACGCCGAGGAGGGCGCCGACGAGCTCGTCTTCTACGACATCACCGCCAGCCCCCAGGGACGCGGCGTCGACGTGGAGTGGGTGCGCCGGGTCGCCCGAGCCATCGACATCCCCTTCTGCGTCGCCGGCGGCATCCGCTCGGTGGACACGGCCCGGGCGGTGCTCCACGCCGGGGCGGACAAGATCTCGGTCAACACGCCGGCCACGCAGCGGCCCGAGCTGGTCTCGGAGCTGGCCGGGGCGTTCGGCGTCCAGTGCGTCGTCGTCGGCGTGGACAGCCTGCGCGACAAGGACGGCACCTGGCGGATCCGGCAGTTCACCGGCGACCCCGAGGCGACCCGCGCCCTACCCGTGGGCACCCTGGACTGGGTGCGCCGGATGCAGGAGCTCGGGGCCGGGGAGGTCGTGCTCTCACTGCATGGGCTCGGACGGGGTGCGCTCGGGGTATGACGTGGAGCAGCTCTCCGCGGTCCGGGCGGTCTGCGGGGTGCCCCTCGTGGCCAGCGGCGGTGCGGGGACGGCCGAGCACTTCGTGGAGGTGTTCCGGGAGGCCGACGTCGACGGCGCCCTGGCCGCCACCGTCTTCCACGACGGCTCGCTGCCGATCCCGCAGCTGAAGACGACCCTGGCCGCGGCCGGTGTCGAGGTGCGCGCCCCGGAGGCGGCGGCGTGAGCACCGGGGAGGGGGCAGCGGGGCAGCCCGGGCAGCCCGGGCAGCCCCTGCGTCTGGGTGCCGGCCTCAGGGTGGAGGACCTCGACTTCGCCAAGGCCGGGGGCCTGGTGCCCGGGGTGGTCCAGGACGTGGACACCCGCGAGGTGCTCATGGTCGGCTTCCTCGACGCCCAGGCCGTGGAGACCACGCTGCGGACGGGACTGGCGACCTTCCGCAGCCGCAGCCGGGGCGGACCGTGGACGAAGGGGGAGACCAGCGGCAACACGCTGCAGGTCGTGGCCGTCGACGTCGACTGCGACCGGGACACCCTGCTGATCTCCGCCGTGCCGGCCGGGCCGACCTGCCACACGGGGGACCGGACCTGCTTCGACGGCGCCCGTGCGCAGGCACCCCGGCCCTTCCTGCCCGTGCTCGACGAGGTCGTCGCCCAGCGCCACCAGGAGCTGCCGGAGGGGTCCTACACCACCCGGCTGTTCGCCGGGGGCGTGCGCCGCATCGCCCAGAAGGTGGGGGAGGAGGGCGTGGAGACGGCGCTCGCCGCGGTGGCCCAGGACGACGAGGCGCTGCTGGGGGAGTCCGCCGACCTGCTCTACCACCTGCTGGTGCTGCTGCGCTCCCGGGACCTGTCGCTCGCCGACGTGGAGGACGTCCTGCGCCGACGCCACGGCTGAGAGCCCGCGGGGGCCGTCAGGGCCGCGTGCGCAGCCCCAGCTCGGACAGCTCGAGGTCGGCCAGCCCGCGGAGCACGTCGGGGTCACCGGAGCGGAAGGCCGCCACCGGGTCGGGGTGGAGCTGCTGGAGGCGGCGGGGGGGCTGACGGACCAGGGCACGCAGCGCGAGCAGCTGTTGGGACTCCGGGTCGGAGACCTCGCGGCCCAGGGAGGCCGCCCGCCGCACCCAGACCAGCCGCAGCAGCCCCCAGGCCAGGACGACGAGCAGCACCGGGGTCCCGGCGCTGAGCAGGGAGACCACCCAGGCCACCGTGCGGACCGAGGCCTCGAGCTGGTCGCCGGCGCTCACCAGGTCGTCCCCGACGGCGGCGGCACCGATGAACGGGGCGTCCAGGCGGTCACCGAGCAGCGGAACCTCCCCGATCCGTCCGGCGACGTCCTCCATCCGGTCGCTCAGCCCGGTGCCCGCGCTGCGCAGCGGGACCGCCGGCCGGGCCAGGGTCATCACGAGGTCGAAGACCCACCGGCCCACCAGGACCCAGGCGAGCACCCAGCCCAGGACGAAGAGGTCGGCGCCCACCTGCCGGGCGCGGCGGGCGGGGGCGTCGGCGTAGAGGCGCATGGGCACAGTCTCACCCGTCGGCACCCACCGTGCCGGGTCGGCACCGACCCGGCGGTCGGCCGGACCGGGCGGGAGGCCCGGACGGGAGGCCCGGTCGGCCGGACCGGGCGGGACGCCCGGGCGGGCGTGGCAGAGTGGACCGGTGAGCCCCCGTCCGGACGTGACCGCCGACCTGGTCGTCTCCGACCGGGTCGTCGTGCCCGCCGCCGAGCTGGTCGAACGCTTCAGCCGCTCCTCGGGGCCGGGCGGGCAGGGCGTGAACACGACCGACTCGAGGGTGGAGCTGTGCCTCGACGTCGCCGCCAGCCCCTCGCTGCCGCCCGACCTGCGCGACCGGGCGGTCTCCCGGCTGGGCGCCCGCCTCGTCGACGGCGTCCTGACCGTCGTCGCCTCCGAGCACCGGCGTCAGCTGGACAACCGCCGGGAGGCCCGGCGCCGGCTCGCCCAGCTGCTCCGGGAGGCGACCGCGGCCCCCGCGCGCCGCCGCCGACCGACCCGGCCCACCCGGGGGTCCGTCGAGCGCCGGCTGCGGGGCAAGGAGCACCGCGCCTCCGTCAAGCGGGCCCGGCGGCGGCCGGGGCCCGGTGAGCAGCCGTGAACGCGACGGCCCTGAGGCTCGCGGCCGACGGGTGGCTGGACCACCTGCGGGTGGAGCGGGGCCGCTCGGAGCACACGCTGCGCGCCTACCGGCGGGACCTGGGCCGCTACCTCGACTTCCTCGCCGCCCAGGAGGTCACCTCGCCCGCCGAGGTGCGGGAGCGGCACGTCACCGAGTTCCTCGCCCACCTGCGGGCGGGGGACGAGGAGCACGCCCCGCTGGCGGCCACCTCGGCCGCCCGCGCGGTGGTCGCCGTCCGGGGCCTGCACACCTTCCTGGCGCTGGAGGGGGAGAGCCCCGACGACCCGGCCCGGGAGGTGTCGCCGCCCACCCCGCCGCGACGGCTGCCGACGGCGCTGCCCCTCGACCAGGTGGAACGGCTGCTCCAGGCGGCGGCCGTGGGGGACACGCCGTCGGCGCTGCGCGACCGCGCCCTGCTGGAGGTCCTCTACGGCTGCGGGGCCCGGGTCAGCGAGGCGATCGCCCTCGACCTGGACGACCTGGAGCTGGGCCGGACCGAGGACGGCACCGGGGGGGTGGTGCGGCTCTTCGGCAAGGGCCGCAAGGAGCGCGTCGTCCCGATGGGCCGGCACGCCCGGGCAGCCCTGGACGCCTGGCTGGTCCGTGGCCGGCCCGAGCTGGTGCGGACCGGACGGGGGACCCCCGCCGTGTTCGTCAACGTCCGCGGTGGCCGCCTGTCGCGCCAGTCGGCGTGGACCGCGATCAAGGGCGCCGCCGAGCGGGCCGGCCTGAGCTCGACGGTCAGCCCGCACACGCTGCGCCACTCTTTCGCCACCCACCTGCTCGACGGAGGAGCCGACGTCCGGGTCGTCCAGGAGCTCCTCGGTCACGCGTCGGTGACGACCACCCAGATCTACACGCACGTCTCCACCCAGCGCCTGCGCGAGGTCTACGCCCAGGCGCACCCCCGGGCGCGGGCCCCCGTCGTCGGCCCCTGACCCCCGAGTCTCGACCTCAGGTCGAGGTTCACCGCGCCATACCCGGGTCGCCCGCTCCGTTAGGGTCGGGCATGATCGGCGGGAGCCGACCCGAAGCGAGCGAGGCTGGAGACCACACACCGTGAACCGCGAGGCACACGCCACCTACGACCGCCTGCCCGGGACCGAGTCCACGGGGGTGGGGCAGGACGGTCCCACCGGGCGACCCCTGCCGGACTTCCCGGTCCCACCCCCTCTGGCCGATCACGGCCCGGCCCGGATCATCGCGATGTGCAACCAGAAGGGCGGCGTCGGCAAGACCACGACGACCATCAACCTGGGTGCCGCGCTGGCCGAGTACGGCCGCCGGGTCCTCCTCGTCGACTTCGACCCCCAGGGAGCGCTGTCCGTCGGTCTCGGCGTGCGCACCCACGACCTGGACGTGACCGTCTACAACCTCCTGGTCGAGCGCGGGCACGACGTGCGCGACGTCATCCAGTCCACCCACGTGCCCGACGTCGACCTGCTGCCGGCCAACATCGACCTGTCGGCGGCCGAGGTCCAGCTCGTCGGCGAGGTGGCGCGCGAGCAGATCCTGGCGCGCGTGCTGCGGCCGGTCGTGGACGACTACGACGTCGTCCTCATCGACTGCCAGCCCTCGCTGGGGCTGCTCACGGTCAACGCCCTCACGGCGGCGCACGGGGTCGTCATCCCCCTGGAGTGCGAGTTCTTCGCCATGCGAGGCGTTGCCCTGCTCATCGAGACCATCGAGAAGATCACCGACCGGCTCAACCCCCGGCTGGAGGTCGACGGCATCCTGGCCACGATGTACGACGGCCGCACGCTGCACTCCCGCGAGGTCGTCCGCAGCGTCGTCGACCACTTCCAGGACACCGTCTTCCACACCGTCATCAGCCGCACCGTGAAGTTCCCCGACGCCACGCTGGCGGCCGAGCCGATCACCTCCTACGCCAGCACCCACTCGGGCGCGGAGGCCTACCGTCAGCTGGCCCGCGAGCTCGTGGCCCGCGGCGGCGCTCCCTGAGCCCGGTGTCCCAGGTTCCACCGGCCGGAACCACCCCCGGTGGGGTGCTGAGCGGTTCCCGGGGCAGCTTCGAGGTCCACCTCGACGTCTTCTCCGGACCCTTCGAGCTGCTGCTGGGCCTGATCAGCAAGCACCGGCTGGACGTCACCGAGATCGCCCTGGCGTCGGTGACCGACGAGTTCGTCGCCCACCTGCGCACCTCGCGGGAGGCCCAGCAGGAGTGGGACCTGTCGCAGGCCAGCGAGTTCGTCGTCATCGCCGCGACGCTGCTGGACCTCAAGGCCGCGCGGCTCCTCCCGGGTGCCCGGGAGGACGACGAGGAGGACCTGGCCCTCATCGAGGCCCGCGACCTGCTCTTCGCCCGCTCCTGCAGTACCGCGCCTTCAAGCAGGTGGCCGACGAGCTGCGCCTGCGGATGGCCGGGGCCGGCCGGATCTACCCGCGGGACGTGGGGCTGGAGGACCGGTTCGCCACCCTGCTCCCCGAGGTGGTGCTCTCCGTCACCCCGGAGCAGCTGGCGATGATCGCCGGGCGGGCGATGATCCCGCGACCGCCGCCCGCCGTGGGGGTGGGGCACCTGCACGCGCCCACGGTCTCCGTGCGCGAGCAGGCCTCGATCGTCGTGGCCCGCCTGCGCGAGCGCGGACGGGCCACCTTCCGTGAGCTCGTGGCCGACGCCGGCTCGACCCTGGTGGTGGTGGCCCGGTTCCTGGCCCTGCTGGAGCTGTTCCGGGACACCGTGGTCGCGCTGGAGCAGGAGGAGGCCCTCGGGGAGATCGTCGTGCGCTGGACCGGGCCGGACGCCGGTACGGTCGACGTGAGCGACGAGTTCGACGACCCGACCGACGAGGAGGCGCACCCGTGAGCGACACCCCCCCACCGCGGGGCACCGACGCCGCCGAGGACGACAGCGTGGTGGAGACCCTCGGGGACGCCCCCGCCGGGGACGCCCCCGCCGAGGCGGTTCCTGACGTGGCGGACCTGCCCGGCGGGGCCAGGGCGGCCCTCGAGGCCGTCCTCATGGTGCTGGACGAGCCGGTGACGGAGGAGGCGCTGGCCACCGCCCTGCGCCGCACGGTCGAGGAGGTCGGCGGCCTCCTGGACGCGCTGGCGCAGGAGTATGCCGTGCACGAGCGCGGGTTCGTCCTGCGCCGCCTGGGGGGCGGCTGGCGTCTCTACACCCGGGCCGACCTGGCTCCGGTGGTCGAGGGCTTCCTCCTGGGGGGTCAGCAGGCCCGCCTGACCCAGGCGGCCCTGGAGACGCTCGCGGTGGTCGCCTACCGCCAGCCCGTCAGCCGGGCACGCATCGGCGCCATCCGCGGCGTGAACGTGGACGGGGTGGTGCGTACGCTTCTCGCCAGGGGCATGGTGACCGAGGTGGGGCAGGACCCCAGCGCGGGCGCGGTGCTCTACGGCACGACCGACCTGTTCCTGCAGAGGATGGGACTGGACTCCCTCGACGACCTGCCGGCCCTCGCGCCCTACCTGCCGTCGGCAGAGGTGCTCGAGGAGCTGGCTGCGGAAGGACTGGCATGAACGACGACAGGAAGGGCCGCAGCGGCGGCCGGCAGGGCGGTCGCGGCGGACCGGGCGGAGGGCCGCGGCGCGGCGGCGGTGGCAACGCCGGTCCCCGGCAGGCCGGTGGTCCGCGACCACCGCGCGGCCGGCGCCCCCAGCCGCCGCGGTCGGACCGTCCGGACGTGGACGTCCACGACCCGCAGGGCGTGCGGCTGCAGAAGCTGCTGGCCGCGGCCGGCTTCGGGAGCAGGCGTGCCTGCGAGAAGCTCATCGAGCAGGGCCGGGTCGTCGTCGACGGCCAGGTGGTGACCGAGCTGGGGGTGCGGGTCTCCCCGGCCACGCAGGTCGTCCACGTGGACGGCGACCGCGTCGTGCTGGACACCGACAAGGTCTACCTGGCGTTCAACAAGCCCGCTGGCGTGGTCTCCACGATGCACGACGAGGAGGGACGGCCCTGCCTGGCCGACTACGTCGGCCACCTCTCCGCCCGGCTCTTCCACGTCGGCCGGCTCGACGTCGACACCGAGGGGCTGCTGCTGCTGACCAACGACGGCGACCTGGCCCACCGGCTCCAGCACCCTGCCTACGGGGTGCCCAAGACCTACGTGGCGCAGGTCCACGGACTCGTGGCCAAGGACGTCGGCCGCCAGCTGCGGGAGGGCGTCCAGCTCGAGGACGGCCTGGCCCGCGCGGACTCCTTCCGGCTCGTGGACAACGTGCCCGGTCACTCGATCATCGAGATCGTCCTGCACGAGGGGCGCAAGCACATCGTCCGTCGGATGATGGAGTCCGTCGGCTACCCGGTCGAGATGCTCTCCCGGGTCCAGGTGGGGCCCGTGCGCCTGGCCGAGCTGCGGCCCGGTCGCTACCGGGCGCTGTCGGCCGAGGAGGTCGCCCAGCTCTACCGCTCCGCCGGGCTCTGAGACCACCAGCCGTCGTCGGCGACGGCCCGGACGAGGCCGTCCCGCACCTCGGCGTGCGTGGGCCAGCGGTCGCGGAACGCCGAGCCGGCGGCGGTGGGGATGTCCAGCCGCCCGGCCGCCGCCACCAGGTCCCGCTCCTCCGCATCGTGGTCCCGGTCGACCGGCCGACCGGCCTTGACGTCCACCAGCTCGGACACCGCCGAGTCCACGACGGCGGCCAGCCCCTCGGGCAGACCCTGCCCGGGGCGGCTGCGCAGCAGCAGCACCGCGTCGGCCAGCAGCAGCGTGGCCAGGGCCGGCGAGCGGTGCGGGTCGGCGCTGTGGAAGTAGCGCAGCACCGGGAAGGCCCGTTGCTGGGCCGCCACCTCCGAGACGTCGCCGGCCAGCCCCGCCAGGTAGGGGCCGGCCCAGGCACCGGGGTCCTCGGCCAGACGACGGGCCACCGTCGCCGGGTCGTCCCCCAGGGCGAAGACCGCGGAGGCGGTGGTGCGACGCTTCAGGGCCGCCGAGATCACGGAGACGACGTAGGAGACCGCGAGCGTCAGCAGCGTGGTGGCCACGAACGTCAGGGCTCCCGTGACGAAGGTCCAGGGAGGCCCGTCGGGGACGTAGTCGCCGTAGCCCAGGCCGGTGAGGGCGACCGGGACGTAGTACGCCAGGTCCAGCGGGCCGGCGGGCACCCGGCCGGTGGCGAGCACGACCGACCCGGGAGCCGCGCGCAGCAGCAGCCACGTCCCCAGGGCCAGCCCCAGGAACCACACGACGATGGTCGCCAGGGTCATCGCCGGACCCGCGGCGGCCAGCACCCGGTGGATCCGACGCCGGTGGTGGACGACCAGCAGAAGCCGCCACCCGGGCTCGGACCACCCCCGGGTCAGGGGACCGGGACCGTCGATCCGCAGGATCGTCACGAAGGCGTCCCACACCACGAGGAGGACCAGGGACCAGCCGAGCACGCCGAGCAGCACCGTCACGGTGCCAGTGTGCCGCTGCACCCGCCCGGGGCCGGGGAGGAACACCCCGACAGCCGTTAGGCTGGACGGGTGCCCCAGACCCCCATGACGATCGCCGTCGACGGACCCAGCGGGTCCGGCAAGTCCTCGGTCTCCCGGGCCGTGGCTCGCGAGCTCGGCCTGGGCTACCTGGACACCGGCGCCATGTACCGGGCGCTGGCGTGGTGGTGCCTGGAGCAGCAGGTCGACCCGGCCGACGCCCCGTCGGTGGCCCGGGCGGCCACCCAGCTGCCCCTGACGATCTCCACCGACCCCGACGCCGAGCACGTGCGCGTCGGGGAGGTCGACGTCACCCGGGCCGTCCGGGAGGACCGCGTCACCGCCGAGGTCTCGGCGGTGGCCACCAACCTCGACGTGCGCGCCGAGCTGCGGCGCCGCCAGCGGGCGATCATCGACGAGCTGCGCGCGAGCACCGGCGGGGTCGTCGCGGAGGGCCGGGACATCACCACCGTCGTGGCTCCGGACGCCGACCTGCGGGTGCTGCTCACCGCCTCCGAGGAGGCCCGCCTGGCCCGTCGGGCCACCGAGCGCCACGGGGCGGCCGACGAGGTCACGCTGGCCGCGACCCGGGACCTGGTCCTGCGGCGCGACCGGCAGGACTCGACGGTGTCCGCCTTCCTCGAGGCCTCCGACGGCGTGATCACCCTCGACACCTCGACCCTGACCTTCGAGGAGGTCGTGGCCGCCCTGCTGGCCCTGGCCCGTGGCGAGGTGCGCCCGGACGCGCACGCCGGCACACCCCATACCCCCTGAATCCCGGAGGAGAGACCGACATGAGCCTTCCTGCAGACCCCAGCGACAAGCTCGCCGCCTACGCCCACCCCGAGCGGCTGGTGACCACGTCCTGGCTCGCCGAGCACCTCGGCGACGACGGGCTGGTGGTGCTCGAGTCCGACGAGGACGTCCTGCTCTACGACACGGGCCACGTCCCCGGCGCCCTCAAGCTCGACTGGCACACCGACCTCAACGACCCGCTGACCCGCGACTACGTCGACGGCGAGCACTTCGCCCAGGTCATGGGCGAGCGCGGCGTCGGCCGGGACACCACCGTGGTGATCTACGGCGACAAGTCCAACTGGTGGGCCTCCTACGCGCTGTGGGTGATGACCCTGTTCGGCCACGAGGACGTGCGCCTGCTGGACGGGGGCCGCGCGGCCTGGATCGACGAGGGTCGTGAGCTCACCACCGAGGTCCCGCAGGTCGAGCCGGCCGACTACCCGGTGGTCGAGCGCGACGACACCCGCGTGCGCGCCTTCCGGGACGACGTGCTCGCCCACCTGGGCGGTCCGCTCGTCGACGTGCGCAGCCCGGGGGAGTACTCCGGCGAGCTGCTGCACATGCCCGACTACCCGCAGGAGGGCGCGATGCGCGGGGGGCACATCCCCGGTGCCCGGTCGGTGCCGTGGGCCCGGGCGGCCAACGAGGACGGGACGTTCAAGGCCCGTGAGGAGCTGGAGGCGATCTACCTCGCCGAGCAGGGCCTGGACCCCGCCGAGGAGACCGTGGCCTACTGCCGCATCGGCGAGCGCTCCAGCCACACCTGGTTCGTGCTGACCCACCTGCTCGGGTTCGAGAAGGTCCGCAACTACGACGGCAGCTGGACCGAGTGGGGCAACTCCGTCGGTGTGCCGGTGGAGCGCTGATGGCACCGGCGGACGAGCGCGCCGACCTGCCGCGCGCGATGGCCGAGCTGGCCGAGGACTTCCACGCGGTCACCCAGCGGGAACGCCTGCAGCTGCTGCTCGAGCTGAGCCAGGAGCTCCCCGGGCTGCCGGAGCGCTACGCCGGGAAGCTGGACACGATGGAGCGCGTGGACGAGTGCCAGTCGCCGCTCTTCCTGGCCGTGGAGGTCGAGGACGACGCCGACCGCACCGTGCACCTGTTCTTCGACGCCCCGGCCGAGGCGCCGACCACCCGGGGGTTCGCCGGGATCCTGCACGAGGGGCTGGACGGACTGCCCGCCGAGGAGGTCCTCGACGTGCCCGACGACGCGCCCTACCGGTTCGGCCTCGCCGAGGCCGTCTCCCCGCTGCGCATGCGCGGGATGGTCGGGATGCTCAGCCGCATCAAGCGGCAGGTGCGCCTGCGCAGCCAGGCCCTGACCGTCGGGGGTGGCGCATGAGCAGCCCCGGCACCGACGAGGGCGCCGACCAGGTCGAGATCGAGTGGACCGGGGGAGCCGACCCCGACGCCTCCGACGAGGAGCCCGCTGACGACCCCTCCGGCCCGGACGGCACGGGGCGGATGGCGGACGCCCTCCGCGCCGGCCTGGAGGACTTCGAGCTCACCGACGAGGACCTGTCGCTGGTGGAGTCGCAGGGCCCCGGCGAGGACGAGGACGACGAGGCCCTGCGGCCCGTCGTGGCCGTGGTGGGCCGCCCCAACGTGGGCAAGTCCAGCCTGGTCAACCGGATCCTGGGCCGCCGCGAGGCCGTCGTGGAGGACGTCCCCGGGGTGACCCGGGACCGGGTCGCCTACGACGCGGACTGGTCGGGGCGCCGGTTCACCGTCGTCGACACCGGTGGCTGGGAGGTGGACGCCAGCGGCATCCACCTGCGGGTCGCCGAGCAGGCGGAGGTGGCCGTGGAGCTGGCCGACGCGGTCCTGTTCGTCGTGGACGCCACCGTGGGCGCCACCGACACCGACGAGCAGGTCGTCCGCCTGCTCCGCCGGTCGGGCAAGCCGGTCGTCCTGGTGGCCAACAAGGTCGACGACCTGCGCCAGGAGGCGGACGCCGCCACCCTGTGGTCGCTGGGTCTGGGCCAGCCCTGGCCGGTCTCGGCCCTGCACGGACGCGGCTCGGGCGACGTCCTGGACGCGCTCCTGGACGTCCTGCCGGACGAGACCTCGGTCGCCGGGGCCTACCCGCGGGGCGGCCCCCGCCGGGTGGCCCTGCTCGGCCGGCCGAACGTCGGCAAGTCCTCGCTGCTCAACCGGCTCGCCGGCACCGAGCGCGTGGTGGTCGACGCGGTCGCGGGGACCACCCGCGACCCCGTGGACGAGCTCGTCGAGCTCGGCGGCAAGGTCTGGCGCTTCGTGGACACCGCGGGCATCCGCCGGCGGGTGCACCAGACCAGGGGCGCTGACTTCTACGCCTCGCTGCGCACGCAGACGGCCCTGGAGAAGGCCGAGGTGGCCGTCGTCCTGATCGACGTCTCCGAGCCGATCGCCGAGCAGGACATCCGCGTGGTCCAGCAGGTCGTGGACTCCGGCCGCGCCCTCGTCATCGGTTACAACAAGTGGGACATCCTCGACGACGAGCGCCGGCACTACCTGGAGCGGGAGATCGAGCGCGAACTGGTCCAGATCCAGTGGGCGCCGCGGGTGAACCTGTCCGCCTCGACGGGCCGGAACGTGGCCAGGCTGGTGCCCGCGCTGGAGACGGCGCTGGACTCGTGGGACCGCCGGGTGCCCACGGCCCGCCTCAACGCCTTCTTCGGCGAGGTCGTGGCGGCACACCCCCACCCCGTCCGCAGCGGCAAGCAGCCCCGCATCCTGTTCGCCACCCAGGCCTCGACCCGGCCGCCGACCTTCGTGCTCTTCTCCTCCGGGTTCATCGAGCACGGCTACCGGCGTTTCCTGGAGCGGCGCCTGCGGGAGGAGTTCGGCTTCGAGGGCACCCCGATCCAGATCTCGGTGCGCGTCCGGGAGCGGCGCAGCCGCCGCTGAGCCCGTCGCGGAGGCTCCTGACCACCGCCGTCGCGGATTCGTGGGCGGGGCCGGGGATGGGCTAAGGTGATCCTCGCCCGCACGGGCCTCGGGCTGTGGCGCAGCTTGGTAGCGCACTTGACTGGGGGTCAAGGGGTCGCAGGTTCAAATCCTGTCAGCCCGACCGAGAAGCAGCACGTCAGGGGCGGTCCCGGAACCATCCGGGACCGCCCCTGACGCGTGTCCCGGCGGGGTGCTCGGAGCTCTGTCCTGCGAGCGGCGGTCGGTCTCGGCCCGCTCGTCGGAGAGCTGGCAGGTCCCGGGCTGCTCCTCCTCCTCGGGGCGCCCCGTCCCGTGGCGGTGCCGTCCAGGAGGGAGACCGTGGCGGTCCGCCGAACTCACCGCCGCCCCGCCCTAGACTGCTCCCATGAGTGCGCCATCGGGGGACGGGACGCGGCCCCGGGAGGACCAGCGGGTCCTGCCGGTGAGCGACCGGCTGCTCACCGTGCCCAACGTGCTCAGCATCGTGCGGCTCCTGGGGCTGCCGGTCTTCATCTGGCTGCTGGTCACGGGCCACCTCGTCTGGGCCGCCGCCGTCCTCGTGGCCTCGGGGTTCACCGACTACCTCGACGGCAAGATCGCCCGGCACTACGGGGTGGTGACCCGGCTGGGCCAGCTGCTCGACCCGATCGCCGACCGGCTCTACATCGCCACCACGCTGCTCAGCCTCGCGGCGACGGGCGTCGTGGGCTGGTGGCTGGTCGCCGTCCTCGTCGCCCGGGACGTCTTCATCGCGGCCATGTACCCGCTCGTGCGCCGCCACCACCTGCCGATCCCGGCCGTGGACTTCGTCGGCAAGGCGGCGACCTTCAACCTCCTGGGCGCGTTCCCGCTGCTGCTGCTGGGCCACGTGCCCGGGTGGTGGAGCGTGCCGGCCCTGGCCACCGGGTGGGCCCTGGCCTGGTGGGGCGTGGGGCTGTACTGGGTCACCGGCCTCGTGTACGCCGGCCAGGTCCGTGGCATGCTCGCCCAGCGGCGCACGCTGGAGGCGAGGGTATGAGGATCCCGCACCGGGGGCAGGCACGTCCCGACCCCAACCCGGCCGCCTCGATGGCGCTGCTCGACGAGGTCCTGGACCCCCCGCTCGGCCCGGGGTACCATTCCGCCGCCGAGCGGCGCGAGCAGGCCGGTCTGCCACCCTCCTCGGGCTACCGGACCTGGCTGCTCCTGGTGACCTCGCTCCTGCTGGGCCTGCTCGTCACGGTCTCCGCCGGCGCGCTGCGCGCCCCGGACCCGGCGGCCGCCCAGACGCGGACCTCGCTCATCGAGCGCATCGAGGCGACGCAGGAGATCGGCGACGAGCAGCGGGCCCTGGTCGAGCAGCTGCGGGCCGACATCCTGGAGCTGGAGCAGCAGCGGGCCAGCGCGGACGAGGGCCCGGATGCCGGTGCCGAGGTCGCGGCCGCCGGCACGGCGGTGGGGGCCACGGCCGTCCGCGGGCCGGGCGTGGTCGTCCTGCTCGAGGACGCCACCGCCGGGGTCGACGCCGCCCCGGGGGAGGACGTCGATCCCGAACGGGTCAACGCCCGGGACATCCAGCTCGTCGTCAACGGCCTGTGGGCCGCGGGGGCGGAGGCGGTCTCGGTCAACGGGCACCGCCTCACCTCGATGTCGGCGATCCGCTACGCCGGCGAGGCGGTCGTCGTGGACTTCCGCAGCCTGGCACCCCCCTACGAGATCCGGGCCATCGGCGATCCGACCGCTCTGCTGGCCGAGACGAGCACGGGGGTCACCGGCACCTACCTGGGTCAGCTGCGCGCCCAGCTCGGGATCCGCTCGGAGGTCACGGCGCCCCAGGAGGTCGTCGTCGACCCGGCGGAGCGACTGACCACCCGGGTGGGGCGGGTCCCCGCACCACCCACCACCGAGGAGGACGCATGATCCCGCTCATCGGGCTGGCCCTGGGCGTGCTCCTGGGGCTGGTCGTCAGCCCCGAGGTCCCCCTCTGGCTGCAGCCCTACCTGCCCATCGCCGTGATCGCGGCGCTCGACGCCGTCTTCGGCGCCACCCGCGCCGCGCTCGAGGGGATCTTCAACGACCGCGTCTTCGTCATCTCGATCCTGTCCAACGTGGTGGTCGCCGCCCTCATCGTCTTCCTCGGCAACCAGCTCGGTGTGGGGGCCCAGCTCTCCACCGGGGTCGTCGTGGTCCTGGGGCTGCGCATCTTCTCCAACGTCGCCGCGATCCGACGGCACCTCCTGGGGGCCTGATGGGTGCCACACCCCGGCCCCGCGGGCCGCTGGCCCGGATCCGGCGACGACCCGAGTCGGACCCCACCCCGGCGCAGGCCCGGCGCCGCCTGCGCGCGATCACCTCGCTGCGGATGGCCCCCGGCCAGGTGGTGGCCGCCGTCATCACCGCCCTGCTGGGCATCGCCCTGGTCGCCCAGGTGAGGGCCCAGGACGAGGCCGGCCTGAGCCAGCTGCGCGAGAGCGAGCTGGTGGCCCTGCTCGACGACGTCTCCGGACGGGTCGACGCGCTCCAGCGGGAGGTGGTCGAGCTGGAGGCGGACCGTCGCCAGCTCCAGGGCCAGCAGGGGGACGTGGCCGCCGCGGACGCCGCCCGGCAGCGGCTCGAGTCGTACGCCATCCTCGCCGGCACGGTGCCGGTGGAGGGACCGGGGATCACCGTCGTCGTCGACGACCCGGACGGGGTGATGACGCAGACGATGCTCCTCGACGCCGTGCAGGAGCTGCGCGACGCCGGTGCGGAGGCGATCCAGGTCGGGAACGTGCGGGTCGTCGCCTCCAGCCACGTCGGCGTGGCGGGGGGAGCGGCGGCCGGCACGGTCACCCTCGACGGGGCGGTGCTCGTCCCGCCGTTCCGCATCGTGGCCGTCGGGGAGGCGCACACGCTCGCCGGCGGCCTGGCCATCCCCGGAGGCTTCCTGGACAGCCTGCGGGGGGCCGGGGCCTCCGCCCAGGTCGTCGAGGACGAGCAGGTGCTCGTGGACGCCGTCCGACCGGCTCCGGACCCCCGGTGGGCCGAGCCGGTCCCCGCGACCCCCTCCTCGTAGGGTAGAAAAGGACACACACCACCGGCAGGCGCAGCGCCGGGCCGCCCCACACCGAGGAGAGCCATGAGCACCTTGCAGTACCCCGACGACCTTCGGTACACCACCGACCACGAGTGGGTCCGCGAACTGGGTGACGGCGTGGTCCGGATCGGCATCACCGCCTACGCCCAGGACGCGCTCGGAGACGTCGTCTACGTCTCCCTTCCCACGGTCGGCGACACCGTGGCGGTGGGCGACGCCGTGGGAGAGGTGGAGTCGACCAAGTCCGTCAGCGACATCTACGCGCCCGTCGCGGGAGAGATCACGGGCACCAACGACGCCCTCGACGGCACGCCCGAGCTGCTGAACACCGACACGTACGGCGAGGGCTGGATGTACGAGGTGAAGGTGGAGGACCCGGCCGTCCTGGAGAGCCTGCTGGACGCCTCCGCGTACCAGGCCACCCTCGACTGAGCCGCCCCGGGCGCTGTCGGCGCCCTGCACTAGAGTGGGTGACCGGTGGCCGACCATGTCGGGCACCGGTCCCTCTCGTCCCCGGACCACCGCGCACCACCAGGAAGGTCAGCACCGTGAGCGACCGCGACCGTGAGCACCACGACTTCGGCACCGACCCCGCCACGGCGCGCCTGCCCGGGGGGGCGGAGCTGCCCGCGGCGGACTACACCTTCGACGACGAGGCGCCCCGGCTCTCCCCGGAGGACCAGCGCACCGTCGACGCGCTGCGCCCCGGTACCGCCCTGCTGATCGTGCTCCGCGGGCCCAACGCCGGAGCCCGCTTCCTCCTCGACGCCGACGAGGTCAGTTCGGGCCGCCACCCCAACAGCGACATCTTCCTCGACGACGTGACGGTCTCCCGCCGCCACGCGGTCTTCGCCGGGAGGGGGAGGGCTACCTGGTGCGCGACGTGGGATCGCTCAACGGCACCTACGTCAACCGCGAGCGCATCGACGAGGCGGTCCTGCACCAGGGGGACGAGGTCCAGATCGGCAAGTTCCGGCTGGTCTACTACCGCAGCCGCTCGTGACGTCGGCGGCACGGGCCGAGGGGACTCCCGAGGGCGTCTCGATCGGGGCGGTCCTGCGCGAGCTGCAGCCGGACTTCCCCGACCTGACGATCTCCAAGATCCGCTACCTGGAGACTGAGGGGCTCATCTCCCCGGACCGGCGCGCCTCGGGCTACCGGCTCTTCGCCCCGGCGGACGTGGCCAGGCTGCGGTTCATCCTCACCGCCCAGCGGGACCGGTTCTGGCCGCTGCGGGTCATCAAGGACGCGCTGGACCGTCTGGACCAGGGGATGGACGTCCCCGGACTGACCGACGGGGCGGCGCCCGACGGGCCGGCCCTCGGGAGCCAGGAGGCCGGGGGGAGCCAGGAGGAGGAGCGGTCCGGACCGCCCGTCGCCGACCTCAGCGCCGCCGCCCTGCGTCGCCGCCGGGCCGTGCGCCTCACCCCGCTGGAGCTGCGCGAGCGCACCGGTCTGGACCGGGGGGCCTACGGTCACCTGGTGGCCTTCGGGCTCCTGCGCACCGACGGCTCCGGGCGGCACCACGCCGACGACCTCGACGTGGCGGCCGCGGCCGCGTCGCTGGCGCGCTACGGGCTGGAGGCCAGGCACCTGCGCGCCTTCCGGGTGGGTGCCGACCGGGAGATCGGCCTGGCCGCCCAGATCCTGGAGCCGTTGCGGCGTCGCCGTGCCCGGGGCGCCGAGGGCCCGGACCCGGCCCAGGCGGAGGCCGAGCTGCTCTCCACGATGCTTGCCCTGCACGTCGCGCTCGTGCGTTCCGGCCTCGCCCGCGGGCACTGAGGGCGGCGGGCGGACCTGCACCGGAGTACCGTGGGCAGGGTGAAGGAGCTCGACGTCCTCGGAGTGCGGGTGGAGATGCCCACCAACAGCCCCATCGTGCTGCTGCGGGAGCGCGACGGCCAACGGTACGTGCCGATCTGGATCGGAGCCCCCGAGGCGACCGCCATCGCGTACGCCCAGCAGGGCGTGGAGCCCCCCCGCCCGCTCACCCACGACCTGATGGTGGACGTCGTCGAGGCCCTCGGGCGACGGCTGGAGCAGGTGCACGTCACCGCGGTGGAGAAGGGCACCTTCTACGCCGAGCTGCACTTCGACGGGGGAACGGTCGTCTCCGCCCGCCCCTCCGACGCCATCGCGCTGGCCCTGCGGACGGCGACCTCCATCCTGGCGCCCGAGGAGCTGCTCGACGAGGTGGGGATCATCATGGCGGTCGAGGAGGAGGACGAGGTCGAACGTTTCCGCGAGTTCCTCGACAACGTCTCCGCCGAGGACTTCGAGGAGTGAGGCCGGCCACGCCGTGCACCGGCACAGAGCACGTCCCCGGCGCGTCGGTCGTTGACCGGGCCGTCCGGGCCACCTACGGTCAGGGTGTGCACACGGTGCACATCAGTCACACCATTCACACGTTCGAGGAGGACCGGTGATCGCTGGCGCAGACCCCGGCAGCCAGGCTGGGACCGGTCGGGACGTCCGCCCCGCCCAGGGCGTGCTGTTCACCGAGGACATCCCCGCCCTCGACGAGACCATCGGTTTCCGGGGCCCCACGGCCTGCGGGGCGGCCGGCGTCACCTACCGCCAGCTGGACTACTGGGCCCGGACGGGCCTGCTCGAGCCGTCGGTGCGCAACCCCAGCGGATCGGGCACCCAGCGCCTCTACAGCTTTTGGGACATCCTGGTGCTGAAGATCATCAAGCGGCTGCTGGACACCGGTGTCTCGCTGCAGCAGATCCGCGTGGCCGTCACGGCGCTGCGGGAGCGCGGGGTGGAGGACCTGGCCCGGATCACGCTGATGAGCGACGGCGCCAGCGTCTACGAGTGCACCAGCGACGACGAGGTGATCGACCTGGTGCGCGGCGGCCAGGGCGTCTTCGGCATCGCCGTCGGCAGCGTCTGGCGCGAGGTCGAGGGACAGCTGTCCCAACTCCCCGGCGAGCGTGCGGACGACCCGGTGGTCAGCCACCCCGGCGACGAGCTGTCCGCCCGCCGGCGGGCCCGCCTCACCTCCTGAGCCGCACCTCCTGCGGCGCACCCCCGAACCGCACGGACGTGCGGACCGGCCGGTTGCTGCTAGATTGGCGGTGCCGTCGACGCCGCGCGGGAGAGTCCCCACGCACATGGTCGTGGGGCGCCGAAGGGGCAATCTCCCCGACAAGCTCTCAGGCGCCAGGACCGCGCGGACCAGGCAACTCTGGAACGCGCGCGCCGTCGCGGGCGGACAGAGGGGGAGGGCCCCTGCCCCCCTGCCACGAGGAGCACGACGATGACCACCGACACCACCCCCACCTCGGACGCCCCGACCTCACCGTCCGACACCGTTACGACCGACGACGCCGGCCTGCTGGGGCCGGACACGCTGTCGGACTTCGTGTCCCGGCACGTGGGACCCCGTCCCGGCGAGGTCGACCAGATGCTGGAGGTGCTCGGCTACGACAGCCTCGAGGCGCTGGTCGACGCGGCCGTCCCCCCGGCGATCCGGTCCACCGAGCCGCTGTCCGTGCAGGCCGCGCCCAGCGAGCAGGCCGTCCTCGCCGAGCTGCGGGACATCGCCTCGCGCAACAGCGTGCTCACCTCGATGATCGGCCTGGGCTACTACGGCACCCAGACGCCGCCGGTGGTCAAGCGCAACGTCCTGGAGAACCCGGCCTGGTACACCGCGTACACGCCCTACCAGCCGGAGATCTCCCAGGGGAGGCTCGAGGCCCTGCTCACCTTCCAGACCATGGTCGCCGACCTGACCGGTCTGGACATCGCCGGTGCCTCCCTGCTCGACGAGGGCACGGCGGCAGCGGAGGCGATGGCGCTGATGCGGCGCAACAGCAAGGCGGCCCAGGACGCGGTGCTCGTCGTCGACCAGCACCTGCTGCCGCAGACGCTCGGGGTGCTCACCACCCGGGCCACCCCGCTGGGCATCGACGTCGTCCCGGCCGACCTGGAGGACGTGGCCGACGCGGCCGCCCTGCGGGCGGTCTGCGGGGACCGGGAGGTCTTCGGGGTCGTCGTCCAGTACCCCGGTGCCGACGGTCAGATCCGTGACTGGGGCAGGCTCGCGGACGCCGTGCACGAGGCGGGGGCCCTGCTCACCGTGGCCGCCGACCTGCTGGCCCTGACCCTCATGGTCCCGCCCGGCGCCTGGGGGGCCGACGTCGCCGTCGGCACCACCCAGCGCTTCGGCGTGCCGATGGGGTTCGGCGGTCCGCACGCCGGCTACCTGAGCATCCGAGGGGGCCTGGAGCGCTCCCTGCCCGGTCGGCTCGTCGGCGTGAGCAGGGACGCCGACGGCAACCCGGCCTACCGGCTGGCCCTGCAGACCCGCGAGCAGCACATCCGCCGGGAGAAGGCCACCTCCAACATCACCACCGCCCAGGTCCTCCTGGCCGTCATGGCCGGGATGTATGCCGTGTGGCACGGGCCGGACGGTCTGCGCCGGATCGCGCTGGAGACGCACGCCAAGGCACGGTCCCTGGCCGAGGCCCTGACCGCCGGCGGGCTCGAGCTGGGGGTCGAGCGCTACTTCGACACGCTCACCGTCCGGGCCCCGGGACGGGCCGCCGAGGTGCTGGCCGCCGCCCTGGAGCGCGGGATCAACCTGTGGCAGGTCGACGAGGACACCGTCCTGCTCTCCACCGACGAGCTGACCACGCTGGCGGACCTGCAGGCCGTCGCCGAGGCCTTCGACGTCGAGCCGCCCGCGGAGGTCGCCGCCGTGGACGCGCCCGCGTGGGGGGAGCTGTCGCGGTCGCAGGAGCAGAGCTACCTCACCCACCCGGTGTTCACCTCCTACCGCAGCGAGACCTCGATGCTGCGCTACATCCGCAGCCTCTCCGACAAGGACTTCGCGCTGGACCGCGGCATGATCCCGCTCGGTTCCTGCACGATGAAGCTGAACGCCACCACGGAGATGGAGCCCGTCACCTGGCCCGAGTTCGGCGCGCTGCACCCGTTCGCGCCCGCCGACCAGAGCGAGGGGACCCGTGAGGTGGTCCGCCAGCTCTCGGAGTGGCTGTGCGAGATCACCGGCTACGACGAGATCTCCCTGCAGCCCAACGCCGGGTCCCAGGGCGAGTTCGCCGGTCTGCTGGCGATCCGGCGCTACCACCAGGCCAACGGGGACGACCAGCGCCGGATCTGCCTGATCCCTTCCAGCGCCCACGGCACCAACGCCGCGAGCGCGGTCATGGCGGGGCTGACGGTGGTCGTGGTCCGCAGCACGGCCGAGGGCGAGGTCGACCTGGAGGACCTGCGCAGCAAGATCGACAAGCACGGCGACGAGGTCGCCGCGGTCATGGTGACCTACCCCTCGACGCACGGCGTCTACGAGGACACGATCACCGAGCTGTGCGAGCTGGTGCACGCCGCGGGCGGGCAGGTCTACCTCGACGGGGCCAACCTCAACGCCATGATGGGCATCGCCAGGCCGGGCGAGTTCGGCAGCGACGTGTCGCACCTGAACCTGCACAAGACGTTCACCATCCCCCACGGCGGTGGTGGACCCGGGGTGGGCCCGATCGGCGTCCGCTCCCACCTGGCGCCCTACCTGCCCAACCACCCGGTCGTCGCCGACGCCGGGCCGGAGAGCGGCGTGGGGCCCATCTCGGCCGCCCCGTACGGGTCGGCCAGCATCCTGCCGATCTCCTGGGCCTACATCCGCCTGGTCGGCGGAGCGGGACTGACCCGGTCCTCCCAGGTCGCGGTGCTCAACGCCAACTACGTCGCGGCCCGCCTGCGCGAGCACTACCCGGTCCTCTACACCGGTGCGGAAGGACTGGTCGCGCACGAGTGCATCCTCGACCTGCGGGGCCTGACCAAGGAGACCGGCGTGACGGTCGACGACGTCGCCAAGCGGCTCATCGACTACGGGTTCCACGCCCCGACGATGTCCTTCCCGGTCTCCGGCACGCTCATGGTCGAGCCGACCGAGTCCGAGGACAAGGAGGAGCTGGACCGCTTCGTCGAGGCGATGGTGGCGATCCGCCGGGAGATGGACGAGGCGGCCCGGGACGGCGTCGAGGACAGCGTGCTGCGCCAGGCCCCGCACACCGCGCTCTCCCTGGCGGGGGAGTGGGAGCACCCCTACGACCGCATGGCGGCGGCCTTCCCGGCCGGGGTCGACCCCAGCCGCAAGTACTGGCCGCCGGTGCGTCGCATCGACGGGGTGTACGGGGACCGCAACCTCGTCAGCTCCTGGCCTCGGGCGGAGGAGAGCGCCGACTGAAGCCCCGGTGCCCGTGGCCGCAGGTCACGGGCACCAGGGATGTGCGCCCGCCCCTCGCCAACACCCCTGCGGTGTGCTTGGATCGGCGCATGGGCCAGGAAGTGAGTCAGGCGGAGTTCACCCGCGAGCAGCGCCTGCGGTTCCGCGAGAAGGTGCTCACCGACCTCGTCGCCTTCGAGCGGATGCTCGAGGGCAGCCGGTTCGACTTCACCCGCCCGCTCATGGGGCTGGAGATCGAGCTCAACCTCGTCGACGGCGAGACGCTGGCCCCGGCCCTGCTCAACCGGGAGGTGCTCGCCGACCTGGGCGAGGAGGACTTCCAGACCGAGGTCGGGCGCTACAACATCGAGATGAACGTCCCCCCGCGGCCGATGGCCGGCGACCAGGCCGTGCGCCTGGACCGGTTCCTGGGCCAGTCCCTGCGCCGCGCCGGTGACGCCGCAAGGGGACACGGCGCGCGGGTGGCCGAGGTGGGGATCGTGCCCACCCTGACCGCCGAGCTGTTCGAGGACCCGTGGCTCTCCGACGGGGTGCGCTACCAGGCGCTCAACGACTCGCTCCTGCGCGAGCGCGGCGAGGGCATGGAGCTGGACATCGAGGGCCCAACGGGCGAGCGCGTGTCCAGCTACCACGACACGATCGGGCCGCTGTCGGGGTGCACCTCGGTCCAGCTGCACCAGCAGGTCACCCCGCAGGACTTCCCGGTCTACTGGAACGCCGCCTCGGTCATCTCCAGCCTCCAGGTCGCCATGGGGGCCAACTCGCCCTACCTGTTCGGGCGCCGGCTGTGGGCCGAGACGCGCATCCCGCTGTTCACCCAGATGGTGGACACCCGGTCGGTGGAGCTGAAGTACCAGGGCGTCCGTCCGCGGGCCTACTTCGGCAACAACTGGATCACCTCGATCTTCGACCTCTTCGAGGAGAACGTCCGTTCCTTCCCCGCCCTGCTGCCCGAGAGCTCGGACGAGGACTGCATGGCCGTGCTCGAGGGCGGCGGGGTCCCGGAGCTGAAGGACCTCAAGCTGCACAACGGCACGGTGTGGCGGTGGAACCGGCCGATCTACGACACCAGCCAGGGGGTTCCGCACCTGCGGGTGGAGAACCGGGTGCTCCCGGCCGGGCCGTCGGTCGTGGACACGGTGGCCAACGCCTGCTTCTACTACGGCCTGCTCGAGGCGGCCACCACCAGCGGTCGGCCGATCTGGACCAAGATGGCCTTCCGCACGGCCGAGAAGAACTTCGTCGACGCCGCCAAGCACGGCATCGAGTCGGTGCACACCTGGCCCGGGCTGGGCAGGATGCCCGTCACCGAGCTCGTCGCCGACCACCTGCTCGGCGTCGCCGACGACGGTCTGGCGGCCCTGGGTCTGCGGCGGGAGGTGCGCAGCCACTACCTCTCGGTCATCGAGGGCCGGTGCCGGACCCGGACCAACGGGGCCAGCTGGCAGGTCGCGGTCACCGAGTCCTACGAGGCGGCCGGCTACGAGCGTGCGGACGCGCTGCGCGAGATGTTCCGGCACTACATGGACCACTCGGAGGAGAACGCTCCCGTGCACACGTGGCCCCTGCCCGAGCCGGCCCCGCTGCCGCAGGACGCACGGCCCCGTGGGTGAGGACGCCCTGCGCTCGGTCTCCCTCACCCGGACCGGGCCCACCACCTTCGAGGCCACCAACTCCCGCGGCGGCACCATCCCGGTCGGGGCCGGCAGCAGCGGGAGCACCGACTTCAGCCCCGTCGAGCTCCTCCTCGTCGGGGTGGCCGGATGCTCCGGGATCGACATCGACCTGCTGACCTCGCGCCTGGCCGAGCCGCAGTCCTTCACGGTCTCCGCCGCTGCCGAGAAGGTCCGCGACGAGCAGGGCAACCACCTGGGTCCGGTCACCGTGACCGTGCAGGTGAGCTTCCCGCCGGGGGAGGCGGGCGACGCCGCCCGCGCGCGCCTGCCCGACGCCGTGGCCCGGTCCCGGGACCGTCTGTGCACCGTCTCCCGCACGGTGCAGCTGCCCACCCCGGTCGGGTTCGTCGTTCCCCCGGACCCGGCGACCGGCCCCTAGTCACTCCGTCGTCGCCTCCTGGGCGGTCGAGGCGACCGGCGCGCTGCCGCCGGACGGGCCGGTGTCGTCGGGGTGAAGCGGCGCCGTGTGCAGGTGCCCCGACTCGCGCAGCTGCTCCTGGACCACGTGCGCGCCCTTGATGCCCATGAGCGCCCGCGGGTGGATCGGCTGACCGGCGCGCAGCACCGAGATCCGCCCGTTCGGCTCCAGCACCGCCAGCGCCACCTGGGACGGGTGGCTGATCCCGGCCTGCCGCATGGAGCTCCACAGCATCGGCATCGTCAGGCCGTAGTGCGCCAGGCTGTCGGTGCGCACCCGGCCGTCGACCGCCAGCACGACGGCCCGCCCGCGCTGGCCGCCGGGCAGCTGGGGCAGCGGCGGCAGCGGCAGCCGCCGCAGGCCGCGGAAGACCAGCTCCAGGCCCGCCAGCGTCCCGAGGGCGACCAGCCCGCCGGCCAGCGTCGGGACGTGCCCCATGGTGGCCCGCCCGACGATGGCACCCAGCACGGTGACCACGGCCAGGTCCAGCGAGCGCGGGCTGGACCACAGCCGCTGCCCCCACAGCCGCAGGACGGCGCCGAAGACGAAGTAGACCGTCACCGTGCTGATCAGGACGGCCAGCGCGCCGGCGGGCGTGATGCCCAGGTAGTACCACAGGTCCGTGCTCATGGCAGCCCATCGTGGCACCTCGACGACCTGGGCCGGTGCAGGCGGGCCTAAACCGGTGGCGCCCCGCCGCGGGGCGGCCCAGACTGGCCCCATGCACGAGACGACGAGCACCCGCAGCAGCAGGACCGCGGAGCCGGCCCCCACCTATCGCTGGGGACGTCTGGCCCTGGACGACGTCGGGGCCTGGTCCGGGCTGGTCAACCACCTGGCCGAGGCCGACGGCACCGAGGAGTTCTACCAGCCGGAGGACCTCGCCGAGGAGCTGAGCGGCCACGGCGTCGACCCTGCCCGCGACACCTGGGCCGTCTGGGCGGGGGAGGAGCTGGTCGCCTGGACCGCGGTCGGCTGCCCGCCCACCCCGGACCACGAGGGGTCCGGCCGGGCCCACCTGGAGGGGGGCGTGCACCCCGACCACCGGGGGCGCGGGCTGGGTCGCGCCCTGATGGACGCCGCCGAGGCCAGGGCCGCCGAGCTGGTCGCCGAACGGCACCCCGGCCGTCCGGCCCACCTCTCCGTCGGGGCCGGCCTCGTCGGGTCGTCGGCCCAGGCGATGCTGCACCGGCGCGGGTACGCCGACGTCCGCTGGTTCGACATGCTCGCCCGGCCCCTCGACGACGTACCTCCCGCACCGGCCGGGACCGCGGGTGTGCGGCTGGTCAGCCCGGCGCCCGAGCACGAGGAGGCCGTGCGCGAGGCCCACAACCTGGCGTTCAAGGACCACTGGGGGTCCGGTCCGGCGGCGCCCGAGCCGTGGCACGAGCGCTGGGTGGGTCGTTCGGCCCGACCGGCCCTGTCCACCCTGGCCCTGGACGAGGACGGCCGCGTCCTCAGCTACGTCCTGGTCGGCGAGTGGGTCGAGCGGCACGCCTACGTCAACCTCGTCGGCACCGTGCCGGAGGCGCGCGGACGGGGTCTGGCGGCCGCCTGCCTGGTCCGCACGGTCCGGGAGGCCGCGGGGGCCGGGAGCTACGACGTCATCGAGCTGGACGTGGACTCCGACAGCCCCACCGGCGCGACCCGGCTCTACGAGCGGGTGGGGTTCACCCGCAAGCTCCGGACCGTGGCGATGCGGCGGCCGCTGCCTCTCTGAGCGCGCCCAGTAGGCTCGCCCGGGTGAGCACGCCATACCCTTCCCGGTCCGACGGCCCCGCCGGGCTGCACAGCACGACGGTCGGCGAGCAGGGCCCGGTCGTGGCGTTCTGCCACGGGCTCTTCGGCCGGGGGCGCAACTTCGGCGCCATCGCCCGGGCCCTGGAGCCCGACTACCGCAGCCTGCTCGTGGACATGCCCGACCACGGCTCGTCACGGTGGACCGAGCGCTTCGACTACGCGGTCGCGGCCGACCTGGTGGCCGAGCACCTGCGGGCCACGGTCGCCGCCGAGGGTCCCGTCCACGTCGTGGGCCACAGCATGGGCGGCAAGATCGCGATGACCACGGCGCTGGCCCACCCCGAGCTGGTCGACCACCTCGTCGTTGTCGACGTCAGCCCGGTCGGCTCCGGCGCGGCGGGGGAGTTCGAGCACCTGCTGGACGCCCTGGCCCGCATCGACCTGGAGACGGTGGAGAGCCTGCGCGACGCGGACGAGCAGCTCGCCGCGGACGTGCCGCAGCGCTCGCTGCGGGGGTTCCTGCTGCAGAACCTGCGCCAGGACCCCGGCACCGGGCGGCTCGGCTGGCAGCCGAACCTGGCCATGCTGCGCCGCGACCTGCCCACGATCACCTCCGACGTGCCGCACGAGGGGCGCACCTTCGACGGGCCGGTGCTGTGGGTGGGAGGCTCGGACTCGGACTACATCCGGGAGGAGAACGTGCCCGGGATGCGCGAGCTGTTCCCGCAGACGCGACGGGTGACGATCAAGGACGCCACCCACTGGGTGCACTCGCAGAAGCCGGAGGTCTTCACCGCCACGCTGCGCCGCTTCCTCGCCCCCTGACCTGCGACGGGGCACCGGCTGTCCTACAGTGTGGCCCATGGCCCGCTTCGTGGACATCCACCCGGTGGACCCCCAGCCCAGGCTGGTGGCGCAGGTGGCCGACGTGCTCAGGGGCGGCGGGCTGGCGGCGCTGCCGACGGACGCCTGCTTCACCCTGGCGGCCCGGCTCGGTGATCCCGGTGCCCGGCGACGGATCATCGAGATCCGCCACCTCGACGAGCGCCACCACTTCACGCTCATGTGCGCCGACTTCGCCCAGCTGGGGCACTTCGTCCACCTGGACAACGCCGTCTTCCGCGCCGTCAAGGCCGTGACCCCCGGCTGCTACACCTTCATCCTGCCGGCCACCCCGGAGGTGCCCCGCCGGGTGCTGCACCCCAAGAAGCGGACCGTCGGCGTGCGCATGCCCGACCATCGCATCTGCCAGGCGCTGCTCGCCGAGATGGGCGAACCGCTGCTGACGAGCACGCTGCTGATGCCGGGGGAGGAGGACCCGATGACCCACGGCTGGGAGGTCAAGGAGCGGCTCGACCACGTCCTCGACGTCGTCGTCGACGGGGACATGGGCGGGTGCGAGCCGACGACGGTGGTCGACCTGTCCCAGGGGTATGCCGAGGTCGTGCGGGTGGGTGCCGGAGACCCGGCGCCGTTCACGTGAGCGGCGTCCTGCTCCGGGGGAGGTCCTCAGGCCAGGCTGAGGAAGAGCTTCTCCATCTTCTTGACGTCGACGTCGCCGTCCTCGCTGGCCATGCACTGGCGCAGCCCCTCGGCGATGATCGCGTAGCCGGCCCGGTCGATGGCCTTGCTCACCGCCGCGAGCTGGGTGACCACGTCCTCGCAGTCGCGGCCCTCCTCCAGCATCCGGATGACCGCCGCCAGCTGCCCGTGGGCACGACGCAGACGGGTGGTGGCGGGCTTGACGGACTCCGGGGACAGTTCCACGAACCCAAGGTTACCTACCCGCGCACTCGCTACCGTCATACCCCCTAGGGTATCGTGTCCCGCACCGGACGCCAAGTGGCCACCCACCGACCGCAGGAGGACCCATGACCGCCCCCACCGTGCTGACCATCGAGACCTCCTCGCTCGGTGACCGCAGCTACCTCGTCCACGACGGCGACGTCGCCCTCGTCGTCGATCCCCAGCGGGACCTGGACCGGGTGCTGCAGCTCGCCGAGCGCGAGGGTGTGCGGATCACCCACGTGTTCGAGACGCACATCCACAACGACTACGTGACCGGCGGTTACGCCCTGGCCCGGCGGACCGGGGCCGCCTACCACGTCAACGCCGAGGACGACGTCGCCTTCGAGCGGGACGCGATCCGCGACGGCGACGTGGTCGAGGTCTCCGACACCCTGCGGGTGCGCGCGATCTCCACGCCGGGGCACACCTTCACGCACCTGTCCTACGCCCTGGAGGGCGAGCGCCCCTACGTCTTCACCGGCGGGTCGCTGCTCTTCGGCTCCACCGGCCGGCCGGACCTGCTCGGTCAGGACCACGCCGAGGAGCTCGCCCGGCTGCAGCACGGGTCGGCCCACCGGCTGGTGAGCGAGCTGGACGAGAGCACCGAGGTCATGCCCACCCACGGCTTCGGCTCGTTCTGCTCGGCCACCCAGACCGAGGGTGACGAGTCCACGCTGGCCAAGGAGAAGCAGACCAACCCGGCCCTGCTCAAGGACGTCGAGGAGTTCGTCCGCGAGACGCTGGACGGCCTCGACCTCTACCCGGCCTACTACGCCCACATGGGCCCGGCCAACGCCGCCGGCCCCGGCGCGGCCGACCTGGAGCCGCCGCGGCCGGTCGACAAGGAGGTGCTGCGCGAGCGGCTGACGGCGGGGGAGTGGGTCGTGGACCTGCGCACCCGGCAGGCGTTCGCGGCCGGCCACGTGCCGGGCACCTACAACGTCGGCCTCGACGGTCAGTTCTCCACCTGGCTCGGGTGGATGATCCCGTGGGGGAGCCCGGTGACGCTGCTCGGCGAGAGCGAGGAGCAGGTCGCCGAGGCCCAGCGCGAGCTGGCGCGCATCGGCATCGACGAGCTGACCGGCGCCGCCACCGGCGGACCACGGGACTGGACCGACGGGGAGCTGGGCACCCTGGCGACCGCCACCTTCGCCGACCTGGCCCAGGTCCGCCACCACCGGCAGGTCGCCGTGCTCGACGTGCGCAACCCCAAGGAGCACGCCGACTCCCACGTCGTGGGCTCGGTCAACATCCCGCTGGGCCAGCTGCCCACGCGGCTGGAGGAGGCGCCGGAGGGGGAGGTCTGGGTGCACTGCGCCAGCGGCTACCGCTCCTCGATCGGATCGGCGCGTCCTACCTGGCCGCCCACGGCCGGCAGGTGGTCGCGATCGACGACTCCTACGACGAGCAGGCCGGGACGGTCGGGCTCCCGCTGGAGGGAGCCTCCACCAGGTCCTGAGGGCCGAGGACGCGCGAAGGCGCCGGCACCCGCGCGGGTGCCGGCGCCCTCGTCGTCGGCCGGAGGGGCCTGGTCAGCCCATCGGCTCCCAGGTCAGCGCCTCGCTGCGGCCGAGGCTGGCCCCGACCTCCTCGCCGGCGACCTGCTGGATGTGCTCGAGCCGCTCGACCGTGGGACCGTCGGCGGTGAACGCCAGCCCGGTCCGGCCCCGGTCGTCGCCCTCGACCACGCGGATGCGCAGCACGCCGCCCTCGCGGAAGGGGATCGTGTAGCCGTCCTGCTCGCGCAGCGACCCACGGTGCAGCCCGGCCTCGTCCATGACCTGCTCGAGACGTTCCTGCGGCGTGTCGACCGCGAGGAACGCGGTGCTGCGCTCGTGCGCGCCCTCGGGCACGGCGTCGAACGTGTTCGGCATCGGTGGCACCAACTTCCTTGTCGTCCAGGTCCAGGACCGCCATCATCGCACCAGCCCCCGCCCGACGGGCACCGACCCGCCCCGGGCGGGCGCACCGGGGAAGGTCAGCGCCGCACCAGCTCCACCAGGATCTCGGCGTGGGTGGTCTGGGGGAACATGTCGAACAGCCGCGCACGCCGGACCCGGTAGCCGGGCATGCCCGCCAGGTCCCGCGCCAGGCTGTCGGCCGAGCAGGAGGAGTACAGGACGTGCGGGACGCCCGAGGCCTGCAGGGCCGCCGCCAGCGGGCCGATGCCCCGGCGGGGCGGGTTGACGACCACCAGGTCGGGTGGTGCCGCCTCCGTGGACCCGTGACCGGGGGAGAGGTATGCCGTCGCGTCCCCCGCCTCGAAGCGCACCGGGCCCGTGCCGGCGAGGGCGGCGGCGCTGGTCCTCGCGCTGAGCACGGCCTCCTCGGACAGCTCCACCCCCAGCACCGAACGTCCCGGGGCGGCCGCGTTCAGCGCGAACCCCCCGACGCCGCAGAACAGGTCCCAGACCACCGCGGGCGAGAGCTCCTGGATCCAGGCACGGGCCTGCCGGTAGAGCGCCGCGGCCATGGGCGTGCTCGTCTGGAAGAAGCTGCGCGGGCGCAGGTGCAGCACCAGGTCGTCGACGCGCATCGGGAGCGTGGGGTCCGCGGTGAGCACCTCCTCCTCCGGCCCCTCGAGCACGGCCCGGTGCCCGGGCTGGAGGTTGACGCTGACCACCCGGGTGCCCGGCAGCCGGTGCCGGAGCACCGGCAGCAGCTCCTGCACGCGGCGGCGCTGACCCGGGGAGCGCAGGACGAAGCGCACCATGAGCTCGTCGTCGGGGGAGCGGGTCAGGAGGACGTGCTTGAGCTCGCCCTGACGGCCGGGCACGTCGTAGGGGGTCAGCCCGGACCCGGCGAGCAGCTCCGGCAGCAGCCGGACCGCCGCGGGAGAGCCCGGGCTCGTACAGACCGCACCCGCGCAGGTCCACGCCGCGCCCCCGGGCGTCGAGGATGCCCACGGTCGGTGCACCGCGACGGCCCCCGACGACGAGCTTGGCCTTGTTGCGGAAGCCGGACTCCTGGTTCTCCTGCGGCGCGTCCCACGCCTGCGGCGCGACCAGCCCGGCCAGGGTCTGCGCGACCCGCGCCTGCTTGTCCGCCAGCTGCACGGCATACTCCGTGCCCATGAGCGTGCACGAGCGGCACGCGCCGGCGTCGAAGTAGTCGCACTGCACCCGCCCAGGGTACGGACGGCAGGCGCCGGGTGCGGCGGTCGGGGCGTCAGGGACGGCCGGTCGAGCGCATCGCGTCCAGCGACCAGCGTCCCGCCCCGGTGAAGACCAGCGGCAGCGTCAGCGCGAGGTAGAGCAGCGTCGGCTCCCCGGTCACCGCCCCGCCCTCGCCGAGGACCGTGTAGTCCAGCCGCGGGTAGACCGTCAGCACCCAGGGGGCGGCCATCAGGGCCGCGAGCAGGAACGCCGCCGGCCGGGTGAACAGGCCGACCACCAGCAGCAGCGGAAGGACCAGCTGGCCCAGCAGCACGAGCCAGGCGACCAGCTCGGGGGCCTGGGCGCCGAGGACGTGGTCGTCGACCGCGCCGATCCAGGTCTGCAGGTCGACGGCCTTGTCCAGGCCGCGGGTCACCAGCAGCAGGGCGCCCAGCCGCAGGAGGAGCAGACCCAGGTCCAGGCTGCGGGAGTGCACCTCCGGGGCGGGGGACCCGTCCAGGTCCTCCCAGTCGTCGTGCACGTCGTGGTGGTAGTCCTCGGGCCCGGGGTCCTCCCGGAGCTCGGACGGCATGGTGGTCCTCAGTCCTCGGCCGGGACCTCGTCGGACCATCCCTGCTCGCGCAGGGTCCGACGCAGGGTCTGCGCATCCTTCGCGAGCTGGTCGGAGGGGCGCGGGCGCTTGCGGGCCAGGTCGAAGTCGTCGGCCGTCCGGGCGGGGAAGACGTGCAGGTGGGCGTGCGGCACCTCGAACCCCTGCACGATCACCCCGACGCGGGGGGCGTCGAAGGCGGCCTGCTGGGCCCGCCCGATCCGGGCGGCGACGTCGGTCAGGTGGGCCAGGACCTCGCCGGGCAGGTCGACCCAGTGGTCGACCTCGACCCGCGGCACCACCAGCGCGTGGCCCGGCGTGAGCGGCTCGATGTCGAGGAAGGCTGCGCAGACCGGGTCCCGCCACACCAGCTGTGCGGGGACCTGCCCGTCGATGATCGCGGTGAAGAGGGTCGCCATGGGCCGCCAGCCTAGTGCGAGGGGCGGGGCGCGGGACGCAGCGACGGGCCGCGGGAGCAGGACCAGGCGGCCAGCGCGTAGCCCCCCGCGAAGAGCACGGTCAGGCCGAGCAGGTCTACGAGCGAGACGCCGGGGGAGCGGTGCAGCCCCAGGGCGAGAACCGCGGCCGTGGCCAGCACGACGGCCCCCGAGGCCGCGGCGAACGCGTACGTCATACCCCTCGGCCGCAGGCGGACGAGCGCCGCACCCACGACCGCGACCACCGGTGCCGCCACGTAGAGCAGGTCGACCGGCCCGCCGGGGCCGACGACGCCGAGGGCGCCCACGCCGAAGAGGAGCAGGAGCGTGGTCGTCGCGGCGACCACGAGGCCGGCGCGGGAGGAGGTGCTCATGCTCCGACGCTAGCCCCGGAACCGTGGGGGCCGGGGGGACGAGGTGTGCAGATCCGGTGAAGACCGGCCGGCAGCAGGGCCGTCCGCGGCCCCAGGGTCAGTCGGCCACGCCGAGGAGGGCCTGGCAGGCGTCGGCGCAGTCGCGGCAGGCCTGCGCGCACTGCTGGCAGTGGTCGTGGTCGTGGCTCGAGCACTCCTCGGCGCACTCGCGGCAGACGGCGATGCAGGCCTGGACCACCGAGCGCCAGGAGTCGCCGTTGGGGCCGGGGCGGGAGAGGATCTCCGCGGTCGTGCGGCACACGGCGGCGCACTGGGTGCACAGGTCGATGCACCGGACCATGCCCTCGACGTGGTCGCCGTGCAGACAGGCGTCGGCGCAGGTTCCGCAGGTGGAGGCGCAGCGGCTCGCGGCGTCGATGGCGGCGCGCAGCTGCGGCAGGTCGAAGGTGTCCTTGGCCGGGTGGGTGCTGAGGATGTCGTCCATGCCCCGACCGTAGGGGCGGCGGGCGGCCCGCGCATGTCGGGGCCGCCCGCCGGCGGTCGTGCCCGGGGTCAGACCTGCGCGGTGGCGCGGGGACCGGCCACCAGCTCGCGACCGGGCCCGCCTGCTGCCCAGGCCTGGGTGCCGCCGGCCACCGAGTAGGCCTCGACCCCGGCACGGCGCAGCACCTCGGTCATCGAGCGGCTGCGGTTGCCGGTGGCGCAGATGACGTAGACCGGCTCGTCGCGGGGCAGCTCGTCGGCCTTGTCGGCGACCGAGCGCATCGGCACGAGCTCGGCACCGGGGAGGTGGCCGGCGCGGTACTCCGCGGGCTCGCGCACGTCGACCAGGGTGACGTCACGCTCGGCGTGGCGACGGGCGAAGTCCTCCGCGGAGATCTCCACCGGCGAGTCCGCCATCGCCTGCTGCGCCTCGACCTGGGCGCGCACGTCGTCCATGTCGAGGTCGCGCACGGCCTGCACGACCTGCTCCAGCGCGGCGGGGGGCAGGGCCCCCGCCTGCGCGAAGACCGCGATCCCGTCGCGGAAGGCCATGAGGGTGGGGATGGAGGTGATGCCCGCGGCCGCGGCCAGCTCGCGCTCCTCCTCGGTGTCGACCTTGCCGAAGGTGATGTCGGGGTGCTGCTCGGACGCGGCCTCGTACACGGGCGCGAACTGCTTGCACGGGCCGCACCAGTCGGCCCAGAAGTCGACGAGGACGATGCCGTCCGCGGTGATGGTGGACTCGAAGGAGGACACGGTCAGGTCAGTGGTCGCCATACCCACACTATACCCCCAGGGGTATGCTGTGCACCAATCCGCGGACCCGGTCGCGGGGGAGCGCCCCGGTCCCTCAGGCGAACCACTGCGTCGGCGGACCGAGGGCGAGCAGCACCGCGAAGGTGGCTCCGACGCCGACCACGCCCAGGAGGCCGGCCAGGGCGGGACGGCCGACGGCCGCCGCGACAAGACCCTCGACCGGACCGGACGGGGAGCGGCCCGCGTCCCGCAGCTGCCACCGCTCTCCGAGCAGGCCGCGCCGCGCGGCGCTGCGCTCGAACGGCACCGTGACGAAGGGGACCACCGCCGAGGCCAGGCCCAGCACGAGGTCCCGCCCCGACCAGCGCTGGTCGACCCCGACGACGAGGGTGACGAGGGCGTAGGCGAGGAAGACGAAGCCGTGCAGGCTGCCGCCGACCCGGACCGGCAGGTGGCCGGCGTCGAGCAGGTAGGTCGCGGTCATTCCGGCCAGCAGGAACGCCCAGGTGACCATCTCGGCGGCAGCCAGGAGGCCGTAGAGGCGGCGGGGGCGGGAGAGCAGGTCGGACATGGCACCTCTCGGACGACGGTCCCGCCATGGTCCCACGCGGGGCGGCCGGCTCCTACGCTGGACGCATGCCTGGCGGCGGTCGGCGAGGTCAGGCGGACCGCGTGAGACGGGTCGTCCTCGTCCGGCGCAGCGATCATGCTCGGACGCGCTGCAGCCGACGAGTCATCAGGTAGATCCTGCAACCGGGACAGACTCCAGTGGCGGCGTTGATGGCGGCCCCGACGAGGGCGACGGCGGTCAAGCCATAGCCGACACCATCGACGCCGAAGAGGAAGCCGAGCAGCGCCGATGCGGTCAGCACGAAGCCGAGGAACTGGGCAAAACGGGCCGGGTGAGCATCCTGCAGCTCGGTCGCCGCTCCGATCCGCGGCCAGATGTACCGGGCGAAGATCTGCGCCCACACGGACCAGTGCACGCTGACGAAGGCGGTGAGTCCGAACACGGCGACCTGCGAGGCCAGCAGCCCGAGAGCGAGCGGCCGAGCGGGACCCACGGTCAGCAGCACGACGACCAGCACGCTCGCCGTTGCGGCGGCGCTGAATCGGAGGGCGCGCGGGTCCACCCGGTCGCGGAGTGGACACGAGGTGATGCCGATGCTGCCCATGCGGCGCTCCTCACGGTGCGGGCGCCAGCGGCGGACGGCAACCCGCACGGCGAGGTGACGGCGCTGCTGCATCACGAATTCTACCGCTTGTGCGGCGGTGTCCGCAGTGGTTCCCTGAGCGCCTCGCACCTCGTCCCTGCGGCGCGGAATGGTCGAGGCCCACCACGAGGTCGATACTCGAACCATGCCGTCCATCTCTCCGGACCAGGACCCTCACCCGGCCTCCGTCGACGTCGGCACCCGGCTGCTGGAGGAGCGTGCCGCGCTCGCCGCCCGGGTCGCACAGCTGACGGAAGACATGGCCTCGTTCTTCGAGGCCTCGCGGGACTCGAATGCCGACGACGAGCACGACCCGGAGGGCCAGACGATCGCCTTCGAGCGCGCTCAACTGTCCGCCGTGACCGACCAGGCCCGCAGGCACCTCGAGGAGATCGACGCGGCGTTGCAGCGGGTGGCGAAGGGGACGTTCGGCATCTGCGACGTCTGCGACCAACCCATGGACCCGAGGCGACTGGACGCCAGGCCGACAGCGCGGGCCTGCGTCCGCCACGTTGCGGCCCACAGCTCTAGGCCCTGACCGGTCCCGCCCCTGGAGTCGCCGCGCGCCCGATCCGCCGCTTCGTGGTGACATCCGGCCTGCTGGGCGAGGGAGGTCTCAGTCGCGCTCTGCGTCGGTGGCGAAGCCCTCGAGATGCGGCAGCTGCTCTTCCGCCATCGTCTCCTGGAACAGCGTGATCTGGAGTTCGCCGGGCGCGTCGAGCCGGGAGTTCAGCGACCGCCACGGCGTCAGCACCGGCTCGGCGACGACGCGTGCGCCCGCGGACTCCAGACGACGGGTCATCCCCTCGGAGTCGGTGACCTCGAAGGCCAGGCGGATGCGCCGGCTCTCCTGGCCGCCTGCCTCGATTTCTGGTCGATGGCCTTCTTGTGGCCGGGGGAGGCGATCTCCAGCGTCGCCCGGCCTGCCTCGAGGATCGACACCCGGTCGTCGGCGCCCTGGGCGTAGGCGATCCGCTCCGGCAGGCCGAGCACGTCGCGGTAGAACCGCACCGCAGCGTCGAAGTCCTCGGCCTCGACGACGACACGGAGCTGCAGCACGGGCTTGTTCTCGTCCATGTCAGCATCCTCCACCGGCCGCGAGCGGACGGTCGTCGCCTCCTCGGCGGAGGTCACCTGCTGTGACTTTACATAATGTCGCTTATCGGCGTTACGAGACGTCTCGGCCAGCACGCGGCACCGGTGTGCCCTCGACTCCCTGGATCCGGACCATGTCCATCGGTGTGAGCACACCGGCGGACCGGTGCGGGACCATGTCCATGACGCTCATGTAGAGGGCCTGGTCGACGTGCCCCTCGAACTCCACGGGCCGCGGGCTGACCGCCAGGATCGTGGCGGCCACGCACGCGGCCGCGGCGGTCTGGGACGCCGGGTGCCCGGGCGAGACGTCGACCATGTTCGGCACGAGAATGCCGTCGATCACCGCGGTCATCATGGTCGCGGCGACGGCACGACCATCGCCGGCACGCGCGACGAAGCTGGCCTCCCGGTCCAAGGACCCGGCGAACCACGTGCGGAACGCCTCGCGGGTCGCCTCCACGTCCTTCACGGGCAGGAAACCCTGGTGCGCCGGCACGTAGGCGACCATCCACAGGTCGAGCAGCTCCTCCAGCGTGAAGTCGGTGCCGGGGGCCAGGGCCAGGCGCTCCCGCTCGGCCTTCGCGAGACGTTCCTGCGACCAGGCGAGCACGTCGGGGTGGCTGGTGCGGATCGCTCCGGGGGGCAGACTCTGCATCACCTCCACGTGGCCGACCACGGCGACCGCCTCCGCCTTCGGGGTGCCAGGCACGACACGCAGCATCACCGGTCGTTCGTCCTCGGCGACCAGTGCCCTCAGCAGGTCGGCACCTCGCCCCGGCTGGCAGGCCAGCTCGACCAGGTCGACGTCGGCGTCCGGACCGCCGCGACGGCGCAGGCCGGAGGCGACCACCTCGCCGTGGACCTCCTCGACGAGACTGCGGCTCTCACCGAGGTCGGCGTCGGGCTCCAGCCACGGCGCACCGTCGACGGGCAGATCGGACACGAGGCAGGCTCGGACGCTCATGCTTCACCGTGCCAGCGCGGCAGCGGCCCTGGCAAGACCGATCCTGCGCCGGACCGCGACGAGCGGCGGCCGCTACGGTGGTGCCGTGCGGCCCGACACCCAGCGTCGAGACCAGCCCGTGGGCATCGACGGGGTGCTGGCCGCGGGGCTGGTCACCGCGGCCGCGGTGCTCGTGCTGTCTGGCTCAGCGGGCTGATCGCGGTGGTGCTCGCCCTGAAGCACTGGGCCCGACGGCCTCGGGCCGGGGCCACGACGTAGGCGGCCGCCGGCCGGTCAGCGTGGTCGACGGCCGACCGCCAGCAGGTGCGGACTGCGCTCCGCCAGGGCGTCGAGCGAACCCGGGCGTCCGGCCAGCCCCTCCTCCAGGCGCTCGACCAGCTCCACCGCGAGCGCCACGAGCCGCTCGTCCCCGGCCGCCAGCCCCAGCGCACCCACACCGGGTCCCTCGACGCCGTGCACGACGACGTCGGTGAACCCGGCGGTCCTGACCTCCTGACGCAGCTGGGCCACCGAGTGCAGGTGTCCCCCGGGGAACCCGCCGTGCGTGCTGAACCAGACACCTGTCCGAAGGATCTCCAGGTCGGCCCGGCCCAGGTCGGGGAATCCACGGGTGGTCACCGCCTCGGTGAACGCCGCGAGCCGACCGATCCCCTGCGCGAACAGGGTCCCGCCCGGCCGGAGGACCCGGCGGGCCTCGGCGAGGGCGGTGGCCCGGTCGACGACGGTGACGAGGTGGTACAGCGGACCCAGCAGCAGGACCGCGTCGACCGAGCCGTCCGCGGCGGGCAGCGCACGGGCGTCCCCGACCAGCGCGGTGAAGGTCCCCGCCTGCGCGGCGCGAGCCACCTGGGAGGGCACCGGGTCCACGAGGGTCACCTCGTGCCCGGCCCCGGCCAGCCAGCGGCTGTGCACCCCGGTCGCACCACCGACGTCCAGGACCCTGGACCCCGGTGCCAGCAGACCGGTGACGATGCGGCGGGTGCGCTCGAGCTCCACCTGGCCGTCGACCGACGACCCCGTCCGTGCGTCCTCGTCGAACGGCCCGCCGTAGAAGTCCTGGATGGCCTCGTCGAGACGGTGCTGGACGCCCATGGGCCAGCACACTACCGGGGGTCCACCGGGCGCCGGACGGTCGTCTAGCGCCAGGCGAAGACGGGCTGCTCGAAGTGGTGGACCGGGTCGGTGCGCCCCTGCAGCCCCAGCCACCCGAGCTGCAGCACCACCGCTGCCGTCGGCGCGTGCACCACCTCCTCCCCCAGCACGAGCTCCACGACCGGCCGCTCGCTCTGCGGGATGCGCGTGAAGCGGGGCGAGTCCTGACGCAGCAGGTGGTGCAGACCCACGCGGAAGACGGCCTGCACCTCAGCGGGGTCCGGGCGCAGGTCCCCCGCTCCCCCGGCCCACAGCACCACCGGTGTCATGACGAACCCCGACCGCGTCCCGTAGTCGTCCATGAGGCCGAGCACGTCCTCCTCCCCCAGCCGCAGCCCCACCTCCTCCTCGGTCTCCCGCAGGGCCGCGGTCACGGGGTCCTCACCGGGGTCCAGCCGGCCACCGGGCAGGGCGTACTGCCCCCCGTGACGGCGCAGCCCCGGTGGCCGCCGGCACAGCAGGAAGGCCGCTCCCCCGTCGGCACGGTCCAGTCCCTGCCCCAGCAGGGCCGGGTCGTGGACCGGTGTGCCGTCGGCACGGCGCGCCTCCGTGCGGGCACCACCGGCGACGGACTGCACGAGCACGATCGCGACGGCCGCGTGGCGGCGCCCGTCCAGGGCTGCCTCGCGCCGAGCATGACCGGCCAGGTTCACCACCACCCGGTCGCGCAGCTCCCCGTCGTAGCGCACGGGCGCCGGCCACGCACGGGTGCCACAACGGTCCGCCTCCATCCGGGCACCGTAGCCGGTCACGTCCTGCACATCCCCGCCGCCAGGGTCCGCCTCGTCCACATCCACGACGCCGGGCCTGGCACGACGGTCGAGCGGCGGGGACGCTGGCAGCATGACCAGCACGAAGGAACCAGTGGTCCCGGCGGTCGACCACGGACGGGCCAGCACGGGGAGCGGGGAGGAGGCAGCGGTCAACGAGGTCCACCTCGTGGGCCGGGTCAGCGGTGCACCGGTGACCCGGGAGATGCCCAGCGGCGACCAGCTCGTCCAGTTCCGGGTCGTGGTGCCCAGGCCGGGCCGCGGGGAGCCCGGCGGACGCCGGCAGGTGGACACCCTGGAGGTGGCGTGCTGGACCGCGCGGACACGCAGGACCGCCGGTCGGCTCCCGGACGGGCAGGTGGTGGAGGTGCATGGAAGCCTTCGGCGACGCTTCTTCGGCAGCGCCGCCGGACGGTCCTCCCGCTACGAGGTGGAGGCGACGGCGGTGCGCCGGGTCAGACCGGGGGTGACGCCTAGGCTGGCTCCATGACCCTGACCCCACGGATCCATGTCGAGGGGCCCTCGCGCCTCGTCGCCTACGACTTCGGCGCCCACCTCGCCGAGTGGACAGTCGACGGTCTGCCCGTCGTCTGGCTCAGCGAGGCGGCCGTCCTGGACGGGTCCAGGCCGATCAGGGGCGGTGTGCCGGTCTGCTACCCGTGGTTCGCCGACGGTCCCGACGGAGGTCTCAGCCCCAGCCACGGCGTGGTCCGCACGAGCACCTGGTCGCCCGTCGACCCGGAGCCTGACGAGGTGTGGGCCTGGGCGGTCGGGGGCCAGGACGTGCTCGGCTCCCCCGGTGCGGAGCACGTGCCCGGCGACTTCGACCTCCGGTATGCCGTGTCGCTCGCCGACGGCGAGCCCGGTCCGGTCATGGACCTGTCGTTGCGCGTGCACAACCCCACCACCGAGGACCAGGTCGTCGAGGTGGCCCTGCACACCTACCTGCACGTGGGAGACGTCCGGGAGATCGCCGTCCTGGGTCTGGAGGAGGCCCCCTACCTGGACAAGGTCACGGGTCGGCACGAGGTCCAGGACGGTCCCCTGCAGCTCGCCGGCGAGACGGACCGCGTCTACGACCGCAGCGGCCCCGTGGTCGTCGAGGACCGGGCCTCCCTGCGTGCCCTGCACGTCCTCCCCCGCGGCGCTGCGCAGACCGTGGTGTGGAACCCCTGGCAGGACAAGGCCGCCGGACTCGAGGACCTGGGTGACGAGGAGTGGCTGCGGTTCGTGTGCGTCGAGACGGTCGCGCGCGGGGACCGTGCACTCGTGGTCGCCGCCGGGGCGACGGCCCGGATCGGCGTTCGCGTCGTCCCGACCACCCTCGCCGACGACCCCGGGTGATCTCCCGGGCAGGTTCTGGGCACGGTCCACGACGTGGGTGATGCGAGACTAGGGCGTCGGCGACCGCCGACCGACGAGCGACCAGGAGTGGGGATGCCTGAATCCGACCTGCAGAGGGAGACGCGCGAGGTCACCTCGGCCAACGTGCCGGTGGAGGAGGCCGCGGAGGACGTGGGCCACCGCCCGCCGACCGTCCCGGGCAGCCAGCAGCCCCCCCTGGGCCGTCCCGAGGAGACGACCAACGTCGGGGTCGACCGGGGTCGGGTCATCGGGGTGGGGATGAAGGCCGTGGCGGACTGGAGCCTGCGCTTCCTCTTCGTCGCCGCCGCCCTGTGGGTCCTGTGGTGGATCCTGGGCAAGGTCTGGGTCGGTGTCCTGCCCATCATCCTGGCCCTCATCGTCTCCACCGTGCTGTGGCCCGTGGTCAACCTCCTGCGCCGCAAACTCGCCCCGGCGCTGGCCACCGTGCTGACCCTGCTGCTGGCCTTCGGCCTGGTCGGCGGCGTGCTCACCGCGCTGGCGCCCTCGGTGGCCAGCCAGTCCCAGGAGATCTTCGAGCAGGCCTCGGACGGCATCGGGCAGGTCAGCGACTGGCTCAACGGTCCCCCGCTGAACCTGGAGCAGACCCAGGTCGACCAGTACGTCGGCACCGCCGTCGACTGGTTGCAGGACCAGAGCACCCAGGCCGCCAGCTACCTGGCGACCGGGGTGGGTGCCGTGGGGTCGGCACTGGTGACGCTGGCGATGGTGCTGGTCCTGACCTTCTTCTTCCTCAAGGACGGTCCGGAGTTCCTGCCGTGGTTGCGACGGACCATGGGACGCTCCGCGGGACGCCACCTCACCGAGGCCCTGACCCGGGTGTGGAACACGCTCGGCGGGTTCATCCGCACCCAGGCGATCGTCAGCGCCGCCGACGCGGTGCTCATCGGGGCGGGTCTGCTCATCCTGCAGGTGCCGCTGGCCCTGGCCCTGGCCGTCCTGACCTTCGCCGGCGGTTTCATCCCCATCGTCGGGGCCCTCATCGCCGGGGGCCTCGCCGTCCTGGTCGCGCTGGTCACCCAGGGCTTCACCACCGCGGTCTGGGTCCTCGTCCTCGTGCTGGCGGTCCAGCAGATCGAGGGCAACGTCCTTCAGCCGGCCCTGCAGGGCCGCAGCATGCAGATGCACCCCGGCATCATCCTGCTGGCGGTGGCGGGGGGCGGGACGCTCTTCGGCATCATCGGTGCCTTCCTCGCCGTGCCGGTGGCCGCGTCGGTGGTGGTGCTCCTGCGCTACCTCAGCGAGCAGGTCGACCTGCGCACCGGCGACCTGACCGCCGACGACCTGGCGGTGACCACTCCCGAGGGGGCGGTGGCTGCGGCCCGCGCCGAGCACGAGGCACCGCTCTTCCGTGCGCGGGCCGCCGAGGAGCACGAGCAGGAGGAGCGCACGATCCAGCAGGTGGTGCGCGGGGGGCGCAGCCGACCCCGGCTCCCCCGACGGCGCCCGAGAGGGGCGACACGGGCCACCCGGCCTGGGAAGCGGGACGCTCCTGCCCCGCGCGAGGACGGCCCGGACCCCTCGGCGACCTGAGCCGGCCCCCGGACGTCCGTCGCACGCGGAGGACCCACCACCCCGCACGGGGCGGTGGGTCCTCGTCGGCCGACGGCGCGCCGACCTCAGGTCGGCGGCCGGGTGTCAGCGGGTGGCGTCGTTGAAGCCGTCCTTCACGTTCTCGCCTGCCTTCTTGGCGCTGGCGGACAGCTGCTCGCCCTTGCCCTCAGCCTGCATCTGCTCGTTGTCGGTGGCGTCGCCGACGCCCTCCTTGGCCTTGCCCTTGGCATCCTCGGCCGCGTTCGAGATCTTGTCACCCAGTCCCATGACGACTCCTTTCGTTGGACGGAACGTACGCTGCCTACCCTGCCTCATCCCGGGCACGGCGCAACTCGAGCCGTGCCTGCGCTCTTCCCGTCGCGCCCGTGTGGCACGCTCGCCCCATGACCTCAGCCACCGGATTGCTGCGCGCCGATCCCGAGCTCGAGCGGACCCGGGCCCACCAGCGCGCCTGGGGCTGGTACGACTGGGCCAACTCGGCCTACGTCACCACCACCGGCACGGTCCTGATCAGTCCCTACCTGACCGCGCTGGCCCGCGCGGACGCGTGCCCGGACCTCGTGGCGGGGCAGGTCTGCGACGAGCGGCTCTCGATCCTGGGTCTGCCCGTGGCGGTCGGGTCGCTCGCGCCGTACACGATCACGGTCGCCACCCTCGTCTCGGCCGTCGTGCTCCTCTTCGTCGGCGCCGTCGCCGACCGCCACCCCCGGCCGACCCACCTGCTGGGCGGTCTGGCCTGGTCGGGCGCCGCGGCCGCCTCGGCGATGTTCTTCCTGCAGGGCAGCAGCTGGCAGCTCGGCGTGCTGCTCGTCGTGGTGGCCAACCTGTGCCTGGGGGCCTCCACGGTCGTCTACGACGCCCTGCTCAACCGGGTGGCCCATCCGGACGACCGCGACAAGGTGTCCTCCCGGGCCTGGGCCCTGGGCTACCTCGGCGGAGGTCTGCTCCTCGCGCTCAACCTGGGCCTGATGCAGGTGCACGAGAGCCTGGGGCTGAGCTACGAGATGGCGATCCGGATCTCCCTGCTCTCCGCCGGACTGTGGTGGGCGGTCTTCACCCTCATCCCGGTGGTCGGCCTGCGCCGCATCCGCGGGACCACCGCTCCCCCGGTCGACCGCGCCGCCGGCGTGCTGGGCGGCACGTTCACCCAGCTGCGGCACACCTTCGGTGAGCTGCGCTCCTACCCGCACACCCTCACCTTCCTGCTGGCCTACCTGTTCTTCAACGACGGCATCCAGACGGTCATCACGTCGGCCAGCCTCTACGGCACCGAGGCGCTGGGGTTCGACACCAGCCAGATGATCATCACCATCCTCGTCGTGCAGTTCGTCGCCTTCGGCGGGGCCCTGGCCTTCGGGGTCGTCGCCGGCCGGGCAGGGGCGAAACGGACGGTCCTGGGCGGCATCCTCATGTGGACCCTCGTCGTGGCCTTCGCCTACTTCGTCCGGCCGGCGCCTTCGGGGTGTGGATGGTCTGCGCCGTGCTGATCGGCACGGTGATGGGCGGCACCCAGGCCCTCTCCCGGTCGCTGTACTCCCAGCTGGTCCCGCAGGGGCGGGAGTCGGAGTTCTTCAGCTTCTACCAGGCCATGGAGCGCGGGACGAGCTGGTTCGGGACCCTGGCGTTCGGCCTGACCTACCAGCTCACCGGGTCCTACCGACCGGCGATCCTGGTGACCATCGCCTTCTTCGTCGTCGGAGGCCTGATCCTCACGAGGGTGCGGGTGCGCGAGGGCATCGCGATGGCCGGCAACGAGCAGCCGCGCATCGTCTGAGCCCTCGCCCGCACGCACGACGACCCCGGACCGTGGGGTCCGGGGCCGTCGAGGGGTATGAGGTCGGGGCGCCTCAGGCGCTGCGGCGCCGGGGCTTCTCGCCACGCTGCGTGCGCAGCAGGTCCAGACGCTCCTCCAGCAGCTCCTCCAGCTCGGGGATGGACCGGCGCTCGAGCAGCATGTCCCAGTGGGTGCGCTGGTGCTTGGTCGTCTTGGCCTCCGGCTCGGGGCCGTCGACGAGCTTGGCGTCCAGCCCGCAGCGGCACTCCCACAGCGACGGGATCTCGGCCTCCACCGAGAACGGCAGCTCGCTGATGTGCCCGTCGGGGCAGACGTACCGCGTGATCTGGCGCTCACTGAACGTGACGCCCTCGTCGCTCTCGAACGACAACCAGCTCAGGTTGGTTCCGCGCAGGGACCTCTCAGCCATGTGCACTCCCCTCGTGTCCAGGACACGTGATTAGGATCGGGTCGGTCGTGTGACTCCTGAGGGGACAACGCCCGCCACGGTCACCGTGTTCCCCGCCGCTGCCGCACGGCGGTGCACCCGGAGGCACCGGCACGCTTGCAGGGGGACGTTCCATCGTAGCGGAGGCTGGTGCGCCGGGCCAGTCGTGCTGGTCAGGCCCCGGTTGGCACAGCGCGGTGGCTGGCCCACCGCGGCGGCGAGACCTACTCCTCCAGCCGTGGCCGACCGGGGGCGGTGCTCCCCGGGGGCGGGGTCTCCTCCACGACCTCGCCCTCGATGACCTCTCCCCCGCCCCGCCGGGACCCGGGTCCCGACCCGGGGCGCCACGACGTCTGCGGCCACCCGGGTCCCCCGACCACCCCGGCGGAGGCCCTGACCGCCTGGCGGGCGACGAGCAGCTGGAACAGCCGCCGGGCCCACGGCCGGGTGAACGGCAGCACGGCCACCAGCCCGAGCAGGTCGCTGACGAAGCCCGGGAGCACGAGCAGGAAGGCACCGACCATGACGAGGATGGCGTCGGTGACCTCGTCGGTGGGAGCCCTGCCCGAGCGGACGGCGTCCTGCATGGCGCGGTAGGTGCGGCCCGACTCACGGCGGCCCAGCCAGGCTCCGACCAGGCCGACCCCGACGACGAGGGCCAGGGTCCACCAGAACCCGATCTGCTGGCCCACGAGGACGAGGACGACCAGCTCCAGGAGCGGCAGGGCGACCAGGCCCGCCAGCAGCCAGCGCAGGCCGGAGCGCCGACGGGGCGGCGGGGTGGGGTGTGCGGTCACGGGACGTCCTCCTCGAGGTGGTGCCACCGGGGAGAACGCCCCGCGGCGCCGGCGCGTTCCCGGGCCCCCGTCCCCCGCGCCAGGTGGCCGCGGACCTGACGCCAGCGGCGACGGGCACCCCATACCCCCACGCGGAGGGCGGCCTCGCGCACGATCGCGTCGTCCATCTTGGAGGTGCCGACCTCCCGCTCCACGAACGCGACGGGGACCTCCACCACGCGCAGCCCCTCGTCCAGGGCCCGCAGCGTGAGGTCGACCTGGAAGCAGTAGCCCTGGGAGGCCACGGCCGCGGTGTCCATCGCCCGCAGGGCCGACGCGCGGTAGACCCGGAAGCCGGCCGTCGCGTCGTGCACCGGGATGCCCAGCAGCAGCCGGGCGTAGGTGTTGGCGCCCACCGACAGTGCCCGCCGGTGCGCGGGCCAGTTGTGCACCGTACCGCCGGGGACGTAGCGCGACCCCACGACCACGTCGGCGTCCGCGGCCGCCGCCAGCAGGTCGGGGAGCTGCTCGGGCTGGTGGGACCCGTCGGCGTCGATCTGCACGACGGCGTCGTGGTCCCGCTCCAGGGCCCAGGCGAAACCGGCCAGGTACGCCGGGCCCAGGCCCTGCTTGCCGGGTCGGTGCAGCACGTGCACACGCCCGTCCTCGGCGGCGAGCCGGTCGGCGATCTCCCCGGTCCCGTCGGGGCTGGCGTCGTCGAGCACCAGCACGTCCGCCTGCGGCACCGCCGCCCGGATCCGCCGCACGATCATCTCGACGTTGCCGGCCTCGTCGTAGGTGGGCACGCACACGCAGACGCGCCGGATCACCGGCCGAGGGCTCGTCGTCACCGGGGCAGCCTAACCGCGGGCGTACGGTCACCCCGAGCCGACGCGGACGCGCGGGCGGCCTGCAGCAAGGTCCGGAGCAGGGCGCCGGCGAGCACGACGGCGGCGACGGGGGCCACCCAGGGGCCGACGTGGAGGGCGGGCGTGGTGGCCGAGCGCAGGGGCAGGTCCCCCACGAGGGTCGCGCGGGTGTACAGGTCCGTCGGCTCGTGCACCCGACCGTCGGGGGTGATCAGCCCGGAGACCCCGACGTTGCTGATGTGCACGACCGAGCGGCCGTGCTCGACCGCCCGGACGCGGGAGGCGGCGATGTGCTGCACCGACTGGTGCCCCTCCCCGAACCAGGCGTTGCTGGTCGGGACGACGAGCAGGTCGGCCCCCTCACGCACCACGTCCCGGACGGCCGGGTCCACGACCACCTCAAAGCAGATCCCCAGGCCCAGGTCGACCGTGCGGCCGTCGGGCAGCGGCACCGGCATGGTGCCCGGCTCGGTCCCGGCCGACAGGTCGGAGATCCGGTCGACCCACGGGCTCAGGTGGCGCAGGAGGGGACGCAGCGGCACGAACTCGCCGAAAGGTGCGAGGTAGACCTTGCTGTACACCTGGTCCAGGCCCTCGCCCGGCAGGTAGCTGAACATCGTGTTGTAGGGGTCCTCGCCACCCTGCCGGGAGATGCCCCCGAGCACGACCGGGGCGTCCACGGCGTCCACCGCCTCCATGATCCGCCCGGTCGTCTCCGCGCCCCGCACGGGGTGCAGCGGGTCGAGGTCGCTCGCCCCCTCGGGCCACAGGACCAGGTCCGGCGCCTCCTGTCGCCCCGCGGCCACGTCCTCGGCCAGCCCGGTGGTCTGCTCGGTGTAGCGCTGCAGCATCGTGCCGCGCTCGGCGGTCAGGGTGCGGGTGAAGCCCTCCGGGATGTCTCCCTGGACGGCGGCGACCGTGACGGGGTCCCCGGCCGTGGGCCGGGGCACCAGCAGCGGCACCAGGACGAGGCCGGCGGCGGCCAGGACCGGCACCCAGGCCGTGCTCCGGCGCGGGGCAGGTCGCGCGCGGGCCAGGCGCTGCACCCCCAGCGCCAGCAGCCCGCCGACGAGGGCGACGAGCAGACCCAGGCCCGGGACCCCGACGAGGGCCACCGCACCCAGCAGGGGCGAGTCGGCCTGGCTGAAGCCCAGGCGCGCCCACGGGAAGCCGCCGAACGGCGTGACGGCGCGGGCCTGCTCCATGACGACCCACGCGGCGGCCCCGACGAACGGGCGGACGCGGCCGTCGCGCTGGAGGAGGGCCAGGACAGCTCCCAGCGCGGCGGGGTACAGCGCCGACGCCACGCTCATGGCCGCCCACGGCGCGGTCCCGGCGTAGGTGCTCGCCCAGGTGAACATCGGGGCGAACCAGGTCAGCCCCAGGCCGAGGCCGGCCAGCGCACCGACCCACCACCGCGTGCCGGCGGTGGCCAGCGCGAGGGCACCGGTCCCGAGGAAGGCCAGCGGCCAGACGTCGAACCCGGGGAAGGCCAGCCAGACGGCCACCCCGCCCAGGACGGCGAGCAGGAGGCGGACGGGCAGCACCCCCCCAGGGTAGGTGCCCCTCGCCGCCGTCGGAAAAGCCCCTCAGGACGCGGCCCGGCCCCGGCACCTTTGGGGCCGACCACGGGACGGCTGGTGACCGTCCCGCAACCGTTGTCTACTCGGTGCACGGGGCCGTGGCTCCCCGACGACTTGCGTCGCGTTCGTGGGGACCAGATGAACGTAGGTCGCCTGCCGCACGGCTGTCAACAGGGCGCTGACCTGCGACGATGGCGCATACTCGCAGGTCACGAGCACCCCGGCCGACGGAGTGATCCTGGCCTCCGACCACCTGTCCCCGGCGTGTCGCGCTGGACACGCCGCACGGTGCTCTCCGCGGGCTGCTTCAGGCCTGAGGAGGGACCACGACGGTGCCGCGGGCCCGGGTGGCCACCAGGGCCGGCTCCAGCACCGCGGCGGCCGAGACCCCCCGGGAGGCCTCGCCCCGGGCGACGACGCGGACCTCGAGGTCCATCTCCCGGCTGCGGCTGCCCACCCGCACCAGGGTGGCGCTGACCTCCAGGCAGTCGCCGGCCCGCACCGGGGCCAGGAACTGCACGTCGCTGTAGGAGGCGAAGAGCCCCTCGTCGCCGTCGGTGCGGATGCACAGCTCGGTGGCCACGTCCCCGAACAGGGCGAGGCTGTAGGCACCGTCCACGAGGTTCCCCGCGTAGTGGGCGTGGGAGTAGGGGACGTAGCGGGCATGGGTCACGCCCATCCCGACGGTGGCGGGGCTGGCGGCGGGCTCGTGCGTGGTCATGGGCGTGACCTTCCGTTCTCGACGAGGGCATGGACAAGGTATGACGCGACCTCGCCGGGGGTGGTCCCCCGGCCGAAGATCCGGTCCACGCCCAGCTGGCCGGCTGAGCCCTCCTCGAACCGGGGGCCGCCGACGACGAGCAGCGGCACCTCCCCGGCCGGGTAGGCCTCCCTGAAGGCGGCCGCCATCTGGGTGGTGTTGGAGATGTGCGCGTCGCGCTGGGTGACGACCTGGGAGACCAGGACCGCGTCGGCCCCCGCCTCCCGGGCGCTCTCCACCAGCTCCGGGACGAGCACCTGCGCGCCGAGGTTGACGACGGTGATCTCGGAGTAGTACTCCAGCCCCTTCTCCCCCGCGAACCCCTTGATGTTGAGGATCGCGTCGATGCCCACCGTGTGCGCGTCGGTCCCGATGCAGGCGCCGACGACGACGAGGGGCCGGCGCAGGCGCTCCCGGATGGCGGCGTTGACCTCCTTGGGGGTCAGCAGCGGGTGGTCGCGCTCGACGACCTGCACCTGGGAGAGGTCCACGAGGTGGCTCACGCTGCCGTAGACGATGAAGAAGGTGTGGCGTGGTCCCACGGCCTTGGCGTGCACGAGGAGAGCCGGGGCCAGGCCCATCTTCCCGGCGAGCTGCAAGGCTGCGCCCTCGGCCCGCTTGTCGTGCGGCACGGGCAGGGTGAAGGAGACCTGCACCATGCCGTCGCCGGTGGTGTCGCCGTAGGGGCGGACCACGGTCGGCTGCGTGCTCGCGTCCACCTGCGTCGTCGCGTCCACCTGCGTCTCCGTGGTCGTCCCGGTCGTCCCGGTCGTCGCGGTCACTGCGACCCCTCCTCGAGCATCGTGATGGCCGGGTTGTCGTAGTCGTCGGCCCGCACGACCACTCCGTCCAGGCCCTTGCCGCGGTCCGCCGGCCGCTTCATCAGGCCGAAGGTGCCGTCGCCGATGGCCTCCAGCAGGGGGATCGATGCGGTGCCGCTCGCGCCCTCGTCCCGGGTGATCCGCTCCAGCAGGTCCACGGCCTCGGTGAGGACCTGGCGCGCCCGGGTCTGGATGAACCCCTCCGGCGGCGGTCGGAAGTCCTCGGTCAGTCCGCCGGCCGCCCCCAGCACGTAGCGCACGTTCTGCAGGGCCAGGTCCCGGTCGGACAGCCACGGCGTCACCACGGCCTCGGTCATCATCCCCACGAGCAGGATGGACTGGCCGGTCAGCACCCCCGCGAGGTTGAAGAACCCGTCGAGCAGGTGACCCTTGAAGACGTCGCCGGTCATGTGCTTGGTCGGCGGCATCCACTTCAGCGGCGCGTCCGGGAAGAGCTGGCGGGCCAGCAGGGCGTGCGCCAGCTCCATCCGGAACGACTCCGGCAGGTCGGGGTCGATCTCGAAGGCGTGGCCCAGGCCCAGCTGCCAGTCCTGCAGGCCCGCCTCGGTGCCGAAGTACTCGTTCAGCAGCTGCGACACGGTGACGGTGTGGGCGGCCTCGACGGCGTCGGCGGTGGTGAGGTAGTTGTCCTCGCCGGTGTTGATGATGATGCCGGCCCGGGCGTGGATCTGCCGGGAGAAGCGCTGGTCGACGAAGGTGCGGACCGGGTTGATGTCGCGGAAGAGGATGCCGTACATCGAGTCGTTGAGCATCATGTCCAGCCGCTCCAGGCCGGCCAGGGTGGCGATCTCGGGCATGCACAGCCCGGAGGCGTAGTTGGTCAGGCGCACGTAGCGGCCCAGCTCGGCGCCCACCTCGTCCAGCGCCTCCCGCATGAGCCGGAAGTTCTCCTGGGTGGCGTAGGTGCCGGCGAAGCCCTCGCGGGTGGCACCCTCGGGGACGTAGTCCAGCAGCGACTGGCCGGTGGAGCGGATGACCGCGATGACGTCGGCCCCCGCCCGGGCCGCCGACTGCGCCTGCGGGATGTCCTCGTAGATGTCGCCGGTGGCCACGATGAGGTAGACCCACGGTCGCTGCGGCGGGTCGCCCAGCCGGGAGACCAGGCGTTCCCTGGTGGCCCGCTGCCGGTCGATGCGGCGCAGGCCCGGGCGGACGGCCGCGCGGGCGGCCCGGCGGGCCGCCGTGAGCTCGCGACGCCGGTCGGGCAGCCGGAAGGCCACCGCCCCTGCGGACGCCTTCTGGGCGAGGGTGAGCAGGTCGGGCGCCTCCTCCCGGCGCAGGGCGTCCCAGACCGGGGTGGTCACGCCGTGCTCGAGGCCCACCTGGTCCCGGACCGCGTCGACGAGGTGGTTGACCCACGGCACGCGCTCGTGGTCGGCCCCGGCCAGGCCGGCGAGCCGGAGCGTCGCCCGCTCCACGGACACGGTCGTGCGGGTGCGGGTCATCTCCACGACGGGCTCGCCGAGCCGGCGCGCCAGGGTGCGGGCCCGGCGCACCACCTTCGGGTCCAGGTCGAGGGGGGGGCGGCGGCGCGACGGCGCGGACCGGCGTGCGGGGCGGGGTCTTCGTCCCGGTGCGGGGGCTCACTCAGGCTCCTTCACGGTCGTGGGCGACCTGGCCGGACACGACGGTGATCCGCGCGACGGGCAGGGACTGGTCGGGGTCGTCGAGGACGGGCAGGCCCGTGCCCGGGTCGGTGGGGACGGGCGTCCCGGCACCGTCGTCCCAGACGACGTAGGTGGCGGGGGCGCCGGCGCGCAGGTGGCCTCCGGCCCGCCCGGCCAGCTCGTGGCCGGCGACCGTGTGGGCGGTGAAGGCCTCGGCGGGCGTGAGCCGCTGCCCGGGGTTGTGGTGCAGGACGGCCGCACGCACCGCCGCCCACGGTCCCGCGGGGTGACCGGGCTGTCGGACCCCAGCGCCACGCGGATCCCGGCGTCGACCATGTCCCGCAGCGGCAGCGCCGAGAGGGCGCGCTCCGGACCCAGCCGGGCGGCATACATGCCCTCGGACCCGCCCCAGAGGGCGTCGAAGACGGGTTGCACGCTGGCCCAGACGCCCAGCTCGGCCATGGTGGCCAGCACCTGGGGCGAGGGCAGCTCCACGTGCTCCCAGCGGTGCCGGGCGGCACGCACCGCCTCGACCCCCAGCTCCTCCGCGGCGGCCCGGAAGCCGGTGGCCATCGTGCGCAGGGCGGCGTCGCCGATGACGTGCCCGCCGGCCTGCAGCCCGGCGCGGGTGCACGCCAGGACGTGGTCGCGGACCTCGTCCACGCCGAGGTAGCCGAAACCGACGTGGTGGCCCTCCTCCCCCGCCCCCGACGGGGCACCGAGGTAGGGCTGCTCCACGTGGGCGGTGAAGGACCCGAACGACCCGTCCGCGCACAGGTCGCCCGCCAGGCCGAGCACGCCGAGGAACCCGGCCAGCTCGGCGGCCGCGTCGGCGTCGTCCACGAGCTCGCCCCAGTACGTGACCACGTCCGGCACGCCCGGCGCCTCGCCGTGGGCCAGCACCGCGCGGATGTCGTCGTGACCGGTCAGGTGCGCCGCGCCCATCTCGTGCAGGAGGGTGATCCCCGCCGCGGCCGCCGCCCGCAGCGCCAGGGAGACGTGGTGCTCCCGGTCGGCGGGCGTGAGGGTGGTGGTGAAGGCGTTGGTCGCGGCCGCGAAGGCGTCCCGTCGCACCACGCCGGTGCCGTCCCAGCCGTCGATCTCCCGGACCCGGGCGATCGTGGCCATCGCGGTGGACAGGCTGGCCGAGTGGGCGTCCACGCGGGGCATGTACACCACCCCGCCGTAGGACGCGCGGTCCAGCTCGGCCGAGGTCACTGGCCGTCCCTCCGCCCAGCGGGTCTCGTCCCACGAGTGCGCGTAGACGGGACGGCCCCGGCGGCGGCGGACCGCCTGCTCGACCAGGTCGAGCGCCTCGCGGACAGAGCGGGTCCGCGACAGGTCGACCCCGTCGAGCCCCTGGCCGGTCATGGTCAGGTGGACGTGGGCGTCCGCGAACCCGGGCGTGACCAGGGCGCCGTCCAGGTCCACGACGCGGTCGACACGGTCGTGCCACGCGGAGGCCCCGGCCTCGTCCCCGACCCAGGCGACGGTGGACCCGTCGAGCACGAGCGCGGTGGGGGCGGCGCCGGACACGTCGTCGTCGGACGTCGCGCCCGCGAGGACGCCGCCGTGCAGCAGGACGCGCCCGCCAGGGGCGGAGGAGGACCGGGCCCGTTCGGGCTGGGGCTGGGGCTGAAGGGTGCTCACGTCTGCCCAGTGTGGTGGGTGTGCAGCCTGGACTCGAACAGGCGGCGCACCGTGTCGTCCCCGCGGACCAGGGACAGGGCCAGGTCCGCGTGGCCCGGGCTGTAGCCGTTGCCCACCAGCATGGTCACGTCGGCCGCCAGCCCCTCGGCCCCGAGGGCGGCCGCGGCGAAGCTGGTCGCCATCGAGAAGTACACGACCGTGCCGCCCTGGGCGGTGGCCATGATCGCCGGCTGCTCGCAGCCCGGGACGTCCACGCAGACGACGGTGACGTCGGCCGGTCCGCCCGCCTCGCGCACGGACCACTCCAGGGCGATCGGCGACCGGGCGTCGGCGACGACGACCTCGTCGACGAGGTCGGTGCCGCGCAGCATCGCGGCCTCGGCCTCCACGGGGACCACGGCGATCCGGCGGCCCGCGCCGGCCTCCCGGGCGGCGGCCAGGGACAGGCTGCCCGACTTGCCCGCGCCGCCGAGCACGGCGACGGTGGGGGCCGGCCCGCGGGCGGCATACCCCTGCACCACCTTGGTGACCAGGGCGGGGGCGCCGCAGACGTCCATGACCATCAGGGCGAGGTCGGGGTGGAGGTCCTCGGGCAGCCGCGCCGCGACCGACCGGCCGAAGAGGATGGCGTGGCCGGCCGTCGGCACGCGCTCGGACATCCCGTCCCAGCGCGCCAGCCGGTCGCTGATGTGCAACGGGGTCAGGGACAGGGACACGAGGGTGGCGACCCGGTCGCCGACCACCAGGCCCAGCGGGCTGTGCGGCCCGACCTCGGCCACGGTGCCGATGAGCATGCCTCCGGACCCGGTGACCGGGTTCTGCATCTTGCCGCGGTCCTCGACGATCTCCAGGACGTCGCTGCGGATGCCGTGCCCGTGCACGTGGCCGGTGGGGCCGGTGTGCTTCTCGCGCAGCTGGCGGTAGGAGGCGGCGTCCAGGTTGAGCACCTCGACGTCGATCCGCACCTCGTCCGGCGCGAGCTCCGGGGAGGTGTCCAGCCGGCGGGCGGCCTGCGGCAGGGTCACCGCCTCGCCCGAGGGATCGACGACCCTGTGCAGCCCGAACGGTGAATGCCCGGTCGAGACCGTCATCTGTCCTCCCAAATCGCAATCTGACAAGAAATCTTCCGGTGTGTTCTTCCGCACACAGGACGTTGTCCCGTAGCATGCCACGTCATGAGCACTCAGATCGAGCAGCCCTACTCCTACCGGCGCCGTGAGCTGGTCGAGCCGGACTGGACCCGCCTGCCGGGCTGGAAGCACGTCACCGCCGAGCAGTGGGCCGACGTGCAGTGGCAGCGGGTGAGCTGCGTCAAGAACGTGCGTCAGCTGCGGACGGTCATGGGCGACCTGCTCACCGACGACTTCTACGCCGACCTCGAGCGCGACCAGACCGAGCGCGCCACGATGTCCATGCTCCTCACGCCGCAGATGCTCAACACCATCGTCAGCGAGCAGACCTGGGCGGACGGGCGGATGCCGGCGGCCGGCGAGGAGTACACTGCGGCGTTCTACGCCGACTCCGTGCGCCGCTACATGCTGCCGGTCTTCTCCGACCGCCGCACCGACTGGCCCTCCCACCCGCACGCCGCGCGCGACTCGCTGCACGAGCACGACATGTGGGTGGCCGAGGGGCTGACCCACCGCTACCCCACCAAGGTGCTGGCCGAGATGCTGCCCACCTGCCCGCAGTACTGCGGGCACTGCACCCGGATGGACCTGGTCGGCAACTCCACCCCGACGATCACCAAGATCAAGCTCGCCGGCAAGCCGGTGGACCGGCACGCGGAGATGCTGGACTACCTGCGGGCCAACCCCGGGGTGCGCGACGTGGTCGTCTCCGGCGGCGACGTGGCCAACATGCCGTGGAAGAACCTCGAGGCGTGGCTGGACCAGCTGCTGGAGATCGAGAGCATCCGGGACGTGCGGCTGGCGACCAAGGCGCTGATGGGCATGCCGCAGCACTGGCTTGCCCCCGACACCGTCGAGGGGGTGGCCCGGGTGGCGGGCAAGGCCCGCGAGCGCGGCGTCGGCCTGGCGATCCACACCCACGTCAACGCCGCCCAGTCGGTCACCCCGGCGGTGGCGCAGGCCTCCCGGGCGATGCTGGACGCGGGGGTGCGCGACGTGCGCAACCAGGGCGTGCTCATGCGCGGGGTCAACGACACCAGCCAGCAGCTGCTCGACCTGTGCTTCGCCCTCTCCGACGACGCCATGATCACGCCCTACTACTTCTACATGTGCGACATGATCCCGCACGCCGAGCACTGGCGGGTCTCCCTCGCCCACGCCCAGCACCTGCAGCACGCGATCCTGGGCTACCTGCCCGGCTTCGCCACGCCTCGGATCGTCTGCGACGTGCCGTTCGTCGGCAAGCGCTGGGTGCACCAGGTCGACACCTACGACACCGAGCGCGGCATCTCCTACTGGCGCAAGAACTACCGGACCTCGATCGAGGCCGAGGACGTCGACGTCACCAGCACCGAGTACGTCTATTACGACCCGATCGACACCCTGCCGCCCAGCGGCCAGGAGTGGTGGCGCCAGCACGCCGCCCCGACGGCCGAGGTCGACGCCGAGGCGGCCGCGCAGCAGGCGGCCGCGTCCCGTCGGGCGTCGGTGGACCAGCTGGTCTGAGGCCGCTGCTCCCCGGCACCGGCCCCGGGCACCGTCCCCGGGCGCGTCCGCTCAGGCGCGGCGGGCGACCTGGGCGGTGCTGCCGGCGACGACGGCCAGCAGGTCGTGGGGCGCCAGCTCCAGGTCCAGACCGCGCCGGCCGCCGCTGACGAGGATGGTGGGGTGGTCCAGGGCGGAGGCGTCCAGGACCGTCGGCAGCCGGCGGCGCTGACCCACGGGGCTGATGCCGCCGACCACGTAGCCCGTGACCCGCTCGGCGTCGGCCGGTTGCGCCATGACCGCCTTCTTGGCCCCCAGCGCGGCGGCCACCGCCTTCAGGTCGAGCAGCGTGTCGACCGGCACGATCCCGACGGCGAGCGCGCCGTCGGCCTCGACGAGGAGCGTCTTGAACACCCGCGCCGGTTCCACCCCCAGGGCGACGGCGGCCTCCAGGCCGTAGCTGTCGGCCGCCGGGTCGTGCTCGTAGCGGCGCACCTCGTAGTCCACGCCCGCCCGGTCCAGCATCACCGTCGCGGGGGTGCCCGCTCCCGTCCTCCTGCGTCCCACACGCCCAGGGTATGCCGTGGGTCAGGGGGTTCCGCGGCGCTCAGGGGGTGCCGGTGACCGGGCCGGGCGCGCCCGGTGGTCCGTCGACCGGCGGGAGCATCAGGGAGGCCGGGTCGTCGATGAGCTGCTGCAGGACCTGGGAGCTGCGGACCAGGTAGAACCCGTCGGTGGCCCGCTCGTCGATGGTGTAGACCACGTCGACCCGGCGGCGCGCGACGACGGCTCCCGCGTCGTCGACGACCGGTTCGGGCCGGATGGTGCCGATCGAGACGAACGTGCTGGCGGTGCCCCGCTGGTACAGGTGGTGGAAGGGCGCCTCCGCGTGCAGCGACCCGAGGTTGACCAGGTAGGAGCTGGCATAGACCGGGATCGCGTCCTCGAGGGCGCGCGGCAGCAGGTCGACCGCGTCCAGGGCCCAGATTGCCCTGGCCACCCCGGCGACCACCGGCCGGGGCAGGCGGACAAGGGTCTCGACGAGGCGGTCGTTGCCGGTGTGCCCGCCGCGCCGGGCACGGTCGAGGACCTGGTCCACCCGCGCCCGCACCTGCTCGACCGTCTCGGTGCCGGTGAACGGGACCAGTGCCTGCGCCTCCTCGGCCTCGTCGGTCATCGCCTGCTTGACCGTGAAGGCGAAGGTGATGTCCCGGTGCTCCCAGGTCCGCCTGGCGGAGACGAAGCGGTTGAGCTCTGGACGGAGCCGGAACAGCCGGGCCCAGGCGGTCAGGAAGACGTGGAAGAAGCGGATCCGGTCCTCCTCCGCCCGTCCCTGGTTGACCTCCTCCAACCAGGCCGTCAGGCGCTCCACCTCGAGGTGCTGGCGGTAGTAGACGGTGGACTCCAGCCGGGTCGGCATCAGGTGGGGCACGACCCGCCGCAGGGCCGGGAGGTCGGCGACCGGTCGGGCGTCCCGACGGCCGCGGACCGGCCGGTGCCCGCGCAGGAACATGGTGCCTCCTAGGGGCCGTCGCACCCGCACGGTGCCTGGCCCGGTCCGAGCCTACGGCGCGTGGGCGGCCCGGGGCCGGTGACCCGCGCGAGGGGCGCGAACATCCCCTCCGGCCCCCAGGACCGGACGACGAAGAAGGCCAGCAGCAGTCCACCGACGACGTCGATGGAGTAGTGGCCGTGGGCCAGGACGAGCGCGGCCGCCATGACGACCACCAGCGTGCGCTGCAGCATCCGCAGGCGTGGCCGGTCGGCCGCGGTGAGCATGGCCAGCAGCGTCACCGCGGCCACGTGCCCGGAGGGGAACATGCCGTACTGCTGGAGGGAGAACAGGAACGGGCCGTCCCCCTGCGCCGGCGCCAGCGGGGTCAGCACCATGATCCCGGCCCGCAGGAGGTACATCACCGCGAACACCGCCCCGACCGCGGGCAGCAGGGCGGTCCGGCCGGAGCGCACCAGGTCGCCCAGGAAGACCCCGAACCCCACGACCAGGGCGGCCAGGGTCAGCCACCGGGCCGGGCGGACGTGGGGCAACAGCTCGAAGAGCAGGTCGTCGGGGCGCACCGCGTCGGCGAACCTCGTGGTGATCAGCAGGTTCCCCAGGAAGGTCGCGCCCAGGGCGAGCAGGCCCAGCGCCAGGGCCACGGTCCAGGCGGTGGACAGGGATCGGGGGCGGGCGGCGGGCGGGGCGTGGTCCATCCGGGGCGGGTTCAGACGACCGGGTTCGTCGGCAGCCGTCCCAGGCGGTCCTCCCACGGCGTGGAGAGGACGATCGTGGTGTTGGTGGAGCAGGATCCCTGCTGGCGGATGCGTGCCAGCAGCTCCTCGAGCTCTTGGGGACGCTGGACCCGGATCAGCAGGATGTAGTTCTCGTCGCCCGCCACCGACCAGCAGGCGACGATCTCGTCGATGTCCGCGAGCCGCTCGGGGATGTCGTCGTCGGCGGCCGGGTCGAAGGGGGTCACCGACATGAGCGCGGTCAGCGGCAGCCCCACGGCGGTGTAGTCGACCACGGCGCGGTAGCCCTTGATGATCCCCCGCTCCTCGAGCCGCTTGACCCGCTGGTGCACCGCGGAGGTGGACAGTCCCACCTGGCGCCCCAGGTCGGCGAAGGAGATCCGGCCGTCCAGGGCCAGGACCTGGACGATGTTCCGGTCGAGGGCTTCCATCCCGCCACCCTAGTGCGCGGGTCCTCCCGCCCGGACGGCCACGACATACCCAGCGGCGGTGAGCACCAGCGCGGGCGCGAACCAGAGGGGCAGCGGGGTCGGGGCCGTCAGGACCAGGGCCAGCAGCGCCACGAGCACGACCCCGGCGAGGACCCGTCGCCGCGGCAGCAGCAGCGCCACCGCGACGGTGAGGGCGACGACCAGGGTGGGCACGGCCAGCCGCAGCACGTCGGCGACCGCCGGATCGGGTCGGGTGAGCGGGTTCTCGCCCTCGGCGGTGTCCCACAGCGGGCCCAGCAGCAGCACCCCGGCGGTCCCCACCGTGACCAGCACGGCGGTCCAGGGCAGGAGGAGCTGGGTGGTGGGGCGCGGCACGTCGGCACGCTAGCAGTCCTAGGGTGGGGCCTCATGGACGGGAACGACGCACAGGGCGCACGGCACCAGCACCAGCGGCTGCTCCTGCTGGACACCGCCTCCCTCTACTTCAGGGCCTTCTTCGGGGTCAAGGACCTGCGCCCCGCTCCGGACGGCACGCCGACCAACGCCACCCGGGGGCTGCTCGACATGGTGTCCACCCTCGTGACCCGGTTCCGGCCCACCCACCTCGTCGCCTGCTGGGACGACGACTGGCGTCCGGCGTTCCGGGTCGAGGCCATCCCCACGTACAAGGCTCACCGCCTGGTCGAGGGTTCGCAGGAGAAGGAGGAGGCTCCACCCGAGCTCGAGGTCCAGGTGCCGGTGCTGCGCCGGGCGCTGGAGGCGTTCGGCATCCCCGTGCTCGGGTCCCCCGGCTACGAGGCCGACGACGTCATCGGCACCCTCACCGCCCGCCACCGGGGCCGGATGCCGATCTCGGTGGTGACCGGTGACCGCGACCTGTTCCAGCTCGTCGACGACGAGGCCGACGTCAGCGTCGTCTACACCGCCCGGGGCGGGGTGCGTGACGCCGAGGTGGTGCGCCAGGCGGACCTGCAGGAACGCTACGGCGTCCCCACCGGCACGGCCTACGCCGAGATGGCGACGCTGCGCGGGGACGCCAGCGACGGGCTTCCGGGCGTCAGGGGGATCGGCGACAAGACGGCGGCCCAGCTTCTCCGGACCTACGGCTCCCTGGCCGCCCTGCGGCAGGCCGTCGACGACGGCGACCCCGCGATCAAGGGGGCCCGGCGCACCCACCTGGAGGCGGCCTCGGACTACCTCGACGCCGCGCCCCTGGTCGTCACGGTCGCGCCCGACGCCCCGCTCCCGGACGTCCCGCTCACCGTCCCCCGGGAGCTCGCCGACCCCGAGACGCTCCAGCAGCTGGTCGAGGCCTACGACCTGGGCAGCCCCGTGGGACGGCTGCTCAAGGCGCTGGAGCTGCGCCCGGGCTGAGGACCGCTCAGACGACCCGCTCGAACACCGCGGCCAGGCCCTGCCCACCGCCGATGCACATGGTCTCCAGGGCGTAGCGACCCTCGCGGCGGTGCAGCTCCTGGGCCAGCGTGGCCAGGATGCGCGCGCCGGTCGCACCGACCGGATGGCCCAGGGAGATGCCCGACCCGTTGGGGTTGAGCCGGTCCCAGGTCGAGGGGTCGCGCATCCCCCACTCGGTGAGCACGGCCAGCACCTGCGCGGCGAAGGCCTCGTTCAGCTCGATGAGGTCCAGGTCGTCCAGGGTCAGCCCGGCCCGCTCCAGCGCGGCCGCCGAGGCGGGGACGGGGCCGATGCCCATCGTCTCGGGGGCGACGCCCGCCACGGCCCAGGAGCGCAGCGCCAGCAGCGGCGTCAGTCCCCTGGCCTCGGCATGCTCCCGCGTGGTCACCACGCACAGCGCCGCCGCGTCGTTCTGCCCGCTGGCGTTGCCGGCCGTGACGGTCGCCCGGTCGTCCTGGCGGCCCATGATCGGCCGGAGCCCGGAGAGCACCTCGAGGGTGGTGTCGGGGCGGATGTGCTCGTCGGTGTCCACGACCGTGGTGCCCTTGCGGGTGGTCACCTCGACCGGGACCATCTCCTCGGCGAAGCGGCCCTGCGCCTGGGCGGCGGCGGCGAGCCGCTGGGAGCGCACCGCGAACTCGTCCTGGGCCTCCCGGGAGATGGAGTACCCGCGGCGCAGGTTCTCGGCCGTCTCGATCATGCCGCCGGGAATCGGGTGCCTCTCGCCGCCGGCGGTGGAGCGCGCCCGGGCGAGCCGGTCGGTCAGCTCGACCCCGGTGCCCCTCACCCCCTGGCGCAGCAGCGCGTAGTGCTCGACCTGGCTCATCGACTCCGCTCCCCCGGCGACGATCAGCCTGGCCCCGCCCGCGGCGATCTGCGAGGCGGCGGTGAGCACCGCCTGCAGGCCCGAGCCGCAGCGGCGGTCCAGCTGCATGCCCGGCGCGGAGTCCAGCCCCACGTTGAGCGCCAGGATGCGGCCCAGGGCGGGGATCTCGCCCGAGGGGTTGGCGTTGCCGACGATCACGTCGTCGACGTCCCCGTCCTGCAGGCCGGTGCGCTCCAGCAGCGCGGTGAGCAGCTGGGTGCCCAGGTCCGCGGCCGACAGGCCGGCCAGCGCGCCCAGGAAGCCGCCGACGGGGGTGCGCAGGGGGGAGCAGACGACGATCTCGGTCACGGGTTCTCCTCGGGTCGGGGTCGGGGTCGGGGTCGGGGTGGTCGGGGGTCAGTCGAGCCGGTCGGCGGCGACGACGCCGCGCAGGACCGCGCTGGAGGCGCGGCGGGCCGTGCGGGCGACGTGCGGGTCGGCGGCCTGGGCGATCTGGCCGAGCAGGTCCACGACCTGCTTGCAGCGGCGCACGAAGTCGCCGGCCGAGAGCGAGCCGTCGCGCAGCACCTCCTCCAGGCCCCGGCCGGAGGCCCACCGGTGCACCATCCAGGCGATCCCCGGGTCGGGCTCACGGTCGGGCTCGAGCCGGTGCTCGACCTTCAGGGTGGAGACCTCGCGCCAGATCGCGCCCATCTCCCCCAGGGACTCCTCGACCTCCACGCCCGGCATCCGCGTCTCGCTCACGTCGTCGCCCCGGGCCTCGTGCACGAGCGCGGAGACGACCGCGGCCAGGTCGGCCGCGGACAGCCGCTGCCAGCTGCCGCGGCGCAGCGCCTCTGCGACGACGAGGTCCAGCTCGGTGTAGATCCGCCGCAGCCGCTGCCCCTCCTCGGTGACCTCCTGCCCGTCGGCCGTGAGGTAGCCCAGGGTCGAGAGCAGGTCGCAGATCCGCTCGAAGGTCTTGGCCACGGTGTTGGTCCGCTCCGACACCCGGCGCTGCAGGTCGTCGGTCTCGCGGCGCAGCTGCCACCACCGGGCGGCCCAGCGGGCGTGCTCCTCCCGGTCGGGGCAGGAGTGGGAGGGGTGGGCCCTCAGCTGCGCGCGCAGCTCGTCCAGGCGCGTCTCGAGCGAGGAGGGGTATGCGGTGCCGCAGGCCCCCGTGTCGCCGTCGCCGTCCTCGGACGACCGCCCGCGCCCGCGGGAGCCGTTGCGCCCCGGGACCGGCTCGTGGACCTTCTCGCGCAGTGCCGAGGCCAGGTCCTTACGAGCCCTCGGGCTGCGCGCGTTGAAGTGGGAGGGCACCTTGAGGGTCCCGATGATGTCGGGCACGTCGCGGAAGCCGGCGACGGTGAGGGTGTGCAGGCTGCCGTTGGAGGTCAGGGCGGTCGGCTCGCCGGAGCCCTTCGCCCGGGAGGTGGGCAGGACGACCGCCATCGTGCCCTTGCGGGAGCCCTCCAGCCGGACCACGTCCCCCACCGCCAGCTCGTCGAGCGCGACCGCGATGTCGGCCCGGCGCGACGCCTGCCGACGCCGGGCCTGCTTCTTCTCCAGCTCGCCCAGCTCGTGCCGCAGCCGGCCGTACTCGCGGAAGTCGCCGCGGTCGCAGGCCATCGCCTCCTCGTAGCCGTCCAGGGCCTCCTGGTTCTCCTTCGTCCGGCGGGTCAGCCCGACGACCGAGCGGTCGGCCTGGAACTGCGCGAAGCTGCTCTGCAGCAGCTCGTGGGCGGCCGAGCGGCCGTACTGGGCGACGAGGTTGACGGCCATGTTGGAGCTGGGCCGGAAGGAGCTGCGCAGCGGATAGGTCCGGGTCGAGGCCAGGCCGGCCACGTCGAGCGGGTCGACCCCCCGCCGCCAGAGCACGACGCCGTGCCCCTCCACGTCGATGCCCCGTCGCCCCGCACGGCCGGTGAGCTGGGTGTACTCCGCCGGGGTGACCGGCGCGTGCGTCTCCCCGTTGAACTTGACCAGCTTCTCCAGCACCACGCTGCGGGCCGGCATGTTGATCCCCAGCGCGAGGGTCTCGGTCGCGAAGACAGCCCGCACCCGCCCGGCGGTGAACAGCTCCTCGACGATCTCCCGGAACAGCGGCAGCATGCCCGCGTGGTGCGCGGCGAAACCCCGGGAGAGCCCCTCGACGAAGTCGTGGTAGCCCAGCACGCCCAGGTCGGCCGGGTCGACCTCGGCGATCCGCTCGGCGACGAGCTCGCGGACGCGGCGGCCCTCCTCCTCCGGGACGAGCCGCATCCCCCGGCCCAGCAGCTGACCGACGGCCGCGTCGCAGCCGGCGCGGCTGAAGATGAAGGTGATCGCCGGCAGCAGGCCCTCGCGGTCCAGCCGCTCGACGACCTGGGCCCGGCTGGCCACGCCCCCGGGCAGGCCTCCGCGCTCCGTGACCGGCACAACGTCGTCGGTGCGGCGGCCACGGTCGGCGCGCTCCTCTCGCTCGGCGCGACCGCGACCACCTCGTCCCCCGCGCCGGTCGTCGCGGCCCCGGTGGTCGGCATACCGACCCCGCACCGCTCCCCGACGGCCGCGGGGTCCCCCGGCGTCCTCCCGGCTCCACCCGGTGGAGCGCTCGGCCTGCTCGATCCGCTGCAGGAGGGCGGGGTTGACCCTGGTGCTGCCCTCGGCTCCGCCGTCGGTGACGAACAGGTCGTACAGCTGGGTGCCGACCAGCATGTGCTGCCACAGCGGCACGGGGCGGTGCTCGGCCACGATGACCTCGGTGTTGCCGCGGACGGTGCGCAACCAGTCGCCGAACTCCTCCGCGTTGCTCACGGTGGCCGACAGGGAGACGACCTGCACCGACTCGGGCAGGTGGATGATGACCTCCTCCCAGACGGCGCCCCGGAAGCGGTCGGCCAGGTAGTGCACCTCGTCCATCACGACGTAGCCGAGGCCGGTGAGGGTGGGCGAGGAGCTGTACATCATGTTGCGCAGCACCTCGGTCGTCATGACGACGACGGGGGCCTCCCCGTTGATCGAGGAGTCGCCGGTGAGCAGACCGACGTTCTCCACGCCGTGCCGGGCGACGAGGTCGTGGTACTTCTGGTTGGACAGCGCCTTGATCGGCGTGGTGTAGAACGCCTTGCGCCCGGTCTCCAGGGCCAGGAACACCGCGAACTCCCCCACGACCGTCTTGCCGGCCCCCGTCGGGGCCGCGACGAGCACGCCGGATCCCTCCTGCACGGCCTCCAGGGCCTGCACCTGGAAGGGATCGAGGTCGAACCCGAGACCGTCGGCGAAGCGGCCGGCCGCCGAGGCCTGCCGGGCGGCCCGTGCGCGGGCCTGGGCGTATCGCTCTGCGGGGCTGGCCATGGCCCCAGGCTATGTCAGGGCGGGGGCGACGACCTGCAGGGCCGACGGCACCACCCCCACGGTCAGCGGCAGCGGGGCGAGGGCCTCGCCGTCACCGTGGGCGAGCACGTCGGCCGGTCCCTCGATGCGCACCCGCGGGGTCCGGCGCCCCTGCACCTCGGGCATCCGGGTGTGCCGTCCCGCGCGGACCGCGCGCAGCAGGGTCAGGGCGCGGCGCGGTGAGAGGGGTCGGATGACGACCAGGTCGAGCAGGCCGTCGGCCGGGTCGGCGTCGGGGGCCACCAGCAGACCACCGCCGACGAAGGGCATGTTGGCCGGCACCACGACGAGGGCGTCCAGCTCCTCGGTCGCCGGCGCGCCCGCGTCGGACGTGACCGTGAGCCGGTAGCGCAGCGGCGGCGTCCGGGGCAGGCGGGCGATCTCCACCAGCGCGGCGACCGTGTAGCTCAGGGCACCGAGGCGCCTCGGCAGCAGGGTGGCCCGGTGCGCGATGCGCGCGTCCAGCCCCGCGTTGACCGACCCCAGCACGTGCCGGTCGAGCTCGTCGACGCGCAGCACGTCCACGGTGCGGCGGTGGCCGCCGACGAGGGTCTGCAGGGCGCCCGCGGCGTCGAAGGGGATGGAGAGCGAGCGCGCGTTGTCGTTGCCGGTGCCCGCCGGCAGGATCCCCACGGCCGTGGAGGTGCCGACGCACAGGTCGGCGGCCAGGCTGACGATCCCGTCGCCGCCCGCGACGACGAGCACGTCGACGCCGTCGGCCACCTGCGCCCGGCAGCGGTCGAAGGCCTCCTCACGGGACCCGGCGGAGATCTCGACGACGTCGTGCCCCTGGGAGCGCAGCCGGACGACCGCCTCGGCCCCCAGGGCCGCCGCGCCGCCGCGCCCCGAGCGCCGCCCGTGCGCGACGGCATACCTCATGTCAGGGGGGTGGCCTCCCCGGGCGACAGCTTGGCGTAGCGGTCGGCCGGGTCGTCGCCGCGCCGGCGCCGCCGCCGCTCGAGGAGGAAGGCGACACCCACGGCGCACCAGAAGAGGAAGAAGACCGGGGCGGCCATGGCCAGCATCGTCCAGGCGGAGGGGTCGGGGGTCATGAACGCGGAGAAGACGAGGATGGCGAAGAGGGTGACCCGCCAGCTCTTCAGCATCGCCCGGGCCGAGAGGATTCGCATCTGGTTGAGCGCGACCAGGACCACCGGCAGCAGGAAGGCCAGCCCGAAGGCGAGCATGAAGTAGAGGACCAGGGAGAGGAACTCCGACATCCCCTGGATGTTGGCCACGCCCTCGGGCGTGAAGCTGAGCAGGATGGCGACCAGCCGGGGGAAGGTGAAGGCGGCCAGGCCGGCGCCGGCGAGGAAGAGCGGGATGCTGATGAAGAAGTAGACCAGCGCGATCCGCTTCTCCGGGCGGGTCAGACCCGGTAGCAGAAAAGCCCAGACCTGCCACAGCCATACCGGGCTGGCCAGCAGGATGCCGCTGAAGATGGCGACCTTGAGCTGGGTGGCGAACGGCTCGGTGATGTTCTGGAAGCGCAGGGTGACCAGCTCGTCCCCCCGTTCCTCGGCGACCCGCTGCACGGGGGCCGCGACGACGTCGATGATGTCCTGGTACCAGTACCAGCCGACGACGCTGAGCGCGACGACGGCGATCGTGGAGATCAGCAGCCGGTTGCGCAGCTCACGGAAGTGCTCCCCGAGGGACATCCGTCCCTCGGGGTTGGTGGACCGGCGACCGCGGGCCACGGGCGGGTGCTGCGCCTCGATCGCGACGCGTCAGACGCGCGGGCCGCGGTCGTCGCGACCGTCGGGTTCGCCGTCGCCGTCGCGCAGCTCGCGGTACTCCTCGCGGGCCGTGTCGCGGTACCGGTCGCCGTCCCGGGTGCCGCGGTCGTCGCGGGGGGCACGCCCGGCGACGTCGTCGTCCCCGCCCGGCAGCGCGCTGTCCTGGGACCGTCCCTTGCGGGCCTCGTTCTCGTCCTTCATCTGGTCGACCTCGGACTTGAAGACCCGCATCGACTCCCCCAGGCTGCGGGAGACGTTCGGCAGGTTCTTCCAGCCGAAGAGCAGGACGAAGGCGACGATGAGGACGACGATGTGCCAGATCTGGATGCGCATGGTGGGTTCCCCTTCCGGGAGCGGTCACGGCGCCGGGCGCGGTCGTCCGTCAGTCTATCCGCGTCGCCTCCCGGTGCCCGACCATCGCCTCGCGGGCTTCCCGGGCCACGTCCTCGACGACGTGCGCGGGAGCGGTGACCCGCACGGCCCCGGCCTCGCGCCGGACCAGCCGGTGCAACCAGGCGGGGTCGGCGACCGGCAGGACCACCTCCAGCACCCCGTCGTCGCGCCGCGCCACCTCCTCGACCGGGAAGGTCTCGGTGATCCACGCGGCCCGCGGATCGACCTCCAGCTGCACGCGCAGGTCGTCCGGCGCCGCCCGGTAGACGCCGGACCCCAGGTCACGCGGCGCCAGGTCCGCCGGCGGGGTGCCGTCGACGTCGAGCACCTGCAGGTCCTCGACCCGGTCGAGGCGGAACAGCCGGACGCCGCGCGCCCGGTGGCACCAGCCCTCCAGGTACCAGCGGCCGTCGACGGCGGCGACCCGGATCGGGTCCACGTCGCGCTCGGTGGTCTCGTCCCGGCTGGCCACGGTGTAGCGCAGGTGCACCCGGCGGTTCCCGGTGATCGCCCGGCGCAGCCGGTCGGCCAGCTCCGGCGGCAGGGGCTGGTCGAGGGTGACCTGCAGCTGGTCGGCCGAGGCGGCCGCGTCGCCGGCGGCGGTCTCCAGCTTGGTCAGCGCCCGGTCGATGGCGTCCCGGTCGGTCAGGCCCGGGGTGTCGGCGAGCGCCCGCAGGGCGACGATGAGGGCCAGGGCCTCGTCCCGGCCCAGCCGCAGCGGCCGGGCGATGGTGTCGGCGTTGGCCACGTGCACCCGGCCGTCCTCCCAGGAGGCCTCGATGAGGTCGTCGGGGTAGTGGCCGGGGAGACCGCAGACGAAGAGCAGCTGCAGGTCGTCGACGACCTGGTCCACGCTCGTGCCCAGCTGGTCGGCCGCCTCGGCCAGGTCGATGCCCTGCCGGTTGAGCAGCCACGGCACCATCGTCAGCAGCCGGCCCAGCCGGCTCGTGGCGCTCTCGTAGGTCACCATCAGGCCCCCGTCCCCCCGTGCGCTACGACGACAGCAGCCAGCGCGGCGACCACCTGCCCACGCACCTCTTCGGGCGCCACGACCCGCACGTCCGGACCTGCGGCGACGACCTCTTGGACGAGGGAGGCCGTGCCCGAGACCTCCACCCGCAGCTCGTCCCACCCGTCCTTGCCCGGCACGACCTCGCCCCGCCGGCGCAGCGAGGAGGCGCTCCCCTCACGCACCCGCAGCACCACCTCGGTGCGCTCCCCCGCGTCGTCGGCGTACGCGGTGCGGATCATCGTCCGGGGGTCGTGCTCGGCCGGCACCGCGAACGCGCCGGCCCGGCCGGTGCGCCGGGGGGCGCCGACGACCCGGTCCAGCCGGAAGACCCGGGGGGCGTCGCGGTCGACGTCGTGCCCGGTGAGGTACCAGCGACCGTGCCAGCTGGTCAGCCCCCACGGCTGGACCCGGCGCACGACCGCCCGGCCCTCCCCCGCGCGGCGGTAGTCGAAGGTCAGCGCCGTACGGGTCAGGACCGCGTCGCGGACCGGGTCGAACGCGGGCTCGGTGGTGTGCAGCAGCGGCTCCAGCCCCGCCACCGAGGCCTCGTCGCGCATGAGGCCGGCCGCGTCCAGCTTGCGCAGGGCCTGCGCCGCCGGACCGGCCAGGGAGGCCTGTGACCACATCCGGCTGGCCAGCCCCAGGACGGCGACCTCGTCCGGCTCCAGCTCGATCTGGGGCAGGGCGTACTCGCGCTGGTCGATCCGGTAACCGGGCTCGTCGTCGAAGAACGGGTCGATCGGCTCGGTCCGCAGCGGGATCCCCAGGGCGCGCAGCTCGTCCTTGTCGCGCTCGAACATCCGCTCGAACGCCTCGTCGCTGCCGGCCGCGTAGTCCGGGACGGCCAGCCGGATCCGCGCCCGCGACAGCGGCTGCCGGGTCGACAGCAGGGCGAGAACGAGGTTGAGGAGCCGTTCGGTCTTGGCCGCGGCGGGGCTGGGCCCCTTCTTCGCCGGGGTGCTGCGGGACGCCATGGCCGACACGCTACTCGACACCTGTACGAACACCCACCGGGACCGGAGCGCCCGGGACGACGTCGTCGGTCCCACCAGGCGGTCGTTCCGCAGGGGGTGGCCGTCGTGACCACTAGGCTGCCTGCGTGATCCGGTGGCGGGAGGGCGTGGTGCGGGCGACCGGCCCGGGGTGGTCGGGCGTGCTCCTCCTGGACGTCCAGACACCCGACGGTGACAGCCTCCGGGCGCTGGCCTACCCCGACGTCGTGGGGACCCCCCGGACCGGGGACCGGGTGCTGCTCAACACGACCGCTCTGGACCGCTCCCTGGGCACGGGCGGGCTGGCCCTCGTGGTCGCCGTGCCCGACCGTCCGCAGGCCTGGCCCGCCCGGGAGGTCGAGGAGCCCGGGCACCTCGTCAAGGCGCGCTACACCCCCCTGCAGACGATGGTGCTGGGGGTCGACGACCCGGAGGGCAGGCACCACGGGCGTCTCGCCGACGCCGACGACCTCGGGGGTATGCCGGTGGTGGCCGCCGACCTGCACTCCGCGCTCCCGGCGGTGCTCGCGGGGGTCGTGCTCGAGGACGCGGACCTGCGGGTGGTCTACGTCATGACGGACGGCGGAGCTCTGCCGGCGGCCTACTCGCGGACGGTGGCGCTCCTGCGCGAGCACGGTCGGCTCGAGGCGGTGGTCACCGCCGGACAGGCGTACGGCGGCGACCTCGAGGCGGTCACCGTGCACAGCGCCCTGCTGGCAGCCCACCACGTCGTCGGCGCCGACCTGGTGGTCGTGGCCCAGGGCCCGGGCAACCTGGGGACCGGGACCCGGTGGGGCTTCTCCGGGGTCTCGGCCGGCGAGGCCCTGAACGCCGCCGCCGTGCTGGGGGGCCGTCCGGTCGCCTCGCTGCGCGTCTCCGAGGCCGACCCCCGGACCCGCCACCGCGGCCTGTCCCACCACAGCGCGACGGCATACGGCCGGGTCCTGGCCCACCCCGCCGAGGTGCCCCTCCCCTCCGGTGCGACCGGAAGGAGGAGCACCGACGACTGCCTGGCCGACGTGCGGACCGCCGTGGACGGTCTCGTCCGGACCGCGCCCCACCTGAGGCCGGTGGACGTCCCGGTCGACGGAGTCCTGGACGCGCTCACCGGGTCGGCGGTCCCGCTCTCCACCATGGGCCGGGGCCTTCAGGAGGACACCGCCTCGTTCGTGGCCGCCGCGGTGGCCGGACGCAGGGCGGCCACCCTGGCGGCCTCGGGGTGACCGGCGTGCTGGGCGTGCCGCCCGCCCTGAGCGAGCCCTAGTCTGGCGCGGTGGACACCACCGAGCTGCAGGCCCTGCTGGACCGGATCGTCGAGCGTGTGCGCGAGGTGGACGACGGCGAGCCGAACGAGCTGCCGGTGCACCGCGAGGCCGACCTGTCGCTCACCGCCCTGGCGCTCGTGGACAGCGAGGACGACCGGGTGGGGGCGGGCGACGCGGACGTGCCGTTCCCGGTCCAGTCGATGTCCAAGGCGTTCGCCTACGGGCTGGCGATCGACACCGTGGGTCTGGAGACGGTGTTCGAGCACGTCGACGTCGAGCCCTCCGGCGACGCCTTCAACCGGATCTCGCTGGAGGCCGGCGACCGGCCGGACAACCCGATGATCAACGCCGGGGCCCTCACGGTCCACGCCCTCCTGCCCGGGGAGACCGGCGAGGAGCGCTTCCGCGCCCTGCACGACCTGCTGTCCCGGATGGCCGGCCGGGACCTGGCGGTCAACGAGGACCTCGTCGAGCAGGAGCTGGACGCGGCCCACCGCAACCTGGGGATCGCCCACCTGCTCAAGGCCCTCGGCGTGCTGCCCGGCGACCCGCACGACGTCGTGGAGGGCTACACCCGGCAGTGCGCGGTCGAGGCGACGACCGTCGAGTTCGCCCGGATGGCGGCGACCCTGGCGCACGACGGGCTCGTCCCGGGCACCGAGGAGCGGGTCCTCAGCCCCCTCGCCGCCCGGCAGGTGCTGTCGGTGATGATGACCTGCGGGATGTACGACGACGCCGGTGAGTGGGTCACCGACGTCGGGCTCCCGGGCAAGAGCGGCATCGCCGGCGGCATCATCGCCGCGGTGCCCGGACGCTGCGGGATCGCCGCCTACTCCCCCCGGCTGGACACCCACGGCAGCTCGGTCCGCGGCATCCTGGCCCTGGAGCAGCTCTCCGGCGAGCTCGACCTGCACCTGCTGCGACCGGGGCTGGCCAAGGTCTGAGCGGCCGGTCCGAGGGATGGTCCGGCGGGCCGCGGGCCGCTGCCGGGCTGCTCGGTGCAGGATCCGCGCCCTGGCACAGGACACGCCACAACGGGAACGGCACGGTGCGCGACACGCCGGACCACGAGACCGGTCGGCACACGACACGCCACAACGGGCACGGCACAGTGCGCGACACGCCGGGCCACCAGGTCGGGCGGGACGCGACACGCCGGGTGGGACGCAGCGGCGCCCCGCCGGTCGGACCGACGGGGCGCCGCTGCGCGGAGGATGGTGCGGTCAGCGCACGTCGACGAGGTCGACGACGAAGATGAGCGTCTCGCCGCCCTTGATCGCGCCACCGGCTCCGCGGTCGCCGTAGCCCAGGTGGGGCGGGATGACGATCTTGCGGCGGCCGCCGACCTTCATGCCGAGCAGGCCCTGGTCCCACCCCTGGATGACCTGGCCCACGCCGACGGTGAAGTCGAGCGGCTGGCCGCGGTTCCAGGAGGCGTCGAACTCCTCGCCGGTGGACCAGGCCACGCCGACGTAGTGGGCCGAGATCTGCGAGCCGGCGGTCGCCTCGGTGCCCTTGCCGACCTCGAGGTCCTCGACGACGAGGTCGGTGGGCGGCGTGTCTCCGGGGAAGTCGATCTCGGGCTTGGCCTTCTTGACCTGGCCGAAGGGGGAGTCGGACATGCGGTGCTCCTTCGTGGGTGTCTCTGGGGTGGTGTGCCGGGATGGCGCGCTCGGGCCGCTCGGGCCGCCCGGGCGGGTCAGTAGGCGCCGAGGATGTCCACGACGAAGACCAGCGTCTCGCCGGCCAGCTCGTGCGCGGGCGCCGTGGTCTGGCTCTCGTCGTCCTGGTCCGGAGCCTCGCCGTAGGCCTGCTCGGCCGGGATGACGAGCAGCACGCGGGAGCCGACCGTCTGACCGACCAGGCCCTCGTCCCAGCCCTGGATGACCTGGCCGACGCCGATCGGGAACTCGGCCGGCTCGCCGCGGTCGTAGGAGTTGTCGAAGCCCTCGCCGTCGGAGAACTTCACGCCGGTGTAGTGCACCCTGATGGACTGGCCGGCCTTGACCTCCGCGCCCTCCCCCTCGATGAGCGGCTGGACGACGAGCTCGTCGGGCGCCTCGGCGTCGTCGGGGATCGTGATGGTGGCGGCGTTCTGGCCGTCGGCCTCGACCTCGACCAGCCCCTCCTCGGGCTCGACCTCCTCCCCGGTGGCCTCGGTGAGCGGTGCGGCGCTGTCGACGATCTCCATGTAGAACACCAGGGTGTCCTCGGCACCGATCCCCAGCTGGCTGTTGCCCTGGTTGCCGAACGCGGCGTCCGGGGGCAGGGCCATGAGCAGGCCGTCGCCGGCCCGACGTCCGGGGAGCTCCTCGAGGAAGGCCGGGAAGAGCAGCTCGTTGGACAGGTCGAGGGTGACCGGGTCCTCCTGGGCGAAGGTGGACAGCACCTCCTCGCCGTTGGTGCCGTTGACGCTCAGGTAGCGCACCCGCACCTCGTCGCCCTCGGCGACCTCGTCGCCGTCGCCCGCCTCGACCTCCTCGACCTGGGTCTGCGCGACGGCGAAGGGCAGCTCACCCTCGGCCAACGGCTCGCCGTCGCGGGTGATCTGCGGCGCGTCGCCGGAGGTGTCCACCGCGAGCTCGGACACGTCGCCCGTCGGGGCGGCCGAGGTGGCGGCGGCATCGTCGCTCTGGCCGGCGCCGTCCGTCCCCCCGTCCGTGGAGCAGGCGGACAGGAGCAGCAGCGGGGCGGCGGCGAGGGCCACCATCCGCAGTCGGGGAGAGCGCACGCGCGTTCCTTCACAATCTCGGGTAGGGCGGGAGGCCCGCGGCGGTGGCCGCGCGACCGGTGCAACCGGGCAAGCGTAACCATCTGAACCTGGGTGCCCGGTGGGAGCGCCCTGGGCGGCCGCGTCCGGCCGCACCACCGAGCGGCGCCCCTCCCCGGCCCGGGCCGGTCGCTACACCCCGCGCACGGTGGGGGTGTCGGCCGTCCGCCCGGCCCGCCGGATCGACTCGATGAGCTCGTCCACCTGGGCGTCGACCGCGGAGAAGGGGTCCTTGCAGACGACCGTGCGCTGGGCGGTGTCGTTGAGCTTCAGGTGCACCCAGTCGACGGTGAAGTCGCGCCGGTGCTCCTGGGCGACGCGCACGAACTGCCCGCGCAGCCAGGCCCGGGTGCGGGGCGGCTCGTGCATGGCCGTGGCCACCCGCTCCGCGGACACGACGGTGCGCGCCCTCCCCTGCCGCTCGAGCACCGACATCACCCCCCGGCGCGGGTGCACGTCGTGCCAGGCCAGGTCCAGCTGCAGCAGCCGGTCGTCGTGCAGCTCCAGCCCGTGGCGCGCGGCATACCCCTCCAGGAGGGTCTTCTTCATCACCCACTCGATCTCGGTGTCGACGAGGGACAGGTCGTCGCTCTCGACCGCCCGCAGGGTGCGTTCCCACAGCTCGAGCACCTCGCGGTGAGGGCTGGCGTCCGCCAGGCCGGCGCCCTCGGCATACCTGCGGACCAGACCCAGGAAGGCGGTCTGCATGTCCAGGGCGCTGATCGTCCCGCCCCGGGCCAGCTCCAGCGGCCGGCGACCGCTCCGGTCACGGCTGACCTCGCGGATCGCCTGCACCGGGTTGGCCAGGAACATGTCGGGCACGATGGTCCCGGCCTCCACCATCCGCAGCACCAGGTCGGTCATCCCCACGCGCACCATCGTCGTGGTCTGGCTCATCGTGGAGTCGCCCACGATGACGTGCAGCCTCCGGTAGCGCTCGGCGTCGGCGTGCGGCTCGTCGCGGGTGTTGATGATCGGTCGGGAGCGCGTCGTCGCCGAGGACAGCCCCTCCCACACGTGGTCGGCCCGTTGGGAGACCAGGAAGGTGGCCCGCTCCCCCACCACGTGCAGGCGCCCGGTGCCGCTGACCAGCTGGCGGGTGACGAGGAAGGGCACGAGCGGGTCGGTGATGCGCTCCAGCCGGGGCGTGCGCCGGACGAGGTAGTTCTCGTGCGAGCCGTAGGAGTTGCCTCGGGAGTCGACGTTGTTCTTCAGCACGTAGACGGTGGCGTCCATCCCCTCCTCGGCCAGGCGCTGCTCGGCGTCGTCCGCGAGGTCCTGGACGATGAGCTCGCCGGCCTTGTCGTGGGCGACCAGGTCCAGCAGGTCGGTGCACTCGGCGGTGGCGTACTCGGGGTGGGAGCCGACGTCGAGGTAGAGCCGGGACCCGTTGACGAGGAAGACGTTGCTGGAGCGCCCCCAGGCCACGACCTTGCGGAAGAGGTAGCGGGCGACCTCGTCGGGCGCCAGGCGTGGACCGGCCCGGAAGGTCGCGTTGACCCCGAACTCGGTCTCGATCCCCATCACCCGGTCGTCCACGGGCGCTACTGGCCACCCTTCTGGATGAAGCCGTGGACGAAGTCCTGGGCGTTGGTCTCCAGGACCCCGTCGATCTCGTCGAGGAGGGAGTCCAGCTCCTCGTCGCGGCGGGCGTCCAGGCTCCCGGTCTGCGGCGCGGCCGGGGCCGGGGTCTCCGGCTCGGGCGGGTCCTCGTCGCGACGGCGCGAGATGCGGTGCTGCTCGGACATGGGGCGATCCTCTCAGACGGTCTCGGAGGCCAGCTCGGTGAGCAGGCCGGCGGTGCGGGTATGCCGCTCCAGCAGCGGCCCGGTCCGCTCCCGGGTGGCGGTGGCAGGCTCGGGCGTGCGGACCCGGTGCCGGCGCCCGCCCTCGTCGAGCATCACCACCGAGTCCCAGGAGGCGGCCGGGACGTCGCCGTACGGGCCGTAGCGCCGCACGCACTCGCCCCGGAACCAGGCCCGCGTGTCGGACGGCGGCTCGGTCACGGCCGCCTCGACGAGGTCCTGCGGCACCAGCCGCTCCAGCCGCCCGGCGGCGCGCAGCCGCTGGGCCAGGCCCCTCTCCGGGTCCAGGTCGTGCCACTGGATGTCCATCGCCGCCAGGCGGTGGTCCTCCCAGGTCGCTCCGGCGCGCTCGCGGTAGCGCTCCAGGAGGGACAGCTTGGCGACCCACTCGACCCGGTCGGCGCACCGGGCGGGGTCTGCCCGCAGGTCGTCGAGGACCTCCTGCCACCGGGTGAGCACCTCCACCGTGGCGGCGTCGGGTCCGGCGCCCCCGTCCTGGCCCGCCCACGCGTCGTGCCCGGAGCCCGCGGCGAGCCATACCGCCTCCAGGTAGGCCTCCAGCAGGTCGGGGCCGGTGAACCGGCGGCCGTCGACGGTCTCCACGGTGGTGGACAGGGTGGGGTCGTGCGAGATGTCCTTGACCGCCCGGACCGGGTCGACCAGGTCCAGCTCGGGGAGCAGTCCGGGAGAGGTCTCCAGGAGGCGCAGCACGGCCGAGAGGGACCCCACCGCAAGGTAGGTCGTCACGTCGGCCATGGTGCGTCCCCGACGATGACGTGCAGCCGGCGGTGCCGGTCGGGGGTGGCGTGGGGCTCGTCGCGGGTGTTGACGATCGGGCGGCGCAGCGTGGTCTCCAGCCCGACCTGGGCCTCGAGGTAGTCGGCCCGCTGGCTCAGCTGGAACCCCGCGCGCTCGCTGGCCTGGCCCAGCCCCACACGGCCCGCTCCCGCGATCACCGGCCTGGCCACGAGGAAGGGGATGAGGTGGCGGGCGATCCGGTCGAAGGGCACGCTGCGGGGCACCAGGTAGTTCTCGTGGGTGCCGTAGCTGGCGCCCTTGCCGTCGACGTTGTTCTTGTACAGCCGCACCTGGGCGCCCTGCTCGGCGAGCGTGCCGACGGCCGCCCGGGCGACCAGCTCACCCGCGCGGTCGTAGCGCACCGCCTCCAGCGGGGAGGTCACCTCGGGCGAGGAGTACTCCGGGTGGGCGTGGTCGACGTAGAACCGGGCGCCGTTGGAGAGCACCGTCGTGGCGATCGTCGGGTCCTCCACGTCGGTCAGCTGGGAGACGTCGGCCAGCGCCCGCGCCATCTCGTAGCCTCGCGCGTCGCGCAGCGGCGTCTCGTCGGCGTAGTCCCAGCCCGCCGAGGGCGGCAGCGCCGCGCCCGGGCCCGCGCCCGCCGCGTAGGCCCGCACCACCTGGCCGGAGAGGACCATCGGACTCAGCGGGCGTCCCTGCCCGTCGACCTGGGTGCTGGTGATGCCCAGCTCGGTCTCGATCCCCACGACCCGCAGCACGCTCACCCGGCCACCCTAGGCCTCCCCGCCGCCGGCGGTGCGTCCCAGGTCGATCCGGTCGAGCACCTGCTGCAGCAGGGCGCCGTACTCCCGGACGACCGCCTGCGCGTCGGTGCTCCCGGGGTCCAGGAGCCGGAAGGCGCGCACGCCGGCCGCCAGCCCCAGCATGAGGCAGGCCGCCTCGTCGGCGTGCCGCCGGCCCTCCCCGTCCGTGGGGAAGCGCCGCAGGAAGCGGTCGCGGACTCCGCCCGGGCCGCCTCCGGGTCCGGTGCCTCCACGAGCAGGTAGAGGGCCCGCAGCCAGGGCTCGGCGGCCTCGTCGTCGCGCCGCTGCAGGAGCCGGGAGACGAGCAGCTCGCCGAGCCCCTCCAGGGGTACGTCCGGGGGCAACGGGGTCGGTTCGGCGGGGGTGGCGAGGGCGTACAGCTGCTCCTTGCTGCCGGCGACCTTCATGACCATCGACGGGGAGACGCCGGCCTGGGCGGCCACCTCCCGGATGGTCACGGTGGCGTAACCGCGCTCGCCGAAGAGCCGTCGGGCCACCTGCAGGACGACCTCCCGCGTCTGCGCGGCGTCCCCGGCGGGGCTCACCGTGCACCTCCGGCGGTCACCGGCGTCGACGTCTGCGCCGGCCGGCCCGCCGGGTCCGGGGAGGGGCCGGTGTCGACGCTGCCGCGCAGCACCGTCCCCACCCCGCGCGTCCCCGCCGGCACCTGCTCCTGGGGCCTGGGGACGCCGGTCTGCAGGTCCACGTCCAGGGTCGTCGACGTCGAGAGGACCGACAGCGCGCGCGAGCGTGCCCGGCCGCTGGCGTGGTCCACGACCGTCAGCACGTAGCGGCCCGGTGGTGGCAGCCCGATCTCGTAGCCGCCGTCGGCCTCGGCGTAGGAGGTGCCGACGTACTCCCCGGAGTGCTTGATGAGGGAGATCATCGCCCCGCCCACGGGCACCCCGCCGTCGGTGACGCGGCCGGACAGGAGCAGGCGCCGGGTCATCGTCACCGGCTCGGTCTCCCCCGCCTCCAGCGCCACGAGGCCGGACTGCGGGGCCCAGCCGTCGGCGGACACCACGAGCAGGTAGCGGCCCTCCTCGGGCAGGGCCAGCGCGAACCGCCCGTCGTTGTCGGTGCGGCCCCAGTCCACGTGGCGGCCGTCGGTGTGCAGGACGGTGGCCACGGCCTGGCGCAGCGGGCGCCCCTGCGGCGAGAGGACCCGCCCGCGCACGACCACCTCGGGCAGCTCGCCCTCGACCTTGACGTGGGTACGCTCCCCCGCCGGCGCCGGCACGCCCGTGCGGCTCGGTGCGCGCTCGCCCACCGGCACCGGCCGGCGGATGAACGCCGCGATGAGCGCACCCCCGAGGGCCGCGGCGGTGCCGGACCAGAAGACGACCTGGTATGCCGTGAACGTGGGCGCGGCCTCCCCAGACGGTGTCACCACCATGCCGGCGGCGAAGACGGCGGCCACCATGGCCGAGGCCGAGGACGTCCCGATCGAGCGCAGCAGCGTGTTGAGGCCGTTGGCCGAGGCGGTCTCGGTGATCGGGACGGCCCGCATGATGAGGGTGGGCATCGCGGCGAAGGCGAGCGCGGTACCGAGGGAGGCCAGGCCGGAGGTGACCATGACCTCAGCGACCGAGGAGTGCAGCAGGGAGCGGCCGATGAAGCCCACGGCCATGAGCACCGAGCCGCCGATCAGCACGATCCGCGGCCCGTGGCGGCGGATGAGGCGGGCCGACACCGGTGACATGGCCACCATGAGGATCCCGCTCGGCAGCATCCACAGGCCGGTCTCCACGACGGAGAGGCCGAAGCCGTAGCCGGTGCTGGCCGGCATCTGCACCTGCTGGACGGAGGTGAGGAAGTTGGCGAACATGGCGAAACCCACGAGCACCGAGGCGGAGTTCGTCAGCAGCACCGTGCGCCGCATGGAGGTGCGGATGTCGACGAGCGGCTGCCCGGCACGCAGCTCCCAGGGGACCCAGGCGGCCAGCACGAGGCCGGCGGCGGCGAGCATGCTCAGGGTCAGCGGCGAGGCCCACCCCCACGTCCCCGCCTTGCTGACGGCGAGCAGGAAGCAGGTCAGCGCCACCGACAGCAGCACCGCTCCGACGTAGTCGAACCGGCCGCGCGTGCGCACCGTCGACTCGGGCACCACGAGGAGCACCGCGACCAGCATGACGACGGCGAAGCCGCCCGAGACGTAGAAGAGGGCGTGCCAGTCGAAGTTGTCGTAGATGATCCCGGCGAGCGGCATCCCCACCGCTCCCCCGATGCCCAGCGTCGCCGACATGAGCGCCACCCCGGACCCGACGCTCTCGGCGGGCAGGTGGTCGCGCATGATGCTGATCCCGACCGGGACCAGGCAGGCCCCCAGGCCGGCCAGTCCGCGTCCGAGCACCACGACGGCCAGGCTCGTGCTCAGCGCGGCGACGACCGAGCCGAGGATCACCGCACCCATGCAGACGACCAGCATGAGCTTCTTGCCGAACATGTCGGCCAGGCGGGAGACGATCGGCGTGCCCACCGCGGCGGTGAGCAGCGTGATGGTGACCAGCCAGGAGGCGTTGTCGCTGGTAGTGTCCAGGATCGCCGGGAAGTCCGGCAGCAGCGGCAGCACGAGCGTCTGCTGCAGCGACACGAGCGTGCCGCACAGGGCCAGGACCGTGATGACGAGGCCGGTCGAGGGTGGCAGGCGGGTCTGCTCGACCCCCGGTGAACGCATGTTCACCATGCTAGCCGCTGCGACGGGCCCCCACCGCCGCGTCGACCGCCCGCCAGCCCAGGATCCCGGCCGTCACGAGCCCGGTGGCGACGAGGACGAACGGCAGCGCGGTCCCCTGGCCACCCGCCAGCCGCAGCAGCATGCCCACGACGAGGACGGAGAGCGCGACGACCGTCCCGTCGAGCCACCACACCCGCCGGTCGGCCGGCTGGCGGCGCACCGCGATCCAGCCCACGGCCAGGCCGACGAGGAAGGGCCACGCGGTCTGCAGCACGCCGAGCACCGAACCGTCGAGCTCGTGGCTGCGTCGGCCCGCGGCCGCGAAGATCAGGACGACCCCCAGGTCGAGCCAGAAGGCGTGGCGCCTCAGCACGCTCCCGGCCCTCAGTGGTAGTGCGCCGGAGGCTCGGGGTCGACGGCGCGGCCCGGGGAGGTGCCCGTGCTGTCGCCGACGAGCGTGCGGATGTAGCTGATCCGCTCGCCCTTCTTGCCCGAGATCCGCGCCCAGTCGTCGGGGTTGGTGGTGGTGTTCGGCAGGTCCTCGTTCTCCTTGAACTCGTCCAGGTAGGCCCGGTCCAGGTGGGTGGCGCGCAGGCCCTCCTGGCCGTGCGTCAGCAGGTCCTTGATCGCCAGCTTCTTCGCCCGGTCGACGATGTTGTGCACCATCGCCCCGGAGGCGAAGTCCTTGAAGTAGAGGACCTCCTTGTCGCCACCGGCGTAGGTCACCTCCAGGAAGGCGTTCTCCGGGCGCACGGCATACATCCGTCCGACGACCTCGTCGATGAGGGCGGACACCGTGGCCTGCCGGTCTCCCCGGTGGGCGGCCAGCTCGTCGGGGTGCAGCGGCACCTCCGTCGTCAGGTACTTGGTGAAGATGTCCCGTGCACCCACCGCGTCCGGGCGCTCGATCTTGATCTTCACGTCCAGACGCCCGGGTCGCAGGATGGCCGGGTCGATCATGTCCTCACGGTTGGAGGCGCCGATGACGATGACGTTGTCCAGGCGCTCCACCCCGTCGATCTCCGCGAGGAGCTGGGGCACGATCGTAGTCTCCACGTCCGAGGACACCCCGGACCCGCGGGTGCGGAAGAGCGATTCCATCTCGTCGAAGAAGACGACCACCGGGTCGCCGTCGGCCGACTTCTCCCTGGCCCGCTGGAAGATCGAGCGGATGTGCCGCTCGGTCTCGCCGACGTACTTGTTGAGCAGCTCCGGTCCCTTGATGTTGAGGAAGTAGGCGCGCGAGGACTCCTCGGTCGTCCCCCGTCGCTCGGCCGACTGGCGGGCGAGGGAGGCGGCGACGGCCTTGGCGATGAGCGTCTTGCCGCAGCCGGGCGGCCCGTAGAGCAGCACGCCCTTGGGCGGGCGCAGCTGGTGGGCCTCGTAGAGGTCGGCGTGCAGGAACGGGAGCTCGACCGCGTCACGGATCTGCTCGATCTGTCCGGCGAGCCCGCCGATGTCGTCGTAGGAGATGTCCGGCACCTCCTCCAGGACCAGCTCGGCCACCTCGGGCCGCGGGATCCGCTCGGTGACGAAGCCGCTGCGGGGGTCCAGGAGCAGCCCGTCGCCGATGCGCACCGGTTCCTCCCGCAGGGACCCGGCCCGCCGGCACACGCGCTCGTCCTCGCCGCGCACGATCACCACGACGCGGTCCTCGCCGAGAAGCTCCTTGCAGACGACCACCTCGCCCGCCCGCTCGTAGCCGCCGACGCCGACCACGGCCTGCGCCTCGTTGAGCAGCACCTCCCGACCGGGTCGGAGCTCCTCGGTGGAGATCTCGGCGGTCACGTGGGTACGGACCCGGCGCCCGGCGACGGCGACGTCGACGGTGCCGTCCCCCACGAGGCGCAGCACCTGGCCCAGGCTCAGGGGCGGCCGACCCAGCGCGTCCAGGTCCTCGCGCAACCCGCTGATCTGCTCCTTGGCGGTGCGCAGGGTCGAGGCCAGCTGGTCGTTGTGCGCCTTGAGGTCGCTCAGACGCGAGGAGAGGGACTGCACCTGCTGCTGCAGGTGACGCTCCCGGAAGGGCTGCTCGCTCACTCGTGCTCCTGTCCGGTGGGGACGACGGGGTCGCGCCGGTCCGCGGTCGCCTGCGCCTCGCGACGGGTGCGTCGTAGGCGCTTGTCGGACACGGGCCGTTCCCCGAGCTCCTCGGGGGTCCACTCGCCCTCGTCCGCGGGGACGTAGTCCTCGCCGTAGGCACCCTTGGCCGGCCGGCGCCTGCGCAGCGGGGGGGAGGTGTCCGGAGCGAGGCGACGCACCGTGAGAAGGAACCCGGTGTGCCCGTGCATCCGGTGCTGCGGCCGGACCGCGAGCCCCTCGAGGTGCCAGTCGCGCACGAGGGACTCCCAGGCCTGCGGCTCCGTCCAGCCGCCGTGGGTGCGCGCGGCCTCGGCGACACGGGAGAGCTGGGTGGCCGTGGCGACGTAGCAGATGAGCACCCCGCCGGGGGCGAGGGCGTCGCCGACGACGTCGAGGCACTCCCAGGGGGCGAGCATGTCCAGCACCACCCGGTCCACGGTGCCCGGCTCGACGGCGTCGGGCAGGGTCTGCACGAGGTCGCCGACGGTGACCGTCCAGGCGGGGTGGTCCTGGCCGAAGAAGGCCCGCGCGTTGGCCCGCGCGATGTCGGCGAAGTCCTCCCGGCGTTCGATGGACAGCAGCCGGCCGGAGTCCCCGACCGCACGCAGGAGGGACAGCGACAGGGCGCCCGAGCCGACGCCGGCCTCCACCACGGTGGCTCCGGGGAAGATGTCGGCGTAGGTGACGATCATCCCCGCGTCCTTGGGATAGACCACCTGGGCGCCGCGGGGCATGGAGAGCACGTAGTCCGACAGCAGCGGCCGCAGGGCGAGGTAGTCGGCCCCCGAGCTGTGACGCACGACGCTGCCGTCGGGGGCGCCGATCAGGTCGTCGTGCTTCAGGTGGCCGCGGTGGGTGTGGAAGTCCTTGCCCGGCTCCAGCGTGATGGTGTGCAACCGCCCCTTGGGATCGGTCAGCTGCACGCGGTCGCCGGGGCGGAAGGGGCCTCGGCGCAGGTCGGCGCCGGTCGCAGGGGTGCTCACCCGGCCAGTCTACGAGCGCGGACGCGGGGCTCCGGTCCGGTCCAGGTCGCCCGCCAGCACGGCCCCCCAGGGCCGGCCGTCCTCCTGCAGCAGGCCGATGACGGCGGACCCGGTGCGCCCCATCACGGCGAGCACGTCCTCGAAAGGGGCCCCGGGGTCCATCGGTACGGCCCACCCCTCCGGCAGACGCACGGCCACCGCGGACACCGGCGTCGACGCCCACGCCTCCTGCGGCACGCGGCGGACGGAGGACGGGTGGACGATGCCGTCCACACCCCCGTCGCGGTCCTGGGTCAGCCACAGCCCACCCTCGTCCCAGGCCAGCTGGGAGAGCAGGACGTCGGGCCGGACCACGCCCACGCGTCGGGCCACCTGGCCCACCCGGACCCGGGCGGCGGCCATGCCCCGGCGGCCGGCTCCGACCGCCGCGCTCGCGCCCTGCCAGATGAAGCCGGCCAGGAGCAGCACCCAGAGCACCCGGAAGAGACCCGGTCGCTCCCCCTCCAGCAGCAGCGGCGAGAACGCCCACAGGACGCCGATCACCACGACGCCCCGCCCGGCCCAGCCCGCCACCAGCGTGCCCAGGTGTCGGTCCCCGGTGAGGCGCCAGACCAGAGCCTCGAGCAGGAAGCCTCCGTCCAGGGGCAGCGCGGGGACCAGGTTGAAGACCGCCACGACGGCGTTGGCCCAGGTGAAGGCGAGTGCCAGCAGGAGGGCGACCCCTCCGTCGAGCACCTGGAGCAGGCCCCAGCCGAGCACCGCGAGCACGGCGTTGGCCAGGGGCCCCACGACGGCCACCGCCGCGCTGCCGCCGGGGGTCCCCCCGGCGCCGTCGTGCGCGGTGTGCCCGCCCCAGAAGTCGGCGACGATCCGGTGCACCCGGTAGCCGACCCGTTGGGCCACGAGGGCGTGGGCGGCTTCGTGGGCGAGCACGGAGACCAGCAGGAGCAGGGCGTAGGACCCGGCCACGAGGTAGGCGAGCGCGCCCAGCTCCGGAAGGCTGCGCTGCACCGACGGGCCGAAGAGCGCCACCATGACGAGGGCGATGAGCACCCAGCTGCGGCCGAGGTAGACCGGCACGCCGGACACCGAGCCGATGCGCCATCCGCCGACCGTCGCTGCCATGGCGCAAGGGTAGGGGGCCGGACTGACAGCGACCTGCGCCCGCGGCGACCGGGCGACCTGGGTCGGTGGGAACCGTTGTCGGTGACGGCACCTACAGTCGGGGCATGGAGCCCACGCTGTCCCCGTCCCGGGCGGCCGACTTCCTCGTGTGCCCCCTGCTCTACCGGTTCCGCACGGTCGACCGCTTGCCTGAGCCGCCGTCGGCCGCCGCCGCCCGGGGGACGCTCGTGCACGCCGTCCTCGAGCGGGTCTTCGACCTGCCCGCCGACCGCCGCACCCCCGAGGAGGCCGCACGGCTCGTGCCCGTGGAGTGGGAGCGCATGCTGGCCGAGGAGCCCGGCCTGCGGCAGGTGGTGGCGGATGACCCGGCCGGCGTGGGGTCGGCCGGGACCGACCCGGGACCGACCCGGTGGCACGCCGCAGCCGTCCGGCTGGTCGAGCGCTGGTTCACCCTCGAGGACCCGCGGCGCCTCGAGCCCGCCGGGCGGGAGCTCTACGTGGAGGCCGACCTGGTCGACCTGACCCTGCGCGGTTACGTGGACCGGGTGGACCGGGCACCGGACGGCCGGCTGCGGGTGGTCGACTACAAGACCGGGCGGGCCCCGTCGCCGACGTCCGAGGGGGCGGCCCTCTTCCAGCTGCGCTTCTACGCCCTGGCCCTGTGGCGGTCCACCGGTGTGCTCCCGGCCCGGCTGCAGCTGGTCTACCTGGGTGACGGCGTCCTGCTGTGGACCGACCCGACCGAGCACGAGATCCTCGCCACCGAGCGCAAGGTGCGGGCGTTGTGGCAGGCCATCGACCTCGCCGACCGCACCGGCGACTGGCGACCCCGTCCGTCCCGGGCCTGTTCCTGGTGCGCCCACCGGGCCCTGTGCCCGGCGTGGGGCGGCACCCCGCCCCCGGTGCCCTCAGCCCAGGGGTCCGCCGTCGTCCCGTCGACGCAGGTAACGCTCGAACTCCCGGGCGATCGCGTCCCCTGAGGCCTCCGGCAGGTCGGCGGCGTCCTGGGACTCCTCGAGCTGGCGCACGTAGTCGCGCACCTCGTCGTCGGTGGCAGCCAGCTCGTCGACGCCCCGCTCCCAGGCACGGGCGGCCTCGGCCAGGCCGGAGTCGTCGATGACGCAGTCCAGCAGCTCCTCGAGCTGGCCCAGCATGGCCAGCGAGGCCTTCGGGGACGGCGGCCCGCCGGCGTAGTGCGGGACGGCGGCCCAGCAGGACACGGTCGGCAGGTCCGCCTGCCGCGCCTCGTCCGCCAGGACTCCGACGATGCCGGTGGGGCCTTCGTACGTGCTCGGCTCGATGTCCTCGTGCGCGGCCCGCAGGTCGGGGTCCTCCGAGGACAGGCCGACCGGGATCGGCCGGGTGTGCGGCACGTCGGCCAGCATGGCGCCCAGCAGGATCAGCAGCTGGGCCCCCTCGTGCAGCGCGAACCCGAGGATGTCGGCCGTGAAGTGCCGCCAGCGGATCGACGGCTCGATCCCGTGGATGAGGATCACGTCCCGTCCCGAGGGCGTGCCCTTGGCCAGAAAGACCCTGGTCGTGGGCCAGCGCACCACCCGACCCTCGTCGGTGCCGAGGACCTGCGGACGGTTCACCTGGAAGTCGTAGTAGTCCTCGGGGTCGACGGCCGCGACGAGCTCGGCCCCCCACACGTCGACCAGGTGCTCGACGACGCCGGAGGCGCTCTCCCCCGCGTCGTTCCACCCCTCGAAGGCCGCGATGACGACGGGGTCCACGAGGTCACCCGTCTCGCGCAGCTCGATCATCGACATGCTCCTCCTCGGCTCCCTGCCCACCTTACGTCGGGGGCCGCTACCGTGGGGGCGTGCCGAGCTGCCCCTCGACGTCCACGACGTCCACGACGTCCCCCTCCTCCGCGACGTCCCCCTCCTCCTCGCCCACAGCCCCCGAGCTGCCCTCCGCGGTGCTCTGGGACATGGACGGCACGCTCGTGGACACCGAGCCCTACTGGATGGCCGAGGAGACCGCCCTCGTCGAGGCGGCCGGCGGCACGTGGACCCGGGAGGACGCCGTGCAGCTCGTGGGCAACGACCTGATGGTCTCCGCGCGCGTGATCCTGGAGACGACCCCGGTGACCGGGACGCCCGAGCAGGTCGTGGACGCGCTCGTCGCGGGGGTGGCGGCCCGGATGCGCTCGGCCCTGCCCTGGCGCCCCGGTGCCGCCGAGCTGCTGGCCGACCTGCGGCGGCACGACATCCCCTGCGCCCTGGTGACGATGTCCTGGTCGGCGCTCGCGGACGTGCTGCTCGAGCATCTGCCGGGCGGAACCTTCGCCGCCGTCGTCACCGGCGACCAGGTCGAGCGGGGCAAGCCGCACCCCGACCCCTACCTCGAGGCCGCCCACCGGCTCTCGGTCCCGCCGCACGCCTGCGTGGCCGTCGAGGACTCCCCCACCGGCGCCGCCTCGGCGACGGCCGCCGGGGTGCCCACCCTCGTCGTGCCGCACATCGTCGACGTGCCGCAGATGCCCGGGGCCGTCCGGCTCGGCAGCCTCGTCGACGTCTCCGCCCGGGACCTTCTCCCGCTGGTCTCCGTCGGACCCTGAGGACCCGGGGGCCGGCGTCGAGAGCCTGGGGGCGACGCCGAGGACCTCTCAGCGTTCGCGGACGACCGACCCGTCGTCCTGGAGCACCAGGAGCGGGTAGACCCCGTCCTCGTCGTGCACCTCGCGGCCGGTGACGGGCGGCGCGAAGACGCACAGCATCCGCATCTGCTCCTCGCACACCAGCTCGTGGCGCTCGTGCCCGTCCAGAAGGTACATGCTGCCCGGCCCGAGCGGGTGCTCCACCCCGTGGTCGAGGTCGCGCAGGACCCCCCGGCCCTCGACGAGCCAGACCGCCTCCACGTGGTGGGCGTAGTGGAACACGTTGCGGGTCCCGGCCGGGATGGTGGTCTCGTGGAAGGAGAAGCCGGCCCGGTCGTCGGCCAGGACGATCCGCTTGGAGCGCCAGGTGCCGGCCTCGTTGGTCACGTCCCTGTCGGTGCCCGTGATCTGCGCCGTCGTCCGCACGATCATGCCGCGGACTCCGTCAGTGCGACGCCGAGGAGGGCGTCCACGGCGACCGGCACGAGGCCAGCGCCCGCCCGGCCCTCGAGCACGGACGTGGCCCAGCGGTCCACCGCGCGCAACGCCGCCGGGGCGTCCAGGTCGTCGGCCAGGTGCCGGCGGACCTCCTCGACGACCCGCACCCCGATCTCCTGGGCCCGCTCACGGCCGGCGCCGCCGTCGCCGTCGCCGTCCACCGCGGCCGCCCGACGCCAGCGGACCAGCCGCTCCTGCGCGCGGCGCAACCCGTCCTCGGTCCACTCCCAGGCCCGGCGGTAGTGGTGGTCGAGCAGCACCAGACGCAGGGCCATCGGATCGACCCCCTGCGCGCGCAGCCTCGAGACGAGCACGAGGTTCCCCTTGGACTTGCTCATCTTCTCGCCGTCCAGACCGACCATCGCCTGGTGGACGTAGGCCTGCGCGAAGGGCGCACCGCCCTGGAGGGCGGTGCCCTCGACGGCGCTCATCTCGTGGTGGGGAAAGACCAGGTCGTCGCCTCCACCCTGCACGTCGAACCCCGGGCCCAGGTAGCGCTGGGCGATCGTGGAGCACTCGATGTGCCAGCCCGGCCGGCCGCGACCCAGCGACCCGCCCTCCCAGTGCGGCTCCCCCACCCGGCCGGCCCGCCACAGCAGCGGGTCGAACGGATCGCGCTTGCCCTCCCGGTCGGGGTCGCCCCCCCGGTCGGCGAAGACCTCCATCATCTGATCACGGGTCCACCCCGAGACCGAGCCGAACGTCGGCTGCGTGGACAGGTCCAGGTAGACGTCGGACGTCGGACCGCTCCGCCCCGGGCACCGTCTCCTCGCCCCCGGGAACGGGCACGCAATAGGCGACCCCGTCGGCCAGCAGCGCGCCCACCGCGGTCACGTCGTCGGGGATCCCCTCCACGGCGCCGACGTAGTGGTCGGGCGGAAGCACCCGCAGCGCCTCCATGTCCTGGCGGAACAGGTCGATCTCCCGGGCGGCCAGGTCCTCCCAGTGCACCTCGTCCCGCGCGGCCCGCTCCAGGAGCGGCTCGTCGACGTCGGTGACGTTCTGCACGTAGAGGACGTCCAGCCCGGCGTCCCGCCACACGCGGTTGACCAGGTCGAAGGTGACGTAGGTGGCGGCGTGCCCCATGTGGGTGGCGTCGTAGGGGGTGATCCCGCAGACGTACATGCGGGCCCTTCCGTCCACCGGCGTCGGGGTCACCGGCCCGTCGCTCGCGGTGTCATGGACGACGAGGGGTCCACCGCGTCCGGCGGTCGGGACGGTCGGCACGGGGTCGGCGGTCCAGGTCTTCACGACGCGCCAGCCTAGTCGCCCCCCGCCCGCCGCCTCACCACCCCGACGCACGACCGGTGCCGCGAGGGCTCACCAGAGCGGCCACGGGAGCGGGTAGCGGGTCACGGGCGGCAGCGGCAGGTGCCCGGAGGTCAGCACGGCGTCGACCCTCGCCCGCAGCGCGAGCACCTCTTCCTCGGCGAGCAGGTCCTCGACCCCGCACCCCACGTCGAGGGCCGCGCGGAGACGCCGCAGGTCGGCCCGCTCGGTCCCGGTGAGCGGCCGGCCGGCCCATCCCCACAGCACCGTGCGCAGCTTGTCGTCGGCGTGCAGCGTCAGGCCGTGGTCGAAGCCCCGCAGACGGCCGTGGACGTCCACGGTCAGGTGGGCGGCCTTGCGGTCGGCGTTGTTGAGGACCACGTCGAGCACCGCCACCGCGCGCAGGTCCTCCCGGTCGGCGTGCGCGACGACGACCGCCCGGCCGGTCTGGTCCTCACCCTGCACGACCGGCAACCAGGCGGGGTCCTCGACGTCGGCGGCGAGGACCTCCACCAGTCCCGCGCTGGGATCGGCCCGCCGCCCCTCGTCCTGCTCGACCCAGGCCTGCACCGACCCGGGGCCCAGTGGCCCGTCCCGCAGGAGGGTGGGCGGGACCAGGTCCCACCCCGCCGCGCGGGACACCAGGTATGCCGCCACCTCCCGCCGCGAGAGCGTCGCCGGGTCGAAGTCGGCCAGCGGCCGCGCCCCCCGGTCGGGCTTGTAGACCGCCTGGCGGCCGGTGGGCCGGCCGTCGTCCTCGAGGAGGTCCACGAGCAGGGTCACGTTGGAGGCCTCCACGAGCCGTCCGACGACCTCGATCCGGCTGCGCGACAGCAGATCCAGGTCCTGTCGATCCTGGAGGTCCCGCTGCCCGGGCCCGACGTCGGCGACCATCCTGGCGGTCCGGGTCAGCGCTTGTAGCCGTTGGCCCGCGGGCAGATGTGCCCACCGGGATCCAACGGCTGCCCGCAGAACGGGCACGAGGGCCGCCCTCCGGCGAGGGAGGCGGTGCATCCCAGCGCGAACGCGCGGGCCCGGGCGGGCGGCAGGACCACCCGCAGGGACTGCGGCACCCGGCCGGTCCACGGATAGTCCTCGGTGGGGTCCAGCTCGAGCAGGTCCTCGGCCTCCGGCCGGTCGAACGCCTCCAGCACCACCCGCTCCTGGCCGGCGTCCCAGGCGACCGACAGACGCTGCACCCGGAAGTCGTCGTCGAAGGGACCGTCCAGCGGGGCGTGGTCGAGGAACGGCTCCGCCGCCTCCTCCGACCCCTCCCCCGGGGCCACCTCGTCGAGCAGCTCGCCCAGGGAGACGCCGAGCAGCCGGACCTGCTCCTTCTCCAGGGACACCGTGGTCCGCCGGTCGCCGTCGCCCGCCTGCAGGAAGAACGTCCGCTGCCCCGGAGGGCCGACGCTTCCGGCGACGAACCGCTCGGGCGGGTCGTAGACGTGTTCGGGCATGGTCACAACCCTACGTCGCCCCTGCCCCGCCACCCACCGCGGCGTCACCGGAGGAGCCCCGCTCCGCCAGCGCGGCACGGAGCGCGGACAGGTCGACGGGGTCCGAACCGGTGTCGTTGGTGCGCAGCACGAACGGGCGCGTCGGGGTCCGGTGCACGATGCTCACCGACGCCGGGTCGACGACGATGCGCTGGAACGCGTCCAGAGGGGTCGCCAGGGCGTCGGCGAGCACGGCCTTGATGACGTCGCCGTGGCTCACCGCCACCCACACGGCACCGGGGCCGTGCTCGGACTCCACCCGTGCGTCCCACTCCAGGACGGCGGCCACGGCCCGCTCCTGCATCCCGGCCATGGACTCGTGCTCGTGCTCCGGGTGCGGCGGAAAGGTCACCGTGGACGGTCGGTCCTGCACCTGCCGCCACAGCGGGTCCTCGGCCAGGTCCTTCAAGGACCGACCCGTCCAGGCGCCGTAGCGGGCCTCGCCCAGCCGCTCGTCCGTGTGCACCACGGGTCGGGCGCCGGGAGGGACGCCGTCCGCGAGCACCTGGGCGGTCTCCTGGCACCGCTGCAGCGGGCTGGCCACGACGGCGACGACCCCGGTGGCTGACAGCCGGGCCGCCACGGTCCCCGCCTGGTCGCGGCCGGTGCTGTCCAGTCCGAGCCCCCTGGTCCACCCGGCGAGGACACCGGTGGCGTTGGACCCCGTCCGACCGTGCCGGACCAGCAGACAGAGGGCCACGTCAGCGCCCCCGTCCGAGACGGGCGTGCGCCGCGACGGCCACCTCCAGGGCGTCCCGACGGGCGGCCGGGTCCTTGCCCCAGGGGGCCACGGTGAGGGTGGTGATGCCCGCGTCGGCGTAGCGCCGCATCCGCTCGGTGATGCGGTCGACGTCGCCGAGCAGGGAGGTGTCGTCGACGAACTGGGGTGGCAGCGCCGCGGCCGCCTCGGCCCACCGCCGCTCCAGGTAGAGCTCCTGCACCCGGTCGGCCTCCTTCGCATACCCCATCCGGCCCGCCAGCTGGTGGTAGAAGTTCTGCTTCCGGCTGCCCATGCCCCCGACGTACAGCGCCGGGTAGGGGCTGACCGTGCGGGCGCACTCCTCCAGGTCGTCCCCGGTGGCCAGGGCGACGGTCGCGCTGGTGTCGAAGGCTGCGGGCGGCCCCTGCGGTCGTCGGGCCATGCCGGTGTCCAGGTGGGCCCGCTGCTCCACGAAGTGCTCCGGCGAGACGAAGACCCCCAACCAGCCGTCGGCGATCTCGCCGGCCAGCTCCGTGTTCCTGGGACCCACGGCCGCCAGGTAGAGCGGGATCGCGCGCCGGTGGGTGTGCGTCAGGCGCAGCGGCTTGCCGGGACCGTCCGGCAGCGGGAGGGTGAGGTGACTCCCCTCGTAGACGAGGGGGCGGCGCGACAGCGCGAGCCGCACGACGTCGGCATACTCCCTGGTCCGCGCCAGGGGTGCGTCGAAGCGCACCCCGTGCCAGCCCTCCGAGACCTGGGGTCCGCTCACACCGAGGCCGAGCCGGAACCGGCCGCCGGACAGGCTGTCCAGGCTGGCCGCCGCCATCGCCGTCGCCGCCGGGGTGCGGCGGGGATCTGCATGACGCCGGCCCCCAGGCCGATGTTCTCGGTGGTCGCCCCGACCCAGGCGAGCACGCTGACGACGTCCGGGCCGTAGGCCTCGGCCGCCCAGAAGACGTCCACGCCGAGCTCGTCGGCCCGTCGGACGAGGGCCAGGTTCTCCTCGTCCCGGCCCTGCCCCCAGAACCCGCAGCTCAGCCCGAGCCGCACCGCTCAGCCCCGGGGCGACGGGTCGACGTCGTACTCCTCGTCGTCCAGCCCGAGGTAGGGCTCGCCGGCCTGCTCCTCGTCGTCAAGGTCGCCGTCGGAGTCGTCGTCGTCCTCGTCCTCGTCATCACCGTCGTCGTCATCGTCGTCATCGTCGTCGTCGTCGTCGTCGTCGTCGTCGTCGACGAGCTCCTCGTCGTAGACCTCCAGCGGGGTGACCTCGCCGTAGGCGTCCATGAGGGCGTCGTCGTAGGCGGCGAACGCCTCGGCGACCCGTTCGTAGGCCTCCACGACGGCGGGGTCGTCGTCACCCCGGCTCACCGCGGCGGTCTCCAGGTGCGTCTCGAGGGCGGCGACGAAGGACGAGAGGGCTGCGCGCGGGTCGGCGGTCATGGGACGACGGTAGCGCGAAACCCGCGGTCACGGCAGGTGCGGGCGCGGGACGACCGGGGCGGTGCCTATGCTGTCGCTCACCATGGTCGAGTACGAGTTCCGTGAGCTGACGTTTTCCCGGGACAGCTCCCGCCCGGCGGTGCGGCAGACGCTCGCCGAGCACGCGGAGTACGGGCACTGGGAGCTGGTGCGGGTGCGGCTGTTCCGCGGCGGGGTGCGCAAGGTCGTCCTGCGCCGCAAGATCATCCGGGTGCGGCGCACCGCCTGAGGGCGGCGCCGCGCCGGCTCAGCAGTCGGCCACCAGCTGGCCCAGCACCCGGGTGCCGAATCGGATCGCGTCCGTGGGCACCCGCTCGTCGACCCCGTGGAACATGCCGACGAAGTCGAGCTCCTCGGGCAGACGCAGCGGCGCGAACCCGTAACCGGTGATCCCCAGCCGTGACAGGTGCTTGTTGTCGGTGCCGCCGGAGAGGCAGTAGGGCAGCACGTGCGCGCCGGGATCCTCTTTCAGCAGCGCCCGCTTCATCGACTCGACCAGCTCGCCGGACGACGGTGCCTCCAGGGCCACGTCCCGGTGCACGATCTCGATCTCGACGTGCTCGCCGGCCAGCTCGGCGATCGTCGCCATCAGCTCATCCTCGTGACCGGGGAGGAAGCGGCAGTCGAGCGAGGCGGAGGCGGTCTGGGGGATGACGTTGTGCTTGTAGCCGGACGAGAGCATCGAGAAGTTGGCGGTGTCCCGCAGCGTTCCCTCCACGAACCGGCGGGCACCGCCGAGTCGCTGGAGGACGTCCTCGACGCCCTCCTCCGACCACGTCCCGCCGACGATGCCGGCCACCCCGTCGAAGAGCTCCCGCACCGAGGCGATGAAGGTGCGCGGCCAGGGGTGGGCGTCGATCCGGGCGATGGCCTCGGCCAGGCGCACGATGGCGTTCTCGTCGCTGGGCACCGAGCCGTGCCCGGCCTTGCCGTGGGCGTGCAGGCGGAGCCAGGCGATGCCCTTCTCCGCGGTCTGGAGCAGGTAGGCCCGGGTCGGGGCGCCGGTCGCGGCGTCGGGCAGGGTCACCGAGAACCCACCGACCTCGCTGATGGCCTCGGTGCAGCCCTCGAACCACTCGGGGTGCTGCTCCACGACATACCCGGCGCCCTTGTCGCCGCCGTGCTCCTCGTCGGCGAAGAAGGCCCAGACGATGTCGCGTGGCGGCTTCTCCCCGGTGCGGGCCAGCTGCCGCAGGGTGGCCAGCAGCATCGCGTCCATGTCCTTCATGTCCACGGCCCCGCGGCCCCAGATCATCCCGTCCTGCTCGACGGCCTCGAACGGGTCGACCGACCAGTCCTTGGCCTCGGCCGGGACGACGTCGAGGTGTCCGTGCAGGACCAGGCCGCCGCGGCTGCTGTCGCGCCCCTCGGTCCGCACCACGACGCTGGCCCGGCCGGGGTCGGACTCGACCAGCTGCGGCTCGAGCCCGACCTCCTGGAGCAGGCCCACGACGTACTCCGCCGCTGCGCGCTCCCCCGGGCCGCTGCCGTCGCCGAAGTTGCTCGTGTCGATCCGGATCAGCTCGCGGCAGATCCGCACCGCCTCGTCCTCGACGGTGGTGGTCGTGATGGTGCCCTCGTCGCTCATGCACTCCACCCTAGGGGGCGGAGGACTTCCACCGGGGCCCGCCCGCGCGGGGACACGGCGAAGGGCCCGTCCTCCGTGAAGGACGGGCCCTTCACCGCATCGTCACCCGGCCGGCAACACCTCCGAGGTGGTGCTGCGGAGCTGACCGTCGCTGTCGGTGAAGGTCGCGACCACCCTCAGCTCGGAGGTCGCCTCGTCCGGCACCGGCAGCGAGTCCTGGACCGCGTCGCTGCCCGTCTCGGCCTGGTCGGACACCGGGACCCAGCTGCCCTCGGCGTTGAGCTCCTGCAGCGTGAACCGCACGTCGCTCGGGGCGGCCTCACCGTCGGCCAGGTCGAGGTCCGCCTGGACCTCGCCGCCGGCGGTGGCGACCTCCACCGTGGCTGCGACCACGTCGCAGGCCGCGCCGGTCGCCAGGACCACGCACGCGTCGGAGAACTGGACCTCCTCGACGTCGTGCAGGACGTCCTCACCCTCCTCCAGCGTGGTCACGCTGTAGTAGCCGTCGCCGAGGTCGGCGATGGTGGCGGCGGCCTGCGTGGACAGGTACTCCGCCGTGTCCACGGCCTGGTCGGCACCGGGGTCCACGACGATCTCGCGCACGATGTCGAAGTCGCCGGGGTGGAAGGTGCCGTCGAAGATCCGCGCCCGGAACTGGGCCGCCGAGTCGAACCTCTCGCCCGACGGCACGTGCACGAGCTGCACCCGGACGTAGGCGTCACCGTCGATGAAGTCATCACCGGCCCGGCCCTCGAACAGGTCGCTGCCGCTGCCTCCCAGCAGGAGGCTGGCGTCGTACTGCTCGCCGTCGGGACGCAGGCCCATGAAGCGGGCCGCGTGGTCCGGTCCGGTCGGCCCGCCGGGCTGCAGCAGGTCGCGCAGACCGGCGACCAGGTCCAGACCCTCCTCGGTCAACCAGTTGACCTCCTCAAAGGTCTGCTCGTCCGGGGTGAAGCCCAGGCCGCGGATGACGTCGTTCCCGCTGCCGCCGGACAGTGACTCCGTCTGCAGGTAGCGGTCCCGGATGGCGGTGACGTCCGGGGGCTGCAGGTTGAAGTTCATGTCCGCGTCGACGCCGGTGCTGGTGCCGTAGAAGGTGACGTGGTCGAAGCCGAACATCCCGTGGAACCGGTCGGTGCCACCCAGGCCTCCGACCAGGACGTCGTCACCACCCTCGGCGTCCATGTCGTCCGAACCGGTGCCGCCGATGAGGACGTCGTCCCCGCCGATGCGGTCGTCCTGGAACTGCTGGGAGTTGTCGCCGATGAGCAGGTCGGAGTGCGGCCCACCCTCCAGCCAGTCGTCCCCCTCGTTGGCGATCGGGGTGTCCCGACCGGTGCCGCCGAGGAAGATGTCGTTCCCGGTGCCCAGGAAGCCCGTGGCCCCGTCGGAGTTGTCCGACGGCTTGCTGACGAAGTCGTCACCGGCTCCGGCGAGCAGCAGGTCGATGCCGGGCCCGCCGTCGATCGCGTCGTCGCCGTCACCGCCCTTGATGTTGTCGTCGCCGAAGGTGTCGGTGAGGATGTCGTCCCCGGGACCACCCAGGATGGAGTCGTTGCCGGAGCCACCCTCGATCCGGTCGTCGCCACCGTAGCCCCAGAGCGCGTCGTCGCCCTGACCGCCACGGATGTTGTCGGCCGAGGTGCGGTTGCCGTGGATCTCGACGTGCTCGTCACCGTCCCAGCGCCACTGTCCGCCGACGTTGAGTTGAGCAGACCGGCCGGAAGCGGGTCGGGCAGGTTCTCGAGGTCGAAGTACGGCTCGTGGACGTTGAAGATGCTGGCCGGCAGCAAGGACGCCTCCGTGTTGCGCTGGATCAGCGAGGAGAACGAGTTGGCCTCCAGGGCGGCGAACAGCTGGTTGCCCTGGTTGCGGAACAGGTAGTAGAACCGGTCGCCGAACTGCAGGTCCTCCAGCTGCTTCTCGAAGACGTAGTTGAACGTCGCGCCGAGCATGCCGCCGAACGGGTCGAGGGCCTCGGCGAGTCCGCCGACCCAGAAGTCGACCTCCTCCAGGCCGGTGACGGTCTGCCCGCCCACGTTGGCGTAGGCGCCGGTGCTCTGCAGGAACTCCAGCCGGTCGGCCGGCGGGTCGGCACCCGGGAAGAGCGCCTCCACCGCGGTGACGAAGCCGGCGCTGACCACAGCCTCCCCGCCGAGGACGACGATGCGGCTCGGCTGCAGGCGCAGGAGCTCGGCCTGCACCGCCGCCGGGACGGTGCTGCCCAGCCCGGGAACCAGCAGGAGCGGAGCCTGCTGCAGTCCGGCCACGGGGGCAGCGGTCAGGGCGTCCGGGAAGTTGAGCCCGGTCGCCAGGTAGACGGTCCCGCCCGCAGGTGCCGACGCGAACTCGGAGCTGCTGATGGCCGCTGACGTCTCGTAGCGGTTGGCACCGCCGATCCGCTCGACGGTTGTCGCGCCGTAGCTGCCGAGCGCCGCGAACGTGTCCGCGCTGACCGCGAGCTCACCACCGAGCACGACGATCCGCTGGGGAGCCATGGTCGTGAGCGCGGCCGCGGTGTGCGAGGGCACCCCGGTGGGTGAGACCAGGAGCAGAGGGGCACCCTTGGCCGCCGCCGCCGTACCGCCGGACAGAGCGTCCGGGAACGCGTTCCCGTTGGCCACGTAGACGGTGTCGGCGCCGGCGGGGAAGGCCCGCTGGGCCACTGCCGCGGCGGTCGCGTAGCGGTTCGGACCCGACAGCCGGGTCACGCCACCGGAACCGGCATAGGTCTCCAGGGCGGTCGCCACCTGCGGGCTGATGGCGAGGTCACCACCCAGGATGACGATCTCCGACGGAGCCAGCCGGGCCAGCTCGTTGGCGGTCGCCGACGGGATGCTGTTCTGCTGGGCCAGCAGCATGGGTCCGCCCTCGACCGCCCCGGCCGGTCCACCGGCCAGCGCGTCGGGGAAGGTGGTGCCGTTGGCGATGAACACCACCGGCACCTGCGGGGCGAAGTTGGCCGCGCTCAGTGCGGCAGCCGTCTCGTACCGGTTGGCCCCGGCCACCCGCTCCACGTCGCTGGTCACGCCGGCGCCGCTGACCAACGCCGTGGCGGCGGCTCGCTTTCCGGCCACGGTGGTCTGCTCGGTGATGGTCGGGTGGGTGCCGTAGGCTGCCACGAAGTTGATCAGCGAGGACTGGCTGTCACCGCGCCCGAAGTTGTTGCCGTTGCGCAGCGAGAGGCCGAAGTCCTCCCAGCTCGTGTACGGCCGCAGGTTGGGGTTGCCGGACTCCTCGAAGAAGGTCCGACGCGCTTCCTGCAGCGGCGGCACCCCGGCGTCCCGTCCACGCATCAGGTTGATCGTGGCGAGGTCGAGGGGCAGACCCAGCAGGCTGTTGCGCAGCGTGCTGGTCACCAGCTCGTCGGTCTGGCTGGCCGGCTGGTTGGTGGTGCCGTTGACCAGCGCCCCGGCCGCCTGGTCCGAGGTGAGCCGGTCGGCCGGCGCGCAGGTGTTGCCCGGCATCGTCGGCTGGACGCGGCAGTGGAAGGCCACCGGGTTGAGGAAGCCGTCCAGCAAGGAGGTCGGCTCGGTGCCGAAACCCTCACGACCCAGGTCTTCGGTGAGCATCGAGTGCCCGAACCGGTAGACCACGTGCGCGAACTCGGCGCGGATGGAAGGGTCGATCGTCTCGTCGTAGCTGTTCTCGTTGAAGGTGATGACGTCGATGGCCGGCTGGATGGTCCGGGCGAACTCCTCGAACACGAGGTGCTGGTACTGCATCTCGTTCGCGAAACGGGCCGCCTGGAAGAGCCGCTCGTTGTAGCTCCAGTCGTCGGCCTCGCTCTGGTCCTGGTAGGCCGCGAGGAGGCTCTGGTTGCCCGGTTCGGCCAGGACGGCCTTGATGTGCTCCACGAGCCTGTTGTGCTCGGAGTGGAACACGTGGTGGACCGCGGTCAGGCCGATGTTCTCGTTGCCGCGGCCGTCACCGGTGATGAAGTGCTGGCCGAGCGCCACGTTGTCGTAGCCGCTGAGGTCCGCGGTCGGGACGGCGCCGTGGGCGATGTCGTCCAGGAACGACTGGTCGAGCCGCTGGGCGGCACTCGTCGAGATCGGCGCTGCCGGGTTGCCCTCGACGACACCGGCCGACGTGAACAGCTGGGGCGCGCCGCGCAGCGGTCCGGGCACGAAGTTGCCGTAGAGGTCCACGACGACGTTCGGCACGGCGAGCACGTCGGCGTCCGTGAGCGCGATGCCCAGGACCGAGGCGGCCTGGGCCTTGACGTCGTTCCACGTCGCCAGCCCGCCGGTGGGCGCGTCCAGCAGGTGGCCGGTGGCCTGCGGACCGTTGGCGCCCAGGGTGTACTCACGCAGGAACACCTGGTGGGCCGGGTGCGAGGTGTAGGTCTGGTTCTGGTCGACGAACGGCGTGGTGCGGTTCTGGTGCTCGCGCACGTCGTCGGGGGTGCCGAGCACCCCGTCGTCACCGGGCTGGTTGGTGGCGCGGTCGATCGCCATGAAGCGCCGGCTGGGCGGCGTGACGTCGTACAACGGGTCGTCGGGGTTCAGCGGGACCACGATGGTTCCGCTGCCGCCCTTGTTGACGAGGTCGAGGCCGTGGTCGAAGAACTGGCCGAAGAGGACGAACCAGAGGTTCACGGGTGCCGACAGGCCCTCGTCGGGCATGAGGTTGGGCACGAACACCTCACCCGTCAGCGGGTCTGTCGTCGAACCGGGGTTGTCGGCGGCCGCGTCCACCGCCGCCGGGTTGGCGGTCGAGGAGTCGACGATGAGGTTGCTGATCACGCGCGGGTCCGAGTCGTAGACGGTGCCGTCGTACTGCGCGTAGCAGGAGCTGCCGACCTCGCACATGGACCGGTCGCCGTCGGGCAGCGGCGAGCCGGGCGAGGTGGGGTCCCCGTCGCGCCACTGGATGGGCAGCAGTCGCGGCATCAACCGGTTGGAGGACCCGAACTCGGTCTGTCCTTGGATCAGGTTGTTGAAGGACCCGTCCACGGTGCGCAGACCGTGCGGGAGCATCGGGTCACGGACGCACTTGCCGCTCGTGTCGTCGGTGGTCGGGCAGACGAGCGAGTAGGTCTCGTCCTGGGTGTTGAGGGCATGGGCATGGGCCTCGGAGATCTGGATCTGGTCGAGGATGAAGTCCAGGTCGCTGCCGATGAGGCGGAAGGTCGGTTCGGTCTCGGTGACCGCGGCAGAGGGAGCGACGAGCGAGGTCAGGGCCAGCGGGGCGACCACGAGCGTCGAGGCGCTGAGGAAGCCGACGGCCGCTCGCCAGCGCGATCTCAGCAGATGGGCCAGGAGCGCCAGACCTCCTGCCGTCAGGAGCAGGGCGACACTACCTAGCAAGATGTGAGATCCCACGACACGATTCCCCTCGAGTCAAGTCCAGCTGTGGCGCAGTTAGGTCTGCGAGGCTGATCCTCGTCCTCTGTGAGATTTGCCACAAGGCCCTGGGGAATGCTATATGTCCTCTAAACCCCATCGTTACCAAATCTTTACCAAATCTTGGGACTACTCGTCCACTCCCCCGGAAGCGGCCGGGGGACGCACGTCGGACCGGCCCCGAAGGACCGGCCCGACGTCCGTGCACCGCGGCCCACCGGATCCCGGTCGACCGCACCTGTCTGTCACCCCAGCTTGGACTCCACGCAGGCCACGAACTGGCCGAGCAGCTTGTCCGACACCGACTGCATCACCCCGCGGCCGAACTGCGCCGGCTTGCCGGTGATGTGCAGCACGGTGCCCACGTCCACGCGGGTACCCCCGCCGTCGGGTGCCAGCTGCATGGTCACGGTGGCCCCGGCGTTGCCCAGGCCCCGCATCCCCTTCCCGGTGCCCTCGATGACCGCCCGGTGGGCCTCGTCGTCCCGCTCGACGAACCGTCCGGTGCCCTGGTAGGTCACCGCGATCGGCCCCAGCTTGACCTTGACCGTGCCGGCGAAGGTCTCCTCGTCGGACTCGGTGACGGTCGCACCGGGGAAGCAACCGCCCACCGTGTCCAGGTCGGTCATCAGCTCCCAGGTGCGCTCCGGGGCCGCCGGGACCGTGAACGAGTGCTCCAGCTCCATCGCCACGGGTCAGCCCCCTGCCGCAGACAGGACCGCGCGTCGGGTCAGCACCCCGGCCAGGTGGCGCCGGTAGTCGGCCTGACCGTTGAGGTCCGAGGGTGGGTCGGTGCCCTCCCCGGCCCGGGCGCAGATCTGCGCCACGGCCTCCTCCGTCGCCGGCAGCCCCACGAGGGCCTGCTCGACGTCGGTGGCCCGCAGCGGCGTGGCGCCCATGTTGGTCAGCCCGACCCGTGCCTCGGCGATGGTTCCGCCCTCGGCCCGCACGGTCGCGGCCACGCCGATGATCGCCCACTGGTGGGAGACGCGGACGAACTTCTCGTAGTGGCTGCCCCACCCGGTGTGCTTGGGCAGGACGACCGCGGTCAGCAGCTCCCCCTCCCCGACGGCGGTCTCGAAGAGGTCGAGGAAGAACTCCGAGGCCGGGACCTCACGCTCCCCCTCGGGTCCCTGGATGACCATCCGACCCTCCAGCGCGAGGACGGGTGCGCCCACGTCGCCGGCCGGGTCGGCGTGCACGAGCGCGCCGCAGACCGTGCCGCGGTGCCGGATCTGGGGGTCGGCGATCTCCTTGACTGCTGCCCGCAGCAGCCCGAGGTGCTCGGTGACCAGGTCGGAGTCGAGCACGTCCTGGTAGGTCGAACCGGCCCCGATGCGGATGCCGTCCCCCTGGTCGGTGATGCCCTTGAGCTCCTCGATCCGCGAGATGTCCACGACCATCCCGGGGGCGTTCAGCCGCATGCGCAGGACGGGGAGCAGCGACTGCCCGCCCGCCATGACCTTGGCCTCGTCACCGTGCTCGGCGAGCAGGGCCAGGGCCTCCTCGACGGTGGAGGGGACGGCGTAGTCGAACGGTGCGGGGATCATGCCCGACCACCTTCCTGGGAGTATGCGGTCGCGTCCGTCGGTCCGGTCGTCGCACCCGGACTCCCCTGGGCCGGCGGGTCACCCGGTCCGGGATCGTCCTGGTTGGGGGCGTCCTGCGCGAAGTGGGGCTGGGCGCTGTCCTGCGTCGCGGTGCCGCCCCCCTCCCTGCTGTCCTGTATGGCCCGCCAGACCCGCTCGGGCGTGCAGGGCATCGTGATGTCGTCGATGCCCATCGGGCGGACCGCGTCCACGACGGCGTTGACCACGGCCGGGGTCGAGGCGATGCAGCCGGCCTCACCCACGCCCTTGGCGCCCAGGTCGTTGGTGGTCGACGGCGAGACGGTCCGGTCCGTGACGAAGCTGATCGTGTCCGCAGAGGTGGGCAGGGTGTAGTCCACGAACGACCCGGAGACCAGGGTGCCCTGGTCGTCGTAGACCGCCTCCTCCCAGAGTGCCTGCGCGATGCCCTGGACGAGGCCACCGTGGATCTGGCCGTCGACGATGAGCGGGTTCACCACGTTGCCGACGTCGTCCACGGAGACGTAGGAGCGCATCCGGCTCTGCCCGGTCTCGGTGTCCACCTCCATCGCGCACAGGTGGGTCCCGTGCGGGAAGGAGAAGTTCTCCGGGTCGAAGGTCGCGTCGGCGTCCAGGCTGGGCTCCATGCCGTCGGGAAGGTCGTGGGCGGCGAAGACCCTCAGCGCGAGGTCGGTGAGGGCCACGCCCTCCTGGTCGTCGCCCGCGCCCCGCACCCGGAACCGGCCGGTGCTGAACTCCAGGTCGTCGACGTTCGCCTCCAGCACGTGCGCGGCCAGCGGCCTGGCCTTCTCGACCACCTTCTGGGCCGCTTGGATGACGGCCTGGCCGCCGACCACCAGGGACCTGGACCCGTAGGTGTCCAGGCCCCGGGGGCTGATCTGCGTGTCGCCGTGCAGCACCTCGACGTCTTCGAACGGCACTCCGAGCTGGTCGGCGACGATCTGGCTCCACGCGGTCTCGTGCCCCTGACCGTGCGCGGAGGAGCCGGTGATGACCTCCACCTTGCCGCTCGGGAGCATCCTCACGGAGGCGTGCTCCCAGCCGCCGGCGCCGTAGTTTAGCGAGCCCAGGACCCTGCTGGGCGCCAGGCCGCACATCTCGGTGAAGGTGGAGATGCCGATCCCCAGCTGCACCCGGTCCCCGCTCTCGCGGCGACGGGCCTGCTCGGCCCGCAGCTCGTCATACCCGAACAGCTCCTTGGCCCGCGCGGTGGCGGCCTCGTAGTTGCCGGAGTCGTACTCCAGTCCGCAGACCGAGGTGAACGGGAACTCCTCGTGGGTGATCCAGTTCTGCTCGCGCACCTCCAGGGGGTCGCGTCCCAGCTCGGCGGCGAGCTCGTCCATGAGGCGTTCGATGGCGAACGTCGCCTCGGGCCGCCCGGCGCCCCGGTAGGCGTCCGTCCAGGTCTTGTTGGTGAAGACGTTGGTGCAGGTGAAGTGGTAGGCGGGGAACTTGTAGATGGCGTTGAACATGAACGCACCCAGGATCGGCACGCCCGGTGTCACCAGCCCCAGGTAGGCGCCCATGTCGGCGAGCAGCTCCACCTTGAGCCCGGTGACGGTGCCGTCCTTGCGGGCCGCGAGGGTGAGCTTCTGCCACTGGTCGCGGCCGTGGTGCCCCGACAGCAACGACTCGCTGCGGGTCTCGGTCCACTTGCAGGGCTTGCCCGTGTGCCGGGCCGCCAGGAAGGTGATGATCTCCTCCGGCGTGACCTGCAGCTTGCCGCCGAACCCGCCGCCGACGTCCGGGGCGATGACCCGGATCTTCGACTCGGACACGCCCAGGGTGAGCGCGAGCATGAGGCGCAGGATGTGCGGCACCTGCGTGGAGGACCACATGACGAACTGCTCGCCGGTGGGGTCGACGACCACGGAGCGGGGCTCCATGAAGGAGGGGATGAGGCGCTGCTGGCGGTACTCCCGCTCGATGAGCACCTCGGCGTCGCGGATGGCGGCCTCGACGTCCTCGCCGGTCCCGGCCTCCGCCGAGTCGAAGGTCCAGGTCGCGGACCGGTTGGTGCCCAGGTCGGGATGGGCCAGGACCTCGTCGGCGGCGGAGCGCCGCAGGTCGAGGGTGGCCGGGAGCTCCTCGTAGTCCACGTCGACGAGCTCGGCCGCGTCGCGTGCGGCGGCCGCCGAACGGGCGACGACGACGGCGACGATCTCCCCCGAGAAGGCGACCCGGTCCACGGCGATGGCCGGGTGCGGCGGGGCCTTCTGGTCCTCGGTGATCGGCCAGGCGGTCGGCAGGGATCCCTGCAGGTCCTTGACGTCCTCGCCGGTGAGGACGGCCGTGACGTTCGGCGAGGCCAGGGCCGCGCTGGTGTCGACCGCGGTGATGCGGGCATGGGCGTAGGGGCTGCGCACCATGGACAGGTGCAGCATGCCCTGGAGCTGCATGTTGTCGGTCCACCTCGTCCGGCCGGTGATGAGGCGCTGGTCCTCCTTGCGGCGTCGGTCCCGGCCGACCTCCAGGCCGTTGACCTCGTCGGAGCTGTCCACGTCGGTCCGCTCGTCCACGACCTCGGCGACGCCCTCGGGGCTGACGCTCACGACTGCTCACCCCCGCCGACGGTCGAGGAGGCCCCGGCCGCCTGGAGGACGGCCTTGACGATGTTGTGGTAGCCGGTGCACCGGCACAGGTTGCCCTCCATGTGCTGGCGGACGTGCTCCTCGTCGGGGTCCGGGTTCTCGGCCAGCAGGTCGGTGGCCTGCATGATCATCCCCGGGGTGCAGAAGCCGCACTGCAGGGCGTGGCAGTCGCGGAACGCCTCCTGCAGGGGGCTGAGCTGCTGGCCGTCGGCGAGACCCTCGATGGTGGTCACGCTGCGGCCGTCCGCCTGGACGGCGAGGACGTTGCACGACTTCACGCTGCGGCCGTCCAGGTGCACGGTGCAGGCCCCGCAGCTGCTGGTGTCGCAGCCGACCACCGTGCCGGTCTTGCCGAGCTGTTCTCGTAGGTAGTGGACCAGGAGCGTTCGTGGCTCCACCTCGTCGGTGTAGGTCACGCCGTCGACCGTCACGGAGATCTGGGTCATGCGTCCTCCAAGCTGGGGAACCGGACTTCGTTGTCCCCCGTGATCCTGCCCTGGCCGGGACCGCACCGCAAGGGGTGCACCGGTGGCGCTCAGTCCGCCGGAGGGTTTCCCGGCTCGTGACGGTGGATGGCCCCCTCGGTGCGGCTGAGCGGCTCGCCCTGACCGCCCCACCGTTCGGCGATGATCTCCGCGGCGATCGAGACGGCCGTCTCCTCGGGCGTGCGGGCGCCCAGGTCGAGGCCGACCGGGCTGCGCAGGCGCGCCAGCTGCTCCTCGGTCAGCCCCACGCCGCGCAACCGGTTCAACCGGTCCTCATGGGTGCGGCGCGACCCCATCGCCCCGACGTACGCGAGCGGCGGGGCACCGTCCCCGAGGAGCCGCTCCAGCAGGGGCACGTCGAACTTGGGGTCGTGGGTCAGGACGCAGGCGACCGTCCGCTCGTCGAGGGCGTCCAGGCGCATCTGCTCCTCGACGTAGCGGTGCGGCCAGGAGACGACCACCTCGTCGGCGTCGGGGAAGCGGCTGGCCGTGGCGAAGACCGGTCGGGCGTCGCACACGGTCACGCGGTAGCCGAGGAAGGTCCCCATCCGGGCCACCGCGGCTGCGAAGTCGATCGCTCCGAACACGAGCATCCGGGGCCGGGGGGCGTAGGAGCTGACGAAGACGCGCATCCCCTCGCCCCGGCGCTGCCCCTCGGGGCCGTAGCTCAGGGTGGCGGTCCGCCCCTGGGCCAGCATCCCCCGGGCGTCGTCGAGCACGGCCGCGTCGGCGCGGGGCGAGCCGAGGGTGCCGGAGGACGGCGCACCCTCCGGGCGGACCACGAGGTGGCGGCCGAGCAGGTCAGGGTCGGGGTGCTCGACGACCGTCGCCACCGCCACGGGCACGCCGGCCTCGATGTCGGCGGCCACCGCGGCCAGCTCGGGAAAGTCCTCGCGACCGACCCGCTCGACGAAGATGTCGAGGATCCCGCCGCAGGTCAGTCCGACGCCCATGGCCTCGTCGTCGGACACGCCGTACCTCTGCAGCACGGGGGAGCCGGAGGCGATCACCTCCTGGCCCAGCTCGTAGACGGCTCCCTCGACGCAGCCGCCGGACACGGAGCCGACGGCCTCACCCTCCACCCCCACCAGCATCGCCGCGCCGGGCTGGCGGGGGGCCGACTTCCACGTGCCGACGACCGTCGCGAGGGCGACCTGCTCGCCGTCGTCCCACCACCGGAGCAGCCTGTCCAGGACCTCACGCACGCGCGACCACCTCCAGCAGCTCTTCGAACGTCGCCAGCGAGTGGCCGGCGACGAGGTCGTCCACGTGCGGCAGGACCGCACGGATCCCGGACTGCACGGGAGCGTAACCCTCCTTACCCCGGTGGGGGTTGACCCACACGACCCGGTGGGCCAGGGCGTGCAGCTGCCGCACCGCCTCCCCCAGCCGGGCCGGGTCCTGCCGCTCCCACCCGTCGCTGACGATGACCACGACCGCGCCGCGGGCCGTGCCGCGGCGGCCCCAGCGTCGCACGAAGGCGTCCAGCGTCTCCCCCAACCGCGTCCCGCCGGACCAGTCGGGCACCGTCTCCCCGGCCGCCAGCAGGGCACGGTCCGGATCACGTTCGCGCAGCGCCCGGGTCACGTGGGTCAGCCGGGTGCCGAGCGTGAAGACCTCGGTCGTGCGCGGAGCGGCCTGGACCATGACGTGGGCCAGCCGCAGCAGGCTGTCGGCGTAGGGACCCATCGAGCCGGACACGTCCACCAGCACCACCACCGGGCGCGGACGGGGCCGCCGCCGCCGGTGGCGGACGCGCACCGGCTCCCCCAGGTTGCGCAGCTGGGCGCGCACCGTCGCCCGGCCGTCGACGGCACCGTGGTGCGCAGGGGTATGCCGTCGTCCCCGGCGTCGCGGAGACCGCGGACGCAGGGAGGCGAACCGTCGTCGCAGGGCGGCCCTGTCGGTCGGGGACAGACCGGCGACGTCGCGGTGACGCAGAACCTCCTCGGGGGAGGCCGCCACGCGCAGCACGGGGTTCTCCCGGCCGTCCGCCCCGCCGGCCCCGGGTCCGTCCAGAGGTGCCTGCACGGTGGTGACCCTCGGCACCTCGTTCCGACCGACCGCCCGCAGGGGACGACCGGCGAACCAGGCGTCGAACACCCGGTCGTAGGGCTCGACGTCCGCGCCGGAGGCGGTGAGCGTCCCCCGCCCGGCCCAGTAGACGGCGTCCCGACGCCCCAGCCCGACCGCTGAGCAGGCCTGCAGGAAGGTGCGCTCACGGTCCGCCGTGACGGGCAGCCCGGCGGCCCGGCAGGCACGCGCGAAACCGAGCAGCACCTGACCCGCGTCCCAGCCGTCGGCGTGCGGCATCAGGCCAGCATCCGGTCCAGGGACGCTCTGACCCGCTCGGCGTCCTCGCGGTACTTGATCGCCGCTCCCATGGTCGCAGCGGCGACCTGCGGGTCCAGGGTGCTGGCCCCCAGGGCGTGCAGCGCCCGGGCCCAGTCGAGGGTCTCGGCCACCCCGGGCGGCTTCACCAGGTCCGCCTCGGCCCGTAGCCGCTGCACCACGCCCACCACCTCCGCCGCCAGCCGCTCGTCGACCTCGGGCAGCCGGGTGCGGACGATCGCCAGCTCCCGGTCCAGGCCGGGGTGCTCGATCCAGTGGTAGAGGCAGCGTCGCTTGAGCGCGTCGTGCAGCTCGCGGGTCCGGTTGGAGGTCAGGACCACGAGCGGGGGCTCGGTCGCGCGGATCGTCCCCAGCTCGGGGATGGAGACGGACCACGAGGACAGCACCTCGAGCAGGAACGCCTCGAACTCGTCGTCCGCCCGGTCGATCTCGTCGACCAGCAGCACGCAGGGTGCCTCCTGCAGGGCGCGCAGGACCGGCCGCGCCAGCAGGAACCGCTCGTCGAAGAGCTCGTGCTCCAGCGCGGCGACGTCTGCGACCTCGCGGTCGGGACCGGCCGTCGCCGCCGCCTCGACCACCCTCAGGTGCAGGATCTGACGCGGGAAGTCCCAGTCGTACAACGCCTGGCTGGCCTCGATCCCCTCGTAGCACTGCAGCCGCACCAGCGGGATCCCCCGCAGCTCGGCCAGCGCTTCGGCCAGCGCGGTCTTGCCGGTCCCCGGCTCCCCCTCGAGCAGGAGCGGACGCTGGAGGGCGTGCGACAGCCAGGTCACGGTGGCCAGGCCCTCGTCGGTGAGGTACCCGGTGGTGGCCAGCGCCTCGGCCAGCGCCTGCGGATCGGCCATGACGTCGTCGCGCTGCATGAGCCGAGCATGACCGACGGGCCGAGGCAGCGTCCAACCGGGTGTGCCGCTCTACGTGCCCCGGCCGCCCGCCGGCGCTGCCGAGCCGGTTCAGGCGCTGCGCCGGAGGGGGTCGTTCTCGTGGTCGTGGGCGTCGTCGGTGCGTGGTGGTGGTGGTGGTGCTGTGGTGGGTGCTCGGCCGTGGAAGGTGTCCAGGACCGGTGGTGGGTCCTGGTAGGTGCTGGGTGGTGGGTCGGCGTGGCGGGGGTGCTCGCGGGCCAGGTTGCAGCGGGCGCACAGGCCTCGGGCGTTGTCGACGGTGGTGGTGCCGCCGTCGCGGTAGCGGGTGATGTGGTCCAGGTGGCGGATGGGCGCGCCGCACCAGGCGTGGGCGCAGTAGCGGCCGCGGGCGATCAGCGTGGCGCGCAGGGCCCCGGTGAAGACGCGGCGTCGGGGGTCGCGCACGGTCAGCACCCCGGTGAGCGGGTCGGTCCACAGCCGGCGCAGCCACACCGTGCCGGCCCTGATCGTGCCAGGGTCCGGCCCGGGCAGCCCGGTTGACCCGGGCAACCCGGCAGACCCGGCAGACCCGGGGGTCCCTGCGGTGGGGCCGCCGGGTGTCTGGGGTTGCTGCTGAGAGGTGCGGGTGGGCAGGGTCGGTGGGGGCGGCCCTGGGGGTGTACCGCCGTGGACGGCGGTGCATCGGGCGTCGGTGCACCGGCCACCGGCCGGGCACGGCCCAGGTGCCTGCTGCCGCCCGCGGGCCGGCTGGTTCCCCTCGCCGGGGCCTCGCTCCCCGTCGTGGTCGTCGTCGACCTGCGGGTGGCCGGTGTCGTCGTGGTCGTCGTCGACCTGCGGGTGGCCGGTGTCGTCGTGGTCGTCCAGGGCTTCCGGGGTGTCGGTGGAGGGGGTCAGCAGGTCGCGGGCCAGGTCGGCGGGCAGGGGCCCGTACCCGCTCAGGTCGGCCGCGGCGCTGTCCCCGGCCAGCAGGGTCGCGTCGGTCAGGACCAGGCCGATCTCGACGTCGATGCCGTCCACGACGGTGCGGCCGGTGACCCGCGCGACCAGCTCGTCGGCCATCAGCTGGTTCAGGGTGCGCGGGTCGCCGGCGGCGCGGGCGCCTTCGGCGTGGGTGCGCAGCACCTGGTGGGTCGCGATCGCCTGGGCAGCCGGCAACCGGGCGCACAGCAGGCCCATCACGTCCGGGGCCGGGCGCACCGAGACCCCCCGGTCGGCCGCCGCTCGGCGGGCCCGGGCCACGAACCCGGCCGGGTCGACCTCGTAGGCCAGCGCGCGGGCCGCCGCCACGATCTGCCGGGTCGAGGCCCCTGCCAGGGACCCGGCCAGCCGCCGGTCGACCTGCGCCCGGTCTGCGGGGTCCAGGCAGGAGGTGGCCTCGGTGACCAGACGGGCCTGGGCCGGGCTGATCGTGCCTCCGGCCAGTGCGGCGAACGTGGCCGGCATCTCGCCCACCAGCGCCCGCGCCGCGGTCAGCTCCCGCCCGGCCCAGTACGGCGAGGTACGCCGTGCGGCCGCCAGGTCGTCGGCCACCGCCCTCCCGCGTCTGGAGGCGGGGACCCCCTCCCGGGCCTGGGCGGCCACCTGGGAGGCACCGAAGGCGACCTGCGCCCGGGCGCTGACCGCGCCGACCGTGCGGGACAGCACCTCCAGCCCCTCCACCAGGGCCAGCAGCCCCGCATCGTCGATCTGCGACACCTCCGCGCCGGCCAGCGCCCGGGTCCAGCCCTGCACCACCTCGACCAGACCCGGCTCCCCGGGCCCGGCCGAGGCGCAGCGGCACCCGCACGAGCAGGCGGGTGACGCCATACCCCGCTCCTGCCCGGCCGACTCCGCGGCCGGCCCGGTGCCGATCCCCTCCGGTCCTGCGTCCACGTCCCCCACCCCCTCCGGTGGTCCAACGGCGAAACCTCCCCCGGCTCCACCTTTGAAGAACACCCTAGGACCCACCACCGACAGACCCTCGAACACACGTCCACCGGACCGGACCAGCGACGATCACCCCGGAACGTCGACGTCCTGCCCCGTCGCGAGGTCGCCGCACTCCACGAGCACCGGCTGCACCCGCCGCAGGTAGCCACGGGCCCCCGCGTCTCCACCGGCGCCGCCCAGGACCCCGTCCCAGTGGCGCTGACCGAGGACCACCGGATGACCGGGCCGTCCGCCGTACGCGGCCCGTGCCACCTGGGACGTCTGCCCACCCGTGGTGTCCGCCTCCCGCAGGAGGCGCTCCACGACGGCCGGACCCACGTCGGGGAGGTCGACGAGGTGCACCACGGCCCGCCGGGGCACCGTGCGACCACGCGACGCCAGGGCCGTCAGACCGGACCGCAGCGACGACCCCATCCCCCGTTCCCAGCTCCCGCAGCGCACGGCCGTGACCCGGCCTCCCGTCCACTCGGGCAGCTGCGCGAGGAGACCTTCGACCTCCTCCGCCCGGGCACCGGTGACGACGACCACGTCCTCGCACCCCCCGTCCACGAGGGCGCGGACCGCGCGGTGCACCCAGAAGCCGTCCTCGTCGGCGACGAGGGCCTTCGGCATCCCGTAGCGACGCCCCTCCCCCGCCGCCAGCAGCAGTCCCGTCGTCCGGCTCATGCCCCTAGTCTCACCGACCGGCCCACCGTCCACCGTCGAGCCCGCCGCAGTCGTTCCGGTGCAGGATGGACCGGTGACCTCCAGCGACCCGTCCCGACCGCCCACGCCCGAGGTCGGCACGCGGGTGGTGGAGGAGGACTGGTACGCCACCGAGCTCGTGGACCGGTCCTGGGAGCGGTGCACCTTCGCCGAGGTCGACCTCACCGAGGCGTCGGTCCGCGGCTGCCGCTTCCAGGAGTGCACCTTCGAACGCGTGCGGTTCAACGCGGCCGGCCTGGAGCAGAGCTCGTTCGTCGCGTGCACGTTCGTGGCGTGCTCCTTCTTCGACGCCACGCTCGACGGCTGCCGGTGGGATGGCACCATCTTCACGGCCTGCTCTTGGAAGCCGGTCACCGTCAGAGGCGGCTCGTGGTGGGGCGTCTCGCTCGTCAACGCGGACCTGCGGGAGCAGTCCTGGCGAGGGTTGCGGCTCACCGAGGCCGACCTGTCCGGGGCCGACCTGCGCGCCTGCGACCTGCGCGGTAGCGACCTCACCGGCGCAGACCTGCGGCGGACCCGCCTGGAGGGGGCGGACCTGCGCGGGTGCGCCCTCTCGGCCGCCGACCTGGAGGACGCCCGCGTCCGGGGCGTTCGGCTGGACGTCACCGGCGCCCTCGCGCTGGCGGGGTCCCTGGGTGCCGTGGTCGACACCGACGCCTAGGAGACCACCGCGGTATGCGGCCGCGCCCTGCTCGGGCGGGGGTCGGGCAGGTGCGCCCCTGCTCGGGCGGGCCGGTCGGTCGCGCGCCTACCCGGGCGCGTCCAGCTCGGGCGCCAGGTCCGGCACCCGTCTCTCCTCGTCCGGGAGCAGACGCTCCTCCTCGGACTCGGCGTCACCCACCGCGCGCTCCTCGTCCGGCAGGACCCGTTCCGGGTCGTCCTCCTCGAGGGCGTCGGGATCCTCCTCGGGCTCGAACGTGGTGGGTTCCTCGTCCATGCCCATGCCCGCGCCCTGGGACGAGAGGGCCTCCCGGGCCTCCGTGCGCTGGTCCTCGAGATCTTCGCTCATGGTGTCCTCCTCCGGGTCGGTTCCTCCCCCAGTGTGGACCTCTCCCCCACCCTCGGCACGTCCGACGTCCGACGGCCGACGTCCGACGTCCGACGGCCGACGCGACCGGCACGACCGACCGCGCCCCGGCGGAGCGGGAGGCCGGCGGCTCCACGGGTGGTGCCGACGGCACATACTGGGCCCAGGAGGTGCCCATGCCCACCCGACCCGACACCGGCGCAGGACGTCCGGGCGACCGGAGGTCGCTCCCCGTCCACCAGGACGACCTGTGCGTGGCCCGCGTGCCCCTCTTCTCGGGACTGACCCGCGCCGAGCAGGAGCAGGTCGCCACGGTCGCCCGGCCGACGAGGCTCGGCACGGATGAGGTGGTCTACACCGCGGGACAGGACGTCTCCCAGCTCCTGGTGGTCCACACCGGGAGGGTGAAGATCTCCCGGGTCACCGCGGACGGGCACGAGCAGATCGTGCGGGTCCTCGGCCCCGGAGACTTCGTGGGCGAGTCCGCCTTCCTCGACGGCGGCCGACCCGACCACGCCGCGAGCGCCGTCGAGACCACGAGCCTGTGCGTCTTCCGCCACCAGGAGCTGCACGAGCTCGTCGCCCGCCACCCCAGCATCGGCCTGCGGATGCTGCAGACCCTGAGCCGACGGTTGTCGCAGACCGAGGAACGGCTCGGCGCGGCGATCTCCACCGACGTCTCCGCGCGGCTGGCCGACCACCTGCTGTCCCTGCCGGGACGACGGACGGACGACGGTCTGCAGGTCGAGCTCCCGCTCGCCAAGAAGGACGTCGCCTCCCTGCTGGACACCACCCCGGAGTCGCTGAGCGTCAGCTGCGCCGCCTCAGCGACTCGGGCCTGGTCGCCCTCGGACCCGGTCGGCGGATCACTTTGCTCGACGTGGACGCGCTGCTGACGATGGGCGGTCAGGGCTGACCGTGACGGAGGCCACACCCCTGCCCCTTCGCCTCTCCGACATTTCGTCGTAATCTGGTCCCACGCCCGACCCCCCGGTCCGGGCGACGACCCTCTCGGGAGACCTCAGATGCCCACGTTCCGTCCCCTGCTCCCCCTCGGACTGGCCGCCGTCCTGGCCCTCGCGGGCTGCTCCACCAGCGACCCGGAGCCGGCGCCGACAGCCAGCACCACCCGGACCGGCGACCAGGCGTCCGTGGACGCCCTGCTGGCGAAGATGGACCTGGCGGGCACGGACGCCCGCACGATCGTGGAGGAGCTCGACACCAGCGCCGACGCGCGTCCCCTGCCCCTCGCCGCCTCCGTCCGTGAGGACGCCCTGCTGCTGGGGGACGGGCAGACCGAGGTCGCGCTTCCGCTCCCGGAGGACGAGTTCTACGTCTCCCTCGCGCCCTTCCTCGACCAGACCCACGAGTGCTACTTCCACTCGCTGGCCACCTGCCAGGGCGAGCTGGCCCAGGAGGAGGTGACCGTCCGCATCGTCACCGACGACGGCACGGTCCTGGTGGACGAGACCACCACGACCTACAGCAACGGCTTCGTCGGCTTCTGGGTGCCGCGCGACGTGGCGGGCACCATCGAGGTCGAGCACGAGGGAGCCACCGGGAGCGTTCCTTTCGCCACCACCGAGGGCAGCCCCACCTGCATCACCACCCTCCAGCTGGAGGCGTGACGGCGCACGCGTGGGGACGCGGGGCGCTCGCCGGTGTACGCACGCAGAGCGGACGGAGGCAGCTGGGAAGGGCCCGGTCGACCCGGGCGTTGACCCTCACGTGAGCGCCCCTGCCCGTCGTCGTCCCGTGCCCCGCTGCCCTGTCCGCGTTGGCGAGCCGTGCACGTTGTGCTTCCCCGGGGCGACCGGGCCGCAGGACTGCGGCCTGGTCTACCTCGTGCAGGACGATCCTGAGATGGCCGCCGAGCCGGCGGGCCGGCGCAGCGCCCACCGGGCGGCGGCCACCGCAGCCCAGGGACGGGCCGCACCAGGCTGACGCCGGGTCTACGGTGGTCGGGTGACCGTGGCCCGGGTGCCCGTCGACGGTGGCGTGCTGGAGGTCCGTCTCCACGGGGACGGCCCGACCCTGCTGCTCGTCCAGACCGCCCTGTCCACCGACGAGGTGGCCGTCCTCGGGTGCGAGCCGTCGCTGCGCTCACGGCACCGGGTGGTGGACCTGCGCCGGCGGGGCTACCTGACCGTCCCGGACGGTGCCCCGGCCCGGGCGCCGGGGTCGGTCGTCCAGGACGCCGCGGACTGCGCCACGGTCCTGGTCTCCCTGGACGCCTCCCCGGCCCACGTCGTCGGGGCGAGCTACAGCGGGGCCGTCGCGCTGGAGCTCGCCGCGGCCCGTCCCGAGCTGGTCCGCACCCTGACCCTGCTGGAGCCGCCGCCGGTGGAGGTGGAGGCGGGAACCGCGTTCCGCCACGCCAGCCAGGAGCTGATGGAGGTCTTCGCCCAGGAGGGTGTCACGGCGGCGCTCGAGGCCTTCACCCGCGTGCTCGGGACGGACAGCTGGGAGGCGCAGCGGGCGGCCACCGGAGCGGACGAGGTCGCCCGCGTCGAGCGGGACGCCACCGTCTTCTTCAGCTCCGACGTACCGGCCCTGCTCACCTGGCGCTTCGGTCCGACCCGGGCCGCCGAGGTCCTCGCCCCCGTCCTCTACGTCGGCGGAGGCGACAGCGGTCCGTGGTTCGCCCAGGTGCACGACTGGGTGGCGGAGCTCTTCCCCCAGGCCGAGCACCACGTGCTGCCTGGAGCCGACCACCTCCTCCTGAGGACGCACACGGCCCGGGTGGCAAGCCTGGTGGCCGACTTCCTCCACCGTCACTGAGCCAGGGCTCCCGGCCCGCCACCGCACGACGACGGTGGGCGGCGCGAGCCCTTCCCTTCAAGGCCCCCGACGCAACCCGGTCGTCAGCACCCAGACCAGCGGCAGCGTCGACAGCACCATGAGCAGACGCCCGGTGCCCTGGTCGGACGCGGTGAGGACCGCTCCCGCGACCAGCAGCGCCGCGAACACGAGGACCCCGCCGGTGCGGTTCACCGACCGCTCCAGACGGCGCACCTGCGCGGTGAGGGCCGGTGTCCTGACCGCGAGCTCACCCCGCTCCGCCAGCGTCAGGACGCGGTCTGCCCGGCGGGGCAGCACGAGCAGCAGCCGCCCCAGCGCGAGCGCCTCGCCCACGACGGTCTGCGGCAGGCCCTGCCGCTCGTCCTCCAGCAGCTGGGAGGCGTAGGGGGTGATCGTGCCCCACACGTCGAACTCGGGGTCCAGCCCGGTGCAGATGCCGGACAGGATGCCCATCGACCGGCCCAGCAGCAGCAGGTTCTCGGGCACCTGGAAGGGCAGCTCGAGCAGCAGCTCGCGGAACTGCAGCCCGAAGCGGAGCATCTCCTCCGGCGGGATCTGCTGCAGCTCGTCCATGCGCAGGCCGCCGAAGCGCTCGAAGACCTGGTCGACGGCGGACTCGATGCCCGCCAGGTCTGCGGTGGGCAGCAGCAGGTCGAGCCGGCGCAGGCCGGCGACCATCCTGGCGCCGTCCCGCAGACCCGCTGCGACGAGCAGGTCGCGCAGTCCCGCGCGCAGGTCCTCCGGCACGTGCCCGACCATGCCGAAGTCGATGAAGGTCAGCGTCCACCCCGGCTCGCCCGGCCCCGCGTCCGGTCGGGGGGTGACGAAGAGGTTCCCGGGATGGGGGTCGGCGTGGAAGAGGCCGTCGGTGAAGATCTGCTGCAGGTAGGTCTCCGCCAGCACCTGCGCGACCTCGGCCCGGTCGATGCCGGCGGCCGTGATCGCGGCGTGGTCGGCCAGCTTGATCGCAGAGACGTCCTGGAGGGTGAGCACGCGCCGACCGCTCAGCTCCCACACCACGGCGGGTATGGCGACGCGCGGGTCGTCCGCGAAGTTGGCGGCGAAGGTCTCGGCGCTGGCACCCTCGGCGAGGTAGTCCACCTCCTGCAGCGTGGTGGCCGCGAACTCCTCGACGAGGGCCCGGACGTCGGCGCGCTCGCGGACGGGACGATAGCGCTCCAACCAGCCGCCCACGCGGCGCAGCGCCGACAGGTCGACCTCGACGACCTCCTGGATGTGCGGACGCTGCACCTTGACGACCACGTCCGTGAACCCCTGCTCGGCCGCGTCCGCCGGCCGCAGCCGCGCACGGTGCACCTGCCCCAGGGAGGCGGCCGCCAGAGGCGTCTCGTCGAACCACGTGAAGTGCTCGGCCAGGGGGAGCGCCAGCTCCGCCTCGGCAACCCTCCGGACGGCCGCGACGTCGACGGCCGGCACCTCGTCCTGCAGACCCGAGAGCTCGGCCGTGATCTCCGGAGGCAGCACGTCCAGCCGGGCGGAGAGGAACTGGCCGACCTTGATCATCAGCCCACCCATCGAGACGGCGAGCGCTCGGAAGCGCACGGCCGCCCGCCGACCGCGCTCCGCGCGGGTGCGCGCCGCGAGCCGGCCCAGGCCCCCAGCCGCCGCAGCACGATCTCCCACCAGATGAAGCCGGCCGTCACCCGGGCGAAGAACAGGACGATGCGCCAGTAGCGCACGCGCAGGTCCGAGCTCCTCATCCGTCCTCCGGACGCTGTCGCTGACGGGGCGGGAGGCAGGACGTCAGTCCTCGGCGAGGATGGCGTACAGCCGCCGGCGGGCGTCCTGGAGGACCTCTGCCCCCGCGGTCAGCTGGTGCGCGGATCCGGTCCGGCCGACCTGGAACACCGCCTGCATCAGCCGCCCGACGGCCTGGTGGTAGCCGGACCCGTCGCCCTGGTGGTCGGCGGCATCCTCCCACGGGGCCGACCGGCCGGCGAGCTGGGCGGCGGCGTCGGTCCCGGCCTCCGTGAGCCGGTAGACCTTCCGGCCGCCGACCGGCTCGGCGACCACCAGGCCCTCGTCGGCGAGCAGCTGCAGGGTCGGGTAGACCGACCCGGCCGACGGGCTCCAGGCTCCCCCGCTCCGGTTCGTGAGCTCGGCGATCACCTGGTAGCCGTGCATCGGTTCCTCCGCCAGAAGCCGCAGGATCGCGGCCCGCACGTCGCCGCGGCGGGCACGTTGGGCCGAGGCTCCGCTGAGCCCGCGCAGCTGCTGGGCGACGTCGAGGAGCGGACCGAACCCGCCCCGGCTCCACGGCGCTCCGCTGCCGGCGGTGTAATGGTGGTGCGGTGCCATGGGTGGACCTCCGGTGCGAGCGGCATGCTGCGAGCGACATATCGTGATCTATCGTCCACAGTACCTCAGCCGGGGCACGGACCCTTCCTCGGTGCATGGTGCCCACCTCCCTGGCCGCGTACTGTGCCAGGCGTGAACGACACCCCCGAGGCTTCCGGCACCACCGAGGTCCCCGAGCCCACCCCGACCCCCGACCGCACGGACCGCCCCGACCGCACGGACGCCCCGCCGGCCGGGCTGGCAGGACCGGCCATCCCCTCCGGTCGGCTGGTCCTGGTGCGCCACGGCGAGACCGAGTGGTCCAGGACCGGACAGCACACCGGGCTGACCGACCTGCCTCTGCTGCCCGAGGGCGAGGAAGCCGCCCGCGGGCTGCGCCAGGTCCTGGAGGGCAGGCGGTTCGTCCACGTCCGCTCCTCGCCGCTGCAGCGGGCGACGGCCACCGCCGACCTCGCCGGCCTGGAGGTCGACGAGCTGGACGCGGACCTGGTCGAGTGGGACTACGGCGCCTACGAGGGACGTTCGACGGCCGACGTCCGGGCCGAGCTCGGCTACCACTGGACCGTCTTCGAGCACGGGGTCCTTCCGGGCACGACGCCGGGAGAGACGGTCGAGGAGGTGGCTGCCCGCGCGAGCCGGGTCCTGGACCGCATCTGGCCCCTCCTCTTCGAGGGGGACGTCTGCCTCGTGGGGCACGGCCACGCCCTGCGGGTGCTGGCCGCGGTCTACCTGCGGCAGGCCCCCCGCTTCGGCGCGCACCTGACCTTCGAGGTCGGCGCGGTCGCCGTCCTGGGTCACCACCACGAGGACCCGGTCGTGGAGGCGTGGAACCGGCACCGCTGAGCCGGACGGCGGGAGGCTGCTCAGGCCGCCTCCCGGGGTGACCCCGTGAGCGCGGCGCGGGCACGCCCGGCACCGGGCCGGTCGGTGAGCTCCTGGGCCAGCCGCCTGAGCCTGGTGGCGGGCTCGGCAGAGAGCTCGAGCAGCCCCTCCGCCACGGCCCGGACGTCCTCGGGCGCGGCACCGTTGGGGTCCAGCGCCTCCCCCAGCCCCGCCTCCTCGACCGCGGCCGCGCCGGCGAACTGGTCGGTGGACAGCGGCAGCAGCAGGAGGGGGACGCCCGCGGTCAGCGCCTCGGTGACGCTGTTGTTCCCACCGTGGGAGACCGCGAGCACCGCGTGGTCCAGCAGGGTGACCTGGGGCAGCTCGGCACGGACCAGCCAGGTCCCGGGAACCGGCCCCAAGGCCTCCCGGGTCGTGGAGCCGCTCGCGAGGGCGACCCGCACGTCCAGGTCGCGGAGGGCGGCGACCACCGTCGCCAGCACGTCGGAGCGCACCGACAGGAAGCTCCCCAGGCTGACGTAGACCACGGGGGGTCCTCCCTGCGCCAGCCACGCGTCCACCTCGGCGTCCGGGGCCTCCGTGCGGACGGCAGACCCGAGGAAGGCGTGCCGGCCCAGCAGGGCCGTCCGCGCGGGGGGATGCAGCTGCCCGGGATAGTTCAGCAGAAGGACGTCCCCGGTCACGCCGAACGCGTCCTCGCAGGCAGGCGCACCGGGGTCGAGGGTCACCAGCGCCTCGTTCCACCGGTCGGTGAACGTGTCCCGCACCCGCTCGCAGGCCCGGCGCAGGGCGAGGAGGGCCGAGGGGTCGGGCTGCAGGCGGCGCGGCCAGACGGGCGGCAGGCCGTAGACCTCCTCCCCCACGGTCAGGGCCGAGGGGTGGCCGAGGACCACGTCGCCGTGCCGCACGCCGGCGGCGGTCAGGGCGAGGCGTGCGCTGAAGGCGAGGTGGTCGACGAGCACGCTGTCGGGCCGGACGCGGTCGACCACGCGCTGCACCTCCCGGGCGACGACGAGCGGCTCCCAGAGCAGGTCGTCCCCGCGCGCGGCCGCCTGGAAGGCGAGGGTCTGCACGGCTCCGCGCCGGGTGGCCTCGAAGAACCCCCGCAGGGCCTCGTCCTCCCCCCGGGGCTGGTCCTCGGCCCGGATGACGCCGGGGTTGGACCCCCGCCCCAGCTGCAGGTGCTCGCGCTCGAAACCGAACCGACGCACGATCCCCTCCGTCGCCGGCCCGGTCGCGACCACGACCCGCTCGCCCGCGTCCGCCCAGGCCGTGCCCAGCGTCGCGAGCGGCAGCAGGTGGGACGCGTAGTCGGGGCTGATCACGAGCAGGGTCATGACCCACCTTCGCCCAGGACTCCCGCGTACACGTCCGCGAGGGAGGAGGCCATCCTGGCGATGCCGAACCGTCGGGCGACGACGGCCCGGGCGTGGTCGCCCCGGTCCGCGGCGTCGGGGGCGGCCGCGAGGTCCAGGGCGCGCACCACCGCCCCGGCGAGGACGGCCGGGGACGTGGTGTCCACGAGCAGGCCCGTCACCCCCTCCTCGACGTACGTCGCCGGCCCGCCCTCACGGGGGGCCACCACGACCAGCCCCGACGCCATCGCCTCGAGGATGGCGATGCCGAACTCCTCCTTGAGGCTGGCCGAGACGTAGACCCCGCCGGGAGCGCAGAGGCCCGGGCGTCCGCGGCGGACGGCCGCCAACCAGGTGACGACGGTTCCCTGCGGCCGGTGGCCGGCCAGGAGCAGACCGCGGGCGGGGGCCAGCACGGGGGGCACGGTCGTCCCGATCCGGGTCAGCTGCTCGGCCTCGTCGTCGGTGGGCTCCTCGAGGTCGCCGCCGACCACGAGCAGGTTGCAGCGGAGGGTGCACGCGGGGTCCGCGGCCCAGGCCTCGACCAGGGTCGCCATCCCCTTCACCCGGTGGAGCCGCCCGACCGAGACGACCAGCGGCAGCCCCCGCCGCTCCGCCGGCAGGGTGGCCAGGAGCGCGTCCAGCTCGCAGAGCGCGTCCCGGGAGGCCGGGGGTGTGCCGCTGCCTCCGGCGACACCCACCTCACGGGCGGCCCGGTCCAGGGGGGCCAGGTCGATGCCCTCCGGCACGACGGTGAGCCGGTGCGCCTCGGTGCCGGGGTCCAGGTGCAGCAGGTCGCGGAGGTCCCGTTCGAGATCGGGCCGCGGAAAGACCACGAGGGCGGCGGCCTGCGCGGCGAGGTGGCGCAGGAGCCGGACCCGCAGCACGAGGTGCTCGACGTGGTCGACGGCGCCGAAGGTCGTGCGGGTGAGGGAGCCCGCGTCCTCCCGCGCAGCGATCAGGGCGTGCGGATCGGGCGCCAGCGTGAGCACCGTGGGGATCCCCAGCTCCTCAGCCACCTCCGCTGCCGCCCACGCGCCGACGTCGGCCATGCGCAGGTGGAGCACGTCCACAGGGGCGGCGGCGGTGAGGATCCGGCGCAACCCGTCGCGGACGGCCTCGCGCAGGTGCCAGGTGTCCGCCGCGTGCCGGACGGGTCCGGGCAGCGGGACGCCCAGGTAGTGGTGACCCGGCGCCAGGGGGTCGTCCGGTCGCCGGTCCTGACCGTGGTGGCTGCGCGAGAGCGTCAGCACCCGGGCCACCCGCGGGTCGGCCAGGAGCGCGTCGCCCAGCTGCACCAGCAGGGTCGCGATACCCCCGGTGTCCCCCTTGCCCGCATGCAGGAGGCTGCCGTCCAGGTCGGCGTGCAGGAACAGCTGGGCGACGGTGAGACCGCGGTCGTCGTGCGGCCCGCGCGCACCGGCCCCGACGTCGGCACCGCGGGAGTCGGCACCGCGGGAGGAGGCACCGCGGGAGGAGGCACCGGCCGGTGACGCCCAGGTCTCCAGGGTCGCGCGGGCGAGCGTGCCGAGGAGCCCGCCGTCCCCGGCCATCGCCGTCAGCGGGCCGACGGCCTCCGCGAGCGGAGGGCCAGACCCCAGCGACCACGCGGCGTGCTCCCGCAGGAACGGCACGGCGGACCCCAGCAGGGGCACCACCACCGCCGCCGCCGTCGGCCCGGCGACGCCGGCGGCGTGGACCGCGACGACCGCCGTCAGCGTGTCGGTGGGGTCGTGGACGGCGGCCCGCAGCAGCGGTGCGGCGGCGGCGCCGTCGGCCCGGACCGCGTCCGTCAGGTCGTCCATCCCGTCGAGGCCGGTGAGCATCGAAGGGGCCTGCCGGACCGCGTCCAGGGCCCGCTGCGTCGAGGACGCCGGAGAGCCGTTCACCGGCGGGAGGCGGTGGCTCCCGCCCCTTCCTCCGGCGCCACCGTCGAGGAGGACGTCCAGCTCAGCAGCAGGTCGGCAGCCACGCTCACCGCGATCGTGGCCGGGTCACCACCGACGAGGCCGGGCAGCCCGACCGGGGTGCGGACGCGGGCGACCTGCTCCTCGGTGAGGCCGCCCTCCACCAGCCGGTGCCGCAGCCGGGCCCACTTCGTGCGCGAGCCGATCAGGCCGACGGGCCCCAGTCCCTCCGTCCGCAGGGCGGCGTCCAGGATCGCCGCGTCCTCGGCGTGGTCGTGCGTCATGACCAGCACGTGCGTGCCGGGCGGCAGCTCATCGAGCACCAGCTCGGGCAGCACGGGGACGGCGTGGGGGTGCACCCGGGCGTCGGCGTCGGCGAGCGGGGCCAGCTGCTGCGGGCCGAGCCGGTCCGGACGCGTGTCCACCAGGTGCAGGTCGAGGTCGTGGCGCGCCAGGATGCGGGCGAGCTCGTGGCCCACGTGCCCCAGCCCGAAGATGGCGACCGCCGGCACGACCGGCAGAGGCTCCAGCAGCACGCCCACCTCGCCCCCGCAGCACTGCAGACCGTGCCGGGACGGGGCCCGCTCGGACAGGGACGTGCTGAACGCCTCCGGCACCGTGCGGCCCTCGCGCACCATGACGCGCGCGCGTTCCACCGCGACCGCCTCCAGGTTGCCTCCCCCGACCGTGTCCCACGTCCGGGTCCGGCCCACGACCATCTTGGCCCCGGCCCCGCGGGGCGCGTGGCCGCGGACCGAGGTCAGCGTCACCAGCACCCCGGGCTCGCGCTGCGTCCGCAGGTGCTCCACCGCCTGCGACCAACGCACGGTCACCGCCCCCCGAGCTGGTGCAGGGCGGTCTCCGACTCCGGGCGCCGGTCCGGTGCGGTCGGGTCGGCCGCAGGCGGCGCGGTGCCACCGCCCTCCTCGACGTCACCGGCGGCGTCAGCGCGGGCGCGCGCCTCCTGGACGGCCCAGAACACGGCCTCCGGAGTGGCCGGGATGGCCAGGTCCACGCTCGTGCCCTCCGGACCGAAGGCCGCGCACGCCTGGCGCAGCGCCTCACGGGTGGCGAGGGCCAGCATGAGCGGCGGCTCCCCCACCGCCTTCGACCCGTAGACCGCGCCGTCCTCGTGCGCCCGCTCGAGCAGGCTGACGCGGAAGTCCTGCGGCATCTCCGCGAAGCTCGGCAGCTTGTAGGTGCTGGCGCTCCGCGTGAGCAGCCGCCCGCGGTCATGCCCGTCGCCCTCGTCCCAGCGCAGGTCCTCCAGCGTCAGCCACCCGGCCCCCTGGACGTAGCCGCCCTCGATCTGCCCGATGTCGACCAGCGGCGACAGGCTGTCGCCGACGTCGTGGACGATGTCCACCCGCAGCGTCCGGTAGGCGCCGGTGAAGCCGTCGACCTCGACCTCGGCCGCCGCGACCCCGTGGGCGAAGTACTTGAACGGGCTGCCCTGCATGACGCCGGAGTCCCAGTGCAGGCCCTCCGTCCGGTAGTAGCCGGCGGCGAAGAGCTGGACGCGCGCGAAGTAGGCGGAGCGGACGACCTCCTCCCACGGGAGCGTCTGCGCGACCCCCAGCCCGGACACGACACCGTCGACGAACCGCACGTCGGGCGCGGGCACGCCGAGCCGCTGCGCAGCGACCTGGGCCAGCCGGGCGGTGATCTGCTCGCAGGCGTCCTTCACGGCGCCGCCGTTGAGGTCGGCCCCGGACGAGGCGGCCGTCGCGGAGGTGTTGGGCACCTTGTCGGTGCGCGTGGGCGCCAGGCGCACCGTCTCCAGCGGGACCCCGAGGCTGGTCGCGGCCACCTGCAGCATCTTCGTGTGCAGCCCCTGGCCCATCTCCGTGCCGCCGTGGTTGACCAGCACCGACCCGTCCTTGTAGACGTGCACCAGCGCCCCCGCCTGGTTGAACGCGGTGAGGTTGAAGGAGATCCCGAACTTCACCGGGGTGATCGCCACGGCCCGCTTGGCGTGCTCGTGCCCGGCGTTGAACCGGGCGATCTCCGCGCGCCGCCGCTCGAGCTCGCCGCTCTCGGTGACCTGGTCCCAGGCCCGGTGCACCCGTCCGGCCTGGGTGATGACCTGTCCGTAGGGCGTGCGCTGGCCGTCCGCGTAGAAGTTGCGTCGGCGCAGCTCGTGCGGCTCGATGCCGAGCAGCGGTGCGCACCGCCCCAGGACGTCCTCGACGACGAGCATCCCCTGCGGTCCGCCGAACCCGCGGAAGGCTGTCTGGGAGGTCTTGTGGGTCCGCGCGACCCGACCGGTCACGCGGACGTCGGGGATCCAGTAGTTGTTGTCGACGTGGCACAGGGCCCGGGCGAGCACGGGCTCGGACAGGTCCAGGCACCACCCGCCGTCGGAGGTCAGCGTCGCCTCGAGCGCCTCGAGCCGCCCGTCCTCGGCGAGACCCACCCGCCAGGTCGCGTGGAAGCCGTGCCTCTTGCCCGTCATGGTGAGGTCCTGGGTCCGGGTGAGCCGCACCCGGACCGGACGTCGGGTCAGCACGGCACCCAGGGCGGCGACCGCGGCATACCCGTGCGGTTGCATCTCCTTACCGCCGAAGCCGCCGCCCATGCGCAGGCACTGGACCGTGACCTCGTGCGCGGACAGCCCCAGCACCTGGGCCACGATCGCCTGCGTCTCGCTCGGGTGCTGCGTGCTGCTCTGCACGAACAGCCGGCCGTCCTCCTCGACCGTCGCCAGCGCCGCCTGCGTCTCGAGGGCGAAGTGCTCCTGGCCGGACATCTCCAGCTCGCCGGAGAACACGTGGGCCGCGCGCGCCAGGCCGGCCTCGACGTCGCCGCGCCGGACCGTGGGCTGGGCGCCCTGGAAGTTCTCGGCCGCGATGGCCTCGGCCAGGGTGACGACCGACGGCAGCGGCTCGTAGTCGACCTCGACCGCCGCAGCGCCCCGCCGGGCGGCCTCGAGGCTCTCCCCGAGCACCCAGCAGACCGCGTGCCCGTGGAAGCAGACCTCGGTCGGGAAGAGCGGTTCGTCATCTTTCACGCCGGCGTCGTTGACCCCGGGGACGTCCGCCGCGGTGAGGACCCGGACCACCCCGGGGACGGCGGAGGCCGGCTCCGCCCGCAGGCCGGTGACCCGGGCGTGGGCATGGGGAGCCTGCACGGGCCAGGCGTGCAGGACGTCCTTGGTCCGGGGCGTGAGGTCGTCGGTGTAGAGCGCCCTGCCCGTGACGTGCAGGACGGCGGACTCGTGGGGCACGCTCCGCCCCACGACGGCCCGGGCGGGGCGCTCGGAGAGGGAGGTCACGACCCGTCGTCCCCCCGCACGGGGGTGGTCGGCGTGGAGCCTGAGCAGCGCACCGCCGAGCATGGCGCTGCGGTAGCGGGCGCTGGCCCGGTGGTCGGACAGGGGCGTGCCCTCCGAGGCGAGCACGCCGGCGGCCGCGTCGACGGTGGCGCGCGTCCACGGCATACCCTCCAGCGCCTGCTCGGTCCGCAGGGCACGGAGGGGGGTCGCCGCTACGCCGCCGAGTCCGATCCGGGCCCGGGCGACGGTGCCGTCGACCACGTCCAGGGCCAGGGCGACGGCGACGCTGGAGATGTCGTCGAGGCGGCGCTTGGCGACCTTGTGGAAGGCCGCGGTAGGGGCGGGCGGCAGCGGGACGCGGACCTCACGGATGATCTCGCCCGGGGTGCGCACGCTCTGTCGGTAGCCGGTGAAGTAGGCGGCCAGCGGCACCACGCGGTCCCCGTCCGGCCCGGCGAGCACGAGCGAGGCCTCCAGGGCCAGCAGCACGGGGGCCGCGTCGCCGACCGGGGAGGCGGTGCCCAGGTTGCCGCCCAGCGTGGCCGCGTTGCGGACCAGGCGGGAGGCGAACAGGGGCAGGAGCTGGGCCAGGAGCGGGACCCGGCCGTCGAGACGGCGTTCGATCTCGCTGAGGCTCAGCGCGGCCCCGATCCGGACCTCCTCGTCGGTGTGCTCCAGGGCGCGCAGCTCCGGGAGCCGGTCGACGGCGAGGAGGAACGAGGGCCGGGCGCCCCCGAGGGTGAGGTCCACACCCACGTCGGTCGAGCCGGCCAGCAGCACCGCGTCCTGGTGGTCGGCGAGCAGCTGCACCGCCTCTCGGCCAGGTCCCTCGGGCGCACGATCTCGGCGCCGTCGGACACCAGCCGGGTATGGCGTGGGCGCGGCGCAGGACGCTCGCGCCGCTCGGCGAGGGGGTCGGGCGTCGTCGGCCGGCCCAGGGCGTGGGCGGCGTCGCGGACGGGTCGGTAGCCGGTGCAGCGGCACAGATTGCCCGACAGGGCCTGCAGGTCGAACCCGTCCGGCCCGTGCTCCTCGTCCGGGCCGAGCGTGCGGGCGTCGGCAGCGCCATGGCGGTCGGGCCGGTAGTACTCGGCCGCCATGGCGCAGACGAAACCCGGGGTGCAGTAGCCGCACTGGGACCCGCCCCGGTCGGCCAGCTCCTGCTGGACCGGGTGGAGGTGGTCGGGGGTGCCCAGCCCCTCGGCCGTGACCACCTCCTGCCCGTCCAGGGCGGCCACGGGGACGAGGCAGGAGACGATCGCGTCCCACCGGGTGGGGGTCCTCGTCCCGGTGTCGGGCCGGGCGACCAGGACGGCGCAGGCGCCGCACTCCCCCTCCGCGCAGCCCTCCTTGGCACCGGTGAGCCCGCGGTCCCGCAGCCAGTCGAGCGTGGTGGTGTGGGGCGTCGCACCGGCCAGGGGCACGGACGTGCCGTTGACCGTGAGGGAGGGGGCGGGCGTCTGCGCGGTCGCCGGGCGCGACGTGGGCGTCATACCCGACGATCCTAGCGACCGCGGTGGGCCCGGCGCGGTCTTGTGCACCATGCCCGGGGGTGCGACCGTGTCGGGGACCCCCCCAGCTCTCGACCGCGGCTCCCCGTCACCCTGCCAGACCGAAAGAACGCCCCCGATGCGTCATACCCCCGCCTTCCTCATGACCGATCCCGCCGAGGTCGAGCGTCTGGTCCGCAGGCACCCCTGAGCCACCTTCGTCTCCGCCGCCAGCACCGGCCTGGTCGCCTCCCACTACCCCGTGCTGGTCGAGGAGGGCCGTGGGGACCTCTCGATCGTCAGCCACTTCGGCCGCCCCGACGAGACCCTGCACGAGCTCGGGCAGCACGAGATCCTCGTCATCGTCCAGGGCCCGCACGACTACGTCTCCCCCAGCTGGTACCCGCCCGGCGAGGTCATCCCCACCTGGAACCACGTCACCGCCCACCTGTACGGCACCCCCGAGATCCTGACCGAGGAGGAGAACTACGCCGTCCTGCGCCACCTGACCGACCACTTCGAGCGGCACCACCCGGGTGGCCGCAGCCTGAGCGAGGACGAGCACGGCACGCGTACCGCCGCCAGGGGCACCGTCGGGCTGCGCCTGCGGGTCGAACGCCTCGAGGCCCGGGCCAAGCTCAGCCAGAACAAGCAGCCGGGCGTCGTCGAGAACGTGATCGCCCACCTGGAGCGACGCAACCCCGACCTCGCCGAGGAGATGCGCCGGATCCGTCCCCCGACCGAGGGGGACCTGATCTAGGTACGGGGCCGGTCTGCCGTCGCTGCGTCCGACACCGGTCCGCAGCCCTCCCGGACCCGGCGGCCCGTCGGTCGGGCTACCGCCGCGAGGGCGGGGCCTCGTCGTCGGGTCCAGGGTCGGCCGGGCCGGACAGCCCGGGCAGCACGGCCTGTCCCTCCCGCAGTGCCTGCATGGCTCCGGGGTGCCGGCCGATCAGCGCATGACCCTTCCGGCGGTAGCGCACCAGCTGCAGGGCCCCCAGCGCCCAGAAGGGGAACTGCACCGCCATCGCGACCCGGAAGTCGGCCAGCTCGTACGTCGCGGGGCCGCCCGGAGCCCGTAGGTCCAGGACCAGCCCGATGAGTCCGATCGTCAGCAGGGAAGCGACGAACCCGCCGATGTTGATCATCCCGTTGGCCCGGCCGTAGCGCTCCGAGGGGTGGAAGGTGCGGGCCAGGTCGAAGCTGACCATGGAGCCGGGACCACCGACGGCCGTGACCATGACCATCAGGACCAGCAGCCAGAGCGGGGCCGGACCCGGCCACAGCAGGACCACCGCCCAGACGGTGGCGATGGCGGTGACCAGGACCAGGACCAGGGTGGAGCGGTGGTAGGGGATCCGGCTCGTCAGCAGACCGACCACGGGGCCGGCGACCATCGCGGTCACCGTCATCAGGATGAGCATCCCGCTGGCGAGCGTCGACTCCAGACCCTGCGCGATCAGGAACGGGTAGCCCCACAGCATGGTGAAGACCGTGGGTCCGAACTGGGAGGAGAAGTGGACCCAGAGCCCCAGCCTGGTCCCGGGGTTGCCCCACACCTCGGCCATGGTCCGTGCCAGGGCACGCATCTTGATGCGCTCGACGGCCTCGCCGGTGTACGGCGAGTCACGCACGACGATGACCAGGGCGATACCCAGCACGACACCGACCCCGGCAGCGATGCCGTAGGACCAGGTCCAGCCGAACCGGGCCAGCGCCGCCGCCAGCGGAGTGGCTGCGGCGACCGCCCCGAGCTGGCCGACCATGCTGGTCAGCTGCGTGACCATCGGGGCCTGCTTGACGTGGAACCACAGGGCGATCAGCCCGCAGGAGACTGGTGAAGACCATGGCGTCCCCGCACCCCAGGAGGACGCGGGCGGCGACGCCGGCCTCGAAGGTCCCGGCGAGGGCGAACCAGAACTGGCCCGCGGTCATCAGCGTCAGACCGACCAGCAGAAGCAGCTTCGAGCCGTACCGGTCGATGAGCACGCCGACCGGGATCTGCATGGCCGCGTAGACCGCCAGCTGCAGCACCGTGAAGGTCGACAGCTGGGCGGCGGTGATGTCGAACCGCTCGGCGGCGATGATCCCTGCCACGGACAGCGACGTCCGGTGGAAGACCGCGAGGGTGTAGACGGACAGGCCGACCAGCCAGATCGCCCAGGCGCGCCGACGCCCGATGTTGTGCACCTGTCGCCGGAGCTCAGTACCCATCCGCGCCGCCCATGCCCGTCCGTCTCCGGCCCAGCTCGATCAACGGGTGCGCCGCCGCGTCGGTGGCGTGGGGTTCATGCCGAGGGCATCGACAGAACCTGCTCGTCGTCGCAGGTCAGAGGGCATGAAGAACCATCCCGTCTCGACGTCGGACCCAGTCAGCTGACCGTATCGTAGGTGCACGGCCAGGTTGGCGGCCCTGAACGTCGCCGTCCCACCATGGCGTGCCCTTCCCCGACGGTCAGGTGCGTGCCGACGCCGGCCCCGACACTTGACGTCGTGCCCGCGACGGGTGTGGCACGAGGCACGAACGTCTGGGCTGCTCGCTCCACTCCCAGCCGCTGTCGGACGGCCCTCCCGTCACGGGCGGACATCACGCCTCCCCGATGTGCGCTTCGTTCCCTCCTTGGTTCCAGCGGATCGCCCTGCTCGACGACGGACCGGACGGAGACCACCTCCGCGCGCGGCTGCGCGGTGCGGACCTGGCGGCGCCGAACCTGATCGACCTGGAGGTCGTGTCGGTGTGGCGCGGTCTCGCGCGGGGCGGCGAGCTGGACGCTCATCGTGTCGTCCGTCGCCCTGGACGACCTCCGCACACTGCCGCTGCAGCGGGTCGATCGCGGGGCCCTGCTCATGAGGCGCCGGCCGTGCCGCCGGTCGGGGTGGTCTGCGATGGCACGGGACTACCCTTCGAGCCTCTTGACGATGCGTTGAACGGTGAGCCAGCTGCGTGTGGTGATGTCTTTGCCATAGGTCCGTTCCAGCCAGGCCATGAAGCCCGACGTCTGGTTGGCGTCGCTGTTGTCGGTGATCGCCAGGACGACGCGGGCGGCCCCGTCGTAACGGACGACCTCTGTGCGCAGGCCGGGCTGGGCGGGGATGTGCTCCGGGGTTGTCGCGGCGTCCTTGAGGAAGGTCGCCGTCACGTAGGTGTCGTGCCCATGCGTCACTCCGGGAAAGGGGTCGCTGTCAAGGAGCACGCGCAGTTCGCTGTGGGAGCGGATGATCGCGCGGTTGGCCAGGCCGAGGTCGTCAGCGAGCGCGTCCTCGATCCGTTGCTCGAGCAGGTGCGCGTCGGCGTCAGGACTGCGGAAGACGATGTTGCCGCTGGACAGCACCGAGGCCACGTCTGCGAAGCCGAGCCGCTCGAACACGCCGCGCAACTTGTCGTTCGTCATGTTCGTACCGCTCGGCGCGATCCCCCGCAGAAGCGCAGCGTACTGAGGCACCCGGGCAACGGTAGCAAGAGGCAGGGTCGGAGGGGTGCGACCTGATGCGGCCACCGGGGCAGGACCGTGGGTACCGGTCGCCGAGCAGGTTCGACGATGCCTGCGCATCGACGGCGGTGACCGCGCCGAGGCGCTGCGGGGGGATGCTCTCCTGGTCGAGGTCACCTCTGGATCGGCCGACTCCCGTGACCTGGCGCGAGCCTGTGCCGCACGACTGCAGGCGCGCGGGGATGGGACGGCGACACCGACCTGGCCGGACGCTCGCGGCGGGGTGGTCGATGGCCCCCAGCCACTGATGGGGCCGTTCCGTTCGGATGTGGAGGAGCTCGCCGGCGTGCGCGAGGGCGACCCCACCCACGGGGGCGGGCGAGTCGACCTGATCACGGGGCAGGTCTGGCCACAGGCCGTGTACGACGATTCCGCACGGATGAGAGCGACGAAGAAGACGAGACAGCCGGCTCGAGGTGGTTGTGGGTCGCCCCGGTCGGCTCACGATCGGGCTACCGCGACATGGAAGTCTTCATCGCGGCAGTCGGCCAAGCCTCTTAGGCGGGGAACACGCCGCTGGAGAGGTACCGGTCGCCGCGGTCGCAGACCACGAAGACGATCGTCGCCCCCTCGACATCCTCGGCCACCTGCAGGGCGGTCCAGCAAGCGCCGCCCGCGGAGACACCACCGAAGACGCCCTCCTCGCGGGCCAACCGGCGGGCCGTCTCCTCGGCGTCGTTCTGGGTGACCTCCACGGTCCGGTCCACCGCTGACGGATCGAAGATCTTCGGCACGTACTCCGGTGGCCAGGCCCGGATCCCGGGGATCTTCGCGCCCTCCGCGGGCTGTGCCCCGACGATCTGGACACCGGGGTTGCGCGACTTCAGGAACCGCGAGACCCCGGTGATCGTGCCGGTGGTTCCCATCGCGGACACGAAGTGCGTGATCCGTCCCTCGGTCTGGCGCCACAGCTCCGGGCCCGTGCCGTTCTCGTGGGCACGGGGGTTGTCCGGGTTGCCGAACTGGTCCAGGACCCGGCCTCTACCCTCCCGCTCCATCCGCGTCACGACGTCGCGGGCCTCTTCCATGCCGCCCTCTGCCGAGGTGAGGACCAGGTCGGCTCCGTACGCCTCCATCGTCTGGATCCGCTCGGTGGAGGCGTTCTCGGGAATCACGATGACCAGCGGGTAGCCGCTGATCGCCGCCGCCATCGCCAAACCGATCCCGGTGTTGCCGGACGTGGCTTCCATCAGGGTGTCGCCGGGGGAGATCTCCCCTCGCGCCTCGGCGCCCCGGATCATGCTGATCGCCGGCCGGTCCTTGACCGAGCCGGCCGGGTTGTTCCCCTCCAGCTTGGCGAGCAGCACGTTGCCGCGGCGTTCGTTCGCCGGCCCCGGAAGGCGCTGCAGACGCACCAGCGGGGTGCCGCCGATGACGTCCTCCATCGTGAGGTACGGCCCAGAGTTGCTCACCCGCCGGAGTCTAGCGGCGGCAACCGCCGAAGAATCGCGCCGACTGATCGACTCCACACATCGCCCCCGCGACGATGACCCACGCATCGCCCCCGCGAGGATGAGGCTGGCCGGGAGAACGTACACACCCGCTCGAGGGCGTCAGGAGTGGCCGCCGTCGCGGACAGGCGGTCCTTCACGGACCTGAGTGCGCTTGCCGCGTGCACGGTCATAGCCACACGCGTAGCCGCATCTCGTCGCAGCGCCCTATCGCGGGTCGTCCACCGTGCCCGCACGTCGCTGAGGCGCCACGCACGGCAGATGGGCGTTCACCCAGGCCCAGTCGATCCGCTCCTGCTCCAGCCGCACGCGCTCGGCGAACGTGTCGGAGACCAGGTCGGCATATAGCCCGGCCTCGGGCTGGGTGAGCCGATCAAGGCGCGCCGACGTCGGGCTCGGCTCCCGTCCCCAGCGATCGCGATGCTCCAGCAGGGTCTGCCGGTCCATCAGTACGGAGCGTGTCTGCGGCAACCAGGCGCGCAACCGATCCAGGATCGCGAACCCGTGGGTGTCGAGGTCACCCCAGTAGTGCACCTGGGTCTGCCGAAGCCACGGAAGCGCACCCGCTCGGTCGACTTCGAAGCCCTTGCCCCAGATGACTACACCGTCGTCGGGGACGGGCACGCTGAGATAGCTGATCTCGTTCTCGACGATCATCGCCGAACGCACGCTCACCTGGGCCTGAGCCGCCTCCTCCACGCGCAGCACCGCCTCGGAGAACTCCCCTGCCAGTCCCAACGTCGGGTCCATCCGCAACCGGACCAGTTCTGGCTTGGTCCGCAGCCCCAAGGCGGTCACAAATCCTGCCGAGGTCGAAGGGACCTCGAGCAGGTGCGCCAGCACGGAGCGGTGCCGTTCGATGAACTTCGTGTCGACACCCGGGGCGTCGACCTCCCGCAGGTAGCGCCCGCTCCCCCGCGCCGCCAGGAGCCAGCGGTAGGCCTGCATCAACCGATCCCAGGACGCTCCGAACTGCAGAGCCTTGAGCGGGTTGGCCCCCACCCAATGACGCAGCACCGGCTCTTGGGCCAGCAGGGCCAGGATCTGGTCGAGCTGACGTACCTCGGTCGTCACGCCCAGCAGCGCCCACGCCTGCCCGTAGGACCGCACCACCGCCCGACCGGGCAACTCGTTGCGACCGATGACGCGACCGCCGACCTCCTCATAGGTCACGTGGTAGTACGCCCCTCCTTTGGATCCCGCAGCGAGGGCGGCCGCCCAGTCCTGAACAGCTCCGAGATCGTCACCGATCTCCGAAGCACGAGGGCGGCGCAAAGGCACGTCGATCACGGGGAAGGGCTCCCCCGCCGCGTAGCACCGCAGCAGGGTGCCGTCGTCCCAGCGACGTCGCACGGGGGTCCGGACATCGGCTGCCGTGGACCATCTCCTCGTCACACGAACTCACCCTCCACGGCCATCCCTGCGAAGATCCGGGCCGGTCGGCCGCCCACCAACGGCGATCTCATCCGCGCGCTCCGGCCAGTGCCTCCTGGACCTGCTTGGTCCGGACCTCCCGGAACTCCTCGATCGTGAGCGTCTGGAGCCTCGAGTAGCTGCCGGTGGGATTGTCGACGAAACCGATCGCCTGCACGTAGGGCTCGATGACGTGCACCTTCTGCAGCGGGGTCACGATGAGCAGCTGCAGTCCCAGCTTGGCGAACAGGTCGAGCGCGTAGCGGGTGGACACGTCCGAACCGCGCCCGAAAGCCTCGTCGATCACCGCGAACCGGAAGTCCCGCGCGCGCTCGGCACCCCACTCCAGCCCGAACTGGTAGGCCAGCGAGGCGGCCAGGATCGTGTAGGCGAGCTTTTCCTTCTGCCCGCCGGACTTGCCGTCAGAGTCGCGGTAGTGCTCCCACTCCTGATCGGTCTCGCGGTCGCGCTCGGAGGCGGAGAAGGTGAACCAGTTGCGCACGTCGGTGACCCGCCGCGTCCACGCACGGTCCGACTCGGCGTGTCCCTCGCGCCCGCGGAACCGCTCGATGAGGCGTTCGACGTCGAGGAACCGCTGCTCGGAGTACTGGTCGCCCTCCGGCCCGAGCGTGTCGTCGGTGGCCTTGCGCAGGTCGGTCCGGAAGGCCTGGATCTCGGTGTTGACCGTGCGCTCGCTCTCCAGCCGGATGTAGCGGCCCTCGTTGTAAGGGATCGCACCGAGGGCCTCGTTGATCCGGTCGACCCGGCCGTGGATCTCGTCGGACTGCCGCCGCAGCCAGCTGTTGAACTGCGCCAGCTCGCGGATCGTGTTGGTGTTGAGCTGACGCTTGAACTCCTCCTCGAAGCGCGGGAGGTCGTCGTCGGCCACCCGCTGGTAGAGGGCCAGGTAGTCGGCTCGGGCCTCGATGCTGACGTCCATCTCGGTCGTCGCCTCGGGCCAGCGGCGCCGCACATCTCCCATGTACTGCAGCAGGCTCTGCGTGTAGCCGCCGATCTCGCGGCCGATCCGGTCGATGAGGACCTGCAGGTCGGCCGTGAGCACCTCCTGGGCAGGCCCGCACGAGTCGGCGTCGCGCGGCAGGTCGGCACCGAGCCGTTCCTCCAGGGCTTCGTACGACATGCGCGCCCGGGCCAGGTCATCCTGCTGCTGCGAGGTCACGAACCGCTCGTCCCGGTCGCGCGAGCTCTCGGCCCGGTCGATCCGCTCCTGCAGCACCCGCATGTCGCCGGTGAGCCGTGAGAGCGTCTCCCCCAGCTCGCCGGACTCCCGGTCGTTCTCCTCCAGCCGGCGGGTGATCTCGGAGAGCTCGGAGGACCCGGAGACGAGCCGTTGCCGCTCCTGCTCGTCGGTCCCGGCCCGCGCCTCGGCCCCGGCCCAGTCCAGCTCCTCCCAGGAGCCGTATGCCGACAGCTGGCTGAGGGCCGCCAGCCGGGCCGCGAGGGCGGTCACCTCCGCCTGGACCTCGGTCGTGCGTGCCTCGAGAGGCTCGATCTCCCGCTGGAGACCGATCAGCTGCTCGGTGAGGGCCTCGACCTTGCGCTCGTTGGCCCAGCCGAGGACCCAGGAGCGGGCGTCGTCGACGCGGGAACGGTCGTCCTTCTCGTGGCGGTCGCCGGAACGCACCTGACCTTGCGCGGTGACGGCCCGGTGCTCCCGGCGGAACTCCTCCATGGTCTCGACGCAGCGATGGTCGGCACGACGGGTGAGCTGGTCGCGCAGGTAGTCGTGAAAGGGGCCGGCGGAAGCCTCGACCGTGTCCGCGAGCAGCAGCGCACCGGGCACGTCGACGTGCTGCAGCCGGACCCGCCGGGCGGGAACCCGCTCGTAGACGAGACGGGTACCGGTGACACGGCCGTCACCTCGGCGGTGCGTCAGCCGGTGGGAGTCGACCCAGGCTGAGACAGCGTCGTAGTGCTGCTGCGGCACAAGCAGGGAGAGGGCGAAGCCGCGCAGGACCCGCTCCGCGGCGCCGCGCCACCGGCTGAGTTCCTCACGCACGTCGAGGAGCTCTCCGGCGAAGGGCAGCTCGGCCTCGTCCAGCCCGAGCGTCCGGCACAGCTGCGCGCGGACGTCGAGCTGGCTGCTGGGCACGTTGCTGCTGCGACCAGCCAGGCTGGCCAGCTCGGTGCGAATCCGCTCGGCCTCCCTGAGCAGGTCGACCTTCTGGGTATGCAGGGTGGTGCGCTCGTCGTCGAGGTGCTCACGCCGACGGGCCAGCTCGGAGGAAAGCTGCTCGGCGCGGGCCAGCGTCGCCGTGAAGCCGGCGCCGTCGGTGACCGGGTCGAACTCCGCGACGCGGACCGCCGTGTCGAAGCGGGCCCAGCGCTCACGCCGCTGGCCGGCCTCGTCCCGTGCGGCCGCGATGGAGCGCTCGAGCTCGGCTACCCGGTTGCCGCCCGCACGTGCGCGTGCCTCGATGAGGTCAACCTTGGTGCGGCCGACGTCCTGCTGCCGCTGCCTGACCCGCTCGACCTGCCCGGCCACCGCGTCGCGCTCGGCGGTGTTGGCATCGATCTCCGCAGCCAGCAGGTCGATCCGCCGCTCGGCGATGAACATGCGCACGGCCTCCCGCTGAGCCTCGGCATCGTTGCGCCGCGCGGTGGCATCGTCGAACTTGCCGCTGCTGGCCACGAGCGGCTGGAGGGCCTCGAGCTGCTCACGGGCCCGCTTCACCGCGTCGTGCGCCTTCGTGAGGTCCTCGAAGTGGCCCACGATCTCGGCGACCCGCTGGGCCGCGTCGGCGGGCTCCAGCATGTGGTGACGGACGAACTCGTTGAGGTTGCCGACCGACTTCATGGACACCGTCTGGTGGAAGAGCTCCATCGCCTGCACGGACCGGATGCCGAGGAGCCGACGGACCCGTTCGCCGTAGCGTGGGAAGTCGTCGTGCAGGTCCGCCCCGCCGGCGCGAAGCCGGCGGCGCAGGTCGTTGAGCGAGCTGCCGAAGTCGACGAAGTCCGGCTCGATGGCCAGCTCGCGCCCCGCAGTGACGTAGAAACGGTATGGCTGGCCGGAGCTGTCACGCTGCTGGAAGACCTGCGCGAGGGTGATCGTCTCATCCTGTCCCTCGTTGGCGAAGACGGCCAGGATCACCGAGTAGGAACGGCTGTCGCGCAGGCCGATCGCCCGGGAGGCTCCTGTGGCCTCGACCCGCTCGGACTTGTAGTGCCCCTCGACGTAGCTGCGCAGCGTCCGCTCGCGTGACTCGGCGCCTGCTGCCTTGTTGTAGGAGATGCGGTGGGCCGGCAGCAGCAGCGTGGTCATCGCGTCGACCAGCGTGGACTTGCCGCTGCCGATGTCGCCCGTGAGCAGAGCGGTGTCGCCTGCGGGCGTCATCCGCCAGACCCGCTTGTCGAAGGTGCCCCAGTTGAGGACCTCCAGGCGGTGCAGGCGGTACCCGGCGCGGCCGGTCGGCGCAACTTCCACTGCCGAGAACAATGCGTCAGTCATCGTGACCACCCGGGGCAGTGCCGGCATACTCCTGCAGCTTGCCGGCGAAGTCGCCCAGCGTCTGGGCGTCGACGTAGGCCTTCAGAATGCGTCGCACCTCCCACTGGTCGGGCTGGCGAGGAAGCTGGCGCAGGAAGCCCAGTTCGCCAACCTTGCGGATCGTGGTGTCGACCTGATCGATCACGCGTGCCTCGTTGCTCGACTCCGGCAGGAACAGGCGCAGCGCGTCGATCATCTGGTCTCGGGTCAGCACCAGCTTGCCTTCGCTTCCGGAGGCTTCGAACTCCACGAGCCGCTTGCGCAGCAGGACGATCAGGAGGCTCACGTTGTAGGTGAGGCTGCGACGACGAACCAGCCGGGGCAAAGGCTCCTCCGCGTCGTCCTCGTCCGCGTTGCGCAGGTATGCATAACCCTCTACGTCGTCGACGACGAGCTGGACACCGATCGTGCTGAAGTGGTCGCGCACCGCTGCGGCGTGACGTGCCAGCGTGGACCAGCCGTCCTCGTCGGCCTCGCGATAGACGACGCCGCGCATCAGTCGGATGATCGCGGCAGCGACGGCCTGCTCCTCGGGTGTCCTCATCGTCGTCTCACCGTCACGCGAGGGAGACGCGCCCGACGTCGACCGGTGCTGTCGGCATACTCGATGACGCTCTCCTGGGTCTCGTCCATGACGACCTCGAGGTCGTCGTCGCTCAGCGCGAGGTAGCCCACGATCTCCGCAGCGCCCTGCTCGACGGGGTAGAAGTCCACGATGTCCTCCAGCAGCACCGTGCTGGCAGGCGGCACGATCGAGCGGATGTGGTCGGCCAGCCGGGCCTGGTCGACGAAGGTCTGGCCGAGCAGGACAGACAGGTCGACCTGGGCCTCAGCCTGAAGGTCCAGCACACTGTCCACCTCGGCGACCGGGCGCGCGTCATAGAGCGGTCGCTCGAACGGGAGGGAGATCTCGACGCCGGGCACGTCGACGACCAGCCCGAAGGGCGGTGGGGACTCGCGGGCGGACCAGAGCGGCTGCCTCGACCGACCGGACCAGGTCGAGGACCCGCCGGTTCTCGAGCCACAGCTGATCGTCGAGGAAGCGGCGCAGCTGCTCGGAGATCTGCCGCACCGTCCGCTGGGTGCGCTCGGCGGCATCGGACCAGTCGTGGTGGATGGTGCGCAGCCGCCGGTCCGGGTCGACCTCCCCCAGGGACTGCACCCTGGTGAGCAGTTCGGACAACTCGTCCTGCCGGGTCTCGGAGAGCAACAGATCGTAGAACGCCTGAAAGCTGCGCCCCTGGTCGGAAGACGTGATGTCGGCCCGGCTGCCGACCAGTTCGGTGAGCAACTCTCCCTTGCCGCCCTGCCAGGAAGCGATCTGTTCACGCGCGCCGCGGTCGAGGGCGCGGAAGTTCTCCTCCACCTCGCGAAAGTCGGACAGGAGCTCTTTGGCAGTACCGGCGAACTGCTGGTAACGCTCACGGAGCGCCGTCGAGTCGAGCAGCACCACCTCGCCCGCCTCGGCGCGCTCGATCTCGGTGTCGAGCTCCTCCCGGCGGCGGTGGAGGTCGGCCAGACGGGCGTCGGGGTCGCGTTCCGCGCCCTGGGCGATCTGGCGTAGCAGGTGAAAGACCGTCTCCAGGCGGGAGGCGGTGCCGACGAAGGAGCGGGCGCGCAGCCCGGTCACCCAGGCGTAGGCCTTCTCCAGGTCGCTGGTGGCCTCATAGTGCACCTCGTCCGACCCGTGCGGGTAGAACCTGCGCAGCCACCCCGCATCAGTAGCCGCCCACTCCTGCAGGTAGTCCGCGGCCGCTCGCGGATAGCGCGGGCGGTCCGGCACGGCGAGGTTGAGCGCATACAGCTGATCGTCCAGGGCCGCCGCCAGCTCGGTCGCGCTCACCGCCCCGTGGGTTTGCTCGACAAAGTAGCGGCCGAGGAAGGACAGCACGAGAGCCGCATTTCCGGCACGCAACAAGCGCCACGAGGGATGCCCATCCCGCAGCAACTCGATCTCGTCGTGCTCCACGTTCAGCCCGTCCGTCGTCCTCGGTGCTCTGCTGTCGGACGTCAGCCTAAGGATGAGCACCGACAGAGCCAGAACCGGGCCTCGCCGGCACAACGGATTCCTACCCCCCGAACCACCTCAGCGCAAGGCGACCCGCTCCACGCAGGCCTGGCGCTTATGTGTGCGGCTCATTGGCTCTCTGCGGCATCGTCGCGGTCGAGGCACCGACCACGTGGGGGTTAACGTCGCCGACAGGGAAGGCCGACCGCGTCTCCGCAGTTCACAGGCCTGTGTGGTGTCCGGAGGGGGACTTGCCCACATGGGACACACACCCTGGACATCCAGATCGGAGCGTAACCGCAGGTCAGAGGGGCATGCAAGGCACACCTCTCTCGACGGCACTCGGGTGAACCCGCGCCCCGGACCGACGTCATGCCATGACGGGCGGGAGTCCCTCACTCCCCCGTCCGCTCCCCAGTGACCCGTCGCTCCATGGCAGGACGTCACGACCCCCTGAGGTACCTGGCTTGGGAACGCACAGGTGCGTTACATCGCTGTCACGCCGATGTGCGCGCTCTTGTTGGATGGCATACCCATGCACTCATGGGGATGTCTATACCGTTGGTGGAGCGTCGGTCACAGAGCGAACCGTTGGCGGCCGACAGGACGCGTACACGCCCGGCGGTCACCTCGCACCCCGGTCTGGACCTCCTCGGCCGTGTCCCACTCAGCACCCCTTGACCGGGCTTCTTCTCGGGCGGGTCTTATCGGACACCCGAACAGGGATGCACTCGCTGACCTGCATCATTCCCGTTCAAGGTTCCTTAATCGGAACGGCGGCGCTGGAGTATCTGGGGTTCGCCAGCTTGCTGCATCGCCAGCTTGACAGCGCCAAGGTGCCGTAGAGAGGCCGAGCTCTAGCTCGTCAGGGACCCGGCGACGCGCCGCGCTACTGACCCCCGCCCGCCCGGCTGGCGGCGTCTTCGCGTTGCGGGCGGTGTCGTTCAGTCGCGGGAGATGCGAAGGGCGACCCAGAGCCCGCACCTTCGGCAGATGTAGGCCGGTTCGCTACCCAGTGCGTGGAGCGACCTGCGTGGCCGCAGGCGGCCGCAGCACGAGCATCGCTGCTGGGTGTCATCGACCATGTCGCGATGGTGCCACGGGCCCGTGACCCTCGGGGGTTACAGGTAGCGGCAGACGTCTTCGGGGGAGCAGGTGGCCGGGTCGCCGGCGGCGGCGTCCTCGCGCAGGTCGGCGATCTTGGCGCGGAGCTGCGCGAGCTCGGCGAGCTGCCGGTCGATCACCTCGAGGCGGGTGTCGAGCAGGTCGGTGACGTGCTGGCAGGGGGCCTGCCCCCGGTCGCGGATGTCCAGCACCTGGCCGATCTGCGCCAGGGTCAGCCCGGCGGCTTGCCCCCGGCCGATGAAGTCGAGCCGGTCGAGCACGTCGAGCCCGTAGTCCCGGTACCCCGCCGGGGTCCGGTCCGCGGCGGGCAGCAGCCCGAATTCCTCGTAGTACCGCAGGGTCTTGGTTGTCGTGCCTGACGCCTGGGCCACCTCACCGATCCGCATGCCACTCATTCTGCCTTGACCTTCCAGTGCCCTGGAAGGTCGATCCTGAGGGCGATGAAGGAGGAGCTCATGACGGCAACGGCAAAGGGCGGGTCGTATGACCTGGCGGTGATCGGGTCCGGTGGGGCGGCGTTCGCGGCCGCGATCCGCGCCACCAGCCTGGGCAAGCGGGTGGTGATGATCGAGCGGGGCACCGTCGGTGGTACCTGCGTGAACACCGGGTGTGTGCCCTCCAAGGCCCTGCTCGCGGCCGCCGAGGCCCGCCACGTCACACTCGACACCGCCCGGTTCCCCGGCCTGCCGGTCCCCGGCGTCGGGCCGGTGGAGATGCCCGCCCTGGTCGCCGGTAAGGATGAGCTCGTCGGATCGCTGCGCGGCGAGAAGTACGTGGACCTGGCTACCGAGTACGGATGGGACCTCCTGCCCGGGGAGGCCACGTTCGTCGGCACGCCGACCGAGCCGGCGCTGCGCGTCACCGGCCCGGGCGGCACGGTGAAGAGGGTCCGCGCCGCGCGCTACCTCATTGCCACCGGCTCCACGCCCTGGGTGCCGCCGGTCCCCGGTCTCCAGGAGGCCGGTTACCTGACCTCGACCACCGCGATGGAGCTGGACCACGTCCCAGAATCGCTGCTGGTCATCGGCGGCGGCTATGTCGCCATGGAGCAGGCCCAGCTCTTCGCCCGGCTCGGCGCCCGGGTCACCATGCTGGTCCGCTCCCGCCTGGCGTCCCACGAAGAACCCGAGGCCGCCACCGCCCTGCAGGAGATCTTCGCCGACGAAGGCATCCAGATCATCCGCGGGGCGGTGCCCACCGCGGTCCGCCGCGACCAGGCCGCCGGCGAGGTCGCGGTCACCGCCACCACCGCCGGCGGCGGCTCACAGGAGCTCCGGGGCGCTGAGGTTCTCGTCGCCACCGGGCGCCGCCCGGTCATCGGCACCCTCGGCCTCGACACCGTCGACGTGCGCACCGGCGACCACGGCGCGGTGGTCGTCGACAATCACCTGCGAACCACAAACACGCGCATCTGGGCTGCCGGTGACGTCACCGCCCACCCGCAGTTTGTGTACGTCGCCGCGGCCCACGGCACCATCGTCGCCGACAACGCCCTCACCGGCGCCGGCCGTGAGGTCGACTACCGCCACCTGCCCCGGGTCGTGTTCACCAGCCCCGCCCTGGCCACCGTCGGGATGACCGGCCAGCAGGCCTCCGCCACCGGGATCCGCTACGACAGCCGCGTCCTGTCCCTCGCGCACGTCCCACGCGCGATCGTCAACCGCGACACCCGCGGGCTCATCAAGATGGTCACCGACGCCGACACCGGACGCATCATCGGCATCACCGCCCTCGCCCAGGACGCCGGCGACCTCGCCGCCGCCGGCGTCTACATCCTCGACGCCGGCATGACCACCGACCAGGTCGCCAACCTCTGGAGCCCCCCTACCTGACCATGGCCGAAGGCCTCAAGCTCACCGCCCAGGCCTTCACCACCGACATCACCAAACTCTCCTGCTGCGCGGCATGAAACCCGCGTATAGGGATCCCCTTGCGGACACATCGTCAGACAGACGCGCGGCCAGACGTGCTGGCCGAACCGACCCTCAGTCGAACCGCCGCAGGCCATCTCGACAGAGACCTCTGACTGCATAACTATGCACTCACTGGGAGACCTCTCAAACGTCCCCATCTGCCGCTGGTCGTTCTCACCCTGAGGGGGCAGATGGAGATGCGGGGGCTGAGTAGGCAGGTCGTCGTTGACGGGCGACCGAGCTTGCGCCGGTCGCGAAGTGCGGGGTCAAGGTGTGGCTTCGAAGCCGGTGTAGCGCATGAGTCTGGCGGGCACGCCGGCTACGACCGCGTTGGCCGGGACATCCTTGGTCACGACTGCACCGGCGCCGACGATCGCGCCGTCGCCGATGGTCACGCCTGGGACGACCGTCACCGCTGCACCGAGCCACACCTTGTCCCCGATCGTGACCGGGGCCGGGCTCATGTCGGCCCGGCGAGCGGGGTCTACCCCGTGGTTGAGGGTGGTCAGGGTGGTGCCGTGGCCGATGAGGGTGCCGTGGCCGATGACGATGCCGCCTGTGTCCTGGAATCGGCAACCGCTGTTGATGAAGATGTCTTTGCCCAACGTCAGGTTCTTTCCGAACTCGCTGTAGAACGGTGGGAACACGACAACCGACTCGTCTACGGTCTTTCCGGTCAGCCGCGTGAGCAGGCCACGCACCTCTTCGGGGGTGCGGTAGCCGGTGTTGATCTCCGCGACCGTCCGCAGCGCCTCCTGGGCAGCGCCGTGCATAAACCGGTGCTCTTCTGAGCCGCCTTCGATCAGCGCGCCTCGGTTCACGTGGTCCAGGAATTCGTGCAGGTCCATCCTGGCGATCCTGCCACGCTGGTGCCGTGGACGCTCTCACCGGGCAGCCCGCCCAATCAGGCGCCGACGGGGTGGAAGCAGGCGGGCTGGCGCAGCACCGCCGACCCGGTTCTGGTTCGACAGGGCGCATGAGTTGCCGGTGGTGGCCCAAGGCTGTCGTCGGAGACGAGGGCTCGGTTGATGGCGAACAACGCGAACCCGGTGCCGTCCACGATCGTCGAGCAGATTGAGAAGGTGGGTGGACCCGCAGGCTCAGACCCGTGGTGGACGAAGGACGGCGACTCCGCCGAACTGCTGCTGCCCGACGCCGCAGTCGACTGGATCGAGGAATTCGCCAACCGGGAGTTACCACCGAAGCGCTGAAGCCTCCGGTCAGCGCACTCACTTGCCGCACCCCGTGGGCCCGCCGCTACGCTCGTCCCATGGCTCGTGGGGAGGCCGGCGGGGTCCTCGACGTCAGACTGCTCGGCAGGGTGGCCGTTCGCACCGCAGCAGGGTGGCGCGACGACTGGCCACGTCCGGCCGCCCGACGCCTGGTGGCCCTCCTGGCCCTCTCCCCCGCCCGGTCGGCCCCCGCGGGAGGTGATCGCCGACCACCTGTTCGGCCATCTGCCGACGGACCGGGCCCTGCGCAACGTGTCCAAGGCGCTGAGCCAGGCACGGACCGTGGTCGGCCCCGGGGTGCTCCTGGGCGATTCCGTGACTGTCTGGATCGCAGGGACGGTGGAGGTGCGCACCGACCTCGCTCGCGACACCGAACTGGCGCAACGTGCCCTGGATTCTCCGCCGCCGAGTGCGGTCTGGCCAGAGCTGCGCGCCGTGCTGGCCCGGGCCGACCAGCTGCTGTCCGAGGACCTCTACGAGGACTGGGCTCAGGAGGAGCGGCGCGCCCACGGGGTACTGGCCAGGGAAACGGCGCTCGCGCTCGCCCGCAGCAGCGGGCGCGAGGCGGACTGGAGCCGGGTGCTGGCCGACGACCCGTGCGACGCCGAGGCCTGGGAGGCGGTGCTGACCGCCGCGGCCGCACGCGGCCCGGCCGAGCTCGACACCGCCTGGGCCGAGTGCCGGCTCGTCCATGCGCAGGAGCTGCGGCGGCCGCCCCCGCCCCCCTTGCGCCGCCTCGCGGAGGGCCGGGAGGAGCGCGGGGAACGCGCGGACGGACCCGACCTCACGGTCGGCCACGAGGCCGAGCTGGGGTGGCTCGCGGAACGGGTGCCGGCCGCGGCCCGGGGCGGGGAGAGCTGGTTGCTCCACGGGCCGGCGGGGATCGGCAAGACGCACCTGCTGCGAGGGGCGGCCCGTGACCTGCGCGACCAGGGGTGCCTCGTCCGGTGGGCCACCTGCGTGGCCGACGACAAGGGAGGACCTTTCACGCCACTGGTCTCGGCGCTGCGGCTCGGGCACACCGGATCCCGTCCCGTGATCGAGGCCCTGGAGCGGGGTCGCCCCGGCAGCCCGCAGGGCTGGTCCGCGGTCCGCCTGGCCGACGACGTCGCCGCCGTGCTCGACGCGTATGCCGAGCCGCTGGCCCTGGTCGTCGACGACGTGCACTGGGCAGACGCCGCGCTGCGGTCGCTGCTGTCCCGGCTCTGTACGCTCACGAACGGTCGGAGGTGGAGCCTGCTGCTGGCCGGCCGCAGCGACGAGAGCGACCACCCGCTGCCCACCGTGCCGTCGACCACCGCGACGTTGCGCATCACGCCGTTGACCTCCCGGGAGACCGCTCGCCTGGCACGCCGGCTGATCGACCAGGACCGCGCCACCGACCCGGTGGCCTCGGAGTCGGTCGTGCAGAGCCTGGTGGCCCGCAGCGGCGGCAACCCGTTCTTCCTGACCGAGCTGGCACGGGGCGCGGGCGGAGCCCCCGTGGTGGGAGGGGACATTCCGGAACGGATCCATGTCCTGCTGCGCCGGCGGCTGTCCCCGCTCAGCACCACCTCACGCCAGGTGCTGGAGGTGCTCACGCTGGCTGCCGAGCGAGCCACCGTCCCGCTGCTGGTACACGTCGTGGGTGAGCAGGAGGTGGACCGCGCTCTTGGCGAGCTGCGGTCGCACTCGCTGCTCGACCCCGTGTCTCCCGCCCCGCGGCCGGTCCATCCGCTGTTGCGCGAGGTGGTGGTCGCAGACCTGACGGCGGTGCGTGCCTGTGAGCTGCACGACCAGCTGGCGCACGCCCTGGGCCACCTCGCCGGGGAGACTGGGCGGCGTGACCTGGAGGAGGCCGCCGCCGGCCACACGCTCGCCGCCTGGACCGCATACCCGACCGGGGAGAGGGCGCCCGGCGCCGCCGCCGCCGGGTTGACCAGCGGTGGCCGCGTGCTGCGCGCCTTCGCCCCCGAGGCGGCCGCGAGGATCCTGGAGCAGGCCCTCGCGGCCTTCGCCGACAGCACTGCCGAGGCCAGGCGACACCTGAGGGCCGCTGCCGTGGACGGCTGGCTGGACCTGGGACGGTGCCGCCTGCTGCTCGGCGACCCGGAGGGTGCGGAACGGGCTCTGCGGGCAGGGCTGGGGCTGGCCGAGCAGCCGCTGGAGCGCGCGCGATGCTACCGCCGGCTGGCCGGCCTGCACTACCGCACCGGACGCATGGCGGAGACGGCCGGAGTGCTCGAGGTCGGCCTCCTGGCGGTGACCGACGAGCTGGCCCGCGCGGTGCTCGAGACCGAGCTGGGGTGGACACTGCACCGGCGCGGTCGCGCCCTGGAAGCGCTGCCGATCCTCGAGCGTGCCACCAGGGTGTTCGAGGACGGGGGCAGCTGGGACCTGGCGGCCTGGTCCCTCGACTACCTCGCCATGACCCACGTGGCTCTCGGGGCCCCGGAGCACGGCTTGACGCTCCTGGACCGGGCGCTCGCCCGGGACGGGGTGGGTGCCGACCACCACCGGCGCGGGGTCATCCTGATCCACCGAGGCCGGGTGCTCCTGCAACTGGGCAGCCTCGACGCGGCCCTGGGTGCCGTCGAGGAGGGCATCCGGATCCTCCGCCGCAGCCGGGACAGGTATGTGCTCAGCGTCGGCCTGCGCATCGCCGCCGACGTCCACGAGGCCCGCGGCGACCCGGCCGGTGCCGTCCGGGCCCGGACGGAGGAGCTGAACCTCCTCCGCGGCACGGCGAACCACCGGCACGCAGCCGTGGCGCAGGCGCACCTGGCCAGCCTCTACCGCAGGCTCGGACGCCCGGAGGAGGCCGACCGGGCCGCGCATGCCGCCCAGGACGCGGTGGAGCGGTCTGCCGACCCCGACGTGGCCGAGGAGGTGGCGCGACGCCTCGCCGACGGGAACACGGCGGGAACACCCGACTCCTAGCGTCCGGTCATCCGGCACCCGCCGGGAGACCGGAGGAGGAGTCTGATGAGCATCATCCAGGGGACACAGTCCGTCGAGGAGACCAGGCAGGTGCTGGAGGCCTACGCGGCCGAGCACGACACGTCGCTGATCGCGCCGGACGCGGTCTTCCACGACGTCGCCTCGGGGCAGGACTACGTCGGGCGTGAGGCCATCGCCGCGATGCTGCACCACGTCTACCACGTCGCCCTCCAGGCGCGGGCGGAGGTGGTGCGCACCACCGTGGGAGAGGGAACCGCGGTCCTCGAGGGGTTCGTCGTGGGCACGCACACCGGGGAGTTCGCCGGTGTAGCCGCGACGGGGCGGCAGGTGCGCGTCCCGCTGGTCGTCAGCTACCGCATCGCTGACGGCTACGTGCAGGAGGCCGACGTCTACCTCCTGGTGTCGAACTTCCTGCAGCAGGTCGCCTGACGCCGGGCGCACGGGACAAGGAGAAAAGATCATGGTCATCCGGCTCGTCGCACCCGTCGTTCTCCTGAGCGGCCTCGGTCTGGTGTTCCCGACCGCGGTCCCCGGGACCCCACCCCCCTCCTGGACCCACGAGCGGGTCCTTGAGTGCGAGGAGGGAACGGTGCACACCTACCTGACCCCTGCCGGTTTCGGCACGCCCTTCCACGTCGTCGGCACGGACGAGGTCATCATCCCCATGCATGTCGAGATCGTCCTACCATCGGGCGAGGGTCCATTTGTGACCATCGACATCCCAGGGTTCGACGCCGAGGACCCGAACGCCGTCCACTGCTGGTATGTGGATCCTGCCGGTCTCGAGGTGGACCTCTGGGGAGTCCGCCGCTAGAGGCAGCCAACCCTGACGCGGACCCGTAGACGGGGCCAGGGCCCGGGCAGCGGGGTGCACCGGCTTGCGGGCCGATATGCACCCTCACCCGCTCGAGGTGCGGCACGGAGCTGACGAAGGTGCGCGTGGACCCGCGTCCACAACGCGTGCGCCCAGGGCTCGCAGGGTCGACGGTGACCTCTCCCACGACCTTGACACCTCGCCCAAGGACACTTCGATCGCCGCCGATCCCGAGCAAGGCCCGGTTCGGAGGCGGATGACGATCCTCATGGTGCTGGGGTCGATCTCGAGCGGGGGATCATCTTCTTGCCACAGGCTGAAGAGCACCCCGAGGACTAGTCCTCCCCGTAACCGCTGCCGCGATCGTTGAGGCAGATCTGACCATCGCGTGGGGGTTCACGTCGCCGATCGTCGAAAATTACCGCGTTTCCGCTGGTCAGAGCCATGACTTGTGTCCGGAGGGGGACTTGCCCACATGGGACACACGCCCTCGACATCGAGATCAGCCCATAACCGCAGGTCAAGGCTGTCAAGGCGCTCGGGAGGTCGTGGATCAGTGCCTCTTGGTGCCGAGGTATGCCGTGATTACCTCCGGGTTCTCCCTCACCTGCGCCGGTTGCCCCTCGGCGATGGTCCTACCGCTGGCCAGGACGTGCAGCTTGTCACACAATGCGGTGATCATGTGCATGTCGTGATCGATGACGAGCACCCCACAACCGAACTCCTCCGGTGAGGTCGAGTCTCGAATGATCTGCTGCAGTTCGTCGGTCTCGACATCGTTGAGGCCGGCGGCGGGTTCGTCCAGGAGAAGGTACCGGGGGCCAGTGGCTAGGGCGCGAGCCACCTCGACACGTCGTTGAAGACCGTAGGCGAGCTCACCCGCGCGCGCATCGGCAAGGTGCCCGATTCGAAGCCGGTCCATCAGTTGGAGCGCCACCTCATCGACAGGTGAGTCGCTACCCCTGACGACGGCGGCGATATTGTCCCGGACCGTGAGCGACCGGAAGAGCCGGACGGTCTGGAAGCTGCGCGACACCCCAGCGCGCGCGATGTGACCGGCCGAGGCCCTGGTCACGTCCTCACCGTCTATGCGCACGCTTCCCGACTCGGCCGTAAGGATCCCGCTGATCACGTTCACGAGCGTGCTCTTGCCCGATCCGTTGGGACCCATCAGTCCTACGATTTCTCCCGGCATGACCGCCATGCTGACCTCTGACAAGGCCTTCACACCAGCGAAACTCTTCGTCACACGATCGACGATCAACCCGACGTTGCCCGCTCCGTGGGTCGCGGAACTCGGTTGGGGCACCTCAATCGGCGCGCTGGCCGTCGTCATTTGACTCTCCCTCCTCTCGGCAGGAGATCGCCGATCTCGCGATTGCCAAAGGCGCCACCTGGGCGCCAGATAAGCACCCCAAGGATGAGGACGGCGGTGGCCAGCTGGATGATGCCTGGCAGCGCCGGCAGGGACAGGGTGCCGATGCTCAAACCGTTCTCCAGGTCACGCAGTAGCTGCGAGAGCACGGTGATGGCGGCTGCTCCGGCAACTGCACCGGTGACCGACCCGAGGCCACCGATAACCAACATCGCCAGCAGCGCAAAGGTCTCGGCGAAGAAGAACTGGGCGGGGCTGAACGCCAGCGCGTTGAGCGCCCACATGCCACCGCCGACAGCCATCAGCACTGCGCTGACCATCCATCCGATGAACCGAGTCAGGGCCACGGGAATCCCGAGCGAGGCAGCCGCGACGGGGTCTTCTCGCACGGCCTGAAGGCGTAACCCCCATGGCGAAGCACCGTAGAGCAGAGCCACGGCGGTGATGAACAGCACGGTGACCAGCGCCTGCGGTACGCCTACCAGGTCCGGCACTCGAGAGATGCCGGTGGGTCCGCCCGTGAGACCGTTCCATCGATTGATGACCGCATGGATGACTACGAGCCAGGCGAGCGTAGCCATGGGTACGACGGAGACGTCCATGCGTGAGAACGGGGCACCGGTGGCGACCGCGAATACCGTGACTACCAGGACCCCCACCCCGACCGCCCCAATCAGGCCCAGCTCAAGGCTCGCGAGAGAATCTGGAAGGGCCGGCAGAGCATCCGTTTTGACGTCAGCAGGGATGGCGGCAAGTGCCGTCCCGTAGGCGGCGAGGCCGAAGAAGGCGACGTGGCCGAAAGAGATGATGCCTGAGTTGCCGACGAAGCACTGGATGGCGATCACCATGCCGGCCGTGAGCAAGAACTCCACTACCACCCGCTGGTCGCTGCGGCCGAGCATGGTCTCCCCCACGACTCCGACAACCAGCATCAGCACCGCCAGGGCCGCGAACGTGACCGCGGCAGCACGCAGCCTCAGCGTGGACCACCGGTTCATGCGAGTCTGCCTTCGACCCGGCGGCCGAAGCCGTGCGGCCGGAAGTACAGCAGGACGATGATCAGCGTTAGCGTGATCGCCTGCACGAACGGGACCAGGGAGTTAGGCAGGAAGACCTGCAGTGAGACCTCGAGAAAGGCTAGCGCAAATCCGCCTGCAACGGCTCCTCGCAGGTTCCCCAGGCCTCCGAGGACCACCGCGACGAACGCTTGAAGCAGCGGGGTGAATCCCATGCCGGGCGTGGCACTGCCGACCCGCATCACCCACAGCAAGCCAGCTACGGCTGCCAGAACCCCGGAGATGAGGAAGGCCAGCCGGATCAAATTTCCCGCCTTGGCCCCCATCAAGCGGGTGGCCTGGAAGTCCTGCGCGGCCGCCTGCATAGCAATGCCGTGACGGGACCGCTGCAAGAGGGCGCTGAGGGCCACCATGGCGACGGCCGCGATGGCGATCGTGATTAACGACAAGACTGGCACCCGAATGGTGCCCAGCGACAGCACCCGGTCAAGCCAGGCGGGGACCGCGATACCTTGCGGGCGCGGGGAGATCACGTTACGGATGGTCGCCTGGATGATCACAGCCACGGCGAAAGAGGAGAACACCACCGCGTATGCAGGCGCTCGACGCATCGGCCGGAACGCCACGGCCTCAGTGACCAACGAGGTTAAGGCCCCCAGCGTGAAGCCCACCACGACAGCCAGGAACAACGGCGCGCCCGCGGCCACGCACAGGACAACGCCGTAGCTGGTGACCGTCACGATCTCCCCATACGCGAAGTTCAACAGACCCAGCACGCTGAAGACGACGGCGAGGCCGAGGGCAAGCAACGCGTATATCGAACCCAGGCTCAGCGCATTGATGAGCTGTTGCGTCAATAGGGTAAGGCTCATGCCGACTGCCCCCCCAGGTAGGAGGCCTCCAGATCGTGTGCCGCCGCCGCGATCTGCGCACTCGTGCCGCTCGTCGTGAACCGGCCACCCGACAACACGTAGGCGTGATCGGCCAGCTCGAGGGCCTGGGAGATATTTTGCTCGACCAGGACGACCGTGAGCCCGTCCCGAGCGTGCAGCTCGGCGACCAGCTCGAACACTTGCTGGGCCATGACAGGGGCGAGTCCCAGCGAGGGTTCGTCGAGGAGGATGATCTCGGGCCGGGACATTAGTGCCCGGCAGATGGCAAGCTGCTGCTGCTCGCCCCCGGACAGGGTCCCGGCGTGCTGGCTGCGACGCTCACCGAGCACCGGGAACCGGTCAAACATCTCGTCTATGTCCTCGGCCATGGCCGTCCGGTCGCTGCGCGAGTACCCCCCCATCCGCAGGTTGTCGGCAACGGTCAGGCGCGGGAACACGCGACGCCCTTCCGGGACGAGCGTGAGGCCTCGACGGACGATGTCCTCCGGCGGCCGCCCCTGGACCGGTTGACCGAGAAGGGTTACCGTTCCAGCTCGGGGTTGGACCATGCCCACCAGCGCCTGTAACAGCGTGCTCTTGCCTGCCCCGTTGGCTCCCAGGACCGCGACGACCTCACCACGCCGCACCGTGAGGTCGACACCGTGTAGGACTCGGACCGGCCCATAGCCCGCCTCGAGTCCTTCGACACCGAGGATCTCGTCCCGCACCGTCATTGACTGCTCAACCTGCGCTGGGGACGTAGTCCGGCAACAAGGTCTCGATGAACTCGTACTGGCCGTCCGTCACCTCGATCAGGGTGACGGCCTTGTCCGCCTGGTGTGTTTCGGGGTCCATCTGCAACGAGCCGGTCACGCCGCTGAACTCGATGTTGTCCAGCTCTTCGGCGATCGCCTCCGGGTCGGCCTCCCCGGCCGCCTCGATGGCCTGCGCGACCAGGTATGCCTCGTCGTAACCCACGGCGGTGACAATGTTCTGCGGGGACGAGCTCGGGTTTGGGTCCTCAAAGGTCTCCAAGAATTCTGCAACTTGGTTCTCCTCGGAAGGCCACGCGTGATAGGTTGCGACCAGGCCCTCGGCGGCGTCACCGGCCTCCAGGACGCTCGAGTCGACCGACCCGTCGCCGGAGATGACCGGGATGTCAACCCCGGCCCTCGCAGCTGGCGCAGGAACTGGGGCGTGTCCGGCGTGAACATCGACGTGAAGATGACGTCGGGCGCCGGGTCGAGGGCGGCAATGTTGGTCACCTGGACGTTGAAGTCGCTGGCCCCGATCCGAAATTCCTCCTCAGCCACGACCTGGCCTCCGTTCTCCGTGAAGGCGTCGGCGAAGTAGGCGGCCAGGCCCTCCGTATAGGCGTCGTCACTGGAACCAAGGACATAGGCGGACTCGTAGCCGAGCTCGTCGACCGCGTACTGCGCGGTGGCACCGGCCTGCACGGTGTCGAGCATGAGCAGGTGGTAGGCGCAGTCACCCGCCGAGGGCACCAGCGTGGGTGAGGTGCCATCGCCCGTGGAGATCGGGACTCCCTCCCCGCAGGCGACGGACGCCTGCGCACCCCATGGCCCCGACGCGGTCGTCCCGGTGATGTACACGGCGCCGTCGTCGAGCGCCTCCTCGACGCCGCGGACTGCCTCTGCCTGGTCCCCCCCGCCGTGTCGGCCGTGATCAGCTCGATGTCCCGATCCAGCACGCCACCGTTCGCGTTGATCTCCTCCACCGCCATCTGCAGCCCGTCACGAATTGGCACGTCGTAGAAGGACCAGTCACCGGAGTAGTCACCGATGTGCGCGATCCTGATGGGATCGTCGTCACCCGTCCCGCCGGAGCATCCAGCCACGAGGGTAAGGGCCGCGGCCACGGCAGCGGTTGTGACGGCTCGTGTCGAGCCGCGAGGGGCAGTGGTCATAGCAGCCTCCTGGCTGGGCTAGCTGGTCGTCCGGGGCGCTGGCACGCCTAAGGGCGAGCCCCGGACCGGTACCCGAACGTTATGAGCGCAACAACCTTGCTGTCAACGGGTAGCACATATAACGTACGCGTCATGCAGACTGTCTCCCAGCGGCTGCGCGCGAAGATGCCGCAGTTGCCGCCGGCCGAGTTGAAGGCTGCGCGCGTTCTGCTGGCCGACTATCCGGTCGCCGGCCTGACCACCACGGCCGCCGTCGCCGCGGCGGCCGGAGTCAGCGCTCCAACCGTGCTGCGCCTGGTCGATCGTCTGGACTTCAGTTCCTATCCAGCGTTCCAGGAGGCATTACGGCGCGAGTTGCAGGAGCAGGCTCGGATTCCGTTGCGGCAGGCCAAGGAGTACCAGGCGGAAGACGATCCGCTCGGCCGCTCGAGACAGGTGTTCGTACGAGGCCTAGAGGAAACTTTTGAGCGGCTGGACCCGGCCGACTTCGCTAAGGCGGTCACCCTGCTCGCCTCGCCAAGAAGCACGGTTTATGCCACCGGCGGCAGGTTCACCACTGTGGTGGCCAAGACTCTGGTGATGCTGTTAGAGGTGCTGCGGCCAAGGACTCACTACCTCAGCGTGGAAGATCGCACTTCCGTCATCGTCGACCTGGGGCCGAAGGACGTCGTGTTTGTGACAGACCTCCGGCGGTACCAACCGAGCACGGTGACATTTGCCGCAGAGGCCGCACGGCGGGGCGCGAAGGTGATTTTGTTGACAGACCACTGGATGAGCCCAATCGCGCAGCACGCCGACGCAGTTCTCACGACCAGTCTGGTCGCTCCTCACCCATTGGACTCCGTCGTCCATGCCATGGCCGTCGTCGAGGCCGTGGTCACGGGGGTCCTAGACGCCATGGGAGACCTCCCGATTTCGCGCATGAAAGACTACGACGAGGCTTGGGCGACGCACGGCTTCAGCAGCCCTTCAACCACCCGCTCAACTTCCACATCAGAGAACTGACGGAGGACCCGTGCCTGCCACTACCGACCTGGGCCTGATCGACCACCACTGCCACGGCTTACTGAGGCAGGCACCCAGCCCACAGGAGTTCCGCCTGCTCAGCACGGAGGCACACTGGCCGGCGCCGGAAGGCACCGAAAGCCTGGATTCCCCCGTGGGACTGGCCATCCGGGCGATCTGCGGTCCCGCGCTCGGTCTCCCCCGTCACGTCCCAGTGGCGGAGTATGTCGACCATCGTGCCAACATGTGCGCCCAGGACGCTCATGCGGCACTCATGCCGCTCACCGGAATCGAGCGGTATCTCATCGACACCGGATTCGCTGCTGACCAATTGATGAGCCCCGAGGATATGGCCGTTGCTACGGGATCGATCGGCGAGGAGATCGTGCGTCTGGAGGCCGTGGCCGAGCAGGTTGGACCAGGAAGTAGTGCCGAAGGCTTCGCCGCAGACTTCACCGCAGCCCTGGACGAACGCGCCATCGGTGCCGTCGGTTTCAAGTCCATCATCGCCTACCGGTGGGGCTTCGACCTCCGTGGTGAGGCTCCCGGGGACGGTGAGGTCCGTGACGCGGTGGGGCGCTGGCTGGCCGGAGCCGAGTCCTCCGGCGACTACCGGATTTCCGACCCCACCTTGTTGCAGCACCTCATCTGGGCAGCCATCCCCTACCAGAAACCCATTCAGTTCCACACCGGTTACGGGGACAGCGACGTGCTGCTACACCGTTCCGACCCCTCACGCCTGCGCGACTTCTTCGTGGCGACAAGGACAACGGGCACAAACATGATGCTGCTTCACTGCTACCCGTACATCAGAGAGGCCGCCATTGCCGCCCAGCTGTTCCCGCACGTGTACTGCGATGTCGGACTGGCGACGCAGTACCTGGGTCCGAGCGCCACGGTAGCCGTCCGGCAGGTCATGGAAATCGCCCCCTTCTCCAAGGTGCTGTTCTCCTCCGATGCCTACGGGCTCGCTGAGCTGTACACCGTCAGTGCCCATCTTTGGCGGCACGAGATGGACCGGCTGCTGGATGCGTGGATTGCCGAGGGCTGGACCTCGGCCGACGACGCGCGACGAATCGCCACCATGATCGCTTCCGGAAACGCCCTGCGCGCCTACAACCTAGGAACTGGGGGTCGCGAGGACGCCCGGGTCCTCGGGCGGGGCGGCTCGTGACAACAGGTAACGACAATCGTCCGACCACTGAGGCTGACTGGACCCAGTTGCGCCGTCGGGCGAATGAAGAACTGTCCCGTCGTCTCCCATCGGCTCGCCTCCTGCGGCGTGATATTCACGCCCATCCTGAGGTGGGTGGAGACGAGCAGGGGACGGCTCTTAGGGTCTTGGACCTCCTTGGCGAATCCGACCCCGTAAGGATCAAAGGAGGTTTCCTTGTCTGGGCAGGTGGTGGGCAGCAGGGCCCGGCTGTGGCCCTTCGGTCAGAACTGGACGCGCTTCCGATCCAGGAGGACAGCAATGAACCCTGGCGCTCCACTGTTCCCGGCGTGGCCCACCTGTGCGGTCACGACGTCCACACCGCGGCCCTCGTGGCCGTTCTCGGCACCGTGCAGGCCATCGGGACGCCAGTACCACTCATCGGTGCTTTCCAGCCACGAGAGGAGGTCTACCCCTCCGGAGCCAAGGACTTCGTCTCGAGTCCCGCGTTGGCCGGGAAGGACATCCGCGCGATGATCGGCGTGCACCTTCAGCCCATGATCGCGGCCGGTACCTTTTCCGCAGTGGCTGGCCCCATCAACGCAGCATCCGACAACTTCGATCTGCGGATCTGCGGGGTCCCCTCGCACGCGGCCTATCCGCACCGTGGACGCGACCCGATCGTCGCCGCCGCCGCAGTGATCCAGGCGCTGCAGCATGTGGTGTCACGGCGGGTCGATCCCATGAGTCCCAGCGTCGTGTCGGTCGGGCGGGTGATCGGCGGCGACTCCCACAATGCCATCCCGGAGGAGGTGCTGCTCCAGGGCACCGTGCGCACGTTCTCCGAAGATGACCGCCGCCTGGTCACCGCCGCCATCGCCCAGGTCGCAGAAGGCGTTGCAGCGGCTCACGGGTGCACGGCGAACTGCAGGTTCGAGTGGGGAGAGCCCGTCCTGGAGAACGACCATCGGTTGGCACACCTGGTCACCCGCGCCCTCGAGGATCATGGTCTTGCAGAGGCCGACCCGGTCCGTTCCTGTGGGGCCGACGATTTCGCCTGGTACGGCTCCTTGTTCCCGTCGCTGATGATCTTCGCCGGGATCGGTGAAGCGACGTCGCAAACTCCCGGGCTTCATCACCCCCGCTTCGTGCCGGCCGACGATGCCGTCGACACCGTGGCGACGATCATGCTCGTCGCCTACCTTTCAGCCGCACAGAGCCTGACTTCAACGACAGAGGCAACACATCCGCCGCACCGTGAAAGCCGAAGCAGCACGCCAAACCGACCACAGCCCGTCTGAATGCCGTGGGCTGGGCAGGCGTAGAAAGGGATCCGATGACTTCACCCCATAAGGCAAACGAGACAGGAACCGAGGACGGCGTGTTCGATGGCGTCTCCGCCCTGCTGGTCGCCTACATCGACAACGCCGGCCTTGCTCGGTCCAAGGTGCTTCCGCGTGCCCGCCTAGACACTGCTGCGGCCGGCGGAGCCACCATTTCCCGTAGCGTCGCGAGCCTGCTCGCCGTAGATGACGCGGTGCTGAGTACGCCCAACATCGATGCTGCCATCGGTGACCTCCGTTGCATACCGGACCTGGGTGCCCTGGCGGTCCTCGACGCAGAACGCGGCTTGGCCTGGGCTCCCTCCGACTTGTGCCGTCTGGACGGTGCGCCCGATCCGATCTGTCAGCGAACCGCTCTCAAAGACGTTCTCGCGACCGCGGAGGTGGCTGGGTTCGACTTCACCGTAGGTTTTGAGCTGGAGTTCTCCGTATTCCGCGGGACCAAGGATGACCCGGTCCTTGCCCATGCCGGCCCTGGCTACGGGAACACCCCCTTCATCGAGCTCGAAGCCTTCCACCTCGATCTGCTGGAGGCCCTGGCCGCGGCAGGCGTCCCCGTGTCACAGCTGCATCCGGAGTACGGCAATGGTCAGCTGGAGGTCTCGCTGGAGCCTGCAGACCCCGTGACTGCCGCAGACCAGTTCCTGCTCGCCCGGTTGGTGATAGCGCGCACCGCACAGGCCCACGGCCTGCTCGTCTCGTTCTCCCCCGTCCCCGTGCCGGGCGAGGCAACGAACGGCTGCCACATCCACCTTTCGGCCCGGCGGGACGGGCGCAACGTGTTCCACGACCCCAATTCCCCCCACAGGCATCGGAGTGGCCGGTGAGCACATGATCGCAGGTGTCCTTGCCCACGTCGGGGACACTGTTGCCCTGCTGGGCGGCAGCGTGCTCAGCTTCACTCGGCTCCGTCCTCACAGCTGGGCCGGTTCCTATATTTGCTGGGGCAAAGGCAACCGCGAGGCGTCAGTTCGGTACATGGCCGGCCAGCAGGGCCGGGAGGATGCCCAGGCCAACATGGAGTTGAAGGTGGCCGATGCCGCCGCCAACCCCTACCTCGCCGTCGCCGCGTTCCTCGCCATGGCTCTCGACGGGGTCGACAAGGATCTGACTCTTTCCCCGGAGATCACCGTAGACCCAGACACGCTGACGGAGGCAGAGCGAGCGGAGCGAGGCGTGCGGACCTTCTCGCCCGACCTCGGTCAGGCCCTCGTAGCATTGGAGTCGAGTGAGTTGGTGACCCGTACCTTTCACCCGCTCCTGCTGGAGGCCTATCTCACCGTACGGCGTCACGAGTGGACAACGTACGGGCGTATGGTCGCCGAAGAGGTCGCGGCGCGTCTCCGGTTCCGATACTGACTTCCGAGGCCCTACCAGCCGGTGAATGCAGAAACTTCGGCGTTCGACACGAGCCCTCGTTCAACGTCAGCGAACGCCTGGTCCAGGACCGCCAGGGCCAGGTCGATATCGGAATCGGCGATGATCAAGGCGGGAGTCAGTTCGATGACGTTGCCGTGTGCTCCCACGCAGTAAGCGATCACGCCGAGCTGATAGGCCCGGAATACCACCTTTGCCGTCGTATCACCCGCAGGTCGCCCGTCTCGGTGGGACACTTCCACGCCACGAACCAATCCACGCCCGCGAATGTGTGTAATACACGAATGGCGGCTGGCCAGTTCGTCAAGCCCGCGCGCCAGCCGCTCCCCCTGCTTCTGGGCGCGGGCCGCAAGACCATCGCGCAACAAGACTCTCAGGACAGCACGTCCCGCCGCGGCTGCCACTGGGTTACCCGCCGTCGTCAGCAGCGCTGAGGCCGGAGCGGCGTCCAATATGCTCGCCGGCCCGACGGCGGCGGACAACGGAAGGCCGCCGCCCAGCCCCTTGCCGAATGTCACTATGTCGGGGGTCACGTCATCAACTTGAAAGGCGTGCAGCAGGCCCGTACGCCCTAGTCCAACCTTGGCCTCATCACAGATCAGCAACGCACCGAAGGCGCTGCACGTATCAGAGAGAGCCGTCAGGAACCCTGCGGGTGGAACTCGGACACCACCGTCGCACTGCAATGGCTCGACGATGACGGCCGCCACATCACCGCGCCCCAGCTCAGTGCGCACTGCAGTAAGGGCGGCTGCACTCGATCCGGGGATGGATTCGGAGGGGTAGGCAACCACGGCCACCGCCGACGCATCGGCACCCGCGCGCGAAAGATATAGACCGGAGACGCCTTCGGCATCCCCGAGTCCACCGTGGTAAGACCCGTCAAAAGTGACGACGCGTGGCCGCCCTGTCGCGGTACGGACGCTGCGAATCACGGCACTGTTAGCATCGCTGGCCGCGTGTCCCAGGTACACTTTTCTGTCCTCTTCACCCGGGACCAGGCTACGCAGTTCCTCGGCCAGTGAGACCGCCTCCGGATTGGTCATCGACAGGATGCTGGCTCCCGGCATCGAGCGGACGGCTGAGGAGACCGCCGCCACGACTTCCGGGTGGCTGTAACCGATCGTGGCAGCACCCCAGGCCGCCGACATGTCAAGGACGCGTCGACCGTCCTCGTCGATGAGGTGCGTGCCATTTCCTTCGATGGCGTGCGCCGGGAAGAAACGCAGATGCTGGATACGGGCAATCACTTCGCAGTCGCGGTCGTACAACCCTGCTGAGTTTGCGGTCATAATCGCGCCTTCCGGCCCGGGGGCGGTTGGGTCCAGGGTAGTTCAGACCTTACGTCTATTGGTCGACACGCCCATCAAGGCGTGGCTGGATGAGCAGGGCATGGACTACGCCAAGCGGGGGCGCCTGCACCAGAGACTGACGAGCAGTGGGAGAGCGCCCACCGGTCCTGACATCCCTGAGGGACAACCCCCTGGCAGCCTCTGGCCGCCGGGGGGTTGCTGCTGTCCCCGTGCACCGTTCGCCCCACCGCATGGTCCTGCCGCGATTGGTGGACCCCGCACCGACCCGCTTGCCGCGTGTGGTGGCCAGGAGGACCCCACCCGTCGGGGGTGGGGATCAGGCGAGGGGAGCAGGAGATGACCGACGACACGTCGCCCCACCCGGAGGTGGTGAGCCCCGCGATGACGGACCCGCACCGGCGGGCAGTTCGGGGCCTGGTGCCGGGCGCCTACGACACCGGGGAGGGAGGCCGTCGTGTGATGGTCGGCCGCGTGTCGTGGCTGGGGGTGATCTGGGGTGGGTGAGGAAGACAGGTCGGGGTCCATCGAGCTGTGCGAGGCACGGGGTGTCCTGACCGAGGTGGCCCAGGTGCTGCCGCGGGCACGGTGGGAGCTGTCTCGGATGCGGCTGGACGTGCTGGACGCCGAGGCCCGGTTCAGGTCCCTGGGCAGCCACGAATCGCAGCGCCCATCTGGCGCCACTTCGGTCACCCGTGGTCAGGCCCTGCGTGGTGTGGTCATCTCCTGCCGGTCCGCGGCAGCCGCCGGTGGGCGGGTCGAGCAGCGATTGAATGAGGCGGTGGCCGGGGTCAGGGCTGCCGGCGTCCTCGTGGACGCCCTGGCCCGAGCGTGTCAAGTTTTCTGTGTGAGTGATGTGGGTCACAATGGGTTTACAGGTAGGTGTTGACGCGGTCTGGGTAGACGAGGGAGAGCTCGCCGAGAGCGGCTTTCCAACCTTGGACGACGGAACCCTCCACGAGTTTGCCGGGGGCCTTGCGCGGCGAGCCCTTGGGCAGGCCGGCCTCCTTGGCGCGTTCTCGGGCGCGCTTGTCCTCGATGTTGCGGATCGCCAGCCACAGCAGCTTGATCGCGGCGGCGTCGTTGGGGAAGTGGCCGCGGTTCTTGATGATCTTGCGCAGCTGGTAGTTCAGGCTCTCGATCGAGTTGGTCGTGTAGATGACCTTGCGCAGCGCGGGCCCGAACGCCAGGAACGGGGTGAACCGGTCCCACGCGTTCTCCCAGGTGTGGTTCCCCCCAGATCGTGGAGGGTTTCGGGCTACGCGGCGTCCGGGACGGACGCTGCGGTGGACTGCTCGTAGTTGACGGGTGACATCATGCCAGCCGCGCTGTGGCGGCGCTGGTGGTTATAGAACCCGTAAGCCCAGTCGATGACGACCGCGCGGGCCTGGGCGCGGGTGTCGAACTCGTGCCGGGAGAGAACTTCCCACTCCAGGGATGAGAAGAACGCCTCCGCGGCTGCATTGTCGAAGCATTATCCGGTTAATCGGGGCCTTGGTGGGGGCGCGGGGGCACGTGTTGTGCTGTTGGTCACGCAGGGGTGCGGCGTGTCGCTGCCTGCTCGATGTGGGTGTTGAGCCGGCTGATCAGGCGTAGGTGTCGTTCGGTCTCGGCGTCCCAGCCTCGGTCGGTGGCGTCCTGGGCGAGGGCGGCGGCATCGTCGCGCTGGGCGGTCAGGACGGGGATGTGCTCGATGGTGGTCCGGTAGGCGGGGCAGTGCTCGCACAGGTTGGCGTAGGCGCAGGGCCCTTGCGCCGGGGCGCGGAGGCAGTAGCCACCGGCCAGGGCGGTCTTGATGGTCGGCGTGGTGCGCCAGTCGTGGTCCTGGTCCGGCTCGTCGGTGGCGTGGTCGGGCGTGGGTAGGGGGCCCAGGCGCGACTTGGCCAGGCTGAGGGCGCGTTCGTACTCGGCGCGGACGGTGCTGTCGAAGAGACGGGCGTAGCGCAGGCTCATCTCGGCGCTGACGTGGCCGAGGATGACCATGAGGGCTTGCAGGGAGACGCCGGCGTTGACCAGGGCGGTGGCGTAGGTGTGCCGCAGCTGGTGGGGGGTGATGTGTCCGAGCCCGGCGGCGCCGGCGGCCCGGTCGAGCTCGGCGCGCAGCCGGGACTGGCTGAGCCGGTGGCCGTGTGCGGTGAACAGGAAGTCCGCGGGTCTTCCGGTGCGTGGGTGCGGGAGAGGTCGGCCGGGGCTGCGGGTGGTGCTGATGCGGTCGACCAGGGTGAGGGTCTCGGTGTCGATCGGGACCATCCGCTCGGTGTCCAGCTTGCCGAGGGGCACCTTGAGCCAGGAGCCGGCGCCGGGGACGTCGATGACGGCGTCGAGCTCGAGGTCGACCAGCTCGCCGATGCGGAGTCCGCAGGCGCGTTGCAGCAGGAGGGCGTCGGCGGCCAGCCGGTTGGGTGAGTCGGCCAGTGCCTGGGTCAGGGCCTGGTCGGCCGCGGGCGGGAGGAACCGGGGCAGGGGCTGGGGCAGGCGCGGGTTGTCCGAGGCGTAGAGCAGCTTGCGCAGCGGTGCTTCGGGCCAGTCCCACTCGGTGATGTCGGTGAAGAAGTTGGCCACTGCCAGGATCCGTCGGGCCTGCTCGGGCACGGACAGCAGGCCGCCGGACCTGGTGTTCTCGGTCCGGGTGAGCGCGACCAGCCACGGTTCGATGTGCGTGACCCGGTCCAGACCCGCGGGGGTGAGGTCCGCCTCGAGGGTGGTGACGAAGGTGCCGAAGTGGGCCAGGCGGGTCGCCAGGGAGGAGACGGTGGTCATCTTGCAGGTCACGGACTTGCGGTCCAGGTAGCGCACCAGGATCGAGTGCATCGGCTCGGGCACGCCGCCCAGGCGTCGGGCGAACGGCCAACGCTGCTCCCACGGCGCAGGTGGGGCGGGGAGGACGCCGTGGTGGAACAGCACGGTCCGGGTCGCGGTGGCGCAGGCACGGTAGTGCTTCCAGGTGCGTCCGGTGGCTTCCTGTCGTGCCTGGCCGGCGGCCGCGAGGGCGTCGAAGTCGTCGTGGGTGACCTGGTCCAGGCGTTTGCCGGTGGCGAACAGGACCCGGGCCATCACTTGGGAGGCCATGGCCGAGGCGACCCGTTCGGAGTAGCCGACGGCGCGGGCGGCGGTGATGAACTCCTGGACGTCCTGCCCGATCACGGTGCCGGGCAGGTCGCGCCACAGGGAGGAGAACTTGCGGTGCACCAGGTACTCCCACGAGGGCCGCAACCGCCCGGTGACGAGCAGGAACGTCAGGAACGGGCGGGTGGCGGTGCTTGCGGACAGCTGCACTCTCAGCGGCTCGGCCGCCCAGTCCTGCACGTACGGCCAGCGCCGCAGGAACGCTTTCGCCGCGCCCGTGAAGGCGCTGTTCCCGCGACCGGTGCGGCCCTGGTGGGCGTGGTAGGCGGCCAGCACCTCTCGTGGTGTCTCCGCACGGTCGTGCTGTTCAGCTGGACGTGTCGCGTTGCCGGGTGCGGGCAGCATCGTAGGAAGCCTTCACGTGGGTCGGGGCGAGGTGGATGTACCGGGCGGTGGTGTCGACGTGGGCATGCCCCAGCAGGGACTGCATGACGGCCAGGTCGACCCCGGCCTCGGCCAGCGCGGTACCGAACGTGTGCCGCAGCGCGTGCGGGGCGCCGGCGCCGACCCCGCTGCGGGCGCGGTGGTAGCGGAAGATCGTGCGCAGCCCGGCCGGGGTCAGCGGATGACCTCGGGTAGGGCCCTTGGCCACCACGAACAACGACGGGCTGGGCGTGTCCGGGCGCTCGGTGAGCAGGTAGGCGTTGATCGCCGCGGCGAGGTCCCCGTCCAACGGGACCCGGCGGTCCTTGCCGCCCTTGCCGTGCACCAGCAACCACCGGCCGCCGATGTCGACGTCGGTCACGGCCAGGGCCAGCACCTCGCACGAGCGCAGCCCGCAGTACAGCATCAGCCCGGCGATCGCCAGGTCCCGTCGGCTGCGCAGGCTGGCCAGCAGCGCCCTGGTCTCGGCCGGCGTCAGGGCCCGAGGCAGTCGTCGCGGGGTCCGTAAGCGCAGCCGGGACCGGGGCGCGGGTCGACGCTTGGTGTGGGCCAGCAACCCGGAGCGTTCACCTTGGGCGAACCAGCTCGAGGGCCGTCCCTTGGGCACTGGAGAGACCCGGCCGGGCTCACGCATCGCCAGGTACTCATACATCCCCGCCACGGCGGCCAGGCGCAGGTTCACCGAGGCCGGGGCAAGGCGGTCGGTGCGGCGCCCGGTCAGGTCGAGCACGTTCGGTCCGCCCCGACCGGCCACGACCTGCTGGCGGCACGCGGACAAGAACGAGAGCAGATCATCAGTGCTCACCGCCTCGATGTCCGTGCCCGTGCGGTAGGCCCAGCGGCAGAACGCCACCAGCCCGAAGCCGTACGTGCGCACGGTGCGAGGCGAGTAGTTCCGGTCAACCAGGTACCCCAGGTAGGCGTTGGGGACGGCGACGAGCTCGGGCCGGGTGGGACAGAACAGCTCCCAGCGCTGCTCGACCTGGCGAAGACTGACAGCACCGGCGTCGGTGTCCATGCCTCATACCTACGCCTCCGCACCGCCCGAAGCGAACACCCCCACTGCGAGGTCGGCCACCTCCAGGACGTCCCTGCCGGGGCGATTGGCCGGTTAACAGGCACGACCCCACCCGGCCCATCGACTGACGGATCCCCAGGTCGGCGCACAACGTGGTGAACGAGGTCGCCGTGTAGGTCGACCCGCGGTCGGTGTGGAACACGAGACGTTCGGCCTGGTCCTCTCGCCAGATCGCCTCCTTGCCGCCGCGGGCCGTCACGGCCATCCGGATCGCCGCGCACGCCAGCTCAGCGTCGGGGTGGGCACTGGTCGCCGCGCCGAGCAGCCGGCGGGAGTACAGGTCGATGACGGTGGCCAGGTACAGCTTGCCCTCGGCCGTCGGGATCTCAGTGATGTCACCGACCCACCTGCAGTTCGGCGCTGGCGCGGTGAAGTCCCGGCACAGCAGGTCCGGGAACGGCTTCTTGGTCTTGTCTTGCCTGGTCAAGCCACCGCGCCGCTTGATGACGCGGGCGACCAGACCCTGGCGGCGCATCGATTCGGCGACCGTCTTCTCGCTGATCTCCCAGCCAGCGTCGCGCAGGTCGGCATGCAGGCGCGGGGAGCCGTGCAGCCCCTTGGCGTCCTTGAACGCGACCTTCACCGCGCGGTCGACGGAGTCGCGGCGCCGGTCGGTGTCGGTGAACAACCCGCTCGCGGCGCCCGGGCCGTTGGCGCGCTTGATCCACTTGTAGAACCACGCCAGGGAGACCCCTAGCAGGGCGCAGACGAGGGTGTGTGGCACGGCGTAGTTGGTCCTCTGGTCGGCGATGAAGCGTGCCACGCTCACTTCGTCGCCTCCAACACCGGCAGGACCACGGATCGCTTGAGGACATCACGCTCCATCCGCAGCTCGGCGTTCTCCGCGCGCAGACGCTTCAGCTCCTTGTGGTCGTCCTTGGACAGCTCGCCACGGCCCTCGCGTGCGGCGCGGGCCCGCTGGACCCAGTTGCCCAGCGTGCCCTCGTTCACACCGAGATCGCGGGCGACCTGCGCGATCGGCTTGTTCGTCTCCTCGACGATCCGGACCGCTCCCTCACGGAACTCCCGGTCGTACTTCTTCCTTGTCTCTGGCATCTCGATCCTCATTGTGGATGCCTCTACGCTCCGGGGGGAACCTCAGTGTCTTGGACGCCAGGTTGACGGCGACCTTGCTCCACCCGTGGATTTCCCCGTCGGCCAGCTCAAGCCGGAACGTGTGGCGGCTGAGGTCAGACATGGGCGTTCGGCACGTGGGACGCGGGGCTTAGTGCATTGCTGCACGCCCGAAGGGGGTGCAGGTGTGGTGCGGACCCACGAAGGGGCCACCGAGGCGAGCTTGCTGTCCACCCGGCTGCCGACTGCCCCAGCGTGGCCTGCCAGACCTTGTCCGTGCCTCAGTCCACTACTACAACACCTACGAGGAGCTCGAGCAGCTCCTCGCCGCACTTCCCCGCCCCCAGCTGAGCCGGAGCACCCGACCCCCTTTTGCGCTGCAGAGGCACAGCGCCTCCACCCATAACGACGCACTCGCGAAAGGTGGCCATCGCGTGGGGGTTTGTGTCGGAGACCGAGGAAACTGACGGCATATCCGCAGGTCAGCGGCTTGTCTTGTGTCCGGAGGGGGACTTGCCCACATGGGACACACACCCTGGACATCCAGATCGGAGCGTAACCGCAGGTCAGAGGATCGTGCAACGCACACCCATTTCGACGGCACTCGGGTGAACCCGCGACTCGGACCGACGTCATGCCACGACGGGCGGGAGTGCCTCACTCCCCCGTCCGCTCCCCTGTGACCCATCGCTCCATGGCATGACGTCACGACCGTGAGGTACCCGACTTCGGAGCGCGCAGGTGCGTGACATCGCGACTCCGCCGATGTGCGCGCTCTTGCTAGATGGCATACACATGCACTAGCGGGGATGGCTATACCGTTGGTGGAGCGTCGGTCACAGAGCGAACCGTTGGCGGCCGACAGGACGCGCACGCGCCCGACGGTCACCTCGCACCCCGGTCTGGACCTCCTCGGCCTTGTCCCACTCATCACCCCTTCACCGGGCTCTTTCTCGGGCGGGTCTTGTGGGACACCCGCACAGAGATGCACTCGCTGACCTGCATCGTTCCCGTTCAAGGTTGGTCTTACGGGACACGCGGGGGCAACTGGGCATGAAGTCTGTCGGTGGCCTCTGAGATGATTGCTTCATGAGCGGAGACCAACAAGGAGGTGAACGTTCCCTCGCGCTGTTCCCGTGTGGACCCCCCAGCGCGCAACAGGCGACGGCTCACGTGCAGGACTCGCTGACAAATGAGCTGTCCCGCGCCCGGTAGGCCCATGAGTTCAGACCCATTGACCGTCCGCGAGTTGAGCGAGCGACCGTTCACGATCCACTCGCTCAACAACTACACGCATGTAGGCCTGACGAGCCTCATCGACCACCTAGACCTGAAACCGGAACAGGTGCAGAAGATTATCCGAGTCGGCCACTACGATCTGGTGGAGAAGTTTAAGGCCGCGGGCGTCGATTACTCAGAACTCCGCAATGCGCTTGTTCCGCAACCCGGCCGGCATGAGGCGGCCTTCATCTTCGACTCCACGCGCTCCGAAAAGGACATGTACGGCTACTTCTTTGCGGAGAAGTGGATCCCCGCGCTGAAGCAGCATGGGCCAGAAAAGACCGCGCTTCGCGTCGGCGACATCCTCATGCTGCCTAACGAGTTCGTCTGGCGAGAGCTAGATCGACACCTCGTGGGGCCAGCAGGGTTCCCGCGACAGCCGCACGATCAGTACTTCGTCGTCTACATGACGAACCTGTCAGCTGGCCAATTGCGGCACGTCGACGCAGCGCTCACCGGAGCGACCGAGGCGTACCTCGGCTACGTCGACTGCTCAACGTGGAACCCACTCAAAGCAGGGATGTATCTGCCGCAGGTCGGCTTACGTTTGCGCGATCACATAATCACCGAAATGGAGGACGATGGAACGGCAAATCAGGTTGGTTACCCGTGCGAAAATAGCGGGTTCCGGGTCGTCGGTATCGAGGAGTACCTCTACGGTCCGTACCTCGGGCATCGCCTGAACAATGGGGTGCCAGCCTGGGCAGATGAGGACAGTGCGCTTGCGTTGACTGTCCTTGGCGGTGACCGTCAGCCGGTCACGAGCACGGACGTGGTCATCGATGAGAAGCGAATCGAGTACCTCAAAGGTAACCATGGCTCGTCGCTGAGTCGAGCCAGGCTCGACGCGCTAGATAAGGATGCCCTCGCCGCGGCGATCAAGGCCAAGTTCACCAACGGTCTTGTCTACAACCTGCGATTCAAATCGGGCTCACGAGACGGTATGCTGGCGCCTGAGCTCGACGCGATGATGTACAGCGTCCAGGTGGAGTTTCCTGATGACGACGGTGAGATCAAGCGGTATCAGGTCGGCCTAAAGTACACGGCGGAAGCTCACACCACCGAGATAGTCACCTTCTACTAAAACAAGACCGCAGGGGGATCCCTTCGGACCGGCGACAAGCCGGCCCGCAACGGGTCGGCAGTGCTACCGCGTTCACCAAGGTGCGGCAGTTCGTCGTGGTCAGTCTTCGCGGAGGCTGGCGTCGACCTTGGTCCAAGCGGGCGGCCACCCAGGGACAGCCACACAGTTGAGTCCCGCAACCTTCCACTCGTCACCGCCGTCCACCTCGACAGCGACCGTGACCACTCTGGCCGATGCACCGGGAGCGAAGGAGCCGCCAGGAACGTCCTCCTCGACGAAGAGCGCAACGAGTTCCACACCTGGGCTCACTACCCGGGCGGCGGTTCCTGCGGCCAATTCCAGATCGCCTAAGTAGGCGAGCGACGCTCGTAAGTCGCGGGCAAGAACTCGCCGTAGATGGATGAAGAGATCGTGATCGCCGGTGCTTATCTCTCGGGCAAGGGCGTCGCGGGTCTTCCCCGCTGCGGCTGGGTGCTCCAGCACACCGGGGTTGGCCAGCATCCACCATTGCGTCAGCGCCAGCCGGTAGTCGCGGGTCGTGAAGGGCCAGAGAGCGTCGACATCGCCGCGTCGCAGGCTGCTGACCCAATGCAAAGCGACGCGCACCGCCGCAAGGTCGACTCCCTGAGGGTGGGGGTCCGCAGATTCAGGCTCCACTCTGGGTACCTCGCAGCCTCTTAACGTGACGCTCGTCAATCCAGATTGTTGGTTGCCATCTGCCAGGCTCTCTACTCGACACGCCGACGAGTCTTCCGGAGTAGGAAGGGGCGACGTGCGGTGCCGGCCAGCGCTCGACAGCTTCCCCGGTTGAGGATGGTCTTACGGGACGATGGCTGCGGGATGGCACGGCGCGCTTCAGAGCCCGGGTGAGGGTCGGACCAGCGGGTATTGCATGTGGCCCGTCTCGCGGCGAAAGGGCGCGTTGGCGCGGTATCGGGCAGGGGGCCGGTGCGAGTTGGGAGTCGCGACGGGCTGGGCGCGGCCCCGGTCTCGGCTCAGCCGCCGTGGTCAGGTGTGTGTTGGTCCCCCGACTCGTGCCAGGTTAGTGTGTCTGCCACTCGGTGCCCGTGGCGGTGAGAATGTCGCGGGCGGTGTCGGTGAGCGGGTCGGCGGCGGTGTGCTCGTGACCGGCGATGTCGATGGTGATCTGCTGCAGCGGGCGTAGTGCTCGGACGATCTTGCGGATGCTGATCCCGGTGCTGTCCTGTAGGTGACGGGCGATGGCCAGGGCGGCCATGACCACGGTGAGGTGGGCCTCGATCGCGTCACGCTCGTGATGGAACACCGGGCGGGCGGCCAGGTCGCTCTTGGACAGCCGGAACGAGGCCTCGACCTGCCACAACGAGTGGTAGGAGGCGATGACCTCGCCGGCGGGCATCACGTCGGCGGGCAGGTTGGTGACGTATCCCTTGAGCCCGACGAGGCGCCTGGCGCGGGCCAGCGCTGCCTCATCCAGCTTCGTCGAGCCGTTCTTGGTCTTGACGAACCTGGGTGCGCGGGCGGCCTTCTCACCAGCGACGACGGCCTCGGCCCGGTTCTCCTGCAGGGTGAGCGTCTTGGCGTCACGGGCGGCGCGCTTGGCGGAGTAGGCCCACACGGCCCGCCACGATCGCTCGTGCACCGTGGGGTCCCAGACTGTGGTTCCCCCCAGATCGTGGAGGGTTTCGGGCTACGCGGCGTCCGGGACGGACGCTGCGGTGGACTGCTCGTAGTTGACGGGTGACATCATGCCAGCCGCGCTGTGGCGGCGCTGGTGGTTATAGAACCCGTAAGCCCAGTCGATGACGACCGCGCGGGCCTGGGCGCGGGTGTCGAACTCGTGCCGGGAGAGAACTTCCCACTCCAGGGATGAGAAGAACGCCTCCGCGGCTGCATTGTCGAAGCATTATCCGGTTAATCGGGGCCTTGGTGGGGGCGCGGGGGCACGTGTTGTGCTGTTGGTCACGCAGGGGTGCGGCGTGTCGCTGCCTGCTCGATGTGGGTGTTGAGCCGGCTGATCAGGCGTAGGTGTCGTTCGGTCTCGGCGTCCCAGCCTCGGTCGGTGGCGTCCTGGGCGAGGGCGGCGGCATCGTCGCGCTGGGCGGTCAGGACGGGGATGTGCTCGATGGTGGTCCGGTAGGCGGGGCAGTGCTCGCACAGGTTGGCGTAGGCGCAGGGCCCTTGCGCCGGGGCGCGGAGGCAGTAGCCACCGGCCAGGGCGGTCTTGATGGTCGGCGTGGTGCGCCAGTCGTGGTCCTGGTCCGGCTCGTCGGTGGCGTGGTCGGGCGTGGGTAGGGGGCCCAGGCGCGACTTGGCCAGGCTGAGGGCGCGTTCGTACTCGGCGCGGACGGTGCTGTCGAAGAGACGGGCGTAGCGCAGGCTCATCTCGGCGCTGACGTGGCCGAGGATGACCATGAGGGCTTGCAGGGAGACGCCGGCGTTGACCAGGGCGGTGGCGTAGGTGTGCCGCAGCTGGTGGGGGGTGATGTGTCCGAGCCCGGCGGCGCCGGCGGCCCGGTCGAGCTCGGCGCGCAGCCGGGACTGGCTGAGCCGGTGGCCGTGTGCGGTGAACAGGAAGTCCGCGGGTCTTCCGGTGCGTGGGTGCGGGAGAGGTCGGCCGGGGCTGCGGGTGGTGCTGATGCGGTCGACCAGGGTGAGGGTCTCGGTGTCGATCGGGACCATCCGCTCGGTGTCCAGCTTGCCGAGGGGCACCTTGAGCCAGGAGCCGGCGCCGGGGACGTCGATGACGGCGTCGAGCTCGAGGTCGACCAGCTCGCCGATGCGGAGTCCGCAGGCGCGTTGCAGCAGGAGGGCGTCGGCGGCCAGCCGGTTGGGTGAGTCGGCCAGTGCCTGGGTCAGGGCCTGGTCGGCCGCGGGCGGGAGGAACCGGGGCAGGGGCTGGGGCAGGCGCGGGTTGTCCGAGGCGTAGAGCAGCTTGCGCAGCGGTGCTTCGGGCCAGTCCCACTCGGTGATGTCGGTGAAGAAGTTGGCCACTGCCAGGATCCGTCGGGCCTGCTCGGGCACGGACAGCAGGCCGCCGGACCTGGTGTTCTCGGTCCGGGTGAGCGCGACCAGCCACGGTTCGATGTGCGTGACCCGGTCCAGACCCGCGGGGGTGAGGTCCGCCTCGAGGGTGGTGACGAAGGTGCCGAAGTGGGCCAGGCGGGTCGCCAGGGAGGAGACGGTGGTCATCTTGCAGGTCACGGACTTGCGGTCCAGGTAGCGCACCAGGATCGAGTGCATCGGCTCGGGCACGCCGCCCAGGCGTCGGGCGAACGGCCAACGCTGCTCCCACGGCGCAGGTGGGGCGGGGAGGACGCCGTGGTGGAACAGCACGGTCCGGGTCGCGGTGGCGCAGGCACGGTAGTGCTTCCAGGTGCGTCCGGTGGCTTCCTGTCGTGCCTGGCCGGCGGCCGCGAGGGCGTCGAAGTCGTCGTGGGTGACCTGGTCCAGGCGTTTGCCGGTGGCGAACAGGACCCGGGCCATCACTTGGGAGGCCATGGCCGAGGCGACCCGTTCGGAGTAGCCGACGGCGCGGGCGGCGGTGATGAACTCCTGGACGTCCTGCCCGATCACGGTGCCGGGCAGGTCGCGCCACAGGGAGGAGAACTTGCGGTGCACCAGGTACTCCCACGAGGGCCGCAACCGCCCGGTGACGAGCAGGAACGTCAGGAACGGGCGGGTGGCGGTGCTTGCGGACAGCTGCACTCTCAGCGGCTCGGCCGCCCAGTCCTGCACGTACGGCCAGCGCCGCAGGAACGCTTTCGCCGCGCCCGTGAAGGCGCTGTTCCCGCGACCGGTGCGGCCCTGGTGGGCGTGGTAGGCGGCCAGCACCTCTCGTGGTGTCTCCGCACGGTCGTGCTGTTCAGCTGGACGTGTCGCGTTGCCGGGTGCGGGCAGCATCGTAGGAAGCCTTCACGTGGGTCGGGGCGAGGTGGATGTACCGGGCGGTGGTGTCGACGTGGGCATGCCCCAGCAGGGACTGCATGACGGCCAGGTCGACCCCGGCCTCGGCCAGCGCGGTACCGAACGTGTGCCGCAGCGCGTGCGGGGCGCCGGCGCCGACCCCGCTGCGGGCGCGGTGGTAGCGGAAGATCGTGCGCAGCCCGGCCGGGGTCAGCGGATGACCTCGGGTAGGGCCCTTGGCCACCACGAACAACGACGGGCTGGGCGTGTCCGGGCGCTCGGTGAGCAGGTAGGCGTTGATCGCCGCGGCGAGGTCCCCGTCCAACGGGACCCGGCGGTCCTTGCCGCCCTTGCCGTGCACCAGCAACCACCGGCCGCCGATGTCGACGTCGGTCACGGCCAGGGCCAGCACCTCGCACGAGCGCAGCCCGCAGTACAGCATCAGCCCGGCGATCGCCAGGTCCCGTCGGCTGCGCAGGCTGGCCAGCAGCGCCCTGGTCTCGGCCGGCGTCAGGGCCCGAGGCAGTCGTCGCGGGGTCCGTAAGCGCAGCCGGGACCGGGGCGCGGGTCGACGCTTGGTGTGGGCCAGCAACCCGGAGCGTTCACCTTGGGCGAACCAGCTCGAGGGCCGTCCCTTGGGCACTGGAGAGACCCGGCCGGGCTCACGCATCGCCAGGTACTCATACATCCCCGCCACGGCGGCCAGGCGCAGGTTCACCGAGGCCGGGGCAAGGCGGTCGGTGCGGCGCCCGGTCAGGTCGAGCACGTTCGGTCCGCCCCGACCGGCCACGACCTGCTGGCGGCACGCGGACAAGAACGAGAGCAGATCATCAGTGCTCACCGCCTCGATGTCCGTGCCCGTGCGGTAGGCCCAGCGGCAGAACGCCACCAGCCCGAAGCCGTACGTGCGCACGGTGCGAGGCGAGTAGTTCCGGTCAACCAGGTACCCCAGGTAGGCGTTGGGGACGGCGACGAGCTCGGGCCGGGTGGGACAGAACAGCTCCCAGCGCTGCTCGACCTGGCGAAGACTGACAGCACCGGCGTCGGTGTCCATGCCTCATACCTACGCCTCCGCACCGCCCGAAGCGAACACCCCCACTGCGAGGTCGGCCACCTCCAGGACGTCCCTGCCGGGGCGATTGGCCGGTTAACAGGCACGACCCCACCCGGCCCATCGACTGACGGATCCCCAGGTCGGCGCACAACGTGGTGAACGAGGTCGCCGAGTAGGTCGACCCGCGGTCGGTGTGGAACACGAGACGTTCGGCCTGGTCCTCTCGCCAGATCGCCTCCTTGCCGCCGCGGGCCGTCACGGCCATCCGGATCGCCGCGCACGCCAACTCAGCGTCGGGGTGGGCACTGGTCGCCGCGCCGAGCAGCCGGCGGGAGTACAGGTCGATGACGGTGGCCAGGTACAGCTTGCCCTCGGCCGTCGGGATCTCAGTGATGTCACCGACCCACCTGCAGTTCGGCGCTGGCGCGGTGAAGTCCCGGCACAGCAGGTCCGGGAACGGCTTCTTGGTCTTGTCTTGCCTGGTCAAGCCACCGCGCCGCTTGATGACGCGGGCGACCAGACCCTGGCGGCGCATCGATTCGGCGACCGTCTTCTCGCTGATCTCCCAGCCAGCGTCGCGCAGGTCGGCATGCAGGCGCGGGGAGCCGTGCAGCCCCTTGGCGTCCTTGAACGCGACCTTCACCGCGCGGTCGACGGAGTCGCGGCGCCGGTCGGTGTCGGTGAACAACCCGCTCGCGGCGCCCGGGCCGTTGGCGCGCTTGATCCACTTGTAGAACCACGCCAGGGAGACCCCTAGCAGGGCGCAGACGAGGGTGTGTGGCACGGCGTAGTTGGTCCTCTGGTCGGCGATGAAGCGTGCCACGCTCACTTCGTCGCCTCCTTCACCCACAGGACCACGGATCGCTTGAGGACGTCACGCTCCATCCGCAGCTCGGCGTTCTCCGCGCGCAGACGCTTCAGCTCCTTGTGGTCGTCCTTGGACAGCTCGCCACGGCCCTCGCGTGCGGCGCGGGCCCGCTGGACCCAGTTGCCCAGCGTGCCCTCGTTCACACCGAGATCGCGGGCGACCTGCGCGATCGGCTTGTTCGTCTCCTCGACGATCCGGACCGCTCCCTCACGGAACTCCCGGTCGTACTTCTTCCTTGGCTCTGGCATCTCGATCCTCATTGTGGATGCCTCTACGCTCCGGGGGGAACCTCAGACCGGCTCGGCGCGCTTCTTGGTGTCGTTGGCGCTGCGGGCAGCGGTGGTGGACACCCGCGGGGTGATGGTGTCGATGATCTGCCCGTCGGTGAATGCGTCTCCGTGCCAGCGGAAGTGGGACGCCAGGTCATTGGGTGCCTTGGCGGCTCGGGAGCCGACGATGAACCGCAGGTGCGCGGCGTCGAGGTCCTTGAGGTTTGACGCGGACAGCATCCCGGCGTCGGCGACGATGACCATGTCGGCCAGCCCGTGACGTTCCTGGAACGCGCGGATGATCGGCAGGATGGTGGCGGTCTCGGCCTGGTTTCCTTCGAAGCAGCCGACCTCGAGGGGGAATCCGTTCCGGTCCACGAGCAGCCCGACGACAATTTGTGGGTCGACCCGGCGTTCCTTGCTGAATCCGACCTTGCGCAGGTCGTCCTCCTTCTCGGCCTCGAAGTACAGCGTGGTCACGTCGTACAGGCACAGCGTCAGGTCACCGTGCGCGGCGGCGTGGGCGAAGCAGGCGGCGGCGATCTGGTCGCGGTAGCCCCACGCCTGGGCGCGGGCCAGGGACCGGAACATCGTGCGCAGCGAGACGTGCGGGACGCCGAGCTCATCGAGAACGCGGACCGAGTCGGCCTTGCTGGTCGGCTCTATGACCCGGGCCAGGACCAGCTGCTCGAACGCCGCGTCGCCCAGCACGTCGAACCCCAGTCGGGCGTAGGCGCTGGACAGCACGTGCCACAGCAGCGCGCTGGACTTGCCCGTGATCATCGACTGCCCCGCCGGCACCGAGCCCGCGGTCAGGTCCAGCTCTCCCTGCCCAGGAAAGATCTTGCGTCGAGCCGCCTCCAGCAGCGCGGTCAGCTCGGCATCGTCGTGGGCCGACCCCAGGTGCTCAAGGACCTTGTCCCGACCGCCCTGGCGCTCAGCGATCTGCACCGCCGTCGCCCCGGACGCGGTCCGGACCTTGCGAACGAACACCACCCGACGAGCCTATCGACCCGAATTAGTGTGTCGCCGCCCTTCAGCGCGAGCCGCTGACCAGCAGCAACGTCACACCAGGTCGCGACTCAACCGAAAGTGGCACGAGTCAGGGCGAAAGGGCGCGTTGGCGCGGTATCGGGCAGGGGGCCGGTGCGAGTTGGGAGTCGCGACGGGCTGGGCGCGGCCCCGGTCTCGGCTCAGCCGCCGTGGTCAGGTCTGTGTTGGTCCGTCCTGGTTGGTCTCGCGGCCCACCGGCTGGACTGCCTCGCTGGTGTGGGTGTAGGCGGCGTCGCGCACGTCGTCGTAGTCTTCCAGGCCCGCGCCGAGGGCGCCGCCGACCGTGGCGATCGTCGCCGTGAGCCAGGCAAGGCGCCCGTACTCCGCTGCGCCAAGTGCCGTGCCCGCCGAGGTGGCATACACCGATCCCTGGACGAGGAGCAGCGCGCCGAGCCATGCCAGGACGAACAGCGCGAGGTAGTAGACCAGCACGCCGATGACGACGGTCGCGAGGGTGGCGAGATTGAAGAGGACCACCTGCTCGCGTTCCCGGCGGTGCCGTGCGCGTTCCCACAGGCCGCCGCCGAGGACGAGCGCGAGGGTGAGGGCGCCGACCGACAGCACCCCGAGGCCGGTGAGTCTGAGCGACCCGTAGGAGGCGGACAGCGACCACAGGTCGGAGGTGACGAGCGCCGCGACGCCGCTGGCGGCGGCGACGGTGAGCGAGCGCGACAGTCGGAGGGCGAGGCGCCATGGTTGGTTCGCGCGCACCATCCCGAGCAGAACCCAGAGGTTCCCGCCGAGCACGCGGGCTGCGAACTCCACCGCGTTGTCACCCGGATGGTCCTTGGTGTCGGCCGCGAGCTGACGCAGCCGCCGATCTGGCGAGCGCCCTTCGGCCTCCGCGCCGAGCAGCGTGGTCACGACACCGACGACGGTCTCCTCCGCCCGCCGCTGTACTCGCACTGGTCCTAGCGCCGGGACGGAGACCAGGCCGACGCCGTGCACCGGGCTGGTGACGACGGCGAGGGTGCGGTGCCCGTCGCGTAGTGGGGAGTCGGTCAGGACGATGGCGAGGTCCCAGTCCGCGTCGAGCATGCGGTCCCGGGTCTCCTCGAGGAGCTCGGTGCGGCCGGCCGGTGGCCGGGTGAGGACCTCGTGGACTACGGACACCGTCCACCGGGTGTCGGGAAAGCGGGCGGCCAGGCGCTCGGGCAGGGTTGTCTCGAGTGCCGAGCGCACGAGCTCGGCCGCGCGGGGTTCGAGCACGACACCGAGGTGGAGCGTGAGCGGGGGGGGGCGGGGGCGGCTGAGCGGGATGTGGCATGGGCCAAGTCTCGGGGATCGCGATGACGGCGGGGGGATCGATGCCCGTGCCGGTGCGATCAGGGTCATCCAGCGGCGAGGGCCGGCGGTGCCGTAGCCCCTGTACGGGATCGGTGGGGCCTGTTGACGAGGTGCACGTCGCGGGCCGGGAGTGTTCGGTCAGTCGGGTTCGGCGCCGGACCGCTCCTTGGAGATCGCCATGACCCAGAACCCAGCGACCAGTGGCCGGGCGGACTGCCGCACACTGGCGGAGTTCGCCGACTACGCGGGCGCCCAGCGCCTTGTCGATCTCCTCTCCGATCGCGGCTTGCCTGTGGAGAACGTTCGCATCGTCGGGACCGGCATGCGGTCGGTGGAACAGGTGACCGGCCGGCAGACGAACGCTCAGGCGGCTCTGCGGGGTGCCGTCGGAGGTGCCTGGTTCGGACTGCTCATCGGTCTGCTGTTCTCGATCTTCGTCATCGGCGGCTGGTTCTGGCTGTGGATGCTCCTCCTCAGCGCCCTGATCGATGCCGTTTTCGGCGCGATTTTCGGGTTCATCGACCACGCGGCGACCGGTGGACGGGCGCGACTTCACCAGCGTGAGCACACTCCGGGCGAACGCCTACCACGTCGAGGTCGCGAGCACGCAGTTCGCGGAGGCGCAGCGAGTCGCGAACCTCGTCTGAGCGGCGCTCCTCCCCGGGACCGGCGATCCTCCCCTGGGTCCTGTGACGCGTCTCTCGCCCCTCGCCGAGCGCCTGTCCCTCTCGTACGAGTCACCGCGGAGCTGCCCTTCCGGGCGCCTTTTGTCGCCCCGCAGCGGGACGTCAGCCCGCCGTTTCCTGAGGGGCTCCGGCGCCGGTGTCCTGTGCTGTCTCGTGGGCGGCGCTCATCTCCGGGCCCGTCATCTGGCCCGGCGGCGGTTCGCCGTCGGTTTCGGTGTCCCGGGTGGTCGCGAAGTGCAGCCGTCCGTCGCTGATGGTGACGGTGACGGTGTCACCCGGGCTCAGGTCGCCGGCCAGGAGGAGGCGGGAGAGCTGGTTGTCGAGCTCGCGCTGGATGGTGCGCCGGAGCGGGCGGGCGCCGAACTCGGGCTGGAAGCCGCGGTTGGCGAGCCAGTCCAGGGCCTTGTCCTGGATGTCGAGGGTGATGTACTGGGCGCGCAGGCGCGCAGCCGCCGTCGCGTCTGCTCCAGGAGCAGGGTGGTGATCTTGCGCAGCTGGGTGCGGTCCAGGCCGTGGAAGATGATGATCTCGTCGATCCGGTTGAGGAACTCGGGCCGGAAGGACTGGCCGAGCATGTTCATGAGGGTCTCGCGTAGGTCCTCCATGGAGCGGCCGGCCTGGGTGGCCGCCAGGATGCGCTCGGCGCCCACGTTGCTGGTCATGATCACGACCGTGTTCGAGAAGTCCACGGTGCGGCCCTGGGCGTCGGTGAGCCGGCCGGCGTCCAGGAGCTGCAGGAGGGTGTTGAAGACGTCGGGGTGGGCCTTCTCGATCTCGTCGAGCAGCAGCACTGTGTACGGGGTGCGGCGGACGGCCTCGGTCAGCTGGCCGGCCTCCTCATAGCCGACGTACCCCGGAGGGGCGCCCATCAGCCGGGAGACGGTGTGGCGTTCTTGGAACTCGCTCATGTCGAACCGGACCATCCGGGCCTCGTCGCCGAAGAGGGCCTCGGCCAGGGCTCGGGCGAGCTCGGTCTTGCCCACGCCGGTCGGGCCCAGGAAGAGGAACGAGCCGACGGGCCGGTTGGGGTCGGACAGCCCGGCGCGGGCCCGCCGGACCGCCTCGGCGACCGCCTCCACGGCCTCCTGCTGCCCCACCACCCGGGCGTGCAGGGTCTCCTCCAGCCGCAGCAGGCGCTCCTTCTCCTCCTCGGTCAGCTGGGCGACCGGGATGCCGGTCGTGCGCGAGACGACCTCGGCGATGTCCTCGGCGGTGACCTCCGGCACGGGGGCGCGCTGGCTGCGGGCTTCCTCCAGGCGGGTGCGGGCGGCATCCAGCTCGGCCTTGAGGGTGTTTGCCCGTTCGTAGTGCTCGGCCGCGACGGCGGCGTCCTTGTCCCGCTGCAGCCGGGCGGCGTTCTCCTCCAGGTCCCGGACGTCGGGCGGGGCGGTGCGGGCCGCAGCCGGACCCGGGCGCTGGCCTGGTCGATCAGGTCGATCGCCTTGTCGGGCAGGAACCGGTTGGTGATGTACCGGTCGGAGAGCGTGGCTGCGGCCACGGTCGCCTCGTCCGTGATCCGGACCTGGTGGTGCGCCTCGTACCGGTCGCGCAGGCCGCGCAGGATCGCGATCGTGTCCTCCACCGACGGCTCGGGCACCAGGATCGGCTGGAAGCGGCGCTCCAAGGCCGGGTCCTTCTCGATGTGCTTGCGGTACTCATCGACCGTGGTAGCCCCGACGACCTGCAGCTCACCGCGCGCCAGGGCCGGCTTGAGCATGTTGCCGGCGTCCATCGAGCCTTCCGCGGCGCCCGCGCCGACGACCGTGTGGAGCTCGTCGATGAACACGATCACCTCCCGCTCGGCGGCCGTGACCTCATCGATCACGCCCTTGAGGCGCTCCTCGAACTCCCCGCGGTACTTGCTGCCCGCCACCATCCCGGCCAGGTCCAGGGCGATCACCCGCCGGTCCTTGAGGGTGTCCGGGACGTCGCCGTTGACGATCCGCTGGGCCAGGCCCTCGACGATGGCCGTCTTGCCCACCCCCGGGTCCCCGATGAGCACCGGGTTGTTCTTCGTGCGCCGGGACAGCACCTCCAGGGTCTGCTCGACCTCGCTGTCCCGGCCCACGACCGGGTCCAGGCGGCCCTCACGGGCGGCCTCGGTCAGGTCCCGGCCGTACTCGTCCAAGGTCGGGGTGCTCGACTGCGCCCGGCCCGACCGGGCCGGGCCCTCGGCGCCGGCCGGGCTGGTCGGGCGGACCGCGTCGGTGTCCGGCAGCGCCCGGGCCAGCAGCCTCCCAGCCACGGACTCGGTGTTCGCTGCCAGCCCCAGCAGCAGGTGCTCTGGGTTGATCGACGCCGACCCCGCACCCCGCGCCTGCCGGTACGCATCCAGCAGCGCCCGCTTCGCGGCCGGCGTCAGCGACAACCCCTCACCCTGAGGTGCCGGCTCACCGTGCGGAACCGCCTGCTCCAACTGGGAGGCCAACGCGGCGACGTCCACCCCGGCCTGTTCGAGCAACGTCCGGGTCGCAGGCTCCTGGGTCACCGCCCACAGCAGATGCTCGGCGTCGACGTCGCCGTTGCCCCACTGCGCCGCCTGCGCCGCTGCTCGCGAGATCAAAGCGCGCGCCTCCGCCGACAAGGACCGCGACAGGTCCACCCGCTGCATCGACGGCGCCGTGGTCTGGCGGGCGCCGAGCAAGCTGAAGGGGTCCCGTCCGCCGAAGAACTGGTTGATCAGGTCATCGAAGGGGGAGTCGAACCCGAACCCACTGGTCATGGCTACCTCCGAACCGGCCACGAGCGCCGCCGCTTGGCGCCGGCGCCCGCGACGACGTCACTGTGCCTGGCCGGACCCCTCATCAGAACCCTGCTGGCCGCCCTGCTCGATGCTCTTCTGCCCGCCGGAGGCGGTGACCTGGATCTTGTGGGGCTTGGACTCCTCCGCCAGCGGGATGGTCAACGTCAGGACACCGTCGGCGTAGTTGGCCTGGATGCGGTCCACCGCCAAGCCCTGACCCAGCGTGAGCTGGCGAGCGAACGTCCCCGCGGGGCGCTCCCGCACCAGCCACTGGGCCTCGCCCTCCTGCTGCGGGCGCCGCTCGGCGCGCACCGTCAGCGTGCGGTCCTCGACGTCGATGTCGATCGAGCCGGGGTCCACGCCGGGCAGGTCGATCTTGACCACGAACTCCTCTCCGGAGCGGTACAGGTCCAGCGGGATCAGCGCAGCGGACGGGCTCTGACGCAACGCCGAGCCGAGCAGGCGCTCGACCTCACGGAACGGATCGAGAACGGTCATCGCGCTCATCACCTCTCTGTGCTGGTGCCAGGACAGTCCCCGGCCGGACATCCGGGGCACCACGACTGCCCCGCAGCGCGCATCTCGACCGGAGCTCGCCGGGTGACGCCCCACTGAGTGGTGTAAGTAGCCGGTGGCCCCTCCGGCCCTTCAGACCGAACCTCGAGCTTCGCGGTTCAGCGCTTATAGACGTGTTCCGTTCAAGGATCCCTACGGAACGTCGGCGCTCCGGACCACTCATCAGGCGCCGGAGTACCGGGGTTCGTCAGCGTGCTGCACCGCCAGCTTGACAGCGCCACGGTGTATTTGCCTGAGGAGGCCGTCGGGTGGTGGTCGCGGCCGTGGCCGGCGACGTCCGTCGTCGTCACGCGGGCAGGCCGAGCCGGTCCCGCAACGTCCCGGCCGTCGGCGTCGTCGGCAGCCGGCCGCGCCGGCGTAGCTCCGGGCTGACGCCGTCGACGAAGTCCTCGACCGAGGATGGGTACAGGGCCGGCATGATGGCGAACCCGTCCGCCGCACACGAGTCCACCAGGTCGCAGAGGTAATCGGCGACGGTGGCGGGTGAGCCGGTGGGCTGTGGCTTGAGCTGGCTCATCGCCTGCCGGAACGCGAGCCCCCGGACCGTCAGGTCCTCGGCCCGGGACGCCCGGATGAGCATCTCCTCGAAGCCGTCGCTGCCCGTCGCGCCCCGGTGCGCCTCGATCAGGGCGACGGCGTCCCCGTCCGGGTCCACCGTGGCCGGGTCGGCGTGGAGGAGCCGGGCGAGGATGGTCAGGACCTCGGTCTCGTCGAGGAAGGACTCCAGCTCCGCGAGCCGGTTGCGCGCGCCGTCGTCCGTGGCGGCGACGACCGGCTGGACGGCGGGCAGGACGAGCATCGCGTCCGGGTCACGGCCCGCCGCGCGCGCCCGCTCGCGCAGGTCGGCGCGGAGGGACCGCATCGTGTCGGGGCTGTCGGCGACGACGAAGACCAGCTCGGCCCAGCGTGCGGCGAAGGTCCGGCCGCGCTCGGAGGCGCCGGCCTGCATGAGGACCGGTCGGCCCTGCGGGCGGCGGGGCAGGGTGATGGGTCCCCGGCTGAGCTGACGGCCGCCCCGGTCGGGCACGCGCGAGACGAGGGCGGGGTCGGCGAAGACGCGGGCGTCGCCGTCGAGCCGGAGCGCGTCCGGCGACCAGGTCGCCCACAGGTCGAGGACGGTGTGCGGACGACGTCGTCGGCGTGGTCGTAGCGCTCGGCCTTGCCCGGGATCGCCGCCATCCCCATGTTCCGCGCCTCGGCGTCGGTGGTGGAGGTGACGATGTTCCAGGCCGTGCGGCCGCCGGAGAGGTGGTCGAGGCTGAGCATGGTCCGCGCGATGGCGTAGGGCGGGAGGAAGGTCGTCGACATGGTCGCGCCGATCCCCAGGTGGGAGGTGGAGGCGGCGACGACGGAGGCGACCACGACCGGGTCGAGGTAGATCGTCCCCTTGCCGCCGGTGCGGACCGTGGTGGCGTAGCTGCCGGTGCCGTCCTCGGGGATCGCCAGCGCGTCGGGCATGAACATCATGGCGAAGCCGCCGCGCTCGAGGGTGCGGCCGAGGTCGGCGTAGAAGCGCGCGTCGAACCAGTCGGTACGCGCCAGCGGATGACGCCAGTTTCTCGGAGTACTGGCTCGTCGGCGGGTTGACCATCGCGACGAGCGGGATCTCACGCGAAGAGCGCACCGGGGCCCTCCAGGTGACCGAGCCACGCACTGGCCGAGACCACCAGGGCGACGACGGCGCTCACGCCGGCGAACATGAGCCAGTCGGCCGCGGTGACCCGGACCGGCCGCCAGGTGGTGCGCGGGGTCAGGCCCAGGCCCCGGGACTCGAGCGCCTGCGCCATGCGCTCGCCCTTGCGGACCGAGACCACCAGCAGGGTGAAGATCACCCCGGCGAGGTGGTGGGGTCCGCGCGGCGCAACCGCGCCGTCGGTCGCGTCGGGGCGCAGCGGGGCGCGGACCGTATGGGCTGCCCGGATCGTCGCCCACTCGCGCGGCATCTCCTGCAGCATGCGGTAGCCGGCGAGCACGGCGTAGGTGATCCGCGGGCCGAGGCGGGCGTTCTGGTGGAGGCTGGTCATCAGGGCGACGCCGTCGGTGGAGAGCAGGAAGCCGATGGCGAGGATGCCGATGAGCAGCGTCCGGGCGGCGAGCGCCCCGCCGATCTCGAGGCCCTCGACCGTCACGCGCAGCGGACCGCCCTGCCACAGCACCTCCCCGGGCCGGGCCAGGGTGTTGACGATCAGCACGCCGAGCGCGAAGAGCACGAACGGCACGTGCGCGAGCGCCAGGGTGCGGGCCGGGGCGCGCACTGTGGCGGCGACGCCGACCAGCGCGAGCAGGTAGAGGACGGCGGGCGTCACCGGGTCCAGCAGGAATACGGCGACGACCGAGATCGCGAGGAGCAGCGCCAGCTTCACGGTGGGGTTGCGGTGGGCGAGGGGCGAGTCGGCGACCGCCGGCGCGGTCAGGGTGCTCATCCGGCCACCTCCTGCCGAGAGCAGGCTCCCGCGCCAGAAGCAGGTGCTTGGGCGCCTGCTTCTGGCGCAACTCGCTGCTCTCGGCGTCCGACGGCGTCGTCCAGCCGGCGCAGCACCGTGCGCAGGTGGTCGCGGTGGTGCTCGAGGAGCCAGGAGACCAGGGCTGGGAGCCGCAGGCCCGCGCGGGCGAGGGTCTCGCCGTCGCGCAGCACGTCGGCGGTCGGGCCGTCGGCGAGGACGCCGCCCTCGCCCAGCACGACGACACGCGTGGCGAGGGAGGCCACCAGGCGCAGGTCGTGGCTCACCAGCACGACGGCGCCACCGGCGTCGGCGACGTCGCGGAGCGTCTCGGCGGTGGCGATCGCGTCGCGGCGGTCGAGGCCGAGGGTGGGCTCGTCCGCGAGGAGGACCGGCCGGTCGTGGGCGAGCATCGCGGCCAGGCTGACGCGGCGCTTCTCCCCGCCGGATAGCCGGAACGGGTTCTGGTCGGCGAGATGGGTGAGGCGGTGTCGCTCGAGCTGCCGGTCGACGATCGGCTCGCTCCTGTCCGCGGCCAGGCCGTGAGCGATCTCGGCCCGGACCGTGCTTGCGACGAGCTGGTGCTCGGCGTTCTGGAACACCAGGCCGGGGCGCGGCCCGGTCACCGTGCCGGTCCGCGGCCGCAGGAGCCCGGCCAGGGTCAGCAGGAGTGTCGACTTCCCGACGCCGTTCGCGCCGAGCACGGCGACCACCTCGCCGGCCCGGACCGTGAGGTCGATGCCGGTGAGCAGCGGCGGCGGTTCTGGGTCCCGGCGGCGCCGTCGGCCCGTCGACCGGGTGACGGCAAGGCCGCGCGCGGCCAGCACCGGCTCGTCTGCCTCCGCAGCCTGCTCTCGTGAGTCGGCGGCCAGCGAGTCCAGGAACGCGACGTTCTCGCGGTTGCTGAGGCCGCCGTCGGCCCCGGTGAGCGCCCGCAGCTCGGCGTCCAGCGGCAGCCAGCAGCCGGCTGCGTGCAGCCGTGCAGCCTGGTCGCGCAGGACGACGGCGGTGGGGCCGTCGGCCAGCACGGTCCCGGACTCGTCGAGCACGAGCGCCCGGGCGGGCAGCCCGGCCGCCCCGTCGGCCCCCGCCCACTCGTCGAGCCGGTGCTCGACCAGCACCACCGCGGGGCCGTAGCGCTGCACCGCTTGGACGAGGGCACCGCGGACCGCGGCCCGCCGTCGGGGTCGAGCATGGAGGTGGGCTCGTCGAGAAGGAGCACGTCCGGCTCGGTCACCAGGGCGGCCGCGAGCGCCACCCGTTGCGACTCCCCGCCCGAGAGCGCGGCCGTCGCCCGCCGCCGCAGGTGGCCGGCGCCGACCGCGGCGAGGGCATCGCCGATGCGGCGGTCGATCGTCGAGCGGTCGGCCGCGTGGTTCTCCAGCGGCAGGGCAAGCTCCTGCTCCACGTCCGGCAGGCACACCGCCGAGGAGGGGTCCTGCGCCACCACGCCGAGGTACCGGGACCGCTCGACCACGGTGGTCGCCGCCGTCGTCGTCCCGGCGACGGTGACCTCGCCGTCCAGCTCGGCGTGGACCGTGTGCGGGACGACGCCGGTGATCGTGTGCAGCACCGTCGACTTCCCGGACCCGGACGCGCCGAGGATCACCACCTGCTCGCCCGGCGCCAGGCGCAGGGAGACGTCCCGCAGCACCGGGGTGGCGCGGCGCGGGAACCGGACGCTGACGCCGTCGAGCGTGACGACGGGCGGCCCGGGCGGCGTCGTCATCGGTGCGCGGCGCGGCCGATGGCGAAGTTGTCGACGACGCCGGTGCGCGCCAGCGCGTCGACCACCACCTTGGCGAGCAGGCCGCCGAGGACCACGCCGGAGACGCACTGCATGATCAGACGCAACGGGAAGATGTCCTGCCCGTACCAGCCGGAGCGGAAGGCCGAGTAGAAGAACACCAGGAAGGCGCCGAGCAGCCCGGACAGGGCGAAGACGCCCCAGCCGAAGCGGCGGTACCGGGTGAGCGCGAACGGCAGCTCGCTGCCCGCGCCCTGGATCGCGGCGGCGAGGATCAGCAGCGGCCCCACGGGGGAGCCGAGGAAGACGACCTCGATGACGGAGGCGATGACCTCGGCGATGATGCCGGCGAACGGGCGCCGGATGATCGCGATGGCGATCGGCGCGACGATCAGCCACCCGCCGAGCAGGACGTGCTGCGCCAGGTCGCCAGCCGGGCCCATGAGCACGGCCAGGCCGTTCCACGCCTGGACGAGCGCCCAGTAGACGAAGCCGAAGACGACGCCCAGCACGACCATGAGGACGAGGTCCTTCATGGCCCAGCCCTGGCGGGCGCTCGGCGTCCGGCCGGTGCGCGGCGCGCCGGCGCCGACGCTGCCGTCGCCGGTCTTGTCGGTGCTGGTCATCGCTCAGCCCTCTGCCTGGCTCGGCGAGCCGACCGAGATCGTCAGGTGGGTGACGGCGTGCGGGACGTGGGCCCCGACCTGAGCCCACGCGTCGACGGCGGTGGCCAGCACCTCGGACACGTCACCGGTGAGCTTGGTGGCGTAGTGGTTCGGCAACGCCGCCGTCCCGCGATCGTGGGCGGCGGCGATGGCGGACTCGATGTGCGCCATGTGGTCCCCCGCGTCGCTGCCGCCGTCGAGCAGCGGGTACAGCGACCACTGGGCCGCGGCCCGGATGCCGGTCGGCTCCAGCTCGACGGGCGCGGGCTGGGCAGGCCGGTCACCGACAGGTCGCAGGCGACCTCGCCCGGGCAGCCACGCGAGAAAAGCGCGTGGGCGACGACGTGCCCGCCGCCGGAGCGGCGGTAGGCCGCCGCGATGACCGCGGACAGGTAGGCGGCCAGGCGCTGCTCGGCGGGCCAGTCCTTGGCGCCGACGTAGGTGCTGACCTCGTCGGTCTCACTAACCAGGCCCTTGGTCAGGCCTGCCGCCGCGACGTCGGCGAGCGCGCCCAGGATGACGTCGACGAAGTCGTCGGTGTGGGGATGGATGCTGAACCGCAAGCCGATCCCGAGCTCGGCCGGGGTGGCGCCTGCGGTGGTTCCAGCGGTGGTCGTGGCCGGCCGGCTCGGCCGGGTGGTCGACGTGCTCATCACGGTCCCTCTCTCGGGCCCGAGGGTACCTCGACGAGACCCGCCATCGTCCGACGACGGCGAGTGCCCTGCTCCCTACGCCGGTACGAACCGGATCAGGTGTACGGGTCTGCGGACTTTCCGCACTCTCAGCGCTCTTCCCAGCGCTCCCCGGGGGTCGGTGACAAGACTAGTCAGGCGGCGTTCGGTTGTCCACACGGCGTTCGTCAAGCCCTGTGCGTCAGGATGAGGTGAGACACCACCGCTGATCTGCTACTGACCTCGCACGGGGCGAGAAATGGACACTTTGAGATGACGATGACGGTTGCTGACGTCGGCGCCGATGATGGGGCCATGGCTCCTCGTGCTGACCGTCCCAAGCGGCGCTCGTTCACCGCCGAGTTCAAGGCGGCGATCCTGGCCGAGTACGACGCCGCGGACCGGGAGGAGCGAGTGGCATGCCGCAGTATTGCAGCGGCGGAGCTGAGGATCAGGACTTCGGGCAGCGCCGCCGTATGCACTCATCTGCCGCGGGTCGCGTCAACGTCATTGACCTCCTGAACGATCGGCAGTGGGCCGCCCCACTGAAACTCTGTACTACATCGTCGTTCAGTGACATACTGAGGTAGTGAGTGCAGAGCTTCACTGGGACGTCGAGTCGATGGACTACATCAGCTCCCGTTCCAGTCGCTACGCCGACGCCTTGGACATCGACCCCGACTGGACCCGCGAGCTCCTGGCCGACGCCGACATGGTGGCGTTGGAGCCGGATCCCAAGTCACGCATGGGCGCCTCCAGGTTCATCGGCCGCTCACCCTCTGCCGGCCGCGTCCTGGTTCTCATCGCCTACCGCGATCTCGACGGCGAGCTGCACGGAGTGAATGCCTGGCCGGCCACCGGGGCCGACCTGCAGATCTATCAGGAAGGACTCGACGATGGCCAAGACTGTTGACCCCCAGCTGATCTCCGGGTTGCGCGAGGAGTCCGAGCGGACCAAGGACGACCCCTACCCGGCAGGAACCGAGGGCAAACGCCCGAACCGGTCGCAGGTGTACTCCGTACGGCTGAGCGCCGACGAGCAGGCGCGGGTCCAAAGCGTGGCCGAGGCCAAGCACCTACCTGCGTCTACGCTGGTGCGTTCCTGGATCCTCGAACGGCTAGACCAAGAGAGCGCCTGAAAACGCACTAATCTGCCGCTGGTCGATCCTGTCGTGCAGCCTGCGTGCGAGGGTGGTCACATGGCGCACTTCGATGATCTTCGGGAACGAGCGACCGATGTGGTGGCGCCACGCCAACTATCACCGTCAGCATCGTGTGGAACGGTCGGCGCTGCTCTTGAGACCGTGCAGGGAGAGGTGTTCGTGGGAGTTTGCGTCGATACGGCATCATCACTTGGCTTCTGTGCCGAGCACGCCGCCGCGGCCGCCATGCTTACACACGGCCAGAACGTCGTCGTTCGCATGGTTGCTGTCGGCGCCGACCACAAGGTACTCGCACCGTGCGGTCGGTGCCGCGAGTTCATCCTTCAACTGTCACCGCACAACTTCGACGCGGAGGTGCTGGTCAACCAGACAGAGGTCGTGCGTCTCGGCGACCTGATGCCCTACCGCTGGCCCGTGGACTGAACACGCGCTACTGCAGCTGGTCACCCCGCCGCGCTTAGTCAGGGCGCGCTGCCTCGAATACCATCAGGGCTTCGGCGCCGCCGAACGGCGTCTGTGCCCAATCGCGCCACACATTGACGGTGACGAGACCGGCGGCGAGCAGGTCGGCCTCGATCTGCTCGCGGCTGCGGAACTGGAGTGGCTGCGCCACGTCGAGGGCATCACCAGTATCGACGAACTCGTTGTGGCAGCACATGACAACGACGCCATCCTCGTCCGGTGGTTGCGTGGTGAGGGACTCCCGGAGCAACCCAACGGGTGTCTCTCGCTCGGCGACCGGGTCGTTCCAGGTCTCCCAGGCGCGCACTGCAGGATTGCGTGCTTCGAACACCAGGCGCCCATCGGGCCTCAGACCGCGCGCGATCGCGGCCAGCGTTGTGTGCCAGTCGTCGCCGATGATGTGCATGGCGACATTCCCGCTCATGATGACCAGGTCGGCCGTGTCAGGCGCGATCGCGTCCCCCGTGCCCAGTACCCAGTTCACAGCTTCACCCCCGGGCCGGGCAGCCGCCCGCTCGAGCATCGCTGCCGCGGGGTCGATACCCGTCACGGTCCGACCCGGTTCGGCCAAGGTCACGGTGAGCAGGCCAGTGCCGCAGCCGAGATCGACAATGTGCTCGGCGCCGAGGTTCTCCGCGAACCGTCGGAAGAAGTCGTGGTCGGGGCCAGCGGGATTGTCGAGGTCGTACAGCACTGCCAGGCGTGGATCGTCGTAGGTCACGCAGTTCCTTTCGCGAGTGGAAGATGCCAGTGTGCAAGGCGAGGAGGGGCAACCGCATTCTGCACTCACTCACTTGCCGCTGCGGGCGCGTCGTGCGACGGTGCCGCGTCGTGCCTTGGTTGGAGCGGGATGCAAGGATGGAACTCATGCGGACGCCTCCGCCCCGCTTCGAGGTCGTCACGCCGGCCATGGAGCACGTCGATGGCCTGGCCCACGTTCACGTGCAAGGTTGGCGTGACGCCTACGGAATGGTGCTGCCCGAGTCCTTCTACGACGACACCGCACTGGAACGCCGTCGCAATTCCTGGGCGGCACTTCTGAGCACCCTAGGTGCAAATCAAACTGTCCGCGCAGCAGTGGCCGACGGTCACGTGATTGGGTTCAGCTTCGCCGGACCCGCCCAGGACGAGAACCTCGCACGGGACCAGGAGCTGTACTCCCTGTACGTTCTCTCCGACTGGTACGGCACCGGCGTCGCGACCGCACTCCTGGAGGGCTCCCTGCGCGAGCAACCTGCCCAACTGTGGGTCGCTCAGCAGAACGCCAGAGCCATCGCGTTCTACCGCAAGCATGGATTCGATCTCGATGGAACCGAGAAGATTGAAACCAGGCTGCACGATCTCGTTGAGGTGCGCATGGTCAGGTGAGCGACGCACTCAACTGCCGCGATGACATCGGCATGGTTGCCCTGCGGGGAGTGAAGCGCGGCTACGGTGACGGGCGTGGAGATCTTCCGGCCAGCGCACCCGACCGGCACGGGTGTACTCGTCCTGGCCGGGTCGAGCGGCCGGGTCGACACCCAGCGGGCCATGCTGCTGGCAGAGCATGGGGCGCTCGCGCTCCCTCTGCAGTGGTTCGGCGGACCTGGTCAACCCTCCGGGCCATGGGAGGTCCCCATCGAGACCTTCACCTCGGCGCTGGACCACCTCGCGAAGGAAGCTGACTCGCTCGCGATCGTCGGGGTCTCCTTCGGGGCCGAGGCAGCCCTGACCACCGCATCCCTCGACCCGCGCGTACGCGCCGTGGCCGCCTTCGCCCCCTCGCACGTGATCTGGGCTGGCTATGACGAGAACCAACAACGGTGGACCTCCCACTGGAGCTGGCAGGGACGCTGCCTGCCCTTCGTCCCCATCCAACGACCATCCACTCCCGAACTTGACCAGGGGCCGCCCAGCTACCTGCCTGTGTACCGGGCGTCCCTGAGTGCGGTATCCGCGGAAGTGCTCGAACAGGCGACCATCCGCGTCGAGAACATCCCCGAGTTGCTCCTGATCAGCGGCGGCGATGACCAGGTCTGGCCCTCCGTCGACTTCGCGCGCGCCATCAGTAGCCGGCGCGCGTCCCACGGTCTCGACACCGCCCATGTGCACGTGCCTGAGGCCGGACACCGCACTGTTCTCCCCGGGGAACGTGCACCTGACGGCGGGCGAGCTATGGCCCGCGGAGGCACCACCGAGGCCGATTCGGCGCTCGGCCGACTGGCCTGGCCCCACCTCTTGACAATTCTCCGGCTCCACTGAAGTGTCGACGAAAATGCATCCGGAGATGCCGCCTTGAGCACGCTGGCGTGCGGTGCGCTAGGGACTGCTGGGTGTCGCGGTCCTGATGGACAGGCCCAGCCGCTCCCAGCGGATTGGGTGCGGTCACCGGTGGTTGCTCGACAAGAAGTTCTCGACACTTGCGTGGAAGTCGGGGTGGTCTTGGACTCGGTGGCCCTGGCCGTCGAGGACCGCCGCGGACGCACCCGCCTGTGCCAGGACCGTGGCGATGGCTTCGTACTCGTCGTTCCAGCCACCAGTGAGGACAAGCGTCGGCACGGAACGCACGAAGGCTGGGTCGATCTGGTGGCCCCACGGCGCCTCCAAGCTCGCGAACCGTGCCGCGATCTCTTGGTCTTCGGTCCAGGCGTCGCTCGTGGCGGTCTGGCCGAACATCATCGGCTTGACGATCTGCCAGTAGCCGAACAGATCTCCCTCCTTGGCCTTGTCGCGTGCACGGGTCATCGCTTCGATATGCGCCTCAATGGCTGCGTTCCCACGTGCGACGTCGTAAAGCGCCGGCTCCACGAGCACAAGGTGCGAGGGAGACAGATTGTGGCCGCGCATGGCCAGCACGGATATCACCGCGCCAAGGGAGTGAGCGACCACGGCGTACGGACCAGCGGGTGCCTGTTGTCCCACCATGGCTGCCTTCTCGGCGGCGCTGCGCACCGATCCATGGTCGGCGAAGACCGCCGTCTCAGCCGCCTGCGCAAGCCATGCCTGCTCGCCGGAGCGACCCGCTCCGTGCACGTAGTACCTCACTGAAGGGACAGTAGACGAGTCATTCGTCAGCGACCCAGGCGCTCCCTTTATTGCCGCGATCACGGCTATGCTTCCGCGCCGCCCGCGAGTCGGAGCTCCTGCATGATGCTGGAGCGGTCGGCCCGGGTGGCGCGTTTGAACGACATGTCCATCACCATCTCTGACTGGTGTTCATCCCAGCCATATCTCTCCTGGAGAGCGTGAACGGCGGCTCGTCGATCCTCCGCTTCCACGATGACTGCAAGGAACGCGTGGGGATCAGCGAGTGCCTGAGCGACTGCGCGCAGCAGGTGCGGATCGGACATGCCTCAGCCTCGCTTCAACAGCTGCAGTGTGTCTAGTCGCGCAGCGCGAGGCCGGCCGGGAGCGGCACCCGAATCCATCCGGTATTGCCGCTGTGAACGCGTAGCGTCCGACCATGCCGCTGTGAACGCGTAGCGTCCGACCATGCCGCTGTGAACGCGTAGCGTCCGACCATGCCGCTGTGAACGCGTAGCGTCCGACCATGCCGCTGTGAACGCGTAGCGTCCGACCATGCCGCTGTGAACGCGTAGCGTCCGACCATGCCGCTGTGAACGCGTAGCGTCCGACCATGCCGCTGTGAACGCGTAGCGTCCGACCATGCCGCTGTGAACGCGTAGCGTCCGACCATGCCGCTGTGAACGCGTAGCGTCCGACCATGCCGCTGTGAACGCGTAGCGTCCGACCATGAGCGTGAGGCGTTGTACGTCAAGAGGGGGCCGGTGCCCTGTGCCCGTCGTCGTCCCTGCATAGGTGATGGAGCTTGGTGGCTCTGCAGCGTGTGATCGGGTTTGGTGACGACGGGCCGGGGGCGGCCCATGATGTGCGACGAGATACCTAGGGGTTCTCAATGCCGCGGAGGGCTCGCCCCGGCCCTGCTGGTGACGCGCGACGCCTGATGCGAGGTCGCGTTGGGGTCAGGCGGCCACGAGCGGTTCCTGGGCGCGGGCGTGGCCGGTGGCGATGGCGGGGTCCCAGGCCTGGCGGTGGACGACGACGGCGTGCAGCTGGCGCAGGATCGCTGCGGCGATCACGGTCTGGGCCTGGGTCGCCTTGAGTCTGTTGGTCTCCCGGGTGGTCAGGTGTCGGTAGCGGGCGGCGTAGACCTTGTTCGTCTGCAGGCAGCCCCACACCGCTCGCCAGGCGGCGGTGCGTAGCTCGGGCCGCCCGGCGCCGCTGAGGCGGGCCTTGCCGGTGAAGGTGCCCGACATCCGCTCCCGTGGTGCCAGGCCGGCGTGCTTGACCACGGCGCGGGCGGAGGTGAACCGCCTCAGGTCTCCGGTGTGGGCCAGGATCGCGGCCGCGCCGACCGGGGACAGGCCGGGGATGGTGGTGACCAAGGCGGTGAGCTCGAGCTCGTCGAGGACGGCGGTCATCTGGGCCTCGATGTCGCCCTGCTGGGTGCGGGCCCGGTCCCAGTCGTCGAGCACCCAGGCGATGCGTTCGAACGCGCCGGCACGGTGGGTGTGCACGCCGGCGGGGTCGGACAGGGCGGTGAACAGGTTGCGCACGATCCGCAGGCAGGGGCGCGTCTTGCCCCTCCTGGTCACCTCGACCCGGACCATCCGTTCGAACCGGGCCGCGCCCAGGCGGCGGGTCCGCTCCAGGTCCCCGCCGTCACGGGCGGTGATAACCACCAGGGCGGCGACCCACGTGGTCGACCGGAACGGGTAGGCCGCCGTGGCCAGGGCCGCGGGCCAGACGCACTCGAGCAGGTCGCGCAGCCGGTGGACCGAGGAGCCGTGGATCTCCAGCAGCTCATCGCGTCGATTCCCCAGGTGACGCAGCCGGCCCCAGGTCTCATCAGCCGGCTCGGGAAGGTAGCAGCGCAACTGGGCGGTCATCCGCGCGATCAGCACGGCGTCCTTGTCGTCGGTCTTGTCGAACGTCAGGTCTTCGGACTTGCGGGCCCAGGCAGACATCGTCGGTTGCACGCACACGAAGCTCATCCCACGGTCGGCCGCGAGCTGGCCCAGGATCCGCCACCGGTGCCCGGTCGGCTCGCAGGCGAGCGTGACCCCGGCGAACCCGTGCCGGGCGGCGTGGGCGGCGGCCCAGTCCAGCGCCGAGCCCAGGTCCCAGGCCTTGCACCGGAAGGTGCGCCGGGCCAGCACCCGGGAGTCGTGGTCGCACACCACGACCATCTGCTTGACGTCGGCCAGGTCGATCCCGACGATCGCGTTCGAGGTCGGCACCGCAGCACGCAGCCGAGCCAGCCGTGCGTTCCTGTTCCGGTCACCACGCGAAACACCACTACCGCTACTCATGACGTCCTCCTGACAGCGATGGGAAACCAAGCCCGACAAGCGCATCAGGAGGACGTCAACACGTCCAGACCCCAGCGCTTAACGTCTTCCTATGCCGCTGTCCTGGCGGCCGTCCGACAGGCCGCAGGGGCGTGGTCGCAGGTATTGCCCATGGGCGTGTTGACGTGGAGTGACGTTGCGCCCAACGGGTGATGCGCCGCCCAGCGCTGGTGAACGATGGCTACGCGGCGACCTTGCACGTGTGCACAGGAACGACTGGTCCACGAGCTGCAGGGGCCAGCGTGCGCCATCCCGACCACGCCTCGCTGTCCCGGGCATTCCGTCGATCTGCGTTGCATCTGTCACGACTTCGTCTTGTGTCCATACGTTGAGGGTGATAGGCAATCTTCTATGTCAACGACCCGCCGGCGGCTCCGGAACGAGCCAGGCCTCATCTCCTTCGTCGTCGTGATCCTCTACAGCGTCTTCGTCTGGACGTGGTGGCCGGCCGATGTGCTGATCGGGCGCATCTCCCTGGTCATCCCGTTGATGTCCCTGGGCGTGGCGCTGTGGGTGGTGCTGTCCTTCGTGTTCGTCTTCTGGGTGGAGCGGCTCGAGTCGCAGGAGTCTGTGCGATGAGGGTCACCGAGTCGGTCCTGGTCGGCCTCTACCTGGTCGGTATGACGGTTGTCGGTATCTACTTCTACAAGCGGGCGCGCAGCTCTGAGGACGACTACTTCACGGCCGGTCGCAGCATCGGGACCTTCGTCGGCGCCTTCGCCATCTTCGCTGCGATCGCCAGCTCCAGCTCGCTCATGGGTGCCGTCGGCGGAGGCGTGGCGCTCGGGCTGCCCTACTTCGTCACGTACGCCTTCGGCGTTGTCGGGGCGCTGCCGCTGGTGATCTTTCTGGTCGCCGGGCAGCTGAGCAAGTCCGGTGTCCGCACCGTGCCGGACTTCTTCCGGCAGCGGTTCGGCGTCAGCGTGCAGATCGTGGCGGCCGTCATCGTGGTCCTGGCCATGACCTTCTACCTCGTGCCACAGCTGACGGCCGCGGGCCTCATCGGGTCCTACGTGCTGGGCATCAACTACGGCACCGCCGTGGTCGTCCTCGGGCTGGGATTCACCTTGTACGCCGCCCTCGGCGGGATGTGGGCCATCACCTACACCGACCTCGTGCAGGGCATGATCATGCTGGTCGGCATCGTGGTGCTCGCCGGGGCGATCCTGTTCTCCCGCGGCTGGGACTTCGCCGGTCTGCTGGACGAGGCCTTGACGGTCGACCCCGCCTTCGGTGAGGTCACCCAACCCTGGATGTCCTACTTCGGGATCTTCATCGCCTTCATCTGGTTCGGCATCATCTCCCCCTCGGTGGTGATGCGAAACTTCGCCTCCCGCAGCCCGTTCGTGGCCCGACGCTCCTCCATGTGGGCAACCCTCATCTATGCCGTGCTGTTCGCCGCCGGTGCCGTGGTCGCGACCGCCGGGGCTGCCATGGGCAGGATCGACGAGCTGGACAACCGCGACTTCATCTTCATCCTGGCCATCGAGCAGTACCTCCCGAGCATCCTGGCCGGCATCATCCTGGCCGGCCTCCTCGCTGCGATCATGTCCTCGGCCGATGCCATGCTGCTGGCAATATCCGCTGGTGTTGCGCACGATCTCTACAAGGGGGTCATCAACAGGCAGGCGGCGGAGCGTCTAGTCACCGGTGTGGGCCTTGCCGTCATGTTCCTGGCCGTGGGCCTGGGCATCGTCTTCGCCCTGGACCCGCCGGGGCTGATCGCCGTCATGGTGGGATGGGTCGGCGGGTTCCTGCTGTCCAGCTTCGGGGCCCCCCTGGTCCTGGGCATCTGGTGGCGCGGGGCCACGACCGCGGGAGCCCTGGCCGGCATGGTCGGAGGGGCTGCGACCTTCGTGGTGCTGATGATCGGCGGCTGGTTCCCCACCAACGCCGAGCCCATCATCGCCACCCCGTTGAGCCTGGCACTCGTCATCGTCGTGAGCCTGGTGACCGGTCCGACGACGCCGCGGCAGCAGGACCTGGTGGCCCGGTACCACGCCGCCGAGCCCGAGACCGTCGGACGGTGAGCAGGTCTCGGTGACCGCTGCGCTGACGGTCGTCGGCGACGACATCCTGACCGAGGAGGCGGCTCGCGCCGGCGTGCGCCGCCGCGTCCGCCGCAGCCTGACGCAGACGGCCGGGCAGCTGCTCCTGCACCCGATCTGGGTGGCGCGGGTCGAGGTGATCGCCGACCGCCCTCCTTTCGCGCCCCTGGTCCGACGCAGGTTGGTGTTCGTGGACGGGGTCTCGGAGTATCGCGGCCTGCTCGAGGCGGTCCCCCCGGTCCGTCAGGTTGCGGTCCAGGAGGAGGCGTGGGGCAGCCACGCCGGCCGGGCCGGGGAGTACCGGGCCCGGATGGACGGCGAGCTGGTGGCTGTGCACCGCACCGTCGTCGACCGGGACCGCGCGGTAGAGCTGGTGCAGGACGTGCAGGTCCGGCAGATCAACCGCTCCTACGCCCTGAGGAAGCCCCGCCACCGCATCCTGGACGTCGTCATCCAGCACCTGCCCCTGTGGCGCTTCCAGACGCGGACCGGGCACGTGGCCACCGTCAACGCGGTCACGGGCGCGGACGAGTCGTACCTTGCCTCGCGCTGGTGACGCTCCACCGTGCACCGGTCAGGTCAGGGTCAGGTCACCAGCGGGGGCGCCGACCACCGCGATGAGGCGCGGCGCCGGCCCCGCTGCCACGTCGACCTGCGCCCCCAGGGCGCGGATCACGCGGACCGCGAGGACCGGGTCGGGGTGCTCAGCCCGTAGCTCCTTGAGCTCCAGCCACGGCAGGTCGGCGTCCGAAGGGTGGGCCCCGCCCTGCCAGTCGATGAGGAAGGGCTGCACCCCCCCGAGCCCCAGAGGGTAGGGGGCGGCCAACCGCCACGACAGGAGCGTGCCGTCCGCCCTGCGACGCTGGGTCGCCACCGGCCGGCCCACGTCGACACCCGCCTGCCTCGCCCGCTCCACGGCCTCATCCAGTGCGGTCCCGGGGGCCTCGACGGCCCACCCGTGCAGGCGAGGGGCCTGACCCCAGACGTCGCCCGCCCCCAGCATCGTCCGCTCGGGAGGCACCGGCGGCTGGTCCGGATCAGGCCCCAGGAGCTCCAGGTAGGCGCGTCGGGCGCCCTGCCAGCTCACCCCGACCAGGGCGTTGCGGGTGCCCATACCCGGGTGGCTCCCGCCAGCCACCGGCTCCACCCCCGTCCTGGTGGCGAAGTCCGAGACCGCCGCGTCAAGGTCGCGGACGGTGAGCACCAGGTGGTCCAGCTGGACAGGCATGATGCCCATCATGCTGGACCCCGCGCCGGTGTGCTTGGGTAGATCGATGAGAGTCCTGGACGCCGACCACATCCGGGCTCGTGTCGACCCCGGTGCGCTGGTCCAGTCCCTGCGCGAAGCCTTCGCCGGTCAGAACCGGATCGAGGCACCGGCGCGCATGCACCTGCCCATGGACGAGGACCTCGAGTCCACCCTGCTGGTGATGCCCGCCTGGGAACGCGGCCGCTACGTGGGCGTCAAGGTCGTCGGGCACTACCCCCGCAACGGGGCGGAGGGCCTGCCCAGCATCCTCGGCAGCTACCTGCTTCTCGAGGCGCGGACAGGACAGCCCGTCGCTGTCCTGGACGCCACCGAGCTCACCCCCTGGCGGACCGCGGCGGCCAGTGCCCTCGCCGCCGACCACCTGGGGCCGGACCAGGTCAATGAGCACCTGGTCATCGGGGCCGGGAAGGTAGCCGCTGCCGTCCCCGCCTGCTACTCCGTGGTCCGTGAGGTCGAGCTGACGCGGGTCTGGGCACGCCGCCCCGAACGGGCGGCCGCCCTGGTCGATCAGCTTCGTTCCGAGGGTCGGGCCGCCGAGCCTGTCGCCGACCTGAGGGCCGCCGTGCGGACCGCCGACGTCATCACTTCTGCCACCTCCTCCACGACACCCCTGATCCTGGCCGAGGACGTCCGCCCCGGGGCCCACGTCGACCTCATCGGGGCCTTCTCCCCACAGATGGTCGAGGCGGACGAGGCGCTGGTCACCTCCGCCAAGGTGTTCATCGACGGGCCCGAGGCGCTGCACGCCGGGGACCTTGCCGGCCCGCTCGAGCGCGGCACCTTCACCGAAACGGACGTCCACGGCACCCTGGCCGACCTGGTGACCGGGCGACACGGCGGAAGACGCGCCGCAGCGGAGGTGACCCTGTTCAAGTCGGTAGGCAGTGCCCTGGAGGACCTGGTCGCCGCGGTCCTCGTGGTCGAGGCGGGGGACGCTTAAGCGCTAGGTGTGGTGTCCGGGAGGTTGGTCAGTCGGGTGACCGGTGGCCGGCCGCAGTACGGACCCGTACCTGGGGGATATGGCGGCCATCCGTCACCGGCGGCAAGATGAGCGGTTCCACCGCACCCTGCGCACACGTCCATGATGGGTGAAACATGGCCTCCGCGGCTGACACACTCATCTGCCGCCGTGAACGCGTAGCGTCCGACCATGCCGCCGGTTGTGCTCGCGCCCGAGGCCCCCGATCGCGGAACGGAAGCGAAAGCACAGGAGCGCAGGGAGCGAGTAGCTCGCCACATGCAGTCACGACGGCTCCGGTGTATCGATGGACGACCGTAGATGAGCAGGTGGACGGCCTACGTGCACCCGGGAGTCTGCCCGACGTCGTTCCGGCCTGTGGCGCAGCCGGAAACGAAGACCTAGTGTGTACTACCTCACACCACTTCCCAATAAGGATGACGCAACGATGCGCAAGAGCACCCTTCTGGCAGGCGCCGCCGGCCTGGCCCTCGTAGCCACCACCGTAGTCCCCGCCGCAGCCGTCAAGTACGGCGAGCCGGACAACAATGAACACCCGTACGTGGGACTCATGCTCGCCTACGTCTGGGACGACCTGGACGAGGACGGCAACATGACCGACGACGAGCTCTTCGCAGGGTGGCGCTGCACCGGTACCCAGCTCGACGCCGACACCTACCTCACCGCCGGTCACTGCACCTCCGGCGCGGACGCGGTCGCCGTCTGGTACGCCGATGACCTGCAGGACGTCCGCTTCGCCCGCGAGTTCGTCGTCTTCGCCGACGCCATCGACCAGACCAACGAGCTGGCGGCCGACGCCTGGAGCTATGACGCGCTGACCCACCCCGACTACACCGACGGCGCCTTCTACCTGCACGACGTCGGAATCGTGGACCAGATGATCCTGGCCGAGGACACCACGTTCGAGGACTACGGCACCCTGCCCACGCTCAACTACTGGGACACCCAGCTCGCGACCCGGAAGAAGGACCGCGACAGCTACACCACCGTCGGCTACGGGCTGCAGTGGGCCACACCGGACAGCAACGGGCAGGGCCGTGGTGACCAGGCCGACTGGCTCAAGCTCAAGGCCGGGGGTGACCTCATCGGCTACCGCCAGTTCGGGGGCGGCAAGGCCAACGACGCCTACGTCGTGCTGACCAACAACGCGAACACCGGCGGCACCTGCTTCGGCGACTCCGGCGGCCCGACCTTCATCGAGGACGAGACCACCGTCGTGGCCGTCACCTCATTCGGCGTCAACTCCACCTGCGCCGGCACCAGCGGCGTCTACCGCATCGACACCGAGGACGACCTCGCCTGGCTCAGCCAGTTCGTCAGCTGAGTAATTGTCAAGACCTGTGGATCGGCGTGTCACGCCACGTGTTGGTGGTCTCCTGACTCTTCGGGTCGTTCGACGAGTTTGCCCTTCTCGAAGGTGGCGCCGGCACGGACCAGGGCGACGAGGTGGGGTGCGTTGACCGCGCGCCAGCGTCGTTGCGCTGACTCGATGAGCTTGAACGCCATCGCGATGCCTGCCGCACGCGAGCCGGGTCCCTTGGTGACGCGCTGCCGGAGCCGGACGGTGGCGAAGGTGGACTCGATCGGGTTGGTCGTGCGCAGGTGGATCCAGTGCTCGGCCGGGAAGTCGTAGAACGCGAGGAGAACGTCGAGGTCATCGGTGACCTTCGCGGTCGCCTTGGGCCACTTCGCGCCGTAGGCGGTGCTGAACGCCTTCGCCGCGGCCAGGGCGTGCTCGCGATCCTGCGCGTTGTAGATCTCGGCGAGGGCGGCCTTGGCGTCCTTGTGCACCGACTTGGGCAGCGCGGCGAGCACGTTGCCGATCTTGTGCCACCAGCAGCGCTGCTCGGCGGTGGCGGGAAAGACGTCGCGCAGCGCACGCCAGAACCCCAGGGCACCGTCGCCGACCGCGAGGACGGGGGCGCGCATGCCGCGGCGCTTGCACGAGCGCAGCAGGTCAGCCCAGGACTCGGTGGACTCGCGGTGCCCGTCCTCGAGCGCGACGAGCTCCTTGGTGCCATCGGCGCGGACCCCGACCATGACCAGCAGGCAGACCTTGTCCTGGGTGAGGCGGACCTTGAGGTGGATCCCGTCGACCCACACGTAGACGTAGTCCGTGCCAGCCAAGGAGCGTTGGTTGAACGCGACCGCCTCGTCCTGCCACTGCTCGGTGAGCCGGGTGATCGTCTTGGCCGACAGCCCGGCGGCCGAGCCGAGGAACTGCTCCAGGGCCGGAGCGAAGTCCGAGCTCGACAGGCCGTGCAGGTACAGCAGCGGCAGCACCTCGGCCAGCTGCGGGGACTTGCGCGCCCACGCAGGCAGGATCGCCGAGGTGAACCGCTTGCGCTGCCCGCTGGCCTCGTCGATCCGGCGGTCGTTGACCCGCGGCTGGCGCACCGGCACCGCACCCGCGGCGGTGCTCACCTCCCGCGGTTGGTGGTAGCCGTTGCGGACCACCAGCCGGTGGCCGTGCTCGTCGACCTCCTCGGCGTGGGCCGCGATGTAAGCCGCGACCTCGGCCTGCAGCGCCGCCGCGAGCATCTGCCTCGCGCCGTCACGGACGATCTGATCCAGCAGCGACCCACCACTCGTGGCCGCGTCGACGTTGGACCCGTCGTTCTCCTGGACTACCTTGAGCATGGGCGTACCTTCCCGAGCCGGCGCGCCAACGCCGACCCTGATCAGAACTTCTATGGGCTTCAGATCTTGCTCGGGAGGTACGCCACATTCACGTCACCCCGCCGAGAGCCATCCACAGGTTCTGATCATTGCTCTCGTCAGCTGACGCAACAGCGATGTCGAAGGGCCGGCACCCGCGGGTGCCGGCCCTTCGACATCCACTAACGCACGCTCCCAGGACCGTTCCACTTTGCGGCGCTCATAACCGGGCGGGGCAGCGATGAGACATACGTGCGCAGGCCGGCCGCCGGCGCCTCGACCGTGCCGGCGCCAGCGGCACCTACAAGGACTAGACCTTCGAGAAGAAAGCTCGGCAGTCCCTGACAGCGCCCACGCAGTTGGCCTTGAAGCAGACGCGCGATTACTGCCTAAATCCGGTCCAACACTCTCCCGGAGCAACAAGAGACGCACTCATTTGCCGCCCTGCGTGCATTGAGCAGCCCGCCGAGCGTAACGTAACTTGGTCGCGCTGGGCCGCCGGCGGACAGGGACGCAGCGATGCGCTTTTCGGCTGGTACCGATGGCGGGCGTCGTGCCGGCGCTGCGCCTGCCTGAGGCCGACGATGAAGTATCGCTGCGAGAGGATGGGACCCGGAGTGCGGGATCAGACCAGACGGAGGATCAACCGCTACTGGGCCGCCTTCTTTCCCGAGATTCCAGCCGACTGGTCTTCTGTCGTTGTCAGCCACACGTCGGTATTGGAGGGATACCACGGCCTTTACGCCATCCTCCGGGACGGTCGCGCGTACGTCTCATCTCCGCCTGAGATGGCTGCCACGGTGCGCACCTGGGGCGTCGACGCGGCCACGGTGACCGACCCGGCCTGGTGGCGTCACCGAGTTCCGGAAGGAACGGTGCTCGGGCCAAGCGTCCATGCGTTCCTCGACACGGCTGACACAGTTCCCCGCTCACAGCGGGCCCGCCGTGCTGACGCAGGGGAGGTGGTCCACGCCCTGAAGGGGCGCGTTACCGCCGAGGAGTGGGTCGAGAGCGGCTTCGACAGTGATGACGTCCACAAGACCTGGTTGGTGCGCGACAACGACGCAGAACCAGTCGCCGCTGCAGGCCTCACGCTTTTCGATGGCGACCCCGTCGACGTCGGTGTGATCGTCGCTGCCGACGCTCGCGGACGTGGCCACGGAAAGCACGCCGCAGCTGCGGCGGTACATGACGCCATCGACCTGCACGGGATCGTCCGCTGGCGCTCTCTTGATGCCAACCAGCCATCACGCCAGCTCGCTAAGAGTTTCTCATTCCAGGACGACTGCCGACAGCTCGCCATCCGACTCTGAGGCGGCCGCCTGAACAGGATGAATGTCCGGTTCTGCCGCCGAGCGGTTACGCCTCGTCGCGTCTAGGTATGGCAGGCTCACCCCTGTGACCACTAATCCGCAGCGCGCCGCGAAGGCACGCATACTGCCGGACAACTGGAGGGTTCCAGTATTCGGGGGACTCGGGGCGGGGCTGGCTGTGGTGGCCGGCGCAGTGATCGACGAAGTGACAGGCTCAGTCGCCCTCCGAATCCTGACCATGGTGCTCGTTATTCTCGGCGTCATGGCGCTCGGCCGTCCGTACGCGTCGCGGCGTAAGTAGGGCATTCAGCGCCCTGTACGGCCGCGTGGAGGACGGCTACGCTCGTCCGACTTTGCCGCGATGGTGACAAGTTCCACCGCGGTGATCTGACGGTTCGTGACCGCTCAAATCGGCTTCATCCACGCGGTGCCGGTACCCCCTGCCGGTGTCCCTTGTATGGTGCTTGTGTGCACGGCTGCGACGCAGGGGGGGTGGACGTGAGGAACGGCGGGACATGCTCATGCCGCTCGCCGTCCTGTCCAATCTCTTCGGTAGCGACGACCTGGATGCCATCGCGCACGCCGGCGGACTGTCCCGCGTGGAGCTGGAGGCCGGGGTCAAGGCAGTGGGTGCACCGCTGCGCAGGCTCCCGGAGCAGGCGCTGCCCTGGTTCGAGAGCTCGGTGCGACCTCGGAGCGTGCCGGGGACGGACCCGGTCGAGTACGAGGCCCTCGTGCCCTTGTGGACGGACACCGGCATGGCGGGGAGAGCTGCCCGCGTCCGGCTGGTCCCGTCGGGGTTCGAGTCGACCTTTCGACGTCACGTGATCGGGTTCGAGGATGTCGTGGCACCGCCTGAGGTCACGGGCATGGTCCCGGATCCGGCCCGTCAGCCGCGCCCGCCGGAGGTTCGTCTGACGGAGCCGCTGGTGCCGATGGAGCACCCCGTACCCGAGGGGTGGCGTCCCTTGATCCGTCGCATGGTCGACAGGTTGGCCGCCGGTGACTATGAGGGTCTCGAGAGGGAGGGCGTGATCACTCACGTCGGTGGGCCCGGTGACATGGTCAGGAGCAACCTCAAGGCCTATCACGACTCCTTGGTGCCCCTCCCACCCCAGGCCTGGGCGTGGTCGGATCACCTGCCGGTCTATGCCGGGCCAGGCGTCTATCACGTGACGCTGCCGTTGTGGACGGCGGTGGAAGGGGTCAGCGACCTCACGCTGACAGCAGAGGTGCACGACGACGACACGAGCGTGAGGGTCGTGGTCACGAGTGTCCACGTCCTCTGACGGGGGGATGCGGCAGGCGGCCGTGTTCCCGCTCAACATCCTCGTCAAGGAGGCGTTCGGCGCCGTGCGGCCGTTCTCGCGGGTGGACGAGGCGGACCTGAGGGAGAGGCTGGCGGACCTTGGTGGCCGGCTGCTGCCCCTCTCGCCCGAGTCCGTCCGCGAGCTGACGGCGCGCCCGGTCGGCGGGCGTCCGGACCAGGTCGACATCGTCGTCCCGCTGGTCACTGTTGACGGCCCGACGGGGGCCGGGCTGCTGGTCCGCGTCACGGAGCACGGGTCTGGCTACCGGCCCGAGGTGCTCTCCTTCGTCGACGCTGAGCCGACCGAGGCGCAGACTCGTCCGGGTGACGTGCGCGGCGCGACGGTGGTTCCCCCTCCCGGCCCGCCGGGCACTCCCGAGGAGGGTCTTCGGCCGGTGCCCGAGCGATGGCGACCGGTCGTCGCGGGTGCCGTCTGCCGCCTGGCGGCCGGCGACTTCGCCGGCCTGGTGCGGGACGGGGTCGCGCCGACCCGTGAAGGCCCCGACGACCTCGGCTTCGAGCACTGGCTCGTGGAGTATCCCGCCACCCTCGTCGACCTTCCCGACGAGGCCTGGCCCTTCACCGACCACGAACCGACGGACGAGGCGGAGGTCTGGGACGTGTCGGTCGACCTGTGGACCGCGGAGGAAGGACGCAGCGACCTGACCCTCGAGGGGCAGGTCCGGGATGACGGGAGCGCGGTCACCCTGCGCATCGAGAGGATCCATACCCTGTGAGTCGGCGGCGGTTCCGTCGTCCGGGGAGAGGGGGAAGAGTGGCCTACAGCAGACCCGAGGTGGTCTCGGCGTTCGGCGGGGTGATCGGCGCGCTCTCGGCCGGCGAGCTGTCTCTCTTCACCGGCCGGGATGGCCTGGGTCTCGACGAGCTCCGGGACGGTCTGGTCGGCCTCGAGGGCCGGCTGCGTCCCTACCCAGACGCCTTGTGGTCGTGGCTGGACGAGCATCTGGTCCTCGTCGCTGTCGAGGGCACCTCGCCGGTGGAGCACGAGACCGTGGTGCCGGTGTGGACCGACGAGGGGGGCGGCGCGGCGCGGTCTGCGCCTGCGGCTCGTGCCGGTCGGCACGCGGGGGTTCCTCGACGCCCGGATCGTCGGTGTCGAGGATGTCGACCGTGTCCCGGAGTGGGCGGGGTTCACGGGTGTGTCGGCGGACGAGCCGGCCGCCAGTCTCGCCATGCCTGGCGACAATGCGGTGCCCGAGCGCTGGCGACCCGCCCTGCGCGAGGTGGTCTCCCGGTTCGCCCGGGGTGACTTCGACGGCCTGGCCCGGGACGGTGTCCTGGCCCTGGTCGGGCACCCCTCACACACCATGGTCAGAGAGGGGCTGGAGGCCTACCCCGACCGGCTCGTCGACCTGCCGGAGGACTGGTGGAGATGGTCGGACCTCGCCTCGGCGGACCACGGCCCCGGCCGGTATGCCGTCCTCCTGTCGCTCTGGACAGCCGGTCAGAGTCCCAGCCGCCTGTCGCTGGAGGCCGACATCGACGACCGAGGTGCGGACGACGTGCGCGTGCAGGTGATCGGCGCCCATGTGCTGTGACCGGGAGGGGCGATGAGCGCGATGTACGTCGGTGCCTACTGGGGAGCCCGCGCCGAGCCGGCCTCGACCTGCGCCGCACGCCTGGCACGGTGCCTCGAAAGCCTCCACGGGGCGCACCCCGCGCTGACCTCGTGGTGCCACAAGGGACGCTCACGCGCAGGCGCTCGCCGTCCGGTCGACGTGGACCCGGGGTCGTTGACGACCCTGGTCGAGCGCGGACGGGCCCGCAGGGACGTCGACGACGAGACGATCGACGAGCTCGGCTTCACCGGCGGGATGTGGAACGGCCAGACACCGTCGGTCGGGCTGACCTTCCAATGCGGAGCGACCTTCATGCCCATCGGCAACAACGTGGTGCTGCAGCTGTCGGGCGGTGGGGAGGGTGAGACCCTCACCGAGCCTGCGGTTGCCCGGGCCGTCCTCGACAGCCTCGTGAATGCGTGGGAGCCGGTCTGGGTCACGTGGACGACCGACGCGTGGCGCAATGCCCAGGGAGCTGAGCCGGGGCGACCTGTCGTCGGCTGGCTCACCTACCTGCGAGGGGTGCCGGCATACGGCATACCCGATGAGCTGGCGAGCGTCGCCATGGCCGGCGGCGTGCTGGTCAGTGCGGCACCGACCTTCTCTGAAGTAACCGAGGAGCGAATCCTGTCGGTGCGGGAGGCTCTGCGCGGCGCTGGTGCGCTGGACCTGCGGGGCGGGGGCTCTGAAGTCGGCTCCTGACCTGCACATCTCTCGAGCAGCGCCGTTGTCGTTGTCGCGGGTCAGCGGATCTGTCGGTGATGCCGCCTAACGTGGGGTATGTCGCAGCGCTGGGGCTGCCGGCTCCTCACGGGATGAGGGTGTAGGCAGTGCTGGCGCGCCGGTCCGGGGCTAGGGGCCGGGGTCTTTGGAAGAGGAGGCATGCGTCCACGGTCAGGTCTCCACCGCCCGCGATGTCCAGGCCGTGGTGCTCGACCCCTGCTGCCAAGGCACAGATGTCGAACGAGCGGCCGAGAGACTCGACTGCCCCGGGGGGAAATAGGCGGATCATGGCCTGTGCGGCATCGTCACAGTCGAGGCACCGACCACTTGGTCGTGGTGGACTCCCGCGCCGGCAGGGATTCGGGACAGAGCCGTTGGTCGCGCTTGAGGTCGGCGGGAAGTCCCCCAAGCATCAGGCTCGGGGCCAAGCCTCTCACCACGTGGGGGTTCAAGTCGCCGATAGAGAAGTATGACCGCGTTTCCGCAGGTCAGAGCACTGCCTGGTGTCCGGAGGGGGACTTGCCCACATGGGACACACACCTTCGAGATCGCCGTCAACACATAACAGCAGCTCAGGCGGCGACCCCAGCCCTCGAGCGTTCGTGTCTTGCGCGTGGCTTCCCCTTTCCGGCCCCCCAGACGGCTGGCGCTGTGAACCGGAACGCTGATGTACGTGACAGCACGACGCCCGCCGCTCAGCGGTCCTCCGGTCGGCGGCCGCGTCGTGGCGTCATTCCGCCCAGAATGATGTGACCGGGGTGTACAGGATGGCTAGCCATCACAAACCTAGACGACCTTCACGCCGCGGGAGCAGCTCACCGTGTGATGACTTGGAGGCGCGGAGTTCCAGGCTGTCCGCGCGACGACCTCTTCACTGTCAGTGGTAGTTGCTACCTTCGGACTCGACCACACTTTCGAGCAATCCGAAGGAGGCAGAACTACTTATGACCCAGGACGACCGCGCCGTATTCGTCGTGCACGGACGCAATCGTGCCCTCGCTGACGCCATGTTCGACTTCCTGCGCAGCATCGACCTCGCGCCGATGGAGTGGGACCAGGCAGTCCAACTGACTGCCACCGGAAGCCCGTACGTCGGGCAGATTCTCGATGCAGCCTTCGAGAGGGTCGCAGCAGTCGTCGTCCTGCTCACGCCTGACGAGGTCTCCTACCTCCAGCCTCGCTACGGCGACGGCCCGCACGACGTCGAAACGCAGCCGGCCGAGCAGGCCCGACCCAACGTACTGTTCGAGGCGGGCCTAGCGTTCGGTCGACACCCCGACCGGACCGTCCTGGTGGAAATCGGCGACGTCAGGCCGTTCAGCGACGTCGGAGGTCGTCATGTCATACGGATCAACAACTCGCCGGCGTCGCGGCAAGCACTTGCGACCCGCCTACAGACCGCCGGCTGCGCGGTCAACCTCACTGGGACGCACTGGCATAGCAGGGGTGACTTCACCGCGCCCCGTCCCGCGGGCGACGGGTTAGTTCTCGGGCGACGGATCCCCGCTGCAAACACCCAGCGGCCTCCAGTCGACTTCGATATCAAGTACCTGAACAAGGGCGGCAGCCGGAGCGACAAACTGCAAGTCATCAACCGCGGCACCGAGACCGCGTACGACGTCACCCTGTCCGTCCAAGAAGGCACATCGCTGGACCTGCAACGTGCCGCCCCGATCGCCAAGATCCCTGGGGGCGGCAAGTCGGTGACCGTCGACGTCATGAACCTCAACCGTTTCTTCGGCGGCGCCCACACCATCGATCAGTTCGACATCACTGTGACCGCCCGCACCGACGCTGGCGAGACGGTAACTCAGGACGTGTTCATCGACATGAATGGATGATCCAGTGACCGAAGAGTTCAGCATCCCCGTGAGCATCCCGCTCGACGAAGACGGCTTCCTGCGCCGAGAATGCCCCACCTGTGAGCAGGAGTTCAAGTGGTTCAACCACGAAGAAGGTGACCCGGACGCCGAGCAGGTCGGCCAGTACTTCTGCCCACGCTGTGGAGAGCCGTCCGGCCTCGACACATGGTGGACACCGGCGCAACTCGAGTTCGCGCAGGCCGCAGCCCAGCCCCAGATCGACCAGTACGTCAAGGACTCGCTCACCGACGCGTTCAAGGGTGTGAAGGGCATGGACTTCAAGGTGAATCAGAACTGGCACTCTGACTCCGCCTCTCCCGACCCGTTGATCGAGCCGAGCGACATGGTGATCGTCGAGCCGCCCTGCCATCCGAACGAGCCGCTCAAGGTTCCCGACACCGCTACCGGCCGTGTCCACTGCATGATCTGCGGAACGCCGTTCGCCGCGTGAAGCGGCAGTGCCCCTTACCGCCGCGAATGTTTGGATTCGGATACCGTATGCTGCCGAGATGCTTATCACCAATTGGCTGCCAGCTAAGGATGTAGCGAGGTGGGCGGGCTAGGATCGTCGGAATAACGGCTCTTCACAGATGAGGGTGTAGAGAGCGCTGGCGCGTCGGTCACGAGGTAGGCGTCGAGGTCTTCCGAGGATGGAGGTTCCTACGCCAGCCATCCGAAAGACCTCGACATGCCCGACGCTACCTTCACGCGCCCCGACCTGACGACCTTCACCCGCCTGGACGACCTCGGCCTGGAAGTCACCGGCCAGCTGCTCGAGCCCGACCGTTCGGTGCTCGCCTGCCGGGTCCTCGAACCCGACGACTGGTGCCGACGATGCGGCTGCCAGGGCGTCCCGCGCGGCACCGTCACCCGGGAGCTGGCGCACGAGCCGTTCGGGTGGCGCCCCACCACGCTTCTGCTCACCGTGCGCCGCTACCGGTGCGCCGAGTGCGCGCACGTGTGGCGTCAGGACACCACCGCCGCGGCCGAACCGCGGGCCAAGATCTCCCGCGCCGGCCTGCACTGGGGACTCGTCGGCATCGTGGTTCAGCACCTGTCCATGTCCCGTGTCGCCGAAGGGCTCGCCGTGTCCTGGAACACCGCCAACGACGCCGTCCTGGCCGAAGGACAGCGCCTGCTCATCGCTGATCCGACCCGACTGGACGGCGTCCGCGTCGTAGGTGTTGATGAGCACGTGTGGCGGCACACGAGGAAGGGTGACAAGTACGTCACCGTCATCATCGACCTCACCCCGGTCCGTGACGGCACCGGTCCATCCCGGCTGTTGGACGTGGTCGAGGGCCGCTCGAAGAAGGCGTTCAAGGACTGGCTGGCCCAGCGTGACCAGGCCTGGCGCGACGGCATCGAGGTCGTGGCCATGGATGGGTTCGCCGGGTTCAAGACCGCCACCACCGAGGAACTCCCCGACGCTGTCGCGGTCATGGATCCGTTTCACGTCATCCGGTTGGCCGGTGACGCCCTCGACGGGTGCCGCCGCCGCGTCCAGCAAGAACTGCACGGCCACCGCGGCCGCAAGGGCGACCCCCTCTACGCCACCCGGCGGACCCTGCACACCGGCGCCGACCTGCTCACCGAGAAGCAGCACGACCGTCTCGACACGCTCTTCACCGGCGACCGGCACCTGCAGGTCGAGCTCACCTGGGGCATCTACCAGCGCATGATCTCCGCCTACCGAGACCCCGACGGGCGGGCGGCGGCCGCACCGAGATGAACTCGGTCATCGACGCCCTCACCCAGGGCGTGCCCAGACCGTTGGTCGAGCTGCGCACGCTCGGCCGCACCCTGGCCCGCCGCGTCTGCGACGTCCTGGCCTACTTCGAGCGCCCCCGCACCAGCAACGGCCCCACCGAAGCGAAGCAGTGAACGGTCGCCTTGAGCACCTGCGCGGCCTGGCCCTCGGCTTCCGCAACCTCACCCACTACATCGCCCGAGCACTCCTGGAGGCCGGCGGATTCAGGCCCCAACTACACCCTGGATTGTGAAGAGCCGGAATAACTCGGGGCGCATTTTCATTGCAAACTGACGCACCCGAGATGGTAATTGTACCCCGTCCCGCTGAGGCGGTGCTCGGGCAGGCGTCTTTCTCGGAAGATCTCTGTTGTGCTACAGCCCCGAGTGCCTGAGGAAACTACTCGCTGCACCAGACGGTGAGTGGCGCGTTGATCGTGGTCTTCAGGTATGCCTGGGTTGACGCCAAGAGATCGAGCTGCTGGGTGGTTGCCTTCGAGGCTGACAGGCCGGGTTGCACGATCACCATTTCCATCCGGCGGCGAAGGACCAGGGCTTTGTCCTGCATCTCGTAGAGTTTCTTGATATCACCGACCTCGAACGGGTTGACACCGTCTCGGCGCTGCTTCTGCCGGGCACGGGCTTCGAGGGTTCGGAAGAACGGACGTAGATCGCCGCGACGCCACATGATCGATTTCTGTGCTTGGCCGCAGACCTCGTATAAATCCGCGACGCGCGCCCCGGGGGTGTCGGCGCGCGAGTACTTGCAGTGAACCAGCCGGATGAGCAGTCCTTCGTGGTCCAGGCGAAGAGCGACGACGTCTGCGATCTCGCCGGTGCCGTCGTCGTCAATTATGATGTCCCACGGCTCTGGCTCGGCCTTGAGCTCGGAGATGGCACGGAACTGGATTGACTGGACGAGTTTGTCTTTGGTCTGGGACTCGACTGTGAGCGTTGTCCCACCCCAGTCGAGCGGGACGAGCTGGGACGGGTCGAAGGGCGGTCGGTCCCAAGTGGGCTTGTACAACAGGTTGTCCTCGATGATCCGGTCGTCGTCGAGTATCAGAAGCAGCCCGTTGTCGTTCAGCCAATCGCTGAGGGGATATTCCGATCGTGGGCGACGACCTTGATATCGTCGTCGCCGGTACAGCGGTAGTGAAGCCGTCCCCTCTCGACAGCTGCTTCGTAGGTCACTTCCCAACTGCCGGTCTTGACGGTGAACCGGAACGGTCCGGTCGTTGACGCGGTGTCTGGGATGAGATCCGTGTAGACGGCCTCGTGGATTTGTTCCTGATAGGAGAGGCGCACGTGTTCGGCCTGCAGCGTGTGGAGCTGCCATGGCCATTCGACGGCCAGCAGCACGCCTTCCGGTCGCCCGGTGAGTCTTTCGGGGAGAATGAACTGGCCGATGACCTTGTCGATGCTGATGGTGTCATCGAGGAGCTTCTCGCCAATGGAGTCACACCAGTCTTGCCAGTGCTTGAGGCTGGTGGCCGTCGCGTGGGACCAGATGCGGCCTTTGAGTGAGGCGCTGATGCTGACGTGTTCTCCGTCGCGGTATCCGCCGCCTGAGATGTTCGTCTGCGACTTGGTCCCGGCCTCGGCCTGGGAGAAGCTGGCGGCCACATCTGAGCCGACATGCATCGAGAAGCGTCGAAACTGGTCGCGGGCGTCGAGGACACCGACGTTAGTCGGGACCAAGCGTTCGATGTCGGCCATGACGCGGTACACGGTCGACCCAGTGAACCGTTCGGCGCCGGGGTTCAGCACGGCGTCTGCGAGGTCCTCGAAGACGCCGTCGTTAGCCGAGTTGTTGATGTACAGCAGCCGGTGGACGCGGTCGAAGTACAGGACGAAGAGTTGGTAGGCGACCTCCTCGATGGTCTTCAGATCGCCCCAGCGGACGTCAGTTCTGCGCTCTACCACGCACCAGGCCACCCCGGCGTCGGCGTTGAGCCCGATAGGGGAAGTGAGCAAGTTTTCCTCGCCGAAGAAGTGGACGATGTTCTGTGGTTCCCACTCCATCGACGGTGCGCGGTAGACCACCGTGCTCATCTTAGGCAGCAGGCTACGAAGGGCTACTTCCTCCGGGAGGCTGGTGAATCCCTCCTCGAAGTCGCGCGACAGCCTGCTGCTCATCGACTGCGGCTTCAGTTAGGTTGCGAAGGATGAGGTTCCAGTCCGAGTCTTCGGCATAAAGCTCGCGTAGGCGCTTGTCGACCTCGATCTCCGCGCGCGCCACGAAGATCGACGCCTCGCCGAAACTGCCCGACGCCGAGGTGCGGGCAAACCGTCCGATGAACTGAAGAGTCACCCCGAGGCTCTTCTGCGGGTCGTGCACTGCGGCGATCTTGAGAGCGGGCAGATCGAATCCCTCGCCGAGCATGTTGACGCATACGATGATTCGCGATGTGCGCTCGCTCAGCGCCTTCAAGGCGTCACGCTGCTGGGTCTTCGGCATTCGGCTGTTGATGATGACCGGTGATAGGTCTGGGGCGATCGCTTCGTAGAGCGGCAGAATCGCCTTGGCCCGTTCTACGCCGCGAACTCGTGCCATGAGCACGTGGTCATGCCCTGCGGCGAGGTCGACGCGAAGCTGAGCCACGCTCTGGTCGGCGAGCGCTTGATCAACATCATCGAAGTCGATCACGGCCGTGTAGTTGATGCTCGAGAAGTAGCCTTGAGCTTGCGCCTCGCGCAGCGGGAATGAGTAGATGCTGCGACCTTGAAGGTGCTTGCCGTCCTCGCGAAAGGGTGTGGCGGTGAACTGCACCACCGGCTTCTGATCAAACGCTTGGCGAACCTCTGACCAGGTCCGGGCAGCGACGTGGTGTGCCTCATCGATGAACAAGTGCGAGCACGCGCCAAGCAACACCTCCAGAGCGTCGGGCGCGCAGGCGTTGAGCGCCGACGGTGTGGCCACTATGACGTTGCATGTCTCGGCAAAGGCGGTAGCTGTGTCCGTGTCAGAAAGTCCGTGCGACAGCCGTCCCACCGTCGGTCGAAGGGCTGAGGCTGACACGATGCCAAGTTCCTGCAACACACCGAGGGTCTCGAACTTCGTTGCTACCTGTTCTCGAAGCGAGTCCGACGGCACCAACACGAGCAGCCGCTCAGGCCGGGCTGCCACGAGCAGGGCCAGCATGGTCTCAGTCTTACCCGTACCCGTGGGCATAACGACTGTTGCCGGGGTCATGCGCTTTGTGGTCCAGTAACCCAGGACAGCGTGCAGAGCTCCGAGCTGCGGTGAGCGGAGACCAGGCCTGTCGGGGCGGCCTTCAGTGAAGCCGATGGCGTCACGGTAGCTTTCGTTTACCTCTACGGGCATGACGCGTGGAACCGTGGGTGGCCTGTTCCATGAGGCCCGGCGAACGTCATCATCGGCTTGAGTGCCTAAAGGCAACCGAACCCAGAGCATCTCGCGGCTTAACGGTCGGTCAGGTGTTGCCGCCGGCCAGGAACCGTAATTATTCTTTACCTGGAGTCCGCCGTCAACGGCGACGACTTGCTGAAAAGTGCTTGCCGGCGCGATGAGCTGCTTGACCTGGTTTCCCCCGAAGGTCTCCGTTCGAGCCCACACGCTCGGTGCGCGCCACCCCCCGCGCGCATCGTCCCCTGGGCAGTCAGCGTCGCTCACGTGTGGAGTATCTCACGTGTGTAAGTCCTCAGCAGATTCGAACGCGTGTTGTCCCGTCCGCGTTCGATGGCGTGGAGGGGCGCTCACGCACGCCACATCGGTGAAGGTCACCACAGGCATGGACTACTACGGATGGGAGTCCCGAGTGCCCGGCCGCAGCCCCAGCCGCAGGGCGAACGCCGCAGGGCGAACGTACTAGTACGGCTCAGAGCCATCTTCTGGGCCAGCGCGTGCCACGGTAGGCTGGATGCCGCACTGGTGTGCACGTTCCATTCCTTGTGAAGAGTCGAAAGCTCGCAAGCATCCCTTGATCCGCCGGCGCAAGCCCTCTGTTTGCCGCGATCGGCGTGTCGGACCGTTCCGTTGCTTCGGTGCTGAGGAAGAGAAGTGGCGGCCCTTTGTCTCCGAGAGAGGTTGTCAAGGCGATCTGTCGCACGTGATAACGCCGTCGGGGGTCCTCCTCTGCCGCCGATCGGCACGACTGAGGTGCGTCCTTTCGCCGCGCGTGACGCGATGCGCCTAGCGAGGTTGTCGCGGATAGGTGAGTTCATCCCCAGTACGGCTACCGACTGAGGACCAGGAGTCGGTCGACCTGGTGACCGCCCGGCGGGCAGCACGGGGGTGCGACCGACTCGACGCCACCCGATGCTCCGTCAGCCGTCGGTCCCCACCCCCTCGAAGAGGTCAGGGAATCGGTCCGGCCAGGCAAGCCTGACCCCGCTCGCCGCGCAGATGTCCACCCAGTCGGAACGGCTCTGCGCGGGTGCACTCTCGATAGCCAGTACGCCCCGCATGGCCTGAACGTGCGGCCAGTGCTCGATGTTGGTCCGGTGGAGGTAACTGAGCAGTTGTCCGAGGCCGAGACGCGACTGCGACTCCTCGTTGGCGCTCGTGGTGCTCTTAACCTCACAGATGTAGAGCACGTGATCGGCCACCCAAGCGACGTCGAACGGCTCGTCGCCGCCGCGGGGGGACAGGGGCACGAAGCCGGACTGGCGGATGCGTTCGGCGAGCTCGACCTCGAGGTCCTTGTGGGCCTGGGTACCGCGGTCGATCGCGTCCGCGTTCCACAGGACGAACGCGGGCTCCGCGCTCGACTCCTCATCCTGGAGAGTTCGGGACGGCCCCACGTAGGGCCTTCCGCCTTGGGCGAATCCCTTTGAACCTGTGCCCTCGATTCGGTTTTGCTCCACGGCTTCCTGCTCATCGGACCCAAGACGGGCCCAGGCCAGCCTGACGTCGTTGAGGTCCACGCCGTAGGCGTCCGTCAGCACCGTCATGAACTCGATGGGCGCTCCCGCGTCATGCAGCATTCTCAATGTCACAGCTGCCTGTTCCCCAGTTGTGGTGCGTGGGTTGGTGCCATCATCGGCATTGTTGAAGGCCTCGCGCGGGAGAACGCCCTCCCGGACAGCCTTCAAAGCAGCTTGCGCCGCCGAGGATTTGTAACGGCCAGCGGAGGGCATCGTGTCTGCGGCATGCCAGTTTGTGATGGGTCATCGCCCGCGAAGCAGCAATCGCCGTGGGATCGCCGCTGAAGCGTTGAGCCCATTGCCGGCTCTTCACAATCCAGGGTGTAGTTGGGGCCTGAATCCGCCGGTCTCTAGGAGTGCTCGGGCGATGTAGTGGGTGAGGTTGCAGAAGCCGAGGGCCAGGCCGCGCAGGTGCTCAAGGCGACCGTTCACTGCTTCGGTGGGGCCGTTGCTGGTGCGGGGGCGCTCGAAGTAGGCCAGGACGTCGCAGACGCGGCGGGCCAGGGTGCGGCCGAGCGTGCGCAGCTCGACCAACGGTCTGGGCACGCCCTGGGTGAGGGCGTCGATGACCGAGCGCATCTCGATCCGGCCGCCCGCCCGGTCGGGGTCTCGGTAGGCGGAGATCATGCGCTGGTAGATGCCCCAGGTGAGCTCGACCTGCAGGTGTCGCTCGCCGGTGAAGAGCTTGTCGAGGCGCTCCTGCTGGCGCTCGGTGAGCAGGTCGGCGCCGGTGTGCAGGGTCCGCCGGGCGGCGTAGAGGGGGTCGCCCTTGCGGCCGCGGTGGCCGTGCAGTTCCTGCTGGACCCGGCGGCGGCACCCGTCGAGGGCGTCACCGGCCAACCGGATGACGTGAAACGGATCCATGACCGTGACAGCGTCGGGCAGTTCCTCGGTGGTGGCGGTCTTGAACCCGGCGAACCCATCCATGGCCACGACCTCGATGCCGTCGCGCCAGGCCTGGTCACGCTGGGCCAGCCAGTCCTTGAACGCCTTCTTCGAGCGGCCCTCGACCACGTCCAACAGCCGGGATGGACCGGTGCCGTCACGGACCGGGGTGAGGTCGATGATGACGGTGACGTACTTGTCACCGCGCCTCGTGTGGCGCCACACGTGCTCATCAACACCGACGACGCGGACGCCGTCCAGTCGGGTCGGATCAGCGATGAGCAGGCGCTGTCCCTCGGCCAGGACGGCGTCGTTGGCGGTGTTCCATGACACGGCGAGCCCTTCGGCGACACGGGACATGGACAGGTGCTGGACCACGATGCCGACCAGGCCCCAGCGCAGGCCGGCACGGGAGATCTTGGCCCGCGGTTCGGCCGCGGCGGTGGTGTCCTGACGCCACACGTGCGAGCAGTCGGTGCACCGGTAGCGGCGCACGGTGAGCAGAAGCGTGGTGGGGCGCCACCCGAACGGCTCGTGCGCCAGCTCCCGGGTGACGGTGCCGCGCGGGACGCCCTGGCAGCCGCACCGCTTGCACCAGTCGTCGGGTTCGAGGACCCGGCAGGCGAGCACCGAACGGTCGGGCTCAAGCAGCTGGCCGGTGACTTCCAGGCCGAGGTCGTCCAGGCGGGTGAAGGTCGTCAGGTCGGGGCGCGTGAAGGTAGCGTCGGGCATGTCGAGGTCTTTCGGATGGCTGGCGTAGGAACCTCCATCCTCGGAAGACCTCGACGCCTACCCCGTGACCGACGCGCCAGCGCTCTCTACACCCTCATCTGTGAAGAGCCCCATTGCCGCAAGCCGTCCGTGATCTCAATGACACCCGGGACGTCTTTGGCAGGCGTTCGGTTGGTGGCAGTCATCGCACTGATCTCCTGGTTGGGCACCGACTCTCCGCAGACTAGACCGTATCGGCACCCACCCCCAGCGGCACTCTGCCCGCTTGGGGCGCGGAACCGCTGGTTGGGTCGTCGGATCCGAGGCACATCGCATCGCCACGCATGGCCCAGTACTGTGCCGCGGGCCGCGCGACTTTACCTCGACTTGACGCTTGCTTGCATCCTGAGGCCCGTCGGATACTCAAGTGAGCAAGCTGGAAGCCGATCCGCGAGACTGCCCTGGTGATATGGGCAGCGAATCTTGTCTCGCGAGTGCAATCGGCCCTGATGTGTACCCAGCCCAGGCCAAATGGTCGTAGGCTGGTCTCGACAATCCCAACTCGCTTAGGAGCCACAGTGGCGCAGAAGGTACAGACCATTCTCGTCTCGGACCTGTCCGGGACCGAGCTCGGTGAGGACGGTCAAACCGTCAAGTTCGGTTTTCTCGGGGTGGACTATGAGATCGATCTCTCCCAGGAGGAAGCCGACGAGTTCGCCAACACGATACAGAAGTACGTCGAGGCGGGCCGTCGGGTCGGTGGCCGCCGTCAGACGGGCGCGGCCAGTTCCGCCAAGCGCGCCCCCTCGCAGACCAAGGCGATCAAGTCCTGGTTGGACGAGCAGGGCATCGACTACCCCAAGCGGGGACGTCTCCCGCAGAACCTGATCGACCAGTGGGAGCAGGCCCACAGGTCCTGAGACCCCCCGAGTGACCCCTGGCCCCCGGCCAGGGGTCCTCCTCTGTCCGGACGACGTGTTCGAGATCCCTCCATCTGGGTCGTTGCGCCGCGCCGGAGGCGTCCCGTGCGCCCGTACGAGGGCCGCGCACCCACACCTCGACCGGTGCGCGCCCTCCCCCACCGCTGTCGAGGAAAGTTCGTGGACCCCCGGGGTGGGTTCCCCGGGCCTGTGGTGAGGGACCGCCACAACGCGAGGACCTGGCGGACCGTGGATGGGAGAGGCGCTGTGCAACCGAACACCGTCAGCGGGCAGACCCCTCGATCGGGTTGGCCCTGTCCGAGGGCTGATGCGCGGCCCAGCCCTGGTTCCGCCTGCAGGAGCGTATGTCCGCCATACCGGGACCTCAAAGCGGCGACCCTGCCAGGGCGGACGCTCTCATGTCCGTGAGCGCTCGTCCGGAATGGGACGAGGCCAGATCGGTCTTGGTCCACGTGTCCCAGGTCCTTCCCCGGGTCCGTTGGGAGCTGTCCCGCATGCGGCTCGACATGCTCGACGCCCACCTCAGGCTGGCCCGGCTCGCCGCCCCACGCCTCTCAGGCGGTCGCGGCGCACCGGCTGCCGAGCGGGGTGTTCTCCTGCGTGGGATCGTCGTCTCATGCGAGCAGGGTGCAGCAGCCGGCGCGCAGGTCGACCGCAAGCTGCAGGACGGGATCGCCGGACTGAAGGCCGCGGCCGTCCTGGCAGGGGCGGGTCGTGCGGTGGGGACGCACGAGGAACTTGCACAGGTACGTCTACTGCGTGACCTGGAGGATCTGCGCACCCAGCTGGGGGCCACCGGCACGGCGCTGGCCGGGGTGGCGACATCGCTGCGCGAGGTTGCCGACCGCGCACGCACCGTCTCACCCACAATCGCCGGCAATGGTGGCGGCGTGGGCGATGGCAGGACGGTGCAACGTCTCCACGGGATGGTCCAGGCGGCCGCGAACCAGGCACGCTACGGCGACCAGGACCTTGACCGTGCCCAAGCGCGTACCAGCGAGCTCGTCACCCAGGTGAGGGCGCAGGCCCGTGACAGCGGCCTGCGGACCCGGGCGCTGCGGCACGCCGTCGGGCCACCCGCGCCGTCGAACGGGACGCCCCGATGAGCACCGGCCACGGGTTCGTCCTGCCGGCGACCCGACCCGAGCGGTCGACCGGTCCCGGTCCTGGGGACCTGCGGGGTGACCTCGTCGCGCTGAGCACGGCGCTGGACCGCCTCGCGCGGGATCTGCGGGCGTGGATCCTGCTCGTGGGCACCTCCACGGACGCGCGGGTGCTGATCGACCAGGCCGAAGACCTGCGCCGGCGTCTGCGCGAGACCGGGGCCGACGCACGACAGCTCTGCGAGGCGGCCCGGCCACCCGTCCCCGGCGGACCGGACCACGGGGTCCTCCCGCTCTCGCCATGCGTGGGCGCGCTGGTGTCCGCAGCGACATCGCTGCACGCGGCGAACCACGCGATGAGCCCGGCCGCGTCCGCCCTCTGCCGACAGGACCATCTGACCACGACCCTGAGAACCTCCGGGATGGTTGCGCGCCGGTTCCTGGCCGCCGCGGCCGACGCGACCCAGGACGCCGCCCGCACAATCACCGACCACCCGGCCCACGACGTCGGACAGGAGGACGGCACCCCTCGTCTGCGGCTCGTCCACGCAACCGACGAGGAACCATAGGTCGGCCTCGCCCCGCACCGGCCCCACGGCCACGGCCCCGGCCGCGCGTCATCCGACACTGAACAACGGGCCGTCTCCTCTGCGGCGCCAGCTCCTGGGCTGGGCCTGTCGAGGTAGAGGCCAGGTTCTGCTACCGGGACCATGACACCGGGCAGGCGCCTGCTCCCGTGGCCGCAGGCCCGTCACCGGACCGACCCGGGTGCCAGGAGTCCTGCTGCCGCAGACGGACGACCCGGTCGAGGGTCGCGTCGTCGCTGCCGGTGGTGCGCAGGTAGTCCGCGAAAGACCCGGCGAGGCCGACCTGGACCAGGTGGTCGTCAGCCACCCGGTTCCGGGCCCGGTGCCAGCCCGAGGACGACCACCACGTCCACGCCACCACGGCCATGACCAGGGTGCTGGCCAGGTGGACCGGGTGCTCGGTGGCCCCCAGCCAGAGCCCCACGCCGGCGGAGATCACCATGGAGGCCACCAGGACCCGGGCGGACACGAACACGGTCACGATTCCCCACAGGAGCGTCAGGAACCCCACCAGGGCCGACCACGGCAGCAGGAAGACCGCCCAGGCCTGTGACGTCCGTGTCAGCCCCGCCCGGACAATTCCGAGCTCGTGGGCGATCACCGCGGCCGCGGTCACCGGCCCCAGGCATCCTGACCGGACCGCCTCGACCAGGCCCCTGGTCACGACGAGGGTCCGCTCCCCCACCGCCATGACACCCACCCCGGCGCCGGGTCCGACGAGCAGCAGCAGGCCGTCCACGACGACGCCATGGCCCAGCAGCACCTTCGCGACCGGCGCCAACGTGCACCGCTGGTGCAGCCGCGGGACACCACCCCGCAGCAGCACCCGGGCCGTCCACCGCTCCCCCACCCCCGTGCAGGACAGCACCACCAGAGCTATGCCGCCGGCCGCCACCGGCCACGCGTCCACCGCCAGCGCGGTCTCGAAAGCGAGAGCCCACCCCGTCAGGCTCCACAAGGCAGGCACGAGCAGGGCCTTGGCCCGGGCCTCGCGCGCGACCCGCACGTGCACGACCACCACCTCCAAACCCGCCGCAACCCCGGCGTCCTGACCCGGGTGTCCGGACTTCGTGGACCCCGCAGGCCACGCCGGCCCGCGTCCGGGGGTCATGACCACCCTGCCCCACCTGCCGGCCCTGCCCACCACGTCGTCCACAACCACCCCCGCGCTCCCCGATGCGTCCCCGCCCCTGTGCGGAGCCGCCGCACCCGTGTCATCGGAAGCCCTACCCAGGGAGGGAACCGACGCACCGACCCCAGGAGCGACCTCGATGACGATGCACGAGCACCAGGTCCTGTCCCCCGTCGGGGTGCTGCTGCGGGCACACAGGCTGCTGGCCCAGGCCGACGCCGAGGCCACCCGCACGGCGTCCCGCACCCGAGGCATGGACGACGTGGACCTGGCGTTCGCCCTGTCCTGCCTGCGCGGTCAGGTCCTGGACCGTATCCCCGCGCCGGTGCGTCACCTGCTGTCCCACGTGCCGGACCCGGCCGGGCTCGACCCGGTCGACCTGGCCGCCGCCGCCGAGCAGGTCCTGCGGACCGTGCCGCTGGAGCAGATGCCCCCGGGCACGAGCACCCTCCTGTGCCGGCTGACCGAGACCCTGCGGCGGTTCTGGTGACCAGGCGCCGGCCCCCGAGCATCTACCCGCCCAGCACCGGGGAGCTGATGGACCGGGCCGACCTGCTGGCCCGCCGCCTGCTCTACGAGGCCCCGGAACGGGACGGGCGGGCCATGGTCCGCGCCTGGGGCGAGGTCGTCGAAGGCGCCGTCGAGCTCTGGTCCCACCTGCCCCGCCCCTCGGACGTTCCCGGCACCGGGCACGACGTCATCATCCAGCTGGCTAGCACCGCCAGGACCCTGCACCGCAGCGCCGGCCAGGCCCGCCAGGTCGACCCCACCCTGCACGAGATCGGAACCCTGTTCACCCGCGCGGCCGCCATGATCGAGGACTCCGGCATCGGCCGGACCGGCACCCGGTGGACCCCCCGGCAGAACCAGGACGCGTTCGCCGCCCGCCTGAACATCATGCACACCCTCTACGTCACCTCCCACGCCGTCTCCGTCGCCCTGGCCACCACCGCCCGGGCCGAGAACCGCGACGAACGCCTGCAGGTGTACACCGTCCCTGCCGACGACCTACGGGCACGGGTCCTGGACGCCGAGCAGATCGCCCACTCCTACCTGCGCGGCCACTACCCCACCGGCCTTGACGGGCGGCACCGACAACCCGTGGACGACACCCGCATCGACGCGGCTGTCGCCACCTGGGACGTGCACGCCCAACGGACCCTGACCCGCGACCCGACCGCCGACGCGATGGCCCAGGTCGCCGGCGCCGCCTTCGCCACCACCGTCCACGCACACCGGCTGTGGCGGGCCGCCGCCGACACCGGGCACGTCGACCCCCACGCCTACACCCACGAGATCGCCCCCGCCTTGGAGACCATGATCGAACGCTGGGGACAGGCAAACACCGTGTGGCACAACCTGCACCACCCCCAGGTCCCCACCGCCGGCGACCTGCGCGAAGCCTCCTGGGAGCTGGTCAACGCCATGCTCGAAGTCACCCGGGACCGGATCGGCGCCGCCACCGGCCAGCACATCGCCCAACGCGTGCACATGCCCACAGTGCTCAGATCCCTGCACCGAGTCCACGCCACCCTCGCCAGCCTCGGCGAGCTTTTCCACGACACCGCCCGACGCGCCCCTTTCGTGGTCAACGCCAGACCCGCCAACGACCTCGCCCGACAGCTGGACCCCAGTACCAACAAACCCCGCTCCGTGCCCCGCGGATGGCCCGAGACCGAGCCGACCGAGAACCCCCTCATCACCCCCCGCGACATCCTGCTCCGACGCCCCGTCCCGCTGCCCGAACCCCTGCGGCCCCTCCTGGAACGCCCCTCCGGACAGGCAGCGGCCGCCTCCAGAGCAGCTCTACGCGCGACCATCGGCGCCGACGACCGGAACGTCGACTCCATGCAGGTTCCACCCAGCTGGACGAAGGACAAGCCCGCCCCCACGCGACTGGCCCGCTCCCAGGCCACCGAACGTCACCGATCCGCCTCGGTCCCGGGACCCGGCGCCGTCACCACCCCGGGACGCTGATCAGCCGACCGCTCTGCACGCTCGCCGGCAGCCGTATCCGTTTCGGCAGCATGGCTGTCCAGCAGGGCGTCTCCTCGGACGAGGCTCGTAGGGGCGGGTAACCTCCGCGAGTGTGAGCACCGACGACGTCCCGCCGCAGCAGCGCGCGCTCGAGCTGGTGGCCGACGCCGCAATCAACCTCGAACAAGCCCGTGCCCTGCTCGTCGCCCGTGCCTCGGTAGCCATCGCCGCCGACCTCGATCTCAAGGTCGTCGCGAAGACCGCGGGTCTTGACCGGGCGACGCTACGTCGTTGGCTGATAGCGCGCGAACGCGAGACGCCCAGCTGAAGACCGCGGACGGGCAGGAGAGAGGCCCGCTGGTACGTTCACCTGTGTCCAGCTGGCGTGTGAGATTGCCGTGAGACCGCGCAGAGCCGCCCCGGTCAAGGCGCCACCCATCGGAGATGCAGTCCCATGCACCCCGGAGCGAGAACGGCCCGTCGCGAATGAGCGTCAGTTTCCTGCTTCGCTGCCGCGAGTACCGACGGGTGTGCGGGCCAGACTTCGTTAGACGAAGTGCCACCCGGTACACACCGACCCGGGTCAAGTTGGGCACAACCTCGACGGAGCGCTTCGGGCCCGTTGTTGCACGCCGTCGACACCTGCCAAGAACTGCCGTCCTCGATGGATCAACGAGGCAGCAAGAGGACACCCTCGAGCCGTCCTTACGGCTGAGGGCGAGGTCCTGAATAGGTGTTACCCTAGCCCACCGTGATTTCCCCACCAAGCCTATTCTGCCCCAATATTGAGGGTGCGGACTTGACCGGCGCGTCGCTCAACGATCACCTCTTGCTCACGCCCAAAGCTCCATCCATATTATCAGCTGCTACGTCTAGAGCAGCCCGTACGGATCTTGAGTCTCCGGACGTACTGACGCACTGGTTAATAAGCTCACCAAGGATGCGCCACACATCAGCCATGTTCGGCAGGGATGGCATGGGGCGAGAATTTGAGCAACATTGCTGAACGACCGCCGCGTATGCACCTTCATCCACTAGGCCCGATCGGCTAACGACCGGCATGCCAAGATCCCCGGATAGCTGGGAGCAGACGATCCTGCTACCGAGATGATAGTGCAGAAAATCTTCGCCGTTCCTCGTGTACTCATTCCTCTCAAAGTCCTGATTGCCAGGATTCTCAGGGGATGGAATATCGCGAAAATAGAAAGCGTATATCAGGCTTAGCCCAGGACGCGCGATTTCGCTCTCGATCGGAACGGGAGCGAGTTCTGGCTCGAAATCACACTTCATTTCAGATCGCGCACCAGCCGTGTCGATATGAAAGGGCGTCGAACCTTCGGAGAAGATCTGCCGAGCTGTGGCATGAGTCGTCCGCGGATCGAAGCTCTCGGGGTATTCGCGGGCGGCGATCCCCTGCAAGGCGATCAACGCCTCAGCTAGCTGAGGCGCTCGTAGCGCGTTCGCGCTAGGAAGCCAGGCGTCGTCTCCCTGCGGTTCGAAAAGGTAACCCCCCAGGCTCGCCAATAGTGGCCACATCATGAAGGGGTCCCCTTCATGTAACCGTTCCCCCATGCTGACGCTCACGCCTGGAATGTTCACATCATCCTCTCCGGCATGTCTACACGCACGGCCTGCACGAAACATCTCCGGCACCGACTTCGGAATCTCGCCTTGATACAGTTTCCTATTAATAAACAAGACCGCGGTATCGTAGGCTAGGGGCACGCCGTAAGATTCCACCGACCCCTCTGCAGCCCTGAACGTCTCGAACGCCTCGCGCGTCAGAAAATCCTTAGGTACCACGTGAGGGATGGGAATCGACCGTAGAAGGGACCTCGCCCGAAATGTCCCTAGCCAATCGTGAGGCCCGACGATTGCGTCACATTTCCCGCCTTCATATCTTTTGGACCCAAAGAACTCGCGGAGTCCGTGACCGCTGTGGCTAGTGTTCACCTCCACCTCCAAGGAGAACTGTTCTCTGAATAATTTTCGATATCGATCCAGGCCCTTTTTTACATCCACTCCACTGTACAGCGTGAATTTGTCAGGCAAAGGGCCCAACTTGCCTGCTGGATCTCGCTTCCATCGCTTTCCGGAGCTGTCCGTGAACGTCATGCTCGTTCTGTAATGATCGTGAAACACATCATCGCCATGGAGCTCTCCGAGGTTATTAAACGTAACACCAGGAGGCAACACCGAGTGGTAAGAGTAGTAGATCGTGTTGTCGGAATCGTTCAATACGCGTATTGCAACATGCCGAACGGGCAAGGCGGAACCGTTGTGCGCATTCACATCCAGCTGGATCTGAGAATCGGTCACTGGCGTAACCTCTGCCCAACTGGCAACTCCTGAGGCGTGGATACGCTCCAGTTCTCTCCTGTGTTCCTGAGCGCTCCGCGACTCACGGTACTCCCGACGCGCCTGCAGCCCAATGGCCACCAACGACCCCATTGCTGTAGCGATCACTATTGCGCCGCCACCGGCGTCACTCAGGCTTCCAATAGAGACCATGAGGCCACCCCAATTTGCAAAGGTCACTATTCTGCACCCTTCGGTATAATTTCGACAGCCACCGAATTCGTGCAGTGGACACCGATGTCACTGCAGGCCGATGGCGCATGATGGACCTTACTGCTGGAACCGCCGAGGCGCACGCTGATCCGTTAGATGTCTTGGGTCTCCTACAGTTGCCGGTCGCCTAGCTAGTGGAGGTCCGGCCGTTGGACCGAAGAGCTGAGGTTCCCCCGGGGCAACAGCGTTCGATTCTGCAGGCTAGTTTTCGAGTGTTCTCGCCCGGCAGCAGTGCCGCGACACGCTTGGTGCGTGACATGGTCACACCGCGCACCCAGTCTCGTTACCGAGCAGGTTCCTGGCGGGTGGACCGACTGGCCATCCGTGCACCAGGGAGCTTGATCGGTGGGGGCGGTAGACCTGCAGGACGGCGTCTCCGCGGTGGAAACTGTCTCGACGAGCGGTGCCCCCGGTGTGAGATCGCGGGGTCGCGCGGTGAGACGGGCGGGTGTTCCTGCAGGTCGGCGGCGGGGTGATCGGAGACGACATCCGATGCCGCACCAGCCCGAGCCCTCCTCAATCAGGGACACCGCCTACCAGCTCGGCAGATCCTGGTGCCAGGGGTGGGCCGGAGGCAGACCCACCCGCTGCTCGGTCGCCAGGGACCGGAAAGCTGTCGGCAGGAGGACGGGGGCCTGCTCGGTCGGGCGCTCCACCATGTCCCAGCGGTCTTCGTACGCGGCGAACACCTCGACCTTGACACGGGCATGTTCCACCGAGGCGGTGCGCTTTCCCGCAGGGGCGTCCGGGTGGGTCAACCAGTCCATGTGCGAGATCCAGGCCGCGGCCGAGACATGGGACCGAGGCACGACGAAGCTGCGCAGCGGACCCCGGGGCTCCGGATCGGCGGCCACGAGGACCACCCATTCATGCTCTCCTCCCGCTACCGAGTGGGCGAGCGAGCCCAGGTGCCACGACACGCGCCCCGGGACGGCCACGGTCGTCTTCACCTGCACCTCGACCATGAGACGTTCCCCATGGTTCTTCACCGCGAGGATGTCGGTCCGCTCGATGCCGTCCCGGGTGAGGGCAGGTGCCCACCCTCGGCGGGCCAGCTCGCAGCACGCCCAGTGCTCACCGATGGTCTTGGTCTGCTTGGTGTCGACCACGCCCCGAAACCTACGGGGTATCCGAGGGTGTTGAGATCGGACGCGCCCAATGCGTGTTGCTCTGGGCTCCTGCTCTCCTCTAGCGACGCCCCAGACCAGGCAGTCCTCCAGACATGGCGCGCACACTGGTCGAGCGGGGGCGCGCCTCGGGGATCTCAGTGATGTCCTCAGGTTTCTTCTTAGGCACTTTGCGCCGTCGCCGCCGAGTTTCGGGGGGGACCGTCGGCTCCGCAACCTGCATGCCCCCGGCCCGGCAGTTCTTCGTTCGGTCGACTCTGGGGTGGACGTACAGCTTTCCTGTCTCCACGCTGAAGTGGGTTTCCCGTCCGCACTCCGGACAGGTCACAGCCATCGCTTGACCATCGGGCACGAAGTCTCCTAGCAGCGCGTCATCGTCTGCTGCCGAATGTACGCCCAGGGACTGCAAGGCGCGTCCGGAAGCGCCGCCTGTGACAACATGCGGACATGGGGCTTGCTGAAGTCGTCGACAAGGTCACGGAACGTTCTCACAAACTGGAGGACTCCAAGAAGGGCAACGAGGCCAACACCAAGGCACTCCTGATAGAGCCTGTTCTCCAGGCCCTCGGATGGGACACCGGAGACCTGGACGCGGTGCAGCGGGAGGTCAAGGTCTACGAGGGCACCTACCTGGACTACGCCCTTCTCATCACGGGCGGGACCAAGTTGTACGTCGAGGCCAAGGGCATCGCCGAGAAGTTGGACGACAAGAAGTTCATCGCCCAGACCGTCAACTACGCCAACAACGACGGCGTCGTGTGGTGCGTGCTCACCAACGGACTGCAGTACCGGGTCTACAAGACCAACGAGCCGGTCCAGATGGATCAGAAGCTGTTGTTCGAGGTCGATCTGCGGGAGGACTCCCAGTCCATGCCCGACCGGCTGCGCCAACTGCGCACCCTGAGCCGCGACGCGGTGACCGCGGGCGAGCTGGATTCCTTGGGCGAGCGGGTGTTCACCGACACCCGGATCAGAGCGGCGCTGTCGAAGCTGGCGACCGACCCGCCCGCCGAGTTCGAACAGATGCTCCACGACCGGCTCGGCCACCCCGCCGTGGCCCCTGACAACCTGCGCCGCAGCCTGCTACGGGTCCTGGACGGCGACCAGGAGGACCGCCCCCGCCCCGTGGTCGACCACAAGGGCAAGACCAAGCCGGTGGGACCGGCCAAGCCACCCACGGGCAAGGAGTACCCCCTCGAGCACCACTTGGGCGGCAAGAGCAGCCTGATCCGCGAACTCTTCGAGGCCGTCGACGACATCCCTGCCTCGCTGGGCGGTGACGTGACCCGCCGCACGAAGAAGATGTACGTGGGCTACTACAGGGGGAAACGCTCGTTCCTCACTGTCCAGACCCAGAAGAGCCGCCTCCTGCTCTACCTGTCGCTAGACCCCCACTCGACCAAGCCGTGGAACGAAGGCGTGATGAGGGACGTTCGTGAGATCGGGCACTACGGCATGGGACACCTTGAGTACTCCTTCACCGATCCCGACCAGCTGGCAGATGTTCGAGCTCTGATTCAGGCGGCCTACGTCAGGGCGGGGAGCAAGAGTCCTGATTCTTTGCGCTGATGCTGCTAAGTGCCAGCGTCCGCGCTATCACCTGCGGTGTGAGCCAACCGTCGAGCCGTGAGATCCGCACGCCGTCCTCGCAGGCCAGCGGCGTCGGTGATCGGATCGGGTATCCGATCACGGTACTTGCCTCCTCCGAGTCTGGACCATCGAGACCGAGGAGCCCAAGCGTGCGCAGCTTGTGAGGGAGCGGTTCTTCGCACGGCCGGACCTACCCGGACGTCTGCGCCGGAGGCAGGTGGCAAGGACCGGATCGGCCCCCGCGCACGAGGAACGTTTCGGGCCGGGCGCGGGCTCGTGGTCAGCCATCGCGGCGCTGTCCGCCCAGGCCAGGAACTCGGCGACGGCGAGGATCGGCTTGCCCCGCTCTCTCGGAGGCCACCCCGCATCTGGACCACGTCCGCACGAGGGTCCCCACCCCGGGCCAGAACGGGGTCCCGGAGCGGGCGTTCCAGTCGCTGAAGGACGAGCGGCACTACCGCGAGCAGATCGACGACATGCACGACCTCGTCGCTCACGGCGAGGAGTGCCACACCAAGTTCAACACCGTCCGCCCGCACGAGGCCCTGTCCTGGAACCGGCCCTCGAGGTGCGCACCTGCACCTAGCCGACCCCTGCTCACCCACCTTTCCCGAGCCCGAAAACCTGCCAAGAACTTGACACGGGACACGTGCATGGCCGCGCCTCGGTGGGTCGGGTGACGCGCCGAGCAACCCGCAGTGCGAGTGCCGTCCCGCCAGACCTGAGTTCCGCAGCTGATCGCGTTTCTGGGACATGTCGGGGGACGAACGTGCAGGTCAGCGGTTCGCGGGGTGGTGACGCATCCCGAAATGCCTAGTGACACGACTGGGCGTGTTTGGCTCGCTTAGGCGCGTGTTGCCCGGGTAGCGTCTGGTGACATGTTCGTGAGGACGACGTCGCGGCGGAACAAGGACGGCACCGTGGTGCGGTACCTGCAGCTGGCGCACAACGAGTGGGATCCGGCTGCGAAGAGCGCGCGGATGAAGGTGCTGTACAACTTCGGCCGGGCCGAGGAGCTGGACCGGGCCGCGGTGCAGCGGTTGATCGGTTCGCTCTCCCGGCTGCTCGGCGAGACCTCGAGAGGCAGCCAGGTCGAGGATCAGGCCGGTGGGCTGCCCGGGCTGGCCTTCATCGAGTCCCGGCCGCTGGGCGGGGCCTGGGTGCTGGACGCGTTGTGGACCCGGCTCGGGATCGCCAAGACGATGCGCACCCTGCTGAGCGGGACCCGCCGCGACGCCACCGTTGAACGGGTCCTTTTCGCGTTGGTCGCCAACCGTGCACTGGCACCGTCCTCGAAGCTGGCCGCCGCGGGCTGGGTCAACCGTGACGTGCACATTCCTGGCCTGTCCGAAGTCAGCGACGACGCCTGCTACCGGGCGATGGACTGGCTCCTGGCCGTCGAACCAGCCCTGGCCAAGGACGTGTACGCCTCGACCGCGGACCTGCTCAACCTGCAGGTCGACCTGCTGTTCTTCGACACCACCTCCACCTACTTCGAAACCGAGACCGGCGACGAACCCCTCTGGCGCGACGCCAAGGGCAACCCCGTGGCCACCACCATCGACACCACCGCTGACGGCGACGGCGACGACGACGGCGGCGAGCTGCCGAGCGGTGCGGTCAAGCAGGCCGGGTTCCGCACCTACGGCAAGTCCAAGGACCACCGCGAGGACCTGCCGCAGGTCGTCGTCGGGATGGCCGTGACCCGCGAGGGGATCCCGGTACGGGTGTGGTGCTGGCCGGGCAACACCTCCGACTCGGCGCTGATCCGCCAGGTCAAGGACGACATGCGCGACTGGAACCTGGCCCGGGTGGTGTGGGTCGCCGACCGCGGGTTCACCTCAGCGGAGAACCGCCGCTACCTCCAACGCGCCGGCGGCGGTTACATCCTGGGCGAGAAGCTCCGTTCCGGCTCGGCCGAAGCCACTGCCGCGTTGGGGCGGGCCGGCCGCTACCAAGACGTCGCCGACAACCTGCGCGTCAAGGAAGTACGGATCAGCGAGAGCGAACGGTTCGTCATCTGTCACAACCCCGAGGCCGCCGACCGTGACGCGCTGGTGCGGACGGCACTGCTCGCACGGCTCACCGAGATGATCAAGAACTCCGACAAGCTCACCAAGACCAAGCGGGCCGAGCTGCGTGGGGTGATCTCCACCAAGCCCGGGCTGAACCGCTACCTGCGCGTCACCCCCAGCGGGCTACTCCGCATCGACGCGGCCGCGATCGCCGAGGAGGCCAAGCTGGACGGCAAGTACCTGCTGCGCTCCAGCGACCCCCACCTCTCCGCTGAAGACATCGCGCTGGGCTACAAGCAGCTGCTGGAGGTCGAACGCGGCTGGCGCGACATGAAACAGATCCTCGACCTACGCCCGGTCCACCACCGACTCGAGGACCGCATCCGCGCCCACGTCGTCTTGTGCTGGCTCGCGCTGCTGCTGATCCGGATCATCGAGACCACCACCGGCGACACCTGGAACAACCTGCGCGCCGAACTCCAGCGCCTGTACGTGGGCACCTTCACCGGCCCGGCCGGCACCTACCAGCAGAGCACCGACCTCACCAGCGAGCAGGCCAAGATCCTCGCCCAGCTCGACATCACCGCCCCGCCCCGGATCCTGGACCTCGCCACCGCGGGCTGATCCTCCCGCCGGGACAGGGCTAGTGACACGCCGTGTCACCGGCCAAACACGCGTTTCCGCAGGTCAACCCCCACAACCGCGCCCCCAAGCAGTCACTCAGCTGCGGAACTCAGGCCAGAGACACGCGCGACGACCGTACCGTCCACGCCCACAACCGCATCAAGACTAAGGGGCCCGTACGCCGTGCCTCGCTACATGTCCCGAAGCACAACCGAGATTCCCGCCTGCCGCGCAGCGTCCGCTATCTGCTCGGCCCACGACTCATGCGCGACAACGCGCAACTGGCCCTGAGCGAAGGACGACCCATTCGACTCGATTGCTTCGTAGATGAGACGGAGCATGGCCGCCGTGCTGTCGCTTGCCTCCTCGTCGCCCTCGAAACGTTTGAGGATGGAGAGGCTGACCTCCTTCTCCACAAGCGTGTCCGGTCCGGGAGACGTCGTGCCGCCGCCTCCTGGGCCCGGTGACGGAGCAGGGCTGTCCCCGCGGCCCGTGCCGGGCTGGACACCGGGCGCGTCATCCGGTCCCGGCTGGGAGTCGGGCACAACCTCAGCTGGCTTCTGCAGGGTGAGCGAAGCTGACTGGAGGTTTATCTCGTTCGGGCCTGTGACCACGACCTCGCTGCCGTCGCGGCTCACGACTCGCATGTCCCCAGCCGTTACCGCGTCATAGATCGCGTGCCGGAGCTCGGCCTCTCCCTCGTGGAGAAGGGGCAGTCGCGGCGCCTGCCAAAACGAGTCCCGGATCTCGATCAGAGGGCGTCCGTAGTCGCTGTCACGGAGCTGGTGCAGCAGGGCACGGGCGTTGAACTCGCCCTGGTCGAACGCCTTCTCCTGGGCGACCAGGGCCTTCCAGACGAGAGCGCCGTTCAGCGATGTCTGGGCGTCATCGTCAAACGTGACCTGCCCAAGTTCCCGAACGGAGTCGGGGTCCGGCTGGGATAGATAGACGACGTGCTGGTAGGCCCGCTTGAGCGCGCTGTCGAGACGACGTTTTGCCTCGTCGCGGGATTTCTTCGCCTCGTCCCGCATCGTGTCGTCAGCTTGCACGTCGGGCGACATGAGCACCCGCTCCCATGCGATGAACTCGCTGGCGATCGCACGGGCGTGCCCACGACGTTGCGTGTTGACGACGGCGAACACCATGGAGGAGGCCCACGAAGAGGTGAGCCGGTCAGGCCCGAGTCCCAGCGCGGCTTCCAGCGCCTCGACCGTGTCCCTCTCCATGCCGTTGCGCAGGGAGAACGCGGCGGGGTCAAGAACGACCAGCCGGGTCGTCCTTGCCTCGTCCAGTCCTGCCGCTTCCAGCAGTTCCAGCGGCGTCCTGCCCTCTTCCGCGCGGACGAGGATCTTCGTGCGGAACGGGCTCGGCGCGGGCACGATCCCTTCGACAGCGTCTGCGACGGTCCGGTCCCTGTCGGAGTCGGTGATGCTGCCGCGCATGGCCCTGGCGAGCATGTTCAGCGTCTGCCGCGTCGACAGGTAGTAGCGAGGGGCCGTGCCTCCGCTGCCCTTGATCGGCTCGACCGCGGCCAGGCCCGTGTCCGGGTCCACGAGGTCACGGATAACCCCGTCGGCGTCCGCGATCCCGTAGTTGAGCTCGGGAACGATGGTCGCAGCCTTCGCCTCGGGCTCAGAGGCTCCGCGTCGGCCTTGCCCGCGCGCACCGACGATAGACGCGAGGAAGATCATGGTCGCCGCGCGTTCAGCCGCCCGCGGATTGAGGGTGCTCCAAAGGGGCGCGTCCCTGCGGAGGTCCAGTAGGCGCGCTGCGCCGGAAGTCTCGTCGAGGGAGACGATGTCGTTCTGTGCGACCGCGCGGTAGTTCGCCTGCGTCTTGGTGTCAGAGATGAGGCCGCTGCCGAGGATGGCCTCGCGGACCGTCGCCTCGGATAGCGGGAGGTCCCCGGGCCCGATGAGCGTCGGGACCCAGTCACCGGCGCGGCCTCGTGCTTGCAGCGCCCACACTGTCGCGGCGAACACCTGGATCGTCGACCGGACCTTCTGGAAACCGGCCAAGTTCGCCCACTCGTTCTCGGCGATGTGCATGAGCTGGGGGTGGAACGGGTAGGACCGTTCCACCTGCGCCGCGAAGTCCGTGGTCCATGCGGCAGAGAGCTGGTCAAGAACCTTGCTCTTCCACCCCTTGTCCCTCAGCACAGAGTCGAACGAGCGCACGGTGGCGCTGACGACCTCGTTGACAGGCGCAGCATCGAACAGCCGCCGGCGCAGGATCGCGGCGAAGTCGGCGTTCTCGTTCACCGTCGCCAGGCGACCGTTGCGGTCGATGAACGACTGCAAAGACTCGCGGCGCCTCTCACCCGCGGCGCTCAGGGCCATCGTGTCCCGGTCGGAGGCGATCATCACGAGCAGCATGGCGACGTTGGGGGCGTCGTTCACTGCGTCCAGCAGGACCTGTAGGAACCCCATGTCCTGCGCCACCAGTTCGGGGTTGCCTGCTCCGTCGAGGCCGTCCCGATGTAGTTGACGACCTCATCCACGATGATGAGGACCGGCCGGCCGACCGACCGCAGTGCGGCGACCACTTTGGACTTGTCGTTGAAGTAGGGACGGTAGTCCTCGAAGCGGGCGTAGTCGCGCTCGAAGAGACGCCACAGGAAACGCTCCCACAGGTTCGTGGCTGGCCCGTCGAGCTCCTGGACTGGAGCCCCGGGCGTCATGGAGTCACACGGCAAGACGACCACGCGGGGGTCGCCCAGGTCGGCTGGGAGTGCCTTGCCGAGCACGTCTCGGGCGACCTTGTGGACGGCCTTGCCGATGTCCGTGGCCGCGAACTCGGATGGGTGCTGGGCCAGGTGCCAGGCACCGATGCAGGCGTGGGACTTACCGCCGCCCATCCCTTGATCAAGCCGCGTGAGCGCGCGCACCTTCGTGTAATCCTCGGGCCCGGCTCCGAGGCGGATCGCGAGTTGGGCAAGCAGGTCAGCGAGCTGCCCGGTCGGATGGGTGATCTCCCCGTAGTAGGCGACTTTGGCGTACTCGGGCCGCGTGACACCCTTGCCGTAGACCGCGTCGTGCAGGCTCATCTGCACGTCGTCTATCGCACCGGAGGCGTCCACGATCTCCGGCCGGAGCTTCAACGCCTCCCACCAAGGCGTGGGCTTGTTCTTCATCCGTTGCTCCTACGGGTCGAGTCGGTCGGCGCTGCCGAGGTGATGGTGGCCCCCAGCTCGGGTCCTCCGAACAGGTCGAACGTGCCGAGGTCGAGGGTGGGCTGGTCGGCCTTGTTGCGGGCGTCCTGGCGGGTGCGCTCCGCGCCCGCTGCGGCGGATGTGACGTTGCGTCGGTTGCGGATGATGCCGGTCCACGCGACCGCGTCGGCGTCGCTGTCGGGTAGCCGATCCGCGAGGAAGGTGATGGCCGCCCAGAGGTAGGGATCGTCGGTGCTGCGGCCAGACGCGGCGAGCACGTCGCCCACGGCGTCCAACCCGTGCGCCCATTCCTTGGCCATGGCTAGGGCAACGTCGATAACTGCCGATTCCCCGTCGATGCGGGGCTTGACGGACTTGGACTCGACCAGCCGGCAGCCCTTGGACGCGTCTGGGACCAGGTCTCGCACGTCGGTCAGTTCCATGGACGCCGCGAGCGTCTGCCAGCGCAGTTCGGACTTGGGTTGGACGTTGCGGCCGTAGAGTCGGGCCCACCATAGGGCGAATCGTGTGCGGGCGTCGAACGTCTCCAGAGGCTGGTGGTCGATTTCGACGGCCATGGCGTCTTGGACCGTCGAGCGTGCCAGGGGGAGGAACGTCGAGATGTCCACCTCCTCGCCCCTCGCGTCCAGCACCGCGCTGTACCGTCCCGCGACCTCCATGGCCGGGCCGGCAGCGGCCATGAGCATGTCAGCGGGCGCCAGCCCCCACCGCTCCCAGTCGGGCACCCGGCTCTTGACGACCTTGCGGATCTCCGACTCCACGGCCCCCTTACGCCCGATGGGGCGTCCTGCGGGGGCGGGGCGGCAGGACATGGTGAGGGTGGTGACGATGTTAGTGAAGCCGACCTTCCCTCCGGCCTCCGTTTTTGCGGGCCAAGCACCCGTGAGGACCAGGCCGGCGTCGCGAATGGCGGACAGGAGGCGCTGCCAGACCTCAGGCTCCCCGTGCCCGAAGACGATGGTCACCACGCCGTCCTCCTTCACCACACGTTGTGCCTCGTTGAACGCCTGCGTGATGAGCCGGTCGTAGTGCTCGCGGGTGCGGTGGTCGTGGTTCTTCGTGCCGCCCTTCTTGACGATGATCTCGTCGCCCTTCTCCTGCACGCCGAACTCGTGGGAGGTGAGGCCCATCTCGGGCCAGGCGTCCGTCAGCGCGCGCTTGATCCACACGTAGAACAGGTCGCTGGCGTCGCTGTAGTCGATCATCGCGTCGTAGGGCGGGTCGGTGACGACGGCGCTGATGCTCCGGTCCCGGAACGGGAGCATGGTGGCCGTTCCTTGTGCCACGTCGGCTGGGACGCGCGCGGCGGGGGCATGGTGTTGCGGACCGACCTGAGAGTGCCCTTGGCCACGGAGGCCCAGCTTCCGGGACCGTCAGCGAGGCCCACCTCGAAGTAGTCGAAGGAGAAGTTCAGGCTGGACTCGGTGGCGAAGATGTCGTGGACTCCCGCGCGGCTGACGTCGAGCGTGCACCCACGGGTCGCGCGTCGGAGTTTGCGAGACATGGCGGCGGCGGCGTACCCGGTCAGGGCACGCACGTACTCGTCAGAGTTACCGTTCGACAGGAGCTCGTTCCCCAGGTCGCGGATGATCCTCGCGAGCCGGACGAACGACAAGGTCTGGCGAGCGTTCATCATGTCGCCGTACGTCCGAGCGCCGTACACGGTGGCTTGGACGGTCCACGAGTTCCCGTCGGGGATGCGTTCGACGGGGACGGCTGACAGGAACGGCGAGAACCGCTCCTCGCGGGCGAGCTGGTCGTGGGCGGCCTGCACGGCGTCGGTCTCTACGGCGGTGAGGGCCCGGTATGTCTTGCCGTAAACGGGGTCGAGGTCGGCCGCAAGAAGGGGTACGTCCGCTCCCTCCCCCTGGTCGAAGAGCCGGGTGAGGATGTGACGGTCGTGGGGGTGGTCGCAGAACGGGCACACGGCGATGCGCCCGTTACTGTCGTACCGGCTCTTACCGGGGGGCACCTGACGGGTCGGGAGGCGACGTGGGGCACCCTCATGGACGACCACGGAAGAGGTGCCGGTAGCCCGGTCGGGGTCGACATAGTAGGACTGGCCGGCGTCGTGGACCTGGACCCCCGTCTCCGGGTCCCGCCGCATTCCGGCGTGGCGGAGCGCGAGCTGGCCGATGAGCGGGAAGCGGTGGCCGCACTCTTGGCAGGGGATCGCGAGAGCCCAGAGGTACCCCCAGGCGTGCTGTCCATCCACGGACGGGTAGTACGTCCTCATGTGCGTGGTGTGCCGAGTCCCGACCTCCTCGATCGTGGCCTCCAGGTCCCCCACCAGGCGCTCTGTACCGACGTCGAGGGTGTCGGAGTCGCGATATGGCAGGTGCGGTTCGGCGGACCAGTCGCGGGCGGGGAAGTCGGTCAGCAGCCGGGATGCGAGGACGGCTACGGGGCTGTAGTCGATCGCGTGGGCAGTGAGACCGAGCCGTGCTGTCTCCAGCGGGATGAGTCCCCGCCCCGAGAACGGGTCGAGCGTGCTGGCACCGGGGCCGTTGGCGGCGACGATCTCGGCGCGGACCTGCGCGCCCTTCTCGTACCTGCCGGACATGGCGTCGCGGACCAACTGCTGGAGGCGTGCCTGCTCTGCAGGGTCGTCGGGCCAAGGAAGGAGGGAGCAGATCGTGGCGGCTTTTGCCTGGGCGGTGGGCCGCTTGGCGAACCATGTCATCACGCCGACCTCGGCGTTCCCGCTGCCCCAACCAGACCCGCTGTTGGCGCTCACTTCGGCGCAGGGGAACCAGCGTTCGATCATGCGGGTCATACGGGGTCGTTCTCCTTGTTAGCGGCGCGAGCGAGGCTTGAACCGGGGACGCGGAACACCGCGTCGGCGGTGATGTCGGGAGCGAACACCCTGACCGGATCTCGGTAGGTCCCGAAGACGCGACCCTTCCCGTCCGAGCAACCGTCCACGACGTACAGCCAGTAGTCCTTGCTGTGCTGGGTCGCGATGAGGACCTCGTTGCCGGTGAGTTTCACCCCGGTCGAGCTCGCGGACCCCCACACGCCCTTGACCTCGACGAGCCGGTGCTCACGCCCCCGGCGGGCGTACAGGTCGTAGCCCACGTTGTCGTGGTGAACGTCTCCGACGACCCATCCCTCGGTCGTGAGGGTGTTGGCGACGAGCCGCATTGAGATGGCCTCGGAGTCCTTCTCCTCGACGGTGGCGGGCACACCGGCGGCGGTCACGTGGATACGGGCGACGAGACGTGGGGTGGTGATGTCCACCACGGACAGGCGTTGGAGCTCAGCCAGCCGGTCCTCGGTCTTGGCCTTGAGCGTGCTCCGCAGGTGTATGCGTTCTTCCCGGTTCGGGAACGACGTGGCGGGGGTCAGGTCGGTAGGCAGGTTGGACAGGTCCCTGCGGGCGTCCGCGAACCAACTGTTCCGAGCCGTCTGGGAATCGGTCTTGGCGCGTTCGGCGGCCCTGCGTGCCTCGTCGTCCGCGGCGAGGTCCCGTGCGGGGTGGGGCGGTTTGCCGGGGTCGGACGTGGGCGTGAGGTTCGCGAGCGTCTCCCATCGGACCAGTGTGGCCTTCCCTGTGGCGTCCACGCGGACGAGCGCGGCCCACTGAGTGCGGCGGCGACCGCCGGCCTCGGTGAGCTCGCCCCGGTACGCGTACAGGTCGTAGGGGGTGATGGTTGTCGGGTCCTGGGCAGCGCCGCCGCGGAACAGGTCCGGCTCGAACTGGTCCTCGGCCAGGTCGATGAGCGCGGCGAACGCGGGGTCGCCCGGCCCGAGCGGGAGGACGCGAGTGTCCGCCATCGCGGCGTCCTTCAACGCGTCCCCGCTCACGGCGACGAGAGCGGCCGGCTGGCCTCCGAGCCCGTCAGGGAGGCGGGTCGCGGTGAGGAGTCGAACCTCGTCGCCCATCGCGGTCGGCCGGACCTGCAGCAGGCCGGACGCGTCGAGCCGGGCGAGGTACGCGTCGACGATCGCGGGGTTGATCCGTTCGAGGTAGTCCTGGTGCAGCAGCGACATGGCCTCCACAACCCTGACCTGCTCGGCCAGCCTGGCCTCCTGGGCCCGTGCGGTCTGGGCGGCGGTTTTGAGCTGCGTGCTGGTGACCCGTCTGGCGGCCCGCAACGCCTCGGCTTTCCGGTCCTCGTCGTTGCCGTACAGGGCCGTGAGCCACTTCTCGTAGTCCACGCCGGTCAGCTCAGCCACGAGGGAGAGGGAGTCGAAAAGCTGGCCGTTCAGCTCGTTCGCGGCGTTCACAAAGTTGTCCAGCAGCTTGTGCAGCGTCTCGCCCTCGCGGGTGTCCACGGCGACGAGGTTGAACAGCTCCACGTCCCGGGTCTGTCCGACCCGGTGGATACGGCCCATGCGCTGTTCGAGCCGGACGAGCGACCACGGGATGTCGTAGTTCACGAGCACGTGCGCAGCCTGCAGGTCGATGCCCTCGTTGCCGGCGTCGGTCGTCACGATCACTTGGAAGTCGCCGCGCATGAACGCGGCTCGCACCGTGTCCCTCTCGGCGTGGTTCTGCCTGCCCGAGTACGTGCGCGCTGAGTAGCCCTCCGCGGCGAGCCGAGTCGTGATCCACTCTGCGGTGTCGGCGTACTCGGTAAACACGACCGCCTGCTCGGTCCCACCGGGCCGGATGCCCTGCGCGGCGAGGCACTCGTCAGTCAGCCGCTTCCACTTCGACGGGACGTAACCGGGGTCGGCGAAGATGCCGTCGAGGGTGGCAAGCAGCCCGCCGATAGCTTTCTTCTCCGCGCGGGCGGACAGCGAGTCAGCATGGACGACCTCCTCGACCTCGCGCTCGGAGTCGTCCTCCCCCTACGGGTCGACCTCCATCGCGGTCTGCGCCGCGGTCTTGCCGCCCATGTTGTCCCTGCGGCGCCGCAGCGTCTCCGCGAGAGAGTGTAGGCACGACGCGGACCGTTTGCCGTACACCATGCGCGCCAACGCCTGCGCGGACGGCGGGAAGAACTGGTCCACCATCTCCAGCGCCTGGTTGTAGACGGTCAGCTCCTCCAACGTGAGCGGGACGCGCAGGTTCGTCGCGGTCCTGCCCTTGAACAGCTTGGTCATCCCGTCGTAGTCGACCAGGTCCTCCTTCATGCGGCGCAGGAAGTGGGTTGTGCCCGGGCGCAACGGCGCCAGGGGCTGGTCCTTGTCGTCACCCGGGTCGGGGTAGATGTCAGGGTCGACCAGGTGCAGCAGGTGCCGGAACAGCCACTCCGACCCCCTGTGCGGCGTGGCCGTCAGCAGCAGCGCACGGGGCGACTGGGTGAGCAACCGGCCGACCCGGTGGAAGGACTGGGCGGTCGGGGTGAGCCGGTGCGCCTCGTCGAACACGACGATGTCCCAACCAGCGAGGTCGGGCCGGATCGCCTCCTGCACGGCAGGGTTGACCGCGGCCAGCTCCAACGACGTGATCCACATGTCGTGGTCCAGGTCGAGGGCGTGCTCCCGCACTGTGCCTGCGGTGATGCGGCGCAGCCCGCCGCCGAAGAACCTGTCGAAGTCGGCCTGCCACTTGGAAACGAGGTTCGCGGGCACAACGATGATCGCCTTGCGGATGAGCCCATACTTCTGCATCTCGCGCAGGTACAGGCCAGCCATGATGGTCTTGCCCGTGCCCGGCTCGTCCGCAAGGAGGAACCGCAGCCACGGCTGCGGCAGCATCGCCCCGTACACCGCGTGCGACTGGTGCGCGAACGGCTCCAACGGGGAGGACGCCAACAACGTCGACCGGGCGTTCATGGACGCCCCCGCCATCCACTGCGTCCACATGCCCGCTAGGACCCGCTCGGACCGGGCCGCACCGTCCTGCACCAGCACCTGCACACCGGCTACGTCGTCACCGGCCACGTCCGCCCGGTGAAACCCGCCCCTGTCGTCCTTCACGTACAGCGTCCATCCGCCAACAGTGTCAACGGCAGCCATGTCAACCGTCACATACCCCAAGTGGGCGAGGGCAGGGACGAGGACGCGCTGGCCCTCTTCGAAACCGCCCGACACCGTCGTCCTTCCGTCGCACACGTCACCCCGGCGTAGTCACGGCGAAGGTGACTCCGGGGCGTCGTCCAACCGTAACCGTCCGACCACCGTGCTGGGCCCGCCCTACGCGACCCGCGCGGAAATGCCCGCCAACGGTGCGTATACATGCCCGTGACAGGCGCCCTCTCCGCCCCCGAACGCTACCTCTGGCACCTGATATCCACTGAAGCTAGGCGGATCGATGTAGATGCACTTGACCTGACCGGTGTGGGACCCGAGCAGGTGCTTCAGTGCGTCCAGATTGTCACCCACTAGATACAGATTCTCCCGCCGGGAGTATGCCTCCTCGGTGTTGTGCTCGAGGTCGGGGACGAGCACCGTCTCGGTCTTCGTGGAGGTGAGGAAGTTCGCGTACGCCTTTCTGAGGAATTTGAGTTCGTAGCCCTCTCGGGCAAGGCCCACGTCACCACAGGCAAGCACCTCCTGAAGCCGGTCAAGCATGAAACTCTCGTCCTTGGCGAAGTACCCCTGTAGGGCGGCGAGGAGCCGTGCGATCTCGAAGTCGTTCGGGCCAACCGCGTCGTTGGCCTCGTGGGCGTCCCTGATCATTGGTCCCCCGTCGTGTCGACCGTGCGTCGTCATGTGGTTGGCGTACCACGCCGGGCACGTAATGTTAGTCCGTCCAACCCGTGAGCCAGGCACCAGGCGCTCGTCATGATCCGCTGCTTACCATCAGGCACGCACCCCGAGCGATTCCGATTCGGAGCGCTCCCGCCCGCTGTGCACTTGCTCGATGCTGCCCTCCGTCGGACGAAGCACTCCCGCGGGCCCTACCGTTCGAGGCCACCTGAGCACATGCCCTGCCTCTCCCCCCGCAGCCGCCTCCAGTTACACGCATCCCCTCCGCAGCCTGGCCCGAATCGGACACCATCTCCGATCGTCGGCGCCACCATCAGCGATGATCGGTCTCGGTCTCACGGCGCTCTCACGGCCGCCGGTGCCGGTGCCACTTGTTTGTTGGGGGTGCCCGTGGCAGCGCGCGCACGACCCGTCCTGGAGGCCGCGCACGGCTCCCTCCCGAGCTAGCCGGCCGGGTCGGTCAGCGTTCGCAGACGATCCCGTCGCTGTCGGCGTCGCGGTACCAGTGGTACTCCGGGTCCACGCCGACGACGTACGGCCCGTACCCGTTGGCGATCGCCTCCTTGCAGGTGCCGAACTGGGGATCGGTGCCTCCCCCGGCCGGTGGCTGGGGGACGAACGGCTGCGGTTGCGGTGCTGGCTCGGGCGCGGGTGGGGGCGCAGCTGGGGCGGGGCAGGAGTAGGCCTGCGGGCTGGCGGCGTCGGCGGCGACGTACTCCGCCTCGCGGTGGTGCCACCCGTAGCCGTCGCGGGAGTCGTACCGGGCGATGGCCAGGCCCTCCTGGATCAGCGTCAGGCCCACGTCGCGTCCGTCCACGTCCAAGTAGCGGATCAGCCGCCCGTACCGGTCGATGCTGTCCGCGCCCGCCTTGACCAGGACCGCCTCACGGTCCCGGGCCAGCTCCATCATCCGGGCACCGGCCTCCTCGTACCCGCACTCCCCACGCTCGGGGGTGTCGATCCCGGCGATCCTGATGCGGGCACCGGTGGACACGTCTACGGTGTCCCCGTCCACGATGGCCACGACCGTCGCGAGCTCTCCCGCGGCGGCCTTCTCCTCAGCGGCCTTCTTCTCTGCCTCCTCGGCCGCCTCCTTCTCCGCGGCCTCCTCAGCCGACTTCTTCTCTGCGGCCTCCTCAGCCGCCTTCTTCTCCTCAGCCGCCTTCTTCTCCGCGGCCTCCTGGGCGGCCTCCTCCTGCGCAGCCCGCTTCTCGGCGGCGATGCGCTTGCCCTCCTCGGCGCGTGCCTCGGCACGCTCGGCCCGCCTGGCGTCGGCCGCCTCCCTCTCCGCAGCCTGATCCGCGGCCTCGTCGTCGGCAGGCTCCTCCGGCGTCGTCGGCACCGGCTCCTCGGCAGGAACCTCCCGTGTCGCGGCAGGGACGGGCGCGGAGGACACCGCCGCCGGGTCCGACTCCTCCACCCCGACCATGGCCACGACGGACACCGTCAGAAGAACCAGTCCCCCGATGAACGACGCTACGGCGATCAGCACACCGATCAGAGCGGCACGAACCATTCCTTCTCCCCATTTGCCTGCTTCTCTGCAGGACGTCTCCGGCCGGCGGGTGCCCACTCAGGACCCCGCCCCATGAAACCCTGCGCCGAGGCACGTGATGACACGCACCCCTCGGCAAGTTCTGGACGGCTATGACGTTACCCCGCACCTCCGACAGGCATGAAGGCTGCGTCATCGTGGTCCTCCAGGTTTCGGTGCCTGCGGCTCCACGACCCGGTGGCAGGCTTCCAGGCACGCGTCGACGTCGTCGAGCAGACCGAACGTCGCCAGCAGGTGGGCGCAGACCGTGCCGGGAAACCACCCGATGTCCCCTCCGGGTCAGTGCCCGGGAGCGAGCGTCAGATGGGACACACGCCCCGGACTGATGCCTGCCGCCTTGGCCACCACCGAGGGCCTCACGCCTGCCTTCACAGCAGCTCGCACGGCCCGGTCACGAGCTTCACGAGCACGCCTCTCCTCGAGCACAGCCCGCTCCAAAGCAGCCGCTGCATCCTCGACCGCTTCAAGCTTCATCCGCTCGTGCGCGGCCGTCGCCCCAATGTCCACCCTTGGTCCCTCCACCGTCGTCGTTCCCGACCGCCAAGGATGCCGGACAGCGAAGACGACCGCGTGAAGGTATCCACAGCCCGGGCTATCCGGCGACGGCGAGCAGGGAGACCAGCAGGGTCTCGCTGATCAACCAGAACGCCACGGCCAGGCCGGTGACCGCAACAGCAGGGGCCAGACACATGGGCACTCCCCACGGTCCCGGTGCACCTTGCCGTCGATAGACACGGGCAATGGAGGCGCCGCGGCCCGCCGGAGAGCCGGTTCACCCCTCTCGTGCCCCGTTGGCCTCGCCTCCGCGCATGGCCTTCTCGACTGGGCGGCGCATCATCCGCAGGGCCTCCCTCGATGTCAGGCCCTGCACGCCGCACCACCTCAAGGCGTCTCGGACGCTGAGTCGCTCGTCCTGAACCATCGTGCGCAGTGCCTCACCTGCGCGTCGTTCGTGATCGGCCACCGCGGCGTCGCGGCGCGCCAGCTCGACGGCGACCGTCTCCCCTGCTCGGGCCAACCGCTTCTCCCGCGCGGCACGCTCGGCCCGAACCCTCGCCCTGGCCTCCCTGGCCGCACGCCGTGCCTCCTGCGCCGCTGCCTGATTCGCCATCTGCGATCACACCCTTCCTCGAATCGACGTTCCACATCCCACAGGCACTGCCCAGGACCGCCCCGGCTCCAGCGATCCTCGAGTGATCTCGCGACCCGAGGACGTCGAGCACCACCGTCCCCACCCATTCCCGCTGCGCTCAACTCCCACACACCTCTTGCATCCACGGGCAAAGCGAGCATTATCGCGTCAGAAGTCACACCCACTGGGTGGTCTGCGGATTAGTAGGGACGCCGACGTCCCCACGCGAGTTCGTTGACCAGGGACGTCCTACTAGGTGTAACGTCAGGAGCAACAATATGGCTTCTGCGGCAACGACGGATCGGCGGTCCTGATGGTCGGCATACCCGGATCAGCTGGGCTCGTCCTGATCGCCGGCGTGGCTCATCTGAACGAGGAGAGCGCCGTCTTCGAGGCGATGCTGACCGGGTGGGGACGCCAGCAGGCCTCCCGGCTGCTGGGTGAGAAGACCATCGGCGACCGGGTCCGGGTGGTCCGTCGGTTCACCGAGTTCGCCGAGTCCTACCCGTGGGCGTGGGGCCCTGGGGACGTGGAGGACTTCACCGTCTCCCTGGCCAGCGGGGACGGTCGGCGGTCACCCTCGACGATCCGCGGGTACCACCTGGCGCTGCGGATGTTCTGCGACTACCTGACCGACGCCCGGTACGAGTGGCCCCGTCAGTGTCGCGACCGGTTCGGCTCTGTGCCCTCGCAGGTGTGCCACGAGTGGAACACGGTGGCGCACCTGAACGAGTACGAGGGCCGCCCGGCACGACGGCCGCTGACGTACGCCGAGCTGCAGGATCTCTTCGACCACCTGGACGCCCAGGTCGAACGGGCCGCGTCCTCGGGCCGCAAGGGAGCGTTGAGCGCGTTGCGCGACGCGCAGGTCTTCAAGACCGCCTACGCGTTCGGCCTGCGCCGCAACGAGCTGTGCCGCCTGGACGTGGCCGACCTGCGGCCCAACCCGCACGTGCCCCGGTGGGGTACCTACGGCTCGGTGCACGTCCGCTACGGCAAGGCCGTTCGCGGCGGTACCCCGCGGCGCCGCACGGTCCTGGCGGTGCCCGAGTTCGACTGGGCCATCGAGGGGATGCGCCAGTGGGTCGAGCAGGCAAGGCCGCTGTTCGGCGTGCCTGGCCACCCGGCCCTGTGGGTGACCGAGCGGCTCTCCCGGGTCTCGTTGCGCCACTTCGACGCCCGCTTCGCCACGGTCCGCAACCAGGCGGGCCTGGACCCGGCGCTGTCGCTGCACTGCCTGCGCCACTCCTACGTCACCCACCTGGTCGAGTTCGGCTACCCCGAACGGTTCGTCCAGGAACAGGTCGGGCACGCCTACGCCTCGACCACCGCGATCTACGCCTCGGTCAGCAACGACTTTAAGGACAAGACGCTCAAGGCCGCGCTGGCCCGCGTCTACGCACCCACCGATCAGGAGGACCAGGGATGACCGTCCGCACCGTGATGGGGTGGAACCTGCGCCAGGTGATGGCCACCCACGGCATGTACCAGACCTCCGAGCTCGTCCCGCTGCTGGCCGAGCGCGGGGTCCACCTGTCCCGCGAGCACGTCTACCGGCTGGTGGCCCGGACCCCGCAACGGCTGAACATGGAGGTCCTCGCTGCGCTGTGCGACATCCTGGACTGCGAACCCAACGACCTGCTGGTCCCCACCGTCGTCGAGGACCAGACCGCCAAGACAGGGACCGGGGACCGCGGTCCAGGGATCGGTGACCTGCGCCCGATCCGTGCCCGGGTCCGCCGCCCGCCCGAGGACGGATGAGCCCAAGGGCGCGGCTGCCGCGCCAGGACTGCGCGCACTGCGGGCGCCACGACCGGTGCACCCGGGTCGTCCTGGAGGAGGCGGTCTGCCAGCGCTGCACCCTGCGCTTCGCCCGGACAGCCCAGCCCTGCCCCGGTTGCGCGAACATCAGGGTGCTGGCCTTCTACGACGACCGGCGCCGGCCGGCGTGCGCGGCCTGCACCGGCAACGAGGCCGTCTACGCCTGCACCGCCTGCGGACGGGAGGACTCCCCGTGGGGCCGGCTGTGCGGGCACTGCGCCCTGAAGGAGAAGGCCACCGCGCTGCTGTCCGGCCCCGATGGCGGCATCAACCCGCGACTGCGGCCGGTGTACGAAGCCCTGATCTCGGGCCCGCGACCACAGAGCACCCTGTACTGGTTCACCCGCTCCACCGGCCCGGCCACCCTGGGCGCGATGGCCCGCGGCGAGCTCGACATCTCCCACGCGACCTTCGAGGCCATGCCCGCGAGCAGGACGAACAGCTACCTGCGCGACCTGCTCACCGCCCTGGGCGTCCTGCCGCCCTTCCACGCCGAGCTCGAGCGGGTCAGCCCGTGGCTGGCGGAGCTGCTGAGCACCCTGCCGGCCGGGCAGTCCGAGGTCCTGGCCCGGTTCGCCCGCTGGCAGGTGCTGAGCAGGCTGCGCCGCCAGGAGCATCACGGGACCCTCACCCACGGCGCGATCTCCGCCGCGCGGGCCACCATCGTCGTCACCGCCCGCTTCATGACTGGCTCACCAAGGACGGCACCGACCTGACCGACATCGACCAGGACGACCTGGACCGGTACGCGCAGCAGCACCGCGCCCGCGCCCTCGCGCTGCGACCGTTCCTGGCCTGGTGTGCCCGCACCGGCCTCGGAGGGGATCTGTCCGTGGCCACCCGCCCCACCACCCAGCCCGCCGTCACCCTCTCCGACGAGGACAGGTGGTCGCACGTCCAGCTGCTCCTGCACGACGACACGATCCGCCTCTACGCCCGCGTCGCCGGCCTGTTCGTCCTGCTCTACGCCCAACCCCTGGCCCGGGTCGCCCGCATGCGCGCCGACCAGATCACCGTTGACGCCGTCGGCGTCACCACGGCCACGTTCGACACCTTCCCCGTCGAGCTGCCGGGCCCGCTCGACCGCCTCGTCCGCACCCACCTGACCTGTCGCGGGCAGGCCTCCTACGTCAGCCGTCCCGACACCTGGCTCTTCCCCGGCGGCATCCCCGGCAAGCACCTGGCCACCGAGAACGTCCGCGCCCAGCTCGTCGAACGCGGCATCCAGCCCATGGCAGCCCGCAACGCCGCCATGTTCCAGCTTGCCGCGAGCATGCCCACCCCGATCCTGGCAGAGGTGCTCGGCCTGGCACCCAACACCGCGACCCGGTGGGCCGCACTGGCCGCACGAGACTGGAGCACCTACACCGCCCAACGCGAGGCCCACCTCCGACGCCGAAGCTGACGACTTCGCTTGCACGCCCGACCCGACGGGTCGGTTCAGCAAACACTGTATAGTTCAGCGCATGCTGACTACTCCCTCCAGGCTGGACGCGATGCACCGGATCGGCCGGGCTCTGGCAGATCCGACGCGGGCTCGGATCCTGCTGTCGCTGCTCGAACAACCTGCCTATCCCGCTGGACTCGCCGAGGACCTCGGCCTGACGCGGCCCAACGTGTCCAACCACCTGACCTGCCTGCGCGACTGCGGCATCGTCGTGGCCGAACCGCAGGGACGACACACCCTCTACGCGATCGCCGACCCCCACCTCACCAACGCGCTGCTCGCGTTGGTCGAGGTGACCCTCGCCGTGAACGAGGACGCCCCGTGCCTGGATCCGCAGTGCCCCGTCGCCGGTTGCGAGGTCAGCCGGTGACCGCCACCACGGTGCTGCAGGCGATCGGGCTGTTCATGGCCACCAACATCGACGACATCATCATTCTTTCCCTGTTCTTCGCCCGAGGCGCCGGCCAACGAGGCACCACCACCCGGATCGCGCTGGGGCAGTACCTGGGGTTCGTCGGGATCCTCGGTGCTGCGCTGCTGGTCGCCTGGGGAGCCGGGCTGGTCCTGCCGTCCAGCGCCATTCCCTACTTCGGGCTCATCCCCCTGGCGCTCGGTATCTGGGCGGCGTGGCAGGCATGGCGAGGCGACGGTGACGACGACGACGAGAAGGTCGAGGGCAAGAAGGTCGGCATCTTGACTGTCGCCGCGGTCACCTTCGCCAACGGCGGAGACAACATCGGCGTCTACGTCCCGGTGTTCCTGAACGTCAGCACGGCAACCGTGGTCATCTTCTGCGTCGTGTTCCTGCTGCTCGTCGGCGTCCTGGTCCTCCTCGCCAGGTATGTCGCCACCCGCAGGCCTATCGCCGAGGTGCTTGAGCGGTGGGAACACGTGCTCTTCCCAATCGTCCTGATCGGCCTCGGCATAGCCATCCTCGTCAGCGGCGGCGCATTCGGACTCTGACAACCCGCACCCTACGAAGCGCCAAGCGGCGGAGCGTGACGCCTCCCATTCCGAAGGCCTGCCCTGCGGGGCACCGCATGCTTCCGACCAGCTATAGCGACTGGTTCGAATAGGGCTGTCCACCAGTAAAGGGCCGCGAATCGCACCTGGGTTGACCACGTCCCCACCGGCGTTTTCGGTCCGAGATCGCCCGTCCGACGGGATTCGTCCCGGTACATGCAAGCCGACTACGAGCCCCCGTACTGGTCCAGTCTGCGGACCCCGATCGCACCCCCTTGCTGCCTTCGGGAAGCGTGACGGTCTCCATCCACAAGCTGACCGCCGGATCGGGGTATGACTACCTGACCCGGCAGGTCGCCCGGCAGGACGCCACCGAGGTCGGCCACAGCGGGCTGGGCAGCTACTACACCGCTAAGGGCGAGGCTCCGGGGGTGTGGGTCGGCGCCGGCATGGCCGGGATCGCCGGCCTGGCCGCCGGCGAGGAGGTCACCGCCGAGCACATGACCCGCCTGTTCGGCACCGGGGAGCACCCGCTGGGTGATGAGTCCGGGCAGAGCCTGGGCCGTCCGTTCCGGGTGTACACAGGACGGGACGACGTGACCCCGTTCCGGATCGAGGTGGCACGCCGGTTCGAGAAGCACAACAAGGCTCTCGGGCTACCGGTGGACCACCCGATCCCGGTGGAGGAACGCGCGAGCATCCGCACCCAGGTCGCCCTGGAGATGTTCCGCACCGAGCACGGCCGCGACCCGTTCGACGAGCGGGAGCTGGCCGGGCTCATCGCCAAGCAGTCCCGACCACGGACCACCGCCGTGGCCGGGTTCGACCTGACCTTCTCCCCCGTGAAGTCGGTCTCCACCCTGTGGGCCGTGGCCGACCGCCCCCTGGCCCTGAGCATCGAGGCCGCCCACCAGGCGGCTGTCCGCGACGCCCTGGGCTACATCGAGAAGCACGCCCTGTTCACCCGCACCGGTAAGGACGGCGTGCAGCAGGTCGACGTGCGCGGCATGGTCGCCGCGGCGTTCACCCACCGCGACTCCCGCGCCGGGGACCCGGACCTGCACACCCACGTCGCCGTGGCGAACAAGGTGCAGACCGCCAAGGACGGGCGGTGGCTCTCCGTCGACGGGCGCACCCTGTTCAAGGCGATGGTCTCCGCCTCCGAGGCGTACAACACGGCCCTGGAGAAGCACCTGCGACCGCTGGGGATCACCTTCGCCGCGCGTGCAGTTCGCAGTGATGCGCACAGGCGGCCGGTGCGCGAGATCGTCGGTGTCGACGACCGGCTCAACCAGGCGTGGTCGACCCGGCGGGTGAGCATCCAGGCGCGGCGCAGCGAGCTGGCGCAGGCATTCCAGGCACAGCACGGTCGACCGCCCACCCCGGTGGAATCCATCCAGCTGGCGCAGCAGGCCACCCTGGAAACCCGCGACGCCAAGCACGAACCCCGCTCCGAGGCGCAGCAGCGGCAGACATGGCGGGCCGAAGCCCTGGCCGTCCTCGGGGACCAGGACGGGCTGGCCTCGATGGTCGACGCGGCCCTGTCCGGTGCTCACACCCACGGGCTCGGCGAGCGGGTCGACGAGGCGTGGGTGGAGCGGACCGCAGCCCGCGTGGTCGACACCGTGCAAGGGTCCCGGTCCACCTGGCAGGTGTGGCACGTGCGGGCCGAGGCCCAGCGTCGCGTCCGCGCCGCCGACGTCCCACTGGAGCGGGTCGAGGACCTGGTCGAGCAACTCACGCACGCAGCGCTGTCACGCAGCAAGGCGATGAACTCGGCCAAGGCCGATCCCATCGTCGAACCGGAACCGTTGCGCCGGGCCGACGGCGCGAGCGTCTACACCGTCGCCGGGTCACAGTTGTTCACCTCCACCGCGGTCCTGGAGGCCGAACGACGGCTGGTCACCGCTGCCGGGGCCACGGACGGGCGCCGCGCCTGCGAGCAGGACGTGGACGTGGCCCTGCTGGAATCGGTCGCCAACGGGGTACACCTCAACGCCGGGCAGGCCGCCCTGGTCAAGGGCATGGCGACGTCAGGGGCGCGGCTTCAGCTGGCGATCGCTCCCGCAGGGTCGGGCAAGACCACCGCCATGCGGGCCCTGGCCCGGGCCTGGGAGTCCTCCGGCGGGACCGTCGTCGGACTCGCCCCGTCCGCAGCCGCCGCCGCGGTGCTGCGGGACAACGCCGACACCCAGGCCGACACCCTGGCCAAGCTGGTCTGGCACCTGGAGCACGACCCCGAACAGCTCCCCGCCTGGGCCACGGACATCGACGAACGGGCCCTGGTGGTCATCGACGAGGCCGGGATGGTCGACACCCTTTCCCTGGACAAGGCAGTGGCGTTCATCACCTCCCGGGGCGCCTCGGTCCGGCTGGTCGGGGACGACCAGCAGCTGGCCGCGGTAGGCGCCGGAGGGGTGCTGCGCGACATCCGCGCCACCCACGGTGCCCTGCACCTGACCGAACTGATGCGCTTCACCGGAGCCGCCGAAGGCGGCGCCTCCCTCGAGCTGCGCGACGGTCGACCCTCCGCGCTGGGGTTCTACCTCGACGCCGGGCGAGTGCACGTCGGTGACCTGGCCACCATGACCGAGGACGTCTTCGGTGCCTGGTCCGCCGACCGGGCCAACGGCAAGGACGCGATCATGCTCGCCCCCACCCGGGATCTTGTCGCCGAGCTCAACCAGCGCGCCCGCGACCACCGCCTGGACGGAGCCCCCCGCCCCACTGACGAGGTCGCCCTGTCCGACGGCAACCACGCCTCGGTCGGGGACACCGTCATCACACGCCGCAACGACCGGCGCCTGCAGACCGCACCGACCGACTGGGTGAAGAACGGTGACCGGTGGACCGTCCTGGACACCACCGGCGCCGGCGCCCTGGTCGTGCAGCACACCCACACCGGCCGCAAGATCACCCTGCCGGCCGACTACGTCGCCGCCAACGTCGAGCTCGGGTACGCCTCCACCGTGCACACCGCCCAAGGGGTGTCGGTCGACGTCACCCACGGCCTGGCCACCGGCCAGGAGTCCCGCCAGCAGCTCTACACGATGATGACCCGCGGCCGGGACGCCAACCACGTCTACCTGGAGGTCGTCGGCACCGGCGACGAGCACGACGCCGCCAAGCCGGACACGGTCCACCCGCGCACCGCCACCGACATGCTCGAGACCATCCTGGCCCGGGACGAGGCCCCCGCCTCGGCCTCCACCATGCTGCGGCAGGCCGACGACCCGGCCGTCCTGCTCGGCCAGGCCACCGCCCGGTACGTCGACGCGCTCTACACCGCCGCCGCCACCACGGTCGGCACCGAGCGCCTCCAGCGCCTCGACGAGGCCGCCGACCGTCTCGTCCCCGGCATGACCGACGCGGCGGCGTGGCCGACCCTGCGGGCACACCTGACCCTCATCGCCGCCGGCGGAGGCGACCCGGTGCAGGCGCTGACCGGCGCGGTCACCGCCCGGGAGGTCGACACCGCCGCCGACCCCGCCGCCACGGTCGACTGGCGCCTGGACGACACCGGGATGCGCAACACCTCCACCGGGCCGCTGCCGTGGATCCCCGGCATCCCCACCACCCTCGCCGACCACCCGACCTGGGGGCCCTACCTGGCCGCCCGCGCCCAGCGCGTCACCGACCTCGCCACCGAGGTCGCCGAGCACGCGCTCACCGCACCCACCCCCGAGTGGGCGGCACAAGGCACGGCTCGCCCGGCCGATGACGTGCTCGCAGCTGTCGCCGTCTGGCGGGCCGCGAACCAGGTCGAGGCCAACGACCTGCGCCCCACCGGCCCGGCCCACGCCTCCAAGGCAGCAGCGACCTACCAACGCCAGCTGCGGGCCCAGATCCAGGGCGACCGCTCCCCCGCCCTGGCCGAGTGGGGTCCGCTGCTGTCCGAGGTCGCCCCGGGGGCGGTCAGGGACGCCTTCGCACCGGTCCTGGCCGAGCGCCTGGCCGCCGCCACCCGAGCCGGGATCGACGCCGCTGCCCTGGTCCGCGACGCCGCCGGCACCCGGCCCCTGCCGGACGACCACGCCGCGGCCGCGCTGTGGTGGCGCGTCGCGCAGCACCTGACCCCGGCCGTGGACAGCACCGCCGGACCCGACCAGCTCCTGTCCACCGCATGGGTGCCGACCCTGACCAGCACGCTCGGGGACGACCGGGCCCAGGCGATGCAGGCCAGCACCTGGTGGCCGGCGCTGGTCACCACCGTCGACCACGCACTGCAACGCGGCTGGTCCCTGGCCGACCTCGCAGCCACCGCACCCGCACCCGGCGCCGATGTCGACGACGCCGCGGCCATGACCTGGACCATCAGCACCCTCCTGGACGACCCGACCCACCTGCACCACGCCGCCGGCCCCCACGAGGAGGACCTCGAGCTGGCCGCTGTCGACCCGCACCCGGTCTCGGTGCAGGCCACCGACGCCGAGTACCGCGACCACCTCGACACGCTCACCGCCTCCCCCGCCACCGACCAGACGGACCGGGACGACGACCTCGACCTCGCACAGGTGAACGCCGGGCTTGCCCTGGCCGCGCAGTACCGCCGGCTCATGGGACCGCTGGACCCGACCGACACCGACCTGCAGCGGGCCTACGACCGCGCGGTGCAGGCGCAGGATTCACCCGTCCCGGTGCAGCGGCTGGCGCAGGTCAACGCGATGGCGCTGCACTACTACGAGCAGCAGCTGACCGCCGGTGGCTGGGCACGCGCCTACCTGACCGACCGGTTCGGCCAGGACGTCGCCGGCCACCCGCACGTGCGCCCCGGATACGCCCCGACCGGGTGGACCCGGCTGACCGACCACCTTCGCAGCCAAGGCGTCACCGACACCGAGATACAGACCACCGGGCTGGCCACCACCACCAAAGACGGCCGCCTCATCGACCGCCTCCGCGACCGCGCCGTCTTCCCCATCACCGACACCAACGGGCAGGTCCTCGGGTTCGTCGGCCGCCGCAACCCCTCCATCACCGATGACACCCCGCACGCCGGCCCGAAGTACCTCAACACCCCCACCACCCCCCTGTTCTCCAAGGGCCACCAGCTCTACGGCGCCGACGCCAACCTCCTGGCGACCGGGGCCACCCCGGTGCTCGTCGAGGGCCCGATGGACGCCCACGCCATCACCCTCGCCACCCACGGCCGGTACGTCGGCCTCGCTCCGCTGGGCACCGCCCTCACCGACGACCAGGCCGCGCAGCTGGCCCAGCTCGGCGGCCCGGTCATCGTGGCCACCGACGCCGACCTGGCCGGTCGCATGGCCGCCGAACGGGCCCACTGGCTCCTCGCCCAGCACAACGTCCCCACCTTCCACACGCCCCTGCCCGAGGGAACCGACCCCGCAGCCATGCTCCACGACCAGGGCGCCGACGCTGTGACCGGCGCGCTCCTCGGCTCATCCCCCCTGTCCGAGGTCCTGCTGGAGGAGCGGCTGACCAACCTGCCCGCCGACGAGGCGCTCGAGCCGGCGGCCCGGGTCCTGGCCACCGCCGACCCGTCCAGCTGGGACCGCACCTGCACCGAGATCGCCGACCGGCTCGGCACCGACGAGGCGACCACCCGCCGGGCCCTGCACCAGGCCGTCCGCGCCTGGCACGACGACCCCCACGCGGTCGCCACCCGACAGCTGGACAACACCCGCGACGTGCGAGCCCGGCTCGAAGCGGCCGCCCGTCAGGCCCCAGACCAGCGGTGGGCTACCCTCGCCGACCGCCTCGACACCCGACTCACCGTCCAGGAGGACTGGCCGGCCCTGGCTCACGTCATGCAGCACCTGCACGACGAAGGCCACGACGTACAGGCTCTTGCCCAGGCAAGTATCACCGACGAGCCCCTGGTGTCCTCCCGCCCTGCGCAGGCGCTGCGCTACCGCCTCGCCGTCATCGCTCCCCCCACGGCCAGCACACCCCCGCCAAGGGACGCGGCACCCGCAATGCCTGCACGTCCAGAGACCGAGCGGGCTGCCGCCAAAATGCCTTCTCGCCGTCCCGCGGGTCCCGGACGATGACCCCCGATGCCCCAAGTGGTTCGGCGCGCTTCGAGAGGCTCGTGACAGACCGGATCCGCTTGATATGTGGGTGATCTTCGGATCGCCGGCGCCTGTACTTTGCAGGTGTCCGTCTCGCTGAGGAGGCGCTGTATGTCAGCTCTGTCGTTGAGGTTCGTGCCGGCCGACGAGCGGTTGCCGAGTTCGGCCCCGGCCAGGTTCGACGAGCCGTTGCTGGATGACTTCGTGGATTTCCTGGCGGGCAGGTCGCGACCGAACTCCGTGCTCGCCGCGATCTATGACCTGAAGGTCTTCTTCACCGTGGTGGACAAGCCGGTCGCGCAGGTCACGAGCAGGGACGTGCTCGCGTTCATTACCGCCCAACGGGCCGGGCTGAAGAAGTTGCCGACGATCGGCCCGGTGCTGCCGGTGGTCGGGGTCGACGGCTCGCCCGCCTCGGGCGGGGTGTCCTTGCGGACGGTCCGGCGGCGCCTGTCGACGATCAGCGCGCTGTACGCCTTCCTGAGCGTGCGCGGTGATGTGGCCCGCAACCCGGTACCGCGGGGGCTGCCGACCCGGCGCGAACGCAACCGTCCCCGTCAGGGTGTGCCTTTGGTGCGGGCACCTCGGACGCTGCCGCGGATCCTGGCACCGGTGGAGGTCGACGCCCTCGTCGCGGCGCTGCGTACCCACCGGGACCGGGCCATGGTCGCGGCGATGCTGCTGGGCGGGCTGCGCCGCTGCGAGGTCCTGGGCCTGCGGCTGGAGGACCTGCGACCCGGTGAGCGGCGTGTGTTCGTGGCCGACGGCAAGGGCGGGCACCAGCGGTACGTGCCGATCGCGCCCGCGTTCTTCGTCCACCTCGCCGCCTACCTGAACACCGAACGGCCCGCCGAGGCCGGCACGGGCCAGGACGACGGCGGCACCGACCGCGTCTTCGTCTGCCTCAAACGGCCCCGGCGCGGACACCCGTTGAGCGCGGACGGCCTGGACGAGATCCTCGAGGGCGCCCGGCGCCGTGCCGGGCTGGACCGGGCGACCTGTCACCAGCTGCGCCACACCTGCCTGACCCGGCTGCGGACCGCGGGCATGCCGCTGGAAGCGGTGCAGGCACAGGCCGGGCACGCCTCGATCGAGTCCACCCGGATCTACCTGCACCTGGGCCAGGACTGGCTCGCCACCCAGTACCGCACCGCCTCGGAGGTCATCGACGCGCAGGTCTTCGCCATCGACCCACCGCTGTCACCACCACCGACCCCGGTCCGGGTCTTCACCAGCATCTCCGGCCGTCCCGGACCTGCGCTGCCCGGGGGGTCCTCATGAGGCGCGGACGCCGGCGGCTGCGCCCGCCCAACCCGTACGCGGCGATCCCGTTCGCGACCTGGGAGCAGCTGACCGAGGCCGTCCCGGACATCGTCGACGTCATGGTCCGCTACCTCGAGCAGATCGCCTGCATCCTGCGCCCGGGCAGCGTGCACAACACCGACCAGTGCTTGCGGGCCTTCGCGACCTACCTGATCCAGTGCCACCCGCAGGTGCGCACGGTCGCGGCGATCGGCCGTCCCCAGATCGAAGGCTACAAACCCTGGCTGCTGGCCCGCCCGGGACAGAACAAACCGACCCTGGCCCCGGCCACCAGCGCCCACCGGCTCGGGGTGCTGCGGATGTTCTTCATGCGCATCGACGAGTGGGGATGGCCCGAGGCCCCGTCCCGGGTGCCGATGTTCCACGGCGACATCCCCGTCCAGGACCACGCCCTGCCCAAGGCCCTGGACGACCCCTCCGCCTCCGCGCTGCTGCGCGCCGCCCAGGCCGACAGACGCCAGCTCATCGGCCTGACCGTGGAGGTCCTGCTGCGCACCGGCCTGCGCGTCGGGGAGTACTGCTCCCTGAGGTCCGACGCCGTCGTCCTCATCGGAGACACCTACTGGCTCCACGTGCCGGTCGGCAAGCTCCACGAGGACCGCTACCTGCCCCTGCACCCCCACCTGGTCGAGCTCATCGGCGCCTACCGGGCCGCGCACGTCACCCCTGGGCACGAGCTGCTCATCCCCTACGAGAACGGCCGCCAGCTCGACCGGCACGCCGTCACCCGGTTCATCAACAAGGCCGGCGCGGCCGCCGGGCTGGGCCACATCAACCCGCACCGACTACGGCACACCCTGGCCACCCAGGCCATCAACCGAGGCATGTCGCTGGAGGCGATCGCCGCGATGCTCGGCCACAAGTCCCTGGACATGACCCTGGTCTACGCCAAGATCGCCAACCGCACCGTCGCCCAGGAGTACTTCGCCGTCGCCGCCAAGGTCGACGCCCTCTACGCCCACCCCGCCAGGCTCCCGGCCGAGGACCTCGGACCCAACATGGCCCGCCTCAACCGCGAGCACCACCGCCTCCTGGGCAACGGCTACTGCACCCGCCCCACGGTCATGGACTGCGAGTACGAGAGCATCTGCGAGTCCTGCACCTTCTTCCAGACCACCATCGCGTTCCGCCCCGCACTCCTCGCCCAACGCGCCGACGCCTGCGCCAAGGGACAGACCCGCCGCGCCGCGATCTACGACCAGCTCATCACCAGCCTCGACACCACCGAGGCCTCTTGACAACGATCACCCACATAACGCCGATGTGCGGATGTTGACCGAAGCCACTCTGAACCGCCGGATCCTCGGATACTTAGCGAGTTCTAGCGGCGTCGAGATCTGCCTTAGTCAGGACCGAGATGGTGCTCAGGCCGATCTCGTGGAGTGCGTTCTGGCCGGGCTCGGAGCGGTCGATCACGCACACCACATCCTGGACCGCCCCGCCGAGCTCGCGCAGTGACACAGCGGCTTTCCGGACAGCTCCGCCGGTGGTAATGATGTCTTCGATCAAGGTCACCCGCCGGCCTGCGAAGTCGCCACCCTCGGCGATCTTGCAGGTGCCGTAGGTCTTGGCTTCCTTGCGAATGAAGATGACTGGGAGCCCGGTCAGAGCGCTGAGCCGGGTAGCGATCGGGATGCCACCCAGCTCGAGCCCCCCGAGCACTTCCGTGTCGCCAGGCAGGAAAGTCGCCATGGCTTCGGTCACTCTGCCCAGCAGCACGGGTCGGTCTCGAAACGGTACTTGTCGAAGTACTCGGGCGAGGTGAGTCCGCTGCGCAGCGTGAATTCTCCCTGGATGCGGCATACGGCGTCGATGGCGGCGGCCAGCTCACGGGCATCGGTCCTCATGGACCCTGATCCTGCCATCGCCCCAATCCACACCACTGGCCCCGGTGCGCACGCGCCCGAGGGATCTACGTTGATGGGTCGTCGGAGTCAAGCCGGCTGAAGACGACCAGGTCGACAGGCCCTGCGTGTGTTATCCCCGCCTGCCGCAAGACCCCTTCCTCGGTGAATCCGGCCGCCCGTGCCGTGCACAGAGAGGCGTCGTTGCCGGCGGCGGCCCGTAGCTCGATCCGTTTCATGCCCTGTGCCAGCGCCCACGTCGACAAGAGCTGGGTGCACCGGGCGGCCAGACCCTGACCGCGCCCCCAGGGGGCGACCATGTAACTGATCTCAACCGACGGCACTCTCCAGTCGGCCTTGCGGAGGTCGATCGTTCCATGGAAGCGGCCCCCAACGGTGATGGCACGGACGAGCCCTGCTCCCGACTCCAGCTGCGCAGGCGCCCACTCCTCGATGAACCAGCGTGCATGGGCGTCCAGGTACGGGCTGGGCAGCGGCAGCCAGCGCTGAACATCAGGGTCGTTGCAGGTCTGGACGAGGTCACCGACATCGTCAGCCCGTAGACCGCGAAGAACAAAACCCCCGCCCGGCACCTCCACGTCGTCAAATCCGCCCATGGACGTAGCCTCCCAGACACGCGCACATTTGCCGCTGGTCGCTTCTGGTGGCCGGGCTTCGTCCTTGCCCTGCGGTCCTAGCGGAATCGCTCCGACGAGTTCTGTTCACGTAGCGCTTGTAGCTCCTCGTCGAGGAATCGACCAAGGACAGCGACCCGTTGATCCACATAGCCCAGCCGTTCGTAGAACTTGATGACGGCAGTGTTGTCAGCACGCACCATGAGCTGCAGCTTTGGTATGCCCTGCTCGCGTGGCCATGACTCAGCAGCGTTCATCAGGGCACGCCCAATCCCGGCTTCACGATGGCCGGGCTGGACGGCCAGGTAGTACACCCAGCCACGATGACCGTCCTGCCCCGCCATCACCGTGCCGAGAAGCTGCCCGTCCGTCACCGCCGCGAGAACCGTGGACGACGGGCCCTCGAGGGCACGCCCCAGATCGGCGCCTGGATCGTTCCACGGACGGGTCAGTCCGCAGTCGCGCCACAGCTGTACCGCATCGTGTTCCAGCTCGGACGGGAGAGGAGTGATCAGCATGCGGTTGAGTCTCTCTTACAGGCCGAGTCGCGAACGCGCGGTACTGCCGCACTGAGCCTCGATCCGCCGATGTGATTGGTGACCAAGCCGGGTCGTAACGCACGAATGCCCCTGTGACCTGGGGCGATGGGACTTGCGACAGTTCCATTCGACCAGATAACAGGAGCACCCGATAGTGCGAGTCTGCCACAACATCTCCGCCGTTTTCGATGACCCGAACCTGATCGGCACCGCCGGGTTGGTCCCGGTGATGGGCCTGGCCGAGAAGGCCGGGCTGCCCGACCTGGTCGCCGGGCACGTCACCGTGGCCGGCTCGGCCGGCGCCAACGCCGACCTCAAGATCGGCTCGCTGGTCGCGGGCATGATCGCCGGCGCGGACAGCATCCAGGACATGGACCTGGTGCGCCACGGCGGGATGGGTCGGGTCTTCACCGGGCACCGGGCCCCGACCACGCTAGGCACCCACCTGCGCGCTTACACCTTCGGCCACCTCCGCCAGCTGGACGCCGTCGCCTCCCGTGTCCTGGTGAACCTGGCCGCCATCGTCCCGGGCCTGCTGGCCGGTGCCCAGGCGGTCGCCTACCTCGACGTCGACGACACGATCCGCGCCACCCACGGCTACGCCAAGCAGGGCACCGGGTACGGCTACACCGGCATCAAGGGCCTGAACGTGCAGGTCGCGACCCTGTCCACCCCCACCAGCGCACCGGTGCTCGCAGCCACGAGGCTGCGCAAGGGCAACAGCTCCTCCGCGCACGGCGCGCCACGGCTGATCGGTGACGCGCTGGCCACGGCGAGAAAGGCCGGCGCGACCGGTTCGGTCACGGTGCGCGCGGACTCCGCCTACTACAACCACGCCGTGGTCGCCGCGGCCCGCCGGGCCAAGGCGAGGTTCTCCCTGACCGCCCGGATGGACCCGGCCGTGACCGCGGCGATCTCCCGCATCCCCGAGCAGGCGTGGGTGGACATCAGGTACACCGACGCGATCTGGGACGAACAAGAGCAACGGTGGATCTCCGATGCGCAGGTCGCCGAGATCTCCTACACCGCGTTCACCTCCCGCAAGAAGTCCGAGCACGTCACCGCCCGACTGATCGTGCGCCGCGTCAAGCGCCTCAACCCCCAGGCCGTCAGGGCCGGGCAGGACGAGCTGTTCGCGACCTACCGTCACCACGCCGTGTTCACCGACTCCCCGCTGACCATGCTCGAGGCCGAGGCCTCCCACCGCGACCACGCGATCGTCGAGCAGGTCATCGCAGACCTGAAGGCAGGTCCGCTCGCCCACGCACCATCAGGGTCCTTCTGCGCCAACGGTGCCTGGACCGTGCTGGCCGCGATCGCGTTCAACCTGACCCGCGCCGCCGGCGTCCTGGCCTCGGCCGCCCACGCCCGAGCCCGCCCGGCCACGATCCGGGACCAGCTGATCAAGATCCCCGCCCGCATCGCTAACCGCGCCAGGCGACTCCACCTGCACCTGCCCACGAACTGGCCCTGGCAGGACGCCTGGCAAGGCCTCTTCAACACCGCCTACGCCCCCTCCTGACCCCCGCTCTCTGCCCCTTCGAGGAACAACCCACGTGGAAAAGCCGGGCAGACCGGCGAACTCCCCCTGCCCCGAACCCGGACCCACCCCTCCTGCCGCCCTCCAACATCCCGGACGACGCTCACAAAACCCGCTCGGCGGATCGAGGCTCAGAGGGAGCACGGCTAGTCTCGGCCGGCACCCGGTCGTGCCGCGTGCAGGGCGCGCCGTGTAGTGCGCATTCGTCCTTCCCATCTCGCATGGAGCCTGGCACCTTCGGCGAAGGGGCCGTCTCGGTGTCCTGTCGAGCGGCCGGCTTACGGACCGTTCGGAGAACCACCGCGTGCTTTGCGCAACGTCACTCCGGCTGTGCGGGGTCGTCCGAGTCCTCCGTATGCGCAGCGCCGGTGTGCCGGGCCGACTGCACGTCCGTCCGGTCGACGACTTCGACCGTGGGGTAGTTCGGCACCCACATCAGGTCGTGGATGTCCTGGATGGGGTTGGTCAGCGTGCGGCGGGCGATGCCATCCTCCTGCGCGGCCTGCGCGACGCGCACCGCCACCGCCGCCGAAACGGCGCGCAACTGCCGCATCGAGGGCAGGACCGCACTGCCCGGCCGCCGGGCGGTGGTCATCTCAGCCACCGCCTGGGCGGCGGCGGTGATCATCCTGTCGCTCACCGCGCTCGCGCGGGCGGCAACGGTGCCTAAGCCGATCCCGGGGAAGACCAGCGCGTTGTTGGCCTGGGCGATCTCATAGGTGACCCCATCATGGACCACCGGGGCGAAGGGCGAGCCGGTCGCGATGAGGGCCTGCCCGTCGGTCCAGGACAGCAGGTCCTCCGGCAGCGCCTCGGCCTTGGACGTCGGGTTGGACAGCGGCATGATCACCGGTCGCTCGCAGGAGTCGGTCATCAGCCGCACGATCTCCTCGGTAAACGCCCCGGCCTGCGCCGAGGTGCCGATGAGGATGGTCGGTCTGACGTTCCGGACGACGTCCGCCAAGTCGTAGCGGCCCGCCGCGGTGACCCAGTGGTCGACCTCACCGGCCGGGCGGGCATACCGCTCCTGGAAGTTTCGCATGGGGTGCCCGGTGCGCAGGAGCCCTCGGCTGCCGAGGCCCCAGAATCGCCGTTCCGCCTCCTCGCGGCTCAGGCCCTCGGAGACCATGATGTCGCGCATCAGGTCCGCAATACCGATGCCGGCGGTGCCCGCCCCGTGCACCACGACACGCTGTTCGCTGAGCAGCTTACCCTTGGTGCGGACCGCCCCGAGCGCTGCGGCGGCGACCACCGCGGCTGTGCCCTGGATGTCGTCGTTGAAGGAGCAGTGCTCCTCGCGGTAGGTTTCCAGCAGCCGGTGCGCGTTGTCGGCACCGAAGTCCTCCCAGTGCAACAGCGACGCCGGGAAGTGCTCCTTGACTTTCGCAACGAACAGGGCGAGGAAGTCGTCATACCGCTGCCCCCGGACCCGTGCGTACCGGCCCCCCAAGTAGGCGGGGTCGTTCAGCAGCCGGGGGTTGTCCGTGCCGACGTCCAGCACGACCGGCATGGCCCGCAGTGGGTGGATGCCGGCCGCGGTCGTGTAGACGGCTAGCTTGCCCACAGCGATCCGGATGCCTCCGACGCCCTGGTCTCCGATACCGAGGATGCCCTCGGAGTCGGTCACCACGACGAGGTCTACGTCGTCGGCGCCCTGGCCGTTGGCCCGGAAGGCGTCGTCGATGCCGGCCGGGTCCTCGATGGACAGGTAGATCCCGCGCGGACGGTCGAAGGTGGAGCTGAACTGCTGGATGGCGAGGCCGACCGTGGGGGTGTAGATAATCGGCAGCATCTCGTCGATGTGCTCGGCCACGAGCCGGTAGAACAGGATCTCGTTGAGGTCCTGTAACTGATTGAGGAACACGTACTTGCTGAGCGCGTCAGGCTGGCTGGAGAACTGCTGGTAGACCCGCTTGAGCTGCTCGTTCATGCTGTTGACGGCTGGCGGCAGCAGGCCGGTAAGGCCCAGCGCCCGCCGCTGCTCGAGCGTATAACCAGGTCCGAAGTTCAGCATCGGGCGCGCCAGCACCTGGCGGCCGCGCACGGCGATCTGGACGGTCTCGCGGCCGTCGACGGTGCGGTACTGGTACTGGCGCCCCATGTTCAGACCGCCATGAATACTGTCGGGCACCTCGGCATCTCAGAACCTTCCACGTCCGTGCCGGAATCGTTCGGCTGGATCCACATCTTGGGCAAGACCTTGTTCCTCAGCGAGTTCAGCAATGCTTCGCCCAGTGATCAATGACTGCTCCACCAGTGCTGCGGCCGCCTTGTATCCCATCGTTGGGACCAGTTCGGTCGCCCTGGCGGTGACAGTTTTTTCCTGACTGCGGAGGAACTTCTCGTTGGGGGAGATGCCCTCAACGCACCGTTGCCGAAGAATTCTCACCCCATTTTCCATCAATTCAAAAGCTTGCAGAAGCGTATGTGCGATCACTGGCTCAAACGCATTAAGCTGCAGTTGTCCATTCTCTGCCGCCAAAGTCACTGTCAAATCAGCTGCCACAACTATAAACACGACTTGATTCATCATCTCTGGGATGACCGGATTGACTTTCCCTGGCATAATGGACGAGCCCGCCTGGCGTGGCGGTAGGAGTATCTCTTGAAGCCCCGCTTGAGGGCCACTTGACAATAGGCGGAGGTCATTGCAAATTTTAGTCAGTTTAATGGCGGAACGCTTCAGAATGCCCGAGACCTGCATGAATACGCCGGTGTCCCAACTGGCTTCGATGAGGTCTATAGCAGGTTCGATCGGTAGGGCGGTGACGGCGCGGAGGTGTTTGATAACGACCTCTTGGTAACGGGGGTGTGCGGTTATTCCGGTGCCGATTGCGGTGGCACCCAGGTTGCACTCAAGAAGCAGTGGGATAGCCTCTTCTAGCCGGTCACAGTCCTCGAAAATGGTGTTTCCAAATGCAGCAAACTCTTGGCCCAAGGTCATTGGCACCGCATCTTGAAGTTGAGTGCGGCCAATTTTCTGGATGTCTTTGAATGCCTCCGATCTCTCCAGAAATGCATCAGCCAAACTGGAGAGTTCCTGAACCATCTTTTGGATTGCGAGCACAATCGCCAGGCGCACGGCAGTCGGGTACACATCATTGGTGGACTGACACTTGTTGACGTGCTCGATCGGGTGGACAATATCGTGCCGCCCAAGGGGATGCCCCATCTTCCGCAAAGCGGCGTTGGCGATAACCTCGTTGGCATTCATGTTTGTCGAGGTGCCCGCACCGCCTTGAATGACATCCACGGGGAACTCGTCGTCCCAAGCACCAGCGGCGACGTCACGAGCAGCCTCGATGATGGCCGTCCCGACTGGCTTTTTGAGGAGCCCCAATTCAGTGTTAGCTGCGGCTGCAGCTTCCTTCACACACCCTAGGGAGTGGATTAGACCGCGGTACCGACCGATACGGATCCCACTGATGGGAAAGTTTTCAATGGCACGTTGGGTGTGCGCGCCCCAGAGCGCCTCAGCAGGGACCTCAATCGGTCCAAGCGAGTCGTGATCTGTGCGTGTGGGGGGATCGGCTGCGGGGCCACTGCTTCGTGACGAGACTGTGGAAAATCTCCGGTCGGTCACTGTGTCCTCTTTTCGCAGATATCAACCGCGCTTGTGTGGGAGTGTGGGTCACTTTTGGGCCGCTCGTCTCTAGTTCTGGTGGCCGTTCATCTGTTCGAGCGTGAAGAGTGATTCAGTCCAGACACCAATGTCCTGAAGTGCATGGCCTGGTCGGGGACTGCGATCGATGGCACACACGGCGGTCGATACGTTCGCGTGGTGATGCCGGAGCGCCACGGCAGCGGCGCGCACAGACCCGCCGCTCGTGATGATGTCCTCGATGACCGTGACCACCACGTTCTCGACTGGCGCGCCTTCGATAAGACGACCAGTGCCGTACCCCTTTGCCTCCTTGCGGATGAAGGCTACTGGTAGATCGGTGATCTGTGAGATGAGGGTGCCCAGGGGGATCCCCCCCATCTCTAGTGCTCCCAGGACTTGGGTATTAGGTGGAACCAGGTCGGCCATGGCTTCAGCGACACGTCTGTGTAGGCGGGGGTCGGCTTCGAAGGAGTACTTGTCGAAGTACTCGTCAAGGACCTGCCCTGACCGAAGCCGGAACGTCCCTGTGAGCCTGCACGCCTTGTTGAGATCGGCAGCCAGTGACATCGGACGGAACCCCCTGAAGGAGACGTGGTGGTCGCGAACCTCTTGTGGGGGTTCGAGTGCGCAGCAGTATGCCACACTTCCGTACGGGCGAAGTTGTTACCGGCCCATGGAAGTGAAGAGGGAGCGACAGGAGGCGTTGCGATCCGGTCAGGCGACTAGGAGGGCGCTGAACAAGGCGCGATCCAACCGTGGGTTCAGCATGAGGGGGCGGTCGGCGTTAAGTCCTGCAGAGTGCAGAGCCGGGATGATCAGTGGGTCAGGTGCACTACCTCGGCGGTCGCAGGCTCGGGGCATGCGGTAGGACGGGCCGCTAATGACGACGGTGGTGGCGTGGTGCACGAGCCGGTCGACTTGGACCCGGCGGTGGTGTGCTCGGACCGTGAAGCGTCCCCAGCCTTCGAAGGAGTGGTGGGAGGCCATGCCGAGAGAGCGGCGTTTCGTAGGCGGCGGCGAAGAAGCGGAAGAGCAGTGGACGCCGGCGCCGTCCAACGGGGCGAACCGATCTCGTCGCCGAGGAGGAGGTCGTCGCGCAGCAGGGCCTCGATCGCCCTGCAGACGGTTCGTCGGCCAGGCCGCGGTGGAGCGTCTCGATGAGGTCGGCCGTGGTCACATATCCCACCCGGTGACTGCGGCGTGCCCCGGCGCGATGAGGGTGTGGGACTCGTGGGTGCCGGCGGGCCGAAGAACGCGATGCTCTCCTTGGCCCGGACCCCCTCTAGGCTCGCGAGGTAGGGCTAGGGCGGCGCCGGGGTCGAGGAGCCGGCCAGGTCGAAGCCCTCGATCGTCTTGAGCACGGGAAGCCGGCTGCCTTGAGCCGGGTGCGTTCCATTGGAGCCGTGGCCGTGCGGCGATCTCGGCCTGGACCAAGTCCCCAGCACCCCTTCGGGGGAACGACCGCTAGGTCTGGCCGTGACGAGCAGCCCGCGGGCGAGCTGGCCCGTCGCGGCCAGTGCGGGCGGTCAGAGCGTTGAGCTCGGCCAACTGGGGACCGAGCCGGGTGTGCCCGGTGCCCGCAGCGCCGGCGACAAACGCCGCGGCGGCGGGGCCGAGCTCGCAGAACGCCTGCTCCGCCGCCGTGCGCGGGCGGATCGCCCGCACCCGTGTCGCTGGGCGGGGGCAGGTGGTAGACCTTCCGCACGTCCTCCATGCTTGCCACGAACCCTCCGCTGGCCTGCGTGGGATGGTCCAGCCCTTGTTCAGGTGAGGACGAAACCCCCCTATTGATGACCCGCCCGATGATGGTTGGTCCAGATCGGAATCCCATCGGTCAGCCCCACGTGTTCGCCAACAGCTTGCCGCCACCACTGCTCGTACCGGCCGGGGGCGTGGTGCACCCCAGGGCGATAACCCCCTGGCCGCCACCTCACCGGCACCTTCGGTGCCACCCGGCGGCGTCGCCCGCCTGCGGGGGCAAATGACGGTGCCTCGGCTCGGTTCGATATCACAGAAAATCACGAATTCCCAGAGCCTGTAGATCTAACTGCGCCGCCCACCCCTTCCTTCGGATGAAGTACGTGACCACCTCCACGGTTCAGTTCGGTGACGAGGTCCACGCCAGGTCCTCCCTACGGCCGAAGCCTTGACATCGCGTCAAGTCACCAGTAGTTTGACTGACATTCACGACACAGAAGTCGTTTCCGCCACATGGAAGTGAGCGAACCGTGCTAGTGCAGCACACCAGCATCCTTCAGTCGCACCTCGGGGCGCACCTGCCGAACCTCATCATGCCTGGCCACCGTTGTCCCGACCCTCATCTGCCGCGCGTAGTTCTTGCTACCCACGGTCCCCAGCGCGGTCTTAACAGCCTTCCCCGGGATTCGATCTGGCAATCACGTCCACCAAGGCATTCTCCCCGACAACACGTCAGTCGCCCGCTTCGTGCGAGAGGCAAAGTCAATGCAGTTCAATCTGGAGAACGAGGAGTGAGGCAAAAAAATGCATAATCTCGCCGGTGCAGAAGTAGTTGCCGAAAGCGTCTGCAAGACGTTTCGTACTAAGGGCGGCCAACCCGTCCAAGCGCTTCGCGATGTCTCGTTCCGAGTAAACGGGGGAGAATTTCTGTCGATTGTGGGTCCGAGCGGTTGCGGCAAGAGCACACTTCTTATGATGATCGCCGGTTTGGAGTCACTGACGACGGGGCACCTTGCGATCGATGGTAACTCGGTAAAGGGCCCTAGCGAGGTTCTCGGGGTGGCTTTTCAGCGGGACAATCTATTTCACTGGAGGACTGTCCTGGGAAATGTCATGGCACAAATCGACCTGAGGGGATGGAAGAGATCCAAGTGGGAAGACCGAGCGCGAAACCTGATACATATGGTGGGCTTGGAAGGCTTCGAAAACTCCTACCCAAGCCAATTGTCAGGGGGCATGAGGCAGCGGGTCGCGCTCTGTAGGGCTCTCCTGCATGAGCCGCAAATGCTCCTACTAGATGAACCCTTCGGCGCGGTCGATGCATTGACTCGGGAGCAACTTAACGTCGACGTTGCGACGATCTGCGCGTCTGCGGGCGTAACCACACTCTTGGTGACTCACGACATCAATGAGGCAGTTTTTATGGGAAATCGAGTGATGGTTCTGGCACCACGACCTGGGAGAGTCGCGGGAATCGTTGATGTGCCGACCTTCACACCTCGGACATCGGAGTTCCGAGTGACGCCAGAGTTTCTAAACGTTTCGGCCGACGTGCGAGCCATGCTTGAGGGGAGTACGCCTACGCCGACAGCCGCGTGGTCGCCGGACCGCAACGGCAGGCGGCAGGAAGACCACCACAACTCGCAATTGGGGAGCGGTAATGAGCAGTCTTGAGAGTGCAGCAGAAATTCAACGAGCTGAGATGCCCGAGCAGAGCCTGACGGAGCGTCTCGGTGACTCCAGAACCGTCCAAATAGGCCTTGTTCTCGGGACTCTCGCAGCAGTGATAGTCGTCTGGCACCTTGGTGTGTTGCTCTTGGATGTGAGAGAATTTGTTCTGCCGTCGCCTTTAGCCGTGGGACGCTCACTGATCGACTCTTGGGGCCTGCTTTTACCACATGCCTATATAACGTTGCAAGAGACGATATACGGATTCGTCATTGCAGTCTTGGTGGGGGTGCCGTTAGCTGCTGGAATCGCCATGTCACCCTTGATCGAGCGGGTGGTGAATCCGCTCCTCGTCCTAAGTAACGCCGTGCCCAAGATCGCCCTTGCACCCTTGTTCCTGGCATGGTTCGGTTTGGACAGCACGCCGCGAGTATTGATCGCTGCCCTGTTGGCAATCTTCCCAGTGGTAATCAACACGGTCGTGGGCCTCGTGGAGATTGAGCCCGGACTCATTCTTCTTGCACGATCCACGAGGGCAGGGCAACGAAGAACGTTTTGGCGAGTCCGGTTTCCTGCTGCTTTGCCGAACATCATGAGCGGGATGAAATTGGGCATTACCCTATCATTGACTGGAGCGGTAGTGGGTCAGTTCTTGGGCGGGAACGGTGGACTGGGCTACGTGATCACCAATGCGCAGGGGAACCTGCAGCTCGACGTAGCCTTCGCATCCATCGTACTTCTTTCTGTCATGGGTATAGCCCTCTTCTATTTGGTTGAGTTTGTTGAAAAAATGATGATCCGGAAGTAATCCATGGAGTTGCAGTTCCACATCCTAGAGAGAGAAGAATCATGACACAGACAGACTGGTCCAGGGGCCGGGCTCTTGCCGTGGTCGTTGCGCCGTTGGTGGCAACGGTGGCGTTCGTTGCAGGTTGCACTCCAGGGGCCGAGCAGGGCGCTCCACTGGATGACGACTCAACTGGTCCGCCAGCGGTCGCCCAGGATCTGACGATGTTGACAGACTTCGTGGCCAACGGTGTTCACGCACCTCTTTGGTATGGCGTCGACGAAGGGTTTTACGAGGATGAAGGCATCAATCTGGACATTGTCTACGGTACGGGATCAGCTACGACGTCGCAGCAGGTAGCGGCCGGGCAGGTGCATATGGGAGACGCTTTCAGCGCCACGTTTATTCAGGCGGTGGATTCGGGAGCCCCCCTCGTCGCTGTGGGAATGTATCGGGCCGACGCCGGCTTCGCCTTCTTCTGCGACGAAGAGTTGGGGCTCGAAAGCATCGAGGATCTGTCAGGTCATTCTATAATCCTGCCTCCAGGGACGGTCCAGGCATCACTGTACGAAGGAGCGCTTCGGGCAGCTAGTGTTGAGCCTGACTCGGTGGAGCCCGTGGCGGTTGAGGCTAAGACATCGCTATCCATCTATGCCAGCGGGAGAGCGGATTGCATCGCTACCACCCTTGGGGATGCCCCGACGTTCCAAGAAATCCGCCCGAGCGACGCCTTCACCTGGCAGGAGGCCGGTTTCAATCTTGCTGGCTTCCCCTTTATTGTCAACAACGACTTCTTTGAGTCGGACAAGGATCTCATTGAGAGGTTTTTGCGCGCCACATACAAGAGCATCAGCGCTGCCTTAGAAGAGCCAGATGCAGCGTTGGAGGCCTACTTGGAGCATAACCCGTCTGCAGACCGGGACTTGACCGCCAAGCAGTGGCTGGACGTGTCTGTCAAGGTCTTCTGCACCGTGGACATGGTCGAGTCGGAGGAGGTTATCGGCGCGCAGAATTCGGAGGCGTGGGACACGACCTATGAAGCTGTGAAGGAGTTCCAGGGCCTCACGGGTGAGGACATCTCTGTTGAGAATCTGTTCACGAACGAGTTCGTCGAGGATGCGTCCATTTCGGGCACGGTCTGCAGTCCAGAAATGGCCAACATGTGATCGGCGATCTCACCCTAGAAAATAGTGTCCGCGCAGTCGAAGAGAGTAGGTCATGCAATGACGGTCCAGGACACAAGCACTTTCCAGTCACTCGGGGTCGACTTAGGAGGGCTGCAGTTGTCGAACCCCATCATGCCTGCCTCCGGTTGCTTTGGCCCTCAGATGGCGAGCGTGGTTGATACCAGCGGTCTCGGTGCGGTGGTGACGAAGACGGTGTTCCCCGATGTTCGCTCCGGCAACCCTGCCCATCGATTGGGAGAGACTCCTGGAGGCATGATTAATGCAGTCGGGATCCCGAGCCCGGGGTTGCCCGGGCTCCGCACGACAGTGCTTCCCGACTACTGCGCTTTAGGCCCCCCCGTCATAGTAAGCATCGGGGGCCTGACGGTCGAGGAGTACGTGCGGATGGCCGCCGGGCTGGCCGAACTTGTCGCAAGTGAGTACCGTTTCGCGGCAGTCGCAGCTGTGGAGGTCAATCTCTCATGCCCCAACCTCGAGCATGGGGGGCTCGAGATGGGCTCAGTCCCGGAACGAGTCGCAGAAGTCGTGAACCGCGTTGGTGAACAGACGGATCTGCCCGTATTCGCCAAGTTGACGCCCAACGTAACGGATATCGCTGCCTTGGCACGGGCCGCGGAAGCCGCAGGGGCGCACGGCCTCACCGTAGCAAACACGTTTGTGGGGCTCGTGATCGATGTACATAGGCGACGACCGGTCCTCGGAAATGTCACCGGAGGCGTGAGCGGTCCAGCGATGAAACCCCTCGCCCTCCGTGCCGTGCACCAGGCCTCTCGCGCGGTCGAGATCCCCGTCATCGGATGCGGTGGAATCGCCACCGCGTCCGACGTCCTCGAGTTCTACCTCGCGGGCGCATCTGCGGTGCAAGTCGGAACCGCCAACTTCACACGCCCAGACACAATGAATCGTATCCTGGACGAGCTTCCGAAACTCCTTTCGGAACTCGATGTCCTTCACATCTCGGATCTGAAGGGGGCAATGGATACTCCGGCCGCTGTCGATCTCGGCGAGACGAAAGATCCCGAGCTGGATCTCCCTATAACCGAGCCCGGACGGCCTGCTTCACCGGGGGAAGGGAACAACCGCAGGGCAGGGAGGGCGCCGGGCTGGGTGGAGGCTCAGCCTATACCGAGCGAATCGTAACCGCACAGGGAAGGTAAGAAATGCAATTGATTACCCGCATTGCGAGCATCCTGAAGTACCTTGCGAGTCGCCCAGACGGGGCAACCCTTCTGCAGATCACGGTCGAATTGGGGCTTCCCATGTCGACGCTTCACCGATTATTGGCATCCTTGGAGGATGAGCATTTCGTGACACGCGTGGGGAAGGTTTACGTCCTCGGGCCGGACGCTATAGGACTGTCTCGCGGCATTCGGTATACAGCCCAAGTGGCAAAGAGGCACTTGCATGCGCTGACATCGGAAACCGGCGAGACAACCTTCCTAACGGAGTTTCTCGGAGAACGGGCCGTCTGCGTGGCGATCTCGGATGGCCCGGGGTCACTACGACTGTTCGTTCGTGTTGGTGAAGCTATGCCACTCCACGCGGCTGCCTCGGCACGCGCCATACTGGCGTTCCGTCCGGACGAAGAGGTGCAGGCGCTGCTGTCGGCTTCGCCCATGACGATGTTCACTCCTAAAACACCTGTTACGGTCGAGGAGGTCGCGGAGGATCTGTCGATGGTACGAAGGATGGGATATGATCTCTGCGACGAGGAGTTGGACCCTGCCGTGGTGGCGATTAGTGCGCCGGTCTTCGATGCGCACAACGAGGTGATCGCTAGCGTGACGGTGGCTGCGCCCAAGACGCGATGCCATGGTGAGCGACGCACGGATACAATTGACGCCCTCATGAGACATACAGGCGCAATCTGTAGAGAACTTGGTCATCTTCCTATGAATGTCGATACTCCTACGGCTGCTGGTGAGGTCAGCTGATGAGGCACGAACTGATAGAATTTCCAAAGAGGGACGGATTACCGATGGGTGGCCTTTGCAGCGAAGTTGGGCGGGACATAGTTGCGGCCTCGTACCGCAGAGGCGATTTTGTTCTGCCGTCGGGTGAGCACAGCAAGTTCTACTTCGACACGTACCTGTTCGAAACAAAGCCAACAATCCTTCGGCGGATTGCGGACAGGATCGCCATGGAACTTCCATCCCGGGTTGACCGTGTCGCTGGCACAGACGGTGGAGGGGTCGCTTTGGCGACGGCTGTGTCCTTAGCTACCGGGCTCCCTTTCGTGATCATACGGCCGACCAAGGAGTTCCAGGTAAGGGGGGAGCTGTACAAAGGAGAGCGAGTAGCTGTCCTTACGGACGTCGTCGACTCTGGAGAGCACGCCACCGCAGCCGCGACGAGGGTGAGCGCCGCAGGTGCGGAGGTAGTTGTGGTTATATCTGTGATCGATCGTGATGCGGGTGCCCCCCGCCGGCTCAGGTCCGCTGGATTGCAGTACCGTTCCTTGTATCGACTGCAGGATCTCGGCATTGATGAGGAGCAGTGGAATGGCTGAAATGAACAGAGCGGGCATGGATCTAGAGACCGCGCTTGAGAACGGTGGCATAAGCATGCCCAAGCTATGGGAGCGGCCGTCCCGTCACTTCGAAGCCCACCTGGACCCGTCGGGTGCCGAGTTGCTCGGTTCCAGCCTGGCGAAAGCGGCACAGGGGACTCGCCCAACCGCTGTCATGGTCTGGTACGACCATGAGCAGTCCGTTCTGGGACACATCGTCGCGCGGGAATTGTCGGCGCGCGTGATTCAGGCTTACGAAGCATCTGGCGTGCTCGGGGTTGAAGGTTCGTTGAGGGCGACCGATCGGGTTCTGATAGTGGGTGACTACTTCAGTAGCGGCCCGGAACTCCAGCAGATGCAGGCGCTGATCAGGAATCATGGGGCGCAATCCATAGGCATCGCGACGCTAATTGGAGGCTCTGCACTTCCCGAGACGGGCGATATCCCGGTCATGTCCCTAGTATGGGAATACCATGAATGAGCGCAGGCGAGGTGCCACAGAGAAGCCAGTGGCCGACCCGGCACGGATCACTGAACTTATCGCAAGTATCGCAGCGATCAACGACACACCCGCGGATCAAGGCATCACTCGTATCGGCTTCACGCCGAGCGAAAAAAGGGCGCACAAACAGTTCAGTGACTGGCTATGCGATATAGGGTTGACGGTGCGAAGCGACGAAGTTGGTAATACCATCGCTGAAAAAGTCGGCCTACAGTCGCTTCCCGCAATCGGCACCGGCTCGCATCTTGATAGTGTGCCTGGAGGTGGCCGTTTCGACGGGATTGCGGGGGTTGTCGCGGCGGTCCATGTGGCTGAGCTTCTCGTCAGGCACGAGATACCGCATAGGCACCCGCTGCGGTTCGTCGCGTTCGTCTGTGAAGAAGGTGCTCGTTTCGGACAAGCCTGTGTTGGAAGCAAAGCCGCTGGTGGTCATTGGAGCTATGAGGCCCTGCAAGGAATTCGAGATTCGAATGGGATCAGTATCGCGGATGCAATCCAGCGTTCTGGGGGGTGTCCAAGCGATGTAGTGCGTGCCATTTGGCAGAAGAGCGACTGGGCGGCCTTTCTGGAACTCCATGTCGAACAGGGCGGGCAGCTGGAAGAGTCCGGCGTAGACATTGGCCTCGTGGACCTGATTTCAGGGAGCACACGATTCGAGCTTGTCCTGGAGGGCGTAGCGTCACATACGGGTAGCACTCCCATGCACTTGCGCGCCGATGCCCTTACGGCAGCAGCACAAGTGATCCTGCTGGCCGAAGGAATCGCCAATGACGGGCGTCACCGCGGGACACGCGTGACCGTTGGCAAGGTGGATGTGCATCCGGGCAGCATTACTACCATTCCCGGACGAGTCTCTCTATGGGTCGACGTCCGAGACATTGACAGCGGACGGCAACGGTTGATCGCTGACGAGATCGTGCGACAGGCTCGAGCCGTGTGTGACGCTCGCAGGGTAGCTCTGACACCTAGGCTCCTCAGCGACGCATCCCCAGTGGTTCTACCCGCCTGGCTGCGCGATGTCACAACGACGGCAGCTGACCAGCGCGGCAGGTCCTACCGTGTGATGTACAGCGGTGCGAGCCACGACAGTCAGATGGTGGCTGCTGTCGCGCCGGCAGCCATGATATTTGTGCCTAGTAGAGGTGGATTGAGCCATGTCCCCGAGGAGTGGACGAGCGCTAACGAGATCGCGCGAGGAGTAGAAGTGCTGCTAGATAGCATCATGGCCCTAGACAAGCTAGGAGAAAGCGGTGATTGCAGTGTCTGAACTTCCGTCCGGACTCATACCCGGCCTTTCGACCATTGGAGAGCCAGATCGCCCCCTACCAACGTTGGCCCGATCGCAGATTGTTCTCCAGGAACATCTAGGTGACAGGTACTGGAAGTTAGTTTTGTCTGCTCCGCAGATCGCTGCTGTGGCTGCACCAGGACAGTTTGTGATGGTGACCCTTCCCGAATCGATGGATGTGGCGCCAACGCTACCCCGGCCAATGGCAATCTATTCAGCGGACCCCGACGCTGGAGAAATCGTCCTAGTTTACGGAACATTGGGCAATGGAACAAGGCGCATGTCGCGTTGGACTCCCTCATCACGAGAACCCGTGGTCCTCGTGGGGCCCTTGGGCCAAGGGTTTACCCTTCAGGACGGTACACGACATCTCCTCCTTCTCGGCCGGGGTATCGGAACTTGCTCCCTTGTCCCTGCGGCTGGACTCGCGGTTCGGCGTGGCGTCTCCGTTACAGCGGTCGACAGTGCAAGGAGCGAGGAAGCTCTCGTTGTGGGGGGCGCCTACGATGAGATCGGCGCGACTCGGTGGGCGGTGACCGACGCTGATGGCTCGTCGGATGCCATCATTCTGGAGAAGCGACTCATCCGGACATTCAATGACACGGGCCCCGAGCAGATTGCTGTGTGTGGGTCAACTCGGCTCGCGGAGCTCGCTCGGAGGTTAGGAGCGCGGTGGGGTTCTCGGGTGGAAGTGTCGATTGAAGCTCATATGGCATGTGGATTGGGCTACTGTCATGGCTGCTCTCGAGGAGACCGCACGGCGTCGTCTGAAACGCCCCTAGTCTGCTGTGACGGGCCGACATTCCTGCTCAACACACGAGAGAACATATCCGGTGGTATCAAATGAAGCATCGACCCTACGTATTGCGCAACGTTAGCATCGAGGGCGCCAATCCTCGCGACGTCGCCGTGGCAGAGGGCGCGTATGTGCGGTTGGACGCACTCGGCCACGACGCTGACCAGATTGACTGCAAAGGATTGATTCTTCTTCCGGGCCTGGTCGATCTGCACACTCACCTCCGTGACCCGGGCGACGGGAGGGCAGAGACCATGGAGAGTGGCACCCGCGCTGCAGCAGCAGGCGGATATACCACAGTATTTGCGATGGCAAACACTACTCCCGTGGCCGACTCCGTCGAAGTAGTTGAGCGCGTGGTCGGTTCGGCTGCATCGACAAACTGTGAAGTTCGGCCCGTTGGGGCGCTCACGAAAGGGCTTGAGGGGCGAGAACTTGCAGACATCAGGGGCATGGCCTCGTCTCGGGCTCAGGTCACGTGGTTCTCGGATGACGGGCACTGTCTTTCAGACAGCGCACTGATGAGAGAGGCCCTGATAATGGTTCGAGACGTGGACGGGACGCTCGCACAGCATGCCCAGGATCCGAATCTCACCCGTGGCGCCCAGATCAACGATGGCGCTGCCATGGCGAAGAAGTTGGACCTACCAGGATGGCCACCCATGGCAGAAGAGGTGATTATTGCCCGCGATGCCATTATGGCACACCATCTCGGCAGTCGTGTTCACGTCTGTCATGTGTCTACTGAGGGGTCGATGGAAGTCGTGCGATGGGCTAAGGAGCAAGGCTTTCCAATTACTGCCGAAGTTGCGCCTCATCATTTGACACTGACGGACGAAAGCGCAGGGGAGGATCCAGCGTTCAAGGTGAATCCCCCCTTACGCAGTGCCCGAGATGTTGCAGCCGTCACGAAGGGGCTTATGGACGGCGTGATTGACGTGGTCGCGACCGATCACGCACCTCATCCGGACTCGGAAAAAGGGAGGTGTTGGTCCGCAGCACCCATGGGGATGCTGGGCCTGGAAACCGCTCTTCCGATCATGAGTGAGTTCGTGGCTGCCGGCACTCTTTCGTGGAGTCAACTTGCCGATAGGATGTGTCGCACACCTGCGAGGCTTGGCAAGTTGGATGACGATCGCCGCAATCCAGGCGGTCCGGGAAAACCTGCAACGTTTTGCCTGATAGATCCCAATGATCCATGGACTCTTCGGGCCGAGAATCTGCAAAGCAGAGGTCATAATACTCCATATGATAGACGGCGATTCCCGGCTCGCGTAATGTTCACTGCGCGTGAAGGACGGGGAGTGTTCGACGAACTTGCGAAACGAGGCTCTGTTCGAGGGGGCCCGAGGTAACTGTTTCCGCCAGGAATATGACCCCTCAGCATGGATGAACGGGGTTCAACGCCTCTACTTCAGCCCGATTGTCCGGTCTGCCCAGTTGCGGTGGGATAGCGGCCTGACCCGCCGGGTGGTTGCGGTCCTGGACGATGGGCCAGCCTACGGGGTGCTCTGGCGGGTAAGATGCTGCTCGAATCCTTCTGCGACAACTCGGATATGCTCGTGGGCTCGAGTCGAAGTCTGTGACGCGCAGGATATTGGGCCCTGCAACTTTGACCTGACTCGGTTCCCTGAGCCCTGAGGACGGCCACGCTCGTCCGAATCTGCCGCAGGTCGCTGCCTCGGACGAGGGCGGGTATCGCCCTGTGGGCGCTACGGTTTGTGGGATGTGGGCGACCCTGGAGACCTGGCTCCTCGGCGACGGCGAGGTACCTGAGCTGTGCATCGGCGAGGTGTTGCCTCACAAGGGGCTGCGACTGAGCTGCGACACGTTCGGACCTAGCGCAGAGACGACCACAGGCGCGTGGACCGCAGGGGCGGCAACGGAGGGTGACATCACCCACCGACTGCGAGGCGTCGTGGTCGCCGCCTGGCGGCAGGCGGCTGTGATCGACATCGGCGAGTGTCTGGTCCTGCTCGAGCCGGCCGCCGTCCGCTCGGTACAGACCGCGGATGGTCACGAAGCGCTGGAGCGGTACTCCGCCGACTTCAAGACCCCGTCCCTCGGGGCGATGGGTGAAGCGGTCGGTCGGCTTGAAGTCGTGCCCGACTATGAGTGGGAAGCATTCCACCAGCTCGACGTGCGCCGTGACTGGCGACTCACGGATGTAATGCTGATCGACCGCCAGCCCGTCTTTCACGTGCGCCCAATGGCGCAACTCGACATCACGGCTGACCGCAACCCCAGCAGCTGTTACCTGGTCGATCTCGAACCGGCACAGAAGGTGGTGTCCTCCAGAGAGCCCGCCGAGCCGAGTGCAGAGAACTACGCGATCGAGGCAGTCGTGCTCGAGTGGCACCCGGAGGAAGGATGGGGCGTCGTGGACTCCCAGCAGACCCCGGGTGGATGCTGGGTCCACTGCAGCCACATCCACGCGACCGGGTACCGAGAACTCGTCCCCGGACAGACCGTCGCGCTCGAGTTCGAGCCTGCAGACCAGGACGGCCTCACCTACCGAGCCGTGACCATCAAGCCTCTCTAGAAACGCACGGATCTGCCGTCCGTGCCTGCCGCAGCCCGACTCGTTGTCGGTGTCAATGCTCCTCGTAGTGCGTGATGAGGAAGCAGTTCTCGTCATCGATGCTGTCGAGCCGCAGGTCCAGGTCGAACCATCGAGGCACGCCGTCTTGGTCGACCCAGACCTGGGCTTCGCCCTCGCGCTCGGCCTGCCGGGCAAGGTCGAGCATGGCGGCCAAGCTGGGCACGGAGTCGACACCGATCCCGTCGAAGCCCCGTCTCAGCGGATCGACGCCAGTGACGGCGCCCTGCTCGACGCTGACTGCGTACTCCCCGATGAAGGCTTGCTCGCCGCAGGAGCTCTGCACGACGTAGGAGTAGTCAGGCGGTGGCTGCCAGTCCGGCACTCCGTCGTGGCGAGTCAGACCCGCAGGCGGCGCCCAGCGCACCGCTTCGGTGCACGCGGCCGTGCCCACGGCCTCTCCTTGCAGGCAGGCGGCGTCGACCAATTCCCGGACGCCCAGGGGCTGATCCAGGTGGATCTCCACGGGGACTGCGTCGTTGCCTTGACAGTCGTGTGCGCCGGGCCCGATCTTCTCGACGTCGGTGCGGAGAAGGACCTGCGTCTCGTCGTAGTGGATCTGCGGGTCGAGAACGGTGCCGGTGATCCCGCTTGCGCATCCCAGCCGGGTCACCTCGACGACGAGAGACGTCGTCTTCGGGTCCACGAGCTCGTCGGGCGCCAGCGACCAGGTGGCAACGTCACCGGCGAGAGGTTCGAGACGAGAGACGGCAGGCGAGCCTTCCGACGCCATCGAGCCGGCGTTCGTGTTCGGCCGTTCCAGGGCGCATCCGCTCAGGGCAACAACCGCCAGGGCTGAGCCTGCCAATGCTGAGCGTCGTCGCATGCGCGGCCTCCAGACCTTGTGGCATGGGCTTGGACGCGAGGTGGGCATCTGGGTTCCGGCGACCTGAGGACGACCTCAACCGCCGCCAGGCGCGCGAATGAGCGAACTGCCGTTGAGGTCAGGCGTGATCGCGCCGCGCGTCTTTGATTCCGTGCCGAACCGCCAGCCGCACGACGAAGTAGAGGATGACGACCGGGACGATCCACACGAGAAGAAGGAACGCTTCGATCCCTGTGACGTTCATGCCCCGGACCATAGCGGCCGCTGAGGCTGGACGTCCGAAAATGCCGCCGGTCGGTCGCTCCCGACTGACCGGAGGTGTTCCCCGGAACACTCGTGCGCGAGCCGTTAATCGTGTGTCGTCGCAGATGCGCTCTGGCAGGCTTAGGCCATGGGATGGATCTGTCGTCCGGACTCGCAGGTGCCGGAAGCGGCGGAGCGACTTCTGGCGAGGGTGCCTGAGTGGTTCGGTCTCCCGGAGGCGAACGCTGACTACATCGAAGCGGCTCGTACCAAGGAGACGTGGACGGTCCGCGATGACGGCGGGAACGTCATCGGGCTCACTTTGGTCGATCGTCACTTCCCGCACGTGGCTGAGCTCCACCTCATGGTTGTCGACCGCGACCATCACGGTCAGGGTGTCGGAACCGCCATGGTCCAGGCCGTCGAACAGGACGCGCGGGAACGCGGTGTTCAGCTGCTCGAGGTGAAGACGTTGGGCGGCTCACATCCGGACCCCGGGTACGCGCGCACCCGTCACTTCTACGAGCAGGCCGGGTTTCTCCCGCTTGAGGAGACCGACCTGTGGGGTGAAGCGAATCCCTGCCTCTTCATGGTCAAGCCGCTCTGAGACCTAAGCCCGGCCAACTCGAGAGCCGGCATCCGGATTTGCCACGTGCCGTTTCGTAGGCCGGAGCGCTTGTTAGCACAATCAGTGAGACCGGCTCGAGCGATTGCCGGCACCGATTGCCGGGCACTGGGCAGGCCGTGGCGATGCATCTGCTCAGGCGGGTTGCCAGTGCGGGTCGCGGCCAAGCCGAGCGAGGAGTCGGTCGGTTGCAGAGGCATCTCGGGCGACCTCGACAGGTGCGGCGCAGATGCCCTCGGAGTACAGGGCTTCGCCCCAGCCGTCGGCCGTGGTGTGTAGTGCCTGTGCCTCGTCATCGCTGATCGACCATTGCTGCCCAGTGGCTCGAGCCACGTCAGAACCGTGCACGACCAGGTCCCAGCCGTAGAAGTCCGCCATCGTGGCGCCGATGGTGGTGCGGCCGAAGTAGCCGTCGTACTCCCTCTCCGCGACACGGTCCTTTCCCAGCACGGCCACCACGTGGTCGAGGTGGGCGTTCCACGCGGCGGCGGGGTCGGCGAGGTCAGTTACCGGTCCGGCGTCCAGGCCCTGACCGGTCAGGAAGTCGCGCTGCGTGTCGATCACGTGAGCGACGACGTCTCGGACGCTCCACCCCGCGCACGGTGTCAGGGCGTCCCAGGCCTCGCCTGCGGCGGCGAGAATCCTGGTGAACCGGGCGGCCCGGTCAACGAAAGTCAGGGCGTGCTGATCCGGCGTGGTGGCCGATGTCGTCTGGGTCATAGGACAACCGTGACAGGACAGACGTCTCCGCCGCTTGTGATAATCCGACACATGCCTGCGCCCGAGATCCCGCGACCGGTCGACCCGGTCGATCGGGCACACCTGACGGGAGTCAGCCGGCCCTCACCACCCATACACCGCTACGCCCCGAGCGAGCATCTCGCCGACCTGGTCGCTCGTTACTGGATCCCGGTGTGGCGGAACCTAGCTGAGCCCTCCACGCAGAGCACCCTGCAGCACCCCGTCTGCCTTGTCGTCGTCAGCGACAGCTACGCCAGGCTGTACGGCGTGGCGCGGGGCAGTTCCAGCGTGACGCTCGATGGTGAGGGCTGGGCCGTCGGCACCATGCTTGAACCGGCCGCCGGACGTCTGTTGCTCGGGCGGTCCGTCGCCGAGCTCACCGACAGGTGGGTCGACCTGACCGGGGTCGACGGCGTTCCCAGCAGTCTGGTGCCCGACGTGCGGGCCGCGATGGCGGCCTCCCCGCGCGATCCGGCCGCCCACGCAGCGGCGATCGCAGTGGTGGAGCGGTGGCTCACGGCCTACCTACCGGTGGACGAGCAGGGACTACTGATCAACCAGATCGTCACCTGGCTCCGTCACAACCCCGACGTGACTCGGGTCGAGCACGTGGCCCGCGAGTTCGGCCTCACCGAGCGCAGCCTCCAGCGTCTGGTGGAGCAGCGGGTGGGGCTGACCCCCAAGTGGCTGGTCAAGCGCCGGCGCCTGCACGACGCGGTACAGGCGCTCAAGTCCGGGAACACCACTCTGGCCGACGTGGCGGCCGAGCTCGGCTACAGCGACCAGGCCCACTTCACCCACGACTTCCGCGCGGTCACCGGGATGACGCCGGGGCATTTCCTGCGCGACCAGCGCAGCACGCCCCCGCACACATGAGCGCAAGCTCGACTGCGTTTCCAGGCATCCGGTCATGCCGCCGGTCGGTCGCTCCCGACTGACCGGAGGTGTTCCCCGCAAGCCGTTAATCGTGTGTCGTCGCAGATGCGCTCTGGCAGTCCGGACTCGCATGTGCCGGAAGCGGCGGAGCGACTTCTGGCGAGGGTGCCTGAGCCTGGATCCACCGATCGGGTGAGCCGGTGAAGCGGCGTGGGAAAGCGAGAAATGCCCTTCTGACCTGGGAAGATACGACTTGTCTAGAGCACGTATCACCCAAACCGGAAGGGCATCTCGTAGATGCAACTCTCTCACACCCTCCCCGTGGTCTCCGCGACGTTCGATGACCCCAACCTCGTGTCTGCCGCCGGGCTTGTCCCGCTGATGACGCTGGCCGAAGAAGCCGGCCTGCACGCCCTGGGCGATGAGCACCTGAGCCTGCCGACCGACAAGGGCGCCAACGCCGGCGCCAAGCTGGCCGCCCTGGTGGCGGGTATGGCCGCCGGCGCGGACAGCATCGAGGATATGGGGCTCTTGCGCCACGGCGCGATGGGCAAGCTGTTCGAACGGCCCTATGCCCCCTCCACGCTCGGTTCGTTCCTGCGCACGTTCACCTTCGGCCACGTCCGCCAGGGCGACGCGGTCGCCTCCCGCTTCACCCTCGCCCTGGCCGGGCGCACCGGGCTGCTGGGCCGGGCCGGCGACACCGGGACGGTGCTGCTCGACCTGGACGACACCATCGTGGAGGTCCACGGCTACGCCAAGCAGGGCGCCGGGTTCGGCTACAGCGGGGTCCGAGGGTTGAACGCGCTGCTGGCGACCGTGTCCACCGAGCAGACCGCCCCGGTCATCGCCGCCCAACGCCTGCGCAAGGGTTCCGTGGGTTCCTCCCGTGGCGCGGCCCGGTTGGCCACCGATGCCCTGGCGCTGGTCCGGCGCAGCCACCTGGCCGGGCGACCGGTGCTCCTGCGCGCCGATTCCGCGTTCTACTCCGCCGCCCTGGTGGGCGCCGCCGACAGGGCCGGTGCACAGGTCTCGATCACCGTGCGGCTGGACCCGGCGGTCAAGCGCGCCATCGCCGCGATCGCCGAGGACGCGTGGACCACGATCAGGTACACCGACGCGATCTACGACCAGGCCACCGGCAGGTGGGTCTCGCGGGCCGAGGTCGCCGAGATCGACTACACCGCGTTCACCTCGGCCAAGAAGTCCGAGCAGGTCACTGGCCGGCTGGTGGTGCGCCGCGTCCCGGACCTGAACCCCAGGGCCAAGGACGGGCAGGAGTCGATGTTCGACACCTGGCGCTTCCACGCGTTCTTCACCACCACGCCCGCCACCGAGCGGGACACCGTGGCCGCCGACCAGGTCCACCGGGGCCACGCGGTCATCGAGAACGTCCACGCCGACCTGAAAGCCTCGGCCCTGGCGCACCTGCCCTCGGGCAAGTTCGCTGCCAACGCCGCCTGGCTCATCGCCGCGGTCATGGCGTTCAACCTCACCCGCGCCGCGGCCACCCTGACCGGCAGCACCCGCCTGGCGCGGGCGACGACGCCCACGATCCGCCGCAAGCTGGTCAACCTGCCAGCCCGGGTCGCCTCCTCCGCCCGCCGCCTCCACCTGCACCTACCCCGAGACTGGCCCTGGGAGCACGCCTGGACCGTCCTCTACGACGCGCTCCGCCCCGGCCGGGCCGCAGCACCCGCCTGACCCCAGCCCCCGTCCCTACCAGCAGGAACCCAGTGGAAAAGCCGGGCAGACCGGCAGTTCACGCGCGCCCTCACGACCCTCGCCCCGTCAAAGACCTGACCCCGTCCTACAGCGGCCCATCCACCTGCCCATCGGTGGATCGAGGCTGAGTGGTTCGGTCTCCCGGAGGCGAACGCTGACTACATCGAAGCGGCTCGTACCAAGGAGACGTGGACGGTCCGCGATGACGGCGGGAACGTCATCGGGCTCACTTTGGTCGATCGTCACTTCCCGCACGTGGCTGAGCTCCACCTCATGGTTGTCGACCGCGACCATCACGGTCAGGGTGTCGGAACCGCCATGGTCCAGGCCGTCGAACAGGACGCGCGGGAACGCGGTGTTCAGCTGCTCGAGGTGAAGACGTTGGGCGGCTCACATCCGGACCCCGGGTACGCGCGCACCCGTCACTTCTACGAGCAGGCCGGGTTTCTCCCGCTTGAGGAGACCGACCTGTGGGGTGAAGCGAATCCCTGCCTCTTCATGGTCAAGCCGCTCTGAGACCTAAGCCCGGCCAACTCGAGAGCCGGCATCCGGATTTGCCGCCAGGAGGACGCTAGCCTTCGGCGCGTCCGACATTGCCGCTCGGAGGGCGTTAGGTCTTCGGGGCGTCCGCCTGGCCGAACACATGCTTGGCCCGGCACGGACAGCGCTTGCCGGGGACCCAAGAAAGGTTCTTGACCCGATCGGGGGGTGCTGGCCGCGGGAACCCGTCGCCGGACGGTAGCGTCCGACCTGGGCCAAGTTGAACCTTGGCACTCATCGAGGAGGTGGGCCTGATGCATACGACCATGTGGCGGCCGCTGTGGGCAGGCGCCAACGGATCGGGCCCGGCCATGGATCCTGACGTGCAGTTCGATCCGGGGGTGTCTCTCGACCCTATTGCTGGACCGGGCGAGGGGTTGTTCTCCACGATGCCGGTGCTCATGGGCATCTTCTTCATCATCTTCGTGACCGTGGTCGTCGTGAAGCTGGTCCAAGCCGGGCAGACCTTCGCCGACAATTCCGCGTTGCCCGAGCAGACCGTCGCCGCACGGGTGGTCGGAAAGCGGACCCACACCGAAGGCGGAGCGGGCGACAGCGCGGTGCAGACCGCTTACTTCGCCACGTTCGAGGTTGGGAGTGGTGAACGCATCGAGGTCAAGATCCCACCACGCGAGTACGGCCAGTTCACGGAGGGGGATCAGGGGCAACTTACCCATCAGGGCACGTGGTATCGCGGGTTCGAGCGCAGGCGCGTCATCCCAACGGACGGCTCGTGGGAAGCACCCGGCGGCCCCTCCCTCCGGCCGCCGAACACAACCTGAGGCCAACCGCAACGTTTCCCTGAACCACTCCGAGCGGCCAGCCTCGCGCCGTCCGCTCTTGCCGCCAGGAGCGCTGGTTCCGCCCATGCTCGCCTGACCGTCCACAGCACTACCCCTGGGCCTTTGATCGTGCCTCAGATGACGTACCCGCTGGGGGTCGGTCTGCCAGTGTTTGTGTCGAAGCGTCTCCCGGGTCTTATCAGGGAGCGATGATGCGGCCGAAGTGTTCTGGGTCTGGCACTGGGGGCTGGCTCTAGGTGAAGAGTTGTGCGAGTCCGTGGCGCAGTGCTGATGTGTCGGTATCTACGGCGATGAGGTCTGCTTCGGGGGCCACCTGGATGAGTTCGGGACCTCCAGCCATAAAGCCGACGACCTTGCCGGCGGTCCGGGCCAGGCTGATGGTGTGCCGCAGGGCCTGGATGGTCTGGGTGGAGTCCGGTCCGGAGTGACCGGCGGAGATGGACAGGTCATAGGGTCCGAAGAAGACTCCGTCGATCCCGGGGACGGCGAGGATGTCTGCGGCGTTGTGCAGGCCCGCGACCGTCTCCACCATGGGCAGCACGAGCTGCGGCTCGGGCTGCTGGGTGACGCCGAGCGTGGCTCGGCACCCCCCGGTGCTGCGGTTCCCGACCGGCGGGGTGCGGCACGCCGAGACAAGGTCTTGGGCCTGGGCGGCCGACTCGACCATGGGGATGATGACGCCGCTGACGCCTGTGTCCAGGACCCGGCCGAGAGCGGCGGGGTCGTGGCTGGCCGTCCGGGCCAGCAGGGGCAGCCCGGCCGCTTCGGCGACACGCAGCAGGCCGGGCAGGTGGTGCGTCTCGATGTTGCCGTGCTGCAGGTCGACCCCGACCCAGTCCGGGCCGCAACCGGTGGCGACCTCCAGCCCGTACGGATCGAGGAAGCTGAGCCACAGTCCTCGTCGCAGGCCTTCGCCTGTCCCAGCGGAGGCTGCTTGCAGCCGTGTCCGTAGGTCCTGGGCGGCAGCGGGCTGTGAGGCCATGGCTTCTCCTTCGTCAGGTGGTCGTGGGAAACCGGCGGACAGGACCTGTGCCGGTGCCCGCGTTGGTGCGGTCGAGGCTGTGGTGGTGCGGGGTTCAGCGGGGCACGCGGGCGACCAGCTCGATCTCCACGGCGATACCCAGCGGTAGTCCGGCGACCCCGATGGTGGTCCGGGCGGGATAGGGCTCGGTGAAGCATTCGGCGTAGAGGGCGTTGACGGTGGCGAAGTCGCCGAGATCGGTGAGGTAGATGTTGGCCTTGACGACGTCCTCGAAGCTCGCGCCGGCTGCTGAGAGGACGGCCTCCAGGTTGGCGAGCACCTGCCGGGTCTGCGCCTCGACGCCCCCTTCGACCACGGCCCCGGTGCCCGGGTCCAGCGGCGCCTGGCCAGAGAGAAAGATCATGTCCCCCTCTCGGACGGCGTGCGAGTAAGGGCCGACAGCAGCCGGCGCGGACGTTGCGTGGACGGCGTCTCGAGTCATCCCCCCAGCCTAGCCCACGCCATCATAACGTTGGCCATTCGCCCATCGTACTTCGCAGATCGGGCGTGGGTATGGCGTGCAGCCATCGGTTGTAAGATCTCCGTCATGACTGGTGCCGATCTCGACTCCTCCTGGTCGTTGGACGCGGTGGACACCCGGTTGCTCTCGTTGCTCGCCGCGGATGCCCGGGCCTCCCTGAGGAGCTTGGGGAGCGCCGTCGGTCTCTCCGGGCCTTCGGTGGCCGAACGGATCGCGCGGCTGAGGTCTCGAGGGGTCATCCGGGCGTTCACGGTGGACATCGACTGGGCCCGGCTGGGCATGCCTACCCTGGCCCACATCTCGCTGCTGACCGACAAGAGCAGCCACATCGAGCAGATCGTCGCGACGCTTCGCACCGTCGAGCGGGTGGAGGAGATCTCGATCGTCACCGGATCGACCGACCTGCTGGTGCGCGCCCGCGTGGCTGACCTGACCGAGCTGCGCCAGCTGCTGGTCGAGCACATCTGGCCCATCCCAGGAATCCAACGGGTCGAGACCACACTGGCGGTGCAGACCGTGCAGGCGCCCCAGTTCGTCGACAGCCTGCTCGAGCATGCTCCCGCGACCCCGAGAGCCCCGCACGAGGCACTGGACCAGGGTCCCCGTCACGGGGATACGAGGCCAGGAGGAACCGCATGACGATCCCCGTCGACGTGCACCGGTACGCAGCGTTCAGCGACCGTCCCCGCGGGGGCAACCCCGCCGGTGTGGTTCTGGAGGCCTCGCACCTGACCGCCGAGCAGATGCAACACGTCGCCGCCGAGGTCGGGTACAGCGAGACCGCGTTCGTCACCGGCCCGCTCGAAGCCGGGCCGGGTGGCCAGATCCCCATCCGCTACTTCGCCCCCGAACGCGAGGTCGACTTCTGCGGCCACGCGACGATCGCCACCGCGGTCGCCATCGGCCGGCGGGTCCGTCCCGGTACCTACACACTCGCGACCAAGGCCGGCCCCGTCGCCATCAGCGCATGGCTCGAAGAAGACCGGGTGATCGGGACCTTTCGCAGCCCGGACCTCGGCTGCTACCCCCTGCCCGAGGAACTGCTCACCCAGCTGCTCAGGGCACTGGGATGGTCCACGGACGACCTCGACCAGAACCTTCCACCGGCCATCGGCTACGGCGGGAACCACCACCCCGTCCTCGTCACGCCGAGCCTGCAACGGCTGGCCACGTTGTCCTACGACTTCGACGCCCTGCAACGCCTCTGCCGCGCCCACGACTGGGTGACGGTGCACCTGGTGACCCCGACAGGCCCCGACACCTGGCAAGCCAGAGACCCCTTCCCCTGGGGCGGAGTCGTCGAGGACCCCGCGACCGGTTCGGCCGCCGCCGCCTTCGCCGGCTACCTGCGCGCCCACGACCGCGTCGCCCCCGGCCAAGGGCTGGTCATCACCCAGGGAGTCGAAATGGGGCGTCCCAGCCGCATCCAGGTCGAGCTGCTGGATCAGGCCGCCCTGATCAGCGGCGTCGCCACCCCCATCCACGACCCCCGGCCCACGCGCCGAGAAACCCCACGAAGGCGGCTGTAACCCAGGACGAGACGAAGAGGGCCACCCTTTCGCAGGCGAGGCCACCCACACAAACTCGGCCCTGACGCCCACCATCACGCGCGGTCCCGTCAGAGGACAGGACACAATCGGCAGACACAAGCCGGCGGCACCTTGGCCATGTGGAACTCGCGGGCATGCGCCCATCTCGCATCGAGGTGCACAGTGGCATCAACCGATCCCCGGCGCCCCCTGGACAGCAGCAACTGCCGCCGACGCCATCGACCGTTGCCGCCATGTGGGGCCACGTCGAGTGACCCATCCATGGGCTGGGTGCTCAGACCGTCGTCGGACGCAGCTGTGGACGGGTGCCACCCGACATAATTGACACTTATGATGAGACGAAGATGTTGTAGTGTTCGCGGGTGAGCCAGGCTCCCTGCCCGCTCGCGCATGAGTCTTCGACGCCCAGCCAGGACCACACTCCAGGAGAAAGCGATGACCGTCACCGACACCCTGCTCGCCAACAACGAGGCCTACGCGTCCCACTTCGACGGTCCGCTTCCGCTGCCGCCCTCCAAGCACGTGGCCGTCCTCGCCTGCATGGACGCGCGTCTGGACGTGTACCGCGCCTTGGGGCTGGCCGAAGGCGAAGCACACGTCATCCGCAACGCCGGCGGCGTCGTCACCGAGGACGAGATCCGCTCCCTGGCCATCAGCCAACGACTTCTGGGAACGACCGAGGTCATCCTCATCCACCACACCGACTGCGGGATGCTCACCTTCACCGACGACGAGTTCAAGGAGTCCATCCGTGCCGAGACCGGCCTGCGCCCGCCGTGGGCGGCCGAGGCTTCCCAGACGTGGAGGAGGATGTCCGCCAGTCACTGGCGAGGGTCCGCAACAACCCCTTCATCCCCCACAAGGAGTCGGTTCGCGGCTTCGTCTTCGACGTCGCCACCGGACGACTGCACGAAGTGACCGCAACGTGAGTCGCGCCCTCGCAGGCGGTACGGGCCGGTTCAGTTACTCGCCGGCGAACGACTGCACCACGAGTTCTTCCTCCGGCCCCGCCTGAAGGACGGCACGACACCTCTTCAACCGCATCCTGACTGTGGTCCGGCGCAGGGGCCTGGGCAACGGCAACCTCTGAAAGTTGAGCTGGACCATGACGACCCCCACGATCTTCGCCCTGCACGAGAACCCCGAGTGGTTCCCGCCCTTCGCCGAGGCGTTCGCCGCCGAGGGCGTCCACGTCCAGGAGTGGCTCCTCACCGACGGGGTCCTGGACCTGGACTCCACCCCGCCCGAGGGTGTCTTCTGGTCGCGGATCAGCGCCTCGGCGCACACCCGCGCACCACCTGTCCAAGGACTACACCCGCACGGTGCTGTCCTGGCTGGAGTCCCACGGGCGCCGCACCGTCAACGGCCGGCAGGTGCTGGAGCTGGAGATGAGCAAGGTCGACCAGCTCGCCCGGCTGCGGGCCGCCGGCATCGAGACCCCCCGCACCGTGGCCGCCGTGGGCCGGCACCACGTGATCCAGGCGGCCGCGGCGGTGCCCGCGCCCTTCGTCACCAAGCACAACCAGGGTGGCAAGGGGCTCGGGGTGCGCAAGTTCGAGCGCCACGCCGAGCTGGCGGACTACGTGGACTCGGAGGAGTTCGAGGAGCCGCAGGACGGCATTACCCTGATCCAGGAGTATGTGGTGCCCGCCCGTCCGAGCATCACCCGCGTCGAGATCGTCGGCGGGGAGTTCATCTACGCCATCGAGGCCGACACCGCCCGCGGCGGCTTCCAGCTGTGCCCCGCCGACGCCTGCGCGGTCGACCCGGCGACCGGGCAGCCGATCATGCCGCCCGGCGCGACGCTGGCGCCGGAGATCGGGCAGCAGCTCTTCTCCCTGCGCGAGGGTTTCGACCACCCGATCATCGAGAAGTACCTGGACTTCGCCCGCACCAACGGCATCGAGGTCTGCGGCATCGAGTTCATCGAGTCCGTCGACGGCCGCATCCTGACCTACGACGTGAACACCAACACCAACTACAACGCCGTGGTCGAGCAGGCCGCCCCGCGCTCCGCGCCCCGGGCGCTGGCGCAGTACCTGCGGTCGGTCGCCGAGAACCTGTGACGCCCTGAGCGCTCACGGTGCGCAACCGCCATGGACCGACCCGAACGTCAGGAGAGACGATGAACAGCCCCGACATCCACTTCTACTTCGACCCGGTCTGCCCGTTCGCCTGGATGACCAGCAAGTGGGTGCGGCTCGTGCAGGCCCAGCGCGACTACACGGTCGACTGGCGGTTCATCTCGTTGCGGCTGGTCAACGCCCAGGTGGACTACGACGCCCACTTCCCGCCGGAGTACGAGGCCGGCCACACCGCGGGTCTGCGGCTGCTGCGGGTGGCGGCACGGGCCCGGCAGGAGCTCGGCCCAGAAGCGGTGGGCAGCCTGTACGCCGCCCTCGGCGCCCGCATCTTCGACACCTGGACCGACACGCCCGACGCGACCGGCACCCGGGAGCGTCGCGGCACCCGAGACTTCCTCGAGCCGGTCCTGACAGGGGCCGGCCTGCCCGCCGCACTCGCGGACTCCCTGGACGACGACTCCTTGGACCGGGTGATCCAGGCCGAGACTGACGAGGCCCTCGGGCTCACCGGCAAGGACGTCGGCACCCCGATCATCCACTTCCGGCCACCGGCGGGCGTGGCGTTCTTCGGGCCGGTCATCAGCCGGCTGCCGGACGAGGAGGAGGCCGGACGGCTTTGGGACCACGTCGTGGGCCTGGCCACCTTTCCCGGCTTCGCCGAGCTCAAGCGCAGCCTGCGCGAGACCCCCCAGCTGGCCGGGCTGGGCGTGGACGTGGACCGGCCGGGGACCCAGGAGGACTGGCACGCCGGCAGCCGCCGCCTCAAGAAGTAGGCACCCAACCCTCCGGCCTGCCCCGGAGCGCCCCTCCGCCCTGCCCCGGAGGGGTCCTTCGAAGTCTCCGGTGAGCGTCAGGGACCGTGACGTGGCGACCTTCAACCCCCGGGGTCCCCAACAATCGGGAAGCCCGCGTGGCTCCCACCGGGTTCCCTGGGCGCCAGGCATACCTGCGCGCGCACCCATGGACCGCGGGTCCAGCGGTGACATGCAACACCGCGGAGGTATGACGTGAAGCAGATCAAGGAACAGACCGGAACCGGGCGGGCGACCGTGCGCGACGTGTCCTTTCTCGGGACCGAGGGGGACGTCCTCGCAGCCACCCGGAAGGTGCCAGCGGGTCCACCGGCCGGGTACGCGATCATGGCGCACTGGTTCACCTGCACGAGCAACACGCACGACACGTCACGGATCTCCGGGGCCCTGACCGCGCTCGGGTGTTCGCCGCCCCGCGCTTCGACTTCACCGGGCGCTCAGGTGGGGACTCCGCACCCTGTACCTAGTGCACCTCACCGGTACGTGGGTCGACCCGGTGGCCGTCGACGAGGTGCAGTCTTGGGATCTGCTGGGTCTGGTCGGGGGGTTGCAGCAGCCGGCGGTGGTGGTCAACGTCGCCGGTGTAGTGCCGGGCCCGGTGCTCGTGGGCATCCTGGAAGCGGACGTGGGCGGGTCTGGCTGGCCAGTCGTGGTGGCGGCTGTCGCAGGCTGTGCGCAGCCGCGTCTTGCGGCGGTCGAAGAAGGCGGGCAGGGCGTAGCGGTGCCACTCCTCGAGGGCGTCGCTGGCGATGGCCTGGCCGGCTTTGCGGCGTTGGTCGGCCAGGACGGCGATCTCGTGGACCAGGTGGGGGTGGGCGGGCCAGCACGGCGGAACGAGGTAGGAAGGGTCCCAGACGTGTTCGCTGTTGACCCATTCGACGACGGCTTCGAGCCATTCCCACAGCTCGGTCCGCATGGGCGGGTCGCCGATGGTTCCGGGGTCCCAGGGGCGGGGCAGCTTGCTGGGGTGGCCGACGGCCTTGCGTGCCGCGTCGTCCCCGTTGAGGGCGATGTCGAGCTCCCGGTAGGCGTGGACGATCAACGGGCCGGGGGCGGGGAAGGGTCTGGCCAGCGGGTAGCGTGCCCGTCCCTGTTCTCCTGCCTGGTGGGTGGTGCTCACCGGTCGTGCTCCGCTGTGATGAGGCCGTGCTGGCGGGCTGCGGCCAGGGCTGCAGTGGTGCGGGCCTGCGGGCTGATCGTGGCGCGCTGGTGGCCCCCGATCTGGGCCCGGAGCGTGGCCTGGTCGGCCAGGAGTCGCTTACCGGGTCTGCCGTCGATGCAGCGGTGGAGCCGGGCCATGACCGGTTTGCCGTTCTCGGAGATGACCAGGGCGTGCCGTTCCTTGATCTGGCGGATCTCCGATCCGGTCAGGACAGGGATGTCCTCGGCCGAGTAGGTGCGTCCACCGCGGTGTCCGGTGTTCCAGGTGGCCCGACCGACGCGGACCTTGCCTAGAAGGTCGGAGACCTCCTGGTTGAAGGCGACGTCCTTGGACCCGCCGAACAGCACCATGTTGTTGGTCAGGCCGAGCACGGCGCGGGCTTCCTGCTGGCCGAAGATCGAGTCGAGCTGGGCGCGGGTCTGCGCGGCCCAGATGAAGGACAGGCCCAGGGCTCGTTCGTTGGCCATCCGGGTGCGCAGGGTGGGCAGGGGGGCGGTGGAGGGCAGCTCGTCCAGGCAGGCGAGCAGGGGCGGGCACAACCTGCCCCAGCCGGACCGTTGGGCCATGCCCAGGGCGGTGTCCAGGACGTGCTCGGCCAGCGCGGTCATCAGCGGGGAGGCCGAGGCGTAGGGGTCCTCCCGGCCGAGCAGGTAGATGGTGCCGCCGCCGGCGAGAACTTCGGTGATGTTGGTCGCCGGTCGCCCGGGGCCGGGAACGCACCGCTGGCGCATCGGTTCCTGGAAGAACAACGACAGTGCCTGCTGCACCGTGGTGACGGTGTTGCCGGCGGTCCGTTCGTCCCCGTGGAGGGCCCCGTGCAGCAGTCCGTGCCAGAACCGGGCGGCCTGGGGGTGGGTGCGCAGGATCTCGGCGGGTTCGACGGTGGAGCGTGGGTCGGCGACCCACTCCAGCACGTCGTCCAGGGTGCGGCTGGTCAGCGCGGCCGCGTGGAAGTAGGCCTGGATGACCTTGGCGGCCTCGGCGGCGTAGAACCGGGCGGCCTGGTCCCCATACCCCTCGGCCACAGCACCCTTGATCGTGCCGGCGGTGAACGCCTTGGCCCGACGCTCGGCCACGACCGCGTCCACGCACCCGGTGATCGGGTCCCACACGAGCTCCGGGAGCCCAGGCACCAGGGCGAACGGGTCGAGCACGACGCAGGGACGCCCGTGGGTGGAGCGGGCGGTGAACGTCAGGAGCAGGTCGTCCGGCTTGGTGAGGGTGACCAGCGCCGCCCCGGGTGCGTCAAGCAGAGCGGGGGTGAGCAGGTCCAGGGTCTTGCCTGAGCCTTGTGGCCCGATGACCCCGGCGGTGCGGTCCCACGGCACCCACAGATCGACCCCGGCGGGGGCGGTGGACCGTCCAAGGTTCCATCCCACGTCCCGAGGGTCGAAACGACGGCTGCGACCGAAGGGGCTGGGCAGGTTCATCGCGCGGCCTTTCCGAACAGGTCGGGCCGGATCACGGCCCGGTGCCTGCGCAGCCGGGGCAGTCCCAGCAGCGACGCGGCCTCGGCCTTGGAGGCCATCCCCCGCAGCCGGCCCGGTCCCCAGCGCCGGTAGGCCACCACGGCCAGGACCAGAGCGCCGAGCAGGTTGACGGCCGCCGTGATGAGCACCCAGGTCCGCAGCGCCCCCGGTTCGGCGAGGTCGCCGGGGTCGCTCAGTCCGGCGCCGGCGTCGCCGCGCAGGAGGCCGGGCAGGCTGCTGAACAGCTCGGTGGCGGGGGGCCAACCCCAACCTCCGCCGGCGAGGAGGTTGGCCACGGCCCGCCCGGTATGCACCCCCAGCACCGCGATCAGCATCAAGGTCAGCACGATCGCCAGAGGGATCTCGTAGGTCCACGGGTGCGGGTTCTTCAGCCTGTCCTGCTGCATCGCTTCCTCATCTCCGGGGGCGGGGAACTGTTCTGCGTCCTGAAGCGGACGAGGACGGCCCAGGGACTCAGCTGGGCGCCTTCGGGGTGTCCTCGATGTTGCCCAGACGCCAGATCTCGAAGATGTTGTTGTCCAGCGCGTGCTCGTAGCTGAAGTGCCCGACGCCCTTGGTGGGGTTGGCGGCCTCGATGCTGGTGTAGGTGGCCGGGTCCCAGACGAACCCGACATGCCCGATCGTGTGCGGGCCCAGGTAGGAGTCGAAGAAGAACAGGTCCCCCGGTCGGGCCTGGTCGAGGGGCACGCGGAACCCGTTGCCCATCCCCAGCCAGTCCCGCTGGGCCTGGGCGGTGCGGGGGCGGTGATCCCGATCTGGGCCATCGCGGTCTGGGTCAGTGAGGAGCAGTCCCAGGCGTCGGGCCCACCGGCGCCCAGGATGTAGGAGTCCCCCTCCTGTCCGGCCGCGAACGCCAGCATCTGCGCGACCCGTCCGTTGCTGACCGGGGGCAGGTCGGGGTTGCTGCCCTGGGGCTCGCAGTGCAACGGGTCTCCCAGCACCAGCCCGCCCCCGTACTGCTGGGCGTAGTACAGGACGTCGTTGACGTACCAGTGCGCGTGGTTGTAGGCGAACAGCGCATCACGCACCCCCTCCTCGCCTCGGTGCACCCCGGAGGCGGTCAGGTAGTTGGCCGCGGAATGGACCGAGTCGGCATCGTTGTCGATCTGCGCCAAGCCGTCGCCGTCCCCGTCGACCCCGTAGGCGGCGAAGGTGGCCGGCATGAACTGCATGAGGCCCCGCGCGCCCGCCCAGCTGGTGCCGGTGTTGGCCCCGTGGGCGGTCTCGGCCATCCCGATCCCGGCCAGCAGGGCCCACGGGATGCCGTACTGCGACCCGGCCTGCTCGTACAACGCCTGGATGCCCGACGGGATCGGCAGCGGCGGGTTGCGCAGCGAGTCCTGGCGCGGCTCCCCCGGGGCGGGCAGCTCGAACCCGATGCCACCCTCCCCGTCCTCGGGCAGTTCAGGCACCCACGGTGGCAACGGGTCCTCCCCCGCCGGTGGGGAGGGTGCCACGGCGACACCGTTCAGGGGGGCACCGCGCTCGAGCATGAACGGGACCGGGTCGATCGGCTGCCCGTCCTGGCGGATCTCGAAGTGCAGGTGTGAACCGGTGGAGTCCCCGGTGGACCCCTCGACACCGATCCGCTGACCCTGGTGGACGGCCTGCCCGAGCCTCAGCGGGCTGGGTTCCGCCAGGTGCAGGTACCGGGTGCTGATGCCGCCGCCGTGGTCGATGGTGACAGTGTTCCCTCCCCCGCTGGTCCACCCGGATCCGGTGACCGTGCCGGCCGCGGCGGCGACCACCGGGGCGCCCGCCGGCTGGGAGACAAGGTCGACCCCGGCGTGCAGGCGCCACTCCTTGTGGATCGGGTGGAAACGCTGCCCGAACCCCGAGCCTGGGGTCAGGGCATAGGCGGTCTCGTACGGTGGCCGCCAGTCCCCGGTGACGGGCAGGGTCCCCTCGCAGAAGAGGGTGCGGTGCTGCTGCGCCATCGCGGGCGTGGCCACCGAGGCCACGAGCACCGCGGTGGCCAGGGGAAATCCCAGCAGCACCGCGAGAGCGGCCATCACGGCCAGGACGCTTTTCACTTCCCTCACCTGGCTGTCTCTAGGGACTCAGGTTCTCCTGGCCCGGTTTCTGCTTGACGTTGCTCGTGCGCAGGCCACGTCGGCTCGGGGCGGTTGGGCGCGCAGAACGATGCGTCGTCACTCTGGCTGACGCTATTGCTGTACTGTCGATGCATGAACGCCCTTGGTGAAGTCGAGTTCTGATGGAGTTGGTGGCGCTGCCAGGTGGCGGCGCCGAGGACGTGGTCCTGCCGGACGCTCAGGCTGCTCAGGAGTTCGAGCAGGAACTGGTCGATCAGTACGCCTTGGCGATGGCGGCAGCAGGTCTGAGCGATGACCACATCAGTGGCACCCGGTCGGTGGTGATCGAGTTCGCGAGGTCGCTGACGACACCGCTGTGGGAGGCGACCTGTCAGGATGCCGACCGGTTCATGGCCGAGCAGAGACGGCGGGGCTGGACGGTGTCGACCAGGGCCGGCAAGGCCGGCGCGTTGGCAGGCTTCTACGAGTTCCTGATCGCCCGGCACAGCGGCACGATCCGACGCGCGACCGGGGTGACGGTGGGGCAACCGATAGATGAGTTCAACCGGCAGTCCGGCCACTCGCTGGGCAAGGTGCGGGTGCCTCCCTCGGACGCCGAGGTCGAGGACCTCTTCACCGGCTGGCGCGACTCGGTCGGGCAGGCCCGCAAGTATCTGCCAGCCGCCCGCGACTACTTCGCCGCGTCGCTGTGGCGTCGCCTCGGGCTGCGGATCAACGAGACCGTGATGCTCGACATCCGCGACTGGCGGCCCGACCTCGGCGGGTTTGGCAAGCTGCACGTCCGGTTCGGCAAGGGCTCCGGCGGGCGCGGCCCCAAGCCCAGACTGGTCCCGGCGATCAACGGCGCGGACCAGCTGATCGACTGGTGGCTGGCCGAGGTTCGTCACCAGTACGGGGGCGACTTCGCTGACCCTGACGCCCCGATGCTCCCTTCCGAGCGGTTCGACACCGACCTCGACCGCTGCGGCCGAGTGGGCGCGAACGCGCTGCGCCGGACGCTGACGATCCAGACCCGGCGATGGCTGCCGGCGTGGTCGGGACAGTTGACTCCACACGTGCTGCGCCACTACTGCGCCTCCTCGCTCTACGAGGCGGGCATGGACCTGAAGGCACTGCAGGAGCTGCTGGGTCACCAGTGGCTCTCGACGACCTCCTCTTACATCCACGTCCGGGACGAACACGTCGAGCTGGCCTGGAAGAGCGCCAACATGCGGGTAGCTGCCCGCTTCGGGATCACCGAGAAGGAAGGCTGAGACGATGCAGTGGAACCTGCGGCTTCGCGCCGCCGAGCGCGGGATCTGGAAGTCGACGCAGATGCGCAGGATGCTTGCCGATGCCGGGCTCGACATCAGTGCCGGGAAGATGTCCTCATGGTGGGCCGGCAGCCCACCGACGCTGCGCCTGGCCGAGCTGGACGTTCTCTGCGCCGTGCTCGAGTGCACCCCGAACGACCTGATGACACCCGAGCCGGACAAGGTCGCCGCTGCCCGGCCAGCGGCGGAGAACGCCGCGACCGGTGAGGGCGCCTCGCCCGGCGCACGTGGGCCCGTGGTGTCGCCGCGGTTCGGCAAGCCACGGTCCACGCCGCCGGTATAGACCGACGGGGGGAGCACGCGATGCCAGCTGCCGGGGAGTCCGCGCCGCTGCGGCTGCCACCGATGTGCGGATCCTGCCTGGCCCGCGTGTGGCCTGGACCCGGCCGCGGGTCGACGTCTGCTACGACTGCCTGCCCGGTGGGCCCTTTCCCCCGCCGGCGTGCTCGGCCTGCGGCACCGAGCAAGACTACTTCAGCCAGGGCCTGTGCGGCCGCTGCCACCCGCGAAGCCCGCTGCACGTCGGCTCGTGCAAGATCTGCCTGGCCTGGGGCGTCTATCCACGCCACAACTGGACCTGCTGGGCGTGCCGGTGGTGGCGGGCGAACTGCCCCGAGCAGACCTGCCAGTACTGCGGCCGCCTCACCCGCGTCGGGGACCAGGGCGCCTGCCGCTTGTGCCTGTCCCAGGCCCAGTCCCTGCAGGAGCCCGGCCGCAGCCTCGACCTGGCCGGTGCCAACCGGCACGGGCAGCAGCTGTTCTTCGCCAACATCCTGATCAAGCGGCGCAAGACCCCCCGTCTGCGCGCCGACCCCTGGCGTGCCCGGAACCGCAACTCCCTGCCGTTCCCCGCCGGCACCGGTTTCACGGACCACGGGCCTGACCAGCTCACCCTGTTCGACTTGGCGCCCGACCCCAAGATGGTCCGCGCCCTGGCCGCGGTCGCCGACAGCGACCTGACCCGCTACTGCGCCTCGATCGTCGATGAGCACGCCGCCCGGTTCGGCTGGTCGGCCAGGCAGCGTAACGACGTCATCCGCTCCCTGCGGCTGCTGCAGACCCTGCGCACCACGCCGAACGCGAAGATCCGCGCTAGTGAGGTCCTGATGCTGCCCCGCTACCAGGGCAACATCACCTCCACGATGGACGTCCTGCGTCAGGCCGGACTGCTCATCGAGGACCATCCCACCCCGCTGCAGACCTACCTGACCACCAGGACCGCCGGGCTGCCACCGCAGATGGTCGAGCACCTCGAGCTGTGGGTCGACGTCATGGTGCACGGCAGCCGCACCGCACCGCGGCAGCTGCCGCGCGAACCGCAGACCGTCCGGCTGCACGTGGACGGCGTCACACCCGCTGTCACCACCTGGGCCCAGGCTGGCTACCGCTCCCTTGCCGAGGTCACCAGCCAGGACGTCCGGGTCGCGGTTGCCGCCCAGACCGGCGCGCGACGCCGCTTCGCCGAGACCGGGCTGAAGTCGCTGTTCAAGGTTCTCCATGGCCGCAAGCTGCTCTTCACCAACCCCGCCCGCGGACTGCCCAGCACCCAGGTCCGGGCCAACATCCCACTGCCGCTGGACCCGGCCACCGTCCGGGAGGGACTGGACTCCCCCGACCCTGCCCTCGCGCTGTGCGTCGCCCTCGTCGCCTTCCACGGCCTGACCGGCAAAGAACTCCGGTCCCTCCAACTCACCGCCATCGCCGACGGCTGCCTCACCCTCGGCGACCGGGTACTGCCACTGGCCGCCCCGGTCCGCTCCAGGCTCGCTGCGTGGCTCGACGACCGGCAGCGCACCTGGCCCGAGACCGCCAACCCGCATCTGCTGATCAACCGCAAGACCGCGCCACGCCTCACCCCACCCGGACAGGCCTGGCCCTGGACCGGCACCACCCTGCGGCCACAGTCCCTCCGCGAAGACAGGATCCTGCACGAACTGCAGGCCACCGCAGACCTGCGACGCATCTGCGACCTCTTCGGCCTGTCCGTCCAGGGCGCCACCCGCTACCTGCCCACCATCGAACACCCCGACCTCACGATCAACAGCCCCCGGGACTGAAACCAGGCGGCGTCCTTGACCATCCCGTCCCGCCCCGGCGGCGGGTCCGGACAGAATCGAGCGCAACTCCCGGGCGGGCGCAGGCTCGTGGGGGCGACAACGATGATCGAACCGTCCAAGACGGGGCTGCTGACGCTGCCTGACCGATCCCAGCTGTGGGCGGAGACGACCAGGAACCTCGACGGTGAACCGCTGCTGTAGCTGCACGGCGCCCCTAGCACCGGCCTGGGCTCTGGCGCGGCCTACGATCAGGAGCCTCCGCAGCGAGTCAAGGGCTCCGTGCTCAACGCGGTTCTCGTCGGAGTCGTTCAGTCCTGCCGCACGAGACGCCAGGGCAGCAGAACCCCGGACACGAGCAGAGCCAATGCGCTGAGCAGGATGGCGACCTGTGTCGAGGTGGCCACAGCCAGGGCACCGAAGAGCAGCATGGCGACCGGCCACAGGACACGGTTGGAGACGCTCCAGGCCGCTGAGACGCGAGCCATCAGGTGGTCGGGCACCGCATCCATGCGGTGTCCGGCAAAGAGCGGGTTGAACGCTCCGGCAAAGAACAGCAGCAGGGTGTCGCAGGTGATGATCACCGCTACACCGGCCAGTCCTGGTGGGGCAAACGCAATCGGGATCAACCACACGGCCCGCAACGCCCCGAGGACCACCATCACCCGATCCCGTCCCCACCGGCGCTCCAGGTGTGGGGCCAGCATCGCACCGGCCAGGCCGGCGGCGGCCGGCAGGCCCAGCGTCAGCCCGTACTGGAAGGGCGTGAAGCCGAGGTCGCGCAGCATGAACAGCAGGATGAGGGGCTGGGCGCCCATGATCATCGCGCCGAAGAGCATCGCGTTGACGAACAGCGGCCGCAACGTGGCATGGCCCAGGACAAAGCTCCACCCGGTGGTCAGGTCCTTGACCCACCGGTGATCTGGCGGGCGTGGCGCCGGGTCTGGCTCGGGTTGGCGTATACGGCTCAGGCTGAATGCAGAGGCCAGGTGGGCCACTGCGTCCAGGCCGAGCGTGATGGTCGGGCCGATCACGCCCAGCAGGACACCGCCCAGCGGTGGCCCGCTGCTGTTGGCGATCCAGCTGGTGGTGTCGATCCGGCTCACTGCGATCGTGCGCTGCTCGCGGGAGACCAGTGCCTTGAGGTGGGCGGTGCTGGCCGTCAGGCTCAGCAGCTGGCCAAAGCCGATGACCGCCGCCACCACGAGCAGGTGAACATACGTCAGGACGCCTGCCAGGTGCGCGATCGGCACGCTGAACAAGGCCACGGCACGAACCAGGTCCGCACCGATCATCACCGGTCGTTTGCGGCGCAGCTCCACCCACGGCCCCACCGGTAGCCCGAGCAGTCCCGCCGCGGCGGTCCCTGCGGCCGCCAGCAAAGAGACCTGGAAGCTCGTGGCGAGCAGGACCTCGGTCGCCACGAACGTGAAAGCTCCCATCGCCAGGGCCGAGCCGGTCTGACCCGCAGCCATCGCCACCCACAGGCGCCGAAAGTCGCTCCCCAACGCCGGGACTGGCTTCGTCACTGCTCCTCCCGGCGCACCCACGAGGCAGGACCCTACGCACTTCCTCCGACATACCCTGTGCCGAACACGCGGACACCACGGCTGACGTCCGGCCACGCCACGAGACGCCGTCCTTAGCTCCTACAGTCGGGAGGCCCTGGCCATACAAGGCTCGCCCGCCGTCAATTCCCATCGAACACGAGCACCTACGTCCCCTCGCACCACCGCCGATGCTCAGGTTTCCGCCCAGACTGTCGATTTTCACGCGAACTTCTAACCCGCCGACTCGATACCAAGGTTGGTGTTGGCCAGTGCGGCCTCGAGCGGGTGCAGAACGGTGGCCACCTTGTACATGCGGTCCCCCACCTGCCACACGGCGCGACCAGGTTCCTGCCGGGCCCACGTGGTGATGGCGTGCACGGCCAACGGGCCCAGGCCCAGGATCTCGTCGAGCTCGCCTGCGACCTTGGGGCCCTGGCCGTGCAGGATCTTGATGTCGGCCAGGTGCAGCATGTCCCGGGCGATGGTCTGGGCCACCGAGCCCTCGTCGCCGGCCGAGAGCAGGTCGGAAGGTTTGTGCGCGACCGCGTACTGGATGTCCCCGCCCTGGCCGGCGAAGCCGCGGGACAGGCGCATGTCGGCGTCGAACGCCTTGACGGCCTCCGGCCCCAGCCGCAGCTGCCGCCACGCCTCGTCACGGACGACCACGCGCTGGTCGGCCCGGGAGACGACCTCGCGTTGACCGGCGCCCCAGGAGCCCAGACAGGTCAGGGCGATGCCCACGGCCTCCTGGGGCAGCCGGGACAGGGACAGGGACTGGATCGGCGCGAGCCAGTCGATGTGCACGTTGGTGTGCGCGTCGAACATGCCGGCCAGGGCGCCGTTGACCAGCTGGCCCAGGGCGTCGCGCAGCAGGCGCGTGGAGTCCATGAACGCCCGTGTGGTCTCGAACCGGGTCGCGGCCACCAGTTCGGGGGCAGGGTTGTCCAGGGCGTGCCACAGCCCGGGCAGCGTGGTCTCGGCCAAGGAGGTGGCGCCGGCGGCGTACCCGGTCAGGTCGGCCAGGGCGGTGCGGACCACGGCCTCGTCGCTGGGTCCAAAGGGGACCAGGTTCTCCCCGATCCGTTGGGACCCGACCAGGGCACGGATCAGGGTCAACCAGCGGGAGAAGACGGCCTGGGCGCGGCGTTGCGCCTCCACGGCGTCCAGCCGTTCCCACCCGTGGGCCAGCGGGCCGAGGGCCAGGGGGTTGACCCGGGCCCCCAGGCCGGCGCCGAGGGCGATCGGCTGCACCCCCAGGAACCGGCACACCCCCTCGTACTCGTCCTTGGTGTCACCCAGGATCAGGGCCCGGTACCCGAAGTCCATCATCCGCAGGATGAACGCCTTGGTGGTCCCGGACTTGCCCATCCCGGGCTTGCCGAAGCACATGATGTTCGGGTTGCTGATCGGCACGTCAGGGCGGACCACCCAGCCGAGGGGGTCGCAGTGGAACGCGGCCCCGGAGGCGACGTCGATGCCCATCTGCGCCCCGGTCGGTGGAAGCGCGGGGGTGGGGATGAACGGCCAGAACGCCGGAGCCTGGTCACTGGTCATCCGCCAGGTCGCCACCGGCGCTTTCGCCGGGGCCCAACCACGATCTGCCTTCCGTGGTCCTCTGGTGCTGGTGGGCCGGAACACCCGCGGCTCCCGCTCCTGCCTTGCGGGCGTCGGTGCCGGTGGGGCGTCGTGGCCGAAGTCGGCCAGCAGACGGGCCACGTCCCGGCCGGTGCTCCCCCGGCGGCCACCAGGGTTCCGACTGTGTGAGGTGCTCATGGTTCAGCTCGCCTTCCGGGTCAGGCTGATGCCCATCGGCACCACCGAGGCGGCGAAGGCCACGTCGTGGGCCAGGTCCAGGCGCAGCGGGGCGAACCCCGCCCGGCGGATCGAGGAGTCGAGGCGCCGGCCGGCCTCGGCCGCCCGGACCGTCTTGGGCACCGTGACCGTGGCCACCGCGTAGGGAACGGTCAGGGAGTTGCCGCGGGCCAGCTTGGACTCCAGGGCGCGCACCTTCTGCGACTCGTCGACGTCCTTGGTGCGCTGCTTCATCCGTGCCGCGACCCGCAACGACTGCCCCAGGTCGGCACCGAACTCGCTGTTGGCCGACTGTCGGTCGGCACGGCCCGGCGGCACCAGGGGGTAGCAGACCATGAAGGAGCGCCGCTCCCCGTCCTGGTGTGCCGACAGGACCGGGGCCAGTGCCCCCATCGCGGCACCCTTGACCGGCAGCTTGACCGTGGAGGAGACCGAGTTCCAGGCGTCGTGGGAGTAGTGCCGCACGGCCGCATCCGCACCGGAGGGGCCGGCCATCTCCCACGGCACGTCGGTGTTCACGTCGTCGTCGGTCTGGGATGCCGCGAGGGCGTCGATGATGGTGGCCCGGTCCCCCGGGGCGAACCCGGTCCGGCACGCGATCGCCAGCTGGCGGCTGGTCAGCCACTCCACGCTCGAGACGCCCAGGCCGCCGCGCAGGTGGGACTCGACCTCGGTCATCGTCCCGTACAGGGCCCTGGCGCGGCCGTCGATACCCCCGCCGTACTCCCGGGCCACCTTGCCCAGCCGTGACTCGGGCACCACGACGGTGACGTACTGCTCGGTGCGCACGGTCGCGGCGGTCAGCGACTCGTGCAGGTCGTCGTTGATCGCGCTGACCTGGGCCGGGGCGTTGCCCGTGCGGTGGCGCCGGACCCAGTCGGCCCGCTCGGCACCGTCCTCGGGGACGGTGCGGACCATGAAGATCACCTCGCAGGCCAGCTCGGCCCGCACGGCCGCGTCGAGCAGCTCGGCCAGGCCCTGCCCGTAGACCTCCCGGTCCTCGGCCTCGGCCATGCCCAGTCCCGGGTGCACGATCGACGCGGTGACCGCCCACGTCCTCATCGAGTGGTTCTGGATCAACGCGACCCGCCGGTGGGAGTGTCCCGTGGGTGGGCCCTCGTGGATCACGACGCTGGCCAGGATTCCCGGCAGGTCCACCTGCTCCTGCTCCTGCTCGTGGGGTCTGGCCTGCCCGGTGGTGGCCCGCGCCCGGAACCGGGTCCACCCGGCCAGGGTGCCCGCCGCCAGGGACACGGTCGAGGTGATCCACCCGGTCATCGACCGGCCCCGCACCGGGACGGCCACGATCCCGAACAGCACCCCCCAACCGAGGATCGACAGGCCCACCGCGGCCCAGTCCTGCTGGGAGATCGACCAGGCCACCGGCAGGACCGCCGTGGCCAGGAGGCCGAGCTGGAGGCCGGTGAGGCCGAAGAACCACCCGATGCGGGCGCGGGTGTAGTCGCGGTAGACGGTCATGACCGTGTCCTTCCTGACGTCGTGCCGGCAGGGGTCGTGCTCCTTGCGGCTGGGCTGGGTCGTCACGGGGTCACCACCCCGGCGCCGGCACCGGCGGCTGCCGCACCGGACCCGGCGCCGCCACCGCTGGGTGGGGGTATCGGCCCGGTCCCGGTGCTGGGACTGGTCTGTGCCGGCGGCGGTGCCTGGACCGCTCCCCCGCCGGCTTCCCCGCCGCCGCTGCCGGTGTTCTCGCCGCGTTGTTCGGGGTGGGCGAGCCGGTGCCGGTCGCCGGTGGGGCGGGAGGGTTGGAAGTCCGGGACGTAGGTGTTGTGGCCCACGCCGGCCTGGTTGGCCAGGTCCGCGGCCACCGCGGCGCCGCGGGTGCCGGCCGAGACGAACGACCCGACCCCTGCCCCGATCACGGCGGCCGCCGCGCCCAGGGCCGGGTGGGCCAGCCCGCCGGCGGTCGATCCCAGGCTGGTCGTGGCCGTCACCGCGCGTTGGTTGGCCTGGCCCTCGGCGGACACCTCCCCCGCGGGGCGGCCGTGCCCGTCGAGGGTGGACGCGGCCCCGGAGGTCGCCACGCCGCGGCCGGTGAGTCCGCGCAGACCGCCGTGGGCCTCGTACCCGGCGCGCATCGCGGCCCCGGAGGAGGTGCCGGGGTCCACGAACGCCAGCAGCTTGAACAGGGCCAGCGGGGAGAACGCCGCGATGCAGATCAGGAACACCCCCGGGATCGCGGTGCCGATCGTCTTGGCCAGCCCGTCGGCCTCCCCTTGGACGACGCCGGTGGTGACCGAGGTGCCCAGGCCGAGCACGAGGGCGACCAGGACCGGGGTGAACGCGGCCGCGTGGAACCACCGGAACGACGTCCAGAACCAGCCCCTGGAGAACCCGGCCGCCAGCCCGGCAGCGGCGATCGGGCCGGTGGCCACCAGCACCAGCAGGGCCCCGGCCCGGGTCAGCATGACCAGCAGGAACCCGACCCCGCCCAGCCACAGCACCAGGCCCAGGAACCCCAGGACGGTGGCCAGCAGGGCGTCGGTGACGTCCTCGGCCGCGATGACCAGGGTCCCGGAGGGTTCCCAGTGGGCGAACGCCTCGACCCCGAACATGGCCCGCAGCAAGGACCGGGTCAGGCCCTGGGCGGCGGCCAGGATCATCACCGCGTACCCGACCCAGGCGGCGAACACGACGACGAACTGGGCCACCCCGATCCCGGCGTGGGCCAGGTCGGTCCCGTCCCGCCGCCACGCGGCCACGCCTAGCTGGACCATCGCCAGGATCAGCAGCAGAGCGATTGCGAGCCAGAACGTGGTCCGGTACACCTGCCCGGCCGGGCCGTCAGCGGTCACGTCGGGGGTCAGGATGGCGTCCACGAGGCCCAGGACGGTGCGCAGGAACCACAGCCCGCCCATCCAGATCGCCAGCATGATCGAGGTCCACGCGTCGGCCACCAGCTCCCCGACCGCCTTGGCCGCCAGGTACTCGAACGGGTTCGGCATCACCGACCACCCCCCGACCCGCGCCCGTCCAAGGGACCGACCCACGTCCCCGTCCCACCGGTGACGTCCCCGGTGGGCCCGGCGTCGACCGGCGCCGGTGCGGGGGACCAGGGGCGCCACCCGGCCCGGGCGGCAAGGTCGGTCCCTGGCCAGGTCGAGGGTGCCGGGGACACCCGGTGGGTGGTGTCGATGACCCACCGGTCGCCGGTCCAGGTCATGGCCTCGCAGTGCCCGTACGCGGCCTGGGCCTGCTCGACCAGGGACGCCTCCAGCTGCAGCAGGACGCAGGCGACCACCCAGTCCGGCCCGTCGGTGCCTTTGACCTGGCCGGCGGCCGGGACAGCGGTCACGACCAGGCCGGCCTCCTTGGTCTGCCCGGCCTGGCCGGCGGCGGTGAGGAAGTCGGTGACGTTGCCGGCCATCACCCACCTCGCCGGGTCGGCACCACCGGTGGACCAGGACCGGTAGATCTCGTGCGTGGCCGGCACCGACATGGCCCGGATCACACTCACGTCGATCGCCGCCAGCTGTCCCACCGCCCCCTCGGGCGTCCGGGGGAACCCGGTGGGCACGTCCACCGGACCGGTCGTCGTCGGCGAGGGGACGCCCAGGGGCTCGGTGACGGTGGTGGTCACCTGCCCCTGCCGGTAGGCGCGTGGGTCGTCCACGGTCAGCATCGGCGTGTCCGCGATCCGTTCCCGCCGGGCAGGGCCCTCCTGCGGCAGGTGCGCCTCCGCCAGCACCACCTGGGCGGGTGCAGTTTCTTGCGCGGCCAGGGGGTCGGGTGCCTCGTCGGTCAGGACCTGCCGGACGAACAGGCCCAGGCCGACCAGCAGTCCCAGGCTTGCGGCCAGGGCTGCGGCGAGGATGGCCAGCAGCTTGCCCCGACCCCACGCTCCGGGTGTGGTGGTGGTCATCTCAGACGCACCCGGTGCCCATCATCGCGTCCAGGATCCCGGGCAGGATCAGGTAGGCGATCACGGCGACGAAGACGATGACCAGGCCGATGATGCCGCCGGTGCTGGCATGGGGCATGCCGAACATGCGCCCGCCGGCGATCGCTGCCACGGCGATGACGACGCCGAGGAAGAACAGGATGCCCACGCCCCACAGGACGTACCCGAGGATGTTGTCGACGTGGACCTGCGCCCCCGGTGGTGCCTGCGGGCAGACCTGGGCGACCAGGGAGCCGGCGTGGGCCAGGGCGGGAGAGAGCGTGGTGGTCATCGGGTGCTGCCTTTCGTCGGTGCGGGTCGTGCCCCGGTCAGGCCGAGGCCATGCAGGAGGTCGGTGGCCGCGGCGACCAGCTCGCGCGGCAGCGGGCGGGTGTCCAGGCCGTGCACGGCCAGGCCCGGGTCGTGCGGGACCGGGACCACCCCGGTCAGCAGGTCCCGGGTGGCCGGGCCGGTGCTGTGCCGCACCGCCGCGGGCCACCGGCGAGGGGCCGGGCCACGCACGGCCAGCACCAGCCTGGCGTGGGAGGGCCCAGGCGTTCCAGGGTTTCTTCCAGACGCCTCATGCCCGGGACGGTGGCGGTGGTGACCAGGACCAGGTGCTGTGCCGCGGCCACCGCCGGGCCCACCCACCCGGGGGCAGCCTCGAGCCCGTCGGGGTGGCACCCGGCGTCGACCACCGTGAGCTGTTCCTGTGCGGTGCCTCCCGGGTCGGGGATGTCTGGGTGGGTGGGCGGGTCGGGGTCGGGCAGGGGCACCGGGCCGGGGTGCTCGCGGCGGTCCAGGATCACGTGGTCGCGGCGGCCGCGGACCCACCCGGTGCCGGTGGGTCCCAGCTCGGCCGTGGCGTACCCGACCAGGCCGCTCGCGCCCGGGGCTGCGGTCTCCAGCAGGTGCACCGGGCGGTCCGTCGCGGCGGCCAGGGCCACGGCCACGGTGGTGCACCCGGCGTAGCCGTGGCACCCGAGCACCGCGACCACCTCCCCCGTCGGGGACCACTCGCCCTCGGTGGCCGGCGCGCCCGGGGCCGTCGAGGGTTGCTGCATGGTCCCGCGGAAGCGGCCGGCTGCGGCCGCGTGCCACGCGGCCCGCAGCTCGGCCACGCTCACGCTCGCCCGGCAGGTGTCGGGCGGGTCGGCCGCACGAGGGGTGCCCGGTGTCGAGGCAGCAGGTCCCATGACGCCCACATGCAGACCGGGGGCTGGTGTGGGGTTCATGCGGTCCTGGCCCGGTCCGCGTAGGTGGCCTGCAGGGCCTCCAGGGCCCGGTGGGCCCGCCGGAAGATGGTCGTGCGGGACGAGCCGTGCTCGCGGGCGACCTGGTGGGCCGCGGCCCGACTCAGCAGCCCCGCCCGGCACAGCGTGGTCGTGCGGGTGGTGGTGTGCTCGGACAGGTCCAGCAGCACCCGGCAGTCCTGCCGGCTGACCACCCCCCGCCGGCGGGCGTCGGCCAGCAGCTCGTGCACCAGGTCCACCGCCCCGGCCGAACCACCGTCCGGGGCCGGGGCGGGCAGCAGGTCCATGTCCTGCGAGGGGGTCTCATGGTCCACCCACCGGGCCGTGACCTCCAGGTCCAGCAGGACACCGCGGCGGGCGCTCAGCATCACCGAGGGGGCGACCTTGACCCGGTTGCGCCAGGCCACAGTCCGTCCGCTGATCCACAGCTGGGCCGCGACCGCCTCGTCCACGTCCGGGCCGTACCGGGCCAGCGACCGGGACAGGCGCACCGCCCCCGGCATCAGCACCCACAGCAGCATCCCGGTGGCCGCGGCCTCTCCCCCGCCGTCGGGTGCACCGAGCTCGGCCAGGGCCAGCAGCACCTCGTTCGCCCGGGCCGGGGCGGCGTCCAACGACCACTGCCGCAGCCCTTCCGGTCCGACCCCGACGTCCAGGCACGGGTGCAGCCCCGCCCAGGTGTCCCACCGGGACCGGGCCGTGGCCAGCAGGTCGCAGTCCCACCCGGTCAGTCCCAACGCTGTCGCCACACTCATCTCGAGCTCCTCTTCTCGTGCGAACACCCACGAGAAGCTCCCCGGCCAGCGCTCCCGGTTACGTCCCCACCAGGGCCCCCACCACGCCCCTGCCAGGGTGGGGACGCTGGAAGAACCGCAGGTCAGGGCACGTCCCCACACGTCCCTGGAAACGGTCCTTGACGCAGCCCCCGACCACGTTGACCGCGGGGCTCGGCTGAGCGTTACGCTGCTCGGTGCCGGCTTAGACCGGCCCGCGGGGGACGTGCGCGTCGCCCGGTAGCCCATCACCGCCGGGCAGACCCCACCGCCGCGGGCGGCCCTCCCGGGGAGTACCCCCCCTGCACCCGGGAGGGCCGCACAGGTCACCACGTACCCGTCGGAGGGTCGAGCACGCCATGGTCGGTCTCGGGTCCCGTTCCGTGGCGGAGGCGTCGTCGTGACACGACCTTGCCGTCACCTGCTCCGACCCACCCACGGCGCCGTGAGACGTCTTTGGGACCCACGGTGGACGACGAGCATCATCGCCTGGATGCCCGTAGGGCCTTGGTCAGGACGGGCCGTTCGTGCCCGCCGGTGGCTGGAGGACCCGCCGGCGTGTGGCCTGCCCTAGACGGTCTGTGCGGTGGGCACCTGGTAGTGCTTGAAGTAGATGTCGTCGCCGTCGGGCCAGTCGTTGTCGAGCAGGATCACGTGCACCTGGGTGGGTTGCCCGTCGTGGGAGACGTCCTTCCAGATGGTGACGCCTTCGACCTCCTCGAACTTGCTGGCGTCCTTCTGGACGGGCGCGCTTCCGCGGTAGGCAACGTTGAGGGTGCTGACGCAGCGGTTGTCGTCGGTGCGGCCCGAGGCGATGGCGGCAAGTCCGCTAACGGGGAGTAGTGACCCGCGCGTCGCCGGGGCACGCCTCAACGGTTCGGCCCTGGCGTGGGGTGACGTCCCCGCCTTCCCTAGGTGCGGTAGGGGCGTCGATCGGGAAGGACCTGTCGGAGAACAGGATTTGGCGTGCAGCAGCACGGCCAGGGGTCGTGCGCAGGCCGGTGAAGGCGGCTTCTACCAGGCGGGGTGAGCTGGTGTGGGCGAGCACGGTCCGAAGAGCTGTTCGGCCCCGGAGCCGACGGCGCAGGGGGGCCGCGTCGTAGCGGTCCAGGCTCTCGCGCCGTCCCGTCCTCAGGGCTTCGTCGAGGATCTGCGCCGCGTGGTCCGACAGGCGCAGGCACGGGTCGAGCCCTCCGGCGGTCAGCGGGGACACGGCCCCCGCGGCGTCGCCGACCAGGAGACCGTCCCGGTTGCCGATCCTGCGGAGCAGCCCGCCCACAGGGATCGGGCCGGCGCGGTGTTCGACCGGTCCGGTGCGCGTGGCGGTCGACAGCCCGGGGGCCCGGGCGCGGTAGGTGGCCAGGCTCTGGCGCAGGCCGTGGCGGAACTGGGCGGGGTACCCAGCGGTCCCGACGTGGACGTGGGCGCCGTCGTGCACGACCCAGGCCAGGTAGCCAGGGGCGATCCGCGGGTCCAGGGTGCAGTGAAACGTCGGTGGCGGATCGGTCGGGTCGTGCACCGGGTAGGTCTGCTCAGCACCCACGAGCAGGGCACGGTTGGTGTCCAGTCCGAGGTCCCTGGCCACGCGGGAGCGGGCCCCGTCGGCGCCGACGACCAGGCGGGCGAGCACCCGGACTGCTCCGTGCGGTCCCTGCAGGTGGTAGGCCGTGCCGTCGCGGCCCTGGTAGGTGGTGCCGAGCATGATCTGGACCCCGTGCTGCTTGGCCTGCTCCCCGGCCCAGGTGCACAGTTCGGCCATCCGGCCCACGCGAAACTCATCCCGCTCGCTGCGAAGGTCCACGGGTCTGCGGTGGCTGGGTGGGTATAGCACCACGCGCCGGATCGCGGGGCCGAGCGTGTGCGGGGGGAAGTGGAAGTCCTGCAGGGTTCGGTGCACGAAGATGCCGGTGGTGCGGATCCCCACGCCCAGCGAGGCCCGGCTGTCCACGAGCAGCACCTCGTGGCCTGCTTCCGCCAGCCGGGTGGCGGTGCGCAGTCCTGCCAGGCCGGCGCCCACCACCAGGACGTCGACGTGGACGGTGACCGGAAGGTCAGCCATGGCAGCAGGTCAGCCGATGCCGGACGGGCTATCACCGTCCGGCTCCCAGCGCAGCAGGTCCCCCGGTTGACAGTCCAGCGCCTCGCACAGCGCTTCCAGGGTGGTGAACCGTACCGCCTTGGCACGGCCGTTCTTGAGGACGGAGAGGTTGGCCGGTGTGATGCCGATCCTGTCGGCGAGCACGCCCACGGCCATCTTGCGCCGGGCCAGCATGACGTCGATGTCCACGACGATCGGCATCAGATCACCTCGTCGAGCTCGGAGCGCAGCTGACGGGACTGCACGTCGAGCGCGACCGCCTGCGCGAGCAGGGTGCGCATCACGTAGACGAGCAGGGCGACCCCCGCGGCCACCAGAGCCAGCCCGGAGATGATCCCCACCAGCCCAGGAGCCACGGCGTCGCCCTCGACCGCGTGGTTGGCGAACCTGGCCACCACCGCGACGCAGAGCACGAGGACCGAGCCTGCCGCGATCGCACCGATGACGATGTCGACATAACGGAAGCTGGCCGGGGAGAACACGGTGCCGCGCGCGGCCATCGTCAACAGCCTCCACACGCACACGGCGATGACCTGCAGGCACAGGATGCCGAGGACGGCGATCACCGCCAGTGAGGTGCGGAACCCCTCGCCCGCCTCGTCCATGTCCAGCCACAGCAGCGGGACGATCAGCACCTGCACCACCAGCGAGCCCAGCAGCGCGATCGCGAGCACCACCCGCAGGCTCAGCACGACCCACCTGTTCATAGCCATCTCTTTCGTCGAGAAACAATGCACAGGTATCGTACAACGATAGATTCTGAACGTGCAACGATGATCGGAAGGTCGCGTGGCCGTGCCACCCCCTCCAGGCCCCAACTGGCGGCCAGGACCGGACACCCGCGTCCGGTCCCGACGTTGTCGTCCGGGCGGCCCCGGTTCAGCATCTGGGCACCATGACGTGCCGGGCCTGTCTGAACCGGGTGGGTTACCGCAGGCCCAGGAGTCGGGCTCCGATGGCGTCGTTGAACCGCGTGGGCAGGACTGCGTTCATGGTGACCATCGCCCGGGCCTGGGCCCCGGCGGCGTAGCGAGCACGAGGGCGGCGCGCAGTCAAGGCCTGCTCGACCACGCGGGCTACGACGTCCGGCGGCACGGTCCGGGCCTGGAGCGTGCTGACCAGCTTGAGCATGCCGCTGATGTGTTGCGCGTAGAGCTCGCGGTGGTTGGCCGCCATGCCCAGCTCCATGGCATGGAGCAATGGCTGGATCTGCTGCCACGGGCCGGTGTCGGTGGGGCCGGGCTCTACGACGGACACCTCGATGTGCCAGGGCCGGAGCTCGACCCGGAGCACGTCCGCGACTGCTTCCACCGCGAACTTCGATGCGCAGTAGGCGCCCTCCATGGGCACCGGTGCCCGGCCGCCGGTGGAGGAGATGAAGACGATCTGGCCGCCGCCGGTACGGATCTGCGGCAGTACGGCCTGCGTGACGGCGACCTGGCCAAAGAGGTTGACCTCGAACTGGCGGCGAAGGTCTGGGATGGACACGGTCTCGATCGGGCCGAGCACGCCGATGCCGGCGTTGTTGACGAGGGCGTCCAGCCGGTCGGGCAGGTTGTCGGCCAGGGCGGCGACGTGCGCCTCGTTGGTGATGTCGAGCAGGACCCTCGTGATGCCGCGGTCCTCGCGCCCCAGGCCCTCCCCGGTGAGTTCCTCGCGCACGCCGGCGAAAACGGTCCATCCGGCGCGGGCCAGTCGCAGCGCGATGGCCTCGCCTATCCCGCGACCGGCTCCGGTGACCAGTACCGATGGCATGGGGAACATCCTTCCCGGCAGGCGCCCCGCCTCACCACGCCACACTACTCGCGTAGTGGCACGGTGTCACTACTCATATAGTGCTCAGATGAGATCGTTGCGGGACCGTGCCCTCGATGCCGCCATCGAGTTGGTGGGCACCCAGGGCCTGAAGGCCTTGACCCACCGCCGGATCGACGAGCGGGCCGACCTCCCGCCGGGGTCCACGTCCAACTACTTCCGGACGCGCGACGCCCTCCTTCGTGGGGTGGCGGACGCCATCCTCGAGCGGGAGATCTCTGGGATGCGAGCCACGTTCGCCCCGCAGTCGGCCGAGGAGCTCCTCGAGGCCATGGTGGCGCTCCTGGACCGCACCACCGAGGACCAGCGCACACTGACCAGCGCACGGCTGGTCCTCTTCATGGAGGCGAGCCACAATCCCGCCTTGCGTGAGAGCCTCGGACGGGGTCGGGCAACCTTTGAGGCCGCCCTGCAGGGGGCACTTGCAGAGCTGGGCGCCACGGACCCGGTTGCGGCGACCCGGGCCATGATGGCGTGCGCGGAGGGACTGATCCTGCATCGCGTCGCCCGCCACGACGACAGCGACATCCGGCCGGTCCTCGAGCTCGTCGTCCGCGCCGTCCTGGCCTGAAGGCGTTCGTGACCCGCCAGCGAACGAAGGCGACCACCGTTCCGACGCTCGTTGGCCTGGCGCACGGGTCGCGCAGGCAAAACGCTCCGGCCGCGCGACGAGCGGCAAATGGGTATGGCTCCGGCGTCTTGATCAGTCGGGTCAAGAGCCCCGTCGGCAGCATGCCTGGGGCTAGTCTGTGGCCATGAGCGCCTGGCTCACCATCGAGGTCCAGGAAGGCGACGTCTCCGCCGATGGGTGGCGTCGTGCCCATGGCGAGCTGCTTCTCGAAGCGGCGGTTACCAACGGGGCTAGCGATTGGGTCTGGCACACCCCTCGGTGGGGCGTCATCCTAGAACTGCAGTTCGCGGAAGAGCTCGCGCGGGAGTCCTTCCGGGAGCTTCCGGCAGTACTTGCTGCACTGGACGCCGTCCCAGACGCTGCGTTCGGCTTGCACGTTTACCCCGGACGCGGAGGTAGCTCCGGCAGCGCAGTTCCCCGGCGCCCTCGACCATCTCCCCTCAGCGATACTGCCATGGCTGAAGAGACCCAAGACGAGTTCATAGATCTGCCACCCGGCGAGCACTCGTACTGGAGCGGCACCCGACCCTAGGTTCGCTGCTTGGCATACGATGCCAGATGCGGCAAAGTCGGACGTCACGCTGGAGGGCTGGTGACTACTGATCCTTTCCGCGCAACAAGCGGATTCGCTGTAGCCAGCCCCGGGTGGAGATCGCACCGGCCACAGGGTCTGCGCCCTGCCGCTGCGCCATGAGGACCCCCGCCGCTGCGCCGAGAACACCCTGCTCGCACTTGGTGCAGACCCGGCGTCCAGTCGCCGTTCGACGTGCTTGACCCCTGAACATTCGACCGCACTCGACGCAGGTGAACGTGCTCATCCGTGCACCCTATGGTGATTCCGGTTCAGCCTGCAGGAATGCGTTGCGGCGGACGCGTGCGTCCCACGTCAATGCGACTGGGTCGGACGAGCGTAGAGTGGAGTCCACCAGAGTGGTGTACGACGACACCCGGTGAGCGTGTCCTGCTGAGGTAGGCGCGGCCACCGGTGTGATCCTTCGAGTGAACCTTCCACAGAACTCTCGAAGAGGAGCACCACCGATGACCGCTGGACCCATTATCGACCCGCATCAGTTCCTGCACGAGCAGCTCGCGCAGGCGAGCCCTGACCTGATGCGTGAGCTGCTGCAGTCCTTCATCAACAGCCTGCTCTCGGCCCAGGCCGACAGCGTGTGCGGCGCCGACTACGGCGACCGCAGCACCGAGCGCACGAACCGGCGGAACGGGTATCGGCACCGGGACCTGGACACGCGTGTGGGCACCCTGGACGTGGCGATCCCCAAGCTGCGCGAGGGGTCCTTCTTCCCCGAGTGGCTGCTCGAGCGTCGTAAGCGGGCCGAGGCCGCGCTGACCACGGTGGTGGCGACCTGCTACCTGCTCGGGGTCTCCACCCGGCGGATGGACAAGCTGGTCACCGCGCTGGGGATCACGGGCCTGTCCAAGTCGCAGGTGTCGGTGATGGCGGCCGAGCTGGACGAGCACGTGGAGTCTTTCCGCACCCGCCCGCTGGACGCCGGCCCCTACACCTTCGTCGCGGTCGACGCGCTCGTGCTCAAGGTGCGTGAGGGCGGGCGCGTGGTCAAGGTGAGCGCGCTGGTGGCCACCGGCGTCAACGCCGAGGGCTACCGGGAGATCCTGGGCCTGCAGGTGGCCACCGGCGAGACCACCGCCTCCTGGCTCGCGTTCTTCCGCGACCTCGTGGCCGCGGCCTCACCAGTGCCGGGCCGGTCGGGCTGGTCACCTCCGACGCCCACGCCGGCCTGGTCGGGGCGATCGGCGCGACCCTGCCCGGCACCGCGTGGCAGCGCGTGCTCCCGCCCACTACGCCGCCAACCTCATGGCCGCCACGCCCAAGAGCTCCTGGCCCTGGGTCAAGGCGCTGCTGCACTCCGTCTACGACCAGCCCGACGCGCCGTCGGTGCAGGCCCAGTTCGACCGGGTCATCGACACCCTGGCGGGGAAGCTGCCCGCGGTCGCCACCCACCTCGAGGACGCCCGCGCCGACATCCTGGCCTTCACCGCCTTCCCCAAGGAGGTGTGGCGCCAGATCTGGTCCAACAACCCCCAGGAGCGGCTCAACCGCGAGATCCGCCGGCGCACCGACGTCGTCGGCATCTTCCCCCACCGTGAGGCCATCATCCGCCTCGTCGGCGCCGTCCTGGGCTGGGGGCACCTCCCGCTTGCGGGGGCGCAGCACGACGCCTGGGCCGAGCAGCGCCGCTACATCGGCCTCGACGTCCTCACCCGCTGCCGACACGCCCTGGCCCCCACCACCACCGGACAGGAGGAAACCGCTGCTACCGTCCCCGCACTGACGGCCTGATCAACCCCATCGAGGGATCACCGTCGTACACCACTCCACTGGACTTGACCTGATCAAGATGCTGGGTGCTGCATACCTGATCTACCTCGGGGTTCTGGCGATCCGGCATCGTCGAGCAGGTACCGGTACCGACGGCGGGGACAGTCACCGAGCACTGACGTCCTGGACCCTCCTGCGGCAGGGGTTCATCGTCGGCGTGACCAATCCCAAGACCATCGTCTTCTTCGTCGCAGCCCTACCGCAGTTCGTGAACTTCCATGCCGGCGTCATCCCCGTGCAGATGATGGTTCTGGGCTTCGTCTTCGTCCTGATCGCGTTCGTTTGCGACGCTGTCTGGGCCGTGCTGGCCAGCAGTGCTGCCTCGTGGTTCGCCCGCTCTCCACGTCGTCTCGCCGCGGTGCGTGCGACCGGGGGCGGCATGATGATCGGCCTGGGTGGCAACTTCGCGCTCACCGGCAACAAGGGCTGAGCACCTCCTTCAATTCCGGGCCCACACAGGAGCGCGACGGGTCGCACCGCACCCAGCGATCAGCGGCAGAAGCGGATGCTGGTCCTGAAGAGGAGCAGGCCGGGTGGTTGCCCAACCAGCGGCACGGTGCCACGCTGGCTGCTATGGAAATCGCGGCAAGGACTTGCCCCTCCTGCGGGGTCGACGCCCATCCCGTGACGGCAACCGGCGTCGGGAGGCTGGATCAGCCCGGCGTCACGCTGCGCATGCCGTACCAGTGCCGCCGCGGCCACCGCTTTATTGCGAAGATCGAGACGCGAGAGTTTGAGCCGTCGCCGCCGGCGAGCTGATCCGCTGGCCGACTGCGGGTGTTCGACTGCAGAGGTCGCGACCTGCGGCAGAAGCGGATGTCTGCCTCTAGCGGCGCTGCACTCTATCGACTACCGCTGCGAGACGAGGCAGGTGGTCACGCCACCCGGCTGGAACGGGCCACAGCAGCACAACGATCAGCATTGCGAAGGGCAGAACTAGCATCTCCGGTACCCCCAGGAACAGGAAGAGGATCCCGCAGAAAATCGGGCTCTCCTGACACATGTGTGGGTCAGTTCCGGCCTGGGAGCGCGGGGCGGTGACCGCCGAGGTTGAGCAGTGCGAGGGCGATCAGGGCCTCGGCGGAGTGGAACCCGAACGCTATGCGGGTGATCAGGCGCACCTTGGTGTTGGTGGACTCGACGAGTCCGTTTGACAGGTCGTGCTCGATCGCTGCCAGGATCCGGTCGCGGTGCTTGACGATGCTCTTCTGCAGCTTCACGAATGCGGGGATGCGGCACCGGCGGGCCCAGCTGATCCACCGGTCCAGGGCCTCGACGGCCTCGTCGTAGGGCAGCTGGAACACCACCCGTAGGCCCTCCTTGAGCAGGTAGGCGCGGTGCAGCCTCGGGTCGGTGGCAGCGACCCAGGCGAGTTTGGCCTGCTGGTTCTCGGTGAGGTTCTCCGGGTTCTTCCACAACGCGTACCGGGCACCCTTGAGCGCCTTGGCCCGCTCGCTGCCTGGTCGTGGTGGGGCGTCAGCGCCAGGACGGCCAGGACCGCGCCTGGGCTCCTTCCGGGCCAGCGCACGGGCGTCGTTCCACGCTTCGCGGCGGACCTCATCCAGCGCGTCGGTGGCCCACTTCACGATGTGGAACGGATCGGCCACCCGCACCGCCTGAGGACACCGCCGGACGACGATGGTGTCGATGAAGTCCGCCCCGTCAGCCGAGACGTGGGTGATCTGGGCGCTGCGCTCGGGGCCGAGGAGGTCGAAGAACTCGCCCACCGTGGCGCTCGTGCGTCCCGGCGCGGCCCAGACGAGGCGGCGTGCGTCATGGTCGACGACCACCATCAGGTACTTGTGGCCCTTCTTGTAGCTGATCTCGTCGATCCCGATCCGCCGTAGCCCGGCGAACCGGTCGTGGCTGGCCTCGACGTCGGCCCAGACCCGGGTGATGATCGACCCGACGGTGCGCCAGCCGATGCGCATCAGCTCGGTCACGGTGGACTTCGAGGACTGGGTCGCCAGCCACGCCACCTGATCGTCGAAGGCGTAGGTGTGGCCCGCGTCGTGGCGCGCCCACGGCACCGAGGCGACCACCACCCCATGAGCGCGGCACCGCACCCGTGGCGTGTGGGCCTCCAGCTCGGCCCGGATGGTGCCCAGATCCAGTGCGCGCCAGCGCCGCCGCCCCGGGCCGGCGTCATACCGTGGGCTGCGCCGTCGACACTTCACGCACCGGCCCCGCTGCCGGGCGGTGGGTCGCACGTGCGCCACCAGCACCTCGGCGTCCTCGTCGAACTCGACCCGCTCCAGCACCGTCTTCTCGACCCCGAGCAGACTGCGCCATAGGCTGACATCACGCACGCCGTTCTCCTGACCACTGGCTTCTGTTCCTTGACAGCTCAGAAACCTAGGCAGGGAACGGCGTGCGCCCTACTCAGCCGCGCTCAAACACCCACAGATGTGTCAGGAGGGCCGAAAATCGAGCCGGCAAACATGATCAGGGTCCGATACCAGCGCTCGACAGGTCGCCAAGGGTGGCGCGACGGGTACCTGTCCATGCTGCAAGGTTAGGCGCTGACTGCGACGCCGATGAGCGGAGGAGTGCTCGCGGCTTCCACCGTGCCTGTCGGCCGTCCTCCTGGCGGCATGAGCGTGCCCGTCGCCCTTCGCTTGGTTTGGCTGTCCGGCTCCAGGATCTGGTGCGTTCAGTCGACGTCTTCAGCGTCCTTTTCCCTCGGCGGTCTCCAAGCAACCCATTCGCGGAGGATGCGGCGAAGCGGAGTAGAGGCCACAGACCGACCAGTGATGGATACACGGAGAGGCACTAGCAACCGTAGGGCTCAACGATCCCAGTGTCCGGCTGGCGCTCCGAACCGTGCTTGAGTTGCGGCAGGTGCCTGTCGTAAAGCTCTGCTCCTGGATACCCGCAAGTCATTCCTGGGCGGCGCAGAGGCTGGTGCTACCAGCGGGTTGACCCTCACGCACGGTGAGGCCTTAGCCTGGATCCACCGATCGGGTGAGCCGGTGAAGCGGCGTGGGAAAGCGAGAAATGCCCTTCTGACCTGGGAAGATACGACTTGTCTAGAGCACGTATCACCCAAACCGGAAGGGCATCTCGTAGATGCAACTCTCTCACACCCTCCCCGTGGTCTCCGCGACGTTCGATGACCCCAACCTCGTGTCTGCCGCCGGGCTTGTCCCGCTGATGACGCTGGCCGAAGAAGCCGGCCTGCACGCCCTGGGCGATGAGCACCTGAGCCTGCCGACCGACAAGGGCGCCAACGCCGGCGCCAAGCTGGCCGCCCTGGTGGCGGGTATGGCCGCCGGCGCGGACAGCATCGAGGATATGGGGCTCTTGCGCCACGGCGCGATGGGCAAGCTGTTCGAACGGCCCTATGCCCCCTCCACGCTCGGTTCGTTCCTGCGCACGTTCACCTTCGGCCACGTCCGCCAGGGCGACGCGGTCGCCTCCCGCTTCACCCTCGCCCTGGCCGGGCGCACCGGGCTGCTGGGCCGGGCCGGCGACACCGGGACGGTGCTGCTCGACCTGGACGACACCATCGTGGAGGTCCACGGCTACGCCAAGCAGGGCGCCGGGTTCGGCTACAGCGGGGTCCGAGGGTTGAACGCGCTGCTGGCGACCGTGTCCACCGAGCAGACCGCCCCGGTCATCGCCGCCCAACGCCTGCGCAAGGGTTCCGTGGGTTCCTCCCGTGGCGCGGCCCGGTTGGCCACCGATGCCCTGGCGCTGGTCCGGCGCAGCCACCTGGCCGGGCGACCGGTGCTCCTGCGCGCCGATTCCGCGTTCTACTCCGCCGCCCTGGTGGGCGCCGCCGACAGGGCCGGTGCACAGGTCTCGATCACCGTGCGGCTGGACCCGGCGGTCAAGCGCGCCATCGCCGCGATCGCCGAGGACGCGTGGACCACGATCAGGTACACCGACGCGATCTACGACCAGGCCACCGGCAGGTGGGTCTCGCGGGCCGAGGTCGCCGAGATCGACTACACCGCGTTCACCTCGGCCAAGAAGTCCGAGCAGGTCACTGGCCGGCTGGTGGTGCGCCGCGTCCCGGACCTGAACCCCAGGGCCAAGGACGGGCAGGAGTCGATGTTCGACACCTGGCGCTTCCACGCGTTCTTCACCACCACGCCCGCCACCGAGCGGGACACCGTGGCCGCCGACCAGGTCCACCGGGGCCACGCGGTCATCGAGAACGTCCACGCCGACCTGAAAGCCTCGGCCCTGGCGCACCTGCCCTCGGGCAAGTTCGCTGCCAACGCCGCCTGGCTCATCGCCGCGGTCATGGCGTTCAACCTCACCCGCGCCGCGGCCACCCTGACCGGCAGCACCCGCCTGGCGCGGGCGACGACGCCCACGATCCGCCGCAAGCTGGTCAACCTGCCAGCCCGGGTCGCCTCCTCCGCCCGCCGCCTCCACCTGCACCTACCCCGAGACTGGCCCTGGGAGCACGCCTGGACCGTCCTCTACGACGCGCTCCGCCCCGGCCGGGCCGCAGCACCCGCCTGACCCCAGCCCCCGTCCCTACCAGCAGGAACCCAGTGGAAAAGCCGGGCAGACCGGCAGTTCACGCGCGCCCTCACGACCCTCGCCCCGTCAAAGACCTGACCCCGTCCTACAGCGGCCCATCCACCTGCCCATCGGTGGATCGAGGCTTAGCGTCGGCCACGTGAACCAGCCCCGTAAGCCTTTAGCCGACAACCCTTCGGCCGCACTCGCCGCCCTGGTCCACCCGGACAAGGACATGCGTCAACACGCAGCTGTCGCATTAGGTCAGCGAGCCGAGCCGCATCTGGCACCTCGCATTGCCGAGCTGCTGTGGCAAGAACCTGACTATTTCGTTCGGGAAACCTTGACCTGGGTCCTGACCCGGACCCCTGAGGCAGCCGCAGACGCAGCTTCGTCGGCGCTTTCCGTCGGCGATGTCAACACCCGCCTGCAGGCACTACACCTTCTCAGTAAGCTCGCCGACCCCAACACTGTTCCCGTGGTGGCGCGGTTCATCGACGATGCCGACCCTCTTGTCGCGGACAAGGCCCGGTGGGCACTTGCCCGGATCGCGGACCCCTCGGTCATTCCGCTCCTGGTTGACCGGCTCGGCGACACGGACCAGACGGCGCGCGATGCGATGACCACGGCGCTGTCCCAGTTCGGAGCGCCAGCTGTGCCGACCATCTGCACGGCCCTGACCACGGCGAATGATCCGAGCGCGCGCGCTCATGCAGCCGACGTACTGTGCTTCATCGGGGCACCGGGCGCACATGAGGCTGCTCCCGCCCTAGCCGACGCGTTGCACGACGACCACCCCGATGTCCGGCTGGCCGCCACGCTAGCCCTCCGCGAGCTGGTCGACTACCCCCCCGGCGCGCAAGGCGCTCCTAGAAGTCAGCCATAACAGTGACGACTCCCGGGTCCGAACAGTCGCTCGGCTAAGCCTGTAACTTCCCGCTTGTCCGTGGTGCCGGCCGTGAGGCCTCGTCGCAAGGACTGCCGGGCGACGGACATCTGCGACGCTGACGTTTCGCCGTCCAATGAAGCGTCGAATCTCGTGACACCATGCGGCACAGCGTCGCCACCTCGAAGCGGCAGATGGGGACGTTTGAGAGGTCTCCCAGTGAGTGCATAGTTATGCAGTCAGAGGTCTCTGTCGAGATGGCCTGCGGCGGTTCGACTGAGGGTCGGTTCGGCCAGCACGTCTGGCCGCGCGTCTGTCTGACGATGTGTCCGCAAGGGGATCCCTATACGCGGGTTTCATGCCGCGCGCAGGAGAGTTTGGTGATGTCGGTGGTGAAGGCCTGGGCGGTGAGCTTGAGGCCTTCGGCCATGGTCAGGTAGGGCTCCAGAGGTTGGCGACCTGGTCGGTGGTCATGCCGGCGTCGAGGATGTAGTAGACGCCGGCGGCGGCGAGGTCGCCGGCGTCCTGGGCGAGGGCGGTGATGCCGATGATGCGTCCGGTGTCGGCGTCGGTGACCATCTTGATGAGCCCGCGGGTGTCGCGGTTGACGATCGCGCGTGGGACGTGCGCGAGGGACAGGACGCGGCTGTCGTAGCGGATCCCGGTGGCGGAGGCCTGCTGGCCGGTCATCCCGACGGTGGCCAGGGCGGGGCTGGTGAACACGACCCGGGGCAGGTGGCGGTAGTCGACCTCACGGCCGGCGCCGGTGAGGGCGTTGTCGGCGACGATGGTGCCGTGGGCCGCGGCGACGTACACAAACTGCGGGTGGGCGGTGACGTCACCGGCAGCCCAGATGCGCGTGTTTGTGGTTCGCAGGTGATTGTCGACGACCACCGCGCCGTGGTCGCCGGTGCGCACGTCGACGGTGTCGAGGCCGAGGGTGCCGATGACCGGGCGGCGCCCGGTGGCGACGAGAACCTCAGCGCCCCGGAGCTCCTGTGAGCCGCCGCCGGCGGTGGTGGCGGTGACCGCGACCTCGCCGGCGGCCTGGTCGCGGCGGACCGCGGTGGGCACCGCCCCGCGGATGATCTGGATGCCTTCGTCGGCGAAGATCTCCTGCAGGGCGGTGGCGGCCTCGGGTTCTTCGTGGGACGCCAGGCGGGAGCGGACCAGCATGGTGACCCGGGCGCCGAGCCGGGCGAAGAGCTGGGCCTGCTCCATGGCGACATAGCCGCCGCCGATGACCAGCAGCGATTTCTGGGACGTGGTCCAGCTCCATCGCGGTGGTCGAGGTCAGGTAACCGGCCTCCTGGAGACCGGGGACCGGCGGCACCCAGGGCGTGGAGCCGGTGGCAATGAGGTAGCGCGCGGCGCGGACCCTCTTCACCGTGCCGCCCGGGCCGGTGACGCGCAGCGCCGGCTCGGTCGGCGTGCCGACGAACGTGGCCTCCCCGGGCAGGAGGTCCCATCCGTACTCGGTAGCCAGGTCCACGTACTTCTCGCCGCGCAGCGATCCGACGAGCTCATCCTTACCGGCGACCAGGGCGGGCATCTCCACCGGCCCGACGCCGGGGACCGGCAGGCCGGGGAACCGGGCGGTGTCGAGTGTGACGTGGCGGGCCTCGGCGGCCGCGAGCAGGGCCTTGGAGGGCACACACCCGGTGTTCACGCAGGTACCACCGACGGTGCCCCGCTCGATCATCACCACCCGCTTGCCCAGGCTGGTGGCGCGGATCGCGGCCGCGAACGCCGCCCCACCGGACCCGATCACCGCCAGGTCATACGACCCGCCCTTTGCCGTTGCCGTCATGAGCTCCTCCTTCATCGCCCTCAGGATCGACCTTCCAGGGCACTGGAAGGTCAAGGCAGAATGAGTGGCATGCGGATCGGTGAGGTGGCCCAGGCGTCAGGCACGACAACCAAGACCCTGCGGTACTACGAGGAATTCGGGCTGCTGCCCGCCGCGGACCGGACCCCGGCGGGGTACCGGGACTACGGGCTCGACGTGCTCGACCGGCTCGACTTCATCGGCCGGGGGCAAGCCGCCGGGCTGACCCTGGCGCAGATCGGCCAGGTGCTGGACATCCGCGACCGGGGGCAGGCCCCCTGCCAGCACGTCACCGACCTGCTCGACACCCGCCTCGAGGTGATCGACCGGCAGCTCGCCGAGCTCGCGCAGCTCCGCGCCAAGATCGCCGACCTGCGCGAGGACGCCGCCGCCGGCGACCCGGCCACCTGCTCCCCCGAAGACGTCTGCCGCTACCTGTAACCCCCGAGGGTCACGGGCCCGTGGCACCATCGCGACATGGTCGATGACACCCAGCAGCGATGCTCGTGCTGCGGCCGCCTGCGGCCACGCAGGTCGCTCCACGCACTCGGTAGCGAACCGGCCTACATCTGCCGAAGGTGCGGGCTCTGGGTCGCCCTTCGCATCTCCCGCGACTGAACGACACCGCCCGCAACGCGAAGACGCCGCCAGCCGGGCGGGCGGGGGTCAGTAGCGCGGCGCGTCGCCGGGTCCCTGACGAGCTAGAGCTCGGCCTCTCTACGGCACCTTGGCGCTGTCAAGCTGGCGATGCAGCAAGCTGGCGAACCCCAGATACTCCAGCGCCGCCGTTCCGATTAAGGAACCTTGAACGGGAATGATGCAGGTCAGCGAGTGCATCCCTGTTCGGGTGTCCGATAAGACCCGCCCGAGAAAAAGCCCGGTCAAGGGGTGCTGAGTGGGACACGGCCGAGGAGGTCCAGACCGGGGTGCGAGGTGACCGCCGGGCGTGTACGCGTCCTGTCGGCCGCCAACGGTTCGCTCTGTGACCGACGCTCCACCAACGGTATAGACATCCCCATGAGTGCATGGGTATGCCATCCAACAAGAGCGCGCACATCGGCGGTACAGCGATGTATCGCACCTTGGCGTGTGGGGAACACCGACATATCCAGGATGAGTGCGCGCTCGTCGGCGGACTCGCGACGTCACGAGCATCGGGGCCCTGACATGTCACTGCCGTTGAGACGCCGCCCCGCGCACGTTGTCGTCACTGAGGTGGGTTCCCCCCCCCGGGTAGACACTCGTCAGACGGCTTCCTTGCGGTCCTCCAGCCAGGCGTGGCGGTCGAGGATCCGTTGGGTGCGTTCGGGCAGGTCGGCCGGTGGGAGGTCGGGGTCGTCGGTGCGGTTGCAGATGTCGGTCTGCAGCAGGCGGACCGCTTCGGCCGTGTTGCCCTCCCGTGCGGTGACGACGGCCAGGTCGAGCGTGGGGATCTCCTCGTTCGGGGCGGCGAGGAAGGCGATCTCCGCTGCTGCGCGAGCCCCGGCCAGGTCGCCGGTCTGCAGGTCATGGGTGGCGACGATGTGGGCGACGTCGACCACGGCGCAGGTCATGTGGTGGTCGAGGCGGTCCCCTTCGAACAGCCAGGCCCAGCCTCCGCGGCGAAGCTGGTCGAAGGGGCGTCCTTGGACCAGGCGCAGCGCAGCTTTGAGGTCCTGAATGCCTTCGGTGCCGCCGCGGGCGGTGGCGCGGGTGCGGAGCCGGCGGAAGAGGTCGACGTCGACCAGCAGGCCGAGCACCTGGTAGACGTTCACGCCACGTTCGCGGCTGGCGGGGGTGTCCTGGGCGTGCGGGATGTGCAGCTCGCCGGTGGCCGGGTCGGTGCCGAGCCAGTCCCGGCAGCGGCCGATGTAGTCGCGGGTCTTGGTCTCGGTGATCCCGAACGCCTCTGCCGTCTGTGCGGTGGTGACCCCTCCTGGGTGCAGCGCCAGGTAGGCCAGCAGCTCGGTCAGGTACGCCTTGCGCTCGGCCAACGGTTTGCCCCACGTCTTGGCCTTGACCGGGCCCAGCAGGGTGAGCCGGGGGACGCGGGCGGCCGGGTCCCACCACGCGGCCAGGTCGGCATCCAGGGTGGGGTCAGCTTCGACCACCTGTCGGGCGACGTCGGGCTCCACCCGGGGGGCCAGCGTCGAGAGGTCTTCTGCGGTGGTGGCCGCCTCCTGCTCGTAGAGCTCGTCGTCCTGTGGCAGGAGCGTCGCCAGGTCCTGGTCGACGGTCGCGTCCCGCCCGGCGGTGTGCTCGGACCGGATAGCACCGGCCTGGTCGGCCCAGCCCCGCCAGTCCTCCTGGTGCTCGTCGCTGTCGAGGGTGGCTGCCGGCATCGGCACGTCCGGTTCGGTGTCGGCGTGGGCCAGCAGCGCCGCGCACCCGGCCGCCTCGTCGGCGGTCAGGCCCACACCGAGCAGGTCCAGGCCTGCGGCGGGGATACGGACCCGCCCGTCGGCGGTGGCTTCGATGTGCATCGCGGTATCGGTAGGGGCACCGCTGCGGACGACCAGGCAGGCGCCCGTGCTCCCGGCGTGCTGGGCCAGCAGCTGGCGCAGCTGGTCGGTGGCCGCAGGCGCCGCACCGTCGGTGGCGAGCAGGACCAGCCGGGCCGGCCAGGTGTCCTCACCGTCCTGGCGCACCCGGGCGGTGGGCACGCCCTGCTCCCCCACCCGGTCGATCACCCCGACGACCTCGGCGAGGAGGTCCTCGAGCGCGCCGGCGTCCGCGACGCGCACCCGGGCCGGGTTCATCGGGGCCACCTCGGAGGCGATACCGACGCAGTCGAGCCTCACACCGGCCGACCACGGGTTCACCGCGACCTCCGCAGCCAGGTAGCGGGTCAGGTCGTCCACGTACTCGGCCTGCCCGGTCAGGGCCACCTCCAGGTCCTCCAGGTTCAGCATCCACGCCGACCCGTCGTCCCCGGCCCCGATGGAGACCAGCAGCGGGAACGGTGCAGGAGCATCCTCACTCCAGGGCCCGATCTGTTCCACCGGTGTGCCGGCGGGCAGGAACCAGTGCTGCCCGTCCCCGGTGTCCTGCCACGGGGCGTCCAGGTCGGCCGGTTGCCACAGGTGCAGCCACAGGCCGTCACCGGCCAGCTGCACGGCCGCCACGGCCGGGACGGGGGCCCCGGTCGCGGCGCACGTCCCACCGAGGCGGCGCAGGGCCTGGTCCACCTGTTCCAGGGTGGGAGCCGCAGACCGGCCGCGGGTCTGGATCGTCTTCTCCACGGGGATCAGGACCGGGTCCGGCGGGGCGAGGGCACGCCCTGGGCGGCGGGTCCGGAACCGGGACCGGCGGCGCAAGGTCAGCGCGAGGAACAGCGCACCTCCCAGCAGGGCCCCGGACCCGACGATGCCCTCCAGCAACCACGCCGCAGGGGTGTCCTCCTCACCGTCTCCGGCAGCGTCCCTTCCGTCCAGGGCAACGTCCCCATCCGCACCCCTGCCGTTCCCGGCAGCGTCCCCTCCGACGCCGCGACCGGCGTCTCCACCGGTGTCGGGTCCGGCCTGCGCGGCGCTGTCGACGATGGAGGTGGCGCCCGCGGCGGCACCCAGGGTGATGCCCGACCGGGCGGACGCGCCACCTGCCGGGCTCGCCTCGGCGGGCTGCTCCGGCTCGCCTGCGTCGGGGGTGTCTGGCTGCGCCCCCAGTGCGGTGCCGACGTCCGCGGCAGTCCGCGCATCCGCGGTGGTCGGCGCCGGCCGTTCCTGGTCCTGGCCCCCGGCCGAGTCGGGCAGGCCCAGGCGCCAGCCGGGATAGATCAGGTCGGGGTCGCTCAGGCGTCGCCCGTCCGGCTGGACGGTGCCGGTGGAGGCCTCGTAGATCTCTGGCCACCGGTCGGCCTGCCCCAGGTGCTCGGCAGCCAGGCCGCTGAGGGTGTCACCGGTCTGCACCACCACCTCCTGGTCCTGGCCGGCCTGCTCGCCGGTGCCGGTCCGGCCTCGGTCGCCGGGAGGTGCAGCACCATGCCGGGGGTGACCCAGTCGGCACCACCGGCCAGGCGCTCGGGGTTGAGGTCGACGATGCGGTGGTAGTCGTGCCCGGACCCCAGGTGCTGGGCAGCGATGGACCACAGGGTGTCCCCAGGGCGCACCACGTAGGAGTGCGTGGGCTCCTGCTCGGTGGTGGCTGCAGGGACCGGGGTGACCGGGGCGGGGGCCGTGTGTGCCTCGGTTGTCACCGGGGCAGAGGCCGTCACCGCCGGCGCACTGACCGGGGCGGGTGCCGCCGTGGCCGCCGGAACGGTTCCGCCGGGGGCGGCGATGAACAGGGCCAGCGCGGCCACGACCAGGGGTCGCATGCCGGACTGGGGCAGGGACAGGGCAGGCAGCTTCGGAGGCCGGACGCCGCGCAGCGCCGAGACGGCCTCGACGAGGATGCTGAGGGTCAGTGCGGCCCAGACCACCCAGCCGAGCAGCTTGGCCCCGGTCAGGGCCAGGGTGCCGTCGTCAGGGGTCAGCAGGGCGGCGCGGACCTGCTCCAGGCTGGGGAGGGTCTGCGGCAGCGGGTTCCCGCCCAGGGCCAGCAGCAGGGCAGGCAGGCCCACCAGGATGCCGGCCAGGACGACCAGTGCGCCCAGGCCGAGAAGGCGTCGACGGACTCTCATTGCTCCACTCCTCCCACGGACCGGGTGATCCGTGCCTGCGCCGTGCCGGTGGCACTCAGGCTGGGCACGCCGATGATCGACAGGAACTTGGTCGGGTAGACCGAGGTGACGTCGACGCTGATGCTGGCCGGGCCGGTCACGGACGCCGAACCGGTGACTCCGGCGCTGGCCAGGTACGCCTGCGCGGCCGCCGCTGCCTGGCCGGGGTCGGCCACCGCCCCCAGGCCGCGGACCCCGGTGGGCGTCTGCAGCTGCTGGCCCCCGACGCGGGCGGCCTCACGGGCGGTGGCGCGGGCCTCCTGCATGGCGTGCAGGTGCCCGGAGACGTCCACCGCCAGCCCGACCATGATCAGGAACGAGGCCGCGAGAACGATGACGAACACCCCCACCGACCCGCGCTCGGTACGCTCCCGCAGGGACTTGCTCACCGTGCCCGTGGTCATCGCGGTCTTACCCCTGCCTCGAGCGGTAGGTGTCGATCGGGGAGGACATGGTGGCCTCCAGGGTGCGGTTGCCGGGGATGCCGGGGAACGCCAGGTCGGACATGTCGACCTGGCACGACACGGTCGCGGTGACCAGCCCGGGTGTGCCGGGGTCCTGCGCGAAGGCGCTGGTGTCCACCGACACCGACCGGGTGACGCAGCGCACGTCCTGGTTGGCCAACGACGCCGACGCTGCCCCGGTCGCAGAACCGGACGCCTCCCCGGCCGACCGGGCGATCGAGGCGGCCCGGGCCGCCTCGGCGGCCGCGGCCTGGACGGACTGCTGGGCCAGGGCGTACCGGCCGGCGAAGAGCACCGCCAGGACGAAGAACAGCAGGACCGGCCCCAGGATCACCATCTCCACCGACACCGATCCGCGGTCGAACCCGGCCCGGCGCGTCCGGATCACGTCCCTAACCCCATCAGTTCCGGCACAGCAGTGAGCTCCACCGCCTGATGAGCGATCGCGAGCTGGAGCCGGCCAACGACCGTCAGCAAGGCCACGTAGAGCATGACGGCGGGAATGCCGATCGCAGCCACCACGGCTTCTGTACTCTGCTCACGGGCGGTGCGGTTCCGCACGCTCATCACATCCACCCTCTTCCCGGGTGCTTGCGCGCAGGGCCGCTTCGCGCCGGGTGTGCTCCCACCGCTCGACGTCCTCAGGGGTGCCTTCCCACGTGGGCGCCATCTTGTTCCAGGCTTCCACGATCCTCTCCCACCGCTCGAAGTTCTCACGTCCCGGATCGTGGGGATTCCATGTGGGCTCCATCTCGACCACCCACGCGTCCCGAAGTCGGACTGCGCGCTCTTCGGCGACGAGGTCATAGGAACCACGCCCGTGGCGGCGGTCCCACCACCAACGGCGCAGCCACCACCGCAGCTCCGCGGACACGCCGGTCTGGTGAGCAGTCATGCACAGCCCGAAGAGGGCCAGGCAGAAGACCAGACCAAACACGATGTACCCGAAGACGTCCCAATCGCTCATCACTCGGATCCTCCCGGGACTGGTCTCCTCGACACGGTGGCGAGGTGTGTGGGCATCCCGTTCATGCCCCTGAGACCGGTCGTTCCGCCACCGACCTGCGCCCTGCTGCGACCGTCACTCCTGCTCACCGTGCCCGCGTGCGGTCGACCCCGGACAACGCCGCGGAGGCCCGGGCAGCTGCCAGTTGGCGAACCCAGGCTCGGTCGCATACCCACCCTCACCGTCCACCCCCGAAGTGCCCGGCGTACAAGCCTTCCGAGATCCCGAACCCACGAGAGGTTCCGGTGATCCTCTCGGTCGGGAAGCTGGCCGACTGGGCCACCGACGGGTTCAGGAAAGGGACCAGGCTCTGCGCCTGCCGGTGACGGTCACGGTCGCGGTCGTGGCCGACCGTGACCCGGTGACGGCTGGGTTGATCACGACGCCGCTGCCGGCGTCGGCGATGAACGAGGTGGCTGCGGAGATCCCGGCGCCGGCCGAGGAGCTCTCGGCGGCGGCGACACGGGCCCCCTCGGTGGCCGCGCCCAGGGCGACCGCGCGGGCGTGGAACCACAGTCCGCCCTGCACCATGCCGAACAGCAGCAGGAAGACCAGCGGCAGTAGGACGACGACCTCCACCGAGCTCGAACCACGGTCCCGGGGCGTGGCACGCAGAACACGCGCCGCCCCCCGGGGCCAAGGTGCGAGCCTGGGGGTCATCAGCTCAGGCCACCCAGCTTGCCGGTGGCCCAGGCGGTCAGCAGGCCGACGATGACGGTGGCCAGGGCGAACAGGCCCAGGGCGATGACGACGGTCTCCACCGAGATCGATCCCCGCTCACCGCGGGCGATGATCTCCTGTCGCAGCCGCTGCGGGTAGGTCGCGACCTGGGCGCTGTAGTGATACGTGGACTTCTTCATGGGTTCTCCCCTTCATTGGTGGTGTGGATGGTTGAGATCGGGGTGGTCGTGATGGCTGGGATGCGCGGTGGGCTCGTGTCGGTCAGCTCCCCACCATGCGCAGGAGCTGGGGGGTGATGAGGATGAGCAGGAAGATCATCCCGAGCAGGGTCATCGGCAGGGTCATGCGTTCGCTGACCTCGTTGGCGCGGGTCGTCTGGGCGGACAGGATCGCTGACCGCATGCTGGCTGCCCGGGCCTTCAGCTGGGGGTAGACCCGTCCGCCGTCCTCCCCGGACAGGCGCATGATGTCGGCGAGCTCGTGCAGGTCGGGCATGTCGATCTCGTTGCCCAGGTGCCGCAGCGCGTCCCAGGGGGTGATCCCCGACCAGCGGGTGCGGGCCAGCTCCTCCCGCATCCGGCGGAACACCCAGGAGTCCCCGACCGCGGCCGCGGCCTCCATCGACTGCCGCGGGCCGGATCCGGAGGTCATCTCCAGGGCGACCAGGTCGACGAACGCGCCCAGGGAGCGGGCGAACTCGACCCGGGCGTCGCGGGCGTCGCTGGCCACGTTGTAGGTCGGGACGAACCACAGCACCACGGTCAGCACGAGGGTGGCCAGGACCGGGACGTACACCGGGATGGAGAAGGAGAACATGGCCGCGGCGGACAGGAGGGGGCCGGCGACCAGGCCGATGAAGGCGTAGAGGATCTTCTCGCCGTAGAACCGCGCCGGGGTCATCCCCAGCACGGCCAGGTCGGCCGGTGCCACCTTGCCCCACAGGTTGGCCGGCAGGTGCCGGGCACCCCAGGCACCGAGCACGTCGCGGATGTCGTCGCTGCCCTTGACTCGCGGTTGGGTGAGCGCCCGGGCGGCGTTCTGGGCCTCCCGGGCACCGGCCGGGGAGAGCCGGGCCAGCGCCTGCCCCAGGTCGGGATGGGACGGGACCAGCTGGAACAGCACCAGGGCCAGCCCGGCGCCGACGAGCCCGCCGGCGGCCAGCAGCAGCTGCAGGACGGTCATGCCGCACGCTCCCGCACGGAGGTTGTTTCAGTTCCATCCAGTTCGTTGCAGGGCTGTTTGTCCTGACAGCACTGTGACCTGCGTCTTCCGGGACCAGCAGGGACCATGCCGGACAGTGAGCACCTATCACGATTCGTGAAGGAGGTGCTAGGTTGCTGACAGAGATTCCTGCTTCGTGAAGCGGTGGTGGTGTGATGTCCCTTGCTGTGGTCCGGTCGGTGGACTCCGCCCGCAGTCGGCGTGAGGGCGTGGACGTCGAGGAGTTCGAGCAGGAGCTGATCGATCAGTACTCCCTGGCGCTGGGCGCGGTGGGCATCAACGACAAGACCGCGGCGGCCGACCGGTCGGTGATCTTCGAGTTCGCGCACTTCCTCGGGCGCCCGTTGTGGACCGCGCAGGCCGAGGACGCGGACAGGTACCTGCGGACGGCCCGGCGCGAACGCGAACTGGCCCGGTCCACGGTCGCGGGCAAGGCGGCGGCGCTGGCGAAGTTCTACGACTTCCTGCTGCGTCGCTACCAGGGCGACATCCATGCGTTGTTCGACGTGGTCATCACCCAGCCGATGGATGAGTTCAACCGGCCACGGTCGGTCGCTGCCGCGACCGCGGCCCGCATCCCACCACGTCCTGAGGAGGTCGACGCCCTCTTCGACGGTTGGCGTCAGTCGCTGCCGGGAGCCCGTAAGTACCTGCCCGCGGCACGGGACTACCTGGCGGCGTCGCTGTGGCGACGGGTCGGGCTGCGGATCAACGAGACCGTGATGCTCGACGTCGGGGACTGGCACCCCGAGCTTGGGACCCGGGGCAAGCTGCACGTGCGCCACGGCAAGGGCAGCCGCGGTCGGGGCGCGAAGGTCCGCATCGTGCCCGCCATCGACGAGGTGGACGCGTTGCTGGAGTGGTGGCTGACCGACGTGCGCCACCAGTTCGGCGACGACTACGACTCCCCCGACGCGCCGCTGCTGCCCAGCGAACGGCGCGACGCCATGACCGGGCACTGCACCCGCATCGGGACCGACGCGCTGCGCACCGGCCTCGGTCAGGCGGTCGGCGTCTGGCTGCCCGGCTGGTCCGGCAGGCTCACCCCGCACGTGCTGCGGCACTACTGCGCCTCCCACCTCTACGAGCAGGGCCTGACGCTCAAAGCGATCCAGGAGCTGCTGGGGCACAGCTGGCTGTCGACGACCACGCAGTACGTGCACGTGCACTCCACCCACATCGAGACCTGCTGGGCCGCCGCGAACGAGCGGGCCCTGCAACGCCTGGGAGCAGCAGGTCCGGGCACCCCTGAGGAGGTATGAGGCGATGCGTTGGAACATGCGGATGAAGGCCGCCGAGGCCGGGATCTGGAAGTCGACCGAGCTGCGCCGCAGGCTGGCCGAGGCAGGCCTGGAGATCAGCGCCGGGAAGATGTCGGGCCTGTGGGCCGGCACACCGACGACCATCCGCTTGGATGACCTGGACGTGATCTGCTTCGTGCTCGGGTGCACACCCACCGACCTGCTGATCTGCGAGCCTGAGGCCGTGGCCGCCCGCCGGCCCGCTGAACAGGCGACCGCGTCCTCGCCTCGTCCCAGACGTCCGGTGACGACAGGGCGCACCCGGAGCACGCCGCCGGCGTGAACGCGCCCCGGATGTGCCAGGGCTGCGCGCAACGGCCCGAGGCATACCAGGCCCGTGGCTGGTGCTACCAGTGCAAACCAGGGACCAAGGGCCGGCCCCTGCCGTGCCGTCGCTGCGGGACGAGCGGGGACTACTGGGCCGCCGGGCTGTGCCGCCGCTGCCACCGGCTCGCACCCCAGCTCCCAGAGGCCTGCCGCGACTGCCTGGCCTGGGGTGCGACCCGGACCCTGCGCTGGCTGTGCGCCGCCTGCGTCAGCTGGCGCCACCGCCACCCCGGCACCGGTGAGTGCATCAGCTGCCACCGTGACCTGACCCTCAACGAGCACCAGGCGTGCCGCTGTGCTGGACCCAGACCCACGACCAGGCCCGGGCCGGGCTGCCTCGCGACGTGCTCGCCGCCAGCCGCGCCGGCCAGCAGCTGTCCTTCGCGAACATGGGCGATCCCCGCAACGGCTACCGGCCCCGGCCCCGGCGCGACTACCGGCGCCCCACCGACCAGGTACGCCCACCAGCCCCGGTGTCCGAACGCGAGGAACCCCTCGCACCTGAGGACCTGCCCGCCCCGGGCCCGGACCAGCTGGACCTGTTCGAGCGCGACCCCGTCACCGAGTCCGCGCGGCGCTTCGGGTTCGGTGACCCGCCCAGCAACCGGTTCGCCGCGCAGCTCGACCACCACGCCCTCGACCACGCCGCACGCCACGGCTGGTCCTCCCGTCAGACCCGCCGCACCCGGATCACGCTGCGGGTCTTGCAGGCCCGACACCGCATCCAGGCGCCCCCCGTCAGCGCCAGCCAGCTGCTCGAGCTGAGGGCCTACGGCCTGCCCACCAGGCTCGCGCTGACCATGCTGGCCGACCACGGGCTCCTGCTGCAGGACCGTCCCCCACCCCTGCACGCCTGGTTCGCCCGTCAGCTGGCGGGACTGCCCGAGCCCATGGCCAGCGAGCTGAGGACCTGGTTCGACGTCCTGCACCGCGGCAGCACCACGCCGCCGCGCAGCCGGCCCCGCCACGACGTCACCATCAGGACCAGGACGCAGTGGGCGATGCCGACCCTGCGCGCCTGGGCCGCCGCCGGACACCGCTCGCTGCGCGAGATCACCCGCGAGGACGTCCTGGCCGTGCTGCCCGCCGAAGGCTCCGCCCGGGTCAAGCTCGGCGTCGCGCTGCGCTCGATCTTCACCACGCTCAAAGGACACCGGGTGCTGTTCCTCAACCCGATGGCACGCATGCGGATCGGCAACCTCGAACGGCGCGTCCCGATGCCGATCGACACCGAACCCATCCGAGCCGTGTTCGACTCCCCCGACCCGGCCACGGCCGCGATCACCGGCCTCATCGCCGTCCACGGCCTGAGACCCCGAGAGGTCTGCGCCCTGCTCCTGGTCGACATCCTCGACAGCCGCGTCATGCTGCCCGACCGGACCATCCTGCTCGCACCCGCGACCCAGGCCCGGCTCACGGCCTGGCTCACCTACCGGCACCACCGCTGGCCAGGCAGCATCAACCCGCACTTCCTGATCCACACCAAGTCGGCGACCACCCTGGAACAGGTCCGCGTCCCCTGGCTCACAGCCAAGCTCGGCATGTCCGCCAGCTCCCTGCGCCGCGACCGGATCCTGGCCGAGGTCCACGCCGGCGGCGACGCGCGTCGCCTCTGCGACTTCTTCGGCGTCACCATCTCCACCGCCGAGCACTACGCCAGCACCCTCAACCACCCCGACCTCGACGACTCGCCCACCGACGCACCCGCCAGTTCGTCGAACCGCAGCCCCCGCTGAGCACCTCACGACCACCCCACCCCCCAGTTCCCGCCAGAACGGCCTTCGGTTTTCTCGAACTGACGGGGATCGCCGATGAAGCGCGGCATGGCCTTGCCGCGGGCCATCGTGCGCAGCCAGATCAGCATCCCGACGTACATGGCCAGGAAGGATCCGAGCAGCACCTGCCCGATGGGGGTCCCGTAGGGGGCGATGTAGTTCCCGGACAGGGACAGGAAGACCAGCACCGACAGCGTGATGCCGGTGATCAGGCGCGCGTTGGACCGTGGCTTGGCCCGGTCGGACTCGATCTCGCGCCGGGCTCGCACGTCCTCACCCACGGACTGCGCGAGCGCACCCAGCACGGTGGCCAGGCCGCCGCCTCGGCGGCGGGCCCCCAGGGCCAGGTTGGCGGCGATCAGGTCCCCGGTCGGGTCGTCCAGGTCGTCGGCGAAGGCCCGCAGCGCGTCCTCGGTGGCCCACCGGGCCCGCAGCCGGCCTGCCAGGCGGGTCACCTCCGGTTTGATCGGCTCCGGGGTGGAACGCAGGGACCGCAGCAGCGCCTGCTCCAGCCGACCCCTGCCCCCAGGGTGCCGGCCACGGTGCGCACCCACTCCTCCATCGCTTCCAGGCGTTGCACCTCCCGCTGCGCGGGGGGCGCGGCCAGCAGCACCGGGATCCCGGCCAGGGCCAGCGGGGCGACGGCCAGGGCGATCACCCATCCGGTCAGCACCGCCACCAGAGCGCCGGTGCCCAGACCGACGCCTGCCAGCATCCGGGTCCGCGGGCTCAGCCGGGCACGCCGGGTGCTGGCCCGCCGTGGCCGGGCCGGGGGGACCGGCCGGGCCGCCAGCCCGGCTCCCAGAGCGAGCAGGCCACCGGCGACCAGGGCGCCGGCGACAGCGACGAGCAGGGTGCTCATGCCCCGGTCCCTTCCTGCTCCTGGGCGAACGCAGCAAGGTCGAAGCCGAACCGGGCCAGGTCCCGGTAGTCGTCGGGCAGGACGTGCGGACGGGCGACCGTGGACCCGGGGTCGGCCCTGAACACGTGCGTGACCGCGTACCCGGTCTGCTCCTCCCCCAGCGCGACGGCGATGATCTCGGAGACGAACCTGGACACCTGCGCCGTGCCGTCGTCGGCCGGCTGAGTCTCCTTGGTGACGTGGACGACGACGTCGACACCGGAGGCGACCGCCCGCAGGGCGAAGTCGTGGGTCGCGTGCTGCCCGGACTCCATGACGCAGGTCACCAGCTTCTCCACCGCCCCGACCGCGTGGGCCGCGTGCGTGGTGGAGATGGACCCCGACCCCGACTGCATGGCCTTGAGCATCGCCGCGGCCTCCGGGCCGCGGACCTCACCGACGATCTGCCGGTTCAGGTTCATCCGGAAGCTGCCGTGCAGCGCCTGGTCCAGCGTGTACTCCCCCGCCCGCGACCCGTCCGGGCCGACCTCACCCGACCCGGGCCGGGCCTCCCACGCGAACACGTACGGGTGCCGCTCGGGCATCTGGTGCAGGTGCAGCTCGTGCTCGGTCTCGAAAGTGCCGATGACCTCATACCGGGGGATCTCGTTGCACAACGCCCGCACCATCGTCGTCTTGCCCGCACCCTGAGCACCGGAGACCACCACCGACCGGCCCGAGCGGACCACCGCGGCCAGGAACGACGCAGCGACCGAAGTCAACGCGCCCAGGTCGACCAGGTCCTGCAGGGACACCTGGGTCAACCGGTGACGGCGGATCACCACCTGCGGCCGCGGCGTCACCCACGCCTGCGCCGCCAGCCGGGCACCACCGTCCAGGCGCAGGTGCAGCTCGGGGTGGGACGCGGAGAACGGACGGGCGTTCACCTCCGAACGGGAGGCCACGAAGGACAGGAAGTCCACCAACTCCTGGTCGGAGTCAGCCACCGGCGCCGCCATGACCTGCCGGCCCCCGGTGAGCTCCACGGTGACCTGGTCGTGGCCGAAGATCATGATGTTCTCCACCTGCGGGTCATCGACCAGCGGCTGCAACCGGCCCAGACCGAACACCGCATCGAACACCGCCCGAGACAGGGCGTTCTGAACGTCGGCGTCCCAGGCGGCCTCCCCGGCCCGGAGCCGCTCGGTGGCCTCCTGACCCAGCAGCTCGGTGATGATCGCCCGTCCCCGCTCCTGCTGGGCGCCCCGGTCCTCCTCTCCCGTGGGGGTCCCTTCCTGGGACAGGCGGTCCGCGGTCTGCTGCCGCAGGCTGGCCACCAGCTCCCAGTCCAGGGTGTCCTGGGACCAGCCGTGCCGGCCCGCCCGGCCCGCGTCCCTGGTCTGCAGGAGCACGACGTTGTCGCCCCGACCCTGCTCCGGGTGGGAGGCAGCACCAAGTGCCGAGGGGTGGCTGGACTGCTCGCCCGTGCCCTGGGTCAGGGTGAATCCCCCGCGTCGACGGCCACGGGACGACCCAGGGGTGGTGGCGCTTTCCGTGGTGGGCGGGGTGGTGAACAGTGGCAGCCCGGTCGGGTCGCAGCTGGCTGTCCCCTCGGGCTGGACGGCGTAGTTCTCGATGCTCATGCCCGCACCTCGTCCAGGTCGTGGGTGGTGCTCGCGATCCGCTTTCGCGCGGCGTCGTCGAGGTGCCGCAGGCTGGCCACGAGCTTGCTCGAGCCCAGCCGGCGCACCTGGGCGCCGGCGGAGAACGCGGCAGCGGCCTTGGGGTCCCAGGCCAGCGACGTCAGGACCGGGGACCGGCCGCCGCACACCGGGGCCAGGACCTTGCCGACCTCGGCCTCGCTGTAGGGCCGACCGGGGCCGACGATCACCACGCCCAGCGAGGACGCGCCACCGACCTCCTCGAGCTCGGTGTGCAGGGTGGCCAGCCACGACCGCAGGGCCGACAGCGACACCAGGTCGGACCGGCAGACCACCAGGGCCAGGTCCGCCCCGTGCAGCAACGGCGTGGGCGACCCGGCCAGCCCCAGACGCCCCATGTCGACGAGAACGTCCTGCCCCGTGCCCTCCAACGCCTTCAACGCGGCCAGCAACGGCTCCCACAGGCCGACCAGCCCCCGCGCCTGGGCATGCGAGCGGGTACCCGGCAGAAGCCCGACCTGGGAGTCGGGCAGGGACATGGTCAGCGCCGGCAGCGCCGCCCGCAGCCGGCCCTGCTGCTGGGCCGTCCAGGCCTCCAGCAGCGCGTCGGGGGCACCATCTGCCCGCGCAGGTACCCGGCCAGCATGGACGCACCGCCGGTGGGGTCGGCGTCCACCAGCACGGTGGGCCGTCCCCGGGACAGCGCCCACCCCAGGGCGGTCGTGGTCACCCCCGGAGAGCCGGAGGCCGAGGTCAGCGTGATGACCGCCATCTCAGTCGCCCTCGCGGCTGTCCAGCACCAACGCGGCCCGCCCCGCCGAGGCCCACTGCGCGATCTTCGCCGCGTCCTGCTCCGGGACCAGGACCGAGACCACCGTCTGCGGCGACTCCAGCGAGGCGGTCACGCCGACCACCTCGGCCCCGAACACGGTGTCGGCGGACTCGAACGCCGCCGGGTCCCCGGCCTGGCCGGGGGTGGCCACCACCCGCACCCGGTCCCCCACCTGTAACGGTTCCCCAGGCATCAATCCGGATGTCAGCGCCAGACCCACCACGGACTCACCGTCGCCGGGGACGACCTGCTCGGCGGCCGCGTCGGGGGTCAGCAGCGCACCGGCGGACAGGTCGCGGGCGGCGCGCTGGCCGACGAAGGAGTCCAGGTCGCCGGCCGGCACCAGCGCCAGGGCCGGGTCCGGGGTCACCTGGACCGTCATCAGGTCCGCCGCGGTGATCGTCTCCCCCCGCATCACCGTCTCGCGCACCGCCACCGCACTCGTGGCATCGGTGTTGGACAGGTAGACCCATACCGCCAGCAGGGCGCCCATCACCACCAGGCCCAGACCCGCCAGAGCCAGCAGCGGCCGGCGGCGCAGCTTCGGCGGTGCCGCCACCGCGGTCGTCCCCGTCGTGCGTGGCGGGGTACCGGGCGGGATCGAGCCGCCGGTGCCGCCCTGACCGTCGGCCTGGTCGAACTTTTTCGCCATGTGCGTCTCTCCCCGATCTTGCTGGTCGGGGCGCGGTGCTTGCGCTGTCCCGCGGCCGAACCGGTGACGTTTCCTGCGCTACTGGCTCAGCACCTGGGCCTCCCCCATCACGATCTGCCCCTCCTGGACCAGGTCCATCTCGATGGTTCCCGACCGGCCCAGCCCGGCCCAGCTGATGACCCAGTACGAGGTCGCCGAGACCCTGTAGTGCCCCTGCTCGGTGTACCGGTGGCCGCAGTCCGGGCTGTCCATGTCACCGAACCGGTCCTCGTACGGGGTACCCGGGGTCGTGCAGACCACCGTCGTCCCATCCCCCATGTCCCACACGATCCGCTCCACTTCAGCTGTCGCCGTCACCGACCACGGCCCGCTCGTCGCGGTCCTGGTGATCGGCCCCCACGTCGACCCGCCCAGGTCCTGCACCCACATCCACGTCGGCAACCCCACCAGCCCGACCCGCCCCGGCCCCTGCTCGGGCACGATCCCGATCTGGATCGCCCTCAGGTTCATCGACTCCACCGCCGCCCGGGCCAGCTCCTCCGGGTCCGGAGGCGCCCCCCACGGCGGGGACGGTGCCCACCGAGGGATCGTGTCCGCAGGGAACGGGTCGGTCAGGGTCACCCCCCGGGAGCACCAGAAGATCGCCCCATCGGTCCGTCCGCTCCACGCCGGATCGCTCCACGGCGGCTGCGGGTCGGCGTACTTCGTCCAGCACGCCCAGTCATACGACCAGTACCAGTCGTGCACGACGCACGGGACCACACGATCCACCAGCGGGTCAGCACACACCGGCTCCTCACCACCACTGCCATCACCAGGATCCCCAGGGACGCCTCTCGGCGGGGCCGGGTAGTCCGGCGGCGGCGGCGGAACGTAGATGAGGCACTGGCCCGTTATCGGACTGACTTCCCGACACTCTGGCTCGGCCTGGGCCGGCGCACTAGCCAGGGTGGAGACGGTGGATCCCATGATCAGAGTCAGGGTGGACCACAGGATCGCTAGCCGTCGCACGGCTCGTTCCGATTCGTGTCCTCGACGACGTACCAGCCCAACTGGGCCGAGTCGTCACGCTCCAGGACGTAGTCCTGCAGCGTTCGATCCAATCGATCCTCAGTGATGACCGAGTTACCGTCCTCGTCAACCGCTTGGACAGCCGACACGTCTAGACACGCCACCGCCTCTGCTGTCTTCCCGCCGGCGGTGACCTCGAGTGCTTCGACATCCATGGTCCCGCTGAAGCTGAGCTCTTGGGCCTGTGCCGCCATCACCTCGGTGACCCATTTCTCCCGGGCGGCGTCCCGAGAAAACGGATAGATACCTTCGATCGATTCATCGCCGTTGAAGGCGTCGCTCAACGCGACTGTGTAGAGCTGCAGCGTCTCCTCGATGTTGGCCTCGTCCTGCTCCTCTACCGACAACTCCGGCGGCGCGCTCGTGGTCTCCGCGTCGTCACCCGGCGCCTCGGTCGTCGGGTCGGACTCCGAGGGCGAGGGAGTCTCCGTGGTGGGCACCGGTGCAGAGGTGGTCTCCTCAAGGGGCTCATCGCTGCAGGCGTTCAGGACCATGACCGCCGTGAGCCCCAGGACAGCCCCCAGGCCAGCATGCCTTCTCATCATCGCTACCTCCTCGAGGTCCCCATGCGTCCGATCGCAACTCCCGGGGTCCACCAGTTCTCGATTCGAAGGACCGTAGCCCGAACGACTCCGCCCATGCCTGCACGAGCAGGCCAGCCTGTGGACAACTCTTCGCCACCGACGAGTACGCAGGCCCTTCCCCGAACGACGGTATCCGCGTGCAGGTCAGCAGGGGTTCAAGAGTAGGTATGGAGTTGTCCAAGTCTGACGGGTTGCACGTCCTGACATGCTCGCCTAGGTCGCCGTCGTGGGGACTGGCCCCAGCCTTCTGTGCTCTGCGGGTGGACCCGCTACGGGGGTTGAACCCGCATCCGGGTTCCATGGAAGCTTCACCAGCCCTACAGAACCGAGCCGACGACCAACCGTCCCTTCGTCGGACCAGATCCAACACGGTGAGTGACTTGGTTCGGCGGAGCGATCCTGGTGCGGAGCACCTCACCTCGACGCTGCGCGTAGACCTACCATGTGACTACACCTTGCCAAGTACGACTGTCCGGATCCTGGCAGACATCATCGTCGCCACCATGCAGTCGCGGGATCGGCCATCGGAGGTCGCATGATTCGAGTCGCCTTCTACGGCCGCGTGTCCACGGAGGACCAGCAGGACCCAGCTGCTTCGAGAGGGTGGCAACTGCGGAGAGCCAAACAGCTGGTGGAGATGCACGGCGGACAGGTGGTGCAGGAGTTCTTCGATATCGGAACGAGTCGCTCCCTCCCATGGAAGCGCAGACCCGAGGCGAACCGACTGCTAGACCTGCTCAGCCAGCCCGATCGAGGGTTTGAAGCCGTTGTCATCGGTGAACCGCAGCGAGCCTTCTATGGCAACCAGTTCGGACTCACTTTCCCCGTGTTTACCCACTACGGCGTGCAGCTGTGGGTCCCAGAGGTAGGCGGACCCGTCGATCCTGGGTCCGAGGCCCACGACATGGTGATGATGCTGTTCGGGGGGATGTCCAAGGGCGAACGCACTCGCGTGCAGGTTCGAACCAAAGCCGCGATGCAGGACCTGGCCTCCACCACGGACCGATTCTTAGGTGGTCGCCCCCCGTACGGGTATCAGCTCGTAGACGCAGGCCCTCACCCAAATCCGGGCAAAGCAGCCTCCGGTCAGCGAGCACACCGACTCGTCGCTGATCCGGTGACGGCCCCGGTGGTCCAGCTGATATTCAAGCTTTGCGCAGAGGGGCACGGTCTTCGGTCGATCGCCCAAAAGCTGACGGATGCCGGCCATCCGTCGCCCTCTGCTCACGACCCCCGCCGCAACCCCCATCGTGATCCGCGGGGTTGGTCGTACGCGTCAGTCAGGGCGATACTTCAAAACGAGACATACACTGGGGTGAGAGTCTGGGGCAAACAGGAAAAGTTCGAGACACTAATCGACCCAGAGGATGTTGGGGCCGGATACGTGACCCGAATGCGGTGGCGCAACGAAGACACCTGGGTACGGTCGACTAGCGGGACACATCCTGCCCTGATATCAAACGACTTGTTCGCAGCTGCTCGTGGACAGATCGCAAGTCCGACCCCGACCGTGAGTCGCGCGAAACGCACAGAACGTCCCTATCAGTTGCGCGGAGTACTATTCTGCGTCCATTGCGGACGTCGCATGCAGGGCGCCTGGCGATCAAATCGAGATGACCGATCTTCGGGTCGCCTACTTTATCGGTGCACACTGCGGGGGGCACGAACGGTACCTCCCGAACTGCAGGATCACCCGCGCTCTCTTTACGTTCGCGAGGACGCTATCGTGCCGTCACTCGACGCCTGGATTGCCAAGTTGACGAACCCCGAAACCCTTGCTTCGACAGCAGCAGAAGCCCCGGTCGACCAGATGCACGATTCCCTACGGCGTCAGATAGCCGAGCTCGATCGGAAGATCACGGCCTTGGTGGCAGCAGTGGAGACCGGCGGAGATATCGAGGCCCTCACGGCACGACTGCGCGAGCGTTCCCGGGAGAGAGAAGGACTCCTGGCGCAGATGCGTGCGAGATCCGCTCCCAGCCGACCAACACCAGCCCAGATTGAGCATGCGATCCAAGAACTAGGTGGAATCGCCACCATCCTCGCCAAGGCCGAGCCTCTCGAGAAGGCCAAACTGTATCTGTCGCTGGACATTCGGCTCGAGTACGACCACGCGAAGAAGCTGGTCACCGCGACCGCGGGGCAAGCGTGTGTCCAGCAGCGTGTCCGGAGGGGGACTTGAACCCCCACGCCCGTTAAGGGCACTAGCACCTCAAGCTAGCGCGTCTGCCATTCCGCCACCCGGACAGGGTGCCACCCGCCGGAGCGGGCAACGACGGACAAGATTAGCACGGTCGGACCGGTGCTCCGTGCCACTCCGCTCACCGCGCACCGACGTCCTCACCCTCCTCCGCGCGCCAGTCCGGCGGGTCCGCCGGTGACAGCGCGGGGTCGTCGGTCGTGAAAGTCCGGACCGGCCCCGGCGCCGTCCGAGGACCCTCGAACCGGACCGTGACGCGCCCGCGTCCGCTGCCCCACACCCACCCCGGTCCGTGGTGGTCGTGCCGCACGTCCTGACCGGTCCGCCAGCCCTCGGACCCGCCCAGCCGGGTCGCCACCGCGCTCGGGGGACCCGCCGCCTCCGTGGCCACCTCGACCGGTGAGCTCGCGTCGGGCAGGAGCAGGTTCTGGTGCACGGCACCGTCCAGCACGACCAGCTCCTCCTGGGCGTGGTCGGTCAGACCGCTGACCCCCAGGCCGAGCAGCCGGATCCCCCCGGACACGTCCACCCCCGCCAGCAGCCGGCGCCCCTCCCGCAGCACGACCGTCTCGTCCCCGGTGGCGAAGGGCAGGGTGGCCGACCGTGTCTGGGTGCTGAAGTCGTGCTGACGGACCTTCACGGTCACCGTGCGCGCGAACGTCGTGGCGTCCGTCAGCCGGCCGGCCAGCCGGGCCGCCATCCGGGCCAGCTCACCCTCCAGCAGGGGCCGTTCGACGACGTCGGTCTCGAAGGTCTCCTCGACCGAGATGCTCTTGGCCTCCCGTTCCACCACGACGGCCCGGTCGTCCTCGGCGCGTCCGAGGCGGTGCAGCGACTCCCCGTGCGCCGTCCCGAAGATCGCGACGAGGTCGCTGCGGGACACCCTGGCCAGGTCGCCCACCGTCTCGACCCCGAACGTCCGCAGCCGGGCGGCCGTCGCCGGGCCGACCCCGGGCACCGCGCGCACCGGCAGGGGGTGCAGCACCTCCAGCTCCCGCCCGGGCCGGACGACCGTCGTCCCGCCCGGCTTGTCCATCTCGCTCGCCAGCTTGGCCATCATCTTCGAGGTCGCCACGCCCACCGAGGCGGTCAGGCCTCCCGTCGCGGCGGTGATCTCCCCGAGCAGGCGGCCGCACCACTCCTCGACCGCCTCCCCCTCCCAGCCGGGCGGGGCCTCCCCCGCGGCCAGGTCGACGTACGCCTCGTCCACCGACACCTGCTCCACGAGGGGTGAGCGGGAGCGCAGGATCTCCATGACGACCTGGGAGCTGGCGCGGTAGGCGGCGAACCGGGACGAGAGGAATGCGGTGCCCGGCGGGCAGCGCCGGCGGGCCTCCGCCGTCGGCATGGCCGACCGGGCCCCGAAGACCCGCGCCTCGTAGGACGCGGTCGAGACCACGCCGCGGTGCCCGGTCCCCCCGACGATCACCGGTCGCCCGCGCAGGGACGGCTTGTCCCGCTGCTCCACCGCCGCGAAGAACGCGTCGAGGTCCAGGTGCAGGATGCAGCGCCTGGGGTCGGCCATGAGGCCACTGTGCCACGGGCCTCCCGGCCCCACGTGCGACCGCCAGGCGCGCTCGTTAGGGTCGGGCCATGGACCTGGAACGCACCCTTGCCCCGCACCCGCTCGAGCACCTGCCGGCCGCGCCCGCCGAGCTGCAGGTCACCAGCGAGGACTTCGAGGACGGCTCGCCGCTGCCGTCGACGGCCGGCTTCGGGTTCGGCAACACCTCCCCGCAGCTGTCCTGGAGCGGCGCCCCCGAGGGCACCCGGTCCTACCTCCTCGTCTGCCACGACCCGGACGCGCCCGTCCTCGGCGGCTTCCACCACTGGGCCGTCGTGGGCATCCCGCCCGAGGTGACCTCCCTGCCGACCGGTGCCGGTGAGTTCGGTCAGCCGGTCGGGGCGGGCGCGACCACGCTGGCCAACGACTACGGCACCCGCGACTTCGGCGGCTGCGCACCCCCCGAGGGCGACCCCGCCCACCGCTACGTCTTCACGGTGTGGGCGCTGGACGTGGCCGACACCGGGCTGGACGCCCGGACGTCGGTCGCCAAGGCGCAGTTCAGCACGCTGGGCAACGTCCTGGCCCGGGGGTCGATCACCGGCACCTACCAGCTGTGAGGCTGGCCTGGGTCCCGGCGCTGGAGCGCCCCGACCTCCTCGCCGACCCCGTCCGCGAGGCGCTGGAGGGTATGCGGTCCGCGGGCACCGTCGACGTGGGCCGGATCGAGGTCGCCGAGATCGACCCCGCCTCGGCCGACACCGCCGACCTCGTGGCGGTCACCGGGATGGACCTGGCGGACATGGCCAACTGTCTCGTCGTGGCCGGCGCCCGTTCCGGTGAGGAGCGCGTCTGCGCGGTGCTCGTGCTGGGTCACACCAGGGCCGACGTGAACCGGACGGTCCGCAAGGCCCTGGAGGTGCGCAAGTGTTCCTTCATGGCCATGGACGACGCGGTCGCGCGCACGGGGATGGAGCACGGCGGCATCACCCCGGTCGGGCTGCCCGCCGACTGGCCGGTCCTCGTCGACGCCCGTGTCCTCGACCGCGCGGCGGTCGTCGTCGGATCAGGCGTGCGGCGCAGCAAGCTGCGCCTCCCGGGCGCACTGACAGCAGACCTGCGCGGGGTGCAGGTGGTGGACGGTCTGGCCGCCGAGGTCTAGGACCCGCAGGTCAGGCGGTCCAGGACCTCAGGTGCGGTCCTGCTTGTTCCGCAGGGCCTCGTGCCGGGGGGCCGCCTGCAGGTTGCCGTCCCCGCCGTCGTCGGACCCGGGCCCCTCGTCGGGCCGCCCTGCGACCTGCAGGCGCACGCCGTAGCGCTCCTCCACGAGGCTGATGACGTGGTCCAGCGGGTCGTTCTCGTCGTCGAAGGTGATCTCCATGCTCGGACGCTAGGGCACCGGAGGCCTCCTGTCACCCCCTGGCGCCACCGGGTCCTCCTCGCGAGGACCGGGACGTCATCCCCAGGGACGATCCCGGGCCAATTTCAGGTGCGGGCCGCTGCCTGTGGTGCTTGACTTCCCTCCATGGACGTCAAGGGCCAGGCGATCACGATGTCGTGGATCCCCTCGGAGTCCGTCCGCAACTGGTTGCGCGGCGGTTTCGAGCTGGGACTGTCGCACTACGACGACCCGCCCAGGGACGTCGTCGACGGCCCCGAGGACGTGCGCGCCCTGCGCGACGACGACCGCTTCCGGTTCGCCAACGTCCTCACCGGCTGGGCCGAGTTCGGCGACGGTCCGCCCCGTGGCGGGTACGGGGAGGACTCCGGACTGCTCATGGGCAGCACCACCGTCCGGGCCCGGGTGGCGACCGTCACGTTCATGGGGTTCGGCCTCCCGGTGCTCCAGGCCGAGCCGGAGATCACCGAGGACCGGGTGGTCCTGCGGCAGACGGTGGGCGGCCGCACCGGCATCCCCCTCCCCCGTCCGGTCAAGCACGCGCCCTACGTGCGGTGGCAGGCTCCCATCGTGTGGACCACTCTGCAACTGACGCTGACCAGGGACGGCGACCGGCTCGTCGAGCTGGTCGGCGCCTCCTCCTTCCCCCGGCACTGGGTCTACGGCAGCGACGGCAGGCTGCAGAGCAAGTCGGGCCTGGCCCAGCTGCAGGACTGGTTGGACCACAGCTTCGGCGACCGCACCCCCTGGGGGTCCCAGGACTCGCCCGCCCTCACCATCGCCGCGGAGTCGGCGGCCGAGCGTCGGCTCTCGAGCACCATCATGCGGGGGGAGCAGACCCCCAGGATCGTGCAGGTCGGCAAGGGCGAGGACGTCGTGCGCCAGGGCGAGGAGGGCACCGACGTGCACCTGGTGCTCGACGGCGTCCTCGACGTCAGCGTCGACGGCGACGTCCTGGCCGAGCTCGGCCCCGGTGCCGTGATCGGCGAGCGCGCCGCGCTCGAGGGTGGCCGCCGGTCGGCGACGGTGACCGCCCGCACGCCGGTCCGGCTGGCCCGGGTCCCGGCGTCGGCCCTCGACGCCGGGGCGCTGGAAGAGGTGGCCGCGGCGCACCGTCGCGAGGAACGCCCGCCCGGTCCCCATGGCTGAGGCGTCCACGCGCGAGGAGACCCCCCGCCCCCGGCTGCCCGAGGGCACCCTGACGCTGCTCTTCAGCGACATCGAGGGATCCACGGTGCTGCTGGACCGCCTTGGCCTGTCCTACCGCGAGGTGCTCAGCACTCAGCGGATGATCATGCGCGAGGCCATCCACGACCACGGCGGCAGCGAGATGGGGACCGAGGGCGACTCCTTCTTCGTCGTCTTCCGCACGGCCCAGGACGCGCTGTCGGCCGCCGTCCAGGCGCAGGAGCGCCTGGCCACCACCCCCTGGCCCGAGGACGTCGACGTGAAGGTGCGGATGGGCCTGCACACCGGCGCCCCCCAGCGGCACGAGGACGGCTACGTCGGGATGGACGTCCACCTCGCCGCGCGCGTGGCCTCGACCGCCGGTGGGGGCCAGGTGCTGCTCACCGAGAGCACCCGCGCCCTCGTGGGCGAGGACCAGGTCCGGCTGCGGGACGTCGGGCTGCACCGGCTCAAGGACATCGACGCCCCGCAGCGCCTGCACGAGGTGGTGCTGGACCCGACCTCCGCGGCTCCCGGGCCCCGGGCGGTCCGCTCCCTGGGGTCCCCGGCGGACCTTCCCACGGTCCACGGGCCCCTCGTGGGGCGGGACACGGAGGTGGACCTCGTCCTGGGCCTGCTGGCCCCCGGCAGGGTCGTCACGGTCGTGGGTCCCGGGGGGGTCGGCAAGTCACGGCTCGCCATCGCCGTCGCCGCCCGCCGCGACGAGCTGCCGGACGGGGTGTGGTTCGTGCCCCTGGCCCGTTCCACCGACGAGGAGCAGGTATGGGGCGCGCTGGCGGCGGCCGCCGGTGTCCGGGGCGGCACGGGCACGCGGGAGCAGGTGCTGGCGGGGCTGTCCCGTCGGCGGCTCCTGCTGGTCATGGACAACCTGGAGCACCTCGCCCCGGCGGCGCCGGTCGTCGCCTCCGTGCTGGCGGAGGCACCCGGCGTGGAGGTCCTCGCCACCTCCCGCTCGCCCCTGCACCTGCTCGGGGAGCAGCTCGCGCCGCTCGCACCGCTCGAGCCTGCCGACGCGGTCGACCTCTACGTCGAGCACGTCCGTCGGCAGCGGCCTGGCTGGTCGCCCGACCACGACGAGCGCGGTGGTCGAGGCCGTCTGCGAGCGGATCGACGGGCTGCCGCTGGCGGTCGAGCTGGTCGCCGCCCGCAGCCGGCTCCTCACGCCCCGGGCCGTCCTGGCCCGCCTCGACGACGCCCTCGACCTGGCCGGGCGTGCGGTGGACCGCACCGACCGGCAGCTGTCCCTGCGCAGCACCCTCGACTGGAGCTGGCGCCTGCTGACCGAGGACGCGGCCGACGCCCTCGCCCGGCTCGGCGTCTTCCGGGGCCCGTTCGGGGTGGACGCCGCCGCGGCCGTCCTCGACCGGCCGGCCGACGACGTCGTCGACCTGCTCCTCGACCTCGTCGAGGCCAGCCTCGTGCACGCCGACGAGGAGGCCTCCGGGGAGCCCCGCTTCCGCATCCTGCGGGTGGTCTGCGCCTACGCCCAGGAGCGCCTCGGGGAGGACCCGGTGGCGGAGGCCGACGCCCGTCGCCGGCAGGCGGAGGTGGCGGCCGCGCTCGTGCGCCGGGAGTGCCCGCGGTTGCGCGGCACCCACCACGTGGCGGCGCTGGACAGCCTCGAGGAGCAGCACCACAACACCGCCCAGGCCCTCGACTGGTGCCTCCGCCCGGGATCGCCGCAGCTGGCGACCGGCCTGGAGATGTGCCGGCTCCTGACCCTGCACTGGCACCTGTCCTCCCGCCAGGACGAGGGCCGACGGTGGCTGGCCCGCGCCAGCGAGGTGGCCGGCGACAGCCAGGACCCCGAGGCCCTGGCGGCGTGGCACGGGCTGGGGATCATGCTCGACCAGCAGGGGGAGCTGGACCGCGCGGCCGAGATCCTGCGACGGTGCCTGGACGCGGCCGTGGCCCGGGGCGACCTGGCCACCCAGGGCCGGGAGTCCAACAGCCTGGGACTCGTCGAGATGCGACGGGGCCGCGTCGACGCGGCCCGGGAGCTGCTCGGCACGGCGCACCGGCTGGCGGTGGCCGCCGGTGACGACGAGCGTGTCTCCACCTGCCTGAACAACCTGGCCATGCTGGCGCTCGACGAGGGTGACGCGGACACGGCCCGACGGCTCCTGGGCGAGGTGCTCTCGATCGACGAACGGCTGGGTGACGTCTGGGGCATGGCGGTGGACCGGCTCAACCTGGCCGAGGCCCACCTCGCCGCCGGGGACCTTGCCGCGGCCCGGGAGGGGATGGTCGGCCACGGCGCGCAGATGCTCGCCCTGGGGGACAACGAGGTCGACGTGGAGCTCCTGGAGCACCTGGCGGTCCTGTGCACCCGTCTGGACCGGCGCGGTCCGGTCCCGCTGCTCCTGGGGGCGGCGGAGGCCGTCCGCCGGGCCAGCGACATCCCGCCGACCGAGGCCTACGCACGACGCCTGGCCGACGGGACCGCCGCGGCCCGCGACGCGGTCAGCCCCGGCGACTGGCAGCGCCTGACGGCCAGGGGAGGGCGCACCACGCCGCGGGAGGCCTGGGAGCAAGCGGTCGAGGCCCTCGACGCCCCGGCCCGGCAGGACTAGCCTGCGACGTCATGGACCCTCTGGCCGTCATCCGCTCCGAGTCCGACCGCTTCGCCGAGGTGCTCGCCGGTGCCGACCCGCAGGCACCGGTGCCCACCTGCCCCGGGTGGGACGCCCGTGACCTGCTCCACCACCTGGCCGAGGTGCACGCGTTCTGGGCGCAGGTGCTGGGGTCGGACGTGCGCGACGACGAGGGGGTCGAGGCCCTGGAGCAGGCCGCGCCCCCGCGGCCGGACGGCGTCGAGGAGCTTCTCGCCCTGCGGGCCCGGGCCACCGACGCCCTGCTGGAGCAGCTCGGCGCGCTGGACGACGCCGAGCCCCGCTGGTCCTGGTGGCCCCCGGACCAGACGGTGGGGTTCACCCGCCGCATGCAGACCTACGAGGCCACGCTGCACCGCGTCGACGCGGAGCTGACCGCCGGACTGCCACCCTCCCCGCTCGACCCGGAGGTCGCCGCGGGCGCGGTGGAGCACTGCGTCGACGTCATGTGGGGATACGTCCCGGACTGGGCCCAGGACGACTCCACGGCCGTGGTCGAGCTGGTCGCCACCGACACCGGCGACCGGTGGCAGGTGGACGTGGGCCGGTGGCACGGGACCGGACCGGAGTCGGGCACGGAGTTCGACATGGCCCGGGCGCGTCGCGCGGGTCAGGAGCCGGACCCGGCGCTGCCCACCGCCACGGTGACCGGGACCGCCCGCGACCTGGCGCTGTGGGCGTGGGGTCGCGGCCCCCGTTCCGCCGTCCGGATCGCCGGTGACGCGGACGCCGTCGCCGCGGTCGACCGCCTGATCGAGCAGGGGATCCAGTAGCCGGCCTCAGCGCAGGAGCAACCAGCCCGCCGCCCCCAGGCAGGCCACCGCCACCAGCCAGAACAGGGCCACCCACAGGACGGCGGGGACGCCGGTCAGCCCCGCCAGCTGGTCGACGTCCGAGCCCCGCGCACCACGTCGCCGGTGCCGCTGCAGCTCGACCACCGACCGGGGCGCCCCCAGCAGCACCACCCACACCAGCGCGGCGGCCACCCAGGAGAGCAACCGGGGCTCGGCGACCCAGGAGAGGACGGCGACGCCGGCGCCGGTTACCACCACGACCAGCAGCCCGTAGACGTTGCGCACGAGCAGCAGCACCACGCCGCACAGGAGCACGAGCGCCCAGAGCAGCCCCACGGCATACCCCCGGGACAGCAGCGCGGCCGCGCCCAGGCCGACCAGGGCCGGCGCCGGGTAGCCCGCGAGCAGCATCAGCACCATCCCCGGTCCGCGGGCGCGGCCCCGCGAGAGCGTCAGGCCCGAGGTGTCCGCGTGCAGGCGTATGCCGTGCACGCGCCTCCCGGCGAGCACGCCGACCGCGGCGTGACCGGCCTCGTGCAGCAGGGTGACCAGGTGGCGCACCACCCGGTGGCCCACGGGGCTCCAGGTCACGAGGAGGGCGAGCAGCGCCAGGACCAGGAGCGCGGTCGGCGACGGGGCGGGCTGCGTGGTCAGGGCCCGCTCCCAGATCTGCTCCAGCACGTGCCGAAGCCTCGCACGACCCGCTGGGAGCCGGCTGCGGCGGCAGCGCATACCCTCGAGCGGTGCTCCGCGTCGCCACCCTCAACGTCAACGGGATCCGGGCCTCCCACCGCCGGGGGTTCGGCGACTGGCTGGCCACCCGCGGTTGCGACGTGGTCGCCCTGCAGGAGGTGCGCTGTCCGTTGGCGGCCCTGCCGCCGGGGGCGTTCGGGGACCGCCACGTGGTCTACGAGCCGGGGCAGGTGGCCGGGCGCAACGGGGTCGCGGTGCTGACGCGGCAGGCACCGGTCGGCGTGCGCACGTGGGACGCGGGCGTGCTGGTGCGGGGGCCTGGCGAGGAGCACCTGCACACCGTCCCCGCACCCGACGGGGTCCCGCTGGCCCGGGGGCTGGGTCGGCACGCGCACGAGGGCCGCTACGTCGAGGTGGACCTGGCGGAGGCACCGGTGACCGTCGCCAGCCTCTACCTGCCCAAGGGAGGGCTGCCGGCCCGGTTGCAGGTGCCCGCCCGCATGCGGGAGGCGTCCGACGGCGGTGTCCGCTACGAGCGCAAGATGCGCTTCCTGGCCGCCTTCGCCCGGCAGCTGACCCGGAGCCGGCGGGCCGCCGCCGCCCGGGGACGCGAGCTGCTCCTGGTGGGCGACCTCAACGTGGCGCACACCCGGCACGACGTGGCCGCCTGGCGCCGGGCGCAGACCTCGGAGGGCTTCCTGCCCGAGGAGCGGGCCTGGATGGACGACCTGCTCTCGCCCCGGACCCTCGTCGACGTGGTGCGCTCGCTGCACCCGGGCACGGACGGGCCGTACTCGTGGTGGAGCTGGTTGGGCGGGGCCTTCGAGCGGGACACGGGGTGGCGGATCGACCACCACCTGGCGACACCGCGCCTGGCCCGCACCGCGGTCTCGGCGGTCGTCGACCGTGACCACCGCGGGGTGCGGCTCTCCGACCACTCCCCCGTCGTCGTGGACTACGACGTGTGAGCCGTTCCTGGGCGTGCCTGCGTCAGGCGGGCGCGGCGTCGGGGTGGGTGCTCGGCCTGGTCGTGGAGTTCTTGAGCTCGACGAAGATCACGTGGGTGGAGGTGCGCCCGATGTTCTCGCCGGCATGCACCTGGGCGGGCAGCCAGGCGACGTGACCCTGCTCCATCCGCACGTCGCGGGAACCGCCGTCGTAGGCGAGGCGACGTTCGAAGCCGGAGAGGGTGCACATCACCGAGTCCGGGTGCCGGTGAGCACTGGTGCGGGCTCCTGGCTCGTCGCGGTACTCCAGGACGCGGACGCGGTCGTTCTCCAGGACCACGTGGTACTTGTCCGGATCGGTGACGACCGGGTCGTCGGCGCGGTCCGGGCTGCGGGTGTCTCCCATGGCAGTCCCCTGGGTGCGGTGCGGTGAGGGTCCGACAGCCCAGTGTCCGTCCGCCGTCCCCCGACGTCAAGGGTCCGGAGGCGCCCCCTCGGGTCGCAGCGCCCAGAAGGCCACGGCCGAGGCGGCCGCCACGTTGAGGCTGTCCACACCGCCGCCCATCGGGATGCGCACGACCACGTCGGCGTCCTCCACGGTCCGCCGCGACAGTCCGTCGCCCTCGGTGCCCAGGACGAGGGCGAGCCGCTCGGGGGCGTCCGCGGCGAGCCGGTCGAGGGTCACCGCGTCGTCGGTCAGCGCGAGGGCGGCGACGGTGAAGCCGGCCCCCTGGAGGGTGGCCACGCCCCCGGGCCAGGGCTCCACCCTGGTCCAGGGGACCTGGAAGACGGTCCCCATGGACACCCGGACCGAGCGCCGGTACAGCGGGTCGGCGCAGCGGGGCGTGACCAGGACCGCGTCCACCCCCAGGGCGGCCGCGGAGCGGAAGACCGCGCCGACGTTGGTGTGGTCCACCACGTCCTCGAGCACCGCGACGCTGCCGGCCCCGACCAGGACCTCGTCGAGCGACGGCAGCCGGGGCCGGTGCATGGCGGCGATCGCCCCGCGGTGCAGGTGGAAGCCGGTCATCTCCTGCACGACGGCGGGGCTGGCGACGTGGACGGGCGTGCCCGCGGTGACGGCCGGTGCGACGAGGTGGGCGAGGTCCTCGACCCACCGGGGTGTCAGCAGCAGCGAGCGCATCCGGTGGCCGGCCGCGAGGGCCCGGCCGATGACCTTGTCTGACTCCGCCAGGTAGAGACCCTCGGCCGGTTCGAGCACACGGCGCAGGGCGACGTCGGTGAGGTGCAGGTAGTCGCGCACGCGCGGGTCGTCGGGGCGCTCGATCCAGGTGACCCCCTCCGGGAGGTCCGGTGCCGGCTGGTCGTCCATCAGGTCAGCAGCAGGTTGACGATGGCCACCGACCCGATGACGACGATGACCGCGCGCAGCAGGGCCGGCGGCATGGACCGGCCCACCCGCGCCCCGACCACCCCGCCCACGAGGGAGCCGATGCTGATGAGCAGCACGATCGTCCAGTTCACGATGCCGGGGGCGACGATCAGGAAGACGACGGCGGCCACGAAGTTGACGATCATGCCGAGCACGTTCTTGATCCCGTTGATCTGCTGCAGGCCCAGCGGCAGCAGGATGCTCATGATCCCCAGCAGCAGCACGCCCTGGGCCGCGCCGAAGTAGCCGCCGTACATCCCCGCGACAAGGATCCCCAGCAGCAGCACGACCCACCGGCCCGGGGTGATCCGGTCCGCGTGGTGCCGGACCGCCCAGGCCGACAGGCGGGGGCCCAGGACGACGAGGACCAGGGCCAGGAAGATCAGCACGGGCACGATGGCCTCGAAGGCGGCCGCCGGGAGGACGAGCAGCAGCAGGGCGCCCAGGATCGAACCCAGCAGCGAGGCCGGCGCCAGCCGGCGCAGCATGGGGCCGAGGGTGCGCAGCTCGTGGCGGTAGCCCCAGGCCCCGGTGATCCCGCCGGGGACCAGGCCGAGGCTGTTGGAGATGTTGGCCGACACCGGGGGGTAGCCGAAGAAGAGGAGGGTGGGGAAGGTCACCAGCGTGCCGGACCCCACGATGGTGTTGATGGTGCCGGCTGCCAGGCCGGCCAGGATGATGGCGACGACCTCCCAGACGCTCACCGGGCGGTCTGGCCCGCCGGGGGCGGTGCGTCCTCGGCCGTCGTCGGCGGCTGCTCGGCCCGGGCGGCCCAGCGCTCCCCGTGGCGGTCGACCACCAGGGGGATGCCGAAGGTCGAGGAGAGGTTCTCGGCGGTGAGCGTGACCTCGATCGGGCCGGCGGCCACCACCCCGCCGTCGCGCAGCATGAGGATGTCGGTGAAGCCCGGGGGGATCTCCTCCACGTGGTGGGTCACCAGGACCATCGCAGGGGCCTCCAGGTCCTGAGCGAGCAGGCTGAGCCGGCCGACCAGGTCCTCCCGGCCCCGCAGGTCCAGCCCCGCCGCCGGCTCGTCCAGCAGCATGAGCTCAGGGTCGGTCATCAGGGCCCGCGCGATCTGCACACGCTTGCGCTCCCCCTCCGAGAGGGTGCCGAAGCGCCGTCGGGACAGGTGGGCGACCCCAGCGCCTCGAGCAGCTCGGTGGCCCGCTGCTCGTCGGCCGCGTCGTACTCCTCCCGCCAGCGGCCCAGGACTCCGTAGGCGGCAGTGACGACCACGTCGCTGACCCGCTCCTCGTCCGGGATGCGGTCCGCCACCGCGGCGCTGGAGACGCCGATCCGGGGTCGCAGCTCGAAGACGTCGACCGTCCCCAGCACCTCGCCCAGCACGCCTGCCACGCCGGTCGTGGGGTGCATGCGCGCGGCGGCCAGCTGCAGCAGGGTCGTCTTCCCGGCCCCGTTGGGGCCGATGACGACCCAGCGCTCGCCCTCCTCGATCGACCAGTCGACGTCCCTGAGCAGGTCGGTCGTCCCACGGCGCACGCCCACACCGGCGAATTCGAGGACATCGCTCATGGTGCGCCACTCTAGTCAGTCCCGCGCGGCGCGCCGCGCAGCCCCGCAGCATGTCCGCAGCCTCCCGCCGGTGCGCCTAGCATCGGGGCCGTGTCCGAGCACGAGCTGCCCGCCAGCGTCCGCGTCGCCCTGTGGGGGACGGCAGTCCTGGGCGGCCGCACGCCCGCGGCCGAGCTGCCCCGTCGCGCCCTTCCGGACCTGGACGAGTCCGCCGGCCTCGTGGAGGCGGTCGAGCTGTGGGCCTCCCTGGGCGAGCGGGCCGTGCTCGTGGCGCTGCCGCGCCCAGGGGACGTCGCCGGGATGCCCCGCGGTCCGGTCGAGCTCCTCGACGCGGCCACCCGCTCGCAGGAGTGCGTCTTCGTCCCGGCCGTCGGTGGCGCGCTGGTTCCGACGATCGAGCCCTTCGGCCCCGAGGGTGACCGGGGCTGGATGGCGCGCTGGACGGCATACCCGGCCGAGCCGGTGCCCACCCACCGGATCGAGGCGCTGGACCTGGGCCAGACCGAGCTGGGCCTGCGGACCGACCTCACGGCGCTCACCGAGCAGCTGGCGCGCACCGGCGCGCCCCCGTTCGGCCCGGACGCCGAGCGGGGGGTAGCCCGGGCCAGGGCCGTCCGGGACGGCGCCGGGAGCTGGGGTCTGCCGGGGGGTCTGCCGCCCCGTGCCCTGCGGGTGGTCGACCTGGCCGGGACGGTGCTCCGCCTGGCCGACGCCGGCCTGGACTCGGTGACCGGCTCGCTCGACGCGGCCAGCACGGCCGCCCGGGCCGAGCTGCTCCGCCGGCTGCAGGCCAGGGCCGCCTCTGCGCTGGCCGACGCCACCAACGTGGCCGCCCTGCATCTGGCGTACCGGTCGTAGGGACGGCGGCCCGCTCACTCCCGGTTGCTCCGGCGACTCCCGCGAGGACCGACACCGACGGTCCTGACGGCTCCCGGAGACGTCCCGCGAGGACCGACACCGACGGTCCTGACGGCTCCGCCGACCTCCCCGCCCCCCTCCGGCGTGTCGCGCACCGTGCGGCGCCCTTGTTGCGTGTCGCGGGGCCTGACGCCGTCGACGCAGCACGCGACACGCAGCAACGGCGCATCGTCCACACCGTTCGTCCGGTGGCGGACCCTGTCCACGGACGAGGCGCGGACGCTCGTGCTGTCAGGGGCGCACCGTCACCATCGCCGTCATGTCGATCGACGCATCGCCGAGGCAGGGTCGGAGGGCCCGTCCGGCCCGCACCTTTCCCGCCATGGAGCACCAGCGCGGACTGGCGACCTCCGCCCAGCTGCGGGATGCGGGGTGGTCCGGAGATGCGATCCGCCATGCGGAGGGTCGGACCATCCGGTCCGTCTACCCCGGTGTCTTCGCGCCCCACCGCGGTCCGCTGGCCCACGACGACCGTCTGGTCGCGGCCTTCCTGTGGGCCGGCGAGGGTGCCGTGCTGACCGGACGGGTGGCTCTCGACCGGTACGGCCTTTCGGCCGACCCGATCGACACGGATCCACGTCCAGGCAGGGGGAGCCGCACCGCGACCGGGGGCCTGACGACGGACACAGCCGGAGGGCTTGTTGCAGGAACGGGGCCCCAGCACGCGACCCGCCGCAGCGGCGGCGGGCACGGTGCGCGACACGCCGGGACCGGAAGCCCCCCTGTGCGCGACACGCCGGGACCGGAGGCCCCCCTGTGCACGACACGCCGGCTGCGACACCGGCGCCGCACCTGACGCGAGCGGGGTCAGCCCAGCTGGGGCAGCTGCGGGGCGCGGCCCTCCAGCACGGCCCGGTAGACCTCGACGGTCCGCTCGGCGATCGTCGTCCAGGCGAACTGCTCGACCGCCCGACGACGCCCGGCCTCGCCCCGGCGGGCGGCCTCCTCCGGGTCCGAGAGGGCCGCGACGATCGCCTCGCCCAGGTCCGCCACGAACCGGTCCTCGTCCACCGGGGTCCCGGTCCCGTCGGTGACCTGCTCGATCGGGACCAGCCAGCCGGTCTCACCGTCGAGCACGACCTCGGGGATGCCGCCGGTGGCGGTGGCCACGACCGGCGCCCCGCAGGCCATCGCCTCGAGGTTGACGATCCCCAGCGGCTCGTAGACCGAGGGGCACAGGAAGACCGTCGCGTGCGACAGCACGGCGATCACCTTCTCGCGCGGCAGCATCTCTCCGATCCAGACGACCGGCGCCGCCCCCTCGCCCCGGTCCGAGCGCAGCTGGTCGACCAGACCGACGACCTCGGTCTCGATCTCCTTCGTGTCCGGAGCACCGGCCAGCAGGACGACCTGCACGTCGTCGTCGACGGACCGCAGCGCACGCAGCAGGTAGGGCAGCCCCTTCTGCCGGGTGATGCGGCCCAGGAACACCGCCGTGCGCGCCTGCGGGTCCAGGCCCTGGGACCGGACGAACTCCGCGGCCTCCTCGGAGGTGTCCCGCCGCCACAGCTCGCTGTCGATCCCGTTGTGCACCACGTGGACCTTGCCCGGGTCGACCGAGGGGTAGGCCGCGAGAATGTCGCGGCGCATGCCCGCGGAGACGGCGACGATCCCGGCCGCCCCCTCGTAGGACACCTTCTCGGCCATCGAGCTGATGCCGTACCCGCCGCCCAGCTGCTCGGCCTTCCACGGCCGCAGCGGCTCCAGGCTGTGCGCGCTGACCACGTGCGGGATGTCTGCCAGGAGCCCTCCGAGGTGACCGCCCAGGTTGGCGTACCAGGTGTGCGAGTGCACCAGGTCGGCCCCTCCCCCGGCCACGTCGTGGGCCATCAGCAGGTCGACCCCCAGCGTGCGCAGCGCCCCGTTGGCCTCCTCGAGGCCGGGGGGCACGGCATACCCGGCGGTGTCCTCCTCCTCGACGGGGTCGTCGAAGGCGCGCACCTGCACCTGCACCCCCTCCAGGCTCCGGAGGGCGCGGGTCAGCTCGGCCACGTGCACCCCCGCTCCTCCGTAGATGTGGGGCGGGTACTCGCGGGTGAGGATGTCGATGCGCACACGACCAACCTAGTGGTGCCGGGCGCGGCACGACCAGGGGTGCCGGGTATGCCGCCCGCCCCGCCCGGGGGGGCCGCCCCCCTCGCCAAGGGTCGCCCGCAGGCCATAGGGTCGTGCCATGGCAGCGCAGCGCGGTTCGCGTCTCAAGGTCCTGGCGATCGTCCTGGCGGGCGGGGAGGGCAAGCGGCTGATGCCCCTCACCGCCGACCGGGCCAAGCCTGCGGTCCCCTTCGGAGGGATCTACCGGCTCATCGACTTCGCCCTGTCGAACATCGTCAACTCCGGCTACCTGAAGGTGGTCGTGCTGACGCAGTACAAGTCGCACTCCCTGGACGCCCACATCACCAAGACGTGGCGCATGTCGACCCTGCTGGGCAACTACGTCGCCCCGGTGCCGGCGCAGCAGCGCGTGGGCAAGCAGTGGTTCGCCGGCTCGGCGGACGCCATCTTCCAGAGCCTGAACCTCATGCACGACGAGAAGCCCGACATCGTCGTCGTGGTCGGAGCCGACCACGTCTACCGGATGGACTTCTCCCAGATGGTGGCCCAGCACGTCGAGAGCGGCGCCGACTGCACGGTCGCCGCGATCCGCCAGCCGATCTCGCTGGCCGACCAGTTCGGAGTCATCGAGGTCGACCCGGAGGACCCGCGCCGCATCAAGGAGTTCCTGGAGAAGCCGACCTCCCCGCAGGGGCTGCCGGACGCCCCCGACGAGGTCCTGGCCTCGATGGGCAACTACGTCTTCTCCGCGGACGCCCTGGAGCGGTCGGTCATCGAGGACTCCCAGAAGGAGGACTCCTCCCACGACATGGGCGGGGACATCGTCCCGTCGTTCGTGGACGCCGGCGAGGGCTGGGTCTACGACTTCAAGGACAACGACATCCCGGGGGCGACCGACCGCGACCGCGGCTACTGGCGCGACGTGGGGACGATCGACTCCTACTACGAGGCCCACATGGACCTGGTCTCGGTGCACCCGGTGTTCAACATCTACAACGAGGCCTGGCCGATCTACACCAACTACGGCCCGCAGCCGCCGGCGAAGTTCGTGCACGGCTCCGGCGACCGGATCGGCCACGCGGTCAACTCCGCGGTCTCGCCGGGCTGCGTCATCTCCGGCTCCACGGTCAGCGACTCCGTCCTCTCACCCCGGGTGAAGGTGCACAGCTTCAGCCACGTCACCCGCTCGGTCCTCATGGACGGGGTCGAGGTCGGCCGGTCCTGCCAGATCCACCGGGCGATCATCGACAAGGGCGTCTTCGTCCCGGCCGGCGTGCACATCGGCGTGGACCGCGACCAGGATCTGGCCCGGGGATTCACCGTGACCGACTCCGGCATCACCGTGGTCGGCAAGGGGACGATCATCGAGGGCTGAGCCCCCGACCCGCCGGCGCCACAGTCCGCACCAGGTGGCGCCATACGCCGACCTGCAGCCGGAACACGTCCTGCAGCGGGTTCCTCCCCGCTGCAGGACGTGTTTCTCGCTCCGGGTGCGTCGAGAGCCAGGCCCGCTAGAAGCCCGTGGCGTGGTAGCCGCCGTCGACGTGCACGATCTCGCCCGTCGTCGCCGGGAACCAGTCGGACAGCAGGGCCACGCACGCCTGCGCGGCGGGCACCGGGTCCTTGACGTCCCAGCCCAGCGGGGCGTGCTCGCCCCACCTGGCGAACTGCTGGAAGTCCGGGATGGACTTGGCCGCGGTCGTGGCGATCGGGCCGGCGGAGACCAGGTTGGAGCGGATGCCCTGCGGGCCGAGGTCGCGGGCGAGGTAGCGGCTGGTGGACTCGAAGGCCGCCTTGGCCACGCCCATCCAGTCGTACATCGGCCAGGCGTACTGCGCGTCGAAGGTGAGCCCGACCACGGACCCGCCCGGCCCCATGCGCGGCAGGCAGGCGGCGGCCAGAGCCTTGAGCGAGTAGGCGCTGACGTGCACCGCGGTCGCGACGTCCTCCCACGGGGCCTGCATGAAGTCGAAGGCCCCCTTGGGGGCGAACCCGATCGAGTGCAGCACGCCGTCGAGGTGGTCGACGTGCTCGCCCACGCGCTCGGCCAGCGTGTCGAGGTGCTCGGTGTCGGTGACGTCGAGCTCGACGACCGGGGCCGGCTGCGGCAGCCGCTTGGCGATGGTCTGGGTGATGGGTGATGCGGAAGGTGCGGCCGAAGGAGGTCAGCACGACCTCGGCACCCTGCTCCTGGGCCATACGGGCCACGTGGAAGGCGATCGAGGAGTCCATGAGGACACCGGTGATGAGGATCTTCTTGCCGTCGAGGAGCATGGGCGAGACTCTAGTGCGTGGCCGCCCGCAGTCGTCGGAGGCGGCGTGACCGGGACGGACGCGCCGTCAGTGCCCCATCCCCAGCCCACCGTCCACCGGAACCACCGCACCGCTGATGTATGCCGCGTCCGGCCCGGCGAGGAAGCGCACCACGTGCGCGACCTCCTCGGGGGTGGCGAAGCGGCCGGCCGGGATCTGCGAGAGGTAGGTCTTCTGGAGGTCCTCGGGCAGCTCGTCGGTCATCTCGGTCCGCACGAACCCCGGCGCCACGACGTTGGCGGTGATGCCGCGCCCGCCCAGCTCGCGGGTGATCGAGCGCGCCAGCCCCACCAGCCCGGCCTTGGAGGCCGCGTAGTTGGTCTGCCCGGCCGAGCCGAGCAGCCCGACGACGGAGGAGACGAGGATGATCCGTCCGGCCCGGGCCCGGATCATTCCCTTGACCGCCCGCCGGGCACAGCGGAAGGCCCCCGTGAGGTTGGTGTCCAGGACCGCCTCGAAGTCCTCGTCGCTCATCCGCATGAGCAGCCCGTCACGGGTGATGCCCGCGTTGGCGACGAGCACCTCCACGGGCCGGCCGAGGATCTCCTCGGCCCGGGTGAACGCCGCGTCCACGCTCTCGCTGTCGGTGACCTCGCAGCGCACCCCCTGCAGACCCTCCGGCGGCTCACCGCTGCGGTGGGTGACCACCACGTCGTGGCCGTCCGCGGCGAAGGCCCGGGCGATGGCCAGCCCGATCCCGCGGTTGCCGCCGGTGACGAGGACGGCCTGGGGCCTGGGCCCGGCGGCGTCGGCGGAGGGGGCGGCGGACTCGGTGGCGGGGGTGGGAGCACTCACGGAGGTCACGGTAGTCGTATCGTGGACAGGTGCCCACCCCTGCCAGACCCGGCCCGGCGAGGCGTCCCGTCCAGGCGGTGACGTCGGCCCGTGCGTCGGTGGAGGCCGACCGCAGCCGCCGGATGCGCAGCTACCTGGTCGCCATGGGGATCCGGACCGCCTCCTTCCCGCTCGCGGTGTGGGCCATCGTCTCGGAGTGGTACCTCGTCGGCTCGCTGCTCGTCGCGGCGGCGGTCGTGCTCCCCTCCGTGGCCGTCATGGTGGCCAACGCGGTCGACCGCCGGACCAGCGTGACCGGGCCGGCACCCCTGTCCCCGGTGCGGGGGCTGGGGCCCGCCCCCGCTCCGGGACCGGTCTCGGGCGCGGCCGACGAACCCGGGTCCGGTGACCCCGCGACCGGTGCGGCCGCGGGCCGCCCGTCCGGGGTCGCAGACCGCCCCACCGCGGACGACGACGGCCCGATCGTGGGCACCGTGGTCTCCAGCCGTCCGCTGGACGACCCGGAGCACCGGGAGGCCTCGTGACCGGCGGGCTCCTCGGCGGACCGGGCCCTGGACCGCTCCCGCCGGACCGTCTGGCCTGCAGCGCGAAGGGCTGCCGCCGCCGCGCGGACTCGGCGGTGCGGTGGCGCAACCCCCGGCTGCACGACGCCGACCGGCGCAAGGTGTGGCTCGCCTGCCCCGACCACCGCGAGCACCTGCGGGACTTCGTCCAGCTGCGCGGCTTCCTCATCGACGTGGTCCCGGTCGAGGACCTCACGGAGGCGGACGGCTGAGGTGCTCTCCGTGCTGCGGCGACCCCGGTGGATCGCCTACCTCCTGCTCGCCGTGCTCTTCGGCGTGGCCGCCGCCGGCCTGGGGGCGTGGCAGTGGCAGCGGCACCAGGAGAAGGTCGAGCGCCGCGACCTCGTCGAGGCCAACTACGACGCCCCGGCCGTGCCCCTGGGCGAGGTGCTGCGTCCCGACGGGACCCTGCCGCCGGACCAGCAGTGGCGCCGGGTGCAGGTGGAGGGGGAGTATGCCGCCTCCGACCAGCACCTCGTGCGCAACCGCCCCTATCAGGGCGTCTTCGGGTACGAGGTGCTCGTCCCGCTGGCTACCGGGGAGGACGCCGCGCTGGCGGTGGACCGAGGCTGGGTCCGGAACGCGGAGACGGCGGCCACCGAGCCCGAGGTGCCCCCGCCTCCCGCCGGACCGGTGACGGTCACCGGGTGGCTGCGTCCCTCGGAGCCGGACCTGGGCCGGGACCTCCCGGAGGGCCAGCTGGCCTCCGTCGACGTGCCCGGGCTGGCCGGGGCGACCGGGCAGCCGCTCGTCGGGGCCTACCTGATCCTGGAGGCCGAGGAGCCGCCCCCGACGGACCGACCCGCGCCGCTGGCCCGTCCGGACACCCGGCTCGGTTCGCACTTCGCCTACGCGCTGCAGTGGTGGCTGACGGTGCCCGTGGGGCTGGTGCTCGTCCTCGTCATGGCGCGGCAGACCGCGCGTGAGGAGCGGCGGGGCGAGACCGCCGACGACCGGGCCTCGGGCGCAGCAGCCGGCCGCGCAGGGTGCGGATCTGGGACGAGGAGGACGCCTGAGGACCACTCCCGGAAGGGGGCTCACTCCGGCGAACGAGGCTCACTCCCGCGAACGGGGGCTCACTCCCGCGAACGGGGGCTCACTCCCGGAACTGGGGCTCACTCCCGGAACTGGGTGTCGTGCAGCGTCCGGTAGAGGCCGCCCTCGGCGAGCAGCTGCTCGTGGGTGCCCCGCTGCACCACCCGGCCGTGCTGGAGCACGAGGATGAGGTCGGCGTCGCGCACGGTGGAGAGCCGGTGGGCGATGACGATGGACGTCCGACCGGCCAGGGCCTGGTCCAGGGCGCGCTGGACGGCTGCCTCGGACTCGCTGTCCAGGTGGGCCGTCGCCTCGTCGAGGACGACGACGGACGGCGACTTCAGCAGCAGCCGGGCGATCGCCAGCCGCTGCTTCTCGCCGCCGGACAACCGGTGGCCGCGGTCGCCGACGACGGTCTCCAGCCCGTCGGGCAGCCGCCGGACCAGGTCCTCGATCCGGGCGCCGCGCAGGGCCTGCCACAGCTCCTCCTCGGTCGCCGAGGGGCGGGCGTAGAGCAGGTTCACGCGCACGCTGTCGTTGAACATGTGCGCCTCCTGGGTGACCACGCCCACGGTGCGGCGCAGCGAGTCCATCGAGGCCTCGCGCAGGTCCACCCCGCCGATCCGGACCGCTCCCCCGGTGGGGTCGTGCAGGCGGGCCACCAGGTTGGTCAGCGTCGTCTTGCCCGCCCCGGAGGGCCCCACGAGGGCCACCATCGACCCCGCCGGCACCTGCACGTCGACGTGCTCCAGCACCGGACGCCCGTCCAGGGTCTCCGCCTCGGGCCGCTGCTCCAGGGAGGCCAGGGACACCTCGTCGGCCGCCGGGTAGGCGAAGGACACGTCCTCGAGCGCGACCCCGACCGGACCGTCGGGGATGTCCACCGGGTCGTCGGCCTCGCGGACGAGGGGTCGCAGGTCGAGGACCTCGAAGATCCGCTCGAAGGAGACCAGCGCGGTCATGATGTCGACCCGCACGTTGGACAGCGCGGTCAGGGGTCCGTAGAGCCGCGACAGCAGGGCGGCCATCGCGACGAGCGTGCCGACGGTCAGCTCACCGGCCACGGCCATGAGCCCACCCATGCCGTAGACGAGCGCGGTCGCCAGCGAGGCGACCAGGCCCAGACCGGCCATGAAGACGACCCGGTTGACCGCGATGGCCACCCCGGCGTCACGCACCCCCTTGGCGCGCACGGCGTACTGCGCGTCCTCCTCCTCGGGCCGGCCGAAAAGACGCACCAGGAGGGCACCGGCGACGTTGAACCGCTCGGTCATCCGGGTGTGCATGTCCGCGTTCAGCCCCATCTGCTGACGGGTCAGGGCCGAGAGCCGGGCACCCATGAACCGCGCCGGGACGAGGAAGATCGGCAGCAGCAGCAGCGCGAGCACGGTGATCTGCCAGCTCATCGACAGCAGGGCCGCGAGGATGAGGACCAGCTGGACGACGTTGCTCACCAGGCCCGAGAGGATCGAGGTGAACGCCGTCTGCGCCCCGATGACGTCGCTGTTGAGCCGGCTGACCAGCGCTCCGGTCTGGGCCCGGGTGAAGAAGGCGATCGGCTGGCGCAGGACGTGGGAGAAGACCTCCGCGCGCAGGTCGAGGATGAGCCCTTCGCCGATCCGCGACCCCAGCCACCGGCTGACCACGGTCACGAGGGTCTCCAGGAAGGCGATCCCGGCGACGACCAGTCCGAGCCGCACGACCACGTCCCGGTCGCCGACCTCCACGCCGTTGTCGATGATCTGCCGCAGCAGCAGCGGCACGGCGGTGACGAGCACGCCCGCGAGGATGGTCAGGGCCAGGTAGACGACGATCTCGCGCAGGAACGGGCGGCCGTAGCCCAGCACCCGCCGCGCGGTGCCGGCCTCCAGCCGGTGGTCGCGGACGGAGGGGTCCTTGGTGAAGCTGCGGTAGGTCATGCCCCCCGCGCATCCCGGTGCCGATGGTCATCCGCGCTCCTTCTCCGGCGCGCCCGGGGGGGGCGTGCCGCTCGTCCGTGGCCGGTCAGGCCAGCGCGATCAGGTCCTCGTAGTCCCGTCCCCAGAGGTCCTCGACCCCGTCGGGGAGCAGCAGGACCCGCTCGGGCTCGAGCGCCTGGACCGCGCCCTCGTCGTGGCTGACGAGGACGACCGCACCCTCGTAGGAGCGCAGCGCGGACAGGACTTCTTCCCGGGAGGCGGGGTCGAGGTTGTTGGTGGGCTCGTCCAGGAGCAGCACGTTGGCCGCGGAGACGACGAGGATCGCCAGGGCCAGCCGGGTCTTCTCCCCGCCGGAGAGCACGCCGGCCGGCTTCTCGACGTCGTCCCCGGTGAAGAGGAAGGACCCGAGCACCTTGCGGGTCGCGGTCTCGTCGAGGTCCGGCGCGGCGGACTTCATGTTCTGCAGCACCGACCGGTGCACGTCGAGGGTCTCGTGCTCCTGGGCGTAGTAGCCCAGCTTGAGCCCGTGGCCGGGCACGACCTCGCCGGTGTCCGGCGCGTCCACCCCGGCGAGCAGGCGCAGCAGGGTGGTCTTGCCCGCCCCGTTGAGGCCCAGCACCACGACCCGGGAGCCGCGGTCGATCGCCAGGTCGACGTCGGTGAAGATCTCCAACGAGCCGTAGGAGCGGGAGAGCCCCTCGGCGGTGAGCGGCGTCCGTCCGCACGGCGCGGGCGTGGGGAAGCGCAGCTTGGCGACCTTGTCGGACGCCCGCTCCCCCTCCAGCCCGGCGAGCATCTTCTCGGCCCGGCGGGCCATGTTCTGCGCCGCGACGGCCTTGGTCGCCTTGGCGCGCATCTTGTCGGCCTGGGCCATGAGGGCCGCGGCCTTCTTCTCGGTGTTGGCCCGCTCCCGGTGCCGGCGGCGCTCGTCGGCCTCGCGCTGGGCCAGGTAGGCCTTCCACCCCATGTTGTAGACGTCGAGCACCTGCCGGTTGGCGTCGAGGTAGAAGACCTTGTTGACGACCGTGTCGATGAGGCTGACGTCGTGGGAGATGATCACCAGTCCGCCGACGTAGCTGCGCAGGTGGTCGCGCAGCCAGACCACCGAGTCCGCGTCCAGGTGGTTCGTGGGCTCGTCCAGGAGCAGGGTGGAGGCCCCGGAGAAGAGGATCCGCGCCAGCTCGATCCGCCGGCGCTGACCGCCGGAGAGGGTGTGGAGCGGCTGGGCCAGCACGCGGTCGGGCAGACCGAGGGAGCTGGCGACCGACGCCGCCTCCGCCTCGGCGGCATACCCTCCCCGGGCGGTGAACCGGGCCTCCAGGCGCCCGTAGCGCTCCATCGCCTGCTCGCGCACCTGGCCCTCCCCGGCGGCCATCTGCTCCTCGGCGCGGCGCATCCCGCGGATCACCTCGTCCAGGCCGCGGGCCGAGAGGATGCGGTCGCGGCCGAGCACGCCCAGGTCGCCGGTGCGCGGGTCCTGCGGGAGGTAGCCGACGTCCCCCGTGCGGGTGACGGTCCCGCCGGCCGGATCGCCCTGGCCGGCGAGGATGCGCGTCAGCGTGGTCTTGCCCGCCCCGTTGCGGCCCACCAGACCCACGCGGTCGCCCGGGCCGACACGGAAGGAGACGTCCTCCATGAGCAGGCGGGAGCCCACGCGCACCTCGACGCCGCTGGCGGTGATCATGGCGGGTCCCTCCTCCGGGGCGCGACGACGACCCCGGGCGGGATCAGGACGTGGATGGTGGTCGGCCCGCACCTGTGGGTGCGGCGCGGCGACCAGGGTGGTTAGTCTACGCGCTAGGCGTGCGGTCGCCCGACCGGCGCAGGAGAACGGCAGAGGCGGACAGATGACCTTCAGGGAGAACGCCAACATCGGCTCGGGCGCGGCCCGGCGCGGAGGTGGCGGCGGCGGCGGCCTGGCCGTCGGCGGCGGCATCGGCACCGTCCTGCTCGCCCTGGTCGTGATGCTCTTCGGCGGCGACCCGGGCGCCATCCTCGGCGGTGGGGGCGGTCAGACGCAGTCGTCGGCGGAGAACGTCGAGCTGGCCGAGTGCCAGACGGGGGCCGACGCGAACGAGGACGTGGACTGCCGGATGAAGGCCACGATGGTCTCCCTCGTGGACTACTGGGACCAGGTCGCCCCCGACGCCGGGGCCACCGAGGCCATCATCTTCACGGGCCAGGTGAACACCGGCTGCGGCACCGCCAGCAGCCAGGTCGGCCCGTTCTACTGCCCGGTGGACAGCACGATCTACCTCGACACCGGGTTCTTCTCCCAGATGGAGAGCCAGCTGGGAGCCGACGGCGGCAACTTCAGCCAGATGTACGTCCTGGCCCACGAGTACGGCCACCACGTCCAGAACTACACCGGTGCCCTGCGCGCGTCCCAGCAGGACCAGCAGGGCCCCGAGTCCGGCGCCGTCCGGGTCGAGCTCCAGGCCGACTGCTTCGCGGGGGCCTGGGCGGGCAACGCCACCCGCACCCGCGACGCCGACGGCAACCTGCTGCTGGAGCCGTTGAGCCGGGAGGACATCGAGTCCGCCCTGTCGGCGGCCGCGGCGGTTGGCGACGACTCCATCCAGGAGCGCATGCAGGGTCAGGTGACCCCGCACACCTGGACGCACGGCTCCTCCGAGCAGCGGATGGGCTGGTTCATGCGCGGCTACGACTCGGGCGACCCGAACCAGTGCGACGTGCTCAACGCCGGCAGCGTGGACGACTACGACGCCTGACCGCTCATAACTGGTGACTCAGATCACCATAAGCGAGCGGAATGACCAGCGGGTGCGGGCAGTTGGTCCCCGGTGTCGCACCGACGTCCGGGACCAGCGCGAGCGTCCTGGGCGGGTGCGGCACGGCATCCCTGTCCGTCCGCCCCGAAAGGCCGCTTACGTGCTCTCCCGTCTCCCCCGGGTGTCCTTCGGCACCCAGGTCCTCATCGGCCTCGTGCTCGGTGTGGTGCTGGGCCTGGTGGCCCGCGCCACCGGCGCCAGCGCCGAGAACCCGACCTGGCTCTCCGAGACCCTCGCCATCATCGGCTCCACCTTCGTCACCCTGCTGCGCACCCTGGTGCCGCCGTTGGTCTTCCTGGCCATCGTCTCCAGCATCGCCAACCTGCGCGAGGTCACCGACGCCGCCCGCCTGGCGTGGAACACCCTGCTGTGGTTCGCGATCACCGCTCTCGTCTCCGTCGCCATCGGCCTCGTCGTGGGGTGGGTCGTCGACCCTGCGCGCGGCGCCGGCGTCAGCGCCGCCGACGCCGCCGAGCCCTCCCGCACCGGCTCCTGGCTCGACTTCCTCACCGGCATCGTGCCGGCCAACGTGCTCGGCCTGGGGCGCGCGCGGCGGCGACGACGGCGAGGTGTCGCTGTCCTTCAGCGTGCTCCAGATCCTCGTGCTGGCCATCGCGGTCGGCATCGCCGTCATCAAGGTGGGTCGGGAGGCCGAGCCGTTCCTCACCTTCACCCGCTCGGCCCTGACGGTCGTGCAGAAGGTCCTGTGGTGGGTCATCCTGCTCGCCCCGCTGGCGACCGTCGGCCTGCTCGGCAACGCGGTCGTGTCCTACGGCTGGACGACGATCGGCTCCCTGGGCCGCTTCACGCTGGCCGTCTACGTCGGCCTGCTGCTCGTCATCGGCGTGCTCTACCCGGTCCTGCTGCGGATGCACGGCCTGTCGGTGCGGCAGTTCTTCACCGGCGCGTGGCCGGCGATCCAGCTCGCCTTCGTCTCCCGCTCCTCGATCGGCACGCTGCCGGTCACCCAGGCGGTCACCGAGCGCAACCTCGGCGTCCCGCGGGCCTACTCCTCCTTCGCGGTGCCGCTCGGCGCGACGACGAAGATGGACGGCTGCGCCGCCGTCTACCCGGCGATCGCGGCGATCTTCGTCGCCCAGTTCTTCGGGGTCAGCCTGGGCGTGACCGACTACCTGCTCATCGCCTTCGTCGCGGTCATCGGCTCGGCGGCCACCGCCGGCGTCACCGGTGCCACCGTCATGCTGACGCTGACGCTGTCGACGCTGGGCCTGCCCCTGGAGGGCGTGGGCCTGCTGCTGGCGGTCGACCCGATCCTGGACATGGGCCGCACCGCGACCAACGTCGCCGGGCAGGCGCTCGTGCCCACGATCGTGGCCAAGCGTCAGGGCATCCTCGACCGGGAGCGCTACGACGCCCCCCGCGAGGGCGACCCGTGGCGCCGGGACGACCGCGACGCCGTCGAGCCGGTGGCCGTCGCCGGCTGAGCCCGCCCGACGCCCCCGGCCCTGCCCCGGGTCAGGCGTTGTGCACCGTCACCCGCACGGCCCGCCCCCGGCGGACGGCCTCCTCCAGGACCGACCGCCGGGGGTCCGGCACGTCCCACAGCTCCCTGCGGGGTATGCCGTGCAGCCGGGTCCGCGGCCCCGTCGCCACCGTGTCGAGCACCTGGGCGGCCAGGGTCCGGTCGCCGCCGAGGACCAGCCCGGCGACGGCACCGGTGCGCCGCTCCCCCTCCTCGAGGACGCGCACGGCGTGGCCGACGACCCCCTCGACGAGGGCGTCGGCCTGGTTGGCCCGGCGGCGGGCGTAGCGCTGCTGCGACCACCCCCCGGCGGCGGTCCGCGACTGCACGTGGCGGGTGCCGGTCTTGGAGGCGGGGAGCGAGGCGTCTGGGGCGGCCAGGCCCACGGCATACCCTCCGCGCCGGACCAGCAGCACGAGCAGGGCCGGGGGGAGCGCCCACTCCTGTGTCGCCCGCTCCCCCGTGGCCGCGCGCCAGGCGGTCAGGCGCGCCCAGGACCCGTCGGCCGCCCGCACCAGCCACGACGACGGGGAGGTCCCCCGCCCGTCGTCGACGGACCAGGTGACCTCCCCGTGGGAGTCGGCGAAGCGGTCGAGCCAGCCGTCCAGGCGCTCGGGCGCGACGTCGACCGTCACGTCCGGGCCGTCCGCCCGGCCCACCGGCTCAGACGTTGAAGCCGAGGGCGCGCAGCTGCTCGCGGCCGTCGTCGGTGATCTTGTCCGGTCCCCACGGCGGCATCCACACCCAGTTGATGCGGTGGCTGGCGACCAGACCCTCGAGGGACTGGGCGATCTGGTCCTCGATGACGTCGGTCAGCGGGCAGGCCGCCGAGGTCAGCGTCATGTCGATGACGACGTGGCTGGCGGCGTCGACGGTCACGCCGTAGACGAGGCCCAGGTCGACGACGTTGATCCCCAGCTCGGGGTCCACGACGTCACGCAGGGCCTCCTCGATGTCCGCCACGTTCGGCGGTGCGGTGGTCTCCATGGGTTCCTCCATCAAAGGGGTCGGTGGTGCTCGGTCCGGCCTCGTGGGCCAGTCTCTCAGGATCTGGGCGTGCTGTCCCGGCCGGCGCCGGTGGCCGTCCGGTCCGACCCGGGCCCGGGGCCCGCGTCGGTGCTGGCGGCCGAGATGTCGGCCCCCGCCCGGGCGAGGGCGTCCAGGTAGGCGGTCCACGACAGCAGCGCGCACTTGACGCGGGCGGGGTAGCGCGCGACCCCGGCGAAGGCGACGGCGTCGCGCCGATCTGCTCGGGGTCGCCCGGGTCGGTGCCCCGGCTGGTCAGCATGTCGTGCAGGTGGCGGTAGGTCGCCAGGGTCTCCACGACCGGCCGGCCGATGGACTCCTCGGCCAGCACCGAGGCCGAGGCCACGGAGATGGAGCAGCCGAGGGCGTCGTAGGAGACGTCCTGCAGCACCGCGTCGCGCCCCTCGCCGACCACGTGCACCCGCAGGCTGATCTCGTCGCCGCAGGTGGGGTTGACGTGGTTGACCTCGACGTCGTAGGGCTCGCGCAGCCCGGCGTGCTGGGGCCGCTTGGCGTGGTCGAGGATCAGCTCGCCGTACAGGTCCATCAGGCCGCTCCCGTCCGGAAGATCGTGGGCACCCGGTCCAGGGCGTCCGTCCAGGCCTCGATCTCCTGCGGCGTGGTGTACAGCGCGAAGCTGGCCCGGGTGGAGGCGGGCACCCGCAGGCGGCGGTGCAGGGGCCAGGCGCAGTGGTGCCCGGTGCGCACGGCCACCCCGGCGTCGTCCAGGACCTGACCCACGTCGTGGGGGTGGACCTCGTCGACGACGAAGGACACGCAGCCCACCCGCTGGCCCGGGTCGCCCGGGCCGAGGACGCGCACCCACGGGCGCTCGGCCAGCGCGGCCAGCGCCCGCTCCATGAGCATCGTGTCGTGGGCGCGCACGCGGTCCAGGCCCCAGCCGGAGAGGTGCTCCAGCGCGGCGGCCAGGCCGACGGCCTGGGCGGCCATCGGCACGCCGGCCTCGAACTTGGCCGGCGGCGGGGCCCAGGTCGAGCCCTCCATCCGCACGACCTCGATCATCGATCCGCCGGTGAGGAAGGGCGGCATCGCCTCCAGCAGCGCGCGGCGGGCCCACAGGACCCCGACGCCGGAGGGCCCCAGGGTCTTGTGGCCGGTGAACACCAGGGCGTCGATCCCCGACCCGGGGGCGGTCAGCGAGGTGATGTCCAGGTGGGGCGCGCTCTGGCAGGCGTCCACGACGACGAGCGCGCCGACCCGCCGGGCGGCGGCGACGACCGGCGAGTCCGGGCCGAGGTCGTTGAGCGTCCCGAGCACGTTGGACACGTGGGTCAGCGCCACCACCCTGGTCCGCTCCCCCACGACCTCGTCCGGGTCGCCCAGGTGACCGTCGTCGGTGACCCCGATCCAGCGCAGGGTCGCGCCGGTGCGCCGGCACAGCTCCTGCCAGGGCACGAGGTTGGCGTGGTGCTCCATCTCGGTGACCACGACCTCGTCGCCGGGGCCCAGGCGCAACCGGTCGGCCCAGGCCTCGTCGACGCCGTCCATCGCGCCGGGCGCGGCCGCGTTGGAGAAGGCGTAGGCCAGCAGGTTCAGGCCCTCGGTGCCGTTCTTGGTGAAGACGATCTCACCGGCGACGGCACCGAGGAAGCGGGCCACCGTCTCCCGGGCGCCCTCGAAGGCCTCGGTGGCCTCCTCAGCCAGCTGGTGGGCACCGCGGTGCACGGCGGCGTTGTGCTGCTCGTAGAACTCGCGCTCGGCGTCCAGCACCACCCGCGGCTTCTGCGACGTCGCCCCGCTGTCGAGGTAGACGAGGGGCCGGCCCCCGCGCACCGTGCGGCCCAGCAGCGGGAACTGCGCGCGCATGCGCGTCAGCTCGGTGCTGCTGAACGGCCGGGGGGTCGCGGAGGCGGGCTCCGCGGTGCCCGGGTGCGTGGTGGGCCGGCCCATCGTCATACCTCCTCGGCGGGGGTGGGGTCCGAGGGTCCTCAGACGCCCGCGGTGAGGAAGCGGTCGTAGCCCTCCTCCTCCAGGCGGTCCGCGAGGTCGCGGCCCCCGGACTCGGCCACGCGGCCGTTGACGAACACGTGCACGTAGTCCGGCTCGATGTAGCGCAGGATGCGGGTGTAGTGGGTGATGAGCATGACGCCCAGGCCGGTGGACTCCTTGACGCGGTTGACGCCCTCGGAGACGACCTTGAGCGCGTCGACGTCCAGACCGGAGTCCGTCTCGTCGAGGATCGCGATCCGAGGCCGCAGCAGCTCCATCTGGAGGATCTCGTGGCGCTTCTTCTCACCGCCGGAGAAGCCCTCGTTGACGTTGCGCTCGGCGAAGGCGGGGTCCATCCGGAGCAGCTCCATGGCGCCCTTCATGTCCTTGACCCAGTGGCGCAGCTTGGGGGCCTCGCCGTCGATCGCGGTCTTGGCGGTGCGCAGGAAGTTGGACACGGTGACGCCCGGCACCTCGACGGGGTACTGCATGGCCAGGAACAGCCCGGCCTGGGCGCGCTCGTCGACGCCCATCGCCAGGACGTCCTCGCCGTCGAGCAGCACCTGGCCGCTGGTGACGGTGTACTTGGGGTGGCCGGCGACGGCGTAGGCCAGGGTGGACTTGCCCGAGCCGTTGGGACCCATGATCGCGTGGGTCTCGCCGGAGCTGATGGTCAGGTCGACGCCGCGCAGGATCTCGGTGGCGTCGTCGTCGGCGACGCTGACGTGCAGGTCGCGGATCTCCAGGGTGGTCATGGTGCTCCTTGGGGAACGAAGAGGGGTATGGGGTGGGTGCGGGAGGAGGTCAGTCGGCGAGGGTGACCCAGACCTGGTCGCCCTCCAGCGTCACGGTGTGCACCGCGATCGGCTGGGTGGCGGGCAGGCTCCTGGGCTCTCCGGTGGTCATGTCGAACTGCGACCCGTGCAGCCAGCACTCGATGAGCTCGCCCTCGACCTCGCCCTCGGCCAACGAGACGTTGGCGTGGGTGCAGGTGTCGTCGAAGGCGTGCACGTGGCCGGCGGAGTCGCGGGCGATGGACACGCGGCGCCCGCCGAGGTCGGCGACGACCGCCCCGACCTCGGGCAGGTCGCCCAGGGCGCAGACGTGCACCGGCTCCGGACCGACGACGGCGGGCTGGCTCATGCCGTGGCCGCCCCGGTGGTGAGGGCCAGCTCCTCGTCGATGGAGGCCATGACGGTCTCGACGACCTCGGGCACGCCGATCTTGGCCACGATGTCGGCGAAGAAGCCGCGCACGACCAGGCGACGGGCCTCGTCGTCCTCGGTGATGCCGCGGGACATCAGGTAGAAGAGCTGCTCGTCGTCGAAGCGACCGGTGGAGCTGGCGTGGCCGGCTCCGGCGATCTCACCGGTCTCGATCTCCAGGTTGGGCACGGAGTCGGCGCGGGCGCCGTCGGTGAGGACCAGGTTGCGGTTGAGCTCGTAGGTCTCGATGCCCTCGGCCTCCTTGCGGATCAGCACGTCGCCGACCCACACGGTGCGGGCGCTCTCGCCCTGCAGCGCGCCCTTGTAGGTGACCAGCGAGGTGCACCGGGGGGCGTTGTGGTCCACGAACGAGCGGTGCTCCAGGTGCTGGCCCGCGTCGGCGAAGTAGACGCCCAGCAGGGTGGCGTCGCCGCCGGGGCCGGCGTAGCGCACGTTGGAGTTGACCCGCACGATGCTGCCGCCGAGGGTGACGACGATGTGCTTGTAGGTCGCGTCCCGCCCGACGAGGGCCTCGTGCTGTCCCAGGTGGAGGGCCTCGTCGTCCCAGCGCTGCAGGCTGACGACGGTCAGGTCGGCACCGTCGCCGAGGACGACCTCGACGTTGCCGGTGTGGTCGCAGCTGCCGCTGTGGTCGAGGATCACCAGGGCCTTGCTGTGCCGCTCGGCCTCGATGACGTAGTGCGCGTTGCTGCGCCGCCCGGCGCCGCGGCCGTGCACCCGGACCCGGACCGGGTCGGGGTGCTCCACGTCGGCCGGGATGCGCAGGTGCAGCGCCTCGGGGGTGTTGGCGCTGGCGACGGCAGCGCCGCGGTCCTCCGGCACGAGGACGGTGCCGCGGGGCGCCTGGCCGGGGGCCAGGGTGCCGGCCACGAACGACTCGGGCGCCTCGACCGTGAACTCAGCCGCGGGTCCGTCACCCTCGTCCGTCGCCGTGTCGGAGAGCACGTTGCCCAGCCGGTCGACCGGGGTGAAGCGCCACTCCTCCTCACGGCCCGTGGGCAGCCCGAAGGCGTCCACGTCGAAGGACCGGGTGCGGGCCGCCCGCGACTGGTCGGGGATGCGGTGGTCCCCGCCCAGCTGGGCGGCGGGGTCCACGTGGGTCTTCTCGTCGATGAGCAGCGACATCAGCCGACGGCTCCTTCCATCTGCAGCTCGATGAGGCGGTTGAGCTCGAGGGCGTACTCCATGGGCAGCTCGCGGGCGATCGGCTCGACGAACCCGCGCACGATCATGGCCATGGCCTCGGTCTCGGACATGCCTCGGGACATGAGGTAGAACATCTGGTCCTCGGACACCTTGGAGACGGTCGCCTCGTGCCCCATCTGCACGTCGTCCTCGCGGACGTCGACGTAGGGGTAGGTGTCGGACCGGGAGATCTGGTCGACCAGCAGGGCGTCGCAGACCACCGAGGAACGGCTGTGGTGGGCCCCCTCGTTGATCTGGACCAGGCCCCGGTAGGAGGACCGGCCACCGCCACGGGCCACCGACTTGCTGACGATGGTCGAGGAGGTGTGCGGCGCGGCGTGCACCATCTTGGAGCCGGCGTCCTGGTGCTGGCCCTCTCCGGCGAAGGCGACGGACAGCGTCTCGCCCCTGGAGTGCTCGCCGAGGAGGTAGACGGCCGGGTACTTCATGGTGACCTTGGAGCCGATGTTGCCGTCGATCCACTCCATCGTCGCGCCCTCGTCGCAGGTCGCGCGCTTGGTGACCAGGTTGTAGACGTTGTTCGACCAGTTCTGGATGGTCGTGTAGCGCACGCGGGCGTTCTTCTTGACGATGATCTCCACGACCGCGCTGTGCAGGCTGTCGGTCTTGTAGATCGGCGCGGTGCAGCCCTCGACGTAGTGCACCGAGGAACCCTCGTCGGCGATGATCAGCGTCCGCTCGAACTGGCCCATGTTCTCGGTGTTGATCCGGAAGTAGGCCTGCAGCGGGATGTCCACCTCCACGCCCTTGGGGACGTAGATGAACGAGCCGCCGGACCAGACCGCGGAGTTCAGCGAGGCGAACTTGTTGTCGCCCACCGGGATGACCGAGCCGAAGTACTCACGGAAGAGCTCCTCGTGCTCGCGCAGCGCGGTGTCGGTGTCCAGGAACAGGACGCCCTTCTCCTCCAGGTCCTCGCGGATCTGGTGGTAGACGACCTCGGACTCGTACTGCGCGGCGACGCCGGCGACGAGCCGCTGCTTCTCGGCCTCGGGGATGCCCAGGCGGTCGTAGGTGTTCTTGATGTCCTCGGGCAGGTCCTCCCAGCTGGTGGCCTGCTTCTCGGTGGAGCGGACGAAGTACTTGATGTTGTCGAAGTCGATGTCCGACAGGTCGGCGCCCCAGTGCGGCATCGGCTTCTTGCCGAAGAGCCGCAGCGCCTTCAGCCGCTGCTCCAGCATCCAGGCCGGCTCGTCCTTCATGCCGGAGATGCCGCGGACGACCTCTTCGGACAGGCCGCGCCGTGCGGTGGCTCCCGCCACGTCGCTGTCGGCCCAGCCGTACTCGTAGGTGCCCAGGTCCTTCAGACCCGGGTTCAGCTCCTCGATGTTGGTGCTCATCGCTCAGACCTCTCGTCGGCGTGGTGGTCGTGGGTCGTGGTGCTCGGTGTCGTGCTGGTGGCGGCCGTGGGTGCTGCGCCGGCGCGGGGTATGACGTAGGGCCGGGCCCGCGCGCGCTCCTGCGGGGTGGGACCCCGGGTGCCGACGGCGCCCGTCGGCACGAACGTGGTGCACACGTGCTCCCCGCCGGCCAGGGTGGCCAGCCGCTGCACGTGCACCCCGAGGATGCGGGAGATCGCCCCGGTCTCGGCCTCGCAGAAGTGCGGGAACTCCGAGGCCACCGACCGCACGGGGCAGTGGCCCTGGCACAGCTGGATGCCGGCCGGCCCGGCACCGGGTCCGACCGGGCGGGCCGAGGCAGCATACCCCTCCTCGGAGAGGGCTGCGGCCAGGGCGGAGGCCCGCGCGTCCAGGTCCTCCGGGTCGGCGTCCGCAGCCTGCAGGTGACGCGCCATCGCGGTGCGCAGGCGACCCTCGAGCTCGACGACCTGCTGGTCGGCGAAGCTCTCGACGGCGCTCTCCCCCACCGTGTCGGCGAGGTAGTGCAGGGCGGCGGTGGCCACGCCGTCGTAGGCGGTGGTGAACTGCTCCTGGCCCTGCGCGGTAAGCACGTAGGCCCGGGCGGGACGACCCCGTCCGCGCGGCGCGCCGCCGGAGGGCACGTGCTCGACGATGACGCCGTCGTGCTCCAGGGCGTCGAGGTGGCGCCGGACGGCGGCGGCGGTCAGTCCGAGCCCCTTGGCCAGGGCGCTCGCCGAGACCGGCCCCTGCTCCCCCACGGCGCGGCGCACGCGGTCCCGGGTCCGGGACTCCGCCTGCACCTCGACCAAATTCACCATGCCATTGTGTCCTATTTCTGCTCCAGGTCCAAGCAGGGCGTCCGGCCACGACCAACTAGAGTTGCCGTCCGTGAGCGCTCCCCCTCCCACCGTGCAGATGGACGCGGTCGTCCGTCGGTTCGGGGCGGTCGAGGCGCTGCGCGGACTGACCTGGTCGGCCCGCGCCGGTGAGGTGACCTGCGTGCTCGGACCCAACGGCGCCGGCAAGACGACCGGGGTCGAGATCGCCGTGGGCCTGCAGCGGCCCGACGGCGGGACGGTGCGCGTCCTGGGCCAGGACCCCTGGGGCGCGGCCGCCGCCCACCGGGCGCGCGTCGGGGTGATGCTCCAGGACGGGGGCCTTCCGCAGTCGGTCCGTCCGGTGGCCCTGCTGGAGCACCTCGCCCGGTTCTGGGAGCGGCCCGCGGACGTTCCCGGGCTTGTCCGCCGGCTGGGCATCGACTCCTTCTCGCGCACGACGGTCCGTCGGCTCTCCGGCGGGCAGCGTCAGCGCGTCGCGCTCGCGGCGGCGCTCGTCGGCCGGCCCGAGGTCGCCTTCCTCGACGAGCCGACCGCGGGCCTGGACCCGCACGCCCGCCGCGAGGTGCACGCCATCATCACCGAGACCGCCGCCGACGGCTGCGCCACGGTCGTGACCACCCACTCCTTCGACGAGGCCGAGCGCCTCGCCGACCGCGTCGTCATCGTGGTCGCCGGGAGGGTGGTCGCCGACGGCACGCTGGCGGAGGTCGCCGGTCCGGAGGGGCTGGAGGCCGCCTACTTCCGGCTCGCCGACAGCGAGGCGGTCCGGTGACCGGGACCGCACCCACCGGGTCGGCCCCTCCGCCCGCCTCCCCGGCGTCGGCCGCCTCGCCGCCGGCCTCCCCGGCCCGCCGGGTGCTGGCGCAGGCCGGGTTCGAGACGCGCGGCCTGCTCAGCCACGGGGAGCAGCTCGTCGTCTCCCTCGTCCTGCCGCTGATGGCGCTCGTGGCCCTGGCACTGGTGCCCTATCCAGACCTGGCCACCGGACCCTGGGCCGGCCGGGAGCGCATCGACGTGCTGACGCCGGGGGTGCTGGCGCTGGCGGTGATGTCCACCGCCTTCACCGGTCAGGCGATCCTGCTCGCGTTCGAACGCCGGTGGGGGGTCCTGCGCCTGCTGGGCACCACCCCGCTGGGCCGCGGCGGGCTGCTCCTCGCCAAGGCCCTGTCCGTGCTCGTCGTCATCGCCGTCCAGCTCATCGTCCTCGGCGGGGTGGCCGCGCTGCTGGGGTGGCGACCCGGCCCGGGCGGTCTGCTGCCCGCCGCCGTGGTCGTCGTCCTGGGCGCCGCGGCCTTCGCGCTGCTGGCCGCCTGCCTGGGCGGGACGCTGCGGGCCGAGGCCGTGCTGGCCCTGGCCAACCTGGTCTGGGTGCTCCTGGCCGCCGGTGGTGGGGTCCTCCTGCCGGTCAGCTCGATGCTGCCGCCGGCCGTCGCCGCGGTCGTCGGGTGGCTGCCGTCCGCGGCCCTGGGCGACGGGCTGCGGGCGGCCCTCGTCGAGGGCCGGCTGGCCGTCGTCCCCGCCCTGGTGCTGCTCGCCTGGGCGCTGGTCGCCGGCCTCGTGGCCCGCCGCGCCCTGCGCTGGTCCGACTGAGCCCGGTCCGAGCGGACGGACCGAGCCCGGTCCGAGCGCCCCCGGCGTGTCGCGCACCGTGCCGTCAGCGTTGCGGCGTGTCGCGCGCTCTGACCCCGTTCCTGCAGCACGCGACACGCCGCAGCGGCAGTCGAACGGGCCGCAGACGGACGGCACCCACGGGCCACAGAGGGACGGCACCCACGAGGCCGCAGACGGACGGCCCGCACGAGGTCGAGGACGGTCGACCCCCACCCGCCGTCCGGACGAGACGGTCGCGGTCTGCCCTCAGACGGCCGTGGTCGCCCCGGTCCGGGCGTCGTCGCCGACCCCGTCGCCCGCGGGGGCCGAGACCGCATACGCCCGGTCGAGCACCGTGCCGACGACCGCGACGAGCACCGCCGCACCGACCAGGTGCAGGGCCACCGCGGCGACGGGGAGGCCGGTGAAGAACTGGTAGTAGCCGATCAGCCCCTGGACGATCAGCACGGCACCGAGGAGCGCGAACGACCGCCGCACCGGGGAGGGCCAGCCCTGCCGGGCGGCCAGGACCAGGCCCAGGACGGTGACCGCCAGCAGCAGGTAGGCCGGCACGCTGTGGAAGCGCGTGACGACGTAGGCGTCGAAGGTGTGCCGGGCCACCTGCCCGGAGTCCCCGGCGTGCGGGCCGGTGCCGGTGACCAGCGTCCCGACGTAGACGACGACGAACGCGAGGACGGCGACGGCCACCGCGGTGCCGCGCAGCCGGCCGGCCGACCGCCCGTGGACCTGTCCGGCGCGCTGCTCGAGGGCCACCTGCGGCAGGGACGCCCGCCGGGCCCGCCCCACCAGCACCGCGGCGACCGCGATCATCACCGCCGAGAGCATGAAGTGGATGCCGACGACCCACGGGTTCAGCCCGGTCCGCACGGTGATCCCCCCGACGACGGCCTGGACGACGATCCCGGCGGCGAGCGCCACGGCCAGGGACAGCATCCCCGGGTGGGTCCGCCGCGAGCGCCACACGGCCAGGAAGGTGAGGACGGCGATCGCCACGAGCAGGAAGGTCAGCAGCCGGTTGCCGAACTCGATCGCCCCGTGCAGCCCCATCTCCCGCGTGGAGGTCCAGGAGTCGTCGGTGCAGCGGGGCCAGGTGGGGCAGCCCAGCCCGGATCCGGTGAGGCGCACGAGCCCTCCGGTGAGCACCAGGAGCGCGTTGGCCAGGAGGGAGGCCCACGCGGTGGCACGCAGCCACCCGTCCGGCCGTGCGGGCAGCAGCCGGCCCAGCACGGACGTGAACCGGGTCGTGGTGGGGGTGGTCGAGGTCGGGGCGGTCATCGGGTCACGCTTCCAGGGGAGTTCCGACGGGGGCACCCGGGTCGCCGGGGCACGGAGGAAGGTCGGGGGTCACAGCGCCAGCGGGAGGTGGATCAGCGGGTCGACGGCGACCCCCAGGAAGAGCAGCGTCAGGTAGCTGATCGAGTAGTGGAACAGCCGCATCGCCCCCAGCGCCGGACCCGCGACCCCCCGGCGGGCGCGGCCCAGCAGCCGGTGCGACTCGACGACGAAGAGGGCGCCGGAGACGACGGCGCGACCACCGTGTAGATCCAGCCCATGGGGGCGACCGGGACCAGCACCAGCGAGGTGAGCACGGTCACCCAGGCGTAGGCCACGATCCGCCGCCCCACGGCCACGTCCTCGGCGACCACCGGCAGCATCGGCACCCCGGCCGCCGCGTAGTCCTCGCGGAAGCGCATCGACAGGGGCCAGTAGTGCGGCGGCGTCCAGAAGAAGACGACGAGGAAGAGGATGACGGCCTCCCACGAGACCGACCCGGTGACGGCCGACCAGCCGATGAGGACCGGCACGCACCCGGCGACACCTCCCCAGACGATGTTCTGGCTGGTCCGCCGCTTGAGGATCATCGTGTAGAAGACGACGTAGAGCGCGATCGCGGCCAGGCCGAGCCACGCGGAGACCCAGTTGACGAGCAGGCCGAGCCAGAGCACCGACGCCACGCCCAGGACCGCGCCGTAGACCAGGGCGGCCCGCGGGCTGACGGTGCCGGTGACCAGCGGCCGGGCCGAGGTGCGGTTCATCTGCGCGTCGATGTCCCGGTCGAGGTAGCAGTTGAGCACGTTGGCCGACGCGGCCGCCAGGGTGCCGCCGACCAGGGTGGCCACGATGAGCCACACCGGCGGGACCCCCCGCTGGGCCAGGAACATCACCGGGAAGGTGGTCACGAGCAGCAGCTCGATGATCCGGGGCTTGGTGAGCGCCACGTAGTCGCGGAGCACGTCCCGCCAGGTGCGTCCTCGGGAGGCTCCGACGGTGACGTCGGCGGGTCCGTCGGGCGCGGGGCGCGGGTCGAGCGTGGTCACGGTGTCCTTCGGGTGGCAGGCGTCGTCCCCACGGGACGCTGACGTCCTTCGATGGTACCCGGGGCCGTGCCCGGCCCGGCACCCACGACCCCCCGGTGGGCCTCCCGGGGCCGCCCCGGCAAGAGTCGGCAACGGGCGCGCGTCCAGGGGTGAGCGGCTAAGGTCGGGGTATGCCGTGCCGGCCCCGGGCCGGCGGCCGCACCGACCGTCCAGAACCCGAGGAGAACACGTGAGCCAGACCGAGCCGACCCTCACCGCCGGCCGCGACGCGAGCCTGACCCGGCCGATCGCCGACGAGGTGGGCTGGAGCGACACGGACGTCCGGGCGGTGGACACGGTCCGCGTCCTGGCGGCCGACGCCGTTCAGCACGCGGGGCACGGCCACCCGGGGACGGCCATGAGCCTGGCTCCCCTGGCCTACCTGCTCTACCAGAACGTCATGGTCCACGACCCCTCCGACCCCCACTGGCTGGGCCGGGACCGGTTCGTCCTGTCCGCCGGGCACTCCAGCCTCACCCAGTACATCCAGCTCTACCTCTCCGGCTACGGCCTGGAGCTCGACGACCTCAAGGCGCTGCGGACCTGGGGCAGCGCGACCCCCGGGCACCCGGAGGTGCACCACACGACCGGCGTGGAGATCACGACCGGGCCCCTGGGCTCGGGCCTGGCCTCGGCGGTCGGCATGGCGATGGCGCAGCGCCGGCAGCGGGGCATGCTCGACCCCGACGCCGCCCCCGGGGAGTCCCCCTTCGACCACCACGTGTGGGTCGTGGCCTCCGACGGCGACCTGATGGAGGGCGTCTCCTCGGAGGCCTCCTCCCTCGCGGGTCACCAGGAGCTGTCCAACCTCACCCTGGTCTACGACCAGAACTTCATCTCCATCGAGGACGACACCGACATCTCCTTCAGCGAGGACGTCGCCAAGCGCTACGAGGCCTACGGCTGGCACGTGGAGACCATCGACTGGCGCGGACGCGCCGGCGACAGCGGAGACGCCGTCGAGGAGCAGGCCGGGGAGGAGGGCCCCTACACCGAGGACGTCGACGCCCTGTTCGCCGCCCTGCAGGCCTCCCGCGAGCGCACCGACCGCCCGACCCTGGTCATCCTGCGCACGATCATCGCCTGGCCCGCGCCCACCGCCGGGACACCGGTGCCTCGCACGGCTCGGCGCTCGGGGAGGACGAGGTCGCGGCCACCAAGAAGCTGCTCGGCTTCGACCCGGAGGCCGCCTTCCCGGTCGAGGACGAGGTGGTCGAGCACGCCCGCAGGGTCGTCGAGCGTGGCCAGGAGGCGCACTCCCGGTGGCAGGAGCGGTACGACGCCTGGCGCGAGGCAGCCCCGGACAGCGCCCGGCTGCTGGACCGCCTCCAGGCCAAGGAGCTGCCGGAGGGCCTGGAGGACGCGCTGCCCACCTTCGAGGCCGACGAGAAGGGGATCGCGACCCGCAAGGCGTCGGGCCAGGTGCTGACCGCCCTCGCGCCGGTCATGCCCGAGCTGTGGGGCGGATCCGCCGACCTCGCGGGCTCGAACAACACGACGATGGAGGGCGAGCCGAGCTTCGTGCCGGACTCCAAGGCGACCGAGGCCTTCCCCGGCCACCGCTACGGCCGCACGCTGCACTTCGGCATCCGTGAGCACGGCATGGGCATGATCCTCAACGGGATCGCCCTGGAGGGCCTGACCCGCCCCTACGGCGGCACCTTCCTGATCTTCTCGGACTACATGCGCCCGGCCGTCCGGCTCGCCGCCCTCCAGCAGCTGCCGGTCGTCTACGTCTGGACGCACGACAGCATCGGGCTCGGCGAGGACGGCCCCACCCACCAGCCGGTGGAGCACCTGGCCGCCCTGCGCGCGATCCCCGGCCTGGACGTGGTCCGGCCGGCGGACGCGAACGAGACGGCGGTGGCCTGGCGCACGATCCTGGAGACCGTCGACCACCCCTCCGCGATGGCCCTGACCCGGCAGAACGTCCCGACGTTCGACCGGTCCGTGCTCGCCTCCGCCGACGGCGTGGCCCGGGGCGGCTACGTCCTGGCCGAGGCCGACGGCGGCGACCCGCGGGTGGTCCTCATCGGGACCGGATCCGAGGTCCAGCTGGCGCTGGGCGCCCGCGACCAGCTGCAGGCCGACGGGGTGCCCACGCGGGTGGTCTCGATGCCCTGCCGCGAGTGGTTCGACGAGCAGGACCGGACCTACCGGGAGGAGGTGCTGCCGCCCGCGGTGCGCGCCCGGGTATCGGTCGAGGCGGGCGTGGCCCAGGGCTGGCGAGAGCTGGTCGGGGACGCGGGCCGGATCGTCAGCCTGGAGCACTTCGGTGCCTCCGCCGACTTCGAGACCCTCTACCGCGAGTTCGGCCTCACCGCAGACGCGGTCGCCGAGGCCGCCCGGGAGTCGCTCGCCGCGGCCAGCGGCGACGCCCCCTCCGCCCCCGGCACCTCCGACCCCCAGGAGCCCGGGGACGACCAGAGCACCCTGGGGGACGCCGGCGACGGCGGAACCCGGTCCACCGACGAGACCCAGAAGTGAGCGAGGACACCATGAGCCACCACGACGACGGCAAGCCCACCCAGGCCCCCGAGGAGGGCGCCACCTCCGACCAGGGCCAGTCCCGCACGATCCTGCACGAGCTCGCCGACGCCGGCGTGTCCGTCTGGCTGGACGACCTGAACCGCCCGATGATCGCCGACGGCGACCTGCAGGGCTACGTCGACCGAGGCGTGCTGGGCGTGACCACCAACCCGACGATCTTCGCCAGCGCCCTGGCCGAGGGCGAGTCCTACAGCGACCAGATGGCCGAGCTGTCCGGGTCCTCGGTGGACGAGGCGGTCTTCGCGCTGACCACCCAGGACGTGCGCGACGCCTGCGACGTCCTCGCCCCCGTCCACGAGCAGACCGGTGGTCTCGACGGCCGGGTGTCCATCGAGGTCGACCCCCGGCTGGCCAAGGACACGGCGCGCACCGTGGAGGTGGCCCGGCGGCTGTGGTCCGAGATCGACCGCCCCAACCTGCTGATCAAGATCCCGGCGACCGTCGAGGGCCTGCCGGCGATCAGCCAGACCCTCGCCGAGGGCATCAGCGTCAACGTCACCCTGATCTTCAGCCTCGACCGCTACCGGGGCGTGATGAGCGCCTATCTCACCGGTCTTGAGCAGGCCCGGGAGCGGGGCCACGACCTGGCCCCCATCCACTCCGTCGCCTCCTTCTTCGTCTCCCGGGTGGACGGCGAGATCGACGGGCGGCTGGACAAGATCGGCACCGAGGATGCGCTCGCCCTGCGCGGCAAGGCCGGTCTGGCCAACGCCCGCCTGGCCTACCAGGCCTTCGAGGAGGTCTTCTCCACCCCCCGCTGGCAGAACCTGGCCGACGACGGCGCCAACGTCCAGCGCCCGCTCTGGGCCTCCACCGGCGTGAAGAACCCCGACTACCCCGACACCATGTACGTCACCGGGCTGGTCGCGCCCCACACGGTCAACACGATGCCCGCCAAGACGCTGGAGGCCACGGTCGACCACGGCCGGCTGACCGGTGACACCGTCACCGGTACCTACGAGGAGGCGCAGAAGGTCCTCGACGACCTCGCCCGGGTGGGTGTGGACTACACCGACGTGGTGGAGCAGCTCGAGACCGAGGGGGTGGACAAGTTCGAGGCCTCCTGGAAGGAGCTGCTGGAGACCGTGGCCTCCGAGCTGGACAAGGCGAAGGGACGGGCATGAGCGCACTGACCGTCGAGGCGCTCGGGGCCGCCGCCGACGCGGTCGAGCGTCACCTGGCCGCCCTGGTGGAGGAGCGCTTCGCCTCCCGCCTGTTCGACCAGGACCCCACGCTGTGGGGGCCGGAGGCGGAGGAGGAGGCCTCGGTCCGGTTGTCCTGGGTCGGTCTCCCCCGCTCCTCCCGTCCCCTGGTGGGCGAGGTCGAGGCGCTGCGCGAGCAGCTGCGGGAGCAGGGGGTGGACCGGGTCGTGCTGTGCGGCATGGGCGGCTCGTCGCTGGCCCCCGAGGTCATCTGCGCCACCGCCGGCGTGCCCCTCGTGACGCTGGACAGCTCGGACCCGGACATGGTCCGCTCGGCCGTCACCACCGACCTGGGGCGCACGGCGGTCGTCGTCAGCTCCAAGTCGGGCTCGACCCTGGAGACCGACTCCCAGCGCCGGGCCTTCGTGCAGGCGTTCACCGACGCGGGGATCGACCCGACCGACCGGATCGTGGTGGTGACCGACCCGGGCAGCCCGCTGGACGAGCGCTCCCGCGCCGACGGGTACCGGGTCGTCAACGCCGACCCCGACGTGGGGGGGCGCTACTCCGCCCTCACCGCCTTCGGCCTGGTCCCCTCCGGCCTGGCCGGGGTCGACGTCGGGCAGCTGCTCGACGAGGCCGAGGAGGTCGCCGACCTGCTCGCCGACGACGACCTGGGCAACCCGGGCCTGCGCCTGGGCGCCGCGATGGGCGGCACCGAGCCCCTGCGCGACAAGCTCCTGTTCGCGGAGGCCGGGTCCGGCATCGTCGGGCTCGCCGACTGGGCCGAGCAGCTGATCGCCGAGTCCACCGGCAAGGAGGGCACCGGCGTCCTCCCGGTCGTCACGCCCTCCGGGCGGCCTCCGGCCCAGGGGCTGCGGGAGACCGCCGACTGCACGGTGGTCGCCCTCGTCGCAGCCGACGAGGTCGAGCTCGATCTCGGCGCCGACGAGGAGGACGAGGACAGCGCACCCGAGGAGGGCGCCGGCGTCAGCACCGGCTCGCGGATCGCCGTCGGCGGTTCGTTGGGGGCCCAGCTGCTCCTGTGGGAGGTGGCCACCGCGGTGGCCGGCCGTCTGCTCGGCATCAACCCCTTCGACCAGCCCGACGTGGAGAGCGCCAAGGACGCCGCCCGCCAGATCATGGCCGACGGTGGCGGGGCACGGGTCGAGCCGGACCTGACCGACGGCGCTGTCGAGGTCCGGGCCGCCGGGCCCGGCTGGCTGCCCGCCGGGACCGACTCCCTCCAGGGCGCCGTCTCCGCGCTGCTCGACCAGCTCGACCCCAGCGAGGGCTATCTCGCGGTGATGGTCTACCTGGACCGCCTCGAGCACGCCGGGTTCGCGCAGGTCCAGGCGGACCTCGTCGACCGGACCGGACGCCCCGTCACCTTCGGCTGGGGTCCCCGGTTCCTGCACTCCACCGGCCAGTACCACAAGGGAGGCCCCGCCCAGGGCGTCTACCTCCAGGTCACCGGTGAGCCGCAGGAGGACCTCACCGTCGCCGGCCAGGACTTCACCTTCGGGGAGTTCATCGCCGCCCAGGCCGCCGGTGACGCCGCGGTGCTGGCCGACCACGGGCGGCCGGTGCTCCGGCTGCACCTGACCGACCAGGCGCAGGGGCTGGAGCAGCTGCGTCGCATCCTGGCCGGCTGATGCCCGACGCCCCGGCCCCGGTGACACCGGAGCACAACCCGCTGCGTCACCCCGACGACAAGCGGCTGCCCCGCATCGCCGGACCCTGCAGCATGGTCATGTTCGGCGTCACCGGCGACCTGGCCCGCACCAAGCTCATGCCGGCGATCTACGACCTGGCCAACCGCGGCCTGCTGCCGCCGGGGTTCTCCCTCGTGGGGTTCGCCCGACGGGAGTGGGCCGACCAGGACTTCGCCAAGGTCGTGCACGACTCCGTGCGGGCGCACGCCCGCACGGAGTTCCGCGAGGAGGTGTGGCGCTCCCTGGCCGAGGGGTTCCGGTTCGTGCCGGGCGCCTTCGACGACCCCGACGCCTTCGACCTGCTCGCCCGGACGGTGCGCGAGCTCGACCAGCGCCGCGGCACGGGGGGCAACCACGCCTTCTACCTGTCGATCCCCCCGGCCTGGTTCGCCCCGGTCTGCGAACGGCTGCAGGCCAGCGGCCTGTCGGACCCCCGCCCGGGCACCTGGCGGCGGGTGGTCATCGAGAAGCCCTTCGGCCACGACCTGCAGAGCGCCCAGGCCCTCAACGACATCGTCGAGGGCGTCTTCCCCCCCGACTCGGTCTTCCGCATCGACCACTACCTGGGCAAGGAGACGGTGCAGAACCTGCTGGCGCTGCGCTTCGCCAACCAGATGTTCGAGCCGGTCTGGAACAGCCACTACGTCGACCACGTGCAGATCACCATGGCCGAGGACATCGGCATCGGCGGCCGGGCCGGCTACTACGACGAGGTCGGTGCAGCGCGCGACGTCCTCCAGAACCACCTGCTGCAGCTGCTGGCGCTCACGGCGATGGAGCCGCCCATCGCCTTCACCGCCGACGCCGTGCGCGCGGAGAAGGAGAAGGTGCTCGCCTCCGTCCGCCTCCCGGACGACCTGGACGAGGCCACCGCCCGGGGCCGCTACGCCGAGGGCTGGCAGGGTGACGCGAAGGTCGGGGGCTACCTGGAGGAGGACGGGGTGGACCCCGGGTCCACGACCGAGACGTATGCCGCGCTCAAGCTCGGGGTGCACACGCGCCGGTGGGCGGGGGTCCCCTTCTACCTGCGGGCGGGCAAGCGCCTGGGCAAGCGGGTGACCGAGATCGCGGTCGTGCTCAAGCGGGCGCCCCACCTGCCCTTCACCGACACCGCGACCGAGGAGCTCGGTCAGAACGCCGTCGTCATCCGGGTGCAGCCCGACGAGGGCGTGACGATGCGGTTCGGTTCCAAGGTGCCGGGCAGCCAGATGGAGGTGCGGGACGTGACCATGGACTTCGGCTACGGCGCGTCGTTCACCGAGTCCAGCCCCGAGGCCTACGAACGGCTGATCCTGGACGTGCTCCTCGGGGAGCCGCCGCTCTTTCCGCGGCACGAGGAGGTCGAGCTCTCCTGGAAGATCCTGGACCCCATCATCGAGCACTGGGCGCGGTCCTCGTCCCCGCCCCCGGACTACCCGGCCGGGACCTGGGGACCGGGGTCGGCCGACGAGCTGATGAGCCGTGACGGGCGCACCTGGAGGCTGCCGTGATCCGTGACCTGCCGAGCACCTCCACCCGCGACGTCGTCAAGGAGCTGCTCCGGCTGCGCGACGGCGTCGGGGCGATGGCCATGGGCCGTGTCCTCACCCTCGTCGTCAGCGTCGAGGAGGACGGGGCCGACGAGGCGGTGCGGACCGCCAACGACGCCACCCGGCAGCACCCCGCCAGGATCATCGTGCTGGTGCGCGGCAACGCGCGGGGCCGTGGGCGGCTGGACGCCCAGATCCGCGTCGGCGGTGACGCCGGGGCCAGCGAGATCGTGGTCCTGCGTCTCTACGGTGAGCTGACGCGCCACGAGGACGCCGTGGTCACGCCGCTGCTGCTGCCCGACTCCCCCGTCGTGACCTGGTGGCCCGGCGACGCCCCCGCCGACGTCGCCGGCGACGACCTGGGCCGGATGGCACACCGCCGCATCACCGACGCCCTGGCCGCCGCCCGACCGCCCACCGAGCTGCGCCGACGCGCCCGGCACTACGCGGCGGGCGACACCGACCTGGCCTGGACCCGGATCACCCGCTGGCGGGCCCTGCTCGCCTCGTCCCTGGAGTCGGCACCGTTCGAGCCGGTCACCTCGGCCACGGTGACGGCCGAGGCGGCCCACCCCGGGGCCGACCTGCTCGCCGGGTGGCTCGCCCACGCGCTCCGGTGCCCGGTCCAGCGCGCCCGCAGCGCCGCCGGGACGGGCCTCGTCAGCGTGCGGCTCGACCGCGACGGCGGGCCCGTGGACCTGGTGCGCACCGACGACGGTGCGGACACCGCCACCCTGTCGAGGGAGGGCAGCCTCCCCCGCCTGGTGGCCCTGCACACCCCCGGCCCGGCCGAGGCGCTGGCCGACGAGCTGCGTCGGCTGGACGCCGACGAGGTCTACGCCGCGGCCCTGTGCGAGGGGCTGCCGCTCGTGCGCAGCGGGGGGTCCCGGACGGATGCGGTGCGCCGCGGCGCCGCTCCGAAGGGGCCGGCTCCGGTGGACACCGGCGACCGGACCTCCCTGGACAGCGACCGGCTGGACCGCCGACCCCCGGCACCGACCGGTGCGGAGGACCTGCAGGAGCACGTGGAGCAGCGGCTCGCCGAGGCGACCCGGGCAGACCTGCGCGTGCACGCCGACAAGGACGCCCTCGGGACGGCGGTGGCCCGCGAGCTCGCCCGCCGGGTGGAGGACGCGGTCGCCGAGCGCGGAACGGCCCACGTCGCCCTGACGGGCGGATCGATGGGCGGGGCCGTGGTCAGCGGCCTGGCGGACCTGGTCCGGGAGGGTGCGCTGGAACGAGCCTCCTGGCGCCAGGTGCACGTGTGGTGGGGCGACGAGCGGTTCCTCCCCGCGGGGGACCCCGACCGCAACGACACGCAGGCCGACGCAGCAGGGCTGGACCAGGTCCCGGTGCTCGTCAAGCACACCCACCGGGTGCCCGGAGGCGCCGATCCTGCCCGGCTGGAGTCGGCGGTCGCCCGGTACGCGGTCGAGCTGGCCCGGTGGGCCGACGCGCCCTCGCCGGTGCCCGAGCTCGACGTGGTGCTGCTCGGCGTGGGTCCGGACGCGCACGTCGCCTCCCTCTTCCCCGGACGCGACGAGCTGGACCTCGTCGAGCCGGCCACGACCGCCGTGCGGGACTCCCCCAAGCCGCCGCCGTCACGGGTCAGCCTGACGCTGCCGGCGATCAACGCCGCCCGTGCCGTCTGGCTCGTCGTCGCGGGGCCGGACAAGGCGGAGGCGGTCGCGGCCTCCCTGGACGCCACCGACGACCACGACCTGCCCGCGTCCTGCGTCCACGGTCGCCAGGAGACGGTCTGGTGGGTCGACGAGGCGGCCGCCGCCCAGGTCGAGGGGCAGACCCGGGGGTGACCGGGGGCTGCCCGGGCCCACCCCGACACGGTGCCGGACCGCGGGAGCGTCTTCGACGCTCAACCGCCACCGGCGCCCGGCTCAGCCACCGCGGCCGACGCCCCGCCCAGGACCCGTCGCGCCGGGTCCCCCTTCGGAAACCGCCACCGGGCCCGGCTCACACACCGTCGTCGCCGGGTCCCCGGCTCAGGTACCGCCGCCGACGCCCCGCTCCCGCATGGTGCGCAGCGCCTCCTCCAGCAGCGAGGCGCCGTCCTGGTCGCTACGCCGCTCCTTGACGTAGGCCAGGTGGGTCTTGTACGGCTCCGTGCGGGGAGCCTGGGGAGGGTTCTCGGGGTCGGTGCCGGCAGGCAGCCCGCAGCGGGGACAGTCCCAGGTCTCGGGCAGCTCGACCTCACCGTCACGGGCGAAGCTGGGGCGGGTCTCGTGCCCGCGCGCGCACCAGTAGCTGACGACCGTGCGGGGGGCGGAGTCGCCGCGCTCGCTCTCGCCCATCGGGCCGGAACCGACCCTGCTGCCGCGGATCGCGTTGTTACCGACCATGGGTGCCTCTCCTCGTGCCGTGCCGGACCGGGCCGACCGCACGGGAGCGGACGCGCGACCGACGTGGGACACGAGCGGCCCGGGGGTAGAGAGTAACCCGTGGGGTGGCGCGGGCACCAGAGGCGCGGCCGCTCAGCCGAAGCGGATGAGCAGCCCGATCGCCACGATGACCGCGGTCCAGACCACGGCGACCGCCACCGTGATGCGGTTGAGGTTGCGCTCCGCCACGGAGGAGCCGCCCAGGCTGCTGCTCATGCCTCCGCCGAACATGTCCGACATCCCGCCCCCGCGGCCCTTGTGCATGAGGATCAGCAGCACGAGGAACCCGCTGGTGATGACCAGCAGGCCGTTCAGGAACCAGCGCACGTACTCCACGCGGTGCACACCTCGACAGTCGTTTCGGGACGGATGACGGACGCCCGGAACCAGGGTCCCGGGCGTCCGACAGCCTAACCCAGCGGGTGGCCGGAGCACGAAGCGGCGCGGACGCCGCGGCGGTCAGACGGTGCCGACGTGCTCGCGGTAGCGGCAGATCGCGGAGAAGTCCTCCACGGACAAGGACGCCCCTCCCACGAGTGCCCCGTCCACGTCCTCCTGGGCCATGATCTCGGCCACGTTGCCCGGCTTCACCGACCCGCCGTAGAGCACCCGCAGGGAGGTCGAAACCTCCCCGCTGACCAGCTCGGCCACGGTGGAGCGCACGGCCGCGCAGACCTCCTGCGCATCGGCCGGGGTGGCCACCTCGCCGGTGCCGATGGCCCACACCGGCTCGTAGGCCACCACCACCCGGCCGACCTGGTCGGCGTCCAGCCCCTCCAGGGCGGCCCGCAGCTGGGACACCACGTGCGACACGTGCTCGCCCGCCTGGCGCACCTCGAGGGGCTCGCCCACGCACAGGATCGGGGTGAGCCCGTGCCGCAGCGCGGCCCGCACCTTGGATGCGACCAGCTCGTCGGACTCGGCGTGGTGCTCGCGGCGCTCGCTGTGCCCGACCACGGCGTACCCGCACCCGAGCTTGGCCAGGAACGCGCCGGAGATCTCGCCGGTGTAGGCACCGTCGTCGTGCTGGGACAGGTCCTGGCCGCCGTAGCCGAGCGCCAGCTTGTCGCCCTGCACCAGGGTCTGCACCGAGCGCAGGTCGGTGAACGGCGGCAGGACCACGACCTCGACGGCCGCGAAGTCGTGCTTGGCGTCCCGCAGCGTCCAGTCCAGCTTCTGCACGAGGTGCGTGGCCTGGAGGTGGTCCAGGTTCATCTTCCAGTTGCCCGCCATCAGCGGGGTCCTCGTCGTCGTCATCGGTCCTCCAGCACCGTCAGGCCGGGGAGCTCCTTGCCCTCCAGGTATTCCAGGCTCGCACCACCACCGGTGGAGATGTGGCCGAAGTCGGCGTCGGCGTGCCCGAAGTCGCGCACGGCCGCCGCGCTGTCACCACCGCCGACGACCGTCATGGCTCCCTCGCGGGTGCGTTCCACCAGCACCCTGGCCACGGCCCGGGTGCCCGAGGCGAAGGGCTCCATCTCGAAGGCACCCATCGGCCCGTTCCAGAAGATGGTCCGTGCGTCGGCCAGCTTCTCGGCGAAGAGCGCCTCGGACTCCGGTCCGATGTCCAGCCCCATCCGGTCGGCGGGGATGGCGTCGGCCGCCACGACCTCGTGCGCGGCGTCCGCCGAGAAGGCGTCCGCGACGACGATGTCCGTCGGCAGCACGATCTCCACGCCCTGCTGGGCGGCCGCCTCCAGGTAGCCCCTAACCGTGTCGACCTGGTCCTGCTCCAGCAGGCTGGTCCCCACCTCGTGGCCCTGGGCCTTGAGGAAGGTGAAGACCATGCCGCCCCCGACGAGGAGCCGGTCGGCGACGGTGATGAGGGACTCGATGACGCCCAGCTTGTCGCTGACCTTGGCCCCGCCCAGGATGACCGCGTACGGACGTCGGGGGTCCTCCCGCAGCTGGCGCATGATCGCCACCTCCGAGCGGACCAGACCGCCCGCGGCGTGCGGCAGGAGGCGGGCCACGTCGTAGACGGAGGCCTGGGCCCGGTGCACGACACCGAACCCGTCGGAGACGAACGCGTCCGCGAGGGAGGCCAGCTCCTGGGCGAACCCGGCACGGTCCTCGTCGGCCTTGGCGGTCTCCCCGGGGTTGAACCGGAGGTTCTCGAGCACGACGACGTCGCCGTCGGCCATCGCCTCGACGGCCGCGCGGGCCGTGGCCCCCACGGTCTCCTCGACGAAGGTCACCGGACGGCCGAGGAGCTCACCGAGCCGGTCGGCGACGGGACGGAGCGAGTACCTCGCCTCCGGGGTCCCCTTGGGCCGGCCCAGGTGGGCGGTGACCACGACGCGGGCGCCGGCGGAGGCCAGCTCCTCGATGGTGGGCACCGAGGCACGCACCCGGCCGTCGTCGGTGATCCGGTCACCGTCCAGCGGGACGTTGAGGTCGCTGCGCAGCAGCACGGTGCGTCCCGCCAGGCCGCCCAGCTCCTCGGTCAGGTCCGCGATCGAGCGCATGCCGCTCAGAGCTTCTCTCCGACCAGGAGGCTGAGGTCCACGAGGCGGTTGGAGTAGCCCCACTCGTTGTCGTACCAGCCGACGACCTTGACCTGGTCGCCGATGACCTTGGTGAGCCCGGAGTCGAAGATGCAGGAGGCGGGGTCGGTCTCGATGTCCTTGGAGACGATCGGGTCCTCGGTGTAGACGAGGATGCCCTTGAGCTCGCCCTCGGCCGCCTTCCTCATCGCGGCGTTGACCTCCTCGACGGTGACCTCCCGGCCGGCCTGGAAGGTCAGGTCGGTGGCCGACCCGGTCGGGACCGGGACGCGCAGGGCGTAGCCGTCGAACTTGCCCTTGAGCTCGGGCAGCACCAGCGCCACGGCCTGGGCCGCGCCGGTCTTGGTCGGCACGATGTTGAGGGCCGCGGCGCGGGCACGACGCAGGTCCTTGTGCGGGCCGTCCTGGAGGTTCTGGTCGGCGGTGTAGGCGTGGATGGTGGTCATCAGACCCTTGACGATGCCGAACTCGTCGTTGAGCACCTTGGCCATCGGCGCCAGGCAGTTCGTGGTGCAGGAGGCGTTGGAGATGATGTGGTGCGACGCGGGGTCGTAGTCCTTGTCGTTGACGCCCATCACCAGGGTGATGTCCTCGTTCTTGGCGGGCGCGGAGATGATGACCTTCTTGGCGCCGGCGTCGATGTGCGCCTGGGCCTTGGTGGCGTCGGTGAAGATGCCGGTGGACTCGATGACGATGTCTGCGCCGAGCTCGCCCCAGGGCAGCGCCGAGGGGTCCTTCTCGGCGAACGCCTTGACAGCCCTGCCGTCCACGGTGATCTCGGTCTCGGAGGAGGTCACGTCGCCGTCGAGACGGCCCAGGATGGAGTCGTACTTGAGCAGGTGGGCCAGCGTGGCGTTGTCGGTGAGGTCGTTGACCCCCACGATCTCGATGTCGGCGCCGGACGCCAGCACGGCCCGCATGAAGTTGCGGCCGATGCGGCCGAAACCGTTGATACCTACGCGAACGGTCATGAGTGAACCTTCCCTCGTGGGTGGGCGCGGCGCGCGGACGCGCGCCGCGACGAAGGACGCCGTCGTCCTGGTCCCAACCTATCGTCCCCCGGCGGGGCTGCCCAACGCAGGTGAGCCCCCGCCGGGACCACGCCCGGGACCACCCCCGGAGCCTTTCTCGGACCGCCCCCGGGACCACCCCCGGAGCCTTCCCCGGACCACCCACGGGGCCTTCCCCGGACCACCCCCCGGGCCTTCCCCGGACCTCGCCGGGACCTCCCTGTCGCAGCCTCGGCACGGCCACCCGGCTGCGCTTCGGCCCGTGGCAGGAGTCTTCAGTCGTCGAGCATGTCGGGGGTGATGTTGGCCTCGGTCCCCTCCACGCCCAGGTCCTCGGCCTGCTTGTCGGCCATCGCCAGGAGTCGCCGGATCCGGCCGGCCACGGCGTCCTTGGTCATCGGCGGGTCCGCCAGCTGACCCAGCTCCTCCAGGCTGGCCTGCTTGTGCTGCAGGCGGAGCTCGCCGGCGACCCTGAGGTGCTCGGGGACCTGGTCCCCCAGGATCTCCAGGGCGCGCTCCACCCGTGCACCGGCGGCCACCGCGGCGCGGGCCGACCGGCGCAGGTTGGCGTCGTCGAAGTTGGCCAGCCGGTTGGCGGTGGCCCGCACCTCCCGCCGCATCCGGCGCTCCTCCCACGCCAGCACGGCGTCGTGGGCGCCCAGCCGCGTGAGCATGGCGCCGATGGCGTCCCCGTCCCGGATCACCACCCGGTCCACGCCGCGGACCTCCCGCGCCTTGGCCTGGATGCCGAGCCGGCGGGCCGCGCCCACCAGTGCGAGTGCCGCCTCAGGCCCCGGACAGGTGACCTCCATCGCCGTCGAGCGGCCCGGCTCGGTGATCGAGCCGTGGGCCAGGAAGGCACCGCGCCAGGCCGCCTCCGCGTCGCAGACCGAGGCGCCGACCACGCGCGGGGGCAGACCGCGCACGGGGCGTCCGCGGTGGTCGATGAGGCCGGTCTGGCGGGCCAGGACCTCGCCCTCGGAGGTGGCGCGCACGACATACCGCGTGTGCTTGCGCAGTCCTCCAGGGCTCATGACGACCAGCTCGCTGCTGCTGCCGTAGACCTCGGCCATCGAGGCGCGCAGCCGGCGGGCGCTCTGGGCCGTGTCGAGCTCGGCCTCGATGACGATCCGGCCGCCCACGATGTGCAGCCCCCCGGCGAAGCGCAGCATGGTGGACACCTCCGCCTTGCGGCAGCACGTCCTGGTCACCGGCAGCCTGGCCAGCTCGTCCTTGACCTTGGCGGTCATCGCCACGCTCGTCCTCCTGGTAGGTCCTGGCACGGTCCGGGCAGGAACCCCACCTGCGACCGGCAGGGTACCCCGACACCCGGCCTCATGACAGGGTCGCCATGACGTCCCGGTAGGCCGCCGCCAGGCGCAGGGTGTCGTGGACCCCCGGCGTGCGCATCTTGCCCACGGTGGTCACCACGAGGTGGGCACCCAGCCGGGCGACCGCCTCCTGCAGGGCCGTCCGCTCCGCCACGGTGGACACCACCTGCGGGTCCGCGATCACGTGGTCGAAGCTCAACCCCGGGGCGTGCTTGAGGATCGCCCCGACGTGGTCGGCCACGGTGTAGCCGGCCGCCTCGTCGTCGGTGAGGCTGACGTTGAGGGTGAGCACCCGGGTGGCGGGGGTGTCGTGCAGCGCCTCCAGGAGGTCAGGGACCAGCAGGTGGGGCATGACCGAGGTGAACCAGGAACCCGGCCCCAGGACGACGACGTCGGCGAGCTTGATCGACTCCAGCGCCTCGGGACACGCGGGCGGCGCCTCGGGGACGAGCCTGATGGCGTCGACCCGGCCGGGGTGCTTGGCGATGCGGGACTGCCCGCGCACCGTGACGAGCACCTCGTGGCCGAGGTCGTCGGGGACGCCCATGGTCGCCTCGATGTCCAGCGGCAGCAGGGACATCGGCAGCACCCGGCCGCGGGTGTTGAGCAGCCGGCCGACGAGGTCCAGGCCGCGCACCTCCTGCTCGGGCACCAGGTCCCACAGCGCGGTGATGAGCAGGTTGCCGAGCGGGTGGCCGGCCAGCTCGCCGTGGCCGCCGAACCGGTGCTGCAGGACGGCGGACCACTGGTGCCCCCACTGGGTGTCCTCGCACAGCGCCGCGAGAGCCATCCGCAGGTCCCCGGGCGGCAGGATGTCGAACTGCTGGCGCAGCCGGCCGCTCGAGCCCCCGTCGTCGGCGACGGTGACCACGGCCGTGATCGCCTCGGTGGTGTGCCGCAGCGCCTGGAGGGAGGCGGACAGCCCGTGGCCGCCGCCGAGGGCCACCACCCTGGGGCTCCTCACTCCCGCCCCAGGTCGCGGTGGAACGTGGTCAGCTGCACCCCGCGTCCCTGCAGGTCTCCCAGCCGAAGGGCCAGGTCCTCGGAGACGGCGACCGAGCGGTGCTTGCCACCGGTGCACCCGACCGCCACGGTCACGTAGCGGCGCCCCTCGGCCAGGTATCCCTCCACGGCGGTGCGCAGCAGCTGCTCGGCGTGGTCGAGGTAGGTCCCGGCGAGCTCCTGGCCCAGGACGTAGGCACGGACCGGCGCGTCCTTGCCCGTGTAGGGGCGCAGCTCGGGGTCCCAGTAGGGGTTGGGCAGGAAGCGCAGGTCCAGGACCACGTCGGCGTCCAGGGGGATGCCGTACTTGAAGCCGAAGGACATGACCGCCAGGCGGAGCTGGAGCTGGTGGTCGGCGTTGATGAGCGAGTCGATCTTGGCAGTGAGCTGGTGGACGTTGTAGCTCGTGGTGTCGACGACGACGTCGGCGTTGGAGCGCAGGTCGGCCAGCATCCGGCGCTCCCGGCGGATACCGTCCAGCAGCAGACCCTCGCCCTGCAGCGGGTGCGGGCGCCGGACGGCGTCGAAGCGGCGCACGAGGGCCTCGTCGGACGCGTCGACGAAGACCACCCGGGGCCGCCAGCCGTCCTCGGCGAGCTGGTGCAGCGCGCGGGAGAGCTCGGTGGTGAAGTCGCGGCTGCGGACGTCCACGACGGCCGCGACCTTCTGCCGCTGGGGGTCGTCGGCGGTGGTCTGCATCAGGTGCTGGATCATCGGCGGCGGCAGGTTGTCGACGACGTACCAGCCCCGGTCCTCCAGCACGTCGGCGGCGGTGGACCGGCCGGCCCCCGACATGCCGGTGACGATGACGACGTCCTGCCGCCGTCCTGCCGCGGCCTCCCGGGTCCTCGTCCCCGTCGACGTCACCGCCGCCGTCGTCGGGTCGGGGCCGGGGGCCGGGGACGGCCCGGTGCGCTGGTCGGGATTCACTGCGCCTCGTCTGTCGTGGTCGTTCGCGTGCGGCAGGTCAGTCCAGCACCTCGCCTGTGCTCAGGTTAACCGCCATCCCCGGCTCGCTGCCGCGCAGGCGTTCCAGCACCGCCCGGGCCACGGCCGGCCCGATGCCGGGGACCTGCAGCAGGTCCTCCTCCTCCGCCCGGCGCAGGGCCTTGACCGACCCGAACCGGGCCAGCAGGGCCTGCTGCCGGGTCCTGCCCAGGCCGGGGATCCCGTCCAGCTGGCTGTTCGTCATGCTGCGGGAGCGACGCTGCCGGTGGAAGGTGTTGGCGAACCGGTGCGCCTCGTCGCGCACCCGCTGCAGCAGGTAGAGCCCCTCGCTGGTGCGGGGCAGCACGATCGGGTGCTCCTCCCCCGGCAGCCACACCTCCTCCAGCCGCTTGGCCAGCCCGATGACCGCCAGGTCGTGCACGCCGACCGCGGCCAGGGCGGCCCGGGCGGCCTCCACCTGGGGGCGGCCCCCGTCGACGACGACGAGGTTGGGCGGGTAGCGGAAGGTGGACCGGCCATCCTGGGCGGCCGGCTCCTCGGGGGTCGGGTCCGGCCCGGGGGTCGGGTCCGGCCCGGGGGTCGGGTCCGTGCCAGGAGTGGGGTCCGTCCCGGCCGGTGCCCGGCCGAGGTGGCGGAACCGCCGGCCCAGCACCTCGTGCATGGCCGCCGTGTCGTCCCCCGTCCCGTCCCGGACGATGAACCGGCGGTACTCCGCCTTGCGGGCCAGACCGTCCTCGAAGACGACCATGGAGCCGACCACGTCGGTGCCCTGGACGTGGCTGATGTCGAAGGACTCGATCCGTAGCGGCGCCTCGGGCAGCTCGAGGGTGTCCTGCAGCTCCTGCAGGGCCTGCGAGCGCAGGGTCAGGTCGCCGGACCGGGCCACCTTGTGCCGGGCCAGGGCCTGGTCGGCGTTGCGCGCCACGGTCTGCATGAGCGTCCGCTTGTCCCCGCGCTGAGGGATCCGCACGCGCACCCGCCCGCCGCGTCGCGCCGAGAGCCAGGCCTCCATGTCCTCGGGGTCGGTGGGCAGCACCGGGACGAGGACCTCGCGCGGGACGGTCTCCCCGTCCTCGGGGCCGTACACCTGCTGGAGCAGGTGCTCGACGATCGAGCCCATGTCCTCCGCGCCCTTCTCGCTGACCCAGCCCCGTTGTCCGCGGATCCGGCCCCCACGCACGTGGAAGACCTGGACCGCCACCTCGAGCTCGTCGTCGGCCAGCCCGAACACGTCGGCGTCGGTGGCGTCGGGCAGGACGACCGCCGAGCGTTCCAGGGCCCGGCGCAGGGCACCGACGTCGTCGCGCAGCCGCGCCGCGGTCTCGAAGTCGAGCTCCTGGGAGGCCGCCCGCATGCGGTCCTCGATGCGCCGCACGAACCGCTCCGCGTCGCCGGCCATGAAGTCGCAGAAGTCCTGGGCGATCTCCCGGTGCTCCTCGGCACTCACCCGGCCCACGCACGGCGCGGAGCACTTGTCGATGTACCCGAGCAGACAGGGCCGGCCGGACTGCTCGGCCCGGCGGAACACCCCGCCCGAGCACGTCCGCACGGGGAAGACGCGCAGCAGGGTGTCCAGCGTCTCCCGGATGGCCCACGCGTGGGTGTAGGGGCCGAAGTAGCGTGTGCCCGGACGCTTGCGCCCTCGCATCACCTGGGCCCGGGGGAACGCCTCCCCCATGGTGACCGCCAGGTAGGGGTAGGACTTGTCGTCCCGGTACTTGACGTTGAACCGGGGGTCGAACTCCTTGATCCAGGAGTACTCCAGCTGGAGCGCCTCCACCTCGTTGCGGACCACGGTCCACTCCACGCTCGCCCCGGTCGTGACCATCTGCCGGGTGCGGGGGTGCAGGGCGCGCAGGTCCTGGAAGTAGGAGGACAGGCGGGAGCGCAGGGAGCGGGCCTTGCCCACGTAGATGACGCGGCCGTGCGCGTCGCGGAAGCGGTAGACCCCCGGCTCGGTGGGGATCTCCCCCGGTCGCGGACGGTAGGTCGCGGGATCAGCCACGGACCAGCAGGTCCTCCCCGTCGACCTCGACGCTCAGCACCCGCAGACCGGTGGGCGCCGGGCCGGCCAGCACGTCGCCGGTGGCGGGGTCGAACCGGCTGTTGTGGCACGGGCAGACCAGCTGGTCGTCGCGACGGTCCGAGGTGGCGCACCCCTCGTGCGGGCAGACGGCGTCGAAGGCGACGTAGCTGCCCTCCTCCACGTGGCTCACGACCACCTTGGGGTCGGCGTAGTACGTCGAGCCGCCGACCGGGGTGTCGGCCGCCGGGACCCGCACGGTGCCGTCGGGATCGGTGGCCGACACCCCGGTCGAAGCCTGCCCGTCGTCGCCGCAGCCGGCCAGCAGCGGCGTGGCGCCGAGCAGCAGGGCGGAGGCGCCCCCCGCCCGCAGCACGCTGCGCCGGGCCGGGGCGCCGCAGGACGGGGGGGTGGTGCCGGCGGTGCGGGACGTGCCGGGCGTAGAGGTCATCGGGTCGCTCCTCCTCAGGCCGTCGAGCGGCGGGCGGTGGTCAGCAGGTCGTTGAGGAACCGGCCGGTATGGCTGCCCGGATGGCCGGCCACGGCCTCCGGGGTGCCCTCCACGACGACCGTACCGCCGCCGTTGCCGCCCTCCGGACCCATGTCGACGATCCAGTCGGCGCTCTTGATGACGTCGAGGTTGTGCTCGATGACCAGCACGGTGTTGCCCTTGTCGACCAGGCCCTGGAGCACCCCCAGCAGGCGACGGATGTCCTCGAAGTGCAGCCCGGTCGTGGGCTCGTCGAGCACGTAGATCGTGCGGCCGGTCGAGCGCTTCTGCAGCTCCGCGGCCAGCTTGACCCGCTGGGCCTCACCCCCGGACAGGGTGGTGGCCGGCTGCCCGAGGCGGACGTAGCCGAGCCCGACCTGGGTCAGGGTCGTCAGGTGCCGGCTGATGGCCGGCACCGCCGCGAAGAAGTCGGAGGCCTCCTCGATCGGCATCTCCAGCACGTCGGCGATGGTCCGTCCCTTGAAGTGCACCTCGAGGGTCTCGCGGTTGTAGCGCCGGCCCGTGGCACACCTCGCAGGGCACGTAGACGTCGGGCAGGAAGTTCATCTCGATCTTCAGGGTGCCGTCGCCGGAACAGGCCTCGCACCGCCCACCCTTGACGTTGAAGGAGAACCGCCCGGGCAGGTAGCCCCGCACCTTTGCCTCGGCCGTCTCGGCGAAGAGCCGCCGGACGTGGTCGAAGACCCCCGTGTAGGTCGCCGGGTTGGACCTCGGCGTGCGTCCGATCGGCCCCTGGTCGACGTGGACCACCTTGTCGAGCTGGTCCAGCCCCTCGACCCGCCGGTGGCGGCCCGGGACGTGCCGGGCGCCGTTGAGCTGGTTGGCCATGACGTGGTAGAGGATGTCGTTGACCAGGGTGGACTTGCCCGACCCCGACACCCCGGTGATCGCCACCAGGTTGCCCAGCGGGAAGCTCACGTCCACGTCCTGCAGGTTGTGCTCACGGGCGCCACGCACCGTCACCACCCGACCGTCCTGCGGCCGTCGCTGGGACGGGACCGGGATGGCGCGCCGGCCGGAGAGGTACTGCCCCGTCAGCGAGGTCGGGTGCTCGCGCAGCCCGGTCACCGTGCCGCTGTGCACGACCTCGCCACCGTGCTCGCCCGCGCCCGGGCCGATGTCCACGACCCAGTCGGCCTGGCCGATGGTGTCCTCGTCGTGTTCGACGACGATGAGCGTGTTGCCCAGGTCTCGCAGCCGGGTGAGGGTCTCGATGAGCCGGTGGTTGTCGCGCTGGTGCAGGCCGATGCTCGGCTCGTCCAGGACGTAGAGCACCCCGACCAGACCCGATCCGATCTGGGTGGCCAGGCGGATGCGCTGGGCCTCCCCTCCCGACAGGGTGCCCGCGGGACGGTCGAGCGAGAGGTAGTCCAGCCCCACGTCCAGGAGGAACCCCAGGCGCGCGGCGATCTCCCGGTTGACCTGGGCCGCGATCGACTGCTCGCGCGGGGTGTACTCGACCTGGGCGAGGAAGTCTGCGCACTCCTCGATCGGCATCCGGGAGACCTCGGCGATGCTGCGCCCGCCGATGAGCACCGCGAGGATCTCCGGCTTGAGCCGGGCCCCCTTGCAGGCCGGGCAGGGCACCTGGCGCATGTAGGCCTCGTAGCGCTCCCGGCTGCTGTCGGACTCGGTCTCCGCGTGCTTGCGCTTGACGTAGGGAACGACCCCCTCGAACCCCGTCGAGTAGCTGCGCTCGCGGCCGAAGCGGTTGCGGTAGCGCACGTGCACCTTGTGCTTGTGACCGTGCAGGATCGCGTCGCGCGCGCGGCCGGGCAACTGCCGCCAGGGCACGTCGATGCGGAACTTCAGGTCCTCCGCCAGGCCGCCGAGCACCCGGGCGTAGTAGTCGTTGACGCCCGCGGTCGTGGACCACGGGATGATCGCGCCGTCGGCGATCGAGGTCTCCTCCCCCCGGATCACCAGCTCGGGGTCCACCTCGAGCTCGGAGCCGATCCCGGTGCACTCGGCGCAGGCCCCGAAGGGGCTGTTGAAGCTGAAGCTGCGCGGCTCCAGCTCGTCGAGGCTCAACGGGTGGTCGTTGGGGCAGGCCATCCGCTCTGAGTAGCGCCGCTCCCGCGGCAGTGCCTGCCCGTGCGCGTCGACGGGTGCCGGCCGGCCCGCCCGCTGCTCCTCCCCCGGCGCGGGGACGTCCACCATCTCGGCCAGCAGGATCCCGTCGGCCAGCCGAAGGGCGGTCTCCACGGAGTCGGTGAGGCGGCGGGCGAACGAGGCGGTCGGGGCGCCGTCCGGCTCGTGCTTGGCCACCAGCCGGTCGACGACCACCTCGATCGTGTGCTTGCGCTGCTTCTCCAGGGTCGGCGGCGCGGTCAGCTGCACGACCTCGCCGTCGACCCGGGCGCGGGCGAAGCCCGACCCCTGCAGCTCGGCGAACAGGTCGACGAACTCCCCCTTGCGCCCGCGCACCACGGGGGCCAGCAGCTGGAAGCGGGTCCCGTCGGGCAGCTCGGCGAGCCGGTCGACGATCTGCTGGGTGGTCTGCCGCTCGACCGGCTCCCCGCACACGGGGCAGTGGGGACGCCCGACGCGGGCGTAGAGCAGGCGGAGGTAGTCGTGCACCTCCGTGATGGTCCCGACCGTCGACCGCGGGTTGCGGTTGGTCGACTTCTGGTCGATCGACACCGCCGGCGACAGCCCCTCGATGAAGTCGACGTCGGGCTTGTCCATCTGGCCCAGGAACATGCGCGCGTAGGCCGACAGCGACTCCACGTAGCGCCGCTGCCCCTCGGCGAAGATGGTGTCGAACGCCAGGCTGGACTTGCCCGACCCGGAGAGCCCCGTGAAGACGACGAGCGCGTCGCGCGGGATCTCGAGCGAGACGTCCTTGAGGTTGTGCTCCCGTGCTCCCTGGACCTGGATCCGGTCGTGGCGGGCGCGCGTGAACGTGGCGGCGGCCCCGCCGGAGGGCCCGTCCGGCGGGGCGGTGCTGGACGGAACGGTTCGGGATGGTACGGAGGACGGCACGACACCACTGTAGGTCGCCGGACCGACACACCCCCATCCCAGAGGGTAGTCATGCAGCCTTGTGTATATGTATGCTTCCCCCACTCCTCGCGCGGGCCGGCGTCGCCCCGGGCGTTCCACCCAGCGCCGCCCGGCGCCCCGACGAGAGGGCTGATCCATGACCGAGCCCGTCCCCGTCCTGCGTCCCGCGCAGGGACCGCATCCCCAGGGCCTGTACGACCCCGCCTTCGAGCACGACGCCTGCGGCGTGGCGTTCGTGGCCGCCCTCGACGACGAGGCCCGCCACGACGTCGTGGCGCAGGGGCTGACCGCCCTGCACAACCTGGACCACCGCGGCGCGGTGGGCGCCGAGCCCGACACCGGGGACGGCGCCGGGATCCTCGTCCAGGTGCCCGACGCCTTCCTGCGGGCGGTCCTGGACGTCGAGCTCCCACCGCGCGGGGAGTATGCCGCCGGCATCCTCTTCCTGCCCGCGGACGGCAGCGACGGCCAGGTGCAGGAACAGGTGGAACACCTGGTCGAGGACGCGGGCCTGCAGGTGCTGGCCTGGCGCGACGTGCCGGTCGTCCCGGAGATCGTCGGCCCCACCGCACGATCGGTGATGCCGGTGATGCGCCAGCTCGTCGTGGCCACGCCCCCCGACGCCACGGGGGCCCGGGAGTCCGGTCTGCCCCTCGAGCGCCGGGCCTGGCTGCTGCGCAAGCGGGTCGAGCGGGACACCGCGGCATACCCGGTGTCCCTGTCCTCGCGGACGATGACCTACAAGGGGATGCTGACGACCGACCAGCTGCCCCGCTACTTCCCGGACCTGACCGACGAGCGGTTCGCCAGCGCTCTCGCCGTCGTGCACTCCCGCTTCTCCACCAACACCTTCCCCTCGTGGCCGCTGGCCCACCCCTACCGGGTGGTGGCGCACAACGGCGAGATCAACACCGTCAAGGGCAACCGGAACTGGATGAACGCGCGCCAGTCCGCCCTGGCCAGCGACCTCTTCCCGGGCGACCTGGCCGACGCGCTGCCGGTGTGCACCCCCGGCGCCAGCGACTCCGCGACCTTCGACGAGGTGCTCGAGCTGCTGCACCTGGGCGGGCGCTCGTTGCCGCACGCGGTGCTGATGATGGTTCCGGAGGCGTGGGAGAACGACGCCACCATGGACCCCGACGTCCGGGCGTTCTACGAGTACCACTCGATGCTCATGGAGCCGTGGGACGGCCCGGCGAACCTCGTCTTCACCGACGGCACGCTGGTGGGCGCGGTCCTGGACCGCAACGGGCTGCGGCCCTCTCGCTGGTGGGTCACCGACGACGGGTTGGTCGTGCTCGGCTCCGAGACGGGGCTGCTCCCGGTGCCGCCGGAGCGGGTCCTGGCCGCGGGCGGGTCGCCCCGGGGCGGATGTTCCTCGTCGACCTGGCCCAGGGACGCGTGCTCGACGACCGTGAGGTCAAGAAGGAGCTGGCGGCGCGCCAGCCCTACCGGCGGTGGCTGGAGGAGAACCTGGTCCGGCTCGACGAGCTGCCCGAGCAGATCCACGTGCGGCACACGGGGGCCTCGGTCACCCGTCGTCAGCAGATCTTCGGGTACACCGAGGAGGAGCTGCGCATCCTGCTGGCGCCGATGGCCCAGTCGGGCGGCGAGCCGCTCGGCGCGATGGGGACCGACACCCCGGTGGCCGTGCTCTCGGAGCGGCCGCGCCTGCTCTTCGACTACTTCGTCGAGGCCTTCGCCCAGGTGACGAACCCGCCGCTGGACGCCATCCGCGAGGAGATCGTCACCTCCCTGGCGAGCTCGACCGGACCCGAGCCGAACCTGCTGGACGAGACTCCGGAGCACGCCCGGCAGGTCGTCCTCGACTTCCCGGTCATCGACAACGACCAGCTGGCCAAGCTGCGCCGCATCGACCTGGAGGACCACCCCGAGCTGGGGGCCGTCGTCGTCCGGGGCCTGTACCGCGTCGACGGTGGCGCCGCGGCCCTGGAGGAGCGGCTGGAGGAGATCTGCCGCGAGGTGGACGAGGCGGTGGCGGCCGGCGCCTTCTTCGTCGTGCTCTCGGACCGGCACAGCGACCGTGAGCACGCCCCCATCCCCTCGCTGCTGCTCACCAGCGCCGTGCACCACCACCTGGTGCGCCAGAACACCCGGACCCGGGTCGGCCTGGTCGTGGAGGCCGGGGACGTGCGCGAGGTGCACCACGTGGCCCTGCTCGTGGCCTACGGGGCCGCCGCGGTCAACCCCTACCTGGCGATGGAGTCCGTCGAGCAGCTGTGCGCCGCCGGCGAGCAGCTGGACGGGCTCGATCCCGAGGTCGCCATCCGCCACCTCATCAAGGCGCTCGGCAAGGGCGTGCTGAAGGTCATGTCCAAGATGGGGATCTCCACCATCGCCTCCTACCGCGGGGCCCAGACCTTCGAGGCGGTCGGGCTGTCCCGCGAGCTGGTCGGCCGCTGGTTCACCGGCACCACCAGCCAGATCGACGGCGTCGGTCTCGACGTGCTCGCCGAGGAGGTCCACCGGCGGCACGCCACGGCATACCCCCTGTCGGGGATCAGCCCGCACCGGGCCCTGGAGGTCGGCGGGGAGTACCAGTGGCGCCGGGAGGGCCCGCCCCACCTGTTCAACCCCGAGTCGGTCTTCCGGCTGCAGCACGCCACGCGGGAGCGTCGCTACGACATCTTCCGCCGGTACACGGACCTGGTCGACGACCAGTCCGAGCAGCTGATGACCCTGCGCGGCCTGTTCGCCCTCGCCCCCGACCGGGAGCCCGTCCCGCTCGAGGAGGTCGAGCCGGTCAGCTCGATCGTGCGCCGGTTCGCGACCGGGGCGATGAGCTACGGCTCCATCTCCCAGGAGGCCCACGAGACCCTGGCGATCGCCATGAACCGGCTCGGCGGCAAGTCGAACACCGGCGAGGGCGGGGAGGACGTCGACCGTCTGCTGGACCCGGAACGGCGCTCGGCGATCAAGCAGGTCGCCTCGGGCCGCTTCGGCGTCACCTCGGCCTACCTGGTCCACGCCGACGACATCCAGATCAAGATGGCCCAGGGCGCCAAGCCGGGCGAGGGCGGTCAGCTGCCGCCGGGCAAGGTCTACCCGTGGGTGGCCCGCACCCGGCACTCGACGCCGGGCGTGGGCCTCATCTCCCCGCCGCCGCACCACGACATCTACTCCATCGAGGACCTCAAGCAGCTGATCCACGACCTGAAGAACGCCAACCCCCGGGCCAGGATCCACGTCAAGCTGGTCAGCCAGGTGGGGGTCGGGACGGTCGCCGCCGGGGTGGCCAAGGCCAAGTCCGACGTGGTGCTCATCTCCGGCCACGACGGCGGCACCGGCGCCAGCCCGCTGACCTCGCTCAAGCACGCGGGGACCCCGTGGGAGCTCGGCCTGGCCGAGACGCAGCAGACGCTGCTGCTCAACGGTCTGCGCGACCGGATCGTCGTGCAGTGCGACGGGCAGCTCAAGACCGGCCGGGACGTGCTGGTGGCCGCGCTGCTGGGCGCGGAGGAGTTCGGCTTCGCCACCGCGCCGCTCGTGGTCTCCGGCTGCGTGATGATGCGGGTCTGCCACCTGGACACCTGCCCGGTCGGGATCGCGACCCAGAACCCCGAGCTGCGGGCCCGCTACACCGGCCGGGCCGAGCACGTGGTGACCTTCTTCGAGTTCGTCGCCGAGCAGGTGCGCGAGCTGCTCGCCTCCCTGGGCTACCGCAGCCTGGAGGAGGTGGTCGGCCGCAGCGACCTGCTGGACACCTCGGCGGCGGTGGACCACTGGAAGGCCTCCGGGCTGGACCTGGAGCCCGTCCTGCACAGCGTGGAGCTTCCTGAGGGTGCTGCCCGCCGGTGCACCACCACCCAGGACCACGGGCTGGACGTGGCGCTGGACAACCTCTTCGTCGAGGCCGCCGCCCCCGCGCTGGCCGACGGCACCCCCGTGCGGGCGTCCTTCCCGGTGACCAACGTCAACCGCACCGTGGGCACCCTGCTGGGGTACCACGTCACGCGGACCGCCGGCCCGGACGGGCTGCCGGACGGGACGATCGAGCTGAGCCTCACCGGCTCGGCCGGCCAGTCCCTCGGGGCCTTCCTCCCACGGGGGATCACCCTGCGGCTGGAGGGCGACGCCAACGACTTCGTCGGCAAGGGCCTCTCGGGCGGGCGCATCGTCGTCCGACCGCACGAGGCGGCACCGGCGCCGGCCGACGTCGTCCCGGGCACCGCGGGCCAGGTCGTGGCCGGCAACGTGCTCTGCTACGGCGCCACGTCGGGCCAGGTGAACGTGCGCGGCGTGGTGGGTGAGCGGTTCTGCGTGCGCAACTCCGGTGCGACGGCGGTCGTCGAGGGCGTGGGCGACCACGCGCTGGAGTACATGACCGGCGGGCGCGCGCTCGTGCTCGGACCCACCGGACGCAACGTGGGCGCGGGGATGTCCGGCGGCACGGCATACCTGCTCGACCTGGACCGGAAGCGGATGAACCCGCTCGCCACGGCGCAGGGAGACCTGCACCTGACGCCCCTGACCGACACCGAGCACCTCGACGAGGTGCGCGCCCTCGTCGAGGAGCACCTCGAGCTCACCGGCAGCCCCGTCGCGGCGGCGCTGCTCGCCGACGACGGGTGGCCCTCCCGGATCACCGTCGTCACCCCCCGTCAGTACGCCAGCGTGCTGAGCATCCGTCGCGAGGTCGAGGCCCGCGGCGACGATCCCGACGGCCCGCACGCCTGGCAGCTCATCCTGGAGGACTCGCATGGCTGACCCGCACGGCTTCCTGACCCACCGGGAGCGCGAGGCCCGTCCCAGCCGGCCGGTCCCGGTCCGCATCCAGGACTGGAAGGAGGTGCACGGCCAGCAGGAGACCGGGATCCTGCAGCGGCAGGCCTCCCGCTGCATGGACTGCGGCATTCCCTTCTGCCACTCCGGCTGCCCGCTGGGCAACCTCATCCCCGAGTGGAACGACCACACCCGGCGGGGCAACTTCGCCGACGCCATCGAGCGGCTGCACGCCACGAACAACTTCCCGGAGTTCACCGGGCGGCTGTGCCCGGCCCCCTGCGAGACCGCCTGCGTGCTCGGGATCAACCAGCCCCCGGTGACGATCAAGCAGATCGAGGTCTCGATCATCGACCGGGCCTTCTCCAACGGGCGGGTGCGGCCGCAGGAGCCGGAGTGGCTCAGCGGACGCACGGTCGCCGTCGTCGGGTCCGGGCCGGCCGGCCTGGCCGCGGCGCAGCAGCTGGGCCGGGCAGGCCACACGGTGGTGGTCTACGAGCGGGACGACGCGGTCGGTGGTCTGCTGCGCTACGGGATCCCGGAGTTCAAGATGGAGAAGGCGGTGCTCGATCGGCGGCTGGTCCAGCTGCGCGGGGAGGGTGTCCGCTTCGTCACCGGGGTCGCCGTCGGGGGGACGGGCCCCGACGACATGAGCCTGGAGACGCTGCGCGAGCGCTTCGACGCGGTGGTGCTGGCCACCGGCTCGACCGTGGCCCGCCGGCTCGACGTGCCCGGCGCCGACCTCGACGGGGTCCACGTGGCCATGGAGTACCTCGTCCCGGCCAACCGGGAGGCTCTCGGGGAGGACCGGGGCATCGACGCCGCCGGCAAGGACGTGGTCATCATCGGCGGCGGGGACACCGGCGCCGACTGCCTGGGGACCGCCCACCGGCACGGTGCCCGGTCGGTGACCCAGCTGGAGATCCTGCCGAGCCCTCCCCAGGAACGGCCCGCGCACCAGCCCTGGCCGACCTACCCGATGGTCTTCAAGGTCAGCGAGGCCCACGAGGAGGGTGGTGAGCGGGCCTTCGGCGTCTCCACCGTCGAGGTGCTCGACGACGGGAACGGCGGCGTGCGGGGCCTGCGGCTCGTCGACGTGGCGATGGTGGACGGCCGTCCCCGGCCGGTCGAGGGCACCGAACGCGACCTGCCGGCCCAGCTGGTGCTGCTGGCGATGGGCTTCGTCGGTCCCGACGAGAGCGCCGCACCGGCGGACGTGCTCACCCGGACCGCGCAGAACACCTACGCGCGTGACGAGCGCTTCGCGACCACCCTGCCGGGGGTCTTCGCCGCGGGCGACTGCGGACGCGGCCAGTCGCTCATCGTCTGGGCGATCGCCGAGGGGCGGGCGGCCGCCGCGGCGGTCGACCGCTACCTCACCGGCGCGACGGAGCTGCCCGCGCCGATCAGGCCCACCGACCGTCCGTTGACCGTCTGAGGCGCCTGGCCACCCGGGCGGGCGGACCGTAGACTCCGGCCGGGCCGCGGACGGCGCTGCCCGTCGTCGACGAGGAGGAGAGATGAGCACGTCCACCGAGGCGCGCGGTCACGTCGAGCCGGGCGGGCCCAGCTGGGTCCTGGACCTGGGCGCTGCGACCGTCCGCAAGTGCAGCGTGTCCGAGATGGACAACAACGTCTACCTGGTGACGTGCACCGCCACCGGTGAGCGGCTGCTCGTCGACGCGGCCGACGACCTCGACCGGGTCCGCGCTCTCCTGGCGGAGGACCCGGGGGCGGACCGGGTGACGGAGGGCGGGCCGGGCACCGAGGTGCCGCTCGGCCAGGTGCTGACGACGCACCGGCACTGGGACCACCACCGTGCGCTCCCCGCCCTGGTCCGGCTGACCGGGGCCACGACCCTGGCCGGTCAGGACGACGCCGACGAGCTGCCGGTCGCGGTGGACGTCCGGCTCGGTCACGGCGACACCGTGCGGGTCGGGGACCTGACGCTCACGGTCGTCGCGCTGCGCGGACACACCCCGGGCTCGGTCGCCCTGGCGCTGTCCGTGGAGGGCAGCCCCGCGGTGCTGCTCACCGGGGACAGCCTGTTCCCCGGAGGCCCCGGGAAGACCTGGTCCCCCGACGACTTCGAGATCCTCCTGGAGGACCTGCAGGTCCGGGTGTTCGACGTGTACGCCGACGACACCCTGGTCCTGCCCGGCCACGGCGACAACACGGTCCTGGGGGTGGAACGGCCGCACCTGCCGGAGTGGCGGGACCGGGGGTGGTGACAGCAGCCCGGACCGGTCGTCGGCCCACGGTGCATCCGGTGGGTCTGGTGCTGCTCGCGGTGGTCTCCGTCCAGTTCGGCGGCGCCCTGGCCGCGACCCTGCTCCCGCTGGTCGGCGTGCTGGGCTCGGTGGCCCTGCGCCTGGTGCTGGCGGCGGTGATCCTGCTCGTCCTGGTCCGCCCCCGGCTGCGGGGGCGCAGCCGGTCCGACTGGACCGTCGTCGGCCTGTTCGCCCTGGCCCTGACCGCGATGAACCTGACCTTCTACGGTTCGTTGGCCCGCCTGCCGATCGGGGTGGCGGTGACCATCGAGTTCCTGGGTCCGCTGGCGCTGGCCGCCGTCCTGTCCCGCCGGCCGCGCGACCTCGCCGCAGTCGGGGCGGCCCTGGCCGGGGTGGTGCTCATCTCCGAGGCGGTCACGACACCGTGGGCGCAGCTCGACCTGGTCGGGATCGGGCTGGCCGCGACGGCCGGGGCATGCTGGGCCGCCTACATCGTGCTGAGCAGGCGGACCGGCTCCCGGTTCGCCGGGCTGGACGGGATCGCGCTGGCGATGGCGATCGGGGCGGTGCTGACCCTTCCCCTGGGACTGGCCACCGCGGGGGCCGAGCTGTGGTCGGGCGAGGCCCTCCTGCGGGGGCTGGGGATCGCCCTGCTCTCCTCGGCGATCCCCTACAGCCTGGAGCTCATGGCCCTGCGGCACCTGCGCTCGGGGACCTTCGGCGTGCTGCTGAGCCTGGAGCCGGCCGCGGCCGCCCTGGCCGGGCTGCTCATCCTGGGTCAGCTGCTGTCGCCGACCCAGCTCGTGGGCATGACGCTCGTGGTTCTCGCCAGCGTCCTCGTGCTCGGCCGTCCGGGCGGGGGCGTCCCCCGGAAGGACCCGGCGGCCGTCACCGGGAGCTGAGGCGCTCGTCCGCCGGACTCAGTCGTCGGCATCCTTGCGCTCCGGGGCGGGACCCGGGAGGTCCGGGGTGTCGGACCGGCGCCGCTCGTGCTGCTCCCCGAAGAGGGAGACCTCCTCCAGGTCCAGCTCCCCCTCGTCCCCCTCGGCGACGGCACCCTCCTGGCGGTCCTTGCGGGTCTTGATCAGCGAGGCGACCGCGGTGACGCCCAGGATGCCCACGATCATGGTGAGCGAAAGCCAGATGGGGATCTCCGGGATGCTGTGGATCGGCTCGCCGCCGTTGATGAAGAACAGCGAGTTCTCGTGCAGGGCGTGCAGGACGAGCTTGACGCCGATGAACGCCAGCAGCACGGCCAGCCCCAGCCCGAGGTAGACCAGCCGCTTGAGCAGGTCGCCCAGCAGGAAGTAGAGCTGACGCAGTCCCATGAGTGCGAAGACGTTGGCCATGAGGACCAGGTACGGCTCCTGGGTCAGCCCGAAGATCGCCGGGATGGAGTCCAGGGCGAAGAGCAGGTCGGTGGTGCCCAGGGCGATGATGACGATCGCCATCGGGGTCAGGACACGCTTGCCGCCCTCCAGGACACGCAGCTTGGTTCCGCCGTCCCAGGACTGGGTGACCGGGAAGCGGCGCTCGATCGCCTTCAGGAGCGCGTTCTCCTCGTACTCCTCGTCGGCGTGCCCCTGATGACCGATGTTCTCCCTGGCGAGCTTGACCGCCGTGTAGATGAGGAAGGCGCCGAAGATGTAGAAGACCCAGGACCAGCGCTCGATCGCCGCGGCCCCGACGAGGATGAAGATCGCCCGCATCACCAGCGCCATGACGATCCCCACCATCAGGGCGAACTGCTGGTACTTCCTCGGCACCCCGAACTTGGCCATGATGATGAGGAAGATGAACAGGTTGTCGACCGACAGGGAGTACTCGGTCAGCCAGCCGGCGAAGAACTCGCCCGCGAGCTGCCCGCCCTGCAGGAGGAGGAGCCCCAGCCCGAACAGGACGGCCATGCTCACGTAGATCGTCAGCGCGACCGACACCTCCCTCCGGGAGGGCTCGTGCGGACGCCTACCGAGGACCAGCAGGTCGAAGGCGAAGATCACGGCGATGATGACGAGGGTGACGATCCACACCCACGTGGGGACGGTCATGCAGCTACCTTCCGGTCGGGCGGCGGACCGGAGGACTCTCCCGCACCGGGTCCCCTGCTGGGCACACCGATACCGACTTCCCGCCGATGGACCCGGTCATTCTGTCACAGGCCTCAGTGCGCGTCGCGCATCTGACGCAGCTCCTTCTTCAGGTCCCCGATCTCGTCCCGCAGTCTGGCGGCCAGCTCGAAGTGCAGGTCCGTGGCCGCCTGGTGCATCTGCTCGCTCAGCTCGTGGATGAGCTGGGCCAGCTCGACCGCGGGCAGGGCCTCGGTGGACCGACGCTCGATGACGGCGCTGCCCACGGCCGCGGCCGCACCCCGCCCGCGACCGGTCCCCCGCGACTGACGTCGACCGCTGCCCATCAGCGTCTCGGTGTCCGCGTCCTCCCGCTCGAGCATGTCGGTGATGTCCGCGATGCGCTTGCGCAGGGGCTGCGGGTCCACGCCGTGGGCGGTGTTGTAGGCCATGCTTGTCCCGCCGGCGGTTCGTCTCGTCGATGGCCTCGGCCATCGACGGGGTCACGCTGTCGGCGTACATGTGCACCTCGCCGGAGACGTTACGGGCTGCGCGACCGATCGTCTGGATCAGCGACCTGGCCGAGCGCAGGAAGCCCTCCTTGTCCGCGTCGAGGATGCTGACCAGCGACACCTCGGGAAGGTCCAGGCCCTCCCGCAGCAGGTTTATCCCCACGAGGACGTCGTACTCCCCCATCCGCAGCTCGCGCAGCAGCTCCACCCGTCTCAGGGTGTCGACCTCGGAGTGCAGGTAGCGCACCCGCACCCCCTTGTCGAGCAGGTAGTCGGTGAGGTCCTCGGCCATCTTCTTGGTCAGGGTGGTCACCAGGACGCGCTCGTCGCGGGCCGTGCGTTCGCCGATCTCGTGCAGGAGGTCGTCGATCTGACCCTTGGTCGGCTTGAGCACCACCTGGGGGTCGACCAGTCCGGTCGGGCGGATGATCTGCTCCACGACTCCGTCGGCCTTGGCCATCTCGTAGTTCCCCGGCGTCGCCGAGAGGTAGACGGTCTGCCCGATCCGCTCGAGGAACTCCTCCCACTTCAGCGGACGGTTGTCCATCGCGCTCGGCAGGCGGAACCCGTGGTCGACCAGGGTCCGCTTGCGCGACATGTCCCCCTCGTACATCGCGCCGATCTGCGGGACCGTCACGTGGGACTCGTCGATGACGAGCAGGAAGTCCTCCGGGAAGTAGTCCAGGAGGCAGTTCGGCGCCGAGCCGGGTCCGCGGCCGTCGATGTGGCGTGAATAGTTCTCGATGCCCGAGCAGCTCCCGACCTGACGCATCATCTCGATGTCGTAGGTGGTGCGCATCCGCAGGCGCTGGGCCTCCAGCAGCTTGCCCTCGCGCTCGAAGCGGGCCAGCTGGTCCGCGAGCTCAGCCTCGATCGAGGCGATCGCACGCTCCATCCGCTCGGGCCCGGCCACGTAGTGGGAGGCGGGAAAGACGTACATCTCCTCCTCCTCCCGCACGACCTCCCCGGTCAGCGGGTGGAGGGTGTACAGCCGGTCGATCTCGTCCCCGAAGAACTCGATCCGCAGCGCGAGCTCCTCGTACTGCGGGATGATCTCCACGGTGTCGCCCCGCACCCGGAAGGTGCCTCGGGTGAACGCGGCGTCGTTGCGGGTGTACTGCATGGTGACGAACCGCCGCAGTAGGTCGTCCCGGACGACCGTGTCCCCGACCCGCAGCCGCTCCATCCGGTCGACGTACTCCTGGGGGGTGCCCAGGCCGTAGATGCAGGAGACGGACGCCACCACGACCACGTCGCGGCGGGTCAGCAGCGAGTTGGTCGCCGAGTGCCGCAGGCGTTCGACCTCGTCGTTGACCGAGGAGTCCTTCTCGATGTAGGTGTCCGTCTGCGGGACGTAGGCCTCGGGCTGGTAGTAGTCGTAGTAGGAGACGAAGTACTCCACCGCGTTGTGGGGAAGGAGCTCCCTGAACTCGTTCGCAGCTGGGCCGCGAGCGTCTTGTTGGGGGCCATGACCAGGGTCGGACGCTGCACCTGCTCGACGAGCCAGGCGGTCGTGGCCGACTTGCCGGTGCCCGTGGCGCCCAGCAGCACCAGGTCCTGCTCGCCCAGGCCGATCCGCCGGGTCAGCTCCGCGATCGCCGCCGGCTGGTCCCCGGCAGGGCTGAAGTCGGACTCGACGCGGAACGGGGCGACCGTGCGCTGCAGGTCGGTGGTGGGGCGCATAGCAAGGAGGCTAACGCCCGCGTCCGACAGTCCTGTTCCCGTCCAGACCCCCGGGCCCGTCCTGGCCCCGCCCCCGGCCGGCCCGTCCAGGGCCGGCCAGGGGGCGGTGGCGCGTCCCGGCCCCGGTCAGGGGCGGGCGGGGTCGTCGCCCGTCGGGCCCGCCTCCTGGAGCTCCTGCGTCTCCAGCGCGAGCTCGCGGGCGAGGATCCGTCGTTCGACCTGGTTGCGCCACCTGTCCTCGGCGCTGAACGCGATCACGAGGGAGATCATGATGCCGATCATCACGAGCGTGAACGGGGCGGCGGTGATGATGGCCATGGTCTGCAACGACTGCAGGCCTCCGCCCTCGACCCCGGCGGCGGCCCCGGCGACGATGAGGACCGCCGCGATGGCGCCCTCGAGCACGGCCCACATCACCCGGCTCCACACGGGCGGGTCAGGGTTTCCGCCGTTGGAGATCATGTCCACGACGTAGGATCCGGAGTCGGAGCTGGTGACGAAGAAGATGACGATCATGATGATCGCCAGGCCCGAGAGGAAGGGACCTCCGGGCAGACCGTCGAGCATCTGGAACAGGGCCTCGTTCGTCGCCACGCTGCCGTCGTCCGCCACGAGGCCGCCGTCGCCGAAGATCTCCCGGTGCAGGGCGGTGCCGCCCATGACGGTGAACCAACCCATGGTGAGCAGCGTCGGCACCAGCAGGACACCGGTGATGAACTCCCGCACCGTGCGGCCCTTGGAGATCCGTGCGATGAAGATCCCCACGAAGGGCGACCAGCTGATCCACCAGCCCCAGTAGTAGGTGGTCCAGCCCCCCAGCCAGGCGGGACCCTCCTCCTGGTAGGCCATCGTGGAGAAGCTCATCGAGAAGAAGTTCTGCAGGTAGAACCCGACCGCCTGCACCATGTCCCGCAGCAGGAAGAGGGTGGGCCCGGCGACGAGCACGAAGAGCAGCAGGAGCCCCGCGAGGGCGAGGTTGATGTTGCTCAGCCACTTGATGCCCTTGCCGATGCCGGTCATCACCGAACCGGTCGCGATGAGGGTGATGCCCGCGATGAGGGCGACCTGGCCCCAGGCGCCCACGCCGTCGGTCAGGCCGACGAAGTCCAGCCCCGCGGCCACCTGGCTCACCCCGAACCCCAGCGAGGTCGCGACCCCGAACAGGGTGCCGACGACGGCGACGACGTCGATGACGTCCCCCAGCCAGCCCTCCACCCGGCTCCCCAGGAGCGGCCTCAGGGCCCAGCGGATGGAGACGGGCAGCTTCTTGCGGTGCACGGCATAGGCGACGCCGAGCCCGACGATGATGTAGATGGCCCACGCGTGCAGCCCCCAGTGCAGGAAGGTCCGCCCCATCGCGGCGTTGGCCAGGCCCGCCGGCGTGTCCGCGGCGGAGCCGGGCGGAGGTCCGGCGAAGTGGAACAGCGGCTCGGCCACGCCCCAGAACATCAGGCCGATGCCCATCCCGGCGCTGAACAGCATCGCGAACCACGAGACGTAGCCGAACTCGGGCTCCTCGTCGTCCTGGCCCAGCCGGATCTCACCGAAGCGGCTGACCGCGAGCCAGATGGTGAAGACGACGAAGATGAAGGTCAGCAGGACGTAGTACCAGCCGATCGTGTTGACCACGACCTCGTTGATCTTGGCCAGGCCCTCGTTCATGGGCGCGGGAAAGATCGCCGCCGCCAGCACGAAGGCGGTGATCAGGACGGCGGCCGGCCAGAAGACGCGGGGGGCCAGCCCTGGGGTGATCGCCGGCGCGGGTGCTCCCGGGGGCCCGTCGGGCTTGGTCGTCACGCTCATGCGCTGTTCTCCTCGGAGGGTAGGGGCTGACGCGGTAGAGGGTAGAGGGTAGAGGGGTGACGCAGAAGAGCCCGACCCGGCGCGGGTCGGGCTCTCCCGGACCGGGGCCGGCTGGTGGGCCGGACCCCGGTCGGGTGGATCAGTTGCCGGTGAGCTTCTCGCGCAGCGCGGCGAGGGCCTCGTCGGAGGCCAACGTGCCGGTCGCCTCCTCGGCGGCCGACGGGGTCGAGCTGTAGGACGAGGACGAGGACGAGGACGAGCTGCTGCTCGACTGCGTGACCTCGACCGTGTCGTCGGTCGCGGACTCGGCCGCGGCCTCGACCTGCGCCTTGTGGGCCTCCCAGCGGGCGTGGGCGTCGGCGTACTCCTTCTCCCACTTCTCGCGCTGGGTCTCGAAGCCCTCGAGCCACTCGTTGGTCTCGGGGTCGAAGCCCTCGGGGTACTTGTAGTTTCCCCCCTGCTCGTCGTACTCCGCGGCCATGCCGTAGAGGGTCGGGTCGAAGTCGGCCGTGAGGGCGTCGTTCGCCTGCTTCAGCGACAGCGAGATGCGACGGCGCTCCAGGTCGATGTCGATGACCTTGACGAACACCTCGGCACCGACGGTGACGATCTGCTCGGGCAGCTCCACGTGGCGCTCGGCCAGCTCGGAGATGTGCACGAGACCCTCGATGCCGTCCTCGACACGCACGAAGGCGCCGAACGGCACCAGCTTGGTGACCTTGCCGGGCACGACCTGACCGATCGCGTGGGTGCGCGCGAAGGTCTGCCACGGGTCCTCGAGGGTGGCCTTCAGGGACAGGGAGACGCGCTCACGGTCCATGTCGACGTCCAGCACCTCGACGGTGACCTCGTCACCGACCTCGACGACCTCGCCCGGGTGGTCGATGTGCTTCCAGGACAGCTCGGAGACGTGCACCAGCCCGTCCACGCCGCCGCCGAGGTCGACGAACGCACCGAAGTTGACGATGCTGCTGACGACGCCGGAGCGGACCTGACCCTTCTGCAGCTCCTTGAGGAAGGTGGTCCGCACCTCGGACTGGGTCTGCTCGAGCCACGCACGGCGGGACAGCACCACGTTGTTGCGGTTCTTGTCCAGCTCGATGATCTTGGCCTCGATCTGCTTGCCGACGTAGGGCTGCAGGTCGCGGACGCGGCGCATCTCGACGAGGGAGGCCGGCAGGAAGCCGCGCAGGCCGATGTCGAGGATGAGGCCGCCCTTGACGACCTCGATGACGGTGCCGGTGACGACGCCGTCCTCCTCCTTGACCTTCTCGATCGAGCCCCAGGCGCGCTCGTACTGCGCACGCTTCTTAGACAGGATCAGGCGGCCCTCCTTGTCCTCCTTCTGGAGGACCAGGGCCTCGACCTCGTCGCCGACCGAGACGACCTCGGACGGGTCGACGTCGTGCTTGATGGCCAGCTCGCGCGAGGGGATGACGCCCTCGGTCTTGTAGCCGAGCCGATGTCGAGCAGGACCTCGTCGCGGTCGACCTTGACGATGACTCCTTCGACGATGTCACCGTCGTTGAAGTTCTTGATCGTCGCGTCGATCGCTGCGAGCAGCTCCTCCTCAGACCCGATGTCGTTGACAGCGATCTGGGAGATGGCCTTCTCGGCCGTGGTAGCAGTCATGTAGTAGGGGCTCCGATTGTGGACATGGAAAGGATGGACGGGCGGTCGTGCGTCACCGGCTCCGCACCTCCCGGGACCACCCCGGAGGGAGGACCGACGGCGGCCTGGAGAAGACCGCCGGAGAGCATGCACGAGCGCACGCGACGCGCCCGCCCACCTTATCGTCGGTCCGGGCGCAGGTCAAAGCGCTCGGCCGGGTGCCGCCGCGCCCTCGCGCACCGCTGGCACACTGGGGCGGTGGACAGCGAGCCTACGCCCGGCCGGGTCGCCCGTCGCCCGGTGACTCACCCCGAGGCCGTGCGGGCCAGCAGGAGCTGGTGGGACTCGGAGGCCGAGAGCTACCACGCCGAGCACGGCTCCTTTCTCGGGGACCACGACCTGACCTGGGGCCCGGAGGGCTGGACGGAGACGGACCTCGGGCTCCTCGGCGACCTGGACGGGGCACGCGTCCTGGAGGTCGGTTCCGGGGCCGGGCAGGGCGCGCGCTGGTGCGCGGGTCAGGGCGCGGCTGTGGTGGCCTCGGACCTGTCCGGATCCATGCTGGGCGTCGGCGCCCGGCTCCAGCGAGGTATGCCGTCCGGCCGGCGGCCCGCGCTGGTCCAGTGCGACGGCACGCGCCTGCCGTTCGCGGACGCGACCTTCGACGTGGTCCTCACCGCCCACGGCGTGCTGGCCTTCGTGCCGGACGCAGCCGCCGCGCTCTCGGAGTGGGCGCGTGTGCTGCGCCCCGGGGGGCGGTGCGTCTTCTCCCTCCCCCACCCCGTGCGGTGGGCCTTCCCGGACGTCCCCGGCCCGGAGGGGCTGCGGGTCGCGCACTCCTACTTACTTCGACCGCCGCCCCTACGTGGAGGAGTCCGCCGACGGAAGCGTCACCTACAGCGAGCACCACCGCACCCTCGGCGACCTGGTCCGGGCCGTGGCCGGCGCCGGTCTCGTCCTCACCGACCTGGTCGAGCCCGAATGGCCCACCGGCGCGGAGCACGTCTGGGGCGGCTGGAGCGCGACCCGCGGCACGATGATCCCGGGTACGGCCGTCCTCGTGTGCCACCGGCCCCCCGCACCCGGGTAGGTCACGATCCGGACACGCCCTCGACCCGCCCCTGTCGGGGGCCTCACCCGTCCCCTATGCTCTGCCCACGTGACGCACCCGAGCCGGGTGCGTCACGTCGTCCCGTGACCCTTCCAGGTTGGAGGAGCAGTGCCGCCCACCACCTCATCCCCGGAGCGCCCGCGCGCCCGCAGGCCCTGGCACCTGCTGGGAGTGCTGCTCGCAGTGCTGCTCGTCGCCCTCTCGCCCGCCGCCGCGCTGGCACAGGGGGGGGCGGACCCCTCGCAGGTGGGGATCGACGAGTACGACGACGTCGTGACGGTCAACATCCGTTACGACAACGAACCGGTGGAGGGCGCCCGCATCGTCATCAGCGGCGGTGGGTTCGAGGCGGAGGCCACCACGAGCGATCGCGGGCAGGCCCGGTTCGGGGTGCCGACGACCGACCCGTACGAGGTGCTGGTCGACGAGGAGTCGTTGCCGGAGGGGGTGACCGTCACCGGCGACAACCCGCTCACGGTCAGCTACGGCTCGCAGTTCTTCCAGCCGGCCAACTTCTTCCTCGGCGAGGGGGAACGGGAGACCACCAGCTTCCTCGACCAGTTCGTCGAGCGTCTCATCAACGGGTTGAACTTCGGCCTCATGCTGGCCCTGGCCTCGATCGGCCTGTCCCTCATCTTCGGCACGACGGGACTGACCAACTTCGCGCACGCGGAGATGGTCACGCTGGGCGCGATCGTGGCGCTGATCTTCGGGGTCGACCTCGGCTGGCCGATCTGGCTGGCCATCCTGCTCGCCGTGGTGCTGAGCGGGGCCTTCGGCTGGCTGATCGACGCCGGGATCTGGCGGCCGCTGCGCCGCCGGGGCATCGGGCTGGTGCAGATGATGATCCTCACCATCGGCTTCTCGCTGGCCCTGCGCTACGTCTTCCAGTTCTTCATCGGCGGCGGCACCAGCCAGCTGCCGGGGGCCGGGGGCACCAAGCACCAGATCCTGGGTCCGATCAGGCTGTCCACCATCGACATGGTGAGCATGGGCCTGAGCCTGGTCGTGCTCCTCGGGGTGGCCTACTGGCTGCTGCGCACCCGGACCGGCAAGGCCACCCGCGCCGTCGCCGACAACCGCCCGCTGGCCGCAGCCAGCGGCATCGACGTCGAGGGCGTGACGCGGATCGTGTGGGTCGCCGGGGCCGCGCTCGCCGGCCTCTCCGGCGTGCTGTGGGCCTACTTCCGACCGGGCATCAAGTGGGACATGGGGATGCAGATCCTGCTGCTGATCTTCGCGGCCGTGGTGCTCGGCGGTCTGGGCACCGCCTTCGGCGCCCTGCTCGGCGCCCTGATCATCGGAATCCTCGTCGAGGTCTCCACCCTGTGGATCCCGTCGGACATCAAGTACGTCGGGGCCCTCGGCGTCCTCATCATCATCCTGCTCGTGCGACCCCAGGGACTTCTGGGTCGAACAGCACGCATCGGATAGCGGCAAGGGAGAACTGCGATGGACTGGGGCCAGATCCTCAACAACACGTTGAGCTTCATGCTCTCCACGGAGACGATCGGGTTCATGCTCGCCGCGCTCGGGCTGGCGATCCACTTCGGCTACGCGGGGCTGCTGAACTTCGGGATGGCCGGCTTCATGGCGATCGGGGCGTACGGCTACGCCATCTCCATCCTCAGCTTCGGCTTCCCGTGGTGGCTGGCGATGGGGGTCAGCATCGCCGGCGCCGTCGTCTTCGCCGTGCTCCTGGGGATCCCCACGCTGCGGCTCCGGGCGGACTACCTGGCGATCGTGACGATCGCGGCGGCCGAGATCGTCCGGCTGCTCTTCCAGACCCAGCTGTTCGACCGGTGGACCAACTCGGCGGACGGCCTGGGCGGCTACCACGCGAGCTTCCGGGCCGCCAACCCGTTCCCGGCAGGCTCCTTCGCGCTGGGCCCCTGGTCCTACACGTCCGACCAGTGGTGGGCCCGGATCTTCGGGCTCGTGCTGGTGGCGCTGGCCGTCCTGCTGGTCTGGCTCATCATGCGCAGCCCCTGGGGCCGGGTGCTCAAGGGCATCCGCGAGGACGAGGACGCGGTGCGCTCCCTGGGCAAGAACGTCTTCGCCTACAAGATGCAGGCCCTGATCCTCGGCGGCGTGCTCGGCTCCCTCGGTGGTGTCGTGATCGCCCTGCCCTCCGCCGTCATCCCGCAGTACTACCTGCCCAGCCTGACCTTCTTCGTGTGGACGGCGCTGCTCCTGGGTGGTGCGGCCACCATCTTCGGACCGGTTCTCGGGGCGGTCCTCTACTGGGCGCTGATGGCCTTCCTGTCCGGAGTCCTGCCCGCCCTGGCCAGCGAGGGCTGGCTGCCGATGACCGAGACCCAGGCCGGCTACCTGCGCTACGTCCTCGTCGGAGTCGCCCTCATGCTGCTCGTCGCGTTCCGACCGCAGGGGATCCTGGGGAACAAGAAGGAGATGACCTTTGTCAAGTGACCAGCCCGGTCCTGAGCACGAGCACCTCGTGGCCACCGAGGACGTCGCCCCCACGGTCCGGGCGGAGAAGTCCGTCGACCTGGCGACCGGCCCGGCCCGGCCCGGCGTGCCGAAGAAGGACCCCATCCTCGTGGCCGACCACATCACGCGGTCCTTCGGCGGTGTGCACGCGGTGGACGTCGACCACGTGGAGATCCCGCGGCACGCCATCACCGCTCTCATCGGCCCCAACGGGGCCGGGAAGACGACCCTGTTCAACCTGTTGAGCGGGTTCGACCGGCCCGACACCGGCGAGTGGTCGTTCAACGGACGGTCCCTGTCGGGCATCCCTGCCTGGAAGGCCGCGCGGCGCGGACAGGTCCGCACCTTCCAGCTGACCAAGGTCCTCAACCGGCTCACCGTGCTGGACAGCATGAAGCTCGGGGCCAGCAAGCAGAAGGGCGAGAGCCTGCTGTTCTCCGTCCTGCCCTTCACCTGGCGCGCCCAGGAGAGGAAGAACGAGGAGCGGGCCCTGGTCCTGCTCGAGAAGTTCAGGCTGCTGGACAAGAAGGACGACTACGCGGCGGCGCTGTCGGGGGGGCAGCGCAAGCTGCTCGAGATGGCCCGGGCGCTGATGACCGACCCGGAGTTCGTGCTGCTGGACGAGCCGATGGCCGGTGTCAACCCGGCGCTGGTGCAGTCCCTGTTGGACCACGTGGTCAACCTCAAGCGCGAGGGGATGACGGTGCTCTTCGTCGAGCACGACATGCACATGGTCCGGCACATCGCCGACTGGGTGGTCGTCATGGCCGAGGGCCGGATCGTGGCCGAGGGGCCGCCGCACGAGGTCATGAAGGACGAGGCCGTGGTGGACGCCTACCTGGGCAGCCACCTCGACCAGGACATCGGTGTCATCACCGGCCGGTACGACGAGGAGGGCAACCGCATCCTATGAGCGAGCACACCGAGCACCCCTCCCCCACCGGGGCCGCTGCCACGGCGACCGAGGAACGAGACCTCGTCGTCGAGGTCCGGGACGTGACGGCCGGCTACCTGCCGGGGGTGGACATCCTCATGGACACCAACCTGCAGGCCTACGACGGTGAGCTCATCGGCATCATCGGTCCCAACGGGGCCGGGAAGTCCACCCTGCTCAAGGCGATCTTCGGCCTGGTCAACGTGCGCAGCGGCACGATCAGCCTGCGCGGCGAGGAGATCACCAACCTCAAGGCCAACAAGCTCGTGGCCAAGGGGGTGGGCCTGGTCCCCCAGACCGAGAACGTCTTCCCGACCCTCACCATCCAGGAGAACCTGGAGATGGGGGCCTACCAGCGGCCCTCGGTCGTGAAGGAGAACCTGGCGTTCGTGCTGGACATCTTCCCGGCGCTCAAGGACCGCCTCAACCAGGTGGCCGGTTCGTTGAGCGGCGGCGAGCGGCAGATGGTGGCGATGTCCCGGGCGCTGATGATGCGGCCCGACGTGCTGCTGCTGGACGAGCCGTCGGCGGGTCTGTCCCCGGTGCGGCAGGACGACGCCTTCATCCGCGTCTCCTCCATCAACGAGGCCGGCGTGACGACCATCATGGTCGAGCAGAACGCCCGCCGGTGCCTGCAGATCTGCGACCGCGCCTACGTCCTCGACCAGGGCAAGGACGCGCACACCGGGACCGGCCGTGAACTGCTCAACGACGAACGGGTCATCGGGCTGTACCTGGGCACCCTGGGTCAGGACGACGCCTCCTGAAGCACCCTGAACCTGAAGCACCCTGAATCTGAAGCACCACCCCCCAGCCGCACACGCCAGAAGGGCCCCCGGGACGTGTCCCGGGGGCCCTTCTGGCGTGCCTGCCGTCAGTTCTGACGGACCAGCTCGTTGTTGCCGTCGTACTCGAAGACGCCGATGGTGGCCTCGGTCGGGTCACCGTTCTCGTCGAAGGTGATCGGACCCGACGGGCCGTCGTAGTCCACCACGCCTCCGTCCACGATGATCTGGGCGGCCTCGGCGAAGTCGCTCACCTTCTCACCGCCGCCGGTGCCACCGGAGACCTCCTGCATCTTGGCCGCCAGGTCGGGGCCCTCGACCGAGTCGGCCGCCAGGGCCGCCAGGGCGCTGAGCATCACGGCGTCGTAGGACTCGGCCGCGTAGTTCCAGTCCTCCAGCTCGTCGTTGCCCGCGGCGGTCCAGACGTCGTTGAGCTCGCTGCGGAACTCGTCCCCCAGGTCCGGTCCGGGCTGGGTGCCCTTGGAACCCTCGAGCAGGCCTGCGTCGAACTCGTCGCCGTAGTTGGACAGGTTGCCGTCGACGAAGTAGAGGCTGCCGGTGTCGAAGCCCGCCGCGTCCAGCGCCGGGATGATCGTCGTGGCCTCCTCGAAGGTGATCAGCGCGATGGCGTCGGGGTTCTGGGCCATGACCGAGCTGATCTGCGCGTCGAAGGTGGTGTCGCCCGCGTTGTAGGACTCACTGGCCACGATCGTGCCGTTGGCGGCCTCGAACGTCTCGGTGAGCTGGGCCTCCAGGCCGGTGCCGTAGGCGTCGTTGAGGTAGATGATCCCCAGGTTGACCACACCGTCGGAGGCGATCAGGTTGCCGAGCACCTCGCCCTGCAGCAGGTCCGAGGGCGCGGTGCGCCAGTAGAGGTCGTTGTCGTCCCAGTCGGTGAACTCCGGGGCGGTGTTGGCCGGGGAGACCATCAGGGTGTCGGCGGCGACGACCTCGTCGATGAAGAGCTTCGAGACGCCCGAGGAAGCCGCCCCCACGATGACGTTGACGCCGGCGTTGAGCAGCTGTGGCACCGTGGTGGCGTAGGCGCGGTTGTCCGGGTCGCCGGAGTCGCCCAGCGTCACGTTGACGGTGATGCCCGCGTCCGCCTCGTTGATGTGCTTCTCGGCGAGCAGCACGCCCGCCTCCTCCGGCGGGCCCAGGAAGGCCAGGGCGCCCGTCTGCGGCAGGACGGTGCCGACCTCGAGGGTCAGGTCGCGCTCCCCGGCGGCGCCGGTGGCGTCCGAGTCCTCCTGGGTCTCCTCCGAGGCTGTGTCGTCATCGGCGGGGGCGGCGTCGTCGCCCCCGTTCCCGCACGCTGCCAGCACGAGGCTGGCGGCGGCGACGGCGGCGACCCCGCGGGCGGTCACGGACGCCCGAGAGCGAAGAGAGGTGGGGCTCATGGTGCTCCTCTTGTGTCGATGTGGGCGACCACTGTGTCGCCCTGGTGCCCTGAACGTAGATGTCGGGACCGCCCAGCACAAGGGTGGCACGGCCACGACCAGGGATCGTTCCCACATCGTTATCCAGCCGTCCCGCAGCCGGACCGCTCACCGGCCGGCCCGTGACCGGACGGGGACGGCGTGGGTCAGTGGGCGGCCTCGTGCCAGCTGCGACCCACTCCCACGCTCACGTCCAGGGGCACCGACAGGTCCGCGGCGCCGCCCATCTGCTCGCGCAGGAGCAGCTCCACCTGCTCCTGCTCCCCCGGCGCGATCTCCAGCACGAGCTCGTCGTGGACCTGCAGGAGCATCCGGGAGGCGAGCTCCTGCTCGCGCAGCGCGTCCTCGGTGCGCAGCATGGCGACCTTGATGATGTCGGCCGCCGATCCCTGGATCGGGGCGTTGAGCGCCATCCGCTCGGCCATCTCCCGCCGCTGCCGGTTGTCGCTGAGCAGGTCCGGCAGGTGCCGCCGACGCCCCAGGATCGTCTCGGTGAAGCCGGTGCGCCGGGCCTCGGCGACCACGTCGCGGAGGTAGTCCCGCACCCCCCCGAAGCGCTCGAAGTACTCCTCCATGAGCTCCTTGGCCTCCCCGGTGGAGATCGTGAGCTGCTTGGACAGGCCGAAGGCCGAGAGCCCGTAGGCCAGGCCGTAGCTCATCGCCTTGACCTTGGAGCGCATCTGCGGGCTCACCTCGTCCGGCTGCACCCCGAACACCCGGGACCCGACGAAGCGGTGCAGGTCCTCACCGGTGCGGAAGGCCTCGATGAGGCCCTCGTCCCCCGAGAGGTGCGCCATGATCCGCATCTCGATCTGGCTGTAGTCGGCCGACATCAGCGACTCGAAGGCGGTCCCCGTCGAGGCGTCCCGGCCGACGACGAAGATCTCCCGGATCCGGCGCCCCTCCTCGGTCCGGATCGGGATGTTCTGCAGGTTCGGCTCGGTCGAGCTGAGCCGACCGGTGGCGGCGATGGTCTGCTGGTAGGTCGTGTGGATCCGCCCGTCGTCGGCGACCGCCTTGACCAGCCCCTCGGCGGTCACCCTCAGCCGGGCCTTGTCCCGATGGCGCAGCAGTGCCTCCAGGAAGGGGTGCTCCGTCTGGGCGTACAGACCCGCCAGGGCGTCCGCGTCCGTGGTGTAGCCCGTCTTGGTCCGCCGGGTCTTGGGCAGGCCCAGGGTCTCGAAGAGGACGACCTGCAGCTGCTTGGGCGACCCGAGGTTGACCGTGTCGTCGCCGAGCGCGTCCCAGGCGTCCTGCTGGGCCTGGGCCATGGAGGCGGCGAACTCGCCCTCCAGCGCCTGCAGCATCGGCAGGTCGACGGCGATCCCGGCCTGCTCCATCCGTCGGAGCACGCCGACGAGCGGCAGCTCGACGTCACCGAGCAGGTGCTGCTCGTCGTCGTCCGCGAGCTGCTGGTCCAGGGTGACGGACAGGTCGTGGACCGCGCGGGCGTGCACCATCGCGGACCGTCCGGCGGCCACGTCGACGGGCTGGCCGTCCCCGGTCCCTGCTGCGTCCTCCCCCACGTCCCACCCGAGGGAGAGCTGGCCCTGGTCCTGGTCCTGGTCCTGGTCCTCGTCCAGCCGCAGCTCACGGTGCAGGTAGCGCAGCGCCAGGTCGGCCAGGTCGTAGGACCGCTGGTCCGGACGCACCAGGTAGGCCGCGAGAGCGGTGTCGCTGACCACCCCCTCCACCGGCAGCCCGACGGCCTCCAGCGAGGCGGTCTGCCCCTTGGCGTCGTGCAGGACCTTGGGGCGGCCGGCGTCGGCCAGCCAGGTCTGCAGGGCCCGTTCGTCGTCGACGTCGGCGAGCTGCAGCGACAGGTATGCCGCGTGCTCGGCCCCCGCGAGCCCGAGCCCGGTGGCCTCCCCCGCCCCGGCAGCGGTGCGCGGCGCGGCCTGGACGACGAGGGCCAGGCGTTCGCCGGGGCCCGCGTGCTGCTCGAGCCAGCCGGTCAGCTCACCGCCGCCCAGCAGGGTGCCGGCCACCTCGATGCCCTCCTCGGCCTCGGACTCGGCCGACTCCAGGGTCGCGAACAACCGGTCCCGCAGCACGCGGAACTCCAGCCCGTCGAAGACGCGGTGGACCTCCTCCCGGTCCCAGCCCCGGGCCTGCAGGTCGGGGACGCCGACCTCGAGCGGCACCTCGGCCACCAGCTGGTTGAGCCGCCGGTTGCGCAGCACCTGGTCCAGGTGGTCGCGCAGCGACTGTCCGGCCTTGCCCTTGAGCTGGTCCGCCGCGCCGACGATCCCGGCCAGGTCCCCGAACTGCGCCAGCCACTTCGCGGCGGTCTTCGGCCCGACCCCGGGCACGCCGGGCAGGTTGTCCGAGCTCTCCCCCACCATCGCGGCGAGGTCGCTGTAGCGCTCGGGCCGGACGAGGTACTTCTCCTCGATCAGCGCCGGGGTGAGCCGCCAGGTCTCGGAGACGCCGCGCACGGGGGGGTAGAGCAGCAGCGTGCGCTCGTCGACGAGCTGGAACGCGTCGCGGTCGCCGGAGAGGATGATCACCTCCAGGCCCTCAGCCCGGGCCTGCGAGGTGAGCGTGGCGATGATGTCGTCCGCCTCGTAGCCGTCCACCTCCACGTGCGTGATCCGCAGCGCGTCCAGCACCTGCTTGATGAGGTCGACCTGCCCCACGAACTCACCCGGGGTCGAGGCTCGCCCGGCCTTGTACTCGGCATACTCCTGCGTCCGGAACGTCTGCCGGGACCGGTCGAAGGCCACCGCGACGTGGGTCGGCGCCTCGTCGCGCAGCACGTTGATGAGCATCGAGGTGAACCCGTAGACGGCGTTGGTGCTCTGACCCGTCGTCGTCGAGAAGTTCTCCACCGGCAGCGCGTAGAAGGCGCGGTAGGCCAGCGAGTGTCCGTCCAGCAGCAGCAGTCGACTCACGCATGGCAGCCTATGTCCCATGACCGACAGCACCCAGCCCGCGCCCTCCCCCGACCTGCCCGGGCTGGACGGGACGGTCACCGGGACCCTCGTCGAGCGGATGGGGATGGAGCTGCTCGAGATCGGGGCCGAGCGCACCGTGGCCCGGATGCCGGTCGCCGGCAACACCCAGCCCTACGGGCTCCTGCACGGCGGGGCCTCCGCCGCCCTCGCCGAGACGGTGGGTTCCCTGGCTGCGGCCACGCACGCCGCCCCGGATCGGGTCGCGGTCGGGGTGGACCTCAACGCCACCCACCACCGGGCGGTGCGCTCCGGCTGGGTCACCGGGGTGGCGACGCCGCTGTCCCTGGGTCGGTCGGTGGCCGCCTACGAGATCCTCGTCACCGACGAGGAGGGGCGCAGGGTGTGCACCGCCCGGCTGACCTGCCACCTGCGGGAGCGTCCACCGGCGGGCTGACCGTGCTCCCCGCCGCCCGGACCCGTGGCCGTCGGGGCCGGGCGCCGGACCTAGTCTGTGCCCATGGATGGCGCCTTCCCCGGGCTCGGGACCGTGATCAACGTCGTGGCCGTGCTCCTCGGGGCGACCCTGGGGATGGTCGCCGGCAACCGGCTCCCCGACCGGGTCCGCTCGGTGGTCACCGACTGCCTGGGGCTGGTCACCCTGCTGGTCGCCGTCCTCTCGGCGCTCGACGTCACCTCCCCCGCCCTGGCGGCGGCGGTGGGCGAGGGGGTGCCGTGCTCGTCGTCCTGGGCAGCCTGCTCGTCGGCGGGATCGTGGGCTCGCTCCTGCGGATCGAGCAGCGGCTGGAGTCCCTGGCCGGGGTGGTCCAGCGGTGGGTGCACCGCCGGTCCGTCCCCGGGGAGCGGGGGCACGCCGAGCGGGAACGCTTCATCGAGGGCTGGCTGACGGCCTCGCTGCTCTTCTGCGTGGGGCCGCTGACCATTCTGGGCTCGCTCTCGGACGGCCTGGGCCGGGGCATCGACCAGCTCGTGCTCAAGTCGGCCCTGGACTTCTTCGCCTCGATCGCGTTCGCCTCGACGTTCGGGATCGGGGTGCTCGTCTCGGCGGCGTCGGTCGCGGTGGTCCAGGGGTCGCTGACGCTGGTGGGGGTGACCCTCGGCGCGATCGTGCCGGAGGCCCACATCGCCGCGCTGACCGCCGTGGGCGGCCTGCTGCTGGTGGGCATCTCCTTCCGGCTGCTCAACATCCGGCAGGTGCCCGTGGGCGACCTGCTGCTGCCGGCCCTGCTGGTGGCGCCGGTGCTGGTCTCGGTGGTCGCCGCGCTGAGCTGAGGCCCGTCGCCCGGTGCCCGGGCGCCGGGCCGGGGCGACCTGCCCCGCGCTCCCCTACTTCCCGGGCATCCCCGAGATCACCGCGTCGGCGACCTCACGCATGGACAGACGACGGTCCATGGCCGCCTTCTGGATCCACCGGAAGGCGTCCGGCTCGGACAGCTTGAGCTGGGCCATGAGCAGACCCTTGGCCCGGTCGACCCGCTTGCGGGTCTCGAACCGCTCCCCCAGGTCGGCCACCTCGGACTCCAGCGCCTTGCGCTCGGCCCAGCGCGCGCGGGCGATGTCGATCGCGGGCAGCACGTCGGCGGCGCTGAACGGCTTGACCACGTAGGACATCACGCCGGCGTCGCGCGCACGCTCGACGAGGTTCTTGTCGCTGAAGGCGGTGAGCATGACGACGGGCGCCAGGCCCTCCCGGCCGATCTGCTCGGCGGCCGAGATCCCGTCCATGCCGGGCATCTTGATGTCCATGACCACCAGGTCGGGCTCGGTGTCCCGGACCAGGGCGACGGCCTGCTCGCCGTCGGCCGCCTGCCCCACGATCTGGTGCCCCGACTCGGTGAGCATCTCGGCCAGGTCCATGCGGATGAGCGCCTCGTCCTCGGCGAGCACGATGCGCAGGCCGGACGCGTCCGGTCCCTCCGTCGCGCTCTCCCCGACGGTGCCTGACGGCTCGGGAGCGCTGCTCTGGTCGTCGTCGGTCGGGGTCATGAGGGCGCCGTCCTCGGCGTCCGGCCCCGTCGGGGCGCTGTCCTTGGTCACGAGGTCCAGCCTATCTGCCTGGCGACGGGCCCCACCACCGGTCCCCCACGGGGGAGCGGCGGCGGGGCCGTCGTGGTGCCGGGAGCGGGACTTGAACCCGCACGCCCTTGCGGGCAGAGCATTTTGAGTGCCCCGTGTCTGCCGTTCCACCACCCCGGCGGGCATGGTCGCGCGACGCGCACACAGCATACCCGTGGGTGGCGGGTGCCCTCAGACCAGAGGCGGGTCGTCCTGGTAGGCCGGGGCCCGGCCGAAGATCGCGTCCCCGACGCGGTGCAGACGCAGCGCGTTGGTCGTCCCCGACACGCCGGGCGGGGAGCCGGCGACGATGACCACGAGGTCGCCCTTCTGGCAGCGCTTCTCGCGCAGCAGGACCTCCTCGACCTGCATGACCATCTGGTCGGTGTGCCACACGAAGGGCACCAGGAAGGTCTCCACCCCCCAGGTCAGGGCCAGCGTGGACCGGGTGTGCTGCTCGGTGGTGAACGCCAGCATGGGCACCGCGGGACGCATCCGGGCCATCCGGGTGGTCGTGTCGCCGCTCTGGGTGAAGGTGACGAGGTAGGTGATGTCCTCGAGCGACTCGGCGATGCTCAGCGCCGCCCGCGTCACCGCGCCCCCGGGGGTGCGGGGTTTGGTGAGGACCGGCAGGATGCGGTGCAGCCCGTGCTCCTCGGTGGCGAGATGATGTCGGCCATCGTCTCCACCGCCCGGACCGGCCAGGCCCCCACCGAGGTCTCCCCGGACAGCATGATCGCGTCCGCCCCGTCGAGCACCGCGTTGGCGCAGTCGCTGGCCTCGGCGCGGGTCGGGCGCGGGTTCTCGATCATCGACTCCAGCACCTGCGTCGCGACGATGACCGGCTTGGCCTTCTCCCGGCACAGCTGGATGGCGTCCTTCTGCACGAGCGGCACCTGCTCCAGCGGCATCTCGACCCCCAGGTCGCCACGGGCCACCATGATCCCGTCGAAGGCCTCGACGATCTCGGTGAGGTTGTCGACCGCCTGCGGCTTCTCGATCTTGGCGATGACCGGCAGGATCCGGCCCTCCTCCTCCATCACCCGGCGGACGTCGTCGTAGTCGGCGGCGCTGCGCACGAACGAGAGGGCCACGAAGTCGGCCCCGGACCGCACCGCCCAGCGCAGGTCCTCCTCGTCCTTGTCCGACATCGCCGGCACGCTCACGGCGGTCCCGGGCAGGTTGATGCCCTTGTTGTTGGACACCACCCCGCCCACGACGACCTCGGTGACGACGTCGGTCCCGGACACCTCGGTCGCCCGGAGCATGACCTTGCCGTCGTCGATGAGCAGGTCGTCCCCGGTGTGGACGTCGCCCGGCAGCCCGGCGTAGGTGGTGCCCACGGCCTCGCGGTCCCCGGGGACGTCCCGGGTGGTGATCGTGAAGCTGTCTCCGCGGGCGAGGGTGACCGGGCCGGCGGCGAAGGTGCCGGTGCGAATCTTGGGGCCTTGGAGGTCGGCCAGCACGGCGACCGCGTGACCGGCCTCGTCGCTGGCGCGGCGCACCCGCAGGTAGCGCTCGTAGTGCTCCTCGTAGGAGCCGTGGGAGAGGTTGAGGCGGGCGACGTCCATCCCGGCCTCCACGAGCGCGAGGATCTGCTCGTAGGAGTCGGTGGCGGGGCCCAGCGTGCAGACGATCTTGGCGCGGCGCATGGGGTCAAGCCTAGTGCCGTCGCGGGGGTGCCGGAGGTCGCCGGGCGGTGGCTCTCCCCGCACGGGGCCCACGGCCGGGGCGGGCCCGGGGCACGGCGGCGTTCACGCCGCGGCGGGGGTATGCCGTTCCGCGACGCCGCGGGCGGGCAGGTCGCCCACCCGGCCGCGCCACCACCAGATCGCCAGCCCCAGCAGGAACACGGCGATCGAGACCCAGACGTTGATCCGCTGGCCCAGGACCATCTGGGCGGGGTCGGTGCGCATGATCTCGATGAAGAACCGACCGAGCGTGTACCCCATGAGGTACAGGCCCACGACCTGGCCGCGGGCGAGCCGGAACCGCCGGTCGACCAGCAGGATGGCCACGGCGACGAGCAGGCACCACAGCGCCTCGTAGAGGAAGGTGGGCTGGAAGGTGCCGAGCACGACCGCCTCCCCCGCCGCGTCGCGCACCGCCTCCCCACCGGACATCTCGTGGATCTGCACGGCCCAGGGCGCGTCGGAGGGGCCGCCGTACAGCTCGTTGTTGAACCAGTTGCCCCACCGGCCCATCGCCTGGGCCACGAGCAGGCCGGGCATGATGGCGTCGGCGATGTCGAGGAAGGAGTAGCCGTGCCGGCGTGCGCCCCACCAGGCGCCGACGGCCCCGAGGGCCACGGCCCCCCAGATGCCCAGACCTCCCTCCCAGATCTTCAGGGCGTCGACCAGGTCACCCTCGGGGCCGAAGTAGGGCCACGGGCTGGAGACGACGTGGTAGATCCGCCCGCCGACGATGCCCAGCACGATGGTCGGCACGGCGATGTCGTAGATCTCCTGGCCGGTGCCGCCACGCGCCCGCAACCGGTGGGAGGTGATCCACATGGCGACGAAGATGCCGGCCAGGATGGACAGGGCGTAGCCCCGCAGGGGGAGGGGACCGAGCCACCACACCGACTGCTCGGGGCTGGGGATCGCGGTGAGGAGAGCCGTCGTCGCGGCGCCCGTGGGGAGCAGGGTCATCGACCCTGGGCCTCGAGCACCTCGCGCAGGGCTCCGGGCTCCTGGAGCAGCCGGCTGAGGTCCTCCTGGGGCAGCTCCTCCCCGTCGACGAACACGGTCGGGGTGCCGCTGACGCCGTCCTCGTTGGCCCGCTGCTGCATGTCCTGGACGTACTCGGCGTGGGTCTGGTCCGCCACGCAGCTCTCGAACTGGGCCAGCGCCTCACCCTCGATCCCGGCCTGCTCGCCGAAACCGATGAGCTGCTCGTCGCTCCAGCCCTGACCCTCGGACGCCGGCATGTTGCCGTAGAGCTCCTCGTGGAAGGGCAGGAAGGAACCGGCATCGTCGGCGCAGAGCATGGCGTTGGCGCCCCGGGTGGAGGAGTCGTTGCCCAGACCCCCGTCGAGGAAGGACATGATCTGGAAGGTGACGTTGACCTCACCGGCCTCGATCAGCTCGGCCAGGTCCTCCCCGATCGCGTTCTCCAGCCGCCCGCACCACGGGCACTGGGGGTCCTCGTAGATGCGCACCTGGGGAACGTCGGCGTCCAGCCCCGGGCCGACGCTGACGCCGCCGCCGTCGGGGAGCGTGCCGGAGCTGCCCACCGCCTCGAGGTCGCCGCCGCGGGTGGCGGCCCACACCAGGACCCCCAGCAGGGCCACGACGAGCACGACCACGCCGGCGATGAGGCCCGCGGACGGGCCCCGGGCGGCGACGGGCTTGACCTGGGGGGCCGGGGGACGGGGCATGGTGTTCAGCGACCTTTCAGCAGGGAGTCGAGGGCGAGGGGCGTGCGCGGGCGGACCACGAGCCAGGCGGCGAGCGCCAGCAGACCCAGGTCCCGCAGGAGGTCGGGCAGGTAGGCGGTCTCCCCCGGGGCCACCGGTCCCCCGGTGCCGAAGCAGCCGCAGTCGATGGACAGGCCCCGGACCCAGGCCGAGACGATCCCGCCGACGAAGACGAGCATGAGCAGCCCACCGGCTGCGGCGGCGGCCCGGGTCAGCAGACCGGCGACGAGCAGGAGCCCGACCGCGATCTCGACGAGGGGCAGCACCGTGCCGACCGCCCGGGCCACGGGGTAGGAGAACAGCTCGTAGGCCAGCACGCTCTGCACGGACCCGGTGAGGTCGGTGATCTTCAGCAGCCCGGCGACGAGGAGCACCCCGCCGAGCACGAGGCGGGCCAGCAGCCCGACCACGCCGGTCCAGGACCGGCCCGGTGCGGAGGGTCCGGGGGTCTCCCGGTCCGCGACCACGGGGGCGGGGCCCGGAGAGCTCATCGGCGGACCCCGGCGGCCAGCTCGGCGGTGAGCGTCCGCAGCGCCTCCAGGGAGGGGTCCTGGTCCACGGCCCGCACGAGGGCCGACCCCACGATGACGCCGTCGGCGAACGCGGCGACCTCGTGGGCCTGGGCCCCGTCGCTGACCCCCAGTCCCACGCACAGGGGCAGGTCGGTGACCGCGCGCACGCGGTCCACGAGGGTGGCGGCGTCCCCGCCGACGGCGGACCGGGTCCCGGTGACCCCCATCGTCGAGGCGACGTAGACGAACCCCCGGCAGGCCTCGGCGGTGGACCGCAGCCGCGCGTCCGTGGAGCTCGGGGCGACGAGGAAGACCGGGTCCAGGTCGTGCGCGTCGGCGGCCTGCAGCCACGCGTCCGCCTCGTCGGGCACCAGGTCGGGGGTGATCATCCCCGCCCCCCCGGCCGCCGCCAGGTCGGAGGCGAACCGTTCGGGCCCGTAGTGCAGCACCGGGTTCCAGTAGGACATCACCACCGGGACGGCACCCGCCTCGCGCACGGCGCGGACCAGGTCGAAGACCCGGGCCAGCCGGAACCCTCCGGCCAGCGAGCGGCTGGCGGCCTGCTCGATGACCGGACCGTCCATGAGCGGATCGGTGTAGGGGACGCCGACCTCCACCACGTCGGCGCCGGAGGCGGCCAGGGCCCGGACGGCCTCCAGGGAGGTGTCGAGATCGGGGAACCCGGCGGGCAGGTAGGCCACCAGGGCGGCCCGGTCCTCGGCGCGGCACCGGTCGAAGACCTCCGACAGGGCGCTCACCAGCCGCTCCCCTCGGCCTCGGCGACGGGTTCGGCGGCCTTGATCTGCTCGGCCTCCACGAGGTCCTCGCCGTCGACCAGCCCGAACCAGCGCGCGGCGGTGTCGACGTCCTTGTCCCCGCGGCCGGAGAGGTTGACCAGGATCACCGGGCGCCGGGGGTCGTCGGCCTCGAAGGGCCCGCCCGCCCGCGCGGCCATCTCCCGGCCCACGCGCACGGCTCCGGCGAGGGCGTGCGCGCTCTCGATCGCGGGGATGATCCCCTCGGTGCGGCACAGCAGCGCGAAGGCCTCCATGGCCTCGGCGTCGGTGACGGGGGCGTAGGTGGCCCGGCCCGTGTCGTGCAGGAACGCGTGCTCGGGTCCCACCGACGGGTAGTCCAGGCCGGCCGAGATCGAGTGGGTCGGCAGCGTCTGGCCGTCCTCGTCCTGCAGGACGTAGCTGGCCGCCCCGTGCAGCACCCCCGGCTCCCCCCCGGAGAAGCGCGAGGCGTGCCGGCCGCTGTCGACCCCGTCGCCACCGGCCTCGAAGCCCAGCAGCCGCACCTGCTCGTCGTCGCGGAAGGCGTGGAAGATGCCCATCGCGTTGGACCCGCCGCCCACGCAGGCGCAGACGGCGTCCGGCAGCCGGCCGGTGCGCGCGAGCAGCTGCTCGCGCGACTCCCGGCCGATGACCGCGTGGAAGTCGCGCACCATCGTGGGGAAGGGGTGCGGACCGGTGACGGTGCCCAGCAGGTAGTGCGTACGGTCCACGGTCGTCACCCAGTCGCGCATCGCCTCGTTGATCGCGTCCTTGAGGGTGGCGCTGCCGGTCGCCACCGGCACCACCTCGGCTCCCAGGAGCCGCATCCGGGCCACGTTCAGCGCCTGGCGGCGGGTGTCCACCTCGCCCATGTAGACCGTGCACTCCAGACCGAGGAGGGCCGCGGCCGTGGCGGTGGCCACGCCGTGCTGGCCGGCGCCGGTCTCGGCGATGACCCGGGTCTTGCCCATGCGCACCGTCAGCAGGGCCTGGCCCAGCACGTTGTTGATCTTGTGCGACCCGGTGTGGTTGAGGTCCTCCCGCTTGAGGAAGACCCGTGCCCCGCCCGCGTGCTCGGCGAACCGGGGCACCTCGGTGAGCGGGTTGGGCCGCCCGGTGTAGTCGCGCTGCAGGCGGTCCAGCTCGGCGACGAAGTCGGGGTCGCCCATCGCCTCGCGCCAGGCCTCCTCGAGCTCCTCCAGGGCCGCGACCAGGGCCTCCGGCACGTACCGGCCCCCGAAGGCGCCGAACCGGCCGGCGGGCGTGCCGGTGGCGGTCCCGCGCGTGGCCGTCTCCTCCGACGTCGACCCGCCCGTGGCCGCCGCGCTCATCGCCGACCGCCGTGCGCGGCGTGGACGGCCGGGTGGGAGCCGGCGGCCACCAGCTCGGCGACGGCGTCCCGTGGCGACCGACCGGTGACGAGGGCCTCCCCCACGAGGACCGCGTCGGCCCCCGCCTCGGCGAAGTCCATCACGTCCAGCGGTCCGCGCACGCCGGACTCGGCCACCCGCACGGTGCCGGCCGGGACCGCGGGGGCCAGCCGGGCGAAGGTGGTCCGGTCGACCTCGAGGGTCCTCAGGTCGCGGTTGTTCACGCCCAGGATGCGCGTGCCGGCGTCGACCGCCCGCTGCAGCTCCTCCTCGTCGTGCACCTCGACCAGGGCGTGCATCCCCAGGGACTCCGTGCGTTCGAGCAGACCGACGAGCACGTCCTGCTCCAGGGCCGCGACGATGAGCAGGACCAGGTCGGCCCCGTGCGCCCGGGCCTCCCAGACCTGGTAGGGGTCCACCACGAAGTCCTTGCGCAGGACCGGGACGTCCACACGGGCCCGCACCGCGTCGAGGTCGGCCAGCGAGCCGCCGAAGCGCCGCTCCTCGGTCAGGACGCTGATGACGCTGGCCCCGCCCGCGGCGTAGTCGGCCGCCAGCGACGCCGGGTCGGCGATGGCCGCCAGCGCCCCTTTGCTCGGGCTGCTGCGCTTCACCTCGGCGATGACGTGCACCCCCGGTCCCGAGCTCAGCCGGGCCCGGGCGTCCAGGGCCGGCGGCGACTGGCCCGCCCGCTCCTGCAGCGCCTCGAGCGGCGTGGTGCGACGACGGCGGGCGAGGTCCTCGCGCACGCCGTCGAGGATCTGGTCCAGCACGGTCGACACGTCCCCCAGCCTAGTCGCCCGGACAGGGTGCTCCTGCCCCACGGGGCGCCGTCGGCGGTGCCACCGGGCGCGGACGACCTTGTTGCGGGCCCGGCGGTCAGCGGGTGCGGGCCCGGCGGTCAGCGGGTGCGGGCGCCGCTTCCGCTCTCCTGGGGACGGGCGACCTCGTAGGCCTCGGCGCCGTAGCCGGCCTTGCTCAGCGCGTACCAGACCAGCGCGCCCACCACGAACAGGCCGAGCCCTGCCCACATCAGCCAGCCCGGACCGAAGACCGCGGCCGAGCACCCCACCACGGTGGCGACGAGCATGATGCTCACCCCGACCCACGCGGCCGTGCTGTGGTAGTGGTTCTCGTGCTCCATGGCGGGCTCCTGGTCGGGTGTCTCGGTCAACGGTCGGTCTCGTGGTGCCCGGGGGCGGGGCCGTCCGGCTCGACGTCCTCCCCCGGGACGTCGTCCTGCGGGTGCTCCTGCGGTGCGGCTGGGGCCATTGTGCCAGCACCCGGCTCGGAGGTGGGGTCCCGACCCGCGTCCAGCTCGGTCCAGGTCCGCGCGACCTGCCGCCGCTGCCGTTCGGCGGGGACGTCGTCGCCCGGTGACCTCCGGTCCGACCGCGCAGGCCCGGGCCCGACGGGGGGCGGGACCGACGGCCGGCCGGTCGGCACCACCGTGGACGGCAGGGCCGCGGTCGTGGCCGCGGCAGCCGCGAGGAGCGCGGTCCAGGACCAGCCGGTCGGGGCGGCGACGACCACGTCGGTCGGCACCCCGGTCCCACCCGCGACCACGAGCAGCGCCCCGGCCAGGGCCGTGAGGCAGCCGGCGGTCGAGAGCACCCCCAGGAGGCGGTCGACCGGCCGGACGACCCTCCCCGTCGTCCGGGTCAGCAGCACCAGGGTGGCCGCGCCGGCGGCGAGCGAGGCTGCGGGGACCCACGGGACCAGCTCCGCCCCCGTGGCCGACCACCGGGTCCGGACCGACCCCGGCGCAGCCTCGACCACACCGGCGACCCAGGGCTGCGTCGTCGCGAGCGCCAGCAGACCGAGCAGGAGCAGGGTCGCAGCGGCGGCCGCGCGCGGCATACCTCAGACCCGCCCGGCGCCCTGCTGGGCCGCCCACGAGGCGTGCATCCGGGTGTACACCCCGCCGCGGTCCACGAGGTCACGGTGGTGCCCCAGCTCCACGATGCGTCCCTGGTCCACGACGACCACGAGGTCGGCCGCCTCGGCGGTGGAGAGCCGGTGGGCGATGGCGACCGAGGTCCGTCCGCGGGTCAGGCCCTCCAGGGCCCGCTGGACGCGCACCTCGGTGGAGAGGGGTCGACCGCGCTGGTGGCCTCGTCCAGGACCAGCAGGTCCGGGTCGGCCAGGTAGGCCCGCGCGATCGCCACGAGCTGGCGCTCCCCCGCCGAGAGGGACTCCCCCCGCTGCCCCACCCGGGTGTCCAGGCCGTGCGGCAGACCCTCCACCCAGCCGTCCAGGCCCAGCTCGGTGACCGCGAGCGAGATGTCGTCGTCGTCGGCCTCCGGGCGACCGAAGCGGATGTTGCCCCTGAGGTCGTCGTCGAAGAGGAAGCCCTCCTGGGGGACCAGGACGACCCGGCTGCGCAGGGAGGCGAAGGTGATCGTGCGCAGGTCCACGCCGTCCAGGAGCACGGCCCCCTCGTCGGGGTCCATGAGGCGGGTGAGCAGCTTGGCCAGGGTGGTCTTGCCGGACCCGGTCTCCCCGACCACCGCGACGCGGGTGTGGGGCTCGATGCGCAGGTCGACGTCGTGCAGCACCCGCTCCCCGCCGGGGTAGGCGTAGGAGACCCCGGCGAACTCCACCGTGATCGGCCCCCGGTCCAGGGCGACCCCGTCCTCGCCCGGGTCGGACACGTCCGCGGGGGTGTCGATGACGCCGATGACGCGGCGCCACCCGGCGACGGCGTTCTGCAGCTCGTTGAGGATCTCGGTGGCCATGAGGACGGGCTGGGTGAAGAGGTTGACCAGGAAGAGGAAGGCGAGCAGCTCACCGAGGGTGACCTGCCCGCGCACCGCCAGGACGGTGCCGACGACGAGCACGACCGCCGTGGTCAGGCCGGCGAAGGCCTGACCGGAGACGAAGGCCATCACCGAGCGGATCTGGGCGCTGATCGCCGAGCGACGGTGCTCCTCGATCGCGGTGTCGATCCGGGCGGCGGTGCGCTCCTCGACGCCGTAGGCGCGGATGGTCACGGCGCCGACGATGGACTCGCTGATCGCGCCGAGCATGTCCCCGACCCGCGTGCGCACGGCCCCGTAGGCGCGCCCGAGCACCGGCTGCAGCCGCTTGACGAGGAAGACGAGGGGGACGAAGCACAGGTAGACCACCAGCGCCAGCACCGGGCTGTAGACGAGCATGAGCACCGTGGCCATCATGATCTGGGCCGTGGAGATCAGCAGCATGAGGCCGCCGAACTGCACGAACATCGAGATCGTGTCCACGTCGCTGGTCACCCGGGAGACCAGCGAGCCCCGTCGCTCGGTGCTCTGGGTCAGCATCGACAGGTCGTGGATGTGCCGGAACGCGGCGCGCCGCAGCGTGGCCAGGCCCGACTCGGCCGAGGTGAAGAGCCGGACGTTGACGAGGTACTGCGCCACGCTCGTGAGGGCGACCACCCCGGCGGCCATGAGGATGGCCTGGGTCACGAAGGCGGTGTCGGGGCCGCCGTCGGCCAGGATGCCGTTGTCGGTGGTCTGCTGGACCACGAACGGGATGAGCACGCGGCCCAGGGTGGCCACGACCGCCAGCACGACGGTCAGACCCAGTCCCCGGCGCAGCTCGGGCGAGAGCTGCAGCCCCCGGCGCAGGGTCGCCATCGTGCCCAGGTCGCTCTGCGCCTCGATCCGGCTGGAGGCGGGCGGGGTGGCCGGGGTGCTCACGCGCGCTCCGTCTCGTCGGACGGTCCGGGGGCGCCGGGCTCCTCGGCGGCCGCGACCGCCGCCCGCTCCGCCGCCTCCCGGGCGTAGGCGTGGACGAGGTCGGCGTACCCCTCGCACCGCCCGAGCAGCTCGGCGTGCGGGCCCTGGTCCACGACCCGGCCGTGCTCGAGGTAGACGACCTGGTCGGCCAGCGTGATCGTGGCCATCCGGTAGGCGACGACCAGCACCGTCATGCCGTCCCGGGCCTCGCGCAGGCCGGCCAGGATGGCCTGCTCCACGGAGGGGTCGACCGCGCTCGTGGCATCGTCCAGGACGAGCAGCCGCGGGTGGCGCCAGATCGCCCGGGCGAGCGCGATGCGCTGCCGCTGCCCTCCCGAGAGGGTGCCGCCCCGCTCGCCGATGACGGTGTCCAGCCCGTGCGGCAGCGCCCGGACGAAGCCGTCGCCCTGGGCGATCCGCAGCGCCTCCCAGACGTCCTCGTCCGCGCAGTCCTCCCCGAGGGTGACGTTGCCCCGCACGGTGTCGTCGAACATGAAGGTCTGCTGGGCCACGAGGGTGGCGACCGACGGCACGACGCCGTGGGCCAGCTCGCGCACGTCGCGGCCGGCCAGGTGCACGGTGCCGGCACCGGGGTCGACCAGCCGCAGGGCCAGGTTGGTCAGGGTGCTCTTGCCCGAGCCGGTCGGCCCGACGAGGGCGGTGGTGCTGCCCGCGGGGACCACGAGGTCCACGTCGTGGACGGTCGGCTCGTCCTCACCCTCGTGCGTGTAGGAGACCCCGCGCAGCTCGGACCCGACCGCGCCCCCCTCGCGCGCGAGGAGGCCGTCGCCGTGCTGCATACCTCCCTGGGCCTGCAGGACGTGCTGCACCCGGTCGTAACCGACGACCGAGCGCGGCAGCTCGGCCAGCACCCAGCCGAGCGCGCGGACGGGGAAGGCGAGGATGGAGAAGAGGTAGGCCATCTGGACCACGTCGCCGGCCACGAGGTCACCCTGGGAGACCTGCCAGGTGCCCACCCCCAGCACCGCCAGGGTCCCCAGCGTGGGGATGGCCTCGATGACCGGTTCGAACGTCCCCCGCGTGCGGCCCACCTCGATGAGGGCGTCGCGCAGCTCGTGGGTCGCGGTGGTGAAGCGGGCGGCCTCCTGGTCCTCCCGGCCCATGGACTTCACGACCAGGCCGGCCTCGAAGGACTCGTGGGCCACCTCGGCCACCTCGGCCCGCAGCTGCTGGGCGTAGGTGATCCGCGGCGACATGAACCGCTGGAAGACGAGGTTGGCCGCGAACAGGCCGGGGAAGACGAGCAGGCCCACGAACGCCAGGAGCGGGTCGACGACGACCATCATCGCGCCGGCGATGACGAGCATGAACAGCACGCCGATGGCCATCGGCAGGGGGTTGAAGACCTGCCAGGTGGTGGCCTCGATGTCGGCGTGCGCGTTGGACAGCAGCTGGCCGGAGGGGTGCGAGTGGTGCCAGGACAGCGGGAGCCGGAGGTACTGCCGGGTGACCCGCCGGCGGTAGGCCGCCTGCAGGTTGAACCCGGCGACCGTGGCCCACACGCGACGCAGGATGACGCCCACGACGTTGACGAGCAGCACGGCGAACAGCACCCCGAAGATGGTCCACAGGCCGACCGCGGTGACCGCGCCCGACTGCACCGCGGGGGTGATGACGGTCCGCGTGACCCACCCGATGGCCCCGGCGGTGCCCACGGTGGCCGCGGCCCAGAGCACGGCACCGACGACGGCGACGGCGAACGGGCGCGGCTGCTCCTTGATCCCGGTCCAGACGACCCGCAGGCCGCGCCGCAGCACCGCGCGGCTGGGCGCGGGGCGGGGGACCGGGGGGCTGGCCGCGGACATGCTGGGTCGACCTCCGTCAGGAGCGGGCGATAGGGGGATCCGACCGGACATCTTCTCACGGCCCCGGGGCCGCCTCCTCCCGGGCGTGGTGGGATGGGGGTATGACGTCGACCCCCCTGTTGCGCGACCTGATCGCCTCCACCGCCCTGGACCTGGGAGCCGAGGCCGCCACGCTGTGCGACCCCTGGCGGGTGCGCGACCTGCTGGCCCACCTGGTCGTCCGGGAGTCGCGCCCGGACGTCCTGCCGGGCATCGGGCTCGGCCTGGCCCCGCTCCAGCGGCACACCGAGAAGGTCCAGGACCGCACGGCGGAGGAGCACGACCTGGCCGGGCTGGCCGAGGCCGTGCGCCGCGGACCCGCCCGCTGGTGGCCCACGTCGGTCCCCGCGGTGGACGACCTGGTCAACGTCGCCGAGCTCGCCGTCCACCTGGAGGACATGGTGCGGGCTCGACCCGGGTGGGAGCCCACTCCCCTGCCGGCGCAGGTGCAGAGGTCCCTGTGGACCTCGCTGCGCCGCTCCGGCCGGATGCTCTACGGCCGGGCACCGGTGGGCGTCGTCGTCGCGGTCGCCGACGGTTTCGGCCGGGCCTCCCTTCGCCGGCCTCCGGGAGACGCCGGTTCGGTCGTCCTGCGCGGGACGCCGCTGGAGCTGACCCTGCACGCGTTCGGCCGGACGGACGTCGCCCGCGTCGAGACCGAGGGCGCGGAGCCGGACCTGGCGGCGCTGGACCGGCACCGCCGGTCGGTCTGAGCCGATGGCCGACCGCGCGGCCGCCACGGCACCGACGTGGTGGCCGGGACTTCTCGAGCGCGTCGAGGACCGTGCCCGGCACGGCCGGACGGGGGCGGGCGCGCAGGGGCGGCCGGGGGCGGACGCGCAGGGGCGGCCGGGGGCGGACGCGCAGGGGCGGCCGGGGGCGGACGCTCCGGTGCTCGTCGGCGTGGACGGTCGCAGCGGCGCCGGCAAGACCGACCTCGCGGCCGCGGCCGCCCAGCTGCTGGACCGCTCCGGTCACGCGGCGCGGGTCGTGCACCTCGAGGACCTGTACCCCGGGTGGTCGGGCCTGGCCGCGGCCCTCCCCCGGCTCTGCGAGGAGGTGGTGGCCCCGCTCCTGGGAGGCGGGGCGGGCCGGTACCGCTCGTGGGACTGGCACGCCGACCGGCCCGGTCCGTGGGTGGACGTGCCGCCGGAGCCCGTCGTCGTCGTGGAGGGCGTGGGGGTGCTGGCCAGCCCCTGTGCCGACGGGTTCGCGGTCCGACTGTGGCTGGAGGCCCCGGCCCGCGTGCGCCGGGTCCGTGCCCTGACGCGCGACGGGGAGATGTTCGCGCCGCACTGGCGGCACTGGGCCGAGCAGGAGGACCGGGTGCTGGGCACCCGTCCTCCCGCGGACGGCGTCGTGGACACCGTGACCGGCCGGACCCGGTGGTCGACGCAGAGCCCGGTCGTCGGGCCGGGGGCGCACGGCGGCGGGCGACCGGGGGGTGGGCGACCGGGGGGTGGGCGACCGGGGGGCGGGCGACCGGGGGGCGGGCGACCGGGCACGGACGTCAGCGGGAGCACGACCCCCTGCGACAGACTGGGCCCATGAGCACGGGCCGCGGGCAGCTGAGCCGGTACTCGCACGAGGGCTGGGACCGCCTGCGGCTGGAGGTCTCGCCGCGCTCGTTCCGGGAGCGGCTCACGCGGCTGCGCTCGCGTGCCTGGCTGATCGCCCAGATCGCCCTCGGGGCCGCGGTCGCCTGGTGGATCGCGCGGCACCTCGTGGGGCACACCCTCCCGTTCTTCGCCCCGGTCACCGCGATGATCTGCCTGGGCCTGACCTACGGCGACCGCGTCCGCCGCATCGTCGAGCTGACGGTCGGGGTGGCGATCGGCATCCTCACCGCCGACCTGTTCGTGCAGTGGTTCGGGTCCGGCACCTGGCAGATCCTCCTGGTCGCCGGGACGGCGATGTCCTTGGCGGTGCTGCTCGGTGCCGGGCAGCTGCTCATGATGCAGGCCGGGATCCAGGGCGTGCTGGTGACCACCCTGGTCGCCCCCGAGGGCGCCGCCCTCAGCCGGTGGGTCGACGCCGTGGTCGGCGGCGGCGTGGCCCTGGTCGTGGCGATGCTGGCCCCCACCCGGTCGACCACCCAGCGTCCCCGCGAGCGCGCCGTCGCGGCCGTGGGTCACCTGGCGGCGGTGCTCACCGACACCACCCAGGCGCTGCGGACCCGGGACGTGGAGCGGGCCAAGGGGGCGCTGTCCACGGCCCGGGGGCTCTCGGACGAGATCGACGCCCTGCGCGACGCGACCGCCGAGGCGCTCGCCGCGGCACGCCTGGCCCCTCTGCTCTCCGGGGTTCACCGGGTGCAGGTCGAGCAGATCCAGTCGATGATCGGCCCGCTCGGGCTCGCGGTCCGCAACGTCCGGGTGCTGGCTCGCCGGGCCGTCGCCGCCGTCGAGGACGCGGAGTTCGTCCCCCCGACCTACACCGACATGGTGGAGGCGTTGGCCCAGGCCGCCGCGACCGTGCAGGAGCAGCTGCTCCACGAGGCGCCGCTGGAGGAGGTCCGCGAGGACCTCATCACCCTGGCGCGGCGCTCCACGTGGAGCCATCCGCAGGCGGGACTCTCCGCCGAGGTCATGCGTGCCCAGGTGCGCTCCACCGTCGTGGACCTGCTGGTGCTCTCCGGGATGGAACCGGCCGAGGCCCGCCGGCGGGTCCCGGCGACCCGCGAGGAGTACGACCCGGGCCACGTCGACGAGCGCACGGACGAGGAGCGTCGGGCCGAGAAGCCTCCGGCCGGGGAGCATCCGGCCGAGGACGACGAGGGGCGGCCGGGACACCGCTGAGAGGCCCCGGAACCGTCGCCCGGGGAAGGATCAGCCGGCGTCCACCCCGCCGGCCGTGCGGTGGTGGTGCTCCACCAGGGCCGCGAGCCGGGACGCCTCCCGCCGGGCGTGCTCCCCGTCGGCCCGCTGGATGGCCATCACGGCCAGCTCCTCGGTGTCGGCGAGCTCCAGGACGGCCCAGGACGCACCCCCGGAGAACCCGACCCGCACGATCTGGGCCCACTCCAGCTCGGTGGTCGAGAAGAGGTTGACCACCCGCAGACCGCGCGGCCCCGGCTCGGCCCGCAGCACGGCATACCTCCACAGGAAGGCGGCCATGACGACACCGATGAGGGCGACCGCCACCCGGTTGAGGACCGTGAGGGAGGGGTCCGAGCCCAGCGGCATCGGGGAGAAGACCGCCACGAGGCCGAAGGTGAGGAGGGAGGCCACGGCGGAGATCCGGGCCACCCACGCCCCGCGGACGGGACGGAAGGTGGCGTACGGGTCGCGCCGCTCGGCCGGTGTGGTCACCCCACCAGGGTACGTCCGTCCTGCGCCAGGGTGGGGCCTGCGCCGGTGGGCGCCTCCACCCGCGCGGCCCTCCTCCAGACGACGAAGCCCCACAGCACGAAGGCGCCGTAGACGACGAAGAGCACGGCCGAGGGGTAGTAGCCCGAGTGCCACAGGAGGGGCACGCCCACCAGGTCCACGGCGATCCACACCAGCCAGAAGTCGACCCACCCGCGGGCCATCGCGTAGGTGGCCAGCATCGAGCCGACGAAGATCCAGGCGTCGGTCCAGTAGTACCACCGTGGCGCCGGCCAGCCGGCCCCGACCTGGGCGAAGACCCACTGGGCCAGGACGACGAGCACCGCGGCACCGACCAGGTATGCCGTGCGCTCGCTCGCCGTGGCCCACCGGGGGGTGATCGCGGGGGCTCCCCTGGCCCGCCCCCGGCGGGAGCGGTTCCAGGCCCACCAGCCGTAGAGGCTGGTGAGGATGAAGAAGGCCTGGCGCGCCGCCTGCCCGAAGAGGCTGTGCTCCTGGGGGTTGGCGAACCAGACGCCCATGAAGACGGTGAAGAGCAGGGCGTTGCCGACGATGCCGACCGGCCACGCCCAGACCGTGCGGCGCATCCCGAGGACGGCCGATGCCAGGCCGAAGACGTTGCCGACCACCTCGCGCCAGGCGATGGTGTGGCCGGCGACGGTCAGCTGGGCGTTGAAGAGGTCGTTCCAGACGTCCACGACGGGCATCCCTTCGGGGCGGAACGGGGGGCGGGGGACGTCGGGAGCCCTCGCTCCCCCAGTCTACGGCGCGCGGCAGCGTCAGCCGTGGGCGTGCCGCTGGGCCAGCTCCCGCAGCTCGGCGATCCGGCCCGGCACGTCGTCGGCGCCGTAGACGGCCGAGCCAGCGACGAGCACGTCGGCACCGGCCTCGACGCACCGGCCGAGGGTGTCCTCGGAGACCCCGCCGTCGACCTGGACCCAGATCTGCGCACCGCGACGTCGCACGGCCTCCCGCACCGCCCGCACCTTGGGCAGCTGGTCGTCCATGAACGACTGCCCGCCGAACCCCGGCTCGACCGTCATGACCAGCACCATGTCGACCTCGTCGAGGAGGTCCTCGTACGGCTGGAAAGGGGTGCCCGGCTTGACCGCGAACGCGGGGCGGGCGCCCGCGGCACGGATCGCGCGCGCCGTCGCCACCGGGTCCGCGGCCGCCTCGACGTGGAAGGTCACCGATCCCGCTCCCGCCTCGGCGTACCCGGGGGCCCACCGGTCCGGATCCTCGATCATCAGGTGGCAGTCGAGCGGCAGGGGGCTCACCCGGGCCAGTGCCTCCACGACCGGGAGCCCGAGGGTGAGGTTGGGCACGAAGTGGTTGTCCATGACGTCCACGTGCGCCCAGTCCGCCGTCCCGATGCGCCGCAGCTCGGACTCGAGGTTGGCGAAGTCGGCGGCCAGGATGGAGGGGCTGATCTGCAGGGGCGCGGGCATGGCGCACACCCTAGTGGGAGGGTCACCGGGAGGGAGGCGCACCCTCGTCGCCGGGGCACCCCCGTGGGCCGGCACGTGCTCCGGGCGGCACGTGCTCCGGGCGGCACGCGCTCCGGCCGACCGGCGACCGGGCGCGACCGGCAGCCCTCGCTCAGCGGCGGCGCAGAAGTGCCACGAACATGCCGTCGGTGCCGTGCCGGTGCGGCCACAGCTGCGCCCAGAGCTCATCGGGCCGGCCGACGCCCGCGACCGGACGGCCATCCCGGTCGCGCAGGTGCGGCCGGACGTCGACCAGCTCCGCGTCCTGGCCGGCGCGGCCCTTGAGCACGTCTCGCACGACCAGGTGCGTCTCGGCCAGGTGCGGGGAACAGGTGGCGTAGGCCACGAGTCCTCCCGACCGGGTCGCCTCCAGCGCGGAGTCCAGGAGGGCACGCTGCAGCGGGGCCAGGGCCGGGATGTCCCGGGGGCTGCGTCGCCACCGCGCCTCCGGGCGTCGGCGCAGCGCGCCCAGGCCGGTGCAGGGAGCGTCCACCAGGACCCGGTCGTAGCGGCCCGGCTCGTGGGACCCGACGTCGCGGCCGTCCTCGACGGTCACCTCGACCCGGGCCCCTGCCTCCACCACCGACCGCAGGGTCTGCCGGACCAGCTCGGCCCGGTGGGGGCTGATCTCGTTGGCGCGCAGGTGGGCACCGCGCCCGTGGGCCAGGGCGGCGAGAAGCCCCGCCTTGCCCCCCGGCCCGGCGCACAGGTCGAGCCACCGGGCGTCGGGCCCCTCGATCGGCGCGTCCGCGAGGGCCAGGGTCAGCAGCTGGGACCCGGCGTCCTGCACCGCGACGCGGCCGTCACGGACGGCGGCCAGGGCGCCGGGGTCGCCCGAGGGCAGCGTCCAGGCCGTGCGCGCCGTGGGTGAGGGGTGCGCCCCCGCCTCCCGGAGCTCCTCGTCCTCGACCAGACCCGGACGGGCCGCCAGGGACAGGGACCCGGCGACGTTCTGCGCGGCGAGGAGGGCCACGAGCTCCTCGTCGGTCCCGGTGTTGGCCAGCAGCGACGCCCGGAGGGCCCGCACGATCCACGCCGGGTGGGAGTGCTCCACGGCCAGCCGCGCGGTCTCGTCCGGCTCCTCGGTGGTGACCGTGTCGATCCAGGCGCTCCGGTCGCGCTCCACGACCCGGCGCAGGACGGCGTTGACGAACCCGGCCGCGCCCTGACCGACGTGCTGCCGGGCCAGCGCGACCGTGGCGCTCACCCCCGCGTGGTCCGGCACCCGCATGCCCAGCAGCTGGTGGATCCCCAGCCGCAGCACGTCGAGGACCGCAGGGTCGATCGCCGAGGTCGGACGGGAGGCCGCCTGCGCCGCGACTGCGTCGTAGAGGCCCTGCATCCGCAGCGTGCCGTAGGCCAGCTCGGTGGCGAACGCGGCGTCCCGGCCGCGCAGCCCGGCCGCTGTCAGGATGCGGGGCAGCTCGAGGTTGGCGTAGGCGTCCTGGGTCGCGACGGCGCGCAGCAGCGAGTAGGCGGCCTCCCGGGCCGGGTCGGCACGGCGCTGCCTCTGGGCGGGCGTCCGGGCCGACCGCCGGCGCGGTCCCCTGCGCCCGGGAGGGGTCAGGTCAGTCATTCCAGGCGCTCCCCCGGCCGGGGCCGCACTCCCCGGGCCCAGTCCTGGGCCGGCATGGGTCGCCGGCCCTGGGGCTGCACCTCGCCGAGACGCACCGCACCGCCGGCGGTCCCCACGACCACCTCGGTACGTCCTGCCAGGAGCTCGCCCGCCCCCAGGTCCTCCGGTGCGTCCGAGGCAGCGAGCGGTTCGACCGGCCCGACCCGCAGCCGCTCGCCCCGCCACGTGGTCCAGGCACCGGGGGCCGGCGTGCACGCGCGGACCCGCCGGTCGACCGCGAAGGCGGGCAGGCTCCAGTGGATCCTGGCGTCCTCGGTGGTGAGCTTGGGGGCCAGGCTGACGCCGTCGGACGTCTGGGGCTCGGGGACCAGCTCGCCCCGCTCCAGCCCGTCCACGGTGGCCACCACCAGCTGCGCTCCGCCGACGGCCAGTCGCGCGAGCAGGTCGCCGCTGGTGTCCCGCGGTCGCACCCGCTCCGTCATCCGCCCCAGGACGGGGCCGGTGTCCAGGCCCTCCTCCAGGACGAAGGTCACCGCCCCGGTGATCTCGTCCCCCGCCAGCACGGCGTGCTGCACGGGCGCGGCCCCCCGCCACCGGGGCAGCAGGGAGAAGTGCAGGTTCACCCAGCCGAGGCGCGGCAGGTCCAGCAGCTCCGGCGGCACCAGGGCGCCGTAGGCCACGACGACTGCCACCTCCGGGTCCCATGCGCGCAGCTGCTCGGCGACCCCCTCCTCCCGCAGCCGGTACGGGGCCAGGACGGGGACGCCGGCGGCCTCGGCGGTGGTGCGGACGGGGGACGTGCGGGTGCGGCGCCCCCGGCCCGCGCGGGCGTCCGGGCGGGTGAGGCAGCCGACCACCTCGTGCTCGGAGGCGAGCAGGGCGTCGAGGGCGGGCACCGCGACGTCCGGCGTCCCGGCGAAGACCACCCTCACCGGGACGCGCCGTCCGCCCGTGACCGACGGCTCAGAGCCGGTCCTTCTCGTCGGAGATCGTGGCCCGGAACTCCTGCGCGTCGTCCAGGCGCAGCTCGACGACCTCCTCGCCCTGCTCGCGCAGCAGCTGGTGGCGCTCCCGCCGCCGGCGGGCCTGCTCGATGGGATCGGGGACCGGGGCGGCGGCGATCAGACGCTGGGTGTACTCCTCCTGCGGGTTCTCCATGATCTGCGCCCGCGGTCCGGCCTCGACGACCTTGCCGTTCTGGAGCACGACCACCTGGTGGGCCAGCAGGTCCACCACGGCCAGGTCGTGGCTGATGAAGAGGCATGCAAAGCCGAACTGCTCCTGCAGCTCGGCGAAGATCTTCAGCACCCGCGCCTGCACCGAGACGTCCAGCGCCGAGGTGGGCTCGTCGGCGACGAGCAGCTCGGGGTCCAGGGTCAGGGCACGGGCCACGCAGATCCGTTGGCGTTGACCGCCCGAGACCTCGTGCGGGTAGCGGTTGTAGACCTCGCGGGGCAGCTGCACCGCGTCGAGCAGCTCATAGACCTTGTCCTGCCGGCTCCTGCGGTCGCCGACCCCGTGGACGACCAGCGGCTCGGCGATGCACTCACCGATCGGCAGCCGCGGGTTCAGCGAGGCGGCCGGGTCCTGGAAGACGACCCCGATGCGCTTGCGCAGCGCCTTCAGGTCGCGTTTGTTCATCGAGGTGATGTCCTCGCCGAGCAGGCTGAACTCCCCCGAGGCCGCCGGGATGAGGCCGAGCGCGCACCGTCCGATGGTGGACTTGCCCGACCCGGACTCCCCCACCAGGCCCACGATCTCGCCCTTGCGCACCCTGAAGCTCACGTCGTCCACGGCGCGGAACGGGGGCTTGCCCATCCGCTGGTACTCGATGACGAGGTTGCGCAGCTCGATCGACAGCGGCGCGTCGTGGTCGACCTCCTCGCGCACGCTGATGCCCATCTGGCCACGGCCGGCCCCCATCTTGGGGACCGAGCCCAGGAGCATCTTGGTGTACTCGTGCTGCGGGTGCAGCAGCACCTCCTCCACCGTCCCGCGCTCGACGATCTCACCCTTGAACATCACCGCGACGCGGTCCGCCATGTCCGCGACCACCCCCATGTTGTGGGTGATCAGGAGGATGCCGGTGTTCAGCTTGTCCTTCAGCGAGCGGAGCAGGTCGAGGATGTCCGCCTGCACCGTGACGTCCAGGGCGGTCGTCGGCTCGTCGGCGATGATGACCTTGGGGTCGCAGCTGATCGCGATGGCGATGACCACGCGCTGACGCTGGCCGCCGGAGAGCTCGTGCGGGTACTTCTTCATCTGCTTGTCCGGCTCGGGGATGCCGACCATCTCGAGCAGCTCGATCGAGCGGTCCACGGCGGCCTGCCCGCGGGCCACGTGGTGCAGCTCCATCGACTCCACCATCTGGGTACCGATGGTCAGGACGGGGTTGAGCGCGGTCATCGGCTCCTGGAAGACCATGGCCACGTCGTTGCCGCGCAGCCGTCGCATGTTGCGGTCCGAGAGCTGGCCCACGTCCTTGCCGGCGACCTGGACGGCCCCGCCGATGGTGGCGTTGGACGGGAGCAGCCGCATGGCCGTCATGGACGTGACGGACTTGCCGGAGCCGGACTCGCCCACGAGGGCGACCACCTCGCCGGGTCGCACCCGCAGGTCCACCCCCTTGACGGCGTGCACGCTGCCGAACTCGGTCTTGAACCGGACGTCGACGTCGTCGAAGCTCATGACGACCTCGTCGCCCTCGCCCGGGGTGCCCGACCCGGTGAAGACCTGGTCGCCGTAGTCGTCGGTCGCGGTCGTCATCAGTCGGCGGTCCTGTTCTGACGGGGGTCGAAGGCGTCGCGCAGGCCGTCACCGAGGAAGTTCACGGACAGCGCGATCGCCAGGATGATCATGCCGGGCCACCAGAAGAGCCACGGCCGGGTCTGGAAGCTGTTCTGGTAGGTGGAGATGAGCAGCCCCAGCGAGGTGTCGGGCGGGCGCACCCCCCAGCCGAGGAACGACAGCGCCGACTCCAGCAGGATGGCGGCCGCGATGGCCAGGGTGGCGCTGACGATGATCGTGCCGATGGTGTTGGGCAGGATGTGCTTGAAGATGATCCGGCCCGAGCTGGTGCCGATGGCCTCCGCCGCGGTGACGAACTCCCGCTCGCGCAGGGACAGGACCTCGCCGCGCACGAGGCGCGCCAGGCCGGTCCAGGTCAGGACGCTGAGCAGGAACGCCAGGGGCCAGATGCCACCCCCGGCCATCTTGCCGAAGACCGCGGCCATGACCAGCAGCGGGATGACGATGAAGAGGTCGGTGACCCGCATGAGGATCGCCTCGACCCAGCCGCGGTAGTAGCCGGCGAGCGCTCCCACGAGGGTGCCGATGATCGTGGACAGGATGCCGACCGTGAAGGCGATGATGAGCGAGCGCTGGGTCCCGCGCATGGTCAGGGCGAAGTAGTCCTTGCCGGCGTTGTCCTGGCCGAAGGGGTACTCCCCGACCTCGAACGGCCAGAGCTTGAGGGTGGGTCGGCCCATGTTCTCCACCAGGGCACCCTCCCAGAAGTTCTTGTTCCACCAGCCCGGGATCAGGCCGTAGCCGATCGAGGTGAAGGCGAAGACCGTGATGCCCAGGAGCGCCACGAGGGAGACCATGGCGCCGCGGTGCCGGAAGAAGCGCCGACGCACCAGCTGGCCCTGGGAGTAGGACTTCTCGGAGAGGTCGATCCGCTTCTCGACCGAGTAGATCTCCGGGTCCCCGTCGGCACCGGTGCCGTCGGTGACCTCGTCGTTGACGTCGGGGTCCTGGGGGGCGGCCTTGTCCTGCGGTGCCGGGACGGGCGAGAGACCCTCGCGTCCGCTGCCGGGGACCTCGGGGCGGTCCTGCTCGGGCCGGTCCCCTCCGCTGGTCGGGGGCTTGTCGTTCATCGGTCGTTCCTTCGCATGGTCGTGGCCGGTCGGGGCGTCGTCCGGGGGCGGCGCGTCACGGTGCCGGTCACCGTCGGATCCGCGGGTCGAGGAAGGCGTAGGCGATGTCCGCCAGCATGTTCATCAGCACGGCCGCGCCACCGGCGACCAGGTAGTAGGCCATGACCGGCCCCGGGTCCACGGTGTTCAGGCCGTCCCGGAAGATCGCGCCGAGCCCCTTCCAGCCGAAGATGGTCTCGGTGATGACCGCGCCGCCCAGCAGGCCGGCGAAGTCGAAGGCCACGATCGTGGTGATCGGGATGAGCGCGTTGCGCAGCGCGTGCTTGGTGTAGACCACGCGGTCGGACAGACCCTTGGACCGGGCGGTGCGGATGTAGTCCTGGTTGATGGTCTCCAGCATGGAGGCGCGGGTGTAGCGGCTGTAGCCGGCGATGGAGATCAGGGTCAGCACGATCGTCGGCAGGATGAGCTGGACCCCCCAGTTGTAGATCTCGATCCAGAAGTTCCCGTCCAGCCTCTCCGAGGGGACCCGGGCGTCGCCGATCGTCGCGATGGGCCGTCCCTGGGGCGCCACCTCGAGGAAGCCGGCCCAGTTGCGCAGCAGCTCGTCCATGAAGACCAGGAACCCGAAGGCCAGTGCGGTGCCGATGTTGACGACCATCGAGACCTTCTTCTCGAAGCCGCCGAAGAACCAGCCGATCAGGGCCCCCACCGCCACGGCGACCAGCGCCAGCAGGACGATGCTGCCCCAGGAGGGGTCCTGCAGCAGAGGCTGGATGACGAAGTAGCTGACCACTCCGACGGCCAGGGTCCCCAGCCCGGCGTAGAGGATCCGCCGGTGCTGCAGTCCCACCGTGAGGACCAGGAAGAAGGCCAGGGCGGCCAGGCCGCCGAGGATGATGAGGGGCAGTCCCAGCGCGGGCTGGCGCCACCACCCGATCCGGTCGAACCAGAAGACCGCCCCGAAGACCACTGCACCGGTGACGAGGAAGGTGAGCGCCTGGCGACGGATGTCTCCGCCGAGCACCGAGGCCACGAGCAGCGCGAACACCAGGGCCACCACCCCGATGGTCACCGTCGTCAGCTGTGGATCGGCCATCCAGTTGTTGAACCGGATCGCGCCGAAGTCCTTCAGCAGCACCGCGGCCCAGAAGACCGGCAGGGAGAAGAAGAGGAAGGCCATGAAGGTGATGGCGTAGTCGAACCCGGAGTACTGCCGGATGGCCGACAGGACGCCGAGGGTGATGCCGATGACGATGGCCAGGGCGACCGAGACGATGACCAGGCGGAGGCTGGCCCCCGCCGCGCCCAGCAGCAGCGTGTTGACGTTGGCCCCGTCCCGGGTGGTGCCCAGGTCGCACTGGAGCACCAGGCACTTGCCCGCACCGGCCAGCCAGGTCAGGTAGCGCTGCCACCACGGCATGTCCAGGTTCATGTTCCGGACGCGGGCCGCGATGAGCTGGTCGCGGTTCTCGGCGCGGGTCTCCCGCAGGTCTTGCAACGGGTCTCCGGCGTTGATGGTGGCGAAGTACATCAACGCCGAACCCAGGACCAGGATCACCGCCGAGATGGCGATCCGGCGAAGGATGAACTGGAGCACGGGAAACCTTCCTGCACTGGGACCACGTCGTCGTGGCTGGGTGACGGGGGGACTCTAACCGACCCGTGGGGCGGTTGACGAAGAGGCGGGGCCGGGCGTTCGCACGCTCTGGCGCCCTGAGGGGCGGGAGGCACGCGGCGGGAGGGCTGGTGTGCCCTCCCGCCCCGTGCGTGCGGCGGACCCTACCGGGACGAGGTCCCGGACCGGACCGCTAGCGTTCGTGGATCAGCTCGCGCGGACCCACTGCTCGGCGTTCCACGACACACCCGTCTGGGTGGAGTTGTGCCGGACGTTCTCCAGCGAGGCGTCGTGACCGATGACGCCCGGGTGCGCGAAGAGCGGGATGCCGTAGAGGTCGTCCCACAGCAGCTTCTCGATCTTCTTCACCTGCTCCAGGTGGACGGCCGGGTCGTTGGACGAGGCGAGCTCGTCCCAGGCGGCGTCGACCTCTTCGTTGGAGTAGCCACCGAAGTTCTGGCCACCACCGGTGGAGTAGATCGGCTCGCCCGAGGCGACCTGGCCCGAGCCGGCCCACGCGAAGAGGGCGACCTCCCAGTCACCGGTCTCCAGCGGCCCGCCCTGCTCGAAGAAGGTCGAGTCGCCGGCGTCGACGATGTTGAAGCCGGCCTCGTCGCAGGAGGCCTTGATCGCGGTGACCTCGTCGGTGCGGCGCGGGTTGGGCGCCGAGTAGCCGATCCGGACCTCGACCGGGGTCTCGACGCCGGCCTCCTCCAGCTTGGCTGCGGCACCCTCGATGTCGACCTCGTCGTACCGGCCGTCGTAGGCGGCCGACAGGACCTCCTGGTAGTCGTCCTGGAAGGGGAACTTCTCGCGCAGGTTCATGACCTCAGCCTCGGGGTTGATCGGCTGGATCAGGTTCTGCACGATCTGCTGCCGCGGGACGCACATGGCGAACGCCTCGCGAGCGGCCAGGCCACCCTCGTCGTCGGAGAAGACCGAACCCTCGGCGAAGTTGAAGTCGAGGTGCTCCCAGGTCATCTCGTCCCCGGTCAGCGTGGTGACGGTGTCACCCATTCCCGAGAGCTGGTCCATGGTGTCCACGGTGGCCTGCGGCTCGATGACGTTGATGTCACCGTTCTGCAGGGCCTGCACGTGGGTGCCCGGGTCGGCGAACTTGAAGGTGAGGTTGGCCGTGGCCGGGGCCGGGCCGTAGAACTCCTCGTTCGGGACCAGACCCAGGGACAGGTCCTTCTCCCAGACCGAACCCTGCAGACGAGGGACTCGTCCGGGATCTCGTAGTCGTTGAAGACCCAGCCGGTGTTCCAGAACTCCGAGGCCTGCGCCACGGTCTCGCCGTCCCCGTCGAGGATGGCCTGCGCCAGGGCGTCGGGCTCCAGGCCGGCCTGCTCCGCCACGATGTGCGAGGGCAGGGCGCCACTGACGACGAGCTCCCAGTCCGGGTAGGGCTCGGGGTACACGACGGTGAACTCCTTGGAGCCCACCTCGGTCTCCAGGCCGTCCGGCACGTAGACGCCGAAGGTGTCGGACACCGGGTCGAAGCCGGGGTGTCGACGCCGCCGAGGGACTCCGGGTTGGAGGAGGCCCACTCGAGCAGGTAGTCGTTGGCCGTCACGGGGGTTCCGTCGGACCAGACCGCCTCGTCGGAGATGGTGTAGTCGATGGTCAGCGGGTCCTCGCTGGTCACCTCGTAGGAGCCGAACCACTCGTTCGGGTACACGGTGCCGTCGGTGCCCCAGTACCAGAAGCCACCGATGAGCTGGTTGTTGACGACCGCGTTGTAGGTCGAGTTCGTCGACGAGGTGTTGTCGTTGTAGGCGTTGTACTGCTCGGAGCCGGTGGAGAAGGAGATCTCGTCCTGGGCGGTCTGGACGTCGCCCAGGTCCGCCTTCGAGGTGTCCTCGTCGCCGCCGGCAGCCATGCCGCCGTCGGACGTCGCCGAGTCGTCGTCGCCGCCGGCGGTCGACTCCTCGTCGTCGGTCTCGGCATCGGTGCCGCCACCGCCCTGCTCGTTGGTCGTGCCGGTGTCCTCGGGGGTGTCCGTCTCGGACGTGCAGCCGGCCAGGGCGAGGGCTCCGGCCGCCACGACGGCCATGGTCGCGCGCCTGATCTTCAATGTTCCTCCTAGTGGGAAGCTCGGGCCGGAGCACGCGTCCCACTCTGGACGCGCGCCCGGTCAGCACCGAGCCGGGGGGTTGCGAGAGCAACATAGGCACGAGGAGGGGGCCGACGCCACACAAGTGACCGGACGGTCACTGGATCGTTACCACTTTGAGACGTGCGGCGGAGGTGCCGAGCCGGCCCTCAGCGGGGTCCTTCCACCGGGTCCAGCACCGCCCGCACCGGGTCGTCCGCCTTCCGCGCGCTCCGCACCGCCCGGACCGCGCGCACGTCCTCGGCCAGCGGCCTCCCCTGCGCCTCGCCGAGCACCGCGACCGCCTCGTCCGGACCGGTGGCCCTGACCTCTCCGAGGAGGACGTGACCTGCCTCGGCGAGCTGGGCGGCGAACGCGGCCACCCCCGCCGGTGCTCCGCGGAGCAGCACGTGCCGACGGAGCGGTGGCAGCCCGAGATCGACCCGGTCCGCCAGCTCACGGGCGGCCAGCCAGACCGGGTCCCAGCGCACCAGAGCCTCCACCGCGGGCACCTGGGCGTGCGGCGGAACCCCGCAGAGGACGACGCGGGCGGTGGACCCGCCCGCGGCCGGCCGGACCAGCGCGGCCGCGGCGGCCCAGCGGCGCAGCGCCTCCACGGCCGCGTCCAGACTGGCCCGGTCGAGCAGCTGCCACCCGTCGAGCAGCGCAGCCGCCCGGTAGCCACCGGGCGCCCACGGCTCGGCACCCGGGGTCGCCACGACGAGGGCGGGCGAGTCGTCCACGCACGCCACGACCTGGGCCCCGCCCGAGCTGACGACGCGGACCCCCGGGAAGGCCCGGCCCAGCTCCTCGGCGGTACGGCGCTCCCCCACCCCGCTGGCCCGCAGCCGTTCCGACCCGCAGGAGCGGCAGCGGGACCGGTCCGCGACGCCCAGGCCGCACCAGCGGCAGGCCGGCCCCCGGCCCGCGGTGGGGACGCCGACGGGACCCTCGCACCGCGGGCAGCGCACCGGGGTGCGGCAGTCCTGGCAGGCCAGCGCCACGACATACCCCTGCCGCGGCACCTGGACCAGCACGGGACCCGTGTCCAGGCCCGCCCGCAGGGCCTGCCACGCCAGGCTGGGGATGCGCGCCGTCCGCGCCGCCGGGTCCCGGTCCTCCTGCCGTCCCTCCCCCGCGACGACCACCGCGGGGGCGGAGGAGCGGACGGCGCGCGCGGGCGGGAGCCACGTCGGCCGCCACCCCCGCCGTGACCCAGGCCTGCAGCGGGACGCTGCGGCCGAGGCCGCCGACCAGCAGGCCGGCGCGCGCCCGGTCCGCCCGCAGTCGCAGGACCTCCCGCACGTGCGGGTAGGGGGCGCGAGGCTCCTGGTGCAGGTCGTCGCCGTCGTCCCAGCACACGAGGAGGCCGGGGTCGGCCACCGGCGCCCAGGCGGCGGCCCTCGTGCCCACGACCACCCGGGCCTGTCCCCTGAGCACTCGCAGGAAGGCGCGGTATCGGGCCTCGGGGCCGAGGTCGGCGGTGAGCGCCACGCAGTCCTCCTCCCCGACCACCGCGGCCACGGCGGTGAGCACCCGGTCGACGTCCCGACGGTCGGGCACCACGACGACCGCACCCCGCCCGCCGGCGCGGGTCGCCGCGACGGCCTGGGCCACCGCGGCCGGCCAGTCCTGCTCCGGCGGGCGGCCCGGCAGCGCAGTCCAGGCCGCGACGGGCGCCTCGCCGGACCGCAGCCGGCGCAGCAGGGCGGGACCGGCCGGGTAGGCGGACCAAGGGCCGTCCGCGACCTCGCCGGGCGCAGGTGGCTGGCCGGCTCCGGCCGGGCGCGGGTCCGCACGGGTCGGCGGGTCTCCTGCGGACAGGTCCGCAGAGGCCCCGGTTCCGCTGCGCTCCGCACGGGCGTGGCGGGGAGGAACCGCGAGCCGCAGGACGTCGGCCAGCGTGCCGCCGTAGTGGTCGGCCACCTCCCGGGCCGCCGCCAGCACGTCCTGGGTCAGCACCTGCTCGTGCCCGACGACCCGCAGCAGGGGCACGAGCCGACCGGGGTGGTCGGCCTCGGCGGACCGTCCCACGACGAACCCGTCGTGCTGCCGGCCCGCCATCCGCACCCGGACCCGCACCCCCGGCCGCACGTCGTCGTCCAGCTCGCTCGGGACGGCGTACTCGAAGATCCGGTCGAGATGGGCCAGCGGGGTGTCCACCACGACGCGCGCGACGGGGTCGTGCTCGGCGACGGCCCGGTCGCCGGCCGTGCCGGAGCGGCGACGCCGGGGCCCGCCCGCCGGGGGCGGCACCAGCGTCAGCTGCTCCTCAACCTCGCCCATCGCCTGCCCCGGGTCCTCGGTGACCGTCCTCAGACCGCCCGGCGCAGCTCCTCGACCCGACCCAGCCGCTCCCAGGTGAACGCGTCGTCCACCCCGGGGGCCTGCGTGCGCCCGAAGTGGCCGTACGCCGCGGTCGGGCGGTAGATCGGGCGCAGCAGGTCGAGCTGGTCCACGAGGGCGGCGGGCCGCAGGTCGAACACCCGGGTGACCGCCTCCTGGATCTTGTCGTCCGGCACCGTGCCGGTGCCGAAGGTCTCGACGTAGAGCCCCACCGGGTGGGCGGTCCCGATCGCGTAGGCGACCTGGATCTCGCACCGGCGGGCCAGCCCGGCGGCCACGACGTGCTTGGCGACCCAGCGCATGGCGTAGGCCGCCGAGCGGTCCACCTTGGAGGGGTCCTTCCCGGAGAAGGCCCCACCGCCGTGCCGGGCCATGCCGCCGTAGGTGTCGACGATGATCTTGCGGCCTGTCAGCCCCGCGTCGCCCATCGGTCCGCCGATCGTGAAGATCCCGGTGGGGTTGACCAGCATCCGGTAGCCGTCGGTGTGCAGGTCGATCCCGGCCTCGTGCGCCTCCTCGAGCACGGGACCGATGACGCGCTCGCGGATGTCCGGGGTCAGCTGGTCCTCCAGCGAGATGTCCCGTGCGTGCTGGGTGGAGAGGACCACGGTGTCCAGCCGGACGGCGCGGTCCCCCTCGTAGGCGATGGTGACCTGCGTCTTGCCGTCCGGGCGCAGGTAGTCCAGCTCGCCGCTCTTGCGCACCTGGCTGAGCCGCTCGGCCAGCCGGTGGGCCAGGAAGATCGGCAGGGGCATGAGCTCCGGGGTGTCCTCGCAGGCGTAGCCGAACATCAGACCCTGGTCGCCCGCCCCCTGGACGTCGTAGGGGTCGGCGCCCGCGTCGTCACGGCTGTCCATCGCCGTGTCCACCCCCACGGCGATGTCCGCGGACTGGTCCCCGATGGAGACCTCGACCCCGCAGGTGCGACCGTCGAAACCCTTGTGGGAGTTGTCGTAACCGATCTCGAGGATGGTGTCGCGCACGATCTGGGGGATGTTGGCGTAGCCGCTGGTGCGCACCTCGCCGGCCACGTGCACCAGCCCGGTGGTCACCATCGTCTCCACGGCCACCCGCGAGCCCGGGTCCTGACGGAGCAGCTCGTCCAGGATGCCGTCGCTGATCTGGTCGCAGATCTTGTCCGGATGCCCCTCGGTGACGGACTCGGACGTGAACAGGCGGGCCATCGACTCTCCTCGCGTTGCGCAGCGGCTGCTGACGGACCCGCGCAGTCTACGGTCCGCGACCGACGGTCGGCGGGCTACGTCCCCAGGAGCGCGGCCACCTCGTCCCACACCGCCACCGCGACGCGGTCCTTGCCGGTCGGCCCGACGGTGCGCACGTCCTCGACGTCGGGACGGAGCAGGTGGACGGTGGTGGTGTCCTGACCGAAGGTCACCCCGGGACCGACCTCGTTGGCCACGAGCAGGTCGCAGCCCTTGCGCCCGAGCTTGTCCCGGGCGTGCTCCAGCACGCTTCCCTGGTCGTCACCGGTCTCGGCCGCGAAGCCGACGAGGACCGGCCGCCCGGCGTCCCCCCGGTCGGCGACCAGGCCGGCCAGCACGTCGGGGTTGCGCACGAGCTCGACCACGGGAGCCTCCGCCGCGTCGACGCCGTGCTCCTTCTTGATCTTGCGGTCCGTGTAGGCGGCGGGCCGGAAGTCGGCGACCGCGGCCGCCATGACCACGACGTCAGCGTCGTCCCGCACGGCCTCTCCCACCGCGTCCTGCAGCTGCAGGGCCGTCTCGACCGCCACCACCTCGGTGCCGCCGGGGGCCGGCAGGTCGACGTTGGCCGAGACCAGGGTGACCCGTGCACCACGGCGGGCCGCCTCGGCCGCCAGGGCGTACCCCTGCTTGCCGGACGACCGGTTGCCCAGGAAGCGCACCGGGTCGAGCGGCTCGCGCGTGCCGCCGGCCGACACCACCACGTGCCGCCCGGCGAGGTGCTTGGAGCGGTCGGCGTCGGCCCCGGACTGGACGGCGGGGTCCGCGTCGTCCGTCCCGGACCACCCGTCGAGGACCCTCAGCGCGGCCGCGACGATCTCTTCCGGCTCGGGCAGCCGCCCCGGTCCGCTGTCGGTCCCGGTGAGGCGGCCCGAGGCGGGCTCGACGACGTGCACGCCGCGTCCGCGCAGGGTCGCGACGTTGTCCACCGTGGAGGCGTGGCCCCACATCTCGGTGTGCATCGCCGGGGCGAGCACGACCGGGCACCGGGCCACGAGCAGCGTCGTGGTCAGCAGGTCGTCGGCCAGGCCGTGCGCCGCTCGGGCGAGCAGGTCGGCGGTGGCGGGGGCCACGAGCACCAGGTCGGCCTCCTGGCCGAGCCGGACGTGCGCGACGCCCGGGACGTCGTCCCACACCTCGGTTGCGACGGGACGCCCGCTGAGCGCCTCCCACGTGGCGGTCCCGACGAAGCGCAGGGCCGCCCGGGTGGGGACGACCGTGACCTCGTGCCCCGCCTCGGTGAGCAGGCGCAGCACGAGGCAGGCCTTGTAGGCGGCGATCCCCCCGGAGACCCCGAGGACGACCCGCATCCGCGCTGTCCCCCTCAGCTCTCGATGGCGCCCAGGTGCAGCTTGCCCTGGTCGATCTCGTGGAGCGCGATGGACAGCGGCTTGTCGGTGGCGTCGGCCTCCACCAGGGGGCCGACGTACTCGAGGAGGCCCTCGGAGAGCTGGGAGTAGTAGGCGTTGATCTGGCGCGCGCGCTTGGCGGCGTAGATGACGAGCGCGTACTTGCTGTCGGCGCGCTCGAGGAGACTGTCGATCGGCGGGTTGGTGATGCCGTCCGGATGGGCGATGGTGCCGGTCACGTTCTCACGAATCCTTTGCTGGGGTGGGGTCGACCATCAATGATACGAGTTCCTCGGCGGCGCGGGAAACGTCGTCGTTGACGATGGTCACGTCGAACTCCTCGGCCGCCGCCAGCTCGGTGCGTGCGGTGCCGAGCCGGACCTGCCGCTCCTCGGGCGACTCCGTGCCGCGTCCGACCAGGCGCACGACGAGGTCGTCCCACGACGGCGGTGCCAGGAACACGAACAGCGCGTCGGGCATGGCCTCGCGGATCTTGCGTGCACCCTGCAGGTCGATCTCCAGCAGGGCCGGGCGTCCCTGGGCCAGGACCTGCTCCACGGGTCGGCGAGGGGTGCCGTACCGGGCCCGCCCGTGCACGAGGGCCCACTCCAGGAGCTGACCCTCCCGGGCCAGCCGGTCGAACTCCGCGTCGTCGACGAAGTAGTAGTGCTCGCCGTGCACCTCGCCGGGACGCGGCTCGCGCGTGGTGGCCGAGACGGACAGCCAGACCCCCGGATGGTGCTCGCGGACGTAGGCGGCGACGGTCCCCTTGCCGACCGCGGTCGGCCCGGCGAGGACGACGAGCCGGCGGACCGGCGGACCGGATCCCGCGTCGTCGGCCTGCTGCGCGGGGATCAGCTCTCGCCGAACCGCTCGAGCAGCTGGGCGACCTGGTTGGCACCCAGCCCGCGCACCCGACGGCTCTCGGAGATGCCGATGTCCTCCATCACCTGGCGGGCGCGCACGCGACCCACGCCCGGCAGCGACTCCAGCAGGGCCGAGACCTTCATCTTGCCGACGACGTCGTTCTCCTTGCCCTCGGTGATGACCTCCTTGAGCGAACCCTGGGCGTTCTTGAGCCGGTTCTTCACGGCCGCTCGCTCACGGCGGGCCGCCGCCGCCTTGGCGAGCGCGTCGGCTCGCTGCTCTGGCGTCAGCTGGGGAAGGGGCACGGTCCAACTCCTCCGTCTGGGTCGGTGCGCGGACGGAAGTCCGCTGCAGGTGAACCTATCCACACCCGGGCGGGTGTGCCAACCCATGCTCCCTGGTCAGCCTGTGGCCAGGTCCGCCCGCAGCCCGTCCGACCAGGTGGTGACGGCTTCGGCCAGGGCGCGCTCCCCCGGACCCGCGGCCAGGATCGCCCGGCTCACCGGGACCAGGATCCGGTCGGTCAGGCCGGCGAACAGGCGCAGGAGGTCGGCCCCCGAGGCGCCCTGAGCCCCGACGCCCGGCGCGAGGACCGGGGCCGCCGCGGCGCGCAGGTCCAGCCCGAGCGCGGAGGGAGGATCCGCCAGGGTGGCCCCGACGACCAGGCCGACGTCGCCGAACGGGCTCATCCCGGCGTTGTCGACCGCGACCTGCTCGACCACCCGGGCGGCCACCGTCGGGGAGCCGACCTGCTGGACCGAGGCACCCTCCGGGTTGGAGGTCAGTCCCAGCACCCACACACCGCGGCCGGTGGCCCGGGCCAGGTCGATCGCAGGACGAAGCGAGCCGTAGCCGAGGTAGGGGCTCAGGGTCACCGAGTCCGCCGCCAGGGGCGCACCGTCGGCCAGGTACGCCTCGGCGTAGGCGGTCATGGTCGAGCCGATGTCCCCCCTCTTGGCGTCCAGCACGCTGAGCAGCCCACGGTCGCGGCAACCGAGGAGCACCTCCTCGAGCACCCGCACCCCGTCGGCACCGTGCCGTTCGAAGAACGCGGCCTGCGGCTTGACGGCGGCGCACCGGCCGGCCGCCGCGTCCAGCACGCGCTCGGCGAAGGTGCGCAGGCCGGAGGCGTCGTCGGGCAGGCCCCAGTCGGCGAGCAGGCCGGGGTGGGGGTCGAGGCCGACGCACAGGGGTCCGTACCGGGCCAGCGCCTCGGCCAGCCGGTTTGCGAAGGAGGTGCTCACGGGGTGCTCCTGGTGGGGGGACGGGGGTCGGGGTCGGGGTCGGGGTCGGGGTCGGGGTCGCCCGGGGGCCGGTCGGCCAGGGCTGTCCGCAGCGCCGGCAGCAGGGTGGGATCGGCCCACAGGGCCGTGCCCAGCTGGACGGCGGACGCGCCGTCGGCGACGGCCGCCCGCGCCGTGACCACCGAGTGCACACCCCCGGCGCCGACCAGCACCGCCCCCGGCCACCGGTGGTCGGCCGCGGCGGCGCGCAGGGTGCGCAGGCCCGAGCGGGTGACCGCCGCCGTCGAGGGCCCGGTCCACCAGCGTCCACCGGCGAGCGGCACCTGGCCCGCCACGACGACTCCCCCGGCTCCACCGGCCACGGCGGACCGGGCCACGGCGACCAGCTGCGGATCGACGGCCAGCACCTTCACCAGGAGCGGGACGGAGCGGCCCAGCACCTCGCGGACCCGGGCGGCGATCCGCAGCACCACCTGCTCGCCACGCCCGCGCAGGTCGACCTCCACGGCCGCGACGACGTCCCCGTCGGGGTGCCGCAGGAGCGCCTCGACCGCGGCTGCCACGTCCTCGGGCCGCTCCGCCCGCACGCACAGGCAGGCCCTCAGGCCGGCGGTCCGGGCACGGACGAGGTCGTCGGCGGCGGTCGCCACCCCCGTCCCCCGGGCGTCGTCGTGCTCGACCCCGCCCACCCCGGCCCCGTGGACACGGGTGGCCCCGGTCCGCCTCAGCGGTGCCCCGGGGGTCACCGGGCCGACCGGGACGAGGAGCCCGTCCGCCCCCGGCAGGCGGGCCACCGCGGCGGCGTCGGTGCACGTCCCCGGTCCGAGCCACACCCGGGGCAGGGACGCCAGCGGCACGCCGGTCACCGGGCGTCACCCGCCAGCCACTCTCCCGGGACGACGGGACCCTCGAGGCACGACCGGAGCACCTGGCCCGCCCGGGGACCACCCAGCAGCACCACGTCGCACCCACCGCACAGGCCCGTGCCGCAGAGGACGGACGGGTCGGCCAGGTCCAGCGTCGACACCCGGCACGCGAGACCGCGCGCCGCGACGGTCCCGACGAGGGCGGGCACGAGCCGACCGGGAGCGGCGGCATACACCACCCCGAGCCGGTCCCCGTGCTCGTCCAGCGACCGCGTCAGGGCCGGCCCGAGGTCCTCGGACGTGGTGAGGACCACCGTCCGTGCGTGGCGCCGCAGGAAGGGCAGGTCCAGGTGCAGCTCGGGGTCGTCCGCGGACAGGACGAGGTGGACCACGCAGCCCCGTGCCCGCAGCCGGGCGGTGAGCCACCGGAGGGGCACCGCACCCCCCTCGTGTCCGACGAGGAGCACCTCGACCGGCTCCCGCGGCGCGGAGAACCCGTGGCCGAGGGGGCCCAGCAGCCGCAGCCGCGCCCCCGGCGCCAGGGACCGTCCGGCCGGCAGCACCAGCTCGGCGGTGGTGCCGTGGACGGGGTCCTGGTCGGCCCCCGCCAGCCAGTGCAGGCGGGCCCGGACCGCGCCGGCCGAGGGGTCCCCGGGTTCGAGGACGAACTGGCCCGGCCTGGCGTGCGCCCAGGACGGGTGCTGCTCGCCGAGGGTGAGGCCCACGACGTCGAAGCGTCCCGCGTACCGCACCGAGACCACCTCGGCCGGCACCGTCTGCAGGACGGTGCCCGCCTCGCGGACCGGACCGCGTCGTGCGCCCATGACGACCGGACCGGCCTCAGGAACCGACGGGAGCGCCCGGGGCCGGCCTGCCGAAGAGGTCCAGGGCGGCCGCGTGCTCCTGGAGCGAGGCGACCTGGAGGGGCCCGTCGCGCATGGCCTCGATCCCCAGCACCGCCACCGCGAGCTGCTGGACGGTGGTGATGATCGGCCGGTCGAGGCTGGTGGTCGCCGCCCGGATGGCGTAGCCGTCGGCGCGGGCGTCCCGTCCGGACGGGGTGTTGATGACCATGTCCACCTCCCCGGCCGTGATCAGGTCCACGATCGAGGGACCGGGCGCGTCGGGGCCCTCGGGGCGGCTGTGCTTGCGCACGACCTGCGCCTCGATGCCGTTGCGCCGCAGCACGTCGGCGGTGCCCTCGGTGGCCATGACCGAGAACCCGAGGTCGACGAGCCGCTTGACCGGAAAGATCATCGAGCGCTTGTCCCGGTTGGCGACGGAGACGAAGACGGTCCCCCCGGTGGGCAGGCTGGTGCCGGCCCGCAGCTGGCTCTTGGCGAACGCGGCCCCGAACGAGGCGTCGATCCCCATGACCTCGCCGGTCGAGCGCATCTCGGGTCCGAGGATGGAGTCGACGGCCTGCCCGGTCTGGGTACGGAAGCGCCGGAACGGCAGGATCGCCTCCTTGACCGAGAATGGCGCGTCCGTGGGCATCATGCCGCCGTCGACGTGCGCCGGCAGGGAGCCGTCCTCGCGCAGCCCGGCGACGGTGGCGCCCAGCATGACCCGGGCCGCGGCCCGGGCGAGGGCGACCCCGGTCGCCTTGGCGACGAAGGGGACGGTGCGGCTGGCCCGCGGGTTGGCCTCCAGGACGTAGAGCACGTCCTGGGCCAGGGCGAACTGCACGTTGATCAGGCCCCTGACGCCGATGGCCTCGGCGAGGCGGCGGGTCGCCTCCCGCACCTGCTCCAGCTCGGCCCTGCCCAGCGTGAACGGCGGCAGCACGCAGGCGGAGTCGCCGGAGTGGATGCCGGCCTCCTCGATGTGCTCCATGATGCCGCCGACGTAGAGGTCGTGACCGTCGTAGATCGCGTCGACGTCGATCTCGACGGCCGTGTCCAGGAACCTGTCGACGAGGACCGGGTGGTCCGGCCCCGCCAGGGTGGCGCGGTCGACGTAGCCGGCGAGGGTCTCGTCGTCGTAGACGATCTCCATCCCCCCCGCCGCCCAGGACGTAGGAGGGACGCACCAGGACCGGGTACCCGATCTCCCGGGCCACCTCGAGCGCCTCCTCGGACGAGTATGCCGTGCCGTGCCGGGGCGCGGCCAGGCCGGTCTCGGCCAGGATGCGGCCGAAGGCACCACGGTCCTCGGCCAGGTGGATCGCCTCGGGAGAGGTGCCCACGACCGGCACCCCCTCGGCCTTCAGCGCGGCGGCCAGGCCGAGCGGCGTCTGACCGCCGAGCTGGACGACGACCCCCGCCAGCGGACCCGCCTGCCGCTCGGCGTGCACCACCTCCAGGACGTCCTCCAGGGTGAGCGGCTCGAAGTAGAGCCGGCTGGAGGTGTCGTAGTCGGTGGAGACCGTCTCCGGGTTGCAGTTGACCATCACCGTGTCGAAACCATGCTCGCGCAGGGTCATCGAGGCATGGACGCAGGAGTAGTCGAACTCGATGCCCTGCCCGATGCGGTTGGGACCCGAGCCGAGGATGATCACCGCGGGCCGCTCCCGCGGGGCGACCTCGGTCTCCTCCTCGTAGGTGGAGTAGTGGTAGGGGGTCTGGGCGGCGAACTCGCCGGCGCAGGTGTCTACGGTCTTGTAGACCGGCCGCACCCCCAGGGCCTGCCGCACGCCGCGCACGACGGCCTCGGTCATGCCGCTCAGCTCGGCCAGCTGGGCGTCGGAGAAGCCGTGCCGCTTGGTCAGCCGGAGGAGCTCTGGGGTGAGCCGCCCGCCGGTGGCCGGCCGCGCCTGCTCCCGCACCTGGGCGGCGAGGTCGTTGATCAGCTCGATCTGGTCGAGGAACCACGGGTCGATGCCCGTGGCGTCGTGCACCTCCTCCACCGTGCACCCCCCGCGCAGCGCCTGCTGGACCAGGACGATCCGGCCGTCGGTCGGGGTGCGGGCCTGCTCCAGCAGCGCGCGGGCCATCTCCGGGCTGGGCGACTCGTCCTCGCGCCAGTGGAAGCTGCTGCCGGAGCGCTCGACCGAGCGCAGGGCCTTCTGCAGCGCCTCGGTGAAGCTGCGGCCCAGCGACATCGCCTCGCCCACCGACTTCATCGTGGTCGTCAGCGTCGGGTCGGCCGCCGGGAACTTCTCGAAGGCGAACCGGGGCACCTTGACGACGACGTAGTCGAGGGTCGGCTCGAAGGCCGCCGAGTAGAAGCGGGTCGCGTCGTGGGCTCCGCCGGGTGCGGAGTCCTTCCGGAGGGATCCCGGGGGGCGGAGCCCCCCGGGTGTGGAGTCGTTCCGGGGGGATCCCGGGGGGCGGAGCCCCCCGGGTGTGGAGTCGTTCCGGGGGGATCCCGGGGGGCGGAGCCCCCCGGGTGTGGAGTCGTTCCGGGGGGATCCCGGGGGGCGGAGCCCCCCGGGTGTGATGATGTCGTTCGGCACCTCGTCCAGGGTGTAGCCGAGCGCCATCTTGGCGGCGATCTTGGCGATCGGGTACCCGGTCGCCTTGGACGCCAGCGCCGAGGAGCGCGACACCCGGGGGTTCATCTCGATGACGATGATGCGGCCGTCGTCGGGGTCGACAGCGAACTGGATGTTGCACCCCCCGGTGTCGACCCCGACCTCGCGGATGATCGCGATCCCGATGTCGCGCAGGCGCTGGTACTCCCGGTCCGTCAGGGTCATCGCCGGGGCGACGGTGATCGAGTCGCCGGTGTGCACGCCCATGGGGTCGAGGTTCTCGATGGAGCACACGACCACGACGTTGTCGGCGCGGTCGCGCATCACCTCCAGCTCGTACTCCTTCCAGCCCATGATCGACTCCTCCAGGAGCACCTCCGTGGTCGGGCTGTCCTGCAGTCCGGCCCCCGCGATGAGCCGCAGCTCCTTCTCGTCGTGGGCGAACCCGCTGCCCAGGCCGCCCATCGTGAAGGAGGGGCGCACGACGACCGGGTAACCGAGGTCCTCGGCCGCGGCGAGAGCCTCCTCCATCGTGTGGCAGATGGCCGAGCGGGCCACCTCGGCGCCGCAGCGTCGCACCACGCCCTTGAAGGCCTGCCGGTCCTCGCCGAGCTGGATCGCCTCGACGTTGGCACCGATGAGGGGGCAGCCGTAGCGCTCCAGCACGCCCCCCTCGTGCAGGGCGATGGCCGTGTTCAGCGCGGTCTGTCCGCCCAGGGTCGCCAGCACGGCGTCCGGGCGCTCCTTGGCGATGATGGCCTCGACGATCTCGGGGGTGATGGGCTCGACGTAGGTGGCGTCCGCCACCCCCGGGTCGGTCATGATCGTCGCGGGGTTGGAGTTGACCAGGACCACCCGCACGCCCTCCTCGCGCAGGACCCGGCACGCCTGGGTGCCGGAGTAGTCGAACTCGGCGGCCTGACCGATGACGATCGGCCCGGAGCCGATGACCAGGACGCTCCTGATGTCCTCACGCCTGGGCACGGTGCTCCTCCATCATCGTCACGAACCGGTCGAACAGGTGCTCCGCGTCGTGCGGACCGGCTGCCGCCTCCGGGTGGTACTGCACCGAGAAGGCGGGCACGTCCACGCAGCGCAGCCCCTCGACGACGTCGTCGTTGAGGGCGACGTGCGAGCAGCGGACCGGGCCGTACGGCGTGTCCGCGCCCTCGTCGGTGGGCGTCCCCTCGGGCCAGCCGACGGCGAACCCATGGTTGTGCGCGGTGACCTCGACCTTGCCGGTGGCACGGTCCAGCACGGGCTGGTTGATCCCGCGGTGGCCGAAGGCCAGCTTGTAGGTGGGCAGTCCGAGCGCCCGTCCCAGGAGCTGGTTGCCGAAGCAGATGCCGAAGAAGGGCAGGCCGGTGTCCAGCACCCGGCGCAGCAGGGCGGTCTCGTGCTCCGCGGTGGCCGGGTCACCGGGGCCGTTGGAGAAGAAGACCCCGTCGGGCTCCACCGCCAGGAGCTCCTCCCACGTGCTGGTCGCGGGAAGCACGTGCACCCGGATCCCCCGCGCCGCCATGAGGGTGGGGGTCGTGCCCTTGATGCCCAGGTCGAGGGCCGCCACCGTCCACCGCGGGGCCACGCCCTCCGGCGGCGAGACGACGTAGGGGTGCGGGGTGCTCACCTCCTCGGCCAGGGCCGATCCCGCCATGCGGGGGGCCTGGGTGACCGTGCGCAGGAGCTCCTCCACGGGTCGCCCGGCGTCGGGGCCGGAGAAGATCCCGACCCTCATGGCGCCGCGGTCCCGCAGGTGCCGGGTCAGCGCCCGGGTGTCGACCCCGCTGATCCCGACGACCCCGGAGGTGCGCAGCGCCTCGTCCAGGTCGCCCTGGGACCGCCAGTTGGAGGGGCGCAGCGCGGGGTCCCGGACGACGAACCCGGCCACCCAGATGCGGCTGCTCTCCATGTCGTGGGGGTTGACCCCCGTGTTGCCGATGTGCGGGGCGGTCATCACCACCACCTGCCGGTGGTAGGAGGGGTCGGTGAGGGTCTCCTGGTAGCCGGTCATGCCGGTGGAGAAGACGGCCTCGCCGACGGTGGTGCCGACCGCGCCGTAGGACTGCCCGGCGAACGCGCGCCCGTCCTCCAGGACCAGGACCGCCGGTCCGGCCGTGCTGGTCGCCCTCACTGCTCCTCCCCTCCCCAGACCAGGCCCTCGCGCGCGGTGACCCGCCCGCGCAGCATCGTCAGGTGGACCGCCCCGGTCAGCCGCAGACCGTTCCAGGGGTTGTTGCGCGAGAGGGACCGCGACCGGGTCGCGTCCACGGTGACCACGCGGTCCGGGTCGACGAGGGTGAGGGTGGCGGGGTCCCCCGGCCGCACGTGGTGGCCCTGGTCGGTGAGCCGGGCGATCCTGGCGGGGGCCTGGGACATCACCCGGGCCACGTCGGCCCACCCCATCCGGCCCTCCTGGACCATCAGGGTGCCCACCACCCCCAGCGCGGTCTCCAGCCCGAGCATGCCGAACGCCGCGTCGACGAAGGCGTGCTCCTTGTCCTGCCGCACGTGGGGGGCGTGGTCGGTCGCGACCGCGTCGATCGTGCCGTCGGCCAGGGCCGCCCGCAGCGCCTCGGCGTCCTCCGTCGGACGCAGCGGCGGGTTGACCTTGAACGTGGGGTCGTAGCCCACCAGCCGGTCCTCGGTGAGCATGAGGTGGTGCGGGGTCACCTCGGCGGTCACGTCGATCCCGCGCTCCTTGGCCCAGCGCAGGACCTCGACGGTGCCCGCCGTCGTCACGTGCGCGACGTGCACCCGCGAGCCCGTGTGCCGGGCGAGCATGACGTCCCGGGCCACGATCGTCTCCTCGGCGACCGCCGGCCACCCGGGCAGCCCGAGCCGCCCGGAGAGCTCACCCTCGTGGCAGCAGGCTCGCCCGTCCGCCAGGCGGGGGTCCTGGGCGTGCTGGGAGACGACACCGTCGAAGGCCCGGACGTACTCCAGGGCGCGGCGCATCAGGCGGGGGTCGTGGACGCACCGGCCGTCGTCGGAGAACACCCGGACCCGGGCCCGGGAGCGGGCCATCAGCCCCAGCTCCGCCAGCTCCTCGCCGGCCAGGCCCTTGGTGACCGCGCCCACCGGGTGGACGTCCACGTAACCGGCGCGGCGGCCCAGGTCGGCGACCCGTTCGGCCACCTCGGCCGTGTCGGCGACCGGGTCGGTGTTGGCCATCGCCAGCACGGCGGTGAACCCGCCGGCGGCGGCGGCCTGCGACCCGCTCTCGACGGTCTCGGCGTCCTCGCGTCCCGGCTCGCGCAGGTGCGTGTGCAGGTCGACCAGGCCCGGGAGCAGGACGAGGCCCTGCGCCGGGAGGCGCTGGGTGTCCGACGGTGCCCCGGTGGCCGCCTCCGGACCGACGGCGGCGATCCGACCGTCGACGACGAGGACGTCCTGGGCGCCGCCCCCGAGCACGTCGGCCCCCTCGACGAGCAGACTGGGCTGGCTGAGCCGGGTCACTGGGTGCTCCCTTCCCCCGCGAGGAGGTGGTAGAGGATGGACATCCGCACGGCCACGCCGGCGCTGACCTGGTCCAGGACGAGGGACCGGGCCGCGTCGGCGGCCTCGGCGGAGATCTCCAGCCCCCGGTTCATGGGGCCGGGGTGGGTGATGACCGCGTGGTCCGGCAGGAGCGCCAGGCGACGCGCGGTCAGCCCGTAGGTGACGGCATACTCCCGGGCGGTGGGGAAGTAGCCCCCGCTCATCCGTTCGCGCTGCACGCGCAGCATCATCACGGCGTCGACCCGGGGAAGGACCTCGTCCAGGTCGTAGGAGGTCTCGAACCCGTCCCTGGCCGACCAGGAGGACACCCCGCTCGGCATCAGGGTGGGTGGGGCGACCAGCGTCACCTCGGCACCGAGGGCGCGCAGGCAGAGCAGGTTGGAGCGCAGCACCCGGGAGTGGGTCAGGTCGCCGACGATCGCCACGTGCCGCCCGGCCAGGTCACCGAGGGCGCGGCGCAGGGTGTACGCGTCCAGGAGGGCCTGGCTGGGATGCTCGTGCGTCCCGTCCCCGGCGTTGACGATCGAGCAGTCGACCCAGTCGGCGATCTGGGCGGGCGCACCGCTGGCGGGGTGGCGGATGATCATCATGTCCACGCCCATGGCGTCGATGGTCAGCACCGTGTCCCGCAGGGACTCGCCCTTGGAGACCGAGGTCCCCTTGCCGGTGAGGTTGATCGTGTCGGCGCTCATCCACTTGCCGGCGATCTCGAAGGAGGCACGGGTGCGGGTGGAGTCCTCGAAGAAGAAGTTGATGATGGTCCGCCCGCGCAGGGTCGGCAGCTTCTTGACGTCGCGGTCCTGCACCTCGTGCATGGAGACGGCGGTGTCCAGGACGGAGAGGATCTCCTCGCGCGTCAGGTCGGCGATGGACAGCAGGTGCTTCACGAGCGCTCCTCCGCGGGCCCGGCGATGCGCACGCCCTCGGTGCCCTCGCCGTCGTGCTCGGCGAGCCGGACCATGACCCGCTCGCTGGTGGACGTGGGCAGGTTCTTGCCCACGTAGTCGGCCCGCACCGGCAGCTCGCGGTGGCCGCGGTCGACGAGCACCGCCAGCCGCACCGCCCGGGGTCGGCCCAGGTCCGAGAGCGCGTCGAGGGCGGCCCGGACCGTGCGGCCGGAGTAGAGCACGTCGTCGACCAGGACCACGACCCTGTCGTCGACGCCCCCGGCCGGAACCACGGTGGGCTCGACGGCCCGGGTGGGCTGACGGCGAAGGTCGTCGCGGTACATCGTCACGTCCAGGGACCCGACCGGCACCTCCACGCCCTCGACCTGCTCCAGGGCGGAGGCCAGCCGACGGGCCAGGTGGGCGCCGCGCGTGGGGATCCCCAGGAGCACCAGGTTCTCCGGGCCCTTGTTGGCCTCGAGGATCTCGTGGGCGATCCGGCGCAGGGCCCGGTCGATCTCGCTGCTGGTGAGGACCTCACGTCCTGGACCAGCGCTGTTCTGGGCAGGGGGCACAGCCCGTCTCCTTCCCCGCCTCACAGGACGGTGGTTAAAGGATGATGCTCGGTGCGCGCCACTGTACTGCACCCACGACAGGCTCCTGCGCGGGACTCAACCGGGCCGGACCAGGAACCGTTCGCGCGGGGCCCTGGTCTCAGGCCAGGGTGTCCTTGACCTCGGAGATCCGGGAGAGCAGGCCGTTGACGAAGCGCGGCGAGTCGTCGGTGGACAGGTCCTGCACGAGGTTGACCGCCTCGGAGACGGCCACGCCGTCGGGGACCGCGTCGTTCCAGACGATCTCCCACGTCCCGATGCGCAGCGCCGCCCGGTCGACCGCGGCCATCCGGTCCAGGGACCACCCCTGGGACCAGGTGGTCAGCGCCTCCTCGATCGAGGACCAGTGGTCCACGACCCCACGGACCAGCTCCACGGCATACTCCGGCAGCGGGTGCTGCGTGGTGGGCACCGCGATCCGCTCCTCCAGCAGGGTCCCCACGTTCAGGCCTCGCTGCTCGGCCTCGTAGAGCAGCTCCAGGGCGCGCTTGCGCGCCTTGGTGCGTGCGGGCACGTCAGCTCACGCGGCCGAGGTAGGAGCCGTCGCGGGTGTCGACCTTGACCTTGGTGCCGCTCTCGAGGAACAGCGGCACCTGGATCTCCGCCCCCGTCTCCAGGGTCGCCGGCTTGGTGCCTCCGGTCGAGCGGTCGCCCTGCAGCCCGGGCTCGGTGTGGGTGACCTCCAGGACGACGGAGGCGGGCAGCTCGACGTAGAGCACCTGCCCGTCGTGCTGGGCGATCATCGCGCGGCCGTTCTCCAGCAGGAACCTGGCGGCGTCACCCATGGCCTGGGGCGAGACGTGGATCTGCTCGTAGGACTTCTCGTCCATGAAGATGTAGTCCGTGCCGTCGTTGTACAGGTACTGGAAGTCGGACCGGTCCACGGTCGCGGTCTCCACCTTGGTGCCGGCGTTGAACGTCTTGTCGATGATCTTGCCGGAGGTGACGTTCTTGAGCTTGGTGCGCACGAACGCCGGGCCCTTGCCGGGCTTGACGTGCTGGAACTCCAGCACCTGCCACAGCCCGTTGTCCATGTCCAGGACGATGCCGTTCTTGAGGTCGTTCGTGGTTGCCACAGCGTTCTTCCTTCGCAGGTCGGTCAGGTCGGTCAGGTCGTCGGGGAGGGCCGGCGCGGACACGGACCCAAACCCGGACAAGTCTAGCGGCGACTCCGGCGGCGACCCGCATCGTCCTGCGGCACAGCGGCCGACGCCCGGCTGAGGCGGCTCGGTCAGTGCAGGGCGTCGTAGGCGGCCCTCAGCTCGGCCTCGTCCGGCCCCTCCAGCCGGGTCGGCCGCGCGAGCCCCTCCAGCACCACGAACCGCAGCGTCGCCCCCCGCGCCTTCTTGTCCCGACCCATCGCGGCGCGCAGCTCGGGCCAGCGGCCGGGGCCGTAGGAGGTGGGCAGCCCGACCGCCGAGAGCACCCGGCGGTGCCGGGCGAGCAGCTCGGCGTCCACCAGCCCCCGCCGGGAGGCCAGCTCGGCCACGTAGACCATCCCCACCGCCACGGCGTCCCCGTGCCGCCAGGTGTAGTCCTCGACCTGTTCGACCGCGTGGGCGAAGGTGTGGCCGTAGTTAGGATCTCGCGCACCGAGGCCTCGCGCAGGTCGGCGGCGACGACGTCGGCCTTGACCTGCACGGCCCGGACCACCAGCTCGGCCGCGAGCTCGGGGGCGGCCACGGGGTCCAGCGCCGCTCCCGGGTCGGCCTCCACGAGGTCCAGGACGTGCGGGTCGGCGACGAAGCCGCACTTGAGCACCTCGGCCAGGCCGGAGGCGTAGTCCGGCCGGGCCATCGTGGCCAGCCAGGACGGGTCGCACAGCACGGCCGAGGGCTCGTGGAAGGCGCCCACGAGGTTCTTGCCCTCCGCGGTGTTGATCCCGGTCTTGCCACCCACGGCGGCATCGACGATCCCCAGCAGCGAGGTGGGCAGCTGGACCACCTCCACCCCGCGCAGCCAGGTCGCCGCCACGAAGCCGGCCAGGTCCGTGGTCGCGCCTCCGCCCAGCCCGACGACGAGGTCGTCCCTGGTGAACCCCTCGCGCCCGAGCACGCCCCACAGGTCCACGAGCACCCTGGCGTCCTTGGCGGCCTCGGCGTCCGGCACCCGGGCGGCGACGGGGCGGGCGCCGCCGGCGGTCAGCACCTGCAGCACCTCCGCCAGCAGCTCCTCGCGCCCCGGTTGGTGGACGACGAGCACCCGTCGGCCGGGCCGGGCGTGCTCGCCCAGCCGGTCGAGGGCGCCGGCGCCCACGTGCACGGCATACCCCTGCGCGGGGGGACCGACGTGGACGGTGCGCACGCTCATGGTTCCTGCCGCTCCCCCACCCGCTCGACGACCTCCTCGACGACGGCCGCGGGGGTCCGACCTCCGGTCTGCACGTGGTGGTCGGCCAGCCGCTCGTAGACCGGCCGACGGACGTTCATCAGCCGGGTCCACGAGGCGCGGGGGTTGACCAGGAGCAGCGGGCGGGAGGTGTCGAAGCCGACCCGGGAGGCCGCGTCCGCGATGGTGACGTCGAGGAAGACGACGGGGACCGGGCTCTGCTCCAGGGCCTGGGCCACGGCCTCCTGCATGACCGCTCCTCCGCCGAGGGCCAGCACGCAGGAGCGTCCGTCCTGCAGCGCGCGGAGCACCGCGGCCCGCTCCAGGTCGCGGAAGGAGGCCTCGCCGTCCTGGACGAAGATGTCGCTGATCGTGCGCCCGGCGGCGGTCTCGACCTCGACGTCGGTGTCGACGAGCGGCACGCCCCACCGTTCCGCGAGCCCGCGGCCCACCGTGCTCTTGCCGGCTCCGGGAGGGCCGACGAGGACGACGATCGGGCCGCTCACGCCGTCCCCTCCGGGTCGACGGGGGCCGAGTGAGCGGTGGCGGAGTGCGCGGTGGCGGGCGCGGGTCGCAGGTGGGGCGGCACCTGCTCCAGGTAGGCGGCGTGGTTGCGCGCGACCTCGGCCACCGAGTCGCCGCCGAACTTCTCCAGGACCGCGTCGGCCAGGACGAGGGCGACCATGGCCTCGGCCACCACGCCGGCGGCCGGGACCGCGCAGACGTCGGACCGCTGGTGGATGGCCGTGGCGGCCTCGCCGGTCGTGGTGTCGATGGTGCGCAACGACCTGGGCACGGTGGAGATCGGCTTCATCGCCGCACGGACGCGCAGCACCTCGCCGGTGCTCATCCCGCCCTCGGTCCCCCCGCTGCGCAGGGTGGTCCTCGCCACCCTCCCGTCCCCGTCGACGACGATCTCGTCGTGGGCGCGGCTGCCGCGGCGGGCGGCGGTGCGGAACCCCTCCCCCACCTCGACGCCCTTGATGGCCTGCACCCCCATCAGCGCGGCAGCCAGGCGGGCGTCGAGCCGCCGGTCCCAGTGGACGTGCGAACCCAGACCCGGGGGCAGCCCCCAGGCCAGGACCTCGACCACGCCACCGAGGGTGTCGCCGTCCTGGCGGGCGGCGTCGATCTCGGCGACCATCGCGGCCGAGCGTCCCGCGTCGAGGGTGCGCACGGGGTCGGCGTCGAGCGCGTCCACGTCGTCCGGGCGGGGCAGGTCCTCCAGCGCGGGGGCGTCGTCGTCCACCGACGGGGTGCCGGCCCGTCCGATGCTGACGGTGTGCGAGACGAGCCGGACGCCGACGGCCTGCTCCAGGAAGGCCGCGGCGACGGCACCGAGGGCGACCCTGGCCGCCGTCTCCCGGGCGGAGGCGCGCTCGAGCACGGGACGGGCCTCGTCGAAGCCGTACTTGGTCATCCCCACCAGGTCGGCGTGGCCCGGACGGGGCCTGGTGAGGGGGCGGTTGCGGGCCAGCTCCTGGGGCGCACCGACGTCGTCGGCGCGCCGCAGCGCCTCCTCGGGCACCGGTTCGGGGCTCATCACGGCCTGCCACTTGGCCCACTCGCTGTTCTCCACGAGCAGGGCGAGGGGGGAGCCGATGCTCAGCCCGTGCCGCAGCCCGCCCAGGAAACGCAGCTGGTCGGCCTCGAATGACATCCGGGCGCCCCGGCCGTGGCCGAGGCGGCGTCGGGCCAGCGCACCCTCCACGGCGGACCGGTCCACCCGCACCCCGGCGGGCAGACCCTCGAGGACGGCGGTCAGGGCGGGGCCGTGGGACTCCCCGGCGGTCAACCAGCGCAGCATGCGGGCGATTCTCCCACGGGCGGGCGGTGCGACCGTCCGGCGGCCGAGGCCGAGGCCCCGGGCGCCGCCCGGGACCGGCGGGCCCCTGCCGGGGAACCACCGGGCGCACGGCGGGTCAGAACAGACCGGCCGTGGGGCCGGGGACGAGCACGAGGCCGAGCAGCGCCCCGACCATCATCGGGGGCCCGTAGGCGAAGTCGCCCTTCCACCCGACCCGGCGCGTCAGCAGGAGCAGGACGGCCAGCAGCCCGCCGACGAGAAATCCCGCGTAGATGCCCGCGACCACCTCGGGCCAGCCGAACCACCCCAGGCCGGCGCCCAGCACGACGGCGAGCTTGACGTCGCCCAGGCCCAGGGCCAGCGAGCCCCGGGCCAGGGACAGCAGGGCCAGCAGCAGGTAGAAGCCCCCGCTGGCCACCCCGGCCACCATGGAGCGCACCCACGGTTCCAGCCCTCCGCCCACCAGCGCGGCGAGGAGCATGCCGGTGGCCAGGAACGCCATCGTGGGCCACATGATCCGGTCCGGGAGGCGGTGGACGTCCAGGTCCATGGCCGCCAGGCAGACGCAGGCCAGCGTCACGAGCAGCAGCGTGGCGGTGAGCACCACGGCCACCGGCCAGCCGGGCACGGCGTCGTCGTCGACGATCCAGACACGGTGCACCACCAGCGTCGAGGCGCCTGCGAGCGCGAACGGCACCCACCACCGGTTGCCCGGGTAAGGCACGTCCGCCTCGTCGGGCTTGCGGTAGGTGGTCGCCTCCAGCCAGCGGGCGACGGGGATGCCGAGCACCCCGACGACGAGCGCCACGAGGCCGAGGGCCACCTGCTCAGACACCGGTCGGTCCCTCCGACCACCGGGTCGTCGGAGAGGCACCGGCGGCCTCGAGCAGGGCCGTGCGCAACACCTCCACCGGGACATCATGCCCGGTCATCAGCCGCACCTGGCGGGCGGCCTGGTGCGCGAGCATCGCGGTGCCGCGCAGGACGGGCACCAGGCCCTCCGACGCGGACGCGACGGCCCTCGCAAAGCCGCTCGGCCACGGGGCGTAGGCCACGTCCATCACGACCGGGCACCCCCCGCCGAGCACCGCGCGGACCGTGTCCGCGGCGGGGTCGACGGTGGCCGGGAGGGTGTTCACGACGACGTCCGGGGCGCCGCCGCCGCGGTCCGTCCCCGGGAACGTGGCGACGGTGGTCCGGGCGCTCAGCCGCCCGAGGAGCTCCTCGGTGCCCGGACGGGCGCGGTCGCGCACCAGCAGCCGCACCTGCTCCACGCCGAGGCGGTCGAGCGCCACCAGCACCGAGCGGGCGGTCGCCCCGCCGCCCAGCACGACGGCCCGTCGGGGCCGGAGCAGGCCGGCCTCGGCCAGCGCGGCCCCCACGCCGTGGACGTCGGTGTTGAAGGCCGTCCACCCGCCGTCCGAGGGGACGAGGGTGTTGGCGCTCCCGGTGAGGACGGCGTCGTCGTCGGCGTGGTCGGCCAGCGCGAGAGCCTCGTCCTTCAGGGGCATCGTCACCGACAGCCCGGCCCACTGCGGACCCAGGCCGGCCACGAACCCGGCCAGCGCGCCCGGCGGGACCTCGGTGGCGGCATACTCCCACCCGGTGAGCGCGAGCCTGCGGTAGGCCGCCCGGTGGAGCACCGGTGAGAGGGAGTGCGCCACCGGGGACCCGACCACCGCGGCCCGCCGAGGACCCGCGGTCAGCACTGGTCCGGGTTGTCCTGGCACCACTGCTGGAAGAGCTGGACGTTCTCCTGGTGCCCCGCCCAGTCGGTGGCGAAACGGGTCTCCCCCGTCGAGGGGTCCACCGTGACGAAGTAGAGCCAGTCACCCGGCTCCGGTTCCAGCACCGCGCGGATCGCCTCCTCGCCCGGGCTGTTGATGGGACCGGCCGGCAGCCCCGGGTAGGCGTAGGTGTTGTGGGGGTCGTCGTCGGCGCGCTGCTCGTCCGTCGTGCCGGCCAGGCCGCGCTCCTGGAAGATGAAGTGCACCGTGGAGTCCATCTGCAGGTAGCCGTTGGTCTCCGGGTTGGGCTGCAGGCGGTTCTCGACGACCCGCGCCACCTTCGGCAGGTCCTCGGAGAACATGCCCTCGCCCTGGACGATGCTCGCCTTGATGATGACCTCGCGCAGCTCGTCGTCGGCGATCCCGAGGTCGGCGTAGACCTGCCTGCCCTGGTCGACGAGCGTCTGCAGCTGCTCCTCCGGGGTGGTGTCCGGCCCGAACTCGTAGGTGCTCGGGTAGAGGAAGCCCTCCAGCTCGCCCTCGGCGGCGTCGGGCAGGTCGAGGGAGGCGGGGTCGACCGCCTCGTAGTCGGCGACCTCGTGGCCGGTGGCCTCGGCCAGCGCGGCGAAGGTCTCGGCCACCCACAGGCCCTCACGGACGGTCACGCCGTCGATCTCCCGGAAGTTGCCGTCCAGGAGCCGCCCGAGCGCGGCCTGCGAACTCATCTGGCCGGCCATCCGGTAGGTGCCCGGCTGGATCGAGGAGGACCGGGGGTCGGCCTGCAGCGCGGCGGTGAACGCCCCGGCCGACGCCACGACGTCGTTCTCCACCAGCAGCTGGGCGATCTCCCCGCCGCCGGCGCCGGGTGGCACCTCGACCATGACCTCACCGGTCCCGGAGCCCTCGTAGTCCTGCGCGGTGGGCTCCCCGATCGAGACGTCGGGCAGCAGGTCGCGCATCCAGCCGACGGCGAAGACGGAGGCGGTGACGACGAGAGCCCCGGCGAGCAGCAGCGAGATGCCGACCAGGACCGGGTTGCGCCGTCGCCGGCGTCGCCGGCGGAACAGCTGCTCCTCGGGCTCGAGGACGTCGTCGGCCAACGACTCGTCGTGGTCGTGGACGCCACGCAGTCCGAGGACGTCGTCGTCGAACCGGGTCCCGGACGCCGTGCCGTGCACGTCGTGCTCGTCCCAGTCCTCGTGCGGAGGATGGCTCATCCGTGTCCTTTGCTCAGGGGCCGGACCGGGGGGTCCGGGGCTTGCGCGCCTTCAGGGGTTCACCGGGGGGACGGCCGGCGCGTCTGGCGTCCAGCGCCGACTGGAGGATGAGGACGGCGGCCGCCTGGTCCACGACTCCGCGGTGCTCGCGTCCCCGGACCCCGCTGCGGCGCAGGTTCCGGTGGGCGTCCACCGTGGTCAGACGTTCGTCGACCAGACGCACCGGCACCTCCAGACGCCGCTGCAGCGCAACAGCGTAGTCGCGGGCACGGCGTGCGGCCAAGCCCTCCTCCCCGGAGAGGGAACGGGGCAGGCCCACGACCACCCCGACGGCTCCCCGTCCGGCGACCTCCTCGGCGATGGCACCGAGGTCGGTCAGGCCCTCGGGGTCCCGGGGCAGGGTCGCCACCGGGTGGGCCAGCAGGCCGACGGCGTCGCTGGCCGCCAGGCCGACCCGGACCTCCCCGACGTCGACGCCGAGCAGCACCCCCGGGTCGGTCGTCACGGCCTCAGCTCGTCCTCGATGCGACGCAGCGCGTCGGCGGTCCGCGACGGGTCCTGGCCACCCCCCTGGGCCAGGTCGTCCTTGCCCCCGCCGCCGCCGCCGAGGGTCTGGGCGGCGACCTTCACGAGGGCGCCGGCCCGGATCCCCCGGCCGCGGGCGGCCTCGTTGGTCCCGACCACCACGTGGGGGCGTCCGCCGGAGGTGCCGGTGAGGGCGACGACCACGGGCCGGTCGGTACCGAGACGGCCCCGCAGGTCGGTCACCGCGCGGCGCAGGTCGTCCCCGGTCGACCCCTCGCCGAGGTCGTGACCCAGGAAGGTCACGCCGTCCACGTCGCGGGCACGGTCGGTGAGCGAGGCCGCCGCCGCCAGGGCCTGCTGGGCCTTGGCCGCGGCGATCTGACGCTCGGCCTCCTTCAGCCTCGCCATCAGCTGGCCGATGCGGTCCGGCAGCTCGTCGGGACGAACCTTCAGGGAGTCCGTGAGCTGGTTGACGATGACGTTCTCCCGCGCCAGGTGCTGGTAGGCGTCCGCACCGACCAGGGCCTCGACGCGGCGGACCCCCGACCCGATGGAGGCCTCGCCCATGATCTTCACGAGGGACAGCTGGGCGGAGTTGAGCACGTGGGTCCCGCCGCACAGCTCCAGCGACCACGGGCCGCCGACCGAGACGACGCGCACCACGTCGGGGTAGCGCTCCCCGAAGAGCGCCATCGCGCCCATCTCCCGCGCCTGGGCGAGCGGCATCTCGGCCGCGCTGACCGAGAGGTCGTCCATGAGCCGCTCGTTGATCCGGGCCTCGACCGCGGCCAGCTCCTCGCCGCCGAGCCCGCGGGTGGAACGGAAGTCGAAACGCAGCCGCCCCGGGGCGTTCTCGGACCCCGCCTGGGTCGCCGAGTCCCCGAGGGCCTCCCGCAGCACCTTGTGCACGATGTGCGTGGCGGTGTGCGCGCGGGACACCGAGGCCCGGCGGACCGAGTCGATCTCGGCGGTGGCGCGCTCGCCGACAGCGACCTCGCCCTCGAGGAGACGCCCACGGTGCACGACCAGACCGGGTGTCGGCCGCTGCACGTCGGTCACCTGGACCACCGCGCCGCCGGCCAACCGGAGGACGCCGTGGTCGGCCAGCTGCCCACCGGCCTCGGCGTAGAAGGGCGTGCTGCCCAGGACGACCTCGACCTCGGTGCCACCGGTCTCCGCGTCCTGCCCGACGGCGCTGAGCCGGTCCACCTCCTGGCCGGAGCTGAACAGTCCCACGACCGGGGCCTCGCCGCTCGTCTGCTCGTACCCGGTGAACTCCACCGGACGACCCAGCCGGTCGGCGACCTGCCGGTAGGAGGTGACCTCGCCGTGCCCGGCCTTCTTGGACCGGGCGTCGGCCTTGGCCCGCTGCCGCTGCTCGGTCATCAGCGTGCGGAAGCCCTCCTCGTCGACCGACAGGCCCTGCTCGGCCGCCATCTCCAGGGTGAGGTCGATGGGGAAGCCGTAGGTGTCGTGCAGCTGGAAGGCCTGCCCGCCGGCGAGCCGGGTGACCCCCGACTCCTTGGCCCGGGCGACGGCGGTGTCCAGGATCGTGGTGCCGCTGGCCAGCGTGCGCCGGAAGGCCTCCTCCTCGGCGTAGGCCACCTCGCTGATCCGGGCCCAGTCCCGCTCCAGCTCGGGGTAGGACTGCTTCATCACGTCCTTGCTCACCGGCAGGAGCTCTGGCAGGGCGGGGTCGTGGACGCCCAGGAGGCGCATCGAGCGCACGGCGCGGCGCAGGAGCCGGCGCAGGACGTAGCCGCGGCCCTCGTTGCCGGGGGTGACCCCGTCGCCCATGAGCATCAGCCCGGACCGGACGTGGTCGGCGACCACCCGGAAGCGGACGTCGTCGTCGTGGTCCTTGCCGTAGGCGCGACCGGACAGGTCCTCGGCGCGCTCGATGACGGGGTAGACCTCGTCGATCTCGTAGAGGTTGTCCACGCCCTGGAGCAGGTAGGCCACCCGCTCCAGCCCCATCCCGGTGTCGATGTTCTTCGTCGGCAGCTCCCCGGCGATGTCCACGTCGGTCTTGGAGCGGACCGCGGACAGCTCGTCCTGCATGAAGACGAGGTTCCAGATCTCCAGGTAGCGGTCCTCGTCCACGACGGGCCCGCCGTCGGGCCCGTGCTCGGGACCGCGGTCGATGTAGATCTCGCTGCAGGGTCCGCCCGGTCCGGGCACCCCCATGGACCAGTAGTTGTCGGCCGGCCCGCGCCGCTGGATGCGCTCCTGGGGCAGCCCGGCGATCCGGTGCCACAGGTCGGCGGCCTCGTCGTCGCCCTCGAGGACGGTCACCCACACGGACCCGGGGTCGAAGCCGAGGAACCCGTCGTCCTGCGACCCGGTGACGAACTCCCAGGCGTAGGCGATGGCCCGGTCCTTGAAGTAGTCGCCGAAGGAGAAGTTGCCGTTCATCTGGAAGAAGGTGCCGTGCCGGGTGGTCCGCCCGACCTCCTCGATGTCGAGGGTCCGCACGCACTTCTGCACCGAGGTGGCCCGCGGCCACGGCGCGCTCTCCTGGCCCAGGAAGTAGGGCTTGAAGGGCACCATGCCGGCGTTGACGAACAGCAGGTTGGGGTCGTCGTAGACCAGCGGGGCGCTGGGGACGACGGCGTGGTCCTTGCTCTCGAAGAACCTCAACCAGCGACGGCGGATCTCGGCGGTTTCCATGGTCTCCTCACCAGGGGGCAGACGGACCTTGCCACAATAGCCGCCGTCACCGGCCCCGGACGATCCGCCGCAGCTCGGCCCACCGGGCCGCGAGCCGCTCCTCCCACCCGCGCGTGGTGGGACGGTAGTAGTCGACGTCGGCCTCGAGCAGGTCGTCCGGGAGATACTGCTGGGGCCCGACCCCGGCCGGCTCGTCGTGGCTGTAGCGGTAACCCTCCCCGTGCCCGAGGCGGGCGGCCCCGGCATACCCGCTCCCCCGCAGGTGCGGCGGCACCGCCCCGCCACGACCGGCCCGGACGTCGGCCACGGCCGCGTTGATCGCGGCGTAGGCCGCGTTGGACTTGGGCGCCAGCGCGTTGTGCACCACCGCCTGGGCCAGCACGATCCTGGCCTCCGGCATCCCGATCTGGGCGACCGCGTGCATCGCGGCGACGGCGGTCTGCAGCGCCGTCGGGTCGGCCATGCCCACGTCCTCGCTCGCGGCGAGAACGATCCGGCGCGCGATGAACCGGGGGTCCTCCCCCGCCTCCAGCTGCCGGGCCAGGTAGTGCAGCGCCGCGTCGACGTCGCTGCCGCGCATCGACTTGATGAACGCGCTGGCCACGTCGTAGTGCTGGTCCCCCGCCCGGTCGTAGCGCACCGCCGCGGTGGCCACCGCCTGCTCGACCGTCGCCAGCGCGATGAGGGCCGGCTGGTCCTCGCGACCGGCCGGACGCTCGTCGGCCGCCACGCCGGCGGCGGCCTCGAGGGTGGTGAGCGCCCGCCGCGCGTCCCCGCCGGCCATCCGCACCACGTGGTCGAGGGCGTCGTCGTCGAGGGTGAACTCCCCCGCCAGACCCCGCTCGTCGGTGAGCGCGCGCCGGACCACCCCCGCGACCTGCTCGTCGGTCAGCGACCCGAGCCGCACCATGACCGAGCGCGAGAGCAGGGGCGCGATGATCGAGAAGGAGGGGTTCTCCGTCGTCGCCGCCACGAGGATCACCACCCGGTTCTCCACGCCCGGCAGGAGCGCGTCCTGCTGGGCCTTGGTGAACCGGTGGATCTCGTCGAGGAAGAGCACGGTGGCCCGCCCGTGCAGCGACCGCTGGCGCACGGCCTCCTCCATCGCCGCCCGCACGTCCTTCACCCCGGCCGTGACCGCGGAGAGCTCGACGAACCGACGGTCGCCCGCTGCGGCCACGAGGTGGGCCAGCGTGGTCTTCCCGGTGCCCGGCGGTCCCCACAGGATCGCCGACAGGGGCCCGGCCACCCCGGCGTGGCCCTCGATGAGCCGACGCATCGGGGACCCGGGTCGCAGGACGTCCTCCTGGCCGGCGACCTCGTCGAGCGTGCGCGGCCGCATCCGGACCGCCAGCGGTGGCCGCAGGTCCCCCTCGGCCGCGGTCCCGTCGGCGCCCGTGGATACGCTGAACAGGTCTGATCCACCACTCGACACCCTGGTGAGGCTACCCGTGGCCGGCTCGCACCGCCCTCCCCGCCGTCCTGCGCTGGCCGTGCTCGGCCGGTCGACGGTCCGCCACCGATGGTGGTACCTGCTCACCTGGTCGGTGCTGGTGGTCGCCGCCTTCGTCACCGCCCTGGGCCTCGGGCCGGGCCCCGGCCTCTTCGACCGCCTGACCTCCGGGGCGATCGAGGCCCCGGGTGCGGCCCAGGTCGTCCAGGAGATCACCGCCGCCGACGAGGAGGGACCGGCGCTCCTCGGGTCGGTGACCGGTGCCGACCTGCAGGACCCCGCCCTCGTGGCCGCGGTGGCGGGGTTCGCGGAGCGGGCCGCGGACGTCGACGGGGTGGCGGGGGTCGTCGCCCCCGTCCTGCACCCGGAGTGGCCCACCGCTCCCGAGGCGCTCGTCGCGGTCCGGGACCAGGACCCCTCCGGCGGTGCCTTCCTGCTGACCGTCGAGCTGGAGCCCGAGGTGACCTTCCCGCAGGCCCGGGACGTGCTGGTCGGCCTGGAGGCGGCATACGAGGAGCTCCTGGCGGACCACACGGGCGCGGTGGACTGGGGCGGCGTCCCCCTGCTCGTCGACGACATCACCGACCAGATCCAGGTCGACCTGCAACGGGGCGAGGGCATCGCCCTGCCGATCTCCCTCGTCGTCATGGTCGTGGTCTTCGGTGGCGTCCTGGCCGCCCTCATGCCGGTCCTCGGCGCGGTCGCGAGCATCGGGGGCGGCCTGGCGATCCTGCTCGGCTTCTCCTACCTGATCGACCTCGACGCCACCGTCGTCAACATCGTCACGGTCATGGGGCTGGCCCTGTGCATCGACTACGGCCTCCTCCTGGTCTCCCGGTTCCGGGAGCAGTGGAGGCGGTCGCCCCGGGGGTACCCCACCGGGAGCTGTCCCAGGACCAGATCGAGGCGGCCGTCGTCGGAGCCCTGACGACGGCCGGCCGCACGGTGCTCTTCTCCGGCCTGATCGTGGGGATCGCCCTGTCCGGGCTGGTCCTCTTCGAGGCACCGATCATGCGGGCGATCGGGGCCGCCGGGGTCGCCGTCGTGGTGGTCGCGCTGCTCGTCGCGCTCACCCTGGTCCCCGCGCTGGCCGCCACGTGGGCGCGCCGCCTCGGGCACCGCCGGGGAGCCGGCGCGACCGCGGACGAGGGGATCTTCAGCCGGCTGGCCACCGCGGTCCAGCGACGCCCGGTGATCACCGTCGTGGCCAGCACCGCCGTGCTGCTCGCGCTCGCCTGGCCCGCGCTCGGCCTGCGGCTGACCTCTTCCGGGACCGACCTGCTGCCGCCCGGGGCCGACCAGCGCGTCTTCTTCGAGCAGCTGGACGAGGACTACCCCCTGGTGGCCGCCCCCGACGTCGTGGCCCTCGTCCAGGCACCGCGGGAAGAGACCCTCACCTGGGCCGAGGAGGTCTCGAGCCTGCCCGGGGTCAGGGACGTCGACCCGCCGCAGGACCTGGGGGCGTGGCCGGCCGACGTCCCGCTCGCGGACGGCGCCGACCCGGACGACCCGCTGTGGCGCGTCGGGGTGCGGGTGGAGGACGGGCCCCTGGGGGACCCGGCCCGCGAGGTCGTGACCGCGCTCAGGTCCAGCACCGGCCCGGACGGTGGCGCGGTGTGGGTGGGTGGGCAGGCCGCCTCCCTCGCCGACTTCGTGGACTCCGTCTGGGACCGGGCCGCCTGGGCCGCGGCCTGGATCGGCGGCGCCACCCTCGTCCTGCTCTTCCTCCTCAGCGGCTCGGTCGTCATCCCGCTCAAGGCCCTGGTGCTCAACGTCGTCTCGCTGGGGGCGAGCCTGGGCCTGACGGTCCTGGTCTTCCAGCACGGCTACCTCGAGGGTCTTCTGGGGTTCGAGTCGGTGGGTGCCCTGGAGTCGGTCATCCCGCTGCTCGTGCTCGCGTTCGGCTTCGGGCTGTCGATGGACTACGAGGTGTTCCTGCTCTCGCGGATCATCGAGCTGCACGAGCAGGGCCACGACGACGACACCGCGGTCCGCCTCGGCGTCCAGCGCTCCGGGCGGATCATCACCTCGGCCGCGGTCATCATGGTCGTCGTCTTCTCCGGGTTCGCGGCGGGCCACATGCTGGCCATCAAACAGACCGGGTTCGCCCTGGCCGCCGCCGTCCTCGTGGACGCCACGGTCGTGCGGATGCTCGTCGTCCCGGCCACGATGACGCTGCTGGGCCGGTGGAACTGGTGGGCCCCGGACTGGCTGCGCCGGGTGCACGCGCGGGTGGGGGTCTCCGAGCACGCTCCCGCGGCGGGGGTATGACGTGCGCCGGGTCCGCACGCACGCGGAGCTGGTGGCGCTCTCCGGGGGTGACCCCTGGGTCCGCTGGGCGCTGGACCCGGCGCTGCCGGGAGAGGCGTGGGTGCACGGACCGGTGATGCTCGTCGAACGGCTCGGGGAGCGGCGAGGGTTCTGGGTGGCCCCGCTGGGAGGCCCGGCCGAGGTCGGCCCCGAGGACGTCCGCGCCGCCCTGGGGGCGCTGCGGGACGGCGGACACCTGCACCGTCTGCGCAGCCGGTCCGTCTCCGTGGTCCGCTCCCACGCCGCCGTCGCCCACGAGGTCCTGGACCTGGGCGACGGCGGCGACTGGGACTGGATGTGGTCCGCGACCCCTCCCCCCGCCGACGCCCGGGAGGCCGAGCTCGAGGAGCTGGACGACGGGCAGGACGCGGCCGAGCTGTCGGCGTTCACCCGCCGGCACAATCCCCGCGTCTGGACCGAGATCGGCACCGGTCGGGTGGTCCGCTGGGTGGGGAGGCGGGACGACGCCGGGCACCTGACCGCGGTGGGCGGGGCCGAGCGGGAGGCGGGCGGCGTGCCCCACCTGGCCGGCATCGTCACCGCCACCGGCCTGCGAGGGCACGGCTGGGGCGGCGTGGTCACGGCCGCCCTGACCCGGTGGGCCCTGGGCGAGCACGGGGTCTGCACGCTGGGCGTCTTCGCGGACAACACGGCTGCTCTGCGGGTCTACCGGCGCCTGGGCTACCGCACCGCCCGCGCCTGGCACAGCCGCCGCTCCTGCAGGGGTGACGTCCGTCCTGCGGATCCGGGACCTTTGGCCCTACTACCGACGATAGGAGATGCGTCAGGGTGGAGCCATGCCCCTCCCGGGCACGCCGCCGGCCCGTCCGGCGGGACACCACGATCCGGGTCCCCTGCCCGGAGGAGGTTCCTTCCCCATGGCACAACGTCTTCGTCTCGTCGGGATCATGCTCATGGTCTTCGGTCTGGTCTTCCTGATCGGCTCCGGCGTCGCCTTCAAGATGTACCAGGACGGCAGGCATTCCCTGCAGAGCTTCAGCGAGGTCCAGGGCGTCGAGCTCTCGTACAACGAGGACGGCCAGCTCGTCGACCGCGGCACCACCGAGGAGGCCGACGCGATCATGGCCATGCTCGAGGACGAGTGGGGCTACCCCGTCTCGGGCCGCGAGATGAACGCAGACGACCCGCTGGTCAACAGCGCGAGCGAGTACATGTTCCAGATGGCCACCGTCGTGCACCACGTCATCAACGGCACCACCGAGGTCACCCTGACCGAGGAGCAGCTGGTCGACGCCGAGGGCAACGCCCTCACCGAGCTGCAGGTCGGCGACGAGACCGTGCCGGTGCCCGACCCCGTCCCGGCCGAGGGCATGACCGTCGAGTACCCCAACGGCGGCAAGTACTGGAACGACTTCGACCGCACCAACCCGGCCGACGCCGCCGCCCGCGGCGAGATCTGGACCGGCACCGTCCACGGACTCGTCGGTGAGCTCGGCGTGGGCACCGTGACCGCCTCGGCGCTCAAGCTGGCCCTGGGCATGACCGCCCTCGTCGCCGGGCTGGGCGTCATCAACATCCTCACCGGAGCGGGCCTGTTCTGGGCCGCCGGCGCCCGCCGCAGCGACGGTGACGGCCCGGTCGCCGACAGCGACGAGGACCGTCGGGTCCTGGTCGACCAGACCGCCTGACCCGCGCCGCACAGGCCCCGCCCCCGGATCTCTCGGGGCGGGGCCTGAGCCGTCCCCGCCCCGGGTGCTCGGCGCGGCGTCTCAGGGAGCGAGCGAGGGCACGGGGCGTCCGAGCGCGCGCAGGACCCGGCGGGCGGCGTGCAGCCCGGACATGCCGTGCACGCCCGGGCCCGGAGGGGTGGAGGCCGAGCAGAGCCACACGCCGGGCGCGACGGCGTACGGGTCCATCCGTGCGGTGGGCCGGGAGATCATGTGCCACAACGAGATCGCCCCTCCGGAGATGTCACCGTCGGGGTAGGCGGCGTTGTGCTCGGCCATCCGGGAGGCGGGCGTGACCACGCAGTCCACGACGAGGTCGCGGAACCCGGGGGCGAACCGTTCCAGCTGGGCGTCGGCCTGGGCACGCACGTCCCGGGAGGAGCCCCGGGGGACGTGCGCGTAGGCCCACACCGGTCGCAGACCGGTGCGGCCCAGTCGTCCCGGGTCGAGCGGAACCGGGTCGCTCAGCAGCATCATGGGACGCTCGGCGTGCCGGCCCGCCGCCACCTCGGCCTCCGCGCGGCGCATGTCCCCCACGTCGCCGCACACGTGCACGGTGCCGGCCAGCGCGACCTCCGGCCGGCTCCAGGGCACCGGTCCGGACAGCACGTAGTCGAGCTTGCACACGCCGGCTCCCACGGGCAGGGACCGCAGGCGCGAGCGGTACGGCTCGGCCAGCAGGTCCGCGGCGACCCGGGCGTGGGTGTCCAGCAGGGTCGCCCGGGCGGAGGGCAGGTCCTGGCCGCTGCGGACCGGGTGGTCGGGGACGACCTCGCCCCCGTGGGCGCGCAGATCGGCCAGAAGCGCGTCGGTGATGCGGCCGATGCCCCCGCGCACCAGCGGCCACCCGGTGGGGGGCCGTGAGCCAGAGCGCCGAGGTATGCCGCCGTGCCCGCCGCCGCCGGAGAGGGGATGCGGGTGATCGTGTGCGCGGCCACGCCGGTGATCAGCGCCCGGGCCTCCTCGGTGCGCCACCACCGTTCGCCGCCGGGTCCCGAGAGCACCGCCAGGGCCTGGAGGAAGGCGGCCGCGCCGGCTGGCGTGCCGGCACCGGACCACGGCACGGAGCGCTTGTCCGACAGGGCGATCGAGGCCACCTCCTGGCGGTGCCGGACCAGGGGGCCGACGAGCCGCCGCCACGCGCCGGCGTCCACCCCGAGGTCCTCGGCGGTCCGGTCCAGGTCCCGCCAGGCGATGCCCGCCCGGCCACCGTCCAGGGGCTGGGCGTAGGAGACCTCCGGCACCAGGAGCTCGACCCCACGCGCCGCCAGGTCGAACTCCTCGAAGAACGCGGAGCCGGACACGGCCGCGGGGACGGCCGCGCAGACGTCCTGCACCAGCCCCTCCCCCGCCGGGACGCGCGGACCCTCCAGCGGCAGCGTCCGGACTCCGCCGCCGGGGGTGGGCTGTCCCTCCAGCACGGTGACCCGCAGCCCCGCGCGCGCCAGCGTGACGGCGGCGGCCAGCCCGTTGGGGCCCGAGCCCACGACGACGGCGTCCACGGGTCGGGGAGTCATGACCCCACGCTAACGGGAGGGCCGGCACCCCGCCGGTCGACTCAGCTCCGGGTCGGTGACACCTCGGGCGCCCCCTGCGGGGCCGGCGCCGGCTGCTCGGGCACGGCGTCGATCCCGGCCTCCTTGCGCTGCTCGGGGGTGATCGGGGCGGGCGCCTCGGTCAGCGGGTCGAAGCCGCCCCCGGTCTTGGGGAAGGCGATGACGTCCCGGATGGAGTCCGTGCCCGCGAGCAGGGCCACGATCCGGTCCCAGCCGAAGGCGATGCCGCCGTGCGGCGGCGCGCCGTACTTGAACGCCTCGAGCAGGAAGCCGAACTTCTCCTGGGCCTGCTCCGCCGACAGGCCCATGATGGCGAAGACACGCTCCTGGACGTCGCGGCGGTGGATACGGATGGAGCCGCCGCCGATCTCGTTGCCGTTGCAGACCAGGTCGTAGGCGTAGGCCAGGGCCGAACCGGGGTCCTCCTCCAGGGAGTCGAGGAACTCCGCCTTCGGCGAGGTGAACGCGTGGTGGACGGCGGTCCAGGCGCCGGAGCCCACGGCGACGTCCCCGGCCTCGACCGCGTCGCCGGCCGGCTCGAAGAGGGGCGCGTCGACGACCCAGAGGAAGCTCCACGCCGACTCGTCGATCAGTCCCGCGCGCCGACCGATCTCGAGCCGGGCGGCGCCCAGGAGGGCCCGCGAGGGCTTGGTCGGGCCGGCCGCGAAGAAGACGGCGTCACCCGGGGAGGCCCCCACGTGGTCGGCGAGGCCGGCCCGCTCGGCGTCGGAGATGTTCTTGGCCACCGGGCCGCCCAGGGTCCCGTCCTCGCCGACGGTGACGTAGGCCAGCCCCTTGGGCCCCCCGCTGCTTGGCCCACTCCTGCCAGGCGTCGAACTGCCGGCGCGGCTGCGACCCGCCCCCGGGCATGACGACGGCGCCCACGTGCTCGGCCTGGAACACCCGGAACGGGGTCCCGGAGAAGTACTCGGTGCAGTCGGTCAGCTCCAGGTCGAGGCGCAGGTCGGGCTTGTCGGTCCCGTAGCGGGCCATCGCCTCGGCGTAGGTCATCCGCGGGAAGGGGGTGTCCAGCTCGATCCCCTGCACCCCCCAGACGGCCCGGGCCAGGGCCTCACCGAGCTCGATGACGTCGTCCTGGTCCACGAAGCTCATCTCGACGTCGAGCTGGGTGAACTCCGGCTGCCGGTCGGCGCGGAAGTCCTCGTCGCGGTAGCAGCGGGCGATCTGGTAGTACCGCTCCATCCCGGAGACCATGAGGAGCTGCTTGAACAGCTGGGGGCTCTGGGGCAGGGCGTACCAGCTCCCGGGCTGCAGGCGCGCCGGGACGAGGAAGTCGCGAGCGCCCTCCGGGGTGGAGCGGGTCAGCGTGGGCGTCTCGATCTCGACGAAGTCGCGCTCGGCCAGCACGGTGCGGGCGGCGGCGTTGACCCGCGAGCGCAGCCGCAGGTTGGCGCCCGCCGAGCTGGCCCCGGGACGACGCAGGTCCAGGTAGCGGTGCCGCAGCCGGGCCTCCTCCCCCACGCTCACCCGCTCGTCGATCTGGAAGGGCAGCGGAGCCGACTCGCTGAGCACCTCGATGCCGGTGGCGACCACGTCGACCGCGCCGGTGGGCAGGTCGGGGTTGACGTCCTTGTCCGCGCGGGCGGTCACCTCGCCGGTCACCGTGATGCAGTACTCGCTGCGCAGGTCGTGGACCATGTTCCCGCCGGTGAGCACCTCGTCGCGCGCCACGACCTGCACGACGCCGCTGGCGTCCCTCAGGTCGACGAAGGCCACGCCTCCGTGGTCGCGACGACGGGCCACCCACCCGGCGAGGGTGACCGTGGTCCCGACGTGCTCGGCGCGCAGCGTGCCGGCCTCGTGGGTGCGAAGCATGTTCGTCTCCTCTCGGGTCGTGTCCCGGAGGGGCGGGGTGCCCGTCCGGAAGGCAGCCCGCAAAGGTGTGGGCGGGGGCCAGGTCGCGGTGCCACCACACCTTCGCCGAGGGATCCTCGGCCTCTCGTCGGTCCGCCGGACGCGCGGTGCGCAGGTCGGGGTCCTCGAGGGATCCCGGCGGGTCGTCACTCCGCCCTGCGCACGAGAGGTCAGTCTAACCGCGCCGCCAGCGCCAGCACACCGACGACCAGCGGCCCGTTGCGCACCTGCCCGCCCAGCACCGCGGCCACCGCGTCGGACAGGCCCACCCAGCCCACCGGCATACCCGCCTCCTCGTGCTCCCGCTCGTGCCGCTCCTCGGCGGGCACCTCGGAGAGCCCGGTCGCCACGAACAGGGTGATGACCTCGCCCAGGCTCCCCGGGGAGGGGGTGAAGGCGAACAGCTCCTCCCACCGGCCGGCCCGCAGGTCGGCCTCCTCGGCCAGCTCGCGCCGGGCGGCCTCCAGGGGCGCCTCCCCCTCCACGTCGAGCAGCCCCGCGGGCAGCTCCCAGTCCTCCGCGCCGACGGGGTGGCGGTACTGTCGGATGACGAGGACCTCGGGCTCCCCGCGGTCCTCCCGGACGGCGAGCACGAGGACCGCGCCGCCGTGCTCCACGTAGTCCCGGGTGACGACGCCACCCCCACCCAGGTCGACCTCGTCCCGGCGCACGTCCCAGACCCGCCCGCTGAAGGGGACCTCGGTGCTCACCACGGGACGGCGCCCGGGCAGGTCCTGCAGGTCGGCGGCGCTGAGGCGGGGGGCGTCCAGGCTCATGGCCCTACGGTAGGCGGTGCTCCGACGGCCGGCTCACTCCGGCAGCTCGTGCTGGTGGTGGCGGCCCTCCACCTCGACGAGGCGCTGGGCGCGCTGCTGGTCGAGGGCCGCGGCCACGAGCCCGGCGAAGAGCGGATGGGCGTGGTCGGGGCGGGACTTGAACTCGGGGTGCGCCTGCGTCGAGACGTAGTAGGGGTGCACGTCGGACGGCAGCTCGACGAACTCCACCAGGGACCCGTCGGGCGAGGTCCCGCTGATGACCAAACCCGCGTCGGTCAGGCGGTCGCGGTAGGCGTTGTTGACCTCGTAGCGGTGGCGGTGGCGCTCGGTGACCTCGGTGGTGCCGTAGGCCCCGGCCACCACCGACCCCTCCCGCAGGGCGGCCGGGTAGGACCCCAGCCGCATGGTGCCGCCCAGGTCCCCGGCACCCTCGACGAAGGACTTCTGCTCCTCCATGGTGGCGATCACCGGCTCGGCGGTCTGCGGGTCGAACTCGGTCGAGCTGGCTCCCTCGATGCCGGCGACGTGGCGGGCGTGCTCGATGACCATGGCCTGCAGCCCCAGGCAGATGCCCAGCGTGGGCACCCCCCGCTCCCGGGCCCAGCGCAGGGCCCCGATCTTGCCCTCGATGCCCCGGACCCCGAAGCCGCCGGGCACCAGGACGGCGTCGACACCGCCGAGGGCCGTGCTGGCACCGGCGTCGGTGCGGCACTCGTCGGAGGCGACCCACCGCACGTCCACCTTGGCGTCGTGCCGGAAACCACCGGCGCGCAGCGCCTCGGTGACCGAGAGGTAGGCGTCGGGCAGGTCCACGTACTTGCCCACGAGGGCGATCTCGATCCGGTGCTCCGGCTCGTGCACCCGCTCGAGCAGGGCGTCCCAGGCCGACCAGTCGACGTCCTTGAACGGCATCCCCAGGTGGCGCACGACGTAGGCGTCCAGCATCTCGGCGTGCAGCACCCGGGGGATGTCGTAGATGCTCGGGGCGTCGATGCAGGCCGCGACGCCGTCGTTCTCCACGTCGCACATCAGCGAGATCTTGCGCTTGATGCCCTCGGGGATGGCGCGGTCGGCCCGCAGCACGAGGGCGTCGGGGGTGATGCCGACCTGCCGCAGGGCCGCCACCGAGTGCTGGGTGGGCTTGGTCTTGAGCTCGCCGCTGGGCGCCAGGTAGGGCACGAGCGAGACGTGCAGGAAGAAGCAGTTGGCCCGGCCGATGTCGTGCCGGACCTGACGGGCGGCCTCCAGGAACGGCAGCGACTCGATGTCGCCGACGGTGCCGCCGATCTCGGTGATGATGATGTCCGGACGATCCGCGTCGTCGGCGTCGGCCGCCGCCCGCATCCGTGCCTTGATCTCGTTGGTCACGTGCGGGATGACCTGGACGGTGTCGCCGAGGTACTCCCCGCGCCGCTCCCGCGCGATGACGTCGTTGTAGACCTGGCCCGTGGTCACGTTGGACCGACCCGAGAGGTTGGTGTTGAGGAAGCGTTCGTAGTGCCCGATGTCCAGGTCGCACTCGGCGCCGTCCTCGGTGACGAAGACCTCGCCGTGCTGGAAGGGGTTCATCGTCCCCGGATCGACGTTGATGTAGGGGTCCAGCTTCTGCATCGTCACCCGCAGCCCGCGCGAGCGGAGCAGGAACCCCAGGCTGGAGGCCGTCAGACCCTTCCCCAGCGAGGAGGCCACGCCCCCCGTTACAAAGATGTGCTTCGTCGTCTCCGCCACGGGCTGCCAGTCTACGTCACGGTCGGGACGGACCGGTCCGGGGGTGGTCCGCCAGGACCCCACGGTATGCCGTGAGCGCCGCCGTGAGCGCGTCCGCCCCGGTGGGCAGCTGCGCGGCCCTGTCCGTGGCCCGGTGCCGCAGCGCGAGCAGTGCCGCCGGGTCCCCCAGGAGGTCCCCCAGCGCCACCGCGACCGCCGCTGCGACCTGCTCGTCGTCGCCCTCGTCCGGGACGAGGGCCGCCGCGTCGCCGACGACGAGCCCGGTCCCGCCCACATCGGTGGCCACGACCGCCGCCCCCTGCTGCAGAGCCTCCTGCAGCCACACCGGCTGACCCTCCCACCGCGCCGTCGACAGCACGACGTCGGCCCCGGCCAGCAGCCGGGGGACGTCGTCGCGGTGGCCCAGCAGGTGCAGGTCGGCCCGGACCCGGGCCGCGGCCGTCAGCGCGTCCCGCTCCGGCCCCTCCCCCGCCACCACGAGGTGCACCGTCGGGGAGCCGCCGCTGTCGCCGACCGTGCCCGGGCGGGCGCCCGGGCGGGTCGTGGTCGGGCGGGGACCGTTGAGCCGGTCCAGCGCGGCCACAGCGCGGTTCAAGCCCTTCTGGGCGGCCAGGCGCCCCACCAGCAGCACTACGGTCGCCCCCGGGTCCAGGCCGGCCACCCGGCGCAGGTGGTCCCGGGCGTCGGCGCCGTCCAGGCGCGGGCACGGGGGTGCGGGCACCACGGCGAGGTCGACGGCCCGGGCCCCCGCGGACCGGGCGCGCCGGACCAGGTCCGGCGACACGCCCAGGACCAGGTCGGCGCGTGCGGCGACGAGACGCTCCATACCGGTGTAAAGGAGCCTGGCCGCGCCCCGCTCCGGCGTCGCGTTGTGGGTGGTCACCACCAGGGAGGGCGGGCCGGCGCGGCGGGCGAGGGCGCCCAGGGCTCCGGCGCGCAGGCCGTGGGCGTGCACGACGTGAGCACCGGCAGCGGCGGCGCGCAGGGTCCGGACGGAACGGCCGTCACGGAGGGGGTGGGGGGCAGCACCGACCGGCAGCGGCACCACCCGCGCGTGCCGGTCCAGGTCGAAGCGGTCGGCGACCTCCGGGGGGCAGGCGACGGCCACGTGGTGCCCGTCGGCGGCGAGTCCGGCCGCCAGCATCTGCACGTGCCGGCCCACGCCGCCGGCGACCAGGGCGGTCACCAGCAGCACGCGCAGCGGCTCGACGGACCCGGTCATCGGCCGCCCCGGCCCCGGCGGGCCGCCCGCAGGGGAGACCGCCCTGGGGTGCCGTCCGCGGGGGGTGCCGGTCGCGACCCTCCCCGGCGCACCACCTGCGCCGCCGTCCCGGGGTCCACCGTGCGCAGGCCGACGATCGCTCCCGTCAGCACCAGGACCGCCACGAGCGCGGCCCGACCCAGGGTGGGGACCCATCCACCGGCGGGGTCGCCCAGGACCAGCTCGGCGAGCACGACCACGGGGAGCGTGCCCACGAGCACGGCGGTCCCGGCCCGGACCGTGCCGCGGGTCGCCTCCGCACCCCAGGCCCCGCGCAGCTCGCGCAGCAGCAGGAGCCCGGCGACCGTCATACCGACGGAGGACCCGAGCGCCAGCACCCGCAGGGTGGTCTCGACGGACCCACCGGTCGGCGCCACCACCAGGGGCAGCAGCCCCGCCGACGCCCACCCCGCCGCCGCCGCCGCCGCGGCCCGCAGCGGCGACCCGTGCGCGTAGAGGGCACGGGTGGCCACCGCGACGACCGCGAACCCGAGCAGACCCGGCGCGAGGAGACCCAGCGTGGCCGGGAGGGCTGCGAGGGTCTCTGCCCCCGGCCCCCCGGCCCCGGCGTCCAGGAGCACGAAGGCCCGGCCGACCTCCCGGCGGACCGCGACGAGGACGGCCGCGGCGACGACGGCCGCGGCCACGACAGCCGCCCGGGTCTGCCGCAGGACCCGGCGGGCGCGGACCCGGTCCCCGCTGAACCGGGGAAAGGCGACGGTGGCCAGGGGGACCACCAGCACCGCGTAGGGCAGCAGGTAGGCGGTCTGGGCGTAGGTCCAGACGGTGATGGCCGCCACCCCGCTCGCCGCGTTGGTGAGGAGGAGCACGACGACCGTGGTGGTCTGCTGGGCGAGGACGACCCCGACCCCCGCGACGACGAGCAGCCCGGCGCGGGCACCGGAGCCCTGCGGAAAGCGCCAGGTCGGCCGCCAGCGCAGGTCCAGACGCCGGGCCGGGGCCAGGAGCGGCAGGGTCAGGGCGACGACGCCGAGCGTCGTCCCGCCCGCGAGCAGCCAGTACGCCGACGCCGGGAGCTCACCCAACGGACGGGTCGGGTCGTGCAGGGCACCGAACGCGATGTAGACGGCCACGACGACCAGGCTCGAGAGCAGGGGTGCCGTCGCCGCCGCCAGGAACCGGCCGTGGGCGTGCAGCACCCCGGTGAGCACGATCCCCAGGCCGTAGAGGAGGACCTGGGGGGCGAACAGCAGCAGCATCAGCCGGCCGGCCGCCCGGGCGTCCTCCGGGGAGCACCCTTCCTGGGTGCCCAGCAGCCACGTGGTCAGCGGCCCGGCGGCCAGCGCCACCACCACGGCGAGCGGCAGCAGCACCGTGACGGTCCAGGTCATCAGGGCGGACGCGGTCCGGCCGGCCAGGTCGGTGCGACCCCGGTGCAGGTGGCCCGCCACGAGCGGCACGGCCACTGCGGCCAGCGCGCCCCCGGCGGCGACCTCGAACAGGACGTTGGGCACGAGGTTGGCCGTCGCGTAGACCTGGCCCACGCAGGTGGCCCCGACGGCGTGGGAGAAGACCACCCACCGCACCAGGCCCACGGCCCGGGCCAGCAGGGTGATGCCGGCGACCAGGCCGGCGGCGGCCAGCAGGCCTCCCGCCGACGTCCTCGCGGGGGCGTTCACCGAGGACGGCCCCACCGTCCAGCTCACGCAGGACGGGGACGGAGTCGATGACCCGGCTGAAGCTGATCCGTTCGCTGAGCAGGGTGAGCCCGGTGAGGACCGCGAGCGCCGTCCACCGTCCCCCGGCCCCGAGCCGGTGCGCCGCCGCGGCGCCGACGGCCGCGCCGAGAGGGTTGGCGCCGGTGTCCCCGAGCATGGTGCGGCCGGCGAGGTCGTCGGCCAGGACGACCAGGCCGGCCCCGCCGACAGCGGCGGCTGGGGGCTGCCCCAGGACCACCAGGGGCAGGGCGGGGAGCAGCGCCACCTTCAGGGCCCGCCCGGGACGCAGGTCGAACAGGTTGGCCAGGTTGGCCGACGCGGCGACCACCCCGGCACCGGCCAGCGTGTGCGGGCCCGTCCCCCGGGGGGACCGGGCGTCGTGCACGACGACCGCGAGCATCCCGCCGGCCCCGAGGACCAGGATCTTGAGGACCCCGGTGGTGGGACGTCCGCGACGCAGCGCACCCAGGTGGCCGCCCAGCCCACGGGCGGCGCCGTCGTCGACGAGGTCGTCGAGCGCTCCTGCGACACCGGCGAGGACCACCGCGCCGGCCACCGCCGGACGGACGGGCAGCAGGGCCGTCGCGGTGCCCACGGCGAGCGCGACCCCCTCCACGAGCGACACCGGGGCGCCCGCGTGGTTGGTGCGGGCCCACCGGTCCCGTCCGCCGGGGAGCCGGCCGGCACGGTCCAGCCGGCGGACACCCTCGGTGGCCGCGACCGCCATCAGGGCCGAGGCTGCGGTGACGACGGGACGGGAGCGGCTCACGGGGGGGAGGTCTCCTGGACCCCGACGTCCGGACCGGTCGGCGTGGTCCCCGGCGCCACGCCGGGGTCCGGTGGTGACACGGTGTCCGGTGCGGGCGCCGGCACGACCCCCAGCTCCCCGGTCCCCGGCACACCGACCTCCAGCTCGTTGCGGACCGGAGGAGCGACCGGCACGGGAGCCTGGGCCAGCCGGCCGAGCCCGTAGTGGCCGGCCCGGTCACGGGTCTCCCAGGCCAGCGCCAGGACGGCGGCCAGCCGGCCGGAGACGCCCTCGGTGTTGTCCACCGTGGACACCTCCCCGCCGAGCTCGCGGTCCTGCCGGACCACGGCGAGCAGAACGTCGAGACCGTCCTCGGCCCCGCCGTCCGGTCCGAGCGCCGGGCGGGAGTCGGTGCCGGTCCCGGTGACCACGGTCGGCATCTCCAGCTCGGCCAGGGCGGAGAGGAGGTCCAGCCGGTGGGCCAGCGCCTCGGCACCCGCGTCGCCGGGGGTCGCCCCGACCGCCGCCGGGTCCAGACCTCCGGCCAGGACGACGACCGCGTCCGGGGGTCGACGGTCCCGCTCCGTCTCCTCGTCGTCCTCCTCCCAGGTCACGTCGACCAGGTCCGCCCCGGAAAGGTCGTCGAGCGCGACCAGCCACGCCCCCAGCTGACCGTCCTGGTCGGCGCCGGCGAGGGCGGCCGCCAGGACGGTGGGCACGCTCGGCCCCTCCGCCTCCCCGATCTGCGGTACGGCGAGGCCGCCGGCCAGCCTCTGGAGCAGCTCGGACCGGTCCTCGGGCAGCGGCGAGACGTCCCAGCGCGCGTCCACGTCGACGGTGACGGCCACCTGCGCCCCGGCGTCCTCGAGGCGCTCGGCCAGGTCGTCGAGGGGTTCGCGGTCGGCCCCGGGGAGCACGACGAGCCCCACGCGGGTGCCGGTGAGGGTCCCGGCGACCGCGCGCGTCCCGGTGCGGTGCAGCGCCTGCTCCCGGGCCTCGGCGAGGCGACGGGCCTCGTCGACGTCCGCGCGGAGCGCGACCCGTTCCTCGCGCAGCTGGGAGACCTCCCCCTCCAGCGTGCTGGAGAGTCCTTCGCGCAGCGGGCCGGCGCCCAGGACGATGCCGACCGCGAGCGCGATGAAGACGGCCACCAGCGAGACCAGGTGGTAGCGGAAGTCGATCACCTACAACAGTCCCTCGACCCAGGCCCAGACATCGTCCCATCGTACGGCCAGCACCCCGAAGAAGGCCCGTCCTCCCGGGGTGGCCGCCAGGGCGACGAGCAGCGCCGTCAACCCGGCGAGCACCAGCCACACGAGCGAGCCCGTCGAGATGCGTGAGCGGTAGAGCAGGCTCACGCCCTTGGCGTCGACGAGCTTGCTGCCGACCCGCAGCCGGGTCAGGAAGGTGCTGGCCATGCCCTGGCGGCCCTTGTCCAGGAACTCCACCAGCGTGGCGTGGGTGCCCACGGCCACGATGAGCTCGGCGCCCTTGTCGTCGGCGAGCAGCATTGCGATGTCCTCGCTCGTCCCGGGCGCGGGCATCACGACCGCGTCCCGGACCCCGAGCGCCTCGACCCTCTCCAGCCCGGGTGCCGTTCCGTCCCGGTAGGCGTGCACCACCAGCTCGGCCCCGCTTGTCAGGGCCCGGTCGGAGACCGAGTCCATGTCCCCGACGATCAGGTCGGGCGTCAGCCCCTGCTCGAGGAGGGCGTCGGCTCCCCCGTCCACACCGATGAGGACCGGTCGGGCCTCCCGGATGAAGGGTCGAAGGGTGTGCAGGTCCTCCTTGTAGTGGTAGCCGCGCACGACCACGAGGGCGTACCGCCCGGCCAGGTCCGTGCGCAGCGGCGGGATCCCGATGCCGTCGAGGAGCAGGTCCCGTTCGGCCCGCACGTAGTCCATCGTGTTCTGGGAGAACGCCTCGATCTGGTCCGAGAGGTTGGCGCGCGCGTCCTGCAGCTGGGCCTCGACCAGGGCCGGGGTCAGCCGCACCCCTCGGGTGAGGACCTGGTCCCCGACCCGCAGCTCGTCCCCGGCCACGGTCACGGCCGTGCCCTCGGCGATGTCCATGACCTCCGGGCCGGTGAGGTCCAGCACGGGGATCCCGGCCTCGAGGAGGATCTGCGGACCGCGGTTGGGGTAGGTCCCGGTGGTGCTCGGCGCGGCGTTGACCACCGCGACGGGCCGGCAGGCCACCAGTGCGTGGGCGCTGACCTGGTCGAGGTCGTCGTGGTCGATGACCGCGACGTCCCCCGCCTGCAGGCGCTTGGTCAGGTTCTTCGTGCGCGCGTCGACCCGGGCCGGACCCGTCACCGGGGCCGGGTCCTCCGAGACGGACCGGCGCGACCGGGTGGCGCGGCTCACGGTCCTGCCACCCCGCTCATGCGCTCGCCTGCTCTCCGCGACGGGCGAGGAGCTCGCGGGCGTGCTCGACCGCCGCCCGGGAGTCGGCGATCCCGCCCAGCATGCGGGCAAGCTCGGCCTCGCGCTCGGCTCCCTCGACGACGACCACGTCGCTGCTGGTGACCTGGCCGTCGCTGCTCTTGCGGACCACGAGGTGGCGGTCGGCGTAGGCAGCCACCTGCCCCAGGTGGGTGACGACGACGACCTGCGCGGTGCGCGCCAGACGCGCCAGCCGGGCACCCAGGTCGAGGGCCGCACTGCCGCCCACGCCGGCGTCCACCTCGTCGAAGACGTAGGTGGGCACGCTCCCGTCGCCGCAGACCACCTCCAGGGCCAGCATGACGCGCGACAGCTCGCCCCCGGACGCCGCCCGGGCGACCGAGCGAGGAGGCGCGCCGGGGTTGGCCGCCAGCCGGATCTCCACCTCGTCGAGACCGTGCCGGCGGGGCGACGCCAGCCGTCCGTCGGGCAGCGGGACGCAGCTCGCGGGTCCGGTACCAGCCCCGTCGGCCCGCTCGGCCCCCTCGGCCCCGTCGGCCCCCTCGGCCCTGCCGGCCCTGAGGGCCCTGTCTGCCGGCCCATCCCCTCCGACGCGCCCGGCGGCGCCCTCGGCAGACACCTTCCGGGGCGCGACGTGCACGACCACCTCGGCGGCACCCATGGCCAGGTGGCTGAGCTCCTCGGTGACGGCGCGGCCGACCCTCTCCCCCACCCGCGCACGCGCGGACGAGAGCTCGCCGCCCAGCCGCCCCACCTCCAGGCGGAGCGCCTCCGTCCGCCGGCGCAGCTCGGCCACGTCGTCGTCGGAGAGGTCCAGCCGTGCCTCGTCCCGGGCGCCGCGAGCGAACGTCAGCAGCGCCTGGGTGGAGGGTCCGTACCTGCGCAGCAGGGCCGTGAGGTCGGCGCGCCGGCGGTGCACGGCGTCGAGCCGCTCGCCGTCCACGTCCACGCCCGAGGCGTAGCCGGACAGGTCCGAGGCCAGGTCCGAGGCCAGGTAGCCGATCTCGTCGACCCGTCGTCGGAGCGCCGCCAGCTCGGGATCGTGGGCGGCGGCCGGGCCGAGCAGCACGGAGGCGGCCGAGACCAGCTGCGCCACGCTCTGGACCTCCGTCCCGGGGTCGTCCGCTCCGACGAGGGCGTCGTGCGCAGCGCGTGAGGCGGTGAGCAGCTCCTCGGCGTGGGTCAGCCGCTCGGACTCGGCCCGCAGGTCGTCCTCCTCCCCCTCCCGGGGATCCAGCTCGTCGATCTCCGTCAGCGCAGCTCGGAGGGCGTCGACCCGCAGGCTGCGCTCGGCGGCACCGCGCTCGATCTCCACGACGAGCCCGGCGCGGGAGGCCTGCCACTGGTCGTACGCGTCCTCGTAGGCACGCAGGGCCTGGGCGAGATCGGCACCGCCGGCGGAGTCGAGCAGGATCCTGTGCTGCTCGGCGTCCCTCAGCCTCCACTGGTCCGCCTGCCCGTGGACCGCCACGAGGTGCTGCCCGACCTCGGCCAGCACGGCTACCGGCGCGGTCCGGCCCCCGACGTAGGCGCGGGACCGTCCCCCGGCGGCGACGGTACGGACGAGGAGCACCCCGTCGGAGGCGTCCCCTCCGGCCTCGGCGACCCGGAGGGCCGCCGGATGCTCCACCGGCACGTCCACCTCGCCCTCGACGACGGACTGCTCGGCACCGGCACGGACGAGCCCGGCGTCGGCCCTCGCGCCCAGCAGCAGTCCCAGGCCGCTGACGACCATCGTCTTGCCCGCACCGGTCTCCCCGGTGATGACGTTGAGTCCCTCGCTCAGATCCAGCTCGGCCTCGTCGATGACCCCCAGCCCCTGGATCCGGATCCGGCGCAACGTCATACCGGAGGGTCCTCGACGAGGGTGGGACCGGGGCCGCGCCAGCCGGTGACCGGCAGCGCGAACTTGGCCACGAGGCGGTCGGCGAACGGTTCGTGTCCCAGCCGGGCCAGGAGGACCGGCTGGGAGGAGCGGCGGACCTCGATCCGCGCCCCGGGCGGCAGCTCGACGGTGCGTCGACCGTCGCACCACATCACGCCGGCCACATATGAGTGGGGCACCACCTCCACGGCCAGGTGGGTGCGAGGACCAAGGACCAGCGGGCGGGCGAAGAGGGCGTGCGCCGAGATCGGGACGAGCAGGATCGCCTCGACGTCGGGCCAGACCACCGGGCCTCCGCCGGAGAAGGCGTAGGCGGTCGAGCCGGTCGGCGTGGCCATGACGACCCCGTCGCAGCCCCAGGTGGACAGCGGCCTGCCGTCCACCTCGACCGCCACCTCGAGCATCCGCTCGCGCGCCGACTTCTCCACGGACGCCTCGTTCAGAGCCCAGTTGTGGGCCACCACCCGACCGTCGTGGAGGACGTCGACCTCGAGGGTCATCCGCTCCTCCACGTGGTAGTCGCGCTCGACGATGCGCTCGACGATGGTCTCCACGTCGTCGCGCTCGGCCTCCGCCAGGAACCCGACCCGGCCCATGTTGACCCCGAGAAGTGGCGTGCCGGCCGGACGGGCGATCTCGGCCCCCCGCAGGATGGTGCCGTCCCCGCCGAAGACCACGACGAGCTCGCACCCGCTCGCATCCACGTGCGGCGGCACGGGGTTCTTGGCCGAGACCACCCGGTCGGTGCGGACGATCTCGTGCGTGGGCTCTCCCTCGGGCACGACCTCCACGGCGATGCCGTGCGAGGCCAGCTGCTGCTCGAACGTCTCGGCCAGACCGGGGATCTCCGGGCGGGAGGGATGGGTCACCAGCATGATGCGGCGGGTCATGGGTCCTCCTCCTCGCTCAGGGTCCGGATCCGGCTCTGGATCGCCTCCCGGGTCAGGCCCCAGCCAATCATGTCGCTCCGACGGGGCCGCAGCCAGAGGAGGTACTCGACGTTGCCGTGCGAGCCCGTCACCGGGGAGCGCTCGATCCCGTGCAGCGTCAGGCGGTGCTCCGTCGCCGTGGCCAGCACCGCACGCAGGACGTCCTGACGCTGCGCCGCGGAACGGACCACCCCGTCGCGGGCCAGGACCGTCCGCCCCACCTCGAACTGCGGCTTGACCAGGAGCACGGCCTCCCCGTCGCGGGCCAGGAGCGCACCCAGCTCCGGGAGGACCGTGCGCAGGCTGATGAAGGACAGGTCCGCCACGACCACGTCGACGGGGCTGCCGACCTGGTCCGGGACGACGTCACGGATGCTCGTCCCCGACAGGTCGGTCACCCGTGGATCGGCGAGCAGGTCCGGATGGAGCTGGTCGTGCCCCACGTCGAGCGCCACGACGTGGGCCGCACCGTGGGTGAGCAGCACCTGGGTGAATCCGCCGGTGGAGGCACCCACGTCCAGGCAGCGACATCCCTCGACGCTCAGCCCGCAGGGCCCCCACACCTGCAGCGCGTGGCGAAGCTTGAGGGCACCGCGCCCGACCCAGCCCTCGGTGACCCACGCGCTGGCGGCGTCTGGGGACGCCTCGTCGACGACGACCTGCTGTGCGGGGTCCACCGGTGCGGCCGGCCGGTCGACCAGGGTCCCGTCGACGCGGACCCGTCCGTCCTGGACGAGCAGGCGGGCCTGCGTCCGCGAGCGCGCCAGACCCCGCAACACAAGGGTGGTGTCCAGACGTCCGCTCATCCTGGGCGGCCCGGCCGGGCCTGCCCAGGAGCGGGCGGTGCGGGCGGCGCCGTCAGGCGCTGCTGCAGGACCCGGTGGGCCTCCACGACCGCCTCGAGCGGGTCGGCGCCGCCGTCGAGGCGTGCGTCCAGCTCGACGAGGGCCTGGTCCACGACGTCGTCGCCCGTGGTGGGTCTGTCCGGCTCGCCGGTCATGCGACGCGCTCCCACAGGTGGGCCAGGTCGCCGATGGTCTCCACCACGTGTCCCGGCCTCAGCGAAGGTGCCAGCGTGACCACCTCCTCGGCCGTGGAGACGCCGGTGAGGACCAGGGCGCTCGGCACCCCCGCGCGGGAGGCGCCGGCGATGTCGGTGTCCAGGCGGTCCCCGATCATCAGGCACTCCCCGGCCGTCAGGCCGAGCCGGTCGAGGGCCACCTGGTAGGCGCTGGCGTACGGCTTGCCCACGACCGTCGGGGTCGCGCCCGTGGCCGTGCGGACCGCGGCGACGAGCGACCCGTTGCCGACGGCCAGCCCGCGCGCCGTGGGCAGGGTGGTGTCGTCGTTCGTCGCGATCCACACCGCACCGGAGCGGATCGCGTAGGCGGCCTCGGTGAGGTCCTGGACGTCGAGCTCGGGCCCGTACCCCTGCACCACGGCCGACACGTCGGCCACTCCTGCCCCCGACCGTTCCCGCTGCCGGGCGGTGGAGATCCACGCCAGACCCAGCTCCTCGAGGGCCACGCCGACGCCGGCGCCGCCGAGAGCCAGCACGGGACGTTCCGGCCCGACCGTCAGCCGTCCCCCGGTGCGCATCGACGCCACCTCCGTCGCGGCGACCTGGGAGGCGGTGAGGACGTCCTCGGGTCCGGCCGGCACACCCAGCGCGCCGAGCTGGTCGGCGACCGCCGCAGGGGTGCGGGAGGCGTTGTTCGTCATGTAGAGGATCCGGACCCCGGCCTCACGGGCGGAGGCCAGTCCCTCGGTGGCACCTTCGCACGGCTCGTCGCCGCGGTAGACGACTCCGTCGAGGTCGCACAGGATCCCGCGGAGCGCCGCGGTCATCCCGCGCCCCCGGAGGAGCCAGGGCGGCGCGCCTCACCTGCGCGGTCCGCCTCCTCCGCGTCGCCCTCCTCGCCCTCGAGCAGGTCGACGAGCTCGGGATCCTCCTCCATCCCCAGCAGCTCCCTGGCATCCGTGCTCCCCTCCTCGTCCAGGGCGGCGGCCCGGGCGAACCACTCCTGAGCCTGCTCGGCCTGTCCGTCCGCCTCCAGCGCCGCCGCGTAGGCGTACCGCAGCCGCGCAGCCCAGGCGGAGGTCTCCTTGCCCGCCATGACGAGCTCGCGCAGACTCTGCACGGCCGCCGCCGTCTGGCCCATGTCGAGCCGGGCGCCGGACACGACGATGGCCATCTCGATCTGCTCGGCGGCCGGGAGCCGGCGCACCTCCGGGCCGGCCGCCAGATCCAGGGCGCGCTCGGGCCGTCCCAGGCCCCGCTCGGTGTCGGCCATGAGCGGCAGCAGGTGATCCTGCCCCGAGAGCCGTCGCGCGGTGCGGAACTCGCCCAGCGCCTTGGTCCACTCCCCCCGCCGGTAGTGGACCACGCCCAGCGTCTCCCGCACCCCGGCGACCCGACCGGCCCGTTTGGCGGCGGCCTGCGCGTGGGCGAGGGCCCGGTCGAAGTCCTCGGCGTCCAGAGCACGACCGACGGCCACGAGGTGACGGGCGGTCCCCTCGGCGTTGTCCTTGCTCAGGGTGCGCAGCTCGGCCCGCAGGACCTTGTCCAGCTGGCCGGCCTCGACGTCCTCGGGAACCTCCGGCTCCGGCACCCGACGAGGACGCTCCTTCCAGTCGCGTCCCCCCTCGGGCCGGTCGTCACGGCGCGGCCCACCGCGGTCGTCACGGCGCGGCCCATCGCGGTCGTCACGACGGGGCCCATCGCGGTCGTCACGACGAGGTCCACCACGGTCCTCACGACGGGGCCCATCACGGTCGTCACGACGGGGCCCCCCACGGTCGTCCCGGCGCGCAGGCTCTCGGTCCCTCCGCCCCCCTGTCGCGCGGTCTCGCTGCTCGTTCACCCTGGCTCCTTCTCGTGGGACGACCGGCTCATCATCGCAGACCGGTTCAGGCGAAGGTCCGGAAACCTACGCCGGTGCACCTGGTCTGGACATGGCTGTGGGCCCCCAGCCTCCGGTCAACACGTGGTGTTGACCGGGCCTGAGGGCCCACGACCAATCAATGGTGGTCCGGCGGTGTCCTACTCTCCCACACCGTCCCCGGTGCAGTACCATCGGCGCTGTCAGGCTTAGCTTCCGGGTTCGGAATGTGACCGGGCGTTTCCCTGACGCTATGACCGCCGTAACTTTATGGAGTTCACGAACGTTCCGGGGCCGACCCCCACATTTTGTGGTGGGGGTGGTGGTGGTTCGTGTCTCGGGAACCGTACAGTGGACGCGTAACATCTTCGGGCTTGGGTTTAAGTCAAGTTGTCGGCTTATTAGTACCGGTCAGCTCCACACATTGCTGTGCTTCCACGTCCGGCCTATCAACCCAGTGTTCTAGCTGGGAGCCTCTCACCCACAAGGGGTATGGAAACCTCATCTTGAAGTGTGCTTCCCGCTTAGATGCTTTCAGCGGTTATCACGTCCGAACGTAGCTAATCAGCGGTGCCCTTGGCAGGACAACTGACACACCAGAGGTTCGTCCATCCCGGTCCTCTCGTACTAGGGACAGCTCTTCTCAAGTTTCCTCCGCGCGCAGCGGATAGGGACCGAACTGTCTCACGACGTTCTAAACCCAGCTCGCGTACCGCTTTAATGGGCGAACAGCCCAACCCTTGGGACCGACTCCAGCCCCAGGATGCGACGAGCCGACATCGAGGTGCCAAACCATGCCGTCGATATGAGCTCTTGGGCAGGATCAGCCTGTTATCCCCGGGGTACCTTTTATCCGTTGAGCGACGGCGCTTCCACAAGCCACCGTCGGGTCACTAGTCCCGACTTTCGTCTCTGCTCGACATGTCTGTCTCACAGTCAAGCTCCCTTGTGCACTTACACTCGACACCTGATTACCAACCAGGCTGAGGGAACCTTTGGGCGCCTCCGTTACCTTTTGGGAGGCAACCGCCCCAGTTAAACTACCCACCAGGCACTGTCCCTGATCCGGATCACGGACCGAGGTTAGACATCCAGAACGACCAGAGTGGTATTTCAACGTTGACTCCAGGACACTGGCGTGCCCGCTTCACAGTCTCCCACCTATCCTACACAAGCCGTACCGAACACCAATACCAAGCTATAGTAAAGGTCCCGGGGTCTTTCCGTCCTGCTGCGCGTAACGAGCATCTTTACTCGTAGTGCAATTTCGCCGAGTTCGTGGTTGAGACAGTGGAGAAGTCGTTACGCCATTCGTGCAGGTCGGAACTTACCCGACAAGGAATTTCGCTACCTTAGGATGGTTATAGTTACCACCGCCGTTTACTGGCGCTTAAGTTCAGAGCTTCGCCGCACAAGTGCGGCTGACCCGTCCCCTTAACGTTCCAGCACCGGGCAGGCGTCAGTCCGTATACATCGTCTTGCGACTTCGCACGGACCTGTGTTTTTAGTAAACAGTCGCTTCTCCCTGGTCTCTGCGGCCCTCCGTGCCAACCCGCAAAGGGGTCTCACACGTCGGGCCCCCCTTCTCCCGAAGTTACGGGGGCATTTTGCCGAGTTCCTTAACCACGATTCACTCGATCGCCTTGGTATTCTCTACCTGACCACCTGGGTCGGTTTGGGGTACGGGCGGCTCGGACCTCGCTAGGAACTTTTCTAGGCAGCATAGGATCACCCTTCTTCCCGCATACACGGTCACCATCAAGCCTCGGACACCGATGGGGCGGACTTACCTCTCCCCGGTCCTGCGCTCTTGGACGTGGACTACCATCGCCACGCGGAGGCTACCTTCCTGCGTCCTTCCATCGCTTACCTACTACACGCTCGGGCCACGCGTTCCACCCCCGCTCACCAACCCCCCGAAGGGGACAGGGTCTGCGAAGGCTTCAGGCGCTTAGCATCACATGATTCGGTACTGGGCGGTCCTTCGCCGGTTCCGGAATATCAACCGGATGTCCATCGACTACGCCTGTCGGCCTCGCCTTAGGTCCCGACTTACCCAGGGCAGATTAGCTTGACCCTGGAAACCTTGGTCATTCGGCGGAAGAGTTTCTCACTCTTCTTTCGCTACTCATGCCTGCATTCTCACTCGTGCCGCGTCCACATCTCGATCACTCGGATGCTTCTCCCGCGGCACGACGCTCCCCTACCCAACGACACGCCTGGACCCACCCGCGAAGGGGAGGGCCGGGCAAAGGTGTCGTTGCCACAGCTTCGGTGGTGTGCTTGAGCCCCGCTACATTGTCGGCGCGGAATCACTTGACCAGTGAGCTATTACGCACTCTTTAAAGGGTGGCTGCTTCTAAGCCAACCTCCTGGTTGTCTTCGCAACTCCACATCCTTTCCCACTTAGCACACGCTTAGGGACCTTAGCTGGTGATCTGGGCTGTTTCCCTCTCGACTACGAAGCTTATCCCCCGCAGTCTCACTGCCATGCTCTTACTTACCGGCATTCGGAGTTTGGCTGACGTCAGTAACCCGGTGGGGCCCATCAGCCATCCAGTAGCTCTACCTCCGGCAAGAAACACATGACGCTGCACCTAAATGCATTTCGGGGAGAACCAGCTATCACGGAGTTTGATTGGCCTTTCACCCCTACCCACAGCTCATCCCCTCAGTTTTCAACCTAAGTGGGTTCGGGCCTCCACGCGGTCTTACCCGCGCTTCACCCTGGCCATGGGTAGATCACTCCGCTTCGGGTCTAGACCCAGCGACTCATTCGCCCTGTTCGGACTCGCTTTCGCTACGGCTACCCCGCACGGGTTAACCTCGCCACTGAGCACTAACTCGCAGGCTCATTCTTCAAAAGGCACGCCGTCACCAGCCCACGGGCCGGCTCCGACGGATTGTAGGCACACGGTTTCAGGAACTATTTCACTCCCCTCCCGGGGTACTTTTCACCTTTCCCTCACGGTACTTGTCCGCTATCGGTCACCAGGGAATATTTAGGCTTGGCAGGTGGTCCTGCCAGATTCGTACGGGATTTCTCGGGCCCCGTACTACTTGGGACGTGCGATACGGAGTCGAGAACATTTCGGCTACCGGGGTCTCACCGTCTGTGCCAGGCCTTCCCAGACCTTTCGCCTATGAACTCGATTTCTTACTCCGCACCGGCGTGGTAGCACCGGTACACACACTCCCACAACCCCCCAGCTGCAACCCCTACCAGGTGATCACACAGCTGAGGTTTGGCCTCGTCCGCTTTCGCTCGCCACTACTCACGGAATCACATGTTGTTTTCTCTTCCTGCGGGTACTGAGATGTTTCACTTCCCCGCGTTCCCTCCACGCACCCTATATATTCAGGTGCGGGTGACTGGAGATGAGTCCAGCCGGGTTTCCCCATTCGGAAATCCTCGGATCAAAGTCTGGTTATCGACTCCCCGAGGCTTATCGCAGATTCCCACGTCCTTCTTCGGTTCCTGGTGCCAAGGCATCCACCGTGCGCCCTTGTAAACTTGACAAAAAAGCCACAAAGATGCTCGCGTCCACTGTACAGTTCTCAACACACGACCAGGCCAACCCCAGGCAAACACCACCGCCACACACCCACCACCGGTCCACACCCCGCTCTACGCGAGGCACGCACCGGCACCGGACGGGTACGGCAGCACCCAGGGTCCCGGACGAACCAGAGCAACCAGAAGACCCCCACCAACGGGGGCCGCCCGATCCCTCAGGACCCAACAACGTGTCAGCACCAGCACCAACCACCCCCGCGCCGACCGTTCCACACCCACCCCCCCGAAAAGGGGGACGGGCCGTACCAGGTCAGGACAGCAGGAGCGCCGGTGAGGCGACGGAATATCGATGTTCCACCCGAGCACCCGCCGCGGGACGAACGCCCACGACACGGGCACCAGACCCCAGGCCCACCCCCGAACGGGAACGGACCAGCTGGGGCCAGATGTGCTCCTTAGAAAGGAGGTGATCCAGCCGCACCTTCCGGTACGGCTACCTTGTTACGACTTAGTCCCAATCACCAGTCCCACCTTCGACGGCTCCCTCCACAAGGGTTGGGCCACCGGCTTCGGGTGTTACCGACTTTCGTGACTTGACGGGCGGTGTGTACAAGGCCCGGGAACGTATTCACCGCAGCGTTGCTGATCTGCGATTACTAGCGACTCCGACTTCATGGGGTCGAGTTGCAGACCCCAATCCGAACTGAGACCGGCTTTAAGGGATTCGCTCCACCTCGCGGTATCGCAGCCCTCTGTACCGGCCATTGTAGCATGCGTGAAGCCCAAGACGTAAGGGGCATGATGATTTGACGTCATCCCCACCTTCCTCCGAGTTGACCCCGGCAGTCTCCTATGAGTCCCCACCATCACGTGCTGGCAACATAGAACGAGGGTTGCGCTCGTTGCGGGACTTAACCCAACATCTCACGACACGAGCTGACGACAACCATGCACCACCTGTGTACCGACCTTGCGGGGCCCCCATCTCTGAGAGTTTCCGGTACATGTCAAGCCTTGGTAAGGTTCTTCGCGTTGCATCGAATTAATCCGCATGCTCCGCCGCTTGTGCGGGCCCCCGTCAATTCCTTTGAGTTTTAGCCTTGCGGCCGTACTCCCCAGGCGGGGCGCTTAATGCGTTAGCTGCGGCACGGACCCCGTGGAATGGGACCCACACCTAGCGCCCAACGTTTACGGCGTGGACTACCAGGGTATCTAATCCTGTTCGCTCCCCACGCTTTCGCTTCTCAGCGTCAGTAGTGGCCCAGAGACCTGCCTTCGCCATCGGTGTTCCTCCTGATATCTGCGCATTCCACCGCTACACCAGGAATTCCAGTCTCCCCTACCACACTCTAGCCTGCCCGTACCCACTGCAGACCCGGGGTTAAGCCCCGGGCTTTCACAGCAGACGCGACAAACCGCCTACAAGCTCTTTACGCCCAATAATTCCGGACAACGCTCGCACCCTACGTATTACCGCGGCTGCTGGCACGTAGTTAGCCGGTGCTTCTTCTGCTCCTACCGTCACGATAAAGCTTCGTCAGAGCTGAAAGAGGTTTACAACCCGAAGGCCGTCATCCCTCACGCGGCGTCGCTGCATCAGGCTTTCGCCCATTGTGCAATATTCCCCACTGCTGCCTCCCGTAGGAGTCTGGGCCGTGTCTCAGTCCCAGTGTGGCCGGTCACCCTCTCAGGCCGGCTACCCGTCGTCGCCTTGGTAGGCCATTACCCCACCAACAAGCTGATAGGCCGCGAGTCCATCCTCCACCACAAAAGCTTTCCACTCCATACCCATGCGAGTTGGAGTCATATCCAGTATTAGCACCGGTTTCCCGGAGTTATCCCAGAGTGAAGGGCAGGTTACTCACGTGTTACTCACCCGTTCGCCACTAATCCACGGTGCAAGCACCGCTTCATCGTTCGACTTGCATGTGTTAAGCACGCCGCCAGCGTTCGTCCTGAGCCAGGATCAAACTCTCCGATAAAAACCAAAACTCTTACCAAAGAACCCAGTTTCCTGACAAACAAACCACCACACCCCACCGGGGGGCAGAAGCGCGGTGGCAAAACAAATACATGGCATCAATAAACTGACACGCTGTTGAGTTCTCAAAGATCGGACACACACCATCAGAACACCCACACAACCGTGCAAGCCTCATCCGGGGCAACCTCTTCAGGCTAGTCTCTCCGACGCTCTGCGGTCAAGTCCGCGTCGCGGTCGAGGACCGCGCGGTCGGAGAGGATGCCGACCCGGGACCGGCCACCTGTCTGGTGTCCGTGCCTCCCTGTCGGTGCGGCGAGAGACAACTTTAGGGCGCTCCTCGGGGGAACACAAATCTGCAGGTCAGCGCCCTGTCGGCGGTGTCGGGGTCCCGTCGGTCGCGCTTGTGAGCTCCTCGGCCGTGATGCCGCCCTGCCCCGAGCCGGCGCGGACGGTGCGCCGTGCCGCCGCGAGGCTCTTGCGTCCGCGACGCAGCAGCGCCACCTGGCCGTGCAGGAAGTCGGTCTCGGACAGGAGGCGCTCTGCGTCGGCCACCTTGGCGTTGTTCAGGCTCACCCCTCCCTCGGCCACGAGCCGGCGCGCCGCTCCCCGGCTGTCGGCCAGTCCGGTCAGCACCAGCGCCTCCACGACGCTGCTCCCGACGGGCACCTCGGCCCCCGGCAGCTCGGCGGTGGCGTCCCGCACGGTGTCCGGGTCGAGCGCCGACGGCTCCCCCCTGCCGAAGAGCACCTGGCTGGCCGCCTCGACCTGGGCCGTCGCCGCCGCCCCGTGGACCAGGGTGGTGACGTCGGCAGCCAGGGCGCGCTGGGCCTCGCGCAGGTGGGGACGCTCCGCGGCAGCGGACTCCAGATCGGCGATCCCGGACTCGTCGCGGTCGGTGAACACCCGCAGCAGCTTGCCCACCTGGCTGTCCGCCACGTTGATCCAGTACTGGTAGAACGCGTAGGGACTCGTCATGTCGGCGGCCAGCCAGACCGCGTTGCCGGCGGACTTGCCGTACTTCTCCCCGTTCTCGTCGGTGACGAGCGGCGTCGTCATCACGTGGGCCGTCGCGCCCTCCGCGCGGTGGATGAGGTCGACCCCGGCCGTCAGGTTGCCCCACTGGTCCTGCCCACCCGTCTGCAGGGTGCACCCGTGCTCCCGGTAGAGGTGCAGGAAGTCCAGCGCCTGGAGGAGCTGGTAGCTGAACTCCGTGTAGGAGATGCCCTCCTGGCTCTCCAGCCGGGCGGCGATCGCCTCCTTGCGGATCATCTGGTTGACGCGGAAGTGCTTGCCGACGTCGCGGAGGAAGTCGAGCGCGCTCAGCGGCGCGGTCCAGTCCAGGTTGTTGACCACGACCGCCGGGTTGGCCCCCTCGAAGTCCAGGAAGGGCTGCACCTGCTCCCGGATCCGCTCGACGTACTGGGCCGTCGTCTCCTTGGTCTTCAGCACCCGCTCCGAGGTGGGCCTCGGGTCGCCGATGAGTCCGGTGGATCCACCCACCAGGCACAGGACCCGGTGCCCCGCGCGCTGCAGGTGCCGCAGCACGATCAGCTGCACCAGGTTGCCGAAGTGCAGGCTGGGGGCCGTGGGGTCGAACCCGCAGTAGACCGTGAGGGTGTCGTCGAGCGCCTCGCGGAGGGAGGCCTCGTCGGTGGACTGTGCCACCAGACCTCGCCACTGCAGCTCGTCGAGGATGTTGGTCACGCTCGCTGGTCCTTCCGGGGGGGCGGGTCCTGGGAGGTCGTCGCGGTGCCCCAGGACAGGGTGCGGTGCGCGCCCAGCCTACGTCCGCGACCGTCCGGTCCCGGTCCCTCGGGCGCGTCCCCGGGTCGCCCCCGGTCGGTAGGCCGACACCGTCGGGTCCCCGTCGAGCCAGAAGCGCCACGGGTGGAGCCGCGCGTCACCACCCTCCCCGGAGACCCCCACCCGCGGTCCCTGCCGCACGGGGCCTACCCCTCCGGTCGCGATCCGCAGCTGGACGGGGCTCGAGGCGTCGAAGAGGTCGAGGCCGTCGTGCTCCCGGGCCAGTCCGAGGGCGGACGCCAGGCGCGCCGGACCGCGGGCGAGGTCGCGGACGGGGTGCGGCCTGGCGCGGCCCGCGTCCCGCCGACCGCGGGCGGAGGAGATGCCCCGCACGACCTCGCCGGCCCGCAGGAGCACCGCGCTCGCCTCACCGTCCGGGCCGCAGACCACGTTGCAGCACCAGTGCATCCCGTAGGAGAAGTAGACGTAGAGGTGCCCCGGGGGACCGAACATGACCTCGGTCCGCGGCGTCGGTCCTCGGAACGCGTGCGAACCCGGGTCGCGGGTGCCTGCGTAGGCCTCCACCTCGGTGAGCCTGACGGTCACCCCGCCGGCCGTGACATGGGCGCCGAGCAGCGACGGTGCCACCTCGAGGACGGGACGCGCCAACCAGTCGCGGTCGGGCTCCACCATCACCGGAGCGGCCGGCCGCGCGTGCGCGGCCCGGTCGCGGGCGCCCTCAGTCACGCACCCGCGGGAGGTCCTGGACCCAGTGACGGTGCCGGGCGACCTGCTTGAGCAGGTGGGCGTGCTGCTCGCTGACCCTGGCCGGCGCGGTGCCGCCGTGGGCGTTGCGCGAGGCCAGCGAACCGTGGACGGTCAGCACCTCGCGCACCCGCGGGTCGAGGTGCGGGCTGATGGCGGCGAGGTCCTCGTCGGTGAGCTCGTCCAGACCGATGCCCCGCCCCTCGCAGACGCGGACGCACTCCCCCGCGACCTCGTGGGCGACGCGGAAGGGGACGCCCTGGCGCACCAGCCACTCGGCGACGTCGGTGGCGAGCGAGAACCCCCGGGGGGCGAGCTCCTCGAGCCGCTCCCGGTGGAAGGTCAGGGTGGCCAGCATCCCGGCCACCGCGGGCAGGAGGACCTCGAGGGTGTCGATCGCGTCGAACACCGGCTCCTTGTCCTCCTGCAGGTCGCGGTTGTAGGCGAGCGGTAGTCCCTTGAGGGTGGCCATCAGGCCGGCGAGGTCCCCGATGAGACGGCCGGCCTTGCCCCGGGCGAGCTCGGCGACGTCCGGGTTCTTCTTCTGGGGCATGATGCTGGACCCGGTGGAGAAGGAGTCGTCGAGGGTGACGAAACCGAACTCGGCCGTCGCCCAGAGGATGACCTCCTCGGCGATGCGGGACAGGTCCACCGCGACCATGGCGGCGACGAAGGAGAACTCGGCGGCGAAGTCCCTGGAGGCGGTCCCGTCGATGGAGTTCTCGCTCGACCTGTCCATCCCGAGGTCGTGCGCGATCGACCCCGGGTCCAGTCCGAGGGAGGACCCGGCGAGCGCGCCTGAACCGTAGGGGGACACCGCGGCCCGGGCGTCCCAGTCCGTCCAGCGCTCGACGTCCCGGACCAGCGGCCAGGCGTGCGCCTGCAGGTGGTGGGCCAGCAGCACGGGCTGCGCGTGCTGCAGGTGCGTCCGTCCGGGCATCGCCGTGGCCGGGTGGGCCGCCGCCTGGTCCAGGAGGGCCTGCACGACGTCGAGCACCTTGCCGGACAGAAGCCGCGCCTGGTCGCGCAGGTACATCCGGAACTGGGTGGCGACCTGGTCGTTGCGGGACCGGCCCGCCCGCAGCCGGCCGCCCACGTCGGGACCGACCCGCTCGATCAGCCCACGCTCCAGGGCGGTGTGCACGTCCTCGTCGTCGGGGGCCGGGGTGAAGGCCCCGGTCCGCACGTCCTCACCGAGCTGGCGCAGGCCGTCGAGCATGGCCGCCAGGTGCTCGTCCGAGAGCAGACCGGCCCGGTGCAGCACCCGCGCGTGGGCGCGCGAACCGGCGAGGTCGTACGGCGCCAGGCGCCAGTCGAAGTGCGTGCTCTTGCTGAGCGCCGCCAGGGCGTCGCTGGGGCCGCCGGTGAAGCGGCCTCCCCACAGGCTTACCGTCATGGGCCCAGTCTCCCCCATCGCCGGGGGTGCGACCCCGCACCGGGGCGCCCGGCGCTCATCCCTGGCCCTGGTCCCCGACGTCGGCGATGGAGAGCAGCCGCTCGGCGGTTCCCGGTCCGCCGTCCGGCGCCGTCGTGATGACCAGGATGGTGTCGTCCCCCGCGATGGTGCCGAGGACGTCCGGGTCGTCGCTGCGGTCGATCGCCGCGGCGAGGAACTGGGCGGCGCCGGGCGGGGTGCGCAGGACCACCTGGTTGCCGACGGCACGGGCGCTGACCAGCAGCTCCTGCAGGAGCCGCACCAGCCGGGCGGACACCTCCTGCGCGTCCTGGGCGGGTCGTGGCGTGGTGTCCCCGCCCTCACGGGGACCGCGTACACCAGCTGGCGTCCCCGGCGCACCTTGACCGCCCCCAGGTCGACGAGGTCGCGCGACAGGGTCGCCTGGGTGACGTGGATGGCGTCCTCGGCGAGGAGGTCGAGCAGCTGGCCCTGCGACCCCACCGCGTGGCGCTCGAGCAGGTCGGCGATCCGCTGGTGCCGCGCCGCCCGCGTCATCGGAATGCTGGTCACGGCGTGACTATACAAGAGCATGCATGAGTATGCGGTCGTGCCCGGGTGCACGCGCCGCCCCGCCCCCGAGGTGCCCCTCGCGACGGGCGCGCGCCGTGCACGTCAGCCCCGCAGCGGGTCGTCCTGGCCCCAGGGCCGCAGACGGAGCATCCGCTCCCCCTCGCCGAGGCCTGCGCGTGAGCGTTCCCGCAGGACGTCGAGATCGTCGGTGCCCGCCCGGACGAACCGGCCGCTGAAGCCGTCCAGCTCGCCGCCGGCCAGGGCCAGGACCAGCGCCGTGACGTCGTCGGGGTCGGTCCACTCGGTGCGGTCCCGGTGCATCTGCATCGAGTGCGTCATGTCGGACTCGATCACGCCGGGGGCCAGGTCGAAGGCGAGCACCCCGTGCTCGGCGCCGGCCATGGCGACCCCGCCCGTGAGCCGGGCGAGGGCGGACTTGGAGGCGTGGTAGGCCGTGAGCACGTCGCTCTCCCGCGTGCCGGACCCGGAGTTGAGGTTGATGACCCGACCGCCGCCGGCCGCCAGCATGTGCGGCACGACGGCGCGCATGAGCAGGAAGGGGCCCTTGACGTTGGTCACCATGACCTGCCACCACTCGTCCACGTCGGCGTCCCAGAGCGGCTGCTCGGTCTCGATCAGACCGGCGTTGTTGACGAGCAGGTCGATCCGCCCGTGCCGGTCGAGGACCTGCGCGACGGCCGCCTCCACGGCCCGGGCGTCCGTGACGTCGCACGCCAGCCCCTCGGCCCCCGGGGCGACCGTGCCCGAGCGGGACAGGCCCACGACCGTCCACCCGGCCCCGAGCAGGGCGTCGACGACGTGGGCCCCGATGCCGCGCGAGGCACCGGTGACGAGGGCGGTCCGGTCGGTGGCTGCGTCGGCGTCCATGGTGCCCAGGGTGCCACGCCCCGCCGGTCAGCGCTGGACGGCGCCGTGGTCCTCGGCGGCGCGGGCCACGGCGGCGTCGCGCGCCGCGTTGACCTCCTCGGTGGTCAGGGTCCGGTCCGGGGCGCGGAAGTGCATCCGGAAGGCCAGGGAGTGCTGGTCCGGCCCGATCTGGTCGCCGACGTAGACGTCGAAGAGCTCGAGCGACTCCAGCAGCGGGCCCGCCCCGAGCCGGAGCGACCCGGCCACGTCCGCGTAGCGCGCGGCGCGGCCGACGACGAGCGCCACGTCGGAGGACGCCATCGGCTGGGTGGACAGCGGACGCACCTGGGTGCGGTGGTCGCTGGCCGTGACGAGCACGTCCAGGTCCAGCTCCGCCGCGGCCGTCCTCGGTGGGAGCCCCAGCCGCTGGAGCACCTGGGGGTGCAGCTCCCCCGCCCACCCGACCGTGGTTCCGTCCTGGAGGGCCAGCTCGACACACCGTCCCGGATGGAAGGGAGGCCGTCCGGCAGGGCGTCGCACCACCGGCACACCGAGAGCGTCGCAGACCGTGTGGGCCCAGGCGACCACGTCGGTGACGTCGAGCGGACGGCCCGCCCCCCACCACCCGGAGCGCTCGGCCTGCCCTGAGGCGATGAGCGCCACGTGCCAGGGCTGAGTGGGCACGGCGGCCCGGATCTGCTGCAGCACACCGTCATCCGGTCGAACGCCGACACCGGGGACCGGTGCCGCGGCCGCGCCGTCCGGCAGGGTCACCGTGTCGATCTCGAAGAGCGCCACGTCCTTCGCGCCGCGGGAGAGGTTGCGGCGCAGGATGTCCGGGAGCGTCTGCAGGAGCTCGGTCCGCATCAGGGGCGACTCGTCCGAGAGGGGGTTGGCCAGCCTCAGCGCCCGACGCCGCGGGTCGCTCTCCGTCAGCGCCAGCTCGTCGAGGCGCTGCTCGCCCACGAAGGGGTAGGTGAGCACCTCGTGAAGTCCCTGGCCCGCCAGGGCGGCCGCCACGGTCCGGCGGGACCGCTGGCCGTGCGTGAGCCCGCGGCCACCGACGGCCCGGGGGACGACCGAGGGGATCCGGTCGTACCCGTCGATCCGGGCGACCTCCTCGACGAGCGTCGGGGCGTCGGTCAGGTCCGGCCGCCAGCTGGGCGGGGTGACGAGCACCCGGGCGGCGGACGGGGTCGCGGACGTCTCCGGGGACCCGGGGGCACCGCGGTCGTCGGACGCCTCTGCCGGCGCGTCCTCGAGCCGGCAGCCGATCATCCCCAGGATCTCGCGCACGCGCTCCTCGGGGTAGTCCACACCCACGTAGCGCGAGGGCAGGCCGAGGTCGAGGGGGATGACGGCCGGTCCCCCGGCACGGAGGTCCCGGTCGGTGATCGCCGGGTCGGCGGACCCGCCTCCGTGCTCGACCAGGAGGTCGACGGCCAGCTGGGCGGCGGCGTCGGCGACCGCCGGGTCCACCCCCCGCTCGAAGCGCTTGGCCGCCTCGCTCGACAGCCGGTGGCGGCGCGAGCTGCGGGCGACGGTCCGGGAGTCGAAGTGGGCGGACTCGATGAGCACGTCGGTGGTCGTGCCGGGGGTGATCTCGCCGTCCTCTCCGCCCATCACGCCCGCGAGGGCCAGGATCCGCTCCCCGTCCGACCCGCAGGTGATCAGCAGGTCCTCGGGGTCCAGGGGCCGGTCGACGTCGTCGAGGGTCCGCAGCCGCTCCCCCGCCCGCGCCCGGCGGACCAGGATCGGGCTGTCGAGCGTCTGCAGGTCGAAGGCGTGCAGCGGCTGCCCCAGCGCCAGCATCACGTAGTTGGTCACGTCCACGGCCAGGCCGATCGGGCGCATCCCGGCCTCGGTGAGGCGGCGGGCCATCCACTCCGGGGTCTGCCGGGTCAGGTCGATGCCGCGCACGGTCCGGGCCACGTACCGGTCGCAGCCGGGCACCCCGTCCAGCGGGTCCTGGTCGGCCAGCTCCACGGCATACCCCGCGTCGGTGGCCGGGTCGACGGGCAGGTCCGCGGGGTCGACGAAGGCGGCCCCCGTGGAGTGGGAGTACTCCCGGGCGACGCCGCGGACGGAGAAGCAGTAGCCGCGGTCGGGCGTGACGTTGACCTCGACGACCTCGCGGTCCAGGCCGAGGACGCCCACCAGGTCGTCGCCCGGCGCCAGGCCCAGCTCATCGACCCGGTCCTGCCCCAGGAGGCGTGGCAGCACGATGATCCCGTCGTGGTCGTCCCCGATCCCCAGCTCGCGGACCGAGCAGATCATGCCGGCCGAGACGTGGCCGTAGGTCTTGCGCGCGGCGATGGTCTGCGGACCCTGGGGCGTTGGGAGGACACCACCGGGCAGGATCACCGCGACGAGGTCGCCGGGCTCGAAGTTGTGCGCACCGCAGACGATCCCCTGCGGCTCGCCGCTGCCGTTGGCGTCCCCAACGTCGACCTGGCACCAGTTGATCGTCCTGCCGTTCTTCTGCGGCTCGGGGTGCTTCTCGAGCACCCTCCCGACGACGAGGGGGCCGCCCACCCCGCTGGTGTGCAGGCCCTCCTCCTCCAGCCCCACGGCCACGAGGTCGGCGGCGATCTGCGCACCGGTCACGCCCTGCGGCAGCTCGACGTACTCGCCCAGCCAGTCGACCGGAACCCGCATCAGATCTCCATCCCGAACTGCGCGTTGAAGCGCACGTCTCCCTCGATCAGTTCCCGCATGTCGGTGACGCCGTGCCGGAACATCGCCGTGCGCTCCACCCCCATGCCGAAGGCGAAGCCCTGGTATCGCTGCGGGTCCACGCCGCACGCCCGCAGGACGTTGTGGTTGACCATGCCGCAGCCGCCCCACTCGATCCAGCCCGTGCCGCCGCAGGTCCGGCACCCGGCGTCCTCCCCCCGGCAGACGAAGCAGCGGAAGTCCATCTCCGCGCTGGGCTCGGTGAACGGGAAGAAGGCGGGGCGCAGCCGCGAGACGATCCCGGGCCCGAACATCGCCTCGGCGAGGCGGTCCAGGGTGCCCTTCAGGTGCGCCATCGTCAGCCCCTCGTCGACCGCCAGGCCCTCCAGCTGGTGGAAGACCGGCGTGTGTGTGGCGTCCAGCTCGTCCGTGCGGAAGGTCTTGCCCGGGACCGCGACGTAGAGCGGCACACCGCGCTCGAGGAGGGACCGGGCCTGCACCGGCGAGGTGTGGGTCCGCAGCACCAGCCCCGCCTCGGCCGGGTCGACGAAGAAGGTGTCCTGCATCTGCCGCGCGGGGTGGTCCTTGTCGAAGTTGAGCGCGTCGAAGTTGAACCACTCCGCCTCGACCTGCGGGCCCTCGGCGATCTCCCACCCCATACCGACCATGGCATCGGCCATCCGCTCGGCGGTGACGGTGAGGACGTGCCGGCGACCCAGCGGCCGGCGGGCGGGCACCGCCGTGAGGTCGACGGCCTCCTCGACGAGGATCCGCTCGTCGCGCTCGGCCTCGAGCTGGGCCTGCCGCGCCGTCAGCGCGGCGCCGACCCGGCCGCGGGCCTGGCCCACCCGCTTGCCCGCGTCCGCCTTCGCGCTGGGGGGCAGGGCCCCGATCTCCCGGTTGGCCAGGGCCAGCGGAGAGCGCTCACCGGCGTGCGCGAGCCGCGCTGCCTTGAGCGCCTCCAGGGAGTCGGCGGCCGCGATCGCGGCGAGGGCGTCGGCGACGGCCTGCTCGACCGCCTCCGGGGCGAGCGCGGCGACCTCGACGGGGTCGTAGCTGGTGTTGGGTCCGGACACCTGCGCAAGTGTAGGCGGCGGCGGGACGGACCCGGACGAGCACCTAGGCTTCCGCCATGCCCCCCGTGACGACCTCGCTCCTGCACGCCGCCCGCGGCACGCTCATCGGCGCCGCCGAGGTGGTGCCGGGGATCAGCGGAGGCACCGTCATGCTCATCGTCGGCGTCTACGAACGGCTCGTCACCTCGGCCGGGCACTTCGTGGGCGGGCTGCGTCTGCTGCTCACGGACCGGGCCGCCGCCCGGGCCGAGCTGGCCCGGGTGCGCTGGGACGTCGTGCTCCCGGTGATCCTCGGCATGGTCCCCGCCGCGCTGCTCACGGCCGCGCTCGTCGCCCCCGTCGCCGAGCGGCACCCGGTGCCCACGCTCGGGCTGTTCCTGGGGATGAGCGCCGCCGCGGTGCTCGTGCCGGCCACGATGGTCGGCCGGGCGTGGACGGCCCCCAGGGTGGGGCTCGCCGTGCTGGCCGCCGTGGTGGCGGCCGTCCTCGTGGGGCTGCCGCCCCAGGAGCTGCCGGCCCACCCGGCCGTGATCTTCGCCGCCGCCGCGGTCGCCGTCTGCGCGCTCGCGCTCCCCGGGCTGTCGGGCTCCTTCCTGCTGCTGACGCTCGGTCTCTACCAACCCACGCTGGCCGCCCTCAACGACCGGGACTGGGGGTACCTGCTGGTCTTCGGGGCCGGGGCGGCCGTGGGCCTGGCGTCGTTCCTCCGCCTGCTGCAGCGGCTCCTGGAGCACCACCACGCGACGACGCTCGTCGTGCTCACGGGCGTGATCGTCGGAGCGCTGCGGGCGCTGTGGCCCTGGCAGGAGGAGGACCGCACCCCCCTCCCCCCCGACGGGCAGGTCGGCCTCACCGTCACCCTGGCGGTCGTGGGGGCCCTCGTGGTCATGGTCCTGGCCGTCCTCGGACGCCGTCGGGAGTAGGTCGGGGACCCGCCCGCGCTGGTCAGCCGGCGTGGGTCCGCGCCGACGAGGCGTGCAGGCAGACCGTCGCCGCCATCGCCAGGTTGAGGGACTCCGCCCGTCGGATCGGCACGGACACCACGTCGTCGCACCCGTCGAGCACCTCGGGCGGCAGGCCCCAGGCCTCGTTGCCCATCACCCACGCGTGCGGGCCGGTGAGGTCCACGTCCGGCAGCGGCGTCGGGCCCGACCCGTCGGCCGCGAGCAGCCGGATCCCCCTGGCCCGGCAGGCCTCCAGCAGCTCGCCCACGGGCGTCCCCACGCTCACGGGCAGGTGGAACAGCGAGCCGACCGTCGAGCGCACCACCTTGGGGTTGTAGACGTCGACGGAGGCCGCGCTGACGAGCACGGCCGAGGCCCCGAACGCGTCCGCCGCCCGCAGCACCGTCCCCGCGTTGCCGGGGTCGCGCACGTGGGCCAGGACGACGACGAACCCGGTCGTCCCGACGGCGTCCAGCGCCCGGTCGAGGGGGACGTCCACCCGCCCCGCGACCGCGAGCAGCCCCTGCGGGTGCTCGGTGCCCGCCATCACCCGGAGCACCTCCTCGGTGCACTCCTGCACGCGCACGCCGAGGGCCCTGGCCTCCTCGACCAGCGGGCCGTGCCGCTCCAGCGCCGCCGGGGTGACGTACAGGGCCTCCGCCGCCGACGCGGCATACCCGACCAGCTCCCGGACCGCCTGGGGTCCCTCGACGAGGAAACGGCCCTGCCGGTCCCGGGCAGCACGACGCCCCAGCGCCGCGACCTGCCTGACGCGCTCGCTGCGCGGGGTGCGCAGCGGCGGCGGCTCGGTCACGGGGCTGGGGCGGTCGGGTGCGTCGACGCTCAGGCGGCCGAGGTGGCCTTCTCGCCCTCGGCGGGGACGTTGGCCCGGGCCAGGTCGACGAGCGCCACGAAGGCGGCCTCGTCGTGCACGGCCAGCTCGGCCAGCATGCGGCGGTCGACCTCGATCCCGGCGGCCTTCAGGCCCTGGATGAACCGGTTGTAGGTCATGCCGTTCGCGCGGGCGCCGGCGTTGATCCGCTGGATCCACAGGCGACGGAAGTCGCCCTTGCGCTTGCGGCGGTCGTTGTACGAGTAGACCAGGGAGTGGGTGACCTGCTCCTTGGCCTTGCGGTAGAGCCTGCTGCGCTGGCCGCGGTAGCCGCTGGCGCGCTCCAGGACGACCCGACGCTTCTTGTGGGCGTTGACAGCCCGCTTCACGCGTGCCACGTGATGTCTCCTTGCTAGTGCTGGGGTGGGAAGGTGCTGCGGCTCAGAGGCCGAGCATCTTCTTCACCTTGCGGACGTCGGACGGGGCGACCAGCTTGTCGTTCACGAGACGACGGGCGGCCGAGGAGCTGCGCTCCTGGAACTTGTGGACGTGGCGGGCCCGCTGGTGCATGACCTTGCCCGTCCCGGTCACCCGGAAGCGCTTCTTGGCGCCGCTGTGGGTCTTCATCTTCGGCATGGGCCGATCTCCTTCGTGCGTGGTTCCCCGCGGGCTGCCGCGGGCGTGGTGGTGCGCAGGTGGGGGCGCCGCAGCGCCGTCAGACCTGCTCGGTCTGGGTGGACGGGACGTCGGTCCCGGGGGTGGCTCCGACGGTCTCGTCATCGGCCGGGGCCGCAGCCGTCCCGTCCTGGGTCGTCGCGGTGCCCTCACCGCCCTTGGTCCGCTCGGCCTCACGGCGCTTCTCCTGGCGCACGACCGTCTTCTTCTTGGTCGGACCCAGGACCATGACCATGTTGCGGCCGTCCTGTCGCGGGGCGCTCTCGACGAAACCGAGCTCGGCGACGTCCTCGGCCAGGCGCTGCAGGAGCCGGAAGCCCAGCTCGGGCCGGGACTGCTCGCGACCGCGGAACATGATCGTGACCTTGACCTTGTCGCCTCCCTTGAGGAAGCGGACGACGTGACCCTTCTTGGTGCCGTAGTCGTGGTCGTCGATCTTGGGCCGGAGCTTGATCTCCTTGATGACCGTGTTGACCTGGTTCTTGCGGGACTCCCGGGCCTTCATGGCGGTCTCGTACTTGTACTTGCCGAAGTCCATGAGCTTGGCGACCGGAGGACGGGCCTCCGGGGCCCACCTCGACGAGGTCGAGATCTGCCTCGGCCGCCAGCCGCAGCGCGTCCTCGACGCGCACGATGCCGACCTGCTCCCCGTTCGGTCCCACCAGACGGACCTCGGGAACGCGGATCCGGTCGTTGATGCGAGGCTCGCTGATGTGCATGCTCCTTCGTCCGTTCGCGACGACCAGGCACCAGAAAGGCCTCCTGGCACCAGGTGCGCAAGAGGCCTGACACGGGTCCCACCCGGCCGTCGGTCGGCAGGAGGGGTATGCCGTGGGTTCGCCACGTCATACCCTGGCACCACTGCGGTGCCGGACCCGGACCCGGCGACCCTGAGGTCGACGCGGGTGGGGGCCGAGGCCCCTCTTGCACGTCGGACGCGCGGACGTCCGACTGGTCATTGATCATGCTAGCAGATCCACCCCGGGGCCCCGCGCGACGGGGCGACGCGCAGCCGCCCGTCCGCGCTCGGCCCGACCGCCGCGTTCCGACTGCCCTGCCCGCGCGGGGGCTCCACATGAACCGTTCAAGAAAACATGGTCCGATGGGGGTGTGCCGACCGCCCCCGTTGACCTGCTGCGCGCCGCCGGGCTGCGCGTCACCGGGCCCAGGGTGGCCGTGCTGGACGTGCTCGCCGATCACCCGCACGCCGACGCCGCCCGGGTGCTCGAGCAGGTCCGGGCCCGCTCCACCGCCGGAGCGGCGGGCGTCTCGGTGCAGGGGGTCTACGACGTCCTGTCCACCCTCGACGGGGCCGGCCTGCTCCGCCGCATCCAGCCGGCCCACTCGGTGGCCCGCTACGAGATCGACGGCGGGGACAACCACCACCACGTCGTCTGCCGCGGCTGCGGCCACCTGCACGACGTGCCCTGTTCCACCGGCTCGGTGCCCTGCCTGGACCCCACCGCACCCCAGGCCCTCGGGTTCCTCGTCGACGAGGCCGAGGTCATCTACTGGGGGCTCTGTCCGGACTGCCGCACCGACGACGTCGGCGCCGCCGGTGCACCACCGGCGACCACCCGAACCACCACGCCCATCCACCACGCGAAGGAGAACGCATGAGCCAGACCCAGCACGGGTTCGTCAACCAGCTGCATTCCGAGGAGCACCCCCGCACCACGGGGTCCACCACCACGGCGGGCGTGCCCTCGGGCTCGGACCGCAACTCCCTGTCCGTCGGCGCCGACGGGCCGCTGCTCCTGCACGACGTGAGCCTCATCGAGACCCTGGCCCACTTCGACCGGGAGAAGGTTCCGGAGCGCCTGCCCCACGCGAAGGGCTCGGGCGCCTTCGGCCGGTTCGTCGTCACCGAGGACGTCTCCCGCTGGACCAGCGCAGCCGGCTTCCAGAAGGGTGCGGAGTCCGAGGCCCTCGTGCGCTTCTCCACCGTCGCCGGTGAGCAGGGGTCTCCGGACACCTGGCGGGACGTGCGCGGCTTCGCGGTGCGGCTCTACACGAGCGAGGGCAACCACGACGTGGTCGGCAACAACACGCCGGTCTTCTTCGTGCGCGACCCCATGAAGTTCCCGCACTTCATCCGCAGCCAGCGGCGCCTGCCCGACAGCGGCCTGCGCTCGAACAACATGCAGTGGGACTTCTGGACCTCGACGCCGGAGTCGGCCCACCAGGTCACCTACCTCATGGGCGACCGTGGTCTGCCGAAGACCTGGCGGCACATGAACGGCTACTCCTCGCACACCTACATGTGGGTCAACGCCCAGGGTGAGCGCTTCTTCGTCAAGTACCACTGGCACAGCCACCAGGGTGTGGAGAACCTCACCAACGAGGAGGCCGGTCAGCTCGCGGGCGAGGACGCCGACTTCCACCGGCGCGACCTCTTCGACGCGATCGAGGCGGGCGACCTCCCCTCCTGGACGCTGTCGATGCAGATCATGCCGTACGAGGAGGCCAAGACCTACCGGATCAACCCGTTCGACCTCACCAAGGTGTGGCCGCACGCGGACTACCCGCTGGTCAAGGTCGGCACCCTGACCCTGGACCGCAACCCGGTGAACTTCCACGCCCAGATCGAGCAGGCGGCGTTCTCCCCGTCCAACCAGGTGCCCGGCACCGGGGTCTCCCCCGACAAGATGCTGCTGGCCCGCGTGTTCTCCTACCCGGACGCCCAGCGGCACCGGATCGGTGCGAACTTCCAGCACCTGCCGGTCAACCAGCCGAAGGTGCAGACGAACGCCTACCAGTTCGACGGTCCGATGGCGTTCCTGCACTCGGGCAACCAGCCCACCTACGCGCCCAACTCCTACGACCGTCCGTGGTCGGACGAGACCGGCCCGGTCGAGAACGGCTGGGAGGCCGACGGCGAGCTCGTGCGGCAGGCCTACACGCTGCGCGAGGACGACGACGACTTCACCCAGCCGGGGATCCTCGTGCGCGAGGTGTACAGCGAGGAGCAGCGCGGTCGGCTCGTGGAGACCGTCGTCGGCTCGCTGATGCCCGACGACGTGCGCGAGCCCGTGCTCTCCCGCGTCTTCGAGTACTGGCGCAACGTGGACGAGGGCATCGGTCGCCGCGTCGAGGAGGCCTACCGGGCCGCCAAGGGCGACCAGGTCCCGGGCGCCGGTCCCAAGGACGCGGACACCGGCAGCCCGGACGCCGAGGGTGTGCGGCCCGAGGTCGCGGCCTCGGCCCAGCCGGGCCACGCCGCCCACAGCTGATCGTCGGACCGGTCCGGACGGGCGCGTCGCTCCTGCGGGGGTGGCGCGCCCGTCGTCGGTCCGGGCCGCAGCCGGGCCTCAGGCGCCCCGCAGCCGGAAGGTCACCGCGTCGATGCGCGCACGCGTCTCGCCGTCGGCGGCGATCCGTTCCCCCACCGACGTGACCAGCCGGCGGACCTCGTCCTGGGTCAGCCCTGGCACGAGCGTCAGCCCGACCTGGAGCGCGAGGTCCGGGCCGGCGGCGCAGTCGTGGGAGACGACCGCCTCCTCCCCGGCCACCGCCGCGGCGACAGCGGCCCGCACCTGGTCGTCCTCGTGCGCCGGGACCCACGGACGACGACCCGTCGCGAGGGCCCACACCATGGACGGCCGGAGCAGGTATGCCGCCGTGCCCGGCGGCGCGGGCAGGTCCAGCGGGATGACCGAGCACCCCTCCTGGACGGCGGCGAGCGCGGCGCGCTGGGCAGTCACCGGCACCGGGCGGGCGTCGGCGTTCCAGGCGGCCAGGGCCGCCGTGGAGGTGAAGGCCGGCAGGGCGCGCGCCCCGTCGGGGGCCACCAGCGTCACCGAGGCCATGTCGCTGGAGACGTCCACGGGCACGCCCGAACTGTCGTCCACCTCGCCCGGCACGGCCACCACGGGCACCACGAGCCGCGCCGTGGCCACGGCGGCGACGAGCTCGGCCGGGTCGACCCCGGCGTCCGCACCCCCGGACGCCGCCCGGCCGTGGGCCGCGAGGAGTGCCGCGAGCGTCTCGTCCGCCGCACCGGTGTCCCCCTCGAACCCGGTGCCGGTGAGGGTCCGCCCCGTCCAGGGGACCCCTGCGCTGTCGTGCCCGGCCCGCGGGTCGTGGGCGCTGAAGCGGTGGGTCATGCGACGGCCTCCTTGGCCTGCGAGAGGGTGAAGGCGCCGTGGTACAGGGCGGCGCCCAGGACCGCGCCGGACGCCCCGGCCGCCCGCAGGGCCCGGAGGTCGTCGAGCTCCGCGATCCCGCCCGAGGACACCACGGGCACGCGCGTCCCCAGCCGTGCCACGACGCGGGCGAGCAGGCCGACGTCCGCACCGCTTCGGCGGCCGTCGCGGCCCGCGTCGGCGAGCACGACCGCGCCGGCGGTCGTCGGGGTGAGCAGCTCCACGAGCAGGTCGAGGACCCCCACGAGGGGGCCGAGGTCGACGCCCGAGCCCCGCGCGACCACCCGGTCCCCGAGCACGTCCACCCCGACGGCGATCCGCGGGCCCTCGGCCGCGAGCAGCCGACCCACCGCGACCGGGTCCTGCAGCGCCGTGGTCGCGAGGTTGACGCGCCACGCCCCGGTCGCCAGGGCCTGCGCGAGACCGCCGCGCCGTCGTCCAACCCTCCGGAGAGCTGGACCGGGACCGGCAGAGCCTGCACCAGGCCGGCGAGGAAGGCCGGGTCCGGGCTCCTCCCGAACGCGCGGTCCAGGTCGACCAGGTGGATCCGTTCGGCGCCCTCCTCGATCCAGTGCCGGGCCACCTCGAGCGGATCGGCGGGCCCGGGACCGACGACCTGCACGGCCCGCCGTCCGGCCACGTCCACGGCCGGCAGGAGCTCGAACGAGCTCATCGGCGGACCCGCCCCGCCGCCTTCCCCTCGGGGAGTCCCACCGGCACCCTCGCCCGCGGGCGGCCGCTCATTCGAGCACCCCCAGCTCGCGCCGCAGCCTGACGGAGTCGGCGACGGCGTCCTCGAACCACGTCACCTGACGGCCGGAGGGTTCGTGCCGGGCCGCCCCCGGCAGGTCCTCGGCCCGGGCGGGATCCTGCAGCAGCCGGGGTCCGGGAAGGCCGAGCGTGGCCATCACCGCCTGCAGCATGGTCACCGGGCGTGGTCTCGTCTCGTGGAGCAGGTCGACGAGCTCCTCCCTGCTGCGGGCCGGGCAACCGGCGGCCCGGACGATCTCCCCCGGGCCGGCAAGGTCCAGACCCGGCGGGCGGACCAGACCCACCTCCGGCTCCCAGACCACCCAGCCCGGCCCCCGGCGTCGACCGGCCGTGTGCAGGGTGACCACCGCCCGCCCGCCGACCTCGAAGAACCCGAGGGCCGGACCGGTCCGGCCCGGCACGGGGCGCCCGGCCAGCAGGAGGGCGCCGTCGTCGTAGGGCGGGCCGGTGCGGGTGCCTCCCACGGCGACGACCAGGCTCCACCGGCCGGCCGGTGCCCACACCAGCGGGACCACGGACCGTCCGACCCAGTCCGCCACCCGCTCACGCGGGCCGCCCAGCAGCAGGAGCGCGGTCGGCAGCGTCGCCGACGCCGACGCCGACGTCCGGTCGTCCGAGGGACGGGTGCTGGGGGTGGTCACCCGGACATCCTACGAACGCCCCCGGCCACCGGACGGACCGCCGTCGTGACCGCCCCGGCCCCGGCTCGGACGGGGGAAGCGCGAGGCCGAGCGCGGTGGGCCCCCGGGCGCCCGGTCGAAGCCGGCCGCCCGACCCGGGCGGGACCGCTGGGCCCCCGGTGTCGACACCGGGCTGCGCCCCCCGGGCGAGGGTGGCGCGTCGCCGTAGAAGAGACGGTCGACGACCTGCCGGGCGTGCCGGGCCGTGCGCCGCCACTCCTCGGCCAGCTCCGACCCGTGGCCGGGGGAGCGTCCCATCACCCGGGCCATCCCCTCGGCGTCACGCAGGGCGCTGGGGACCGAGTCGACGGCCCGCCCCCGCCACATCACCCCGGCGTCGCGCAGCTGGGAGGCCAGCGTCCACGCGCGGGCCAGCGTCGCCTGGTCCTCGGCCGACAGCAGGTCGGCCTCCACCGCCGCCTCGAGCGCAGCCAGGGTGCTGGTCGTGCGCAGCCCCGCGTGCTCGTGGGCGTGCTGCAGCTGCAGGAGCTGGGCCACCCACTCCACGTCGGAGAGGCCGCCGCGTCCGAGCTTGAGGTGGGCCCGGGGGTCCGCCCCCCGGGGCAGCCGCTCGGCCTCCATCCGCGCCTTCAGCCGGCGGATCTCGCGCACGGCCTCCGGGGTGATCCCCCGCCGCGCGGCCAGCGCAGTGGTTCGACGAGCTCGGTGAAGGCCCGCCCCAGGTCCTCGTCGCCGGCGACCGGCCGGGCGCGCAGCAGCGCCTGCGACTCCCAGCCGGCGGACCAGCGGGCGTAGTAGGTGGCGTAGCTCTCCAGCGTCCGCACCAGCGGCCCGGACCGTCCCTCCGGGCGCAGGTCGGCGTCCAGCTCCAGCGCCGGGTCCGGTCCGGCCCGTCCGGACAGGCCGGACCTCAGCTCGGCCACGACGTCGCCGGCCTGCCGGGTGGCCAGCTCGGGGTCGGCCCCCGGGTGCGGGCGGTGCACGTAGAGCACGTCCGCGTCGCTGGCGTAGCCCAGCTCGCGCCCGCCCAGCCGGCCCATGCCGACGACCAGCAGGTCGGTGACGAGCCCGCCGTCGCGCTCCTCCACGACGCGGGAGGCCACCTGGAGGGCGCCCCGGAGCGTCGCGTCGGTCACGTCGGTCAGGGCGCGCCGGACCTGCTCACCGGACCACCCGCCCACGAGGTCGCCCAGCACGGTGCGGACCAGCTCGCGGGCCCGTACCGTCCGGACGGCCACGAAGGCTTCGCCCGGGTCCGCCCGACGGGTGGCCGCGGCGGACATGCGGGCGAGCAGGGCCTCCTGCTCGGGGACGACGAGGGCGCCGGGGTCGCCGAGCAGCGCGACGGTCTCCGGCGCCCTCAGCAGCAGGTCGACGGCATACCGGCTGGTGGACAGGACCCTCGCGAGCCGTTCGGCGGCCGTCCCCTCGTCCCGCAGCATGCCCAGGTACCAGTGCGTGGTGCCCAGCGCGTCGCTGATCCGCCGGAAGGCCAGCAGGCCCGCGTCGGGGTCGGCCCCGTCCGCGAACCAGGCCAGCATCACCGGCAGCAGGTGGCGCTGGATGGTGGCCCGCCGGCTCAGACCCTCGGTCAGCGTCCCCAGGTGGCGCATGGCACCCTCGGGGTCGCGGAAGCCCAGGGCGGACAGGCGCTCCCGCGCGGCCTCCGGCGAGAGCCGCACCTCGTCGGTGGTCAGCCGGGCCACGGCCCCCAGCAGCGGCCGGTAGAAGAGCCGTTCGTGCAGCCGCCGCACGTCGCGCTGCACGGCGCGCCACCGCTGCACCACCGCGCGGTCTGCCTCGCCCCGCTCCCCCAGCGACCTGCCCAGCCGGCGCAGCTCGACCTCCGAGGTCGGCATGACGTGCGTCCTGCGCATGCGGTGCAGCTGCAACCGGTGCTCCAAGGTGCGCAGCAGACGGTAGGCCTCGTCGAGGACCCGCGCGTCGTCGCGGCCCACGTACCCACCGTCCCGGAGGGCGGCCAGCGCATCCAGCGTGGTGCGCGAGCGGAGGGTCTCGTCGGTGCGGCCGTGGACCAGCTGCAGCAGCTGGACGCTGAACTCGATGTCGCGCAGACCGCCCGGGCCCAGCTTGAGCTCGCGGTCGGCCTCCCCCGACCGGACGTTGCGCTCGACCCGGCGGCGCATCGCCTGCACGTCGTCGACGAAGTTCTCCCGCCCGGCGGCCTCCCAGACGAGCGGACCGACGAGCTCGGCCCACCGCTCCGCGAGCTCCTGGTCCCCCGCGACGTGACGGGCCTTGAGCAGCGCCTGGAACTCCCAGGTCTTGGCCCAGCGCTGGTAGTACTCGCGGTGGGAGTGCAGCGAGCGCACGAGCGGGCCGTTCTTGCCCTCCGGGCGCAGCGCCGCGTCGACCGGCCACAGGGACCCCTCGGACGTGGACTGCCCGCAGACGCGCATCACCGCGCTGGCCAGCGCCGCCCCGACGGCCAGGGCCTGCTCCTCCGACGTCCCGTCCCGGGGGCCGACCAGGAAGATCACGTCCACGTCGCTGATGTAGTTCAGCTCGCAGCTCGCACCCCCCCGTCTTGCCCATCGCCACGACGGCGAGGTCGCAGCAGGCCTCGTCCTCGGTCTCGTCCCGGGCCAGCACCAGCGCCCCCCTCAGGGCCGCGCCGGCCAGCTCCGCCAGCTCCGCCGCGACCACGGGGAGGAGGTCGACCGGGTCCTCGCTGGTGAGGTCCCGGGTCGCCACCCGCAGCAGCTGACGGCGGTAGGCCACGCGCAGCGCCTCGGCCCCCTCCCGGCCCGAGGTCCCCCTGACCGCGTCCTCCACCTGGGCCGGGTCGGGGTCCGCCCCCCCCACGACGTCCTCCAGGTGCTCGGGGTGGCGGACGAGGTGGTCGGCCAGCGCCCCGCTCCCCCCGAGCAGCGCGAGCAGCCGGCGGCGGGCGGTGCCTCCCCCACGCACCACGGGGAGCACCGCCCCGTCGGTGCGGGACCCGTCGGTCGCGGTGGTGCGCGGGTCCAGGAGCCGGACGAGCCCCAGGAGCGCGGCGTCCGGGTCGGCGACCCGGGACAGGTCCCCCAGGAGCGCGGGGACGTCCAGCTCCGCGCCCGCCCGTTCCACGACCTCGGCGAGGAGCCCGCCGGAGCGACGGGTGTCGGCGACCCCGGCACGGGCCAGCTCGGCCGCCGTCACCGGCCCGTCGTCCTCCCCCGGCGGACCACCACGACGCCGCACGGGTCCGGACCTCACAGGTGCAGCAGGTAGCGGTCGAGCTCGAAGCGGGTGACCTGGGAGCGGTACTCGCCCCACTCCTGCCACTTGTTCCGCAGGTAGAAGTCGAAGACCTGCTCGCCCAGGACCTCGGCGACCAGGTCCGACTCCTCCATCACGGCGACCGCCTCCCCCAGACTCTGCGGCAGCGGGTCGATCCCCAGGGCGCGCCGCTCGCTGTCGGTCAGCGCCCACACGTCGTCCTCGGCCTCGGGGGGCAGGTCGTAGCCCTCCTTGATGCCGCGCAGGCCCGAGGCGAGGATCACGGCATACGTCAGGTAGGGGTTGCAGGCGGCGTCGATCGAGCGGACCTCGATCCGGCGGGAGTGACCCTTGCCGATGGAGTACATGGGCACCCGGGCCAGCGCCGAGCGGTTGTTGTGCCCCCAGCACACGTAGGCGGGGGCCTCCCCGCCGCCCCAGAGGCGCTTGTAGGAGTTGACCCACTGGTTGGTCACCGCGCAGATCTCGCGGCTGTGCGCCAGCACCCCGGCCATGAACCGCCGTCCGGTCGTGGACAGCTCGTAGGAGGCTCCGGGCTCGTAGAACGCGTTGGTGTCCCCCTCGAACAACGACACGTGGGTGTGCATGCCCGAGCCCGGGTGCGGCGCCAGCGGCTTGGGCATGAACGTGGCGAACGCCTTCTCGTGGAGGGCGACCTCTCGCACGACCGTGCGGAAGGTCATGATGTTGTCCGCCATGGACAGGGCGTCGGCGTAGCGCAGATCGATCTCCTGCTGGCCGGGGCCGCCCTCGTGGTGGCTGAACTCGACCGAGATGCCCATCTGCTCCAGCATCTCGATCGCGCCGCGACGGAAGTCGTGGCCGTCCCCGCGGGCGACGTGGTCGAAGTAGCCGGCCTGGTCGACCGGGACCGGGCCGACCGAGGGGTCGTAGGGCTCCTTGAAGAGGTAGAACTCGATCTCCGGGTGGGTGTAGAAGGTGAAGCCCTCCTGCCCGGCGGCGTCCAGCGCCCGGCGCAGGATGTGCCGCGAGTCGGTGGCGGCCGGGCTCCCGTCCGGCATGTGGATGTCACAGAACATCCGGGCCGTCCGCTCCCGCCAGGGCAGGACCTGGAAGGTGTCGGCGTCCGGCTGGACCACCATGTCGGCCTCGTACACCCTCGTGAACCCCTCGATGACGCTGCCGTCGATCCCGATGCCCTCGGTGAAGGCCTGCTCGAGCTCGGCGGGGGCCACCGCCACCGACTTCAGGGTGCCGAGGATGTCGGTGAACCAGAGCCGGACGAACCGGATGTCCCGCTCCTCGATGGTGCGGAGGACGTACTCCTGCTGGCGGTTCATGACCTCATCCTGCCGCATCGTCCAGGTCCGCGGTGGCCCGGGCGTGGTCCTGCGCGAGGCGGTCGAGGTCGGCCCGGTGGGCCTCGAACCGGACGCCCCGGCCGTCGGTGCTCAGCCCGATCCCCTCCTGCAGCCACTGCTCCCGGGCCCGCGCGAGCAGGTCCGGCCGCAACCGCCCGGACCGGTCGGTCACCCGCCACCACGGCACGCCGGAGCCCCACCGCGCCATCACCGCCCCCACGTGACGAGGACCCGTGCCCACGAGCGAGGCGAGGTCCCCGTAGCTGACCACCCGGCCCGGCGGCACCGCCTCGACCGCCCGCAGGACCCGTTCCACGAGGAGGTCGTCCATCCGTCGGACCCTACCCGCGTGCGCCGCCTACGCTCTCGTCATGAGCACCCCCACGATCGGCTACGCCGCCATGCTCGAGCAGTTCCACCCCGCGGAGGCCGTGCGCCTGACCGCGCTGGCCGAGGAGCACGGCTTCTCCGGCTGCATGGCGGCCGACCACTTCCAGCCGTGGGTGCCCGCCCAGGGCGAGTCCGCCTTCGTCTGGAACGTGCTGACGGCGGTCGGCGAACGTACCCGGGGCGACCTCGGCCCGGGGGTCGTGTGTCCCAGCTTCCGCTGGCACCCGGCGATCGTCGCCCAGGCCGCGGCGACCCTCGAGGCCATGTACCCGGGCCGGACCTGGCTGGGCCTGGGGGCCGGCGAGGCGCTCAACGAGCACGTGGTCGGCGGCTACTGGCCCGAGGCCGGCGAGCGCTCCCGCCGGATGTTCGAGGCGGTGGAGCTGATCTCCCAGCTGTTCACCTCATCCCGGGAGGGCAAGGACTCGCGCTGGGCCGGAGAGCACTTCCGCATGGAGACCACCCGTCTGTGGACGATGCCCGAGCAGGCGCCGCCGATCCTCGTGGCGACGGCAGGACCGGTGAACGCCCGCCGTACCGGTCGCCACGCCGACGGGATCATCACCGTCGGGCCCCGCACGAGAAGGTCGGCATGCTCCTGGACCGGTTCGCCCAGGGGGCCAGGGACGCCGGCAAGGACCCCGACGGCATGACCCGGGTGCTGCAGCTCCACCTCTCCTGGGCGCCGACCGACGAGGAGGCCGTGGCCAACGCCCTCACCGAGTGGCCCAACGGGGGGATGAAGTTCCCCAAGGCCGACATCCGCTCCCCCCACGACCTGGCCCAGATGGCCGCGCTCGTGCGCGCCGAGGACTTCGAGGGGCGGATGGTGATCTCCAGCGACCCGGACGTGCACCGGGCCCACGTGCAGAGCTACCTCGACCACGGCTTCGACCGGGTCTACCTGCACAACGTCGGGCGCAACCAGGCGGAGTGGATCGAGGTCTTCGGCCGGGAGGTGCTTCCAGCGCTGCGCCGGTGAGCGACGTCAGCCGTTGAGCGGGTTGGCGTCCCAGTCCCGGGCCTGCGGGTCACCGGTGCGCCACTCGTCCTCGGCCGCCTCCTCCTCGTCCCAGCGGGCCGTCCGCTCCGCGGCGATGTCGAGCGCCCGAGAGGCCTCCTCCTCGGTGGCGTAGGGCCCCAGCAGGTCGTGGCTGCGGGCACGCTCGGGGTCGTCCCCCGCCTCGACCTGGCCGGTGCGGGTGTTGAACCAGTACTGCATACCGTCTCCTCCGGTGGTGGTGCCCGTGGGGCACGACTGCACTTCCTCGGGCCGTGGGCCGCCTCGGGACGGGCCACCTACACTCGACCCTATGCCGACGAGCACACCCCTCGCCCCCGGAAAGATCAGTCCCCGTCTCGCCGTCCCGACCGACCTGCCCCGCCCGGAGTACGTCGACCGGCCGGCGCCGGCGCCGTTCCGGGGGTCGGAGGTCAAGGACGCCGAGACCGTCGAGCGGATGCGGCACGCCGGTCGGATCGCCGCCCGGGCGCTGCAGCTGTGCGGCGAGATGGTCCGCCCGGGGGTCACCACGGACGAGATCGACCGCGCGGGCCACGCCTTCCTCCTGGACCACGGGGCCTACCCCTCCACGCTGGGCTACCGGGGTTTTCCCAAGTCGTTGTGCACCTCCGTCAACGAGGTCGTCTGCCACGGCATCCCGGACGACCGGCCCCTGCGGGACGGGGACATCTGCAACATCGACATCACCGCCTACGTGGGAGGCGTGCACGGCGACAACAACGCGACGTTCCTGTGCGGCGACGTCGCGGAGGAGACCCGGCTGCTCGTCGAGCGCACGCACGAGGCCCTGATGAGGGGGATCCGGGCGGCCCGTCCCGGGCGGCAGATCAACGTGGTCGGGCGGGTCATCGAGAGCTATGCCAGGCGGTTCGGCTACGGCGTCGTGCGCGACTTCACCGGCCACGGTGTCGGCGAGGCGTTCCACTCGGGGCTCGTCATCCCCCACTACGACGCCGCCCCGGACTACGACACGGTCATCGAGCCGGGGATGACCTTCACCATCGAGCCGATGCTCAACCTGGGCACGCACGAGTGGGTGGAGTGGGACGACGGCTGGACGGTCCTGACGGCCGACGGCCGTCCCTCCGCCCAGTTCGAGCACACCATCCTTATCACCGAGGACGGCCCGGAGATCCTCACCCTCCCCTGACCAGCCCGGGCCGCCGTCAGTGGCCCGTCCCCCAGCCACCGGAAGGACCACCATGGGACAGCACATCCTCGGCGTCGACATCGGCGGGAGCGGCATCAAGGGTGCCCCCGTCGACCTGGAGAAGGGCGCGTTCGCGACCGACCGGGTCCGCATCGACACCCCCGACGACGCCACTCCCGAGGCGGTGGCCGAGATCGTGGCCCAGATCATCGACGAGTTCGACGAGATCGACGCCGACAGCCCGGTCGGGATCACCGTGCCCGCCGTGGTGCACCACGGCGTGGTGCGGACGGCCGCCAACATCGACCCCAGCTGGATCGGCACGGACGCCGACGCGCTGTTCTCCCGGCACCTCGAGAGGCCGGTGCACGTGGTCAACGACGCGGACGCCGCCGGCGTGGCCGAGATGCACTACGGCGCCGGTCGGGGCAACGACGGCGTGGTGCTGCTGACGACGCTGGGCACGGGGATCGGGTCCGCGCTGTTCCGGGGTGGTGAGCTGTTGCCCAACACCGAGCTGGGCCACCTGGAGCTCGACGGCCACGACGCGGAGACGAGGGCGGCCAGCAGCGCGCGCGAGGAGGAGGACCTCTCCTGGGAGGAGTGGGCCGAGCGGCTGCAGCGCTACTACTCCCACGTGGAGAACCTCCTCTGGCCCGACCTGATCATCGTGGGCGGCGGCGTGTCGAAGAAGGCCCACAAGTTCCTTCCGCTGCTGCACCTGCGGGCGCCGGTGGTGGCCGCCGAGCTGCGCAACGACGCGGGGATCATCGGCGCCGCCTGGTACACGCGGCACGTGGAGGACTGAGCGACGGCGGACAGGATCGACCGGCCGCCCGGGCTGCGCCTCACCAGGAGGTGTGGCGCGGCCTGCCCTCCTCGAACCCGGCGGCCCCCGGACCCCCACGACGGCCCGGGTGTGGAACTCTCCCACGGTCCGGGCCCCTGCGTAGGTGAAGGCGCTGCGCACCCCGGAGACGATCTGGTCCAGGACGTCCTCCACCCCGGGGCGGTGGGGGTCGAGGAACATCCGGCCCGAGGAGATGCCCTCCTCGAACAGCGCGGACCGGGCCCGGTCGAAGGCCGACAGGTCCCTGGTGCGCTGACGCACCGCCCTGGCCGAGGCCATCCCGAAGGACTCCTTGTAGGCCCGGCCCTCCGCGTCGCGCATGAGGTCGCCCGGCGACTCCAGGGTCCCGGCGAACCAGGACCCGACCATGACCGACGCGGCCCCGGCGGCCAGGGCCAGGGCCACGTCGCGGGGGTGCTTGACACCGCCGTCGGCCCACACCTGCGCCCCGGTCTCCCGGGCCGCCTCCGCGCACTCCACGACGGCGGAGAACTGCGGTCGCCCGACACCGGTCATCATCCGGGTCGTGCACATGGCGCCCGGCCCCACCCCCACCTTGACGATGTCCGCCCCGGCCGCGGCCAGGTCGTGCACCCCGGCCCGGGAGACCACGTTGCCCGCGACGACCGGGACCCGGACACCGGTGCGGTCCGCGTGGGCGTCCCGGGCGGCGACCACCTGCGGCAGTGCCTCGAGCATCTTCTCCTGGTGCCCGTGTGCGGTGTCGACGACGAGGACGTCGACCCCGATGGCCAGCAGCTCGGCCGCCTTGGCCGGCACGTCCCCGTTGATCCCCACCGCCGCGCCGACGCACAGCCGGCCCTCCGGGTCGACGGCCGGCGCGTACATCGCCGAGCGCAGCAGACCGGTGCGGGTGACGATGCCCCTCAGCAGTCCCCCGGCGACCACGGGGGCCAGGTCCGCGCGGCTGCGTTCGAGGTCGTCGAAGGCCGCGCGCAGGTCGACGCCGTCCTCCAGGACCACCCGGGGCTCCTGCATGACCTCTGCGACCGAGGAGAACCGGTCCACGTCCTCGCAGTCGGCCTCGGTCACCACCCCGACCGGCCGACCCGCCTCCACGACGACCGCGGCCCGGTGCGCCCGCTTGCCCATGACGGACAGGACCTGGGCCACGGGGGCGGACCGTTCGACGACGATCGGGGTCTCGTAGACGGGGTGGCTGGCCTTGACGCGCTCGACCGTCCTCCGCACCTCGGGCAGGGGGATGTCCTGGGGCAGCACGGCCGCACCCCCCCGACGGGCCACCGTCTCGGCCATCCGACGGCCGGAGACCGCGGTCATGTTGGCCACCACCACCGGGACCGTGGTCCCCACCCGGTCGGGGGTGGTCAGGTCCACGTCCAGACGCGAGGTCACCGCCGAGCGGGAGGGAACCATGAACACGTCGGCGTAGGTCAGCTCGTGCGTCGGCCGCATACCGTTGAGGAACTCCACGGTGCCCCAGCGTACGCACCCCTGGCGCAGCACCAGCGGGCGTCCTAGCGTGGGGCCGACACCGACCTGACGGAGGTAGACCATGCAGCTGACGCACCGGGGCCACGCCTGCCTGCTCCTCGAGGAGCAGGACCAGCGCATCCTCGTCGACCCGGGGACCTTCTCCGACCTGGACGACCTGACCGGACTCACCGCGGTCCTGGTGACCCACCAGCACCCGGACCACCTCGATCCGCGCCGCGGACCCGAGCTCCTGCGGGCCAACCCCGACGCCCGGGTGCTCGTGGAGTCCCAGACGGCCGAGCTGCTCGCCGACCAGGGCCTGGGCGGGCGGCTGGAGCGGCTCGAGCCGGGCGGCCGCGTCGACCTGGGACCCGTCGAGCTGCGGCCGGTGGGCGAGCAGCACGCCGTGATCCACCCCTGGGTGGAGCGGATCGGCAACACCGGCGTGGTCCTGGAGGCGGGCGGGACCGCCCTGTTCCACCCGGGTGACGCCCTGGACGCCGACCCGGGACCGGTCGACCTGCTCGCCGTCCCGGTCAACGCGCCCTGGGGCAAGATCGCCGAGACGCTGGAGTTCGTGCGCAGGGTCCCCCCGCGGCGGGGCGTGGTCCCGGTGCACGACGGTCTCCTCAACGACACGGGCCGCTCGATGTACCTCAAGCACATCGGTGACTTCGGTGCCGAGGGCGGGGTGGAGGTGCTCGACCTTCGGGGTGTCGGGGCGGCGACGCTCTGAGCGGTAGACTGGGAGGCTGAGGATGAGTCGGCCAGGCGGCCGCGTCGGACCTTCGGGTCCGCCGAGGAACGTCCGGGCTCCACAGGGCACGGTGGTGGCTAACGGCCACCCGGGGCGACCCGCGGGACAGTGCCACAGAAAGTAGACCGCCCACCGGTCCGCCGGTGGGTCAGGGTGAAAGGGTGGTGTAAGAGACCACCAGCACGCCAGGTGACTGGCGTGGCTCGGTAAACCCCACCGGGAGCAAGACCAGACAGTGCGTGCTCGAGGGCTGCCCGCCCGAGCGCACGGGTAGGTCGCTGGAGGCGGTCGGCAACGGCCGTCGTAGATGGATGGCCGCCACCTCCGCAGCGCCGGCGACGGCGCGGAGGGACAGAACCCGGCGTACCGGCCGACTCATCCTCACCAGGCCCCGTCCGCACCGGGCGCCGCCGGCGATATCTCAGCCCAGGGGGCGGCCGGCGGTGCTCAGCCCAGGGCGCCGGTGAGCAGGTCGACGACGACGAAGACCGCGGTGAACGCAGCGACCCCGATCGGGATCACCGACAGCACCTTGTTCATCGACCGGGTGTCGGCCGTCCCCGTCGGCACGGCGTCGGACGTCGGGGCGGGTGCGCGGAAGCTCATGACGCCGATTCTGCCACACCGTCGACGTGCGCCCCGTCGACGATCCGGAGGTCGACCCGCCCGGCGAGCACGTCGACGGCGACGACCTCGACCCGCACGGCGGTGCCGGGCTCGGCGCGGCCCTCGGCGAGCTCGCTGACCGGCGGGTCGATCAGCTGCACGACGACGTCCCCCCCCGCCGCCCGACGTCCACCACGACCGCCTCGAAGGTGCCGCCGACGTGGTCGGCGAGCACGGCGGCCTCGACCGACGAGAGGCAGGAGCGCTCGACGGCCCGGGTCCGACGGTCGGCCTCGGCCATGAGATCGGGCAGCACCGGCAGCGCCTCCTCGACCCAGGAGGGCAGCTCCCGCCCGTGCACGAGGGCCTCGCACACCGCCAGCGAGAACCGGTCGACGAGGCGGCGCAGGGGGGCGGTCGTGTGGGTGTACGGGGCGGCGATGGCCGCCTGGACCACCTCGTCCTCGGGCGGGGACGTGCCGTCGAGGACGGTGTAGCCGGCTCCGCGGAACAGGCTGGTGGCGGCGTTGATGACGGCCAGGTGGGCGGGGTCGTCGCGGTCCAGGGTGCGCAGGAACCGGCCGTAGGTCAGGCCCTCGGGCCACGGGACGCCCAGGGCCCTGGCCTCCCGCCGGAAACGGGCGACGGCGCCCGCGTCGGGGCTCGGCATCGTGCGCAGGATGCCGGTGCCGGCCTCGAGCATGATGCGGGCGGCCACCATGCCCGTGAGCAGGGAGACCTGGGCGTTCCAGTCCTCGGCCGCGAGCAGGGGCCGCAGGCGCAGGTGGTAGTGGCCCTCCTCGTCCACCTCCACCTCCTGCTCCGGCATCGGCAGGCTGGCCCCGCCCCGCTCGTCCTCGCGCCGGATCCGCAGCTCACCGACCTCCTTGAGCAGCAGGAGCGTGTCCTCGGCCCCTCCCCCGTCCACCAGCGCCTGCACCTCCTCGTAGGTGTAGCGGCGCACCGAGCGCACCATCGCCCGGTAGAGGTCGGCCCGGTCGCGCTCGCCCCCGGCGGTGAGGCGCATGTCCCACACGTAGGCGGGACGCACCTCGTCCGGCAGCAGGCTGGCCGCGTCCTCGCTGAGATGGGGCGGGTGGAGCGGCACGCGCACGTCGGGGCAGTAGACCGTCATACCCCGGCGGCGCACCTCCGCGTCCAGCGCTCCGCCCTCGGGCAGGAACGCGGGGACGTCGGCGATCGCGTAGCGCACCCGGTAGCCCTCGCCGTCGCGCTCGACGTGCAGGGCCTGGTCCAGGTCCATGGACCCCGGCGGGTCGATCGTGACGAAGGGGACCCCCGTCTCGTCGCGGTCGGGCAGGTCCGGGGCCGCCACGGCCCGCTCCACCTCGGCGAGCACCTCCGCGGAGAAGCCGGTCGGCAGGTCCTGCTCGGCGCGCGCCCGTTCGAAGGCCCGCTCCAGCAGCTGGGTGTGCCCGCCGGTGCCGGAGAGCCGTGTCGCACGCTGAACCATGGCCGCCACCCTACGTCGCCTACCCTGCGTGTCGTGCTGATCCTGCTGCCCCCCTCCGAGTCCAAGGCGACCCGCGGCCGCGGGGCCCCCGCGCGTCCGCACACCCTCTCCTTCCCGGCCCTGGCCCCTGCCCGGGCGCAGGTCGCCGCCGCGCTGGCCCGGGCGAGCGCGCGACCAGACGCGGCCGCCGTGCTGGGCGTCGGCCCCGGAGTCGCCGCGGAGGTCGCGCGCAACCTGCGCCTGCAGGAGGCCCCCGCGCTGCCGCCCGCGACCTGTACACCGGTGTGCTCTACGACGCCCTGGACCTGGCCTCGCTGGACCTCGCCTCCGCCCGGCGCGCCACCCGGAGGCTGGTCGTCGTCTCTGCCCTCTACGGGGCGGTCCGCCCCACCGACCGGCTGGCTCCCTACCGTCTGTCCATGGGCGTGTCTCTGCCGGGCCCGGGCCCGCTCGCGTCGTTCTGGCGTCCTCACCTGGGTCCGGTGCTCGAGGCGGCCGCGGGCCTCGGACTGGTCGTGGACTGCCGCTCCAGCACGTATGCCGCCGCCTGGGCACCGGGGGAGGCGCTCGCGCCGCGGTGGGTGCAGGTCCGCGTCCCGGGGGCCACCCACATGGCCAAGCACACCCGGGGCCTGGTGGCCCGTGCCCTGTGCCGCACGCCGGCCGACCCCCGGCGCGTGCAGGACCTCCCCGCCCTGCTCGGCCAGGAGTTCGACGTCGCGCTGCACGAGCCGGCACGCCGGGGCCGGTCCTGGATCCTCGACGTCGTGGCCCGGTAGCTCCAGGCACGGGACGCCCGTCGGTGCTCGGCGGGAGCACGCGGCGGCACTAGCCGGGCGGGCCCTCGAGGGAGCTGTCCAGGATGCGGACCCGGGCCTCGGTCTGGGCCACGTCGTCGGCGAACGCCGGGTCGTAGAGGTGGTGGGTGTCGTTGACGAACTCCACCTGCACCCCGCCGTCGGCCCACACCTCGACGGCCGTCAGGGACGTGGGGGCGGTGGCCACCGACCAGGCCCTCGAGTGGTCGATGCCCAGCAGCCGGCCGAGCACCGACATGAGCACCACCCGGTGGGTGGCGACGACGACGGTGCCGCCGCGCGAGATCGCCCGTCCCAGCGCGCCGCCCACCCGCCGGTCGAGCTCGCGCCGGGTCTCCCCGCCGGGAGGGGCGAAGTCGAGGTCGTGCCGGAGCCGGGCGAGGTCCGCGGCGCTCTCCCGGACCAGGTCGGGCATGGCCCGACCGTCCCAGGAGCCGAACCCCTGCTCGTCCCAGTCGGCGTCCTCCTCCCGGGGCACCCCCAGGTGGTCGGCGACGACCTGTCCCGTCTGGCGGGCCCGCCGCAGGGACGAGGAGACCACGGTGACCCGGCCGGGGTCCGAACGGTCGAGGAGACGCCGGACGGCGACGGCGGCGGCCCGGGCCTGCGCCAGACCGGTGGCGTTGAGGGCAGGGTCGGCACCTCCCCGCCCGTCGAGCCGGTGACCCTGGGTGAAGTCGGTCACCCCGTGGCGCACCAGGACCAGCCGCGTCTGCCCCTCCAGCGTCGGCACGGTCTCGTCGGAGACGAAGACGTCGGTGAGGGGCACCCGGGCGTCGCCGAAGACCTGGCCGGTGCCGGGGCGGTCGCCGGGGGCCACGCCGCGGCCCACCCGCCCGGACGTGGGGCCACCGGGACCGGTGACCGTGGACACCTCCGGCGCCTCCCCGGGCCGGTCGGAGCCGGCGCCCTCCCCCAGGAGGTCACGGTGGACGATGCGTCCGTCCATCGCCACGTTCGACAGCGCGTCCGCCGCACCGTTGCGCTCCCGCGGGATCCAGGTGAACCGGACCGTGCCCCCGGCGGCCTGGACCTGGTCGACGAGCTGACGGGCCTGGAGTGCCAGCCGGCGCATGTCCTCGTGCTTGATCTTCCACCGCCCGCACATCTGCTCCACGACCAGCTTGGAGTCCATCCGGACCTCGACGGCCGCGTCGGTCGCCAGGCCCAGGTCGAGCACGGCCTGCAGTCCGGCCACGAGGCCGCTGTACTCGGCCACGTTGTTCGACGCGCGGCCGAGAGGCACCGCCCGTTCGGCCAGCAGCTCCCCGGTCCGCGCATCCTTGACCAGCGCCCCGTAGCCGGCCACGCCCGGGTTGCCCCGGGAACCGCCGTCCGCCTCGACCACCAGGGCCGGGCGCAGGCTCACAGACCGGACTCCGAGGTCCGCACGAGGACGCGGCCGCACTCCTCGCACCGGAGCACCTCGTCCTCTCGGCGCGTTGCGGATCCGCGAGAGGTCGACCGCGTTGAGGTCCAGCCGGCAGCCGCCGCACCGGCGCTGGACGAGCGGGGCCGCGCCGGTCCCGCTGTGCGCCCGCACCCGGTCGTAGAGGGCGAGCAGCTCCGCGGACAGGTCGGCCACGACCGCCGGCCGACCATGGGCGACCTCCTCGCGCTCGGCGCTGATCCGGGCGGCCTTCTCGTCGCGCTGGGCGCGCAGGGACGTCAGCCGCTCGGCGTGCTCGGCGTGCGCCCGGGCGGCCCGGTCGGCCGAGCCCTGGGCGGCCTCCACCCGCTCCATGACCTCCAGCTGCTCGTCCTCGAGCACCCCCTGGCGCCGCTCCAGCGAGGCCAGCTCGTGCTGCAGCCCCTGCAGGGACTTCGAGGTGCCGGTGCCGGCGTCGAGCCGGGCCTGGTCCCGGGCGGCCCGGTCGCGCACCTGCTGCACGGCCGCCTCGGCCTTGGCCACCTCCCGCTGGAGGTCCGAGACCGCGGTCTCGGTGCGCACCACCTCGGCGCGCAGGTCCGCCTCGGCCGCCTCGAGCCGGGCGATGTCGACCAGCTCGGGGAGGGTGCGCAGCTGGTGGTCCAGCTGGGTCAGCCGGGTGTCGAGGTCGAGCAGGTCAAGGAGTCGGGACTGCATCTGCGGGCTGGCCTTCACGGCATACCTCCGGGTCGGGGTGCAGGACGGGCGGTCACGGGGCCCACCTCGGGCGGACGGGCTCCGACGACGAAGTCCCAGGGGTCGGAGCGCACGGTGGACAGGGAGAGGCTCACGCTACCGCCGAGCCGGTCGGCCAGGAGCCGCCGCACCATCGGCAGCCACAACGACTCGCTGGCCCAGTGCCCCGCGTCGACCAGGTAGGGCGTTCCCGCGGAGGGGTCCGCCCCCCGGCTCCGCGCGGCGGCCCTGGCCTCCTGCCGGGCCTCGAGGGCGGGGTGGTGCCGCAGGTCGGCCGTGACGTAGGCGTCGGCACCGCTGCGGCGGGCGGCGTCCAGCGCCGAGTCCCCGGCACCACCGAGCACCGCCACCCTGCGCACGGACGCCCCGGGCGGGCCCGCGACCCGCACCCCCGACGCGGTCGGCGGCATGGCTGCGTGGAGGGTCGTGGCGAGGTCGGCGAGGGTGGTGGGCGCGGGCAGGTCCCCCACCCTGCCCAGCTCCTGGTCCTCCACCACCTGCAGGGCGTCGGTCTCCTCCAGCCCGCACGCCCGGGCGAGCGCATGGCCGACCCCGGGATCGGCCACGTCGGCGTTCGTGTGCGCGCAGTAGAGCGCGACGTCGTTGACGACGAGGTCGGTGATGGTGGCGCCCTTGGCGCTGGTCGTCGCGACGGAGTGGATGCCCCGCAGCAGCAGGGGGTGGTGGGTCAGGACGAGGTCGGCACCGGCGGCGACCGCCTCGGCGACCACCTCCAGCGTCGGGTCGACGGCGAGCAGGACGCTGCGCACCCGTTGGTCGGGATCACCGGCGACCAGGCCGACGCGGCGGTCCCACGACTGGGCGGTGGCGGGCGGGTAGAGCTCCTCGAGCACCGCGACGACCTCGCGCAGCGGCAGCCCCTCGGGGCTGCTGCCGGCGACCTCTCTGCTGTTGTCCACGTGGGCCCGGCCGGGCTCGAACCGACGACCTACGCGGTGTAAACGCGGCGCTCTACCAGCTGAGCTACAGGCCCCTAGGGGCGACCATTGTGCCAGTCCGCCCGGGCGGTTCGGCACGCGTGTCGGGACGACGGGCGCCGTGCCCGGTGCTACAGGCCCCTGACCGCCTCGTGCAGCAGGCCGATGGGGCGCTCCTCCCCCGGTCCGTGGACCAGGCTCCACGTGACCACCCCCCGCGGGTCGACCAGGAACGTCCCGCGCGCGGCGGCCCCCGTGTCCTCGTCGAGCACGCCGTAGGCGCGGCTCACCCGGCCGTGGGGCCAGAAGTCGGACAGCAGGGGGAAGCGGTAGCCCTCGTGCGCGGACCAGGCCCGCAGGGAGGAGGTGGGGTCGCAGGAGAGGCCCACCACCTGGACCCGGTCGTTGACGAACTCGTCGATGTTCAGCTGGATCTCCAGCAGCTCCCCGGTGCAGATCGAGGAGAACGCGAAGGGGAAGAACACCATGAGCAGGTGCCGCTCGGCGACGAGGTCGGCCAGGCGCTGCCGGTCGCCGTGCTGGTCGGGCAGGTCGAGGTCGGGAGCGAGGGCCCCCACCTGCGGGTATGCCGTCACCGGCGACCCACGAGACGCTGGCCGATCCAGGCGCCCAGGGGGATGGCGCCCGCGGCCGACAGGGAGCACGTCGTGCAGGCCTCCTGGACCTCGTGGGCGGCCACGCGGTCGGGCCGTCCGGCACCGGGCGTCAGCAGGGCGATGAACCCACCCTCCTCGAGCGTGGTGAGGGCGTCGACGAGCTCGTCGGCAAGGTCACCGTCGCCGTCGCGCCACCAGAGCAGCACCACGTCGACGACCCCGTCGTAGTCCTCCCCCTCCAGGGGACCCTCGACGAGGCCTCCACGGCGGCCCTGAGGTCCTCCTCGACGTCGTCGTCGTCGCCGTACTCGACGACGATCTGGCCCGGGGCGAAACCCAGCCGTCGGGCGGGCGCGACCAGCGGGCCTGCGTCCGTGTCGATCTCGTTCACGTTCCTCTCACCGTCCATGGTGAGGACTACACAACTAGAGGGTGGCCCGGATGTAAAGGTGGCGTCGCCCGGGCCCTCGGGGCGGCGGCCGACCGACCTGACCCGACGTCCACCCCTCGTGACAGACTGGCCCCGTCACCACGACGGAAAGGTTGCCTCATGTCTTTCGAGCGTCCAGTCGGGCCGATCCTCAACGGGTTGCCGAGCCAGGTCCCGGACACGGATCCCGACGAGACCCAGGAGTGGCTCGAGTCGCTCGACTCCGCGATCGAGGCCGGTGGCCGGGGTCGTGCCCGCTACCTGATGCTCCGCATGCTGGAGCGCGCTCGTGACTCCCAGGTGGGGCTCCCGTCGCTGACGACGACCGACTACATCAACACGATCCCGCCCGAGCGCGAGCCCTGGTTCCCCGGTGACGAGGACATGGAGCGGCGCTACCGGGCCTGGATCCGCTGGAACGCCGCCGTCATGGTGCACCGGGCCCAGCACCCCGAGATCTCCGTAGGTGGCCACATCTCCTCCTACGCCTCGATCTCCACCCTGTGGGAGGTCGGCTTCAACCACTTCTGGCGAGGACGCGACCACGAGGGCGGCGGCGACCAGATCTTCTTCCAGGGTCACGCCTCGCCCGGCATCTACGCCCGCGCCTTCCTGGAGGGACGGCTCTCGGAGAAGGAGCTGGACGGCTTCCGTCAGGAGAAGAGCCGGGGTCTGGACGACGACGTCCAGCCGCTGCCCTCCTACCCCCACCCGCGCAGCATGCCGGAGTTCTGGCAGTTCCCCACGGTCTCGATGGGCCTGGGTCCGATGAACGCCATCTACCAGGCGGCGTTCAACAAGTACCTGCACAACCGCGGCCTGAAGGACACCAGCCAGCAGCACGTGTGGGCCTTCCTCGGCGACGGCGAGATGGACGAGCCGGAGTCGCGCGGCCTGCTCCAGGTGGCGGCCAACGACGAGCTGGACAACCTCACCTTCGTCGTCAACTGCAACCTGCAGCGGCTCGACGGGCCGGTGCGCGGCAACGGCAAGATCGTCCAGGAGCTGGAGAGCTACTTCCGCGGCGCCGGCTGGAACGTCATCAAGGTGCTGTGGGGCCGCGGCTGGGACGAGCTCATCGCCAAGGACACCTCCGGAGCGCTCGTCAACCTGATGAACTCCACCCCCGACGGGGACTTCCAGACCTTCCGCGCCAACGACGGCGCCTTCATCCGCGACCACTTCTTCGGGCGCGACCCGCGCACCAAGGAGATGGTCAAGGACTGGTCGGACGAGGACGTCTGGTGGAAGCTCAAGCGGGGCGGGCACGACTACCGCAAGGTGTACGCCGCCTACGCCGCCGCCCTGCGGCACACCGGACAGCCGACCGTGATCCTGGCCCACACCATCAAGGGGTACAGCCTCGGGACACACTTCGCGGGCCGCAACGCGACCCACCAGATGAAGAAGATGACCCTGGACGACCTCAAGGGCTTCCGGGACAGCCTGCGCATCCCGATCACCGACGAGCAGCTCGAGGCCGACCCCTACAAGCCGCCGTACTACCACCCCGGTCAGGACGACGAGGCGATCCGCTACCTGCAGGAGCGTCGCAAGGAGCTGGGCGGGTACCTGCCCAAGCGCGATCCGTCGAAGGTCGGCGAGCTGACGCTGCCGGACACCAAGATCTACGACGTGGCCAAGAAGGGCTCGGGCAAGCAGAACGTGGCCACCACCATGGCCCTGGTCCGCATCTTCAAGGAGTGGATGCGCGACAAGGAGTTCGGGAAGCACCTGGTGCCGATCATCCCGGACGAGGCCCGCACCTTCGGCATGGACAGCTTCTTCCCCACGGCGAAGATCTACAACGTCCACGGCCAGAACTACACCTCGGTGGACGCCGACCTCATGCTCGCCTACAAGGAGTCCACGAGCGGCCAGATCTGGCACGTCGGCATCAACGAGGGCGGATCGGTGGCGGCCTTCACCGCGGCCGGCACCTCCTACGACACCCACTCGGTCCCGATGGTGCCGTTCTACATCTTCTACTCGATGTTCGGGTTCCAGCGCACCGGTGACGGGATCTGGGCCGCGGCCGACCAGCTGGTGCGCGGGTTCATGATCGGAGCCACCGCGGGCCGGACGACCCTGGCGGGCGAGGGGCTGCAGCACGCGGACGGCCACTCACCCCTGCTGGCCTCGACCAACCCGGCCTGCGTCTCCTACGACCCGGCGTACGCCTACGAGCTGGCGCACATCCTGCCCGCGGGGCTGGAGCGGATGTACGGCGGCGAGGCGGAGGACGTCTTCTACTACATCACCGTCTACAACGAGCCGATGCGGCAGCCGGCCCAGCCGGAGGACGTGGACGTCGAGGGCATCCTCAAAGGCATGCACCGGATCACGAAGGCGGAGCCCGCGGAGGAGGGCCGCCAGGTCCAGCTGCTGGCCTCCGGCGTCGGGGTGCCCTGGGCCCTGGAGGCCGAGGAGCTGCTCCGCGAGGACTGGGGCGTGCACGCCGACGTGTGGTCGGTCACCTCCTGGTCCGAGCTGCGCCGCGAGGCGATGTCCTGCGACGAGGACGCCTTCCTGCACCCGGACGAGGAGCGGCGTGTCCCCTACGTCACCCGCCGCCTCTCCGAGGGCACCGGCCCGATCATCGCGACCAGCGACTACATGAGGGCGGTCCAGGACCAGATCGCCCCGTGGGTGCCGGAGGACTACCACGCCCTGGGGGCCGACGGCTTCGGCTTCGCCGACACCCGGGCCGCCGCCCGCCGGTTCTTCCACATCGACGGTCCCTCGATGGCGGTCAAGGCCCTGCAGATGCTCGCCGACCGCGGCGAGATCGACCCGCAGGTGCCCCGCGAGGCGGCGGACCGCTACCGTCTGCTCGACGTCAATGCGGGCACCTCCGGCAACGTGGGCGGGGACGCCTGAGCGCCGTCCCGTCGACACCGCCCGGGCGGGGCGGCCGGCAGACGTGCCGGCCGCCGCGCCCGGGGGTCCCGGATCACTAGGCTGCAACGGTGCCCTCCTCCCCCGCCGCGGGCGCGGCCTCCCGACCTGAGCCGCTGCAACGACGGGCCGGGGAGCTCGCCACGCGGGTCACCCGGCGGATGGCCGAGGAGCACGACTGGTTCACGGCGCTCAGCCCCGACGACCGCTCCTGGGTGGGTCTCATCGCCCAGGGCGGGATCAGCACCCTGCTCACCTGGTATGCCGACGGGACCCCCGAGCGGACCGTGTCCGGCGACCTGTTCACCACGGCCCCGCGGGCCCTGGCCCAGACGATCTCCCTGCGTCAGGCCCTCGACCTGACGCGCACGGCGGTAGCCACCGTCGAGGACGCCGTGGACGAGCTGGTCGGGGAGGACGAGCGCCCGCGGCTGCGGGAGGCGGTGCTGCGCTACTCGCGCGACGTGGCCTTCGCCGCCGCCGACGTCTACGCCCGCGCAGCGGAGCAGCGCGGTGGGTGGGATGCCCGGCTGGAGTCCCTCGTCGTCCACGCGATCGTGCGGGGAGAGGCGGACGACACCCTGGCCTCCCGCGCCGCCGAGCTCGGTTGGGAGGACGTGACCGGGGTCGCCGTCCTCGTCGGCGCCCTGCCCGAGGGGGGTTCCGGCCCGGCCCTGGAAAGGGTCCGCGAGGCCGCCCAGCGCGCCGGCCGTTCGGTCCTGACCGCCGCGCTCGGCCGCCGGCTCGTGTGCGTGCTGGGCGGCAGCGACGACCCCTCGGCCGACGCCCGCGCGCTCGCCCCCTCCTTCGCGCCCGGACCCGTCGTCGTCGGTCCCCGGGTGCCGCACCTGTTCGCCGCGGGCCGCAGCGTGCGGGCCGCCCTGTCCGCCTGCGACGCCCTGCCCGCCTGGACGCAGGCGCCCCGACCGGTCGGTGCCGACGACCTGCTGCCCGAGCGGGCGCTGCTCGGTGAGCAGCCGGCCCGCAGGATGCTCGTCGACCGGGTCTACCGACCGCTGCGGGACCACTCCTCGCCCCTCCTGGAGACGGTCCAGGCCTATCTCGACCACGGCGGAGCGCTCGAGGCCACCGCGCGGGCGCTGTTCCTCCACCCGAACACGGTGCGCTACCGCCTGCGTCGCGCCGCCGACGTGGTCGGGCTGGACGCCCACGACCCCCGGGACGCCTGGGTCCTGCAGGTCTCCCTGGCGCTCGGCCGCATGACCGCACGGCACCGTCCGCCACGCTGAGCAGGCCTGATTCCGCACGCACCTTGGAGGAAACCTCCAAAGACGGCCGTGCCTTCTCGTCGGGAACGCTGACGCCGTCCCGTGCCGCCGCCGGGCAGAGTGGGGGGCGTGCTCGTGATCGTCGCGCCCGGACAGGGCTCCCAGGCTCCCGGTTTCCTCGCTCCGTGGCTCGAGCTCCCGGGGCTGCCCGAGCGTCTGGAACGCCTCTCCGAGGTCGCCCAGAGCGACCTCGTGGCCCATGGGACCACCTCGGACGCTCCCACCATCAAGGACACCGCGGTCGCCCAGCCCCTCATCGTCGGCGCCGGGCTCGTGGCCCTGTCCGCCCTGTTCGGCGTCGATCGCGCTGCCGCCCCGGACCGTGGGGACGACGCCGGTCGGGCCGACGGGCGGGCTGCCTCCCCCGTCGGCGCCACCGCAGGGCACTCCGTCGGGGAGATCACGGCCGCCGCCTTCGCCGGTGTGCTCACCGAGGACGAGGCGGTGGCGTTCGTGCGCGAGCGGGGACGTGGCATGGCCCAGGCCTCGGCCGTCGCACCGACCGGGATGAGCGCCGTCGTCGGCGGCGACCCGGAGGAGGTCCTGGCCGTCCTGGACTCCCTCGGTCTGACCCCCGCCAACCTCAACGGCGCCGGCCAGGTGGTGGCCGCCGGCACGCTGGAGCAGCTCTCGGCCCTGGACGGCGCGCCGCCCGCCCGGGCCCGCGTCGTCCCCCTCCAGGTGGCCGGTGCCTTCCACACCCGGCACATGGACCCGGCGGTGGACCGCCTGGCGCGCCACGTGCTGGACCTGGCGGCCCAGGACCCCGCGGTCCCGCTGGTCTCCAACGCCGACGGGACCGTCGTCGACGACGGCGAGGAGGTCCTGCGCCGCCTCGTGCGTCAGGTGTCCAACCCGGTGCGCTGGGACCTGACGATGGACACCTTCCTCGCGATGGGGGTCACGGGTCTCATCGAGATCCCGCCGGCCGGCACCCTCGTCGGCCTGGCCAAGCGGGCCCTGCGCGGCGTCGAGACGCTGGCGCTGAAGACCCCCGACGACCTGGACCAGGCCCGCCGGATGATCCAGGAGCACGGTGGGCCCCAGGACGCCGGACCCGATGCTCCCCCGCACCCCGGCCAGCCCGAGCACCAGCACCCCCAGGAGGACACCCCGTGACCACACCTCGTCCCGGTCGTCCCGCCCCGACCCTCGCCGGTCCCCGCACGCTCCGCCACGCCCGCATCCTCGGGCTGGGCGGCTACCGGCCCGAGCGGGTGGTGACCAACGAGGAGATCTGCCGCTTCATCGACTCCTCCGACGAGTGGATCCAGCAGCGTTCCGGCATCGTGACCCGACGGTTCGCCCGGGACGACGAGACCGTGGTGGACATGGCCGAGGCGGCGTCCCGGCAGGCGATGGAGCGCGCAGGGGTGGGCCCGGACCAGATCGGCGTGATCATCGTCGCCACCGTGACCCACCCCTACCAGACCCCGGCCGCGGCGCCCGAGCTGGGCCACCGGCTCGGGATCCCGGACCCGGCCGCCTTCGACGTCTCGGCCGCCTGCGCCGGCTACTGCCACGGCATCGCCCTGGCCAACGACATGGTCCGGGCCGGGACGGCCGACCACGTCCTCGTCGTCGGGGTGGAGAAGCTGTCCGACTTCACCGACAAGCACGACCGCGGCTCGGCGTTCATCTTCGGCGACGGTGCCGGTGCGGCCGTCGTGGGCGTCTCGGACACCCCCGGCATCGGTCCCACCCTGTGGGGCAGCCTGGGCGACAAGACCGACGCGATCACCCAGCGGGAGTCCTGGACCGAGCTGCGGCCGGCGATGGAGGACCCGCGGCGCGCCGAGGAGATCGCCTGGCCCTCCTTCGTCATGCAGGGGCAGACCGTCTTCCGGTGGGCGGTGTTCTCGATGGCCCAGGTCGCCATCGACACCGTCGCGGCCGCCGGCGTCACCACCGACGACCTGGACGCCTTCGTGCCCCACCAGGCCAACATGCGCATCACCGACGCGATGATCAAGTCCCTCAAGCTGCCCGAGCACGTGCCCGTGGCGCGCGACATCGCCGAGACGGGCAACACCTCGGCAGCCTCGATCCCGCTCGCCATGTCCCGGATGCTCGACGAGGGCGAGGCCCGCCACGGCGGGCTTGCCCTGCAGATCGGGTTCGGCGCGGGCCTGGTCTACGCCGCCCAGGTCGTCGTCATGCCGTGAGCAGGCCCCTGTCCGAATGCGGCGGTCGGAGCACCCCTCCCGCCCCCGCCCCCCACGAGACCACCCGAGGCCCGGCGGGAAGCACCCGGGTCACCCCCTCAACCGAAGGAGCAGGACAGATGGCCATGACCGAGCAGGAGATCCTCGCGGGTCTCGCGGAGATCGTCAACGAGGAGACCGGTCTGGAGCAGGAGGAGGTCCAGATGGACAAGTCCTTCACCGAGGACCTGGACATCGACTCCCTCTCGATGATGACCATCGTGGTCAACGCCGAGGACAAGTTCGGCGTGCGCATCCCCGACGACGAGGTGAAGAACCTCACCCACGTCCGGGACGCGGTGACCTACATCGCCAACAACCAGGGCTGACGCTCCCCCCTCCCGGCGCGGTCCCCAGCGGCCGCGCCGGGAGGCGCCCCACCCCATACCCCGTCCTGTCCGCGGCACCGCCGCCCCGACCGACCCCGGAGGTCGTGCAGATGTCCCCCAGCCCCAGCCCGACCCCCCGCCGCGTCGTCGTGACCGGCCTGGGCGCCACCACCCCCGTCGGCGGCACCGCGCCGCAGACCTGGGACGCGGTCCTGGCGGGCCGCTCCGGCGCCCGGGACATCCCCCAGGAGTGGATCGACGAGCACGAGCTGCCGATCACCTTCGCGGCCCAGATCCACACCCCGCCCAGCGAGGTGCTCCCCAAGGTCGAGGTGCGCCGCAACGACCCCTCGGGCCAGTACGCCCTCATCGCCTCCCGGGAGGCCTGGGCCGACGCCGGCAGCCCCGAGATCGAGCCCGAGCGTCTGGGTGTGGCGGTCGGGTCCGGCATCGGTGGCGTGTGGACCCTGCTGGACCAGTGGGAGAACCTGCGCACCCGCGGGCCCCGTCGCGTCTTCCCGCTGACCGTCCCGATGCTCATGCCCAACGGGCCCGCCGCGGCCGTGTCCCTGGACCTCACGGCCCGCGCCGGTGCCCACTGCCCCGTCAGCGCGTGCGCCTCCGGTGCCGAGGGCATGGGCCTGGCGTTCTCGATGATCCGCTCCGGCCGGGCCGACATGATGGTCGCCGGGGGCACCGAGGCCGCCATCCACCCGCTGCCGATCGCCGCGTTCGCCGCGATGACCGCGCTGTCCGGACGCAACGACGACCCTCAGCGGGCCTCCCGCCCCTACGACGTGGACCGGGACGGGTTCGTCATGGGCGAGGGAGCGGCTGTCATGGTGCTCGAGGCCGAGGAGCACGCGCTCGCCCGCGGGGCCCGCATCTACGCCGAGCTCGTCGGGGTGGGCATGTCCAGCGACGCCTACCACATCACCGCGGGCGAGCCCGACGGCGCCGGGGCCGCGCGCGCCATGGCCGAGGCCGTGGCCGACGCCGACCTGTCGATGAGCGACATCGCGCACATCAACGCGCACGCCACGTCCACCCCCGTCGGGGACGCCGCCGAGGCGCGCGCGATCCGCCGTGCCTTCGGCGCGCACACCGACCGGGTCCCGGTGACGGCGACCAAGTCGATGACGGGCCACCTGCTGGGGGCCGCCGGCGCGCTCGAGGCGGTCCTGACCGTCCAGACCCTGCACGCCAGGACCGTGCCGGCCACCATCAACCTGGACCGGCAGGACCCGCAGATCGACCTGGACGTGGTCACCGGGGCCCCTCGCCCGCTGCCGGACGGGGACCTGGCCGCCGTCAACAACTCCTTCGGGTTCGGCGGGGTCAACGTGGCGCTCGCGTTCCGCAGCCGCGGGTGAGGCCGGCAGGGGGCGGCGGGTAGGCTCGCCGTCCCATGCACATCCTGCGCGTCGCCAACTTCGTCAGTCCGACGTCCGGCGGGATCAAGACGGCGCTGCGGGCCTGGGGCCAGCACTACCGCGAGCTCGGCCACGAGGCCTCGCTCATCGTCCCGGGTCCGGGGCAGGAGATCAGCCAGGAGGCTCAGGGCACCGTCTACCGGGTCCCGGCGACGCCCGTCCCGGGAACGGGCTACTCCCTGATGTTCGAGCGCCGCGGCCTGTCCCGGCTCATGGACGCCGTGGCCCCCGACGCCCTGGAGGTCTCCGACCGGTCCACCACGCGGTGGATGGGCCGCTGGGCCCGCCGGCGCGGCATCGGCTCGGTGATGATCAGCCACGAGCACATGACGGGCATCCTCGTGCGCCGTACCCCCGTTCCGGACGGGCCGGCGGTGTGGGCCGCGGACCTCATCAACCGCCGTAGCGCGCACGACTACGACGCGATCGTGTGCCCCAGCAGCTTCGCGGCGGAGGAGTTCCACCGCAACGGCATCGACGCGAGGGTCGTGCCCCTGGGGGTGGATCTGGACACCTTCCGGCCGGTGCGGGATCCCGCCACCTACCGACCGCCGGGCCCCGGTGATCCGGTCCGGCTGGTCCACTGCGGGCGACTGTCTCCCGAGAAGCGTCCGGCGCTCTCGGTGGAGACCGTGCGCGAGCTCGTCCGGCGCGGCCACGACGTCGAGATGACGGTGTTCGGGCACGGCCCCCTGCGCGACGAGCTCATCGAACGTGCCCGGGACCTGCCGGTCGTCTTCCACTCCTACATCACCGACCGTGCGGAGCTGGCCGCCCGGATGGGGACCGCGGACGTCGCCCTGGCCCCCGGACCGCTGGAGACCTTCGGCCTGGCCGCCCTCGAGGTGCTCGCCTGCGGCGTTCCGGTGGTGTGCCCCGACGAGGGGGCCCTGCAGGAGGTGGTCGGGCACGCCGGCCACGTGGCCCCGTCCACCCCCGCAGCCTTCGCCGACGGCGTCGAGGCGCTCCTGGCACGGCCCCGGGCCGCCGTCCAGGCCCGGGAGCAGGCCGAGCGGTTCAACTGGCGGGCCTCTGCGCAGGCCATGCTCGCCGTGCACACCGACGTCGCCGCGCGCCGGACGTCCGGCTGAGACGGACGTCCGGCTGAGACGGGCGGCCGGGCCGCCCGGGCGGGCTCCGTGCCTCACAGGCGGCGCGGAACCCGGGCCGGACCCGGCATCCGCCCGACGACCTGGTCGTCGGATCAGGTCGTCGGGAGCGGACGCGGGGACGCTCTGCGGGACCTGGGCGGGGTCAGCCGACCTTGTGCAGCCAGGTGACGGGTGCGCCCTCGCCGGCGTGGCGGTACACCTCGAGCTCGCTGTCCCAGGCCGCCCCGAGGACGCGGTCCAGCTCGGCGGCGAGCACGGCGGCGTTGCCCTCGGCCTGCTCGACGACGGTGCGCAGCCGGTCCTCGTTGACGACGACGTCACCGTTGGCGGACAGACGTGCCTGGTGGATGCCCAGGGCCGGGGTGTGGGTCCACCGCATCCCGTCGCTGCCGCGGCTGGCTTCCTCGACGACCTCGTACCGCAGGCCGTCCCAGCCGCGCATGGCGCTGGCGATGAGGGCACCGGTGCCCGCCTCGCCGGTCCAGGAGAACTCGGTGCGCACGAGACCGGACTCGACGGGCTGGGGCACCCAGTCCAGGCTCACGCGCGTGTCCAGGACCCCCTCGAGGGCCCAGTTGATGTGCGGGCACAGCGCGATCGGCGCGGAGTGGACGAACACCACTCCGCGGGTCATGACTCGGGGCATGACGACTGACATCCTGGCCTCCTGTGTGGTGAGGGACGTCTTCCCCAACGACCTCGTGACACGGAACGGCCGGCCGGCGTCGGCCCGCTGTGCGGTTTTGTCACATTGTGCTCTGTCGTCACTCCAGTATCAAGTGCGCCACGGTCACGATCTCGGACGTGCCGTCCGGCCGCGTGAGCCACGTCACGAAACGGGGGGTGACCTGCGCCGTTGTGCTGCCACTCGAGTCACAATTTGTCACATGCGTCACAACACGCCGGTCAGACTTGGTCATTTCGTGATCTTTTCGTAACCTGATTCAGGCGCACCTGTCCCCCCGATCTTCGGTTCGCCCCGCCCTGACCATGGCGCCCAGGTCTTCCCTGTGCCTGCGCGCCCCGCACAACGAGGTCGTGCGTCCAGCACGCCCCCGGAGGTTCTATGAAGTTCACCGGCAAGCACCGACTCTCCAGCACCGCGCCGCGCAGCAGCGCCGCCGCCCTGATGATCGGCGGTCTGGTGGCCGGCACGGTCGCCACCGCGGGTGCCGTCACCCTCAAGCAGGACCCGGGCGCCGCCCAGGACGACGTCACCGCGGCCCTCACCGACGACCTGACCGGCGCCGTGCGCGACGCCCAGGCCCCGGTGGACCCCTCCGAGGAGGCCGCCCAGCTCGCGAGCCTGCGCAGCTCATCGCTCTCCGAGCTGCGCGACCAGGGCGCGGCCGACCGCAGCGAGGCGCGGGAGGCCCCCGAGGACGCGGCCACGGTCAGCACCCTCCTGGACGGGTCGGGCTTCTCGGCCAGCACGCTGGAGGTCGAGACCGCCGACGTCGAGCCCGCTCCCGAGGACGCCGCCCCCGTGCAGGAGACCCAGGAGCCGGCCGCCGAGGATGCCGTTCCCCAGCCGGCAGCCCCCGCCGCCGAGGAGCCGGTCGCCGCGCCCCAGGAGCAGGCCGCTCCGCAGCCCGAGCCTGCTCCCGTCCAGCAGACGCAGGCCGCTCCGGCCCAGCAGGCCGCTCCGGCCCAGCAGGCCGCTCCGGCCCAGCAGGCCGCTCCGGCCCAGCAGGCCGCTCCCGAGCCGGTCGCGACCCAGCCCGTCCAGCAGGCGGCTCCCGCCCCGGTCGGCGGGTCCGTGCTGTCCGTGGCCGCCGCCTACGTCGGGTACCCGTACGTGCTGCTGGGCACCCCGCCCTACTCCTTCGACTGCTCGTCCTACACGTGGTACGTGTTCCAGCAGGCGGGGATCAACATCCCGCGGACGGTCGCCGGCCAGAAGGCCGCGGTGACCCCGGTCTCCAACCCGCAGCCGGGCGACCTGGTCTTCTACAACGACTTCTACCACGTGGGCATCTACGCCGGTAACGGCATGACCTACGAGGCCCTGAACCCCGGTTCGGGCGTGCGCTACGGCCCGCTCGTCTCCAGCAACATCTGGTACGGCCGGATCGGCTGACCCGCCCCACGCACCCCCCGACGACCCCGACCGGTGACCGGTCGGGGTCGTCGTGCGTCCGGGGCGGTTCCGACCGGGCGGCCGGGCCGGTTCCGACCGGGCGGCCGGGCGACTTCCGACCGGGCGGCCGGGCGACTTCCGACCGGGCGGCCGGGCGACGCCGCGTGCTAACGTCGAACATGCGCGTCTCCGACCTGATCAAGAAGAAGGGCGCGTCGGTGGTGACCCTCCCGCCGACGGCGACCGTGACCCAGCTGCTGGAGACCCTCGACGAGCACCGGATCGGTGCCGTCGTGGTCGTGGACGAGGACGGGGGTGTCGTCGGCATCGTCTCCGAGCGGGACGTCGTTCACCACCTGCGGGGCGGCAGCGGAACCCACTCCCCCCTCTCCGACCTCATGACGGCCGAGGTGCACACGTGCACCTCCGGGGACGACCTGGTCCAGCTGGCCACGACGATGACCGAGCAGCGACTGCGCCACCTGCCCGTCGTGGAGGGCGGCCGGCTGCGCGGCATCGTGTCCATCGGCGACGTGGTCAAGGCCAGGCTCGACGCGCTGGAGGCCGAGCGCGACATGCTCGAGGACTACCTGCGGCGCTGACGCCTCCAGGCCCGAGCTCCAGGCCCGCGCCTCCAGGGCCCGTCCCGGGGCACCTCCCCCGGCCGTTAGGATCGTTCCTCCGGGCCAGTAGCTCAGCCGGTCAGAGCAGCGGACTCATAATCCGTCGGTCGTCGGTTCAAGCCCGACCTGGCCCACCCCCAAGGTCACAACTCGGTGACACTGTCCGCACAACCGCTGACGCTGCAGGTCAGATGCCGTTAGTGTGCCCGTCATGACCGACACGCCGTCCCCGGCCGACCGCGCGACCGCCGCGCCGCTGGTCGTCCTGGAGAACGTCAACAAGCACTTCGGCGACCTGCACGTGCTCCAGGACATCGACCTCACCGTGCACGAGGGCGAGGTCGTCGTGGTCATCGGCCCTCCGGGTCGGGCAAGTCCACGCTGTGCCGCACCATCAACCGCCTGGAGACCTACGAGTCGGGCAGCATCACCATCGACGGTCAGGACCTCCCGCAGGAGGGCAAGGCCCTGGCCCGGCTGCGCGCCGACGTCGGCATGGTGTTCCAGTCGTTCAACCTGTTCTCGCACAAGACGATCCTGGAGAACGTGACGCTGGGTCCCATCAGGGTCCGGGGCATGAAGCCCAAGGACGCCGAGAAGCACGCGATGGCGCTGCTCGAACGGGTCGGCGTGGCCCACCAGGCCAAGAAGTACCCCGCCCAGCTCTCCGGCGGCCAGCAGCAGCGGGTGGCCATCGCGCGCTCCCTGGCGATGGAGCCCCGGGTGATGCTCTTCGACGAGCCGACCTCGGCCCTGGACCCCGAGATGATCAACGAGGTTCTCGACGTGATGATCTCCCTGGCCAAGAGCGGCATGACCATGATCGTGGTCACCCACGAGATGGGTTTCGCCCGCAAGGCCGCGGACCGCGTGGTGTTCATGTCCGACGGCGCGATCGTCGAGGAGAACACCCCCGAGGAGTTCTTCACCAACCCCCAGTCAGCCCGTGCCAAGGACTTCCTCGGCAAGATCCTCACCCACTGAAGGAGAACCACCGTGAAGCAGCACTCCCCCTTCCGCATCGCCGCAGTCCTGGCGGCCTCGGCCCTGGTGCTCAGCGCCTGCGGCGGCGACGACACCGACGACGCCGCTGACGGCGGCACCGCCGCCGAGGACACCGCCGACGACGCCGCCGCCGACGACGCCGGTGACACCGAGGACGCAGCCGCCGGGGGTTCGGGCGAGGGCCTGACCATCGGCATCAAGTTCGACCAGCCCGGTCTCGGACTGCAGGAGGGTGACGAGTACTCCGGCATGGACGTCGACGTCGCCATCGCTGTCGCCGAGGCCCTCGGCGTCGCCGAGGAGGACATCACCTGGCGCGAGGCACCCACGCCTCAGCGCGAGAACCTCCTCACCACCAACCAGGTCGACATGATCTTCGCGACCTACTCGATCACCGACGCGCGCAAGGAGGAGGTCCAGTTCGCCGGGCCGTACTTCGTCGCCGGGCAGGACCTCCTCGTCACGTCGGACAGCGACATCGAGGGTGTTGACGACCTGGACGGCAAGCTGCTCTGCTCGGTCACCGGCTCGACCTCGGCCACGAACGTGCAGGAGGAGGTGCCCGGCGTCCAGCTGCAGGAGTACGGCACCTACTCCGAGTGCGTCGAGCAGCTGGCCAACGGCACCATCGACGCCCTCACCACCGACGACACCATCCTGGCGGGGTATGCCGCCCAGGACCAGTACGCAGGCCAGCTGCGGGTCGTGGGTGCTCCCTTCAGCGAGGAGAACTACGGCGTCGGCCTGAACAAGGACTCCGAGCGCTGCGAGGAGATCAACGAGATCCTCCAGGGCTTCTGGGAGGACGGCACGATGGAGGGCATCATCGAGGACAACCTCGGTGCCGCCGACTACACGGCCAACCCGGACCTGAACCCGCCGGCGGAGATCGGCGGACACTGCGGCTGAGGCCGCCCAGCACGCCCATCCCGGCCGGCACACCCCAGGCACCGCCCTGCGGGTGTGCCGGCCGGGCCCCGTCGCCCCGCTGAAGGATCCCGATGCTCGAGCTGATCAACGACTTCAACGTCCTGGCAGCCTTCTGGATGACCATCCGACTGGCCCTGTGGTCCTCGCTCTTCGCCCTGATCATCGGCACGATCGTGGCCATCATGAGGCTCTCGCCCGTGGGTGTGCTGCAGCGGGCCGGCGCCGCCTACGTGACCCTGCTGCGCAACACCCCGCTGACCCTCATCATCATCTTCTGCAGCCTGGGGCTGTGGGGCCAGCTCGGGATCGAGCCCGCCTCGCGCACCTCGGACACCTTCATCGCCGACCTGAACTTCCGGCTGGCCGTCATCGGGCTCTCCTTCTACCACGCCGCGTTCGTCACCGAGGCCATCCGCAGCGGGGTCAACACGATCCCGGTGGGCCAGGCCGAGGCGGCCCGCTCGATCGGGCTGACGTTCTCCCAGAACCTGCGCCACATCATCCTCCCCCAGGCCTTCAGGGGAGCGATCACCCCGCTGGGCAACGTCCTCATCGCCCTGATCAAGAACACCACGGTCGCCGTGGCGATCGGGGTGGCCGAGGCGGCCTACGCCCTGCGGAACATGATCGAGTTCCGGCCCGACGTCATCCTGCTGAACTTCTTCCTCATCGCGGTCGGCTTCGTCATCCTCACCCTTCCCACCGGACTGGCCGTGAGCTACTTCTCCCAGAAGCTGGTGGTGCGGCGATGAGCGCGCAGCAGGTCCTCTTCGACGCCCCCGGTCCCCGGGCGGTCCGGCTCTACCGCATCATGGCGCTGGTGGGCACGCTCATCGTGCTCGGGGTGCTCGGCTGGATCGGATGGCGGATGTGGGACCGTGGGCAGCTCACGGCCGACAAGTGGATGCCGTTCCTGGAGTGGGAGACCTGGAAGAACTACTACTTCCCGGGCTTCTGGGACACGGCCCGCGCCGCCCTGGCCGCGATCGTCATCTCGATGTCGCTGGCCCTCGTCCTGGCGATGGGCCGGATGTCCGACCTCGCGCCCCTGCGGTGGGTGACCACTGTCTTCGTGGAGTTCTTCCGGGCCGTGCCCGTGCTGATCATGATGATCTTCACGTTCTTCTTCCTGTCCCGCCAGGGCTGGTTCCCCGACGAGCTCAACCCGTTCATCGCCACGGTGACCGGCCTGGTGCTCTACAACTCCTCGGTGCTGTGCGAGGTCATCCGCAACGGGGTGGGCTCGCTGCCCAACGGGCAGCGGGAGGCCGGGCTGTCGATCGGTCTGAGCTCCTCGCAGACGCGGCGGATCATCCTCATCCCCCAGGCGCTGACGGCCATGCTGCCCACCCTGGTCAGCCAGATCATCGTCATCGTCAAGGACACGGCCCTGGGCTACATCATCCTCTACCCCGAGCTGCTGACCCGGGCCCGTCAGCTGGGGTCGGCCGAGGCGAACGTCGTGCCGGCCTACCTGGTCGCGGCAGCCCTGTTCATCATCATCAACTACGGGCTGGGCCGGGTCGCCGAGGCCATCGAGGACCGGCAGCGTCGCCGCTCGCGCAGCGCCGCCAAGGCCGCGCCCGGAAGTGCCACCATGGGCGACGCCGCAGGCGTGGCCGCCGGCGTGGGCATGCACGGCACGATCGGGACCGGGGCGACCTCGGGAACGGCCGAGGACGGCTACTGACCCGTGACGGCACGAGGGCCCGGCACCATCGGTGCCGGGCCCTCGTGGTTCCCGCTCCCCCGGTTGGACTCGAACCAACATGCAGGATTGTTGGACCTGCGTAGACACAACCGGACATACGTGCCCCTGACCTGCATAAACAGCCGCACTGCTGCGACTCCAACTGTCCGCCGAAGGCCCATCAGAGGACACTTTTTGCCGTACGATCCGATGCATGAACGATGCAAGATCGCCCCGCCGGCGCTTCGGGCAGGTGACGCGGATGCGGTCTGGACGCTGGCAGGCGCGCTTCACGGTCCCGCTCGGGCACCCCTCCGGACGCGGGGGCCAGACGGTCACGGCACCCCACACCTTTGAACCCACCACCTACGGCAAGGAGGCTGCCGGGGACTGGCTCCGCGACGAGGAGCGGCGCCTCAACGCCGACGGGGCGACGTGGGTCACCCTCGCCGAGCTCGCCGAGGCCGAGCGAGCGCGGGCCGAGCGAGAGGCCGTCGTCACGTTCGGCGAGTACTCCGCCGTCTGGCTCCGCACGCGCCGAACCAAGAACGGCCCCCTGCAGGAGTCAACCCGTCGCGGCTACCGGATCTGGCTCGACAAGTACCTCCTACCAACCCTCGGGCACCTCCCCCTCGACCAGATCACCCCGACGGTCGTGCTCCGCTGGTACGAGGACGTGCTCCCCCACGACAAGCCGAAGACGACGCGCGAGTGCTACGCCCTCGGCTCGGCCATCATGCGGACGGCGACGGCCGCAGACGGCGTGCTTGCGGGAGCCGTAAACCCATTCAAGATCGACGGTGCCGGCTCCATCGGCGGGCGCTCCCGCGTCCGGACCGAAGTGATCGACGACCAGGACCTGCGGCTGATCATGTCGACCATCCGGCCAGAGTGGCGGGCGATGGTCGCGCTCGCCCTCGGTTGCGGGCTGCGGTTCGGCGAGATCATCGCGCTCCGCCAGTCCGACATCGACCTGCGGGCGACACCGCCCGTCGTGCGGGTCAACCGCGCCGTCGGCACCGGCCCAGGTGGTCGTCGCTACGAGAAGGGCCCCAAGAGCAAGGCGGGAGCACGCGACCAGCGGATGCCCGTCGCCGTCGTCGACGCTGTCACCGAACACCTGCGATCGTGCGGCACGGGCAGGGACGGGCTTCTCTTCCCTGCCCCCGATGGCGGTTGGCTGTCCGAGACGACGTTCCGGAAGGCTTCAGGCGGCTGGCTCGCTGTCCGCGAGGCGGTGGGTCGCCCCATCAGGTTTCACGATCTGCGTGCGACCGGCGCCACGCGGATGGCCCAGCGCGGGGCGCACATCGACGAGGTCAAGGTGTTCCTCGGGGACAGCTCGACCCAAGCGGCCGAGCGCTACGTGAGAGCGACACAGAGCCGGATGGACGAGCTCACCGCGGCTGCGTTCGCAGCCGTCGACTTCGGGACCGCGGGCACACGATGACGGGAACGGACCGGTACGAGCTGCGCACGCTTGGGTATCGGCCGGTCAACTGGGCCCCGGCTTAAGTCCTGGTGGCTCGGGCGGCCAGCCCTGCGGGCTGGACGTCACCCCGCACCACCTCGCCGCCATCAACTTTGCGAGGGACGTAGCCAACTTTTCCAGGGACGTAACCGACTTTCCCAGAGACGTCCCCGACTTTCCCAGAGACGTGGCCCTGACCTGCGGCGATGCTCGACAGGGCGCTCAGGCGACGGCTGCCTGACAGAGGACCAGAGACGCGCCCCCGCCCAGGGAGAGACGTTGCTAGGGACGTTGGGGGGACGCACCGCGACCTGCGCAAACGCCCGCATCAGAGCCACGCGGGCATGCCCAGCAACCCACGGGACGACGCCGTCAGGGGCGCGGGCGTGAGTGCAGGGGGGACGCTTCCGGAGACGTAACCGGGAGCGCACTCACGTCATCGTCTGGGCCACATCGACGCGGTGTGGAAGGAGACGACGATGAGCTTAGCGATCTGTCTTGGGGTGGACACCCACGAGCGACCGCCCATGCGGTGGGCGCGGGACCACTGGCATGACTGGGGCCGGACCGAACCGGGGCTGTTGGTCGTCTCGGACCTGCTCGACCTGCCGCGCCGGCTGGGGCAGACGGCACCGGAAGGGAGGGATGCGGTGCTGGCGGCACTCGCCCGCACGGCCGAGCACGACGTGGGAGCGGTCTCGGTGATCACGTGGCTCCTGGTCCCGGGAGCGGTGAACCTGGCTAGGCAGCTGGCCGACCTCTCCCCCGACATCGACGCTCTGGTCGCCGGACAGCTGTGGTTGACAGTTCGGTCCTACCGCGGCGACCCGCCGCGACGCGTTGCAGCCACGCTGCTGGCCCGGACCCGGCGCGAGGTGATGGCCGACCTCGGTGTCGGTGACGCGGCGCTGCGCCGCGACCGCGTCTGGGCATCAGCGGTCCCGATGGGGACGGTCCCGGAGGCGCCCGACCTCGACACCGGGCCGGACCCCGAGCGCGAGCTGGCTGAGCTTCTCGAGGACGCTGCCGCCACGGGCGCTCTGACCCGCGAGGACCGAGCCCTGCTCCTGGACGTGGCGAGGGAGGCGGCCCGGCTCAACGTACCCGCGCGACGGGGCCGGGGCGGCCTGATGACCCCGTCGGTGGCCGAGCTCGTCGCCGAGGACTACGCAGCGTCGGCACGCACGGTCCGTCGCCGGGCAGCCGGGGCCGTCGCCGGCCTCCAGGCGTTCCGCCGGTCGACACCGTAACCCACCTCCGGCGTCAGCAAGTACGGGGGCGGCCAAGTCTCTGCGACGCGCTGCGCTAAGCGCTGGTCCGTCCACGGCTGTAGACGGATCCGTCTACACCGGGCTACGCTGGTCTCATGGGTGAGACGACGACGATCCGTATCAGTCGGGACACGCACGCACGGGTGACTCGGCTCGCGGCCGAGCGCCACGAGACGATCGACGAGACCGTGAGCAACGCGATCCGGGCGCTGCGTCAGGACGCGATGGGGCGCGACCTGGCGGCTGATCTCACGGCCGAGGAGAGCGCGTGGCTGGATGCTGACGCCGGGTGACGTCGTCGAGCTCGATCTCGGGATGCCCTCGGGCAGCGAGGCGGGACTTCGGCGCCCGGCCATCGTGGTGACCGCCTATCGGGTCTTGCGGGGGGAACCGAACGTCGTCCAGGTCGTCCCCCTGACCCGGACGCTGCGTCACAGCAGCACCGAGGTGGTCATCGATCCCGACGAGGGCAACCGGCTGGTGGCGCCCTCGTCGGCGCAGTGCCAGCATGTGCGCTCCGTCGCCACGACGCGCATTCACGAACGCACGGGAAATGTGGGCCCGGTCGTCCTCGGCGAGGTCCGCGAGACGCTTGCGTTGCTCATGGACCTGTGACTGGCCGCGCGGGACGGCTTCCGGTCGGGTCACCTTCAGCAACCCCACCGGCATCCGTGGCTCAGCGGCTGGGACCGTAAGGGGCGGGACCGGAGGGGGCAGGACTGCAATCCTCTGGCCGCATCCGCACCCGTTTCGGCTCGGTCCGGCGGGAGGGCAGTGCGGCCTGTTGCTGGGGGTCGATCATGCGGAACCACAGTGCCGAGGTCGCCTCGTCGTCCGGTAGCGGGCCCCGGGCCGTCGCCTGCTCCAGCCGGTCGGGTACGTCGACGCCGGCACGGTGCAGCCGGTCCAGCCGCTGCGCCAGCTGCGGGGTGAACCAGTCCCGGTGTCCGACGTGCTCGACGATCAGATGCTCCCAGTGCCGCAGCGCGTCGGGCAGCTGACCGGTGACCCTGCAGGCGAGGCCGCGTGCGTACCGGCCGGCCGCTCCCCCGCCGTCCAACGGTCCGACCGGGCGCGAGTCGGTGTGATTGACGCCTCTGGCGGCCCGCCACACGGTGAGATCGGCGAGGAGGTCAGGACTGATGTGGGGCGCGAGGGGCGCCGCCCACCGCTGGCCGGCAGTGCTTCCCTGGCGCACCTGGGCGGCCAGCGACTGCACCCGTTCGGCTCGGGCGGTGAGGTAGCCGGCCCAGACGGGATCGGCGCCCACCCGCTTGGGGATGCCGGGCAGCCATGGGAGCGGGCCGCCTGCCGGTGCGCGGTCCAGACGTGAGAGCAGGACGGCGGCAGGGTCGTCGGCGTCGCCGAGCCCCCGGTAGGTGGACCCTTCCGTGAGGGCTCCGACGGCGTCGCGGCCGTCGGCCTGGATGAGCATCAGGTGGGCCCGCAGGCTGGGCCAGGCCGGTGCGTGGGGCAGACCCGGGACCAGAGCCTCGGCGGCAGACTCCAGGTGATCGCCCCAGCCGGGGCCGAGGAGCCTCTCGGCGCCGGCCAGGACACCGTCCTCGTACCTTTCTGCTGCGTCGTGAAGCAGCGCCGCCGGGTCGGCCGCTCGTGCCCTCTCCGTGGTCGCCGAGACCGCGGCACCGTCACGTGCCAGCACGCCCTGCAGGACCTCGGTCGCCGTGGCCGGGCTGCTCGTCTCGACCAGCGGCAGGGTGTGCCCGTCGGGGTCGGCGGCCGACACCACGTGCACGTGGTTCTTGTTCCGGCCGCGGGTGAGCATGGTGTAGAGCAGCTGCCGAGACTCCTGGCCGGTGACGATGCCGTGGACAGTGTCGGTGGTGATCCCCTGGGCCGTGTGGACGGTCGAGGCGTACCCGAGCTCGACATGCTGGGCGACGTAGCCGACCGGCGTCCGGAGTCCGGAGTCCGGAGCTGAGGTGACGGACGCTCACGGTGGGTCCGTCGACGGCGGTGACGGTCCACCGGTCACCGTTCTTGACCCAGTCGCACCTGCCGACGCCCAGCCGTCGGTCGTTGCGCCGGGTGATCACCACGTCCCCGGCGGAGGCGTGCGTGCCGTCGGCCAGGGCCACCTCGCGACCGGGGGCGCTGCTCCCCAGGCGCGCGGCCCGGGCGCGGGTGTTGAGGCTGGTGACGAGCTCGCCGGTGGGTGCGAGCATGAGGCTGTCCCGCCCGCCGGCGCGGTCCCGGGACCAGGCGTCGAAGACGGCGTCGACGGTGGTGGCGAGGTCCCCGACGTGCACCCGGGTCCGGTCCAGGTAGAACCCGAGTGCGGAGGCGTCGCCGGCCCGCAACGCCAGGGACGCCTGTGCCTCGGCGGGGTCGGCGAACCGGACCACCTCATCGAGGCGTACGGCGCCGTGGGCGGTGGCGATGTCGCGCAGCGCTCCGCCGGCGCCGACGGCGGCGAGCTGCTGGTCGTCGCCGATGAGACGGACGCAGGCGCCCCGGGCCAGGACGTGGCTGATCACCCGGTCCAGGGTGAGCGTGTCCGCCATACCCGCCTCGTCGACGACCACGAGGGTGTCCGGGCCGATTGCCTCGTCCAGCTGGGAGGGGCGCTCGTGGTCGAGGTCGTGGACGAGCTTGGCCAAGGTCTCGGACGGTACGCCGGTCGCCTCGGCGAGCACGGTGGCGGCGGCCGCCGACGGGGCGAGTCCGATCACTGGACCGACGTGGCCGCGCCAGGCGTCGGCGAGGACCCGCACGGCGGTGGTCTTGCCCGACCCGGCCGGGGCCAGCACGAGCTGCACCCGGCGACCACTGCAGGCCAGCGCCAGGACCAGGTCCGCCTGCCCGCGGTTGAGGCTCGTCCCGTGCAGGGAGGACTCGAGGACTGCGAGCTGAGCGTCCTCACGGGCGAGCGCAGCACCATCGCTCCGGCCGGCGGCCGCGGTGATCCGCTGCTCAGCCTGAAGGACCCGAAGGCTGGTGTAGTGGTCGCTGCCGGTGTGGCGGTACACGCTGGTGCCGTCGCGTCGCCGCAAGCCGTCCGGCTCGCCGATGGGATCCAGGTCCGGGGTGAGGTTGACCGAGCGCGCCACCGTCGCCGCGTCGACGACCCGCCCCACGACGCCGGCGACCATGCTCGGGTGCAGGTCCAGGCCACGGACCTGACGTTGGGCCTCGGCCTGCAGGTGCCAGACCTGCCAGGTGGCCCGCCGCGCCTCGACCTCGGCGACCACCCTCTGCGCCGCCTCGCCGACCCACTCGTCGGTGACCTCCTGCAGAGGGCGCCCTGCCTGGCCCTGCACGGTCGCCACCATCTGCTGGATACCCTCCACCCCGAGGACCCCGGCCGCCTCCGCCCACCACGTCTCGCGCTGCGCCGTCAGGGATCGCGGCTCGTGCTTGGCCGCCCGGGTCTCCAGGTTGGCCCGCTGAGCCAGGGCGATCTGCTCCACCGGTGTCGGCGGACGCCCGTGCGCCTCCAGGAACTCCCGGGACAGCACCTCCTGCCGGGCGGTGATGTCACCCCGGCGCCGGGACCACAGCTCGCACAGCGCGCGGTCGACCCCCTCGACCTCACGGACCGGCCGCCTGTCGCCGGTCCCCCGCCCGGCCGCTCGACGAAACGGACACCCAGGGCAGCACGCAGGTGAGCCTCGACGGCAGTGTTGTAGGCCTCCGACGCGGCGACGACATGCTGGTGCAGCACCCGCCCGTAGATCGAGAGCCACTTGCCCTCGAGCGTCTGCACCTTGTTGGCGACCGCGACGTGGGTATGCAGGTCGGGGTCGCCGTCGCGAGAGTCCCGGTGGGTGAAGGCCGCCGCGATCAGGCCCCTGGTCTCGACCTGGCGTGCCCCGTTCTTACCCTCTCGCGTGTACAGCACCTGCCGCTCGAGGAAGGCAAGCGCGTCCTGCACCGCGGCGTCGTGCGCTTCCGCCATCGCCTGGGCGATCTCGGGCGGGGCGATGGCCCACAGTGTCGACACCGACTTCACCGGGCTGAACGTCAGGTCATACCCGGCCACGGCGGTCCGCTGCGGCCGCGAGTACCGAGCCACCGCCGAAGCCAGCTCCCGGGCATCACGCGGCTCCCTCCCCTGCTCGCGGACGAAGAACTCCCGCGCCACCTCGCTGCGCGCTGCGGCGACCTGCTCCAGCTGCTCCGCCGGCTCGGTCGAGTCGTCAGCACGTGCGTCCAGCCGGCGGGCGACCTCGGCGTCGAACCCTCCCCCGTCGCTGTCGTAGACCCGGTAGGGCGCACCCAGCGCCACACCGGTCAACGGGTGACGGCCGGCGCCGAACAGGTTCGCCATCTGCTCCGAGGTGACCGGGTCGCCGGCGCAGAGCCCGTCGATCCCGACCAGGCCGGAGCCGGCCCAGCGACCGGGCGACTCACCCTTGGCCGCGTAGTAGTCCTCCAGACCGCGGCGACCGATCCCGGCGTCGTCCCCCGCCGCGACCTGCCGGGTGAGGTACTCATACCCCGACCCCGCCGACAGCTTGTGCAGCGTCATCACGCACGCACCCCAAGGCCGCAGCCAGCTGGCGAGTGGCCACGGAGTACTGGTGGACAGCCCTATTGGAACGTGTCCTTATAGCCCCTCGGTACCGGCATCGCGGACACCCCGCCGGCCTCCGCTACGCGCAGCTGGGGCAGGATGAACGGGTGAAGGTGCAATTCCTCTACTTCGACGGGTGCCCGCACTGGGAGCTGGCGCAGGCGCGTCTGCGCGAGGCGCTCGAGGTACACGGGGAGCCGGTCGAGGTGGAGCGCGTGGTGGTGGACACGCCGGAGAAGGCGGAGTCCTACGGGTTCCTGGGCTCGCCGTCGGTGCTGATCGATGGTGTGGATCCGTTCGCTGAACCAGCAGCGCCGGTGGCGTTGTCGTGCCGGTTGTACCGCACACCGGAAGGGGTGGCCGGGTCGCCGACCGTGCAGCAGCTCGTCGCAGCGCTCTCGGAAGCATCAGCTTCGTAGGGATCAGCACGGCGCAGGTGGGTGTCGCGTTGCGCGGGTAGGTGCTCCATCCGCGGGAGGCCAGGGCGGCCCACCGGGTCGCGGTGTTGGGTGCCAGGCCGAGGATGTCGGCGAGGATCGGGGTGGGCATGCTCGCGGCGAGCTGGAACATGGCGGCGTTGCGGGCTGCCATGGGCTGGATGCCTCGTTCGACGAGCTGGGCGCGGACGTTCTCGGTGGCCAGGTGCTTGCCGGGAATGCCGCCGGGGAAGAGCCATATTTCGGCGCGGCTGGCGTAGGAGGCCTGCCCCCGACGGGTCAGGTGGGTGCGAACCAGGCGGTCGAGCGGGTCCGGCAGCTCGATGGGGAAGGTGTCGAACGTGGCGGTGACGACGCCGTCGGGGTTGACGGTGATCTGGTGGGCGCGCATGCGGACGACCCGGGCCAGGGGTTGGGCGTAGAGCAGGACGAACAGGCCGGCGACGCGGGTGTAGAGGCGGATGGTGTCGTCGTGCAGGAGCAGCTGGACGTGCGCCCACCTGTCCTCATCGGAGAGGGTGACGGCGGGCTGGGTGCTGGGGCGGGTGGCCACGGACAGATTCCCTCCGAGACCGGTGCGGGCGCGCCAGGCCAGGAACGGTCGCAGCGCGAGGGCGCGGGCGCGGTGCTGCTGCGCGTACCGGTCCAGATCTCCCTGGCCGATGTCGGTCAGGTCGGTGCCGTCCTCGGTGAGCCAGTCCATGAAGCGCGCGGTGACGACGATGGTCGCCCTGGCTGCCGAGATCGCGCCGTGGGTGAGGGTCCCGTGATGCTCCTGGCGGCGCAGCCTGCTCAGCACCTGCCAGCGGGCGAACCGGGCCAGGACCTCGGACTGCCCGGCCGGCAGGGTGCTCAGCAGCTCCTCCAGCCACGGGCTGACCCGCTCGAGCTCGGCGTGGAAGGGCGGCAGGACCCCCAGGGCGGTGAGCAGGTCGCGCAGGTAGCTGTTCGTCCTGCTCGCGGGCATGGCCTCGAAGGTCGCGTGGGAGATGTCGAGCTCGCCGCGGGCCATCGCGCCCAGGGTGGCCGGGCCGGTGGAGCGGGTGAACCAGTACAGGGTGGACTGGGGTCGTGGGCCCGAGATCAGGGCGTCGTACACCGGCCGCAGCCGGGGGTGGATGACCCCGTCGGGGCTGGACAGCAGCACGGTGGCCTTCTCCTGCAGCGCGCAGTGCCCGCACAGCCGGCCCCACGGGGAGTCCTCCCGCCCGCAGGCGGTGCAGGCGTAGACGGTCTCGTTGCCGGTGCAGGCCGCGCACGCCGGCCGGCGCCGGTCGTCGTAGAAGGCCAGCACCCTGATGTGCCCGCAACCGGGGCAGGGCTGGGCTGTCCGGGCGAAACGCAGCGTGCAGCGCTGGCAGACGGCCTTCTCCAGGACGACCCGGGTGCATCGGTCGTGGCGCCCGCAGTGCGCGCAGTCCTGGCGCGGCAGCTGCGGGCGCGGGCTCACCGGTCCTCAGGAGGGCGGCGGACCCGGGCCCGGATCGGGCGCAGGTCACCGATGCCCGGTCCGCCCTCCCGGTACCGGTCTTGGAGGCTTGCTCCTGCACGACGGTAGGGACCAGCAGGTCGTTCGGTTCGCAGTCCAGGATGTCGCACAGCGCGGCCAGGACCTCCATGTTCAGCCGTTGCGGGGTCCGGGCCACCAGCCGGTAGACGTGCTCACGGGACAGGTGGACCCCGCGCTCGGCCAGCAGCGGGACGAGCTCGGAGGTCTGGTACATGCCGTGGGTGGCCATCACCTGACGCAGGTTCCACCCCATCACGGTGCGGACGGTCATCACTGGTCCTCCTGATCGGTGGGTGCGTAGACGCGCTCCAGCGCGGCCTTGAGCGTCTTGTCCTTGAAGTCGTTGCTGACCGAGGCGTAGATCGCGGTGGTCGAGGCGTAGGCGTGCCCGACCTGCTCCTGGACGAACCGTTCGGGGTAGCCGAACTCGACCAGGTGAGTCACGTAGGAGTGGCGCAGGCAGTGCAGCGACAACGCCGGGTCCAGGCCCGCCTGGTGGCGGACCGTCGCGAAACGGGCGTCGAAGTGGCGCAACGAGACCCGTGAGAGCCGCTCGGTCACCCACAGGGCTGGATGTCCAGGCACGCCGAACAGCGGACGGGCCTGCTCGACCCACTGCCGCATCCCTTCGATGGCCCAGTCGAACTCGGGCACCGCCAGGACCGTGCGGCGGCGCGGGGTACCGCCGCGAACGGCCTTGCCGTAGCGGACGTGCACCGAGCCGTACGTTCCCCACCTGGGCACGTGCGGGTTGGGGCGCAGGTCGGCCACGTCCAGGCGGCACAGCTCGTTGCGGCGCAGGCCGAACGCATAGGCGGTCTTGAAGACCTGCGCGTCCCGCAACGCGCTCAACGCTCCCTTGCGGCCCGAGGACGCGGCCCGTTCGACCTGGGCGTCCAGGTGGTCGAAGAGATCCTGCAGCTCCCCGTAGGTGAGCGGTCGCCGTGCCGGACGGCCCTCGTACTCGTTCGGGTGCGCCACCGTGTTCCACTCGTGGCACACCTGCGAGGGGCACCGAGCCGAACCGGTCGCGACACTGCCGGGGCCACTCGTACCGCGCGTCGGTGAGGTAATCGCAGAACATCCGCAGCGCCAGGTGGTACCCGCGGATCGTCGAGGGTGACCGCCGACCGTCCCCGCTGGCCAGGGATACCGTGAAGTCCTCCACGTCCCCAGGACCCCACGACCACGGGTAGGACTCGGCGAACTCGGTGAACCGACGGACCAACCGGACCCGGTCGCTGATGGTCTTCTCGCCCAGCAGCCGGGACCGCTGCTGACGACCCCAGCCGGTCAGCATCGCCTCGAAGACGGCGCTCTCCTCGTTCAGATGAGCCACCCCGGCGACCAGGACCAGCCCCGCCGAGCCCGGTATGCCGACCATCAGGACCGCCGATCCGTCGTTGCCTCAGAAGCCATATTGTTGCTCCTGACGTTACACCTAGTTGGGCGTCCCTGGTCAACGGGCCCGCGGGGGGCCGTCGGAGTCCCTACTAATCCGCAGACCCCGGCGGGTGTGACTTCTGACGCGATAATGCTCGCTTCGGGCCAGGATGAAAGAGGTGTGTGCGGGTTCAGCACAGCGGAGAATCGGTAGGGACGTCGGTCGACTCGCAGGTCGCATCTCGTGCGCGGGCCAGGATGGGAAGCTAGGCGGTCGGTAGCGGACGGGGCCAAGCATGCATACATCGCAGAGTCGCCGGTCTGGGTGGCGTGGTCGTGTCGCAGGGCGAAGGTGACGGGTCACAGTGGCCAGCAGTGGAGGGCGTTCGACGGGAGCGAGTCGCGCGTCGTCGCGACCACGCGGCGCCGGCGGGCCGAACGCCGCCTCGTCACGTCCGGCATGCCGCGGGACCATGCCTGGCGGTGGGCCACAGGGCGGCGCTGCCCGACGGAGTGCGTGACGCGCTCCACCCAGAGGTGCGTGACATCACGACTCCGCCGATGTGCGCGCTCTTGCTGGATGGCATACCCATGCACTAGTGGGGATGTCTATACCGTTGGTGAGCGTCGGTCACAGAGCGAACCGTTAGCGGCCGACAGGACGCGTACCCGGAAGGTGTCAAGTCGGGTGAGACAGTTTCCGTCAGGCGGTCTGTATGAGGGCCTCCTGTGAGGGCTGGTTGATCCACGCGGCCTGGGGCAGCTTGGGCGCCTGGGGTCGGCGGTGGCCGAAGCGCTCGGGGTGGGCTGCGTAGGCAGCGTCCAGGGTGGACTGGCGTTGGGCGCGGACCTGGTCGACGGTGCCGTAGTGGACGCTGGCGGGGGTGTGCAGCCCGATGCCGGAGTGGCGGTGCTCGTGGTTGTAGTAGGCGAAGAACTGCTCGGCGAACGCGCCGGCGTCGGCCAGGGACCCGAAACGTTCGGGGAAGACCGGGGCGTACTTCAGCCCGGCCTGCGCTCCGGCGGCGGCGGCCTTGCGCCACTCGATGATGTGCGAGCTGTACAAGCCCTCCCGGCGCAGGATCGCGCCCCGCTCACCGCGGTCGGCGGCGTCGTACTCGGCGGGATCGCGGCCTTGAACTCAGCGGTGAAGCTCCGCCGCTTCGGCTGGTCAACACCACCGCTGACGGCGACGGCGACGACGACGGCGGCGAGCCGGAACGGAGCTTCTCGCCCAGCCCCCTCCGCGAACTGGCCGTACTCGCGTGGTCGAGCAGAGCCGGTTTACCTGGACGTCTCCGTGGTCAGGATGCGGGATGGCGGAGAGGTCCGATCGGTAGAGCGGACGCCTGCCAGGGCGAGGACGCTACTCGTGGCAAGTGCCGCCGCCATGAGGCCACCGCAGATGATCAGCCCAGAGATAGGGTAGGGCACGGTGCCTGTGGTGAATAGCCATCCCAGGCCGGAGCCCAGCAGGATGCTCACGGCGCCGGCTACGAGCAACGGCACCAGGGTGAGGGCGAGGCTGATCTGGAGTCGTTGTGCCCGCGAGGCTCCTATCCGCAGGAGCGGGCCGAGCGATGCCTCGGCCGCCCGCACCCGGTCGAGGTAGGACAGGAGCGCGGTCAGGACCAGGACAAGCAGGCTGGTGGTGACCGCAGCTTTGACCCACGGTACGAGAGTAGAGGGGCGGGGTTGGCCGCTCGTGGCATCACGGACGTCGCTGGACGGCAGGCTAGCTCTTGTCCACGTGCTTACCGTGTCGGCCAACGCAGCGACGGGGAGTTCAGTGGAGGTCACCAGGGCGGCGCCGCGAGCCCCGTCTACCGCGGCGTAGATTGAGGCCGGCGTAGCCAGCTCAAGCGGCGTGGAGGGATCCTCCAGCGCCCCCAGCGCCCTCAGCAGGAACCTGATGTCTTCCTGGCCCTTGACCAGCGTGTGCGGGTCGGCCCGGTTACAGGTGACTGGTACGCGTAGGGCCGGGCCGATCTCATCGCAGCGCGCTCCGATGAGGACCTGCTGGTCCCCGCCCTCCTCCCCGACCGTGACGAAGGGCATGACGGTGGATACTCCGGGAGGGTGGGTGGTGTCCAGGGCGTCGGGCTCGGCCCCTCGCCATTGCACTGACACCACGGGCGGTGCGCTGGTGACAACACGAGGCTGTTCACGGTGCTCGGCCACGGCGATGTATCCCGCGGCAGCCAGTGAGAGGACGATGGCGGCGCTGATCCCGACCGTCGGGCGAGCATAGGTGCGCGGACTCCAGCGCAGGGTGTACCCAGCCAGGGCTATCGGTGCCGCCATGGAGCGAGTCATCGCCTCACCCACGGCACGCAGCGTGGTGGGCACGGCCAACGGGATGCCAATGATCGCTAGGGCGACCGCAGCGAACCGCAGGTCGGTGGCCCGCTCGCCGCCGGTCACCGAGGCGAGCAGGAAACACCCTGCCGACCCCGCAGCCGGCGCGAGCCACCAGATCGTGGGCGTACGTGGTTCCAAGGTCGGCCTGGCCGCGGCCATCCCGCGGGCCGCGAACCAGCCCTGCCCGGCGGCCAGGGCCGAGACCAGCGCCGCGCACCCAACGAAACCCACCATCAGCAGCCACCAGGGAAGGGACAGGTCACCGGGGAATACCGTCTCGGCCACGCCCGGAAGGTAGGTGATCATCGGCGCGAACACCGCCCAAGCGCAGGCTATGAGCAGCATCGTGGGCCAGGCATGGAACGCCACCTCGCGCCAGGAGACTCCAGCCAGGTAGCCCCGGGAGGCGCCCAGTGAGTGCAGGATGCGGAACCGTCTGCGCCTGGACTCACTGCCCGCGCCAAGACCCACCATGACTGCCAGCAGCGCCGGAAGGACCAGGGAGATCGCGCTACCGGCACCGATCATCCCCGCGGTGCCCGCCTCTGAGGGGAACAGGCGCAGCGTCAACGCTGGCGGCCCATCACCACCGAACCCACTCACCCGGGCAACCGGGCCCTCACCGACCCAGACTCCGTCCTCGCCCCTGATCACCTGGTCCTCACCGCTCAGCACCCCTGGGGCGAGGACGCTGTAGACCATTAGGTCATCCCCGGACGGCACCCCCTGGCTGTCGATCACGGCGACGGGACTGTAACGCTGACGCAGCTCTGGATGCTGGGCTGCCAGGCGCGATAGCGCTGGGGACACCACGGATTCTCCGATCGGTGGCCAACTCTCCACTCCCACCGGCAACGGCGAGTCCGTTCCCGGCTCCAACGCGATTACCGTGACGTCTATCCCGCGCCATTGGTCGTCGTTGACGAGGAGGTGAACATCGCTTGGCTCGGGACTCTGCGAGAGTATGGCTGAGGTCTCCATCCTCCGCTCGTCTTGCAACAGCCGCAGCATCACCAGAGAGCAGGAGATCAATACACTGAGCATCAGGAAGGCGGCCACGAACGCCACGAGGACCGCCCGCACTCTCGCACCTGGAGCACGATCCCAGGCCACGCCACGAGCCAGCGTCCAGCGTTCGCGCTGCATCAAACGAGCTCGTCGAGGCGTAGCACCCGGTCCGCGGCGCATGAGACCCGAGCATCGTGCGTGGCGATCAGGAGGGCGCATCCCCGGTCAGCAGCAGCTTCACGCAGCACCTCCATCACAGCAGCATCACTCGCAGCGCGGTCCAACATGCCGGTCGGTTCATCGGCCAACACGATGTCGGGCCCGTGAGCGAGGGCACGAGCGATTCCTACTCGTTGCTGCTGCCCTCCTGACAGCTCGTGAGGGTATCGCTCGGCTAACGAATCGACTCCCGTAGCACGCAACTGATCCATGGCCGCCACCCGGGCCAGGGCGGCTGCTGTTCCCGCCAAACGCAGGGGCAGTGAGGCGTTCTCGAGCGCGGACATTTCCGGCACCAGTTCGGCGAACTGGAAGACCATCCCCATGCGCGTCAACCGCATGCGCGTGCGCTGTTTCTCCGGCAACGCGTAGATGTCTTCCCCGCCCACCATAACCTGACCCTCGTGCGGTGGCAGCAGACCGGCGACACAGTTCAGCAGGGACGTCTTGCCGCTACCCGACGGGCCAGTAATGGCCAGACACTCACCACGCTCGACCGAGAAAGCTGTCCTAGGAAAGACCGTGTGCGTGTTGATCTTTCCCACGATGCTGTCCGCCAGAACGGCGGTCACGGGTATCGCTCAGTAATGGTTGTGCCACTTCGAGCAGGCGTCCGGCCAGTTGTTGATGTCTTCACACGTCTTGTGGAACATCACGTTCGTGGCGATGTCATAGGTGGTCATCCAGCAGGAGCCGGACGACCCATCCATGTCGTTCACCCGTCCAGAAATGTTGTAGTTGCCGGCTTCCCACAGCACGTAGGCCGTGCGCGCATCGGCCTCCATGTCGCAGATCACTGGCCGCTTGTGACCGCTCGTCGTGTAGGAGTAGTCCCCGCCTTGGTAGATGGTCCCCGCAGTCGCGATACCCCCACCAATGCCAAGAAGCAGGGTGGGAGCCGCCAGAACGCCAATCAAGAACCTCTTTGTTCTCATGACATGTCATCCGATCACTCCGAGGACAGTCGCCTCTCTCTGGAGGGGGATGACGATACTCCTCGAACTGCGTGCCAACAACCCCGCGGTGGATCATCAAGCAGGAAGTACATCGGGGTCACGGGCTGGGTCAACGGCCAGCAGACGGTGACCTTCTACCTCGGCACGAAGGAGGTCGGTCGCCAGAACACGAAGGGGGTCTTCACCTTCGAGACCAGGACTGCCCAGGCGAACTGGCGGGTGAAGGGTGCGGATCTCGTTTCCGCGTCGGACTACTGCTACAAGCCCAGGTCGGGACCCGCGTCCGCCGACATCTAGGCCGCGGCGCCTCAGTCTTGAGCGCGCTCGAACTCCTGCATGATCAGGTCCCGATCGGCGCGCGTGGCCCGTCTGAACTGCATGTCCAGCACCGTCATCGCCTGCACCTCATCCCAGCCATACCTCTCCTGGAGGGCGGCCATCGCGGCCTCTCGGTCTTCGGAGTCCAGGATGACTGCCAGGAGGGCCTGGGGGTCTTCGAGCGCCTCTGAGAGAGCGCGCAGGAGCTGCGAGTTGGACATTCCTGAAGCCTAGCCCAGCACGCCTTTCACGGATGCTGGCTTGGTTGGTGGTCCGCCATGTCCTCGAGCCCGAACATGGCGAGCATCGCGGCGTGGTACCGGCGATTGCGTCGTCGAAGGCGACCTGGGCCTTTAGCTGCGTCTCGACGCCGTACAGGCCGACCGCCTCGTCGGGGCGTTGGATCGGGATCAAGGCTTGACCTTGCGGTGGAGTTCCCTGATGGGTACGAGGCGCTGGCTCTCTTCGCTCAGCCGTGGGCGGTTGACACGGGCACGGGTTCCGACCTTCCGAGCCATTTCTCGGTCAGTGGATGCACAATTAAGCAGACCACTGACGCGCGTGGCGCCGCTGGGGTAGTTGTCCGTACTCGAACGAACAACTGCCGTTTCCGACCTCGCTGTACGACTCACTCACCGAGCCGATGGAGCCGTAGCGCCCCATCCGACCATGCCGCTGATTGCTCAACATGAGAGTCGGATGTGGGGAAACGACGGCCCAGGAGCGTCTTGAGCACTCACTCCCCGGTCGCAGGCGAGTTCCCCGGTGTCAAGGCGAGGTCGCTAAGGGCCGTCCGGTCGTCGTGCCGGACCAGATCCGGAGCAAACGAATACACCTCCGGCCTGCGTGCGCCTGTCGGCGCGCGGGTCTACGCTGCTGGTCATGGGCGGTGACGGGGGGCAGGTCGTGCCGTCGGTCGAGGAGGTCGCCAGGCTCGTGGGAGAGCTGGTCGACTCGGAATGGCCGACGACGCAGAGCGAACGGAGCGCGTGGTTCGAGCGACACGGCATTGCGGCAGAGGGTGCCGAACGGTTGCGGTCAGAGCATGGGAGCGAGACTTGGCACAGCGGTGGCCCGGGCGCCCCGTGGCCGGCGGTGGGCTGGCACGTCTTCGAGAACGAGTTCGTCGGGATCAGTTGGTTCCTGTGGCACGGGCTGTCGGAGGACGTCGTGCCCGAGCTGGCGGAGGAGCTGCGCGCCCGTCTTGTCGAAATGGCGGGTGAGCCGATGGACGAGATTAGACGCGAGGGCGAAGATTACCGCTTTACCGCCTATTGGCAGACGGGTGGTCGCTCCATCGACATGTACCTCCACGGCGGACCGGTGTTGGAAGGTCAGTTCCACGAGCACCCGGTGGTGCAACTGCACGTCGACCACGTCGAGCGCGCCCGACGGGCAGACGAGACCGCGGCGCGGGCGCAGCCGGTGGTGAGGGGCCGGGCGCTGGGGGACGATGCTCCCACATCCGGACCGCCGTGAGAGGCACCCATCACCCTGACACCAGCCGCCGTCCGCTATTGCCGCGCCAAGGGCGTCTGGGATACGGGGCTATTGGAGTTAAGCAGCAGCATCCCACGTGCACCTCACTAGACTCGTCACATGACGGTCGACCGCTCCATGATCCGTGTCAAGGCGATGCTGATTGCGCCGAACGAGGCTGCCTCGGCTCATGCAGTTACCCTAAACGTCCCTACCGCCGAGAACCCAGAGGGCTACCACCGTCTTATCGGAGGCAGCGTCGAATTCGGGGAGACCCATAGGGAAGCTGTACTGCGCGAAGTCTACGAAGAGCTGGGGGCAGCCGTAGAGGACCTCGAGCTGCTTGCGGCCGTCGGGAACATCTTTCACATCGACGAGGTGCAGGGTCACGAGATCGTGTTCCTCTACTCGGGGCGGCTCAACCCTATGCCGGCGAAGGCGGGTGCCACCCTCACAGAGTCTGACGGCAGCGTCGTGCCCATCGTCTGGCGATCCGTGCACGATGACGCCGAACCATTGCCTCTATATCCCACGGGCACGCAGGATTGGGTCAGTGCAGCACTGACCCGACGGCGGACCTAAGGCCGAACGAGCACCTCCTCCCAGGACGTGTTCGTTCCTCCCCGGGGCCCTTCACTCGATGCATCCGCTTCTGCCGCGCTCAGAGCGTCAAACGTGACAGGATCGTCACTACGAGTTGGGGAAGGACGCCACCTCTGAATGTCGGGTCAAGTCCGGTGGAGTGGTGTACGACGGTGATCCCTCGGTGGGGTTGATCAGGCCGTCAGTGCGGGGACCGTAGCAGCGGTTTCCTCCTGTCCGGTGGTGGTGGGGGCCAGGGCGTGGCGGCAGCGGGTGAGGACGTCGATGCCGATGTAGCGGCGTTGCTCGGCCCAGGCGTCGTGCTGCTCGGCCAGGACGGCGCCGACGAGGCGGATGATGGCCTCACGGTGGGGGAAGATGCCCACGACGTCGGTCCGGCGGCGGATCTCGCGGTTGAGGCGCTCCTGGGGGTTGTTGGACCAGATCTGGCGCCACACCTCCTTGGGGAAGGCGGCGAAGGCCAGGATGTCGGCCCGGGCGTCCTCGAGGTGCTCGGCGACCGCGGGCAGCTTGCCGGCCAGCGTCTCCAGCACCCGGTCGAACTGGGCCTGCACCGCTGGCGCGTCGGGCTGGTCGTACACCGAGTGCAGCAGCGCCTTGACCCAGGGCCAGGACGACTTGGGCGTGGCGGCCATGAGGTTGGCCGCGTAGTGCGTGCGGCACCGCTGCCACGCGGTCCCGGGCAGGGTCGCGCCGATGGCCTCCACTAGGCCGGCGTGGGCGTCGGAGGTGACCAGGCCCACCGGACCGGCCGCGGTCAGCCCGCGGGCCACCAGGTCGCGGAAGAACGCCAGCCAGGAGGCCGTGGTCTCCCCGGTGGCGACCTGGATGCCCAGGATCTCCCGGTAGCCCTCGGCGTTCACGCCGGTGGCCACCAGCGCGGACACCTTGACCACGCGCCCGCCCTCGCGGACCTTGAGCACCAGGGCGTCGACGGCCACGAACGTGTACGGCCCCTCGTCCAGGGGCCGGGTGCGGAAGGACTCCACGTGCTCGTCCAGCTCGGCCGCCATCACCGACACCTGCGACTTGGACAGGCCGGTGATGCCCAGCGCCGTCACCAGCTTGTCCATGCGGCGCGTGGAGACCCCGAGCAGGTAGCAGGTCGCCACGACCGTGGTCAGGGCCGCCTCGGCACGCTTGCGCCGCTCGAGCAACCAGTCGGGGAAGAACGAACCTTCGCGCAGCTTGGGGATCGCCACGTCCAGCGTGCCGACCCGGGTGTCCAGGTCGCGGTGCCGGTACCCGTTACGCCGGTTGGTCCGCTCGGCGCTGCGGTCGCCGTAGTCGGCGCCGCAGACCGCGTCGGCCTGCCCCGAGAGCAGCGTGTTGATGAAGGACTGCAGCAGGTGCCGCATCAGGTCCGGGCTCGCCTGCGCGAGCTGCTCGTGCAGGAAGACCTCAGGGTCGATACTGGGAGAAGCGGTCATCGTGATGCTCCGTTCGAGAGTGCTGTGGAAGGTTCACTCGAAGGATCACGCGGTGACCGCGCCTACATCAGCAGGACACGCTCACCACCGTGGTCGTCGTACACCACTCTGATGGACTCCACTGAATGTCGAGGAGATACATGCGGCCCTTCAGTAAAGAGGCACGCACGGTGCTGGTCGCTGCGAGTAACGTGGCGAGGTTCCGTGGCGCCCAAGAGTGTGACCGGTCGGACATACAGGTAGCAGGCCTCCTCACCTCGTTGCACCCTGGCGTTTCGCTGTACCCCGACGCCGCGGCCAGCTCTTCTCCCTTGCAACTTCCGTTCGCCGCGGATGTGCAGGAACTCCTGGTGAACTCAGATGAGGAGCTCGGCATCGAGGAACTGAAGAGGTTTGCCGCAGAGCACTAGCTGGCCGACCAAGCCGCAAGAGGCTGCGACGCACTGTTCTGCCGCTGCGGGCGCGTGGCTTTCAAGTCCTGCCGGTTGGCGCTCGGCCCTGACGCCACTGGACGGCGGGGTGGCCGCGACTCATCCCCGTGCGGGGCTCTTGATGGATCTGTGTGCGGTCAGTGCGAGGGCTACACCCCCGGCCGCTGCGGTGAGGACGGCTGTCAGCTGGAAGATTGACGGGGCTGCCGAGGCTGAGGCCAGCGCGAGGATGGCGAAGGTCAGGACGACTGCTCCGGTCTTCGCCCGCACGCGCAGGTGTGCGGCCAGGACTGCCAGGACGACGAATGCCGGCAGCGGCGAGGTGCGCACATGCTCGGCGGTGAACCAGTAGCTGTGGTTGACCGCGGCGTCGGCAAGCGCGATCAGTCCGGTCACTGCCGCGAGGCCGGCGCTGATGAGGGCGGCCCGCGCCACCGCGAAGCGCGGGAGGGCGGCCACGGCTGTGGCGAGCCTGCGCGGGGTGGCGGTCATGGCCACAGCAGCCAAGGAAAGGCCCCACCAGGCGGCGTCCCTGGCGGTCAACGGCAACCCGGGCGATGGGTCAGCCGGGGTGGCGTGGCCCCACGTACCGGGCACCTGAGCGGGCCACGGGATGCCGGTCGCGACGAATACCGGGTAGGCGGTGACCAGGACAGCTGCGACCAGCATCGCCGCCCATGCTGCCGCCGGGCGGCGAGCCCAGATCATGACGCCGGCGATGAGCCATGCCGCGTGGACCGGCCAGCGGGGGTCCAGCCATCCGTCTCCCCGCTCGGCGTCAGCAAGGCGTACCAAAGCCGATGTCCAGGCCTGTGTCGCCACCACGGCCAGCACCATCATGACAAGCATGCCCGCCAGGTGCCACGGGCGTGGCGCAGCCTCAGCGCCAGTGACGTGCGGCGACAGGACACGGACCTTGGCCGCATGGACCACGACTCCGCCCACCTCACGGATCCTGCGCCACGTGCCCGGGCGGCGGTCGTCCGCGTCGAGCAGCACACCGACGATCTCGGCGCCGTGGGTGCTGCGGTACGGCTCGGGGTAGGCCAGCGTGAGTAGGTGACACAGGTGCTCGTAGGCCGATGCCCTCATGCCACACCTCCCGCCCGCCGCGGACGGGGCGCGAAGCCAAGCCGTCGGCTCGCCTCGACCACCAGCGAGTTCATGCGCTCCACCTCGGCGGTGAGCACGCTCTTTCCCGCAGCGGTGATCTCGTAGGTCCGCCGCAGCCGTCCGTTGACGACCTCTTCCTCGGCCACCGCGACCCACCCCTGAGCCGCCATTCGGTCCAGCGTGGCGTACAGGCTCCCCACGGCCAGGCGCACCCGACCACCGGAGGCCTCCTCGACCGCCTCGAGCAGTGCATAGCCGTGCAGCGGCTGGTTCACCAATGCCGTCAGGATCAAGAACGACGGTTCCCTCAGTCCGGTACTCATGGGACATGAATACTCGCGTAACACGACTATGTGCCGGCGACACGCCGTCCACCACGAGGTTCACACCCTCAGAGGCTCGCCGCGACGGCGGACGCCCTTGGCAGACGCACTGTCCTGCTGCTGATCGCATCCTGGCCAGGGACCGGGGCTCACGGCGTACGGTGAGGATCTGAGGAGGGACCGATGATTCCCACGATGCTCTTGTTCGGGTTGGTCCTCGGCCGCTGGTGGAAGACCTGCCTCCTGGTCGGAACCCTGGGCTGGCCCTTGCTTCTGTGGTTCGACGGCATCATCGAGTCACCCAATGAGTTCCTTGGAGCGGCTGGACTGGCTGCCTTGAATACCGCCGTCGGAGTTGCGATCCACCAGTCGCTGCTCCATCTGCTCAGATGGCTACGCAAGGACCGTCGCGCCCCGCACCACGCAGCCGCCTGACGCACTCTTCTGCCGCGCCGAGGACGGCTGGTGCTTTGACTGACCGTCATCCCGACGGTCGACGCGCATTTCGCCCACACGTCAGTCCCTGACGACCTTCCACATACCGAGCATCTCCTGCTCTCCCCACCCCAGCTTCCGATAGAGCGTCTCTGCGGCCGGTGTGGCAAAGAGGCCGACAAAACAGTGGCCCGGCGCCTGCTGCCTGATCTGGTCCACGAGCTCGTCCACGATGGTCCGTCCTACCCCGCAGCCTTGATAGTCCGGATGCACCACCACGTCCTGGATGTAGAAGTAGAAGGCACCGTCTCCCACCACCCGCCCCATCCCCACGAGCTCACCGCCGTCCTGATGGACCACCACACCGCAGGTAGAGCCGGCCAAGGACGCGGGCATCGCCTCCCACCAGAAGGCGTCGGCCCAGCCGACGGACTCAGACAATCGACGGTGCTCCTCGACGGTGGGCTTGCGCCGCGCGACGGTGTAGGACATGAGGCCAGAATCTAGCTGCTCCTCTACCTCATCCTGGGTCCAGGCGCGACCGGCGGCGAGCGTGTTGTCACCGGGTGGTGCACTCTTCTGCCGCTGTCGTCGCCTAGCGTCCGACCATGCCGCGAGCCGTAGCTTGAACTAGTGCCACTGGGTCAGGTGGCGGGCTGCCACCTGGTGGTCGGCCTTGCCGCTGGCGACGGCGATGACCAGGTCGTAGGCGGCGTCGTCGGGTGCTTGGAGGTCGATGCCGTTGAGGCCGTAGAACACGACTACGGCGAGCCATCCCAGGCGCTTGTTGCCATCGACGAGCGGGTGGTTGACGACGATGGACTCCAGCAGCGCACCCGCCTTGGCATCGATGCCGGGATAGGCGTCACGTCCGAAAACGCTGGCGCGGGGACGGTGGGCGGCGGAGTCCAAGAGGCCAAGGTCCTGCATCGGACCTACGCGCAGGTCCGATGCCAGGGCGAGCAGGTCCTCCGTAGTCAGGTACTCCAAGGGTCAGCGCCCGAGACGCTCAAGCAGGTCGGCGTACCGCTCACGCCCCCGTGCGGACAACTCGCGCACACGCTCCTCGTGCCCGCGCCGCGCGGCCGCTTCCCGGATCGCCCGCACCGTCGCCTCCTGCTTGCTCACACCCTCGGCCTCGGCCAGGGCCGCCAAGGCGCGCTCGTCCTCCGGAGAAAGCCGCAGAGTCATCGCCATCCGCTGATGGTATCACTCTGGTATCTGACGCCTTGGGCGGCCCGTGCGCCGCTGCGCCTCGATTGCTCGGCGTGCGGCAGACGCAGGTGGCCACTCGCGACTGCTCGGCGGCCTTGGGGGACGAGTGCGGTCACACAGGCCGCCCCTGCCCCAGGAGACGACCATGGCCGCCACCCTCTCCCACAAGCTCGTGTCGTTGGCCGAGGCGGCCGACGTCCTCGCGGTCTCGACCAAGACCGTGCGCCGCTACATCGCCGACGGCCATCTCGACGCCGTCCGGCTCGGGCGCAAGACGCTGCGGATCAAGCTCGACTCGATCGAGAGGTTCATCGACTCCTGCCCAGTCGGAGGGTGGCGCCGGACCGGCTGAGGGGTCAGAGTCGTGCCGAGAAGCGACCGAGAAGGTCATGGCTGCTCCTCTCCGGTCGAGAGGCAGCCACCTGCGAACGATGCATAGTCGCTGCACTCGAAAAGAGAAAGGCCTCTGAACTTGCGTTTCCGCAGTTCAGAGGCCTTTTCACAACGCTCCCCCGGTTGGACTCGAACCAACAACCTGCCGGTTAACAGCCGGCTGCTCTGCCAATTGAGCTACAGGGGAAAGTCGCAGCGCGAAGAGACTGTAGCAAACGGCACGACGGCGCCGAAATCCGGGCCGGTCTCACCGGCAGCACGCTGCTCAGCACCGTCACCCGGCCCCCGGGGGTGCACCTCTCAGGCGAGCTGTGGCGGGTCGGGGTCCAGCCCGGCCTGGTCACGCACGTCCCGCCGGGCCTCGTGGACGGCGCGGGCCAGCTGGGCGTCGACCAGCTGCGCGCCCGGACCCAGCAGCACCTGCTCGACCAGCTCGCGGCTGTGCAGCACCTTGCGGACCGTCACCCGGGCGGTCCGGCGCGGGCCCAGATCCACCCCCCGCGTCAGGACCACGCTGGCCGTCGTGCGGTCCCGCACGACGACCGGCACCGACCCCGGACCGGTGCGGTCGCGCAGCCGCCAGCGACGAGGCCCCACCCCGTCGACGAAGTCCACCGCGAGCAGCCACTCGTCGGGGTCCCAGGCGCCGCTGTCCACCTCGTGCCAGGGGCGCTCGACCACCGTGGCACCCTCCTCGGTCCGCTCCACCAACCGCCAGGTGGTCAGCACCACCCAGTGCCCGTCCGCGTCCTCCTGCGCGGTCGCCAGGACCTGCTCGCCCCGGAGCAGGTCCGGCAGCACCCCCTCCGGAGGAGCCCCCGCCGACCGTGCGGGTCGTGGCGGGCCGTCCCGGTCCGCCCGTGCTCGTCTCCACCATGCCATCTCAGCTCATCCTGTCCTTGAGGGCAGCGTGCTCGCGCTGCAGGGCCATCAGCTCCTCGTCGACCCGGCGGGCCTCCGGGACGCCGGGGGTCAGCCGCTGGAGCCGGCTGATGGTCTGGGAGATGCGCTGCTCGGACGCGGCCAGGCGCACCCGCAGCACCAGCGAGTCGACGTAGGCCTCCGAGGGCGTCCCCGTGCCCGGGTCGAGCCGCGTCGGCAGCGGCGCCACCGCGAGCTCACGGACCAGCCCCTGCACCGTGGGCGGGGTCCGGGAGAGCACGGCGCGCGTCCAGCCGGCCGCACTGGTGCTGGCCGCGGCGTGCACGCCCCCCGCCTGCTGCAGCGCCTGCCACACCGCCTGGTGCACCGGTGCCCTCAGCTGGGCCGCGGGCAGCTCGTCCATGTCCTCGGCCACGATGGCCAGGGGGTACTGCAGCGCCACCTGGAGCAGGTGCCGCTCGGCCACCTGGACCGGGTCGGACAGGTCGGCCACGGGGACCACCGGCTCCGCCGCGGGGGTATGCGGTGGGGCGGCCCGGGCGGGTCCGGGCCGGGCGGGCGCGGCCGCCGCCCGGGTCACCTCGACCGTCAGGGCGGAGGGGTCCACGCCCATCCAGCCCGCGACGTCGCGGACGTACTCCGGTCGCAGCGTCGGGTCCTTGACCCCTGCGAGGATGGGGGCGACGGCCCGCATCGCCTGGACCCGCTCCGCGGCCAGGGCCAGGTCGTAGGGGGCCAGGGTGGTGCGCACGGCGAACTCGAACATCGGGGTCGCCTCCTCCACCAGCGCGCGGACCGCCTCCGGCCCTCCCCGCAGCCACAGGTCGTTGGGGTCCTGCCCCTCGTCGGCGACCGCGACGAAGGACTGGGCCGCCCACCGCTCGTCGTGCTCGAAGGCCTTCATCGCGGCCTTCTGCCCGGCGGCGTCGCCGTCGAAGGTGAAGATGACCCGGGCCGGTGCCCGTCCGGCCTCGTCCCGCAGGATCCGGCGCAGCATGGAGATGTGGTCTCCGCCGAACGCCGTCCCGCAGGTGGCCACGGCGGTGCCCACCCCGGACAGGTGGGCCGCCATGACGTCGGTGTAACCCTCCACGACCACGGCCCGCCGCTCGGTGGCGATGGCCTTCTTGGCCATGTCGAGGCCGTACAGGACGCTGGTCTTGCGGTAGATCGGGGTCTCGGAGGTGTTGAGGTACTTGGCCGCGACCCGGTCGTCGTCGTACAGGCGCCGGGCACCGAAGCCGACCGTGTCGCCGGCGATCGAGCGGATCGGCCAGACGACGCGGCCGCGGAACCGGTCGTAGAGCCCGCGCGAGCCGCGGGCGGACAGCCCGCCCAGGACCAGCTCCTCGTCGGTGAAGCCCTTGCGCCGCAGGTGGTCCGAGAGGACCGAGCCGCCGCGCGCGGCATACCCCACCATGAACTGGGCGGCGTGCTCCCCGGTGAACCCCTTCTCCCGCAGAAGGCCCGGGCCGACCTGCCCTCCCCGGAGGAGAGCAGCTGCTCGTGGTAGAACTCCTCGGCCACGCGGTGGGCCTCCATCAGCCGCGTGCGCTGACCGGCAGGCGCCTGGGGGCCCCCGGCCTCCTGACCCGTCCCTTCCTCGTAGCGCAGGGTCAGTCCCAGCTGGCCGGCCAGCCGCTCGACCGACTCGGCGAAGGTGAGGTGGTCGATCTTCTGGATGAAGTCCAGCACGTCCCCGCCCTCGCCGCAGCCGAAGCAGTGGAAGTAGCCCACGGCGGGCCGGACGGTGAAGGACGGGGTCTTCTCGTCGTGGAAGGGGCACAGGCCCTTGAGGGTCCCGATCCCTCCTCCGCGGAGGGTGACGTGCTCGCGGACGACCTCCTCGAGCGAGGCGCGCTCCTTGACGGTCTGGACGTCCTCGTTCCTGATCCGTCCCGCCACGCGCACCTCCTGGTGATCTTCTCCGGTGAGTCTAGGTCGCGGCGCCGACGACGACCCAACGGCGTCCACAGCCACCGGTGGCTACTGTGGGCGAATGGCCAAGCAGAGCGCGCCGGCGACCGAGCTGGAGGTGGGCGGCCGGACCGTGCGGATCTCCAACCCCGACCGGGTCTACTTCCCCGGCCCGGGCATCACGAAGATCGACCTGGCGCGCTACTACCTCTCGGTGGGCGACGGGATCGTCAACGCGCTCCGGGAGCGCCCGTGCATGATGCACCGCTTCCCCGAGGGCATCACGGGTGAACGGGTCCACCAGAAGCGGCTGCCGCGCGGCGCCCCCGACTGGGTCGGGACGGTCCACGTGACCTTCCCCCGGTGGAACCGCACGGCGGACGAGCTGTGCGTCACCGAGGTGGCCCAGGTCGTCTGGGCCGTCCAGATGTCGTGCGTGGAGCTCCACCCGTGGAACAGCAGACGGGGCCACGTGGAGCAGCCGGACGAGTGGCGCATCGACCTCGACCCCGGGGACGACTGCGACTTCGCCACCGTCCGCCGGGTCGCCGGCGTGGCGCAGGAGGTCCTCGACGAGCTGGGGGCCGTGGGCTGGCCCAAGACCACCGGGAGCAAGGGGCTGCACGTCTACGTGCGGATCGCTCCCGAGCACGGGTTCACCCAGGTCCGCCGGGCCGCCCTGGCCTTCGCGCGCGAGGTGGAGCGGCGCACCGAGGAGGCGACGACCGCCTGGTGGCGCAAGGACAGGGACCCCCGCAAGGTGTTCGTCGACTTCAACCAGAACGCCCGGGACCACACGATCGCCGCCGCCTACTCGGTCCGTGCGACGCCGGACGCCCGGGTCTCGGCCCCCCTGCGCTGGGAGGAGGTGCCCACCTGCGACCCGGCCGACTTCACCGTGCTGACGATGCCCGGGCGCTACACCGAGCTGGGCGACCTGCACGCCGGGATCGACGACGCGGTCTTCGACCTGGCTCCGCTGCTGCAGTGGGCGGAGCGGGACGAGGCGGAGGGCGAGGAGACCCCGGAGGAACCAGACCCGGCCCCCTGAGGCGGTGGTTGGTGGCCGGTGGTTGGTGGCCGGTGGCCGGTGGCCGGTGGTTGGTGGCCGGTGGCCGGTGGTTGGTGGCCGGTGGCCGGTGGCCGGTGGTCGCTCGCCCCCCTCGCGCCTCGCCCTCGATCCTCAGCCGACGTGCTGGACGTCCACCACCAGCCGCATCGGGTCCTGCAGCAGGAACACCCGGTAGGGACGCGGCTCCCCGGTGATCCCGACGAAGAGCTGGAGCCGACCCTCGAAGGGCGTCGTGCGCAGGACCTCGACCACGCCGTCCAGGGTGTGCGTGTCCAGCCCGGCGTCGCCCGCGTCGTAGACGGGGTCGCCCGGCTCGGGGTAGGCCATGCCGGTGAGGACCACCTCGAGCACGCTGTCGCCGGCCACCCCCGCCGGCAGTCCGGACCCGTCCCGCACGGCCGTCCCGGGGTATGCCGCGCGCCACCCGGGCGTCCCCGTGCCGGTGAGGTCCACCACGACCCGGTCGTAACCCTCGTTCAGCCCGGCACGCAGCGTGGGGGCGAACAGCTGGCCGCCGTCCGGCCAGGCCCCGCCGACCGCCACCTCGGCGGCCGCCGTGAAGCCGGCCAGCGGGGTCGGGGTGCCCGTCCCCGGCGCCGGGGCGACGGACGGCTCCGCCGGGGCGGGCGCCGGAGGGGGTGCCGCGACGGCGTCCGGGTCCTCCTCCGCCCCGGCTCCTTCGTCCGGGCCCGGCGACGGCTCCGGGGACGGGTCGTCCGGTCCGTCCGGCACCGGTGCTGCCACCTCCCCCGTCCCGTCGGCCGGCACGGGCGCCGGGGACGCGGCGGGCCGGTCGGGGTCGTCGCCCGCCGACGGCCCGGGAGCGACCTCCTCCACCACCACGACCCCGTCGGAGCTGCCCGGGGCGTCGGGGTCGGGAACGGTGACCTGCGGGTCCTGCGTCGGGACGGGTCCGACGGTGGCCGGGGGGTCGCCCGCGCCGTCGGGCACGTCCACCGACAGCAGCAGCCACCGCCCGTCGCCGACCGCGCGCAGGACACCTCCGCCCCCCAGCGCGTCCCGCCAGACGTCCTCGGCCTCCTGCACCTCTGCCGGGCAGCCCCTGTCGGTGGTGACCGGGTCACCGGGCGGGAAGCGCCCCTGGTCGTCCAGGTCCAGGTCCTGGGAGAACCATCCGCCACCGCACCCGGCGATCTCGAACCCCCAGCCACCGCCCTCCTCCGCGAAGGAGAACGTGGTGTCCCGGGAGGCCGGGACGACGGTCTGCGCGCCCGTGCCGCCGCCGTGCAGGTCGGGGAGCAGCTCCCAGGTGCTTCCCCTCAGCGCGTCCGCCTCGGGCACCGCGACGGCGTCGTCCACGGCCGGCGCGGGGGTCGGGGCCTCGGGCGCGGCGAGGACGAAGGTCGTCCAGCCGTCGGGCACCGCGGCCACCGTCGGTCCCTGGGGGTCCGGCCCGACCAGCGCCCCGGCCTGCCACCCCAGGACCAGCACGGAGGCCGCCACCGTCCCGGCGAGGGTCCCGGCGGCGACCCGCCGCAGGGTCCGCCGGCGGCGCCCCGACCGCCAGGCCCCGTCGACGTCCAGCTCCTCCAGGACCTCGCCCCAGGAGGCCTCCTCGAGCAGCTCGCGCACGTCGAGGCCGCCACCGTCGCTGCGCCCGGTTCCGTCCACGTCATACCTCTCGTTCATCGTCGTCCCTCCTGCTGCGGGAGGGGAGCCGGCACCGGCTCCTGCGCCTCCGCGGCGCGCCGCGCGGTCAGCTCGGCCCGCATCCGGGCCACGGCCTGGTGCGACAGGCTCTTGACCGTCCCGGTGGCCACCCCCATGACCTCGGCGGTCTGCGCCTCGGTCAGGTCCTCGAAGTAGCGCAGCACGAGGGCCGCGCGCTGCCGCGGCGGCAGCGTGCGCAGCACGTCGTGCACCTCGGCGTCCCGGGCCCGCCGTTCCGCCCCGTCGTCGACGCCGGCCTCGGGAAGGCGGTCGACGACCAGCTCGTGCCGGGAGCGGCGCCACCAGGAGACGCGCTGGCGGTAGATCACCCGGCGCACGAACGCGTCCGGGTGCTCGACGGTCTCCCACTTCTCGGCGAGGGCGACGAGGGCCTCCTGCAGCAGGTCCTCGGCCTGGGCCACGTCCCCGCACATGAGGTAGGCCGCCCGGCGCAGCCGTCCCTGCCGAGCGAGCACGAACTCGCTGTAGGCGGGGTCGGTGGTCACCACGGCGCACTCCCTTCCAGGGCCTGTTCCCAGCATGTCGCACGGGACGAGGAAAAGGTTCAGCCCGCAGGACGATCCACGGTCAGCGTCAGCGTCCGCGGAAGGCCGGATACCCCGGCAGGTCCAGCGCCGACCCCTCCCGCCAGGCACGGCGGCCCCGTCCGACGGCCTCCTCGCAGACCGCCGCCACGGCGGGCAGCTCCCCGGAGCACTCGCGCGCCACCCAGCCCCACCGGGCGAGCAGCAGCGCCCGGAACCCCGGGCCCTGCCGACCGGCCGGTGCCATCGTCCGGTCGGCCACCGCCCCGTCGAGCAGCCAGAGCGTGCCGGCGAGCACCCAGCACGCGACGGCCGAGCGCACCTGGCGCAGCCAGTCGGGGTCGGCGGCCAGGCCGGGCAGGGCGGGCTCGGCGGCGGCGGTGAAGGCGGACAGGGTCTGGTCCGTCAGTCCCTGCGGCGGGGTGAAGACGCACCAGCAGGTGCTGAACGGCTCCGCGGCGTAGGCGGCCTCCAGGGCCACGTGCCGCACCCCCGTGCCCTCCAGGTCGAGCAGCCGGACCCCGGCCGGCGTGAGCACGGCGTTGTCCGGGCAGGCGTCCCCCGGCCCGAGGACGTGCCTGGCGGTGTCCCCCTCCAGCCGGTCGACGACGTCGAGCAGCTGGGCGGTCGCGGCCCGGACGTCCCGCAGCCCGGTGACCTCCTGCAGCCGGGTCAGCCCCTGCCGCGGCTGGTCGCGGCGCACCTGCCGGTCCTGGATGCCGGCCTCCCCCAGCCGCAGCCGTGCGTCGGCGAGCACCCGGGGATCGGCGCTCACCGCCCGGCCGAGCGCAGCGGCCCACCGCACGGTGTGCCGCCAGGCGTCCTGCGCGTGCGGGTCCAGCAGGACGTCGGCCAGGGTGGGGTGCACCCCGAGGTCCTCCAGCACCAGGGTGCGGGTGGCGTCGTCGCTGGCCAGCAGCGCCGGGACGCCGGGCAGGTGGCTCAGTCCGGCGACCTCGCGCTCATACCCCATGGCCGCGCGCGACCCGGGCGGTGCCGGCACGAACCTCTTGACGACGACCGACTCCCCCCACGCCGCAGGGCCCTCGACGACGCGGCACCGGTGGACCGTGGAGCGGACCGACCCGCCGAGCTCGACCGGCTCGCCGAGGACCACCCCGGCCCACGGGACGACGAGCCGGTCGGGTCTCACGGCGCCAGGTCCTGCACGATCTCCCCCGCGGGCCGGTCCTGGCAGGCCCGCCACCCGCTGCCCGCCCACACGTGGATCCCGTGGACGTCCCCGGCCGCGGCGGCGGCGGCGCGCACCGGTCGGCTCACCTGGTCGACCACCGGGAAGGCCGGCGGCGCGACCGCCCCGAACCGGTCGACGAACCGGTTGCGCAGGGCACCGGCCACCCGCCCGCTGAACGCGCGGGTGGTCACCCGCTCGGAGAGCCCGGGGTCGCGCAGCGCCGCCCGGTAGGTGCGCGAGGCGCCCGACTCGGTCGCCAACAGCAGGGCGGTCCCCACCTGGACGGCGGTGGCGCCGGCGGCGACGGCGCGGCGGACGTCCCCGGGGGTGGTCACCCCTCCAGCCGCCACGAGCGGGAGCGTGGTGGTCGGCGAGACGACCTCCAGCAGCCCCAGGTGGTCGATGGCCACCGGGTCGGCCTCCGGGTCGTGCAAGCCCCGGTGCCCACCGGCCTCCTGACCCTGCAGGACGAGCACGTCGGCCCCGGCCGCCTCCGCCGCCGCCGCCTCCTGCGGCGAGGTCGCGGTGACGTGCACCTCGCAGCCCGCGGCCTGCCAGCGCTCCACGACCTCGCGGTCCGGGACCCCGAAGGTGCAGGAGACCACCGCCGGCCGGAAGGTCTCCACGAGCAGGACCTTGTCCGCCCAGTGGTCGGTGTCGCCCCAGGAGGGCGTCCCCGGTTCGACCCCCAGACGGGCAGCCTCGGGAGCCAGCGCCGCGCGGTAGTCGGCGACGGCCTTCTCGTGCCGCGCCCGGTCCACCGGGCGGGGCACGAAGAGGTTGACCCCGAACGGCCGGTCGGTGAGGTCGCGCACGTGGACGAGGTCGGTGGCCAGCTGCTCGGGGGTTCGGTAGCCGGCCGCGAGCATCCCCAGGCCGCCGGCGTCGCAGACCGCCGCCACGAGCAGAGGGCTGCTCACCCCGCCGGCCATGGGAGCACCGACGACGGGGACGTCGAGGTCGGGGAGCACGGTCATGTCATACCTCCAGGGTCGAGCGGGCGAGGACGGCCAGGGCGCGGGCGTCGGAGAGGCTGGCCACCTGGTCCACGACGGCGCGGCGGGCGGCCGCGCGTTGTCGGCCGCCGCGTCGTGGGCCTCCCGGTGGACCGGGTCGAGCAGGCCGGGGTCGGCGGTGTAGCGCTCGAGCAGCGTGGTCAGCACCTCGCGCTCGGTGTCCATCACCACGCGTCGCTCCTCGCTGAGCATGACGAAGTGGGCCGCGACCGCCTTCAGCCCGGCCGCCTGGGCCCGCACGTGGTCGGGCACGACCAGGTCCGCCTGGTAGCGCCGGAGCGGACCGGCGCCGTGACGGTCCCGGGTGGCCATCTCCACGGTGTGCACGAAGTGGCCGATGAGCCGGGAGGTCATGTCCTTCAGCACGGCCAGGTCCGCCCGGGTCCCGTCGTGCCGGAGCGGCACCCAGCCGCTGTCCAGCACCTGGCACAGGCCCTGCCGGAGCTGCTCCTGGTCCAGGTCGGGGGCGTACCAGCGGTGCGCGAGCGCCGCGACCTCGGTCTGCACCTCCCGCGAGCGCAGCGCCCGGGGGTCCACCCGTCCCGAGGCGATCGCGTCCTCGACGTCGTGGACGCAGTAGGCCACGTCGTCCGACCAGTCCATCACCTGGGCCTCCAGGCAGCGACGGCGGGGGCGGTCGGTGGGAGCGTCGGTGCGCAGCCAGTCGAAGACCGGGGTGTCGTCGGCGTAGACCCCGAACTTGGCGGTGCCCTCCTCCCCCCGGTGCCAGGGGTACTTGACGACGGCGTCGAGGCTGGCGCGCGTGAGGTTGAGCCCGGCGGGTCGCCCGTCGGGGTGCGACCGCTTGGCCTCCAGCCGGGTGAGCACGCGCAGGGTCTGCGCGTTGCCCTCGAACCCGCCGACGTCCGCGGCGAGCTCGTCGAGCACCGCCTCGCCGTTGTGCCCGAACGGCGGGTGCCCGATGTCGTGCGCGAGGCAGGCGGTGTCCACCACGTCCGCGTCGCAACCGAGGGCCGCGCCGAACTCACGACCGATCTGGGCGACCTCCAAGGAGTGGGTGAGCCGGTTGCGGACGAAGTCGTCGCTGGTGGGCTGGACCACCTGGGTGGTCGCCGCCAGCCGGCGCAGCGCCGCGGAGTGCACGACGCGGGCACGGTCGCGCGCGAAGTCGTGCCGGTCGGCCCGCTTCTGCGCGGGATCCTCGGCGACCCACCGCTCCCGGTCGGCGGCGGTGTAGCCCGCCGCGGCCTGCGCGCTCTCGTCCACGGGGCGAGCGTATGCGGTGGGGCGGGCCGGTCCTAGGCCGGGAGGGCGCCGGGCGGCCGGGGGTGGGCGGGGGACGGCCCCCCGCGTCGGCGGCCCAGCGCGGAGGCCAGCACCGTGCCGACCGGGCGCACGGGCACGTCCCGGTAGCCGCCCGCGGCCAGCCCCGCGTGCCGCTCGAAGACGCTGCGGGCGGCCCGGTCGCCCGTGCGCACCCACGACCATCCCATCGAGGCGACGTAGAGGGGCAGGAAGGGCAGTCCTCCGCAGGCCGCCCACTGGGCGCTGTGGACCAGCTCGTGATCCAGGAGCCCGGGCCGTCGCTCCGCCAGCCGGTCGAGGTCGTGCCGGCTGATGACCACGTCGCCGACCGTGAACGCGCCCGCGGCCGGGAACCGCCACCGGTAGTGGTCGGCCAGGAAGCAGCGGCGCGGGCCCCGCCGGACCCGGGCACCCCCGGCACGGGCGACCGCCAGCCCGAGGGGGGTGGACAGGTTGACCCAGTTGAGGGCGTGGCGCAGCAGGTCGCCGGACCGTTCCCCCGTCAGGGCCGAGGTCCCCGCCGGGGAGCCGGGGTCCTCAGGCATACCGGGCCCTGGCCCGTGCCCGGGCCTTCTCCGCCTCGGCGTCGCGGTCCTTCGGCGGCGCGGTGGTGACCAGCGACTCCAGCAGCTCACGGGTCGCCCGGGCCACCGCCTCGACGGCGGAGTCGTAGGCCTGCTCGTTGGCCCGGGACGGGCGGGGGGCGCCGGCGACCTTGCGGACGTACTGCAGGGCGGCGGCACGGACCTCCTCGTCGGTCGCCGGCGGCTCGAAGTTGAACAGCGGGCGGATGTTGCGGCACATGCCGTCCACTGTCCCACGGCGGCCTCTCCCCGGGCAGGGGTCCGCGGACCCCGCAGGAGGCCCGGTGGCAGCATGGGGTCATGAGCGCCCACTCCCCCGCCCCGACCTCCCGGTCCCCGCTCGTCGGTGCCGACGAGCTGGCCGCCGAGCTGGCCGCCGGCGCGGACCTGTCCCTGCTGGACGTGCGGTGGAGCCTGGGTGCCGGCGCGGAGGCCAACCGCTCCGCCTACCTCCAGGCGCACCTGCCCGGGGCCGCCTTCCTGGACCTGGAGACCGCGCTGTCGGACCCGGTGGCTCCCGACGGCCGCGGCGGGCGCCACCCCCTGCCCGCCCGGGAGCGCGTGCAGGAGGCGCTCCGCGCCGCGGGCGTGCCACGGGGAGGGGCGGTCGTGGCCTACGACGCGCGGACCTCGCTGGGGGCCGCCCGGGCCTGGTGGGTGCTGCGCCACTACGGGGTCGAGGACGTCCGGGTGCTCGACGGCGGGCTGCACGCGTGGCAGGAGGCCGGCCACGCCGTCGAGCCGGGACCGGTCGAGGTCGGGACGGGCGACGTCGTCCTGGGCGCCGGTGGGGACGGGCTCCTCGACGCCGACGGGGTGCGCCGCTGGCTGGCCGCCGACGGGCAGCTGCTGGACGCCCGCCCCGCCGACCGCTACCACGGCCGCAACGAGACGGTCGACCCGGTGGCCGGGCACGTCCCCGGGGCGCTCAGCCTGCCGGCCCTCTCGCTGCTGTCCGAGGACGGCACCTTCCTGCCGACGGACGCGCTGCAGGCCCTCGTGGAGCAGGCGGGGGCCGACCCGGACGCACCGGCCGCGGTCTACTGCGGTTCCGGCGTGCAGGCCGCCCACGTCGCCCTCGCCCTGGAGGCTGCGGGCGTGGGACCGGTGCCGCCGCTGGTCTACGTCGGGTCCTGGAGCGACTGGATCAGCGACCCGGACCGCCCGGTGGCCTGAGGCCACCGGTCACGGACCCTCCTCGCCGAGCACCACCGGGCAGCTCGAGGCCTCCTCCGGCGCAAGGTCGACCGGGTCGGCCGCCGCGACGGCGGACGCCGCCCGGGCGCGACCCAGGTTCCAGCCCCACACCCCCTCGGTGCCGGTGCCTGTCTCGGAGACGGACCCGCTGCGCTGGTTCGCCAGAACGCACGCGGCCAGGTCCGCGGGCAGCCGGTCGGCGACGACCGGGGTGGCGTCCGGGCCCAGCGTGGCCAGGTAGGCCAGGTCCAGCCGCCCGGTCTGCTCGTAGCGCCCGATGTTGGCTTCCGCGACCCTGGCCTCGGGGTCGGCCAGCCCCAGCACGAGCAGCATCGCGGCGCCCGAGACCAGCGCGGCCCGCGGGACCCAGCGGCCGGAGAGCCTGATCCCGGCGACCATGACCATCACGACCAGCAGGCCCAGCCACAGCTCGAAGAGGTCGACGAGCACGCGGGTCACCGTGTAGCCATAGGCCTGCTGGTAGACCGACATCCGGAACAGGGCGGAGGCGACGACGACGAGGGTGAGCAGGCTCAGCGTGCCGAGGAGGAGGCGCAGCAGGAGCCGGTCGGCCGGGGTGCTCCTGGGCGCCACGCGGACGGCGAGCGCGATCGTCAGCAGGGTGAGGGCGGTCGCCACGGTGAGCTGGGCGAAGCCCTGGTGCACGTACTCCGCGTAGGTCAGCCCGGTGCTGCGCCGGACGAAGTCGTGACCTCCCCACATCGCGCTGGCCTGGGCGACGAGGAAGCCGAGCAGGACCGCCACGACGACGCCGACGGGGACGGCCCACTCCCAGGGGCGGGTCACCCGCCGCGGTGCCGGGGCGTTGGCCCGCTCCACCGGCGGCGGGTTGAGCGCGAGGTAGGTGGCGGCCAGCACGACGCCGGCGACGAAGAACCAGAGGAAGGCCCGCATGACCAGGGTGTCGGCCAGCGCGAGGTCGACGTCGGGCAGCAGCCGGTCCACCCAGGCGCCGAAGACGGCGTCCCCGGAGGCGAAGAGCCCGCCGAAGACCACCAGGGCCGTCGCCGACAGCACGACGGTGCGCACGACGGGCCACAGCAGCCGGTGGCCGCGGGTGGTGGCGAGGGTCCGCTGGAGCAGGGGAAGTCCCCGCACGGCCGAGAGCACCCAGGCCGGCGGGCCCAGGAGCACCGGCAGGAGCCGCTCGGCACCGGTGAGCGCCGTGGTGACGAGCACCCCGACGACGAGGAGGACCAGGACCGGCAGCCACTCGGCCGCCCGCAGGACGACCAGGGAGCCCAGCGCCACGCTGAGCCCGGCGCTGAGGACCGTCCAGGCCGTGCCCCGTCGGACCGAGGACCACAGCACGAGCGCGCCACCGGACAGGAGCACCAGCAGCAGCCCCAGGCCGAGGTCGTGCTCGGGCAGCACCAGGGCGGCGAGGGCCCCCACGGCGACCGCCCCCACCAGCTGCGCGGGCGCGCTGCGCACCCGCTCCCCCGGCCAGGCCGTCCCGAACAGCGCGTCGACCGCATGGGCGTCCGTGACGGCGGGACCTGCAGGGCCCACCGGCGAAGCCCCGGGTGTCGAGACCGCCTGGGCCGACGAGGCCGACGAGACCGACGAGGCGGAGGAGCCGGTGGACCGGACGGGCACCGCCGAGGGGTCGGCCGCCTCCCGCCCGCCGGCCGGGACGTCGCGGCGCGGAACGGCGACGACGGGTTGCACGGGCAGGTCGACCCGCAGGCAGGCACCGGGGCGGCCGTCCGGACGGGGGTGGGCCGAGACCGACCCGCCGTGCAGCTCGCAGATCCAGCGGGCGATGGCCAGCCCGAGACCGGTGCCCCCGCCCTCGTCGTCACCCCTGCCGTACCGCGTGAACACGGCCTCGGTCCGCCCGGGCGGGATGCCGGGACCCTCGTCCAGCACCTCCAGCCGCCAGTGGCCCGCAGCCACCGCGTCCGCCGGCCCGTCGGACGCGTCGGGCACGGCCGACCCGTCGGGCACGGCCGACCCGTCGGGCACGGCCGACCCGTCGGGCACGGCCGACCCGTCGGGCACGGCCGACCATCCGACAGCTCCCGGACCGGAGGCACGCACCGTCACCGTCCCCCCGGCCGGCGAGTGGCGGGCGGCGTTGTCCAGCAGGTTGCCGACGACCTGGGAGAGACGGGCCGGGTCGACCTGCACCTGCAGGTCCGCCGGGGTCACGGCCGTGCGGTGGACCACCGGCCGCGCCCCCACCTGCGCCTCGGCGACGGCCGAGCCCACCAGGTCCGCCACGGTCGTCGGGGTGAGCTTCAGGGGCACCGCCCCCCCCGACTCGAGCCGGCTCAGGTCGAGCAGGTCGGCGACCAGGTCGCTGAGCCGCTCCGCCTGCGCGAGGGCGTTCTGCAGAGCGGCGTCGTCGGGCTGCACCACGCCGTCGACGAGGTTCTCCAGCAGGGCACGTTGGGCGGCGAGCGGGGTGCGCAGCTCGTGCGAGACCGTCTCCAGCAGCTGGCGGCGGGTGGTGTCCGCCCGGTCCAGGTCGGCCCCCATCCGGGTGAACGCCTCCGCGAGCCGGGCGACCTCGTCCCGGCCGGCGGACCGGACCACCGAGCGGTAGTCGCCCGCCGCCATCCGGTCCGCGGCCCGGGTCATCTCACGCAGCGGCACCGTCATGCCGCGCGCCATCCACTGCGTGACCACCAGGGCCACGGCGAGGGTGACCGGCAGGGTCAGCCAGGCCGGCACGCCGGCACCCCGGCCGGCCTCGAGCACGACGACCGCCGCCAGGATGCTGCCGGCCACGAGCAGCCCGATCTTGGCCCGGACCGACCCGACCCCGGCCAACGGACCCGGGGGGCCGTCCGCCGCGGCCGACGTCGCGCCGGCCCCGTCCACCGCGGCCGACGCCTCGTCGGCCCCGGCCACCGCCGGACCTCCCGTCCGATCAGCCGGCATGGTCGACCTCCAGGGCGTAGCCCACCCCGTGGACGGTGCGGACGCGGGCAGCGCCGATCTTGGCGCGCAGGGACTTCACGTGGCTGTCCAGCGTGCGGGTGCCGCGCGCGTCGGCCCAGCCCCACACCTGCTCCATCAGCTCGGCCCGCGGATGGACCGTCCCCGGTGACAGGGCCAGGGTCGCCAGCAGCTCGAACTCCAGGGGCGTCAGGTGCACCTCGTGCCCGTGCAGGAGGACGCGCCGGCCACCGCGGTCCAGGACGAGGTCGCCCCGGCGCAGGACCGGGGGCGGGTCGACCGCGAGCGCCCGGGCCCGTTCCACCCGCCGCAGGAGCGCCCGCACCCGGGCGACCACCTCGCGCATCCGGAAGGGCTTGGTCAGGTAGTCGTCGGCCCCCACCCCCAGCCCCACGAGCACGTCCGTCTCCTCGGCGCGGGCGGTGAGCATGAGGACGGGCACCGGACGTGCGGCCTGGATGCGGCGGCACACCTCCAGCCCGTCCATCCCCGGCAGCATCACGTCGAGCAGCACCAGGTCGGGGGTGGTCCCCTCGCAGGCCTCGAGCGCCGCCGGGCCGTCGTGGACCTGCTGCACCCTCAGGCCGTCCGCCCGCAGCCGGTCGGCGAGGGCCTGGTTGATCGTCGGGTCGTCCTCGACGACGAGCACGAGCGGCGCGTCCGGGGCGGGGGGCTGGGTGGGCATGTCCCCAGGCTAGGAGGGCCGGCGTGGGCGGCGGGGGTATGACGTGTGCAGATCGTGTGAAGAGGCCCCCCGTGCCGTCGGGCCGCCCGTCCCCGGGTCAGCCCCCGGACACCGAGAGCTCGGCCTGGGCCACGGAGGCGGCCTGCGCGGCGTCCAGCTCACGGGACTCCAGCCAGCGGTCCGGCAGGGCGACGACCCGGGCCGACCCGGCCCGCCCGCGCTGGCCCTCGGCCGCCTCCCCGGGCCACGGCTGGTCCAGGTCCAGGGTGTCCACGAGCCGGTCCAGCGCCGCGAGGGAGTCCACGAGGCCCAGCTGGTGGCGCAGGTCGCCGCCGACGGCGAAGCCCTTGAAGTACCAGGCGATGTGCTTGCGGATGTCCCGGCAGCCGCGGGCCTCGTCCTGGTGGAACTCCACCAGCAGCTCGGCGTGCCGTCGCAGCACCCGGGTCACCTCCCGCAGGTCGGGCACCACCCGCACGTGGGAGCCGGCGAACGCGGCGGCCAGGTCGGTGAACAGCCAGGGCCGTCCCAGGCAGCCGCGCCCCACGACGACCCCGTCGCAGCCGGTGTGCTCCACCATGGCCACCGCGTCGTCGGCCGACCAGATGTCGCCGTTGCCCAGCACGGGGATGGTGCGCACCGCCTGCTTGAGCTCGGCGATGCGGTCCCAGTCGGCCTGCCCGGAGTAGGCCTGTGCGGCGGTGCGGGCGTGCAGCGCCACCGCGGCCACTCCTTCCTGCTCGGCGATGCGGCCGGCGTCCAGGAAGGTCTCGTGCTCGGCGTCGATCCCCACCCGCATCTTGACCGTGACCGGGATCCCCGCCGGGGAGGCCTCGCGGACGGCCGCCCTCACGATCCCGCGGAACAGGTCGGTCTTCCAGGGCAGGGCCGAGCCGCCCCCCTTGCGCGTCACCTTGGGGACCGGACAGCCGAAGTTGAGGTCGACGTGGTCGGCGCGGTCCTCGTCCACGAGCATGCGCACCGCGGCGCCCACCGTCGCGGGGTCCACCCCGTAGAGCTGGACCGAGCGCGGGTCCTCCCCCGGGCCGTGCTCGATGAGCTTCATCGAGATCGGGGTGCGCTCGACGAGCGCGCGGCTGGTGATCATCTCGCTGACGTAGAGGCACCCGGCGCCTCCGGCCTCGGCCCCTCCCGCGGCACCTGCTGCCCCGCCGGCGTCGTCGGCCCCCGGTGCGCGGTCGGGGGCACGGGTCCCGTCCGCGTGCGCCAGCCCCTGCTCGCCGTACTCGCGGCACAGCTGTCGGAACGCCCGGTTGGTGATCCCGGCCATCGGCGCGAGCACGACCGGGGCCTGGATCCGGTGCGGTCCGATCTGCAGGGGCGGCAGGAGCGGGCCGCCCGGGGCGACAAAGGACTCCTGGGAGGGCGGGGCGGTCGTGGAGGTGAGCGTCATGGCGTGTCCGATTGTCCCATCCCGGGCGGCGTGCTCCCGCAGGACGCCGGGAGCGGGGGGCGACGCGGCGCGCCCGGCCACCACCGGGAGGACGACGCGGCGCGCCCGGCCACCACCGGATGGCCGGGCGCGCCCCGGGGTGAGCGGTCCGATCAGGCCTGCTGACTCTCGTGCCGCCCCTCGGCGAACTCCTCGACGATCTTGGCGTTGAACGCCGGCAGGTCCTCGGGCGTGCGGCTGGAGACCAGGCCCTGGTCCACGTGGACCTCCTCGTCGACCCAGGTGGCCCCGGCGTTGCGCAGGTCGGTCCGCAGGCTGGCGTAGGAGGTGAGCGTGCGGCCCGTCAGCACGTCCGCGTCGGCCAGGATCCAGGCGCCGTGGCAGATGACCCCGACCGGCTTGCCCGCCTCGAAGAAGTGCCGGGCGAAGGCCACCGCGTCCTCGTCCATGCGGATGTGGTCGGCGTTCACGACGCCGCCGGGCAGCACCAGGGCGTCGAACGCGGACGGGTCGCTGCCCCCGGTGGTCTGGTCCACGCCCGCCTCGTGCCCCTTCTTGCCGGTGATCGTGCCGTCCTCGGAGGACACCAGCACCGCGCGGGCGCCGGCCTCCGTCACCGCGTCCCAGGGCGAGGTCAGCTCGCTGTCCTCGAAGCCGTCGGTCGCCAGGAACGCGATCGTGCGTCCGTCCAGTTCTGCCATGGGGATCCTCCTCGTGCTCGGGGGTCGCTCGGTCCCGTCCACGGTATGCCGCGTCCGCGCCGGTCGCACGTGCACGGCATACCCTGTGGCGGTGCCGGTCTCCCTCGTCCTCTCCGGGCTGCTCACCGGATGGGCGCTGATCGCCGCGGTCGGTGCACAGAACGCCTACCTGCTGCGGCAGGGGATCGTCCGTCGCCACGTGGGTCCGCTGGTGGCGCTGTGCGCCCTGTCCGACGCTGTCCTCATCCTGGCCGCCGTGCTGGGGATCGGCGCCGTCGTCGAGGCCTGGCCGCCCTTCCTGCAGGTGGCCCGGTGGGGCGGTGGGGCCTTCCTCGTCGGCTACGGCCTGCTCGCCGCCCGCCGCGCGCTGCGGGCCGAGGAGTCCCTGCGGGCGGCGCGGACCGTCGACCGCGGACTGGGCCCGGCCCTGGCCACGATGGCCGCCCTGACCTGGCTCAACCCGCACCTGTACCTGGACATGGTCATCCTCGGGGCGATCGCCAACAGCCACGGCCTCCAGGGCCGGTGGTGGTACTACGCCGGGCTGGTGGTGGCCAGCGTCACCTGGTTCGCCGCGCTGGGCTACGGCAGCGGCCGGCTGCAGCCACTGTTCGCGCGGCCGCGCTCCTGGCAGGTGCTCGACGCGCTCATCGCCGTGGTCATGGTCTCCCTCGGCGTCGGGCTGGTGCTCGGCGGCTGAGTCAGCAACCGACCAGACGCTGGGCCAGGAAGCCCTCGACCTGGTCGAGGGCGACCCGCTCCTGGGACATGGAGTCCCGCTCCCGGATCGTCACCGCCTGGTCGTCGAGGGTGTCGAAGTCGACCGTCACGCAGAACGGCGTGCCGATCTCGTCCTGGCGGCGGTAGCGCCGGCCGATCGCCCCCGCGTCGTCGAAGTCGACCATCCAGTGCTGCCGCAGGCGCGCCGCCAGGTCCTTGGCCTTCGGCGTCAGGTCGGCGTTGCGCGACAGCGGCAGGACGGCCACCTTCATCGGCGCCAGGCGCGGGTCGAGCCGCAGCACCGTCCGCTTGTCCACCCCGCCCTTGGCGTTGGGCGCCTCGTCCTCGGTGTAGGCGTCCACGAGGAAGGTCATCAGCGAGCGGGACAGGCCGGCCGCCGGCTCGATGACGTAGGGCGTCCACCGCTCGCCGGTGGCCTGCTCGAAGTAGGACAGGTCCTGCCCCGAGTGCTGGCTGTGGGTGCTCAGGTCGAAGTCGGTCCGGTTGGCGATCCCCTCCAGCTCTCCCCACTCCGAGCCGGTGAAGTTGAACCGGTACTCGATGTCGACGGTGCGCTTGGAGTAGTGGGACAGCTTGTCGGCCGGGTGCTCGAAGTGCCGCAGGTTCTCCGGGGCGATGCCCAGGTCGGTGTACCAGCGGGTCCGCTCCTCGATCCAGTACTGGTGCCACTCCTCGTCCTCGCCCGGCTTGACGAAGAACTCCATCTCCATCTGCTCGAACTCACGGGTGCGGAAGATGAAGTTGCCCGGGGTGATCTCGTTGCGGAAGCTCTTGCCGGTCTGGGCGATGCCGAACGGTGGCTTCTTGCGCGAGGCCCCCATGACGTTGGCGAAGTTGACGAAGATGCCCTGCGCGGTCTCGGGGCGCAGGTAGTGCAGGCCGGACTCGTCCTCGACCGGGCCGAGGTGGGTCTTGAGCATCATGTTGAACTCGCGCGGCTCGGTCCAGGCCTTGTTGCCGCAGCTGGGGCAGGTGATCTCCGACAGGGGCACCTCGTCGGGGTCGATCTCCTCGCCCGGCCGTGCCTTCCTGTTCTTCTTTCCCGCGACCGCCTCCTGCATGTGGTCCACCCGGAACCGCTTGTGGCAGGACTGGCACTCGGTCAGCGGGTCGGAGAACTCGCCCACGTGCCCGGAGGCCACCCACGTCTGCCGGGGCAGGATGATCGAGGAGTCCAGGCCGACCACGTCCTCGCGCGTCTGCACCATGGCGCGCCACCACTGGCGCTTGATGTTCTCCTTCAGCGCCACCCCGAGCGGTCCGTAGTCCCAGGCCGACCTGGTCCCGCCGTAGATCTCCCCGCACGGGAACACGAAGCCACGGCGCTTGGCGAGGGAGACGACGAGATCGACGGTGGAGGTCTGCGACATGGGCGCCAGTGTACGGTCCTGCCCCGGCCCGGCCGGACCCTCCACGGGACTTAGGCTGGTGGGGTGTCCGACGCGTCCCGCCCGTCCCAGCCCCGTCCCGAGCACCCCTCCGCAGCCCCTCGGGAGGAGCCGGGCCCGGGCCGCCTCCGGTATGCCGTGGAGCAGCGCTCCCTGCCCGCCCTGACCCGCCTGGCGCGGCTGCCGGTGTGGCTGCCCTTCCTCGTCCTGCTCGCCACCATGCTCCTCGGCGGCTTCCTCGGCGGCGTGGTGGGCTGGGTGCTCGTCGGGCTCGCGCTCGCCTTCATCCTGTGGCTGCTCTACCTCTCCTGGCCGCGCCTGACCACCGTGGAGCGGCTCATGCGGGGCACCGTCCTGCTGCTCTTCGCGGTCGTCACCGTGACCCAGCTGGTCCCCCGCGCCTGACCGACCCGCCGGTCCCCGCACGAGACCCTGAATTGACAATCATTCTCATTCTCGGTCATTCTCGGTGGCATGACCCTGCGAGCGCGGACCGCCGCGACCCTGCTGCCCCTGGCCGTGCTGCTGGCCGCCTGCGGCCCCGCCGGCGGACCGGCGGACGGACCCGCGGACGCCCCGGCGACGGACGGCGCGCCCGACGCCGCGGAGGTGACCGACGGCGGCACCCCCCTGCAGGTCGTCGCGGCCTTCTACCCCCTGGAGCACCTCGTCCGCACGGTCGGCGGCGAGCACGTCGAGGTGTCCACGCTCACCGCCCCCGGCATCGACCCCCACGACGTGGAGCTCACGCCGCGGCAGGTGGCCGGCCTGGGCGAGGCCGACCTCGTCGTCTACCAGGACGGCATGCAGGCGGCGGTGGACGCCGCAGTGCAGCAGCAGGCTCCCGACCACAGCCTCGACGTGGTGCCGGCCGCGGACCTGATCCTGCTCGACGAGAGCGAGCAGGAGCACGCCGAGCACGCGGGTGAGCCGGTCGACGACACCGACCACGGGGAGGACGAGGGGCAGGCCGAGCACGCGGACGGCGACACCGACGACAGCCACGACCACGGCACGGAGGACCCTCACTTCTGGCTCGACCCGCAGCGCTACGACGACGTCGCGCAGGCGGTGGTCGCCGAGCTCGCCAGGCTCGACCCGGCCCACGCCGACGACTACGCAGTCAACGGTCAGGCCTTCTCGGACGTCATGAGCGACCTCGACGCCCGGCTGGCCGAGGGCCTGGCCACCTGCGAGAGCAGGGACGTGGTGACCACCCACGAGGCGTTCGGCTACCTGGGCGCGCGCTACGACCTGCACGTCGTGGGGATCACCGGCGTGAGCCCGGAGTCCGAGCCCTCCCCCGCCCGGCTGGCCGAGGTGACCGAGCTGGTCCGCGAGCTGGGGGTCGGGGCGGTCTACACCGAGCCCCTCCTGCCCGAGGCGATCGCCCGCACCGTCGCGCAGGAGACCGGCACCCGGGTGCTCGTGCTCGATCCCGCGGACGGGATCGGGGAGGGGTCCGTGGGAGAGGACTACGAGAGCATCATGCTGGCCAACCTGGAGACGCTGCGCGAGGGGCAGGGCTGCTCGTGAGCACCGTCCTGGCGCTGCACCGGGCCACCTTCGGCTACGACGGCCGCCCCGTGGTCTCCGATGTCGACCTGACGGTGGGGTCCGGCGAGGTGCTGGCCTTCCTGGGGCCCAACGGGGCGGGCAAGAGCACCCTCGTCAAGGGTCTGCTGGGCCTGGCCGACCACCTCTCCGGTGAAGTCACCGTGCTCGGCTCCCCCCTGGACCGGCTCCGCGAGCGCACCCGGATCGGGTACGTGCCCCAGCGTCATACCCTCACCGGCGGGGTGCGCGCCACGGTCACCGAGGTGGTCTCCACCGGCCTGCTGGCGGGCCGGCCGTGGTGGCGCCCGGCCACCCGGGCGGACCGGATCGCGGTCCAGGAGGCGCTGGAGACCGTGGGGCTGGCCGACCGGGCCCGGTTCGAGGTGGAGACCCTCTCCGGGGGCCAGCAGCGCCGCGTGCTCATCGCCCGGGCCCTGGTCGCGGGGCCGGAGGTGCTCGTCATGGACGAGCCCACGGCCGGGGTCGACGTCGCCAGCCAGGCGGTCCTCGCCGGGGTCCTGCAGCGCCTCGGCGAGGCTGGCACGACCATGCTCGTGGTCACCCACGAGCTGAGCGCGCTGCGCGGCGTCGTCGACCGCATCGTCGAGGTGGACGCCGGGCGGCTCACCTTCGACGGCGACCCGTCGGGGTATGCCGAGCACCAGTCCGGCCTCGCGCGCACCGCGGGCAGGGGGTGGGTGGCGTGAGCGCGATGCTGGAGCTGGAGTTCATGCGCAACGCCCTGCTGGCGGCCCTGCTCGTGGGCCTGGCCGCCCCCCTGGTGGGCATCTTCCTCGTCCAGCGCCGGCTCTCCCTCGTCGGCGACGGGATCGGGCACGTGGCCCTGGCCGGCGTCGCCGTGGGCGTGGCCACCCAGCAGAGCCCGGTGTGGGCGGCGATGGTGGCGGCCGTCGCGGCGGGGGTGGCCATCGAGCTGGTGCGCGCCCGGGGGCGGGCCTCCGGCGACGTCGCCCTGGCGATCATGTTCTACGGCGGCATCGCCGCGGGCGTGGTCATCATCAACCGCGCCGAGGGCGCCCAGACCGGCAGCCTCACCGGCTACCTGTTCGGGGCGATCACCACGACCACCCGCTCCGACCTCGCGGTCTTCGCGGTCCTCTCCGCCGTGATCGTGGGCGTGACGCTGGTCCTGCGGCTGCGCTTCTTCGCGGTGGCCGGCGACGAGGAGTACGCCCGCGCCAGCGGCCTGCCCGTGCTCGGGCTCAACATCCTGCTGGCGGTGCTGACCGCCGTGACCGTCGTCGTGGCGATGCGCGTCGTCGGGCTGCTGCTCATCAGCGCTCTCATGGTCGTGCCGAACGCGGCGGCCCAGCAGGTGGCCGGCAGCTTCCGCGCCGCCGGGGCCTGGGCCGTGGGACTGGGCATCACCGCCTCCGTGGGCGGGGTGGTCACCTCCTACCACGCGGACACCGCGGCCGGGGGCACGATCGTCCTGCTGGCCATCGGGCTCTTCGTGCTGACCACGCTCGCCGGTGCCGCCCGTCGCCAGCTCGCCGCCCGTCGTCACCGGCACGCCGAGCGCCACCTGCACGAGCACGGGCCGGGGTGCGGGCACGAGGCCGTCCTGCACGGCGACCACGTCGACTACCTCCACGACGGTCACCGGCACGCCGCCCACGAGGGGCACTACGACGAGCACGCGGGCGACCACGGCCAGGAACGGGGCCGGGACCACGGCCGCCCCGGGGGACCCGGCATCGAGGAGCACGAGGTGGTCCGGTGAGCACGACCTCCAGGCGCAGGCCCACCCGTCAGCAGGCGGCGGTGGTCGAGCAGCTCGGTGCGGGCGAGGACTTCACCAGCGCCCAGGACCTGCACGCCCGGCTGCGCGACTCCGGCGAACGGGTCGGGCTGGCCACCGTCTACCGCACCCTCACGGCGCTGGCCGCCAGCGGCGAGGTGGACATGATCCGCACCGACGACGGCGAGGCCGTCTACCGGCGGTGCTCGACGGGCCACCACCACCACCTGGTCTGCCGGGAGTGCGGCCGGACCGTGGAGATCGAGGGGCCCGCCGTGGAGCTGTGGACCGACGCCGTGGCCGCCGAGCACGGCTTCTCCGACGTGGAGCACACGCTGGAGGTGTTCGGCACCTGCGGCAGCTGCGCCGGCACCTGACCGCGGTCGCCCGGCGCAGGGGTCAGCTCGAGGCCCGGTCGACCGCTCCCCCGTAGCGGCGGTCGCGGGCGGCATACTCCTCGATCGCGCGCCACAGGTCCCGCCGGTCGTAGTCGGGCCAGAGCACGTCCTGGAAGACCATCTCGGCGTAGGCGCTCTGCCAGAGCAGGAAGTTGGACGTGCGCTGCTCCCCCGAGCTGCGCAGGAACAGGTCCACGTCGGGCACCTCGGGGTGGTAGAGGTAGCGCCCGACCGTGCGCTCGTCGATCCCCCGGGGCGAGAGCTTCCCCGCCCGCACGTCCTCGCCGATCCGGCGGACGGCGTCGGCGATCTCGGCCCGCCCCCCGTAGTTGACGCAGAAGTTCAGCGTGATGACGTCGTTGTCCCGGGTGCGGCGCTCGGCGTCCTGCAGCTCGTTGACGACCGACCTCCACAGCCGCGGGGTGCGGCCCGACCACACCACCCGCACGCCCCAGGAGTCCAGCTGGTCGCGCCGCCGGTGGATGACGTCGCGGTTGAACCCCATGAGGAAGCGCACCTCGTCGGGGCTGCGCCGCCAGTTCTCGGTGGAGAAGGCGTAGGCGCTGATGCACCCGACCCCGATCTCGATGCCGCCGGCGATGACGTCCAGCAGCGACGCCTCCCCCGCCTCGTGACCCTCGGTGCGCCGCAGCCCCCGCTGGTTGGCCCAGCGGCCGTTGCCGTCCATGACGATGGCCACGTGGCGCGGCACCAGCTCGCGCGGCACGTCCGGGGGACGCGCCCCGGTGGGGTGGGGGTCGGGCGGGACGGGCCCGTGCGGGCGGGTGACCACGGTCAGCGGATCCTCTCGAGGTGGCGCAGGGAGCGCACGCCCCGCTCCAGGTGCCACTGCAGGTAGGCGGCCACGAGGCCGCTGGCCTCGGCGCGGTGCCGGCTCTGGCTGTGCGCGGCGACCTGCCAGTCGCCGGTGAGCAGGGCCCCCAGCAGCTCCAGGGTCTCCGGCGCCGGTGCGGTGGACCCTGGCGGTCGGCAGACGGGGCACACCGCCCCGCCGGAGGGGACGTGGAAGGCGCGGTGCGGGCCGCTCATGCCGCAGCGGGCGCAGTCGACGAAGCTGGCCCGCCAGCCGCCGATGGCCAGGGCTCGGACCAGGTAGGAGTCCAGCACCATCCGCGGCTCGTGCTCCCCCGCGGCGAGTGCGGACAGCCCGCCGGCGAGCAGACGGAAGTGCTGGGTGGCCACCTGCCCCTCCTCGGTCAGCTGCTCGCACGTCTCGAGCATCACGTGGGCGGCCGTCCACGCCGGGTAGTCCCGGGCGATCGCCTCCCCGTAGGCGGCCAGGCCGTCAGCCTGGGTCACGGTGTCGAGGGTGCGCCCCTCGTAGCACTGCACGTCCACGACCATCCCCGGCTCCAGCCGGGCCCCGAACCTGCTCCTGGTGCGCCGCACCCCCTTGGCCACCGCCCGCACCTTGCCCCTGCCCCGGGTCAGCAGGATGACGATGCGGTCGGCCTCCCCGAGCTTGTAGGTCCGCAGGACGACCGCGGCCTCTCGGTAGGTGGGCATGGCCCCATCATCCCCCACGCGGGCCGCTCGTGGAGGGAGGCCGCGACGCGCGGCGCCCCCTCCGCTGTTGCGTGATGATCGAACATTTGTTCTACTCAGACCATGATGCTCCAGGGCTCCCTGCTCGACCAGGTCGACGAGGTCGGACTGCGCCCCCTCGCGGGGGCGGTGCACCGGACCACCCTCGACGCGACCGCCTGGGTCGACCTGCGGCCGGGCTGGGTGACCGGCTCGGACGAGCTGTTCACCCGGCTGACCCTGGGCGGGTCCGCCGGGGTCGAGTGGCGCGGCGAGCGGCGCCAGATGTGGGAGCGCGAGGTGCAGACACCCCGGCTGCTCCGGTTCTACCGCGAGGGCGAGCCGCTGCCCGACCCGGTCCTCACCGGCGCCCGGGAGGAGCTCGGGTCCCACTATCGGCAGGAGCTGGGCGAACCCTTCGTCACGGCCGGGATGTGCCTCTACCGCGACGGTCGCGACAGCGTGGCGTGGCACGGCGACCGCCACGGTCGCAGCTCGGCCGCGGACACGATGGTGGCGATCGTCAGCCTGGGCGCCCCACGGGCGCTGCTGCTGCGTCCCCGGGGCGGTGGACCGAGCACCCGGTTCGTCCTGGGGCACGGCGACCTGCTCGTCATGGGCGGCGCCTGCCAGCGCACCTGGGACCACTGCGTCCCCAAGACCACCCAGCCCGTCGGCCCGAGGATCAGCGTGCAGTTCCGGCCGCGAGGGGTCCGCTGAGCCGCACGGTGGGTGTCGGCAGGGAGGCCTGCACCAGCGCCCGGACCGCGGCTCCGTCGGCGCAGGCCAGGGCCTGGTCGGCCAGCTCGACGAACTGGGCGGCGCTGCCCGTGCGCAGCCGCTGCTTGACGAGGGGGACCGCGGCAGCGGAGGCGCTGAGCTCGTGCACCCCGAGCCCGACGAGCAGGCCGGCCAGGTCCGGGTCGCCGGCCATCGCACCGCACAGGCCCACCCGCACCCCGTCCGGGGCGCCGTCGGCCACCGTCCGCACGAGCGAGAGCACGGCCGGGTCCAGGGCGTCCGACCACGCGGCCAGGCGGGGGTTCCCGCGCTCCGTGGCCAACGTGTACTGCACGAGGTCGTTGCTGCCGATCGAGACCAGGTCCAGCCCCTGCGCCAACCGGGCGATGCCGAGCGCGGCGGCCGGCACCTCGACCATGATGCCCACCTGCAGTCCGGGGGGCGGTGCCTCCAGACCCGCCCGCGCGGCGGCGCGGCCCAGCTGCTCCTGGGCCCAGCGCACGTCCTGGATGGTCGTGACCATGGGGAAGAGCACCGCCACCGGGTGGTCCACCGCCACGGTGCAGATCGCCTGCAGCTGGTCGAGCAGGAGCGAGGGGTCCTCGGCGAAGGCGCGCAGCCCCCGCACACCGAGGAAGGGGTTCTGCTCGGGGGCGACGGGGTGGAACGGCAGCGGCTTGTCCCCGCCGACGTCCCACGTGCGGATCGTCACCGGGTGGGGGTGGTAGACGCGGGCCATGGCGGCGTAGACCTCGACCTGCTGGGCCACCGACGGCGCCTGCCGCCACTGGGCGAAGACGGCCTCGGTCCGGACCAGCCCGGACCCCTCGGCCCCCAGGGCGGCTCCCAGGCGGGCCACCGCGAGGGAGGAGACGTTGGCCTTGACGCGCACCCGGACCCCGTCGGTCGTCACGGCGGGCGAGAGCGCGTGCCGCAGCGCCCGCTCCCGTTCTCGCCGCCGGTCGTCGACCATCCGCTCGAACGCCTGGCGCAGCGCGGGCTCGGGGTCGACGACCAGGTCGCCGCTGCGCGCGTCGAAGGCCACCACGGTGCCGTCGGGCACGTCGGCCCGGTCACCCACCCCCGTGAGGACCGGAACCCCCCTCGCGGTGGCGATGAGCACCCCGTGCCCGGTCGTTCCTCCCCGGCGCGTGAGGACCCCCTGCACCCGGGAGGCGTCCAGGGAGATCGCGAGGGCGGGGTCGAGCTCGTCGACGACCAGGATCCCGTGCGCGGTGCTGCCCGGCTCGTCCGCGCCCAGCAGCAGGCGGACCACCCGGTCCCCGACGCTGTGCACGTCCTGGCCCCGCTCGCGCTGGTAGGGGTCGGCGAGGTCGGCGAAGGCCCCGGCGGCCCTCTCGATCGAGGCCGCCCAGGCGGCCGCCGCCGGCTCGCCCGCCTCGATCCGGGCGTGGGCGGCACCGGTGATCCGGGGATCCCGCAGCAGCGTCGCGTGCGCCTCGAAGACCTCGGCCTCGCCCTGACCCAGGTGCCGCCGGGCGCGGTCCGCGAGCTCGGCGAGGCGCTCCAGCACCCCGGCGACCGCCTCGTGGAGCCGCTGGTGCTCCTCCGCCACGGTCCCCGCGTGGTCCTCGACGGACTCCAGGACGGGGTGCAGGCGCAGCGAGGGGCCGACCGCGGCCTCCAGCCCCGACCCGGCCACCCCGGCTCGGAGGAGACGGCCGGCACCGGGACCTCGACGTCCGAGAGCGGCTCGGCGGGCCGGGCTCGTCCCCGAACCCGCGCAGCGCCAGCTCCTCCAGCTCGGCGAGCACCTCCTGCGCCGACGGTCCGTCGGCCTCGGCCAGCAGCACGTGCCCCTGCTGGGCGTCCAGGGTGGCCACCGCAGACAGGGACAGCGCGTCCACCGGCCCCCGGCCGACCGTCAGGTTGCGCAGACGGACGGTGGTCGTCGGAGCGTGGCGGGCGGCGCAGGAGACCAGACCGGGCGGCCGGGCGGGCGTGCAGCCCGTGCTCGGCGGTCACGGCCAGCTCGACGGACGCCGTGGGTGCCGTCCTGGCCGGCGCCGAGGGCGTGCCGTCACCCCCGGCCGCGGACCCGCCGTCCCCTCCGGGGACGCCACCCCGGGGGGCCCGGCGGGTGCTGCCGCTCCTGCGACCACCCCGGGTGCCCCCGCGCCGAGGTGCTGGCTCTTGGCCCGCAGGCCGGCCGCGGCCTCCCGGGCGCAGGCCTCGAGCCCGCCGCCGCCCGCGGCCGTCACCACCGCCGCGAGCAGGCCCTCCACGAGCGGGGCGTCGCTGAGCCGGACCCGCCCGGCCACGGCCGGGTCGAGCAGTTCCAGGGCCATCTCGGCCGAGAGGACGGCGCTGCCCAGGTCCAGCAGGACCAGCACCCCTGCGCCGTCGCTGGCCGCGTCCGACCGCGCGAGCGCCCGGGCCACGTCCGCGGCGTCCGACCCCAGCCGCCCGTCGTCCAGGCCGGCCGCGACCTCGACGTGGGGCCGACCCGGGCCGTGGAGCATCTGCGTCGCCAGCTCGACCGCGGCCTCCGCGAGGGTGCGGCTGTGGGAGACGACGACCAGGGAGATCAACGGGCGTCCGCGCCCAGCGCCCGCGCGGCCGAGCGCAGAAGGATCGCGGCGCTCGCGGCACCGGGGTCGAGGTGTCCGGCGCTGCGCTCACCCAGGTAGGAGGCCCGCCCCTTGCGGGCGACCAGCGGCAGCGTCGCGTCCCGCCCTCCTCGCCCGCGGCCGCGGCCGCCTCCAGGCAGACGGGGAGGGCCCCCCCGTCGCCCGCTGCGGCGGTGAACGCCGCCACGGCCGTTCCCCCGGGCAGGTGCGAACGCGTCATACATCGTCTTGTCCCCGGCCTCGGCCTTGCCGCGGGCCACGATCCCCTCCACCCCGGCCCGCAGACCCTGACCCACCTCGAAGACGCCGGCGTCGGCGGTCGCCGACAGCGGTCCGGCCATCCGCAGGAAGAAGGTGCCGTACAGCGGGCCCGAGGCTCCCCCCACGGTGCCGACGAGGGTCATCCCGACCTTCTTCAGGTATGCGTCGATGCCTCCGAACTCCTCGTGCTCGGCCAGCTCGGCGCACCGGCCGAACCCCCGCGCCATGTTCGTCCCGTGGTCGCCGTCACCGATGGCGCGGTCGAGCTCGGTGAGGTGGTCCGCCTGCTCGATCAGGTCGGCGGCGGCCTCCGCGATCCACCGCTGGAAGGACTTCAGGTCTGCCATCTCGTTCCTCTCAGGATCCCCATCGCAGCCCGGGGGTCGCCACGGGGGCGTCCCACAGGGCCACGACGTCGTCGTCGGCGCGCAGGAGGGTGACCGTGCAGCCGGCCGTCTCCAGCGACGTGATGTAGTTGCCCACCAACGACCGGGCCACGGTGACACCGGCCCGGTCCAGCAGGGCGTGGACCTCGTGGTGCATGAGGTACAGCTCCATGAGCGGGGTCCCGCCCAGCCCGTTGACCAGGACCAGCACGCTCTCCCCGGACCGCAGGCCCAGGTCGCCCAGCACCGGTCCGACGAGGGCTGCGGCCACCTCCCGGGCCGACGTCGCGGGCACCCGGGCGCGTCCGGGCTCGCCGTGGATCCCCACGCCCAGCTCCATCTCCCCTCGGACAGGACGAAGGTGGGGGCGCCCCCCGCCGGGACGGTCGGCGAGTCCAGCGCCACGCCCATCGACCCCCCGCCGGCCGTGAGCCGGCGCGCCAGCGCCGTGCACTCGCCAGGGACCGGCCCTCCTCCGCGGCGGCACCGACGAGCTTCTCCAGCAGCACGGTCAGGCCCGTCCCGCGACGCCCGGCGGTCCAGGTGCTGTCCTGGACCGCGACGTCGTCGGCCACGAGGACGACCTCGACCTCGGGTCCCCCGTCCAGCCCGGCGAGCTCCACGGCCATGTCGACGTTGAGCACGTCCCCGGTGTAGTTCTTGACGACCAGCAGCACCCCGCGCCGCCGTCGGCGGCGCGGACGGCCGCGAGCCACTGGTCGGGGACGGGTGAGGTGAACACCTCCCCGCAGCAGGCGGCGTCGAGCATCCCCGCACCGACGTAGCCCGCGTGCAGCGGCTCGTGCCCGGACCCCCCGCCGGCGACGACGCCCACCTTGCCCGGGACCGGCCCTCCGCGCCGGCTCACCACCCTGGCCCCGAGGTCCACCTCGATCAGGTCCGGATGGGCCAGGGCCATGCCGGTCAGCGCCTCGACCACCATGTCGGCGGGGTCGTTGAGGAGCTTCTTCATGGGGTCACTCTGCCACCTGCCGGACGGCGGCACACGCGCGACCGCACGACGGTCGCCTCAGAAGCCGAGCCGGTCCAGCTGCTTGGGGTCGCGCTGCCAGTCCTTGGCCACCTTCACGTGCAGGTCGAGGTAGACGCGGTGGCCGAGGAGCTCCTCGATGCCGCGCCGGGCGGTGGTACCGACCTCGCGCAGGCGCGAGCCTCCCCGCCCGATGATGATCGCCTTCTGGCTGGGGCGCTCCACGAAGACGTTGACCCGCACGTCGCTCATGGGGTCACCCTCGGGACGGTCGGGGCGCGGCACGATCTCGTCGACCTGGACGGCCAGGCTGTGCGGCAGCTCGTCGTGCACCCCCTCCAGGGCGGCCTCCCGGACGAGCTCGGCGATCATCACGACCGTCGACTCGTCGCTCACCTGGTCGGAGGGGTAGAGGGGAGGGGACGGCGGCAGGTAGGAGGCCAGCAGGTCCGCGACCTGCTCGACCTGCTCCCCGCTGACCGCCGAGCACGGGATGATCGCGTCCCAGTCGCCCAGCCGGTCGATCGCCACCAGGTGCTCCGCCAGCCTGTCGCGGCCCACCGCGTCGGCCTTGGTGGCGATGGCCACGACCGGGACCCGGCGCACGCGGTGCAGCTCGAGAAGGTCCTTGGCGATGTAGGTGTCGCCCGGACCCACCCGCTGGTCGGAGGGCAGGCAGAAGCCGATGACGTCGACGGACAGCAGGGCCTCACGCACCAGGTTGTTCAGCCGCTGGCCCAGGAGCGAGCGGGGCCGGTGCAGCCCGGGGGTGTCGACCAGCACCAGCTGGGAGTCGGCGGTGGTGCGGATCCCGCGGATCGTGTGCCGGGTCGTCTGCGGCTTGGAGGAGGTGATGGCCACCTTGCTGCCGACGAGGGCGTTGGTCAGCGTGGACTTGCCGGCGTTGGGCCGCCCCACGAGGCAGGCGAACCCGCTGCGGTGCTCGGGTCCGCCCGTGGCGGGCGGGTCAGGATGCACGGGTGACCTCCGTGGACTCGGTGTCGGTGTCGGTGTCGGCGGCGGGGTCGACCGTGGTCCCGGGGCGTCCGGGCTGGTCGGGATCGGGCGCAGGCAGGCGGCGGACCAGCACGGTCGCGACGCGGCGGCGCCGCCCGGCCATCCGCTCGGCGGTCAGCTCCAGGTCGGCGACCTCGGCGACCGCCCCCTGGATCGGGACCATTCCCAGGGCGGTGGCCAGCAGCCCACCGACGGAGTCGACGTCCTCGGCCTCGATCTCGACCTCGAACATCTCCGCCAGGTCGTCCACGGGCAGGTTGGCCGGGACGCGGACCCGCTCCTGGCCGTCCTCGTCCAGCACGCGCTCGACCTCGACCTGGTCCCGGTCGTACTCGTCGGTGATCTCCCCGACGATCTCCTCCACGATGTCCTCGATCGTCACCAGGCCGGCGGTGCCGCCGTACTCGTCGATGACGACGGCGACGTGCTGACGGGCGCGCTGCATCTCCCGCAGCAGCTCGTCGACCCGCTTCATCTCCGGGACGCGCTGCACGGTGCGCATCACCTCGGTGACCGCGACCGACCGGGCGGCCCCCGGGTTGGCGTTGACCTGGCGCGCCACGTCCTTGAAGTAGAGCATCCCCAGCACGTCGTCGGTGTCCTCCCCGACCACCGGGACACGGGAGAAGCCCGAGCGCAGGAACAGGGACATGGCCTGCTGCAGGACCTTCTCGTCCTTGATGGTGACCAGGTCCGGCCGCGGCACCATGACCTCCCGCACGACCGTGTCGCCCAGCTCGAAGATCGAGTGGATCATGTCCCGCTCCTCGTCCTCGATGACGGCCGAGTCGCCCGCGAGGTCGACGAGCTCGCGCAGCTCGGACTCGGTCGCGAAGGGGCCCTCCGCGTAGCCGCGACCGGGGGTGACCGCGTTGGCGAAGACGACGAGCAGCTTGGCGACGGCGCCGAGCAGCAGGCGCAGCAACCGCACCACCGGCGCCGCGGTCAGCGCGACCGCCTCGGCGTGCTGTCGACCCAGGGTGCGCGGGGAGACCCCGACGACGACGAACGAGACGACCGCCATGATGCCGGTGGCGACCAGGGCGGTCTGCCAGTGCGAGTCGGTGACCATGTCGACCGCGACCGTGACCGCCACCGCGGTGGCGGCCTCGGCCGTGACCCGCACGAAGGTGGCCACGGCCAGGTAGGGGGCCGGGTCCGCGCTGATCCGCAGCAGGGCGCGCGCACCCCGACGGCCCTCGTCGGACAGCTGCTCGGCGCGGTGCCGGGTCACCCGCTGGAGCGCGGTCTCGCCGGCGGTGAGCAGGAAGGCCACGACGGTGGCGACGACGGCCACCAGCACGAGCGGGGTCACGTGCGGCCCGCCTCCGGCGCCGCCGTCGTGGTCCGCCCGCGCTGGGCCAGGAAGGTCAGCAGCAGCGTGCGCTGCAGGTCGAACATCTCGCGCTCCTCGGCGGGCTCGGCGTGGTCGAACCCGAGCAGGTGCAGGATGCCGTGGGTGGTCAGCAGCAGCAGCTCGTCCCCGACGGCGTGTCCGGCGGCGGCGGCCTGGGCGCGCGCGACGGCCGGGCACAGCACGACGTCGCCCAGCACGCCCTCCACCGGCTCGGCGTCCTCCCGACCGGGACGCAGCTCGTCCATGGGGAAGCTCATCACGTCGGTGGGACCGGCCAGGTCCATCCACCGTTCGTGCAGGGCGGCCATCGTCGCCTCGTCGACGAGGGTCACCGTCAGCTCGGCCCGGGGATGGACCCGCAGCTGGTCGAGGACGTGCCTGGCCAGGTCGGCCAGCTCCTGCTCCGGGCAGGGTGAGGGCACCTCCCCCGACTCGTTGAGGACCTCCACGCTCACGGTGCCGACCCCTCCCCCGTCCGGGTGCGCCGCGGGGACCGGGCCCGGTCCTGCCCGGCGCGCCGGGCGTCGTAGCGGCCGTAGGCGTCGACGATGTCGCTGATCAGGCGGTGGCGCACGACGTCGTCGCTGGTGAGGTGGGCGAAGTGGATGTCGTCGACGTCGTGCAGGATGTCCTGGACGACCTTCAGGCCCGAGCTGGTCCCCCCGGGCAGGTCGACCTGGGTGGTGTCCCCGGTGACCACCATCTTGGAGCCGAAGCCGAGGCGGGTCAGGAACATCTTCATCTGCTCCGGGGAGGTGTTCTGCGCCTCGTCCAGGATGATGAACGCCGAGTTGAGCGTGCGCCCCCGCATGTAGGCCAGCGGCGCGACCTCGATCGTGCCGGCCGCCATGAGCTTGGCCATCGAGTCCGGGTCGACCATGTCGTGCAGTGCGTCGTACAGCGGACGCAGGTAGGGGTCGATCTTGTCGTTGAGGGTGCCCGGCAGGAAGCCCAGCCGCTCGCCGGCCTCGACGGCGGGCCGGGTCAGGATGATCCGGTTGACCTGCTTGGCCTGCAGGGCCGCGACCGCCTTGGCCATCGCCAGGTAGGTCTTGCCGGTGCCGGCCGGCCCCAGACCGAAGATGATGGTGTGATCGTCGATCGCGTCGACGTAGTGCTTCTGGTTGAGCGTCTTGGGGCGGATCGTGCGCCCGCGGCTGCTGATGATGTTCATGGTCAGCACGTCGGCGGGACGCTCGGTGGTGCTCGTGCGCAGCATGCCGATCGAGCGCTCCACCGCGTCCCGGTTCAGCGGCTGACCGGTGGCGGCGACCGCGAGCAGCTCGTCGACGAGCCGCTCGACCAGCGCCATCTCACCGGTGTCCCCGGTGAGCCGGAACTCGTTGCCGCGCACGTGGACGTCGACCTTGGGGAAGGCGCGCTCGATCGTGCGCAGCAGCTCGTCCCGGGGACCGAGCAGGCTGACCATGGGGACGTCGTCGGGGACGACGACGGTGTGGGTGGGGACCACGCGGGGTCCGGGCTGGGGTTCGCTCATCAGGTGCTCCAGTCTAGGCGGGGTGCGGCCAGGAGCCCCATCGTCAGGCCGCCGACCGGGCGCGCCAGGCGCTGAGCACCGACACCGCGCCCACGGAGACGGCCACCGCCAGGGTGCCCACGAACGCCGCGTGCGGGTCGGTGCCGTAGAAGACGCCGAAGACGACGCCGGTCACGGCCAGCGTCACCGCACCGGTCAGCGACTCGCCCACCTGCAGGGCCGAGCTGTTGCGGCCGATCTCCGCCTCCGGCGACAGCCGCATCGTCAGCAGCGACGTCGTCGGGTAGGCCAGCCCGACCCCCAGGGTGGCGGCGCCGTACAGCAGGACGACCACCCAGCCCGGCCAGGTGAGGGCCACCGCCACCACGAGCCCGACCATGAGGGTGAGGAAGACGACGACCCCCACCCGCATCAGGGTGTAGCGGTCCGAGGTCTCCCCCAGGCGCCCCTGGGCCCAGGACCCCAGCGCCCAGGTCACCGAGGCGACCGCGAGCACCGCACCGGCCTGCGCCGGGGAGTAGCCGTGCTCGTCGCGCAGCATGAGCGGCAGGTAGGCCTCGGCCGCCAGGAAGGAACCCCCCATGGCCGCGCGCACGCCGATCACCGAGGGCAACCCCCGGGCCAGCGTGAGCGTCCCCGCCGGGAGCAGGTGCCAGGAGGCGACGAGCAGCAGCAGGAGCAGCGCGGGCCCCACGATCCGCTCCACGCCGTCCACGGAGGTCCCGGCCAGGTTGAGCACCCCGACCGCGACCGCGGCCACGACGGCCCAGGCGATGGTGGCCGGCCGCAGGTATGCCGCGCCCGCGCCGGGACGGGTGGCGGCCAGGGCCCGCCACAGCACCGCCACGGACAGGGCGACGAACGGGGCCACGCCCAGGAAGACCCAGTGCCAGGTGAACCGCTCCACGACGAGCCCCGTGAGCAGGGGGCCGGCCAGCCCGGGCACCACCCAGGCCGCGGCCAGCAGGGAGAACACCGCCGGCCGGCGCTGGTCGGGGATGCGCTGGGCGATGACGACGTAGAGCGCGACGGTCGACAGCCCGCTGCCCAGGCCCTGCAGGCCCCGGCCGACGACGAAGACCTCCATGGTGCCGGCCAGGCCGGCGAGCAGCAGACCGGCGGTGAACAGGCCGGCCCCGGCGAGCACGACGGGACGGGGCCCGGCACGGTCGGACCACCAGCCGCCCACGACCATGCCGACGACGCTGGCGGCCACCGTGGCGCCGAAGGCCATGTTGTACAGGTGGTAGCCCTGCAGGTCGGCGGCCACGGTCGGCATGGCCGCCCCGACGGCGATGTACTCCAGGGCGAAGAGGGAGATGAGGGCGGCGGCGCCGACCGAGGTGCTGCGCAGCCCCGGGGAGAAGATGGACGGCGGCACCGACGGACGCACCGGAAGCTCCCGGGGGGCGGTGCTCATCGCCACCGTCCGCGGGCGTTGAGCAGGGCGAGCGCAGCCGCACCGGCCGTCGAGGTGCGCAGGACGGCACCACCGAGGCGCACGGCGCGTGCGCCCGCGTCGCGCAGCGCGGTCAGCTCCTCAGGGGTGATGCCCCCCTCGGGCCCCACGACGACCACCACCTCGAGGGGTCCGGAGCTCCCGGTGAGGTCGGTGCCGTCCAGCACGGCGGTCAGGGTCTCCTCGGCCTCCTCGTGCAGGACCAGCGCGAGGTCCGCGGCGGAGGCGCGCGCGAGCAGGTCCGTCCGGCCGGCGAGCCCGGCGACGACCGGCAGGCGGGTGCGCCGGGCCTGCTTGCCCGCCGCCAGGACCTGCTGCTCCCACCGGCGGTGGGACTTCGCGGCCCGCTCCCCCCGCCAGCGCACGATGCTGCGGTCGGCCTGCCACGGCACGACCTCGTCGACCTCCATCTCGGTGGCGCTCTCCACCGCCTGCAGGTCGCGGTCGCCCTTGGCGAGCGCCTGGACGAGCACGTGGCGCACCGGTGGCGCCGGGTCGGTGCCGCGCTCCAGCACCACCAGGTCCAGCGCGCCCCGGTGTGCCTCCTCGACCCGGCACCGGGCCCAGGCACCCCGGCCGTCGGCGAGGACCAGCGTCTCGCCCGTCCCCAGGCGCTGGACGTCGGCGGCGTGGCGACCCTCGGGGCCGTCCAGCCGCAGGACCGCTCCGTCGCCGGTCAGCAGCTCGGGGCCGACGACGAAGAGCGGTGCGGTCACGATGGCACCGCCACGGTCGCCGTCACCGGCCGCGCAGCGCGTCCCAGAACTTGCCGGCGCGCCCGGCGTGCGACCCCACGGTCGCCATCCGACCCTCCGGGTCGGTCTCCCCTCGCTCCGCCGCCAGCTGGACGAGAAGCTCGCGCTGGGGCGCGCTGAGGCGGGTCGGGACGCGCACGTCGAGGTGGACCACGACGTCGCCCCGCCCCTGCGCCCGCAGGTGCCCCACCCCGAGGCCGGGCAGGGTCACGGTCTGGCCGGGCTGGGTGCCCTCGGGCACGTCGACCTCGACCGGACCGTCGAAGGTCTCCACCGGCAGGGTGGCGCCCAGCGCCGCGGCCGTCATCGGCACCTCGACCCGGCAGTGCAGGTCGTCGCCGCGCCGGGTGAACGTCTCGTGCGGGGCGACCGCGATCTCCACGTAGAGGTCCCCCGGCTCACCGCCGAAGGGACCGACCTCGCTCTCGCCGCCCAGCTGGATGCGGGTCCCGCTGTCGACCCCGGCGGGCACCTAAATGGTCAGCTCGCGCCGGGTGCGGACCCGACCCTCCCCCGAGCAGTCGAAGCACGGGTGCTCGATGACGTCGCCGTAGCCCCGGCAGGCCTGGCAGGGGCGCGAGGTCATCACCTGGCCGAGGAAGGAGCGCTGCACCTGCTGCACCTCGCCGCGGCCGGAGCAGACCGCGCACGTGCGGGTCCCGCTGCCGGGCTGGGCGCCCGACCCGGTGCAGGTGGAGCAGCGCACGGCCGTGTCGACCGTCAGGTTCTCCTCGCCGCCGAAGACGGCGGTGGACAGCTCCACGTCCAGGCGCACGAGGGCGTCGTGGCCCCGCTGCACGCGCGAGCGCGGACCCCGCGTGCCGGCCGCGGTGCCCCCGAAGAAGGCGTCCATGATGTCGGTGAAGGTGAATCCCTGGCCGAACCCGCCGGTGGCGCCCGCGTAGGGGTCCTGGCCGCGGTCGTAGGCCGTCCGCTTGGACTGGTCGGAGAGCACGTCGTAGGCCTGGGAGACCCGCTTTGAACTCGGCCTCGGCGTCCGGGCCGGGGTTGACGTCGGGGTGCAGGTGGCGCGCCTTCTTGCGGTAGGCCTTCTTGATCTCCTCGGCGCTGGCGTCGCGGGAGACCCCGAGGTCGGCGTAGTAGTCGTTCACGGCGTGGAAGTTCCTTGGTGGTCGGGGGCAACGGGAGTGTCAACGGCGCGGGCGCCCGAACTATGCCGGGCCATGTCGTCGTCGACCGGCAGGGACGGTCGTCCGGTCAGGGGCGTGCAGGGTCATCCGTCCAGGATCTCGGCGACGTAGCGGGCCACGGCCCGCACGGCCGCCATCGCCTGGGGGTAGTCCATCCGGGTGGGACCGACCACACCCAGGCCGCCCGCGTCGCCGTAGCTGGTGGCGACGACCGAGGTGGTCCGCAGCGGCTCGTAGGGATTTTCCATCCCGATGCTGACCGCGACCTGGTCCCCGTCGGCGAGGGTGGCCATGCTGCCCATGAGGCGGAGCAGCACGACGTGCTCCTCGAGGGCGTCCAGCACCGCGGACAGCGAGGTGGGGAAGTCGTTCCCGGACCGGGCGAGGTTGGCGGTGCCGCTGAGGAAGATGCGCTCCTCGGCCTGCTCGGCGACCGCGTCGGCCAGCGCGCGGGCGACGGCGGTCGCCACCGGCCGGTCCTCCGGGGCCACGCCGTCCACGAGAACGTCCAGCCGGGCCGGGACGCTCGGGAGCGGCTGACCGACGGAGGCGGAGTTGATCCGCGAGCGCAGGTCGGCCACCAGGTCCGCGTCGGCGGTCAGCTCGCGGCCGGTGTCGATGACCCGCTGCTCGACCCGTCCGGTGTTGACGATGAGGACCACCATGAGGCGGGGACCGCCGATGGGGACGAGCTCCACGTGCCGGACCGTGGAACGGGACAGGCTGGGGTACTGCATCACCGCGACCTGGTGGGTCAGGCTCGACAGGAGCCGCGTGGTGCGCGAGACCACGTCGTCGAGGTCGACCGCCCCCTGCAGGAAGTGCTCGATCGCGGTCCGCTCCCCGCGGCTGAGCGGCTTGACCGCCGAGAGGCGGTCGACGAAGAGCCGGTAGCCCGCGTCCGTGGGCACCCTCCCGGCGCTGGTGTGCGGGGCGGTGATCAGGCCCTCCTCCTCCAGCACGGCCATGTCGTTGCGCACCGTGGCGGCGGACACCCCCAGCTGGTGGCGCTCGAGCAGGGCCCTGGAGCCCACGGGCTCGGAGGTGCGCACGTAGTCCTGCACGATCGCGCGCAGCACCTGGAGGCGTCGGTCGTCGCTGACGGTCATGATCTCCTCCACCTCCGTCGTCGGTGCTGTCGGGCCGACGGTCCCGGACCGTCGGCGACCCCGGGGCTGCCGGCACGGGGGCCTGGCACTCCTGAGCGTCGAGTGCCAGTCTACGCGGCCGGGGCAAGCGAGCCGGTCGGGCAACCGAGCGAGCCGGGCAGGCGACCGAGCGAGCCGGGCAGGCAACCGATCGGCACGGTCGACCGTCCCTGCACTCCCGGTCCGGGCACCCCGCGGCACCCGCCCCGCCGCGGAACCTACGATGAGCCCATGAACCAGGTGCGCATCGAGAGCGACAGCATGGGACAGGTCGAGGTCCCCTCCGACCGTTATTGGGGCGCGCAGACGCAGCGCAGCATCCACAACTTCCCCATCGGCCGGGACACCTTCGTCTGGGGCCGGCCGGTGATCAAGGCCCTGGGCATCCTCAAGAAGGGCGCTGCCCAGGCCAACGCCGAGCTCGGTGAGCTGCCGCAGGACGTGGCCGACCTCATCGTCCGGGCGGCCGACGAGGTCGTGGCCGGTGACCTCGACGACCACTTCCCCCTCGTGGTCTTCCAGACCGGCTCGGGGACGCAGAGCAACATGAACAGCAACGAGGTCATCGCCAACCGGGCGATCGAGCTGGCCGGCGGCGAGCTCGGCAGCAAGACCCCGGTCCACCCCAACGACCACGTCAACCGGGGCCAGAGCAGCAACGACACCTTCCCCACGGCGATGCACATCGCCGTGCTGCTCGAGCTGCGCGACCGGCTCGAGGGCGGCGTGTCGGTGCTCCGCGACACCCTGGCCGCCAAGGCGCAGGAGCATGCCGACGTCGTCAAGGTCGGACGCACCCACCTGCAGGACGCCACCCCCATCACGCTGGGTCAGGAGATCGGCGGCTGGGTCGCGCAGCTCGACTACGCCATGGCCGAGGTCCGGCACGCCGGTGAGGGGCTGCGCGAGCTGGCCATCGGCGGCACCGCGGTCGGCACCGGGCTCAACGCCCACCCCCGGTTCGGGGACCTGGCGGCCCGGAAGATGGGCGAGGAGGCGGGCCTGGAGCTGCGCTCGGCGGAGAACAAGTTCGCCGCGCTGTCCGCCCACGACGCCCTCGTGCAGACCTCCGCCGCGCTGCGCACCCTGGCCGGCGCCCTGATGAAGATGGCCAACGACGTGCGCTGGCTGGCCTCCGGACCGCGCAACGGCATCGGCGAGCTGAACATCCCCGAGAACGAGCCCGGCTCGAGCATCATGCCCGGCAAGGTCAACCCGACCCAGGCCGAGGCGCTGACGATGGTGGCGACGCGGGTCTTCGGCAACGACGCCACGGTGGCCTTCGCCGGTACACAGGGCAACTTCCAGCTGAACGTCTTCAAGCCGGTCATGGTGCACGGGGTGCTGGAGAGCATCCGGCTGATCGCCGACGCCTGCCGGGCCTTCAACGACGGCTGCGCGGTCGGCCTGGAGCCCAACACCGATCGCATCGAGGCCAACCTGGCCAGCAACCTCATGCAGGTGACCGCGCTCAACCCGCACATCGGCTACGACAAGGCCGCCGCCATCGCCAAGAAGGCCCACAAGGAGGGCCTGACCCTGCGCGAGGCCGCCGTGGCCAGCGGCGAGCTGACCGAGGAGCAGTTCGACGCCTGGGTCGTCCCCGCCGACATGACGGGTCCCCGACAGGACTGAGACGACGCACCCGGACGGGCCCGGCCGGCCACGGACGGTCCCGGTCGGCCACGGACGGGCCCCGTCGACGACGGACTGGCCGGTTACGGACGGGCCCCGTCGACGACGGACGGGGCCGGCCGCGTCCCCGGTGACCCTCGCCCTGGCGCGCCTCACCCGACCCACCTGCCCCACGGCATACCCTCGACGGCTGTGAGCGACCGCTACGGAACCGACGTGCTGAGCACCGACTGGCGCGCCCCGCGGAGGGGTCGCGCCCAGCCCGTGGAGGCCGAGCCCGGCCTGGTCGTCGAGGACGTGGACACCGGGTGGTGCGGCGCCGTGGTGCGGGTGGAGAAGGCCGGGGGCATGCAGGTCGTGCACCTGGAGGACCGCCGGGGCCGCACCCGCGGGTTCCCGCTGGGTCCGGGGTTCCTCCTCGAGGGACGACCCGTCGTGCTCACCGTCCCGACCGGCGAGTGCCGGGCGCAGGTGGAGGCTGCCCGGCAGGCGGCCTCCCGGACGGCGAGCGGGTCGGTGGCCGTGCGCGGGCAGGCGGCGCGCGTGGCCTCCGGGTCCCGGATCTGGGTCGAGGGGCGGCACGACGCCGAGCTGGTCGAGAAGGTCTGGGGGGACGATCTGCGGGTGGAGGGCGTGGTCGTGGAGATGCTCGACGGGGTCGACGACCTCGCCGGCGAGATCCGCCGTTTCGCCCCGACGCCGGACCGCCGGCTGGGCGTCCTGGTGGACCACCTCGTCCCGGGCACCAAGGAGACCCGGATCGTCGCCGAGGCCGAGCGGGTCAGCCCGCACGCGCGCATCCTGGGGCACCCCTACGTCGACGTCTGGCAGTCGGTCAAGCCGGCCCGGCTCGGCCTGCAGGTGTGGCCCGTCGTGGAGCGCGGCCGCTCCTGGAAGCACGGGGTGCTCGAGGCCTTGGGCTGGCCCCACGGTTCGCAGGCCGACGTCGCCCGCGGCTGGAAGAAGATCCTGTCCTCCGTGCGTTCCTACAGCGATCTGGAACCGACGCTGCTCTCCAGCGTCGAAGAACTGATCGACTTCGTCACCGTCCCCTGAGAGGATGGGACAGGTCGAGGTTCCGGCCGTCCTACCCAGGAGCGACACATGAGCACCGCACCCCCGCCTCCCCCCATTCCCGGCGACCGTCCGTCCGAGCCCCAGCAGCGGCAGGACCTGTCCGGCGGCGAGCAGCCCCACGTGCCCGGCCCCGAGCAGGGGCAGGGCACCGACCCCTGGCGCTCCGGCGGCGCCCCCGACTCCCGGGGCGGGTGGTCCGGTCAGGGCGTCGGCCCGTCCGGTCAGGGGCGGACCCCCGTCGAGGGCGAGGAGCGCACGATGATGCTCCTGGCCCACCTGTCGGCCCCGATCTCCTTCCTGCTCAGCGGTGCCTGGCTGCCGTTCCTCGGCCCGCTGCTGGTGTGGGTCTTCTACAAGGACCGCAGCCAGGCGGTCCGGGTGGCCTCCGCGGGAGCCTTCAACTTCAACGTCTCGATGACCATCGCGACCGTGGCGCTGTGGCTCAGCGTGATCCTCACCCTGGGGATCGGTTTCCTCTGGGCGATCCCGCTGTGGATCATCCTCTTCGTCGTGCAGATCTGGGCCCACGTCAAGGGCGCCATGATGGCCTCGCGCGGGGAGGTCTTCGAGTACCCCTTCCAGATCCGCATCCTCAACTGAGCGGTCCCGACCGCCGACCGGACGGTCCTCCTCGGACGCGGTCGGACCCCGACCCCAATCTGCCCGCCGCGGTGTGTCAACACGACACGCCGCGGCGGGTAGACTTTTTCGGGCCGACCTCTTGTCACGGGGACCGTTCGGGAGTAGACAGGTTCTACGCCCTTTCCGCAAGGCGGGGCGGGTCGCAAGACAGTCGAGGATTCGATCGGCGGACCGCGTGCCCCCGGGCACACCGTCGCCACCTCCGGTGACGCGGAGGTCGAGCCTCCGGACCCCTTGCGCACCGGTCGGGACGTCACGTCCGGCCGTGGCCCGCTTCGCGACCTCATACGTCGCGAAGCGGGCCACCATCGTCCGCGGCCAGTCCCTGCCGGCTCATACCCGGCAGGGGCTGTTGCCGTGTCCGTCTGTTTCCGTTCAGCGCGTCCGTCCCGTTCTACCGGCGTTGGCGCCGACAGGACGCAGCGCGCACCGGCGTGTCGCGGAAGGGGACCCGGGTCGGGTCAGCCCGGCAGCAGCCGGTGGACCACGGTGTCGGCGAGGAGCCTACCGCGCAGGGTCGGCACGACCCGTCCCCGCAGGGCCTCACGGCCGTCCACGAGACCGTCGGCGACCAGGCCGGCGACCGCCGTCCTCGCCGGCGCCGCCAGCAGCTCGGTCGGCAGGCCCTCGACCAGGCGCGAGCGCAGCAGGACCGTCTCGTCGTGCCGCTGTTCCGGCCCGAGCACCTCACGGGCGTGGGCGGGGCTGAGCCCTGCGGCCAGCCGGTCGGCGTAGGCACGCGGGTGCTTGACGTTCCACCAGCGCACGCCGGCCACGTGGCTGTGCGCGCCCGGACCGATCCCCCACCAGTCCCCACCGCGCCAGTAGGCGAGGTTGTGCCGGCAGCGGTGCTCCGGCCCGCGCGCCCAGTTGGAGATCTCGTACCAGTGGTAACCGCCCCGCCCCAGCACCCGGTCGGCCAGCTCGTACTTGTCCGCCTCGTCGTCGTCCTGGGGGGCCGGCACCTCGCCCCTGCGCACCTGGGCGGCCAGCCTGGTCCCCTCCTCGACCACCAGGGCGTAGGCCGACACGTGGTCGGGGTCCAGCGACACCGCCGTCTCCAGGCTGGTGCGCCAGTCCTCCAGGGACTCCCCCGGCGTGCCGTAGATCAGGTCCAGGCTGACCTGCAGCCCGGCCGCCCGGGCGGCGGCGACCGCCCGCTCCACGTTGGCGGGGTCGTGGGTACGGTCGAGGGTGCGCAGGACGTCCGGGACGGCCGACTGCATCCCGATGCTGACCCGCGTGAACCCCTCGGCCGCCAGCTGCTCGGCGACCCGTGGGGTCACCGTGTCGGGGTTGGCCTCGGTGGTCACCTCCGCGTCGCGCGGAGGCCGAGGACCTCGCGGACGCGACCCAGCAGGGCGCCCAGGGCAGCGGGCGCCAGCATGGTGGGCGTCCCGCCCCCGATGAAGACGGTGCTGACGGGCGGCGGGTCCCCCTGCGCGAGAACGCGTCCGGCCAGGTCGACCTCGGCGAGGGCAGCCCCCACGTAACGACCGGTGTCGGCGTCGGCGCCCAGCTCGGGCAGCGTGTAGGTGTTGAAGTCGCAGTAGCCGCACCGGACCCGGCAGAACGGGACGTGCAGGTACACCCCCAGGGTGCGTGCCGGCATACCCTCCAGCGCGCCGGCGGGCAGCGAGCCGTCCGCGGGCGCGGGGTCTCCGGGAGGAAAGGTCGAGGGCACGCCTCCCATTGTCCCCGACGGGCGGACCCGTCGGCGCCTCTCCTCCTCGCCCCCGCCGCCCGGGGACCGCGCCGGGCGATAGGGTCGGAGGCGTGCAGCAACGTCTCCGGGAGTACATCGACCGGCTCCGCGACGAGGGGTACACCGTCCGGGACGACCAGGGGTCGGACCCGGACCTCATCACGCCGGACGGCAGCGCGGTCGACACCTGGCGCGAGGACTACCCCTACGCCGAGCGGATGACCCGGGACTACTACGAGGTCGAGAAGTGGCTGCTGCAGGTGGAGCTGCTGAAGTTCCAGTACTGGGCCAAGGACAACGGCAGCCGCCACGTCCTGGTCTTCGAGGGACGCGACGCGGCCGGCAAGGGCGGGTCGATCAAGCGGTTCATGGAGCACCTCAACCCGCGCGGGGCCACCGTCGTGGCCCTCAACAAGCCGACCGAGGTCGAGGCCGGGCAGTGGTACTTCCAGCGCTACATCGAGCACCTGCCCACGAGCGGGGACATGGTGCTCTTCGACCGGTCCTGGTACAACCGCGCCGGGGTCGAGCGGGTGATGGGGTTCTGCTCCGACGCCGAGTACGAGCTGTTCATGGAGCAGGCGCCGCAGTTCGAGAAGATGCTCGTCGACGCGGGGGTCTCGATCACCAAGTTCTGGTTCTCGGTGACCCAGACCGAGCAGCGCACGCGGTTCGCGATCCGTCAGCTGGACCCGGTGCGGCAGTGGAAGCTCTCCCCCATGGACCTGGAGTCGCTGGACCGGTGGGACGCCTACACCGCGGCCAAGGAGGAGATGTTCCGGCGCACGGACACCGACTGGGCGCCGTGGATGACGCTGAAGTCCAACGACAAGAAGCGGGCCCGGATCAACGCCATGCGCCACTTCCTGTCCCAGTTCGACTACGAGGGAAAGGACCACGACGTGGTCCTGCGGCCCGACCCGCGGCTCGTCAGGCGCGCCCGGGACACCGTGGGGGACTGAGGAGTTCTCGAACCGCACCGGAGGGTGGACCGGTCAGTGGTGCCGGCCCTGCGTCGGGGGCGGACCGGTCAGTGGTACCGGCCCGGTGGACCGGGGCGCGGAACCGCTCAGTGGTCCCGGCCCGAGAAGTGGCGCAGCCACTCGTGCCGCGGCGGGCCGACGGTCATGCCCCGTGCCGACAGGATGCGACGCAGCCGTTCGACCGTGCGCGCGGGCGTGACGAAGACGTCCCTGCTCACCAGGGTGACGATGCGCCAGTCCTGGTCCTCGAACTCCTCCCGACGGCCGATGTCGTCCTCCCACTGCTCCTCGCGCCGGACGTGGTGCCGTCCGTCGTACTCGACACCGGTCCTCGTCCGCCGGTCACCGGCGTCCAGCCGTCTGGTCAGGGTACCGCGGTCGTCGTGGAAGCGGAGGTCCGTCTCGAGCTCGGGCAGACCCGCGAGGACGCGCAGAAGCCGGCAGCGGGTCTCCATCGGCGAGTCGACGCCCGGACGCACGAGGGTCGCCGCCCTCCGCGCCAGGGCGACACCACGACCCGACGCGGTGCCGGCCGCCTGGACGAGCTTCTTCGGCGTCGTCCTGCATCGACGGACGAGACTGTCGCCCAGGACCACCAGGTCGACGAGACCGAGCGACCTGGCCAGGTCCAGGAAGGTGTCGTCGGCGCTGGTGGTGCGCAGGCCCCGGAACACGGTGGGGTTGCGGGACGACGCGTGCACGACCACGTCGTCGCGAGCGGCGCGGCGCACGCCGCGCGGCACGCTCAGGTGCAGCTTGTCGGTGTGCGGAACGACCCCTCCCCACAGGGCGGCGGCGGTGTGGTGCGACACGAAGGCCTCGTCCCGGGCCGAGAGCAGGGCGGCCCGAGCCCACGTGGAGCCGTCGAGGGTCACCGAGGCGTCGACATACACCCCTCGTGCCAGGCGGCTGAACTGCGGCGAGGCCAGCCGGTGCCGGGCGATCCCCGCCTGCCGGGCGGCCCGGTGGGTGAACGGCTTCGTCGTGTCCAGGGGCATGGGTCGAGCCTGCAGGAGACCGTGGGCGGACCGTCTCGGTCGTCCACAGGCCGGGCGGCGGGACCGGCCGGGCGGCGGGACCGGGGAACGACTGCACGCACCGTTCGGCCCGATCGAGGGGATCAGCCGAACAGGCCGTGCACTCGTTCGTGCAGACGGACGGCGCTGTGCCGGAGGATGCGCGAGTCGTCCGCGCGGCGAAGGAGGATGCAGGAGTCGTCCGCGCGGTGCCGGAGGATGCCTGAGTCGTCACGCGGACCCGGGCGATGTCACGTCGCCCGGGCGGACAGGACCTGACCGCGGAGGGGCGCCGGTCAGTCGAGCCGCACGTAGGCCAGGTCGGTGATCCGCCGCCCGGCCTCGGTGCCGCGGCGCTCGAACCGGGTGACCGGCCGAAGGGGGAACCGGGCGGTCGACTCCAGCCGGAGCCGCGGCTCGGCCCCGACGACATCCCGCATCACCTTGGCGTAGTCGTCCCAGTCGGTGGCCAGGCGCCACCGGCCGCCCGGGCGCAGCAGGTCTGCCACCGCGTCGGAGAAGTCGGGGTCGACCAGCCGGCGCTTGTGGTGGCGGGCCTTGGGCCAGGGGTCGGGGAAGAAGGTCCACACCTCCTCGACGGTGCCGGGCTCCAGCATGGTCCGCAGCGCCAGCGCCGCGTCCGCCTCGACGACGCGGACGTTGGGCAGGGCCTGCCCGTCGTTGACGGCGGCCATCTTGGCGAGCGCGTGACCGGTGCCCGGACGCCATACCTCCAGCGCGAGGAAGTTGTGGTCGGGACGGGCGGCGGCCCCCGCCACCAGGGCGTCCCCTGCCCCCGAGCCGACCTCGACCACGAGCGGGGCGCGACGGCCGAAGACCTGCTCCGGGTCGAGGCGGTAGCCCGGGTCCACGACCGTGGAGGTGTCACCCGCTGCCAGGGGGACCTGCAGGACGACCTGGTCCGCGAGCCGGTCCCAGGCGCGCTGGTGGGTGTGCGGCATCCGCCCGCCCCGACGGGTGAAGGATCGGGTCCGTGCCAGGGGACGGGGACCGATCACCGGGTGGCCCAGCGCGTAGTGGCCCCGCAGGGAGATCGCGCCCTCCTCCCCGGTCACTTCTTGGCCTTCTCGACCGCCCCGCCGTCCTGGGAGAGCGCGGCGATGAAGGCCTCCTGGGGCACCTCGACGGACCCCACCATCTTCATCCGCTTCTTGCCCTCCTTCTGCTTCTCCAGCAGCTTGCGCTTGCGGCTGATGTCACCGCCGTAGCACTTGGCCAGGACGTCCTTGCGGATGGCTCGGATGGTCTCCCGCGCGATGACCCGGGCACCGATCGCCGCCTGGATCGGCACCTCGAACTGCTGGCGCGGGATGAGCTCCTTGAGCTTGGTCGACATCTGCACGCCGTAGGCGTAGGCCTTGTCCCGGTGCACGATCGCGCTGAAGGCGTCGACCGTGTCGCCCTGCAGGAGGATGTCCACCTTGACCAGGTCAGCCTCCTGAGAGCCGTCGGGCTCGTAGTCGAAGGAGGCGTAACCCCTGGTGCGTGACTTCAGCGCGTCGAAGAAGTCGAAGACGATCTCGGCCAGCGGGAGGGTGTAGCGCATCTCCACCCGCTCCGGGGAGAGGTAGTCCATGCCCCGCAGGGTGCCCCGTCGGGTCTGGCAGAGCTCCATGATCGCGCCGATGAACTCGCTCGGCGCCAGGATGGTGGAGCGCACGATCGGCTCGGTGATGGAGGCGACCCGCCCGGAGGGGAACTCGCTGGGGTTGGTGACCTCCACGACGGTGCCGTCGTCGAGGCGCACCTCGTACTCCACGTTGGGCAGGGTCGAGATCAGGTCCAGGCCGGACTCGCGCTCCAGCCGCTCCCGCACGATCTCCAGGTGCAGCATCCCCAGGAAGCCGACCCGGAAGCCGAAACCCAGTGCGGCGGAGGTCTCCGGCTCGTAGACGAGCGCGGCGTCGTTGAGCTTGAGCTTGTCCAGCGCGTCCCGCAGCAGCGGGTAGTCCGACCCGTCGATCGGGTAGAGCCCGGAGAAGACCATCGGGCGCGGGTCGTGGTAGCCACCGAGCGCCGTCGCCGCCATCCGTCCGGCACCGGTGACGGTGTCCCCGACCTTGGACTGCCGCACGTCCTTGACCCCGGTGATGAGGTAGCCGACCTCCCCCACACCCAGTCCCTGGGAGGGCACCGGCTCGGGGCTGATGACGCCGATCTCGAGCAGCTCGTGGGTCGCCTTGGTCGACATCATCGCGATCTTCTCGCGCGGGGTGAGCCCGCCGTCGATCACCCGCACGTAGGTGACCACGCCCCGGTAGGTGTCGTAGACCGAGTCGAAGATCATGGCGCGTGCGGGGGCGTCGGCGTCACCGACCGGGTGCGGGACCAGCTCCACGATCCGGTCGAGCAGGTCCGCCACCCCCACCCCGGTCTTGCCCGAGACCTGCAGCACCTCGGCGGGGTCGCAGCCGATGAGCCCGGCGAGCTCCTCGGCGTACTTCTCCGGCTGCGCCGCCGGCAGGTCGATCTTGTTCAGCACCGGGATGACCGTCAGGTCGTTCTCCATGGCCAGGTAGAGGTTGGCCAAGGTCTGCGCCTCGATCCCCTGGGCCGCGTCGACGAGCAGCACCGCCCCCTCGCACGCCGCCAGGCTGCGGCTGACCTCGTAGGTGAAGTCCACGTGCCCGGGGGTGTCGATCATGTTGAGGATGTGGTTCCCGCCGTCGACCGACCACGGCATCCGGACCGCCTGCGACTTGATGGTGATGCCGCGCTCGCGCTCGATGTCCATCCGGTCCAGGTACTGCGCGCGCATCTGCCGCTGGTCCACGACTCCGGTCTCCTGGAGCATCCGGTCCGCGAGGGTCGACTTGCCGTGGTCGATGTGGGCGATGATGCAGAAGTTGCGGATGAGCTCCGGCGGGGTGGACGCCGGCTGCGGCACGGAGTCGGTCTTGCTGCGGGCGAGCGGGGACACGCTGGGTCTCAACCTCGGGTATGGAGTGGGGGCGGGCGGTCCGGCCAGTGTCCCACGGACCGGGGCCGGGGGCGGAACCGTCGGCCCGGCGTGCGGGTCCCGCCGGACGGGCCAGAGCCGTCAGATCGTCAGGCGATCTGGACGAAGGCCCTCAGGTGACCGTCCCCGTGCTCGCGGACCTCGACCCAGCCCAGGGACTCGTAGAAGGCCTTCTGGGCTGGGTCGTCGTCGGTGAGCAGGACCTTCTGGCGGCAGTGGGCGAAGGGCTCCATCGCCGCGTCCACGAGGGCCCTGCCGACCCCCTCCCGCTGGAGCTCGGGGCGCACCAGCACGTCCTGCAGGTAGGCGATCGTGGCCCCGTCGGAGACCACGCGGGCCAGCCCCAGCAGGTCCTCCCCGTAGCGGGCGACCACCACGCGGGTGGAGCCCCGCACGGCAGCCTCCAGCAGGTCGGGGTCCGAGGTGTACCGCGACCAGCCCACCGCGTCGTAGAGCGCGACCAGGTCCTCACGGCCCGGCAGCTCCTCGGTGGTGATGACGATCTCGTGCGAGCCCACGCCGTCACTGTAGGCGACCGCCGCAGCGTCGGCCCGGTGGGTCCGCACCGGGCCGGGTGACGCGGACCACATCCTGCCGGTGCTCGGGACGGTGGCCCGTGGAGGGTCGCGCCGCTAGACTGACGTTCCACACGACGGACGCTTCATTCCATGATGCGGAATACCAGGAGGAACCGGATGACCGACGCGACGACGCCCGTGCTGGACCTGCCCGAGGGTGTGGAGGTGACGGGCGCGCTGCGGCCCGGCTACGAGGAGATCTTGTCCCGGCCGGCCCTGGAGCTGGTCGCGACCCTGCACCGCGAGCTCGAGCCGCGCCGGCAGGAACGGCTGGCGGCCCGCCGCACGGTCGTGCAGGCGGTCGCCGACGGTCAGGACCTGGACTTCCTGCCCGAGACCCGGGACGTGCGCGAGGACGAGTCGTGGCGGGTGGCCGAGCACGCCCCGGGGCTGGTCGACCGCCGGGTCGAGATGACGGGTCCGACCGACCGCAAGATGACCATCAACGCGATGAACTCCGGCGCGCGGGTGTGGCTGGCCGACCAGGAGGACGCGAACACCCCCATGTGGGAGAACGTCGTCGAGGGCCCGCTCAACCTGCGCGACGCCGCCCTGGGCACGATCTCCTTCACCTCCCCCGAGGGCAAGGAGTACGCGCTGAGCACCACCGACCAGGAGCAGCTGCCGACGATCGTGGTGCGCCCCCGCGGCTGGCACCTGGACGAGAAGCACGTGCTGGTCGACGGACAGCGCGCCTCCGGCGGACTGGTGGACATGGCGCTCTACATGGCCGCCTGCGCGAAGCCGCAGCTGGACGCCGGCAAGGGCCCCTACTTCTACCTGCCGAAGATGGAGCACCACCTCGAGGCCCGGCTGTGGAACGACGCCTTCGTCATCGCCCAGGAGCACCTCGGCATCCCCCGCGGCACCGTGCGGGCCACCTGCCTCATCGAGACGCTGCCGGCGGCCTTCCAGATGGAGGAGATCCTCTACGAGCTGCGCGAGCACTCGGCCGGGCTCAACGCCGGCCGCTGGGACTACCTGTTCAGCGTCATCAAGACCTACCGCACCCGGGGCGAGGACTACGTCCTGCCCGACCGCAACGCGGTGACGATGACCGCCCCGATGATGCGCGCCTACACCGACCTGCTCGTGCGCACCTGCCACCGGCGCGGCGCGCACGCGATCGGCGGCATGGCCGCCTTCATCCCCTCCAAGGACGAGAAGGTCAACGCCGCCGCCTTCGAGAAGGTCCGCACCGACAAGCAGCGCGAGGCCGAGGACGGCTTCGACGGATCCTGGGTCGCCCACCCGGGCATGGTCGGCACCTGCATGGAGGTCTTCGACGCCGTCCTGGGCGACCGGCCCCACCAGGTCGACCGTACCCGTGAGGACGTGCAGGTCACCGCCGCCCAGCTGCTCGACGTCGCCAGCACCCCGGGTGAGGTGACCGAGGCCGGGCTGCGCGCCAACATCGACGTGGCCCTGCAGTACCTCGCGGTCTGGCTCACCGGGCGCGGCGCGGTCGGCATCCACAACCTCATGGAGGACGCGGCCACGGCCGAGATCTCCCGCAGCCAGATCTGGCAGTGGATCCACAACGACATCACCCTCGCCGATACCGGGGAGACGGTCACCCGCGAACTGGTCGAGCGGCTGGTGGCCGAGGTCGTGCCCACCCTGCCGGGCGCCACGGACGGCAGCGTGGACTACACCGAGGCGCAGGACCTCTTCCTGCAGGTCGCGGTGGCCGACGACTTCGCCGACTTCCTCACCGTGCCGGCCTACGAGACGATGCCCTGAGGGCGCGCCCCGGCCGGGACGATCCGGCCGCGGCGGCCTAGGGTGGGTTCCATCGACGACGAGGAGGTCGAGGTATGGCGCTCGAGCCCGAGGTGCGGGGACCAGCCGCCGAGGAGGACGTTCTCGCCCGGGCGGGCGCGGGCCCCCGGGGCGCCGCCACGGACCGGCCCGGCTCCGACCGGACGGGGACGGTGCGGGACGTGCTCGTCGAGCTGCGCGACGCCATACCCGCCCCCCTGCTGCTCACCGACCCCGCCGAGCTGGAGACCTACGCCTGCGACGGGCTGGCCGCCTACCGGGTGACGCCCGCGCTCGTCGTGCTGGCCGACACCGCCGAGCACGTGGCGGCCACGGTCCGGGCATGCGCGCGCCACCGGGTGCCGTTCGTGGCGCGAGGGTCGGGGACCGGACTGTCGGGAGGTGCGCTGCCCCACGTCGACGGCGTCCTGCTCGTCACCAGCCGGTTGCGGACCCTGCACGAGCTGCGGCCGCAGGACCAGCGGGCGGTCGTCGACCCCGGGGTGATCAACCTGCAGGTGAGCAAGGCGGCCAACCCGCTGGGCTACTACTTCGCACCCGACCCCAGCAGCCAGCAGATCTGTTCGATCGGCGGCAACGTGGCCGAGAACTCCGGCGGCGCGCACTGCCTCAAGTACGGCTTCACCGCCAACCACGTGCTGGCGCTCGACCTGGTCACCCCCTCCGGGGACGAGGTCCGGCTGGGCACCGACGCCCCCGACGCACCGGGGTACGACCTCGTGGGCGCCTTCGTCGGGTCCGAGGGCACCCTCGGGGTGGCCACCCGGGCCGTCGTGCGCCTGACCCGGTTGCCGGAGGAGGTCCGCACCGTGCTCGCCGGGTTCGCGACCATCGACCAGGCGGGGGCCGCCACGAGCGCGATCATCGCCGCCGGCATCGTGCCCGCCGCGATCGAGATCATGGACGCCCTGGCGATCGAGGCCGCCGAGAAGGCCGTCTCCTGCGGATACCCGGCCGGGGCCGGTGCGGTGCTCGTGGTCGAGCTGGACGGCGCCGCCGAGGAGGTCGAGCACGAGTTCGACCACGTGGAGCGGATCTGCGCCGATCAGGGCTGCTTCGAGTTCCGCACGGCCACCGACGCGTTCGAGCGCGCCGAGATCTGGAAGGGCCGCAAGTCGGCCTTCGCCGCGGTGGGCCGCATCTCCCCCGACTACATCGTCCAGGACGGGGTGGTCCCGCGGACCGCCCTGCCGGAGGTGCTGCGGGAGATGTCGCGGATCAGCGCCGAGCGCGGGGTGCGCGTGGCCAACGTCTTCCACGCCGGCGACGGCAACCTGCACCCGCTCGTCCTCTTCGACGCTGCCGAGGAGGGGGCCACCGAACGCGCGGAGGAGGTCTCGGGGATGATCCTGGACCTGTGCATCCAGCACGGGGGATCGATCACCGGCGAGCACGGCGTGGGGGCCGACAAGGCACGCTACATGCCACGCATGTTCACCGAGGAGGACCTGGACACCATGCAGCTGGTCCGCTGCGCCTTCGACCCCGACGGCATCGCCAACCCCGGCAAGATCTACCCCACGCCCCGGTTGTGCGGTGAGCGTCCCCGGGTGGTCCAGGGTGCGCACGCCCTCGCCGGGGACGGCGTGGAGATCTTCTGATGGACCTGTCCGAGATGCTCGCCGGAACCTGCCCGCTCCGCGAGGCCGGGCCGCAGGACCACGTGGACGGGTCGCCCGCCCGGGTCGTGGCCACCCCGGGGTCGACGCAGGAGACCTCGGCCCTGCTGCGGGCCTGCCACGCCGGCGGGCTGGCGGTGGTCGTGCGCGGGCACGGGACCAAGCTGTCCTGGGGACGCCCGCCCGAACGGCTCGACGTCCTCCTGGAGACGACGGCGATGGACGGCCTGGTCGAGCACTCGCGCGGTGACCTCATCGCCACGGCGGGGGCCGGCATGCCCCTCGACCGCCTGGGACGGTGGCTCGCCCAGGGCGGGCACCAGCTGGTCCTGGACGACCTCGTCGGCACCGCGGCCGCCCGGACCGCGGACGCCCCGGACGCCGATGGCGGGCGTACCGGGTCCACGCTGGGCGGGGCGGTCGCGACCAACCTGTGCGGCCCGCGCCGGATGTGGACCGGGTCGGTGCGCGACCTGGTCATCGGCGTGCGGTTCGTGCGTGCGGACGGCACGGTCGCCAAGGCCGGTGGCAAGGTGGTCAAGAACGTCGCCGGCTACGACCTGTCCAAGCTCCTCACCGGGTCGTTCGGCACCCTGGCCGTCGTCACCGAGGTGACCGTACGGCTTCACCCGCTTCCCGAGGCCCAGCGCTGGGTCCAGATGGTGGTTCCCCCGGAGGCCCTGGCCAGCGTGCTGGGCGCCGCCGTGCACTCCCAGACCGTGCCCCAGGCGCTCGAGGTGCGCGCCGTCCCGGGCCAGGCCCCCGAGGTCGCGGTCCTGCTGGGCGGTACGACGGGTGGGGTCCAGGCCCGGGCCTCCCGGCTCGTGGAGACGCTGGCCCCCCTCCTGCCGCAGCACCGTGCCGCCGTCCGGGCCACCGAGCAGGCTCCCGGCTGGTGGGCGCACCCCGTGGACCCGGAGGAGGGTCGGCCGGTCCTGGTCCGCACCACGTCCCGCATCTCGGGGGTGGGCGAGCTGGTGTCCTCCGCCCTCGACCAGGGGATGACCGTGACCGGGTCGGCCGGGGTCGGTGTGCTCCACGCGCTCCTGCCCGGGGACCGCGCGCCCGAGGAGGCGCGGACGTCGGTGGACGCCCTGCGGGCCACCAGCGGACGGCTCGGCGGGTCCACGGTCGTCCTCGATGCGCCACCCGCCGTGAAGGCGGACGTGGACAGCTGGGGGCCCGTGCCCGGTCTGGACCTGATGCGCCGCGTCAAGAACGAGTTCGATCCCACCCGGGTGCTCGCACCCGGACGCTTCGTCGGAGGACTGTGATGGACCGCCCACGCCCTCGCCCCACCATGTCCCCGGCCCTCACGAGCCTGCCGACCACGACCCAGCCCGCCCGGGTGCCCTCCGCCCAGGACGTCACCCGCCTGGGGATGCCGACGGTGCGCGGCGACGCCTCGCGGGTCGTGGCGGACCCGGCCTTCGACGACCACCGCACCCCCAGCATCGAGCTGCTCGACGACTGCGTGCACTGCGGCTTCTGCCTGACGACCTGCCCGACGTACCAGCTCTGGGGCGAGGAGATGGACAGCCCCCGGGGCCGCATCGACCTGGTGCGGTCTGCCCGGGAGGGCGCCCCGCTGACCGGTTCGACCGTGGCCCACCTCGACGCCTGCCTGGGGTGCATGGCGTGCGTGACCGCCTGCCCCTCGGGCGTGCGCTACGACCGCATCCTGGAGACGACCCGGGCGCAGATCGAGCGCCGCGTCGAGCGCCCCGCCCGGGACCGTGCCCTGCGTTCCCTCATCTTCGGGCTGTTCCCGCACCCACGACGCCTGCGGGTGCTGCGCGGTCCTCTGCGGCTGGCCCAGCGGACCGGTGCCCTGCGCCTGGTCGGCCGGACGGGCCTCGTGGGCCGGGTCAGCCCCGAGCTGGAGGTCATGCAGTCGCTGGCGCCACCCCTGGGTCCGCGGGTGGAGGTGCCTGAGCGCACCCCCGCCGTGGGGCCGCGACGCGCCGTCGTGGGCATGCTCACCGGCTGCGTCCAGCGCGAGTTCTTCGGCGACGTCAACACCGCCACCGCGCGGGTGCTGGCGGCCGAGGGGTGCGACGTCGTCGCCCCCCGCCGTCAGGGGTGCTGCGGCGCGCTGTCGGTGCACACCGGCCGCGAGGAGGAGGGCGCCGCGTTCGCCCGGCGCCTCATCGACACCTTCGAGGAGGCCGGGGTCGACAGCGTCGTCGTCAACTCCGCCGGCTGCGGCTCGACGATGAAGGAATACGTCCACCTGCTCTCCGACGACCCCGACTACGCCGAACGGGCCCGCGTGTTCAGCCAGAAGGTGCGCGACCTCTCCGAGATCCTTGCCGAGCTGGGACCCGTCGCCCCGCGGCACCCGGTGGGACCGGCCGGCGGCCCGGAGGACGCGGACGCTGGCGAGGACGCAGACGCCGGCGAGACCCGCGAGGTCGTCATCGCCTACCACGACGCCTGCCACCTGCGGCACGCCCAGCAGGTCGTCCGTCAGCCGCGGGACCTCCTGCGCGGCATCCCGGGCGTACGTCTGGTCGAGATCCCCGACGCGGAGATCTGCTGCGGCTCGGCCGGTGTCTACAACATCCTCAACCCCGAGCCCGCGGCCGAGCTCGGGGACCGCAAGGCCGCCAACATCCTGTCCACGGGCGCCGACCTGCTGGTGACCGCCAACCCTGGCTGTCTGATGCAGATCAGCCAGGCGCTGGAGCGGGCCGGGCGCCCCGTGCCCTTCGTGCACACCGCGGTGGTGCTGGACGCCTCGATCCGGGGCGAGCCGCTGCTCTGACCCGCGACGCGGCGAGGGACGACAGCCCGAGCACCGGAGAACGCCGGCGCCCGAGCAAGGACGCCACCCCGAGCGCCGAAGGCGCGATGCGCTGCCGCCGGGGGACGACGCCCCCGCCGTCGCACGTCCCCCCTCCGGGAGCGGGACGCCGCCCCGCCCGGTCTGTGCGGGCGGGGCGGCGTCGTCCAGGGGCCGCGGGAGCGACGTCAGCGCGGCGTCTGCACCTGCGGGATCTTCTTGTCGCGGTTCAGCATCCACACCACGAGCCCGGCGAGCAGGGCCACCAGCAGGATCAGCTGGACCAGCCCGGGGTTGAAGCCGATGCCGTAGATCCACAGGAAGCTGACCGCACCACCGACCAGGCAGTAGTACGCCGTGATGATCACGGTCTTGCGGATCAGGTCGCCCTCACGACCCAGCAGGCCGACCGTCGCCGACGCCGCGACGATGTTGTGGATGGCGATCGGGTTGCCGGCGGCCCCGCCGACGGCCTGGGCCGCCACGACGCTCTCAGGAGCCACACCGATCTCGTTGCCGGTCGCGAACTGGAAGAGCGCGAAGGTCAGGTTGCTGACCGTGTTGGACCCGGCGACGAAGGCTCCCAGGGCACCGATCCACGGGGCGACCAGCGGCCAGTTCGCGCCAGCCACGGCCGCAGCGCCCTCGGCGAGGGTCACCGGCATCGAGGCCAGGTCGGAGTTGGTGAAGTCGGGGCCGGAGCGGATGAGCAGCCGCACCAGCGGGACCGCGAAGCCCAGCGCGACCGCGGTGCCCAGCAGCTGCTTGGCCGCGACCGACCACGTCGCCCCGATCTGGCGCCCGTTCATCTTGTGCAGGCCGTAGGTGATCAGGCAGGTGACGATGAACACGGTGCCCGGGCTGTAGAGCCACTGCCACGTGGTGCTGATCTCGGTGCCCAGGATGTTGTTGAACGGGATGGTGACCCACGGCGCCTCGGCGCGCAGCGCGTCGGTCAGCGGCGGGATGAGGCGGGTCGCCAGGAGCAGGACGGCGATGATGACGTAGGGCATCCAGGCGGTGACGACGCCCATCCGCTTGTGGGTGTCCAGCTCCTCGCCGAGGTGGTCGGTGTCCAGGGACCCCATCCACCGCTCCTCCCAGGACGCGCGGGGACCGAAGTCCCAGGTGTCCTTGGGCATCAGGAAGCCGCGGCTGGAGGTGAACATCACCAGCGAGAGACCGATGAGACCACCGATGAGCGAGGGGAACTCGGGGCCGATGAACCGGGCCACGAGCACATAGGGGACGGTCATCGCCAGGGAGGCGTAGAGCGCGAACGGCCAGATCCGCAGGCCCTCGGCGAAGCTGCGTCGCTCGCCGAAGAAGCCGGTGAGGAAGACCACGATGAGCAGCGGGATGAGCAGACCGGCGATGGCGTGGATGGCCGCGGTCTGGAAGGCGATCTCGGCGACCAGGCCGTCGTAGCCCAGACCCAGCTCGGTGGCCCGCTCGTTGACGCCGGCGCCGTCGCGCAGGCCGTTGCCGACCCCGACGATCATCGGGGTCCCGACCGCACCGAACGACACCGGCGTGGACTGGATGATGAGACCGACCATGACCGCCGCCATGGCCGGGAAGCCGAGGGCCAGCAACAGCGGTGCGACGACCGCCGCAGGGGTGCCGAACCCGGAGGCGCCCTCGATGAAGGACCCGAACAGCCAGCCGATGATGATCGCCTGGACGCGGCGGTCCGGGGAGATCGAGGTGAACCCCGCCCGGATGGTGCTCATCGCCCCGCTCGAGATCACCGTGGCGAGCAGCAGGAGCGCGCCGAAGACGATGTAGAGGAGGGTGACCGCGATGATCACGCCCTCGATGGTGGCGGCGGCCACGGCCGAGGGCCGCATCTGCCAGACGGTCATCGCGATGATGACCGTGATGACGTAGCCGACGGGCATGGCGTACTTGGCGGGCCAGCGGAAGCCGGCGAGCAGCACGCCGACGACCGCGATGGGGGCGATCGCCAGGAGGCTGAGGACTGCGAGGTTGTCCACGTCGACACCTTTCGGGACGGTGACGTCCGACCACCCCGCGCGAGGGGGACCGGGTCTGGAGCCGCACCGCCGCACAGAATGGACTGACCATTTCCGGAACGCACTATGCCGCTCCCCCGCCCGTGCGTCAAGGCTCCCGCCCGGGTGTCGCCGCTAGGGTGGCTCCATGACGCTGGAGGAGGTCGGACGCGGCCGCGGCGTGCAGTCGGTGGACCGCACCCTGGCCATCCTCGAGACCATGGCCGCCCACCCCGGCACGCTCGGCGTCACCGAGGTCGCCAGGGCCACGGACCTGCCGGCCGGCACCGCCCACCGGCTCCTCACCGCACTGGCCCGCCGCGGGTGGGTGCGCCAGGACCCGGACCGGCGCTACGGCCTGGGACCCAGCGCCCTCCTCCTCGGGGACGCGGCCTCCCGCGAGCTCTCCACGCTGGCCGCCCCGGCCCTGCGCGCAGCGGTCGAGGCGACCGGGGAGACGGCCAACCTCGCGGCCTTCGACGGCGAGCGGATGGTCTACCTGGCCCAGTCCCCCTCCCCCCACACGCTGCGCATCTTCGCCGAGGTCGGCCGGCGCGTGCCGGTCCACTCCACGGCCGTCGGCAAGGTGGTCCTCGCGGCGCTGGCGCCCGAGGAGGCGGACCGCGTCCTGGCGACGGCGACCCTGGAGGCGCGCACGCCCCATACCCTCACCTCGATGGAGGCTCTGCGGCGGGAGGTCGGACGCGTGCGGGTGCAGGGGTATGCCGTGGACGACGAGGAGCAGGAGCTCGGGGTGCGCTGCGTGGCGGTGCCCGTGGACCTGCACGGGGGGCGGATGGCCCTGTCCGTCAGCGGGCCCACCGAGCGGATGACCCCCGAGGTCGCGCGCGCGGTGGTCACCGACCTGGCCCGGGTCGCCCGGGACCTGGCCGCCCGGGCCCGCGGGACGTGACGGGTCGCGGCGCCGGGTCCCCCGAGCCGGCCGCCGGTCCCCAGGACGGTACCGGCGCTCCCCCGGACGACGCCGACGGTCCCCCGCTCGACGCCGACGGGCCCCGGATCGGGTGGGCCCCGGTCGAGGACGACCGGGCCGACCCCGGCGAGGTCGTCTGGGCGTGGGTACCCTTCGAGGAGGACGCGCAGCGGGGCAAGGACCGACCGGTGCTCGTCCTGGGGCGGGACGGTGACGCGCTGCTCGCACTGCAGCTGACCAGCCGTGACCACGACCTGGACGAAGAGCAGGAGGCGGCCGAGGGGCGGCTGTGGACCGACATCGGCACCGGCGCCTGGGACCGCTACCGGCGCCCCAGCGAGGTGCGCGTCAACCGGCTGCTGCGCCTGCCCTCGACGGCGGTGCGGCGCACCGGGGCGTCGGTCGACCGCGACGTCTTCGCCCGGGTCCTGGACGAGGCCGCCCGGCACCTTCCCGGCCTCGGGGTCAGCGGGCCGACCGCCGGGCCTCCGCCCGGGCCACCCAGTGACGGACCCACCCCGAGCCCGCCACCACCGCCACGCCCGTGATCACGCAGGCCGTGGCGAGGGGGACCACGCTGGCCAGGACGGCGACCACGAGCGGTCCTCCCGCGCTGCCGAGGTCGCCGGCCAGACGCCACCCGCCGAGGAACTGCGAGCGTCCTGCGGAGGGCGCGGAGTCGGCACCGAGGGTCATGACGATGCCCGACCCCATCCCGTTGCCGAGCGCCATGAGGACGGCCAGGCCCACGAAGACCGGGAGCCCTGCAGCCAGCGGCAGCAGCGCGACCCCCAGGCCGATGGTGGCCACCACCGGCACCGCCACGAGGGTGCGGCCACGGCGGTCCATCAGCCAGCCGGCGGGGTAGAACAGGGCGATCTCGACCAGGGCCGCGACCCCGAAGACCAGCGAGGTGGCCTCGGCGGAATCCCGACGTGGTCGGCCCACAGCGGCAGGACGGTGGCCCGCAGGGACCGGGCGGCCCCGATGACGACGACCGCGCTGCCCAGTGTCAGCAACACGTGCCGGTGGGCGGTCAGGACGGCGAGGACGCGGGGGCGGGCAGCGGCGCGACCGGTCCCGTCCCCCTGCGGCGCGTCCGCCCGGGTCGCAAGGCCGCCGCTGCCCGGACGGGCACCCGACCGGGCCTGCAGGTCGGGCACGAGGAGCACCACCAGCCCGGAGAGCAGGGCCAGGACGGCGGCCAGCCAGAAGACCGAGCGCAGCGACCCGGTGGAGGCCAGCAGCGCCGCCCCGGCGACCGGCCCCAGGAAGGCCCCCACGCGGTGGCTGCCCCCCAGCGTCGACATGGCCCGGGCCAGCAGGTGCGCGGGGGAGACCGCGATGAGGAAGCCCTGCCGGGCCAGGAGGAAGACCGACCAGCTGGCCCCGCTGAGCACCACGGCCGCCATGAGCACGGGTACGGACGTCGCCCCGGCCGCGAGCGCCATGGCCGCCGCGTCCACCACCCCGGCCCCGACCAGCGCCCGCCGCTCCCCGACCCGGGCCACGAGGGCGCCGGCCGGCAGCGAGGCGACCAGGCTTCCCACCCCCAGCAGGGCCACGACGAGGGCCGCCTGACCCACGTCGGCCCCCAGGTCGCGGGCGAACAGCGCCAGCACCGGCAGCAGGGCCGCGTGACCGGTGCCGCTGACGATGGTCGGCAAGAAGGCGGCCAGCGCGACGTCGCGCAGGCGGAAGGGCTCACCCCCGGGCGTGCGGCCCACGCGTCCTCCCCTTCCGACCGGTCCGTCGTCGGCCGGCGCCGCGACGGGAGAAGGCCGCCTCCCTGGTGGGAGACGGCCTTCTTCTCGACGGTGGAGCTGAGGGGATTCGAACCCCTGACCCCCTCCATGCCATGGAGGTGCGCTACCAACTGCGCCACAGCCCCGAAGGGCCCCGTTGAGGACTGGAACACAATACCCAGGCGCGTGAGCATTTCCCAAATCGCTGGTCGGGCCCGCCCCTGCCCTGCCGAGGGGGGTGGAGGGTGGGGGGTGCGACCGTCACTCCCTCGCTGATGCGTCGGGAACGTGCCCGGTCGCGTGCCGCTGCTCCTCGCCGCGCGCCTGCGGCACTAGCGGTCGGAGACCGAAGCCGCTCCCGGTCCTGCGACCCCCACGTTCCAGGCCTCCAGCCGCCAGCCGGTCCGGTGCTCGACGAGCTCGGCCCAGTGGCAGTTGTGCAGACCGACGAGGGAGAGCCAGGCCTGGCGTGCCGACAGCCCCACCACGTCGGCGACCAGGGCCCGGCTGGCCATCCCGTGCGTGGCCAGGACCGCGGTCTCCCCCGGCCCCAGCCGGGGCAGCAGCTCGTCGAAGACGGCCCGCACCCGCACCTGCACGTCGACCACCCGCTCACCGGTCTCTCCCCGCACCGGGTCCTCCCCCCGGTCGAGCGCTGCCAGGACCTGGGGGAAGCGGTCGACCACCTCGGTGTGCGCCAGCCCCTGCCAGCGACCCACGTGGATCTCGCGCAGACGCTCGTCGTGCTCGACGGTCAGCCCTGTGAGGGCGGCGAGCTCGTCGGCGGTGTCCGCCGCGCGGACCAGGTCGCTGGCGATCAGCCGGGCGACCGGACGCTCGGCCAGGCGCGCGGCCGCGGCGGCGGCCTGCCGACGACCGCGTTCGGACAGGTGGCTGTCGAGCTGGCCCTGGTAGATGCCGCTCGCGTTGTGGTCGGTCTCCCCGTGGCGCCAGACCAGCACGCGTCGGGAGCTGCGGGCGCTCACGCCTCCGCGGCCGGGGCGGGCGGCAGGACCACGGCCGGGCAGTCCTTCCACAGCCGCTCGAGGTCGTAGAACTCCCGGTCCTCGCTGTGCATGACGTGCACGACGATGTCGCCGAAGTCCAGGAGCACCCACCGGCCCTCCCTCTGCCCCTCCCGGCGCAGCGGCTTGGCGCCCAGCTCCTGCAGGCGCTCCTCGACGGCGTCGACCACCGCCCCGACCTGCCGCTCGCTGGGGGCGGAGGCGATGACGAAGACGTCCGTCAGCGCGAGCTGGCCGGAGACGTCCAGGCCGACGACGTCGCGGGCGAGCTTGTCCTGGGCCGCGGCGGCCGCGGCCTGGGCCAGCTCGACCGCCCGGGGGGTGGCACTGGGGGTGGCGCTCACGTGGTCTCCTCCTGGTACAGGCCGTACTTGTGGATGTACTGCACGATGCCGTCGGGCACGAGGTACCAGACGGGGTCCCCGGCCGCGGTGCGCTCCCGGCAGTCGGTCGAGGAGATGGCCATGGCCGGGACCTCCAGCAGGGTCACCTTGTCCTGAGGCAGCCCGCTGTCGCTGAGGTCGTGGCCGGGTCGGGTGACCCCCACGAAGTGGGCCAGCTCCCACAGCTCCTCGACGCCCTTCCAGGACAGGATCTGTCCCAGCGCGTCCGCGCCGGTGATGAAGAAGAGCTCGTCGTCGGGGCGCAGCCGGCGCGGTCGCGCAGCGTGTCCCGGGTGTAGGTGGGACCGGGACGCTCGACGTCGACCCGGCTGACCGTGAACCGGGGGTTGGAGGCGGTGGCGACGACCGTCATGAGGTAGCGGTGCTCCGGGGCGCTGACCTCCGCCGCCTCCTTGCGGTAGGGCTGTCCCGTCGGGACGAAGACCACCTCGTCCAGGTCGAGCAGGTGCGCCGCCTCGCTGGCGGCGACCAGGTGCCCGTGGTGGATGGGGTCGAACGTCCCACCCATCACCCCCAGGCGCATCAGTGCGCGCTGGAGCCGCGCGCGCTGTCCGGGTCGTGGCCCTCGGCGACGTTGTGCGGGTCGAGCGCGAGGGTGTTGCGGAAGGACCACAGCAGGCCCAGCAGCGCCAGGAACGCCACGAGGGCGATGACCCCGAACCAGATGGGCTCGAAGAGCAGCTCGTTGACCACGTGGTGGCCACCCTCCTCCGCGGAGGCGGCCAGCAGCTGGGAAGGCGCAGACGTCATGGGGGCCACTGTACCTGCAGGCCACCTACAGTGGAGCCATGTCCGTACCGCCGAGTCCGCGTCGTCCGGGAGCGACCCCGGGGGCGGCTGCGCCCGCCACCGACGCCCGGGACGTCACCCCCACGCTGTCCGTCGTCGTGCCGATGTTCAACGAGGCCGAGGTGCTGCCGCTGTTCGTCGAGCGGGTGCGGGAGGTGCTGGACGGACTGGGCGAGCACTACGAGGTCGTGGCCGTGGACGACGGGAGCCGGGACGCCACGCCCGTGCTGCTGCAGGCCGCGCGGCGCACCTGGCCCCAGCTGCGGGTGCTGCGCCTGCGGGCCAACGCGGGGCACCAGGCGGCCCTGTCCGCCGGGCTGGTCGCCGCGCGGGGCGCGTGGGTGGTCACCCTGGACGCGGACCTGCAGGACCCTCCGGAGTTGGTCGTCGACATGCTGGGGGCCGCCCGTTCCCAGGACGTGGACGTGGTCTACGGGGTTCGCAGCGACCGCTCCTCGGACTCGGTCTTCAAGCGCTCCACGGCCCGCGGCTTCTACGCGCTCATGCGCACGCTCGGCGCCGTGGACGCCCCCGACGACGCCGGTGACTACCGGTTGATGTCGCGGGCCACCGTCGACGCGGTGAACGCGCTGCCCGAGGACCACCGCGTGCTGCGCCTGGTCGTGCCCGCCCTGGGCTTCCCCTCCACGACGGTCGGCTACGTCCGTGCGGAGCGGGCGGCCGGGACGAGCAAGTACCCGCTCGCGCGGATGCTGCGGCTCACCGTCGACTCGGTCACCGGCTTCTCCGCCGCCCCGCTGCGGCTGGCCACCTGGTTCGGGCTGGTCGGGTTCCTCGTGGCCCTCGGGCTCCTCGGCTACGCCCTGGTCGCCAAGCTGGGCGGCCACACCGTGGCCGGGTGGACCTCCACCGTCGTCATCGTCGCCGGCTTCAGCGCGCTGCAGCTGCTGAGCCTGGGGGTCATGGGCGAGTACGTGGGCCGCATCTACGCCACGCTGCAGCGCCGGCCCACGTACTACGTGGCCCACGACTCCCTGACCGACACCTCGGACGAGGCGCCGCGCTCCTCCTCTCAGCGCACCTGACCGTCGCCCTCGACGACCCACTTGGTCGTCGTCAGCTCGGGCAGGGCCATCGGGCCCCGGGCGTGCAGCTTCTGGGTGGAGATGCCGATCTCGGCGCCGAAGCCGAACTCGCCACCGTCGGTGAAGCGGGTCGAGGCGTTGACGAGCACCGCGGCGGCGTCGACCTCGGCGGTGAAGCGTCGGGCGGAGGCCCGGTCGGCGGTGACGATCGCCTCGGTGTGCCCGCTGGTGTGGTCCTGCACGTGGGTGATCGCCGCGTCGAGGTCGTCCACCACCCGGGCGGAGATGTCCAGCGACAGGAACTCGGTGTCGTCGTCCTCGGGGGTGACAGGGGTCCAGGTCGCCCCGGCGGCCTCGGCGTAGGGCCTCATCTCCTCGTCCCCGTGGACGGTCACCCCGGCGGCGGCGAGCCCGGCCATGACCGCGGGCAGCACCCGGTCGGCGGCGGCCCGGTGGACCAGCAGCGCCTCGGCCGCGTTGCAGACCGAGGTCCGGTGGGTCTTGGAGTTGGTGACGATGCGCACGGCCATGTCGGTGTCCGCGGAGGCGTCGACGTAGACGTGGCAGTTGCCCACCCCCGTCTCGATGACGGGGACCGTGGACTCGGTCACCACCGTCCGGATGAGGCTCGCCCCGCCGCGCGGGATCACCAGGTCGACGAGCCCGCGCGCGGTCATCAGGGCCCGGGCGGCGTCGTGCCCACCTTCGGACAGCAGGTTGACCGCGTCCGGGTCCAGCCCCTGGTCCGCCAGCGCGGCCCGGAGGACGTCCACGAGCGCGGCGTTCGTGGAGGCCGCTGCGGACCCTCCGCGCAGGATCACCGCGTTGCCGCTCTTGAGGGCCAGTCCGGCGGCGTCGACGGTCACGTTGGGACGGGCCTCGTAGATCATCCCGATGACGCCCATCGGGACCCGGACCTGCCGGATCTGCAGCCCGTTCGCCAGGGTGGAGCCCCGGACCACCTCCCCGACCGGGTCGGGCAGAGAGGCGATCTGCCGCAGCGCGTCGGCCACGGACCGGACCCGCCCGGCGTCCATGGTGAGACGGTCCAGGAGGTTCTCCGGCAGACCCTTGTCGCGACCCCGGTCGAGGTCCTCGACGTTGGCGGCGACCACCTGCTCGGCGGCCCCGTCCACGGCGTCGGCCAGGGCGAGCAGCGCCGCGTCCTTCTGCGCCCGGGTCAGCTGGGCGAGCCGACGGGCGGCGAGGCGTGCCCGACGGGCCACCTCGTGGACCTGGTCGACGACCTCGGGGGCGATGGGGGTGCTCATGCGCGTTGCTCCTGTGTGTCGGTGCTCGGTGGTCGGTGTTCGGGTCTTGGCCTGACGACGTGCTGCGGGTATGCCGTGCGCGGCCCGGTGGGCCGCGGCGCCTCGTGCTCGTGGATGTGGTGCCCCCGGCTCAGAGGACGACGAGGTCGTCCCGGCGGACGACCGGACGGGGTGCCGGGGCGCCGTTGCGCAGCCGCGGCCCGCGCGGCAGCCGCTGCCCGACCAGCGGCCCCAGCTCCTCGGCGTCGTAACCGACCAGCCCGCGGGCCACGACCTGACCGCGTGGGTCGCACAGGTCGACGGTGTCGCCGGCGCTGAAGCGGCCCTCGACCCGGGTGATCCCCACGGGCAGGAGCGAGGTGCGGTGGGACACGACCGCGTCGACGGCACCGTCGTCCAGGACCAGCCGCCCGGTCGCGCTGCTGGCGTGCGCCAGCCACCGTCGACGGGCCGGGCTCTTGCTCCCCGTGGGGGTGAACAGGGTGCCGACCTCGTCACCGGCCAGGGCCGCCGTGACCTTGTCGGCGCTGGTGAGCAGCACGTTGATGCCCTCCTCCGTCGCCATCCGGGCGGCCGCGACCTTGGTGGCCATGCCACCGGTCCCCACGGCGGACCCTGCTCCGGAGATGTCGACGGCGGCGATCTGGTCCGCGGAGACGACGGTCCTGATCGGGCTCGAGCCCGGGTGCGAGGGGTTCGCGTCGTAGAGGGCGTCGACGTCGGAGAGGAGCAGCAGGGCGTCGGCGTCGACGAGGTGGGCCACGAGCGCCGCGAGCCGGTCGTTGTCGCCGAACCGGATCTCGTCGGTGGCCACGGTGTCGTTCTCGTTGATGATCGGCACCACCTCCAGCTCCAGAAGCCGCTCCAGGGTGCGGGATGCGTTGACGTAGTGGCTGCGTCGGTGCATGTCGTCGGCGGTCAGCAGGACCTGCCCGACGCGGACCCCGTGGAGGGTGAAGGCGTTGGTGTAGGCGGCCATCAGCTGTCCCTGGCCGGCGCTGGCCGCCGCCTGCTGGGTGGCCAGGTCCTTGGGGCGTCGGACCAGCCCCAGCGGTTCCATGCCCGCCGCGATGGCTCCCGAGGACACGAGCACGACCTGGACCCCCGAGAGGGCCTGGCGGGCCAGCGCGGTGGAGAGCGCCTGGAGCCGGAACCCGTCCAGCCCGCCCGCGGGTCCGGTGAGCGAGGACGAGCCGATCTTGACCACGAGCCGGCGGGCGTCGCGGATGACGCTGCGGTCGACCGACGGAGTCATGTCAGAATACTAATCCACTCAGACGCATAGTCATGCATCGCGGGAGAGGGCCGGACCGCCGGACGGTGGCCGGTCGGATGGTACCCGTCGGGTCGCCCGGCCGGTGCGCTCACGTCGGCGGCTGGTCGTCCCCGGTCCACTTCCCCGCCCGGCGCTCCGCGGCCAGCTGCTCGCGGGCGGCAGCCGCGGCGTCCATCTTCTCGTGGAAGGCACCCCGCTTCTGCGAACGGGTGGGACGGGCGCGGTCCTCGAGACGCAGGTCGCTGCCGCGCGACCCGAGCAGCTCGGCCCCCGCGCTGACGGTGGGCTCCCAGTCGAAGACCACCGCGTCCTCCTCGGGTCCGACGAGCACGGTCGAGCCCGCGACGGCACCGGCCTTGAGCAGCTCGTCCTCGACACCGAGCCGGTTGAGCCGGTCGGCGAGGTAGCCGACGGCCTCGTCGTTGGTGAAGTCGGTCTGGCGCACCCACCGGGTCGGCCGGTCGCCGAGCACCCGGAAGACCTCGCCGTCGGCGGTGTTCTCCCGCCGCACCGTGAAGCCGGAGTCGTCCACGGCCCGGGGCCGCACCACGACCCGGGCGGGCTGCTCGACGAGCTGCTCGGCCCGCGCCGAGCGCACGTGGCCCGCCAGGGAGAAGGTCAGCTCCTTCAGGCCGGTGTGCGCCACAGCCGAGACCACGTGCACCTCGTACCCCTGGGCCTCCAGGTCGGGCCGCACCATCTCGGCGAGCTCGCGAGCCTCGGGTACGTCGGCCTTGTTCAGCACCACGACCCGGACGCGCTCGGCGAGCGGGATCCCGCCCAGCTGCCCGTGGGGGACGTAGGCGGCCAGCTCCTGCTCGATGACCTCCAGGTCCGTCATCGGGTCACGACCCGGCTCCAGGGTGGCGCAGTCGATCACGTGGACCAGCACGTGGCATCGCTCGACGTGGCGCAGGAACTGCAGGCCCAGGCCCTTGCCCTCGCTGGCGCCCGGGATCAGACCGGGGACGTCGGCGACGGTGAACCGCTCCCCGCCGGCGGTGACCACCCCCAGGTTGGGCACGAGCGTGGTGAAGGGGTAGTCGGCGATCTTGGGCCTGGCCGCCGAGAGCACGCTGACCAGGGAGGACTTGCCGGCCGAGGGAAAGCCGATGAGCGCGACGTCGGCGAGGGTCTTCAGCTCCAGGACGACCTCGACCTCCTCGCCCGGCTCGCCGAGCAGGGCGAACCCAGGAGCCTTGCGGCGGGCGGACGCCAGGGCCTTGTTCCCCAGCCCGCCACGGCCCCCACGGGCGGCCACGTGCTCGGCCCCGTCGCCGACCAGGTCCGCCAGCACCTCGCCGGAGCGCGTGGTGACCACGGTTCCGCTGGGGACGGCGAGCACGAGGTCCTCGCCCTGGGCGCCGTTGCGCTCGTCCCCCTCGCCGGGGCGCCCGTTGGGCGCGCTGCGGTGCGGTCCGTGGTGGTAGTCGATGAGCGTGGTCACGGAGGGGTCGACGCGCAGGACGATGTCCCCGCCCCGGCCGCCGTTGCCCCCGTCCGGACCGCCGAGCGGCTTGAACTTCTCCCGGTGGACGGAGGCGACGCCGTGCCCGCCGCTCCCCGCCCGCAGGTGGAGCACGACTCGGTCGACGAAGTTGGCCATGGGGCCGATCCTCTCAGCAGGGGGACGTTTGGGGTGGACGAACGGGCGGGACGCCCGCCCGTGGGGGGCAGGGCGTCGTGGCGACCGGACCAGGGCGACCGGGTCGGGAATGCCGAACGACGCCGGCGGGGCGCAGGGCCCCACCGGCGTCGTGTCGTCAGGTGTCGCGACGCGCGCGATCAGACGTCGGCGGTCTCCCGCGCGACGATGTTGACGGTCTTGCGGCCCCGCTTGGAGCCGAACTCGACGACGCCGGGGACCAGCGCGAACAGGGTGTCGTCGCTACCGCGCCCGACGCCCTCGCCGGGGTGGAAGTGGGTGCCGCGCTGGCGGACGATGATCTCACCCGTGCCGACGACCTGGCCGCCGAAACGCTTCACGCCGAGACGCTGCGCGTTCGAGTCCCGACCGTTGCGGGACGAGGACGCGCCCTTCTTGTGTGCCATCTGAAGTCTCCTGGGAAAGGACGGGGTGGGCGGTGGTGCGCCGGCGCCTCAGGCGTCGATCGCGGTGATCTTGACCTTGGTGAGCGGCTGGCGGTGGCCCTGACGCTTCTTGTACCCGGTCTTGTTCTTGTACTTCTGGATGATGATCTTGGGGCCCTTGACGGCCTCCATGACCTCGGCGCGGACCACGGCCCGGCCCAGGGTGTCGGCGTCGGTGGTCACGGTGGACCCGTCGACGAGCAGCACGGGAGCGAACTCCACGCTGTCCCCGGCGTTGACACTGCCCTTGACCTTGTCGATGGTCAGGACGTCGCCGACGGAGACCTTCTCCTGGCGGCCGCCAGCACGGACGATCGCGTACACGTTCAACTCACTTCCTGCAGTCGTGGAGGGGTATGCAGCACCCGGCGGTGCGGGCCGAGCCGCCGCCGGAGCGACGACTACCAGACCCGCCCCGTGCGCGGGGCGAACCGACGCACCAGCCTACCCTGGCCGGGCCTCGGTGGCCAAACCGGTCCGGCCCGGGCTCAGTCGTCGATCGGCTCTCCCGCGGCGTCGGCCCCGGTCGGCGGCCCTGCCGGTGCGACGACCCGGCCGCGCGGGCGGCGTCGCCGGGGCTGCGTGACCGGCTCGGGCTCCTCGGCGGTCCCGGTCGTGGCGGTCCCGGTCGTCGCGGTCCCGGTCGTCGCGGCGGGGGCCGCGTCCGGGACACCGCCGGCGGTCTGCGTCTCGGACGGGGCCGCCGTTCCACCGGCGTCCTCGCTCACCGTGGCGGCGGGGGCGTGGGCAGCGGCGGGAGCGTCCTCGGCCGCCTCCTCGGCGACGGCCCGGGCGGCCGCGTCCGCGGCCGGAGCCGGAGCCCCGGCGTGCAGGGCGGCAGCGTGGGCCGCCGCGGCGATCTGGGCCGGGGTGGGACCGTTGGGGTTGGGCACGGGCAGCACGTTGCGGGCCTCGCTGCTGCCCCCGTTGCTCCCGTTGCCCCCGGTCGGGCCGGACCGGCCCTTGCCGCGGCCCCGACGACCACCGGCACCGCCGGCAGGCTCGTCCTGGGCGCCGCCCCGGGTGGCGACCGGCTCGGTGTGCACCACGACGCCGCGACCGGCGCAGTGGACGCAGGTGTCGGAGAAGACCTCGATCAGGCCCGACCCGACGCGCTTGCGGGTCATCTGGACCAACCCCAGCGAGGTGACCTCGGCCACCTGGTGCTTGGTCCGGTCGCGCCCCAGGCACTCGAGGAGACGGCGCACGACCAGGTCGCGGTTGGCCTCCAGCACCATGTCGATGAAGTCGATGACGATGATGCCGCCGATGTCGCGCAGCCGCAGCTGGCGGACGATCTCCTCGGCCGCCTCGATGTTGTTCTTGGTGACGGTCTCCTCGAGGTTTCCGCCTGAACCGGTGAACTTGCCGGTGTTGACGTCCACCACGGTCATCGCCTCGGTCCGGTCGATGACCAGCGAGCCGCCCGAGGGAAGCCACACCTTGCGGTCCATCGCCTTGGCGATGGCCTCGTCGACCCGGTGGGCGGTGAAGATGTCGGTGGACCCGGTGTGGCGCTCCACCCGGTCGGCCAGGTCGGGGGCGACCTCGTCGATGTACCGCTTGACCTCGGCCCAGGCCTCCTCGCCGGAGACGACCAGCTTGGAGAAGTCCTCGGTGAAGACGTCGCGGATGACCCGGACGGTCATGTCCGGCTCCCCGTGCAGCAGCGCCGGGGCGTTGGCCCCCTTCGCCTTGGCCTGGATGCGCTCCCAGGTGGCGGTCAGCCGCTCGACGTCGGCGCGCAGCTCGGCCTCGGCGGCCCCCTCGGCAGCGGTGCGCACGATGACACCGGCGTCCGCAGGGACGACCTCCTTGAGGATCTTCTTCAGCCGGGCTCGCTCGGTGTCCGGCAGCTTGCGGGAGATCCCGGTCATGGAGTTTCCCGGAACGTAGACCAGGTAGCGCCCCGGCAACGAGATCTGGGACGTGAGCCGCGCACCCTTGTGCCCGATGGGGTCCTTGGTGACCTGCACGAGGACCGACTCGCCGGACTTCAGCGCGTTCTCGATCCGCTTGGGCTGGTTGCCCTCCAGACCGGCCGCGTCCCAGTTCACCTCACCGGCGTACAGCACCGCGTTGCGGCCCTTGCCGATGTCGACGAAGGCCGCCTCCATGCTCGGCAGGACGTTCTGCACGCGGCCGAGGTACACATTGCCCGCCATCGTGCTCTGCGCCGAACGGGAGACGTAGTGCTCGACCGGGACGCCGTCCTCGAGCACCGCGATCTGGGTGCGGTCGGGCAGGCCCCGGACCACCATGACCCGGTCCACGCTCTCGCGACGGGCCAGGAACTCGGCCTCGGTGATGATCGTGCGTCGCCGACCGGCCTCACGGCCTTCGCGACGCCGCTGACGCTTGGCCTCGAGCCGGGTCGAACCCTTGACCGAGGACACCTCGTCCTGGGTCGTGCGCTCCGCCTGGCCGGACTCTCCGCTGCGCCGCCGGCGCCGACGACGCCGGGTGCCGGCTGCTCCGTCGTCCTCGCCCTGGTCGTCCTGGTCCTCGTCCCGGGCCGCGCCCTGACCCTCGTCCTGCGCGCCGCGGTCGGTGTCACCGCCGGAAGCTCCGGCGGGACGTCGGCCCCGACGGCTGCGCGAACGGCGTCGACCTGACCCACCCTGGGTGTCGTCGTCCCCGTCCGACCCCTCGGGCGCGTCGGGCCCTTCCGGGTCGGTGGAGTCGTCGGTGGGCTCCGGACCGGTCTGCTCGGTCCCGCCGTCGTCGCCGGCTCCCTGCTCCGAGCCCGACCGGGTGCCGCGGCGGCCCTTCCCGCCGCGCCGCCGTCGACGTCCGCCGCGGCCACCCTCGTCGTCGGAGCCGTCGTCGTCCGACCCCGTCCGGTCGGTCTCGTCCCGGTCCCCCCGGTCGTCGCCGACTCCGGACGCACGCGCCTGTTCCCGTCGACCCCTGACCGGTCCGTCCCGGTCGTCCTTGGCGGCCGCGTCGTGCCGGTCCTCCTGGGCCTGCTCGTCCTGCTCGTCCTGCGGCTGGTCGGTCGGTGTGGTGACCCCGGAGGTCGCCCGGCGCGACCGGCGTCGAGGAAGGTCGGACAGGTCGGGCGCCTGGAAGACCACGCCGAACGAGGGCCGACGGACCTCCACCTGCTCCTCCTCCCCGACCTGGACGTGGTCCTCGTCCTGCTGGGGCTGCTCCTCGTCCTGCCCGGACCCGGGCCGTCGAGCCTGGTCCGACCCGGGAGCGTCCTCCTCGGTCACCTCGTGCTCGGCCGGATCCTGCTCGGGCGTCTCGTCGTCGGCCGGATCCTGCTCGGGCGTCTCGTCGTCGGCCGGATCCTGCTCGGGCGTCTCGTCGTCGGCCGGATCCTGCTCGGGCGTCTCGTCGTCGGCCGGGTCCTGCTCGGACGCCTCGTCGTCGGACAGGTCCTGCTCGGACGCCTCGGCCGCGTCGGGCGTCCCGACGTGCTGCTGCTCCTGCGACCGGGCCGTGAGCTCGGCGGTGATCTCGGCGAGCCGGCCGGCGCGGTCGTCCGGGTTCTCGACCCGGTCCTGGGCGCGTTCCTCGCCGGGGGTGCTGGTCTCCTCGGACACGCTGTGCCTTTCTGGGCCTCGCGGCGAGTCCACACCGGGTCCGGGTAGGACCCACTCCCCGCGCGGCGCGGGTGCAGTCGTCCAGCCCTGTCGGGCTCGGACGGAAGTCGTCCAGGTCGCCCACGCGGTTCGCGCATCTGGCGCGGCACCGGTGGGGCGGTGGGAGTCGGCTCGATCTTCACGACGGCGTCGCGTGCCGGCAACTGCTGCCGCACAGCGAGGGGACTCGCACCGGACGGGCAGCGGTGTGGTGACTTGCCCGACCGCTGTCAGTATCGCACAAGCAGCGCCGCACGCCCCATCGTCCGCCGACGCGCGCGTCGCCCGGGGTCGCCGCACCCTGCACCCCGGCCGCCGGCCGCGCACCTTCGGCCGGTTCAGCCCCCCAGGCTGTCCGAGACCTGGTCCCCCACGAGGGGCCCCTGCCGCAGCCGGGTCGACAGCGGACGCGGGAGCGGGGTCCCGCCCACGAGACCGAGAGCGGTCCAGACCTCCTCCGGGCGCACCGTGGGGACGGTGTGGCGCAGGGTGACGAGAAGGACGACGTCCCCCGGTTCGGCCGGAACCCCCGGGACCTGGTCGGCGGCGACCGTCATCCCCAGGACGGCGGCCCTCACGTCCAGCTCCCTGGGCCCCTTCTTCATCATCCTGGTCACGAGCAGCTCCTCGGCCGCCAGCAGCGCCGCCACCGCGGCGTCGACCGCCCCGGTGTCGACGGGCGTGCCGTCGGCCCGGAGGCGCAGCGCCCACAGGCTGCCCTGGAGCCGGTCGGCCAGCGCGCCGGGGAGGTCGTCGGCGTCCTGGACCTCCACCACGTCCAGCCCGTCCGGGAGTGCCTCGTCCAGAACCGGCGCCACCCGGGCGGGGTCCACCCGGCGGGTGAGGGCGATCTCGACGTACTCGGCCTCGCTCGCCGTCCCCGTGGGGGCGGCGTTGGCGTAGGAGATCTTGGGGTGCGGGTGGAAGCCGGCGGAGAAGGCCACCGGCAGGCCGGCCCGCCGGACGGCCCGCTCCAGGGCCCGCTGGAAGTCCCGGGTCGAGGTGAACCGCATCCGGCCCCGCTTGGCGTAGCGCACGCGCAGCCGCTGGACCGTGGGATCGGGTGCCGGACCCTCGGGAACGCGACGCGTGGCCATGGGCGGACAGGCTAGTCGGCCGATCCTCACCCGCCCAGGACGGCCTCCTGCACCGTCGTGGGGGGCCTCGGTCCCCGACGGGGTGACCGAGCGCCTCGCGGTTGACGGTACGGTAGGCAGCGGCACTCGACGTCGAGGCCGGACCGGAGCTCAGCCCCGGGCTGTGCTGCGGTCGCCCCCGTCCATCCCGACCCGAGGAAGCCCCCTTGCGTGCTGTCAACTTCTCCGCCGGCCCTGCCGCCATGCCGCTCGAGGTGCTCGAGCGGGCCCAGTCCGAGCTGACCGACTGGCGGGGGTCGGGAATGTCGGTGATGGAGATGTCCCACCGCTCCCCGGAGTTCGTCGGCATCGCCGCCGAGGCCGAGCAGCGGATGCGGACCCTGCTGGCGGTGCCGGACGACTACGCGGTCCTCTTCCTCCAGGGCGGCGCCACCGCCCAGTTCGCCGCTGTCCCGCTCAACCTGGGCGCACCCGGGGCGCGCACGGCATACCTGAACACCGGGTCCTGGTCGAAGAAGGCGATCGCCGAGGGCCGCAGGTTCACCGACGTCCAGGTGCTCGCGGACGAGAAGGCCTCGAACTACGCCTCCGTCCCGGCGCCGGGCTCGTTCGAGGTGCCCCAGGACGCCGCCTACCTGCACTACACCCTCAACGAGACCATCGGCGGGGTCGAGTTCCCCTACGTGCCGGACGCCGGGGACGTCCCGCTGGTCACCGACGCCAGCTCGACGATCCTGTCCCGACCCATGGACGTGACCCGTTACGGCGTGGTCTACGCCGGGGCCCAGAAGAACCTCGGCCCCTCCGGGATCGTCGTCGTCGTCGTGCGGCGCGACCTGCTGGGTCGACCCCGGGCCGACGTGCCCTCGGTGCTGGACTGGACCGCCATGGCCGAGGCCGACTCCATGCTCAACACCCCGCCGACGCTGGCGTGGTACCTCGTCGGTCTGGTGCTGGAGTGGGTCCAGGAGCAGGGTGGGCTGGAGGCCATGGCTGCGCGCAACCGGGCCAAGGCCGAGCTGCTCTACGGGGTGATTGACGCCTCGGACTTCTACGCCAACCCCGTCGAGCCGGCCGCCCGGTCCTGGATGAACGTGCCCTTCCTCGTGCCCGACCCCGCCCTGGAGAAGCCGTTCGTCGCCCAGGCGGCAGCGGCCGGGCTCTCCGGCCTCGCCGGGCACCGGAGCGTGGGCGGCATGCGCGCCAGCATCTACAACGCCATGCCCCTGGAGGGCGTGCAGGCCCTCGTCGACTTCATGACCGAGTTCGAGCGGAAGAACGGCTGACCCATGAGCACCTTCGCGATCCAGACCCTCAACGCCATCTCGCCGATCGGCCTGCAGCGCCTCGACCGGGACGTCTTCGACATCGGCACCGACATCGCCGAGCCCCGGGCGCTCCTGCTCAGGTCGGCCGACCTGCACTCGGTGGAGATCCCCGAGACGGTGTATGCCGTGGCCCGCGCCGGCGCGGGCACGAACAACATCCCGGTGGACCGGCTCGCCGCCCGCGGCATCCCGGTGTTCAACACCCCCGGCGCCAACGCCAACGCGGTCAAGGAGCTCGTCATCGCCGGCATGCTCCTGGCCGCGCGCAACCTCTACCACGCGGCCGACTACACCCGTGACCTCGTGGCCGGGCGGTCGCTGTCCGGCAAGGAGCTCGACAAGCAGGTCGAGGCCGGCAAGAAGCAGTTTGCCGGGTTCGAGCTGCCCGGGCGCACGCTCGGGGTGATCGGGCTGGGCGCGATCGGCGTGCTCGTGGCCAACGCCGCCCAGTCGCTGGGGCTGAAGGTCCTGGGGTACGACCCGGCGATCACGGTGGAGCGCGCGTGGCAGCTCTCCCCCCAGGTGGAGCAGGTCACGAGCGTGGAGGAGCTCTTCTCCCGCTCGGACATGATCACCCCCCACGTGCCGCTCGTCGAGGGCACCAGGGGCCTGGTCGACGCCCACCGGATCTCCCTCATGCCCGAGGGCGGCGTGATCCTCAACTTCGCCCGGGGCGGGGTGGTCGACGAGGCCGCGGTCCTGCAGGCCCTGGACTCCGGCCACCTGCACGCCTACGTCAACGACTTCCCCACCGAGGCGGGCGATCCACCCCAAGGTCATCGCCCTGCCCCACCTGGGCGCCTCCACGGGTGAGGCCGAGGACAACTGCGCCGTCATGGCGGTCGACCAGCTCTCCGACTTCCTGCTGCACGGCAACATCCGCAACTCGGTCAACTTCCCCGAGGTCGTCATGGCCCGCACGCCGGGGACCACCCGGCTGGGGATCTTCAACCAGAACCGGCCCACGATGATCGGGCAGATCACGGGGGTCCTGGGCGAGGCCGGGCTCAACGTGGCCGAGTTCACCAACCGGTCCAGGGGCGACTACGCCTACACCCTCGTCGACGTCGAGGGTGAGGTGCAGGACGACCTCAAGCAGGCGATCCTGGCCATCGACGGGGTCGTGCGGGCCCGCAAGCTCTGACCCCTCCCCCGGGTCCGCGGGTCGCGTCACCCGGACGACGTGGTCACGTCCCGGACGACGTGGTCACGTCCCGGACGACGTGGTCGCGCCCCGGTCGACGTGGTCACGTCCCGGTCGGGGGCGCGTCGGCCCCGGGCGCGATGCCGGTCCTGCGTCCTCAGCGCACCACGGACAGGGGCAGCAGCCGCTTGCCGGTGGGGCCGACCTGGATCTCGGTGTCCATCTGCGGGCACACGCCGCAGTCGAAGCACGGCGTCCACCGGCAGTCCTCGACCTCCCGCTCCTCGAGGGCGTCGAGCCAGTCTTCCCACAGCCACTCCTTGTCCAGGCCGGAGTCGATGTGGTCCCAGGGCAGGACCTCGTGCTCCCCCCTCTCCCGGGTGGTGTACCAGTCCACGTCCACCCCGGTCCCGGCCAGGCCCGCCTCCGCGGCCGACATCCAGCGCTCGTAGGAGAAGTGCTCGTTCCACCCGTCGAACCGCTGCCCGTCGCGCCACACCTGCTCGATCACCGCGCCCAGCCGCCGGTCGCCCCGCGAGAGCAGACCCTCGACGATCCCGGGCTTGCCGTCGTGGTAGCGGAACCCGATGGCCGACCCGTAGCGGCGGTCGGAGCGCAGCGCCTCGCGCAGCTTGGCCAGCCGGGCGTCGGTCTGTTCCGCCCCCAGCTGCGCGGCCCACTGGAAGGGGGTGTGCGGCTTGGGCACGAACCCGCCGATGGAGACCGTGCAGCGGATGTCGCGGTGCCCGGAGACCTCCCGCCCGGTGTCGATGACCCGCTTGGCCAGGTCGGCGATCTGCAGGACGTCCTCGTCGGTCTCGGTGGGCAGCCCGCACATGAAGTAGAGCTTGACCTGCCGCCACCCGGCCGCATAGGCGGCGCCGACCGTGCGGATGAGGTCCTCCTCGGTGACCATCTTGTTGATCACCTTGCGCATCCGCTCGCTGCCGCCCTCGGGGGCGAAGGTCAGTCCGGACCGGCGCCCGTTGCGGGTCAGCTCGTTGGCCAGCTCGATGTTGAACGCGTCGACCCGGGTCGAGGGCAGCGAGAGGCCGGTCTGGGTGCCCTCGTAACGGTCCGCCAGGTCCTTGGTGACCTCGGCGATCTCGGAGTGGTCGGCCGAGGACAGCGAGAGCAGCCCGACCTCCTCGAAGCCGGTGGCCTCCAGGCCCCGCTGGACCATGTCGCCGATCCCGGTGATCGAGCGCTCCCGGACCGGGCGGGTGATCATGCCGGCCTGGCAGAAGCGGCACCCTCGGGTGCACCCGCGGAAGATCTCCACGCTCATCCGTTCGTGCACCGACTCGGTGATCGGCACGAGCGGTGCCTTGGGGTAGGGCCAGGAGTCGAGGTCCATGACGGTGTGCTTGGCGACCCGCCAGGGCACGCCCGCCCGCGCGGGGGCGACCCGCTGGATCCGCCCGTCCGGCAGGTAGTCCACGTCGTAGAACGCCGGGACGTAGACGCCGCCGGTGGCGGCCAGCTGCAGCAGCAGCCCCTCGCGGCCGCCGGGCCGCCCGGCCTCCTTCCAGCCGCGCAGGATGGCCGAGACCGCGAGCACCGCCTCCTCGCCGTCGCCGACGACCGCGGCGTCGACGAAGTCGGCGACCGGTTCGGGGTTGAAGCTGGCGTGGCCGCCGGCGATCACCAGCGGGTGCTCCTCGGTGCGGTCGCGGGCGTGGAGCGGGATGCCGGCGAGGTCGAGCGCGGTGAGCATGTTGGTGTAGCCCAGCTCGGTGGAGAAGCTGAGGCCCAGGACGTCGAAGTCGCCCACGGCCCGGTGGGCGTCCACCGTGAACTGGGGCACCCCGTGCTCGCGCATCAGGGTCTCGAGGTCGGGCCACACCGCGTAGGTGCGCTCGGCCAGGACCCCGGGCTGCTCGTTGAGGACCTCGTAGAGGATCATGACGCCCTGGTTGGGCAGGCCGACCTCGTAGGCGTCGGGGTACATCAGCGCCCAGCGCACCGTGTGTTCGCCCCCGCAGTCCCAGGCCTTGACCTGCGAGTTCAGCTCACCACCGACGTACTGCACCGGCTTGCTCACCTGCTCGAGCAGGGGCTCCAGCCGGTCGAGGACGGAGGCTCCGCGGGGACGGCTCGGGACGTCGGTCGGCGAGGACATGCGGTCCAGCGTATGCAGCCGCGCCCGCCGGGGGGAAACGAGCGCCGCCGCCGGGGGATCCCCGGCGGCGGCGCGTCGACGCGTGCGCCCTAGCTCTCGACGTAGAACCTGTCCAGCTCGTCCTTGTACTTGGAGGTGACGGCCTTGCGCTTGAGCTTCATGCTCGGCGTGAGGTCACCCTCCTCCACCGACAGGTCGTGGTCCAGGATGTGGAACTCCTTGATCTGCTCCCACCGGTTGAGCTGGGAGTTGAGCTCGTCGACGTAGCCCTGGACCATCTCCCGGGCCTTCTCCGAGGTGACGATCTGCCGGTAGGAGTCCCCTGCCATCCCGTTCTGCGCACCCCAGGCAGCGATGGACTCGGGCTCGAGGGTGACGAGCGCGGAGACGAACTTGCGCCCGTCGCCCTCGATGATGAGCTGGCTGGCGTAGGGGCAGATGCCCTTGAACCGCGACTCGATGAGCGAGGGGGCGACGTACTTGCCGCGGACGTCTTGAACAGGTCCTTCTTGCGGTCGGTGATCGTCAGGAAGCCGTTCGGGTCCACCTCGCCGATGTCACCGGTGGCCAGCCACCCGTCGTCGAGGCTGGCGGACGTCTCCTCGGGCAGCTGGTGGTAGCCCTCCATGACCCCGGGTCCCTTGAGCAGGATCTCGCCGTCCTCGGCGATGCGCACCTCGGTGCCGGGCAGCGGCCACCCGACAGAGCCGAACTTGTAGCCACCGGGCGCGGGCCGGTTGACGAAGGAGGCGGCGCTGGTCTCGGTGAGCCCGTAGCCCTCGAGGATGAGCAGACCCATGGCGTCGAACCAGCGGGCGACGTCGGCGTTCAGCGCGGCCGAGCCGGAGATGAAGAAGCGCACCTTGCCGCCGAACCGTCCGCGGATCTTGCTGAGGACCAGCTTGTCGGCCAACCGGTACTTGGTGGCCAGCAGCCCGCCCGGCTGTCCGCCGGCGGCCCGGATCTCCCCGACCTCCTTGCCCACCCCGGAGGCCCAGGTGAAGAGCTTGGCCTTGACCCCGCCCTCGTCCATCATCATCGTGGTGATCTTGCCGTAGACCTTCTCGAAGATCCGCGGTGCGGCCCCCATGAAGGTGGGCTGGACGACGGCGACGTTCTCGACGATCTTCTCCGGCCGTCCGTCGACCGCGGTGGGGAAGCCGATCTGCAGCGGCAGGGCGAGCAGGACCTTGCCGAAGACGTGCGCGAGCGGAAGCCAGAGGTACTGCAGGTCGTCCTGGCTCAGGATGCCGATGGAGGCGACCGCCGCCGCCTCGTAGGTCCACGCCGAGTGCGGCAGCCGCACCCCCTTGGGTCGACCCGTCGTGCCAGAGGTGTAGATGATCGTGGCGAGGTGCTCGGGGGTGAGGCCGTCGATGCGGGCGTCCACCACGCCGGGCTCACGCTCGAGCCGGGCACGGCCCAGCTCCTCCAGCTCGGCGAAGGTGATGACCTGCTCCCCGTCGCCCTCCCCGTCGACGACGACGACCTTGAGCACCCCGCTCATCTCGTCGGCGCGCTCGCGCAGCTTGGCCACCTGGTCGCCGTCCTCGGCGATGACGACCCGGCTGCCGGAGTCGGCCACGATGTAGGCCACGTCCTCGGTGATGGTCGTGGGGTAGATGGTCGTGGTGGCGGCGCCGGCGCACATGACGGCCAGGTCGGAGAGCACCCATTCGATCCGGGTGGAGGACATCAGCGCGACGCGCTCCTCCGGCTCGACCCCCAGCTCGACCAGGCCGGCAGCCAGGGCGTAGGCCCGGTCCCGGGTCTGGCTCCACGTCAGGGACGCCCACCCGTCCCCGACCGGGTGCCGGAAGGCCTCCCCCTCGGGCAGGGCCTGGACACGTTCACGGAACAGGTGGCCCACGCTGGGGGCACGGTTCTCGATGATGCTGCGGTCGACCTTCTCCTCGGTCACGGAACGGGCCATCGTCAACTCCTTCGTCGGCAGGCACGGGCTGGCCCGATTCTGTCACGACGCCTGCCCCGGAGTCAGCGCCCCCCACGCCGGTCCTGCTGCGCCGCCGACACGAGCGCCACGGCGACCCAGCAGGCCAGCATCGAGGAGCCTCCGTAGGACAGGAAGGGCAGCGGCAGCCCGGTGACCGGGACCAGGCCCAGGTTCATCCCCACGTTCTGGACCACCTGGAAGGCGAACCAGCTCGCGACCCCCACGGCCACGAGCCGGGCGAAGGGGTCCTCGCAGCGCAGGGCCACGACCAGGGCCCGCAGGACCAGGAAGCCCAGCAGCAGCAGGAGCCCGCCGGAGCCGAGGAGGCCCAGCTCCTCGGCCGCGACCGAGAAGACGAAGTCGGTGTGCTGGAACGGGATGAACCCGCCCTGGGTGTGGGGGCCCTCCCCCAGCCCGGCGCCGTCCCAGCCCCCCGCGGCCACCGCCAGCCGCACCTGGCGGGTCTGGTAGCCGATGCCCTCCGGGTCCAGCGTGGGGTCCCGGAAGGCGAGCAGACGGTCGACCTGGTAGGGGTCCAGCAGGGGAACGCGGACCGCGGCGACCACGGTCGCGACGGTGCCGGCCAGCGCGGCCGCCGTCCACCACCACGACGCGCCGGAGGCGGCGACCACCCCGACGGTGAGCATGCCCAGGACGAGCGCGCTGCCCAGGTCGGGCTGGAGCAGGATAAGCAGGACCGGCACCCCCGCCAGGACCCAGGCCAGCAGGACCTCGCGGGCACGGGGCGGCCGCCACCGGTCCCGTCCCTCGGCCAGGATGACCGCCAGGCCGAGCACGAGGCCGATCTTGGCCAGCTCGGCCGGCTGGAGCGAGAAGCCGCCGGGCAGGAAGAGCCAGGAGCGCGACCCGTTGACCGTCTGTCCCACCGGGGTCAGGACGAGCACCAGGCCGCCGACCCCGGCCACGACGGCGAACGGGGCCAGGGCCCGTAGCCGGCGCACGTCGAGCAGGAGCACGCCCAGGGCGGCGGTCATCCCCACCGCGGTGTTCACCACGTGCCGCACGGCCAGGGCGGACCGACCTGCTCGTGGGTGGCGGACCAGACGAGCAGCGCTCCCACGACCGAGAGCCCGCCGGCGGCCACGACCAGGCCCCAGTCCGCCCGGGCGAGCCGGGTCACGACGGGGCGCGACGACATACCCCGGCTCAGCCGAGGAGGGCGCGGGTGCGGTCGACGTCGGCGGCGATCTGCTCCAGCAGACCCTCGACCGTCTCGAACCGGTCGTTGCCGCGCAGCCGGCGCGCGAAGTCCACGGCCACCGTCTCGCCGTACAGGTCGAGGTCGTCGCGGTCCAGGACGTAGGCCTCGACCGTGCGCTCGACGTCGCCGAAAGTCGGGTTGGAGCCCACCGAGATCGCCGCCGGCAGCCGCCGGTCGGGGTGCTCCGCCGGCAGCGACGGGCGCTCGAGCCAGCCGGCGTAGACGCCGTCGGCGGGCACGAGCCCCTCGCTGTCGGTGCTCAGGTTGGCGGTGGGGTAGCCCAGCTCCCGGCCCCGGTGGTGGCCGTGCACGACCTCGCCCGAGACCCGGTGGGGCCGGTCGAGGATCTCGGTGGCGGTCTCCATGTCCCCCGTGGCGATCGCCTCGCGCAGCGCGGTGGAGGACCAGCTGCGCCGGCCCCGCTCGTGCTCACCCACGGTCCCCTGGACGAGGACCTCGAAGCCGTAGGCCTCGCCCAGCTCGCGCATCGTCCCCACGTCCCCGCTGTTGTGCAGGCCGAACCGCGAGTCCTGGCCGAGGACCACGACCTGCGAGCGCAACCCGTCCACGAACGTCTGCACCACGAAGTCCTCGGGGGTGAGCAGGGCGTACTCGGGGGTGAACTGCACCACCACCACGCCGTCCAGCCCGAGGGCGGCCAGCAGGTCGAGCCGGTGGTCCAGCCCGGTGATCTCCCGGGGCGCCCGGTCCGGGTGCAGCACGGCCACCGGGTGCGGGTCGAAGGTGACGGCCACGGAGGCCAGGCCGCGCTCCCGGGCGGTCGCCACGACGGTGTCCAGGACGGCCCGGTGGCCGCGGTGGACACCGTCGAAGTTGCCGAGCGTGGCGACGGTGGGACCCAGGTCGGCGGGAACCTCGTCCAGGCTCGTCCATCGGTGCACGGGCGCCTACTCTACTTCTGCCCGGCGGGCGCCAGGACCACGCGCGCACGCGCGGTGGGACCGCTCTCGTCGAGGACGGCCACCAGGACGCCCTCGGGCGAGAAGGCGGCGACGGGACTGCTCCGGCCGGGCTCGGCGGAGGGGACGCGCTGACCGTAGCCGAGCGCCCGGGCCTCGGCCTCGTCCAGGTCACGGGCCGGGAGCGTGGCCCGGGCCGCGTCCGCCAGCGCCAGCAGGTGGGCTCCGGCCCCCTCGCCCGCGTCCGGGTCCAGCTGCTCCAGGGTCGCCGCCCGGTCGAGGGTGAACCCTCCGACCCGGGTCCGGCGCAGCGCGGTCAGGTGACCGCCGACCCCGAGGGCGGTCCCCAGGTCGCGGGCCAGCGCACGCACGTAGGTGCCCGAGGACACCTCGACCTCCACGTCCAGGTCCACGACCCGGTGGCCGTCGTCCAGGACCACGTCCCGGCGGGCGAGCACGTCGAAGCGGTGCACGGTCACGGGGCGGGCGGCCAGCTCGACGTCCTCGCCGGCGCGCACCCGGGCGTAGGAGCGGCGCCCGTCGACCTTGATCGCGCTCACCGCGCTGGGCACCTGCTGGACCGGCCCCGTGAGCGAGCGCACCGCCGAGGCCACCTGATCGTCGGTCAGGGAGCCCGCGTCGGCCCCGCCGGTCACCTCCCCCTCGGCGTCGTCGGTGAGGGTGGAGCGCCCCAGGCGCACGGTGGCGGCATACCCCTTGTCGGAACCGACGAGGAAGGTGAGCAGCTTGGTGCCCCGGTTCACCCCGAGCACCAGGACCCCCGTGGCCATCGGGTCGAGGGTGCCCGCGTGCCCCACCCGTCGGGTGCCGCACAGGCGCCGGGCCCTCGCGACGACGTCGTGGCTGGTCCAGCCGGCGGGCTTGTCGACGACGAGCAGTCCGTCGCCGACGCCCTCAGCGCTCATCCGCCGGGACGTCGTCCCCGTCGTCGTCCTCGGCCGCCGGCCGCCGGTAGGGGTCCGGCTCGCCGGCGTAGGCCGCCGCCGCCCGTTCGCGCGCCAGCTCCGCGTCCCGCTCGGCCACCTGGCGCAGCAGGTCGTCCATGTGCGCCGCGTCCTCCGGGAGGGCGTCGAGGATGAACTCCAGGCTGGGCGTCAGCCGGATCCCCAGACCACGGCCCACGAAGGAGCGCAGCCGTCCGCGGTAGGTCTCCAGGATCTCGGCCGCGGTGGCGCGGTCCTCCTCCTGGCCCAGGACGGTGTAGAAGACGCTGGCGTGCTGCAGGTCCCCGGTCACGCGGACGTCGGTGATCGTGACGAAGCCCAGGCGCTGGTCCTTGACCACCTGGGACAGCCCCTGCGTCACCAGCTGCTTGATGCGCTCGGCGATGCGGCGGGCGCGGGCCTGGTCTGCCATGGGTCCTCCTGGGTCGTCGGTGTTCCGGGCGGTGTTCCGGGCCCGACCATCCTACGGACCGGCAGGACCTGTCGGCGCCAGGGCGTGGGATACCCTCCGGGGTATGACGTGGGCGGCCAGGGGTGCCCGCGCGGGCGCTCTGTCCGTCCTCGCGGTGGGCTGGGGGCTGCTCGCCCACCTCGGTGCGGACGGGCACGGCGCCGGGGGCGGGGTCCGCCCGGGTGCGCTCCTGTGGGCCGGCACGGCCACCGTGCTGCTCGCCTGGTTCCTGCCGGCCCGCCGTGCCGGCTCCGGGCCGGTGGCCCGGGCGGCCCGGCTGCTCGTGGCCGTGGGCGCGGGGCAGGCGCCACCCATGCCGCGCTGGCGCTGGCGCCCCTGCTGTCGCAGCAGACCCGGTCGCCCGTCGCGACGCCGGGGGCGCGCGGCCCCGCCGCCCACGACGGGCACCTGGCGGTCGTGGTCGCAGGCCCCTCCCCCTCCGAGCTGCTCGCGGCGCTGGGCCACGGGGGGACCACGATGCTCCTGCTCCACGGCCTCGCCTCGCTCACCGTCGTCGTCCTCCGGGCGGCTGCCGCCACGCTGTGGCGAGAGGCGGTGGCGTGGTGGGGACGGTTGGTGGCCCCCGGCACGGTGCGGGGGCCCGTCGGACCCCGGTGGCCGGTGGCCGGCCGCACGGTCCTGGCCGCCGCCTGCACCGCGCACCGCTCCTGGGACGGAAGGGCCCCGCCGACGCCGTCGGCCGTGCTCTGACCCCTTCCCCCCGCACCAGCTTCCAGGAGATCCCATGCCCATCGCCCGCTCCGCGCGCTCGGCGCTCGTCCTCACCCTCGCCCTGGCCGTCACCCTGACCGGGTGCGGCCCCGCCACCGGTCCGGCCGACGCGCCTCCGGCCACCCCGGACGCCACCTCCGCCGGTGCCGGCCTCGTCCTCGTGGACGGGTGGGCCAAGGCCACGGACGGTCCGATGACCGGGGTCTTCGGCGCGCTCACCAACGACGGCGGCACGGACCTGCACCTGGTGGAGGTGCGCAGCGAGCTCGCCGGGACGTCCGAGATGCACGTGACCGTCGACGACGGCGCGGGCGGACGGGTCATGCGCAGGGCCGAGGACGGCTTCGTGGTGCCCGCGGGCGGCGAGCACGCTCTGGAGCCCGGCGGTGACCACCTGATGCTCATGCAGCTGGCGGAGCCGGTCGGGACGGGCCAGGAGGTGGACCTGGTGGTCGTGGACTCCGACGGCGTCGAGCACGAGCTCACGGTCACCGCCCGCGCCTTCTCCGGGGCCGAGGAGGACTACGCGCCGGGAGAGCACACGGAGGCACCGTGAGCAGCGCTCAGGTCGGCCGGCGCACGCTCCTCACGGGGAGCCTGCTGGGGGGCGCGGGCGCCCTCGCACTGGCCGGGGGAATCGCCTCCTCGGGGACCCGGTCCACGGACCCGGCGCAGGCCAGGACCCCGGCGGGCGGGCCGGGCGACCTGGTCGTGCCGTTCCACGGGGAGCACCAGGCAGGGATCGCCACGCCTCCTCCGCCCCACGCGGTCTTCGTCGGACTGGACCTGGACGACGGCGTCGGCGCGACCGGTCTGGGCCGGCTGATGCGGGTGTGGACCGACGACATCTCCCGGCTCACCGCGGGCGTGCCACCGGTCACCGACCAGGAGCCCGAGGTGGCCGTCCGCCCGGCCGGGCTGACCGTCACCGTCGGCTGGGGGCCGAGCCTGTTCGACCGGACCGGCCTGGTCGACCGGCGCCCGCCCTGGCTGACGCCCTTGCCCTCGCTGCCGGTGGACGACCTGGACGAGGCGTACGGCGGGACCGACCTGCTGCTGCAGCTGTGCTCCCACTCCCCCGTCCCGCTGGCCCACGCCCGTCGTCTGCTCGTGGGTGCGGCACGCGGCATCGCCACGCCGCGCTGGGTCCAACCGGGCTTCCGCGATCCCGCGGAGGCGGCCGGCCTGGCCTTCCGCAACGAGTTCGGCCAGGTCGACGGCACGGTCCAGCCGGACGTGGCCGACCGCGACGCCGGGCTGCTGTGGATCGGCCCGGACGCGCCGACGCACCCGGGGTGGGTCGGAGGGTCCAGCCTGGTCCTGCGCCGGATCCGGATGGACGTGGAGGGCTGGGAGCGGGCTGACCGGGTCGCCCGCGAGCACGCGGTCGGGCGGGACCTGGCCACCGGTGCCCCCCTCACGGGTGGCCGGGAGGGCACCCCCGTGGACCTGCACGCGCTGACGCCCAGCGGCCTGCCCGTCGTCGACCGGCACGCCCACGTGCGTCGGGCCGGCGCCCAGGCACCCCACGAGCGCTTCCTGCGCCGCCCGTACAGCTACGAGCAGGTCGGGAAGGACGGGAACGTGGAGACCGGGCTGCTCTTCGCCGCCTTCCAGGCCGACCCGGTGCGTCAGTTCCTGCCCGTCCAGCGCCGCCTGGCCGAGGGCGACCTGCTCAACCTGTGGACGGTGCCCGTGGGCTCCGCCGTCTACGCCGTGCTCCCCGGCTGCGCCGAGGGCGGCTGGCTCGGCCGTTCCCTCCTGGCCTGAGAGCCCGACGCCCACGCCGCGAGGCCCGGCCCGTCACGGGGACGGACCGGGCCTCGCGGCGTGCACGACGGCGGTCAGCTGCGGGGGATCTCGCGCATCTCGTAGGTGGCGATGAGGTCGTCCGCCTGCAGGTCGTTGAACGACCCCAGGTTGATGCCGCACTCGAAGCCCTCGCGGACCTCGGTGACGTCGTCCTTGAACCGCCGCAGACCGGCGATCTCCAGACCCTCGGTGACGACCACGCCGTTTCGGGTGATCCGGGCCTTGGCGCCGCGGCGGATCTCGCCGCTGCGGACCAGGCAGCCCGCCACGTTGCCGAACTTGGAGCTGCGGAAGATCTCGCGGATCTCCGCCGTCCCGGTCTCGAACTCCTGGTACTCCGGCTTGAGCATGCCCTTGAGGGCGTTCTCGATGTCCTCGATGGCCTGGTAGATCACGCCGTAGTAGCGGATCTCCACGCCCTCGCGCTCGGCGTAGTCGGCGTTCTGGCCCTCGGCACGCACGTTGAACCCCAGGATGATCGCGTCGGAGGCGACCGCCAGGTTGATGTTGTTCATCGTGATCGCACCCACGCCGCGGTCGATGATCCGCAGGTCGACCTCGTCGCCCACGTCGATCTGCAGCAGCGCGTCCTCCAGTGCCTCCACCGAACCGGAGACGTCACCCTTGAGGATGAGGTTGAGCGTCTCCACCTTGCCCTGGGCCAGGGCCTGGGTGAGGTCCTCCAGGCTGATCCGCTTGCGGGACTTGGCCAGGGCCGCCTGACGGTCGGCCGCCTCGCGCTTCTCGGCGATCTGCCGAGCGGTGCGGTCGTCCGGAGCCACCAGGAAGGTGTCGCCGGCACGGGCCACCGTGTCCATGCCCAGCACCTGCACGGGCCGCGAGGGCGGCGCCTCCTGCAGGTTGTTGCCGTGCTCGTCGAGCATGGCCCGGACCCGTCCGTGGCTGGCGCCCGCGACGATCGCGTCACCGACCCGCAGGGTGCCCTGCTGCACGAGGACGGTCGCGACGGCGCCACGACCCTTGTCCAGGTTGGCCTCGATGGCCACGCCGCGGGCGTCCTTGTCGGGGTTGGCCCGCAGGTCCAGGGCCGCGTCGGCGGTCAGCAGGACCGCGTCGAGCAGCTGCTCGATGTTCTGCCCCTCCTTGGCGGAGACGTCGACGAACATCGTCTCGCCGCCGTACTCCTCGGCGACCAGGTTGTACTCGGTCAGCTGCTGACGGATCTTGGCGGGGTTGGCACCCTCGACGTCGATCTTGTTGACGGCCACGACGATCGGCACGTTGGCCGCCTGGGCGTGGTTGAGCGCCTCGATGGTCTGCGGCATCACACCGTCGTCCGCGGCCACGACCAGGATCGCGATGTCGGTCACCTTGGCACCACGGGCACGCATGGCGGTGAACGCCTCGTGACCCGGGGTGTCGATGAAGGTGATCGCCCGCTCCTCGCCGTCGTGGGAGGCGTGGACCTGGTAGGCACCGATGTGCTGGGTGATGCCTCCGGTCTCGCCGGCCCCGACCTCGGACTCGCGGATCGCGTCCAGCAGCCGGGTCTTTCCGTGGTCGACGTGACCCATGACCGTCACGACCGGCGGCCGCGGCAGGAGGTCCTCGTCGGACTCCGCCTCCGCCTCGGCCTCGAGGTCGATGTTGAAGGCGCTGAAGAGCTCGCGCTCCTCCTCCTCCGGCGAGACCACGCGGATGTCGTAGCCCAGCTCCGAGCCGAGGACGGCGAAGGTGTCCTCGTCCAGCGACTGGGTCGCGGTGGCCATCTCGCCGAGGTGGAAGAGCACGGTCACCAGCGACGCCGGGTCGACGTTGATCTTGTCGGCGAAGTCGGTCAGCGAGGCACCGCGGCGCACCGTGATGGTCGCGCCGTTGCCGCGCGGGACGTTGACGCCACCGATCGACGGCGCCTGCATCTGCTCGAACTCGGCGCGCTTGGCCCTCTTGGACTTGCGCCCGCGGACCTTTCCGCCGCCGCGCCCGAAGGCACCCGCGGTGCCACCGCGGCCGCGAGGACCGCCGCCACGACCACCGGGGCCGCCACGGAAGCCACCCGGAGCACCGCCCGGTGCACCACCGGGGCCGCCGCCGGGACGACCTCGACCGCCGCCGGGGCGCGCGGGGCGCTCACCGGGACGGGGCACGGCCGCACGCTCGGGCATCATGCCCGGGTTCGGCCGGGCGCCGCCGCCGGGACGCGGGGCCGCCGGACGGGGCCCGCCGGGACGAGGTCCGCCCGGGCCGGCCTGGGTGCCGCGCGAACCACCGGGACGGGGCATCCCCTGGCTGGGGGCGAAGGGGTTGTTGCCGGGGCGCGGCGAGCCGCCGCCCCGCTCTCCACGGTCGGCGCCACGGTCGGCGCCACGGTCTGCTCCGCGCTCGCCGCCTCCGCGGCGCTCACGGCCCATGCCCTGGCTGGAGGAGAAGGGGTTGTTGCCCGGACGGGGTCCGGGCTTGACCCCGGGACGGGCCGGGCGGGGACCGGGGGTCGCGCCCGACTCGGGCCGCCGGTCGCCCGCGGGCTCGGCCGCCTGCTCCGCGGCGGGCTGCTCGGGCGCCGACGGGGAGGGCCGCGGACCGGGCCTGGCACCAGGGGTGGCCGGGGACGGGCGGTCTGGCCTCGTCTCCGCGGCGGGGGCGGGGGCCTCCGGCTGCGCGGGCGCGGGCTCGACAGGCGTGGACGGGGGCGTCGGCTCGGCGGCTGCCGGGGCCTGCTCGGCCCCGGGCGCCGACGAGGGGCGGGGTGCGGACTTCGGTCCCGGCTTGGGAGCACGGGACGACTGCCCGGGCTTGCCGGAGGAGGACGCCGGGGCGGCGGGCGCGGGCGCGCCGGCCGCTGCGGGCGGGTTCTCCCGGATCTTGCGGACGACAGGGGGTTCGATGGTCGACGATGCCGACCGGACGAACTCTCCCTGCTGCTTCAGGTGGGCGAGCAGCTCCTTGCTCTCGACCCCGAGCTCCTTGGCGAGCTCGTAGACCCTGAGTTTGGCCACGGTGTGGTGTCTCCTTGGTGTAGCGCCACGACCGGGCCCCTGCAGGGCACGCCCGTGACTAGTGCTGGTGGGTGCTCATCGCTGAGTACTCATCGGGTGCTCATCAGCGTCAAACCCGCTTCCGGTTCCTCGATGACAGGCCCGGGTGGGCCCGCCCTTTGCTGGCGGCCGGATCCGTTGACCCGGCCGTGTCACGGCCTTGCTGCGCGAACCGCTCCTGCACGGCCGTGGTGTCCACCGTCCCCGCCCGTGACAGGCGCAGGGCGCGGTGGAAAGCACGACGCGCGATCGCGATCCGCACGCACTCGGGGTCGGGGTGCACCCAGGCACCTCGTCCGTGTGCGCGGCGCCGCTCGTCCGGGACGACGGTCCACCGGTCGGTGCCCGCCGGTCCGTGGACCGCGACGACCCGCAGCAGTGCGGACTGCTCGTCCTGGCGCCGGCACCCCACGCACGTGCGCACCGGGGTGCGGCGGGACGTGGTGGTGGTCGACGACGAGGGACGGGCAGTGCTCTCCACTCTACACGCCCGGCGGGACGGCGTCCTCCTGCCCCGCCCGGTCCTCCAGCTCCTCGGTGTCGGCGCGGATGTCGATCTTCCACCCCGTCAGGCGGTGGGCGAGGCGGGCGTTCTGCCCCTCGCGTCCGATGGCCAGTGACAGCTGGTAGTCCGGCACGACGACCTGCACCTGCCGGGTCCTGGTGTCGACGATGCGGGCCGACTGGACACGGGCCGGGGAGAGCGCCGCGGCCACGTACTCCTCGGGGTCGTCGCTGTAGTCGACGATGTCGATCTTCTCGCCCTGCAGCTCGGCCATGACGGCCCGCACCCGTTGTCCCATGGGACCGATGCAGGCCCCCTTGGGGTTGACGCCGGGCACCGTGGCCCGCACCGCGATCTTGGTCCGGTGGCCCGCCTCGCGCGCCACGCCGGCGATCTCCACGCTGCCGTCGGCGACCTCGGGCACCTCCAGGGCGAACAGGCGGCGGACCAGGTTGGGGTGGGTGCGCGACAGCATGATCTGCGGACCGCGGTACCCCCGCTTCGCGCTGACCACGTAGCAGCGGATCCGCTGACCGTGCTCGTAGCTCTCCCCCGGCACCTGCTCGGCCGTGGGCAGCTCGCCCTCGACCGTGCCGAAGTCGACCAGGACGAAGCGCGGGTCGTTGGACTGCTGCACGACCCCGGAGACGATGTCGCCCTCCCGGGCGCGGAAGTCGCCGAGCACCGCGTCGTCCTCCAGCTCGCGCATCCTCTGGGTGATCACCTGGCGGGCGGTGGCGGCGGCGACCCGGCCGAAGCCCTCGGGGGTGTCGTCGAACTCAGGACCGGGCTCGCCCCGGGTGCCGTCGTCCAGGACGGGAGCCGCCTCGCGGGCCCAGACGGTGACGTGCCCGCTCTTGCGGTCCAGCTCCACCCGGGCGTCGCGGTGGTGGCCCTCGACCTTCTGGTAGGCGGACAGGAGGGCCTGCTCGATCGCCTGGACGATGACGTCCATGGGGATCTCCCGCTCCCGCTCCAGCAGCCGCAGCGCGGCCATGTCGATGTCCATCAGTGGTCCTTTCCGTCGGGGCGCGAGAACTCCACCTGCACGGCGGCCCGCTCGATCGTGGGCCAGGCGAGCTCGAGGCCCTTCCCGTCCTGGGGCTGCTTCCCGGCCGGGTCGTCGTTCCCGGCACGCACGTCCTCCAGGCGCACGCCGTCGGCGTCCACCCGCACCAGCCGACCGGTGACCGGTGACCCGTCGGTGCGGCTCACCGTCACCAGCCGGCCGACGTTGCGCCGGAACTGGGCGGGGCTGCCCAGGGGACGGTCGACGCCGGGGGAGCTGACCTCCAGGGTGTAGGGCCCGGTGCCCATGGCGTCGGTGGAGTCGAGGGTGTCGGACACAGTCCGGGTCGCGACGGCGATCTCGTCCAGGGTCAGCGGTTCGACCGCGGAGGTGGTGTCGTCCGGGTCCAGCCCGTCGACGTCGCGGGCGACGAAGACGCGCACGAGGCGACGACGGCCGGCCTGCTGGACGACCACCTCGTCGACGACGACCCCGCTGCCCTGCAGGCTCTCGGCGACCTGCTGGGTGAGCAACTCGGTGCGTGCCCGGCTGTCCATCGGGTGCCTCCTGCGATCTTTAGCTGTCTGCCGGGCCCGGGCACCGTGCGATGCCGGGCCACCGGTCCGGAACCGTCTACCCTACCCCTTGAGATGATGCCCGTCATGCGCCCGACCGTGTCCCGCCGCGCCCTGATGCGTGCCGGTGGTCTCACCGGTCTGGCGGCGCTGCTGACCGCCTGCGAGGGCGGTGACGGGCCGGACAGCAGCTCCCCCACCGGCACCGTCGAGCCGGACGACCCGACCACCTGGCCGCCCGACACCACGCTGCTGCTTGCGGCCCGTCAGCGGGTGCACGGCTACCTGACCGCCCTGGACCTGGTCGAGGTCTCGACCGGCCGCCGGTCGCGGCTGGCCGCCGCCTGGGGGTCCCAGCTGGACACTCTCGAGCAGCTCGTCGTCCTCGGCGGTGTGCCGCTGCCCGCGCCTCCCGCCGAGCCGGTGGTCACCGCTGCGCCGGACGCGGCCGCGCGCTCGACGGGACCCGCCGACGACGCCGACCGCACCAGCGGCGCGGCGGACGGCGACGCGAGCACCGCGGGACCACCCCGGGCGCCGGCCGAACGCCTCGGACAGGTGCTGCGCGGCGACGTGAGCGACGCGGTCCGGGACGCCTCGACGGCCACCCCCGCGCACCTGCCGATGCTCCTCGCGCTGGCGGCGCAGCACGCCGCCTCGGCCCAGGAGCTGGGGGCGGCGGTCGACTGGCCCCCGCTGGCCGGCCCGCAGGGAGCCGCCGCGGTCCCCCTGCTCGCCGCCCTGCGCCCGGCCGTCTTCGGCCTGGAGGTGCTCGCTGCCCGGTCCCGCGGGGAGGAGCGCGAGGACTACGAGGCGGTCCTGGAGCCGCTCGCCGGCCTGACCCGCCAGGTGACCAGCCTCGCCGGCCGGGCGGCCCCGGTCCCCCCGCTGGGCTACGACATGCCCGAGGATCTGGACGGGGCGGAGGAACGGCGCGCCCTCGCCCGTCAGCTCGTGGGCGACGTCGCTCCCGCCGCGCTCACGACGGCGACCCGCGTCTCCGGCGACGTCGCCCAGCTGACGGGGATCGCCCGGGTCGTCGCCGAGGCGGTGGCCTGGAACCGCAGGTTGGACGGCCCCGGCGCCGCGTTCCCCGGCATGACCGCGCCCTGACCGGTCCGCCCGGACGGGCGGCGCGGTCCCGCACCGCGCGGGGCGTCTCCGCCACCGCGCGGCGAGGTCCCGCCCCCACGCGGAGGCGCGCGCCCTCGCCCGCGGGCGCGACCGCATACCGTGGACGGCATGCCGAACCGTCTGGCCGCCAGCACCTCCCCGTACCTCCTGCAGCACGCCGACAACCCCGTCGACTGGTGGGAGTGGGGGCCGGAGGCGTTCGCCGAGGCCCGGGCGCCGGGACGTCCCCGTGCTGCTGTCGGTGGGCTACGCCGCCTGCCACTGGTGCCACGTCATGGCGCACGAGACGTTCGAGGACGACGAGGTGGGCCGCCTGGTCGGGGAGCACCTCGTCGCCGTCAAGGTCGACCGGGAGGAGCGACCGGACGTCGACGCGGTCTACATGTCGGCGACGACGGCGCTCACCGGCCACGGCGGCTGGCCGATGACCTGTCTGCTGACCCCCGACGGCGAACCCTTCTGGGCCGGCACGTACCTGCCGCGGGAGCAGTTCGTCCAGCTGGTGCTGGGAGCCGCCCGGGCGTGGCGGGAGGACCGGGAGCGCGTGCTCGCCGGTGGTGCGCAGATCGTGGCCGCCCTGCGCCGGGCCGGGGACCGCACGGCCACCGGACCCACGCCCGGCGAGGACGAGCTCGCCGCGGCGGTCCGGACCCTGTCGGGCGAGTTCGACCCGCAGTGGGGCGGGTTCGGCGGCGCCCCCAAGTTCCCGCCCTCGATGGTGCTGGCCTTCCTGCTGCGCCACCACGGACGCACCGGGGACGAGGAGTCGCTGCGGATGGTCCGGGGCACCTGCGAGGCGATGGCGCGCTCGGGCACCTACGACCAGGTGGGCGGCGGCTTCGCCCGGTATGCCGTGGACCGCGCCTGGGTCGTCCCCCACTTCGAGAAGATGCTCTACGACAACGCGCTGCTGCTGGGGGTCTATACCGACCTGCTGCGGGCCGACCCCGCCAGCCGACCCTGGGCGGAACGCGTCGTGCGGGAGACCGTCGACTGGCTGCTGCGGGAGATGTGGACGGAGCAGGCGGCCTTCGCCAGCTCGCTGGACGCCGACACCGAGGGCGTGGAGGGGGCCACCTACGTGTGGACCCCCGCACAGCTCCGCCAGGTCCTTGGCGAGGAGGACGGACGCCAGGCCGCGGACCTGCTCGGCGTGACCGACGGCGGCACGTTCGAGCACGGCAGCTCGACCCTGCAGCTGCGCCGGGACCCGGACGACCCCGCCTGGTGGGCGGACGTGCGGGAGCGGCTGGACCTGCACCGCAGCCTGCGGCCGCAGCCGGCCCGGGACGACAAGGTGGTCACCGCCTGGAACGGGCTGGCGGTCGCGGCGCTGGCCCACGCCGGCTGGGTGCTGGAGGAGGCGGACTGGGTCGACGTGGCCGCGCGCTGCGCGCGCTTCCTGCTCGAGGAGCACGTCGTGGACGGGCGGCTGCGGCGCAGCTCCCGGGACGGGTCGGTCGGCGACGCCCTGGCGGTGGCCGAGGACCACGGCGACCTCGTCGACGGCCTGCTGGCGCTGCACCGTGCGACCGGGGACGGCGGCTGGCTGGCAGCGGCCGGTCGGCTGCTCGACGAGGCGGTCGGCCTCTTCGGCCGGGACGACGGGACCTTCTCGGCCACCGGACGGGACGCAGAGCGGCTCGTCGTCGAGCCTCGCACCGAGGGTGACAACGCCGAGCCGGGCGGCCTCAGCGCCCTGGCGCTGGCGCTCGTGCGCCACGGGGCCCAGGCGGCCCGGGCCGACCATCTGGAGCGGGCCGCCCTGGCCCTGGGCGGGATGTCCGACCTCGTCACCCGTGCGCCCCGCTTCGCCGGCTGGGCCCTCGTCGCGGCCGAGGAGCTCGTCGGTGGTCCGGTGCTCGTGCGGCTCTCGCCCGCGACGACCGGCGGGGCGCGCGAGGCGACCGGTGCGGGCGGGCAGGGGCCGGGGAGCGACCCGCTCGGGGCGGCGGCCCGGCGCACCCCGGTGGGCACGCTCGTGGTCGACGGTGACGCCGAGACCCCCTCGGTCGGGGGTCGTCGGGCCGCGACCGTGTGTCGCGGCACGACGTGCGACCTGCCGACGACGCTCCCGGAGGACCTGCCGGGACGGGGCTAGTCTGACGACCACCGTCTACTGGAGGGGTCCCTGTGCGACGCACGTCATCCACCGCCACCGCCGCCGCCGTCGCGCTGCTCCTCGCCGCCTGCGCGGGAGGAGACGAGCAGGGGGGCGAGGACGGGTCCGGCGGGACCTCGACGGCCGTGCCCGCACCGGCGCCCGCCCCCGAGGACGAGGGGTCGCAGGACGAGGAGGACGCGGCGGACGCGGCGGACGACGAGGCGGCGGACGACGAGGACGACGCCCCGCAGGGGGTCTCCCCGCCGGCGACGTCCCTCGACGAGGCGGACGACGGGGAGGCCGGCGGGCCGCTCGAGGTGACGATCGCGGCCGCCGGCGACATCCTGGCCCACTCCCGGCTCAACCTCACCGCCAACGCCTACGCGGGCGGCGCGGCCGGCGCCTACGACTACACCCCGATGTTCGAGGACGTCTCCTCCCCCATCTCGGAGGCCGACCTGGCGCTGTGCCACCTGGAGACCCCGCTGTCGCCGGACAACACGAACCTCTCGGTGCCGGACACGCTGGTCTTCAACACGCCGCGCGAGATGGCCGACGCGCTGGCCGGCGCCGGCTTCGACGGGTGCGACTTCGCCTCCAACCACACGATGGACATGGGTGTTTCAGGGCTGGCGGCCACCGAGCAGGTCGTGCGGGACGCCGGGATGGGCTACGCCGGCCCGACGGCCGACGAGGACCGCTCGGGCCTCGCCGAGGTCTACGAGGTCGAGGCGGAGGGAGGCCCGGCCCGCATCGCCCACCTGGCCTACACCTACACCTACCCCAACTCCGGCACGCCGACCACGGACGTCCCCGGCGAGGCACCCTGGCTCGTGGACGCCTCCTGGCCCAACCTGGGCAGCGAGGGCATCCTCGAGCAGGCCTCCGCGGCGCGGCAGGAGGGAGCTGACTTCGTCGTGGTCAGCATGCACTGGGGCAACGAGTACCAGGCGCAGCCGACCGAGGACCAGACCCGCATCGCCCGGGACCTGCTGGGCTCCGGCGACGTCGACCTCGTCCTGGGGACCCACGTGCACGTGATCCAGCCGTGCGAGGAGGTGGACGGCCGGCACGTGATCTACGGGCTGGGCAACTTCCTGTCCAACCAGTCCCCGGACACCAACGCCAACCTGCTGCCCGCCACCCAGGAGGGCATGGTCGCCACCTTTACCCTCACCCGCGACGAGGAGGGCGGCATCAGCTCGCGGATGGACTACCAGCCGACCCGTGTGGAGATCGTCCCCGGGCCCCAGCCGGGTCCCCACGTGATCCGGCTGGTCTCCCCCGAGACGTACCCCGAGACGTGGGAGCGCACCACCGCCACCGTGGACCTGCTGGGCGGGTGCGGGGCGGAGCCGCTGGAGCCCTAAAAGGCCCTGAGGAACCCCTCCGCGCCCGGCCCGGGAGCCGCCCGCCGGCTCAGCCGAACAGCTGCTCAGCCGTGTCCAGCCCGATCTTGACGATGAAGGCGGTCAGGACGAGCACGAAGAAGATCCGCACGAACCGGCTCCCCCGGGCCACGGCCACCCGCGCCCCGAGGTAGCCACCGACGACGTTGCAGGCGCCCATGACCAGCCCGATCTCCCACATCACCGCGCCCTGCGGGACGAACACCACCAGCGCGGCCAAGTTGGTGGCCAGGTTGGCGATCTTGGACTTCGCGCTGGCCTCCAGGAAGCCGTAGCCCAGGGCGCTGACGAGGGCGAAGACGAAGAACGAGCCCGTGCCCGGGCCGAGGGCGCCGTCGTAGGCCCCGATCACCACCCCGATGAGCAGCGCGGCCGCCAGGTGCCGGCGCGGACGGGCGTGCCCGAAGCGCAGCCGCTGCATCTGTCCCATCGACGGCCTGGCCAGGGTGTAGACGCCCACGGCCACGAGCACCGTGAGGATGATCGGGTTGAACGCCTCCTTGGTGATGAGGAAGGCCGTGGCCGCACCGGCGGCGCTGCCGAGGAAGGCCGCCCCGGCCAGCGGCAGGGCGGTGCGCAGGTCGGGGCGGACCCGCCGGAAGTAGGTGATCGAGCTGGTCGCCGTCCCGGCGATGGACCCCAGCTTGTTGGTCGCCAGCAGCTGGACCGGGCTCGCTCCGGGGACCCCGACGAGGAGGGCCGGCAGCTGGACCAGCCCCCCGCCGCCCACGACGGCGTCGATGAACCCGGCGGCCAGCCCGGCCAGCGCCAGGAAGACCAGGACGCCCGGGTCGAGGGTCTCCAGCACCGGGGGGTATGCCGTCAGGCGGGGCGCGCGTCGCCGCGCACCTCGGCGAGGACCTCGCCGACGGTCCGCTCCACCGGCACGTCGCGCCGTGAGCCGCTGCGCCGGTCCTTGATCTCGATGGTGCCGTCGGCCAGGCCCTTGCCGATGACCACGATCGTCGGCACGCCCAGCAGCTCGGCGTCCTTGAACTTCACGCCCGGGCTGACCTTGGGCCGGTCGTCGTAGACCACCGTCAGCCCGGCCGCCTCCAGGTCCTCCACGAGGAGCTCGCCCTGGTCGAAGACGTCCTGGCTCTTGCCGGTCGCCACGACGTGGACGTCGGCCGGGGCCAGCGCCCGCGGCCAGCACAGCCCCAGCTCGTCGTGGGTGGCCTCCGCGACCGCGGCCACGGCGCGGGAGACACCCACGCCGTAGGAGCCCATGGTGACGGTGACCAGCTTGCCGTTCTCGTCGAGGACCTTCAGGTCCAGGGCCTGCGCGTACTTGCGCCCCAGCTGGAAGATGTGACCCATCTCGATGCCGCGGGCCAGCGTCAGCGGGCCGGCTCCGTCGGGGCTGGGGTCGCCCTCGCGGATCTCGCCGGCCTGGATGGTCCCGTCGGCGGTGAAGTCGCGGCCGAGCACCAGGTCGAAGACGTGCTTGCCGTGCTCGTCGGCACCGGTGACCCAGGCCGAGCCCTCGGCGACGGAGGGGTCGAGCAGGTACCTGATCCCCGACTCCTTCTGCAGGCCGAGCGCGCCCGGGCCGATGTAGCCCTTGGCCAGCATCGGGTAGGCGGCGAAGTCGTTCTCGTCGAAGGGGGCCCACTGCGCCGGTGCCACCTGGGCGTCCAGCCGCTTGGCGTCGACGTCGCGGTCACCGGGCAGACCGATCGCCAGCGGCTCCGTCGTGCCGTCCGGGTGGGTGAGCAGGACCACGACGTTCTTCAGCGTGTCGGCCGCCGTCCACCCACGACCGTCCGTGCGCGGATGCAGGGCGTCGGCCTGGGCGACCAGGGTGGCGATCGTGGGGCTGTCGGGGGTGTCCTCGACGTGCGCGGCCGGGGTGGCGGCGACCACGGCCGGGTCGACGGGGGGCGCCTGGGGCACGACGACCGCCTCGACGTTGGCGGCATACCCGCTGGCCTCGCAGCGCACGAAGGTGTCCTCCCCGTCGGGGCTGACCGCGAGGAACTCCTCGCTCGCGGACCCGCCCATGGCGCCGGAGTCGGCATACACGATGACGTAGTCCAGCCCGAGCCGTTCGAAGATCCGCACGTAGGCCTCCCGGTGCCGCTGGTAGGCGGCCTCCAGACCTGCGTCGTCGACGTCGAAGCTGTAGGAGTCCTTCATGACGAACTCGCGCCCGCGCAGCAGCCCGGCCCGCGGGCGGGCCTCGTCGCGGTACTTGGTCTGGATCTGGTAGAGCGTCAGCGGCAGCTCCTTGTAGGAGCTGAACATGTCCTTGACGGCGAGGGTGAACATCTCCTCGTGCGTGGGGCCCAGGAGCATGTCGTTGCCCCTGCGGTCCTGGAGCCGGAAGAGGTTGGGGCCGTACTCGGTCCACCGGTTGGTCGCCTCGTAGGGCTCGCGGGGCAGCAGCGCGGGAAAGCTGAGCTCCTGCCCGCCGATGGCGTCCATCTCCTCGCGCACGACGGTCTCGACCTTGCGCAGCACCTTCAGGCCCAGCGGCAGCCAGCTGTAGATGCCCGGGGCGGCCCGTCGGACGTAGCCGGCGCGCACGAGCAGCTTGTGCCCGGGCAGCTCGGCGTCGGCCGGGTCCTCGCGCAGGGTCCGCAGGAACAGGGTCGACAGGCGCATGGCCACGAGGGTGCACTCCTAGACTGGGAGAGGGTCCCGGGGACGGGCGGCGGGGTATGCCGTGCACGTCGCGTCCCGGGGTCGGGGGACCGTCGCAGACTACCCGAGCGCCCAGCCGTGGGCGGGCACGGCGAGTCCCCCCTGGGCACCGTCGAGGCTGATCTGCTCGTCGGTGAGGTTCAGGCCGATGGTCAGCCGCTGGTCCTCCTCCGCGCCCACCAGGTCGATCGCGGCCGTGGTGTCGGTGACGTCCCGGGCGGTGGCCGTGGCCGTCGTGATCCACGGGTGCGTCCGGCGCAGGTGGATGATCCGCTGGTGCTCCTCCAGCAGTGCTCGCCCGTGGGGCAGGAGATCCTCGGGGCTGTCCGGGAACGGTGGGCGCACGGAGTCGTCGCCGCCGGGCTGGTCGAGCTTCTCGCCGGTGAACCCCTGCTCGTCGCCGGCGTAGACGGAAGGGACGCCGGGCAGCAGCAGCGCCAGGGCGGCGGCGGTGCCGACGTGCCGCGGATCGGTCAGCTTGCTGGCGATCCGGGTGACGTCGTGGTTGCCGACGAAGGTCTGGGGCCGGAAGGCGGAGCAGAAGTCGGCGTGCCGGGTCAGCGCCCAGGCCAGCTCGTGCAGGTTGCCGTCGTTGAGCGAGCTCCAGACCGCCTTCCACAGCTCGTACTGGGTGACCGAGTGCATCCCGGAACGCTCGACGAAGTCGACGTAGTCGCCCTGGATCACCTCACCCAGGATCCAGGCGTCGGGGTGACGCTCCCGGACCCGGTCGATGATGGGCCGCCAGGCGTCGGCCCCCGGCGCGAAGGCGGCGTCCAGCCGCCAGGCGTCCACGCCTGCGGACAGCCAGTGGCACATGACGTCGACCACGTAGTCCTGGACCGGGGGGTGGGACAGGTCCAGCTCCACGAGGTCGAGGTTGCCCTCGAAGCCACGGGGGTACTCCCCCACCCATCTCAGCCACGCCCGCTCCTGCGGCGCAGCGTCCGGTGCGAGCGCCCGGCGCACGATCTCGTGATCCTCGGAGACGTGGTTGAAGACGCCGTCGAAGGCGACCCTGATGCCCTTGCTCCGGGCCTGGTCGATCAGCTCCCGCAGGTCGTCCTCGTCGCCGAGGCGAAGGTCGACCCGGTAGTGGTCGAGCGTGTCGTAACCGTGGCTGGTCGAGGCGAGGACGGGGCCGAGGAGCAGGCCGTTGGCACCGAGCTGCAGCAGGTAGTCGAGCCAACCGGTGACGCGGGTCAGCCGGTGGACCACCTCGCCGCCCTGCTCGGCGTGCTCCGCCGCGGTGTGCTCGGCCCCCACGAAACCGAGGGGGTAGAGGTGCCACCAGACGACCGTGTCGACCCAGCCGGGGCTCGTCGCAGCGCTCATCGCCCGGCCTCCAGCTCGGCGACGCCCGTCAGGAGCCGGTCGACCTCCTCGGCCGTCGTGTAGGGGGCGATCCCGACGCGCACGCCGCCGGCGGCGCCGAGGCCGAGCCGGTGGCTGGCCTCCCAGGCGTAGAAGTGGCTGGCCGGGGCGTTCACGTCCAGGGTCGCCAGGTGCCGGTGCACGGCGGCGGGCTCGACGTCCGCGAGGGTGAACAGCAGGGTGGGGGTCCGGTGGGCGGCCCGTGAGTGGACGGTCACGCCGTCGATCGCGGCGAGCCCCTCCTCGGCGCGGAGGCGCAGGGTCTCCTCGTGCTCGTGGAGCGCCCCGAAGGACCGGGTCAGGCGCTCCCGGCGGGACAGGCCTCCAGGGTCCGGGTGGGCGGAGGCTCCCTCCCCCTCCCACGCGAGACCGGCGAGGACGTCCACCGCGGCGGTCGTGCCCGCGAGCGCCTCGTAGGGCAGGGTGCCGAGCTCGAAGCGCTCAGGCACCGCGTCGCTGGAGGGGAGCAGCTTGTCCGGGCGCAGCTCCTCCAGGAGGTCGGCCCGGCCGCAGGTGACGCCGAGGTGGGGGCCGAGGAACTTGTAGGGCGAGCAGGCCAGCAGGTCCGCGCCCAGGGCCTCCCGGTCGAGCAGGTCGTGGGCCGCCAGGTGGACCGCGTCGACGTGGACGAGGGCACCGACGTCGTGGGCGGCACCGACGATGCCGGGCAGGTCGGGGCGGGTGCCCACCAGGTTGCTCGCGGCCGTGACCGCGACGAGCCGGGTGCGCTCCGACAGGACCTGCTGGACGGCCTCCACGGGCAGCTCGCCCGTCGCGGGGTCGAGCTCGGCCCACCGCACGGTCGCCCCGACGGCCTCGGCGGCGATCACCCAGGGTCGGACGTCGCCGTCGTGGTCGAGGGAGGTCACGACCACCTCGTCGCCGGGGCCCCAGCCGTGGCTGCGGGCCAGGGTGCGGGCCAGGTCCATGGTGTTCGCGGTCATGCTCCGCCCGAAGACGACCGTGGCGGGGTCGGTGCCGAGCAGGTCGCCCATGGCCCTCCTGGCCTCCCGGACGACGTCGTCGGCCAGCCGCTCGGCGGCGGTGACGGCGCCCCGGTTGGCGATCGAGGAGGTCATCGTGCGGGCGACCGCCTCGGCCACCGGTGCCGGGGTCTGGGAACCGCCCGGCCCGTCGAAGTGGGCCGTCCCGCCGGCCAGGGCGGGGAACAGCGCGCGGACCGCGGCGACGTCATACCTCATGCCGCCCAACCTATCGCCGCGACCACGCCGCCCGGGCACACGTCGGCCCCTCGACCCAGGTGGGTCGAGGGGCCGATGTGCACGCGAGTGCTCAGTCTTCCTTCATGGCCTGCCAGCGCTCCCGCAGCCGGTGGGCAGCAGCCTTGGGCTGACGGTCCCGCGTGAAGGCACCCTTCTTGTTGCCACCGACCCGCATGATCCCGGAGGTGGTGGCGAAGTCGGCGAAGTTCCAGACCTGCTCGCCGACCACGGCAGGGACCGCGTCGAAGGCTCGGTGGTTCGCGTCCAGGTAGTCGACCTGGTACTCCTCCGACCAGGGCTCGGCCGGCAGCTGGTGCAGACCGGGCATGGTGTCGGCGCCGTACTCGGTGATGATGATCGGCTTGCCCTCCGTCGCCCACGCCTCCAGCTCCTCACGGAACTGCCGCTCCGAGGCCGGAAGGTCGCCGGTCAGGACGTACCAGCCGTAGTAGCGGTTGAGCATGACCACGTCGGCGAACTGGGTGACCCGGCACTTGCCGTGGGGGGCCAGCATCACGTTGACGAAGCCGACCGGTCGGGTCGGGTCCGCCTCCCGGGCCACGTCGAAGAGCGGCCGGAAGTAGTCCTCCGCGGCCTCGGTCTCGCTCTCCGGCTCGTTCGCGATGGACCACAGCACCACGCTCGGGTGGTTCTTGTCGCGGGCGACGAGCTCGCGGATGTGGTCGGCGTGGACCTGCTGCGTCACGTCGTTGGCGGTCTCGGGCGAGAAGGTGGTGTAGCCCTGGCCGCCGAAGATGCCTCCGCCCAGGCCCATGTTCAGGCCCACGGCGGCCGTCTCGTCGATGACGACGATCCCCCGCTCGTCGGCGTAGTCCAGGACGTCCTCGCTGTAGGGGTAGTGCGACGTGCGGAAGGAGTTGGCGCCGATCCACTCCAGCAGCTCGAAGTCGCGCAGCATCAGGGCGTCGATGTGGGCCTTGCCCACCGTGACGTGGTCCTCGTGCATGCCGAAACCGGTGAAGTAGAACGGCTCGCCGTTGATGAGGAACTGCTCGCCGTCCACCGCCACCGTCCGCACGCCCACCCGCTGGTGGTAGCTGTCCACGGTGCTCTCTCCCTCGCGAAGCTGCAGCTCGAGGTCGTACAGGTAGGCGGCACCTGGTCGCCACAGGGTGACGTCGGGGACGGTGAGCGCACCGGCGGGGCCCTCGGCCGTGGCCACCTGCTGACCGTCGGCGTCGCGCAGCACCGCACGGACGGTCAGGCCCGCCGCGTCCACCACCTCGGTCGTGTACTCGACGGTGCCGGTGGTGTCCTCGACCGTGGTCACCACGGTGACGTCGTCCAGACGCGCGGTCGGCACGCTGGTGAGCCAGACCGGTCGGTGGATCCCCGCGTAGTTGAAGAAGTCGTGCCAGTAGATCTGGCGCTTCCCGTCGGGCGTGTCCTCGATCACCCCCGGAGGGATGGACTGGAAGGACAGGGTGTTGTTGACGCAGACGGTGAGGCGGACCTCCTCGCCCGCCCGGACGTGCTCGCCGATGTCGGCGGCGAAGGGGAGGTACCCGCCCTCGTGGGACACCACCTCGTGCTCGTCGACCCACACGGTGGCCCTGTGGGTCGCGGACTCGACGTAGAGACCGATGCTGCTGCCGTCCCAGCCCCGCGGGACGCGGACGGTGGTCTGGTACCAGACGTCGCCGAAGAAGTCGCGCGTCTCCTTGTCGGTCATCAGGTCGTTGAAGCTGGCGGGGACCGCCATCTTGCGGGCGTCCTGCAGTGGGCCTGCGAACCATCGCTGGTCGCGGCCGGCACCGTCGGCGTCCAGTCGGAAGTCCCACAGACCGTCGATCTTGCGGCGTTCACGGGTGGTGGTGTCCTGGGGGCGGAGCATGAAGAGTCCTCTCTCTGGTGGACAGGGTGGGGTCGTGAAGGGGTGGGACCGGTTCGCTCACTCGTTGACGGGGGCGAGGCCGGCGGCTGCCCGGCGTTCGGCGAGCACCGCGGCGTTGCGCTCCACCGTCGCCTTGTTCAGGGGGTAGAAGAACTGGAGGGCGACGGCCACCAGGATCAGGACGATCCCGGGGACCATGGTCGACAACGCGTAGATGCCGTTCAGGGTCCCCTCCGACTGCTGCACCTGCTGGTCTCCGGTGGTGGCCTGGTAGCCGACCCACCCCAAGGCCCAGCCGGCGAGACCTCCCGCCAGGGCCTGGCCCAGCTTGCGGGCCCAGGAGTAGATGCCGTAGATGGTGGCGTCGTCGCGCTCGCCGGAGCGCAGCTCCTCGTCGTCGATCACGTCGACGATGAAGGCCCAGATCATGAAGTTGAAGACCGCGATGGCCAGCTGCGAGACGGCGAAGAGGGCGATGAAGACCCAGGGACGGTCCTGCAGGTCCATGAAGTACGCCGAGATCAGCACGACTCCGCCGACGATCATGGCCACCACCGAGGACTCCTTCTTGCCGAACCGGGCGGCCAGGACGGGGCGACGAGGATCAGCAGGAGTGCGGGCGCCAGGCCCGCGAGCCCGGCCAGGGACTGCAGGCTGCCCTCGTTGAAGTAGTCGAGCCACAGGTAGGCGACCAGACCGCTGGGCAGGAGGTTGGCGATCAGGAGCAGAAGGGCCGCCACGACGAGCCCGGCCAGTGACTTGTTGGTCAGGACCGACCTGATCATCTGCGTGAAGGGGACCCGCTCCTTCTCCTCGCTGGGGGCGACCACACGCTCCCGGACCAGGGCGTAGCAGATGACGTAGAAGACGATGGCCAGCGCAGACATCGCGATCGCCGTCCACTGCAGCCGTTCGCCGGAGAGCACGGAGTTGCCGTCGACCTCGACGTTGACGATGGCCGGGACGACCGCCACGACGATGAGGGCAGCCAGCGTGGCACCGCCGGAGCGGTAGACCGACAGCGATGCCCGGTCCTTCGGGTCGCCCGAGATCACCGAGGCCATGGAGCCGTAGGGGATGTTGATGATGGTGTAGGCGATGGACCCCCACAACAGGTAGGTGATGACCATCCAGCTGACCCGGGCCCCGTAGGACTCCCAGCCGGCCAGGAAGTTCATGTACATCAGGGCGGAGGCGACCGCGACCGGCACCGCACCCTTGAGGAGCCACGGCCGGAACTTGCCCCGGGGACCGGGGCGACGCGTGTCGAGGAACCGTCCGATCCCGATGTCCGTGAAGGCGTCGAGCAGGCGCGCGACGAGCAGCAGGGTGCCCACGTGCGTCGGGTCGATGCCGACGACGCGGGTGTAGAAGGCCATGAAGAGGAAGGCCTGAAGGATGAAGGTGAAGTCGTTGCCGAAGTCTCCGAAGAGATAGCCGACCTTGTCCCGCCAGCCGAAGGGCCGGACCTTCCCGGGGATGCGGGTTCGCGTTGTGTCCATCGGGGCACTGCCTTTCATCATCGTTGATCCGGGCCTTCTCCGTGCCCGTTCCTTCATCGTGGACCGGAAGCCGTGCAGCGCACCCGGTGTTGCCGTCAGTTGCCGGGTATGCCGTCCGGTCGCCGCGCGGGGTGCAGCTCCCGGGAGAGCTCGAGGGCCCTCGGTGCCACGTCGGACGGAACGTCCCAGGCGTCGAGCACCCGCTCGAGCGCCGCGGACAGCTCCCCGTCCACGAGCGGGCCGACCAGCTCGGCCTGGCTGTCGGAGAACGGGGCACCGGCGCCGCGGGCGTGGAGCACCCAGGCGACCAGGACGCGCAGAGCCCCGTCCACGCCGCGACCGTCCGACGTCTCGAGGGCCGCCCGGAGCGCAGGGACGATCCGGACCGGGATCTTCTGCGATCCGTCCGCCGCGATCTGGGCGAGGAGGTGCCGGATGGCGGGGTTGCGGAAGCGGGTGACCAAGGCCTCCGTATAGGCACGGAGCTCCTCCTGCGCCAGCGCCAGGTGGGGGATGGCGGTGTTCCACCACTCCTGCACCCACCGGACCACCTGCTCGTCCTGCATGGCGCCGGACACCGTCTCGTGACCTCGGATCGACCCGGCGTAGGCGAGCAGCGAATGGGCCCCGTTCAGGAGCCACAGCTTGCGCGTCTCGTACGGACGGACGTCGTCGGTGAAGACGGCGCCGGCCGTCTCCCAGGGCGGCCGGCCGGCGACGAAGTCCCCCGCCAGGTCCCACTCCACGAACGGTTCGGTCACCACCACCGCGGGGTCCGGCGTCCCCGTGATGGCCTGGACCCGGTGCACGTCGTCCTTCGTGGGGCGCGGAGTGATCCGGTCCACCGCCGTGCTGACGAAGCTGACGTGGCCCTCGATCCAGGCCGCCAGCTCCGGCGACGTGTGACGGGCAGCTCCCAGCACCACGCCCCGGGCCACGCTGCCGTTGCCGGGGAGGTTGTCGCAGGGCACCACGGTCAGCCCTCCGGCACCCGCGCGCCGTCGACCGTCGAGCGCCCAGGCCACCCTCACCGGCATGGTGGTGAGGTCCTGGGTCCGACCGTCGAGCCAGGCGTCGAGGTCGGCGGACACCCGTTCGTCCGTCAGGTCGAGGTCGCCGTCGACAGTCGCGCAGTAGCCCGCCTCGGTCACCGTCGTGGTGAGCACGGCGACCTCGGGGCGGGCCAGGAGCCGGGCCAACGTGCCGAGGTCGTCCCCCGGTCGGGCCATGACGACGCTCTCGACGACCTCTGCCTGCGACCCATCGGCGGCGTCGACCATCAGTGTGTACAGGCCGTCCTGCTCGTTCAGCTGGTCCGCGACCGCGCTCGACCGCCCGGTGAACGCCGCGATCCCCCACTGCTGGTCCGGGGGGAGGGTCTGGTTCGCCCGGTGCGTGTACCAGGCCTGATGGGCCCGGAAGAAGTTGCCCAGTCCGAGGTGGACCATCCGGACGGGCGGGGCCGGACGGGTGCGGCTGAGCCGGTCGCCGCTCACAGTCCGAACACCTCCCTGGGCTGGGTCTCGACGAGATACCGGGCCGTCTCCTGCGCCTCGTCCTCGGTGAGTCGGTGCTCCGCCACCAGGCCCGCGAGGAACCCGCAGTCCAGTCTCCGGGCCATGTCGTGCCGTGCTGGGATCGACAGGAAGGCACGGGTGTCGTCGATGAAGCCGGAGGTGCGGGAGAAGCCCGCGGACTCGGTCACGGCGGCCCGGAACCGCTTGATGGACTCGGGGGCGTCGATGAACCACCAGGGCACGCCGATCCGCACGCCGGGGTAGAAGCCGGCCAGCGGGGCGAGCTCCCTGCTGTAGAGGGTCTCGTCGATCGTGAACACCACGAGGGTGAGGTCGGGGTCGGTCCCGTGGCGGGCCAGTGCCGGGGCGAGCGCGCGGGTCGCCTCCACCGCGATCGGGATGTCGGCCCCGACGTCGGCACCGAAGCGCTCGAACGTGCCCGGATGGTGGTTGCGGTGGACCGCGGGGTGCAGGGTCATCGTCAGGCCGTCCTCGGCGGCCATCCGCACCATCTCGCACACCATGTGGCGGCGCAGCCGGTCACCCTCGGTGCTGCTGATCGTGGTGGACCGGGCCTGCTGGTAGAGGTGCTCGGCCTCGTCGGGGGCCAGGGGTTGCGTGCCGAGGTCGCGGTGGCTGTGGTCCGTCGAGACGGCACCGTGCCGCCTGAAGTAGGCACGGCGGTCCTCCATCGCTGCGACCCAGCCCGCGTACGTGTCGCAGGACTCCCCGGACACCTCCGACAGTCGGTCGACGTCGGTGTTCCAGGTGGCTGCGGCTGGTTCGAGGTACCGGTCGGGGCGGAAGGTCGGGACGACCCGTCGGGTGAAGGACGCGTCCTCCGCCAGGGCCCGGTGGTGGTCCAGGTCGTCGCACGGGTCGTCTGTCGTCGCCAGGAACGCGATGTCGAAGGCGTCCATGAGCGCCCTGGGTCGTGAGCTGTCCCGTGCGATCCAGTCCGCCACGGCGTCGTACACCTGGTCGGCGGTCTCCGCCGACGGCACGACGTCGATCCCGAAGACCTCGACGAGCTGGGTCTCGAACCACAGCTTCATCGGTGTCCCCCGGAACAGGTGCCACCGTTCGCAGAAGAGCCGGAACGCGGCCCGCGACGCCTGCGGTGACAGCTCGACCTGTCCCACCCCGAGGTCGGCCAGGTCGACTCCGCTGGAGTGCAGGATCCGGGTGACGTAGTGGTCGGGGGTGATGAGCAGTGAGGTGGGGTCCCGGAACGGGGTGTCCTCGGCCAGCCACGCGGGCGGGACGTGGCCGTGCGGGGAGATGATCGGCAGATCCTGGACCTGCTGGTACAGGTCCCGCGCGACCCTCCTCACCGACGGCTCGGTCGGCAGCAGACGGTCGGGGTGCAGGTGCATTCGCTCAGCCATTCTCAGAATCCTTCTCTAGCCCGGACCACGGGTCCACCGGAACGGCCGTACCGGCACGAGGCACGACCCACACCTCATCCAAACGGTCGCGGGGCGCTCCTGACCGTGCTTGCCGGTTGTTGCCCCCCTCCGCATCCAGGCTGTCCAGCCCCGGGCCTGCGGCGTAGTCTCCCGACATGGCGACCACGAGCCCTGACCCCACCTGCACCCTCGTCGGTGGCCCGCACATGCAGGTCGGCGACGAGCAGCTGGACGGCCTTGTCCGGGGTGCGGTGGCCGAGCTCCCCGACCTGGGTGGCCAGGACGTGGTTCTCGTCGTCCCCGACGGCACCCGGTCCTGCCCCCTTCCCCTCCTCGTCGGCACGCTGCACCGGCACCTGTTCCCCGTCGTGGGGTCGCTCACGGCGGTGATCGCCCTGGGCACGCACTCCTACATGGAGCCCGAGGAGATCGACCGGCTCCTCGGCGTGGGCGGTGATGGACAGCCCGCCACCCTGGAGGAGGCCTACCCGGGCCTGCGCGTGGTCAACCACGAGTGGGCCGACCCCGACATGCTCGTCGAGGTGGGGACGATCCCGGCGAACCGGATCTCGGAGCTGTCGGAGGGACGCCTGGAGCGGGACGCCCCCATCGTCATCAACCGGCACGTCGTGGAGGCCGACACCGCGATCATCGTCGGTCCCGTCTTCCCGCACGAGGTCGTCGGGATCTCCGGGGGGAACAAGTACTTCATCCCCGGCGTGGCCAGCCAGGAGTTCATCGACATGACCCACTGGGTGGGGGCGCTCATCACCTCGACGGAGATCATCGGCACGACCGGGATCACGCCGGTCCGAGCCATGATCAACGAGGGGGCGGCGATGATCCCGACCCGCCGGCTGGCCCTGTGCTGCGTCGTGCGGTCTGGCAGCGGCGACCTGGAGGCGGCCGCCTTCGGCACGCCGGAGGAAGCCTGGGCCGCCACCGCGGCGATCGCCTCCGAGACGCACGTGGAGTGGTTGGACGAGCCGATGCACCGCGTCATCGCCGTCATGCCGACCCGCTACGACGACATCTGGACCGCGGCCAAGGGGGGCTACAAGACCGAGCCGGCGATCGCGGACGGCGGCGAGGTGGTCATCTACGCCCCGCACGTGACCGAGGTCTCGGAGGTCCACCACGAGATCTACGACATCGGTTACCACTGCCGCGACTACTTCGTGAAGCAGTGGGAGAGGTTCGAGCACATCCACTGGGGAGTGCTGGCCCACTCGACCCACCTGCGCGGGCAGGGGACCTACGACCCGCAGACCGGAGAGGAGCGCCTGCGGATCCGGGTGACCCTGGCGACCGGCATCCCCCGCGAGGTGTGCGAGCGGATCAACCTGGGCTACCTCGACCCGGCCACCGTCGACCTGGAGGCCCTCGCCGACGAACCGGGGACCACCGTCATCCCGAACGCCGGGGAGGTCCTGTACCGCGTGCGTCCCTGACCGGCCCGGTGGACTCCCGCACCCTCAGCTCGACCGGGAGCACCGACAGCTGCTCGCGCTGCTCCACCTGACCGGTGGCCATGCCGATGACGTGCCGGCCGGCCGTCTCCCCCAGCAGCGTCACCGGTTGCGCGACGGTGGTCAGGCCCACCAGATCGGCCGGCAGCGTGTTGTCGAAGCCGACCACGCTCACGTCTCCCGGCACCTCGGCGCCGAGAGCCTCCAGCCCCCTCAGCAGCCCGACGGCCACCATGTCGTTGTAGGCGATCACCGCGGTCAGTCCGCGCCCCACGACGTCCTGCGCTGCACCGCGTCCCCCCGCGAGCGTCGGGGTGACCGGACCGACGCGGACGTCGGTGAGGGAGAGCTCCATGCACGCCTCCCGCACGGCCCGCCACCGGGAGCCGTCGGCCCAGGACGCCCCCGGCCCGGCGACGTAGCCGATCCTGGTGTGCCCCAGGGTCGCCAGGTGCTCCACTGCCCGCCGGATGCCGCGCGGCGTGTCGGGAAGCACGCACGGCAGGCCGGGCACCCGCCGGTTGAGGACCACGACGGGGACCTTGCGGGCCAGCCCCCGGATGTCGGTGTCGGACAGCCGGGAGGAGGTGACGATCAGTCCGTCGACGAGCGGCAGGTGCCGGGCCAGCATCCGTCGCTCCTCCTCGGCCGACTCCCGGGCGTCCGCGACCAGCAGCGAGAAGTCGTTGTCGGCCGCTGCCTTCTCCGCCCCCCGGATGATGCCGAAGTAGAACGGGTTGGTGATGTCGCTGACCGCGAGTGCGACCACCCGGGTGCGGGTGGGGGACGGTAGGCGGTGCAGCTGCTCCGAGCGGTACCCCAGCCGCTCCGCGACGTCGTGGACGCGCCTGGAGGTCTCGCTGCTGACGCGTCCGGGGCGGGAGAAGGCCCGGGACACCGTCGAGGGGCTGACCCCGACCTCGCGCGCGACGTCGTAGATGGTGACCCTGGCCCTTCCCCTGCCCTCGTCCCCCTCGCCGTCGACAGGGTCCGCGTCGTCGCGGACGGGCCCGTCCTGCTGCTTCATCCGGTCACGGTACCGGCCCGGCAACCTTTGGCAACCGGAGCGCTGTCGGCGCCGCCCCCGCGACGATGGCTGTACGCCACGAGAGGGAGACCACCCATGACCACCACCGTCCCCGCGCCCGCCCCTGAGACCGCCTCCGCCGACGTCGGTGTCGTCGGCCTGGCCGTCATGGGCGCCAACCTGGCCCGGAACCTGGCCCGCCACGGGCACGCCGTGGCCGTCCACAACCGCAGCGCGGCCCGCACGCAGACCTTCATGGAGACCCACGCGCACGAGGGTCGCTTCGTGCCCGCGGAGGACCCAGCCACCTTCGTGGCGTCGCTGACCCGACCCCGGCGCATCGTCCTCATGGTCCAGGCGGGTCCGGGCACGGACGCGGTCATCGACCAGCTGGTCCCCCTCCTGGATGAGGGCGACATCGTCGTCGACGGTGGAAACGCCCACTACGCCGACACGCGTCGTCGCGAGGAACAGCTCCGCGGGATGGGTCTGCACTTCGTGGGGGCCGGCATCTCCGGCGGCGAGGTCGGCGCGCTGGAGGGGCCCTCGATCATGCCCGGCGGGTCGGTGGAGTCCTACGCCGCGCTGGGCCCGATCCTGGAGAGCATCGCCGCACAGGTCGACGGGGAACCGTGCTGCGCGCACATGGGCACCGACGGCGCCGGCCACTTCGTCAAGATGGTCCACAACGGCATCGAGTACGCCGACATGCAGTTCATCGCCGAGGCCTACGACCTGCTGCGTGCCGGAGGCGTGGACCCGTCCGCGATGGCCGACGTCTTCCGCAGCTGGAACGAAGGAGACCTGGACTCCTACCTCATCGAGGTGACCGCCGAGGTGCTCGCCCAGCGCGACGCCCGGACCGGTGGAGCCCTCGTCGACTCGATCGTGGACGCCGCCGGCCAGAAGGGCACCGGCAGCTGGACCGTGCAGGCCGCCCTCGACCTGGGCGTGCCCGTCAACGCCATCGCCGAGTCGGTCTTCGCCCGCTCCGCCTCCAGCCACCCCGAGCTGCGTGCGGCGGCCCGCAGCGCGCTCACCGGCCCGGACCGCACCGGGATCGACGGCGCCGACCCCGCGTTCGTCGAGGACGTGCGCCGCACCCTGTGGTCGGCCAAGGTCGTCGCCTACGCCCAGGGGCTGCACCTGATCCGGGTCGCGTCCCAGACGTACGGCTGGGACGTCGACATCGCCGAGGTCGCCCGCATCTGGCGGGCGGGGTGCATCATCCGGGCCCGCCTGCTGGAGCGGATCCGCGGCGAGTACGCCGCCCAGGACCTGACCACCCTGCTGGAGGCACCCAGCATCCGCGACGGGCTGGCAGAGTCGCAGGACGCGTGGCGCCGGGTCGTGGGTGCCGCGGCGGCCTCGGGCGTCCCTGCTCCTGGCTTCTCCGCCGCGCTGGCCTACTACGACACCCTCCGTGCCGAGCGGCTTCCGGCTGCCCTCGTCCAGGGACAGCGTGACTACTTCGGGGCCCACACGTATCGTCGGGTCGATGACGACGGCACCTTCCACACCGCCTGGTCCGCCGACCGTGCGGAACTGCGCATCTGAGGCACCCGCCGAGCTGCGGCCCGTCGTGGACCGCGTGACCGAGGCCCTCGACGGGGTCCACCGGCTCGGCGTCGCCTTCTCCGGCGGCGTGGACTCGGCCACCCTGCTGGCGCTGTCCCTGCGGCTCCTGGGACGGGAGCGGGTCCTGGCGATCACGGGGGTCTCCCCCAGCCTGGCGGCCCGCGACCGGCGGCGCGCCCGGGACGTCGCCGACGGCCTGGGCGCGACGGTGGTCGAGGTCCCCACCCACGAGGGCGAGCGGGAGGACTACCGCCGCAACGGGCCGGACCGATGCTTCTTCTGCAAGGACGAGCTCTTCAGCGTCATCTCCGACGACCTGGTCTCCGAGCACGACCTGGACGCCGTCGCCTACGGCGAGAACGCCGACGACGCCCGTCGCCCGGACCGCCCCGGCGCGGGCGCGGCCCGTCGGCACCGGGTGCTCCGGCCGCTGGCCGACGCGGGTGCGGACAAGGCCACCGTCCGGGCACTGGCCCGCTGGTTGGAGGTGCCCACCGCGGAGGCCCCCGCCTCGCCATGCCTGGCCTCCCGGATCCCGCACGGCCAGGAGGTCACCCCCGAGAAGCTGGGGCAGGTGGAGGCGGCGGAGGACGCCGTCCTGGCCCTCGGGGTGCGCGACGTCAGGGTGCGCCACCACGGCGACCTCGCCCGGATCGAGGTCGCGCCCGCCGACCTGGCGACGGTCCTGGAGCACCGCGAGGAGCTGGTCGCCGCGTGCCGCACGGCCGGCTTCCGGCACGCCACGGTCGATCTGGCCGGCCTGCAGTCGGGCGTGTTCACCCTCGAGGCCCTCGGCCTGAGGGCCGCCCGGTGAGCCAGGAGGACGGCACGGCGCCACCGCCCTCCTTCCGGCTGGCGGTCGAGGACTTCGACCTCGACCACGAGCGGACCCGCCGTCGGGGCTACCCCGAGGCCGTGCTGTGCGACGTCAAGACGGTCGACCAGGTCCGGCGCATCGCCGCCGACTGCCGCGAGCGCTCCGCGGGCCCCGTGCTGTTCACCCGCGCCGACCCCGAGCGCGCGGCCGCCGTGATGGGCGAGCTGCCGGACGCCCACCACGAGCCCCGCGCCCGGCTCGTGGCCTGGCCGCCCGAGCCGCCCGCACCGACCGGCGGGCTGGTCGTCGTCGTCAGCGCCGGCACCTCCGACCTGCCGGTGGCCCTGGAGGCCGGGACCACGGCCCGCTACCTGGGCCGGTCGACCGAGCTCGTGGTCGACGTGGGGGTCGCCGGCCTGCACCGCGTCCTGGGCCGGCTGGAGCTGCTGCGCCGTGCCCGGGTCGTCGTCGTGGCGGCCGGGATGGACGGCGCCCTGCCCTCCGTCGTGGCCGGACTGGTGTCCGCCCCCGTGGTGGCCGTGCCGACGTCCGTCGGGTACGGCGCCAGCTTCGAGGGGGTCGCCGCCCTCCTGACGATGCTCAACAGCTGTTCGCCCGGCGTGGCCGTCGTCAACATCGACAACGGTTACGGCGCAGGCCATCTCGCCGCTCAGATCGCGGCCCCCGAGGGACCGTCCTCCCCGCCCGGGGACCAGCCCGACTCCTGAGCCCCCGCCTCGGCGGCCCTGAGCACGACCCGGAGGGGGACACCGTGCGCCTCCGCCACGGCGCGACAGTCCTCCAGCTCCGGTGTCGCGGAGAGGATCCGACCCCTCCGCGTGCCCAGCTTCACGCGGACCACGCCCCAGGGCACCGCCACCTCGACCCACCGGCGCTCCAGGGCGGTGCGCCGCACGGCGTGCGAGCGCACGCCGAGGGTCGAGGTGTGCGCCACCAGGACGTCCACCATCAGGTCCCGGTCACGCGTCGCGGCGAGCACGGAGACCACGGTGCCCGGGCGACCCTTCTTCATCTGCACGGGGGCCAGCCAGGCGTCCAGCGCACCGGCCGTCAGCAGCTCCTGGACCACCGAGGGCCACACCCGGGGGTCGAGGTCGTCGACGGTGGCGGCCAGCTCCACCAGATCCTCGTCCTCAGCCCGGGCATCCCCCGACCCGGCTGGAGCGGCCGCACCGCCCCCGGCCTCCAGCAGGACGACCCTGGTCACGTTGGCCCGGCCCGCCACATCCCGCGTCCCCGCGCCCGTGCCCACGCCCACGACCCGGCCCGAGGGTCCAGGGACCGTCGCCTCCCCCAGCGCCGCGAGCAGGGCGACCCCGGTCGGGGTGGCGCACTCCCCCGTCAGTCCCGGGTCGTCGGCCGCCTCCAGGTGGGTCTCGGCGAGCACCCCCAGGACGGCCGGGACGGGCACCGGCATCACGCCGTGCTCGGTGCGCACCGTCCCGGAGCCGAGCCCGACCGGCCCGCAGGTCAGCCGCCCGACCCCCAGGTCCGCCAGCGCCGCGCACACGCCGACCACGTCGGCGACCGAGTCCCACGCGCCCACCTCGTGGAAGTGCACCTCCTCCTCGGGCACCCCGTGCGCCCGGGCCTCGACCCGGGCGAGCAGGGAGAACGTGGACAGGGCATCCGTGCGCACCCGCTCCTGCAGCGGGGCGGTCGAGAGCAGGTCGCGCAGGTCCGCCCACGCGCGGGCCGGCGGCGCCCCCGTAACAGCGACGTGGACGTGCACCGCCGCCAGACCGGACCGCTGCACGCGGTCGGACCTCAGCCCGACCTCCCCGGGCAGCACCGCCTCCACGGCGGCGCGCACGACCGACAGGTCGGCCCCGGCGTCCAGGAGGGCTCCCAGGAGCATGTCCCCGGCCACCCCGGCGGAGGCGTCGACCCATCCGTCCCGTTCCACACGGGCGACCCTACTGCCGGGCCGACCACGCGCCATCCGGCGGCCGACACCCCGCCGACGGATTCCGGTCGGGGACACGCCCGCTCCTACGATGCGGGGGTGAAGCTCGCCGCCGACGACCTCCGTCCCGTGACCGACCCGCACCTGCGCGGAGACCTGCGCTCGTGGACCGACGTGGAGCTGCCCGGTCTGGACCGTCGCGCCGAGGTCTACGCCTGGCTGCCCCCGGGGTACGACGACGGTGAGGAGCGCTACCCCGTCCTCTACCTGCACGACGGCCACAACGCCTTCCTGCCCGGGCGGTCCTTCGCCGGTGCGGCCTGGGAGGTCGACGGCGCCATGACCGACCTGGCGCGAGATGGCATACCCGCGATCGTCGTCGCCGTCCCCTGCTCCCCCACGGGGCGGGCCGAGGAGTACACCCAGTACGCCATGCCCGGCGAGGGCGGCGGCCGGGCCGCGGACTACGCCTCCTTCCTCGTCGACCACCTCAAGCCGGCCGTGGACGCCGTCCTGCGCACCCGTCCGCAGCCCGAGCACACCGTCACCGCGGGCAGCTCCCTGGGCGGGGTGGTCTCGACCTACCTGTGGGAGCGGCACCCCGACGTCTTCGGCGGGGCCGGCGTGTTCAGCCCGGCCTTCTGGTGGCCGGGCGAGCAGGCCCTGCTCGACCTGGAGGCCGCACTGCCCGGACGCGCGCCGGGCCGGGTCTACGTCGACGTGGGCGGGCACGAGCGGCCCGACGACGCCGACATCGAGCGCCGCTACGTCGAGGACGCCGAACGCCTCGTGCGCGCCCTTCGGGACGCCGGGGTGCCGGTGCGCTACGTCTACGACTCCCAGGCCCACCACGCCGAGCCGGCCTGGGCGGAGCGGTTCCCCTCCGCGGTGCGGTGGTTGCTGCGGGGGTATGCCGTCGCGCCCCCCGCGCAGGTGCCCCCCGTCCCGGTCGACCCGTCCGGGGACGAGCCGCCGGCCGCCGCGACCGGGTCGGGGACGTGAGCACCACCAGCGCGGAGCGCACCGGCTCCCGGCCCGACCCGGCGCTGCGCGCCCGGGCCAACCTGCTGCTGGCCCTGACCGCGGCGATCTGGGGCCTGGGCTTCGTCGCACAGCGCCTCGGGGCCGACCACATGGGCGCGATGAGCTTCAACGCCGCCCGGTTCGCGATCGGGGCCGTGTCGCTGCTGCCCCTGATCTGGTGGTTCTCCCGACGACGGCGGACCGCCCCGATCGTCGCCCCCGAGCCTCCGGCCGGCGAGATCTTCGACGAGACCCCACCCAGGGTCGGGGGCTCCCCGCTGCTGCCGGGACTGGCCGCGGGGGCCGTCCTGTTCTCCGCGGCCGGGCTGCAGCAGGTGGGCATCGCCACGACCACGGCCGGCAAGGCGGGCTTCATCACGGGGCTGTACATCGTGCTCGTGCCGGTCCTGGGCCTGGCGCTCGGGCACCGCGCCGGCACCCCCGTGTGGGTCGGCCTCGGCCTGGCCGTCCCGGGCCTGTGGCTGCTCAGCATGACCGAGGACCTGACGATCGCCACCGGTGACCTGCTCGTGCTGATCGGTGCGCTGTTCTGGGCGCTGCACATCCTCGTCATCGACCACTTCGTGCGGACGGTGGACGCGCTGAAGCTGTCCGCCGCCCAGTTCGCCGCCTGCGCGCTGCTCTCGGCCGGGGCCGCGGTGATGGTCGAGGAGCGACCGTTCGCAGGGTTCGCCCCGGCCCTCTGGGCGGTCCTGTACGGCGGTCTGTTCGCCGTCGGCGTCGCCTACACCCTCCAGGTGGTCGCCCAGCAGCACGCCAAGCCCTCCCACGCGGCGCTCATCCTGTCCCTGGAGGCGGTCTTCGGCGCCCTGGGCGGGTGGCTGCTGCTCGGTGAGGTGATGAGCGGGCGGATGCTCCTGGGCGCCGCGCTGGTGATGACCGGCATCCTCGTCTCCCTGCGCGGAGGGTCCCGGCATCCGTGATGGGGTGGGCACCATGACCGACGCATCCGCACCGCCGGACACCACCGACGCCGACCCCCACCGCTGGCTGGAGGAGGTCGAGTCGCCGCAGTCGATGGACTGGGTGAGCAGCCGCAGCACCGCCGCCGAGGACCGCCTGCGCTCCCACCCGGTCTTCGAGCCGCTGCACGCGCAGCTGCAGGAGGCGCTCGAGGCGCCCGACCGCATCCCCCTGGTCGGCCAGGTGGGCGAGCACCTCTACGGCTTCTGGACCGACGTCGAGCACCCCCGCGGGGTATGGCGCCGCACCACCTGGGAGTCCTACCGCACCCCGGACCCGGACTGGGAGGTCCTGGTCGACGTCGACGCCCTCTGCGAGGACGAGGGCACCTCGTGGTGGCAGGGCGCCAGCGTGCTGCGGCCCACGCACGACCGCGCGCTCGTGCATCTCTCCCGCGGCGGGGCCGACGCGGGCACCACCCGTGAGCTCGACCTGACCACCCTGGAGTGGGTGCCGCAGCCCGAGGGGTTCGCCAAGGGCGAGGCCAAGGGCCGGCTCGCCTGGCGCGACCGGGACCACGTCTACCTCACCACGGCGGCGGACCCCACGGGCGCGACCCGGTCCGGCTACCCGCGGACGGTGCGCCTCTGGGAGCGTGGCACGCCGGTGGAGCAGGCCCAGGTCCTGCACACCGTCGGCGAGGACGACCTCGGGCTGTTCGTCGAGCACGACCAGGAGCTCGGCCGCACCCTGCTGCGCCGGGCGGTCGCCTTCTACGCCTCCGAGACCATGGTGCTGACCGACGACGGGCCGGTGACCCTGCCGGTGCCCACCAGCGCCGACGTCTCCGTCCACCAGGACCACGTGGCCCTGCGGCTGCGGGAGGACTGGCCCCCGGGGGCGGGTCGCGCACCTGGGCTCAGGGCAGCCTGCTCGTCTCCCCGCTGGCGGACGTCCTCGGCGGGGAGGCCGACTGGTCGGCCGTCTTCGTCCCCGACGAGCGCTCGGCGCTCGTGGACCTGACCTGGACGGCCTCCCGCCTGGTGACGACCGCGCTCGTCGACGTGCGCCATACCGTCCGGGTGCACTCCCCCGCACCGGACGGGACCTGGACCAGCGAGGACCTCACCGCGACCCTCGACGTGGGACTGCGCACGGTGAGCGTGTCCGCGGTCGACGCCCATCGCGGCGACGACCTGTGGGTGGTTACGACGGGCTTCCTGGAGCCGATGGAGCTCTCGGTGGCGCACCTGGGCCCAGGGACGGGCGCAGAGACAGGCCCACGGGTGGCCCTCGAGCCCGTGCGGCAGGCGCCCGACCGGTTCGACGCCATCGGCCTGGAGGTGTCCCAGCACTGGGCGACCTCCGCCGACGGCACCCGCGTCCCGTACTGGCAGGTCGGCCCCGCCGACCTGCCGACGGACGGCTCCACCCCCACCGTGCTCCACGGCTACGGCGGGTTCGAGCACGCCCTGACCCCCGCCTACGACCCGGTCGTGGGCCGCGCCTGGCTCGCCTCCGGCCACGTCCACGTCGTCGCGGGGATCCGGGGCGGCGGCGAGTTCGGGCCGCGCTGGCACCGGGCGGCCCTGGGTCCGCACCGGCACCGGGCCTACGAGGACTTCGCCGCCGTGGCCCGCGACCTCGTCGCCCGCGGGGTGACCTCGGTGGAGCGGCTCGGCTGCACCGGCCGGTCCAACGGCGGGCTGCTCGTCGGCAACATGATCACCGGCTACCCCGAGGACTTCGGCGCGGTCGTCTGCCAGGTGCCCCTGCTCGACATGCGGCGCTACCACCTGCTCCTGGCCGGGGCGTCGTGGACGGCGGAGTACGGCGACCCCGAGGATCCCGCGCAGTGGGAGTGGCTGCAGACGTACTCCCCCTACCAGCGCTTCGACCCCTCCCGCCCGACGCCCGCGGTCTACCTGGCCACGTCCACCCGGGACGACCGGGTGCACCCCGGGCACGCCCGGAAGATGGCGGCGCTCCTGCAGGAGCACGGACGGGACGTGACCTACTGGGAGAACACCGAGGGCGGGCACGGCGGGGCGAGCACGGCGGCCCAGTGGGCGACCTGGCACGCCCTCGCCTGGACGTTCCTGCACGAGCGGCTGACCGGCTGACGCGGGCCGGCCGGGCCGCCCGCTCAGGCGGCGTCGACCGGTTCGGCCGGGGGCTCCGCCCGCCGGACGAAGAGGCTGCCCGCCACGGCCGCGAGCGACACCAGCGCCCCCGCGAGCAGCGCGGCGTGCACGCCCTTCATCAGCGCGTCCGCCGGGTCCGTCCCGGCCTGCGCCCCGGCCACCTGGGCGGTGGTCATCACGGTGATGAACAGGGCGGTGCCGGCGGCCCCGGCCACCTGCTGCATCGTGGAGACGATCGCGCTGCCGTGCGGGTAGAGACGGCGGGGCAGCGACCCCAGGGCGTTGGTCATGAGCGGGGAGAACATCAGGGCCAGACCGGTGTTGAGCACCACGTGCCAGGCCACCACGGTCGTCAGGGAGGTCTGCGGCCCGAACGTGGTGGTCATCCCCCACAGCGCGGCGGAGGCGACGGCGGCGCCGGGCAGGACCAGCGGCCGGGGCCCGGTCCGGTCGAAGGTGCGGCCCACGACGTACCCCAGCAGCCCCATGACGAGACCGCCCGGCAGCAGGGCCAGGCCGGTCTCCAGCGTGGAGCGGCCCAGGACGTTCTGCAGGTAGATCGGCAGCAGGATGAGCGTGCCGAACAGCGCCATCATCGTCACGGCCGCGAGCGCCACGGCGAGGCTGAAGGCCGGTGTCGTGAACGCCCGGACGTCCATCAGGGCCCCGTCCCCCAGCGACGTCTGGCGCAGCACGAAGAGCGTGAGCGCGGACAGCCCGACCACGAGCGGGATCCACGGCTGGACCGCGGCGGTCCCCTCCGCGGCGGAGCCGATGCTGCTGAGCCCGTAGACCGTGGCCGCGAAGCCGACGGCCGACAGGACCACCGAGAGCACGTCCAGCGGGACCCTGCGGGGGGTCGTCACGTTGCGCACGAGCACGGCACCGACGGTCAGGGCGGTCAGCGCCACGGGCAGGACGAGCCAGAACATCCAGCGCCAGGTCAGCACGTCCAGCACGATCCCGCCGACGGTGGGGCCGACCGCGGGGGCCACGGCGATGACGATGGAGATCACGCCCATCGTGCGACCCCGCCGGTGCGCGGGCACCACGTTGAGGACGGTGGTGAACAGCAGCGGCATCATCAGCGCGGTGCCGACCGCCTGGACGACCCGACCACCGACGAGGAGCGGGAAGCTGACGGCCAGGGCGGCGGCCAGCGTCCCGAGGCTGAAGAAGGACATCGCCGCCACGAACACGGTCCGCAGGCTCAGCCGTGTCAGCAGGTAGCCGGTGACCGGGATGACCACCGCCATGGTCAGCATGAAGGCCGTGGTCAGCCACTGCGCGGTGGCGGCGCCGACGGAGAACTCCTCCATCAGCTCCGGCAGCGCGACCGACATGATGGTCTCGTTGAGGATGACCACGAAGGCCGCGGCCACGAGCAGGCCGATCAGCCGGGCCGCCCCCTCGGGCATCTCGGAGGACGCGGCCGACGTCGGGGTGGCCGGGCGGGTGGTGGTGCTGGTCACGCAGGTCCTCTTTCGCCGGTGGCGGGCCGCACGGCCCGCAGGCTCCCAACGCCCCGGGCGCGCTGGACATTCCGAGGGTGCGCTCGGTCGTGGCCGCAGGAGACCGGCACCGACGGGTCGCGGCTCAGAGCAGGACGGTGGCGAAGGTGCCCGTCCGCTCAAACCCGACCCGGGCGTAGGTGCGGACGGCCGGCTCGTTGAAGTCGTTGACGTAGAGCGTCACGGTCGGGGCCACGTGCCGCAGCGTGTGCTCCACGACCGCGGCCATGGCCGGGACGGCGATGCCGCGCCCGCGCAGCTCGGGGTGGACCCAGACCCCCTGGACCTGGGCGACCCCCAGCGCCACCGAGCCCAGGTCGGCCTTGAACACCACGCGGCCGTCCTCGACCCGCACCAGGGAGTGGCCCCGCTCGACCAGGCCGGCCACGCCCTGCCGGTAGGACAGCCCGCTGCCCTGGTAGGGGGGGTAGCCGATCTCCTCGGTGAACATCGCGGCCGCCGCCGGCACGAGCAGGTCCAGCTCCTCGGCCCGGGCGGGGCGCACCGCGGGGTCGACCGGGACGCCGGCCAGGAACGGCGAGGAGCTCGTCGTCATGACGTACTGGGTGGGCCGCACCTCGCGCGCCGGTCCCCACTGGCGCTCCAGGCGCCCCCACAGGTCGAGCACCTGGTCCGCCGGACCGAACACCGAGCTGGCCCAGGTCCGCCGCTTGACCACCTTGGCGGCCAGGGCGGCCAGCGCCCGGTCGTGGGCCTGCACGGGCACGACGTTGGCCGAGCACCAGCACAGCGCCCGCTCCCCGCCCGACTCGTAGCCGAACAGCGGTCCCCGGGTGCCGGCCAGCCCGGTCTCCTCGATGCGGGCGGCCACGAAGACGTTGGCCACGGGGTCCTGGGCGCAGACCTCCAGGGCAGCCTGGACGTCGGGCCTGCCGTAGGCCCGCACGGGAGTCAGGCCGCGCAGCATGGTCCCAGGGTGCCGTATGCGGTGGCGCCGGGCGAGAGGGACCCGCGGGCGGGGTGGGGAGGCCGGGTGGGCGGTCCGTCGGGGCGGGGTGAGAAAGTGGTGCCCCAGACCACGGGGAAGGCGGTCCCATGCAGTCGAAGGCACTCACCGGACGTTCGCGCGACGAGGCGTGGCAGGTCCTGCGGGACAGCGGGCGGGGCGGGCCCGTCGTCGACGTGCTGGTCGTGGGGGGCGGCGTCACGGGGGCCGGGACGGCCCTGGACGCGGCCACCCGCGGCCTGTCCACCGTGCTGGTCGAGGCCGAGGACTGGGCCTCCGGGACCTCGCAGTGGTCCACCAAGCTGGTCCACGGCGGCCTGCGCTACCTGCAGATGCTGGACCTGCACCTCGTGCACGAGGCGCTCACCGAGCGCGGTCTGCTGCTGCGGACCCTGGCTCCGCACCTGGTCAAGCCGATGCCTTTCCTCATCCCGCTGGAGCACCGCTGGTGGCAGCGCCTCTACTACGGGGCGGGCGTGACCCTCTACGACCTGCTGGCCAACGTGCTGCCCGGCCAGCGGGCGCTGCCGGTGCACCAGCACACCACCCGCCGGGGGCTGCACCGGGACTTCCCGGACCTGCGCGACGGCCGCGCCGTGGGCGCGGTCCGCTACTGGGACGCCACCGTCGACGACGCTCGGCTGGTCACCACCATCGTGCACACGGCGCACACCTACGGCGCCCAGGTCGCCAGCCGCACCCGCGTCCTGGACCTGCTGCGCGACGGTGACCGGGTCGTGGGGGCACGGGTGCGCGACGAGGAGACGGGTGAGACGGTCGACGTGCGTGCGCACCAGGTCATCTCCACCGCCGGGGTGTGGACCGAGCAGGTCGGCGACCTGGCCGGCGCCGAGGGCGGGCTGCGGGTGATGGCCTCCAAGGGCATCCACCTGGTCGTCCCCCGCGACCGCATCCGGGGGTCCCAGGGGTTGTTCCTGCAGACCGAGCGCTCGGTGCTGTTCTTCATCCCCTGGTCACGCTACTGGATCATCGGCACCACCGACACCCCCTGGCACGGGGACCTGCGGCACCCGGTGGCCACCGCGACCGACATCGACTACGTCCTCGACCACGCCAACGAGGTGCTGACCACCCGGCTGACCCGCGACGACGTCGTCGGGTGGTACGCCGGTCTGCGGCCCCTCCTGCAGCCCGGGACCCGGGGGGAGCCGGACTCCTCGAAGATCAGCCGCGAGCACACCGTGGCCTCACCGGTCCCCGGCCTCACGCTGGTCGGCGGCGGCAAGCTGACCACCTACCGCGTCATGGCCTCCGACGCCGTGGACCTGGCCCTGGGCGACCGCGCGCAGGAGCTGCCCTCGATCACCGCCCAGGTGCCCCTCGTCGGCGCGGTCGGCGAGGCCGCCATGCGACGGCGGATGCCCGCGCTGCGGGACCGCTTCGGCTGGGACGAGCAGACGACCGACCACCTGCTCCACCGGTACGGCTCCCTCGTCGAGCAGCTCCTCGACCTCATCGCCGAGGACTCCTCGCTGGCCGTGCCGCTGGAGCACGCACCGGCCTACCTGCGCGCCGAGATCGCCTACGCCTGCATCAGCGAGGGCGTCCTGCACCTGGAGGACATCCTCATGCGGCGCACCCGGCTCTACTACGAGGCACCCCGCAAGGGGTTGCAGGCCGCCCCGGAGATCGCCGACATCGCGGTCCAGTGGCTCGGCTGGGGCGAGGAGAAGGCGGCCCGTGAGCTGGACGACTACTCCCGACGGGTGCGCGCCGACGAGGCCGCGGCCCGCGAGCCCGACGACCTGGCCGCGCTGGCGGCCCGGGACCGCGTGCTCCGCGGCGAGCCGACCGCCACCGGCGCCTGGCCCGAGGAGGTCCCCCGGACCCCGACCGGAGCGGCGTCCGAGGGGGCGCGGCCATGAGCAGGTTCGTGCTGGCCGTGGACCAGGGGACGACGAGCACCCGGGCGGTCGTCGTCGACCACGGGGGCCGCACCGTCTCGGTCGGCCAGAAGGAGCACCGCCAGATCCTGCCCCGGGCCGGGTGGGTAGAGCACGACCCGGTCGAGATCTGGGACCGCACCCGCGAGGTGATCGGGCTGGCCCTGGGCCGGGCCAACCTCACCGGGCAGGACCTGGCCGCCGTCGGCATCACCAACCAGCGCGAGACCACCGTGGTCTGGGACCGGCGCACCGGCGAGCCGGTGCACCCGGCGATCGTCTGGCAGGACACGCGCACGGCGGGACTGGTGGCCGAGCTGGCGGGGTCGGAGGAGCCCGGTGCCGCCGACCGGTTCAAGGACGTCTGCGGGCTGCCGCTGGCAACCTACTTCTCCGGTCCGAAGCTCGCCTGGATCCTGCGCCACGTGGCCGGGGCACGGGAGCGTGCCGAGGCCGGCGACCTGCTCTTCGGCACGATGGACACCTGGCTCGTCTGGAACCTCACCGGCGGCCCGGACGGCGGGGTCCACGTCACCGACGTCACCAACGCCTCGCGCACGATGCTCATGGACCTGCGCACCCTGTCCTGGTCGGAGGAGGTCGCCGGGGCGATGGACGTGCCCCTGTCCATGCTGCCGCGGATCCGGACCTCCTCGGAGGTCTACGGCACGAGCGAGAAGCTCGGCGTGCCCATCGCCGGCGTGCTCGGCGACCAGCACGCGGCCATGGTCGGCCAGGCCTGCTTCGAGCCCGGGATGAGCAAGAACACCTACGGGACCGGCAACTTCCTGCTGGTCAACACCGGCTCACGGATCGTGCCGAGCGAGCACGGGCTGCTGAGCACGGTCTGCTACCAGTTCGAGGGCCAGGACCCGGTCTACGCACTGGAGGGGTCGATCGCGGTGACGGGATCGCTCGTGCAGTGGCTCCGCGACAACGTCGGCCTCATCTCCGAGTCGGCCCAGATCGAGGACCTGGCCGGCGAGGTCGAGGACAACGGCGGCTGCTACGTCGTGCCCGCCTTCTCCGGCCTCTTCGCGCCCTACTGGCGCGACGACGCCCGCGGCGCGATCGTGGGCCTGACCCGCTACGTGACCCGGCACCACCTGGCGCGGGCCGCGCTGGAGGCGACGGCATACCAGACCCGGGAGGTGGTGGAGGCGATGGACGCCGACGCCGACACCCCCGTGGCCGAGCTGCGGGTCGACGGCGGGATGGTCGGCAACGAGCTGCTCATGCAGTTCCAGGCCGACGTCCTCGGTCTGGACGTGGTGCGCCCGGAGGTGACCGAGACCACCGCCCTGGGCGCGGCCTACGCCGCCGGCATCGCCGTGGGGTTCTGGGAGGGCACCGAGGACGTCGCGTCCCGCTGGAGGGAGGACCGCCGGTGGACCCCGCAGATGCCCGAGGAGCAGCGCGAACGGCTCTTCCGCACGTGGAAGAAGGCCGTCACCCGCACCTTCGACTGGGTCGACGAGGACACCGAGCAGCTGGAGCCCGACCCGGACCCGTCCTGAGGCCCCTGCCCGTGCCTCACCCCTGCTCGAACCACTGCGGCTCGTCGGGGTCGGGGACGATGATCTCGGGCCGCTGCAGGTCGGTGTTGTCGACGATCCAGGTCGGCGGCGCCGTCCGCGCCTGCTGCCGGTAGAGCGCCTGGGCCCCGGTGTACCGCGCGTTCGCGGGATGGGCCGGGTCGTCGTCGCCGGGGACGCGACGGTGCGGGAGACGCGCGTTCCCGCGGGGCACGGTGATCCGGGCGGGGGCGGTGACCAGGCAGGTCGCGTCCCACTCCCCCACCAGCTCGGGGCGGCGCAGGTAGACGCCCTCGACCACGAGGAGCGCGTCCTCGGAGGGCTGCACCGGGTCGGGGTCCAGCGGACGGTCCTCCTCCAGGTCCCACGACGCCGGGACGACGGGGCCGCCGTCGCGGAACGGCTGCAGCACCCGGGACCGCAGCGCGGCGTGGTCGAAGGCGTCCTCGTAGTGGGTCCGGGCGTCCCTGCCCATGGCGTACCGCAGCGCCCGGGGGTGGTGGAAGTCGTCCATCGCGACGGAGAGCACCTCACGTCCGGCGACGTGCTCCGCGAGCGCGACCAGCTCGGCGACCATGCGGGTCTTGCCCACCCCGTCCGGACCGTCGACCGCGACCACGGCGCGCCGCCCGGGACCGGTGGCGAGCATCAGGGACAGCAGGTCCACGAGGACGAGCTGGCGGACGGGCAGGTCCGGGGCTGGCATGGGCCCCAGGGTATGCCGTCCGCGCGCCCCGCCCCGCACCGTTCGCCGTGGACCGGACGGGGGACGGCGGGTCAGTGCCGGTCCGGGCACCACTCCATGTACAGACCGTTCTCCAGCAGGATCGCCCCCGGCGGCGCCTCCTTCTCGACGAACCCGAAGGCCCGGTAGAGGCTGCGGGCCCGGGTGTTGTCGGCCCCCACGTCCAGCCAGACCCGTTGCACCTGGGGCCGCCCCGCGGCGTGCTCGAGCAGCTTGCGCAGCAGGAGGCGTCCCAGACCCTGGCCCCGGCCCTCGGGCGCGACGACCATCCGGCGCAGCTCCACCTCCTCCGGCCGGTCGAGCGCCGCCAGGATCCCGAAGGCCACCACCCGGTCGAGGCGGTCGACGAGGACCCAGTGCTCCTTGTCCGGGTCCTCCAGCACCTGCTCGTGCCACTCCCGGCCGCCCTGGCCCAGCCACTGGCCGGTGTCCTGGGCGCTCTCGATCTCCACGACCACGTCCAGGTCGCCGACCCGGGTGGGACGCAGGTAGGACCCCACCACGACGCCGCCGTAGTCGCGGCGGAGCGGCCGGGCCCGGTGGGAGTTGCGTCCGGAGGTGACCTTGGGGGCCGAGACGACCAGCAGCACCAGCTCCTCGTCGCCCTCGTTGCGGATCTGGTGACGCACCCGAGGCGGGACCTCGATGCCCGAACCGGCCACCACTTCCGCGGTCTGCGGCCCGACCGAGACCACGGCCCGGCCCGCGAGCACGTGGAAGTACTCCCGGGAACGGTCGTGGGCGTGCGTGCGGGTCTCGCTGCGGGGGGGCACGGACTCCTGCACGACCGACAGGTCGGAACGGTCGACGAGGTGCCAGACGGTGCACCCGTCGTCCCAGGTCGACCGCCGGGCGGTGTCGGGGCTGATCGGGTCCGGGACCATGGGTGAACGCTACCGGCTGCGGCCGGGTCGGGTCATCAGCCGATCTGGACGGACGGCGAGCCGCCGCTGGCCTCCAGCTCGCCGCTGGCCTCCATCTCCTCCGCGATCCGCATGGCCTCCTCGATGAGCGTCTCCACGATCTGGGACTCCGGCACGGTCTTGATGACCTCGCCCTTGACGAAGATCTGACCCTTGCCGTTGCCGGAGGCCACGCCCAGGTCCGCCTCACGGGCCTCCCCCGGGCCGTTGACGATGCACCCCATGACCGCCACCCGCAGCGGCACCTCCATGCCCTCCAGGCCGGCGGTCACCTCGTCGGCGAGCGTGTAGACGTCGACCTGGGCCCGCCCGCACGAGGGGCAGGAGACGATCTCCAGCTTGCGCGGCTTGAGGTTGAGGCTCTGCAGAATCTGGTTGCCGACCTTGACCTCCTCCACCGGCGGCGCCGAGAGCGAGACCCGGATGGTGTCGCCGATGCCCTTGGAGAGCAGCGCCCCGAAGGCCACCGAGGACTTGATGGTGCCCTGGAACGCGGGCCCGGCCTCGGTCACCCCCAGGTGCAGGGGCCAGTCGCCGCGCTCGGACAGCATCTCGTAGGCGCGCACCATGACGACGGGGTCGTTGTGCTTGACCGAGATCTTGAAGTCGTGGAAGTCGTGCTCCTCGAACAGGCCGGCCTCCCAGACGGCGGACTCCACGAGGGCCTCGGGGGTGGCCTTGCCGTACTTCTTCATGATCCGCGGGTCGAGCGACCCGGCGTTGACGCCGATGCGGATCGAGACCCCTGCGTCCTTGGCGGCCCGGGCGATCTGCTTGACCTGGTCGTCGAACTTGCGGATGTTGCCGGGGTTGACGCGCACCGCCGCGCAGCCGGCGTCGATCGCGGCGTAGACGTACTTGGGCTGGAAGTGGATGTCGGCGATCACCGGGATCTGGGACTTGCGGGCGATGGCCGGCAGGGCGTCGGCGTCGTCCTGGCTGGGGCACGCCACCCGGACGATGTCGCAGCCGGTGGCCGTCAGCTCGGCGATCTGCTGCAGGGTGGCGTTGACGTCTGTCGTGGGCGTCGTGGTCATCGACTGGACCGAGATCGGCGCGTCGCCGCCGACCTCGACCTTGCCCACCCTGATCTTGCGGGTCGGGCGCCGCGGTGCGAGCACCGGAGGGGGCGCGGACGGCATACCGAGCGAGATGGGGTTGCCAGCAGTCATGGGATCGAGTATCGCACCGCCCGGGGGCGGTGCCCTCCTTCGCGGGGGTCGGGTCCGGGTCAGGTGAGCCGGATCGGGGTGACGATGTCGGCGTAGATGAGCAGGGCGGTCATGCCGAGCAGCCCGACGGCGACGGCGTAGGCGACCGGCAGCGCCTTGGCGGTGTCGACCGGCCCCGGGGCGGGCAGCCCCCGGACCCGGTGCCAGGCCTTCTTCACGCCCTCCCACAGCGCTCCGGCGATGTGCCCGCCGTCGAGCGGCAGCAGGGGGATGAGGTTGAAGACGAACAGGGCCATGTTGAGCGAGGCGACCAACGACAGCAGGATCCAGAACCGGTCCGCGACCGACTCGCCGGCGTCGCCGAGGGCCCCGTCGGCGACCTCGCCCGCCACGCGGCCCACGCCCACCACCGACATCGGGCCCTCCGCGTCCCGGTCCTCCACGCCGGCGACCGCCTGGGCGACGTCGACCATGCGCTGGGGCAGCGTCAGCACGATCCGTGCGGTCCCGGTGAACATCTCGCCCACGAAGCCGGGCACGGCCGTGACCGGCTGCGGCTCGTAGACGAACGTGGGGCTGGCCCCCAGGAAGCCGACCTGACCCAGGACCAGCTCGCCCTCCTCGTCCACCTGGTACTGCCCGTCGGGGGTCATCAACGGCCGTTCGCGGAGCACGAGGTCGGCCTCGAGCGTGCGCTCGGCACCCTCCCGCTCGACGGTGAAGGTCGCGGTGTCCCCGGCGTTCTGGATCGCGTAGGTGGTCTGCGCCCACGTCTGCACCGGGGTGCCGTCGACGGCCAGGATCGTGTCCCCGGCCTGCAGGCCCGCAGCCCGGGCCGGGGAGGGGTCCTGCCCCTCGCAGCTGTCGTCGGCGACGTCGGTGTTGGCGCACGCGGCGACGGCGGAGACCGTGGGGGTGAGGGTCCCCACCCCGTGGACGGTGAGGAGCAGCGTCACCAGCACGGCCGCGATGGCCAGGTTCATCAACGCCGCCCGCCATGACGACCAGACGCTGCCACACCGGCAGCCGGTAGAAGGTGCGGTGCTCCTCCCCCGGCTCGACCTCGTCCAGCGAGTCGGTGCGGGCCTGCTCGATCATCTGGTGGAAAGGGTTGGAGGAGGACCGGCGCAGCCGCCCGCCGTCGGCGGCGCGCGGCGGGAACATCCCGATCATCCGGACGTAGCCGCCCAGCGGGACCGCCTTGACCCCGTACTCGGTCTCTCCCCGGCGGCGGGACCACAGGGTCGGTCCGAAACCCACCATGTACTGGGTGACCTTGACGCCGAACCGCTTGGCGGGCACCAGGTGCCCGACCTCGTGCAGCGCGATCGAGACCGCCACGCCGACGACCATCATCAGCACGCCGAGCAGGTACATCACGGCTGGTCCTCCTGGTGCTGCTCCCGACGGGTCACGGGTGGGCCTGCCGGGGCGGGGCCGTCCCGCCGATCCGGGAGGACGCGGCCCGACGGGCCCAGGCGTCGGCCGCCAGGACCTGGTCCACGGAGAGGTCAACTCCCGGGGCCGCCGATCCGTTCCCGGCGGCGTGGTCCTCCACGACCCGGGCGACGACGTCGACGACCTCGGGAAGGCGCAGCCGCCCGGCGTGGAAGGCCTCGACGCACTCCTCGTTCGCCGCGTTGTAGACCGCCGGGAAGGTCCCCCCGGCGCGGCCCACCCGTTCGGCGAGGCGGACGGCGGGGAAGGCGTCGTGGTCGAGGGGGAAGAACTCCCAGGTGGCGGCGGTGGTCCAGTCGCACGGTGCGGCGACGTCCACGAGCCGGCCGGGCCAGGACAGGCCGAGGGCGATGGGGATGTGCATCGTGGGCGGGGAGGCCTGCACCAGGGTGGAGCCGTCCACGAACTCGACCATCGAGTGCACGACGGACTGCGGGTGGACGACGACCTCGATGTCGTCGAAGGGCACCTCGAAGAGCAGGTGCGCCTCGATCACCTCCAGCCCCTTGTTGACGAGCGTGGCCGAGTTGGTCGTCACCACCGGACCCATGTCCCAGGTGGGGTGCGCCAGCGCCTGCCCGGGGGTGACGTCCATCAGCTGCTCGCGGGTCATGCCGCGGAAGGGTCCGCCGCTGGCGGTGACGACCAGACGGCGCAGCTCCTCGCGCCGTCCGCCCCGCAGGCACTGGGCGATGGCGCTGTGCTCGGAGTCGACCGGGACGATCTGTCCGGGGGCGGCCGCTGCGGTGACGAGGGGACCACCGACGATGAGCGACTCCTTGTTGGCCAGGGCCAGGGTGCTGCCCGCGGCGAGCGCCGCGAGCGTGGGCCGCAGCCCGATGCTGCCGGTGATCCCGTTGAGCACGACCTCCGCCCCGTTCCCGGCGACCGCGGTGGCGGCGTCGGGCCCGGTGAGCACCTCGGGACGGTATGCCGTGCGCCCCGCGGCCCGCGCCGCGTGCTCGAGGGCCTCGCGCAGCTCGTCCAGCACGTGCCGGCCCTCCCGGGCGACGGCCACCTGCTCGGCGCCGAGGTGGACCGCCTGCCTGGCCAGCTGAACCAGGTCGGCTCCTCCGGCGGCGACGGCCCGCACGGAGAAGAGGCCGGGGTGGTCGTCGATCACCTCGACCGCCTGGGTGCCGATGGAGCCGGTGGAGCCGAGGATGGTCACGGAGCGGGACGTCACCGGGCCATTGTGCCCTCCGCCCCGTCGGCCACCCTGCCCAGCACAGCGTCCACGGTGAGCCGGGCCCGGTCGCCCAGCCACGTGCGCGGCACCGGGTGGAGCGTGGTGCGGCCGTCCTCGTCGACCGCCGTGGGACCCGCCCAGCACCCTCCGGGCCCCATCGCGAGCAGCACGCCCGTCGCGGCTGGTGCTCCGGGACCGTCGCCCTTGGGAACGAGGACGGCCAGCTCGGCGAGGACCGTGGGTCGACCGAGGGCCTCGACCAGATGCTCGACCCGGGCCGTGTCGACCTGCACCGGCCCGCCCCGGCCGTCGGCCGCGTCCGGGGGCAGCAGGGCCTCCTCCAGGGACCTGGCCGCCTGCTCCTGGTCGGTCGTCAGGGCCAGCGAGTGCAGGCCCTCCTCGTCGAGGTCCTCGACGCAGGCACCCTGGGCCACCAGGTGCAGGACCCGGGTGGAGCGCACGGGCCGGTGCTCCTCGGGTCCGACTCCGAGCAGCGGCCCGACCAGGCGGGAGGCCACCACACGGACGTCGGCCGAGAGCCGAACGTCCAGGGCCAGCCCGACGGCCGCGGGCAGGTCCGGCGCCCCGTCCTCGGCGACGTCCCCGGGGACGAGGTCACCGTCGGCGGTCAGCAGCCCCCGCGCGCGCAGGGTCCGGCGGGCGTGCTCGGAGGCGCCGTCCGGGTCGGTCCCGCCGAGGTCGGCCCCGCCCGGGCCGGTCCCGCCGGGCTCCGGTCCCCCCGCCAGCTCCCGCAGGTGCGCCTCCTCGAGGACCGCCAGCTCGGAGTCGGTGAGGGTCACGAAGGGGTGCGGGCCGCTCACCAGGACCACCGCAGGGGCAGCACCGGCGACCTCGGCCCGGGGCGCAGGGGAAGGTCGGGCACCACCCCGGTCCGTCCCACCACCCGACCGACCTCGGACCTCCAGCGCCCCGCCGCCCCTCCGAGCCGGGTGGCACCGTCGCCGGCGCGGCGTCCGGTCTGCGCCAGGCGACGCAGCCCTTCACCGGCCCGCGACCGGGCGCGGGCGACCGCGGCCTCCCCCGACCGTCGGACCCAGCCACCCGCCCGGGTTCCCGCGCTCCGGGCCCGCGACCAGGCGGAACGGGCCGCCCTGCCGATCGGTCGTCGGTGGTCGTAGAGCCAGGACCCGGTGGTCCAGACCGTGTAGGCCCCCACGGCCACCGCCCCGGCGAGGGCGACCGGCGGCAGGACCGTCAGCGCCATGGCCGGAATCCCGACCAGCGCTCCGCCCGCGGCGACCCTGGTCACCGTCCCCCGCCAGCCCTGCTGGCCGCCCCCGTCCCGCAGGTCCGAGAGGGCGCCGAACCAGGTCCACACGGGGCGAGCCGTCCCACGAGGGCGACGGGACCGTGCAGCCGACGGGGCACGAACCGTCCCGGCGGGGCGGGACGTCCCGCCTGCGCCCACCGTTCGGGCGCACCCTGCAGGCGGGTCCGGGCCGCCTCCCGGACCCGTCCGTCGCGCGACCAGCGGGCCTGGGCCAGCGTCGTCAGTCCCGCCACCGCGACCGCGGCCCGACGCGCGGGCCGCCGGGCGGCCGCCAGCTTCCTGCCCGCCGTCCCCAGCGTGGTCACCTGCTCGACCACCGCCCGCAGGGGCAGCACGGCGTCGCGCAGCTGCCGGGCGGCGACGCCCAGGACGAGCTCCAGCTCCTCCCCCGCGGTCCGCACCTGGTCGCGGGCGCGCTCCAGCTCGAGCTGGAGCTGCTCGATCCGCGCGGTCAGGACCGGCAGCACCGACGGGTCGCAGGTGGACGTCGTCACGCGCAGACGGGCGAGCTCCTCGGCCAGCTCCTCCCCCTGCCGCTGCCAGCGGGTCATCTCCTCCCGGGCCAGGGCCGTCGCGTCGGCGACCTCGGAGAGGATCACGCCCGCCCGTTCCCCCGGCAGGGCCAGGGCGGTCACGAGACGGGCGGTCGCCTCGGCGCGGGCCGCCTGCTCCAGGGCCGCCAGCCCCACCCACGCCGGACCCGCTGCGCGGGCGGACCCCACGTCGTCGGCGAGGCCCTGCACCTCCGTCCCCGCCGCCCGCAGCAGGGACGCGACCTCACGCAGCTCCTCCGGACGGGCCCGCAGGGCCGCGCCCGTCCCGCTCACCGCGATGCCCCCGCGCCCAGGACGTCCCAGCCCGTGGCGACCCGGCCCTCGGTCTCCGCGTACGCGCGGGCCGACTCCCTGGTCGCCCGCGCCAGGGCGTCGAGCGCGGTCCCCAGCGCCACGGCATACCGCGTCCACTCCTGGCCGGCCTCGGTCACGGCCGACCTCAGGGCGGCGTCCCCGACCGCCGCTCCCGCCCGCTCCCATCCGGGCCCGACGAGCCGCAGCAGCACCTCCTGCAGCGCCCCCGCGGCGCGGTCGAGCCTGCCGGCGAGCGCCTCGACCGCGCCCACGTCCACGCCGATCCGGTCCACCATCGACCCACCCCTCCTTCGCTGACCGGGCCCCTGCCCGGCGACCTGGTGCGAGGGTAGGACGCGGCGACCCGCCGGCGCACCCGTCGTCCACAGGCGTCCAGGCCCGCTCCGCGCCGGGGTGGCGCCCAGGCCGGGCCGGCCGGGTCAGCGGCCCCGCAGCACCGGGCCGAGGTCGTCCAGGACCGAGACGTCCTCGATCGTGGAGGGGACCAGGGCCTCCTGGCCGTCGGCGATCTGGCGCATCGTCTTGCGCAAAATCTTTCCCGAGCGCGTCTTGGGCAGCGCCTCGACGATGTCCACCTGCCGCAGGGCGGCCACCGCGCCCACCTCCGAGCGCACCCGCTGGACCAGCTCCGCGCGGAGCTGCTCCTGCCCCTCCTCGTCGGGGTCGATGCCGGTTTTGAGCACGACCAGCGCCCGCGGCACCTGCCCCTTCAGCGGGTCGCTGACGCCGATGACCGCGCACTCGGCGACCGCGGGGTGCCCGGCCAGCGCCTCCTCGAGCGACCCCGTGGACAACCGGTGCCCGGCGACGTTCAGCACGTCGTCGGTACGGCCCATGACGAACACGTAACCGTCCTCGTCGACGTACCCGCCGTCGCCGGAGAGGTAGTAGCCCTCGAAGGCGGACAGGTAGGAGGAGACGTAGCGCTCGTCGTCGCCCCACAGGGTCGGCAGGGTCCCCGGCGGCAGCGGCAGCTTCAGGCAGATGGCGCCCTCGGTGCCGCGCTCCACCTCCCGGCCGACCTCGTCGAGGACGCGCACGTCGTAGCCCACCGTCGGCAGCGTGGGGCTGCCCGGCTTGATCTCGAACGGGGCGATCCCCACCGGGTTGGTCGCGATCGGCCACCCGGTCTCGGTCTGCCACCAGTTGTCCACGACCGGCACCCCTAGGTGCTCGGTGGCCCACTGCCAGGTGTCGGGGTCGAGCCGCTCGCCGGCGAGGAAGAGCGTGCGCAGCGAGGACAGGTCGTGGCCGGCCATGAGGGTGGCGTCCGGGTCCTGCTTCTTGATCGCCCGGATCGCGGTCGGGGCGGTGAAGGCGGCGACCACGTCGTACTCGTCGATCAGGCGCCAGTAGGTGCCGGCGTCGGGGGTGCCGACCGGCTTGCCCTCGAAGAGGACCGTCGTGGCTCCGGTGAGCAGCGGCGCGTAGACGATGTAGGAGTGGCCGACCACCCAGCCGACGTCGGAACCGCACAGCCAGGCCTCCCCGGGCTGCACGCCGTAGAGGTTGGTCATCGACCACCGCAGCGCGACGGCATACCCTCCGCTGTCCCGCACGATGCCCTTGGGCTTCCCGGTGGTGCCCGAGGTGTAGAGGACGTAGAGCGGGTCGGTGGCCTCCACGGGCACGCACGCCGCAGGGGCGACCGCGTCCGGGTGCATGAGCCGGTCCCAATCCAGGTCGCGCTCCCCCATCTCGCAGGGGAGCTGCTCGCGCTGCAGGACGACGCAGTGGTCGGGCTTGTGCGCTGAGCGCTGGATCGCCTCGTCGAGCATCGGCTTGTAGGGCACCGTGCGGCTGGGCTCGATGCCGCAGCTGGCCGAGACGACGACCCTGGGCTCGGCGTCCTCGATCCGAGCCGCCAGCTCGGCCGGGGCGAACCCGCCGAAGACGACCGAGTGGACGGCACCGATGCGGGCGCACGCCAGCATCGCCACGACGGCCTCGGGCACCATCGGCATGTAGACGACGACCCGGTCGCCCTTGGCCACGCCCAGGTCGCGCAGGACACCGGCGAACCGGGCCACGAGGTCCAGCAGCTGAGCGTAGGTGTAGCTGCGCTTCGTGCCGGCCACGGGGCTGTCGTAGATCAGCGCCGTCTGGTCGGCCCGGCCGTGGACGACGTGCCGGTCCAGGGCGTTGAAGCAGACGTTGAGCCGGCCTCCGGCGAACCAGCGGTAGAACGGCGGGTTGCTGTCGTCCAGGACCGTGCGCGGCGGGGTGGTCCAGTCGATGAGCCCGGCGGCCTCCCCCCAGAAGTCCTGCGGGTCCGTGAGGCTCGCGGCGACCAGGTCTCGGTAGCTCTGCCGGGCGTCGTTGTCCATGGCTCTCCACTCCGATCGTTCCGCACCGCCGCCACCCGGGTCGGGATGAGGTCGGTGACTACCCTCAGGGTATGCAGAGCGGCAGCGGACGTCCCCGCCAGGTCCCCCCCGGTGCCGGCGGGTCGGGTCAGGACGTCGGCGTCGGCGGCGAGGTGCGGTACGGCCGGGCGCAGGGCGTGCGGGTGGGCGCCGGCCGCGAGATCGAGGACCAGCACGCCTGGGAGCGGGCGCTGCGCTCCCCCGAACCGCTGCACAACCTGCGGCTGCAGGGCCTGGACCTGCGCTCGCACCGCGACCTGCTGCTCGGGCGGGAGGACCTGGGCGACATCGTCGTGCTGGGCGGCCACCTGGACGACGAGGTCGAGGAGCACCTGCGCCGGCACGGCGCGATCGTCTTCCCGGCCGATCCCCGTGCACCGGTGGACCCCTACCGGGCCCGGCTCTACACGCCCCAGGAGCTCTACGCCGGTCTGGACGAGGTCGGTTACGCCCACACCGTGGACGCCAGGGCCTACGCCTGGTCGCGGGACGCGTCCGTGGCGCACGACGCCTACGTCACGGCGCTGCGCGCGATCCACGACGACGCGATGGCCGACGCCCTCGCCGCGGTCGTCGCCGGCCGCCGGGTCGTCGGGGTGATGGGGGGCCACGCGCTGCGCCGGGGCACCGGGGACTTCGCCACGGCTGCCGTGCTGGGGCACCGCCTGGCCAGCGCCGGGACGCTGGTGGTCACCGGTGGCGGCCCCGGGGCCATGGAGGCGGCCAACCTGGGCGCGTGGGCCCCGGACGGCGACGTGCTCGACCACGCCCTGGCCGAGGTCGCCCGGGTGCCGGACTTCGCGCCCGACATCGCCGCCTGGGTCTCCCCCGCCCTGCAGTTGCGCTCGGGTGCGCCCGCAGAGGGGCCGCGGGCCCTGCGCAGCCTGGGCGTCCCGACGTGGTTCTACGGCCACGAGCCGCCCAACGCCTTCGCCCAGCTCGTCGCGAAGTTCTTCTCCAACGCCGTGCGCGAGGACCTGCTGCTGGCGCACTCCCGTGGTGGCCTGGTCGTGCTGCCGGGGGCCGCCGGGACCGTGCAGGAGGTCTTCCAGGCGGCGACCCGGCTCTACTACGAGGTGGACGTGGAGCTCGGTCCCCTCGCTCCCCTGGTCCTGGTGGGACGCGAGCACTGGACCGGGCACCTGCCCGTGTGGCCGCTGCTGCGGTCGCTCGGGCGAGGGCGCGCGATGGCCGGGGCCGTGCACCTGGTCGACACGGTCGAGGAGGCGGCGGACCTGCTCAGTCCGTGACCGCGGCCAGCTGGCCGCACGCTCCGTCGATCTCCGAGCCACGGGTGTCGCGCACGGTCGTGGGGATGCCGTGGGCGAGCAGCCGCTCGACGAACTGCTGCTCGACCCCCCGGCGGGAGGCGGTCCACTTCGAGCCCGGCGTGGGGTTCAGCGGGATCGGGTTGACGTGCACCCAGCCGCGGCCGCGGGCGTTGAGCTTCTCCCCCAGCAGGTCGGCCCGCCAGGCGTGGTCGTTGATGTCCTTGATGAGCGCGTACTCGATGCTGACCCGGCGCCCGGTGGTGTCGAAGTAGCGGCGCGCGGCGTCGAGCGCCTCGTCCACCTTCCAGCGGGTGTTGATCGGGACGAGCTCGTCGCGCAGCTCGTCGTCGGGGGCGTGCAGGCTCAGCGCCAGGGTCACCGGGATGCCCTCGCCCGCGAGCTTGTCGATGGCCGGGACCAGGCCCACCGTGGACATCGTGATGCCCCGCGCGGACATGCCCAGACCGCCGGGGGCGGGGTCGACGAGCCGACGGATCGCGTCGACCGCCCGCCGGTAGTTGGCCAGGGCCTCGCCCATCCCCATGAAGACGACGTTGGAGACCCGCAGGGCCTGCTCCACGCTCTGCTCGGCGGACGCGTCGTGCCCACCCTCGACGGCCGTCCCGGTCCCCAGCTCCCCGTGCCGCAGCGCCCGGGCCGCGGCGACGACCTGCTCCACGATCTCGGCCGTCGACAGGTTGCGCGTCAGACCCTGCTGGCCGGTGGCGCAGAACGGGCAGTTCATCCCGCAGCCGGCCTGGCTGGAGATGCACATGGTCACCCGCCCGGGGTAGCGCATGAGCACGGACTCGACCATGGCTCCGTCGTGCAGCCGGTGCACCTGCTTGAGCGTGGCCCCGTCGTCCGCCGACAGGGTCCGCACGGGGGTCAGCAGCTCCGGCAGCAGGGTGCCGACCAGCTCGGCACGGCCGGCTCCCGGCAGGTCGGTCATCTGCTCCGGGTCGGCGACCAGCCGCTCGAAGTAGTGGCGCGAGACCTGGTCGGCGCGGAACCCGGGGACGCCCAGCTCGCCGGCCCACGCCTTGCGGCGGCCGGCCAGGTCCAGGTCGGCCAGGTGCTGGGGGGCCTTGCCGCGGCGGGGCGCGCTGAAGGTCAGCGTCCCGGGGGCGGGACGGGTGGCGGGGGTCGGCAGCTCGGTGGTCATCCTCACCATTGTCGCACCGGGGCCGGCTCAGACGAGCACGCGCAGCAGGGCCCAGCAGACCGGCGCGGTGACCAGCAGGGAGTCCAGGCGGTCCATGATGCCCCCGTGACCGGGCAGCAGGTGGCCCATGTCCTTGATCCCCAGGTCCCGCTTGATCGAGGACTCGGCCAGGTCCCCGACCGTGGCGAAGGAGGCCGCGACGGCACCGACGACCAGCCCCGCCCACCACGGCCCGTCCAGGAGCAGCACGACGGCCAGCATGCCGACCACGGCGCTGGTGCCGACCGACCCGGCGAAGCCCTCCCACGACTTCTTCGGCGACAACGAGGGTGCCATGGGGGTGCGTCCCTTCAGGACGCCCACGGCATACCCCCCGGTGTCGCTGGCGACGGTGACCAGGACGAAGGTGAGGATGCGCCCCGCCCCGTCCGGCTCGGCGAACATGAGGGCAGCCACGGCGGCCAGGACGGGGACGTAGGCGACGACGAACACGCCGCCGGCGATGTCCCGGACGGCGTCCTCGGGCGGACCGACCGAGCGCCACAGCAGCACCAGGCACGCCGCGGCCGCGAACCCCAGCGCCAGACCGTCCGGACCGGTCAGGTAGGCCAGCGGGACCAGCCCGGCGGCCAGCAGCATCGGGGGCAGCGGCGGGGTGATCCGCCCCTGCCGCAGCGCGTGGTCCAGCTCCCAGACCCCGATCACCGCGACGAGGGTGACCAGCGCGACGAACGCGGCCGGGGAGAACAGCAGCAGGACGACGATGAGGGCGATCAGGCCCAGTCCCACCGCCGTGGCCGCGGGCAGGTTGCGGCCCGCCCGGCCCGGGGGCCTCTTCTCGCCGGCCGGAGGACGCACGGCCGCGCGGGCGCGGTAGGCCCGTCGGGAGGTCGGCCGGCCGGGTTCCTGCGTCGTCGGTTCGGGGCTCACGGTGGCGGGTCGGACCGGCTGCTCAGACGTCGAGCAGCTCGGTCTCCTTGTGCTTGAGGATCTCGTCGACGGCCTCGACGTGCCGCTTGGTGAGGGCCTCCAGCTCCTTCTCGGCCCGGGTGCCCTCGTCCTCGCCCACCTCGCCGTCCTTGACGGCCCGGTCGATGGTGTCCTTGGCGTGCCGGCGCACGTGGCGCACCGAGACCTTGGCGTCCTCGCCCTTGGTGTGGGCCAGCTTGATGTACTCGCGGCGCCGCTCCTCGGTCAGCTGCGGCATGACGATGCGGATGGCGTTGCCGTCGTTGCCCGGGTTGGCCCCCAGGTCGGAGTCGCGCAGCGCCTTCTCGATGGCCGTCATCGCGCTCTTGTCGTAGGGAGTGATGAGCAGGGTGCGCGCGTCCTGGACGGTGAACGAGGCCAGCTGCTGCATCGGGGTGGGCGAGCCGTAGTAGTCCACCTCCAGCTTGGCGAACATCCCCGGGTGGGCCCGGCCGGTGCGGATCGAGGCCATGTCCTCGCGCGCCACCTCCAGCGCCTTGTCCATCTTCTCCTCGGCCTCCATGAGGGCCAGCTCGATGACCTCGGACATCCTCGGTACCGCTCCTTCGTCGTGTCGGTGGTTCTGCGTCGTTCGTCGTTCGGTGTGCCGGCGGTGCCGCCGGGCGTGCCCGGGGGGTCAGCCGGCGGTGACCATGGTCCCGATCCTCTCACCCGTGATCGCCCGGGTGATGGCGTCCTGGTCGTCCATGCCGAACACGAGCATCGGCAGCTCGTTGTCCATGCAGAGGCTGAAGGCGGCGGCGTCGACGACCCGCAGGTTGCCGGCGAGGGCCTCGGAGAAGGTCAGCTCCTCCAGCTTGACCGCGTCGTCGTCGGTCCGCGGGTCGGCGGTGTAGACGCCGTCGACCCCGTGCTTGCTCATCAGCACCTGGTCGCACTTGATCTCCAGGGCACGCTGGGCCGAGACGGTGTCGGTGGAGAAGTACGGCATCCCCGCGCCGGCCCCGAAGATGACCACCCGCCCCTTCTCCAGGTGCCGGATGGCCTTGCGGGGGATGTAGGGCTCGGCCACCTGGCCCATGGTGATCGCGGTCTGCACCCGGGTGTCCACGCCCTCCTTCTCCAGGAAGTCCTGCAGCGCCAGGCAGTTCATGACCGTGCCGAGCATGCCCATGTAGTCGGCCCGCGCCCGCTCCATCCCGCGCTGCTGCAGCTGGGCCCCCCGGAAGAAGTTGCCGCCGCCCATGACCACCGCGATCTGCACCCCCGTGCGGTGCGCGGCCGCGATCTGCCGGGCGATCCCCCGGACCACGTCCGGGTCCAGCCCGACCGCACCGCCGCCGAAGGCCTCGCCGGACAGCTTGAGCAGGACGCGACGGGCGGAGTGCTCCTCGTCGGTGGCGGCCGGGGAGGTGGGGGTCTGGACGGTCGCGGGCGCGGCGCTGGTCGGCATGCGGAGAACCTCCGGGGTATGCGGTGGGCGGTCGCCCGATCCTGCCACACCGCGACTGTGCGGACCCACCTCGACCGACCGGGACGGGGACCGGTCCCGGGGAGGGCACGGACGTGCCACGGGCCCGCAGCCGTGCGGCTGCGGGCCCGTGGACGGGGTGCTCGTGCGGGTCAGACGCCGACCTTGAACCGGGCGAAACCGGTGACGGTTGCGCCGGCCTCCTGGGCCACCTGGGCGACGGACCTCTTGTTGTCCTTGGCGAACGCCTGGTCGAGCAGGACGTTCTCCTTGAAGAAGCCGTTGACGCGACCTTCGACGATCTTGGGCAGCGCCTGCTCCGGCTTGCCCTCCTCGCGTGCGGTCTCCTCGGCGATCCGACGCTCCTTCTCCACGGTCTCGGCGTCGATCTCGTCGCGGGACAGGACCGAGGGCGAGAACGCGGCGACGTGCATCGCGATGTCGCGGGCCACCTGCTCGTCGCCCCCGCTGGTGGCGACGAGGACACCGATCTGCGCGGGCAGGTCGGGGTTGGTCTTGTGCAGGTAGGAGACGACCTGGTCACCGGTGACGCGCGCCACCCGACGGACCTCGATCTTCTCGCCCAGACCGGCGTTGGCCTCGTCGACGATCTCCTTGACGCTGCGGCCGTCCAGCTCGGAGGCCAGCAGCGACTCGGCGTCGGTGGCGCCGGCCGCGACGGCCTGGGCCAGCAGCTGGTCGGCCAGCTCGCCGAACTTCGGGTTCTTGGCCACGAAGTCGGTCTCGCAGTTGACCTCGACCAGGGTGCCGACGCCACCGTCGACGTGCGCCCGGACCAGGCCGTTGGAGGCCGACCGGCCCTCGCGCTTGGTGACGCCCTTCAGACCCTTGACGCGCAGGATCTCGGTGGCCTTGGACAGGTCGCCGTCGGCCTCGTCGAGCGCCTTCTTCACGTCCATCATGCCGGCGCCGGTGGACTCGCGCAGGGTCTTGATGTCAGCGGCGGTGTAGTTCGCCATGAGTACGGTTTCGCTCCTTCTGGATGCGGGTGGCGGTGGTCAGGACTGGACGGACTCGTCGTCGGCGGCCGGGGACTGCTCGGCCACGGCCTCCTGGGCCTCGACCTGGACGGCCTCCGCGTCGTCCGCGGAGGTGCCGATCGCCTCGACCGGGCTCTCGACCGCGGGCGCCTCCTCGTCGACGGCAGGAGCGTCCTCGGCGACCGTCCCGGCGTCCGCGGTGGCCGCGGTGACGTCGGTGGTGGCGGTCGGCGCGTCAGCGGCTGGCGCGTCAGCGGCTGGCGAGTCAGCGCCGGCCGCGGGACCCTGCTCGGTCTCGGCCCCGGCCAGCAGCTCGCGCTCCCACTCGGCCATCGGCTCGGCCGCAGCGGTCTCCTCCGAGGAGCCTCCGCCCGAGCGCGACATCAGGCCGTCGGCGACCGCGTCGGCGACGACCCGGGTCAGCAGCGTGACCGACCGGATGGCGTCGTCGTTGCCGGGGATCTTGTAGTCGACCTCGTCGGGTCGCAGTTGGTGTCGAGGATCGCGATGACCGGCAGGCCCAGCTTGCGGGCCTCGGTGACGGCCAGGTGCTCCTTCTTGGTGTCCACGACCCAGATGGCCGAGGGGACCTTCTGCATGTCGCGGATGCCACCCAGGGTGCGCGCCAGCTTCTCGTACTCGCGGCGCATCATGAGGAGCTCCTTCTTCGTGCGGCCGCTGCCGGCCACGTCGTCGAAGTCGATCTCCTCGAGCTCCTTGAGGCGGGTCAGCCTCTTGGAGACGGTCTGGAAGTTGGTGAGCATGCCGCCCAGCCACCGGTGGTTCACGTAGGGCATGCCGACCCGGGTCGCCTGCTCCGCCACCGACTCCTGCGCCTGCTTCTTCGTGCCGACGAACAGGATCGTCCCGCCGTGGGCCACGGTCTGCTTGACGAAGTCGTAGGCCTCGTTGAGGTAGGTCAGCGACTGCTGCAGGTCGATGATGTAGATGCCGTTGCGCTCGGTCATGATGAAGCGCTTCATCTTGGGGTTCCAGCGACGGGTCTGGTGCCCGAAGTGGACGCCGCTCTCGAGGAGCTGGCGCATGGTGACGACGGCCATGCCGTGGTCTCGCTCTCTGTCGAAGGTGCAGTTGGTGTCCTGGCCCGGGGACGTGCCCCACCCGTGCCGGATCTGCCGGAACGGGACCGCGGGGTGCGCCGCCGCTGTCGACCGTCACCGGTCCGTCGGCCGCGCCCGGGCGCGAATTCGTGTGGCGGCTCCGACCGCGATGCGGGCAGGGCACACCACACGTGGTGCCCATGGTACGCCAGGCGGGCCGCCCGGCCCAATCCCCGGGGCCCGCGGCTACGGTGGGCCGATGACCTCGCCACTGGTGTCCAGGATGCGCCCCTTCGGCACGACCATCTTCGCGGAGATGACGCAGCGCGCGCTGCAGCACGACGCCGTGAACCTGGGTCAGGGGTTCCCCGACACCGACGGTCCCTCCCGGATGCTGCAGATCGCGGCCGAGGGGCTGCACGGCGGCCTGAACCAGTACGCGCCGGCCCGCGGGCTGCCGGTGCTGCGGCAGGCCGTGGCCGAGCACCAGCAGCGCTTCTACGGCATACCCCTGGACCCGGACACCCAGGTCCTGGTGACGGTGGGCGCGACCGAGGGCATCGCCGCGGCGCTGCTGGCCCTCGTCGAGCCGGGTGACGAGGTGGTCGTCATCGAGCCGGCGTACGACTCCTACGACGCCTCCGTGGCCCTGGCCGGCGGCGTCCGGCGACCGGTCGCGCTGCGCTTCCCGGATCTCGCGCTGGACCTGGACACCGTGCGCGACGCGGTCACCGCGCGCACGCGCGTGCTGCTGGTCAACACCCCGCACAACCCGACCGGCAAGGTCTTCACCACCGAGGAGCTCCAGGGTCTGGCGGCGGTCGCCCGCGAGCACGACCTGTGGGTCGTCTCCGACGAGGTCTACGAGCACCTCGTCTTCGACGGCCGCCGGCACGTGCCGATCGCCACCCTGCCGGGGATGGCCGAGCGGACCCTGACCATCTCCTCGGTGGGCAAGACCTTCTCCCTGACGGGCTGGAAGACCGGATGGGTCACCGGACCGGCCGACGCGGTCGCCGCCGTGGCCGCCGTCAAGCAGTTCCTCACCTTCGTCGGCGTCACCCACCTCCAGCCCGCCGTCGCCCACGGCCTGGGCCTGCCGGAGGCGTTCTTCACCGGGTTCGCCGCCGAGCTGCAGGCCAAGCGCGACCTGCTGGTCGAGGCCCTCGCCCGGGTCGGGGTGCCGGTCGCCCCGAGCGAGGGCACCTACTTCGTCGTCGCCGACCTCTCCGGGCACGGGGTCGAGGACGCCGTCGACTTCTGCCGCCGGATGCCGGTGGAGATCGGGGTCGTGGGGGTGCCGGTGTCGGTCTTCTGCAGCGACCCGGCACCGGTCGCCTCGCTCGTCCGGTTCGCCTTCTGCAAGCGGGACGAGGTGCTGGAGGAGGCGGCGCGCCGCCTGCAGGTCCTCGGTCCGCGCTGAGAGCCTGGGGTATGACGTCCCGCCCGCCGACCCCCCACGGGGCCGGGGAGGGTCCTGGCCGGGCCGGGGTCCCCCGCCGCTGGCACCCCGCGCCAGGTCCGCGGGTCACCTCGTGGCTCGTCGACTGGGCGGTGGTCGGCGGGTGGCTGGGGGTGCTCACCCTCGTGGCGTTCCTGGCCCCCTCGCCCTGGGCGTCCGCGCAGCCGTCCACCCCCACGGCCGGCACCCTGCTGCTGACCGACCTGCTCGTGACCGTGGCCACGGTGGTCCCCTACGTCCTCTACCTGTCCCTCACCGAGACGTCACGGGCCCGCGCGACGCTGGGCAAGCGGGTCGCCCACCTGGCCGTCGCCGGCGCCGAGGGTGGTCGAGCGGCGGACGGGGCGGTGTGGGTCCGCAACCTCGTCAAGGCCTCCCCCTGGCAGCTGGCCCACCTGGGCGTGAGCAGAGCCGTCCTCGACGTGCAGCCGGGAGCCGCCGCGGTCCTCGTGGTGCTCTCCCTGGCCCTCGTGGCCGCGTGCGCCGTCCCCTCGCTCGTCGGGGGCCGTGGCGTGCACGACCGGATGGCGGGCACCAGGGTCGAACGGGTCGGCGGGGACGGGCCGGCTCCGGCCGCGGTCCCCCCGACGGAGGGCCGATGAGCAGCCAGGGGCCGGTCGAGGACGTGGTCGTGCAGGCCTTCGCCCAGCACCTGCGCGTGGAGAAGGGTCGCTCCGAGCACACGGTGCGGGCCTACCTCGGTGATCTGCGCGCCCTGGACGCCTTCCTGCACGGGCAGGGGGTGGAGGAGCTCACGGAGGTCCGCCTGGTCCACCTGCGGGCCTGGCTCGGGGCCCTGGGTGCGGGCGGCGCAGCCCGGTCCTCGGTCTCCCGCCGGGCGGCGACGGTGCGCACCTTCTTCGCCTGGGCCCGGCGCAGCGGCCGGACGGCTCAGGACCCCGCCGTGCGACTGGTCGCACCCGGACGGGACGCCTCGCTCCCCGGGGTGCTGCGGGCCGAGCAGGCCCAGCAGCTGATGGACCTGGCGGCGGTGGCCGCCGACGACGACGACCCGGTCCACCTGCGCGACCGCGCGGCCCTGGAGCTGCTCTACGCCTCCGGCATGCGCGTCGGCGAGCTGACCGGTCTGGACGTCGACGACGTTGACCTGTCCGGGGGGACGGCCCGTGTCCTGGGCAAGGGGGACAAGGAGCGGATCGTCCCGTTCGGGGCACCGGCCGCCGACGCCCTCGAGCAGTGGCTGCGGACCGGTCGGCCGCGGCTGGCGACGCCGCAGTCCGGAGCGGCCCTGTTCCTGGGGCGCCGGGGGCGGCGGGTGGGTCAGCGCCAGGTGCGCGAGGCGCTGCACGAGCTGCTGGCGCACCTCCCCGACGTGGCGGACATGGGCCCCCACGGACTGCGCCACAGCGCGGCGACCCACCTGCTGGAGGGCGGCGCCGACCTGCGGGCGGTGCAGGAGATCCTGGGCCACTCCAGCCTGGCGACGACCCAGGTGTACACCCACGTGTCCATCGACAGGCTGCGGGCCGCCTACCAGCAGGCGCACCCGCGGGCCTGACCCCCGTCAGCTCCACGGCGTCGACGAGGGCAGGAGCGTCAGCCGCACGTGCCCGAGCAGCAGGGCGGGGTCGAGGTAGTCGTCCCGGCCCCGCACCGCCCCCAGGTGGAGGCAGGTCAGCAGGAGGCAGTGACCACCGGGGTCCAACCGGCCGAGCTGCTGGCCCCGCGCCACCCTCGTGCCCTCGTCCGCCCGGTCGCCGACGGGCTGGTACGTGCTGCGCAGCCCGTCGCCGTGCGTGACGCTGACCATGCCCACGCCGGCGATCTCCCCGCTGAACGTCACCGTGCCGTGGTCGACGGCACGCACCGGCTCGCCCAGCAGGCCGAGCAGGTCCACCCCCCGGTGGCCGGGCAGCCAGCGGTGCGCAGGGGGATCGAACGGCCGGACGACGGCTCGGAACGAGCCGGTCGGCCACTCCCAGAGCGGTGTGCGGACGGTCGGGTGCGCGCCGGACGCCCGGTCCGGGGTGGGACCGGGGGCCGCCCCGGGCGGGACCACGGTGGCGGCCACCCCGGGCGGAACCACGGTGGCAGACGCTCTCGACGGGCCCCGGTCGGCGACCGCCCCGGGCAGGGCCGCCGGACCTGACCCGACGGCCAGGGCCAGGAGCGCCGCGCTCCATCGCCGCCCGGGGACGTGGGCAGATCTCACCGCCGTCCCCGCCCGCCGTGGTCCCCGCGACCGGCAGCGCCGGCGCGGCGCCAGCCGTCCAGCAGCTGCTCGGCCAGACCCCGCTCCTCCAGCTCACCGAGCGCCACGAGCACCTCCCCCAGGCCCAGGCCCGAACGGACCACGAGCTCGTCCACGCCGAGGCTGGTGCGGGGCCGCAACCACTGCCAGACCCGGCGGTTCTCCCCGGAGAGGCCGTCCTCCGGCAGGACCTGGCCGCGCCGGGAAGGCGCGAGGTCCTCGCCGATGCGGCCGACGAGCTCGGCCACGTCCGCGGCATCCGTGACGAGGGTCGCCCCCGCGCGGATCTCCTCGTGGCAGCCGGCCGACATGACGCTGGTCACCGGTCCGGGAACGGCCATGACGTGCCGGCCGAGGTCACGGGCCTCCCTGACCGTCGAGCGGGCGCCGGAGCGCAGACCGGCCTCGACGACGACCGTCCCCGCGGCCAGGGCCGCGATGATCCGGTTGCGGGCCAGGAAGCGCATCCGGGCCGGGGCGCCGCCGGGCGGGGTCTCGCTCACGAGCGCGCCTCGGGCCCCGATCTCGGCGATGAGGTCGGAGTTGGCACGCGGGTAGGGCACGTCCACCCCGCCGGCGAGCGCGGCGACGGTCCGGCCGTCCGCGGACAGCGCCGCCCGGTGGGCCGCTCCGTCGATGCCGTAGGCCGCTCCGGAGACCACCGTGAAGCCCCGCTCCGCCAGCTCGAAGGACAGACGGACGGCGACCTCCTCCCCGTAGGCCGTGCTGGCCCTGGCGCCGACCACGGCCACGCTGCGGGCCCCCACCTCGTCCACCCTCAGCGGACCCCGCACCCACAGGCACCACGGGGGTGCGCGCAACCCGTCCACCTCGACCGGCCACTCCTCGTCCCCGGGCACGACGAGCCGGACACCCAGCGTCCGGCAGAGACGCTCCTCGTCCACCCCCGTGGCACGCGGCAGCCGGGCGGCCAGGCGCTCCAGGCCCACCCCGCCGGGGGTACGGCCGTCCCGGAGGGCGTGGCCGACGAGGTCGACCACCCCCAGGTCGGCCACGAGGCCCTGGATCTTCTCGTCGTACGGCTCGGCCGACCGGGCCAGCAGCGCCCTGGCACGACGTTCGTCCAGTCGTGCCGGAAGCGACGGGGTCCTCATGCCGCCCTCGCCCCCTGGACGTCGCGCAGGTGCAGCGCGTGGTGGACCTGCGCGTAGCCGGGGCGCTCCAGACCGGCCAGGTCGGCCAGCGTCCAGGCGACGCGCAGGCAGCGGTCGAACCCACGGAGGGTGAGCGTGCCCAGGTCCAGGGCTCGGTCGAGCGGACGCCGGTCCCCGGCCGGGAGCCGCCACCGCCCGTCCCGCAGCAGCGCTCCGGGAGCCTGGGCGTTGAGCGAGAAGGGGTGCCCCGTCCAGCGCTCCCGCTGCCGTTCGCGTGCTCCGGACACCCGGGCGGCCACGTCCGTGGTCGGTTCACCGGGCCCGCGGGCCAGGTCGGCCCGGGTCACCGCCCCCAGGGCCACCTTGACGTCGACCCGGTCCAGCAGGGGGCCGGAGAGGCGGGAGAAGTACCCCGCGCGTCGGGCCGGCGCGCAGGTGCACCGCCCACCGGCCGCCCCGCACGGGCAGGGGTTGCAGGCCAGCACGAGCTGGAAGCGGGCGGGCATCCGCACGTGCCGGTCGGCCCGGGCGACGACGACCTCCCCCGACTCGAGCGGCTGCCGCAGGGCGTCGAGGACGTCGCGGCGGAACTCCGGGGCCTCGTCCAGGAAGAGGACCCCCCGGTGGGCCCGGGACACGGCGCCGGGCCGCACGGTGCCGGACCCGCCGCCCACCACCGCGGCCATGGAGGCGTGGTGGTGCGGAGCCACGAACGGGGGCCGGGTGAGCAGCCCCCCGCCGGCCGGCAGGACCCCCAGGACCGAGTGGATGGCCGAGACGTCGAGGGCGTCCTGCGGCGTCAGGGGCGGCAGGATGCCGGGCAGCCGCTCGGCCAGGAGGGTCTTGCCCGCCCCCGGTGGACCCACCATCAGCAGGTGGTGCCCACCCGCCGCAGCCACCTCGAGGGCCGCGCGGGCGTGCGCCTGACCGGCCACGTCCACCAGGTCGGGCGGGCGGTGCACCTCGACCGGTGCAGGCGCGGGGACGGGCAGCTCGGCCACCTCCCCCGCCGCCCGGGCCGCGTAGTGCCGCACCACGTCCTGCAGGGTGCCCACCGCGCGGACCCGGACCCCGGAGACCAGCCCGGCCTCGCGGGCGTTCTCGACGGGGACGAGCACCTCGGTGACCCCGCGCGCGGCCGCCGCGACCACCATCGGCAGCACGCCCGGCACCGGACGCACCGTGCCGTCCAGACCGATCTCCCCCAGGTGGGCCACCCGGTCGACCAGACCGGCGGGCACGTGCTCCTGGGCGGCGAGCAGGGCGGCGGCGATGGCCAGGTCCAGGCCGCTGCCGACCTTGGGCACGCCTGCGGGCGAGAGGTTGATGGTCCAGCGGCGCAGGGGGAGCTCGAGCCGCAGGCTGCGGAAGGCGGCCCGGATCCGGTCGGGCGCCTGCCGGCACGCGCTGTCCGGACGCCCGCTCATGACGAAGGTCGGCAGCCCGTCGGTGCCGTGGGCCTCCACGGTGACCACCTGTCCCTCGACACCGGCCAGGGTGGTCCCGCAGGTCCGGGCCAGGCTCATCAGGCCACCGCCCGCAGGTGCTCGAGACGCGCCGGCCCGCCCCCCGGGACCAGGATCCCGATGAGGTCGATCCGGAACGCGGCCGAGCGCTCGCCGTGCTCGGCGAGCCAGGCCCACGCCAGCCGGCGCAGCCGCCGCGCCTTGGCGTCGTCGACCGCCTCCAGGGGGCTGCCGAAGCGGGCCGACCGCCGGGTCTTGACCTCGCAGAAGACCAGGGAGCCGTCCTCGTCGCGGGCCACCAGGTCCAGCTCCCCGTGCCGGCACCGCCAGTTGCGGTCGACCACCTGCCAGCCGAGCGCCTCCAGGTGGTCCTTCGCCAGCTCCTCCCCGTCGTCCCCGACCCGCCGGGCCTCCCGCCACGGCATACCCCCACCGGACATGTCCCCTCCTCGGTCCGCCGTCCCCGTCCTTCGGGGCGGCGTCCTCATCTCAACGCGCCGGAGGGTCCTGCGGCCAGGGCGGGCGGTGCGGCTGTGGACCCGTCCGGGGGCGGGCCGACGGTGTGGAGGGACGGCGCAGGAGGCTAGCGGCCGAAGGGGGGCTCCTTGGGGATCTCCAGGTCCGTCTTGGCCAGCTCCTCGACGTTGACGTCCTTGAACGTGATGACCCGCGCCTGCTTGACGAAGCGGGCCGGACGGTAGACGTCCCACACCCAGGCGTCGGCCATGGTCACCTCGAACCAGGTCTCCCCGCCCCCGGTCCGCACCTGCACGTCCACCTCGTTGGCCAGGTAGAACCGTCGCTCGGTCTCCACGACGTGGGAGAACAGCCCCACGACGTCGCGATACTCGCGGTAGAGGGCCAGCTCCATGTCGGTCTCGTACTTCTCCAGGTCCTCCGCGCTCATCGCGCACTCCCTTCGTCCAGGTCCGCACCGGTCAGCCGCCAGCTGCGGCGGTGGTGCACGCACGGCCCCAGCGCGCGCAGCGCCTGCTGGTGGTCGGGCGCGGCGTAGCCCTTGTTGTGGTCCCACCCGTAGGCCGGGTGCTCCGCCGCCATCTGCACCATCATCGCGTCCCGGGAGACCTTGGCCAGCACCGAGGCCGCGGCCACCGAGGAACAGCGCAGGTCCGCCTTGACCAGGGTGCGCACGGGCGGCGGGGCGGGCCGCTCGTCCAGCAGGCCGAGCAGTCCCTGCCTGCCCGGGTCGGAGAGCCAGTCGTGGTTGCCGTCCAGCAGCACCAGGTCGACGTCGGCCGCCAGCTGGGCGAGCGCCCGCTCCCCGGCCAGCCGCAGCGCCGCCATGATGCCGACGGCGTCGATCTCGTCGGCGGAGGCGTGCCCCACGCCCCAGCCCACGCACCAGCGGCGGATCGCCGGGACCAGTCGCTCGCGGGCCGCGGGGGCCAGCAGCTTGGAGTCGCGCACGCCGGTCGGCGCGCTGCGGCAGCCGGGGTCGACCGCGACGACGCCGACGCTCACCGGTCCGGCCAACGCCCCCCGCCCCACCTCGTCCATGCCCGCGAGCACCGCATACCCCTCGCGGTGCAGGGCGCGCTCCACGCGCAGGCTGGGGCTGCGGGAGGCCCCGCCCGGGGGACGGGGGCGGGCGGTGGTCGAGGTCATCGCGCCTCCGGTGCGGGCACGTCGTCGTAGGTGTCGGGGACGGTGAACCAGGTGGCGTGGTCCAAGGGGTAGAGCAGCACGAAGGCCTGCCCGACCACGTTGTCCATCGGCACCGAGCCCTGACCCCCGCCGCCGTCGTGGGCCCGCGAGTCGCGCGAGTTGGACCGGTGGTCCCCCATCAACCAGACGTGCTCCTCGGGCACGGTGACCTCGAACGGGCTGGTGCTGGGCAGGTCGCCCGGGAAGAGGTAGTCCTCCTCCAGGGGCTGGCCGTTGACGGTGATGCGGTCCCGGTCGTCGCAGCAGACCACCTCGTCCCCGGCCGTGCCGACCACCCGCTTGATGAGGTGGTTGCCCTCGTCGGCGGGGGCGACCCCGACGAAGCGCAGGACGTCCATGACGCCCTCCACGAGCGGGCCCCGGTCGGTGCGGGGCAGCGGACCGAGCCAGCCGCCCGGGTCCTCGAAGACGACGATGTCGCCCCGGTCCACGCTCATCGGTCCAGCCTGGATCTTGCTCACCATCACGCGGTCCCCCACCGCCAGCGTGTCCTCCATGCTGCCGGAGGGGATGTAGAAGGCCTGGGCGAGGAAGGTCTTGACGACGAACGAGATGACCAGCGCCGTCACCGCGATGAGGACGACCTCGCGGACCGCGTGCCAGAACCCCCCGCCCCGGGGCCGGTCGGCACCCTCGGCGTGCGGGTGCGCGTCGTGGCTGGTGCGGTCGCTCACCTGCGTCGTCCTGTCTGCTCGCTGGGATCGTCCCCGGGTCCCGGTGGCACCGGGTCGATCGGCGCCGGGTCGACCCTAACGCCCCGCGCTGGGAGTGCACCGATCCCCCGCCGGTCAGGTGCCGACGGGGGATCGGGTATGCGGTGCGCGGACCGGGTCAGGCCTGCTCGTCGGCCTTCCGGGCCGGTGCCGCGGCGGCCGCGGTCCTGGCGGACCTGGCCTGCGCGGGGGTGGACTCGCGGCGCTCGCGGATCTTGGCGGCCTTGCCGCGCAGGTCGCGCAGGTAGTAGAGCTTGGCGCGACGGACGGCACCGCGGCTGACGACCTCCACCTTCTCCACGTTCGGGGAGTGCAGGGGGAAGGTGCGCTCCACCCCGACGCCGAAGGAGACCTTGCGGACGGTGTAGGTCTCGCCCACGCCGGAGCCGTGGCGGCGGATCACGACGCCCTTGAAGACCTGGATCCGGGAGCGGGTGCCCTCGATGACCCGGACGTGGACGTCGATGGTGTCGCCGGCGCGGAAGGCGGGGATGTCGTCCCGCAGGCTGGCGGCGTTGACGTCGTCGAGCTGGTGCATGATGATCTCTCCTGCTGCTCGTGGCCGCCACAGGTCGGTCACGGCGCTCTGGCCCGGCCGGGCGCGTGGCCCGGTCGGACGGTGTCGGTGGTCGTCCCTCGGTCCGGACCTCCCGCACAGCTCCCCCTGTGGCAGGGGCACGGGACTTCGGCGAACCGGACCGGGACGCAGGGGGCCAGTCTGCCAGAGCCCCGGCCGCGCGTCCAAGTCCGCCCGGAGGCCTACGATCGGCCCGTGCCCGTCCTGACGCTGCTCACCGACCCCGCCCGGGCCGATCTCCCGGCCGACGCGGCCGCGCGGCTCCCCACCGCCTGGGGTGCGGGCGAGCCGCGGTGGCTCTCGCCGGGGACGGCCGTCCAGGTCCCTCTGGCCGGGACCGTCCGCACGGAGGAGCAGGCCGAGCTGCGCGAGCTGTGGTCGCGGCGCGGCGTGGACGCCGTCGTGCAGCCGCGGGTGCTGCGTCGACGCGTCCTGGTCGCGGACATGGACTCCACGATGGTCCAGCAGGAGTGCATCGACGAGCTGGCCGCGCACGCCGGCGTGGGTGAGCAGGTGTCCGCGATCACCGCGGCCGCGATGAACGGCGAGCTGGACTTCGCCGCGGCCCTGCGGGCCCGGGTCGCGCTGCTGGCCGGCCTGCCCACCTCGGTCGTGGACACGGTCCTGGCCGAGCGGATCACGCTGACGCCCGGCGCGCGGGAGCTCGTGGCCACCATGCGGGCCCCCACGGGGCCCGGACCGCGCTCGTCTCCGGAGGGTTCGTGCCGTTCACCGCCGCGGTCGCCGCTCGGGTGGGGTTCGACGAGCACCGCGCCAACGTGCTGCTGGAGCAGGACGGTGCCTTCACCGGCACCGTGCAGGAGCCGGTCGTGGGCCGCGAGGCCAAGGTCGCGGCCCTGGAGGAGATCACGGCCGCTCTGGGGCTGACGCCCCGGGACGCCATGGCGGTCGGGGACGGGGCCAACGACCTGGACATGCTGCGGCGGGCCGGCACCGGGGTGGCGCTGCACGCCAAGCCGGTGGTGGCCGACCAGTGCGACGTCCGCGTGGACCACGGGGACCTCACCGCGCTGCTCTACCTGCAGGGCTACGCGGAGGAGGAGTTCGTCGGCCGCTGAGAGCCGTGGCCACCGGAACCGGCCCCGCCGCCCAGCATGTCCGGACGCCGTCGGGCCGTGCGCTCGAGCCGCTGCTCGTGGCGCCAGCGCGCGATCTCGCCGTGGTGGCCCGAGAGCAGCACCGGGGGCACCTCCCGTCCCCGCCACACGGGGGGCTTGGTGTAGACGGGGTACTCCAGCAGCCCGTCCTCGTGGGACTCCTCCACGAGCGAGGCCTCGTTGCCCACGACGCCGGGCACGAGACGGACCACCGCCTCGGTCATCGCGAGCACGGCCACCTCGCCCCCGTTGAGCACGTAGTCCCCCAGGCTGAGGACCGACAGCGGGTAGCGCGCCCCGAACTCCTCGTAGACCCGTTCGTCGATGCCCTCGTAGCGGCCGCACGCGAAGACCAGCCAGTCCTCCTCCACGGCCAGACGCCGGGCGGTGGCCTGCGTGAAGACCTCGCCTCCAGGACCAGGCACGACGATCCGTGGGGTCCGGCCCGGCAGGCCGGAGCAGACCTCGTCCAGCGCCTCCCCCCACGGCTCGGGGCGCATCACCATCCCGGCACCCCCGCCGTAGGGGGTGTCGTCGACCGTGCGGTGCCGGTCGTGCGTCCAGCGGCGCAGGTCGTGCACGTGCACCTCCAGCAGCCCCTCGCGCCGGGCGCGCCCGAGCAGTGAGAGATCCAGAGGAGCGAGGTAGTCCGGAAAGATCGTCAGGACGTCGATCCGCAGGCTCACCCCTCCTCCCCCAGCTCCAGCAGCCCGGGCGGCGGGTCGAGGACGACCCGCCCGGCCTCCTCGTCGACCTCGGGCACCAGCTCCTCCACGAAGGGCACCAGGACGCGGCCGCGGCCGGTGTCCACCTCGAGCAGGTCCTGGACCGGCCGCAGGTGCAGCGCGGTCACGGTCCCCACGGCGGTCCCGTCGGTGAGGACCGCGGCCAGGCCGACCAGGTCCTCCTCCCGCCAGGAGTCCTCGTTGCCGGCGTCGTCGTCGAGGTCGTCGACGAGCAGACGGGTGCCGCGGAGCGACTCGGCCGCCGTGCGGTCCGGATGACCCTCGAACCCCAGCAGGTAGGTCCCCTGGTGGATCCGCACGCTGCGCAGCCGCAGGGGCCCGGCACCGGGCGGGTCGGTGGTGAACTCCGCCCCGGGCACGAACCGACGCTCGGGCTCGTCGGTGTGCACCTGCACCGTGACCTCGCCCCGCAGACCGTGCGGCCTGCCGATGCGTGCGGCGACGAGCTCGGGCCGGGCCTCGGTCATGGCGTCCCTCCGGTGGTGGTGGGGTGCGGGGACGTGCGCAGCACGTCCTCCACGGGGTGGGAGCAGGGTATGCCGTGGGCGCCCGGTGCGGTGGGGCCGGTGGGGCGCTGCCGGTCACGACGCAGCACGGCCCGCCGGGCGCGGGTGCGCCGGGCGGGCCGTGCTGTCGAGCGGGGGCGGTCAGCGCGGACGGTCGGTGTCCACGATGTCGACGCGGACCTTCTGACCACCCGCGAGGGCTCCCACGACCGTCCGCAGGGCGCTGGCGGTGCGGCCACGTCGGCCGATGACCCGGCCGAGGTCCTCCGGGTGCACCCGGACCTCCAGGATGTCGCCCTGACGGGCGCTCCTGGTCCGGACGCTGACGTCGCCGTCGTGGTCCACGATGCCCTTGACCAGGTGCTCCAGCGCCTCCTCCAGCACGGTCAGGCCTGCTCGGTCTGCTCGGCCGCCGTCTCGTCGGTCGCCGGCGCTCCGGCGTCCGTGCCCTCAGAGCCGCCGCTGGACGCGGCGGAGGAGTCGGTGTCGGCGGCGGGGGCGGTCTCGGACGCGGGCTCCTCGGCCTTGGGCTCCTCAGCCTTGGGCTCCTCAGCCTTGGGCTCCTCGGCCTTCTTGCTGCGGCGCTTGGTGGCCGGCGAGTCGGAGTCGTCCTTGTCGGCGGCGGCGAGCGCGGCCTCGTACAGGGACTTCTTGTCGGGCCGGGGCTCCTTGACCTTCAGCGTGCCCTCGGCACCCGGCTCGCCCTTGAACTTCTGCCAGTCACCGGTCACCTTGAGCAGGGCGGCCACCTGCTCGGTGGGCTGGGCGCCGACGCCGAGCCAGTACTGCACCCGCTCGGAGTCGATGTCGATGAGCGAGGGCTCCTCGGTGGGGTGGTACTTCCCGATCTCCTCGATCGCCCGGCCGTCGCGCTTGGTGCGCGAGTCCATGACGACGACGCGGTAGTACGGTGCACGGATCTTGCCCATGCGCTTCAGGCGAATCTTGACAGCCACGTGTGCGGTGTCTCCTCATTCTTGGTCTGTGCGAGGGCCCTGCGTTCCACGTGGGGAACACGCGCGGCGCGGGGCCTGCTGATGGACACGTCCGGGCACGGAGAGAGGGGCCGACCGCGGACGGGTACCGCGCCATTGTGCCAGACCCTGCGTGCGCCCCCCAACACCGCCGCCGCTCCACCGCCGTTCACGGGCCGGCGTGCTCGGCCACGAAGCGCAGGACCTCGGTGTCGTCCACCCCGGGGAAGACGCCCGGCGGCATCACGGCGAGCAGGTGCGAGTGCGCCCGGGCGCTGGGCCAGACCCGGCCCTGCCAGCGCCGGGCCAGCTCGGGAGGGGGCTGGGTGCAGCAGCGCGGGTCCGGGCAGCCCGACACCCGCCGGTGCCCGGTGTCCCGTCCCCGCATCCAGCGCACCTGGTCGTAGGGCACCCCCACGCCGACCGAGAACCGACCGGCGGGGGTCTGCTCGGCCACCGCGGTGCACCAGAACGTGCCACGGCCGGTGTCGGTGTACTGGTGGTAGACCTCCCCCGTGGGCTGCTCGAAGACCACCCGCGCCGTCCAGGAACGGCATACCCGGGCCCCCTCGATGGCGCCCGAGGCGTCCATGGGGAAACGGATGCCGTCGTTCTCGTACGCCTTGTAGACCACCCCGTCGGCGCTGGTCCGCAGGAAGTGGACGGGCAGGTCCAGGTGCCGGGTGGCCAGGTTGCAGAACCGGTGCGCCGCCGTCTCGAAGGAGACACCGTAGGCGTCCCGCAGGTCCTCCAGCGCGATGTCCCGGTCCTGCTTGGCCCGCTGCAGGAAGGGGACCGCGCTGGAGCGCGGCAGCAGCACCGCGGCGGCGAAGTAGTTGATCTCCACCCGCTGGGCGAGGAACTCGGCGTAGTCCCGCGGGGGTTCGTGGCCGAGCACGGTGTGGCCCAGCGCCTGCAGGGCGGTCGCCCGCAGGTCGTGGCCGCCGCGCACGGGCACGTAGACGCGGCGGTGCTCCAGGTCGGTCACCGTGCGGGTGGAGGACGGCAGGTCGGTCACCGGCTCGATGTCGAACCCGACGTGGCGGGCGATCCGGTTGACCGCCTCCCGGGTCACCGGCCCGTGCGTGTGGTCGACCACCGCCACGAGCTCGGCCGCGCGCTCCTCGATGAGGGGGAAGTAGTTGTCCGCCTCGCGCATCAGCCTCCGCAGCTCGGAGTTGGCCGCCCGGGCGTACTCCGGCGTGGCGGTGCGGTGGTGCTGCAGCCCCACGACGGTCTCGTACATCCCCACGAGGGCCTCGAGGGCGTCGTCCGGCAGGCTGGGCCCCACCCGGACCTCCGGGATGCCCAGGCTCTCGAACCCCGGGGAGCGCTGGGCGCGTTCCCACCGGACCTCCAGCGCCGCGCGACGGCTGGGGGGTGCGCCCGCCAGGAGCTGGTCGGTCTGCACCCCCAGCGCCCGCGCGAGCGTCGTCAGCGTGGAGACCCGGGCCTCGCGCCTTCCGTTCTCGATGAGCGAGAGCGCCGAGGCCGACAGGCCGGTGCGCTCGGCGAGGGCGGCCAGGGTCAGCCCCGCCTCACGCCGGTGGTGGCGCACCCGCCGCCCCAGCGCCACGGGGTCGCCGGACCCGTCGGCCGTCGGTGGGGAGGTCCCGTCCAGGCGCACCGAGGGGGTGAACGGCAGGACGCGCTCGTGCACGGTGGTCATCTGTGCACGATAGCGAAAGAAGTGCGAAACTTCACACCTCCTGGGGGGTGCATCGGGGGTCCGGGTGGGGCAGTGTTGTCAACACGGACCGATCACCACCACAGGACAGGGGTTCATCAATGACGACCACGACCCGCACGCACGACGCCAGCCTCTCCCCGGCCGAGATGGCCGTCGAGCTGGAGCAGCAGTGGGCCTCCGACCCCCGGTGGGCCGACGTGGAGCGGCGCTACGCCGCCGAGGACGTCGTCCGCCTGCGCGGCTCCGTCGTCGAGGAGCACACCCTGGCCCGCCGGGGCGCCGAGCGGCTCTGGGAGGCGCTGGAGACCAAGCCCTTCACCCGGGCCCTGGGTGCCCTGACCGGCAACCAGGCGGTGCAGATGGTCAAGGGCGGGCTCGAGGCCATCTACCTGTCGGGCTGGCAGGTGGCCGCCGACGCGAACCTCGCCGGGGAGACCTACCCGGACCAGAGCCTCTACCCGGCCAACTCCGTGCCGGCCGTGGTCCGGCGGATCAACAACGCCCTCAAGCGCGCCGACCAGATCTCCTGGATGGAGGGCGAGACCGACACCGACTACTTCGTGCCGATCGTGGCTGACGCGGAGGCCGGCTTCGGGGGTCCCCTCAACGTCTTCGAGCTGATGAAGTCGATGATCGCCGCCGGCGCGGCCGGCGTGCACTGGGAGGACCAGCTGGCCTCGGAGAAGAAGTGCGGCCACCTGGGCGGCAAGGTGCTGGTGCCGACCTCCCAGCACGTGCGCACGCTGAACTCGGCCCGCCTGGCCGCCGACGTCCTGGGCGTGCCCAGCGTCGTCATCGCCCGCACCGACGCCCTGGCCGCCGACCTGCTGACCAGCGACGTGGACGAGATCGACCAGCAGTTCACCACCGGCGAGCGCACCTCCGAGGGGTTCTACCGGGTGCGCAACGGCATCGAGCCGGTGCTGGCGCGCGCCAAGGCCTACGCCCCCTACGCCGACCTGATCTGGGTCGAGACCGGCACCCCCGACCTGGGCCTTGCCCGCGAGTTCGCCGAGGAGCTGCACAAGGACTTCCCGCACCAGAAGCTGGCCTACAACTGCTCGCCGTCGTTCAACTGGAAGGCCGCGCTCTCCGACCGCGAGATCGCCGAGTTCCAGGACAAGCTGGGCGAGCTGGGCTACGCCTTCCAGTTCATCACGCTGGCCGGGTTCCACTCCCTCAACCACGGGATGTTCCACCTGGCGCACGGCTACGCCCGCTCCGGGATGAGCGCCTACGTGGAGCTGCAGGAGGCCGAGTTCGCCGACGCCGAGCGCGGCTACACCGCCGTCCGCCACCAGTCCGAGGTGGGCACCGGGTACTTTGACGCTGTGAGCACCGCGGTCAACCCCGAGTCCTCGACCACGGCCCTGTCCGGCTCCACCGAGGCCGAGCAGTTCCAGCACTGAGCGACCCGGGGCAGGTGCACCCGGTGACCGGTCGCGACGAGCTCGCGGCCGGTCACCGGGTGCCGCTCGTCGCGGAGCCGCGCCGGCCGTCCGCCCACGCGGGACGGACCACGACCACCGCCGCCCACCGACCCCCGGAGGCAAGGACAGCCTGATGGACAGCTACCTGACCGACCTGCTGGACGACCGTGCCCTGGCGGTGCTGACCGACGTGGAGCGCGCCACCCGCCCCGAACGGGTGCGCCTGGTCCGTGCGCGCAAGGAGCTCAACCGCCGCGTGCAGGCCGGGGAGGACCTGGGCCTGCAGGCGGCGACCCGCGCCGTCCGGGAGGACTCCTCCTGGCGGGTGTCCCCCCCGCCTGCGGACCTGACCTACCGCCTGGTCGAGCTGGCCACGCCCGCCACCGCCGAGGCGGCCAAGGCCGCCCTGGGCGCGGGCACCGACGTCTGGGTGGCCGACCTGGAGGACATGCTGGTCCCCACCCCTGACCGGCTGACGTCGGCCCACCAGGTCATCTCCGAGGTCGCGGCCTCCCGCACGGGGAACGCCGAGCCGATGGTGCCCACCCTCATGGTCCGACCGCGGGGCCTGCACCTGCCCGAGGCCCACCTGGTCGTCGACGGCGAACCGGCCAGCGCGCCGGTCGTCGACGTGGTGACCTTCCTGGCCCGGTGCGGGCAGGGCCTGCTGGACAGCGGGACCGGCCCCTACCTCTACCTGCCCAAGCTGGAGACCGGGGAGGAGGCCGCCTGGTGGGACGAGCTGCTCACCCGCGCCGAGGAGGCCCTCGGGCTGCCGCCCGGGTGCACCCGGGTCAGCGTGCTCGTCGAGACGGTGCAGGCGATCTACCAGCTCGAGGAGATCCTGCACGCGCTGCGCCGACGCGTCACCGGTCTGGCCGCCGGCCGCTGGGACTACGTCTTCTCCCACCTGCGCACCTACGGGCACCGCTCCGACCACACCCTCCCCGACCGGGACGCGTTCACGATGAACACCCGCTTCCTGCGGACCTACACCGAGGTGATCGTGCGCACCTGCCACCGCCGGGGCGTGCAGGCGATCGGTGGACCGATCGCGCTCGCCGCCAGCGGACCCTTCGACGACTCGGTGGCGATGACCCACGCCCGGGTGCACCGGGACAAGGCCCGGGAGGCCAAGCAGGGTTTCGACGGCGCCTGGACGCTGCACCCGGCCCTGGTGCCGGTGGCACGGGCTCCCTTCGAGGAGCGGGACCGCCGCTCGGGCGAGGACGCGACCGGTCGTTGGCGGGCCGAGGGTGCCGACGAGCCCCAGGTCGTCGTCGACCCGGAGGCCCTGAGGGACGTGAGCGCGCTTCCCGGGACCGCCACCCTCACCGGGATGCGGACGGCCCTGCGCTCCTCCCTGACCTACCTGACCGGGTGGCTGGCGGGCGAGGGCACCGCGACGATCTCCGGGCACATCGAGGACTTCGGCACGGTCGAGCTGGCCCGGATGCAGCTGTGGCAGTGGCTGGCGCACGGGACCCGGTTCGCCGAGGGGCCCACGATGTCGACCCGCCTCCTCGACCGCGTGCTGGAGGACGAGGTCGCGCTGATCCGTCGGCGCGGCGCACGCGAGGACCTGCTGCAGCACGCCGTCCGGCTGCTGCGGGACGCCGTCGTGGCCGAGGACCCGCCGGCCTTCCTCTCGGTGCGCGCCTACGAGGTGCTGCTCACCGTCTCCCAGACCGGCGGCCTGGAGGGCGGCGGGACGGCGGCCTGAGCCCGGTCCTACCCGCGGGCGCCGGAGTGCGGCTGCACCCGACCCCGCAGCACCACCCGGTGCGGCCGGGCCAGGGCCCGCACGTCCTGCCGGGGGTCCTCCTGGTAGACGACCAGGTCGGCCGACTCCCCCTCGGTCAGCCCCGGCCGCCCGAGCCAGCGCCTGGCCTCCCAGGTCGCGGCGCCGAGCGCCTCCAGGGGACCGAAGCCGGCCCGGGTCAGGGCCTCCACCTCCTGGGCCACGAGCCCGTGGGGCAGCTGTCCGCCGGCGTCGGTGCCGACGTACACCGGCACGCCCGCCTCGCGCGCCTTCGCGACCGTCTCGTAGCGCCGCTCGTACAGGTCCATCATGTGGTCGGCGTAGGTGGGGAACTTGCCCCGCCCCGCCTCGGCGAAGGCGGGGAAGTTGTCGATGTTGACCAGGGTCGGGACGATCGCGATCTGCTGGTCGGCGAAGGTCCCGATCGTCTCGTCGGTCAGTCCGGTCGCGTGCTCGATGCAGTCGGTCCCGGCCTCGGCGAAGTCGACCAGGGACTGCTCCCCGAAGCAGTGGGCCGTCACCCGGGCCCCCTCCTCATGGGCGGCCGCGATCGCGTCGGCGAGCACGTCGACGGGCCAGCAGGTGCCCAGGTCGCCGGTCTCCCGGTCGATCCAGTCACCGACGAGCTTGACCCACCCGTCGCCGTTCCTGGCCTCCTGGCGCACGTACGCGACGAGGTCCTCCGGTTCGATCTCCCACGCGAAGTTCTTCAGGTACCGCCTCGTCCGGGCGATGTGCCGACCGGCCCGGATCAGCCGCGGGAGGTCCTCGCGCTCCTGCACCCAGCGGGTGTCGGCGGGGCTGCCCGCGTCGCGCAGCAGCAGCGCCCCGGCGTCCCGGTCGGCGAGAGCGTGCTCCTCGGCCCTGGCGTCGTCCACCGCACCGTGGGCCTCCAGGCCCACGTGGCAGTGGGCGTCCACGAGCCCGGGGAGGGCATACCCGTGCACCGTCTCCACCTCGCCCCCGCCGGGAGCGCTCAGGCTCACCCTCCCGTCGACGACCCAGATCTCGTCCAGCACCTCCTCGGGCCCGACCAGGACCTGACCCTTGACGTGCAGCACCGGTGAGCTCATCTGCGCCTCGCCTCCTCGCGGGGTATGCCGTGGCGTCAGGCTACCGGGGCCTCGCCCCCGGGTAGACTGGGCCCTCGTGCCCGACCCCCGTGACCAGTCCCCTCCCCTCTCCTCCCGCGTTCCGCTGCGGGTGCCGCGGGTCGACCTGGGCCAGGTGATCCGGGACGCGGCGGAGGGGCGCTTCCCGGCGGCCGACGGGGAGTTCTCCCGGTCGGCACCCTGGGTCCCGGGGGTGGAGGCGGCGGTCGCGCTCACCGGGCACGCGGTCATGGTGGTCGACGAGGAGATCACCGACGGCGACCTCGCGGCGCTGGGGGTGCACGGGTTCGGGGGCGCGCACGACCCCCGGGTGACGGTGGCCCTGGCGGGCGAGGGGCCGGTCAACGTCCTCGACGTCCTCCTGGTGGGCCGGGGAACCGGGCGGGGCGGTCCGCTCGTGCACCGGCCCGACCTCGCCGAGACCGACCGGGCCGCCCACGCCGGCGAGTGGCGCGACCAGGTCGACGTGTACGGGCTGCCCGACCGGGCGAGCAGCGCGCTGGCCACCCTTTCCCTGGGCATCGGTGGGCTGCCCGAGGTCGGCATCCAGGCGGAGGGGGGCGCGGCCGACGTCCTGCTGGAGGGCATCCTGGGTCGCCTGCCCGCCGGCGAGGTGCTGGTCGCCTCGGTGACGCCGGGCAACGCCCGCTCCCTGCGCTTCTTCCTGCGGCACGGCTTCGTGCCGCTGGGCAGCGAGCAGCTGTGGAAGCCGTCGCGCCGACGGCCGGTGCTCTAGGCGGGAAGCACCCCCGCGGCCCGGGCGGCCCGGGCGTAGCAGGCTGCGAGGGTGTCCACCGTCTCGTGGGCGTTGAGCCCGGAGGGGTTGGGCACCACCCACAGCTGCGCCCCCTCGAGGTCCTCCGGCTGCCGGCCCGCAACCGCGTGACGCTCGCCGAAGGCGGTCCGGTAGGCGGTGATGCCCGCGACCGCCACGACGACGGGCGGGGCCTGCCACACGAGCGCGCGGAGCCGGGCGCCGCCCTCCCGCAGCTCCTCCGCGGTCAGCTCGTCGGCCCGGGCGGTGGCTCGACGCACGAGGTTGGTGATCCCCAGCCCCCGGTCCAGCAGGGCGGCGCGTTGCTCGTCGTCCAGCCCGGCGGCGGGATCGACCGGCTCGGGCAGGATGCCGGCCCGGTGCAGGGCCGGGTAGAACCGGTTGCCGGGATGGGCGAAGTGCGTCTGCGTGGCCGCGGTCCACAGCCCGGGGTTGATGCCCACGAACAGCAGCCGGACCCGGCCGCCGGGAGGCAGCAGGTCGGGAACCTCCGCGTCGCGGAACCCGGCCAGCTCCTCCCGGGTGAAGCGTCGGCTCATCCGGCCGGCACCCCGACACCCGTCCAGGCCGACCGCAGCGCCCCCGCCACCTCCTGCCCCTCCGCACCGTCGCCGTAGCGCCGCCGGGCCGCCTCCAGCGTCGCCGCCGCGAACCCGACGAAGTCGACGTCGCGCGGCACCAGCCCGCGCGTGGTCATGGTGTCGTACCAGACCTGCCCGGCCCGCTCCCAGACGTGTCCGCCCAGAGCGGTGGCGAACAGGTGGAACGCCTTGTTGGGGATCCCCGAGTTGACGTGCACGCCGCCGTTGTCGTTGTCGGCGTCGTGCGGCAGCACGACGTAGTCGTCCATGTGCCCCGGCTGGGGGTCCCGTCCCAGCACCGGGTCGTCGTACGCGCTGCCCGGGGCGGCCATCGAGCGCAGCGCCCTCCCCTGGACCCGGTCGGTGAACAGCTCGGCCCCGATGAGCCAGTCCGCCTCCTCCACCGTCTGCCCGCGCACCCGCTGCCGCACCAGTGAGCCCCAGACGTCGGAGGCGGACTCGTTCAGCGCACCCGGCTGGCCGACGTAGGTCAGGCCGGCGGTGTACTGCGTCAGACCGTGGGCCAGCTCGTGGGCGACCACGTCGATGCTGCGGGTGAACCCGGCGAAGTAGACCCCGTCGCCGTCACCAAAGACCATCTGCCGTCCGTCCCAGAAGGCGTTGTCGTAGTCGCGGGCGTAGTGGACGGTGGCCACGAGCGGAAGGCCGCGGCCGTCGAGGGAGTCGCGGTCGTAGACCTCGGCGAGCAGCCGCCAGGTCGCGCCGAGCCCGTCGTAGGCCTCGTCCACGGAGGCGTCCCCGGACGGCTGCTGGCCCTCGGCCCGCACCAGCTCACCGGGGAGGGATGTCCCGTGGCCCGCGTCGTGCACCGCCCGGCGCGGCGTCGCGGTGGCCGGCACACCCGCGGCGAGGTCCCCGGCGACCTGCGGGGTCCGTGCCGCACGCTCCTGCATCGGCCAGGCGATGATGCCCTGGCCGGACGGAGGATGACCCTGCGGCCACCGCGTGGCGCTCACCTCGCGACGGTGACGCACCTGGGCACCGTCGCTCAGGGCGAACTCGACGGCGGGGCGCAGGCCCGGGTCGGCCTGCACCAGCCGCCGGAGCAGGTACGGCGGGACGATCGAGCAGTGCGGGAACGACATACGTGCACCCTGGCACGGCCCACCGACATGCGCCGGTGGGAGGGACCCGCTCAGCCCTCGGCGAGGAGCTCGCGCACCCGGGGTGCGACCTGGGTGCCGTAGAGCTCGACGGAGCGCATCAGCTGGGCGTGGGGCATCGGCCCGCTGGCGTACTTGAGGTCGAAGCGGGACAGACCCAGGGTGCGGACCGTCGCGGCGACCTTGCGGGCGACCGTCTCGGGGGACCCGACGTAGAGGGCGCCGTCGGTGATCTCGGCGAGGTACTGCTCGCGGGTCATCGGTCCCCAGCCGCGCTCGGCCCCGATCCGGTCGCGGTTGGCCTTGAAGTGGGGGTAGAGCTGCTCGCGCGCCAGGTCGTCGGAGTCGGCGACGTGCCCCGGGGAGTGCACGGCCACCGGCAGCTCCGGAGCCCCGGCCTCGCCCAGGGCCCGGCGGTAGAGGTCGGCGAACGGTGCGAAACGCCGGGCCGGCCCGCCGATGACGGCCAGCATGAGGGGCAGGCGGTAGGACGCCGCCCGCACCACGCTCTGCGGGGAGCCGCCGACGGCGATCCACGTCGCCAGCCGCCCCGACTCCGTCCTGGGCCAGACCTCCTGCTCCACCAGGGGCGGACGCGTGGTCCCCCGCCAGGTCACCGGACGCTCGTGCAGGAGGTGGGTGAACAGGTCCAGCTTCTCGGCGAAGAGCGTCTCGTAGTCGCGCAGGTCGAACCCGAAGAGGGGGAAGGACTCGGTGAAGGAGCCGCGACCGAGCACGACCTCGGCCCTCCCGCCGGAGAGCGCGTCGACCGTGGAGAACCGCTCGAAGACACGGATCGGGTCGTCCGAGCTGAGCACGGTCACCGCCGAGCCGAGGCGGATGCGGGACGTGCGGGTCGCCAGGCCGGCGAGCACCACGTCGGGCGCGCTCACCGCGAAGTCCGGGCGGTGGTGCTCACCGACGCCGAAGGCGTCGACGCCGACCTCGTCCGCCAGCACACCCTGCTCGACGAGGTCCCGCAGCACCTGCGCGGCGCTCTGCGGGGTGCCGTCCTCCCGGACGGTCACGTCGCCGAAGGTGTCCAGCCCCAGCTCGACGGTCATGCCCGGCCCTCCTCAGATCGTTGTTGATGCATCAACAACGAGGGTCACGGGCGTGTTCCCCGCGCCTACTTCTGGCCGCCCTGCCCGCCCTCGAGGAACTTCTCGAACCCCGGGGGCAGCTTGAGCCCGGACAGGTCGCCGCCCTGGCCGGGGGGGGTCTCGTCGTCAAGACCCAGGGCCCCGGCACCGAAGGCGTTCTCGAAGGACGACTCGCGGGCCGCCTCCGCCCTCTGCGCGGCCTCGCGCTCCTGCTGGGCCCGCTTGGCCGGGTTGCCGGACTTCCCCTTCTTCTTCGTGGTCTGCTTGCCCCTCTTGCCACCTCCGGGACCGCCCCCCATGCCCGGCATGCCGGGCATTCCCGGGATGCCGCCACCCTTCTTCAGCTGGCGCATCATCTTCTGCGCCTCGCCGAAACGCTCGAGGAGCTGGTTCACCTCCGAGACGGAGGTGCCCGACCCCCGGGCGATCCGTGTCCGGCGCGACCCGTTGATCTGCTTGGGGTGGTTGCGCTCGAAGGGCGTCATCGACCGCACCATCGCCTCGACCCGGTCGAACTCGCGCTCGTCCAGGGAGTCCAGCTGGGCCCGCATGCCCTGCATGCCGGGCATCATGCCGAGCATCTGCTTCAGCGAGCCCATCCGCTTGATCGCGGCCATCTGGTCCAGGAAGTCGTCGAACGTGAAGTCCTCGTCGGAGAGGAACTTGCGCGTCATCTCCTTGGCCTGCACCTGGTCGAAGGCCTTCTCGGCCTGCTCGATGAGGGTGAGCACGTCGCCCATGTCGAGGATGCGCGAGGCCATCCGGTCGGGGTGGAACAGCTCGATGTCCTTGACGCCCTCGCCGGTCGAGGCGAACAGGATCGGCTGGCCGGTGACGGTGGCCACCGACAGGGCCGCACCACCGCGGGCGTCGCCGTCGAGCTTGGTCAGGACCGAGCCGGTGATGCCCACGCCGTCCGAGAAGGCCTTGGCCGTCTCCACGGCGGCCTGCCCGATCATCGCGTCGATGACGAAGAGCACCTCGTCGGCGTTCGTCTCGATCCTGATGTCGCTGGCCTGGCGCATGAGGTCGACGTCGATGGCCAGCCGTCCCGCGGTGTCGATGATGACGACGTCGTGACCCTTGCGCCGGGCCTCCTCCACCCCGTCCACGGCCACGTCGACCGGGTCGCCGAAGGAGCGGGTCCCCTCGCCGGACTCCAGGGCGGCGTCGTGGCCGAAGACGTTGCCCCGCTCGGGGGCGAAGACCGGGACGTTCGCGCGCTGGCCGACGACCTCGAGCTGCGTCACCGCGTTGGGCCGCTGCAGGTCGGCCGCCACCAGCATCGGCGTGTGCCCCTGCTCGGCGAGCCACCGGCCCAGCTTGCCCGCGAAGGTCGTCTTGCCCGAGCCCTGCAGGCCGGCGAGCATGATCACCGTCGGCGGGTTCTTGGCCAGCCGCAGGCGACGGGTCTCCCCGCCCAGGATGGCGGCCAGCTCCTCGTTGACGATCTTGACGACCTGCTGCGCCGGGTTGAGCGCCTGGTGCACCTCGACCCCCAGGGCGCGCTCGCGGATCCGGCCCGTGAACTGCTTGACCACCGGCAGCGCGACGTCGGCGTCCAGCAGCGCGATCCGGATGTCCCGGACCGTCGCGTTGAGGTCGGACTCGGTGACGGTGCCCTTGCGCTTGAGGTTCTTGAAGGTCAGCGTCAGTCGGTCGGAGAGGGAGTTGAACACCCCGCAAGGATACGTGCGGCGGGACGCCGCCCGGTGACCCCCGCCCGCCCGGACCCGCGTCGAGGGCGACCGGCCTGCGTCATACTGGCGATCGTGCGTGGCCCCGCACCCGTCCCTGCTCGCACGCTCCCGGCGTCGGCTCGCCGGAGCCCTGCGCGACCGGGTGGCCGGCCCGGACGCGGAGCGGCGCGCCCAGGCGATCTGGCTGGCCCCGGGACCCCGACGCTTCGCGCCCCAGGACCCGATCTGCCGGGTCCAGGGACACGCGGGGATGTACGTCGGCGGCATCAGGGCGTTGCTCCTGCAGTCGCTGCACCCTCTCGCGATGGCCGGGGTCGGCGAGCACTCGGGCTACCGCGGGGACCCGTGGGGCCGGCTGCAGCGCACCAGCGAGTTCCTGGCCGCGACCACCTTCGGGCCGGTCGAGCTCGCGGACCGGGTCGTCGAGCGGATCAACCGGGTGCACGCGACGGTCGAGGGAACGGCTCCGGACGGCCGACGGTACGCCGCCGGCGACCCGCACCTGCTGCGCTGGGTCCACGTCGCGGAGATCGACAGCTTCCTGGTGGCCCACCAGCGTTACGCCCGCACGCCGCTGACCCCGGACGAGGCCGACACCTACGTGGCCCAGGCCGGGTCGGTCGCTGCGCTGCTGGGCGTCGTGGACCCGCCGACGACGACCGCCGGGCTGCAGGCCGAGCTCGACGCCTTCGGACCGGAGCTCAGCGCCACCCCGGGCGCCCGCGACGTGGCGCGCTTCCTGCTGGCCGAGCCCCCGCTGCCGCCCCTGGCCCGCCCCGGCTTCTGGATGCTGGCCGCCGGTGCGGTGGAGCTGCTGCCGTCCTCGGCCCGCGAGATGCTCGACCTGCACCTGCCGGGGCCCTTGCGCAGGGCGGACGCGCTCGCCCTGCGGACCGTCGCCGGGCCGCTGGGCCGGCTCGGCACCGCGGGGGTCCGCTGGGCGCTCAGCGACCCGGCCGACCCGCGCAACCGGCCGGGCAGCTCGCAGCTGCCCTCCTCGGGCCGGTCCTGGAAACCCTCGCCGACCGACCCGGAGCTGACGACGGCGGTCAGCCGACGATCGCGCTGACGAACGCCTCCGCGTCGAAGGGCGCCAGGTCGTCGGCGCCCTCCCCCAGGCCGATGAGCTTGACCGGCACGCCGAGCTTGCGCTGGACGTTGACGACGATGCCACCCTTGGCCGTGCCGTCCATCTTTGTCAGCACGATGCCGGTGATCGCCACCTCCTTGGCGAACTCCTCCGCCTGACGCATGCCGTTCTGCCCCGTGGTGGCGTCCAGGACGAGCAGGACCTCGCCCACGGGGGCCAGCTTCTCCACCACCCGCTTGATCTTGCCGAGCTCGTCCATCAGCCCGCGCTTGGTGTGCAGGCGGCCGGCCGTGTCGATGATGACGACGTCGGACTCCATCTCGATGCCGGCCTTGGTCGCCTCGTAGGCCACCGAGGCGGGGTCGGCGCCCTCCTGGTGGGAGCGCACCGCCGGGACGCCCACGCGCTCCCCCCAGGTCTGCAGCTGGTCGGCGGCAGCCGCGCGGAAGGTGTCCGCGGCGCCCAGGACGACGTCCTTGTCCTGCCACGAGGACGCGGGCGAGCTTGCCCACGGTGGTCGTCTTGCCGGTGCCGTTGACCCCCACGACGAGGATGACCGCCGGCAGGCCGTCGGTGCGGCTGGCCGCGATCCGCCGGTCCATGGTGGGGTCCACGAGGGCGAGCAGGTCGTCGTGCAACCACTGCTTGACCTGGACCGGGTCGGTCGTCCCGTCCACGCTCACCTGCCGCCGCAGGGAGGTCACCAGCTCCTCGGTGGCCTCGACCCCGAGGTCGGAGGCCAGCAGGGTGTCCTCGACCTCCTCCCAGTCCTCCTCGCCGAGCCCGCCCCGGGACAGCAGCGCCAGCAGGGCGTTGCCGATGGCGGAGTTGGAGCGGGCCAGCCGGGCGCGCAGACGCTGGAGCCGCCCGCGCGCGGAGTCGGGCCGTTCCAGCGTGGGGGCCCTGGGCCCGGCCTCGGGCTCGACCGCCACACCCCCGCCGCGGTCCTCCACCCCGGTGCCGTCGGGCCGGTCCTCGGTGAGGACGTCACCCTCGCGCTCCGCTCCCCGGCCGGGGCCGGGGGTGCGCGGAAGGGTCGACGAACCGCCTCCTCGTCCACGGACCAGGGCGACCAGCGCGACGAGCGCGCCGACCACGATGACGCTGACGAGGGTCAGGATCTCCCAGAGCTCATTGATCGGTCCCACGGGTGACAGTCTCCCAGACGCCGGAGCCGGACCCGACCCCCCGGAGCACGCTCTGGCCCGGCCTCCTCCGGCCGAGGCGGCCCGGCGGTGCTCAGCCGGCGGTGCTCAGCCGGTGGCGCGTCCGATGCTCAGCTGGCTGCGCGCAGCCGGTCGTCGTCCTCGTGGTCGCCGCCGGTGGGCGCACCGCGGTCCGGGGCCGCAGCGGTGCGCCGGTCGCGCTCGGCTCCCCGCGAGCGCAGGGCCTGGGTCCGCTGGGTGGCGGTCCCCGCGATCCGCTCGCTCCGGGTCACGACCTTCTGACCGGTCCGTCGGGCCCCGGCGAGCAGCTCCTCGCCCTCGGGCGTCCAGAACTCTCCGCGCCCCTCCCGCCGGGCCTCGAGCATGACGTAGCCGACGACCCCGGCACCGAGGGCGACGCACATGAGCATGGCGAGGACGAGAGCGAACATGGTCCCAGTGTGCCGTGCGCACCGGCGGGTGCCCCAATCCGTCCCGCGCGTGTCCCGGACCGGACGTGGATCGTGACCGGTCTCACACGGAGGGTGCGTGCGCACCGGCCGGTGCCACGTCCCGGACCCGCTGGCTGACGACCGTGGTCACCCCGTCGCCGCGCATGGAGACCCCGTAGAGCGCGTCCGCGATCTCCATCGTGCGCTTCTGGTGGGTGATGACGATGAGCTGGCTGGAGTCGCGCAGCTCCTCGAAGAGGGTGATGAGGCGGCCCAGGTTGGTGTCGTCGAGGGCCGCCTCCACCTCGTCCATGATGTAGAAGGGGCTGGGCCTGGCCTTGAAGATCGCCACGAGGAGGGCCACGGCGGTGAGCGAGCGTTCGCCCCCGGACAGCAGCGAGAGCCGCTTGATCTTCTTGCCCGGCGGCCGGGCCTCGACCTCGATGCCGGTCGTGAGCATGTCGTCCGGGTCGGTCAGGGTGATCCGTCCCTCCCCACCGGGGAAGAGCCGCGCGAACACCCGCTCGAACTGGGCCGCGGTGTCGTGGAAGGCCTCGGTGAAGACGCGCTCCACCCGCTCGTCGACCTCCTTGACGATCTCCAGCAGGTCGGCCTTGGACCGTCGCAGGTCCTCGACCTGGGTGGTGAGGAACTGGTGGCGCTCCTCCAGCGCGGCGAACTCCTCCAGGGCGAGGGGGTTGACGCGGCCCAGCGCGGACAGCTGACGCTCAGCCCGGCGCAGCCGCTTCTCCTGGTCGGTCCGCACGAAGGGGACCTCCCGGGGAGCCTCGGCGTCGGGGGCCTCGTCCTGCCCCGGGGATCCTCCTCGATCGCTCCCGGTCAGCACCGGCACCGGCAGGTGCGGGCCGTACTCGTCCACGAGCACCTGGGGGTCGACCCCGAGCTCCTCGAGCGAGCGCGCCTGGAGCGCCTCGATCCGCAGCCGCTGCTCGGCCCTGGCGATCTCGTCGGCGTGCACGGAGTCGGTCAGCTCGCGCAGGTCCGCCCCGAGCTGGTGCACCCGGCCGCGGGCCAGCCCCAGCGACCGCTCCCGCTCCCCCTGCTCGAGGCGCAGGCGGTCCCGCTCCTGGGCGGCCCCGGCGAGGAGGCGTTCCACCCGCACCGCCAGGTATGCCGCTCCTGCGGCGACCGCGTCGGCGGTCGCCCGGTCCTGGACGCGGCGGCGGCGCCGTGCGGCCGCGCGTTCCCGGGCGGCCAGCTCGTTGCGGGCCGAGGCCTCCAGGGCCTCCGCCCGCCCGCTCAGGGCGCGGGCCCGCTCCTCCTGGGTGCGCAGCGTCAGCCTGGCCTCCGTCTCGACGCTGCGGGCCCGGGCGGCCGCCTCCGCCAGCCGCTCCCGCTCGGCGGTGTCGGGTTCCTCGGGCTGCCCCTGGGTCGTCGACTCGGCGTCGGCCAGGCGCCGCTCCAGGTCGGCGAGCTCCTCCCGGGTGGAGGCCAGGGCCTCCTCGGCGGTCCGGACCGCGGCGGAGTGCCGCTCGTGCTCGGCCCGGGCCGCCCGCACCACCTGCCCCAGGTGGGCCAGCTGCTCGGCGACCGCCGTCATCCGCGCGTCGGACTCGTGCAGGGCCTCGAGCGCATCCTCGGCCGCCACCTCGGCCGCGGAGAGCCGCTCCCGGGCGGCGGCCAGCTCGAACGTGAGCCGCTCGGCCCGCGCGGCGGCCTCTCCGGCGCCGTCCTGGGCCTGCTCCAGCGCCGACTGCAGCTCGAGCAGGCTCGGCGCGGCGCTGGAACCCCCGCGCACCCATCCCGGACCGTAGACGTCCCCCTCGGTCGTGACGGCCGTCGTCCCGTCCAGCTCCTCGACGACCCGACGGGCGGCGTCCGCGTCGTCGACGAGCGCGACCCGGTCCAGCAGGGTGCCCAGGGCCGGCAGGAGCGTCGCGGAGCCTCCCGCGGGTCCGATGACGTCGACGGCCCACACGGCCCCGGCGGGCAGCCCGGGCCGGTCCGCGGGCTCCGGCGAGGGATCGCCCGGCACGAGCAGACCGGCCCGCCCCTGGTCCTGCGAGCGCAGCCAGGCCAGGGCGCGTCCCGCGGCGCCGTGGCCCTCCACGACGACCGCCTCCCCCGCCCAGCCGAGCGCGGCCGCGACCGCCGCCTCCCGTCCGGGCTGGACCTGGACGTGGTCGGTCAGGGGTCCCAGCAGGCCGGAGACCTCCTCGGCGGACAGCAGTGCGGAGGCGCCGTCGGTGCGCCGCAGGCTCATCGAGAGGGCCTCCACGCGCGCCTGCAGCGTGGCCTGGGCGGACTGCGCGGTCCGCAGCTCCTCGGCCAGGCGGCCGACCTCGGCCCCGGCCTCCTCGCGGGCTCGCTCCGTCCGCTCGAAGGCCTGGTCCAGGTCCTCCTCCCCCCGCTCGACGTCGAGCACGGTCGCCTCCAGCGCGGCATGCTCCCGCTCCGCCCGGACCGCACGCTCCACGGCGGCTCCGGCGGCGGCGGTGAGCCGGGCGATCTCGCCCTCACCACCCTCGACCCGCGAGCGACGGGCGGAGACCTGGCCCGCGAGCCTGGCCAGCCCCTCGCGCCGGTCGGCCGCCGCCCGCGCCAACCGGGCGAGCCGGTCCTGCTCCTCGGCGTGCGCCCGCTCCGCCCGCGCCCGCTCGTCCTCCGCCGCGGCCAGGGTCCGGGTCAGCTCGGCCACGCGGGCCAGCAGGGCGTCCTCCTCGGCACGCACCCGGCGGGCCTGCTCGCGCAGCTGCTCGGGGTCGCGGCCGCGGCCGGGACCGGAGTCCTCACCCCGCAGGTCCTCCTCCTCGACGCCCAGCAGCCGCACCCGCTCCCGGGCCAGCTCCCCCAGGGCGCGGACCCGCTCGAGCAGGGACGAGAGGGTGTACCACCGGTCCTGGACCTCCTGCAGCACCGGCGCCGAGGCTGCGACCGCCTCCTCCAGGCCGGCGACCTCCTGCTCGGCGGCGGCCACCTGCTGCTCCACCGCCTGCCGGCGGCGCAGCAGGGCCTGCTCGTCGGCGAGCTCCTGCTCCAGCGCGCTGGTGAGCTGGACCAGGTCGTCGGCCAGCAGCCGCAGGCGGGCGTCCCGGACGTCGGCCTGGATCGTGGCCGCCCGGCGGGCGGTCTCGGCCTGCCGGCCCAGGGGACCCAGCTGTCGGCGGATCTCGGCGACCAGGTCCGCCAGCCGGGTGAGGTTGCCCTCCATCGTCTCCAGCTTGCGCAGGGCCCGCTCCTTGCGCTTGCGGTGCTTCAGGACGCCGGCCGCCTCCTCGATGAAGCCGCGCCGCTCCTCGGGGGTGGCCCGCAGGACCGTGTCGAGCTGGCCCTGCCCGACGATGACGTGCATCTCCCGTCCGATCCCGGAGTCGGAGAGCAGCTCCTGGACGTCGAGCAGGCGGCAGCCGGTGCCGTTGATGGCGTACTCCGAGCCGCCGCTGCGGAACATCGTCCGGGTGATGGTCACCTCGGCGTAGTCGATCGGCAGCGCCCCGTCGGTGTTGTCGATCGTCATCGACACCTCGGCCCGGCCCAGCGGCGGGCGGCCGGAGGTGCCGGCGAAGATGACGTCCTCCATCTTGCCGCCGCGCAGGCTCTTGGCCCCCTGCTCCCCCATGACCCAGGCCAGCGCGTCCACGACGTTGGACTTGCCGGAGCCGTTGGGGCCCACGATGCAGGTGATCCCCTGCTCGAGGCGCAGCGTCGTCGTCGAGGCGAACGACTTGAACCCCTTGAGGGTCAGGCTCTTGACGTACACGCGGGCGGGCTTCTCACGGTCGACGGGCGGTGGTGCCGTCACGATACCTGCGCGGCGGCCCGGCGCCCGGCAGGCTCAGCGCTCGAGGAACCCGGTCAGGCCCTCCCGCGGCGCGTGCCACTGGGTCGTGACGCCGTCGACCCGGCCCGGGCGGCTGCGCACCGACACCTCCTCGGAGAGCAGCTCGACGAGGCGCTCGACGTCGGCCCGCTCCCCCTGCGCCTGGACCTCGACCCGGCCGTCGGGCATGTTGCGGGCGTGCCCGACCAGTCCGAGCTCAAGGGCCCGGGCGCGGGCCCACCAGCGGAACCCGACCCCCTGGACCCGGCCGCGGACGTAGACGAGTGCGCGCTCCATGCGGCCGAGACTACGGTGGGAGCGTGAGCGAGCCGAGCAGCACCGCATACCCCCCGATCACCGACCGCCCCGTCCGCTGGGGGCTGCTGGCCGCCGGGCGGATCGCCCGCGCCTTCGCGGCGGCCGTCGCCGACGCCGAGGGGGGCGAGGTCGTCGCCGTCGCCGCCCGGGACGCCGGCAGGGCCCAGGAGTTCGCCCGCGACCTGGGGGTTCCCCGTGCGTACGGCGGGTACGAGGAGCTGTACGCCGACCCCGAGGTGGACGTCGTCTACATCTCCTCCACCCATCCCTTCCACGCCGACCAGGCGGTCGCCGCCCTGCAGGCCGGCAAGCACGTCGTGGTGGAGAAGCCGACCGCGCTGACCGTGCGGGACACCGAGCGGATCTTCGAGGCGGCCCGCGCCGCCGGCCGGTTCGCCATGGAGGCCATGTGGACCCGGTGCCTGCCGCTCGTGCAGGACGTGGTCGGCCGGGTGCGCGACGGGCAGATCGGCACGCCGCGCAGCCTGGCTGCGGCCTTCACCGTGCCCTTCGACTACGACGAGGACCACCGGCTCTTCGACCTGGCCAACGGCGGAGGGGCCCTGCTGGACATCGGGATCTACCCGGTGACGCTGGCCCACCTGCTGCTGGGTCATCCGACCCACGTGCAGGTGATCGGGTCCACCGCCCCCACGGGCGCCGACGATCTCGTCGGGCTGCAGTGGATGACGCCGGAGGGTGCGGTCGCCCAGGTGCTGTGCGACTCCCGCAGCAGCGGAGCCAGCCGCACCGTCGTGCGGGGGACGACGGGGTGGATCGAGGTGCACGGGCCGGTCAACGACCCGGAGAGCTTCACCGTCTACCGCGGGCGGGAGAGCGAGGGCGAGCTGGTGGGTGGTGAACGGCGGGGTCTGGTGCACGAGGCGGAGGAGGTGCACCGCTGCCTGCGGGCGGGTCTGCCCGAGTCTCCGGCCGTGCCGCACGCGGACACGGTGGCGATCATGACGATCCTGGAGTCGGCCCGTCGCGAGCTGGGGGTGCGCTACCCGCAGGAGGAGGAACCGCTGCACACCTGAGGGTGGGGCACACTGGGCGGATGACCGAGCTCATCGTCTTCACGCTCGGCGCCCTCGTGGCGCTGGCCCTCCTGGGCCAGCTGGCCACGCCGCCGGCGGACCGGCTGCCCCCGCGCCGGTGGACCCCCGTCTACCTGGCCGACCGTGTCCGGGCCGGGCTGGGGCTCTTCCTCGGGGCAGGACGCGAGCGGGCCGACCGCCTGGGGCGGGCCGTCGACGAGCACTCCCGGCGTCGGCCGGGGCGCGAGGACGGGACGGGGACGGGCCCCGGCGGGACGACCCCGGGCGGACCGGCTGCCTGAAGCGCCGGGCGACCGCCCCGGGCGGCGCTCATCCGCGACGAGGAGCGCGCGGACGGACCTGGCAGCGTGGGCAGGAGTGGGAGGAGCGGTTCATGAACTCCTCGCGCACGATCGGCGTCCCGCACCGGCTGCAGGGGCGACCGGTCTGCCCGTAGGCGTCCAGGGACCGGTCGAAGTAGCCGCTGGCCCCGTTGACGTTGACGTAGAGCGCGTCGAAGCTGGTCCCGCCCTGGCCCAGGGCCTCGGTCATGACGTCGGTGGCGTGGTCCAGGAGCCGGCCCAGCGCCGGACGGGTGAGCGCCGACGCCGCACGCCGTCCGTGCACCTCGGCGCGCCACAGGGCCTCGTCGGCGTAGATGTTGCCGATGCCGCTGACGACCCGCTGGTCCAGCAGCACCCGCTTGATCTCGCTGCCGCTGGCCTTCATCCGCCGCACGGCCGCCGTCCGGTCGAAGACCGGGTCGAGCGGGTCGGGGGCGATGTGCAGCACCGGCGCGGGTATGCCGTGGGGGTGGGTGGGTCCGCGGTGCGGGTCCGGGCGCAGCTCGGCCAGGGCGAGCCCGCCGAAGGTCCGCTGGTCGACGAACCGCAGCTGCGGCCCGTCGTCCTCGAAGGTGAAGGTGGCGTGCAGGTGCTTCTCCCGGGGTGCCTGCGCCTGCTCCACGAGCAGCTGTCCGCTCATCCCCAGGTGCACGACGAGCGCCTGGGGGTCGTCGTGCGGCGGTCGGAGCACCAGCCACAGGTACTTGCCCCGCCGGTCGACCTGCTCGACCCGGGCGCCGGCGACGCGCGCCGCCAGGTCCGCCGGACCGGCCGGATGCCGACGCGCCACCCGGGTACCGGTGAGGACGGCCTCCTGCACGGTGCGGCCGCGGACGTGCTGCTCCAGCCCCCGACGGACGACCTCGACCTCCGGCAGCTCAGGCACCGCTGCCGTCGTCGCTGCCGTCGTCGACGGTGGGCATGGTGCCCACGACCCGCACGGCCCGGTCCGTCAGGGTCCGCCACCCGGACTCCGCCGCCTGCTGCTCGGCGGCCTTCTTGGACCGGCCCCCGCCCGTGCCGACGACCTCCTGGTCGACCAGGACGCGCGCGGTGAACCGCTTGTCGTGGTCCGGCCCCTCGGACTCCACCCGGTACTCCGGCGCCCCGAGCTCGGCGGTCGCGGCGACCTCCTGCAGGCTCGTCTTCCAGTCCAGGGCGGCGCCCAGGGCCGCGCTGCGGAGCAGGAGGGGGTCGAGCAGGTGATGGACGAAGGTGTCGGCCGCCGCCATTCCGGAGGAGAGGTAGACGCAGCCGATGACGGCCTCGGTGGTGTCGGCCAGGATGGAGTCCTTGTCCCGCCCCCCCGTGGTCTCCTCCCCCTTGCCCAGCAGCACGTAGGCACCCAGGTCGACGGCCCGGGCGACCTCGGCCAGCGCCCGCGAGTTCACCACGGCGGCGCGCAGCTTGGCCAGGCGCCCCTCGGCCAGGTCGGGATGGGTCCGGTACAGCGTGTCGGTGACGATCACGCCCAGGACCGCGTCCCCGAGGAACTCGAGCCGCTCGTTGTGCGGCAGCCCGTCGTTCTCGTAGGAGTAGGACCGGTGCGTCAGGGCACGCAGAAGCAGCGCCTCGTCGCAGGGCCGGCCGACGACCTCGGTCAGGTAGTCGTTGAGCTCGGCGGCGGGGCGCATGCGTCGGCGCAGGACCTCAGTCCTGGTGCTCGGTGCGCTCGGCGGCCGCGTAGTGGCGGCCGGCGTAGGTCCCGCAGCTCGTGCAGGCCTGGTGGGGGGTGCGCACCGAACCGCACTGCGGGCAGGTGCTCAGCGCGATCGGCGCAGCCTTCCACTGGGAGCGGCGGCTCCGGGTGTTCGAGCGCGACATCTTCCGCTTGGGGACGGCCACGTCAGTTCCTCTTCTCGTCGTCGTCGGCCTGCGCGGCCATGGGGGCCAGCGCCGACCACCGGGGGTCGATCACGTCGTGATGGTGCTCCGGGTCCTCCGCCAGGCGTGCGCCGCACTCGGAGCACAGTCCCGGACAGTCGTCCCGGCACACCGGTTGGAAGGGCAGGGCGGTGACGACGGCGTCCCTGACGACCTCTTCGAGGTCCATCTGGTCGCCGTCGAGCACGTACTGCTCATCCTCGGCCTCGTCCTCCTCGCCACGACGGGTCGACCCGGCCACCTGATGGTGGTGGGCCGCCCGCTCGGGATAGGCGAACAGCTCCTGGATCTCCACCTCGAGGTCGTCCTCGATCGGGTCCAGGCACCGCACGCACGTCCCGCTCGTCGAGCTGCGGACCGTCCCCGAGACCAGGACGCCCTCGACGACCGACTCCAGCCGCAGGTCCAGCTCGACCTTGCGGCCGGCCGGAACGGCGACGACGTCGGTCCCGATGCGCTCGGGCGCCTCCACGGTCCACGAGGCGCGGCGCATGGTGCCCGGGCGGCGGAGCAGCTCGCGGGTGTCGAGCACCCAGGGGCCGTCCTGCTCGTGCGCAGCCATGATCCTTCATCCTCGTTCGCCGTGGTGGGGACGGGCCGGTCACGACGAGACACGACGTGGACACGGGCCGACGGACAAGACTAGCCGAGCGCCGGCGGTGCGACCAAGTCGACCGCCGGGCACCGTCGCCCGTCCCTCAGCCTGTCCCGTCCCCCGGGAGGGCGTCGAGGGCGGCCAGGACCACGTCCGGCACGAGGCCGCTCACGTCGCCGCCGTAGCGGTGGACCTCCTTGACGAGGGAGCTGGACACGTGCTCCAGCGACGGGTCGCCGGGCAGGAAGACGGTCTCCACCCCGGTCAGGTGGCGGTTCATGCGGGCCATCGGCAGCTCGTAGGCGAAGTCGGTGCCGCCGCGCAGACCCTTGACGATCGCCCCGGCCCCCACCTGACGGCACACGTCCACCAGCAGCACGTCGGCGAAGGCCTCCACCCGGACCCGGTCGGCCAGGCCCGGTGGAAGGGAGTCGCGCACCAGGGCCAGCCGGCGCTCGACCGGGAAGGTCCCCGCCTTGGCCGGGTTGTGCAGGACGGCCACCACCACCTCGTCGAAGAGCTCGGCGGCGCGCCGGACCACGTCCAGGTGGCCGTGGGTGACCGGGTCGAAGGAGCCGGGGCACACGCAGCGGCGCTCGAGATGCGTCATACCCCGACCCTATCGAGCGACCGGCTCGCCTCAGCTCTGCGCCGACCCCTCCTCGTCCTCGGTCAGCAGCCCCTCGCGCCGGGCCTCGTCCACGAGCCGCTGCACGTTCTCGAGCGAGCCGCAGCCCTGGTCCAGCTGGGTGCCCCGGGCGGCGAGGAACTTCTCCCCCAGGGTGCGCCGCTCGTCCTCGGGGACGTCGTCCCGGGCGGGGTTGAGGATGGTGAGCTCCTCCTCGGTGAGGTGGTGCTGGAGCACCTCGTTCATCGCCTCGACCGCGTCGTCGAACTTCTGGGTGTCGGTCCCGACGCACTCCAGCAGGGCCAGGAGGGCCTCGTTGATCTCGGCGTGCTCCTCCTCGCCGTGCTCGACCTCGTGCTCGCCGACGTCCTCGGTGCGGCGCCGCAACCGGGGGTAGACCTCCTGCTCCTCGGCCTCCCCGTGCGCGACCAGCACGTCGGCGAAGGCAGCGCGCGCACCCGCACGGTCGGCGGAGCTGTCGCGCATCTCGCGCATCAGGCTCTCGAAGAGGCGGTGGTCGTCCAGGATGAGGTCGACGACGTCGCCGGACACGGGGCGGGGGATGTGGTAGTCGGTCATGGATCGATCATGGCAGCCGTGCCCCCGGCGCTCGACCCGGGGTCGTGCACCGCCTCCCCCGGTCGACGGGGGCCGGACGGGGCATCCATACGGGGTATGGCGTCACCCGCCCCCGGGGACCGGTTCGGCCAGGTGGACGGTGGTCTCGCCGTAGCTGCGGCGGTCCAGGGGGCGCAGGCCCGGCGGCCAGGACGGCTCCGGCGAACGGGTCCCGCGCTCCACGACGACGAGGGCGTCCGGGTCCAGCCAGCCGGCGGAGACGAGCAGCCCCAGCACCTCGCCGAGGTCCTCCTCGCCCAGGTCGTAGGGGGGGTCCAGCAGGACGAGGTGGTAGGGCTCGTCGGGACCGTCGTCGAGGACCGCCGGGACGGTCGCCGGGCGCACCTGGACCTGGGTCTCCATCCCGAGGGTCCGGGCGTTGCGCGCGACCAGGGTGGCCGTGGCCCGGTGCCGTTCGACGGCGAGCAGGTGGCCGGCACCCCGCGAGAGGGCCTCCAGGCCCAGCGCGCCGGAGCCGGCGTAGAGGTCGAGGACGCGCACCCCGTCGAGGTCCATCAGCGCCTCCAGGCGTGAGAAGACCGCCTCGCGCACCCGGTCGGTCGTGGGGCGGGTCGCGGCGCCGCGGGGGGTGGCGATGGTGCGCCCGCCCGCACGGCCGGCGATGATCCGGGTCACCCGGCCGTCACCCCCGCTCCAGGAAGGCCGCCCGCTCGGTGTCGAGCTGGTCCAGCTCGCGCCGCAGGACGGGGTGGCGCTCCAGGTCGGGGTCGGCCCGGACGGTCTCCCAGGCGGCCTCGTGGGCGGCCACGATCAGCTCCTCGTCGCGGGCCAGCCGCAGGAAGCGCAGTCCGCTGCGGCCCCCGCTCTGGCTGGCCCCGAGGACGTCGCCCTCCCGGCGGGTCTCCAGGTCCAGGCGGGCCAGCTCGAAGCCGTCGGTGGTGGAGGCCACCTGGTGAAGCCGCTCGACGGCCGGACCGTCCTCGGGACCGCCGGCCTGCTGGGTCACCAGCAGGCACAGGCCCGGGCGGCCGCCGCGACCGACCCGGCCGCGCAGCTGGTGCAGCTGGGAGATCCCGAACCGGTCGGCGTCCAGCACCACCATCGTCGTGGCGTCCGGCACGTCCACCCCGACCTCGATGACCGTCGTGGCCACGAGCACGTCCACCTCGCCCGCCGCGAAGCGGCGCATCACGGCGTCCTTGTCCTCCCCGGAGAGCCGGCCGTGCAGCGTGGCGATCCGCAGGGGTGCCGTCGCGGGCAGCTGCTGCAGGGCCCGGGCCACCTGGTGCACCCCGTGCAGCGTGGGCTCCTGCACCTCCTCGTCGACCCCCGTCGACGGAACGGCCCGGTCCTGGTCGGCCGGGCCGTCGGTGGCCTGGTCCGTCGGTCCGGCCGGCGCACCGACCGTCGGGCCTCCCGGTCCGACCGTGGCGCCGGCGGGGAGGTCGGGGTCCTCCTCCTGCCCGATCCGGGGACACACGACGTAGGCCTGGCCGCCGGTGCGCACCTCCTCGGCGACGCGCGCCCAGGTCCGTCCCACCCAGTCGGGCCGTCCCCCCGGCACCACGTGGGTGCTGATCGGACGTCGGCCGCGCGGCAGCTCGCGCAGGGTGGAGGTCTCCATGTCGCCGTAGACGGTCATCGCCACGGTCCGGGGGATGGGGGTCGCGGTCATGACGAGCACGTGGGGGGAGCTCTCGGCCTTGGCCCTCAGGGCGTCGCGCGCTGCTCCACCCCGAAGCGGTGCTGCTCGTCCACGACCACCAGTCCCAGCTCGGCGAACTGGACGTGGTCCTGGATGAGGGCGTGGGTCCCGACGACGATCCCGGCCGAGCCGGACGCGGCGGCGAGCAGGTTCTCCCGCCGCTCGGCCGCCGTCTGGCTGCCGAGGAGCAGGGCGAGGCGGGTGGCCCGGTCGTCCCCCCCGAGCATGCCCGCCTCGGCCAGCGGGCCGAGCATGGCGGTGATGGCACGGTGGTGCTGGGCGGCGAGCACCTCGGTGGGGGCCAGCAGCGCGGCCTGCCCGCCGGCGTCGACGACCGCGAGCATGGCCAGCAGGGCCAGGACCGTCTTGCCCGAGCCGACCTCGCCCTGCAGCAGCCGGTGCATCGGGACGTCGGCGGCGAGGTCGGAGCGCAGCTCCCCCAGGACGGTCTGCTGGCCCTGCGTCAGGTCGAACGGCAGCCTGCCCAGCAGTGCGTCGACCAGGCCGTCCTCGACCGGATTACGTGGCACGGCGGCCGCGGCGTCGTCGGCGAGCCGTGCCCGGGCGAGGGCGGCCTGCACCACGAACGCCTCCTGGAACTTCAGCCGCCACCGCCCGCGGCGGTGGTCGGCCTCCCGCTGCGGCCGGTGCACCAGCTGGTAGGCCTCCCGCAGGCCGGGCAGGCCGTGCGTGTCCCGGACCTCCTGCGGCAGGGGGTCGGGCAGCTCCTGCAGGGCGTGCAGCACCAGGTCGAGGGTGTCCCCGTGCACGATCGGGGACACCTTGGGGGTGGCGGGGTACACCGGGACGAGGCCCCCCAGCAGCCAGCCGCCGGAGGTCGAACCGCTGGAGTCCCCCAGGACGGCGTAGTCGGGGTGGGTCAGCTGCAGGGAGCGGCCGTAGCTGCCGACCTGGCCGGAGCAGACCACCCGCGCACCGGGCACGAGCCGGTCCTGGTGGCCGTAGGGCTTGAAGAAGGTCAGCTGGATGGTGCCCCCGACCTCGTCCTCGACGTCCACGACCAGCATCCGGCCCCTGCGCTGCCGCATCTGGCGGGTGGTGGCGGCCCGGACCGTGCCGACGACGACGACGTCCTCGCCGTGCGGCAGCTGGGCGAAGGCCGTCGGGCGGGCGGGGTCGAGGTAGGTCCGGGGCAGGAAGTCCAGCAGGTCGCGCACCGTGCGCAGGCCCCGGGCCGTCTCCAGCCGGGCGGCCGTGGCGCCCACGACGGTCCGCAGCCGCGTGTCCAGGTCGACGCCGCTCACGGATGCCTCCCCCGGGTGTCCACGGTCACTCCACCCCCAGCAGCCAGGGAAAGGTCGGCTGACCCCCGTCGAGCCGCACGACCTCCACGTCCGGGTGCTCGGCCAGCACGTCGTCGAGCACCGGGTCGAGGTCCTCGGCGTCGGACCGCTCCCCCCGGACCACCGTGACCACCTCGGCCGCCGGGTGCCACAACTGGTCCAGCACCGGTGCGGCGACCTCCGCGGCCCGCTCGCCCACGGCCACCACCGTCCCCGTCGACCAGGCCCAGCCACTGCCCCCGACGCACCCTCCCCACGGGGGTGTCGGCGTCCCGGTCGGCGGGCGTGAGCGCCCCGGAACGTACTCCGGCGGCCGCCTCGGCCATGGCCGCCACGGTCGGACCGGGCTCGGCGTCCGGGTCCAGCACCGCGAGCGCGGCCAGGCCCTCGACCACGCTCGTCGTCGGGAGGACGTCGACGACGAGGCCGCCGGACCTGGCCTCCTGGGCGGCGGCGCGGGCGACCATGACGGTGTCGGGGTCGTTCGGGAGCAGGACCAGGTGGGCGGCCCGCGCGCCCCACAGGGCCGAGAGCAGCTGGCCGGCGGAGGCCCGCCGGCGGGGCCCGGAGGGCACGACCTGGGCCCCCGCCTCCGAGAACAGCGCGTGCAGGCCGGGACCCAGCGCGCACACGACCACGTCCAGCCGGTGCTCCGTGGGGTCCGGGTGGTCGGACGTGAGCCCGGGTCCCCCCTCCTCCGCCGCTCCGCGCTCCCCCTGCGGGTGCCCGTCCCCGTCGGCCGGGCCCTCCTGGACCGACCGGCCGTCGGTCAGGGAGGTCAGCCGCACGTCCTCGACCTGCCCGGCCGAGCTTCCCGCCTCCACGGCCGCCCTGGGGTCGCGCAGGTGGACGTGCACCCGGTAGTCGTGCGGTCCTCCCGCGACCGCGACCGAGTCCCCCAGCCGGCCCAGGTGGGCCCGCAGCCGGTCGGCCCGACCGGGGTCGCTGCCGGTGAGCAGGTACATCACCTCGACCTGGTCGGTTCCAGCGGCGGCCAGGCACCCGGGAGCACCCGCGCCGGCGCCGTGGTCCCCCGGGACCCTCCGCCCGCTCGAGCCGGTCGAGGACGCCGAGCCCGTGGTGGGCACCTCCCACCACCGGGGCAGCTCGGACACCACGACGTGGGGACGTTCCTGCAGGACCGCGTCCAGAGCCTCCACGACGACGACGAGACCGGCACCACCGGCGTCGACCACCCCGGCGGAGCGAAGCTCGGGCAGCTGCTCGGGCGTCCGGGCCAGGGCCACCCGGGCCGACTGGAGGGCGGCGGCGACCACGTCCGCGACCTGGGTGCCGCCCGCGTCGACGACACCTCTGGCCCCCTCGGCAGCGGCCGTGGCCACGGACAGGATGGTGCCCTCCACCGGGGCCGCGACCGCGTCCCACGCCGCCCCCGCCGCCGTCTCGAAGGCGACCGCCAGGTCGACCGGCCCCGCCACGCGCACCCCCGGTCCGACCGACTCGGCCAGTCCCCGCGCCAGCTGCGACAGGATGACCCCGGAGTTGCCCCGTGCCGACAGGAGCATCCCGCGGGCGATGAGGGCCAGCCCCTCGTCCAGCCGCTCGGTGCCGGCACCCAGCTCGAACTGGCCGCGGACGAAGTCCAGGGCACCGTCCATCGTCAGGTACATGTTGGTCCCGGTGTCCCCGTCGGCCACCGGGTAGACGTTGAGGGCGTCGATCCGTTCCCGGGCCGAGGCCAGCATCGACCTCGCCGTCACCGCCCACCGGCGGGCGGTGACGAGGTCGAGGACGGGAGGCGGCACGTGCCCAAACTACCTGTCCGGCCCCGTCGTGCCCGGCGACCTCCCACAGCCCGGCCGTGTCCGGCAGGATCTGGCGCCTGGCGGCGATTTGGGCACCGCCGCGCCCCTCCGGTACGCTGACGAGGTTGCCCGGCGGCGACGTGCGACCCGACCTCGCCCCCGCTCGCCGGCACGACGACCATCGCACCGACCGACACCAGGAGTACACCGTGGCTGCCACTTGCGACGTCTGCGGCAAGGGACCGAGCTTCGGTCACAGCATCTCGCACTCCCACCGCCGCACCAAGCGCCGGTGGAACCCGAACATCCAGCGCGTCCGCGCGATGGTGGGTGCGACCCCGAAGCGCCTCAACGTGTGCACCTCCTGCCTGAAGGCAGGCAAGGTCACCCGCTGACCGCCCGGGTCGTCCCGCGACCCGATCCACCGGAGCCGGCCGCACCCCGAGGGTGCGCGCCGGCTCTCGTGCGTCCGGACCACGTGCGTCCGGATCCCTGCCGGCGGGTCCTCAGCCGCCGAAGTGGTCCCAGCCCCCCGCCGACGGGTCGAGCCGTCGGCCGTCCAGCCACACGCCGGACGCGCCGGCCCCGCGCCCCGGCCCCGGTCCGCCCCCGGCCTCGCGCACCCGGCCGAGCCGCGACCAGCCGTCCGGCAGGTGCGCCCCGGGCGCAAAGGTGGCGAGCAGCTCGTGCTCCTCGCCGCCCACGAGCACCTGTGCCCGGGCCTCCGCCGGACCCAGGGCCGGCACCAGCCCCTCGGCGAGACGGCCCAGGGCCGCCGGGTCGAGCTCGAGACGCACCCCGCTGGCCCGGGCGACCCGGTCGGCGTCGCGCACGAGCCCGTCGGAGACGTCGATCATGGCGCGGGCACCGGCCCTGGCCGCGGCCGGTCCCTGCGCCAGGTCCGTCGTCGGCCGGCGGTGGTGGCGCAGCAGCCGCTCCTCCTGCGCGTCGCGGCCACGGGTCACCCCGCGCTGCAGCAGCAGCAGCCCGGCGCCCGACCGGCCCAGGGGTCCTGAGACCGCCACCACGTCGCCCGGCCGGGCGCCGCTGCGCAGCACCGGTGCCCCCACCCCGTCGCCCAGCTCCCCTAGTGCGGTCACGGACACGACGACCTCCTCCGCCCCGGCCGAGGACAGGTCTCCCCCCACGACCGGCACGCCCGCCCGGGCGGCGGCCAGCGCGGTCCCGGCGACGAGCTCGCGCACCCAGTCCACGGCCAGGTCCTGCGGCGCGACGAGGGTCACCAGCAGACCGGTCCCGCGTCCCCCCATCGCCGCCAGGTCGGCCAGGTTCTGGGTGACGACCTTGATGCCGACGTCCTCCCCCGAGGACCACGCGTCCCGCCAGTCGCGGTCACGAACCACGGTGTCCGTGGTCGCCAGCACCGAGCCCGACCCTACGGTCAGCAGGGCCGTGTCGTCACCGGGGCCCACGCGCACGGCACGGCCCCGTCCGGCAGGTCGGCGTAGGCGGCGAACACCTCGGCCAGCAGCCGCCCCTCCCCGAGCCCCGCCAGGGTCGGGCCACGGTCCTGCGGCTGCGCTCGCTGCTCCATACCCGTCCCTCCGTCGTTCCGCTGCCGCTGGCACGGTAGCCTGCGCACGTCCCGTCCTGGAGGTGCACCGTGATCAAGGCCTACATCCTCGTGCAGACCGAGGTGGGTGCTGCGGGGCAGGTGACCGCCGCCGTCCGCGCCCTGCCCGGTGTGCGCAGCGCAGAGATCGTCGCCGGCCCCTACGACGCGGTCGTCGTGGCGGAGGCACCGACCGTGCAGGCCCTGGGTCGCGAGGTGATCGCCGCCGTGCAGGAGGTCCCGCGCATCACCCGGACGACCACGTGCACCGTCGTCGAGTTCTGAGGATCCTCCCGGTCCTGCTCACCGTCACCGCCGTCCTCGCCGCGTGCGGGGAGCAGCCCGTGCGCGCCACGCCCTTCGAGCGGTCCGACTCCCCCGCGTGCCGCGCGGTGGCCGAGCACTGGCCCGCGACGGTGGGCGGGCTGGAGCCGAGGGTCACCGCCGTGCAGTCGCAGGGGGTCGCCGCGTGGGGCGAGCCCCCGGTCGTGGCGCGCTGCGGCAAGGCCGCGCCGGGCCCGACCACCGACCCCTGCATCGACGTCAGCGGGGTGGACTGGGTGGCGACCGAGCTGGAGGACGGGACCATGTTCACCACCTACGGCCGCGACCCTGCCCTGGAGGTGCTCGTCCCCTCCGAGCACGGCACCGCCCCGCTCCTGCTGCCCGCGTTCGAGCAGGCGGCCCGGCAGGTGCCGCAGACGGCGGGCCGCTGCGTGGCCGCCTCCGACGCCGGCGGCTGACGCGCCGGCTGCGGCTAGCGCAGCCCGAGCGGACGGGCCAGGGCCAGCTGGAGCAGCTCCTCGACCAGCTCGGGGTAGGACAGGCCGGTGGCGGCCCACGCCTGGGGGTACATGGAGAACGGGGTGAACCCGGGCATCGTGTTGATCTCGTTGAGCACGACACCTCCCTCGGGGGTCACGAAGCAGTCCACGCGTGCCAGTCCCTCGCACCCGGCCGCCTCGAAGGCCGTGCGCGCCACCCGGTGGATCTCCTCGCGCACCGAGGGGGCGACGTCGGCCGGCGCGGTGATCCGCACGCTCGCCTCGTCGAGGTACTTGGCCTCGAAGTCGTAGAACTCGTGCCCTCCCCCGGTCACGGTGATCTCGCCGCACTCGCTGACCCTCGGCTCGTCGGTGCCGCGCCCCTGGAGAACGCCGCACTCGATCTCCCGGCCCGCGACCCCCTGCTCGACCAGCACCTTGGGGTCGTGGGTGCGGGCCTTCTCGACCGCGGCCTCCAGCTCCGCCGGGTCGTCGACCTTGTGGACCCCCACCGACGACCCCGCCCTGGCCGGCTTGACGAACACCGGGAACCGCAGGGCGCGGGCCGCCTCCAGGCAGGCCTCCCGGTCCCGCCGCCAGGCCAGGTCGGTCACGACGGTGTAGGGACCGACCGGCAGCCCGGCCGCGCTGAAGACCACCTTCATGACGTGCTTGTCCATCATCGCCGCGGAGGCCAGCACCCCGCAGCCGACGTAGCGGATGTCGGCCAGCTCCAGCAGGCCCTGGATGGTCCCGTCCTCGCCGAACGGCCCGTGCAGCAGCGGCAGCACGACGTCGACCACGCCGATCTCCGTCGTCGACCCGTCGTCCTCCACCAGCCGCCACACGTGGTCCACCCCGCCCAGGGGCACCATGACCTGCCGGCCGGTCCCGGGCACCTCGGGCAGCCGGCCGTCGCGGATCTCCAGGGCCGAGGGGTCGTCGGGGACGAGCACCCAGTGTCCCTCCCGGGTGATGCCGATCGGCACGACGTCGTAGCGGTCCCGGTCCAGGGTCCGGAGCACGCTCGCGGCGGTCGCGCAGGAGATCGAGTGCTCCTCGGAGCGGCCGCCGAAGACGACGGCGACCCGGGGCAGGGCGACCCGGGTCTCGGTGGAGGGCGCGGCGGGGGCGGGGGGCTGGCTGTCCATCGCGCCCGAGCCTAGTGGGCGCCTACCGGCACGAGGGTATGGCGCGCCTGCGCCGCTGCTCGGGCCCGTCCTCGGGCCCGTCCTCAGGCCGGGCCACGGCCGGCCCGGCGGAGCCGGTCAGCCGCGTTCGTGCTTGCGCGCGCGCGACATGAGCGCACCCGTGAGCTGCTCGGGGCTCAGGTGCCCCTCCACCACGGCGGTCACGCCCTGGCAGATCGGCATGTCGACCCCGTGCCCGGCCGCCAGGTCGACCACGGAGCGGCACGAGCGCACGCCCTCTGCGGTCTGGTGGGGCACGGCCACCATCTCCTCCACCGACCGTCCCTGGCCCAGGGCCACCCCGACCCGGTGGTTGCGCGACAGCGGAGACATGCACGTGGCGATGAGGTCGCCGACGCCCGCCAGCCCCATGAGCGTGGCCGGCTCGCCTCCCAGCGCCTCGCCGAGCCGGCTGATCTCGGCAGGCCCCGGGTGATGAGCGAGGACTTCGTGTTGTCCCCGTAGCCCAGCCCCTCGGCCATCCCGACCGCGAGCGCGATGACGTTCTTGACGGCGCCGCCGATCTCGGCGCCCACGACGTCGGTCTGGGTGTAGGGCCGGAAGTAGGGGGGCGCGATCATCGCCGCGACCCGTTCGGCCGCGGTCAGGTCCGTGCCGGCGACGACGCTGGCCGCCGGCTGGCGGGCCGCGATCTCCTTGCTGAGGTTGGGTCCGGAGACGACGACGATCCGGTCGCGGTCCACGCCCGAGGCCTCGATCACCTCGCTCATCCGCAGCCCGGTGCCGCGCTCGATCCCCTTCATCAGGGAGACGACGAGGGCGTCGGCGGGAATCACCCCCGACCAGCGGGTCAGGTTCTCCCGCAGGCTCTGCGAGGGGACGGCGAGGACGACCACGTCGACCCCCTGCGCCGCCTCCGAGGGCTCGGTGGTGGCCGTCACGGCCGGCGGGAGGGCGATCCCGGGGAGGTAGTCGAGGTTGGTGTGCCGGTCCCGGACGGCGGAGGCGACCTCCTCCCGCCGCGCCCACAGCGTCACCGGCGACACCCCTCCGTCGGCCAGCACCTGGGCGAAGGCGGTCCCCCAGCTCCCGGCCCCGAAGACGGCGGCCCGGGTCACCGTGGCTCCTCGGCGTCCGGCGTCACCGGGCCGGCGCTGCCACCGGACCTGGTCGCCGGGTCGTACGGCACGGCGGGGGCCGGTTCGCCCCGGAGCTCGGCCACGATGGCGGTGACCGCCGCCATCACCCTGCCGGTCGCCTCGGCGTGGGCACGTGGGTCCTCGGCACGTCCGTAGAGGTCCGACAGGTCGACGGGGGGACCCGCGGCGACGTGCTGCACCGGCCTGCGCAGCAGGTTGCCGGGGCGCCGCGCGTAGCGCCCCAGCACCTCCTGGGCACCCCACTGCCCCACCGGGACGACCGGGGCACGGCTGGTCAGCGCCAGGCGGCCCACACCCGGCTTGGGCCGCATGGGCCACAGCTGCGGATCGCGGGTCAGGGTGCCCTCGGGCATGATCGCGATGCACTTGCCCTCCACGAGCGCCCGTCGGGCCTCGTCCAGGGCGTCCTTGGCCTGGGTGCTCCGCCGACGCACGGGGACCTGCTCCAGGTGCCGCAGCGCGGGACCCAGCAGCGGCACCTCGAAGAGGGAGGACTTGGCCAGGAAGAAGGGAGGGCGCCCGTGGTCGACCAGGTAGTGCGCCAGCATGAACGGGTCCACCTCGGAGTAGTGGTTGCTCGCCACGATGAAGCCTCCGGTCGGCGGCACGTGCTCCCCGCCCGACCAGGAACGACGGGTGATGCCCATCAGCACGGGTCGCACGGTGGCGATGACGGCGCGGTAGGACCAGGGGATCGGTTGGCGGGCGGGCTGACGGGTCACGGCGACATCTTGTCACCCACGCCGAGGCGTCCACCAGAATGGCCGGGTGCGGACCACCCCTGACGACGACCCGGTGCGGGGCGGCTGGTCGTGGTCGTGCCCGTCAAGGACGCCCGTCGGGCCAAGTCCCGGTTGAGGGGCACCTCCCCCGCCGTGCGGGCAGCCCTGGCGCGCGCGATGGCGCTGGACACCCTGGAGGCTGCCGCGACGGCGCTGGGGGCCGGGTCCCTGGTGGTGGTCACCTCCGACGACCCGGTGGGTGCCACCGTCCGGTCCTGGGGGGCCACGGTGCTGACCGATCCCGGGCGGGGGCTGAACGAGGCGGTGCGCGCCGGTCTGGCCGGTTGCGCCCCCGGGCAGGTCGAGCCCGGCACCGGATGGGCCGCGCTCCTGGGTGACCTGCCGGCCCTGCGTCCGCGCGACCTGCTCACCGCCCTGGCCGTGTGCGCGCGGCACCCGTCCGCGGTGGTGCCGGACGCCGCGGGCAGCGGGACGACCCTGCTGACCTCGACGCGCCGTCCGCCGACGCCGCGCTTCGGCCCGGGGTCCGCGGCCCGGCACGCGCAGGACGCGGCGCTGCTGGCCCTGCAGCTCCCCCGGCTGCGGCAGGACGTGGACGTGGCTGCGGACCTCGCCCGGGCGTGGGCGCTGGGGGTGGGGGCCCGCACGCGTGGTGTCCTGCGCGGGATCGGACGAGGGGACGGACGCCTACAGTGACCTCATGCAGGCCAGCGTGCACACCTTCGACCTCACGAGCCGGTCCGGCTCCGTCCTGCTGGACACCGGGCGCAGGCTGCCGTTCGACGAGGAGGTGTTCCTCGCCAGCGGGCTGCGCCACGTCCGGGTGGGCCAGCGGGTCAGCGTCGAGGTGGAGCCGGCCGATCCCGAGCAGCCCGACGCCCGCCTCAGCCGCCTGTGGATCGTCGGGATCGGTGAGGGCGAACCCATCCGCTGAGGCTCAGGACCCCTTCTTGCTCTTCTTGCCCTTCTTGTCCTTCTTCCCCTTCTTGTCCTTCTTGCCCTTGCCCTTCGCGCTCTCCTTGGCAGCCTTCCCGCCCCTGCCGTCGTCGGAGCCCTTGCCCGAGCCCTTCGCCCCGGTCCCGACGCCGGCCACGACGTCGTCGTTCTTCACTCTCGCCAGCTGGGCCTTCTTGGCCGTGATCATCCCCATGGTGATGTCCTGGCCTCCTGAGCGTCCCCGCCCCGCGGTGGGAGACGTCGTCTCCCCCGACCCGCCGTCCGGCGCGTCCTGAGCGCCCCCGCGGCCGGCCCCCCGCTCCGCGCCGGTGGACGCCGTGTCGCGCCCGCGGCTCGCGCGCACGGTCGGAGGAGTCCCGCTCGCGGCCCGTCGACGACGGGTGCCCGGGGTGCGGCCCTCCTCCTCCGTGGGGCCCGGTGCGCCCGGTCCGGCGCCCGTCCCACCCTGCTGGGCACCCGTCCCGCCCACCTGCTGGTCGTCCGGGCGGTCCTGGCGTGCCGACCGGCGCACGCTGTTCGGGCGGCTGGTGGGTTCCGGCTCGGCCATCTCGCCGTGACTGCCCACCCGGACACCGGCCAGACCCTCGGTGGGCAGCCGCTCCGGGTCGGCCACGACCTCCTTGAAGTAGGCACCGGGACGGAAGCGCGGTGAGCTGGTCGCGGCGATGGGCACCGGCTCCCCCGTGTGCGGGTTGCGGCCGGTCCTGGGCGCCCGGTCGACCTTCTCGAAGGTGCCGAACCCGGTGATCCCCACCGACCCGCCGGCGGAGACCTCCCGCAGCACCGCGTCGACCAGTGCCTCAACCGCCATCGCGGCGAGCTGACGCCCACCGAGCCGGGGCGCCAGCGCCTCGATCAGCTCCACCTTGTTCATCGCACTCTCCTCGCCGTGGGACCGGCGGGACGGCCGCCCGTCGGAATGCGTCACGCTACGCCGGTGGGGGCCCGGTGTCGATGCGGGACACCCGATCCGGTGCCCCAGCCCGGAACGACGAAGGACCCCCACCAGGCGAGTGGTGGGGGTCCTTCGTCCTGCGTAGCCCCGACGGGATTCGAACCCGCGCTACCGCCTTGAGAGGGCGGCGTGCTAGGCCACTACACAACGGGGCCGTGCTGTCCGGCGCGTGGCGCCGACCCGCAACCTTACCCGAGAGGCAGGCGCGGAGCGAAATCGACCGGGGTCGACCTGCGCTGGGGTACCAGGACTCGAACCTAGACTAACTGAACCAGAATCAGTCGTGCTGCCAATTACACCATACCCCAAGGGGTATCGCCGCCAGCCTTTTCGCAGGCGGTGAACCGAGGAGTTACCTTACCGTGCTCCCCGGCCGGACCCAAATCGCCGGTGCCCGCGCAGCCTCACACCTCGGCGCGGAGTCGGCGCAGCCGCGCGAGCGTCTCGTGCTTGCCGAGGATCTCCATCGACTCGAACAGCGGCGGGCTGATCCGCTGTCCGGACACGGCGGTGCGCAGCGGCCCGAAGGCGAAGCGGGACTTGAGCCCCAGCCCGTCCACCAGGGCCGTCCGCAGGACCTCCTCGATCCTGGCCGCCGTCCACTCCACGCCTCCACCCAGCGGCTTGGGGTAGGCCCCGGAGATCTCCTCCAGCGCAGCCGCAGCGGCGTCCAGCACGGTGCCCGCGTCGTCCTTGAGCTGGGCGCGGGCGTCGTCGGCGATCGGCAGCTCCTCACCACGGACGTAGAACGGCGCCACCAGCGGGACCGCCTCGGAGAGCACCTGGACCCGGGTCTGGACGAGCTCGGCCACGGCCTCCAGGCGGGCGAGCTCGCCCATCCCGGACTGCGGACCCAGGACCCCGGCCGCCCGGAGCACCGGCAGCAGCCGGCTGGTGAACTCGGGCAGGGGCAGCATCCGCACGTGGTCGGCGTTGATCGCCTCGGCCTTCTTCTGGTCCCAGCGGGCCGGGTTCGGGTTGACGTCGCGCACGTCGAAGGCGGCGACGAGCTCGTCGGGGGTGAAGACGTCGCGGTCCGGGCCGATCGACCAGCCCAGCAGCGCGAGGTAGTTGATCATCCCCTCGCGCACGAAACCGCGATCCCGGTGCCGGAAGAGGTCGGACTGCGGGTCGCGCTTGGACAGCTTCTTGCTGCCCTCCCCCAGCACGAGGGGCAGGTGGCCGAAGGTCGGCACCCGCTCGGCCACCCCGATCTGCACCAGCGCGCGGTAGAGGGCGATCTGCCGCGGCGTGGAGGAGAGCAGGTCCTCCCCGCGGATGACGTGGGTGATCCGCATCAGCGCGTCGTCGACCGGGTTGACGAGGGTGTACAGCGGCTGCCCGTTGCCGCGCACCACGACGAAGTCGGGCACCGACCCGGCGCGGAAGGTCACCTCGCCCCGGACCAGGTCGGTGAACGTGATGTCCTCGTCCGGCATCCGCAGCCGCAGCACCGGCTCCCGGCCCTGGGCCCTCAGCGCGTCGCGCTGCTGGGCGCTCAGGTCCCGGTCGTGGTTGTCGTAGCCCAGCTTGGGGTCCCGCCCGGCGGCCCGGTGACGCGCCTCGACCTCCTCGGGGGTGGAGAAGGACTCGTAGACCAGCCCGGCGTCCACCAGCTGACCCACCACCCGGTCGTGGACGTCCCGGCGCTCGCTCTGCCGGTAGGGGCCGTGGGGCCCGCCCACGCCCGGGCCCTCGTCGTAGTCCAGGCCCAGCCAGGCCATGGCCTCCTGGAGCTGGTCGGCCGACTCGGTGCTGTCCCGGGCGGCGTCGGTGTCCTCGAGGCGGAAGACGAAGGTGCCGCCGTGGTGCCGGGCGAAGGCCCAGTTGAACAGGGCGGTCCTGGCCATCCCCACGTGCGGGGTACCGGTCGGGCTGGGGCAGAAGCGCACCCGCACGTCGGAGCCGGTCACCTCGGCGTCGACCTGCTCGGACTCGTGCGGCGCAGCGGGAACGGGGTTCGTCGTCATGGTGCGGTCAGACTACCGCCGGCCCGTCGCCCTCCAGCATCACCGTGGTGATGCTCTCCTGCACCCAGGAGAGGAAGTCGTAGTAGGCCATCTGCTGGGCGGTCGCCGGGTCCAGCTCCGCCTCCCCCGCCAGGGCGGCCTCCAGCTGGTCGTGCAGCCGTTCTGAGTCCTCGTCCGTCCGCAGACCCAGCCGCTCCCCCAGGATGAGCCGGACGTCGGTGAGGGCCACGGCCAGGGCGTGCGCCCCGGCGTCGTCGAGCGACACCTCGGGCGGCTCCGCCTCCTCCAGCGCCGCGACCGCCGTGGCGATCGTGGCGGCCTTGCGGGTGCGCAGGCCGTGCTCGGTGAGCCGGCGGAACTCCCGGGCCTGCTCGTCGTCGTCCCGCGAGGCCGGCGGGAGCAGCCTGGCCAGCGCCGGGTCCGAGGGCTCCTCCGGGTCGACGTCCTCGCCGAGCCCGGCCACCAGGTCGAGGAAGGGGTCTCCGCTGCCGGGGCGCTCCGGGGCCACGAAGTCACGGGTGAGCCGCAGCACGTGCAGCACCACCTCGACCTCCTCGGCGTCGAAGCCGGCCACGAGCCTGCCACCCACCCGCCGGAACGCGGTCGCCATACCCGGGCCTATCCCTGGTCCGCGTGCTGGAAGGTGGCCCAGAGCCCGTAGCCGTGCATGGCCTCGGTGTCGGCCTCGACCTGCTCCCGGCTGCCGGTGGAGACCACCGCGCGGCCCTTGGTGTGCACGTCCATCATCAGCTTCTCGGCCCGGGCCCGCGGATAGTGGAAGTGCGCCTGGAAGACCCAGGTGACGTAGCTCATGAGGTTGACCGGGTCGTTCCAGACCAGGCACACCCAGGGGGTGTCCACCTCGGGCCGGTCCAGCACGGCCACCCCGCCCTGCTCCCGGGGCGAGGTCCCGGGGCCGGCCGGAGGAGAGGGCGGTGGTGGGACGTCGACGGGCACCCGTCCACTGTAGGCGGCCTGCGCCGGGGGCTCTACGCTGATCGGGTGAACCCGAGCACGGCCCTGCTGACGGACCACTACGAGCTGACGATGGTTCAGGCAGCCCTGGCGAGCGGCCACGCCGACCGCCGGTGCGTCTTCGAGACCTTCGCCCGCCGCCTTCCGGACGGGCGCCGCTACGGCGTGGTGGCCGGGACCGGCCGGATCCTGGAGGCGCTGCGCGACTTCCGCTTCGACGAGGAGGCGCTGTCCTTCCTCGAGGAGCGGCGCGTCGTGGACGGACCCACCCTGGAGTGGCTCGCGGACTACCGCTTCTCCGGGGACGTCTGGGGGTATGCCGAGGGCGAGGTCTACTTCCCCGGTTCACCGGTGCTCGTGGTCGAGTCGGGCTTCGCCGAGGGCGTCGTGCTGGAGACCATGGTCCTGTCCGTCCTCAACCACGACTCCGCGGTGGCCTCGGCCGCCTCCCGGATGACCGCCTCCGCGCACGGGCGGCCCTGCATCGAGATGGGGTCGAGGCGCACCCACGAGCAGGCCGCCGTGGCCGCGGCGCGCGCGGCCTACGTGGCCGGGTTCGCCTCGACGTCCAACCTGGAGGCCGGCCGCCGCCACGGCGTCCCCACGGCCGGGACCGCCGCGCACTCCTACACGCTGCTGCACGACGACGAGCGCGAGGCCTTCGCCAACCAGCTGGCCAGCCTCGGGCTCTCCACGACCCTGCTCGTGGACACCTACGACGTCGGGGCCGCGGTGGAGCTGGCCGTGGAGCTGGCCGGCCCCACGCTCGGCGGGGTGCGGCTGGACTCGGGCGACCTGGTCTCGCAGGCGCACGAGGTGCGCGAGCAGCTGGACGCCCTGGGGGCCACCGGCACCCGGATCGTGGTCACCTCCGACCTCGACGAGTACGCCATCGCCGCGCTGCAGGTGGCCCCGGTCGACGCGTACGGCGTCGGCACCCGGGTGGTCACCGGGTCGGGCCACCCGGCGGCCGGCATGGTCTACAAGCTGGTCAGCCGGGAGGGTGCGTCGGGCCGGATGGAGGGGGTGGCCAAGGCGAGCGCCGACAAGGCCTCCGTGGGGGGTCGCAAGTACGCCCTGCGGCGCCGGGGGCCCGACGGCACCGCGCAGGCCGAGATCATCGGGATCGACGAGCAGCCGGGCGACGACGGGGACGACCGCCCCCTGCTGACCCCCCTCGTACGGACGGGCGAGGTGGTGGCCCCACCGACGCCGGCACCGCAAGGGCCCACCACGAGACCGCCCGTGCCGAGCTGCCCCAGCGGGCCCTGCGGCTCTCGCACGGGGACCCCGCCATCCCGACCACCTACCTGGACGACTGGAGCTGAGGACCATGAGCCGTGCACTGATCATCGTCGACGTGCAGAACGACTTCTGCGAAGGAGGGTCGCTCGCGGTGGACGGCGGGGCGCAGGTCGCCGCCGACGTGGGCGAGCACCTGCGCCGGCACGGGCAGGACTACTCGGTGGTGGTGGCCACCGCCGACTGGCACGTCGACCCGGGCGACCACTGGTCCCAGGACCCGGACTACCGCACCTCCTGGCCGGTCCACTGCCGCGCCGGGAGCGAGGGTGCGCAGTTCCACCCCGACCTCGCCCCTGCGCTCCAGCACGTCCAGGCCGTCTTCCGCAAGGGCGAGCACGAGGCGGCCTACAGCGGGTTCGAGGGCAGCACCGAGGCGCACGGTCGCACGACCGGACTGGCGGACTGGCTCACCGAGCGGGAGGTCCGCGGTGTGGACGTGGTGGGGCTGGCCACCGACCACTGCGTCCGGGCGACCGCCCTGGACGCGGTGGGGGCCGGCTTCCGGACCCGGGTGCTGGCGACCCTGTGCGCCGGGGTGGCCCCGGAGACGACCCGCAACGCCCTGGCCGAGCTGAGGGACGCCGGGGTCGAGGTGGTCGACGGGCCCTCCGCCTGACCGGGAGCGACCGGGGGGTCAGCTCGTCGAGAACACCTCGTCCGAGCCCTCTCCTCCTGCGTGCAGGGCCCGGCTCCACGAGCCGGCGTAGACGCCGTCGTCGACGGCCCGCCCGGCCTCACCGAGCTCCAGGGGCCGGAAGGTGTCCACCATGACGGCGGTCTCGTCGAAGTACTCCACGCCCAGGGACGCCTCGGTGGCCCCGGGCTGCGGCCCGTGGGCGTGTCCGCCCGGGTGCACCGAGATCGACCCCTTGCCGATCCCGCTGCCCCTGCGCGCTCGTAGTCCCCGTCGACGTAGAACATGATCTCGTCGGAGTCCACGTTGGAGTGGTAGTACGGCACCGGGACCGCCAGGGGGTGGTAGTCCACCTTGCGCGGCACGAAGTTGCAGACCACGAAGTTGTGGCCCTCGAAGACCTGGTGCACCGGCGGTGGCTGGTGGATCCGCCCGGTGATCGGCTCGAAGTCGCGGATGTCGAGGGCGTAGGGGTAGAGGCACCCGTCCCAGCCGACGACGTCGAACGGGTGGTAGGGGTAGGTGTAGACCGTCCCGACCAGCCCGCCGGAGGAGTGCTCTCCGGAGCCGCGGTGCTTGATGAGGACCTCGGTCGGGGCGTCCGGGTCGGCGCCGACGTCCTCGGCCAGCAGGGGTCCCTCCGGACAGCGCAGGTCGCGCTCGCAGTAGGGCGCGTGCTCCAGCAGCTGGCCGAACCTGGAGAGGTAGCGCCGGGGCGGTCCGATGTGGCTGTTGGCCTCGATGACGTAGGCCCGCAACGGCTCGACCCAGCCCTCGTCCCCCTCGACCACCGGCAGCCAGCGGTGGGTCGTGGCGCGGGGCAGGACCAGGTAGTCGCCCTCGGCGACCTGGAAGGAGCCGAAGACCGTCTCCACCCGGGCCGCACCCCGCTCGACGTAGACGCACTCGTCCCCGATGGCGTTGCGGTACAACGGGCTGGGGGTGTCGGCCACGACGTAGAGCAGCCGGACGTCGGCGTTGCCCAGCACCAGCCGGCGGCCGGTCACCACGTCCACGCCCTGCTCGAGGACCGGCCCCGCGCCGTCCCCGGCGTCGGCGTCGGCGTCGGCGTCGGCGTCGGCGTCGCTCCCGGCCCGGACGAACAGGTCGTGCAGCTTCAGGTGCCGCGGCAGCAGCGGGTGGTTGGGCACCGTCGACATGTCCCCCAGGTCCCACACGCGGGCGTCGGCCACCGCCGAGGGGATGTTGCGGTGGTAGAGCAGCGAGGAGTCCGAGGAGAAGCCCTCCTCCCCCATGAGCTCCTCGGAGTAGAGCCTGCCCTGGGGGTCGCGGTGCTGGGTGTGCCGCTTGGGCGGCACGTCGCCCGTGCTGCGGTAGTAGGCCATCGGCGGCTCCGTTCGTGGGTGGTCGCGGGGTCGTGCCGTGCCGTCCGGGCGACCCCGACTGGGGGTGGGCCGGCCGGACGACGGTGTCCTCGCCCGTCACTGTGCAGTAGCCTCCCGGGCATGTCAACGAGGACACCGCCCCGCAGCCTGTTCCGCGGGCTCGTCGACGACGCAGCGGTGTTCCCTCCCGGGAACGCCCCCGTGGCCCGGGCGTGGGAGGAGCACCTGCGGCTGCGCCGCGAAGGGTATGCCGACCTGCTGGGTCCCCTGCTCGTGGGCACCGGCCACGCCGCCGGGCTGGCGCAGGTCGCCGGTGAGGAGCAGGACGGCGCGCCCGTGGCCGTGGCCGTGGTCTGCCGGCCCGGGACGCCCGTGGAGGAGCTCCTGTCCGCCGTCGCGCGCCTGCGGGTCGTCGCGGCCGTCCGGGTGGTGTCCGTGGAGACCGCCCTGGACCCCGCCGGGTCCTGGCGGCGGGCGCTCGACCTCGAGGTCCCCGTGGCCGTCGAGGTCGGCCCGGACCCCGGCGGGATGCCCCGGGCCCTCGACGCTCTGGCCGCGGCGACCGGGCCGGCCGGGAGGGTCCTGGCCAAGCTGCGCACCCAGGCGACGCCGCAGCAGCCGGTGCCCGCGCCGTCGGAGCTGGCTGCCTTCCTCGTGGGCGCCGACGCCCGCGACCTGCCGGTCAAGCTCACCGGCGGGCTCCACCACGCGGTCGCCCGGGGCACGGCCGGGGGCGCGCCTCCGGAGCGCCACGGTGTCCTCAACGTCCTGGTCGCGGTCGCCCGGCTCATGGACGGGGCCGACGAGGAGGCCCTGGTCGAGGCGCTGAGGATCGAGGACGCCGATCGCCTGGTCGGGGCGCTGACGTCCGAGGACGCCGCCCCGGACGAGGCGGCGGTGACGCGGCTGCGGCACAGGTTCCGGTCCTTCGGCTGCTGCGGCGTGACCGACCCGCTCGACGAGCTGGCTGCGCTGGGGGTGCTGACCCGGTGACCGCCCGCTTCCCCTCCCCCGGCGTCGGGCGGGTCCACCGGCCCGCCCCGCGCGACACCCACCCCGTCCCCCCTGGAAGGACCCCATGAGCCGCTCCCCCCTCGACCTGCCCGCCGACCACCCCTACGGCACGGACCACCTGCCCTACGGCGCGGTGTCGCGGGCCGGGTCCCAGCCCTGGCTGGCCGTCCGCGTGGGTGACTCCGCGCTGGACCTGGCCGCGGTCACCCGCGGCACGCCCTGGTCGGAGGCGCTGTCTGGACCGGTGCTGAACCCCTTCCTGGACCTGGGCCCCCGGGCCTGGGCCGGGCTGCGGTCCTGGCTCCAGGAGCAGCTCGTCGACGAGCGGGGACGGGCCCTGCTGGAGCCGCACCTGCACGCTGTCGACGGGCTCGTTCCCCACCTGCCGGTGGCCGTCGCCGCTACGTGGACTTCTACGCGGGCGAGCACCACGCGACCAACGTGGGCCGGATCTTCCGCCCCGACGGGGAGCCGCTGACCCCGAACTGGAAGCACCTGCCCATCGGCTACCACGGCCGGTCCTCCACCGTGGTCGTCAGCGGCACCGACGTCGTCCGTCCGCGTGGCCAGCGCAAGGGCAAGGACGACCCGGTCCCGGTCTTCGGACCCTCCGTCCGCCTCGACATCGAGGCCGAGCTGGCGTTCGTCGTGGGTGGGGGGACCTCCCTGGGCACGAGCGTGCCGGTCGACGAGGCCACCGGCCACCTGTTCGGGGTCGCCCTGTTCAACGACTGGTCGGCGCGGGACGTGCAGGCCTGGGAGTACGTCCCGCTGGGCCCGTTCCTGGGCAAGTCGTTCGCCTCGTCCATGGCGGCCTGGATCACCCCGCTGGCGGCCCTGGAGCGGGCCCGCGTCGCGCTGCCGCCGCAGGACCCCGAACCGCTGCCCTACCTGAGCGGACGCCCGGAGAACCTCTTCGGGCTCGACCTGACCATGGAGGTCCGGCTGAACGGCACCCTGGTCTCCCGTCCGCCCTACCGCGCGATGTACTGGTCACCGACCCAGATGCTGGCGCACCTGACCGTCAACGGGGCCAGCCTGCGCAGCGGTGACCTCTTCGCCTCCGGCACGGTCTCGGGGACGCAGCCGCAGGAGCGGGGCTCCCTGCTGGAGCTGACCTGGAACGGCACCGAGCCGCTGAGGCTGGCGGACGGCTCGAGCCGCACCTTCCTGCAGGACGGTGACACCGTGACGATCACCGCGACCGCCCCCGGCCCCGCAGGAGGCGTCCTGCGGCTGGCCGAGGTGACCGGGACGGTGCGGCCCGCGACCTGAGGCGGGTCAGCGGTTGCGGACCACGTTGGTCCGGGCCGCCTTGTCGTGCAGCGCCTGCCGCTTGGCGTCCCAGAGCGGCCACAGGCCGTTGAGCAGCATGAAGACCTGGCCCAGGCCGTTGATCGCCGAGGGCCCCTGCCAGACCAGGCCCCGGACGGCGGCCGCGGCCCACGGGAGCTGGCCGGGCGTCTCGCGCAGCCGCACGCGCAGGCCGGTGAGCAGCTTGCCGACCGTCGCGCCGAGCAGGCGCAGCATCAGGACCTCGTAGGCCAGGCCCACGACCAGGCTGACCATGCTGACGCGCAGCAGCCCCGAGGCCAGCCCCTCGGGGATCTCGAAGGCCGACGACGGGTCGGCCGTCATGATCCAGGTCGTGTAGTCCTCCAGCAGGGTCGGGTCCACCAGCGGCAGGATGACGAAGCCCGTGACCAGGCTCAGCAGGATCCCGTCGACGATGCGGGCGAGCAGACGCAGGCCCCAGCCGGCCAGCGGCTGGCCGTCGGGGGTGGTGTCCCGGTGCTGCGGCTGCTGCCACCGGTCGTCCGCGCCCGGCATCGGCGCGGACCACCGGCCCTGCTCCTGCCCGCCCCACGCGGCCTGCTGCTCGCCGACGGTGGGGCCCTGCCCGCCCCAGACCTGGGCCGGCTGGTCGGCCGGGCCGGCCTCGTGGTGGGTGCCGGCCTGCCCGGCCTGGTCCAGGCCGGGCATCCGCTTGGGGCTGGTGTGGGAGCTCCACTGCACCCCGTCCCAGTACCGCAGGTTCTGCTCGTCCTCGGGGTCGTCGTACCACCCTGCTCGTTGGCTCATGCCCCCAAGCGTGCCACGACTCCTCAGAGGTTCCCGCGCTTCTCCTGCTCCCGCTCGATCGCCTCGAAGAGGGCCTTGAAGTTTCCCTTGCCGAAACCGAGCGACCCGTGCCGCTCGATGAGCTCGAAGAAGACCGTGGGACGGTCCTGCACCGGCCGGGTGAAGATCTGCAGCAGGTAGCCGTCCTCGTCGCGGTCGACGAGGATCCCGCGGGACTGCAGCTCCTCGATCGACACCCGCACCTCGCCGATGCGGCCGCGCAGCTCGGGGTCCTGGTAGTAGGAGTCCGGCGTCTGGAGGAACTCGATCCCGTTGGCGCGCATGTGGTCCACCGTCGAGAGGATGTCGTTGGTCGCCAGCGCCAGGTGCTGGGCGCCCGGCCCCTGGTAGAACTCCAGGTACTCGTCGATCTGCGACCTCCTCTTGCCGACGGCCGGCTCGTTGAGCGGGAACTTGACCCGGTGGTTGCCGTTGGCCACGACCTTGCTCATCAGGGCCGAGTAGTCGGTGGCGATGTCGTCGCCGATGAACTCGGCCATGTTTACGAAGCCCATGACCTTGTTGTAGAACTCGACCCACTCGTCCATCCGGCCCAGCTCGACGTTGCCGACGATGTGGTCCAGCGCCTGGAAGAGCCGCTTGGGCTCCCCGTCGCGCTTGACGTAGGCGGAGCTGCGCGCCACGTAGCCCGGCAGGTAGGGCCCCGAGTACACCGACCCGTCCGCGGTGACCCCACGACGCTGCACGAGGGTGTGCCGCGTCTCGCCGTAGGTGGCGATCGCCGCCACCCGCACCGTGCCGTGCTCGTCCTGCAGGTCCTGCGGCTCCTGAAGGACGGTGGCACCGATCGTGCGGGCGTGCGCGATGCACCGGTCGACGTCGGGCACCTCCAGGGAGATGTCCACGACGCCGTCACCGTGGCGGCGCACGTGCTCGTGCAGCGGGCTCTCGGGGTCCACGCCGCCCTTGATGACGAACCGGATGGACCCGGACTTCAGGACGAAGGCCTTGTGGTCGCGGTTGCCGGTCTCGGGACCGGAGTAGCCGATGAGCTCCATCCCGAAGGCGGACTGGTAGAAGTGCGCGGTCTGGGTCGCGTTGCCCACGACGAAGTGGATGGAGTCCCAGCCGGTCACCGGGAAGACGTCGGTGGTCTCGTCGTAGGGCACCAGCCCCACGAGCTGCTTGAGCTGGTCGAGCTCGAGGTGGGCCTCGCGCTCCTGGTCGGTCAAACGGACGTCGGTGTCGGTCATGGGTCCGAGCGTGGCCGGGAAGGGGTATGCCGTGCAAGGAACCCCGGCGTGGGTGGTCGATCTGTCCAGCGCCCGGGCCGATCCGGTCGGCATCCTGCACACTGTGACCATGGCCGACCACGTCGACGAGTTGGACGCCCACCTGCTGACACTGCTCGAGGAGGACCCGCACGTGGGCGTGCTGGGCGCCTCGCGCCGGCTGGGGGTCGCCCGCGGCACCGTCCAGAGCCGGCTGGACAAGCTCGTGGCGCGCGGGGTGATCCGCAGCTTCGCCCCGCAGCTGGACCCGGTCGCGCTGGGCTACCCGGTGACGGCCTTCTGCACCCTGGAGATCCGCCAGGGCACGGGAGGGGGGCCGGTCGTGGAGCACGTCGGCACCATCCCCGAGGTCCTGGAGGCGCACACGATCACCGGCCCGGGAGACCTCATGATCCGGGTGGTCGCCCGGGACAACGCGGACCTGCAGCGGGTGATCGACCTCGTCGTGGCCCACGAGATGGTCGAACGGTCCGCGACGGTGATCTGCCTCTCGACCCGGATCCCCTACCGGACCTCGCCGCTGGTGCCCTGACGACCACGGCGGGCGTCGCGCCGGTCGGTCACCACCGTGTGGCCCACCAAAACGAGCACGGCCACCGCGGCGACGACGAAGAGGCGAGCGCCACGGCCGGGTAGCCGAGCAGCGTCCAGCTCGCCCCAGTCAGCGACGCCCGACGAACCAGCGCCGGATCGTCTCGATCCGGGTCCCCACCTGCTCGCTGCTGGCGGTCGCCAGCTCGGGTCCGCCGCAGGTGCGGCGCAGCTCGGCGTGCACCACCGCGTGCGGCCGGCCCGCCTTCTGGGCGTAGGCCGAGACCAGCCTGTTCAGCTCCTTGCGCTGCTCGGCGAGCGCCCGGTGCGCCGAGACCGCCTGCGCCCGCTCGTGGCCACCGCCCCGGGACACCTGCTTCTTCTGGCGCTCGCGCAGCACGTGCGCCACCTGGTCGGGCTCGAGCAGGCCGGGCAGGCCGAGGTACTCCTCCTCGTCCTGGGACCCGGGCAGCCCGCCCAGGCCGAACTGCTCGGCGTCGAAGAGGACGTGGTCGAACTCGGCGGCCGAGTGCAGCGCCTCGAACGAGCCCTCGAGCTCGTCGGCGGCCCCCTCCGTGGCGTTGGCCTGCGCCATCAGCTGCTCCTCCGGCGCCCAGACGTCCTCGTCCTGCTCGGTGGGACGACGGTTCAGGACGTGGTCGCGCTCGACCTCCATGGTGCCGGCGTGCTGCAGGATCGTCGGGACGCTGGGCAGGAAGATCGAGGCGGTCTCCCCGCGGCGCCGGGCCCGGACGAACCGGCCCACGGCCTGGGCGAAGAACAGCGGGGTTGACGTCGACGTGGCGTAGACGCCCACGCACAGCCGCGGCACGTCCACCCCCTCGGAGACCATCCGCACCGCGACCATCCAGCGCGAGCTGCTCCCGGCGAACTCCTCGATCCTCGCCGAGGCGCCGGTGTCGTCGGAAAGGACCACCGTGGGACGCTCCCCCGTGAGCTCGTGCAGCTGGCGGGCGTAGGCCCGGGCCGAGCTCTGGTCGGTGGCGATGACCAGGCCACCGGCGTCGTCGACGTGCCGGCGGACCTCGGAGAGCCGCTTGTCGGCGGCCGCCAGCACCGAGGGCACCCAGTCCCCGGCGGGGTCCAGGGCGGTCCGCCACGCCTGCTTGCTGACGTCCTTGGTCAGCGGCTCCCCCAGGCGCACCTCCAGCTCGTCCCCCACCCGGGTGCGCCAGCGCATCGTGCCGCCGTAGGCCAGGAACAGCACGGGGCGCACGACCCCGTCGCCGAGCGCGTCGGCATACCCGTAGGTGTAGTCGGCGCGCGAGCGCAGCTCGCCCCCCTGGTCCATCTCGTAGCGCACGAACGGGATGGCGGCGGTGTCGGAGCGGAAGGGGGTGCCGGTCAGCGCCAGCCGCCGGGCGGCCGGTTCGAAGGCCTCGCGGATCGCCTCGCCCCAGGACAGCGCGTCGCCACCGTGGTGGACCTCGTCGAGGATGACGAGGGTGCGGGCCGCCTCGGTGCGTGAACGGTGCAGGAGGGGCTTGCTCGCCACCCCGGCGTAGGTCACGGCGACGCCGTCGTAGTCGGCGGCGTGCCGTCCCTGGGCGTTGGCGAAGCGCGGGTCGATCCGGATGCCCACCTTGGCCGCGGCCTCGGCCCACTGCACCTTGAGGTGCTCGGTGGGCGCGACGACGGTCACCCGGGTGATCTCCCCCCGGTCCAGCAGCTCGGTGGCCACGCGCAGGGCGAAGGTGGTCTTGCCCGCACCGGGCGTGGCCACGGCGAGGAAGTCGCGGGGCCGCTCCGTCAGGTACCGCTCCAGCGCCGCGGCCTGCCACGCGCGCAGCTTGTTGGCGGTCCCCCAGGCGGCGCGTCCCGGATAGGCGGGAGGCAGGTGGGAGGCGGCGGAGGTCGACATGGCCGACCCAGGATAGGCGCTTTCGGGAGCGGACTCACCCGGCCCGCCGCGCCCGTGGGGACGCCCTCAACCGTGGTATGGCGTGTCGCGCCTCAGTCCCCCGCGCCGCCGGAGTCCTTGCCTCCGCCGCCGTCCTGGGGCTCGCGCAGACCGTCGTAGATCTCCTTGCACATGGGGCACACCGGGAACTTCTCGGGGTCGCGCCCGGGCACCCAGACCTTGCCGCACAGGGCGATCACCGGGTTGCCGGTCATCGCGCTCTCCAGGATCTTCTCCTTGCGCACGAAGTGGGCGAACCGCTCGTGGTCGCCGGGCTCGGAGAGGCGGGGGTCGGCGCTGGTGCCGGTGCGCTCGAGCAGGGCGGTCCGCTGCGGAGCCGGCCCGGAGGGTGCCTCGGGGGCGTCGAGCGGCTGGTCGGAGGAGGTCACGGTCGCCATCCCGCCAGTGTAGGACGACGAGGGGCACGTCGGGCAGTGGTCGGCCGGCCGTGGTCGGCTCCGTTGGTCCCCCGTCAGTTGGTCTCGGGCACGTCGGTCCAGGTGGTGACGAAGGCCATGCTGCTGCGCTGACGCAGCAGCACCTCGCGCCACAGCCCGGCGACGTCCTCGTGGAAGGGGTCGCGCGGTTCCCGGGGCACGACGTACCAGGCGCCACGGCGCAGCTCGGACTCCAGCTGCCCGGCCGCCCACCCGGAGTAGCCGACGAAGATCCGGAAGGCCCCCAGCTCCGGGACGACCAGCGGCGCGGGGGCGTCCAGGTCGACCAGCCCGATCCCTCCGAACAGCAGCTGGGTGCCCAGGGGCGGGTCGTGCGGGTCGTGGCCGGGGACGCTGACCAGGCCCATGGCGGTGTCGGGTCCGACCGGGCCACCCCGGAAGAGCACACCGGGCGCGGTCACGAAGGGCTGCCACTGGGGCAGGACCGCCTCCACGCGGGCATCCATCGGCCGGTTGAGCACCAGCCCGTGGGCCCCCTCCTCGTCGTGGTGCAGCACCAGGACGACCGCACGCTCGAAGACGTCCCCGGTCAGCGGCGTGGCCACGAGGAGGGAACCGGTCAGGTCCTGCCCGCCGGTCCGGCCCCCGCCTGCCACGTCCGGTCCGCTCACACCGTCCCCTCCTCGCGCGTCCTCATCCCTCCATCTTGGCCCAGGTCCGCCCCGCTCCGCGCGCCACGACGACCCCGAGGCCGACGCCCGCGAGGTTGGCCACGGTGTCCCAGGGGTCCATCATCCGGGAGGGGGCGACCCAGGCCTGGAGCGGCTCGGCGACCAGGGCGTGCACGAGCAGCACCGGCACGAGCCACCGTGCCCCGAGCACCCGGGCGAGCGCCACGGGCCCGGCGAAGGCGAGCAGGTGCCCGACCTTGTCGCTCCCGGCCGGGCCGTCGGGCCCGGGGGCGGAGTCGGAGTAGAGGCCGACCACCTGGATGAGGAGCATCACGAGCAGCGCCAGCCAGGTCAGGAGCCGGACGGGGTCCTGGGCCGCTCCCCCGGGACCGGGACCGCCCGTTCGTCCTGAGGCTGCCCCTCCTGGGCCTGCCCCTCCGGGACCCGCTCCTCCGGGACCCGGCCCACCCGGGCCGGTCCGCCCGCTCAGGAGCCGTCCCCCTGCTGCCGCTCGCGGGCCGCCTGCTCCACGGCGCGGGCGACCGCGGTGGTCGCGGCGGTGTTGAACACGCTGGGGATGATGTACGTGGGGTTCAGCTCGTCGGGACCGACCACGTCCGCGAGGGCCGACGCCGCGGCGAGCAGCATCTCGTCGTCGATGTGGTCGCTCTGCGCGTCGAGCAGGCCCCGGAACACGCCGGGGAAGACGAGCACGTTGTTGATCTGGTTGGCGAAGTCGCTGCGGCCGGTGGCCACGACGGTCGCGTGCCGGCCCGCCTCCACCGGGTCGACCTCGGGCACCGGGTTGGCCATCGCGAAGACGATCGCGTCCTCGTTCATCTGCGCGACGTCCTGGCCGGTGAGGATGTTGCCGGCCGAGACGCCGATGAAGACGTCCGCGCCGACGAGCGCGTCCTTGAGGGTGCCGGTCTCCATCGCACGGTTGGTCTGGCTGGCGATCCAGGCGAGGTTGCCGTTGTGTCCTGACATGACGTCGGGGCGGCGGGAGTGGATCACGCCGTCGACGTCGGCGACGACCAGGTCGGTGGCACCCGCGCGCAGCAGCAGCCGGATGATGGCCGAGCCGGCGGCCCCGGCGCCGGACATGACGATCTTGACGTCGTCGATCCCCTTGCCCACGACGCGCAGGGCGTTCTTGAGGGCCGCGAGCGCGACGATCGCGGTGCCGTGCTGGTCGTCGTGGAAGACGGGGATGTCCAGCTCCTCGCGCAGCCGGGCCTCGATGTGGAAGCAGCGCGGTGCCGAGATGTCCTCCAGGTTGATCCCGGCGAACCCGGGGGCCAGGGCCTTGACGATGCGCACGATCTCGTCGGCGTCGTGGGCGTCGAGGCAGATCGGGAAGGCGTCGATGTCGGCGAACCGCTTGAACAGGGCGGCCTTGCCCTCCATGACCGGCATCGCGGCCAGCGGACCGATGTCGCCCAGCCCCAGGACGGCCGACCCGTCGGTCACGACCGCGACGGTGTTGCGCTTGATGGTCAGGCGGCGCGCGTCGGCGGGGTTCTCGGCGATGGCCTGGCAGATCTTGGCCACGCCCGGGGTGTAGACGAGCGAGAGGTCGTCCCGGTTGCGGATGGGCAGCTTGGAGCGCACCTCCAGCTTGCCCCCCAGGTGGGCCAGGAAGGTCCGGTCGCTGACCCGGCCGATCTCCACCCCGTCCACCCCGGCGATGGCCTCCACCACCTCGGCCGCGTGCGTGGTGCCGTGGGTGGCGACGGTCAGGTCGGCCTGGAGGCGCTCGGTGCCGGACTCGCTGATGTCCACGGCGGTGACCATGCCGCCCACGTCGGAGACCGCGGTGGTGATCTCGGAGACGGCGGTGACCCGGGCGGGCAGCTCGAGCCGGACGGTGATGGAGTTGGACACGGAGGGCACGGGACTCATGGGGGGACATTCTTCCCTGGGGTCCCGCCCCTGCCCCCATCCGGGTCACGCACGGACCCCGGCCCCGTGCACGACGGGAGGGGCAGCGGTCCCCGTGCGGCCCCGGGGAGGCCGGGTGACACTGGGGTATGACGTCCGCCCCTGACCGCGAGCAGGAGCCGGAGCGCCGGGGTGCCGGCGTCGTGGACCCCCGCAACCTTCCCTGGCGTGCCTGGCTGCAGATCCTGCGGCGGGTCCTGCGCCGTCTCGGGGACGACCGGTTCTCCTTGCACAGCGCCGCCGTGGCCTTCTTCGCCGTGCTCTCCGTCGCGCCCGTGCTGCTGACCGCGCTGTCCGTCTACGGCGCGGTCAACACGCCCACCCAGGCCATGACCCACCTCTCCGGGGTGGTCGACGTCCTTCCGCCGGCGGTCGGTGACGTCCTGGCTGACCAGCTCGTCTCGATCACGGCAGCGTCCACCCAGGTGCTCACCGTCCGGGGCCTGCTCGCCGTCGCGGTCGCGCTGGGGACGGCGACGACCGCGACGACCTTCCTCATGGAGGCGTTGACGGTGGCCTACCGGGAGGAGGAGACCCGCGGGCGGCTGCGCCGGACCGGGGTCGCCCTGGCCCTCGTGCTCGGTGGCGCGGTGGCGGTCGGTGCGGTGATCAGCGCCAGCACGGTGCTCTTCCGGACCCTCTCCGGGGTCCCCGACGTGGTCCGGTCCGTCGTCGTGGCTGCGGTCTGGGTCGGGCTGGCGCTCCTCATGGTCCTCACGCTGGCGGTGCTCTACCGCTTCGCGCCCGACCGTCGCGGCCGGGCCAGGTGGCGCTGGGTCAGCGTCGGCTCCGTGTCCGCCACGCTCGCCTGGCTGCTCACCTCCGCCGCGCTGTTCGGCTACGTGACGAACTTCTCCAGCTACGAGCGCACCTACGGCTCGCTGGCCGGGGTGGCGATCAGCATGCTGTGGCTCTGGCTCACGGTGCTGCTCGTCGTCCTCGGGGCGGCGCTCAACGCCGAGTCCGAGCGGCAGACGGCCCGGGACACCACGGTGGGGGCCGAACGCCGTCCGGGGCGGAGGGGCGCGGTCGTGGCCGACGACGTTCCACCCCACCCGGAGGACCAGGGGTGAGGATCTTTCGGAAGAGATCGGCCCCCTCGTGACGTTGACCGGACCATGAGCACCGTGAACCTGACCGCAGAGACCTTCGAGCAGACCGTCACCGGCAACGACATCGTGCTGGTCGACTGGTGGGCCGAGTGGTGCGGCCCCTGCAAGATGTTCGGCCCGGTCTACGACAAGGCCTCCGAGCAGCACCCCGACGTCGTCTTCGGCAAGGTCGACACCGAGGACCAGCAGGCGCTCGCCGCCGGTGCGGGCATCACCTCGATCCCCACGATCATGGCCTTCCGCGACGGGATGCTCGTCTTCCGCCAGCCGGGTGCGCTGCCCGCCCGGGACCTGGAGTCGGTCATCGACCAGGTCAGGGGACTGGACATGGAGGACGTCCGCGCGAAGATGGCCGAGCAGCAGGCCTGAGCCGCCCCGCCCACGGCACGTCCGAGGCCCTCTCCACCCGATCGGGTGGGAGGGCCTCGCGCGTGCTCGACGTCCGTCCATGTGAGCACGCGCCCCGGCGGGGTCGGCCCACCCGTCAGCGCACGAACGGGTCGGTGACCACCTCGTAGGGCGGCGTGGCCACCGCCTCGTCGAACTTGCTGTCGACGTAGAGGATCCGCCCGTTCAGCACCTTGGCCGTCGTCAGCACCCGCTCGGGGTCGGTGGCCTGCTCGGACAGCAGCCGCGCGTCGGACCCGTCGGCCGACAGCCGCAGCGTGGTGACGACCCGCGGGAAGTTCCGGACGACGGTCAGCCGGTTCCCCCGCAGCACCAGGCCGTCCGCGCCGACCAGGTCCACTCCCCCGGTGTCGACCTGGGTGACCGAGCGCTCCTGCAGATCGAGGCGCCACAGCCGGCCGAGGTTGCCCTGGGCCACGATCAGAGCGCTGCGGTCCGGGGAGGTGACGATGCCGCCCAGGTTGAACTGGCCGGGTCCCTGCACGGTCGGGATGGTGCCGGTCGCGTCGACCCACAGCTCGACCGTCCAGCTGCCGTGCTCGCGCACGACCCGGAAGATCTGCGGTGCGTTCGAGTTGGTGACGTAGGCGGCGCCGTCGGGCCCGATCCACACGTCGTTGAGGAAGGCGTTGTCCCCCGGCACCTGCAGCGCGGCGAGCAGCTGACCGGACCGTGAGTAGACCCAGACGTCCGGGCGACCGTTGTCGCGGCCGTCGGGGCCGATGCCGTTCGGACCGCCGGCGACGTAGACGTTCCCCCGCCGGTCGGTCGTGATGCCTCTGGCGGTGAAGCGACCGTCAGCACCGTCCCCGGCGAGCCACTCCGAGGTGTGCGCCCGGTTGGCCGTGCCCCGGTGGATCTCACCCCCGGTCACCTCGCTGACGTAGAAGGTGCCCCGTCGCTGGTCGGTGCCGATCCCCTCGAACCTGGATCCGCCGTCGTCCCCGTCCAGCACGTATGTGGTGGGCCGGCCGGGTGGGTCGTCGTGGGCCACGGCCGTCGGGAGGGCGCCGACCGCAGGAAGAGCGAGCGCGGCAAGGAGGGCGACGAGCGGGCGCTTCATGAGGGTCTCCATCTCGATGAACGGGTCGGTACCGTCCAGCCTCGCGCGGACGAGGGTCCGGGACGACCGACGACGGTCCATCCCTCGCTAGCCGATCGGATGATGACGAGCCGGGCCGACGGCCGTAGCCTGTGCGCCCATGGAGCACGGCGTCTCGCACGCGCCCCGGGTGCGGGGAATCCTCGCGCCCGCCGGAGGCCTGGACCGGTGGCTGCAGGTCGTGCTCCTCGCCCTGGTCCTGGCCTGCGCGCTCCGGTACGTGGACCGTCACGGCCTAGGACCCACGGGTCAGGTGGTCCTCGCCGGGGCCGCCGGGTTCGCTCTGGTGTATGCCGCCCGTGCAGCGGTTCCGACGGGTGCGGGTGGACCGGTGGCCTGGGTGCTCCTGACCACCGCGCTGTGGACCTCGCTCACCCTCGCCGCGCCGTCGTTCGCCTGGACCGCGGTGCCGGTGGCCTTCGCGGTCCTGCAGGTCCTGCCGTTCAGCTGGGCCGCGGGGGTCGTGGTCCTCATGACGGCCGTCGTCAGCGCCGGCTGGCTGCGGATCGCGGAGCGCTTCGACGTCACGATCGTCGTGGGACCGGTGGGTATCGCCCTGGTGACCGTCGTGGCCTACCGGTCCCTGAAGCGTGAGTCGACGGCACGCCAGCTCCTGCTGGACGAGCTCACCGCCGCCCAGGTCGACCTGGCCGCGGCCCAGCGGCAGTCGGGGGCCCTCGCCGAGCGCACACGGCTGTCCCGCGAGATCCACGACTCCGTCGGCCAGGGCCTGTCCAGCATCAACCTGCTCCTCAACGCGGCCCAGCAGGACTGGGACCGTTCTCCCGAGGTCGCCCGCGCCCACGTTCGCACGGCGGCCTCGACCGCGAGGGACGAGCTGGAGGAGGTGCGTCGCGTCGTGCGGGACCTCGCCCCGGCAGGTCTGGACGGTGACGTGCACGGGGCCGCTCTGCCGGCCGCGGTGCGCAGGCTGGTCGAGAGTGGACGCCCACGGGCTAGACGCGAGCGTGCACGTGCACGGCGCACCCGTCCCGGTACCCCCTGACGTCGGCACGGCGGTGATGCGGTCCGCCCGGGGTGCGCTGGCCAACGCCGTCGAGCACGCGGATGCACGGACCGTCGTCGTGACCCTCACCTACCACCCTGACGAGCTGCTCCTCGACGTCCGTGACGACGGGCGGGGGTTCGACCCCGCCCGTCCCGGGACGGGCGGCGCACGGGGTCGCGGTCTGAACGGCATACACCACCGTGCGAAGGAGCTGGGCGGACAGGCGACGGTCGAGAGCTCGCCCGGCGAGGGCACCACCCTGTCGGTCGCCTTCCCGCTGGACGGGCGATCGTGATCCGGTTGGTCCTGTGCGACGACCATCCCGTCGTCCGTGCGGGCCTTCGGGCCCTCGTCGACGGGCAGGAGGACCTGGCCGTGGTCGGCGAGGCCGCCGACCTGGCGAGCGCCGTCCGAGCGGTCACCCTCGAGCGTCCGGACGTGGTGCTCATGGACCTCAACCTCGGGGCGGGGCCGGGCGGGGTCGAGATCATCCCGCGGCTGCGGTCCCTGTCTCCGTCCCCCCGGGTGCTCGTGCTGACGACGTACGACACCGAGTCCGACATCCTGAGGGCCCTGGACGCGGGGGCCGCAGGGTACCTGCTCAAGGACGCCCCGCCCGAGGAGCTCTTCGCCGCGATCCACGCGACGGCGCACGGAGAGATGGTCCTTTCCTCGTCCGTCGCCGCAACCCTGCTCCGCCGCGCATCCTCCCCGGGACCGGTCGTGACCGAGCGCGAGGTTCAGGTGCTCGAGCTCCTGGTGCGGGGGCTGGGCAACAAGGATCTCGCGCGCGAGCTGCTGGTGTCCGAGGCGACCGTCAAGAGCCATCTGTCCCACATCTACGCCAAGCTCGGTGTGGAGACCCGGGCGGGCGCCGTCGCCGCAGCGCTCGACCAGCGGATCGTGCGGGCGGCGGACCGGGGGCCACCTCCTTCCTGACCCGCCCGCGCGGCCGCGTCGTCGACCTCGGCCAGCAGGTGCACGCTCGGGGTGAACACGTCGAAGGCGGAGCGTCCATCGGTGCTCTTGACGCTGCTTGACTGACGCTGCACGCTGAGAGCCCCCGTCGGACCGGAGGCCTCATGGGCAAGCTGATCTACGCAGCGAACACCTCGCTCGACGGCTATCTCGAGGACGAGACCGGTTCCATCGACTGGTCCACGCCTGACGACGAGGTGCACGAGTTCTGGAACGAGCACGAGGGGCGCATCGGCACGGCGCTGTACGGCCGCCACATGTACGAGACGATGCGCGTGTGGGAGAGCGACGACTGGTTGGCCACCGCTCCGGCAGTCGTCCGTGAGTACGCCGCGATCTGGCGCGATACCGACAAGGTCGTCTACTCCACGACGCTCGAAGCGGTCTCGACCGCGCGGACGCGGATGGAGCGGCAGTTCGACCCCGTGGCGGTCCGACGGCTCAAGGAGAGGACCAGTTCCGACCTGAGCATCGGCGGCGCGGCCATCGGGGCCGAGGCGTTCCGGCACGGGCTGGTCGACGAGTGCGTGCTGCTCCTGTGCCCCGTGCTCGTGGGCGGAGGCAAGCCGGCGCTCCCCCGAGGCCTACGACTCGACCTGGAACTGCTGGATCACCGCCGGTTCGGCAACGGTGTGGTCGGGGTTCGATACGCGGTGTCGCGCACACCCTGACCGGTGCGGGGACGCTTCTGGCGTCACCACCGTCCGTCCACGCCCCGCGGCAGAGGACCGCGTCCTGGTGTGCTCCCGTACGGTGCTGGGTATGACGCGAGAGCGGACGGTGCTCCTGGAACACCTCGAGGCAGAACGAAAGCACGTGCTGGCTGCCGTGGACGGGGTGGGTGAAGCCGACCTGACCCGTGCCATGGCTTCGTCGGGGTGGTCGATCGCCCAGCTGCTGAACCACCTGACCTACGACGATGAGATTCTCTGGGGCAGCGCCATCATCGGTGGGGACGAAGAGAGGCGATCGGTCTGATCCAGGACGGATGGAAGGCTCCCGCGACGTCTGGCGCTGGTGCAGTCGAGCGCTACCGGCACTGGTCGCGTCGAGCCGACGTCCTCCTTGCCGAGGCCGACTTCGACGCGCCCCCGCGCTGGTGGCCCTCGGAGGACGTGTTTCCGTTTCCACCGTTTGCCGACGTTCGTCAGTGCGTGGTCAGGCTCCTTCTCGAGACGGCCACCCACGCGGGCCACCTGGACATGGCCCGCGAACGGATCGACGGTCACCAGCACCTGGTGGTCACGTAGACCTGCTCTCGGGCACCACCCGCCAGGGACGCGCCGTCCCGTTCACACCCGTTCGACGCGGTCGGCCTGTGGTCCTCGATCGCTCTGTCGCACCTGGTACCGGACCCGATCGCCCTGATGCAGCGCCTCGGCACCTCTCAGAACCGACACGTGCACGAACAGGTCCGCGCCTCCCGTGTCCGGGGCGATGAAGCCGAATCCCCGCTCCTCGTCGTAGCGCGCGACCACTCCCTCGCCGCCGCGCGCCGGGACGTCGGAGGCCTCCCGACGTCCCGACCGAGCACGGGTCGTCGACGTCGTAGGTGCGCCCCGCGGTGTCGAGCTGCGCGCGAGGCGTACGTCGCGAGCCTGCGGGCCCCTCTCGCTCATCACGACGTCGTACGTCACCCGGTCCCCCTCGCCCAGCTCGGGAAGCCCGTCGGCCAGCGCCCGGACGTGGACGAAGACATCGGGGTCGCCCGACTCGGGGGTGATGAACCCGAAACCCTTACCCACGTCATACCAGGACACTGTGCCGTCCGCCCCGTCGGATGCCACGGCCTGCTGGGCAGCCTGGTCTGCCAAGGGAAGCAGATGGTCGGCCTGCGGTCCCCTCTCCCCGTCGACGACGAGGAACGCCACGCGCTGCCCCTCCGAGACCACGCCGCCCCCCACGATGGCCGAGCTGTGCATGAAGATCTCGGCACCACCGCCGTCGGGCGTGATGAAGCCGTACCCCTTGGCAGGCTCGTACCAAGAGACGGTGCCGAGCAGACCCAGCGGTGTATCGGCGGCCTGGTCGGCCGTGACCCGGACGCGGCGTGCTGTCGGGCCGCGGTCCCCCTCGCCGATCTCGAACTCGACCACCTGCCCCTCCCTGAGCAGCTTCGTCGCGTCGCCGCTGACGATCTCGGACGCATGCACGTACAGGTCCTCTGCCTCCTGTCCGAGGGCGATGAAGCCGAACCCCCGGTCGGCATCGAACCAGCGGACGGTTCCCTGGGTCACGGCTGACTCCTTGTCGAAGATGCGGTCGGTGTTCCCCCAGTGTCCCCGACGGGACCGCGACAGGCGCCTTACGGTGCTCACACCGTCGTGACGGTGCCCGACTGCGACATCCACGACCCCGGCGCTGCACCGATAGCGGTACGGACAGGTGCGTCGCCAGTGGCAAAGCGTCCAGCCGAGCCGCACTGGTGGTCGCCGCCCTGGAGCGCGAGATTTGTCTGGCCCGGCTGGACAAGAGTCGCCCGTCCGGGTCTCTCCGATGAACGGTGGTTCTGGCGTTCATCGGACAGACCCTTTGGTCAGGTGCCGGAGGCCATGTAGGCGGCAAGGATGTAGTTGGGGTGACGGTCGAGGTTCTTGCGTGCTCGGTCGTAGCGCATGGTGGTGCGGGGGTCGGCGTGGCGGGCCGCGGTCTGGACGTCGCGCAGGTCCACGCCGGCGTCGAGCATGGTGGTGACGAAGGTGTGCCGGAGCAAGGGCAAGACGTCGATGGAAGCGATGCGCTGCCTGCGCCGGCGCCTGTCCGACGTCGTCTACCGCCAGCTCGCCGCCGACGCGGCCGCCCGCACCGACGACGCACTCGAGGCGGGCCCGGGGGGGCACTCGGGGACGACTTCGCAATCCAGCGTGGCCGGCCTGACCCCGGACACCGGCCCTTCGGAAAAGCCACTTCCCGGACCCGCACCCACCACGCTACCCAGCCCGGCGCCCACCCAAGAGATCCAACCGGGGAGGCACCAGGCCCACCGCGCCGACGCGCCGGAAGTGTCAACGTGGAGCGCCCCACCGGACGAACGACTTGACACCGACCAACGTCGGCGCGCTCGAACGCCTCCCCGGCCACCCCCGCTTGACAACCGGCGTCGTGGAAGGGAGCCATGAGGGAGTGTGTAGCACAAGCGCTACCATGGGGTTATGGAAACGGTGGGACTTCGTGAGCTGAGGCAGGACGCCTCTGGCCTTCTGCGACGTGTGGAGCGAGGCGAGGAGATCATCATCACCGTCTCTGGTCGGCCCAGCGCCAGACTCGTACCAGCTCGGCAGACCCGTTGGCACCGCTGGGATGAGGTCACGGACCTGTTCGCCGGCCCTGCCGATGCGGACTGGGAGACTGATCGAGAGTTGGTCGAGGACACCGTCCGCGACCCCTGGGCAGAGCAGTGACCGAGCAAACGGAAACGGACGAGCGTGGCCTGCTCGACACGAGCGTGGTGATTGCCGAGGACCTCGCGCCAATCCCCGGCGTCCTGGCTATCAGCACCGTCACTTTGGCGGAGCTGCACTTCGGGGTCCTCGTTGCCAAGTCCGCCGAGGTGCGCGCCGAACGCCTGCGACGACTCAGCATCCTTCAGCGCCGGTTCGATGCCCTGCCCCTCGACGAGGTCGTCGCGGCCAGTTACGGCCGCCTCGCGGCCGCGGTCCTAGAAGCCGGACGTCAACCCCGCCGACGCACAATGGACCTGTTGATCGCAGCCACCGCCCATGCACATGACGCTGCGCTCTACACCCGCAACCCGGATGATTTCGCCGGAATTGGGGACCTGATCGATGTGCGCGTGGTCTAACGACCCGCGGCAAAGTAGTGCGGGATAGGCGCTCTCTTGGTCAAGCCGTTCAAGGATCCAGGAGCGCACGAGCGTGGATGCAGGTAGGTGCTTGGCGTCGGCCACGCTCTGGACCCTGGCCTGCTCATCTGCGCTCAGCCGTACCGAGTACACACCGAGACCGGTTCGGCCGCTTGCCCTGGGTACCCGTCGGGTAGGGGTCGTCCTTGGTGCGCTCGGACTCCTCGCGCAACCCGGAGATCAGCTTGGGGTCAACTGTCTTGGCCATCCTCGAGTCCTTCCTGGTATATCTGCAGGTCGGCCCCGGTGGCCGGCCAAGCGTTCACTCCGTGTGGCTCACCGTCGAGGTCGCGGTAGGCGATGACGACCAGCACGCGCCCGGCGGAGGGCGAGTGGCCGATGAACCGGGAGGCGCCCATCCGAGACTTCGGGTCCGGTTCCAGTGCCACCATGTCGATGTCGGCCATAGACCTCACGGGTCCAGTCGGACGCGACATCCATGGCGTCGGTGTAGCGGCTGGAGCGGAAGCCGATGTAGTCCATCGACTCGGCGTCCCAATGGAGTTTCTCACTCACGAATCCAGTGTCACCGAAGGACGTTGTAGTACAAGGCTCTGGGCGTGGGCCCTGCGGCGAGGCGACGGATGCCAGGCGGGCGGAGGGCCTCAGCCCTGCCCACGGCACCATGCCACCAGCGGCACGTGAGTGCGTGCCACAGGAGGGGCTGACTGACGCCGGGGTTAGGGCACCTCGGGGTCGGGGTGGTTCTGTCGATACTGGCCGGCGTCGTCTTCGGGGATGAGGCCTTCGTCCGCGAGCCAGTCGACCGCTCGTCTATTCGCGCGGGTCTCTCGAAAGGCGTGCCAGGTTGGTAGGAGATCGGGGAACTCCTCGTGCAGCGCGTTCTTGAACCGCCGAAAGGCACCCTTGCCTGCAATGGCTCGCGCGAGTCGGCGTCCCGCGGGGTCATCGCTCAACCGGTCCGCGAAATCGGCCATGTCTTGGTACCAGACATACGACGGGAGCGGATCGATCAGCGTGAGGTCCACGTCCTCAAGGTCCACGGGGTTCTCCCCGTCGAGGCCAGTGTCAGAAGTCCAGAAGGACACCTGCCCCGACGTGGGGTCGATCAGCCACCGATGGTCGTAGTCGGTCTGGTCGGACAGTGCTGTCGCGATCTCGTCCAGGTCCAGCTGGCTGAGCTCGAGCATGAGCCCAGGGTAGAAGGTCGACGTAGACGCCGCAGCCGTCAGCTCCTGGGCATGCCATAGACGCAGGGCCTCCTGGACATCCTGGCCGAGGACCCGTTCGCCACGCCCCCGCGCTACGAGAAGCTCGTCGGTGACCTCGCCGGCTGCTACGCCCGGCGGATCGATATCCAGCACCGACTCGTGTGCGAGGTGCTCCCGGAAGAGCGCGTTGTCCACGTGCTGCGGATGTGGGCTCACTACGAGTAGGGCTTGCCAGTGCCAGCGACCCTCGTTGCGCCGCTCTCGAGAGATCGAGGCGGCCCATCAGCTCGGGCACGGGATCGGGACACCCGTGCAGGCCATGACTCCTGAGCAGTAACCGGTCGATCCGTGGCAAGTGCATCCCATTATGGGATGCTCGATGGTATGCTCACGGCATGACGACACAGATCGCGGTACGGCTCCCTGACGAGATGGTTCGCTTCTTGGACCGGAGCGTCGCCAGTGGCAAGGCTGCCAGCCGAGCCGCGCTGGTGGCCGCGGCCCTAGAGCGCGAGATGCGCCTTCAGGCCGCGCAGCAGGACGTCCAGACCCTGAAGAAGAAGGGCACGGCCGATGACCTCGACGAGCTCGTGGCCTGGCCCGTGGCCCACGCGACACTGGACGACTGACCTTGCGCGAGATCTGCCTGGCGAGGCTGGACAAGACGCGCCCCGTCCTGGTGCTCACCCGCGACACTGCCCGCGCCGTGATGACCAAGGTGACCGTGGCTCCCATCACGTCGACCGTCAAGGGGTTGTCCAGCGAAGTACCGGTAGGACGTGCCAACGGGCTGGACCACGACAGTGCTGTCTCGATCGACAACGTCCTGACCATCCCCGCCGACCTCCTGGGCAGGACGCTGGGGCTCCTCACGCCCGAGCAGGAGCGCCACCTTGCAAGAGCCATCGTGCTGGCGTACGACCTCGAGGTGCCGTTGCTCCAAGAGCCGTGATCGCCCCTGAACCCAGAGACGATGCCTTCCGATCGAGCTGGAATGGAGAGCGACCAGCGGCATGCGCGAATGGTGCTACTGGGGTAGTCGTTGTGATCCTACCGAGGTAGTATCGCTGTCATGAAGGTGAGTGTAAGTCTGAGCGAGGAAGACCTCGCGGCCCTGGACCGGTACGTCGAGCAAGCCGGTCTGGAGTCAAGGTCGGCTGCCGTCCAGCAGGCCATCCGCCGCTTGCAGGATCCGCAGCTGGAGGCGGACTATGCCGCCGCCTGGCAGGAGTGGGCCCGCGCGGGGGACGAAGACGCGTGGGCCGCTGCGTCCTCGGACGGGCTCACCGATGCTGCGCGGTGAGATTCACCTCGTCGATCTGGACCCTGTGCGCGGTAGCGAGGCCAACAAGCGTCGCCCCGCGGTATTGGTCAGCAATGACCAGGCCAACACCATGGCTCAGCGACTTGGTCGCGGCGTAGTGACCGTCGTGCCCGTCACCAGCAACGTGGAGCGAATCTTTCCGTTTCAGGTGCTCCTGCCAGCGGACGAGACGGGACTGCGGGTGGACTTCAAAGCCCAAGGTGAGCAGGTTCGCTCGGTCGCCGTTGAACGGATCGGCCCTGCAGTAGGCCGGGTTTCGCCTCGATTGATGGCTGCGGTCGACGAAGCACTGCGCCTCCATCTGCGCTTGTGACCGCGCGGCGGCAGTTCAGTGCGTCTGTCCGTGAACGTGGACGACCGCGTTGTGGCCGCCGCTGTCGAGCGTGGCGTCGCACGTGTGTAGCGGCGCCCCTAGCGCCTCTGCCATAGTGATGTAGGCGGCGTCGTAGCTCGTGTACTGGTGCCGCAGGTCCCAAATCCGCTCGGCCAACGGCGCTGTTGCATGCCTGTCGATGACAAAGCCGAAGTGGACGTTGCGGGCGGCGCTGGCCGCGTGCTCGCCCAGTTTGCGACCCAGCGCGAGTCCTCGTAGAACGGAGGGACTTCGACGTCGAGGATGTGAGGCGCGGCGACCTCGCCGGCCAACGCATTGAGCAGCATCTCATCGACATCGCGACCCGGCTGCAGAGTGGCGCGGAAGGTGCGGCATCACTCGGCGGGGCAGACTGAGCCAGGAACCACGCGGCCTGCGGCATGACAGTGCACGTGGCGGCGCACCACCGGGGTCTACGGGCAGACCTTCTCTACCCCTGGGGTCCACACCGGCACCACGGTCTCGTGCTCCACCGGCGAGGTGCCCTCGACAGCGACGAGGACCAGGTGCTCGTCCAGCCACGACCACAGGGCGTCGGGGTAAGGACGCAGCCGGTCCTCCACGCCGACCAGACCGTCCCGCAGCTGCTCAGCGCTCATGCCACCCGGCCGGCGACGAGAGATAGCTCGCCGGCCGAGAGCGCGCCGATCACCCCGCCGACCGCAGAGACCACCTCGGGTCTGCTGTATGCCAATCTTTTCCTCTCCCCGGACGACGGAGCCGCCGTCGTCGACTCACAGGGTATGGATTCTTTTGATGCACAGGGTGACCGCGCTCCCGGTATCCCGGACCTGTCCCTCGAGTGTCAGGTCGCTGCGTCCTTCCTCCGCGGTCCACAGGTCGACCGACACGTCCCAGACATCCTGCTCTCCCGTGGGCTGGTGGTCGGTAAAAGCCCAGGCGTCGTCGGGAAGGTCGACGACGGTGGCGGGATACTCCACGACCCAGTGCTCGAAACCGAGGTCGTCAGGGCCTTCACTGGCCGGTGCTACCCCGTCCCGCACCAGGCCGGCGTAGTCGCCGGCCGCCAGGCGACGGACGACGCCCGCGATGACCGGTCGCCATCGCTCGGGCACCGGACGAAGACCGTCGGGAATACCCTGCCAGCCGGGAGAACGGGCCAACCTCGCGTCACGCACGTCGGCCGCACGACCCTGCGCCTCGGTGGATCCCACGTCGACAAGGGAGAGCACCTCGGGCCGGTAGTACGACCCGCGCTCCGTGACCCGGACCAGCAGACCGACCCCCGTCGGGCCGTCAGCAGTGACCAGCGGGACGACGATGTCGAACTGGTCCGGACGGCCGCCGGCCGGGCGCGCCGTCAGCTCGCGGACGGCCTGGGGCGATAGGGGCTGCACCCGGCCCCCCAGCGACGCCAGCCTCTGTCTCAGGTTCGTCTCGTCCATCCGGGAGAACGGCCGCACGGCGCCGAACGCCTCCTTGACGAGGAGGTTGAGGGGGAACACGGCAGCCTGCCGCATCCGCGCGTCAGAGCACGTGCACACTCGTGACCACGACTCTCACGTTCGTACCGTCATCGTGTACCTCTGCTGTCAGCGTGAGGTCGCTGACGCCTTCGACCGCCGTCCACAACGGCAGCGTCACGGCGTATACCCCGGGGCCGGCAGAGACCGGCAGGTGATCCGACCACGCCCACGCGTAGGGCGGGAGCGGCACCAAGGAGTCGTGGTAGGCCTCGAGGTTGCCCTGGACCATGTCACCGGGCCCGCCGACGTGCGCGATCACGCCCTCCCGCTCAAGACGCTCATAGTCACCGGCGACCAAGCTGTCGACCACCTGACGGATCAAGGGACGCCATCGTTCGGGTATCGGGTAGTCCATCGGCACCAGCGGCTCCGTCAGACGAACCTCCGACGGGCGCGGCTGACGGGCCGGATCCGGGACCATGCCCGTGACCTCAGGCGGTGGCACGACGTCCTCGAACCCGACCACGTGGCGTCGGAACGTCGATTCGAACCCCGACGGAACCAACCGGACGCGGGCCGCTCTCCCCGCCATGCCGATGTTCGTCCACAACGGCACGAGGGCCTCGTACTCGACCGGGTCCGTTCCTGGCACGCTCTGAGGTTGGACCCAGTTCTCGAACCAGGGCAGCGCCTGCTCAGGGAGCCTGTACAGCGGTGCACCCACCGCCTTGACCTCGGCCTCCAACTCCGCCCGGGACAGGCCGCCGGCGTGCGCGATGGTAGCCAGATCTCCGCTACCGAAGAGATTGGCCAGGACGGCGAGCGGCATGAGCATGCCCCGCCGCTCCTCACGCCCACCCCTTTCGTCGCAGTCGTGCACGCGAGCACCATACAAGGGACACCCGCAGGGGTACCGGCACCGCGTGGATGAAGCCGGTTTGAGCGGTCACGAACCGTCAGATCACCGCGGTGGAACTGTCACCATCGCGCGAAAGTGGCCCAAGTCAGGGTGGGTTACGCCGCCTCGGGCATAGCGCCGCTCGCGCACATGCTCCCGATGAGTTCGCGCTCATCGGCGTTATGTGAGCGCGATGTCACGCGCGCCTCCGAGGGGATGTCGCAGTGGCATCCACAACTCGGCGGAGTCTTGATGTCACGCACCCCGGCGTGGCAGCGATGTATCGACCCTCGACGTGTGCCGGCCACCGGCATATCGCTGATGAGAGGCGCTCACAGAGCCCTGCCTGTGGCAAGCGTTGGGCGTGGAGCGCGCATCGCTTGTGGTCTGGGTCCCTGCACCGGAAGGGACCAGACGGCTTGCGGGTAGCACCATCTAGTTGGTGACGGGCTCTGCTGTTGCTTCATGCTCACGTCATCCGCCTCCGGATGATCCGGCGCGGGTGTGTCAGCCCTATGTCAATCCGGGTGGTCGTCTGACGCTACTCCTGACCACTCCTGTTCGGATGCACGAAACCCCCAGATTCGCGTCCTCAGGCGCAATCTAGGGGTTGACGTGCGACAACTGCACGGCGTGAAGACACGTAAGTGGAGGTGGCGGGAATCGAACCCGCGTCCGTCGCCAGGAATCCAGGGCTTCTCCGGGTGCAGTGCGCTAAGGATTTTCTCGGCCCCAGGGCTCGCGCGCACACGTTCCCTGACAGGCCCAGTCACGTAGGAGTCCCGCGCCGTCCCGTGACGTGACGACGCAGCAAGTCCTCTAGCTGATGCCAGACACTGAGACGAGGACTAGCTCAGGCTGACAGACTTCGGGCTCGCTCAGGCGGCGAGGGCGAAGTCGCTGCGGTTGGAATTGGCAGCTATTGGTTTCGCAAGGATCGTTGACGAGATGACCTTGCATCCTCGACCCGCTTCCCCTGAGACGCTGAACGACGTCGAAACCGATCACCCCCATGGGGTGCCTTCACGCTGTGCAGTTGTCAACCGGTCCACCGCGTCCTCGCGGACGGGGCAGACCGTCATCCTACGGGGGTCAACACCGTGAGGTCCACGCGGATTCCCTCCGGCGCGCCCAACCGCCGCGCCGGCCCCCCCACCGGCACCGGCACCGGGCGGGTCTCAGCCGCGGCCATAGACCATCTGGACGAAGTGGGCCACCTTGTCGTCGCTCACATGACGGGCCAGGTCGGACTCGCTGATCATCCCGACGAGACGGCCACCGTCGACGACCGGCAGGCGCTTGATCTGCTGGTCGCCCATGGTGTCGACGATGCGGTCGACATCCTCCTCCGACCCGACCGTGGAGACGATGCCCTGGGCTACCGACCCGACGGTCGTGGTAGCCAGGTCAGCGCCCTCGGCCACTCCGCGCACGACGATGTCCCGGTCGGTGACGATGCCCGACAGCGACCCGTCCCCTGACATCACCGGCAGGGCCCCCACCCCGTGGTCTCGCATCAGCGTCGCGGCCTCGGCCAGCGACTGGTCCTCGGTGACGGTGTGCATCTCGGCGGTCATGATCTCGCGTGCGGTGGTCATGTCACTCCATTTCGAGGGGGTTGCGGTTCCGTGCCTTCCCCACCCTGCCCCGCCCCCGCCCCACGGGCAAGCGGAGGGGAAACCCGCGCGACCGCATACCCCCTGCTCGCCTAGACTGGGCCGGTCATGCCCAAGGAAACCGGACGCAAGGTCGTCGCGAACAACAAGAAGGCCCGGCACGAGTACCTCATCGAGGACACCGTCGAGGCCGGCCTCGTGCTGACCGGGACCGAGGTGAAGTCGCTGAGGCAGGGTCGGGCCTCGCTGGCCGACGGTTACGCGACGTCCTACGGCGGCGAGCTGTACCTGGAGGGCGTGCACATCCCGGAGTACACGCAGGGGACGTGGACCAACCATTCGGCCCGGCGCCGGCGCAAGCTGCTGCTGCACCGGGACGAGATGGACAAGCTTGTCGCCAAGGCCGAGCAGGCCGGGCACACGATCATCCCGCTGTCGCTCTACTTCAAGGACGGGCGCGCCAAGGTCGAGATCGCGCTTGCCAAGGGCAAGAAGCTGCACGACAAGCGGCAGACGCTACGCGAACGGCAGGACCGCCGCGAGGCGGAGCGGGCCATGTCTGCCCACCTGAAGCGGCACGGCTGAGCGCGCGTCGCCGGGCAGCCATCACGGCCCCTTCCTGACGCTCGCTCCGCCGCTCACGCTCGCTCCGCCGCTCAGGCCGCTCCACCGCTCACACCCCTCACGCCGTCAGAGCCAGATCCGCGGGTTGACGGGCGCGCCGTTCTCCCGGGTCTCGAAGTGCAGGTGGCAGCCGGTCGAGGAACCCGTCGTCCCCTCGTAGCCCACGACCTGCCCGCGGGAGACCGACTGGCCGGGCGAGACGGCGAAGCTCTGCAGGTGCAGGTAGGCCGTGGTCAGGTTGACCCCTCGCTGGATCCCGTGGTCGAGCACGACGTAGTTGCCGCGGCTGTCGTCGTAGGGGGTGGAGTGCACCACGCCGTCGGCCGCGGCCGTGATGGGTGCCCCGCACCCGCCGCTGAAGTCGATGCCCGAGTGCAGGAGCGTGACTCCGAGGATCGGGTGCAGCCGCATCCCGAACTCGCTGGTCACGCCGCCGGCCACCGGCTGGGACAAGAACCCTGAGGACGTCTGTGCCGCGACCTGGGCGACCTGGGCCCGGCGCTCGGACTCGGCCTCCGCCGCGACCTGACGCTCGCGCTCCTCGGCGGCCTGCCGCTCGTCGGCCTCCTGGGCGGCCCGCTCCGCGGCGGCCGCCTCCTGCGCGGCGGCCTCGGCCCGCCGCCGGGCCTCCGCCGCGGCCTGCTCGTCGGCGCGACGCTGGGCGTCGGCCTCGGCCTGCCGCTGCCGCTCGGCCTCCCGTTCGGCGGCCCGCTGCCTGGCCCGCTCCTCGGCCGCCTGCTCGGCAGCGGCCTGCTCCGCCGCCTGCCGGGCCGCCTCCGCCTCGGCGGCCTTGCGGAGCGCCTCCTCCTCAGCCTTCCGTGCGGCCTCCTCGGCGGCCTTGCGACGGGCGGCCTCCTCGGCCGCCCTGAGCTCGGCCTCGGCGATCCGCTCCTCCTCGGCCTGTTCGTCGGCCTTGAGCCCGTGCTTGGTCTCGGCCAGCTCCGCGAGCTCGGCCGCCAGGTCGTCGGAGCGCCGCTGCTCCCCGGCCAGCTCCTCGGCGACGCGAGCCTTCTCCTCCTCCAGCGCCTCCTTCTCGCGCGCCTGCCGTGCCTCCAGCTCCTCCAGCTCGGCGCGCACGGCCTCGGCCGCGGCACGGGCCTCCTCCTTCGCGACCACCATGGCTTCGGCGCGGGCGAGCAGGTAGGCGATGTCGCCGCGCACGCCGGCGAGCCGGTCCTGCTCCACGACGTGCTCGGCCTCCTGGCCGGCCAGGGCCCGGATCTGCTGGTCCTGCACCCGCAGCACGGTGCGGGCCATGGACATCTCGTCGACCGCGTCGGACTCCCCGGAGAGCAGCTCCAGCGTCGAGGCCAGGGACCCCATGCCGCCCTGCTTGTAGCTTTCCCGGGCGATGGCGCCGACGGTGTCCCGGCTCTCGGCCTGCTGCTCCTCGTTCTGGGCGAGGCGCTCCTCGATGCGCTCCTCGTCCGCGCGGGCCAGCCCCAGCTCGGCCTCGATGCGCTCCGCCTCAGCCTCGGCGTCGGTCAGGTCGGCCTCTGCCTCGGCGAGCGCCACCCGGGCCTCGGCCACCTGCTCGGTGGTGCGGGCCAGCCGTTCGCTGGCCTCCACCAGCTCCTGGCCGGTGTGGTCCAGCTCCTCGTCCAGCTCGGCGGCCTGCTGACGAGAGCGTTCCTCGGCCTGACGCTTGCGCTCCTCCTCGGCCTCCACCCGCTCGATCCGGTCCCGGATCTCGTCGAGGTCGTCGGCGAGTGCGGGCGCGGCGACCATCACGCCGGCCAGCGCGAGGGCGAGGACGCCGCGGACCCGGGCGGCGGCATACCGACCCTGCCGTCGGGCGGGTGGGTGCTGGACGGAACCGCTCATCGTGCTTCTCCTCTGGGCGTCCACGGGATCAGACCCGTACGTGCCGGTGCAGGGCCAACCAGGCGGTGACCACGGCCAGCAGGAGTGCCCCACCGACCAGGAACGGGGTGATCAGCCACAGGTCGCGCTCGCCGACCAGGCTGATCAGGCCGCTCTCCCCCGCGAGCAGCTCGGACAGGAACCCGGTGACGCCGTAGCGCACCGTGGCCCACAGGAGACCGACGGCGAGCGCGGCCCCGAGCAGGGTCGCCACGACGGTCTCCAGGACGAAGGGCAGGTGGATGGAGAAGGCCGAGGCGCCGACCATCCGCTTGATCGCGGTCTCGCGTCGCCGGGTCCAGGCGGTGAGCCGGATCGTGGTCGAGATGAGCAGGACGGCGCACACCACCATCGCCACGGCGAGCGCCAGCGCCCCGACGCTGAGCACCCCCAGGAAGGTGAAGAGCTTGTCCACGACCTCGCGCTGGTCCTCCACGCTCTCCACGCCGGGCGCGTCCTCGAACGCGGCCCGGATCACCTCGTAGCGGCTGGGGTCGGACAGGTTGACCCGGAACGACTCCGGGATCGCCTCCTGGGGGATGGAGTCGATGACCGGGCTGTTGCGGAACTGGTCGCGGAAGCGCTCGTAGGCCTCCTCGTTGGACTCGTAGAAGACCTCGGTGACCAACGGGCTCAGGCCCTCCAGGTCGGCCCTGATCTGGTCGCGCTGCTCCTGGGTCACCCCTCCCCCGCTGCACGAGGCCACCTCGGCGGCACCGGGGGTGCACAGGAAGATCGAGACCTCGACCCGGTCGTACCAGAAGCCCTTGGCCGTGCTCACCTGCTGCTGCGCGAGCAGGCCGATGCCCAGGAAGAACAGCGAGACCATCGTCACGAGCACGACCGAGACGACCATCGAGACGTTGCGGCGCAGGCCGTTGCCGATCTCACCGAGCAGGAACCCGGGCCTCACGGCGCCGCCACCTGCCGGTAGCCGCCCACCGCCTGGTCGCGGACCACCCGGCCCTCGTGCAGCTGCACGACCCGCTTGCGGAACTGGTCCACGATCGAGGTGTCGTGGGTGGCCATGAGCACGGTCGTGCCGGCGCGGTTGATGCGCTCGAGGATGGCCACGATCTCGCTGCTGGTGTCCGGGTCGAGGTTGCCGGTCGGCTCGTCGGCGAGCAGGATCGGCGGCTTGTTGACCATGGCGCGGGCGATGGCCACGCGCTGCTGCTCCCCGCCGGAGAGCTCGTGCGGCAGGCGTCGCCCCTTGTCCTGCAGCCCGACGAGGGCCAGGGTCTCGGGGACGCGCTGCCTGATCTCGTGCCGCCGGGTCCCGAGCACCTGCAGGACGTACGCGACGTTCTGCGCCACCGTCTTGCCCGACAACAGCCGGAAGTCCTGGAAGACCGTGCCGATCTGGCGGCGCAGCAGGTGCACCCGCCTCTGCGGCAGCTCGCCAAGGTCGTGCCCGGCCACGAGCACCCGACCCGCCGTGGGCGCCTGCTCGAGGATGACCAGACGCAGCAGCGAGCTCTTCCCCGAGCCCGACTGTCCCACCACGAAGCAGAACTCTCCGCGGGTGACGTCGAGGTCCACCTCGCGCAACGCCCAGGGGTCGCCCTTGGCGTAGCGCAGGCTGACGTTCTCCAGGGTGATCACGCGGGCGGGCTCCAGGGGAGAGTATGCGGTGCTGCTGGGACGGGGGGGACGTGTGGGGCGGGCTGGCGGTCGGCGTTCACGGTAACCGAGGGACCCGGGGCGACCAAGGACCCGCGCCGGGCCTGTCGAGATCCGGTCCCGCCCGGGTTCTGTCAAGGGACGGTAGGGCCCAGGTCAGGGGTCGGTCAGAAGTCGGTCTGGACTCGGTCAAGACCCTGGACCGCGGGCCCGCGGGTGCCTACCTTGCGACAGGGCCCTCGGTCGTCCGCGGGCCTCCCCCCGTCAAAGGAGACGCACGACGTGAGTACGAGCACCGACCACCGGACCCCGCGGTCCGGCCGCAGCACCGCCCGCCGCACCCTGGCCGTCACGGCCACGGCCGCGGTCGTCCTGGCCGGCATGGGGTCGCCGGCGCTGGCCAAGGGCAAGGGCGGCGAGAACAACGGCAACCCGAACACCAGCAAGAAGATCACCCAGGCGGTCGACGTCGAGAACGTCTGGACGCACCTGGAGGAGTTCCAGGAGATCGCCGACGAGAACGGCGGCAACCGGGCCTCCGGCCTCCCCGGGTACGAGGCCAGCGCCGAGTACGTCGAGCAGGTCCTGCAGGACGCCGGCTACGAGACCGAGCGCCACGACTTCAGCTACCCCCGCACCCGGACCCTGGCCGAGGACCTGACCGTCGGCGGTGAAGACGTAGCGGTGATCGCCATGAGCTACAGCCCCAGCACGCCCGACGGCGGTGTCACCGGCCCACTGGCGGCGCCGACCGTCGACCCCCAGGGTTGCGACGCGGCCGCCTACGGCGAGGGTGCCGACCTCACCGGCCAGATCGCCATCGTCTCGCGCGGGACGTGCGCCTTCTCCGCGAAGTCGCTGGCCGCCGCCGCAGTCGGAGCCGAGGCCGTCCTCGTCTACAACAACGAACCCGGGGCGCTCAACGGCACCCTCGGAGGACCCGACTCCGGTTTCGTGCCGGCGGCGGGCATGACACAGGAGGCCGGTCAGGCGCTGCTGGCGCAGATGGCGCAGGACACCGTCACCGCGACGCTGGACCTGCGCACCATCGACGAGGTGGTCGAGACCTTCAACGTGCTCGCCGAGACCTCGACCGGCCGGGACGACAACGTCGTCATGCTCGGTGCCCACCTCGACAGCGCCCAGGAGGGTGCCGGCATCAACGACAACGCCACCGGGTCGGCCGCGATCCTGGAGACGGCGGTGCAGCTGGCCAGGGTCAACAAGACCAACAACACGGTGCGCTTCGCCTGGTGGGGCGGTGAGGAGGACGGCCTGCAGGGGTCGAACGCCTGGGTCGCCGACCAGTCGCCGGCCGAGCTGGACGACATCGCGACCTACCTCAACTTCGACATGGTGGGCTCGCCCAACCACGTCATCGGCGTCTACGACGCGGACGAGTCGACCTACGAGGCGGGCGTCGCCCCGCCGGCCGGATCGATCCAGACGGAGGAGGTCTTCACCGACTACTTCGACCTGACCGGTCAGCCGTGGGTGGACACCGCCTACTCGGGCCGCTCGGACTACCAGGCGTTCATCCTCAGCGGGGTCCCGGCCTCAGGCCTGTTCACCGGTGCCGACGGCACCAAGACGGAGAAGGAGGTCGAGCTGTTCGGCGGCACCGCCGGCATCACCTACGACCCGAACTACCACACCGTCCTCGACGACATCGACAACGTCGACCGGGAGGCCCTGGACATCATGAGCGACGCCATCGCGCACGCGGCGTTGACGCTCGCCCAGGACACCTCGGAGATCAACGGCAAGCGCAGCGCCGGGAAGTCCGGCAAGCCGCACCCGCAGGGCGACCTGCCGACGGACGACGAGGAGGCCGAGGACGCCGCCTGACCGGCGCGCGTCGAACCCGACCCCAGCACCACCCGACGGGCGGCACCCAGCAGGGTGCCGCCCGTCGGCACGTCCCACCCGTCCGAGCCCCGCTCACGCAGGCGGCGCAGACAGCTCTCAGCCGCGCCGCACCAGGCCGCGCACCTTCGCCATACCCTCCCGGACCAGCGCGGCGGGCCGCCCCGCCCAGCCGGGGGCGGTCGCGGCCGCGACGACCCGGCCCTTGAGGCCTTCGAACGGGGGGTACAGCACACGCAGGGTGTCCGGACCCAGCGGCTTGTCGAGCACCGACCGGTGATGGCTCAGCTCCTCTCGAGCGACGCGCGGCCGTGGTAGGCGCCCGTGCCGGAGGCCCCGACCCCCCCGACCGGGAGCTGCGGGGCGCCGAACTGGATCACGGTGGCGCCGAACGCCATCCCTCCCGAAGTGGTGCGCCGCGCGAACGCGTCCCTGACGTCCTCCCGCTCGGAGAAGACGTAGAGCGCCAGCGGGTGCTCGCGCGAGGTGATCTGCTCGATGGCCTGCTGGTGGTCGGCGACGGTGATGACGGGCAGGATCGGGCCAAAGATCTCCTCCTGCATGATCGGCGCGCCGGGGTCGACGTCGGCGAGGACCGTCGGGGCGATGTACCGCTCGCCGGCGTCGTGCTGCCCACCGGTGACCACGCTCCCCCCGGCTCCGTCCAGGAGCTCGACGAGGCGGGCGTGCTGCCGCCCGTCGACGATCCGCCCCAGGTCCGGGCTCCTGCGCGGATCGTCGCCGAAGAACTCGTGCACCGCCGCGGCCAGCTCGGCCAGCAGCCGGTCCCGGGCGGCGCGGGTCACGAGCACGTGGTCGGGCGCCACGCAGGTCTGGCCCGCGTTGGTGAACTTGCCCCAGACGATCCGCCGGGCGGCCACACCCAGGTCGACGCTGTCGTCGACGAACGTCGGAGACTTCCCGCCCAGCTCGAGGGTCACGGGCGTGAGGTGCTCGGCCGCGGCGCGCATGACGATGCGACCCACCCGGCCGGACCCGGTGAAGAAGATGTGATCGAAGCGGCGCTCCAGCAGGGCGGTCGTCTCCTCGACGCCGCCAGTGACGACCTTGGCGACGTCGGCGGGGAAGTACTGCGGAACGAGCTGTTCGACCAGGGCGGCGAAACGGGGCGCGTGCTCGCTGGGCTTCAGCACGACCGTGTTGCCGGCGGCGAGGGCACCGGCCGCCGGGGTCAGCAGCAGCTGGAGCGGGTAGTTCCACGGCGCGACGACCAGCACCACACCCTTGGGCTGCAGCTGCACGTGCGCGCGGGCAGGACGCAGCGTCAGCGGCAGGGAGACCGGCCGGGGCGCCGTCCACTCCTCCAGGTGGGCGAGCAGATGGTCGATCTCCTCGACGATGACGTAGCTCTCGGTGAGCCGCGCCTCCAGCCGCGGCTTGCCGACGTCGGCGGCGACGGCGTCCAACAGCTCGGCCTCGTGCTCGACGAGCAGGCGGCGCAAGGCCCCCAGGTGCGCCCGGCGCCAACCGAGGTCGGCGGAGGCGCCGGAGGTGACGGTATGCCGCAGCGCCACCAGGTCGAGGGAGCCGGGGCCGAGAGGACCCGGGCTCGACGGACCCGGGTCGGAGGTCGTGGTCGCGGTCATGCTCCGACCCTACGGCCGGCGCCTGGGCGGGCCGACCTCAGTCCTGCGCCCGCTCCTGGCCGCGCTTCCAGCGGATGCCCGCCTCGATGAAGTCGTCGATCTCGCCGTCGAGCACCGACGAGGTGGACCCCACCTCGTGGCCGGTCCGCAGGTCCTTCACCATCTGGTAGGGGTGCAGGACGTAGGAGCGCATCTGGTCCCCCCAGCTGGCCTTGACGTCCCCGGCCATCTCCTTGCGCTCGGCGGCCTCCTCGGCCTGCTTGAGGAGCAGCAGACGGGACTGGAGCACCCGCAGGGCGGCGGCCCGGTTCTGGATCTGGCTCTTCTCGTTCTGCATCGAGACCACTGTGCCCGTCGGGATGTGCGTCATGCGCACGGCCGAGTCGGTCGTGTTGACCGACTGGCCACCGGGACCCGACGAGCGGAAGACGTCGATCTTCAGGTCGTTCTCGGGGATCTCGATGCTGTCGGTCGACTCGATGAGGGGGATGACCTCGACGGCGGCGAAGCTGGTCTGCCGCCTGCCCTGGTTGTCGAACGGGCTGATCCGCACGAGCCGGTGGGTGCCGGCCTCGACCGCCAGGGTGCCGAAGGCGTAGGGGACCTTGACCTCGAAGGTGGCCGACTTCAGCCCGGCCTCCTCGGCGTAGGAGGTGTCCAGCACGGTGGTCGGGTAGTCGTGCCGCTCGGCCCAGCGCAGGTACATCCGCATGAGCATCTCGGCGAAGTCGGCGGCATCCACCCCCCCGGCACCGGAGCGGATCGTCACGACGGCCTCACGCTGGTCGTACTCCCCGTTGAGCAGGGTCCGCACCTCGAGCTGCTCGACGTCCTTGCGCAGCTTGGCGAGGTCCCGCTCGGCTTCGACCATCGTCTCGGCGTCGCTCTCCTCCTGGCCGAGCTCGACGAGCGCCTCGAGGTCGTCGATCCGTGCGTCCATGCCGGTCACCTTGTCGTGCTCGGCCCTGGCGCGGGACAGCGAGGAGGTCACCTTCTGGGCGTGCTCGACGTCGTCCCACAGGTTCGGTGAGGAGGCCTCGGTCTCCAGCTCCGTCATCTGCTCCCGCAGGCGGTCGAGGTCGGTGACGTCGCGCACCGACGCCATGGTCGCGCGGAGCTGCTTGATCTCGTTCTCGAAGTCGACGGCCACGAGGGTCAAGCCTACGGCAGCCCCGGGGCGCCCGGGTCTCGGCCGGGCCTCCCACCCGGGAGGGTGCACGGCCCACTCCGGAGCGTGCACGGCATACCCTGGCGCGCATGAGCGAGCCACGGACCGACGACCAGGGACGACCCGAACCCCCGTTGACGGCGGACGAGGCGGGGACGCTCGTGGGGTTCCTGGAGTTCCAGCGCGCGACCCTGGAGTGGAAGACCCGGGGGCTGGAGGAGGAGGGGCTGCGTCGCCGGCTCGACGCCCACCCCTCCCGGCTGACGCTGGGCGGGCTGTTGAGCCACCTGGCCTGGGTGGAGGACTTCTACTTCTCCGCGGGCGCGACGGGCTCGCCGATGCCCGAGGAGTGGCAGCGCTCCGAGGACGGGTCAGACTATCTGCGGGCGTGGACCTCGGCGGACACCCTGCCCGCCGCCGAGGTCCACGGCCGGTGGGAGCGCGCGGTGGCCCGGTCGCGGTCCGTCGTGGAGAACCTGGTCGGGCGCGGACCCGAGGCGCTGGGCCGCACCTACCCCGCCTGGGACGGTCAGGCGCAGGTCACGCTGCGCTGGTTGCTCACCCACATGGTGGAGGAGTACGCCCGGCACAACGGCCACGCCGACCTGCTGCGCGAGCTGGTCGACGGGCAGACCGGGGAGTAGCCGCGCTCAGGCGATGGCCACCAGCCGGCCCGTCGCGGAGGTGGCGACCGCCTCCTGCAGGTAGGACAGCGCCTGGCGGGCCGTCCACCCCTCGGGGTGCCGCTGGATGAGGACCTGGGCCCCCTCGAGGTCCTGGCCGAGGGTGACGAGGGTGTCCTCGACGTAACCGTCCTTGCGGTGCTGCTCGAGGCCGATGTTGGCCATCAGCCCGTTGCACAGGCACTTGCGGCCGGCGGTCTCCTCGAGCTCGCCGCCCTTCTTGAGGTACATGTGCACCGGCTCCGAGGCGCAGCGGTAGCCGACCTCCCCGTCCTCGCGCTCGTAGGGCTGGCGCAGGTAGGACAGGTCGCACAGCCGGGGGCGGGCCTCGTAGACCTCGACCTGGCTGGCGGTGCCCTCGAGGGTGGCCACCTTGAACGGGAACCCGGTCGGGCTGGCCCGGGGGTCGTTGCGCACGTCCAGGTCGCCGGCGCGCAGCCGGTCGAGCATCTTGGCGCGCACACCGTCGGCGAGACCGGAGTCGGCCGACATGGCGAAGAGCGTGCCGACCTGCACCCCGACCGCGCCGGAGGCCACCGCCTCGGCCACCCGCTCGGGGGTGCCGAAGGCGCCGGCGAGCCAGAACGGCAGGCCCAGGGCCGCCATCTTCTCCAGGTTGGCCTCGTCGCGGGCGCCGTAGACCGGGTCCCCGTGCTCGTCGAGCTGCATCTTGCCCCGCGGCGGTGCGGAGTGACCGCCGGCCGGCGGCCGCTCGACGACGAACCCGTCCGGGCGGATGTCGGGGTCGCGGTGCAGGTAGGAGGCGAGCTGGTCGACCGAGACGATGGCCAGGAAGTCGGGCCGGACCAGCGCGGGTAGGTCCTCGCCGAGCAGGTCGACCGGGTCCACCTCCACGTAGCGGCGCAGCTTGCCGCCCGCCACGTCGGCGCTGATGCGCCCGGCGGTGCCGGCGGCCAGGGCGCGCAGCAGCGCGGGGATCTCACGGGGGATGCCTGCCCCCATGAGCACGTAGTCGACGCCGGCCAGCATCGCCCCGAACAGGGCCGTCGGCGTGGCCATCTGCACCTTCTCGAGGGCGTTGATGCCCACGACGCCGTCGTGCCCCTCCTTGGCCAGCCACACCTCGGCGAAGTTGCCGAGCACACCCAGCTCCTGCCCGGCGCGGGCCGTCTGCAGCGTCAGCTTGGGGATCGGCTTGTAGGGCGCGTCGGGGTGCCGGCCACCCTCGACGAAGTACTTGTCCAGCACCCGCTCGACCATCGCCGGGGAGGGGAAGTGCGCGAGCGCCCGGCGGTAGTGCCCGCCGGGGTCGCCGTCCTGCAGCACGCGGGACAGCACGGCGTCCATCGCAGTGCCGGACACGACGCCCAGGTGACCGGCCGTGGAGACCTCGCGGGCGAGGCGCCAGCCGGAGACGGCCACCCCCATGCCGCCCTGGATGACCACCGGGCGGCGGCGTCCGGTCTCGCCCGGGCCCGGCTGGGCGGCGGTCTCGGGCAGACCTGCGGGCCCGGCGGGGGCCGGCTCGGCAGGACGGGGGTATGCGGCAGCAACTGCGGGCATGCGGGGGGTTCACCTTCGGGTCGGGTACCTACGCTAACGTAGGTTTCGGTTCCGTAGGTTACGGTAACGTAAGTCGCCCGGGCCTGTCTCCCCCGGACGCCAGCACGACACCGCCCGATCTCCGGGCCGTTCCTCCGACCTGCTGCGCGATCCTGGCGTACACTTGGTGTTCATCAGTTGTTCACCTGATCGGAGGCGCGACATGCAGGCACGGAGCCCCATGTACGAGCGCACGCTGCGCCGGGTCCAGCGCGACCTGACCGAGCGGTTCGCTGCCGGCTTCACCGCGGACGAGGTCGCCGAGGTGGTCACCCGCGGGCGTCGTCAGCTGGAGGAGAACGGACGCCACCCCGAGTTCATCCCCGCGCTCCTCGAGCACTGGGCCCGCGACGAGCTGCTGGCGACGGCGCGCGCCGAGGGACGGGCGCTGTCCCCCCTGCCCAAGCTGCTGTTCGTCTGCGAGCACAACGAGGGCCGTTCCCAGGTCGCCGGGGCCCTCGCCGAGCACCTCTCCGGGGGCCAGGTGCTGGTCCGGTCCGCAGGCATCAACCCGACGGGCCGGCTCAACCCGCACGCGGCGACCGTCCTGGCCGAACGTGGCATCGAGCTGCGCAACCCCCTCCCGCAGACCGTGCACGCCGACGCGCTCGACGCGGCCGACGTCATCGTGCTGATCGGCTGCTGCGAGGACGAGGCCGACTTCGCCGGACGTCGCACCCTGCGCTGGGACGTCGACGACCCCTACGCCCAGGACCTGTCGACGGCCCGCCGGATCGCCGACGAGCTGGAGGCCCGCGTGCGCGCCCTCCTCGCCGAGCTCGAGGTGCCCGTCCTCGAGCAGGAGGTCGCCCGTACCGCGTCCTGACGGACGTGGGACGGCCGCGCGTCGCCCCAGGACGCACCCGGGGTCCGCGTCAACCCTCGTTGGGAGGGCAGCAGGGGGCCCTGCGTGGACGGCCCGACGGCATCCGCTGCGTCAGGCCAGGTCCACGCGCACCCCGTCGCGCACGGTCTGGAAGGTCACCTGCGAGAGGTCCGTCACGACGGCGTCGGCCAGCTCCGCCAGCTCGTGCGCCCCGCTCGTCGTGGTCACCGCGATGGTCGCGGCACCGGCCGCCCGCCCGGCCTGCAGCCCCGCCGGCGCGTCCTCGACGACGAGGCAGCGGGCGGGGTCCACGCCCAGCTTCTGGGCGCCCAGCAGGAACGGCTGCGGGTCGGGCTTGCCGCGGGTGATGTCGTCGGCGGTGACGAAGGCCGCGGGAGGCGTCAGCCCGGCGGCGTCCAGCCTCAGCACCGCCAGGTGGCGTCCGGCGGAGGTCACGATGGCGGCGCGGCCGCCCACCGCGGCCAGCGCTTCCCTGGCTCCGGGGAGGGCCACCACCCCCTCGGCGTCCTCGAGCTCGCGCCGGTCGATGTCGGCGGTCGCCGCGTCGACGTCCAGGTGCGGCGCCACCCGGGACACGATGCCGCGGCTGGGCACCCCGTGGAGGCCGACGAGCGTTTCCAGGGGTATACCGTGGTGCTCGGCCCAGGCGGTCCAGGCCCGCACGACGGCGCCGCTGGAGTCGATCAGGGTGCCGTCGTTGTCGAAGAGGACCGCGTCGAAGGTGGTCGTGGACAGGTCGGTCGTCGCAGCGGAGCTCACCGGGCCATCCTCCCAGGCCGCCGGCGTGCCTCCGACCCCGCGGACGGCATACCCGCGGAATGCCTTCAGGGTTCCAGGTCGCTGCGGGCGGTCGAGGTGACCGTGATGGGGACCGACCCGCCGAACGCCGACAGGACGGAGGAGGCCACCGGTATCCGGGCGCCCCCGGACAGCACGACGACCGCCGTCCGCCCGTCCGGCGTGCCGGTCCCCGCGGCGACCTGCCATCCCGTCAACCGGGAGGGCAGGGTGCGCGAGGCCAGGTGGTCGGAGGCGGCCAGCGCCACGCCGGCGTCGGTCAGCGGCACGCCCGTCCCCACACCGGTGGAGTAGGCGGTCGCCTCGTCCAGGGCGTCGCTGGCGTCCAGGGCGGCCGCGTCCGCCGCGTCGAGCAGGTGGATCCGGGCCAGCTGGACCGAGGTGACGCCCACGACCCCCAGCACCACCGTGAGGGCCACGGCCACCATGCCGATCAGCAGGATGCTCACCTGACCGGCCTCCGGGTCCGTGCGGCCCGTCATCGTCCACGCTCCCGGAAGGCGTCGACGGACTCCGTGTGCTGCGCGGTGAGGGTGATCGAGGCCGGCACCCGGTCGGCCATCATGTCCGGGACCAGGGGCAGCGGCACCTCCACGACCGCGTCCACCACGACGACGCTCCCGGCTCCAGACAGCCCGGCCCGCCGCAGCCCAGCGAGAGGCGGACGTCCTCGGCCGCGAAGCCGTGCGCCTGCGCGACCAGGGCTGCCGCCGCCTGCGCCCGCGTCGGGGCGTCCAGGACGGACTCGGCGGTGACGTAGCTGCGTCCGGCCTCCCGGGCGGCCGCGGTCACCGCGTACGCCCCCGCCTGCACGCGGCCGACCGAGCCGACGAGGTAGAAGAGCGGCACCACGAGCAGGACCAGGAGGAAGGCGACCTCCACGGTCATCGATCCCCGGTCCGAGGCACGGAGGAGGGCACTCACTGGTCCTCCGCGTAGGCCTGCCCGGAGACGACCATCCGGTCGGCCGGCCCGAACGGGCCGAGCACCGGCAGCCGCAGCGAGGCGCTGACCTCCACGACCTCCACCCCCGAGACCGACGTACGGTGCGCCGAGACGGCCACCCCGCTCGTCCCCGGCAGGCTGGTCCGCAGGAGCTCACGCGCCCGGTGGGCACCGTCCTGCGGTCCGGCGTCGGCCCGCGCCCCGTACCGTGCACCTTCGACGACGTGGGCCGTCGCCGTGTTGTGCAGGTGCAGCGCGAAGGCCAGCTGCACCGCCGCCAGCAGGAGCACCGAGACCATCCCGGCCAGGAGCGCGAACTCGGTGACCGCCGCCCCCCGGTCGGGAGCCGCCCCCCGGTCGGTGAAGGGGGCCCGATCGGGAGCCGCCGCCCGGTGGGTGACGGCGGCCCGATCTGGGGCAGCGGTCACCCTGCGGTGGATGGTCCTGCGGATCACGTCCCGACGCTGGTCACGGCCGTGGTGAAGAGCTGGGTGAGCAGCGGCTCGGCCACCAGCCACAGGGCGGCCACGAGGCCTGCGGTCATGATCGTGATGAGCACCCAGCCGGGCACGTCGCCCCGCTCGGGCTCGTCCGCCCAGGCACGCAGGTGGCGGGCCAGGGCACGGCGGGCCAGCGGCCGGCGGCGCGCTGTGCTGGGAGTGCGGAGGGTGGATCGCTGCTGCATGGTCGTCCTTCTCTCGTCGGGTCCGGGCCGGGTCGGGCCGCGGAGCGGTTCCTGGTCTGGTCGTGGGGCCGGTGGCCCGTGGTCATGGATGGGTGTGCTGGACGGAGGACTGCGGAGATGTCCCGGTGGCGGCACCGCGGGTGCCTCGCCCCGTCGGCCTACAGCGAGATCTGCAGCATCGAGGCTCCTGGGAAGACGGCGAACAGGACGGTGACGGGCAGGACCAGGAAGACGACGGGGACCATCATGGTGATCTCGCGCCGACCGCCCTCCTCGATGAGCGACTGGCGGGCCGCCTCCCGAGCGTCCGCGGCCTGGGCGCGCAGCACCTCACCCAGGGGCGTGCCCCGCTGGATGGCCACGACCAGCCCGTCGACGAAGCGGACGATCGGCCCCAGGCCCGTGCGACGGCCCAGCGCCTGCAACGCCTCGGGCAGCGGGGCGCCGGTGCGCGCCTCGGCCAGGCACAGCTCCAGCTCGGAGGCCAGGTCGCGGAGGAGAGGCGGGTCACCCTCTCCAGGGCCTGCACGGTGCCCTCCCCTGCTGTGACCGACAGGGCCAGGAGTTCGGCCACCGCCGGGAACTCCGCCATGATCCGCCGCTCCCGACTCCTCGCGGACCGGGTCAGGGCCGCGTCGCGCAGGACCACGCCGGCGAGGAAGGCGCAGGCGACGAGCACGGCGAGGGCGACGACGCTCGCGCCGCGGGTCCACCACAGCAGCGAGCCGAGCCCCGCGGCCAGGACGCAGGCACCCAGTCCCCAGAGCACCTGCTGGGTACGGAAGCCCTCCACGTCGGCGGGCAGACCCGCGCGGTGCAGGCGGGTGCGCACGGAGTCCGTCCCGCCGAGCACCTGGTCGAGCAGGTCGGCCGCCCGTCGTGTCAGGGGCTCGACCACGTCGGCCAGGTGCCACGGCCGCGGATCGTCCAGTCGCAGCAGCCGGGACCGCTGCGGCGGACGGTCCAGGTACGGCTCGATCCTGGCGGCCAGGTCGACCCGTCGACTCATCGGCACCCCTGCCCACATGAGCAGGACGCCGGTCCCCAGTCCCAGTCCGAGCAGGGCTCCCCACCAGGTCAGCACCATCACCGCAGCACCCGCTGCTCCTGGGGCAGGCGGCCGATCGTGAGCATCAACCGGTAGGCGAGCACGCTGGCACCGGCACCGAAAGCCAGCACGGCGGCACCGGTGGGTGTCCCGTAGGCCTCCAGCGTGCTCCCGCGCGTGGCCAGCAGGAGCAGCACCGCCCACGGGGCCGCCATGGCCATCCGGGCGGCGTTGACGGTCCACGACTGGCGTGCCTCGAGCTCGGCCCGTGCGCGGGCGTCCTCCCGCAGGAAGGAGGACAGTGCGCGCAGGACCCGCCCCAGGTCCGTGCCGCCCACGTCGCGGGCGAGCCGCAGCGCCTCGACGAGCCGGTCCGCCACCGGGTCGGAGAGGCGCTCCTTGAGCCGGTCGAGCGACTCCGAGAAGCGTCCCGTGGCCCGGTAGTCGTGGCTGAACTCCACGAACTGGGGCCGCAGCTCGGCAGGCCCCCGCTCCCCCAGCTGGATCAGCGCCTCAGGAAGCGACAGTCCGGCCCGGACCGCGGAGTGCACGTGGTCCACCACGTCCGGCCACACCTCCCGCAGCGTGCTCCTGCGGGAACGGGCGCGCCCGCGCACGACCGCGAACGGCGCCCAGGCGGCCATGACCGCGAAGCACAGGCTGACCGACCACACCCCGGTGACGGCATACCCCAGGAGGAGGACGAGCAGGGCGAGCACCCCGGTGAAGGCCAGGAAGGTCCGCGGCCCAAGGCCCCGGACGCCGGCGAGCACGATCTCGTCGCCGAGGCGCTCCACCCTCCCCCGCCGGACCACGGGCACCGGGCCCGTCGCCCGCGGCCAGAACGACCACCAGATGCTGGCCAGGCCGATGCCAAGCAGCAGTCCCCAGAACGCCCCCTCCATCAGGCCCTCCCGAGCAGTGCGCCCAGATCGTGCCCGGCACGGGCGAACCGCTCCGGGTGCGGCGGGAACCCGTCGGCCCGCACGAGGTCCTGGCCCTGGCGTACGAAGATGTCGGCGGTCTCGACCACGTCACCCTCCACCCGGCCGGGCAGGGCCGTGATCTCCCGGACCCGACGGTGTCCGTCCGCGTCCATGCCCAGGTGGACGACGAGGTCCACCGAGGAGGCCACCGTGGGCACGACGAAGCTGGCCGAGACGTTGGACCCCGCCAGCAGCGGCAGGGTGCACATCTTGGTGACGGCCTCCCGGGCGCTGTTGGCGTGGACGGTCGCCATCCCGGGCAGGTCAGCCTCGTTAGGTGCGGATGAGCGGAACGTCTCCGACTCGCAGACCTCCACTCCGACGAGGACCCTTCCCAGCATCGGAGCACACGCCATGAGCAACCCCCGAGCCCTTCTCTACGTCCGCCTCAGCGTATCCAAGGATGACTCAACCTCCCTGGCGGCTCAGGAGAAAGATCTCCGCGCCCGCGCCGCCGCCGAGGGATGGGACGTCGTGGAGGTCGTGAAAGAGAACGGCGTCTCCGGCGCCCACAACGACACCGAGGCCGTTCTCCAGCATCTCCGTGACGGGCGCGCCGACATACTTTGTGTTTGGCGCTTCGACCGCTGGAGCCGCTCGGGCATCCCCGCCCTCGGGGCCCTCGTAACCACCCTCAAGGACACCCCCACCGCACGCTTCGTCAGCATCAAGGACGGCGTGGACTCCGCCACGCCTTTCTGGGAGGTCATCGCCGCCATCCTCGCCACAATCGCCGAGCAAGAGAGGGCGGCCGTGCGCATCCGAGTGTCGCGGTCCATCGCGGAGCGGGTCTCACTTGGCCGCTACACCGGAGGCACCGTCCCCTACTCCTATCGCCCCGCGGCTAACCCGAACGGCCCCGGCCGCGTCCTTGAGGTCGCGGAGGAGGAAGCTGTGATCGTTCAGGAGGCCGCCGCGCGCGTCATCGCCGGTGAGTCCGCCTATGGCGTCGCGCATGACCTCAACGCCCGCGGGGTGCCCACGAGGCGGCATCGAACCTGGACCGTGCAAGCCCTCGCGCGGATCCTGACCTCGGACACCATCATGGGCCGTGTGACCCACCGGGGACTCCTGGTCCGCGACGATGCTGGAGTCCCCGTCACCCCATGGCCCGCGGTCCTGGATCCGGACACCGTCGAGATCCTCCGCGAGGGTCTCGGCTGGGCCCGTCAGCGCCCGGAGACGCAACGCGGCGAACGGCGTCCTCGGTCCCTACGCCTCCTTGCGGGTCTCGTCTCTTGCGCTGCCTGCGGCTCGGCTCTCTACCCTCGTGTAAACGGGGGCGGGAACGTTGCCTATGGGTGCTCTGCGCGGTCCAAGGGCCGATCCTGCCCTGGTGTAGCCGTGACCGCTGAGAACTTGGAAAGGCTAGTTGTGTCCCGCTTTCTCGCCACCTGTGGCGATCTCCAACGCCACGAGCGCCGGGAGTCCACCAGAGCGGACGGCGACCTAGCCGAAGTCCAGCGCGGGATCAAAGCGCTGTACTCGGCCATGGCCGAGGAGGACGCTGACGACGAAGCCCTGGCGGCTCGGGTCCGTGCGCTCAAGGCCCGTCGAGTCATCCTGCGCAGGGAGCAGAAGTCCCCTGTGGTCGAACTCGTGCCCTCAGGTGAGACCTTTGCCGAGACGTGGGAGCGGCTGACGGCGGCGGAGGACCACGTCGCGCGACGCGGACTCCTTGCCGCCAACCTCGCCATCCTCGCCGTCTCCAAGGGGCGACGTGGCGCCCACGGTCTCGACCCTTCCCGCGTCAACCTCGTCTGGCAACCCGCCCATCCCATAGGGGTTCTTGCCGACGCCTCCGCCAGTGAGGATCGCGCGGCCTTCGCAGCGGTCTGAGCGCCCGTCTCCCGGACGCCCGGCCCTCGTCCACCTCCACGGTGGGCGAGGGCTCTCGCGTGGGCCTGCAGGCCCTCCAGCGACTCCGACCTGGAGGCCCGATTGTGATCCTGGTCACACAAGAAGGGTCGAAACGGCCGATATGGGCCCGATGTGAGCCAATGACCCGATCGCCTCGCAGACTTCCTAAGTAGACCAAGGCGCACGCCTTAGTCACTCACCTCCTCAAACAAAGTCCGATGCGGATAAGTCATGGACAGGTGAACCGGCCGCGGAGTAGACCGCCCTTTACTCCGCGGCCCCCCAATCATGGCCCCCGTTTGGTCGCTCTCTTTGCCGGAAGCCAGCCAAGCGGCGCGGGCCATACGCTCCATAGCCAAGGTCCTAGGGTCGAGCCTGACAACGGCAATGGAGCACGAACGGCGCAGCATGCTCCCAAGGGTGGCCGCCGCCGCCGTCCACCGAGCCCGGACGGCCGGATGAAGATCCCCTTTAGTGAGGTCTCTCCGGCCGTCCGGCCTCACCCTCGTATCACCCGTCGCCGCGGCAAGGTCCGCGCCGACCCCTTCCGCTTTCACCGATAAAGGCAAGGCCCTTTCATAGGTGAGTGCGCCGCGAGTGCGGTTAATTCACTTACACCAATCTACGAAAGAGAGCCCAACCGTGAGCAATACTATTCTGACCACTGACACCGGCAACATCGCCAAGGTCGCCGCTAGCCTCGTGGGCCTTGACAGTGGCGGCCTCGCCCCGCTCGTCATGCGACACCTGGAGGCCGAGTTTGAGGGTGGCCGCGGCGCCACCATCCGCGTAAAGGTACCCGGCGCCGTTCCGGCCCGTACCCGTAGCGCGGGCGACAAGACCACCGCCATTGTGTCGGACGAGATCTCCGAGCAGGCCATTAGCGTCGCACTGGACGACTTTGTCCACTCCTCGGTCATTCTATCCGAGAAGGATATGTCGCTGGACCTGACCTCCTACGCCACGCAGGTGCTTAGTCCTCAGTGTGCCGCTATCTCCCGCAAGGGTGAGGCCCTCCTCGCCGAGGCTTTCGCTGCGACGCCGCTCAACACTGCGATCACCTACGACCGTGACAAGCCCTACAGGGCCGTCGTCGCCGCCCGCCGCGTACTCCGCGACAACGGCGTGTCCGCGGAGTCTCAGATCGTCGGGGTCGCGGGCACCAACGTCTACGAGGCCCTCCTCGGGGCCGAGGGTGGCTTCGGCTTCGATCCCGGCACAACCAAGGTGCGCGGCATTGAGCTGCGAGAGTCGAACAGGCTTGGCGCCAATGACCTCTTCGTTTTCGTCAAGGAGGCTTTCACCCTCGTCTTCGTTGCGCCGACCATGCCCGAGGGTGCTACCCGCGGGGCCTCGGTGCAGACCGAGAGCGGCGCCGTCCGGGCTCTCCAGGACTACGACTCCTCGGTGGCAGCCGACCGATCCCTCGTGGGCGCCCTGGTCGCCGCACAGGCCATGCCGCTTGCCGTCGTGGACGAGACCGCGGGCACCGTAGCCCTGGTACCCAACGCCGGCGTCGTCCGTATGAGCATCGCCGACGCCGAGCCGGTCGCCTGACCTACCTCGTGAGCCACTAGGGGAGATCTCGCAGACCTCCCCATGAGCGCCGGGACAGACCTACCTCTGTCCCGGCGCTCCCCCCTTTCCCTTCCACACGTTCGTCACTTCTCACCAAAGGAGCCCCCATGTTTTGCGACCGCTTCGATTGCCACAATGAGATCCCCGAAGGCAGCCGCGTTGACCGCGTATTCTGCTCGGACCGATGCCGGTATCTCGTGAACCGGCGTAAGCAGATGGCCGGAATGGCCCTCCTGCACCACGCCTCCGATGCCCTCATGCGTGGCGACGTCCGCGCCTATGACGACTACACCGCGCAGGCCAACGCCATCCTTGGCCCGCCCAAGCCGCTCTCCCCCGCCATGCTGGAGATCATCGCGGAGATCATGGCGGAGTGATGGCCTTTGGCCTCCGGCGACGGCCAAGTAAGGGCGACGCCGGGGCCCATGAGCAATCAACCCTGGAAACCTAAACCCCCCGGTCTTCGGACCGGGTCGGGTGGTAGAGATCTGTGGCGGATCGTGACGTGGAAAGGGTAGGCGCCTTCGGGTACCTACCCTTTCCGCGTTTACACCTCCCTCGAAACTCCCACCTTCCACCCCTTGTCTTTAGGCACCGCCACGCCGAGGACAAGTCCACCTCTACCACCTTGAGAGAAGACACTAGTAATGGACCTCCGTACTTTCGTGCAAACGCACTTCCCCCTAGGTCGCGCCAAGCCCGACCCTGCCAAGTGGTGCGGATACCTCGTGGATTGCCCGGTCTGCAACACTCCCCACGGCCGCAACGTCTGGACCCTCACCCCCGAACACGACGTCCTGACCTATGCGTCCACCGATTGCGCTACGTGCTCCGAGGAGAAGCGCCCCTACGACGAACTCCCCGCTGCCCTCGGTATGACCGAGGACGGACTCAACGCCGCCCTCCGTGAGGTCAGGGCCGAGGGCACCGCCCTGGCCGCAGCACCGGAGGCACCGGCTGCCGACAAGAAGGGCCATACAGCTAATGACGTCGTGGAGTGGGTTCTCTACAACTACCAGATTGGCCGCCGCTCCGACGACGGCCTCCTCTTCGCGGTCCCTACCCGGCCCGGCACCCTCCGCATCGCAAAGGAGATCCGCGCTATCCGCGCCGACGTACTCAAGGCATTCCGCGAGGACCGTAAGGCCGCCACGGGGACCGGAGTGGTCCTCGGCCGTGAGACCTTGAGCAACGCCCTTGACACCGTGGCTGCCTACGCAGAAGAGGCCGACCCCGTCCACGTCGCCATGCGTTCCGCCCAGGTCGGGGACGACCGTGTCGTCCTGGACCTTGGCGACGCCACGGGCCGCGTGGTGGAGATCACCCGAGCAGGCTGGAGCGTCCGCGACCCCGACGAGGGAACGCCCCTCTTCCGCCGTTCCGAGGCCACCAAGCCCCTCCCCGTCCCCGTCAGGGGTGGGGACCTGGCCGTTCTGCGGGATCTCCTCGGGCTGGACGCGGAGGATCGCCGATGGCTCCAGATCCGCGGGTGGCTCGTCGGCTCCCTCTTCTCCGAGGTCCCGCGCCCGTTGCTTTGGGCGACGGGGCCGCAGGGGTCGGGCAAGTCCACGCGGGCCCGCATGGTCCTCTCCCTCGTGGAGCCCGCAGAGGCCCTCGGCAAAGAGCCCGGACGCAATGAGCGCGACGACTCCACGGCGGCCCGGGGCCGCTATCTCGTGTCCTTCGACAACGTCACCTCGGTCTCGCAGAACACCTCCGACTGGATATGCCGCCTCGTGACCGGCGTGACCGATGACCGGCGCACCCTCTACACCGACGATGGTCTCCGGCCCGTCACCTACCGGCGCAGCGGCGTCTCCACCTCCATCGCACTCCCTCCGGGTCTTAAGCCTGACGCCCTGGAGCGGATCTCCCTCGTGGACTTTGACCGCGTCCCCGACACCGAGCGCCGCTCCGAGGCCGAGCTCTGGACCGCCTATCACGCGTCCAAGCCCGCTCTCCTCGGAGCGGTCCTGGACGACGTCGTTACCTCCCTCCGCAATCGCTCCCGTCTCGTCGCCGAGGGCCGATCTTGGCCCCGCATGGCCGATTACGCGCAGGTGGTCGCGGGCGTGGACGAGCGCCTCTATGCGGCGTACGTCGGGGCCGTTGACGAGGTCCTCGCGGACTCCGCGCTGGACGACCCCTTCACCGCGGCCGTCCTCGCCCTCGTCGCCAAGCGCGGCGGGAGGACCAAGGCCAAGCCTGCCGACTTCGTCAGTCCCCTCGCGGCGTCCTACACCGGGGGAGACACCCACGTCTCATGGTGCCCGAGTGACGGCCGCGCCTTCTCCCGAGCCCTCAAGGTGGCCGCGGAGGCACTCCGCCGCGCGGGCGTGACCTACACCACCGGCAAGTCCAACGGTGACCGCTATATCGAGTTGATCGGGCCCGCCGACCCCGCCCACGCGGAGGCGGTTGAGACGTACCTGCCAGAAACCCACCCGGCCCCCGGCCCGAGGGTCTTCTAGGGTCGTTAGATCCTGTGGCAGGGTCGCTTGAGGGTCACACCAACGACCCTCCATGCGCCGCAGGTCAGGCGGGTTTGCAGGGACGGCAGGGTCGTAAGGGTCGGTCTTCCGGGCACAGATGCAGTCTTCCCACTCACCGGAAGAAGAAGACATAGGGCAGGGGCGCCCCCACGCCCCTCCCCGGGTGCCCCAAAGCCGCGCCCGCCAATGGTCCCGGAAGACCGACCCTTACGACCCTTAGCCCCGTCTTCCGCAGCCCTAACCCTCACTCTCGGTCCCCCGGGAACGAGGAACTTAAGAGGTCTCCCTCCATTAAACGTCGTGTCAGTCCTCAAAGAACGCTTCATCGATCTGCTTGAGATCGAAGGTCTCGCGAACACCCACCCCCACGTTGTAGCGCACCATGAGTCGGGTGAGTTCCTCCCCGTCCAGGAGGACCAGCCGCATGGCTACCCCCTCAGCAAACGCCCGCGCCCCCGCGCTAAAGCGTCCTGTCGTCACGAATACCCCGCGATTGGTTTGTGCCCCTTGCAGCGCGCCTACGAACGCCTGCAACTCGGGCCTTGGCACGGTGTTGCCCTTGTCGTAGCGTTTGGCCTGCACTCCAACCAGCTCCAGCCCCAGGGCGTCCTGGCGGACGATCCCGTCAAGTCCGGCGTCTCCCGACTTGCCAGTGTGCTCCAGGAGAGACTCCTTCCCGCCGTAACCCATCGCCTTCAGAAGCCGTAGAGCCAACCGCTCCAAGAAGGCGGGAGGCTGCGCCAATATCCGATCCAGGAGATCAGCCGCCAAGAGCTTGTCAGCGGACTGCAGGAGGTTGCCGACCGCCTCACTGGGCGACAACTCATCCGCGGTTGCCGGAGCGACTAGTGGCGATTCAACATCCGTGCTCTTGGGTGTGCGGAACTCTCGGTACTCGTCGAAAGTGTTAAGTACGTTCATGTCGACTCGTTGAGGATGGTTCTGCAGGACCTCGCTACCACGGTCCGTCAGGGCGTAAGTCGCCCTGGCCGGGCGATCCACCAACCCCGCTTTACCCATGTGCGTGAGCGCCCACGCAATACGGTTCGAGTACGTCGTCTGCTTGCCACTAGGCAGGAGTTCTTCTTGATCCTCCTCCGTAACCCCCAACGTCGTCGCGACCTCCCCGCGGATCTGCTGCAGGGTATGCGGATCGCCATTCGACAGTGCATCGAGGATCGGGCGCATCACGGTCTGGAAGTCAGGTACGGCCATGCGACGAACGCTACCCCGCGAGCCTCACCGACGTTTGGTGGGGATCCCCTTGCCGAGCGCCTAGTGGCGGATGGCGAGTCCTCTCCGTTAGTCCCTGCCCCGCCCACACTCCACCTATCGGAAGGCCCCCACCCCATGAGCAAACGCGCCCACGCCTACAAGGGCCGCATCGCCAACGCCGTCGTCACCAAGCGCCGCGTCACCCCAACGTCGGCCACGACGGGTCTCCCGACCATGGGCAGGCCGAAGGTCACGATCCCTGCCCGCGCCGCGCGGCGTCTCGGCCTCCTCACCCCCGCGGGCCGGTAGCCCATGGCGTGGACCGGCCACCGCCGTCGCGACGAACTCCCCCCGGACTGGAAGCAACGGCGCCGCCTCGTGCTCCAGCGTGACCGGCACGCCTGCCAGTGGCGCACCGACGACGAACGCGGACGGTGCGGCGCCCGCGCCAATCAAGTCGACCACGTCGTCCGCAGCCGGGACCACCGACTCACCAATCTCCAAGCCTTGTGTGTGCACCACCACGCGCGCAAGACCGGCACCGAGGGCGGGCAGGCATCGGCAGCACGACGACGCTCAACGTCGCGCGCGGCCGAGCCCCACCCCGGCCTCCGTCCTCCCGGAGGTTGGTGAGATTTCGCCCAGGGGTGGGGGCCAACCCGGCCGATCCAACCCCCACCGTCGACCCGGCATAGCACCTGCCGTCGTGTACGGGTCTGGGCTTCTCGCGCGGCCTGCGTTCATCGAACCTCCTGAAGCACTTCAGGCCACGTCACGCCAATGCGGCGGCTCAGGGAGTGGCCTTCTTCACCCGTTTGGCCTTGCTGGCTGGCTTGGGTCGAATCGCTGTCACTACCCGTCCATGGAGATCGAAACCCGTAGCTTGAGCCGCCTCATCAACCCTTCCTGGAAAGTCGGCTAACCGTTCCTTCTGGGTCGGCGAGTCATAGAATTGCACGGCCAAGTACCACCCGCTCGTGCAACCATCACTCTCCATATAGGACACAAGTTGCTCCTCAAGCCCGTGCCATATGGCATCACTATTCAACTTCTTTATCTCCATGAGGACGCGTATGGATGCGCCGCGCGAGAACGCGAAATCCACCGGCCCTCTACCCAATTCCACTTCACGATCGACGATCACATCATTAGCTTCACAATACGCCTGAACCACACCTCGGTAAAGCAACTGGATAGCCGACTCATGCTTTGGCTTGCGAGAATCGTCATTCCACAACAGGGACCAGCCTCCCTGCGCCTCCACGAAGCGCGCGAACTTCCGATTTACTTCCTCGACGAACTCCATCAAGTCCGAGGTCGACTGCACCGCCATATGGAAGGCGAACTGGTCAGCCACTTCCCTGCCCTGCGCCAACCAATTCAGAAGACCCGCCGGATCGCGATCCACGTCATAAGCGCCTTGCTCCCTGTCCTCGCGAGACTCGACCCAAGACCTGACCAACTGTGGATTCGACCGAGCAATCTCCACGATCCGTGCCTTGTTCAGGTTCTCACTGATGGCCAGGTTCAGATCATCGCGCAACTCAGTGTCAATGTATTCGTACCAGTCGTCAGACCCCAGCACCGGCAATTGACGCACGAATCGCTTCGGCGTCAAGAGAATGCCTCTACCTTCGTAGAAGGGGTTTTCCGGCAGCTCATGCACCGCGTCCACGTAGCGATTCCTTGATGAATCCCATTGGGATCTCGCCACGGGAACGGCCTTCATTGGGATCTCAAAGTCCCTACAGACGCTTTGCGTATATTCTATGAACCGGTTCTTGAGAATGTTGCACGTCAGGTCCGATATGCGATCACGCCCGATGCGGGGGACCAGGACACCCAACTCTTCGAAGTGAGTCAGATCCTCGATACCTGCATTTATCGCGATGGCCATCCCTTCGACGATGGTCCTCGCGAGGCCAAGGCCTCCCCCAGCACCGTCGACACTCTCCGACGAAACCCCCAAGCAGAACTCCCTAGGCTCTGGGAACTTCATCCACTCGACAACGCGTTTGTATTGCAAACTATTTTCGTTGTCTTGATGCCCGGCTAGAAAGTCATAGCTCTTCTGAAAATGCGCCATCAACTCACTGTGCGCGTCTTTCCACTCATCGCTCTCGTCCTGAAAGATTAGGAAAGGGTCAACGAATAGAGCCGTGTCGTCGTTGAGCACGATGTCGACCCATTCCGGGGATTCTGCGTCGATGGCGAACGCTTCCGAAAAATACACCGATTACCTCCTCGTAGCGGCGCGGATTTGACAATCTACCTCAGAGAGCCCGAGAAGTTGTTTTGGATTGCCGCATAGGCCGCCTAGAACGTGCACCGGCCGGCGATGCAGCGTCCGACGCTACGCATGGGTCAGTCGGCGCGAGCATCAAGCGGCCTCAAGTACAGTTGGGAGGCCGCTGTTGAGCGCGATCAGCAGGTCGAGGCTCTCCTCCTGGCGGACCTCACCCACGACGATGCGCCCGGGCCGCATCCGCAGCGCCTCCTTGACCAGGCGTCGCAGAGGCACCTCGCCGGTACCCTCGAGACCGGCCTGGCGGCACTGCATCCCGGCCACGTCCCGCAGGTTGATCTGCAGCTCGAAGACCTCCTCGCAGGTCACCACCCGCTCGTGGGCGGGGATGGCGGCAGCCAGGCAGTTGAGCATCGTGGTCTTGCCGGCCTGGGTCCCGCCCGCCACCAGGATGTTCAGACCGCTGGCCACCGCGGCGGCCAGGAAGTCCGCGGCCGCCTGCGTGAGGCTGCCCAGCCGCACCAGGTCGGACAGGTCGTCCGCGGCCACGACGAACTTGCGGATGTTCACCGCCCAGTGCCGCCGGGTGATGTCGGGGATCACCACGTGCAGGCGGCTCCCGTCCGGCAGCGAGGCGTCGACGAACGGACTGCTGAGGTCGACGCGCCGTCCGGAGCTGCGCAGCATGCGTTCCACCAGGTCCTGGACCTGCTGCTCGGTGAGGAACGTCGGCGTCAGCTCGGGCCGACCGTGCCTGGCCACGAAGACCTTGTGGGGCTCGTTGATCCAGAACGAACCGTAGCCCCCCATCGGTGCAGGTCAGACGGTGGTCACCGCACCGCCGGGCCGCACCTGGGCCGCACCGCCGCTCTCCCGCACCCTGCGGGCCAACGACCCCGCGGCCGCCCTCGTCCGGTCCTCGGCGTCGGGCCACAGGTGCGAGTACGTGTCCAGCGTCGTCGACGGCTTGGAGTGACCCAGCGCCCGCTGCACCGTCACGACGTCGCACCCGGCCGCGATCAGCCCGCTGGCGAAGAAGTGCCGCAGGGCATGCAGGTGCAGCCCCTCGACCCCGCCGCCCTCGTCGTCCTGCCCCACCAGTTGTTGACCGACGACGGTGGCATCGGCCGCCCCGCGCCGGTGAAGAACAGCCACCCCTGGGAGGAGACCCCGTGATCCTCGACGTGCCGGGCCAACGTCTGCACCAGCTCGTCCGGGATCGGGACGTCGCGCACGCTCTCATACTTCGGCTCACGGACCTCCGGAGGGCCACCAGGACGCGCTTGGACCTGACGACGGACGTGCAGCACCCGCCGCAGGAAGTCGACGTCACCGACCTGGACCGCCGAGATCTCCCCCAGCCGCAGACCGGCGTAGGCCGCCAGCTCCACGTAGGCCTTCATCCGCGGCTCGGACGCCTCGATCACCGCGGCCACGTCCTGCGCCGGCGGGATCTCCACCCTCTTCGTCCGACCGTCCAGCCGCACCGGACGCACGCTGGCCGCCACGTTGGAGGGCACGACGTTGTCCTCCACGGCCGCCTTCAGCACCGAGCGGACCGTCACCAGCCGGTGATTGACCGTCAGCGGCGCGTAACCGTCGGCGATCATCTGCTTCTTCCACGCCTCGACGTGGGCCTTGGTCAGCGACCTCAGCGCGACGTCGCCGAACGGCACCGACCGGCGGATCAGGTCCGCCCCGACCGTCGTCCGCGGCTTCCACACCTGCAGGGCCGCCCACCGGGCCATGTACGCCGAGAAGGTGACCTCCCCCGCCCGTGCGTCGACGTACCGCCCCGTCAGGACGTCGGCCGTGACCTCGTCCAGGCGCCGCTGCGCGTCGACCTTGCGGTCGTAGGACTGGGACCGCTCCCGCCCGTCCTCCTCGATCCAGCGGGCCTTCCAGCGCCTCCCGACCCCGTGGCGCTTGGCCGGCACCTTCTTCCCCGTGGCGCGGTCCTCCCGATACCAGCGGTCCTCGATGAACGCCCGTCCAGCCCTGCGCCCCATGGACTACTCCCCCTTCTTCGACTTCGCCTTGGCCGTCGGCTCCCGGGCCAGGTCCTCCGCACGTCGCTTGTCCTCCGCTGACAGGCCCGTGCCCTCCGCAGACCAGACCATCCGGCCACCACCCTTCGACCCCTCGGAGCGGTCGTCGACGACCTCCGCCTGCCCCGACTCGACCACATGCTTGATGTGCCCCGACACGTCCTCGCCCTGCCCCGACTCCCGTCGCCGGCGCTCCCATCGCTCCGCCCGGATCTGAGCCTCTTGCTGCGCAATTTCCACCCGCACCGACGACATGGCGGCAAGTCGTCTGGCGTCGTCCTTCTGAGCCGCTTCGATCTTGGCCTGGTCCAGAGGAGGCTCGAACACGCCCGCCAACCCAATCTCTACATCGATCGGAATCTGGGTCTGCTCGAGGACGGCGAGGGCCTCTTCTGCCACCGACTCCGAGACCAGGTCCCTCTCTCCACCGAGGGCGGCCTGCAGTTTCTCCCGTGACTGCAGCCAGAAGTCGAAGCCGCGCCTCAAGGCGTCGTAACCCTCACGAGCCTTCATCATGAGCCCGGTGGCCCTGACGTCCCCCACAGCGTGGCCGCTGGGCTTGAAGAGCTCCTGCGGGCTCACCCTGAGCAGCGAAGCGAGCCGCAGCCCCTCAACAAATTTCAGCGATCGGCGGCCCGCCTCAATCTTCGTGATCGTCTGCGGATAGAAGCCTGCATGGTGCCGCGACATGTGTGCGGCGACCTCGGCCTGACTCAACCCCTGCGCCTCACGCAGGGCGCGCACGTTCCGCCCGATCTGCTCATCGGTGTCCATGCAGACCACCCTACCCCCGCAACACACCGATCGGGTACACCCATTGCCCATCAGTCCGGTTCCGTGTCATACTGGTGTCATCACCACCAACCAGAAAGGTACAGACCATGGCGGACGACCAGGCCCGAGCGGCCAGGCGAATCCTGTCCCTCGACGAGGTCAGCTCGATGACCCACGTCCCTAAGAACACCCTTCGGTACTGGCGTTCGAACGCTCCAGAGAAGGGCCCCAACCTCTTCAAACTCTCCGGGCGTCTTTGGTCGCATGGGAGGACGAGGTCATCGAGTGGATGGAGACCCGTTACCGGCAGACCTCAAGCCACCGAACGGCGGTCTGACATGACCCGCACCACGAAGAACGCCCCGGCACGGTGCTGCAACACCGGCCAGGGCCTGAACCACCCCACCACCAACCAGGAAGTGAGCAAGTCCATGACCATCATCCCAGACGGGACCGACAGCATCAAGACCCCCGAGGCGTGGATGCAGGACCCCGCCACCGACGTGGCCCCCCAGCGCGGCGAGGGGGTCCACCCCGATGACTACGGCGCCTACTACGACCGGTTCATCGACGAGTGGGTCAGCACCCCCTCGGCCGCGCACATTAGCTACGACCAGCTGCGGGTGTCCGTGGGCGCGTTCGTCAACGATCACGGTCCGCGGGAGTCGCTGACCGAGGTCAGCGTCTACGTCGACAGCGTCGCCGAGGTCACCGTCACCGCCATCGACGCCCGGCGCCTGGGTCAAGCCCTCATCACGGCCGCTGACCTGATCGAGGGCCGCCCGGCCGCCACCTTCCCCCTGACCTGGCAGGCCCTCAACGGCGGCACCTACCGGATCACCAACGACGGCGACGTGCAGAGCTACCAGGCCCACGCCGACGAGTGGCGCCGCTGCGCGGACCTCACGCCCCGCTCGGTCGACGACGCTGCCGAGCACTACCAGGCGATCGCCGCCGCCATGCAGGCGCTCGGGCACGACGGGGAGGTCGGCTGATGACCCCCGCCGAGGCCGCCCGCACGATCCGGGATCTCTTCGCCCGGCACGGGATCAGCGACCGGGACCAAGCCAAGCGTCTGGTGCGGGAGCGGTTCACCCAGGACGAGCTGGACGCGTACAAGGAGGCGCTGGAGGTCCTTGACGGCATGGGAGTGATCGGGTGACGCGCCACGGGTACCTGGTCATCCCCACGAACGCCGGCCACCAGCTGCCGAACCGCACCAGGGCCGGCAAGGGCCCGGGCGGCCTGCGCTTCCACGCCCTCGGCTGCATTGTCGACGGTGGGTCAGGCCTCCCGCCCGGCGTCTGCGACAAGTGCACCGACGACATCAGCAGCCGCTACGTCAGCACCCTCATGCGCGTCGACAGGAAGGCGAGGTCCGTCTGATGGAGCCCCAGGAGATCCCCACCTTCGACCCCGACCAGGTCCTCGACAACGCCGACACATGGTGGCGCGACTGCGCCGAACGCGCCCTCCTGTGGTGGGCGCGTAGCGGCGCCGAGTTCGAGGCCTACGACCTGGTCGGGATCGGCGTGCCCGAGCCTGACAAGCCCCACCGGTGGGGTCCCCTGTTCCTCAACGCCAGCGCCAGGGGCCTGATCGAGCCGGTCCGCTACCAGCCCTCGGCACGGCCGACCCGTCACGGTGGGGTCTGCCGGATCTGGCGTGGCACCCAAGCCGTCCGGGAGGCCGCATGACCGCGGCCACCCAACCCCTGTGGGAGGACGAGGACCCTGAGGACGAGGTCACGCTCCCGTACGGCCTGGTGGCCGTCGTGGAGCGCGACGAGGCCGCCCGTGCCCTGCGATGGGCACGAGCACGCCCCGACCGCTGGAAGACCGTCGTGGCCGCCAGGACGAGCCGCACGGACGCCGCCCTCGCCCGGGCCGCCCTGAAGGTCTACCGGGCAGACACCCGCCAGCGGGAGAAGTACGTCGCGGCGCTGAAGGCACGAGGGAGGGCCGGCAACCGATGACCGAGACGACGGGACTGTGGTGGCGGCACAACTGGATGAACGCCGTCTACTCGAGCGACCTGAAGCCGCTGGAGCGCTTCGTCGCCTCCATCTTCGCCGACCACGCACGAGACCAGCGGCTCGTGTGGGTCACGATGTGCCGGCTGATGGAGCGCACCGGCCTCTCCCGAGACGCCGCCAACCGTGCCCTGAAGGGCCTGCGTGACAGCGGGTGGCTCGTCGTCGTGGAGAAGGGTCGCCAGCACAAGCCGACGACCTACGCCATGGTCATCCCCGGTGGCTCCAGGGGGTCGGGCGAGCGACCCCCTGAGCAGCCCAGCAGTACGGGAGACGGACCCCTGAGCAGTACGGGAGACGGACCCCTGGCCCAGTCCAGCAGTACGCCTCACGACGCCAGCAGTACGTCTCCCGTCATCCAGCAGTACGGGAGACGTACTCAATCAAAGGTTCATATCAAAGATCCAAACTCATCTTCTTCGCCCGCACGACGTCACGCAGCTCACCTCCTCGCCTGGGACGAGGAGGATGAGCGATTGGACCTGATCGACGACTTCCTCAAGGCCCACAACGTCAAGTCCGCCCAGGCATGGATGACCAGGTGCCACGAACGTGGCGACCTGGAGCGCAACTTCCTGGCCTTCGTACAGGACGCCAACGACCCCTGGGGGGTCTCCAGCGCAGCGACGGACGACACCTGGATGACCCGCAAGGGCCCCGACGCCCAGACCATGCTGGAACGCCTCTACGACGAGTTCGTCGACCAGGAGGCCGCCGACCACCAGATCGCCTATGAGGGCGAGGCCATGTACGGCAACCCCCGACCCCTCGAAGAGCTGCTCCAGGACCGCACCGTCCTACGCAGCGTCCTCTCCAGCATCCAGAACGACCGCGCCTGGGGAGTGATCGGCATCCCCGGCCTACGCCCCGCCGAAGCCAAGGAGGCATCATGAGCCGTCGTCGCTCCATGGACCGGATCCTCGACCCCGGCCCCACCACCGAGCTGACCGCCGAGCAGGCGATCGACTTCTTCACCGACGCCGGCATCCCCATGTGGTTCGCCACCCGCATGCCCGAACCGTGGGACCGCTACCTGTGGCACCAATGGCCCCACGCCTGGGCCGAATACACCATGCACACCGCCGAGACCGTCTGGCGCAACACCGGCGCCCGCCTCTACGACACCCACCGAGACCACGACCTGCGCGACGACCTGCGCGACTGGCTCCTCGTCAAGGCCGTCGAGGCCGGCACCGAGTTCACCCCCGACCCCTGGCACCCCGCCCCCGAGCGCCAGTACGCAGCATGGCTCTACGGGTCGCTCAAGCACCGCGCCCGCAACCACTTCTCCGACGTCGTCGGCTACGCCCCACGCTCACCCAAGGCCGCCGCCGGCATCGAGGCACGCAAGAAGTACGGCCCCTCCCTGGAAGCCCAGCAGGAAGCCCTGGACGGCCCCGGCAAGGGCGTCGTCTACACCCACGGGCCCATGTGGACCCGAGCCTTCGAGGATGACGACCCCGCCTCCGTCATCATCAAGCTCGAGGACCTGCAGGCCCAGGCCGACGACATCGACCGGCAAGGCCTCGGCGCCACGTTCTACACCAGCGCCGGTGACTACTGCCTCGTCAACCTCTGCACCAAGCCACCCGTCGGCCGAGGCCTGTGCCGCAACCACTACAACTTCGAGCGCAACCGAGCCGTCGACCGCGGCGACTGGCAGACCTACACCCCGCCGGCCACCTGCGAGGAGGACGGCTGCACCGAGGGCCACTACTCCCGCGGCAAGTGCCGCCTGCACTACGAACGCCACAAGGCCAAGGTGGCGCCCTGCAGCGTCGGGGACTGCACCAACGGCAGCCACGCCAAGGGCATGTGCATGGCCCACTACATGGCCGACAAGCGTGCCCGCACGCCCACCCCGTGCAGCCTCGACGGCTGCGACCGACCCGTCCGGGGCCGAGGCCTGTGCGGCTCCCACTACGAAGAGGTCCGCCTGTCCGAGGCACCCCCCTGCAGCGTCGAGGACTGCACCGCCCCGGCCAAGTCCAAGGGCATGTGCGGGGTCCACTACAACAGGGCCCGCCGCCAGGACGCCCCACCCTGCGAGGCCCCCGGCTGCACCCAGCCCCGCCGCAAGAGGGGGGGCACCCTGTGCCAGGACCACCACAAGGAGGCCCTGCCCCCCAAGGTGTGCGAGGTCCCCGACTGCGAGGACACCGTCCGGGCCAAGGGCCTGTGCCCCGCGCACTACCGGGCCGAGCGACGAGGAGACCTGCAGCGGTGAGCCGCTACTCCAGCAGCGGCACCGACTGGGAACGGACCCGCGCCCGCGTCCTGGCCCGTGACGCTCACACCTGCGCGTACTGCGGACGAGAAGCCACGACCGTCGACCACATCGTCGCCAAGAAGAACGGCGGCACCGACGACGAAGCAAACCTCGTCAGCGCCTGCAACCGCTGCAACGCGTCCAAGGGTGCCCGGGTCATGGCCCGCACCGCCTGGTACGACCCCGAATGGATCCGACGTGTCTGACCGACGAGCCGACCCGATCCCGTTTCTAGCGCTGCCCCTCCCTGACCCCGCCTCCCCTTTGATTCCCACCGACGAGGCCCAAATATCCGGCGAGGAGCCACGATGAGCCGCAAGAAGACCCCGGTGACGTTCAGCGCCGCCGTGCAGGAGTTCGAGGACGCCTCGCCATGGCTGGGACCCCAGCACGCCCCGGCCGTGGTGTCCCTGCGGGCGATGGCCGTGCAGCTGGACGCCGGCGACATGGCCCCTGCGCTCCTGGGTCAGTTCGGCCTGGCGTTCCGGTCCCTGTCCAAGGAGCGTCCCGTCGAGTCTGGCGTCGACCCGCTGACCGTGGCGCTGCAGGAGGCCCGGGCCTCGTGATCCCCGCCTGGCCCCCGGCGCGTTGGTCGCCCCCGCTGACCGAGGACTTCCCGTCCGTCTTCGGCCGCTACCGCGCCGTCTTCCGGATCGCCTGGCAGACCGCCCGCGGCTACCAGCTGGACGAGTGGCAGGAGCACCTGCTCGAGGCGATCACCGAGATCAACCCCGCGACGGGTCGCCTGCGCCGCCGGCAGGTCCTCGTCTCCATGGCCCGCCAGTCCGGCAAGACCGAGATCGCCGCCGCCCTGGGCCTGCTGTTCCTCCTGTGGAAGACGTCGCCCTATGTCGTGGGTATCGCCTCCAGCGCCGAGCAGGCCCGCCTGGTCTACGACCGGACCATGCGCGTCATCTCGGCCAACGCCGGCCTGGCCGTGGCCTTCGAGGCTCTGACGGACACCCGCGGCATCCGGGCCAAGGACGGTGGCCGGTACGAGATCAAGGCGTCGAAGTCGGCCGCGCTGCAGGGTCTGCCGATCGACCTGGGCCTGGTCGACGAGGTCCACCTGCTGCGGATGGCCCTGTGGTCCGACCTGGTCTCCGGCACCGGTGGCCGCCCGGACTGTCTCGTCGTCGGGATCACCACGGCCGGCGACGACGGCTCCGACCTGCTGAAGCACCTTTACAAGCTGGCCGAGACCGGTGAGGCCGGGGACACCTTCGCCCATTTCATATGGGAGGCACCCGAGTCGACCGTGCCCGACGACGACGCCACCCTCGCCCGCTACCTGCAGGCCGCCGGTCCTGCCCTGGCCGCCGAGCGGGTCGACCTGGAGACCGTCCTGTCCGACGTGCGCTCCATGCCGCCGGCCGACGTGGTGCGCTACCGGCTCAACCGCTTCGTGAGCTCGTCGGGCGTCTTCATCGGGGCCGGTGAGTGGGTCGCCGCGGCCTGGGCCGAGGACCAAGCCTTCCCGCGCGACCTGCGCCCCGTCTTCGGGATCGACCGCACGCCCGAGTGGGGCTTCGCCTCGATCAGCGCCGCGGTCCGGGTCGGGGACACCGTCTGGACCCAGCTCGTCGCCTCCATCCCGCAGCCCACCATCGAGCGTCTGGCAGCGGTCTGCACCGACCTGGCCCGGTGGTCGCCCGTCACCTACGCCATGGACTCCTACCAGTTGCGCGACCTGGGCCTTGAGCTGAAGCGCCGCGGTCTGCCCGCACGGATCTGCTCCCAGGGCGACATGGTGAACGCCAGCGGCCTGCTGCACTCCAAGCTGGCCCACGGCCGCCTGAAGCACCGTGGAGACCCCCTGCTGTCCGTCCAGGTGCCTCGCACGGTCCGCAAGAACGTCGGGGACGCCTACCGGATCAGCCGCAAGGACTCCTCGGTCGAGATCGACGCGGTCGTCGCCACCGCCCTGGCCGTCCTGGCCGCCGAGGGTCGAGACGGACACCCCGCCGACGGTCTACTGAGAATGAGAATCATTATGATAGACTGAGGGTGTCCCGCTACCGCGTCCGGATCGGATCTGCATTGGGTTGGTGGTCGCAACTGCTGGGGCTCCCCGTGATCGAGGGAGCCGAGCGACTGCCCGACCTGCAGGACGAGATCCGCTCCGAGACCACCCCCGAGGGCGTCATGCCCCCGGCGCGGTCCGACCGCTTGCCGATCACCCAGGCCCAGGCGCTCACCCTCATCCCGGTCTACCGGGCCTTCTCGCTGATCTCCTCGGCCGTGTCCCAGCTCTCCCTGGACCTGTGGCGTGGCGAGGAGACGATCCCCTCCCCGACGTGGGTCCGTCGCCCTGACGTGAAGGTGCCCCGCTCGGCGTGGCTGGAGATGACGACCACGTCCCTGGCCGCCAACGGCAACGCGTTCTGGCGCGTCGAGCGGTCCTCACCGGCCGAGGCACCCTCCGCGCTGCTCGTGCTGGACCCCAACGAGGTCCACATCAACGACGACGGCACCTTCTCCCACCGCGGCCGCACCCTGGCCTCCTGGCAGGTGCAGCACCTGGCCCTCCTGCGCGTCCCCGGCAGGCTGCGCGGGCTCGGGCCGATCCAGGCGGCCGCACAGGACCTCACCGGCGCCGCAGACCTGCGCGACTACGCCTCCGAGTGGTTCAACGCCGGCACCGTGCCCAACGGCGTCCTGAAGTCCGACCAGCACATCACCGCCGAGCAGGCCGCCGCGGTGAAGACCCAGTGGCTGACCTCGGTCAACGGCGCCGAGCCTGCCGTGCTGGGCAACGGACTGGACTACCGGCCGCTGCTGATCTCACCCAAGGACGCCCAGTTCCTGGAGTCGCGGCAGTTCACCGTCACCGACATCGCCCGCCTGTTCGGGATCCCCTCGCACCTGATGCTCTCCGTCGTCGAGGGCGGGTCCATGACCTACCTCAACGGACAGGCCGCCGACCTGTCCTTCCTGCGCTGGACCCTCATGGCCTACCTGCGCGAGATCGAGGAGGCCGTGACCGCGCTGCTGCCCCGTGGTCAGACCGCCCGCTTCAACGTCGACGCCATCCTGCGCCCCTCGACCCAGGAGCGCTACGACGCGCACAAGGTCGCCCTGGAGGCCGGCTTCCTGACCGTCGACGAGGTCCGCCGGATCGAGGGTCTGGACCCGCTCGGCCCCGCCCCTGCACCCACCGAGGAGCCTTCATGACCACGACCACCCCCGAGCTGGAGGTCCGCGAGTTCCAGGTCCGCCTGGCCGAGGACACCGACGAGGAGAAGCGCGAGTTCACCGGCATCGCGGTCCCCTGGGACACCGTCGCCCGCATCGGAGATCTCTACGAGGAGCGGATCGCCCGCGGCGCGGTCGTCGACTCCGAGGACGCCAAGGTGTGGTGGCGCCACGCCGAGCCGATCGGGCGGATCACCCGTACCGAGGACACCGACGAGGGCTGGCAGATCACCGGCGTCCTGTCCCGCACCCCCCCGCCGCGGCGAGGAGGCCTACACGCTGCTGCGCGACGGCGTGGTCGACCGGCTCTCCATCGGCTTCGTGCCCGTGGAGCACCGCGAGGAGGTCCACGACGACGGGTCCATGACCCTGACGCGCACCAAGATCCGGGTCCGCGAGGTCTCGGTCGTCCCCATCCCGGCCTACGACAAGGCCACCGTGACCTCGGTCCGCGAGGCACAGCCCACCCCCCACCAGGAGGAAACCATGAGCGACACGCTCACCCGGGCGGACCTTGACGAGGTCCGCACCAGCATCGAGGACCTGGACCGCGAGCTGAAGCTCGTCGGCTCCCAGGTCGCCACCCGCACCGACGAGGAGCCGGCCCTGCAGTTCCGGTCCTTCGGCGAGTACGTCAAGGCCGTGGCCGCCGGCGACGAGACCGCCATGCGTGCCTACACCGGCGCGACGACCGCGGACTCCATCTCCCGCGACTCCTGGGTCGGCGACGTCATCCGCCTCGGCGAGGCCCGCCAGCGGGTCACCAGCCTCTTCCAGCACACCAAGGACCTTCCGCCCGAGGGCATGAACGTGGAGTACGGCTACCTGGCCGACGACACCACCCAGGTGGACGTGCAGGCCGCCGAGGGCGATGACCTGCTCTACGGCAAGGTCGACCTGGGTACCGCCACGGCAGCGGTGAAGACCCTCGGTGGCTGGACCCAGATGACCCGCCAGGAGATCGAGCGGTCCTCGGTCAACGTGGTCGACTTCTCCTTCCGCGCCATGGCCCTGCGCTACGCCAAGGCCGTGGAGACCCTCACCCGGGGCACCCTGACGGCGGCGTACAACGACGCCACCGCCACCGCCCTGGCCGAGATCGAGGCCGACCTGACCACCCAGGACGGCGTCGTCGAGGGCCTGATCGACCTGGTCGAGCACTTCGAGGACTCCGACGTGACGCTCTCCGGTCTGATCGTCGCCAAGGACGTCTTCCTCTCCCTGCTGGCCGTCCCCTCCACGGACCGGATCCTGCAGGTCACCCAGGCGCCGACCGACAAGCTCGGCACCCTGACCGTGTCCAGCCTGACCGGCAACATCGCCGGCGTGCCGGTCACCCTCTGGCCCGGCGCCCCGACCGGTGCGACGGTGGCCTACGACGAGACCGCGATCCGCACCCAGGAGGCGCCCGGCGCCCCCATGCGGCTGCAGGACGAGAACATCGTCAACCTGTCCAAGGCGTTCAGCGTGTACGGCTACGCCGCCTCCTACGTCCAGGTCCGCCCGGGCCTGGTCAAGGTCACCGCCCCGGTCGTCTGACCATGAGCGCCGCCGACCTCAGCGCCTACGTCAACTCGACGGCGACCGCCGACGAGCCCTTCGTCGCTGCCTGCTGGGCAGAGGCCGAGGAGCTCGTCGCCGCCTACGTCGGGCTGAACGTGGTGCCTGCCGTCACCCTGCACAGGGCGACGCTGGAGGTCGCGGCCGAGCTGTTCCACCGACGCAACGCCCCGGGCGGGATCACCCAGTTCGCCGCCCTGGACGGACCGTCACCGGTCCGGATGGCCCGAGACCCCATGCTCGGCGCGTACCCCATCCTGGACCGCTTCCTGCCCGCGGGGCTCGCATGAACACGCTGCGAGCCCTGCGGGAGGACCTGCAGGCCGTCCTGGCCCCGATCGGGACGGTCCTGGACCACCTGCCCGAGCGGATCACCCCTCCCGTGGCGATCATCGCCGCCGGCTCCCCGTACGTGGAGGCCGGTGAGACCTTCGGATCCTGGTCGGTCCGCTTCACCGTGGTGCTCGTCGCTTCACAGGGCACCAACCAGACCGCCACCCGCCAGCTGGACCACGTGGTCGCGGCCACGGCCGTGGCCCTGGACCAAGGCGCCTGGGACGTGGAGCGGATCGACCAGCCGACCATGCTCGGCCACGCCGGCACCCACTTCCTGTCCACCACCGTGGACGTCGCCCGCACCGTCGACACGATCACGGACGGGGGCACCTGATGGGCTCTCCGAGGATCAAGGGCGACCGACTCTCCTTCCACGTCGACGGCGTGGACCACTGGGCCGACGCGACCAGCGTGGTCATGGACGGCGAGGACCTGGAGGTCCCCGACATGCATGGCGAGGTCAAGCTGATCCGCCTGCGCTCCTGGTTCGACGTGGAGGCCGTCCAGTCGACCGCCGCCGCCTCCCTGTGGACGTTCTGCTGGGAGCACCAGGGTCAGACCGTCCCCTTCGCCTACGCCCCCCACGGCAACCCCCTGCCGACCGAGGACCAGCCCCACTTCACCGGTGTCCTGACCGTGCCCCTCGCCCCACGCCTGGGCGGGTCCGCGGGCCGCACCACCGAGCAGACCTTCGAGTCCCGCTTCCACATCGTCCAGGGCCCGCTCCGGGTCACGACCACCGAATAGGAGAAACACCATGGGTTCGACCCGCATCCGGGGCAACAAGCTCGCCCTGACCTTCGGCACCCCCGGCACCGACTACTGGGCCGACGCGACCAGCGTCGTCCTGGAGAATGAGGAGAAGGACTCCGACGTCGTCACCTTCGAGGACGCCGCCGGTGAGTCTGGCACCGACCGCCAGTGGTTCTTCACCATCTCCGCCGTGCAGTCCACCGCCACCGGCTCCTTCTGGCGCTACCTGTGGGAGAGCACCGGCGAGGTCGTGCCGTTCACCTACGCCCCCCACGGCAACGAGACCGCCACCGCCGAGCAGCCCCACTTCCTGGGGACCTGCAAGGTCGGCCCCAAGCCGTCCGTCGGTGGCGAGGCGTCCCGCACGAGCGAGTTCACCTTCGAGGTCCGCCTCGACGTGGAGACCGGCCCGACCCTGGACGAGGGCGGGGTCTGACCGGCGCCATGGCCGTCAAGGACGTGACCTTCAGCTCCGGAGGCGCCCAGGTCAAGATCGAGGGCCTGCGCAAGGCGCTACGGGCCTTCGAGGCCGCCGGCGCGTCCGCCGAGGACATGAAGGACCTGATGCACTCCATCGGGCTGATCGTCGTGGCGACCGCCACCCCCAACGCGCCAACCCTGTCGGGCGCCCTGGCCGGCTCGCTACGGGCCGGCCGGGGCAAGACCAAGGCCGTCGTCCGTGCAGGCGGCGCCCGGGTCCCCTACGCCGGTGTCCAGCACTACGGCTGGCCCGCCCGCAACATCGCCGCCAAGCCCTTCCTGGCCGACGCGGTCCAGTCGACCCGCGCCAAGACCTTCGCCGCCCTCGAGGACGGCGTCGGTGACCTGTTGAAGAAGCAGAACCTGACCTAAGGAGCCACCCATGATCGACGTCAACAAGCTCACCCTCGGCGAGGTCGCCAAGATCGAGGAGCTGTCCGGTCAGCCGATCACCTCCTTCGGCGACGACGACCGCCCCAAGGGCCTGGCCCTGGCCGCGTTCGCCTTCATCGCCAAGCGCCGCGAGGACCCCACCTTCACCTGGAACAAGGCCCAGGAGCTGACCTTCGAAGAGGCCAACACCATCCTGCAGCCGACCCCGGCCGCCGAGGACGAGGAGGGGTCCGACCCTTTGGACGAGCCCGCCACCCCGGCCCGTTCGAGGAAGACCCAGCGGAAGAGCTGAGGGAGGCCCGTCTGCAGGAGATGGCCCAGTTCGCCGTCCACCTGCGGATGACCCCGGGCGACTACTACGCCCTCACCGTGGCCGAGCACCGCGTTATCGTCACCGAGTGGAACAAGACCCAGAAGAGGAGGGGGTGAACCGTGGCAGGTCAGACGATCACCGTCAGCGTCCTGGCAGACACCAAGCCGCTGTCCAAGGCCTTCAACAACCTCAGCAACGAGATGGGCCTGGGCAAGATCGGCAAGGCCGTCGGCGCCCTCGGCAAGGCCGTCGCGGTCGGGGCGACCGCCGCCGGGGCAGGCTTCGCCGCGCTCACCGTCGCCGGCGTCAAGGCCGCCTCCGGGCTGGAACAGTCCATGGGCGGCGTCGACGCCGTCTTCAAGCAGACCGCCGACGAGGTCCACGCCCTCGCCAAGGGCGCCGACATGGACCTGGGGCTGACCCAGAACGCCTACAACGAGCTGGCGACCGTCGTCATCGGGACCTCGCTGAAGAACAGCGGCACCCCCATGAAGGAGCTGGCCGGGACCACCGACGAGCTGATCTCACGGTCCTCCGACCTGGCCGCCACCTTCGGCGGGACCGTCGTGGACGCCAGCAACGCCATGGCCTCCGCGCTGCGCGGTGAGTTCGAGCCGCTGCGCCAGTACGGCGTGTCCCTGAACCAGGCCGACATCAACGCCCGCGCCCTGGCCGACAGTGGCAAGGCCAACGTGGCCGAGCTGACCAAGCAGGAGAAGGCCCTCGCCACCCAGGCGCTCATCATGGAGCAGTCGGCCGACGCCGCCGGGATGTTCGCCGCCGAGAACGACACCCTCGCCGGCAAGATGGAGCGGGCCAAGGCCGTCGCCGGCAACCTGGCCGCCGAGTTCGGTGCCGTCTTCCTGCCCGCCGCGACCGCCGCCATGGGCTACCTGCTGGAGCAGGGCGTCCCCGCGATCCAGGCCCTCGGCACCTGGGCACAGGACCACCTGCTGCCCGCCCTGCAGTCCCTGGGCGCCTGGTTCACCAACGAGGGCGTGCCCCGCCTGCAGGAGTTCGGCGCGTTCCTCACCGAGACCGTCGTGCCCAAGATCCAGGAGTTCGGCAACTTCCTCACCGGCACCGTCGTGCCCGCCCTGGCCTCCTTCGGCACCTGGGTCCAGAACAACGCCGCCTGGCTCCTGCCGCTGACCGGTGCCATCCTCGGCGCCGTCGCCGGGTTCAAGGCCTTCACCATCGCCATGGCCGCCTGGAGGGTCATCACGACCGCCGCAGCGGCCGCCCAGCTCCTGCTGAATGCCGCCCTCCTCGCCAACCCCATCGGCCTCGTCATCGCGCTCGTCGCCGGTCTCGTCGCCGGGTTCCTCATCCTGTGGAACACGAACGACGGCTTCCGGGACGCCGTCATCAACGCCTGGCAGGCGATCACCGCCGGCGTCCAAGCCGCCTGGGCATGGCTGCAGACCCTGCCGTCGAAGTTCAGCGACATGATGACCTCCATCCGCACCGCGGTGAGCACCGGTATCGACGCGGTCGTGACGTTCTTCCAGAACCTGCCCGGGCGTGCCCAGGACGCCGCCAGCGCCCTCACGTCGCGCCTGAGCGACCTGGCGACCACCGCGATGACCGCGACACGCACCGCCGTCAGCGACGGCATCGACCGGGTCCTCGGCTTCTTCCGCAACATGCCCGGACGGATCGTCTCCGCCCTCGGCAACCTCTCCGGACTGCTCACCGGCGCCGCGGCCGACGTGATCGACGGCTTCCTCGGCGGCCTCCGGGGCGGCTTCGACCGGGTGAGGGGCGAGCTGGGCAGGCTGACCAACCTGCTGCCCGACTGGAAGGGTCCCGCGTCCAAGGACCGGAGCATCCTGCGCGGCGCCGGTCAGCTCATCATCGACGGCTTCGTGAGGGGTCTGGAGGACCGCTTCGGGGACGTCAGGAGCACCCTGGGAGGGCTGACCGACGAGGTCGCCTCCACGAGCTTCGAGTCGCCCTCGATCGACGCACCCCCACGGCTACGCACCGCCTCGGATCGGACCTCGTCGACTCCGGGCAATGGGGGGTCGGCTCCGGTCGTGCAGCTCTCAGCAGACGCCGAGCGGGTGCTCCTGGCGGCCGTCGACCGACCCATCCAGGTAGGTCTGCAGGTCTCTCAGCGCGAGTTCGCTAAGGCAGTAGTCGAGTCCAGGAGCTACTGGGACCGCCGCGGCGGCTTCCAACATGCTTGATGGTGAGGGAGCGGTCAGGGCATGGCCGCAGCTGTACGCACCTGTCGCCACACGCCTGGCGCAAACATCATCAGCATCTTGCCCTCGATGCCCACAGCGAGGTCTCCGCCGGGCCCGATTTTGATGTCGAAGGGGGCGTCTTGGCCGTCGGCGACGAACCAGTGCTGGTGCAAGTCGCCATCCATGCCAGCCGTGAAGACCACAAACTCGAGCAGACCGTCAGTGTCGGGGGGAATCTCATTGGAACGGCGAACGGACACCTCGCCCTGGGAGTCCATGAGGTACACCGTGATGCCGTCGTCGTCCTGAGTTGCTGCTTCTTCTCTTCCCGGTGCCTGAGTCATGGGCCCCGATCCTAGCTACGTTGGGCATCGTTGGTTCCGTCCGGCTGAGGCGGCGACAGCAGTCCAGGCACGGAGGGCGGTTCGGATCGGGCGTCCGGATGGCCTGGCTCAGGCAGGTCCGACAACAGGAAGAGACCCGAGCGGGGCCGCACAGGGGCCGCACGAGGATCATTCAAGGCCGTTCTTTGCCAATGCTGCCAACGCTCGCATAGGCCTTTGACCAGCGGGTTCACTCTTCACCATCCGTTACCGTAACCCCGAAAAGCATTGATCCAGATCTCCTCCACCGTCGGGTCGTCGAGGTAGGGCTGCAGCGGGCCGAAGCCGGCCACCGACTCCAGGAGGGCGCGCTGCGCCTCACGACGGTCCCCCAGCGGGACCAGTCCGCCCAGGAGCGCGCGCTCGTCGTAGTCGTCGAGGACCTCGCCGATGAGGTCGCGCACCTCCAGGTCGTCGCGGGAGGGGTCGAGCCGACGTCGACGGATGAGCTCACGCACGTCCTCCTCGAGATCGTGCAGCGCGGCCTGCATGGACCTGCCCTCCCCCTGTCGTTCCGAACCGTCGTGCCGGGCCACCGGCCCCACAGCGGACCATGCGACCAAGCGTGAGCAGGACTGTAAAGGGACTTTGCCAAAGCCTGACCAAACCCGAACCAGATCTGTGGACAGACCCCGGGGCTGTGGACGACGGAGAGGCTGCGGGCGGAGAACGAGCCACCATGGGCCGGTGCGAGCGATGATCACCGTGCCGGCGTGCCCGGCGCCGAGGTACCTCGTGCTCGAGGGCCCCGAACACCTCACCCCCGCAGACGTCCACGCCCTGGTCGGCGTAGCCGTCCCGCCCCCCGCCGCACGGCTCCCCCTGCACGGGTATGCCGTGGGGCCCGCGGCCCTCCCGCCCGCCACGCCCCTGCCCAGGCTCGTCGTCGCCGACGGACCGGACGCCGGGGCGTGCGTGCAGGTGGCTCCGGGGGCGTCGGTGACGGTCGGCCGCGACCCCTCCTGCGACCTGACCGTCCTCGACCCCGCGCTCTCCCGGTGGCACGTGAGGGTCGCCGCGGACCGCGAGGGCATCACGGTCGAGGACCTGGGTTCGACCAACGGGATGCGCTGGTCGCCGGAGAAGGAGGAGGCGCACCCCTGCACCGAGGGGACCGCCGGCCCGCGCCGCTGGGTCCCCGGCCACGACCTGCTGGTCGGAGGCTCACGGCTGACGCTGCGGACCCGGCCTGGGGCACCGCTGCCCGTGCGCTGGCGCGGCGGAAGGGCCGAGGTCAGACCCTGGCCCCGCACCGGCACGCCACGGCCGGAGGTGTCGCTGAGCACCCCCGCTCCACCCCAGCGGGAGGTCGTGCGGCCCCCCAGCGCGTGGTCCTGGGGACTCCCCCTCGCGGCGTCGGTGGCCCTGGCCGTGGTGCTCCGGATGCCCTTCCTCCTGCTGTTCGGCCTGATGGCGCCCGCGATGGTCCTCGGCCACCACCTCGGCGAGCGTCGCCGGACGCGGACCGAGCACCGGGACGCCGCGGCCCGGCACGACGAGGAACTGATCCGCCTCGAGGAGGTCCGCCGTCGCGCGTTGGCCGACGACCTGACCGCGCTGCGGGCCGCTCGTCCCGGTCTGGGCGGGGTGGTCACCGCCCTGCTGCCGGCGCCCTCCACGGAGCTGTGGTCCCGGGCCCACGAACCGCTGGAGGTCGTCCTGGGCCGTTCCCGGTGCCCGGCCGGCGTGCGTCACGACGGTGCGGTGCTGACCCACGGGGACGGCCCGGTGACCCTGGACCTGGAGCAGCCGTTGGCGGTGGTGGGTCCGGCACACCTGCGGGACGGCCTGGTCCGGTCGGTGCTGCTGCAGGTCGCCACCACCCACCCGCCCTCCGCCCTGCGCCTGCTGGTCGATCCCGTGGAACCCCCGGGGACGGGTGGGACCTGCTGGCGTGGCTGCCGCACACCCGTCCGGCGAGCCCGGACGGGTGGACGGACGGGGGGACGGACGGGCTGCGCTGGGGTGAGCACCTGTGCCTGGTCGACGACGTCCGTGACGCACCGGCCGGGCGACCCCGGGTGGAGGTGGCCGCGCCGGGGCAGGCGGTGCTGCGACGACCGGGCGAACCGGACCTGCGGTTCGAGCCCACGATGCTCGGCCTGCCGCTGGCCCGCCGGCTGGCCCGTCTGCTCGCGGGGTGCGCCGAGGACGTCCCCCTTGCAGGACCCGGCCCGCTCTCCCGGCCGGCGACCCTGGGTGACCTCGCGCCGTGGCCCACGGACACGGACCAGGTGCGCCGGGGGTGGTCGTCGGCGGCCGGGGCGCAGGGGCTGTCCGTCCCGCTCGGCACCGACGCGCGGGGCACCCCCGTGGTCGTGGACCTCGTCCGCGACGGCCCGCACACACTGGTCGCCGGGACGACCGGATCGGGCAAGTCCGAGCTCCTGCGCACGCTCGTGACCGGGCTCGCGCTCGCCCATCCGCCGTCCCGCCTCGGCGTGCTGCTCATGGACTACAAGGGCGGCTCCTCGCTGGGACAGCTCTCGGCCCTGCCCCACGCCGTCGGTCTGGTGACCGACCTGGACCCGCACCTGGGGCACCGCGTCCTGGAGTCGCTGCGCGCGGAGCTCCGTCGGCGCGAGCGCCAGCTCGCCCAGGAGGGCCTGCGGGACGTGGCGGAGGGCGGGGACCGCATCCCGAGGCTGCTCATCGTCGTCGACGAGTTCAGGGTCCTGGCCGAGGAGCTGCCGGACTTCCTCAGCGGTCTGGTGCGCGTCGCCACGGTCGGGCGCAGCCTCGGCGTCCACCTGGTGCTGGCCACCCAGCGGCCGGGCGGGGTGGTCTCGCCCGACCTGCGGGCCAACGTCAACCTCCGCATCGCCCTGCGGGTGCGCGAGGTGGCCGACAGCCTGGACGTCCTCGACGTGCCGGACGCCGCTCAGCTGCCCGAGGGTCGCCCCGGTGCCGGCCTCCTGCGGACGGGGGCCTCACCCGCCCGGTCCTTCCAGACCGTCCAGGTCGGACCTCCCGCCGGACCGGCACGGTCGCACGACCCGGGGCCCTCGGCCGGGCCCGGGGTCCGCCACCCGCAGGTCACCGTCCAGGAGGTGGCGGACGCGTGGGCGGGCTGGCGGGTCGTGACGGCTACGGACGACGGTCGGGCCACGGACCCGTCGTCCGACCTCTCACGGTCGCTCGCCGTCGAGGGGATCGTCGAGGTGCTCCGCCGGACGGCGGAAGAGGACGCGGCCCGGTCGTCGACGCCGGTCCGCGCCCGGCCCGTGTGGCACCCGCCGCTGCCCGACCGATTGCCGGTGAAGGACCCCGGTGCCTGGGCGGTGGCCGACCGGCCGGAGCAGCAGTCGTGGGAACCGCTCACCTGGCGCGGTGACGGGCACGTCGCCCTGGTCGGGGCGCCCCGCAGCGGCCGGTCCACCGCCGCACGCTCCCTCGTCGCCGCCGCCGGCGACGTCTGGCTCTACGTCGTCGACCCGGCGGGCGCCCTCGCCGGCAGCGAGCTGTCCGCACACCCGGGCCTGCGGGCGTGGGTCGGTCCTGGCGACCCGGCCCACGCCACGGCCGTCCTGCGCGCCCTGGTCGAGGTCGTGGACCGCCGACTCGCCGCGGTGGAGGCCGGCGCGGCCGCACCGGTCGTCCTCGTCGTGGACGGCTGGGACCGGTGGGTCCAGGAGCAGGAGGCGGACCGGGGGCAGGCCCGCGAGCTGGCGACGCGGGTGCTGCGCGACGGACCCTCCGCCGGGGTCTGCGTCGTCCTCACCGGCGACCGGCAGCTCGTCTCCGGAACGGTGGGCAGGCACGTCCCGCAGACCTGGTTGCTCCCCACGCACGACCCCACGGACGTCGCCGCGGTCGGGCTGCGACCCGTCCAGGTGCCACGGCACCGGCCTGCCGGGCGGGCGGTCCGGGCCTCGGACGGCCTGGTGGCCCAGGTGCACCTTCCCGTCGGCGGTCGCGCGACTCCGGCTCGACCACCGGGTCCTGCTCCACCCCGTCTGGTCACCCTGCCGCGACGGCTGGACGCGGACGGACCGTGGGCGGTCGGCGGCGAACGGGCCGAACCCGTGCCGCGCCCCACCGGGTCTGCGCTGGTCCTGGGCCCCCCGGGATCGGGCGTCACCTCCACCCTCGGGCTGCTCGCCGGGCCGGAGCAGGGGAACGGCACCGGCGGGACGCACCAGCAGGGTGTCGTGCGCGTCGCCGGTCCGGGCTCGTGGGACGACGACGAGCTGCGCGCAGCCCTGGACGGCACGGTGGGCACCGTCGTGCTGGACGAGGCGCATCTGCTCACCGGCTCCCGGACCGAGGAGACCGTCCTCGCCTGGGCGGACCGCACCCGTGGACGGCTGCTCGTCGGTGGCGAGCTGACGGCGTGCTCGGCCCTGTTCCGCGGTGCCGTCCCCTACGTCGGCCGGCTCCGGACGGGACTGGTGCTCCAGCCCTCCCTCGTGGGTCACGGCGCTCCGCTGGCCGTCGACCTGCCCACAGGAGACCTGCGCGTCCCGGGACGGGGCGTGCTCGTCCTCAGGGGTCGCTGCACCCGGGTCCAGGTCAGGGGTCCGTCCGGACCTCCAGACGACCCATGAGGAAGGTCGCGGCGACGGTGGCCGACCCGGCGGTCAGCACGAGGCCGGCCAGCCACCAGGGGGCGAACTGGAACATCGCGATGCCCAGGGGCACGAGCATGAAGTTCGCGGCGATGGCCGGTGCCTGGGCCCGCGGGTGCCGCGCGCGCAGTCCCCGGGCGGTGTAGGCCAGCCCGATGACGAAGACCGCGATCGTGGCGACGGACATGATGACGATGAGCGGGTCGCTGCCCTCGCCCACGGCCAGCTCGTAGAGGTAGAACGCGGCGATGCCCGCGAGCACCACGGCCTCGAGGGCCACCAGCAGCGCCGCGACCTGTCCGGCCCGACGCTCACGGGGGGTCGGCTCGGCTGCGCTCACCGGGACATCGTAGGCACCCACCGGTCACGACCGGTCCTGCGGGCCCGGGTGCGGGCCAGGGTGCTCGCAGACCGGACCGTTAGGCTCATCCGTCGTGACCGCGGCGAAGCGAATAGCGCTGGAGACCCTGGGGTGGGTCGTCCTGTGCGTGGGCATCCTCGCCCTGTTCCTGCCCGGTCCCGGCCTGCTGCTGACGCTCGCGGGCCTGGCGATCCTCTCCACCCAGTACGGCTGGGCCCGACGGCTGATGGAGCCGGTGCGGGTCAAGGCCTGGCGGGGCGCTGCCGAGGGTGTGGAGACCGTCCCGCGCATCGCCGCCTCCGTGGTCGTCGCCCTGGTGATGATCGGCATCGCGGTGCTGTGGCTGTGGAGCCCCCCGGCTCCCGGCTGGTGGCCGGTGGCCGAGCGGTGGTGGCTCTTCGGGGGGCCCGCCGTGGGGATCACCATGATCGTCTCGGCCGTCATCGCGCTGGGACTGCTGGTCTACGCCACCCGGCGCTTCCACGGTCACCCGGCCGCGATGGCGGACGTGCTGCGGATGGAGGAGCGCTACCGGGCGCGCCGTCGGCACCGCGTCGAGGCGAGACGCCGGCTGCGTCGGATGCGGACCGCGGGCGTGGCCGTCCCCACGCGTGCCAGACGCCGGGGGGCCAGCCCCGTGCGCGACGGCGGCTGACCCTTCCCGCGCGACGCGTCGACGGGGCGGAAGCTGGCGCGGTCCGCTCCGGCGGTGGCCGCCCGGGCGTCAGGACGTCGGGCAGCAGGCCGGGGCCAGGGGCTCCGGCGCCGGGGGCCGGCCCACGGTGGGGATGCCCAGACTCACCGCGGGCTTGCGGGTGGTCCCCTCTGTGCCACCGTCCTGCAGGGCCGCCCAGGCCTCACCGCCCCGCGTGCGCCGCACGGCATACGTCCCGCCCCGCACGCCCGAGTCGGCGAGAAGGTGGTGCGGGGCGCCGTAGGTGACCTCGACGGTCACGGCGTCCCCCGGCCGGGGCCGCTCGGCCCCGGCGGGGACGGCGAAGTGGACGAGCCGGTTGTCCCGCGCCCGACCTGACAGACGCTCGGTCTCGGCGTCCTTGCGGCCCTCCGCCGGCGCGACGAGCACCTCGACGCGGCGCCCCTCGAGCTCGCGGTTGCCCGCCCAGGAGACCTCCTCCTGCACGGCCAGCAGCCGGTCGAAACGCTCCTGGACGACCGCCTTGGGCACCTGGTCGCCCATGGTCGCGGCCGGCGTGCCGGGGCGGACGGAGTACTGGAAGGTGAACGCGCTGGAGAAGCGCGAGGCACGGACCACCTCGAGGGTGTCCTGGAAGTCCTGCTCGGTCTCGCCGGGGAAGCCGATGATGAGGTCGGTGGTGATCGCCGCGTCGGGGATCTGCTCACGGACCCGGTCGATGATGCCGAGGAACTTCTCGCTGCGGTAGGAGCGCCGCATCGCCTTCAGCACCCGGTCCGAGCCCGACTGCAGCGGCATGTGCAGGCTGGGCATGACGTTGGGCGTCTCGGCCATGGCGGTGATGACGTCGTCGGTGAAGGCGGCCGGGTGCGGGCTGGTGAACCGCACCCGCTCCAGCCCCTCGACCTGTCCGCAGGCGCGCAGCAGCTTGCCGAAGGCGAGCCGGTCGCCGAACTCCACCCCGTAGGTGTTGACGTTCTGTCCCAGCAGCGTGATCTCGACGACGCCCTGGGCCACCAGCGCCTCGACCTCGGCGAGGATCTCGCCCGGACGGCGGTCCTTCTCCTTGCCGCGCAGGGCGGGGACGATGCAGAAGGTGCAGGTGTTGTTGCAACCCACGGAGATGGAGACCCAGGCCGAGTATGCCGAGTCGCGCCGGGTCGGGAGGGTGGAGGGGAAGACCTCGAGCGACTCCAGGATCTCGACCTCGGCCGCCCTGTTGTGCCGGGCGCGGTCCAGCAGGGCCGGCAGCGAGCCGACGTTGTGGGTGCCGAAGACCACGTCCACCCACGGCGCCCGCTCCACGATGGTGGCCCGGTCCTTCTGCGCCAGGCAGCCGCCGACGGCGATCTGCAGGTCCGGGTTGGCCAGCTTCGCCGGGCGCAGCTGACCCAGGTTGCCGTAGAGCTTGTTGGCGGCGTTCTCACGCACGGCGCAGGTGTTGAACACGACGACGTCGGCCACGTCCGACCGCTGCCCCGGGGGCAGGCTGGCCAGGTCCACGTAGCCGGCCGTCTCCAGCAGCCCGGCCAGGCGCTCGGAGTCGTGCACGTTCATCTGGCACCCGTGGGTGCGCACGTCGTAGGTCTTGAGGGTCTCCATACCGTTGTCCAGGGTAACCGGGGACCGCGGCCCCGACGGACCGGTGAGCACCCGGACCCGGACCGGGCCGGACCGGACGGATCCCCAGCCGGACCGGACGGATCCCCAGCCGGACCGGACGGATCCCCAGCCGGACCGGACAGACCCCGAGGCGTCGGAGCCCGTCGGCGGGGGTGGGTCTCCCGCCGACGACGGTCACGGCAGGAGTCGGGCGGGGGCCGGGGGCGGACCGGGTCGGGTGAGGAGCGGGGGCACGGCGATCGTCAGCAGCAGCGCGGCCGGGACCAGGAGCACCACGACGCCCGCCGTCAGGTAGCCCAGCGCCCCCATCACCCCGCCGAGGAAGAACAGGGCCACGAGCGTGGCGTGCATCCGCAACCGGTCCAGGTCGGCACGCACCGGAACAGCGCCGTCGAGCCGGTTGCGGTAGGCGCCCTTGCCCAGCTCGATGCCGATGTCGGTGACCATCCCGGTCACGTGCGTCGTGCGGATGGTGGCGTCGGACACCTTGGTGATGAGCGCGTTCTGCAGCCCCATGACGAACCCCAGGGCCGCCACCAGGGGCCACTGACGCTCGGGCCCGGGCACCAGGTCGGCCAGGGCCCCGATCAGCAGGACGAGCACCGCCTCGGTCAGCAGGACGAGGGCGAACCGACGGTCGTGCCAGCGGTCCCGGCGCCGGGCCCAGTGGAACTGCAGGGCCGAGGTCATCGCGCCGAGGACGAAGGCGGTCAGCGCGAGCAGGCCCATCGCGACGACCACCCACCCGCCCAGGACGAGGTGGTCGGCGACGCTGGCGGTGAGGCCCGTCATGTGGGAGGTGTAGAAGCCGACCGCGACGAAGCCGACCGAGTTCAGCACGCCCGCGGTCCAGGCGAGGTGGTAGGCCAGGTGACGGTTGAGCCGCTGGGATCGGGCCGGCCCGGCCAGGTCCCACACGCGCCACGCCATGTGCGCCTCCTCCGCCTCTCCCCGCTGGTCGGGGAGCCTCGCGCGACCGACTGTAGTGGGGTCGTAGGATGAGGGTCCGAGGAGCACCCGTCTGCGAAGGAGCGGCGATGATCCACAACGATCGCGAGAGCATCGGCGACGAGCTGGGCGTCTGGAGCGTCGACGACGAGGACCAGCTGTCCTCCGCCGACACCCTTGACGGCGACGGGGATCCGCTGGACCGGGGCTACACCGCACCGGACCGCCTGCACGGGTCGTTGGCCTACGGAGTGACGGCGAGCGAGCAGCGGGGCGACGAGACGATCGACCAGCGCATCCGTCAGGAGGAGGCGGATCCCTGGTCGGCCTACGGCGCGCCGGACAACGAGTCCGGGCTGGACGGGACCGAGGAGGACATGCTCGGCGGCGACGACGTGGACGCGGTCCCCGCCGGCCGTGACGTCTACGGGGGCGACCACGGACGGATCGGCCGTCTCGTGGCTCCCGACGAGGGCCTGCACCCCGACCGCGAGGCGCGGCTGGTCGCCCGGGAGGGTCGCGCCACGAGCTGGGACTCCCCCGAGGAGTCGGCGATGCACTACACCGACGGGGAGGACGACGACCTCTCCGAGGAGGAATGGACCCCCGAGAGCGTCGTCGCCCGCGACGAGGAGGAGTAGGCGCACCCGGACGACGCCCGTGCCGGCGGGTCAGTCCCGGCGGTTCTCCGGCAGCTCGTCGAGCGCCTCCCGCACGACCTGGTAGGCCACGCCGGGACCGTAGCCCTTGCGGGCCAGGAACCCGGCCAGCCGGCGCGTCTGCACGTCCCGCTCCAGCCCACGCATGGTGCGCAGGCGGCGGGCGACCAGGGCGCGGGCCTGCTCCTTCTCCCGCTCGGGGTCGATCTCTTCCAGCGCCGCGTCGGCCACCTCGTCCGGGACGCCCTTCTGCCGCAGCTCGTGGCGCAGGGCACCGGCGGCCAGGCCCTTGGTCTCCTGCTTGGACCGCACGTACATCTCCGCGTACGACTCGTCGTCGACGAGGCCGACCTCCGTCATCCGGTCCAGCACCCCTCGGGCGACGTCGGGCTCGCACCCCCTGTCGCGCAGCTTGTCCTCGAGCTGGCGGCGGGTGCGCGGGCCCATGGCCAGCTGGCGCAGGACGATGCGACGGGCGACGGCGTGGGGGTCGGGGTCGGAACGGCCCGGTCCCCCGGACCGTCCCGACGTCCTGCTGCCCGACCCCGACCGTGTTCCCCGTCGACGGGGGTCCCGCCGTCCGCGAGGGCCGTCGACGAGGTCCGGCCGGGGCTGAGCCCGGAAGCGCTGGCGACGGACTCCGCCTCCGCCAGCGCCCGCCGCGCCGCAGACAACCGGTCTGCGTCGGTGCCCATCAGAAGTCGACCGAGACCTCACCGGTCACCGGGTCGACCCCGTCCGGCAGGTCCTCGGCGGTCTGCTTGGGCACCCCGATGCCGAGCTTGGCCTTGATCTTGCGGTCGATCTCCTCGGACAGGTCCGGGTTGTCCTTGAGGAACTGGCGGGCGTTCTCCTTGCCCTGCCCCATCTGGTCGCCCTCGTAGGTGTACCAGGCGCCGGACTTGCGCACGAAGCCGTGCTCGACGCCCACGTCGATGAGGCCGCCCTCCCGGGAGATGCCCTGCCCGTAGAGGATGTCGAACTCGGCCTGCTTGAACGGCGGCGACACCTTGTTCTTGACGATCTTGGCCCGGGTGCGGTTGCCGACCGCGTCGGTGCCGTCCTTGAGGGTCTCGATGCGGCGCACGTCGATGCGGACCGAGGCGTAGAACTTCAGCGCCTTGCCACCGGTGGTGGTCTCCGGCGAGCCGAACATGACCCCGATCTTCTCGCGCAGCTGGTTGATGAAGATCGCCGTGGTGCCGGTCGTGCTGATCGCGCCGGTGATCTTGCGCAGGGCCTGGGACATCAGCCGGGCCTGCAGACCCACGTGGCTGTCGCCCATCTCGCCCTCGATCTCGGCCCGCGGCACGAGCGCCGCGACCGAGTCGATGACGATGATGTCGATCGCCCCCGACCGGATCAGCATGTCGGCGATCTCCAGGGCCTGCTCGCCGGTGTCCGGCTGGCTCACCAGCAGGGCGTCCGTGTCCACGCCGAGGTTCTTCGCGTAGTCGGGGTCGAGCGCGTGCTCGGCGTCGATGAAGGCGGCGATCCCGCCGGCCTTCTGGGCGTTGGCCACGGCGTGCAGCGCGACCGTGGTCTTGCCGCTGGACTCCGGCCCGTAGATCTCCACCACGCGGCCGCGGGGCAGACCGCCCACGCCCAGGGCGACGTCGAGGGCGATGGACCCCGTCGGGATAACCCGGATGGGCGGACGGTCCTCGTCCCCCAGGCGCATCACCGACCCCTTGCCGTGCTGCTTCTCGATCTGCGCCATGACGGCGTCGAGAGCCCGCATCCTGTCGTTGCCGGCAGCGACCGGCGATGCCGTCTTCGTCGTGGCCTGGGCCATGTCCGTGCTCCTTCGTTGCTCGTGGTGGGCGCGCCTACCTTCGACCGACCTCCGGCCGCCGTCCCCTTGCAGGGCCTCGTCCCGTGTCCAGTCAGACGCTAGGTGCCGCCACCGACAGACCCGGCCTCCCACGGCATACCTGTGGGTGTCCGGTCCCGTCGGGGGGACCATGGGGACGAGCGTAGTCGAAAGTCTGTACGAACTGCTGAACCACCTCCCGGCGTGTTCCGGGACGACTCACCCGGCGCCGTCCGCGACACCCACCCGGCGCGGTCTGCCGATCTGTTCACTACACTGCGTCGTATGAGCGTCCGGTCCTCTGTGGCGCCCACCGCCCGGAAGCTGCCCGGGCCGGGGGCGGGTCACCGGGGAGGCCGACGGCGCCGACGGCCGGGCTGGGTCCCCAACCAGCACGGGGCCTGGGCGATGCTGTCGGCCCCCCTCCTCGTCGGCACGCTGGCCTCGGGACCCCGCTGGGCGCACCTGCTGCTGGCGGCCTTCTGGTTCGCCGGCTACCTCGCCTTCTTCGCGGCCACGCTCTGGCTGAAGTCCCGCCGACGGCCGCGCCACCTGGCTCCGGTACAGGTGTACGTCGCCCTGGCGACCGCCCTGGGCGCGGCCCTGCTCCTGGTCGAGCCGACGCTGGTGCGCTGGGCCCCGCTGTTCGTCGTCCCGCTCTCGGTCGGCATGGTCGCCTCGGCGACCCGGCACGAGCGGGCCCTGATCGCCGGACTGGCCACCGCGGCCGGGTCCTGCCTGATGACGCCGGTCGCCTACGACCTGGGTCCGGGCGAGCGGTGGACGGTGGCCTGGATCCTCACCGGCGTCCTGGCGGGCTACTTCACCGGCACCGTCTTCTACGTCAAGAGCGCGATCCGGCGACGGGGCAGCACCGTCTTCCTCCTGCTCTCGGTGGGCTACCACCTGCTCCTGGCGGTCCTCGCCCTCGCCCTGCTGCCCCACGGCGCGCGGCTGCCCCTGGGCGGTCTGGCCCTGGTCCTGGCGGTGCGGGCCGCCGCCGTGCCCCGCCTCGGGTGGAGCCCCGCACGGCTCGGGGTCGGCGAGATCGTCGCCACCCTCGCCGTGGTCGTCCTCGCGCTCACCACGCTCGTCTGACCCGACCCGACCCGACCCGACGTGACCGGACGCGCGCCGTCACCGCGCTCCCCGCTCCTTCCGCCGCGTCAACGACCCCCGTTCCTCTCCCCTACACTGGCTGCCAGTCCGGGACCTGCGACGCCGACGTCATCCCGTGCCACCCTGCCCCCTGCCCAGGAAGCACCATGGCTCTGCTCGTGATGAAGTTCGGCGGTTCGTCCGTCGCCGACGCCGAGGCGATGCGCCGCGTCGCCCGCCGCGTCGTGGCCGCCCACCGCGCGGGCGACCAGGTCGCCGTCGTCGTCTCCGCGATGGGGGACACGACCGACGAGCTCCTCGACCTGGCCGCCCAGATCGCCGACGGACCGCCGCCGGAGCGCGAGATGGACATGCTCCTGTCGGCGGGCGAGCGGATCTCGATGGCCCTGCTGGCGATGGCCATCCAGGACCTGGGCGTGCCCGCCCGCAGCTTCACCGGCGCCATGGCCGGGATGCGCACCGACACCGCGCACGGCCGTGCCCGACTGCTCGACGTCCAGCCCGCCCGGGTCCGCGGCACCCTGGAGGAGGGCGGCGTGGCCATCGTGGCCGGCTTCCAGGGCATCTCGACCGACGACGACATCACCACCCTGGGCCGCGGCGGGTCCGACACCACGGCGGTGGCGCTGGCGGCCGCCCTGGACGCCGACGTCTGCGAGATCTACACGGACGTGGACGGCCTCTACACCGCCGACCCGCGGATCGTCCCCAGCGCCCGGAGGGTGACCCGGCTGACCATCGAGGAGACCCTCGAGATGGCCGCCCACGGCGCCAAGATCCTGCACCTGCGGGCGGTGGAGTACGCCCGGCGCTTCCACGTCCCGCTCCACGTCCGCAGCAGCTTCTCCGACCAGGAGGGCACCTGGATCCTCGTCGGCCGACCCCTCACGGAGGACACCATGGAAGAACCGATCATCTCCGGCATCGCGCACGACCGCTCGCTGGGCAAGGTCACCGCCGTCGGCATCCCGGACCGCCCCGGGGCGGCGGCAGCCGTCGTGGGCGCGGCCTCCCGGGCCGGCGTCTCGATCGACATGATCGTGCAGAACGTCTCGACCTCGGACGCGGCGACCTCCGACATCCTCTTCACCATCCCCCGAGACCGACGGCCCGACCACGGTCGCCGCGGTCCGGGCGCTGCAGGACGAGATGGGCTTCGACGACGTCCTCTACACCTCGCACGTGGGCAAGCTGTCGCTCGTGGGGGCGGGCATGCGCTCCAACCCGCAGGTCGCCGCCCAGCTCTTCGCCGCCCTGGCCGACGCCGGGGTCAACATCGAGATGATCAGCACCTCCGAGATCCGGATCTCGGTGATCTGCGACCAGTCCGACCTGGAGGACGCCGTGCGCGCCGTGCACACGGCCTTCGGGCTGGACGCCGAGGACGCGGCCGTGGTCTACGGCGGGACGGGCCGGTGAACGCCGTGACCGGGCACGACCGGCACCTGCACGTGGCCCTGGTGGGGGCGACCGGACAGGTCGGCGCGGTGATGCGGCGGCTGCTGTCCGAGCGCGACTTCCCCGTCGCCTCCGTGCGCTACCTCGCCTCCGCCCGCTCCGCCGGCACCGAGCTGCCCTGGGACGGGTCGGCCAACGGCCTCGAGGGGTATGCCGAGGCGCGCCAGATCCTCGTCGAGGACGTGGCCACCGCCGACCTGTCCGGCATCGACGTGGCCCTCTTCTCCGCCGGGGGCTCCGCCTCGAAGGAGCACGCACCCCGCCTCGCCGCCGCCGGTGCGGTCGTGGTCGACAACTCCTCCGCCTGGCGGATGGACGACGCGGTGCCGCTGGTCGTCAGCGAGGTCAACCCGCAGGATCTGGGGCTCGCGCTGGGCGGGGGCGGGTCGCGGATCGTGGCCAACCCCAACTGCACGACGATGGCGGCCATGCCGGTGCTGCGGCCCCTCCATGCCGAGGCCGGGCTGGAACGGCTGCGGGTGGCCACCTACCAGGCCGTCTCCGGGTCCGGGCTCGCGGGCGTGCGCGAGCTCGGCGACCAGGTGCGCGCGGCCCTGGCCGGCGAGGAGCCGGTGGAGGCGCTGACCCACGACGGGTCGGCGGTGGCGCTGCCGGAGCCGACCACCTACGTGGCCCCGAATCGCGTTCAACGTCCTGGCCATGGCCGGCGACCTCGTCGAGGACGGGGAGACCTCCGAGGAGGTCAAGCTGCGCAACGAGTCGCGCAAGATCCTGGGCGTCCCCGCGCTGGCGGTGTCCGGCACCTGCGTGCGGGTGCCCGTCTTCACCGGGCACAGCCTGGCGGTCCACGCCGAGTTCGCCCGGCCGATCACCCCGGAGCGGGCCACCGAGCTGCTCGGCCAGGCTCCCGGCGTCGCGCTCGCCGACGTGCCGACGCCCCTGCAGGCCGCCGGGCAGGACCCCTCCTTCGTCGGCCGTATCCGGGTCGACCAGAGCGTGCCCGAGGGTCGCGGCCTGGTGATGTTCGTGGCCAACGACAACCTGCGCAAGGGCGCGGCGCTCAACGCCGTGCAGATCGCCGAGCTCCTCCTGCAGCACGACCTCTGACCCGGCCGCGCGGATGACAGGCCGGGCCGCACGGTCCACAGTGGGACCATGACCGACACCGACAGCAGCACACGCCCTGACCGAGGACGAGCAGGCGCTCGTCAAGCGCTCCGCCTTCGGCGCCATCGCCCTCGTCTCGCGCTCCGACCCCGGCTTCTTCGCGATGTTCAAGGAGTCGATGGCCGGCTCCAAGGCGTTCCAGGAGGCCCCGGCTGCGGTCCAGGAGCTGCTGCGCGACGGCGGCTTCCCCACCCCGCCCACCGGGTCCCCGGACGAGGTGGAGCAGACCGTCCTCGACGAGCTCGGGCGGGCGGTCGACGTCCTCCGCGCCAAGGCACCGGCGCAGGCGGACGGCTACCGCGACGTCGTCCTGGCCGCGGCCGACCGGGTGGCCCAGGCCTCCGACGGCGTGGCGCCCGCGGAGCAGGAGATGATCGAGAAGATCCGCCGGGCGGTCGCCGGCGGGCTGGCGGGCGAACCTCCCGTGGGCGACACGGCCACGGACGCCCCGCGCCAGCCCTGAGGAGGCCTCAGGAGCGGGTACGCCGGCGGTCGGGCAGGTAGTGGTGCTCTGGGGGCACCTCGAGGTCGCGCACGACGGCCTCCCACACCTGCCGGACCGGGTCTCCGTCGGCCAGGGCCTGCTCGGCCGTCCGGCTGCCCAGCGACCCCAGGGCCTGCCCCTGGGCGACGAGCGCGGCATACCCCTGCCCGAACTCCTGCTCCATCAGGGCCCAGAACTCGCTCAACCGCACCGCGCCAGCCTACCCACCGCCGGCGAGGGCGACGACCAGCAGCATCGCGGGCGCCGCCAGCACCGTGGTGACGAAGACGCTGTCCCGGGCGATGTCCTCCCCCCGCCCGTAGGCCACCGCGAGGACGAAGACGTTCTGTGCCGTCGGCAGCGTGGACATCACCACGACCGCCAGCACCTCCGCCCCCGACAGCCCCAGGACGGGGCCGGCGACCAGGCCCGCCACGGCAGGCATCAGCCCGAGCTTGAGCAGGACGACGGCCGCCAGCTCGGCGAGGTTGTCGCGTCCGCGCGGCAGGGGTGAGAGGCGCAGCGAGATCCCGAACGCGAGCAGCATCCCGGGGATCGCCAGGCCGCCGACGAGCTCCGTGGGCCCCCGCACCACCGCGGGGAGGGTGATGCCGGTGAGCGCGACGACCAGTCCGAGCATGCTGCCGATGGTTAGCGGGTTGGTGACCGGCGAGCGCAGCAGCCGCCCCAGCGACACCCGCCCCGACTGGCTGGCGTCCAGCGCCGCCAGCCAGGCCGGCTGCAGGACGAGCAGCTGCATGAGGATGATCGGGGCCGACCACGACGCGTCGCCCAGCACGTAGATGGCGATCGGTAGGCCGAGGTTGTTGGAGTTGACGTAGCTCACGCTCATCCCGCCCATGAGGGCGTGGGTCAGGCTGCGGCGCAGCACCAGCCGGGCCAGGAGGAGGTATGCCGCGGCCGTCACCACCACGCCGGCCACCGTGGCGACCAGGAAGCCGGAGAAGATCACGCCGACGTCGGCGTCCGCCACGACGAGGAAGAGCAGCGCGGGCGAGCCGACCCAGAAGGTGAGCCGGGCGAGCATCTGCTGCTCGGTCCGGCCGAAGAGGCGGGTGTGCGCGAGCAGCCACCCGACCGCGACGACCGCCGCGATCAGCCAGAATCCCTGGAGCACGGCCGCCACGGACCGCATTATCGCGGTCGCGCGGCGTTACCTGTCGGTAGGGTCGACGGCCCGCTGCTAGCCTGCGTGGAATGCGCGATCCGGGCCGTCCCGACCAGGGCGAGGACCACCACGACCTCCACGACGACTACGTCACCGGCGACGGTGGCGTGACGCCCGACCTGCTCGACCTGCGGCCCCGCACCCCCCGCACCGTGGCCTCGCTCTACGAGAAGCGGCCGGGGTTGAACCCGACCGAGGCCGCCCGGGCCTTCATCGCCTCGGTGGACCTCCAGGAGCGCTACGGCCACCTGCGGGTCGTGGACGACCTCATCGGCCTGCAGCGCCGGGTCGGGGACACGATCGAGCGCTACACCGACAAGCTCACCAGCGCCGAGGCGCGCAGCGGGTCGACGGAGTCGGCCAAGTTCGGGATCGGGCACTTCCGGGGGCAGAGGGCCGTGGTCTACGTGGTCGACTGGTCCTTCTTCGCCGGGTCCCTGGGCGAGGTCGCCGGGGAGAAGTTCGTCCAGGCCGCCGAGCTGGCCGAGCGCGAGAAGCTCCCGCTGGTGAGCATGGGGGCCTCCTCCGGGGTGCGCCAGCACGAGAACGTCCTGGGCCTGATCCAGATGCAGCGGATGGCCGCCGCGGCCAACAAGTTCCAGCACACCACCAACCGCCCCTACGTCAGCGTCCTGGCGGGGCAGGTGTGGGGCGGGATGTCGGCGAGCGCGGTGCCCGCCGCCGACCTCATCGTGGCGCTCGAGGGCACCGACTACGGGTTCGCCGGGCGCCGGGTCATCGAGACCTTCGAGGGCAAGGAGGTCCCGCGCGGGCTGCAGAGCGCCGAGGCCAACTACCTGGACCGCAACGTCGACGTCCTCGTCAAGGACGTCGACGAGCTGGTCGAGCTGCTCGGGCGGATGTTCGAGGCCGGCCGCTCCACCTCACGGCTGCGCGACCGTCGGCGCGACGACGTCGCCGACGGGGCCGAGGACACCGGCCGGGAGGTCACCGTGGGTCCGGAGGGCTTCTCGGCCGCGCTGTGGGACCGCCAGGGGGTCGAGCGCCGGGTCCACCTGCCCCGCGACCGCCGGGACCGTGGCCGCGCGACGGCCGGGGAGACGCTCATCGCGCGGTACAACGAGATCGCCGCGGGGGCGGGGCGTCTGGACACCGAGTTCCTCCTGCGCACCGTCTTCGACTCGGCTGTCCCCTTCTACAACCACGTCCGGTTCGAGGACGACACGATCTACCCCCACGTCGTCGCGGCGCTGGCCACGATCGGGGACCACTCCTTCATGGTCATCGGGGACCAGCCCTCCTACCGGATCAGCGGCGACTACGTGGGCAAGCGGCCGCCCAACCCGGGTCCGGAGGACTACGAGTACGCCGTCCGCATGCTGGACGCCGCGGAGCGCTGGGAGCTGCCGGTCGTCTTCCTCACCGACACGCTGGGGGCGCTGCCGACGATGGCCGCCGAGCGCCGCGGCCAGTCCCGGGCCATCGCCCAGTGCATCAAGCGCGCCGCCTCCCACCCCTACCCCACCGTGGCGGTGATCACCGGAGCCATGGGCAGCGGTGGCGGGCTGGCCACCACGCCGTTCGGACGGCACACCGTGATGTTCGACAGCGCGCTCGGCTTCGTCTCCGAGCCGCGCTCCACGGCGACCATCCTGTACAACGTGGCCAACCCCTCGGTGGAGCAGGTGGCGATGACGCTGGAGACCATGAAGGCCTCCGCCGACGACCTTCGCTCCCAGGGTCTGGTCGACACGATCGTGGAGGACGGCGACCGTCCCCGCGCCACGGCGCGGGCGCTGCGGGCCTCCGTCGTGGAGGGGTACAACGAGCAGCACGGGCTGAGCCCCCGACGGCTGCGGCAGAAGGCCGACGACCGGCTGCGGCCGCGCACCCTGGGCAAGCTCTCCACCGGGGACTGACCCCCGGACCGTCGGGCCGGCTCAGCTGGTCCAGGCCCGCCAGAGGGCGGCGTACTGCCCGTCCGCGGCGAGAAGCTCCTCGTGGCTGCCCAGCTCGACGATCCGCCCCTCCTGCACCACCGCGATCCGGTCCGCGTCGTGCGCGGTGTGCAGCCGGTGGGCGATCGCCACCACGGTGCGGCCGGTCAGGAGCGCGTGCATCGACCCCTCGAGGTGTCGTGCCGTGCGCGGGTCGATGAGGCTGGTCGCCTCGTCCAGGACGAGGGTGTGCGGGTCGGCGAGGAGGAGCCGCGCCAGCGCCACCTGCTGCGCCTGCCCGGGGGTCAGCTCGTGGTGCCCCGACCCCAGCACGGTCGCCAGCCCGCCCGGCAGGGCCCGCACCCAGGCCGCCGCGTCCACCGTGGCCAGCGCACGCCATACCTCCTCGTCGGTGGCGTCCTCGCGCGCGAGGGCGACGTTGTCGCGCAGGCTGCCACGGAAGACGTGGTGCTCCTGGGTGACGAGCGCGACCTGCCGGCGCAGCTCGTTCAGGGGCAGGGAGACCAGGTCGACCCCTCCGACGGTGGCGGACCCGGTGCGGGGGGCGTGCACGCCGGCGAGCAGCCGGCCCAGCGTGGACTTGCCGGACCCGGACGGCCCGACCACCGCCAGCCGCTCCCCCGGCGCCAGGTCCAGGTCGATGCCGTGCAGCACGTCCTGACCCTCCCGGTAGGCGTAGGTCATCCCCCGGCCCACCAGGTGGTCGTCGACGGGACGGTCCGTCCCGGGCGTCCGGTCCGGGGGAACCTCGGCGATGCCCAGCAGGCGGGTCGTGGAGGCGATGCCCACCTGCAGCTCGTCCACCACCCCCACCAGACGGTCGAAGGGACCGTAGAAGGTCTCGATGTAGAGCATCGCGGCGGTGATCTGCCCGAGGGTGACCACCCCCTGCGCGTGCAGCACGGCGCCGACGCCCAGGGTGATGACCCGGGGCAGGGAGAACGCCATGTCCATGACCGCGAACAGCACGTTGCGCAGCGTCAGGCCGTAGCGCTCGGCCTGGGCGCTGACCTCGACGTCGTCCTCGGCCGCCCGCCGGCGCTCCTCCTGCAGGCCCAGCGCCTCGACCGTCCGCGCCCCCTCGACCGTCTCGGCCAGGGTGCTGCCGATCCGGCTGTAGGTGGCCCCCTCGAGCAGGTATGCCGCCGGCGCCCGGCGCAGGTACCGGCGCACCTGCTCCATCGAGAGCGTGGCCGTGACCAGGGTGGGCAGGGCCAGCACCCAGGAGTTGACCACCATCGCCACGACGGTGAGTCCGAGGGTCACCACCCCGATGACGAACTCGGGCAGGGCCCAGCGCACCGCGCGGCTCATCGAGGCGACGTCGCGGGTGACCCTGGTCACCAGGTCGCCGGTGCCCGTGGACTCGACGGTGCCCAGCGGCAGCCGCAGCACCGCCCGCACGACGTGCTCACGGGCCTGGGCCAGCACGTCCTGTCCCAGCACGGCGGCGAGCCACTTGGCCAGGTGGGTCAGGACCGCCTGGGCCACGAGCACCCCCGTGACGACGGCGACGAAGGTGCTCACCGTCGCCACGGCCGGGCGACCGTCCGCCTCGACGACCGCGTCCACGAGCCTGCCGAGGAGCAGCGGGACCGCCAGACCGGCGGCGGCGGCCAGCCCGTTGGCCGCGACGACGAGCACGAGGAGGCGCGTCCGGTCCCGCAGCAGCCCCGCCAGGTAGCGCAGCACGACGGGGGTCGGCGCCACGGGCAGACCCCGGTCCGGGGACAGGGCGGTGAGCAGGTGCTCCTCGGCGCGCCGCCGGCGCAGGGCGTGCCGGGCCCACAGGGACCGGTGGCGTTCGCGCGGGCCGGCGCTGCCCCGCGGGGGCGGCCGCAGCGCCGCCGGCACCGGCGGGGCGGTCCCACGGCGGTCCACCCAGGTGCTGGCCCGGTCCGGCGGTGCGGGCAGGGTGGCGGTCACGGGGTCACCTCCCCGGCCAGGACCGGGGTGCCGCCCGGCACCGGGACGGTGTCGGTGGCGGGGTCGCCGCGCAGCACGGTGCGCCGGTAGTCCGGGTCTCGGGTGACGAGCTCCTCGTGGGTGCCGGTGGCGACCACGCGGCCCGCGTCCAGCAGGGCGACGTCGTCGGCGTGGTGCAGCAGCAGCGGCGAGGCGGTCACGACCACCGTGGTGCGGCCGCGCCGGTGCCCGGGAAGCCGGGCGGCGACGAGGGCCTCGGTGTGGGCGTCGACGGCCGAGGTCGGTTCGACGAGCACGAGCACCGGGGGGTCGGCGGCCAGCGCCCTCGCCAGGACCAGCCGCTGGCGCTGTCCTCCGGACAGCCCCCGGCCACGTTCCTCCAGCCGGCCCTGCCACCCCCCGGGCAGCACGTCGTAGACGTCCTCGGCGGCGGCCGACCGCAGCGCGGCCTCCGCCGCCGCGTGGTCGAGGCGGTCGTGCGGGTCCACCGCCTCCTGCAGGGTGCCGGAGAAGACCTGGGCGCCGGCGTCGCTGACCAGCACGAGCCGGCGCACCTGCTCCATCGGCAGCCGGGCCAGGTCGACCCCGCCCAGGGTCACGCCCCAGGGGGCGAGCGCGCGCTCCTGGTCGGCGCGCTCCAGACGGGCCCGGGCCGCCGCGCGCTCCCGCCGGGCCAGGGCGAGCGCCCGACGGTCGCCGTCCTCGTCCTCGTCGTCGTCCTCCTCCCCCGGCACCCCGTCGGCGGCGGGGAGGTAGCGGCCGAGCCGGTCGGCGAGCGCGGCCGCGTCGTCGGGCACGGCCGCGACCACCATCGTCAGCCGGCCGGGCCGTACCCGCAGGCCCGAGGCGACGTCCACGAGCTCCCCGCGACCCAGCCGCTCGAGCTCCTCGGGTGCCACCAGGGCGGGCCGGGGCCACGGGTCGGGAGTGCCCAGCACCCCCACCGTGCGCCGCGCGGCCACGAGGGACCGGGTCAGCTGCTGAGCGGCCTCGAAGACGACCCGGATGGGCTGGACCAGGAACAGGGCGTACCCCAGGAAGGTCACGAGCTCACCGACCTGCAGGTCGCCGGCGCGCACCCGGTCCACCCCGAGCACCATGAGGACGACCACGAAGAGTCCGGACAGCAGGACACCGACCGCCTCGACGAACGCGCCCCAGGCGCCCGAGCGCACGCCCGCGCGGCGCACCCGCTGGCTCTGCCGGGCGTAGTTGTCGCCGAACGTCCGCTCGCCGCCGATCCCACGCAGGATGCGCAGGCCGGCCACGATGTCGGTGGCCATGGACGTGAGCTCGGAGTCGCGGGCGCGCTCCCGGGTCTGGGCCGCGGCCAGGGGCCGCAGCAGCACCGAGGACACCACCACGAGAAGAGGCGCGACGAGGAGGACCACCAGGCCCAGCGGCACCGAGACCTGGAGCACGATGACCGCGACGAGGGCGTAGGCCACGACGTTGCCGACGAGCCGGGAGACGATCTCCACGAAGTGGCCGAACTGGTCGCCGTCGCTGCCGTTGACGCTGAGCACCTCCCCCGTGGCCGCCCGGCGGGGCAGCACGTGCCCGAGGCGCACCCCCTGATGGGTCACCAGGAACGTCTGCCCGTAGGAGGCCACGAGCCAGGAGCGCACGACCACGGTGTGGTAGAAGACGCCGCTGGCCCCGCCGAGGAGGGTGACGAGCAGCAGGACGAGCAGCCAGGTCCCCAGCCGGCCGCCGTCGCCGCCGAGGATGCCCTCGTCGATGGCCCGGCCCAGGATCCAGGGGGTGAGGGCGGCCGGCAGCATCCACAGCAGGCTGCACAGGCACCCGGCCAGCACGAGGTCGGGCTGCTGGCGCAGCAACCACCACAGGAACCTGACCGGCCCCTGGGTGTCGGGCACCCCGATGGACCGCCGCGCCGTGGAGTCGGTGGGCGGGTAGTCGGCGGACGGCGTCCAGGCCGTCACGGTGGGGGGGAAGTCGCGCATGGCGAGCACCAAGCCTAGGCGTGCCCCCGCCCCACCACCACGGGTTTTCCCCCGGGGACGGGGGTGAGAGGATGGACCGGCCCATACCCGCACCGTGGAGGAGACCCGTGAGCACTCGTCAGGACCTGGCCTGGTGGCAGAAGCTGCTGGTGGCCGCGAAGCTGTGGCGCCCGCCGCACCGCACGCTCCACCACGAGGTGCGTGACATGGAGCGCCCCGCCGCTCCGCCGGTGACCGGTGCGCACGGCAACCGCGTCGTCTCCGCCACCCGCCGGCGGCTCGTGCCGCAGAGCGACGACGGGGTCTGACCCCACACTGTCGGTGCCGGGTGGGACAGTGATCCGGTGACGCTGGACGCCGCGACGGTCCTGGACCGCTTCTCCCCCGCCACCCGGGCCTGGTTCGACGCCTCCTTCCCCGCGCCCACGCCCGCCCAGGTGGGGGCCTGGGACGCCATCAGCCGGGGTGAGCACACCCTCGTGGTCGCACCCACCGGGTCGGGGAAGACGCTGTCGGCGTTCCTGTGGGCCATCGACCGGATCGTGGCCGACCCCCGGCCGACGCCGGTGGGTCCCACCGCTCGCGCCGCCCGGGTCACCGACACGGCGACGTCGACGGGGGGTGGACAGCCGACGGTGACGGAGGACCGCACCCCCGCGAGGCGGCCTGCCGCCGGGGCACGGACCGGGGGGACGCCGTCCCCCGGGACCGGCCGCTGCCGGGTGCTCTACGTCTCCCCGCTCAAGGCCCTCGCGGTCGACGTCGAGCGCAACCTGCGCTCGCCCCTCGTCGGCATCGGTCACGCCGCGACCCGGCTGGGGCTGGCGTCCCCGTCGGTCTCGGTGGCGGTCCGCTCGGGCGACACCCCGGCCGCGGAACGCCGGGCGTTCGCCCGGGAGGGCGCCGAGATCCTCATCACCACCCCCGAGTCCCTCTTCCTGCTGCTCACCTCCCAGGCCCGCAGCGCCCTCACCGGGGTGGAGTCGGTGGTCGTGGACGAGGTCCACGCGGTGGCCGGCACCAAGCGGGGGGCGCACCTGGCCGTGACCCTCGACCGGCTCGACGCGCTGCTGGAGCGGCCCGCCCAGCGGATCGGCCTGTCCGCGACGGTCCGCCCGGTCGAGGAGGTGGCCCGATACCTGGCCGGCGGACGTCCGGTGAGCACGGTCCAGCCCCCGTCCACCAAGGCGTGGGACCTGCAGGTCGTCGTCCCCGTCCCCGACATGTCGGACCCGGGGGCCACGGAGCGGGGCGAGGTGGCCGGGGCCCGGGCCGTGGTCCGTGCCCCCGCGACCGACGGGGGACCGACGGAGGACGCGTGGACGACGGGGACGGGCCCGGTGCTGCCGGACCTGGACGGCGACGGGGCGGCGGCGACAGCGGCGACGACGACGGCGGCGACGACCGACGGCGGCCCCGGGACGGGCGAGGTGTGGGCTCCGGCCCCCGACCCGGAGGAGCGCGCCTCCATCTGGCCCCACGTGGAGCGGCGCGTGGTGGACCTCGTCGGACGGCGCACGTCGACGCTGGTCTTCACCAACTCCCGACGGGTGGCCGAGCGCTTCACCGCCCGCCTGAACGAGCACTGGGACGCCCGGGGCACGGCGCCCGACGACTCCGGCACCGACGACCCGCCCGCCCCGGGGGGCCGGCCGCCCGCCCAGGTGATGGGCCAGGCGGGCGCCGACCGTGGCGCACCGCCGGTGCTGGCCCGCGCCCACCACGGGTCGGTCAGCAAGGAGCAGCGGGCCGTCATCGAGGACGCCCTGAAGACGGGCCGGCTGCCGGCGGTCGTGGCCACCAGCAGTCTCGAGCTGGGGATCGACATGGGCGCGGTCGACCAGGTGGTCCAGGTGGCCAGTCCCCCCAGCGTCGCCTCCGGCCTGCAGCGCGTCGGCCGGGCCGGACACCAGGTGGGCGCCGTCAGCCACGGGGTCTTCTTCCCCACCCACCGGGCCGACCTGGTCCAGACCGCCGTCGTCGTGGACCGGATGCGATCCGGGCTCATCGAGCGGCTGCAGGTGACGGCCAACCCCCTGGACGTGCTGGCCCAGCAGGTCGTGGCGATGGTGGCCATGGACGACTGGACGGTCACCGACCTGTTCGACCTGCTCCGCCGGTCCGCTCCGTTCGCGAGCCTGCCTCGCACCGTCTTCGAGGCGGTGCTCGACATGCTCGCCGGACGCTACCCCGGCGAGGACTTCGCCGACCTGCGTCCCCGCATCGTCTGGGACCGGGTCACCGACAGCCTCTCCGCCCGCCGGGGGGCCCAGCTGCTCGCCGTCACCTCGGGCGGGACGATTCCGGACCGGGGTCTGTACGCCGTGATGCTGGCGACCGGGGACGGACCCGGCCGGCGCGTGGGCGAGCTGGACGAGGAGATGGTCTACGAGTCCCGGGTGGGTGACGTCTTCACCCTGGGCACGACCAGCTGGCGCATCGAGGACATCACGCACGACCAGGTGCTGGTCACCCCGGCCCCCGGCCAGATCGGCAGGCTGCCGTTCTGGAAGGGCGAGTCCCAGGGCAGGCCGGCCGAGCTCGGGGCCGCGGTCGGAGAGTTCCTGCGCAGGACGGCCGCAGCCCCCCGTGACGCCGCGCTGGCCGAGCTGTCCGGACGCGGCCTGGACGACTGGGCCGCGCGCAACCTGGTGACCTACCTGGAGGACCAGCGGCAGGCGACCGGGCACGTGCCCGACGACCGGACGGTGGTGGTGGAGCGCTTCCGCGACGAGATCGGCGACTGGCGCGTCGTGGTCCACTCCCCCTGGGGCACCCCGGTTCACGCCCCCTGGGCGCTCTGCCTGGCCGCCCGGATGCGCGAACGCTACGGCACGGACGTGCAGGCGCTGGCGGCCGACGACGGCATCGTCCTCCGGCTGCCCGACCTGGGCGCCTGGGACGAGGACGGCTCCCCCACCGACGAGCGGACCCGGAACGCCCGGCTGGACGCCGAGATCGCCGAGCTGCTCACCCTGGACCCGGACGAGGTCCCCGACCTGGTCACCGCCGAGATCGGCGGGTCGGCCCTGTTCGCCTCCCGCTTCCGGGAGTGCGCCGCCCGTGCGCTGCTGCTGCCGCGGCGCACCCCTGGTCGACGCCAGCCGCTGTGGCAGCAGCGGCAGCGCTCCGCCCAGCTGCTCGAGGTCGCGGCCCGCTACCCCACCTTCCCGATCGTGCTGGAGGCGGTGCGCGAGGTCGTCCAGGACGTCTACGACGTGGACGCGCTCGTGGAGCTGATGCGCAGCATCGCCGCCCGTCGGGTCCGGGTCGTCTCGGTCACCTCCAGCACCGCCTCGCCCTTCGCCCGCAGCCTGCTCATGGGCTACGTGGCCCAGTTCCTCTACGAGGGCGACTCGCCGCTCGCCGAGCGTCGGGCCGCCGCGCTGTCCCTCGACCCCGCCCTGCTGGCCGAGCTGCTGGGCCGCGGCGAGGGCGCGTCCCTGCGCGACCTGCTCGATCCGCGGGTCGTGGCCCGCACGCTCGCGGAGCTGCAGCGGCTCACCCCGGAACGGGCGGCGCGGGACCCGGAGGAGCTCGTCGACCTCCTGCGCGTCCTGGGTCCGTCCACGACCGACGAGCTGGTGGCCCGCACCCAGGACGAGGTGCGCGGGCACGTCCCCGGATGGCTGGCGGAGCTGGTCGAGGCCCGCCGGCTCGTCGAGGTGCGGGTGGCCGGCGAGCAGCGCTGGGCCGACGGTCAGGACGCCGCCCGGCTGAGGGACGCGCTGGGCGTGGCCATGCCCGTCGGTGTGCCCGCCGCGTTCCTCGAAGCGGTCGAGGACCCCCTGGGCGACCTCGTCGTGCGCTACGCCCGCACGCACACCCCCTTCACCCTCGAGGAGCTGGCCTCCAGGCTCGGCCTCGGGGCCGCGGTCGTGCGGGACGCCCTGCGCCGGCTCGCCTCCTCCGGCCGGGTCGTCCAGGGGGCGCTGGTGCCGGACGGCAGCGGTGCCGACGACTGGTGCGACGCGGAGGTGCTTCGGCTGCTGCGGCGTCGGTCGCTGGCCGCGCTCCGGCAGGAGGTGGAACCGGTCACCGGGGCCACGTTCGCGCGCTTCCTGCCCCGCTGGCAGTCGGTCGGTGAGCTGCGGGGGATCGACGGCCTGGCGCGCGCGGTGGAGCAGCTGGCCGGCGCGCGGATGCCCGCCTCCGCCGTCGAGTCCCTCGTCCTGCCGGCCCGGGTCCGCGACTACTCCCCCGCCCTGCTGGACGAGCTGATGGCCTCCGGCGAGGTGCTCTGGCAGGGGCACGGCACCCTGCCGGGCGACGACGGGTGGATCTCCCTGCACCTGGCCGACACCGCCCACCTGACGCTCGCGCCGCCGGAGGCGGTCGAGGGCGGCACGGCCGAGCAGGTGCTCGAGCTGCTCGAGCGGGTGCCCGGCGGCGCCTACTTCTTCCGTGCACTGTCCGACGCCGTCGGCTCCACCGACGACGGCGCCCTGCTGACCACGCTGTGGGAGCTCGTGTGGGCCGGCCACGTCTCGGCCGACGGCTTCGCCCCGGTCCGTGCGGTGCTCTCGGGCGGGCGCTCGACCCACCGGTCCCGGCAGGCACCGCGCCGGGCGGCACGCTGGTCCCGCACCTCGGTCGCGCTCGCCTCGCGCCCGGCACGCCCGACCATGCCCGCGCGGTCCGGACCACCGACCGGTGTCGGCCGGTGGTCGCTGCTGCCGCCGCCGGAGCAGGACCCGACCGTCCGCGCCCTCGCGACCGCCGAGCAGCTGCTGGACCGCTACGGGGTGCTCACCCGCGGGTCGGTCGTGGCCGAGGGCGTGCCCGGGGGCTACGCGGGCGTCTACAGGGTGCTCGCCGGTGCCGAGGAGGCCGGTCGCGTCCGTCGCGGCTACGTCGTGGAGGGCCTCGGCGCCGCCCAGTTCGGCACGGCCGGTGCCATCGACCGGCTCCGCGCGATGGACGGTGACCTGGACCGTCCCGGTCGTGAGCCGGAGGTTGTCCTGCTCGCGGCCACGGATCCGGCCAACCCCTACGGGGCGGCCGTGCCGTGGCCGGACCGCGCCGGGGCATCGACCGACGGGGTGCGCCCCGGGGCCGACGAGGGCCGACCAGGACCCGGGGCCGAGGACACCACCTCCTCGACGAGTCCTGCCCCGACGCCCGCACCCGTCGCGGGCGTCGCCGCGACGGGCGCACCCGGCAGCCACCGACCGGGACGCAAGGCGGGGGCCATGGTGGTCCTCGTCGACGGCGCCCTCGTCCTGTACCTCGAACGCGGCGGGCGCAGCGCCCTCACCGCCGACCCTCCGCCCCACCTTCCGGCCGACCAGGTCTGGCAGGCGGTCGCCTCCCGGCTCGTCGACGCCGTGCGGTCGGGGTCCCTGCGGGGGTTGACCGTCGCCCGGGTCGACGGGGAGACGGCGCTGGGTTCGGACGCACCCCTGGCCCGGGCCCTCGTCGGCGCCGGGTTCCACACCGCCCCGCAGGGGTTGCGGTTGCGACGCTGAGGCCGGTCCTCGGGGGGTGTCCGCCGGAGCGGCGGAGGCGACTGCGGGCGACCAGCCGCCGGGTGCGGCCCGGTCCCCCGGTGCCAACCCGGCGGGAGGCGCCGGGGCCGCACGGGGAGGGTCCCCCGTCCGCCCGTCCCGGCAGGGCCTACATTGGCCGCATGAGCGCGCCCGCCGACCCCTCGATCTCCGCCCTCGCCCTCCCGGACCGGGCCGAGGTGCCCGAGGGCGTGCGCCGGCTCTGGGACAGGTCCCTGGAGGTGTTCGGTTTCGTCCCCCACGTGTTCCTCGCCCAGGCGCTCAACGGCGAGCAGTTCCAGGCCTGGTGGACCTACTTCAACCTCCTGGTCAACAAGGAGGGGTACCTGAGCACCACCGAGCGGGAGCTGATCGCCGTGGTGGTCAGCGGTCTGAACCGCTGCACCTACTGCGCCGTCTCCCACGGCGCGGCCCTGCGACACCTCAGCGAGGATCCGGTCACCGCGGACCTCGTCGCGGTGAACTGGCGCCAGGCCGACCTGCCGCCGCGCGAGGCAGCGCTGGCCGCCTACGCCGAGAAGCTCACCCTCACCCCCGCCGAGGTCACGCCGGCGGACCTGGAGCCGCTGCGCACGGTCGGGCTCGACGACCACCAGATCCTGGAGGCGGTCCAGGTCGTGGGGATGTTCAACATGACCAACCGGATCTCCACCGCGCTGGCCATGGTGCCCAACGCCGAGTACCACGCCCAGGCGCGCTGACCGGTCGACGACCCTGCGCCGCCCCGTCCGACACCGCCGCGCCATGACCGCCCGTCCCCTGGACCGTCGTGCCCGAGGGTGACGCCGTCTGGCGCACCGCCCGCCGCCTCCACCGCGCCCTGGCCGGGCACCGGCTCGAGGGGGCGGACCTGCGGGTCCCGGCCCTGGCCACGGCCGACCTCTCCGGCCGCCGCACCGTCGAGGTGGTCCCCCGCGGCAAGCACCTGCTGCACCGGCTCGAGGACGACCTGACTCTGCACAGCCACCTGCGGATGGAGGGGTCCTGGCGGGTGCATCCCGTGGGCCGGCGGCACGCGCTCGGACGCGCCCACACGGTGCGGGCCCTGCTGTGGACCCCCGCGCGGGTGGCGGTGGGCGACTCCCTGGGGGCGCTCGACCTGGTCCGTACGAGCCAGGAGCACCGCGTCGTGGGGCACCTGGGTCCGGACCTGCTCGACCCCGGCTACGACGGCGACCGGGCCCTGCGCAACGTCTTGTCCGACCCCGTCCGCACGATCACCGAGGCCTGCCTGGACCAGCGCAACGTGGCGGGGATGGGCACGATCTTCACCGCCGAGCCGCTCTTCGTGCACGCGGTGAACCCCTGGACGCCCGTCGGCCGGCTCGACCCCGCGCAGGTCGAGGAGCTGCTCACCACGGCGCGGCGGATGCTGGTGCTCAGCTGCCGGGTCGGCCGGACGACGGTCACCGGACGCGCGGACGTCGACGCCGACGACGCGTGGGTGCACGGACGGGTCGGGCTTCCCTGCAAACGGTGCGGCACGGCCGTGCGGCTGGCCACGATCGGGACCCAGCCCCAGCAGCGCGTGATGTTCTACTGCCCGACCTGCCAGGGCGGGCTGGCCCCCACCGACGACGGCGCGCGGCAGACGCCGCTGGGGCACGGCCGTCGCCGCTACGAGTAGCCGCGCCCGGGCGGAGAGGCCCGGAAACCGGGCGGCGAGGGCGGTGACCCGGCGCGGCCGGCCGTCGACCGGAGGCGTAGGCCGGTGTCCGCGGGCGGGCTCAGCCGGTGACGACGGGCAGGTCCGCGCCCTGCCAGGCACCGATGCCGCCCTCGAGGTGGGCCACGTCGGTGAACCCCAGCTCGACCATCGTCGCCAGCGCCTGCGCCGAGCGGTTGCCCGACTGGCAGTAGACCGCGTAGCGCGCGTCCGGGTCGAGCTCGCCGAGCTGCTGCTGGAAGTCCGCCGACTGCAGGTCCAGGTTGACCGCGCCGGGCAGGTGTCCCTGGGCGAACTCGGCGGGCGTGCGCACGTCGACGACGACGGTGCCGCTCCCGGCGACCCGCTCGGCGAAACGCGTCGACACCCAGGTCGGTACCGGTGGCGTCGGCCGCCGGGGCGGAGGCGGAGGACGTCGGGACGGCATTCGGCTCCGTCGTGCCGGTCCCGCAGGCGGCGAGGAGGGCCACCGCGGGAGCGAGCGCGAGGACGCGCCGAAGGGAGAGGTGCATGCCTCCCATCATACCCCCTGGGGTATGAGGCCCGGTCCGCTCACGCTTCCGGGTCCGGTCAGGCGGCGGAGACGACCTGGTCACCACGGCGGCGCACCTGTCCCTGGGCGAGCGGACGGGCCAGGCCGTCGGTGAGCAGGGCGGTCATCTGGGTGTCGGCCGCCTCCACGAGGCTCACGCGGTCGGCGACGTCGGACAGCATCTGGGAGAGGGGCAGGTCCAGCGCCCGGCAGATGGAGGCCAGCAGCTCGGAGGAGGCCTCCTTCTCACCGCGCTCGATCTCGGAGAGGTAGCCCAGGGAGCAGGAGGCCTCGGCGCTGACCTCGCGCAGCGTCCGGCCCTGGCCCTGGCGGCGCTCGCGCAGGACGTCCCCCATCTCACGACGCAGCAGCACCATGCCTCAACCCTCCTCCGCGTTCTCCGACGACCAGGTCTCTACCGTACCCGCCGCCACCGACAGCTGCCGAACCACGTGCTCGAGCAGCTCCAGCACCTGCGTCACGGTCCCGTCCCGGACCTGGCGGCGGGAACCCTGCAGGTGCAACGCCCGGTGGAGCTGCCCGTGTTCCCCGACCACCGCGACGTGGACGGTCCCGACCGGATGCCCCTCGCTCGGGTCCGGCCCGGCCACCCCCGTCGTGGCCAGGCCCCAGTCGGCACCGAGCAGCTCCCGCACCCCCGCGGCCATGGCCAGCGCGCACGGGGCCGAGACCGCACCGTGCGCCGCCAGCAGGTCCTCGGGCACGCCCAGCACGTCGTGCTTGACCCCGACCGCGTAGGAGACGACGCCGCCGCGCACGACGGCGCTGGACCCGGGGACCTCGGTGAGCGCGGCGCAGACCAGCCCCCCGGTGAGCGACTCCGCGGCCGCCACGGTCTGTCCCCGCGCCCCGAGGAGGTCGAGCACCCACGAGGCGGTCCCGGCGGCAGCCCCCTCCGCCGGCTCCGGGGCCGAGCCGGCGGTCACGGGCGGGAGCGCGGACGGAACGCCTGCCATGCGTAGTCCACGCCCGTGACGACGGTGACGACGACCGCCGCGTACATGACCCACAGACCCAGCGCCCCCAGCAGGCCGCCGACGGGGGCGAGCAGCAGGGTGATCGCCAGCGCCTGCAGGACGGTCTTGAGCTTGCCGCCCTTGCTGGCCGGGATCACGCCGCGGCGGATCACCACGAAGCGCAGCAGGGTGATGCCGATCTCGCGCACGAGCACCACCACGGTGATCCACCACGGCAGCACGTCGACCAGCGACAGGCCGACCAGCGCCGTGCCGGTGAGCGCCTTGTCGGCGATCGGGTCCATCAGCTTGCCGAAGTCGGTGATCAGCCCGTCCCGGCGGGCCAGGAAACCGTCGACCCAGTCGGTGGCGATGGCGACGACGAAGACCACGGTGGCCCACCAGCGCCAGGCCGTCTCCTCACCACCGTGGGCCAGCAGGAGCCATCCGAACAGGGGCACCATGAGGATGCGCAGCACCGTCAGGGCGTTGGGCACGTTCCACGGCGAGGCCTGCGGCGCCGACGCCGCGGTGGCCACGTCGGGTCCGTCCGGATCGTGCGGACCGATCACGCCGCCACCTCCTGCACGGGGACGGCGACCAGGTCGACCCCCTCGGTGGCCACGACCCGCGCCATGACCAGCGCACCGACGCGGACGTCGGGAACGCTCCCGTCGGCGGCCTGCAGGTAGGTCACACCGTCGACGTCGGGGCCCTGCTGCCCGGCCCGGCCGACGAGCCGCCCGTCGTCCTCGTCCAGCGCCTCCACGAGCACCTCCACGGTCGTACCGACCCGGTCCTCGGCCCGCTGGGCGGTCAGCTCCTCGACGAGGGCCGACACGCGCTCCACCCGGGCCCGGACCGTCGCCTCGTCGAGCTTGTCCTCGTACCCCTCGGCCTCCGTGCCGTCCTCGTCGGAATACCCGAAGACCCCGACCACGTCCAGCCGGGCGGCCTCCAGGAATGCGGTGAGCTCGGCCAGGTCCTCCTCGGTCTCCCCGGGGAAGCCCACGATGACGTTGGTCCGGATCCCGGCCTCGGGCACCCTGGAGCGCACCTGCTCCAGCAGACCCAGGAAGCCCTCCCGGTCCCCGAACCGGCGCATCCGTCGCAGGAGGGGACCGGAGGCGTGCTGGAAGGAGATGTCGAAGTAGGGCGCCACACCGGGGGTCCTGGCCATGGCGTCCAGCAGGTCGGGCCGGATCTCGGCCGGCTGCAGGTAGGACACCCGCACCCGGTCGATCCCCTCGACGGCGGCGAGCTCGCCGATCAGCGCGTCCACCAGGCGCAGGTCGCCGAGGTCCTTGCCGTAGGAGGTGGTGTTCTCGCTGACGAGGAACACCTCCCGGACGCCCCGCTCCGCCAGCCACCGGGCCTCGGCCAGGACGTCCTGCGGCGGTCGCGACACGAACGCGCCGCGGAACATCGGGATCGCGCAGAAGGCGCACCGCCGGTCGCATCCGGAGGCCAGCTTCAGCGGGGCCCATGGACGTCCGTCGAGCCGCGCCCGCACCACGCGGGGCCCGCTGGCGGGAGCCACCTGGGCCAGCGGCGTCACCGGTTCCGGTGCGACGGCGGACGCCTGCTGGTGACCGGGCAGGGACACCGACGAGCCGGAGGTATGCCGTGCCGCGGGGGCGAGGGGCAGCAGCGTGCGGCGGTCCCGGGGGGTGTGCGAGGCGGGTCGCTCCCCCGCGAGGATGCGGCGCAGGTGGCCCGACATGTCGGTGTAGCTGTCGAAGCCCAGGACGGCGTCGGCCTCCGGCAGCTCGGCGGCCAGCTGCTCCCCGTAGCGCTCGGCCATGCAGCCCACGGCGACGACCTTCTGGGTCCGCCCCGTCCGCTTGAGGTCGTTGGCCTCCAGCAGCGCGTCGATGGAGTCCTTCTTCGCCTGCTCCACGAAGCCGCAGGTGTTCACCACGGCCACGTCCGCCTCGGCGGCGTCGTCGACGAGCGTCCAGCCCTCGGCGGCCAGCCGCCCGGCGAGCTCCTCGGAGTCGACCTCGTTGCGGGTGCAGCCGAGGGTGACGACGGCGACGGAGCGGGACATGAGCGCCAGTCTACGGTCGGCGGCCCGCCCGCCCCGCGCGCCGCGTCCGGGGATCAGTACCGCTCCCGGCCCCCGCGGTCGGTCAGCGCCCAGGCGTCCTCCGACTCCTCCTCCTCGGCCTCCTCGACCCGGCTGCCGGAGACGGGGTCCCCGTCGTAGCTGGTGTTCCGTCCGGTCGCCGGGGGGACGGGGGGCTCCTGCGCGTCCTCGTCCCAGGGGTCCTGCTGCCCGACGGGCTCGTCGACGACCTCGGCCGCGAGCGCGTCGAAGGGGGCGCTGTCGGTCTCCGGCTCCGGACGCGGGGGCGGGTCGTCCCCCCGCAGGAGCCCGAGGGTCTCCTCCAGGTCGTCCGGCTTGACCAGCACGTCGCGCGCCTTGGAGCCCTCCGAGGGCCCGACGATGCCGCGGGACTCCATGAGGTCCATCAGCCGGCCTGCCTTGGCGAAGCCCACCCGCAGCTTGCGCTGCAGCATCGAGGTCGAGCCGAACTGGGTGGTGATGACCTGCTCGGCCGCCTGCAGCAGCAGCTCCAGGTCGTCCCCGATGTCCTCGTCCACCTGCTTCTTGGCCGGGGCCGCGACGACCTCCTCGACGTACTTGGGCTGCAGCTGGCCGGTCACGTGCACGACCACGTCGTGCACCTCGGACTCGGCGACCCAGGCGCCCTGGATGCGCATGGGCTTGCTGGCCCCCATCGGCAGGAACAGGGCGTCGCCCTGGCCGATGAGCTTCTCGGCACCAGGCTGGTCCAGCACGACGCGGCTGTCGGCCAACGAGGAGGTCGCGAAGGCCATCCTGCTGGGGACGTTGGCCTTGATCAGCCCGGTGACCACGTCCACCGAGGGACGCTGGGTGGCCAGCATCAGGTGGATCCCGGCCGCCCGCGCCAGCTGGGTGATCCGGACGATGGACTCCTCGACGTCCCGGGGGGCGACCATCATGAGGTCGGCGAGCTCGTCCACCACGACCAGCAGGTAGGGGTAGGGGCGCAGCTCACGCTCCGAGCCGGGCGGCAGCGTGATCTTGCCGGCCTTGACGGCCTTGTTGAAGTCGTCCACGTGCTTGTAGCCGAAGGCGGACAGGTCGTCGTAGCGGTGGTCCATCTCCTTCACGACCCACGCCAGCGCCTCCGCGGCCTTCTTCGGGTTGGTGATGATCGGCGTGATGAGGTGCGGGATGCCCTCGTAGGCCGTCAGCTCCACGCGCTTGGGGTCGACGAGGATCATCCGCACCTCGTCGGGGGTCGAGCGCATGAGGATGGAGGTGATCATCGAGTTGACGAAGCTCGACTTGCCCGAGCCCGTGGCACCGGCGACCAGCAGGTGCGGCATCTTGGCCAGGTTGGCGATCACGTAGCCGCCCTCGACGTCCTTGCCCACCCCCATGACCATCGGGTGGGTGTTGTTGCGGGCCGCCTGGCTGCGCAGGACGTCGCCGAGGTTGACGTTCTCCCGGTCGGTGTTGGGGATCTCCACGCCGACCGCCGAGCGGCCGGGGATCGGGGAGAGGATGCGCACGTCGGCGGACGCGACGGCGTAGGCGATGTTCTTGGACAGCGCGGTGATCCGTTCGACCTTGACCCCGGGGCCGAGCTCGACCTCGTAGCGCGTCACGGTGGGGCCGCGCATGAACCCGGTGACCTGGGCGTCGATGTTGAAGTCCTCGAGCACCCCCGTCAGGGCGTCCACGACCCGGTCGTTGGCCTCCGACCGCTCCTTGTGGGGCGTCCCCGGCTTGAGCACCGAGGGGTCGGGAAGGGTGTAGGTGACGTCCCCGGCCAGCTGCAGCTGCTCGACGCGCTGGGGCAGCGGGTTGGTCGGCGGGGCCTCGAGCTGGGGCTTGGAGGGCACCTTCTCGGGTCGCTTCTGCCCGGGCCGGACGGCCGGGATCTCCTCGGTGCGCTCCCCCTCGGCACGGGCCCGGGTCCCCGGCCTCCGGCCCGCGCCCGCCTCGGACCTGGCCGCCGTGGCTCCACCGCCCCCGTCCGCGGCGCTGCCGCCACCGCGCCGCCCGGGGGTCGCGCCCTCTGCGGGAGCGGCGTCCGAGGAGTCCTCCGGCCGGCCGCGGCGGTCCCGGGGAGCTGCCCGCAGGGAGCGCCCCTTGGCGGTCCGGTCCACGTGGGCCGCCTGCTCGAAGGCGACGTCGCCCTCGCGCTCGTCGAGGTGGGCCCGGGAACGCCGCCCCCGGGGCAGGACCTCCCCCGTCACCGGGTCCACGCGGTCGAACCGGGCCGAGTCGAAGAGCTGCTGCTCCAGCTCGCGCAGCCGGTCGGGGATCCGGTGCACGGGCGTGCGGGTCAGGACCAGGAAGCCGAAGGCCGCGAGCAGGCCCAGGACGACGGCCGCCCCCGTGGCCGTGATGGCCGCCGACAGCATCGAGGAGGCGATGAAGCCGAGGATCCCTCCGGAGGCCTGCATCACCCCCGGGCCCTCGGCGTAGTCCGGAGCACCGGTGGCCAGGTGGGTCAGCCCGCTGCCGGCCAGCAGCAGCGCCACGGTGCCGATGGACATCCGGTTGGTGGCCTGCTGCTCGCCGGGCCGGCGGAACAGTCGGACCGCGAAGAACAGCAGCACCACCGGCAGGACGAGCGAGACCCGGCCGAAGGTGCCGGCGGCCACGGCGTGCACCGCGTCGCCGAACATCCCGTCCAGTCCCCACCACTCCCGCAGGGCCACGACCAGGGCCAGCGCGAGCAGCAGGAACCCGGCGCCGTCACGGCGGTGCTCCGGCTCCAGGTCACGGGCGGTGTCGGTCATCGCCCGGACCGTGCCGCCGGTGGCACCGGCGATCCCGCGGAAGGCCTTCCCGGGCAGCGACGTCCCCCCGCCCGGGGCGGCGGCGGCCGTGGCACCCTTCCCGGACGTCCCGCCCCGCCCGCCCGGGCCGGATCGGCTCGCGGGACGGGCCGAGGCACCGCCGGTGCCGCCGGAGCGGGTGCGGGACGTCGAGGTCGCAGTCTTGGCCACGCTCGCACCGTACGCCAGATCCCCGTCCGCACCACGCGTCACACGCCCTGCAGCTCCACATCGCGGCCCCGACCGGACTAGGCTGGCCCGGACCACCCGGAGGAGGCACCATGGACCGACCGCCCCTGCCGCCCCCCGGTCAGGAGCCGCCGGCGGATCCCGTCCGCAGGGACCCCGCGGGGCCCCTCGCCGACCCGGCCGACGATCCCCGGCTGCGGGCGAGGGCCAAGCAGCAGCTGGAGGCCCGCGCGGGTTTCCGCCAGCACCTGACCGTCTACCTGGCCGTCATGGGCCTGCTCACGGCCATCTGGCTCGTCTCCGGCGGTGGCTACTTCTGGCCGGTCTGGCCCGCCATGGGATGGGGCCTGGCCCTGGTGCTCCACCTGGCCGCCCTCCGGTGGGACCAGGAGCCCTCCGAGAACCAGATCGCCGAGCAGGCCCGCCGCCTCGCGGCCCGCGAGCAGGGGCGGGCGGCCCCTCGTGCCGTGGACGGACCGTCGCACGGCACCGGCGGGTCCCGCCGCGCTCCGGTCGAGCCGGAGCACCCCTGGGACGAGCCCGGACCCCGGGACGTCTGAGCATCGTCCGGCCGCACCACCTCGTCGGCCTGCCTCCGGTGCCCCTCCTCCGGGAGGCGAAGGCCAGGACCACGGGGCCCGGACGGGAAGAACCGCCCCGGACGTGAAGAACCGCCCTGCTGCCCGCTCGGGGGGTCCGAGCAGCAGGGCGGTCACAGGTCATATCGGCGAAGAGGCCCCCAATGTTACGCGCCAGTCATGTGATCTGAGTCACAACCCGGGGTGCGCCTAGTCTTGCGGTATGCAGCAGTACCTGGACCTCCTGCGCCGGATCCTGGACGAGGGCGTGGAGAAGAGCGACCGCACCGGCACCGGCACCCTGTCCGTCTTCGGCCACCAGATGCGCTTCGACCTCACCGAGGGCTTTCCCGCGCTGACGACCAAGCGGCTGCACCTGCGCTCGGTCGTCGGCGAGCTGCTGTGGTTCCTGCGCGGCGACACCAACGTGCGCTGGCTGCAGGACCGGGGCATCAGCATCTGGGACGAGTGGGCCGACGAGGACGGCGAGCTGGGTCCGGTCTACGGGCACCAGTGGCGCTCCTGGCCCACTCCGGACGGGCGGACCATCGACCAGATCGACCGCCTGGTGACCGGGCTGCGGACCTCCCCCGACTCGCGCCGGCACATCGTCTCCGCCTGGAACGTGGCCGAGGTGGAGGCCATGGCCCTCCCGCCGTGCCACACCCTCTTCCAGTTCTACGTCGCCCCCGCCGCCCCCGACGACGAGGACCGGCGCGGCTGGCTGTCCTGCCAGCTCTACCAGCGCAGTGCCGACACCTTCCTGGGCGTGCCGTTCAACATCACCAGCTATGCGCTGCTGACGCACATGGTCGGCCAGGTGGTCGACCTGCGACCCCGGCACTTCGTGCACACCCTGGGGGACGCCCACCTCTACCTCAACCACCTCGACCAGGCCCGTGAGCAGCTCACCCGCACCCCCGGACCGCTGCCCACCCTCCACCTCGACCCGACGGTGCGCGAGCTGGACGCCTTCGACCTCGGGCACGTCGAGGTGCGCGACTACGTGGCCGCCCCCACGATCAAGGCGCCGATCGCGGTATGACGCCGCCGGCCACCGGCGGCAGGATCCAGGTCGTCCCCGCCGCCTACCTCGCCCTGCTGCGCGGTCCCGCCGACGACCCGGAGGTGCTGCTGCAGCTGCGGTCCGGCACGGGATTCATGGACGGGTGGTGGGCCTGCGCCGCCGCCGGGCACGTGGAGGCGGGCGAGACGGCATACCGGGCCGCGACGCGCGAGGCGCTGGAGGAGGTGGGGGTGCAGGTCGACCCCTCGGACCTCGCCCCGGTGGCGGTGATCCAGCGCACCTGCGCGCTGCCGGACCCGCTCGAGCAGCGCGTCGACCTCTTCTTCGCCACCCGCTCCTGGACGGGCGAGCCCTCCGTCCAGGAGCCGGACAAGGCGCAGGAGCTGCGCTGGTGGCCGCTGGCGCAGCTGCCCCCGCGGACCGTCCCGCACGAGCGGCGCGCGCTGGAGCACCTGGCCGCCGGTGCGCCGCCCACGGTGCTCGTGCACGGTTTCGACCAGACGCTCACCCTCGTCGCCGCGGTGGGGCGCAACGGGGTGATCGGCGACGGGTCGACGATGCCCTGGCACCTGCCCGAGGACCTGCGGCACTTCAAGGAGACCACCGCCGGAGGGGTGCTGCTCATGGGACGGGCGACGTGGGACTCGATCGGGCGGCCCCTGCCGGGGCGGCGCACGATCGTGCTCACCCGCGACCGCGCCTGGACCGCGTCCGGCGCCGAGGTGGCCCACAGCTGGCCCGAGGCCCTGCTGGCGGCCGGGGACCGAGAGGTCTTCGTCGTGGGCGGCGGTCAGGTCTACGCCGAGGCGATCGCCTGGGCCGACCGGCTCGTGGTCAGCGAGGTGGACGACGAACCCGCCGGCAGCACCGTCTTCCCCACGATCGACCCCGCCCGGTGGCAGGAGGTCTCGCGGGACCCGCGGACCGGCTTCGCCGTCGTCACCTGGAGGCGGCGGTGAGGTGGCGGTACCTCGTCGCCTGCGTCCTCGTGGGGGTCGCCGTGAGCGCGACCGTGGGGGCGGTGACCGGTGTGGCCACCGCCCTGACGGGTGGGGCCTCCGCGAACGGCGTCGACGGCGGTGCCGCGAGCGCCGTGGGCTCGGGCCTCGCGGGGCTGATCGTCGGAGCCGCGCTCGGTGCGCTGCTGGGGATCCTCTCGGGCGCGGTGACCACGGTGGCGGCCGGTGGGCACCGGGACCGGGCCACGGTGGCCGTGCGGGCCGGGTCGTCCGCCGGGGTGGTCCACGCCGCGGGCCTGACCGGCCTGGCGGCCCTGTCGTGGGGCCGCCCCGAGGTGGGCGGGGGCTCCGTCGCGCTCCAGGTCGCCGGTGTCGTCGTGCCCTCCCTCCTGGCCGCCGTCCTGTCGGCATGGGCGTGCGCGGAGGTCGCCGGCATGGAGCCGGGCGACCTCTCCCCGGACGGGAGGTCGGCGTGAGCGGGCAGGCGGGCGCGGACCCGACGGCGCAGCTCGAGGAGCGCGACGTCCGTGACCGCCGCCTGCTGGCCTGGCTCGGGGCGGGCCTGCTCGCGGGCGGGATGCCCGTGCACGAGGTCCAGGAGGACATCCACGAGGCGGCCCGCGGCCTGGGCCACCCCGCACCCCAGGTGGGCTGCCTGCCGACCGCGATCACCGTGACCCTGGCCGCCGGGCGGCCGGCCACCTTCGAGCAGGTGGAGGGGGCCGTCCGGCTGGACCAGCTGGCCGACGTCTGCGCGGTGCGCGCCAGCCTGCGGACCGGGACCCTGTCGCCCGACGAGGCCCTGGAGCGGCTGACCCGTCTGCGGGCGCAGCCGCACCGCTACCGCCGGCTCGGCCTGTTCTCCGGTGCCGTCCTCTCCGGGGTCGGCATCGCGCTGATCCTGGCACCGGCCTGGTCCGCGGTGGTCTTCGCCGCCCTGCTGGCCCCGGTCACCGGTGCGCTGCTCCTGCTGCTCTCGCGGGCCGGCCGCACGATGCGCACCGTCTCCCCGCTGATCGCCGCCTTCGTCGTGGGCGCCGCCGCCTTCCTGGCCGCCGGTGAGGGCTGGGCCCCGGCGCCGCTGTGGACCCTGGTCGGCCCGATCGCGGTCCTGCTGCCCGGGGCCGCGATCGTCACCGGCCTCACCGAGCTGTCGGCCGGGTCGATGGTGGCCGGTACGGCGCGGCTGGCCCACGGGACGATGCAGATGCTGCTCTTCGCCCTGGGGGTCGGTGCGGCGGCCCCCCTGCTCCGGGTGCCGCTGGAGGAGGTCGAGACCGCCCGTCCGGCCGAGCTGGGCTGGTGGGCGCCCCTCATCGGCGTCGTCCTGGTGACGGTGGCCATCTCCCTCATGGAGTCCGTGCCGTCCCGGCTGGTGCCGTGGCTGCTGGCGGTCGTCCTGGCCACCTACCTGGCCCAGTGGGCGGGCCACACGGTCCTGGGGACCCGGTGGGCCGGCGCGTTCCTCGGCGCGGTCGTCGCCAGCCTGGGCGCCACCCTCGTGGAGTTCCTGCGCCCCCACCTGCCCCGGGTGGTGGCCTTCCTGCCGAGCTTCTGGCTGCTCGTCCCCGGTTCGCTCGGCCTGATCTCGGTGTCCCGGCTCGAGGCCGCGCCCGAGGTGGCCGTCGCCGCCTTCCTCGGCGTGACCCTCGTCGTCGTGGCCATCTCGCTGGGGATCGTCGTCGGCGCCAGCCTGGCGCGGCCGTTGCGGGACGTGGCCCGCCGGGTGGGCATGCCCTACCTGCTCAGCCTGCTCCCCCGGCGTCGTCGCCGCGGCGGGACGAGCACGTAGTCTGCTGCGGTGCTGCCCAGCGACCTCACCTCCGTCCGCACCCTGTCCGCACCCTCCGTCCACCCCGACGGGACCCACGTCCTGGTGACGATGAGCCGTCCCGACGTGGACGAGAACCGCTACCGCACCAGCCTGTGGCGCCTCACGCTCGGCCCCGACGGCACCGCGGCCGGCCCCCTCGAGAGGTTCACGCAGGGCACCCGGGACGGCTCCGCGGCATACTCCCCGGACGGCACCCGCGTCGCCCTGCTCCGCGGGGAGGAGGACGGCCCGGCCCAGCTGCACCTGCTCCCGGCCGACGGGGGCGACGCCCGGCGGCTCACCGACCACAAGCTGGGGGTGGGCTCCTTCGCCTGGTCCCCCGACGGGCGCCGGATCGCCTACGCCGCCCGCGTCCCGGAGCAGGGCCGCTACGGCACCGACGAGGACGTCAAGCCCGACCAGGAGGCCCCCCCGCTCATCGAGCACTCCCGCTACCAGGCCGACGGGCTGGGTTACGTCCTGGACCGTCCCAGCAAGATCTTCCTGCTCGACCTGGCCGACCTGCCCGCCGCCGACGGCGACGCCGCCGAGGACCTGCCCGGCGCCCGTCAGCTGACGGACGGTGACGGCGACGACGACTCCCCCGTCTGGCTGGACGAGGAGCGGGTGGCCTTCGTGGCCTCCCGGGACGAGGAGGGCCGGTGGGCACCGGACACCCTCGTCTCGGACGTGTGGTCCGTGGACCTGCGGGGGGACGGTCTGCGGCGGCACACCGGCGGACACGGTGCGGTGGGTGGCCTGGACCGCGGCCCCGACGGGACCGTCGTCGTGGGCCTCGGCGACCTGGGACCCTCCCGACAGGACTTCGTCGCCCGCAACGCGGTCCTGCACCGGCTGGGCGAGGACGCCCCGCTCACCGACGCCGAGGCCGACCACCTGGCCTGCGCCCCCGCCGTCGCCGGCGACGGCACCGTGGTGGTCGTCGCCCTCGAGCACCAGGGCGACACCGTGGTCCGCCACCTCCCGGCGGGCGTCGTGCTGCTCGACGGCCACGTGAGCGTCACCGGGCTGGCGGTGGGCGGCGGGATGGTCGCGGCCGTCTCCGGCACCCGCTCCTCCTTCGGCGAGCTGTTCGTGGGCCGGCTGGGAGACCGCCTCACCCCGGCGACCGACCTGGCCGAGCGGCACCTCACCGGGACCGCCGCGCCGATCCTGCCCGAGGAGCTGCGCACGCAGGCCGAGGACGGCTACCCGGTGCACGGCTGGCTCGTCCGTCCGACGGGCGGGCCGCCCCGCCCCGAGGGGCACCCCGTCGTCCTGATGGTCCACGGCGGTCCGTACACGCAGTACTCGGGCAACCTCTTCGACGAGGCCCAGGTCCTCGCGGGGGCGGGGTATGCCGTGGTGATGGGCAACCCGCGCGGCGGGTCCGGCTACGGGGCCGCCCACGGACGGGCGGTGAAGGAGGCGATCGGCACCGTGGACGTGGCCGACCTGACGGCCCTGCTGGACCACGCCCTCACCCGGCCCGGGCTGGACCCTTCCCTCGTGGGTGTCCAGGGCGGGTCCTACGGCGGGCTGATGACGACCTGGCTGGTCGCGCACTCCGACCGGTTCACCGCCGCGATCAGCGAACGGGCGGTCAACGCGTGGGACTCCTTCGCCGGCACGAGCGACATCGGGTGGTTCTTCGCCGACGAGTACGCCGGGGACCACCAGCACGAGCAGTCGCCGCTCACGTGGGCGGACCGGATCCGCACCCCCACCCTGGTCGTCCACTCCGAGCGCGACCTGCGCTGCCCGTTGGAGCAGGGGCAGCGGCTCTTCGCCCGGTTGCGCCGCAACGGCGTGCCCACCAAGCTGCTCGTCTTCCCCGGCGAGGGCCACGAGCTCTCCCGGGCTGGACAGCCGCGGCACCGGGTGCAGCGCTTCGAGCACGTCCTGGCGTGGTGGGAGGAGCACCTGCGCCGGTGACCTGCTCCCGCGGGGCGGGGGCGCACCGGTCGGTGCAGCAGGCGGGCCGGCGGGGCGCCGGCCGGCGGTGGAGCGTCCGCCCGTTCAGGGGTGGCGCACGTCGACGACGATGCGGGCCGGGTCGGACAGCGTGAAGATCCGGTAGTCCGTCTCCTCGCGCAGACCCAGGACGACCTGCTGCTGCCCCTCGAAGAGACCGCCGAGGACCACCTCGGTGAGGACCTCGGTGCCGGCGCCGAGGACCCGGTCCCCGTCGTAGCGCTCGGGCGACTCCGTCGTCCAGTCGATCCCCCGGACGGACACCTCGACAAAGGCCTCGCCCTCCACGCCGAGCGAGAAGCCCGTGGGGTCCTCGACCGCCTCGTCGACCGGCCCCACGAACCATCCGAGGACGGGTCGGTCACCGGTGAGGTCGAGCACCACCCGGTCGAAGTCCTCGTGCAGGCCCGTGCGGACGCCGGTGATCTCCTGGGGTTCGTCCGACGCGGCGGACGCCCGCTCTGCGGATCGTCGGTCCACGGTGGAAGAGCCTGCTCGGACCCCGTGCCGGTCGGCTCGTCGCCGACGGTGCCGGGCTCCTCCGTCGCGTCGTCGGGTGGCTCGCCGGAGGTCTGCCCCGGGTCCGTGGGGTCCTCCGTCACCTCCCCCGTCCGCTCGTCCTCGGTGCCCGTGGTCGTGCCGGGATCCTCCGTGGTCCCCGGTGCTCCGGCTCCGTCGTCCGTCGTCGTGGTGGCGTCGCTCGGCGTGGACGTGGCGGCGTCCGCGGGCGCCGAGGTCCCCGCAGGCGTTCCGGACGGGTCGTCCCCGTCCTCCTGGCACCCGGCCAGGAGGAGGACGACCACCGCCGTTGCCGCCGCAGCGCGTCGCACGTCCGTCACGGTACGCGCACCCGTCCCCGGCGTCCACGGGGTCCGGCTCAGACGGGCGGGATGCTGCGGTGGCGGGTGGAGAAGTGCCGGTCGCGGCGGCCGGCGTAGCGGAACCGCCGCGCGACCTCCTCTCGCAGCTGCTCGGGCTCGACGACCGCGTCGATGACGAGGTCGGCCGCGAGCCGTTCCAGGTCGACGTCCTCGAGGTACTCCGCCCGACGGGCCTCGACGAAGGCGGCCTGCTCCGCCGGGTCGGCGATCTCGGCGATCTTGTTGGCGTAGACGGCGTTGACCGCCGCCTCCGGTCCCATGACCGCGATCCGGGCGGTGGGCAGCGCGATCGTGGCCTCCGGGCCGAAACCCGGGCCGCCCATCGCGTAGAGCCCGGCGCCGTAGGCCTTGCGCACGACGACGCACAGCTGCGGCACGGTGGCCTCGGACACCGCGGAGACCATCTTGGCCCCGTGCCGGATGATGCCGCCGCGCTCGACCTCCGAGCCGATCATGAAGCCGGGCACGTCGGCCAGGTAGAGCAGGGGGATGCCGTAGGCGTCGCACAGCCAGATGAAGCGGGACGCCTTGTCGGCGGAGTCGGTGAACAGCACCCCGCCCTTGACCGCGCTGTTGTTGGCCACGATCCCGACGGTGCGTCCCTCCATCCGCCCCAGCCCGACGACCAGCTCGGGGGCGAACAGGGGTTTGATCTCGAAGAAGCTGTCGTCGTCGACCAGTCCCTCGACGACCTCGTGCACGTCGAACGGCACCGACTCGGCCTCGGGCACGACGTCGCGGGTCAGCGGCCGGGCCGGCGGCTCGGCCTCGTAGTGCGGCACCGGGTCGTGCCAGGTGTCGGGCAGGTAGGAGAACAGGTGCCGGGCCATCTCGACGGCCTCGGTGTCGTCGGCGGCGAGCAGGTCGCCGACGCCGGAGACGGTGCAGTGCATCCGGGCACCGCCCATCTCCTCCAGGCTGACCTTCTCCCCCACGACCATCTCGGCCATCCGCGGGCTCCCGAGGTACATCGACGCGTTGCCCTCGACCATGATGATGACGTCGGTGAAGCTGGGGATGTAGGCCCCGCCCGCGGCGCTCGGGCCGAACAGGCAGCAGATCTGGGGAACCTTGCCCGACAGGGCGACCTGGTTGGAAAAGATCCGTCCGGCCCCGCGCCGGCCCGGGAAGAGGTCGACCTGGTCGGTGATCCGGGCCCCGGCGGAGTCCACGAACCAGAACAGCGGCAGCTCCTCGCGCAGCGCCGCCTCGGTGGCCCGGATGATCTTCTCCACCGTGCGGGCCCCCCACGACCCGGCCTTGACCGTGGGGTCGTTGGCCACCACGATCGCAGGCCGCCCGTCGACCTCGCCCCGCCCGGTGACGACGCCGTCGGCGGGCAGCCCCGCCGCGGTGGCGTTGGCGTAGCGCCCGTCCTCGACGAAGGTTCCGTCGTCGAAGAGCAGCGCGATCCGCTCGCGCACGTAGAGCTTGCCCTGGGCGTCGAGCTTGGCGCGCGCCTTCTCCGACGGCTGCGCCGAGTCCTGGTATGCCGTCGCGAGCCGGGCGCGCAGGTCCGCGACCCGGGGGTCCTGGGAGGGGTCGCCCCCGGTGCCGGAGTGCTCCATGCCCGTCATCGTGCCAGCCCCGCTCAGGACGGGAGGCCGAGGCCCCGGGCGATGACCATCCGCTGGACCTCCGAGGTACCCTCCCCGATCTCCAGGATCTTGGCGTCCCGGAAGAACCGGGCCACGGGGTACTCCTCCATGAACCCGTTGCCGCCGAAGACCTGGGTCGCGATGCGGGTGGTGGTGACCGCGGCCTCGGTGGAGTAGAGCTTGGCGATCGCCGCGGCCTGCTTCACCTCGGCGAGCGAGCGACGGCCCGCCTCGCGCTCGTCGTTGAGCCAGGCGGCCTTGTAGGTGAGCAGGCGGGCGGCCTCGACCATGACGGCCAGGTCGGAGATCTGGAAGGAGACCCCCTGGTTGACCGCGATCGGGCGGCCGAAGGCGATCCGCTCGGAGGCGTAGGCGGTGGTCTCCTCCAGCATCCGCTGGGCGCAGCCGACGGCGAGCGCGGAGATCGCGATGCGGCCGTCGTCGAGGGTCTTGAGGAACTGCTTGAATCCCTCGCCGCGGGCGCGCCCAGCAGGTGGTCCTCGGGCACCCGGCAGTCCTCGAACGTCAGGCCGTGGGTGTCGGAGATGTGCCAGCCCAGCTTGCGGTAGGCGGGTTCGACGACGAAGCCCTCGGTGCCCGACGGCACCATGATCGCGCTGAGCTCGGGCCGGCCGTCGGCGGTCTCCCCCGTCCGTGCGGTGACCGTCACGACGGAGGTGATGTCGGTGCCGGAGTTGGTGATGAAGGCCTTGGCGCCGTTGACCACCCACGAGCCGTCCTCAAGCCGGGCCCGGGTCCGGGTGGCCCCGGCGTCGGACCCGGCCTCGGGCTCGGTCAGGCCGAAGCCGGCGAGCGCACGACCGGCGACGAGGTCGGGCAGGAAGCGCTCCTTCTGCTCCTGCGAGCCGAAGGAGAGGATCGGGTTGATGCCCAGGCCGACACCGGCGGAGAGGGTGATGCCGACGGACTGGTCGACGCGACCGAGCTCCTCGATCGCCAGGCACAGGTAGGTGAAGCCGCCCTCCTCCAGGCCGGCGCCGCCGAACTCCTCCGGGGCGTTGAGACCGAAGAGGCCGAGCTCGCCCATCTTGGGCACCAGGTCGGTCGGGAAGTGCGCCTCCCGGTCCCACTGCTCGACGTGGGGGGCCACCTCGGCCTCGGCGAACTCGCGCACGAGCCGGCGGAAGTCCTCGTGGTCCTGGGTCAGCTCGAACATCGGTGTCCTCGTCCTTCCGGGCGGTGGCTGCGGGGCGCAGGCCGCCTCCCGGGCCTGCGGGTGCGGCGGTCGCGAGCCCCATCGTCCTTGACGTTGACGCGAAGGTCAAGCAGGATGCCCGGACCGCCAGTTGACGTAAGGACAACCGTGAACCGCACCGACGACGAACCCACCTGGACCATCGCGCAGATGGCCGACGACTACGGGGTCACCCACCGTGCCCTGCGCCACTACGAGCACCTCGGCCTGGTCGATCCCGGGCGGGAGGGGCAGCGGCGGGTCTACCGCCGGCGGGAGCGCACCCGCCTGGCGCTCATCCTGCGGGGCCGCCGCCTGGGGTTCTCCCTGGAGGAGATCTCCACCATCCTGGGGATGTACGACGACCAGCCGGGCGAGGCCGGCCAGCTGCGCTACCTGCTGGACCAGATCGGCGACCGTCGCGCGGACCTCGAGCGGCGCCGACGGGACGTGGACGAGTCCCTGCGGGAGCTGGACGACCTCGAGCGCCGGTGCTCCGCGGACCTCGCCCGGATGACCCCGGGGACGGCGTGACCGGCGCCCCGCGGAGCGACCGACGCAGGCCGTGGCACGGCATACCCTGGCGCGTCGCGACGCCCCCGTGGGTCTAGGGTGATCGCCATGCCGATCAGCAAGGTCCTCATCGCCAACCGCGGCGAGATCGCCGTCCGCATCGCCCGTGCCTGCAAGGACGCAGGCCTGACCTCGGTCGCGGTCTACGCCGACCCCGACCGGGACGCGCTGCACGTGAAGGTGGCCGACGAGGCATGGTCCCTGGGCGGCACGACCCCGGGAGACTCCTACCTCGTCCAGGAGAAGCTGCTGGACGTGGCGCGGCAGGCGGGCGCCGACGCGGTCCACCCCGGCTACGGCTTCCTGGCGGAGAACGCCTCCTTCGCTCAGGCGGTCATGGACGCCGGCCTCACCTGGATCGGTCCCGGCCCCGAGGCGATCGACGCGCTCGGCGACAAGGCGAAGGCCAAGCACATCGCCGTGAGGGCAGGGGCCCCGCTGGCCCCCGGCACCAAGGACCCGGTCAAGGACGCCGACGAGGTCGTCGCGCTCGCCGAGGAGTTCGGCCTCCCCGTGGCCATCAAGGCGGTCTACGGCGGTGGCGGCCGCGGGCTCAAGGTCGCCCGCACCATGGAGGAGATCCCCGAGCTGTTCGACTCCGCGGTCCGCGAGGCCGTCACCGCCTTCGGGCGGGGCGAGTGCCTCGTCGAGAAGTTCCTCGACAAGCCCCGCCACGTCGAGACGCAGTGCCTGGCCGACCAGCACGGCAACGTGGTCGTGGTCTCGACCCGTGACTGCTCCCTCCAGCGCCGCAACCAGAAGCTCGTCGAGGAGGCCCCGGCCCCGTTCCTGACCGAGGAGCAGCGCGCCGAGCTCGTCCGGGCCTCCAAGGCCATCCTCAAGGAGGCGGGCTACGTCGGCGCCGGCACGTGCGAGTTCCTCGTGGCGCAGGACGGCACGATCTCCTTCCTCGAGGTCAACACCCGCCTGCAGGTCGAGCATCCCGTGACCGAGGAGGTCACCGGGATCGACCTCGTGCGCGAGCAGTTCCGCATCGCCGACGGCGAGGAGCTGCGGTATGACGATCCGACCCCCCAGGGGCACTCGTTCGAGTTCCGCATCAACGGCGAGGACGCCGGCCGCGACTTCATGCCCGCACCCGGCACCGTCTCGCGCATGGTCGTCCCCCACGGCCCGGGTGTCCGCTGGGACGCCGGGATCGTCGAGGGCGACACCGTCGCCGGCGCCTTCGACTCGATGATCGCCAAGCTCGTCGTCACCGGTCGCACCCGCGAGCAGGCCCTCGAGCGGTCGCGCCGCGCTCTCGGCGAGCTCGTGGTCGAGGGCATGCCCACGGTGCTGCCCTTCCACCAGGCCGTCGTGTCCGACCCGGCCTTCGCCCCGTCGGAGCCCTCCGAAGCGTTCTCCGTGCACACCCGGTGGATCGAGACCGAGTTCGACAACCAGATCCAGCCCTGGTCGGGGCCGACCGCCGACGACACGCCGGAGGACGGCGAGCGCCAGACGGTCGTCGTCGAGGTCGGCGGCCAGCGCCTGGAGGTCTCGCTGCCCGCCGGCCTGTCCCTCGGGGGCAACGGTGGCGGCACGAGCTCCACCCGCCGGAAGGCGCCCAAGCGCTCCCGCGGCGGCGGTGGTGGTGCGGCGGCCTCGGGCGACGCGGTGACCGCCCCGATGCAGGGCACGATCGTCAAGATCGCCGTCGAGGAGGGCCAGCAGGTGGCCGAGGGCGACGTGGTCGTGGTCCTGGAGGCGATGAATGGAGCAGCCGCTCAAGGCGCACAAGGCGGGCACGGTCACCGGGTTCAGCGCGTCGGTCGGCGAGACCGTCGCCAACGGCGCGGTGATCTGCGAGCTCAAGGACTGACGGGTCCGCGGCAGGTGGGCGGGGGGTTTTTACCACCGTGCCCGGCCGCCGTGCCGCCACGGGCCGCCCGGCGTCCGGCGTCCGGGGCAGCCCGGCGGCAGCGGCGTCCCGCGGTCGTCAGTCCGCGATCTCGTGCAGCTGCCGGGCGGCCTCGGCCAGCGACCCCGACATCGAGGGGTAGATCGTGAAGGTCGAGGAGAACTGGTCCACGTTGAGCCGGTTGGCCACGGCCAGGGCGATGGGGAAGATCAGCTCGCTGGCCCTCGGGGCGACCACCACGCCGCCGACGATCGTGTGGCTGCCCTTGCGGGCGAAGAGCTTGACGAAGCCGTCGGAGAGGTTCTGCATCTTGGCCCGGGGGTTCTTGGTCAGCGGCAGCATCACCGCCCGGGCGTCCACCCGGCCCTCGTCCACGTCGGCCTGGCTGGCCCCCACCGTGGCGATCTCTGGGTCGGTGAAGATGTTCGAGCTGACCTTGCCCAGCGACAGGGGCGCCACGGCGTCACCGAGGGCGTGGGCCACGGCGATGCGGCCCTGCATCGCGGCGATCGAGGCCAGCGGGAACACGCCGGTGCAGTCGCCCGCGGCGTAGACCCCGGGGACGCTGGTGCGCGAGACCCGGTCGACCTCGACGTGGCCCGAGGCGGTCAGCCGGACCCCGGCCTCCTCCAGCCCCAGGTCCGTGGTGTTGGGGATCGACCCCACCGCCAGCAGGGCGTGGGTCCCCGGCACCTCGCGCCCGTCCTCCAGGGTGACCACGACCCCGTCCCCCTCGCGGCGCACCTCGGCCGCCCGCGAGCGGTTGAGCACGGTCATGCCCCGGCGGCGGAAGACCTCCTCGACGACGTTGGCCGCGTCCGCGTCCTCCCCCGGGAGCACGCGGTCGCGGGAGGGAGATGAGCGTGACCTGCGACCCGAGGCCCAGGTAGGCGTGCGCGAACTCGGCCCCGGTGACGCCGGAGCCGATGACGACCAGGTGCGCGGGCAGCTCGGTGAGGTCCCAGATCTGCTGCCACGTGAGGATGCGCTCGCCGTCGGGCCGGGCGGTGTCCAGCACCCGGGGGCGGGCGCCGGTGGCCACGAGCACGAGGTCGGCCTCCAGGGTGCGGGTGACCCGCCCCTGGTCGCGGTCCGCCCCGTGCGGCGCGGGCTCCTCCCCCGAGGGGACGGCCCCCACCCCCTCGACGACCTCGACCGTCCCGTCCGGCAGGAGCCGGCCGGCCCCCTGGATCACCTCGACGCCCGCGGACTCCAACCGCTCCCCGATGTCGCGGCTCTGGGCGGCCGCCAGGCGCATGATGCGCGCGTTGACGTCGGTGATGTGGGCGGTGACCCCCTGGTCCCCGGGCACCTGGGCGCCGTCGAAGTGCACCCCGATGCGCTTGGCCGCGCTGAACCGGTCCATGAAGTCGGCGGTGGCGATCAGGGCCTTGCTCGGCACGCAGTCGGTCAGCACCGTGGCGCCGCCCAGCCCGGACCGTTCCACGACGGTCACCTCCGCGCCCAGCTGGGCCGCCCCCAGGGCCGCCTCGTAGCCTCCGGGGCCACCACCGATCACCACGACGGACTTGTTGGCTGCACTCACGCCCCCATCAAACCATCGGTACGCTGCCCGGGTGACCGACGCCTCTCCCGCCCCCGACCTCGACGACCCCCGCACCGACCCCCAGGAGGTCGCCCGGGCCGCGGCCGCGGTCCTGGCCGAGCGCACCGGTGCCGCCCGGCACGACGTGGCGCTCGTGCTCGGCAGCGGGTGGAAGCCCGCCGCCGACCGGCTCGGCACGCCCGACACCGTGATCGAGAACACGGACGTGCCCGGGTTCGGCGCGGCGGCCGTCGCGGGCCACACCGGGACGATCAGCTCGATCCCCCTCCCCGACGGTCGACGGGTCCTGGTCTACGGCACCCGCACCCACTTCTACGAGGGACGGGGGGTGCGGGCCGTCGTGCACGCGGTCCGGACCGCGGCCGCGGCCGGGTGCCGCACGGTCGTGCTGACCAACGGGTGCGGCGGGCTGCGGCCCGAGTGGGGACCGGGGACGCCGGTGCTCATCTCGGACCACCTCAACCTCACCGCGGCCTCGCCCCTGGAGGGGGCCACGTTCGTGGACCTCACCGACCTGTACACCCCCCGGCTGCGCGACCTGGCCCGGGAGGTGGACCCCGACCTGCCCGAGGGCGTCTACGTCCAGTTCCGCGGGCCGCACTACGAGACGCCGGCGGAGGTGCGGATGGCCCGCACCCTCGGGGGCGACCTGGTGGGCATGTCCACCACCCTGGAGGCGATCGCCGCCCGGGAGGCCGGACTGGAGGTGCTGGGCATCTCCCTGGTGACCAACCCCGCGGCCGGGATCAGCCCGGTGCCCCTGGACCACCAGGACGTGATCGAAGCCGGCCGGGCCGCCGGCGAGCGCTGCGGCGAGCTGCTCGCCCGGATCGTGGCGCGGTTGTGATCCCCCCTCCCACCCGCCCCCCTCACGACGTCCCGCGCGGCGACGACCGGCCCGCGCACCGAGCCGATCCCGGAGGACACCGATGACGCAGCACGACGACCTCGACCCCGCCCTGCTGGAGCGCGCGGACGCCTGGATGGCCGACGACCCGGACCCGGTGACCCGCGCCGAGCTGGCCGACCTGCTCGAGCGGGTCCGCGCCGGGGAGGGTGACGCCCGGGCCGACCTGCAGGACCGGTTCGCCGGGTTCCTGGAGTTCGGTACCGCCGGGCTGCGGGGGGCCCTCGGGGCCGGCCCGAACCGGATGAACCGCGCCGTCGTCCTGCGCACCGCCGCCGGCCTCACGGCATACCTCACCCAGATGCTGCGCCGACGCGGGGACGGCGACGGGCCGACCGTGGTCGTCGGCTTCGACGCCCGGCACAACTCCGACGTCTTCGCCCGGGACACCGCCGCGGTCGTGACCGCCGCGGGCGGGCGCGCCATGGTCCTCCCCCACCCCCTGCCGACACCGGTGCTGGCGTTCGCCGTCCGGCACCTGGGGGCCGAGGCCGGTGTCATGGTCACCGCCAGCCACAACCCGCCCGAGGACAACGGCTACAAGGTCTACCTGGGTGACGGGTCGCAGATCGTCCCGCCCGCCGACCGGGACATCGCCGAGCAGATCGCCGCCGTGCCCTCGGTCGCTCAGGTCCCGCGGGCCGACGACGGCTGGGTCACGCTGGACGACTCGGTGACGCAGGCCTACCTGGACGCCGCCGTCGCGGTCCTGGACCCCGACGGTCCGCGCTCGCTGTCCGTCGTGCACACCGCGCTGCACGGCGTGGGCTCGCAGGTCGTCCGCGAGGCCTTCGTCCGGGCCGGCTTCCCCGCTCCGGAGCAGGTGGTCGAGCAGCAGGAACCGGACCCGGACTTCCCCAGCGTGGCTTTCCCCAACCCCGAGGAGCCGGGGGCCATCGACGCGGCGCTGGCGCTGGCCGAGCGCGAGCACCCTGACCTGGTGGTGGCCAACGACCCCGACGCCGACCGGTGCGCCCTGGCCGTGCGGGACGGCGGCTCCTGGCGGATGCTCCGGGGCGACGAGGTCGGCGCCCTCCTGGGGCAGCACGTCATCGACCGCGGCCGGGCCACCGGGGACCGCCGGGTGCTGGCGCGCTCGATCGTCTCCTCCCGCCTGCTCGGCGCGATGGCCGAGGCCGCGGGCCTGCCGGGCGAGGAGACCCTGACCGGGTTCAAGTGGATCGGCCGCGTCCCCGGGCTGGCCTACGGCTACGAGGAGGCGCTGGGGTACTGCGTCGACCCGGCCACGGTCCCGGACAAGGACGGGGTCACCGCCGCGCTTCTGGCCGCGGAGATGGCGGCCGGGCTCAAGGCGCAGGGCCGCACGCTGCTGGACGTGCTGGACGACCTGGCCCGGCACCACGGGGTGCACCAGACCGACGCCTTCTCGGTGCGGGTGTCCGACCTGGCGCTGATCCCCCCGGTGATGCAGCGGCTGCGTGAGGAACCGCCCGCGCGGCTGGGCGGCACGGACGTCAGCAGCGTCGAGGACCTGGCCGACGGGGTCGACGGGCTGCCCCCGACCGAGGGAATGCGGTTCCTGCTGGTCGACGACACCCGGGTCATCGTGCGGCCGAGCGGGACCGAGCCCAAGCTGAAGGTCTACCTCGAGGCGGTCGTGGCCGTGCAGGGGGACGACGGCCTGGCCGCGGCCCGCGAGGAGGCCGGGCGGCGGCTGGCGGACGCGCGGGCGGCGATGGAGGAGCTCACCCGGGTCTGACCGGGAGGCGACCGGGCGGCCCGGACCTCAGGCCAGGACCGCGAGCACCACCAGGGCCACGGCGAGCGTCAGCACGGCGACCGCTCCCCAGGCCGGCCGCTGGGCCACGCGCGGCGACGTCGCTGCCGAGGACCCCGGGGCCGCGGCCCTGCCCGGTCCGGCCAGGTCCTGCCGGTCGCGTGCGGCGACACCGAGCTCCCCGCCGTCCAGGCGCCAGCGCTGCAGGGCCCGCTGCACCTCGTCGGCGACCCCCTGGGCGGTCGTCCCGGCGTCCCCCCGCCCCCGCACGGTCGTCTCGGCGAAGTCGTCCACGGACCGTCGCCGCACCCGTTCGCGCTTGACCGGAACCGCCCAGGACCCGTGCCGCCTGCCCTGCAGGTCGTGCAGCTCCAGGGACCACTGGTGGGTGACCTCCTCGACCGCCGCGAACGGCACGACGGTGTCGGTGAGGACGTTGCCCAGCACGACCCCGTCCTCGTGGAGCCGCACCGAGGGCCGCAGGAACAGCACCCAGCCCAGGGCCGCCACCCCCACCACGAGCGCGGTCGGCGGGAGCAGACCGGTGCGGTGCCCCGACACGACGTCCACGAGGGTCAGCACCGCCAGCACACCGGCCCCGGCGACGAGCGCCCACCCCATCAACCGGGCCGGCAGCGTCCGGTAGACCCGCACCAGCGGCCCCTGCAGACGACCGGCGCCGGGGCCGGGGCCGGGTCCCCGCGCGGGGTCGACGGGCGGGTGGCCGGACGGCGGAGAGGTGCTCACGCCCGCAGAGTCTAGGCGCGGCACGTCCTAGACTGTCGGGCCATGGAGCCCGCTGCCACCCGACCCGCGCGGGTCCTCGTGCTCGCCGGGCCCAGCGGTGCCGGCAAGTCCCGCCTGGCCCGCCGGTTGACCGCCCGGTTCGGCTGGCCGATGGTGGCGCTGGACGACTTCTACCGCGAGGGCGGCGACCCGGACCTGCCGATGAGTCCGCTGGGCCTGGTGGACTGGGACGACGTGCGCTCCTGGCACGTGGACGCGGCGCTGGAGGCGCTGGAGGAGCTCTGCGTGCACGGCTGCACCGACGTGCCGGTCTACGACATCTCCAGCTCCAGCATCACCGGCCACCACGTGCTCGTGCGAGGGCGCCACCACGTCGTCGTGGCCGAGGGGATCTTCGCGGCGCACACCGTGGCCGGGCTGCGGGAGAAGGGCCTGCTGGCCCAGGCCTTCTGCGTGCGCAACCGCCCCTGGCTCACCTTCGGGCGTCGTCTCGTGCGCGACCTCGCTGAACGGCGCAAGCCGCCGTGGACGCTGTGGCGCCGGGGGCACGTCCTGCGTCGTGCCGAGCCGGGTATCGTGGCCGCCCAGGAGGCTCTCGGGGCCGTCCCGGTCACCGCCAAGGAGGCCGAGCGCCTCGTCCACGACCTGCTCGCACCCGAGGGGGCGGGCGTCCGCACCGCAGGAGGAGCCGGGGGATGACGCAGCCGCACGGGGGGCCCGGGGAGGCGCCGCACGGCATGCCGCCGCCCGGGGCACCACCGCCCGGTATGCCGCCGCCCGGGGCACCACCGCCCGGTATGCCGCCACCCGGCGCACCGCTGCACGGTCTCCCGCCCGGGGCGCCGCCGCCGCCCGGTATGCCGCCACCCGGGTCAGGAGCACCGTTGCCCCCTCCCGCCGCGGACGGGCCAGACCCGTGGCAGCGGCTCACGCCCGAGGAGCTGGCCCACCAGCACCAGCCCGGCGTGGTCCCGCTGCGCCCGCTGGGCCTGGGGGACGTCTTCGGCGGGTCGCTGCAGACGATGCGCCGCAACCCCCGTGCGACCGTGGGGATGGCCCTGCTGGTCCTGGCCGTCCTGCTCCTGCCCTCCCTGGTGCTCTCGCTGGGGGTCGCCAGGACGAGCGCGATCGCCCCCACCGACCGCGATGCCGTGCTCCTGCTGGTCACGCTGCTCTTCTCGGCCCTGGCCTCCACCACGCTCACCGGCCTGATCGTCCACACCGTCGGTGAGGCCGTCCTGGGCGACCGGGCCGGGCTGCAGGAGGCCTGGGAGGCGGTCCGCGGCCGCCTGCCCGCCCTGCTGGGGGCGCTGGTGGTGATGACCGTGCTCCTGCTCCTGCTCGGAGCCGCGGTGGTCCTCCTCGTCGTGCTGGCCACGTGGGCGGCCAGCGGCGCCGGCGACGTGATCGCCGTCCTCGTGGCCGTCCTGGGCGGCCTCGCGGCCGCGGTCGTGCTCCTCTGGTCGGGGAGCCGCCTCTCGCTGGCCCCGGCCCCCGTCGTGCTCGAGCGAGCCGGGCCGTGGCAGGGGGTGCGGCGGGCCTGGGCGCTGTCCTCGGGGCGGCAGTCCTGGCGGATCACGGGGATCACCGTCCTGGCAGGCCTGGTCACCGCCGCGTTCACGGCCGCCGTGCAGGTGCCGGTCTCGGTGGTCCTGCTCCTGCTGGGCGAGGGGTTCCTCACCGGCGGCGGGGGCCCGTCGACGCTGGCCATCGTGCTCGACCACGTCGTGCAGCTGGTCGTCAACGCCGTCGTCGTCCCGTTCACCGCCGGGGTGACGGCGCTCCTCTACCTCGACCAGCGGATCCGTCGTGAGGGTCTGGACCTGATGCTGCACCGCACCGCCCAGGAGCGGGCCGCGCGGCGGCGGCGTTGACCGCCCTGCGGGCGGGGACTCCCGGGCCCGACCGGGAGGAGGCCCGCCGGTGGCTGGAGGAGGAGCTCTCCGGCGGTGAGTACCAGGTCCGGGAGTCGGTCGTGGAGCGGGTCCTCAGCTGGCTGGCCGACCTGCTGCCCTCCCCCTCCCTCGCGGGGACGCTCCCGCCCGGGGCGGCCTGGCTGGTCCTGGCCGGCGTCGTCCTCGCCGTCCTCGCGGTCCTGACCCGCTCGGCCCGGCAGCGGCGCCGCGAGACGGCCCTGTCACGGCGCGCGGTCGACCCCTCGGTGCTGCCCGAGCGACCCCTCGGAGCGGCCGCCTACCGGGAGCTCTCGGAGCGGGCCCTGGTCGGTGACGACCCCGGTACCGCCCTGCTCGAGGCCTACCGGGCGGTGGCGGCCACCGCCGACGAGCGGGGCTGGCTGCCCGATCGGCCCGGCCGGACCGCCCACGAGCTGGCGGCCGAGCTGGCCGCCCGGGTGCCCGCACTGGCCGGCGACCTCACGGCGGCCGCGGACCGGTTCGACGCGGTCCGCTACGGGAACGGCCGCGCCACCCCGGAGCAGGCGCGGGCGGTCCTGGAGCTGGGGTCCCGCCTCGAGCAGGCCCCCGTCCGTGCCACGACCGCCCGGGTCCCCGGGCCGGCGGTCCCCCGGTGACCGCCGCCGTGGCGCGTCGACCGGCTGCGCGGTCGGACCGACCGTCCGGGGGGCCCACGGGCGCACCGTCCCCGGGGGTCCGCCGACGCGTCCCGTGGGTGCGCCGATGGGTCCCGTGGGTGCTCCTCCTGCTGGGGATGGCGGTCGTCGCCACCCTGCTCACCCGCCAGGACACCGGGGAGCCGCTCTCCCCCGACAACCCCGGCCACGAGGGGACCAGGGCCCTCGCCCGGGTCCTGGAGCAGCAGGGGACCCGGGTCGAGGTCGTGGACGGCACGCGGCGCCTGCTGGAGCGTCCGGTGGGGCCGGGCACGACCGTGCTCCTGGGGCACACGGCATACCTCGGGCCCGAGGCGGGCGCCGAGCTGCTCGCGCACGTCGCCGATGCCGACCGCCTCGTCGTGCTCGTCCCCGACGGTTCCGCCGACCCGGGGGCGGTCCTGGACCTGCCCGTCTCGACGGCACCGGGCGGCGACCGGGTCCTGGAGGCGGGGTGCACGGCCCCGTGGGTGCGCGACGGCGACCTGCTGGCCCGCGCGGACGTCATGCTCGAGGTCGACGGGGCGGAGCGTGCCGCGGCCACCGCCTGCTACCCGCCCACCCCCAGCCACAACGCCGGAGGCGCGCGGGTCGGCGCGCTGCTGGAGCTGCCCGCCACCTCCGGACACCCACCCCTCACCCTCGTCGGCTTCCCCTCGGCGCTGACCAACGAGCACGTCCTGGAGGAGGCGCACGCCGCGCTGGGCCTGCGGCTGCTGGGCGGCCCCGAGGAGCTGGTGTGGGTGGTGCCCTCCCCCGGCGACGCACCCCCCGACGCCTCGGCCCAGGGACTGTGGGACGTGCTGCCCCGCAACCTCACCGCCTCGGTGGTCCTGCTCGCGGCGGCGGTGCTCGTCACCGGGCTGTGGCAGGGTCGGCGGCTGGCCCCGGTCGTCGTCGAGCCCCTCCCCGCGGTCGTCCACGCGGCCGAGACCACCCGGGCCCGGGGCCGGCTCTACCGGCAGGCGCACGACCGGGAGCACGCCCTGGGCGCGCTGCAGGAGGGCACGCGCCACCGCCTGGCCCAGCGCCTGGGCCTGCCGCCCGCCACGGGCACCGACGACCTGGTCGAGCGGGTCGCCGCCACGACCGGCCAGCCGCCCGGGGCCGTCCGACGACTGCTCACCGACCCCACCGCCGACGACGACGCCACCCTGGTGGACGTCGCGCGCCGGCTGCGATCCCTCGAGGAAGGACCTCATCGATGACTCCCCCGCCGACACCGTCCGGCACGTCCGACGCCGCACCTCCCGACGTCCCCCCGGACCCCGAGGACGCGCGCTTCGCCCTGCAGGCCGTCCGGACGGAGGTCGCGCGGGCCGTCGTGGGTCAGGACCAGGCCGTCTCCGGGCTGCTCGTCGCGCTCCTGACGGGCGGGCACGTGCTGCTGGAGGGGGTGCCCGGGACGGCCAAGACCCTGCTGGTCAGGGCGCTCGCCCGGGCGTTGTCCGTGCGCACCGCGCGGGTGCAGTTCACCCCCGACCTCATGCCCGGCGACGTCACCGGCTCGATGGTCTACGACAGCGGTCGGGGCGACTTCACCTTCCGCCCCGGTCCGGTCTTCACCAACCTGCTGCTGGCCGACGAGATCAACCGCACGCCGCCGAAGACCCAGTCGGCCCTGCTGGAGGCCATGGAGGAGCGGCAGGTCACCGTCGACGGCACCGGTCGCGCGCTGCCCACGCCCTTCCTGGTGGCGGCCACCCAGAACCCGGTGGAGTACGAGGGAACCTACCCCCTGCCGGAGGCCCAGCTGGACCGCTTCCTGCTCAAGCTGACGGTCCCCCTGCCGCCCCGGGAGGACGAGGTCGAGGTCCTCACCCGCCACGCCGCGGGCTTCGACCCGCGTGACCTCGCGGCCGCAGGGGTCACCCCGGTCGCGGGGGCGGCGCACCTGGCGGCCGCGTCGACGGCCGTCCGGTCCGTGCAGGTCTCCCCCGAGATCGTGGGGTATGTCGTGGACCTGGCCCGGGCGACCCGGACCGCCCCCTCCCTGCAGCTGGGGGTCAGTCCCCGGGGGGCGACGGCCCTGCTGGCCTCGGCGCGCGCCTGGGCCTGGTTGTCAGGGCGGGGGTTCGTCACGCCGGACGACGTCAAGGCGCTGGCTCCCGCCACCCTGGCGCACCGGGTGGCGCTGCGCCCGGAGGCCGAGCTCGAGGGCGTGGACGCCGACGCGGTGCTGCGCACCGTGCTCTCCTCGGTCCCCGTCCCCCGCTGAGGCCGGCCGTGGTCGTGCGTGGGCCGGTCGTGGCCCTGGTGCTCCTGGGCCTCGTCCCCGCCGCCCTGTGGCCCGGGCGGGCCGGGGTGGTCGCCGCGGGCTGGCTGCTCCTCGTCGCCGTGCTCGTAGCGCTGGACCTGCTGCTGACCCCCTCCCCGGGGGCGCTGACGGTGGTGCGCGGTGAGGTGCCGCCGGTGCGTCTGGGCGGATCGAGCGCCACGGAGCTCACCCTCACCCACGAGGGGTCCCGCCGCGTGCGGGGGCTGGTGCAGGACGCCTGGGTGCCGTCGGCCGGGGCGGACGGCGCCCGGCACGTCCTCGACCTCGCTCCGGGCCGGGTGCAGCGGGTCCGGACCGTGCTCACGCCGACCCGGCGCGGTGACCGGCCCGCCACGACGGTCACCGTCCGCGTGCACGGCCCCCTCGGCCTGGCCGGGCGGCAGCGCCGGACGGCCGTCGCCGGGGTGGTCCGTTCCCTGCCCCCCTTCCGGTCCCGCCGCCACCTGCCGAGCCGGCTGGCCCGGCTCCGCCAGATCGACGGGCGCTCGGCGGTGCGCACGCGCGGGCAGGGCACGGAGTTCGACTCCCTGCGCGACTACGTCGACGGCGACGACGTGCGGTCCATCGACTGGCGGGCCACGGCACGGCGCCAGCACACCGTCGTGCGTACCTGGCAGCCGGAGCGGGACCGCCGCGTGCTGCTGGTCCTGGACACCTCCCGCACCAGCGCGGCCCGGGTCGGCGACGAGCCTCGGCTGGACGCGGCGATGGACGCTGCCCTGCTGCTGGCGGCCCTGGCGACCCGGGCCGGTGACCGCGTCGACCTGCTGGCGGGCGACCGAGTCATGCGGGCGCGGGTGGGCTCAGGTGCGGGGAGCGCCGCCGGGTCGGCCGACCTGCTGCACCGCCTGGTGACCGCGATGGCGCCGCTTGAACCGGTCCTGGTGGAGGCCGACTGGACCCGGCTTGCGGGAGCGGTGAACGCGACCACCCGGCGGCGGGCCCTGGTCGTGCTGCTCACACCGCTGGAGCCGGCCGCGGTCGAGGAGGGGCTGCTGCCCGTGCTGCCCAGCCTGACCGCCCACCACCACGTGGTCCTGGCCTCCGTCGCCGACCCCTCGGTGGCCGAGATGGCCCACGACCTGGGCTCGGTCGGGTCGGTCTACGACGCGGCCGCCGCCGAGCGGACCGGGTCGCTGCGCCGCCGGACCGCCTCGGCCCTCCACCAGCTCGGGGTCGACGTCGTGGACCGCCCGCCGCACGACCTGGCGCCCGCCCTCGCCGACCACTACCTGCGGCTGAAGGCGACCGGCCGCCTCTGAGTGCACGGTGGGTGTGGACCGCCGACCCGCCTGCCCGCCGGTAGCATCGTCGGGTGTCCACCGCCCCCTGCCCGCCGCGTCGTCGATGAGCAGCACCCCCGACCCGACCCCCAGCACGCGCCACCCCGCCCCCCAGGACCTGACCCGGTTCGCCTGGCTCTCGATCGCGGCCGCGCTGGTGACGATCGGCCTCAAGTCGGGGGCGTGGCTGCTGACCGGCTCCGTGGGCCTGCTCTCGGACGCCGCGGAGTCGCTGGTCAACCTGGTCGCGGCGATCGTGGCCCTGGTGGCCCTGCGGGTGGCCCTGCGCCCGCCGGACAAGAAGCACAACTACGGCCACAGCAAGGCCGAGTACTTCGCCGCCGCGGTCGAGGGTCTGATGATCTTCGTCGCCGCGGCCGTCATCCTCATGGTCTCCGTGCAGCGCTTCCTGGACCCGCAGCCGCTGGAGCGGGTCGGGGTCGGCCTGCTCATCTCGGTGCTCGCGTCGGTGGTCAACGGCGGGGTCGCCTGGGTCCTCCTGCGGGCGGGTCGTCGGCACCGCTCGATCACCCTCACGGCCGACGGCGAGCACCTGCTCACCGACGTGTGGACCTCGGTCGGCGTCGTCGTCGGCGTGGCCCTGGTCTGGCTGACGGGGTGGGAGCGGCTGGACCCGGTGGTGGCCTTCGCCGTGGGAGTCAACATCCTCGTCACCGGGTGGAGCCTGGTCGCCACCTCCGCCGCCGGGCTCATGGACGCCAGCCTGCCGAAGGAGGACAACGAACGGATCGGCCGCATCCTGGACGGGTGGGCCAGCGACGAGGTCCAGTTCCACGCCGTGCGCACCCGGGAGTCCGGGCACCGTCGCTTCATGGAGATGCACCTGCTCGTCCCCGGGGAGTGGAGCGTCAAGCGGGGCCACGACCTGGCCGAGGACATCACCGACTCCCTGCTCGAGGCCTATCCCGACCTGCGGGTGAACTGCCACCTGGAACCGATCGAGGATCCTCGCTCCTACGAGGACATGGGCGTCTGAGGACCGCCGGCCGGGGTCAGCCCGCCGAGGGCGCGGACGCCGCCTGCTGGTCCTCCCCCACGTCCCCGGTCACGCCCCGCCGGACGGCCGCCCGGCCGAGGGTGAAGACGTACGCCAGGAAGCCCAGCAGGGCCAGCACCCCGATCCCCACCCGGGCCCACGTCGGCAGCGGCGAGGGTGTGACGAAGCCCTCGATGACGCCGGCCACGAGGAGGACGACGACCAGCCCGAGCGCCACCCCCGCGGCGGTGCGACCCTCCGCGGCCAGGTTGGCCAGCCGGGTCCTGGGTCCGGGGGCGACCCACGCCCAGAACAGCCGCAGGCCCACCCCGGCAGCCACGAAGACGGCCATGAGCTCCAGCAGACCGTGGGGCGTCAGCAGCCCCCAGAAGACACCGGCGCGGTCGTAGCGGTGCATGAGCGAGCCGATGACCGCGACGTTGGCGATGTTCTGCCACAGCACCCACACGACCGGGAACCCCAGCACCCCCATCCCGATGGCCCGCGCCGCGACCCAGGCGTTGTTGACCCAGACGAGCGTGGAGAAGCTGCTCGCGGGGTGCTCGGAGTAGTAGGACTCGAACTGGACGTCGACGAGGAGCTGGACCTCCTGCGGCGTGAGCAGGGTGTTCTCCACGACCGGGTGGTGGTAGAGCCACCAGCCCAGCACCAGCCCGACGACGACGTTGACCACGGCGGTGGTGCCCCACCACCACCGCAGCCGGTAGAGCGCGGCCGGGAAGTCCTCGGCGAAGAACCGGCCCACCCCCGACCACGACGCGGTCGGGACCCGCCCCGCCCGGGCCCGCGCACGGGCCACGAGCGCGGAGAGGTAGGAGACCACCCCGGCGTCGGGGGCGCCGGAGCGCACGAGGGAGAGGTCGGTCGCGGCCCGCTGGTAGCCGTCCACCAGCTCGTCGGCCTCCGCCCCGCTGAGCCGACGTCGCCGCGACAGGGTCTCCAGCCGGTGCCAGTCCGCGCGGCGGCGCGTCACGAGCGCATCCAGGTCCACGGGGCCACTGTAGGTCCGCCGCCGCTGGTAGGGGTGCAGGCCGGTAGGGCCGTCCGCAGGGCCGGTCGCCCCCGTCGCCCTGCCTCATCCCGGGCGGGTGGCTGTCCTCCCACTAGATATCCCAGGGGTCTAACGTGTCAAGCTGCCGTGGCGTGGCGGTGGGCCCAGGCGGTGTGTTCGTCGTAGGGGGTGCGGTGCTTGAGGCAGCCGTGCAGGATTCCGATCCAGCGGTTGCCCAGGGCGCGGAGGGCTTCGTGGTGCTCGTAGTCCGCGGCGCGGCGTTCGTCGTAGTAGGCGCGGGCGCCGGGGCTGGTGCTCAGGGAGCAGAAGGCCCACTGGTCGATCGCGTCGTACAGCCGCTTGTTGCGCACGTACCTGGCCAGCACGATCTTCCTCTTGCCCGAGGCCTTGGTGATGGGTGAGGTGCCGGCGTAGTTCCTGCGAGACTTGGCATCAGCGAAGCGTTCGGGGTCGTCCCCGAGCTCGCCGAGCACCCGGGCGCCGAGGACGTCACCCAGGCCTGGCAGCGAGAGGTAGATGTCGGCGTCCGGGTGCTGCTCAAAAGACTGGCCCAGCTGGGCCTCCAGGTCGCTGATCTGGGTGTTGAACGCGACCAGCACCCCCACCAGGGCCTTGGTGCTGGCTGCGTGAGCCTGCACGAGCGGGGCCGGTGCGGCCAGCTGCTCGCTGCGCAGCGCCTCCTGGATCCGCTCGGCGGTGGCCTCCAGGTACCGGCGGCGTCCACCGGCACGCAGCGCGGTCTTGATCTGGGACAGGCTCAGCCTGGCCCCGGTGATGGGGTCGGGGGCCCGACCCAGCACGGCCAGGGCGTCCCGGTCGTCCAGGTCCTCGAACGCGACCAGCGCGGCGGGGTAGTACTCCCGCAGCGCGTTGCGCAGCCGGTTGGCCTCCCGGGTCCGGGACCAGATCAGGTTCTGGTGCGCCCGGGCGATGACCTTGATGCCCTCCACCTGTGCGCTGTCACCGGCGACCAGGCGATGGTTGTGCGCGTCGGTGCGGACCAGGTCGGCCAGCATCCTGGCGTCGCCCGCGTCGGACTTGGCACCACTGAGGTGATGCCGGTCCCGGTACCGCGCGGCCGCCTTGGGGTTGATCGCGTGGACCTGGTACCCGGCCGCGACCAGCGCGTTGACCCACAGGCCCCGGTCGGTCTCGATCCCGATCCGCACCTGCGCGGGATCCTCGGCGTGGGTGCCGAGCAGGGCGTGGAAGGCGCTGAGTCCTTCGATGCCCTCGCCGACCCTCTTGGCCGCGAGCTTCCTGCCCGCCTCGTCCATCACGTACACGTCGTGGTGATCCTCTGCCCAGTCGTTGCCGACGAAGATCACTGCCACCGCCTCCTTCCGTTGTCGGTCCTGTCATCTCCCGTGAGCCGAGACCGCCCCGGTAGCGACCTAATGGATCAGTGCTCACCACGGGTGGTGGGGCACGACATCCCAGCAGCACTCAACGGGCGACCTACCCGCCGGCCGGGACACGATCTAGGGCTAGAGGTCCACAGGGCCTCAGGCTGAGAGCGGTGTTCACCGGCCGACGGCTCGGCCACCAGCCTCCCATCCACTCCGAACGGGTGACTGCACCCCCATTAGGCTGGGCCCGTGGCGCGGCAGGGCATCTTCGACGTCGACCGGTTCGTGACCGGCGAGGCGGTCGAGGTCGACCTGCCCGCGGCCTCCCTGCCGCTGCGCATGGTCTCCGGGCTCATCGACCTGCTGGTCGTCGCGGCGCTGCTGACGGCGGTCCTGCTCCTCACCCCCGTCGAGCTCTTCGCCGCCGACGGCGCGCTCGGCCAGACCTTCCTCATCCTGCTCATGGTCCTGGGGATGGCCGGTGTGCCGGTCACGCTGGAGACCCTCCTCCACGGACGGACGGTGGGCAAGCTCGTCCTGGGTCTGCGCACCGTGCGGGACGACACCGGTCCGATCGGTCTGCGCCACGCCACGATCCGCGCCCTGGCCGGCACCGTGGAGCTGTGGCTCACCCTCGGCGGGCTGGCGCTCCTCGTGGCCGCCACCAACGAGCGGGCCCGGCGCCTGGGCGACCTGCTGGCCGGGACGTACGTCGTGCGCGACCGGGTCAGGCTGCCCGCGGTCGAGCTCCCCTCCGCCGGCCCCACCGTCACCGCCTGGGCGAGGGACGCGGACATCGGCCCCCTGCCCGACGCCCTCGTCGTCGCGGTCCGCCAGCTGCTCTCCCGGGCCGACCAGCTCGACCCGGACGCCCGCTCGCGCGCCGCTGCCGAGCTGTGGACGGCCGTGGCCCCTCGCGTGGCACCTGCCGCGCCCGCTGACGAGCACCCCGAGGAGCTGCTCGCCGGGGTCCTGGCCGAGCGCCGCCGTCGCGACGAGGCCCGCCTGGGCAGGGACGACGCCCTGCGCCGGCGCCTGCTCCCCCCGGACGCGGCTCAGCCGCCGACGGGGTCGGGACCGGGGTCCCGCCGCGCCCCCTCGACGGTGAAGGCCGGGGCGCACACCGCCAGGTAGTCCGCCCCGGCGGCGCCGACGGCGTAGCGGACCCACTCCCCGGCGCGGGTGAGGATGCACCCCCCGGCGGTGACGCTCGTCGAGCCGCCCTCGTGCTCCACGAGGATCTCCCCCGCGAGCACGTAGGTGATCTCGTCGAACTCGGGACGCTGGCCCGGCTCGGACCACCCCGGAGGTGCCGTCATCCGCGCGAAGGACACCGTCCGGTGCCCCGTGCTGGCGGCGCCGGCCAGCTCCTGGATCAGCTTCTCCCCGGTCCCGGGCACCCGGACCGGCCGCAACGTCGTCGGCATACCGCGATCCTAGGTGGTCCACCTACAGTGGGACGCATGCCGAACACCTATGCCCCCGGGAGCACCCTGACCGTCCAGGACGTCGCCGACCTCGTGGACCACGCGCTGCTCAAGCCCGAGCTGACCCCGCAGGAGGTCGAAGGCTCCTGCCGCGAGCTCGCCGGGCACGAGATCTGGTCGGTCTGCGTGCGGCCCAGCGACGTGGTCCTGGCGGCGCGGGCCGTCGAGGGGCACCGCACCCGGGTGTGCACGGTCATCGGCTTCCCGCACGGGACCACCTCGACCACGGCGAAGGTGGCCGAGTCCCGTCAGGCCCTCGAGGACGGTGCGACCGAGCTGGACATGGTCGTCAACATCGGCCGGCTCCGCGGCGGCGAGCTGCAGGACGTCCAGGACGACATCACCGCCGTCGTGGAGGTGGGTCACGCGGCCGGTGCGCTCGTGAAGGTCATCCTGGAGACCGCCCTGCTGGACGACGACCAGGTGGTCGCCGGGTGCCGGGCGGCCGAGGCTGCGGGGGCCGACTTCGTCAAGACCTCGACGGGGTTCGCAGGGGGCGGGGCCACCCTGCCGCACGTGCGCCTCATGCGCGCCAGCACCGGACCGAAGGTCCAGGTGAAGGCCTCCGGCGGCGTCCGCGACATCGACACCCTCCTGGCGATGTGCGCCGAGGGCGTCACCCGGATCGGCACCTCCTCCACCGAAGCCCTGCTCACCGGTGCGCGCGAGCGCGCAGACGCGGGCACGCTCGTCGTCCCGGAGGCCGGGGCGGCCGGCGGCACCGCCGACGGCCAGGGGTACTGAGGGGGCACCGAGGACGCCCCTGCCGACCGCGTCAGTCGACGCGGTCGAGGACGACGTCCGGCCGGTCGGGCGCCCGGTCCCCGACCGCCCAGGCACCGTCGAGGGCGGCGACGGCGCGCTCGAAGCGCTCCGGGGTGTCGGTGTGCAGGGTCATCAGCGGTTCCCCCGCCCGGACGCGGTCACCGGGCTTGGCGTGCAGCTCCACGCCGGCGGCCGCCTGCACCGGGTCCTCCTTGCGGGCGCGGCCGGCGCCCAGCCGCCAGGCGGACACCCCGACGGCGAGCGCGTCGAGCTCGGTGAGCACGCCGTCGCGGTCGGCGACGACCTGGTGGGTCTCCTTGGCCGTCGGCAGCTCGGCGTCCGGGTCTCCGCCCTGGGCGGAGATCATCCGGCGCCACACGTCCATGGCCCGGCCGTCCTGCAGCGCGTCGGCCGGGTCGACGTCCTCCACCCCCGCCCCGGCGAGCATCTCGCGCGCCAGGGCCAGCGTGAGCTCCACGACGTCCTGGGGCCCCCCGCCGGCCAGCACCTCGACGCTCTCGCGCACCTCCAGGCCGTTGCCGGCCGTCAGGCCCAGCGGGGTCGACATGTCGGTGAGCAGGGCGACCGTGTGCACGCCGGCGTCCTGCCCCAGCGCGACCATGTCTCGGCCAGCTCGCGGGCGTCGGCCTCGGTCTTCATGAACGCCCCCGAGCCGACCTTGACGTCGAGCACGAGCACCCCGGTGCCCTCGGCGATCTTCTTGCTCATGATCGAGGAAGCGATGAGCGGGATCGCCTCGACCGTGCCGGTGACGTCCCGCAGCGAGTACAGACGCTTGTCCGCCGGCGCCAGCCCGGAGCCGGCCGCGCAGATGACCGCGCCCACGTCCTCGAGCTGGTCGAGGATCTCCTCGTTGGACAGCGAGGCGCGCCACCCGGGGACGGCCTCCAGCTTGTCCAGCGTCCCGCCGGTGTGGCCCAGTCCCCGCCCGGAGAGCTGGGGCACGGCGACCCCGCAGGCGGCCACGAGCGGAGCCAGCGGCAGGGTGATCTTGTCGCCGACCCCGCCGGTCGAGTGCTTGTCCGCCGTCGGCCGCGAGAGGGAGGAGAAGTCCATGCGCTCCCCCGAGGCGATCATCGCCGCCGTCCAGTCGCCGATCTCGCGGCGGTTCATCCCGTTGAGCAGGATGGCCATGGCCAGCGCGGACATCTGCTCGTCGGCCACGACCTCGCGGGTGTAGGCGTCCACCACCCACGCGATCTCCTCGGGGGACAGCTCCCCCCGGTCCCGCTTGGTCCGGATGATGTCGACGGCGTCGAAGGACTCACTCATGGTGCCCAGTCTGGCCCATCGCGCGGCACCGGGCCACGACCCGGTCCAGCGCGGCGCGGTCGACGCCGCCGGAGCCGCGGGTGAGCGCACCCAGGGCCGTGCGCACGTCGTCGTGCAGCGCGCGCTCCTGCGCCCCCTCGGCCCGGCCGGCGGTGAGCTGGCGGTCCATGCCCTCCAGCAGCTGCCTGGCGCGCCCCGCGTCGCCGGCCGCGAGGGCCTGCTCCAGGTCGCGCCCCACCTGGGACAGCTGCAGCCGCAGGAGCGAGCGGGCGGGGTCGCCCGCGCTGCCCGGACCGGTCGGCGCGCCGGGCGGCGGCGGTGCGGGTGTTCCCGGCCGACCCCGGGTAGCGGGGCACGTCGATCGTCGGCATGGTCGGGGGCCCACCGGGACGGTCGAGCGGGCCGGCGTGGCCGGCACCGGTCGAGGGCGGACCCCAGGGGCTGCGCTCCCCCGGCGCGGCGGTTCCGCCGACGGGCCGGCCCGCCGGCGGGACGCGGTTGCGGGGTCCGGCTCCCGCCGACAGCTGCTTGCCGAACACCTTCCACCCGATCACCCCCAGGATGATCAGCGGGAGCAGCCCGCCGTCCAGGGCGTCCAGGAGGCTCAGCGTCCCGAGCACGAGCAGCACCCAGCCCCACCAGGGCACCTGGGAGGCCTTCACGGCCGTGCCCCGCCCCGGTGTGGCATCCTGACCCGCGTGCTCATCGCTGACGTCATGGCCCTCGTCGTCCCTCCTGTGACCGACCTGCTGCGGCGCACCCGCGCCCGTGGTGGGACGCACGGCGAGCAGCCGATGTTCCCCACCATCATCGCCGTCCGCAACGGTCGCGTGGTCGCCGGGGTCTCCACGCCCCGGACGGCGGCGACCCTCTCGGCCGCACGGACGCTGGCCGTCGGGGTGGACGCGGCCGCGCTGGTGCTCGCCGCGCAGGCCGAGGTGGACGGGCACAGCGCCCTGGTCTACACGGTCATGACCCGCGACCTGCTGGCCAAGCAGGTCCTCCAGCGCGTGGAGCTAGGCCCGGAGGGCCGGGTCGCTGTGGGGACGCCGCAGGAGGGCGGGGAGCCCCAGGACGACACGCTGATGCGCACGCTGGCCGAGGCGATGGGACACCGTCCCGTGGACGTCACCCGGGTCGCCCGCAGGGACGGCGGCGGCACCTTCGGCGAGGACCTCTACCTGCCGCCGGAGCAGGGTCGCGTGGTCGTCGACGCCGGCACGGTGCGCACCCTGCACGAGCGGGTGCGCGGAATCGCCGGTGAGGTCTTCTACGTCCCCCGCAGCCCCGAGGCCGCCCGGCTGGCGCTGGAGGCCGGTATGCCGCGGCAAGCCCTGGTCGACCGCCCCACCCGGGTCAGCGGGTGAGGTGGTCCGGGCCGAACGCCTGGGGCAGCACCTGGTCCATCGGCAGCACGCCCTCGGGCGTGGCCAGCAGGCAGGTCGCGCCGCCGTGCTCCCAGAGCAGCTGACGGCACCGGCCGCAGGGCATCAGCGTGCCGCCGTGCCCGTCGACGCACACCACGGCCACCAGCCGGCCCCCACCTCCGGCGACGAGGTCGGAGACCATCCCGCACTCGGCGCACAGGGTCAGGCCGTAGCTGGCGTTCTCCACGTTGCAGCCCGAGACCACCCGGCCGTCGTCCACCAGGCCCGCGACGCCGACCGGGTAGCGGGAGTAGGGGACGTAGGCCCGCCCCATGACCTCGACGGCCCTGGCCCGCAGGCCCTCCCAGTCCACGGCGTCCGCGGACACCTCCTGCTCGCTCACGTCGTACCTCCCGCTCAGCTCTTGGTGTAGGGCGTGCCGTTGGCGGCCGGCGGACGGACCCGTCCGACGAACCCGGCGACGGCCAGGATCGTGATGACGTAGGGCAGCATGAGCAGCAGCTCCGAGGGCACGCCCGACCCGATGGTCGACAGCACGTTGCCGAGGTTCTTGGAGAAACCGAACAGCAGCGCCGCCAGCACCGCCAGCTTGGGGTTCCACTTGCCCAGGATCATCGCGGCCAGCGCGATGTAGCCCTGGCCGGCCGACATCTCCCGGCCGAAGGCCAGGCCGGAGCCGACGGTGAAGAAGGCGCCGCCCAGACCGGCCACGGCACCGCCGAGGATGACGTTGAGCACCCGCCGGGTGTTCACCTTGATGCCCACGGTGTCCGCCGCCCTGGGGTGCTCCCCCACGGCCCGGGTCCGCAGGCCCCAGCGGCTGCGGAAGAGCATGAACTGCAACACCGCGACGACGACGTACATGAGGTAGACCAGGATGGTCTGGTCGAAGAGCACCGGCCCGACCACCGGGATCTCCGAGAGCACCGGGACCGGCAGCCGCGGCAGCGGCATCCGGGTGTTCCACAACGCCTTGTTGTCCGACATCAGCGTGGAGAAGAGGAATCCCGTCAGGCCGATGATCAGGGTGTTGAGCACCACGCCGACGATGATCTGGTTGACCCGGTAGGCCACCGCGAACCAGGCCAGCAGGCCACCGACCATCGCGCCGGCGACCGGGGCGGCGAGCAGGCCGACGTAGCCGATGCCGACCGAGGAGGCGACCAGGGCCGCCGCGAAGGCGCCGAAGAGCAGCTGCCCCTCGATGGCGATGTTGATCACCCCGGAGCGCTCGCAGATGACGCCCGACATGGAGCCGAAGACCAGCGGGACGGACAGCGCCAGCGCACCGGCGAGCAGCGCGACGACGGGGATGACCGAGGATCGGCCCGCCCCCACGTAGGTGAGGAAGGCGGTGATGAAGGCGACGCCCACCAGGACGTGCCACCAGGCGGGCAGGGGTCGTCCGGCCCGGTGCTGCAGGAAGGCCCACACGGCGGCCCCGGCGAGAGCAGGACCGTCAGCAGGACGAGGGTGACCAGCGAGGGCACGGGGACGTCCGGGACCCGGATGAACTCCCGTCCCGAGCCGAACTGGAAGACGGTGCGCACGTCGCTGGGGGTGCCCGGGACGAACAGCAGCAGCGAGGCCAGGGCGGCGAGCGCGTACACGACCGTCGGCTTCAGGCTCGTCCTTCGCCGCGTGCCCGGGCCGGGCCCGGCCGCGGTGGCGCCCGAGGGGGTGGGGCGCTCGGTGGTGGTGCTCACGCGGCGGCCTCCTTGACTGCGCGGCGGGACCGTGGTCGCGCCGCCGACGGTGCGGGCAGACGGAAGATGGTGCGCACCAGCGGCGGTGCCGCGATGAACAGCACGATGAGGGACTGGACGACCAGCACGATGTCGATCGGCGTCTGGGTCAGGGACTGCATGAGGAAGCCGCCGGCCTTGAGCGCCCCGAACAGCAGCCCGGCGAAGAAGGTGCCCCACGGCCGGGACCTCCCCAGCAGGGCGACCGTGATCGCGTCGAACCCGTAGGAGGCGGCCACCCCGGCCGTCAGGGACCGTTCCGTGCCCAGCACCTGCGCGGTGGCGGCCAGCCCGGCCAGGGCCCCGGCGACGACCATCGTGATGATCGTGGTGCGCCCCACCGACATGCCCGCGGTGCGGGCCGCCTTGGCGTTGGCGCCCACGGCGCGGATCTCGAAGCCGACGGTCGAGCGCTCCAGGAGCCACCACACGAACCAGGCCGCCAGGACGGCCACGACGAAGCCCCAGTGCAGCCGGAAGGTGTTGCCGGGCACCAGCCACTCGGGGATGAGCAGGGGGTAGGTGGCGTCCGCGGACACGGCCGGGCTGCGCTGCCCGGTGCGGCCCGGGTTGAAGGTCGGCTGCCGCAGGACGAAGCTGATGAGGTAGACCGCGATGTAGTTCAGCATGATCGTCACGATCACCTCGTTGGCCCCGAACCGGGCCTTGAGGACGCCGGGGATGCCGCCGTAGACGGCCCGCCCCGCCGATCGCGCCGCCCAGGATCGCCGCCAGCAGGTGGACGACGGGCGGCAGGTCGAAGGCGAAGCCGAGCCAGGCCGCGACGATGGCACCGACGATGATCTGGCCCTGGGCCCCGATGTTGAACAGGCCGGCCCGGAAGCCCACGGCGATGCCGAGGCCGGCGAGGATCAGGGGGACGGCGAAGACCATCGACTCGGTGAGCGGCTTGATCATGCCGGCGAAGGTGTCGGACTGCCAGTTGAAGACCGAACCGCGGAACATCGCCACGTAGGCGTCGGTCATCGCGGTCCAGCCGGCCGAGAGCATGTCGCCCGGGCGGGAGAAGAAGTAGCCGGAGGCCGCCCGGGTCTCCTCGTCGGCGAAGGCGATGAGCAGCCCGCCGATGAGCAGCGCCAGAACGACCGCCAACACCGACATCAGCGCGTTGCCGGAGAGGATCTGGTGCAGCACCCCGGGGTGGTCCTCGTCCCGGTGCGTGGGCCCCTCCGGGGAGGCGGCCGCGGGCTGCGCGTCACCGGTCTCGGCGGGGGGTGCGGCGGCGGCGGACCGCTCGTCGGCGGCGTCCGTGCCGTCGTGGGGGCTCGGGTGGTCGGTCACGACCGCTCCTCCGCGCTCGCAGGGTCGGGGGTATGGGGTGCGGGGGCGGGGGCGGTGCTGCCGCCGCCCGCCCGGGCCAGGTCGGCCGAACCGAGGACCGAGTGGTGCTCGGCCGCCTGCCGGCGGGCCTCGTCCATGGGCACCCCGGCCATCATCAGCCCCAGCATGTCGCGGTCGGCGTCCGCCCCGTCGACCACGCCGACGATCCGGCCGCGGTACATCACCGCGATCCGGTCGGCCAGCCCGAGCACCTCGTCCAGCTCGGTGGAGACGATGATGCAGGGGGTGCCCTGGTCCCGCTCGCGGACGACCCGGCCGTGCACGAACTCGATGGATCCCACGTCCAGGCCGCGGGTGGGCTGGGAGGCGACGAGCAGCCGGAGCGGACGGGACATCTCCGGGCGAGAGCACCACCTTCTGGGCGTTGCCGCCAGAGAGGGTGGAGACCGGGTCCTGCACGTCGGTGTAGCGCACGTCGAACTCCTCGGCGCGCCGGACCGCGTTGTCGGCCACCTTGGCGGGACTCATGGTGACCCCGCGCGCGAACTCGGGCGTGTCGTAGATGTCCAGGACCAGGTTCTCGGCGATGGTGAAGCTGGGGATGACACCGTCGGTGGACCTGTCCTCCGGCACGAAACCGATCCCCGCGCGGAGGCGGTCCCGCACCCCGGTCCCGCCGAGCTCGGTGCCGTCGAGGAGCATCCGGCCGGACTCGATCTCCTCCAGGCCCAGGATCGCCTCGGCGAGCTCGGTCTGCCCGTTGCCCTGGACACCGGCGATGCACAGGATCTCCCCGGCGCGCACCTCGAAGGAGATGTCGTCCACCAGGACGGTGCCGGCGGGGCTGACCACGGTGAGGTCCTCCACGACGAAGGCGGCGTCGCCCGGGGTGGCCGGCTGCTTGTCGACGGTGAGGCTCACGGAGCGTCCGACCATCATCGAGGCCAGCTCGGTCTCCGTGGAGCTGGGGCTGGCCTCGCCGACCACCTTGCCCCGGCGGATGACGGTGATCTTGTCGGCGACGGCGCGCACCTCGCGCAGCTTGTGGGTGATGAAGACGATCGAGGTGCCGGCCTCCTTCAGCTCACCCATGATGCCGATGAGCTCGTCGGTCTCCTGGGGCGTGAGCACGGCCGTGGGCTCGTCCAGGATGAGCACCTGGGCGTCCCGGGAGAGCGCCTTGATGATCTCCACGCGTTGCTGCACCCCCACGGGAAGGTCCTCGACCAGCGCGTCCGGGTCCACGTGGAAGCCGAACCGCTCGGAGATCTCGGTGACCCGCTGCCGGGCCCGGTCCAGGTCCAGCACCCCGCCGGGGCCGGCGGGCTCGTAGCCCAGGGCCACCGACTCGGCGACCGTGAACACGGGCACCAGCATGAAGTGCTGGTGGACCATGCCGATCCCGGCGGCGACCGCGTCCCCGGGGCCCTTGAAGCGGACCTGCTGGTCGTCGAGCAGGATCTGCCCGCCGTCCGGGTCGTAGAGGCCGTAGAGGACGTTCATCAGGGTGCTCTTGCCGGCCCCGTTCTCCCCGAGCAGGGCGTGGATCTCACCCGGTTCGACGACGAGGTCGATGTGGTCGTTGGCGACCAGGGGGCCGAACACCTTGGTGATGCCCCGCAGTTCCAGCTTCATCGCGTGGGTGCCTTCGTGTCGTTGGCGGTGGTGGCGGTGGGCGACGCCGCAGCGGCCCGACCCGAAGGGCCGGGCCGCTGCGCCGTCGCTGGTGTCCCCGGGGCCTGGCCCCGGGGGTCACCGGGTCACTGCGGGGCGTTCGGCGTCTCGATGGCCAGCTCGCCGGAGACGATCTGCTCCTCGTAGGCGTCGATGACCTCGTTGAGCGGCATCTCCTCGCCGTCGGGGCCGACGGCGGTCTTCTCGGCCACCGCGTCCTCGAAGTCGTGGTACGGCGCCAGGCCGACGCCCTCATTCTCCAGCGTCCCGACGTAGGGCTCGTTGGTGAAGCCGCCCTCGTAGGTCTGGGTGATGGTGTCCTCGACGGCCGGGCCGATCTGCTTCATGACCGAGGTGAGCATGATGTCGGAGTACTCCGAGGCGGTCAGGTAGCCGTCGGAGTCGACCCAGACGACCTTGACGCCCTCGTTCTCGCTGGCGGCCGCGGCTGCGCCGAGGCCGACGGGACCGGCGACGGGCATGATGACGTCGGCACCCTGGGCGATGAACTGCTCGGTGAGGGTCTGGCCCTGGGACTGGTTCTCGAAGTCGCCGGAGAAGGACCCGTCCTGCGCCTCCTTGTCCCAGCCCAGGAGCTGGACCTCGGCGTCGTTGTCCTCGTTGTACCTGTCCACACCGTCGGCGAAGCCGTCCATGAAGATCGCCACCGAGGGCAGCTGGATGCCGCCGAAGGTGGCCACGGTGCCGGTCTCGGTCATGCCGGCGGCGAGGTAGCCGGCCAGGAAGCTGGCCTCGGCGGTGTTGAAGAGGATCGGCTTGGCGTTGTCCAGCTCGACCGGGTTGAAGTCGGCGTCGCTGAAGGCGGAGTCGATGAGGGCGAAGTTGGTGTCCGCGTTGGCGTCCGCGGCCTCCTGGATCGCGTCCTCGAGGAGGAAGCCGACCCCGATGGTCAGGTTGCAGCCCTGGCTGACCAGGTTGTTCACGTTCGTGGCGTAGTCCGCGTCCGACTGGGACTCGACCTCGGTGGTGTCGATCCCCAGCGACTCCGCCGCCGCGTCCAGACCCTCCTTGCCCGACTGGTTGAAGGACTGGTCGTCGAAGCCGCCGGAGTCGGAGACCATGCACGCCTGGAAGTCCTCGGCACCGCCGGCGGCCGCGCCGTCGTCGGTGGCGGCGGTGTCGTCGGTGGCGCCAGCACCGGAGTCGTTGTTGGTGGTACCGGTGTCGGTGTCCTCCGGGGCCTCGCCGCAGGCGGCGAGGACGAGGAGGCGGCGGCACCGACGGCCGCGAGCTTCAGAACCCGACGCACGGGGTCCTCCTTAGATCAGCAGATAGGGTTTGTGCAGTCCTGATGGTATCTCCCCCCGGAACATGCTGGGACGCCCGTCCTGCACCGAAGGGGCGACGGCCCTCAGAGGAGTCCGTCGGGCCCCACGGAGGTCAGGACGCTGGCCGCCAGCACCTGTGCGGCCACGACGACCGCGCGCTCGTCGACGACGAGGTCGCCCTGGTGCAGCTCGTGGGTGGTCCCGCCGGGCGTCCGGGTCCCCAGCCGGGCCATCGCACCGGGCACCTGGGTCAGGTACCACCCCAGGTCCTCCCCTCCCATGGACTGCTTGGTCGGCACCACCGCGTGCGGGCCGAGGAGGGACATCGCCGCCTTGGACAGCGCCACGACGGCGTCGTTGTCGTTGTCCACGGGCGGCACGCCCTTGACGTAGGTCACCTCGGCGCCGACGCCGTACGGCGCCACCACCGAGCGCCGATCTCCTCGATGAGCGGTCCGGTGCTGTGCCACGCGTCGGCGTCGAGGATGCGCAGGGTCCCGGTGCACTCGGCACGCGTGGGGATGATGTTGGGCGCCGAGCCGGCGCGCACCATGCCCCACACGAGCGTGGCGCCGTCCCGGGGGTCCAGGCGTCGGGAGAGCACCGCCGGCACCTCGGTGACCACCTTGCCGAGCGCGTAGGTGAGGTCCTGGGTCAGGTGGGGCCGGGAGGTGTGCCCTCCCCGGCCGGTCAGCGCCACGTGCACCGAGTCGGAGGCGGCGGTGATCGGACCCACGCGCAGGCCGACCGACCCGACGTCCACCGAGGGGTCGCAGTGGACCGCCAGCAGGCGGTCCACCCCGTCGAGCCCGCCGTGCTCCATGACCGTGTGGGCACCGCCGGGGATGGTCTCCTCCGCCGGCTGGAAGAGGAGGCGCACGCCGATCCGCCGCCGCACCAGCTCGTCCTCGACCGCCTTGAGCGCCAGCCCGGCACCGAGGACGCCGACGGTGTGCACGTCGTGGCCACAGGCGTGGCACACCCCGTGGGTGCGCGAGGCGAAGGGCAGGCCGGTGGCCTCCTCCAGCGGCAGCGCGTCGAGGTCGGCCCGCAGGGCGATCCGCACGCGGGGGTCGGGGTGGCCCAGGTCGGCCACGGCCCCGGTCCCCGGGAGCGCCGTCACCTCGACCCCGGCGTCGGTGAGCACGTCGGTGACGAGGGCGGTCGTGCGCAGCTCGTGCCAGGAGAGCTCGGGCTGCTGGTGGACCGTGCGGCGCAGCTGGACCAGCCGCTCCGCCATACCCTCCACGTGCCGACCGACCGTCTCGACGATCCCGGGGTCCTCCCGGGGGGTCCAGGAGTCGTCGGCGCGTCGGGCGCGGCGGGCGGTAGGGGTCGTCACGGGGGTTCTCTCACCTCGGTCGGCGGCGGGTGGTCGACCACCCAGGGTACAACCCCACCCCGCCCGGTCAGAACGTCTCGTGCGGGACGTGCTGACCCCAGACCTCCCGCAGGGCGTCGGCGACCTCGCCCCCCGTGGCCCTGGCGGCCAGCGCCTCGCGCATGGGGGGCAGGACGTTGGCGGTGCCCTGGGCCGCGGCGCGCAGGTCGGCCAGCGCGCGGTCCACGGCGCCCTGGTCACGGTCGGCCCGCAGCCGCTCCAGCCGTTCGGCCTGGGCCGCCTCGATGGTCGGGTCCACCCGCAGCGGCTCGTAGCGCTCGTGCTCCTCCACGGTGAACCTGTTCTGCCCCACGACGACCCGCTCGCCCGAGTCGATCTGGAGGGCGTTCTCGTAGGCCGACCGCTCGATCTCGCCCTTCTGGAACCCCTGCTCGATCGCCCGGACCGCTCCCCCACGGTCCTCGACCGCCTGCATCAGCGCCTCGACGGCCCCCTCCAGGTCGTCGGTGAGGGACTCGACCACGTAGGAGCCCGCGAAGGGGTCGACGGTCTTGGTCACGTCCGTCTCGTAGGCCAGGACCTGCTGGGTGCGCAGGGCCAGCCGGGCGGCCTTGGCGGTCGGCAGGGCGATCGCCTCGTCGAAGGAGTTGGTGTGCAGCGACTGGGTCCCGCCCAGGACCGCCCCGAGCCCCTGCAGGGCCACCCGGACCAGGTTGATCTCCGGCTGCTGGGCGGTGAGCTGCACGCCCGCCGTCTGGGTGTGGAAGCGCAGCATCATCGACCTGGGGTTCTGCGCACCGAACTCCTCCTTCATCATCCGGGCCCAGATGCGGCGGGCGGCACGGAACTTGGCCACCTCCTCCAGCAGCGTGGTGCGGGCGACGAAGAAGAAGGAGAGCCTCGGGGCGAAGTCGTCGACGGCCAGCCCGGCGTCGAGGGCGGCCTGGACGTAGGCCTTGGCGTTGGCCAGCGTGAAGGCGACCTCCTGCGCCGGGGTGGCCCCGGCCTCGGCCATGTGGTAGCCGGAGATGGAGATCGTGTTCCAGCGCGGGATCTCCTGCTGGCAGTAGGCGAAGATGTTGCTGATCAGCCGCAGGGACTCCGCCGGCGGGTAGATGTAGGTGCCGCGGGCGATGTACTCCTTGAGCACGTCGTTCTGGATCGTCCCGGTCAGCGAGGACGCGGGGATGCCGTTGCCCTCCGCCACGAGCTGGTACATCAGCAGCAGCGAGGCGGCCGGGGCGTTGATCGTCATCGAGGTGGACACCTCGTCCAGCGGGAGCCCGTCGAAGAGCAGCTGCATGTCCTCGACCGAGTCGATCGCCACGCCCACCTTGCCGACCTCGCCGGAGGCCAGCGGGTGGTCGGAGTCGTAGCCCATCTGGGTGGGCAGGTCGAAGGCGACCGACAGCCCGCCGGTGCCGTTGGCGACCAGCTCCTTGTAGCGGGCGTTGGACTCCGCCGCGGTGCCGAACCCGGCGTACTGGCGCATGGTCCACGGACGCCCGGTGTACATGCTCGGGTAGACCCCTCGGGTGAAGGGGTAGGCACCGGGCTCGCCCAGCCGGGTGGCGGGGTCGAAGCCGTCCAGGTCCTCTGGTCCGTAGCGCGCCCTGATCGGCAGCCCGGACTCGGTCGTCGCCTCTGACATGACCTCAGCCTACTGTCGGGCCGCGCTCACGCCGGGCCGGGCCCGCGCCGCACCTCCCCGGCGGGCCGGGACGCCGCACCCGCTGCCCGCACGGCCTCTCCCAGCAGCCCCGGTCCGGCGTAGACGAGGCCGGTCCAGAGCTGCACCAGGCTGGCCCCCGCGTCGAGCATCGCCCGCACGTCGTCCCCGGTCATCAGGCCGCCGACCCCCACCACCGGCAGGTCGGTGCGCGCCACGACGCGGGCCACGACCTCCCGGGCACGACGGGTCAGCGGCGCCCCCGAGAGCCCGCCGGCCTGGGCGGAGGCGAGCTCGCGCTCGGCGGGCACCACCCCGTCCCGGGACAGCGTCGTGTTGGTGGCGACGATGCCCGCGACCCCGGCCCCGGTCGCCACCTCGAGCGCCTCGTCCAGCGCGGGGTCGGTCAGGTCGGGGGCGAGCTTGACGAGGACGGGCGTGCCGGCGGCGGCCCGGACGACCTCGGTGAGCAGCTCCCGGAGGGGCCCGGCGTCCTGCAGCGAGCGCAGCCCCGGCGTGTTCGGGCTGGAGACGTTGACGGCCAGGTAGTCGGCCAGCCCCTCCAGAGCGGCCACCGACGTCAGGTAGTCGCCCACGGCCTCCGGCACCGGGGTCACCTTGCTCTTGCCGATGCTCACCCCGACCGGCACGTCCACGAGCCCGGCCTCCCTGGCCGCCCTGAGCCGGTCGGCCAGGGCGTGCACCCCCTCGTTGTTGAAGCCCATCCGGTTGAGGACCGCACCCGACGCGGGCAGCCGGTACAGGCGCGGCCGCGGGTTCCCCGGCTGCGCGACGGCGGTCACCGTGCCCAGCTCCACGTGCCCGAACCCCAGCGCGCCCCAGGTGGGCACCGCCCGGCCGTCCTTGTCCATGCCGGCCGCCAGGCCGACCCGGTGGCGCATCCGCAGCCCGAGCACCTCGACGGCTCGGTTCCCACGCCCCGCCCCCCCACGGCATACCCCGCCAGGGAGGCCAGGGCCCGCGTCGGGGCGGTGGCCCCCAGCCCCTGGGCCAGGGATACGGTCGCGTGGTGGACCCGTTCGGCGTCCGCGCGCCACAGCAGGGGCCGCACCACCCTCCGGTATGCCGTGACCGCGACGGCGCCACCGGCACGGCGGGCGGGGGCGGACGCGGCGGTCGGACCCGGGGGCGCAGGCATGGCGCCACCCTAGACTGAGCCCCATGCCCACCCCGGACCCGGCAGGAGACCTCGTGCCCGACCTGACCGCCGTGGTCCCCGCCGGGGGCTCGGGGACCCGGCTGTGGCCGTTGTCGCGCGCCGCCTCCCCGAAGTTCCTGCACGACCTCACCGGGTCGGGGCGCTCGCTCCTGCAGGACACCGTGGAGCGTCTGCGGCCGCTCGCGGGGGACCGGGTCCTCGTCGTCACCGGGACGCGGCACGCGGACGCCGTGCGTGAGCAGCTGCCCGACCTGCTGCCGGCGAACCTGCTCGTGGAGCCCGGCCCCCGGGACTCGATGCCGGCGATCGGCCTGGCGGCCGCGGTCCTGGAGCGGCGGGACCCCGAGGCGGTGCTCGGCTCCTTCGCCGCCGACCACGTGATCGAGCAGCCGGAGGTCTTCCGCGAGCGGGTCCACCAGGCGGTGCGCGCGGCCCGGGAGGGTCTGCTCGTCACCCTCGGGATCACGCCCACCCGCCCGGCGACGGGCTTCGGCTACGTGCGGGTGGGGCGGGCGCTGGGGGTCACCGGGGCGCCGCAGGTGCGGCACGCCGAGGCGTTCGTGGAGAAGCCCGACGCCGAGCTGGCGGCGGAGTACGTGTCCTCCGGCACCTACCTGTGGAACGCCGGGATGTTCGTCGTGCGGGCCGGCACGCTGCTGGAGCTGCTGGCGACGCGGCATCCCCGGATGGTGCAGACCCTGCGCCGCGTGGCCGAGGACCCCTCCGCGATCGAGGAGCTCTGGGGGTCGCTCCCGCGGATCTCGATCGACCACGCGGTCGCCGAGCCGGCCGCCGCGGCGGGTCGGGTGGCGGTCGTGCCGGCGCCGTTCGGCTGGGACGACGTCGGCGACTTCTCCTCCCTGGCCGACCTGCTGCCGGAGTCGGCCGAGCACCCCGGGCTGCGCGTCCTGGGCCCCGGCCACCTCGTCGTGGACGAGGGGTCGACCGGCCTCGTCGCGCCCCGGGGTGGTCGGACCGTGGTGACCCTCGGACTGCAGGACGTGGTCGTCGTGGACACCCCCGACGCCGTCCTGGTCACCACCCGGCAGCACTGCCAGGACATCAAAGGCCTGGTGGAGACCCTGCGCCGCACCGGTCGGGAGGAGCTGACCTGAGCACCGCCGGCGAGCACGAGGACCCGCCGCGCCGCCGCGGGCGGTTGCGGGACGGGCTCGGCCACCCGTTGCTCACCCGACGCTCACCCGCCGCACACCCCACGGTCGCCCCCGGCACACCCGGGACCCCCACCCTGGAGCACGTGCGCGTGGCCATCGTGACCGAGTCGTTCCTGCCGGCGTTGAACGGGGTCACCACGAGCGTGTGCAAGATCCTGGAGAACCTCCGGGCAGGCGGCCACGACGCCCTCGTCGTCGCACCGGGGACCAGCCCCTGGAGCCCGACCGCCACCCCCGAGTGGTACGCCGGGTTCCCGGTGCACTCGGTGACGAGCGTCCCGGTGCGCCAGTTCCGGGTCGGGCTGCCCTCCTACGAGCTGGAGACGGTGCTCCACCGGTTCGCGCCCGACGTGGTCCACGTGTCCTCGCCGTTCGTCCTCGGGGTCCGGGGCCTCATCGCGGCCCGGGCCCTGGGGCTGCCGTCCGTGGCGGTCTACCAGACGGACATGCCCTCCTACATCCGCCAGCACTCCGGTCCCGCCGGCGACCTGACGTCCCGTGCGGCCTGGCGCTGGATCCGCCGGATCCACCAGCAGGCCGACCTCACCCTGGCCCCCTCCACCGCGGCCCTGCACGACCTGGCGGACCACGACGTGCCGCGGGTGGCCCTGTGGGGCCGGGGCGTGGACGCCGACCTCTTCCACCCCGGCCGCGCGGAGGAGCCGGCCACCCGCGCGCTGCGGGCGCGGCTGGCTCCCGACGGGGAGGTGCTGCTGGGGTACGTGGGCCGGCTGGCCCCGGAGAAGGAGCTGCACCGCCTGGCCGAGCTCGTCGACCTGCCCGGGACCCGGCTGGTCCTGGTCGGGGAGGGACCCAGCCGGGACCAGCTCGAGGCGCTGCTGCCGGGAGCCGCGTTCCTGGGCCGTCGGGAGGGGCTCGACCTGGCCCGGGCCTACGGCGCCTTCGACGCCTTCGTGCACACCGGCACCCGGGAGACGTTCGGTCAGACGCTGCAGGAGGCCTCCGCGTCGGGGCTGCCGGTGGTCGCCCCGGCCCGGGGCGGACCCCTGGACCTGGTCGAGGTGGGCCGCACCGGCGAGCTCTTCGACCCCGACCGGCCGGGGTCGCTGCGAGCCGCCGTCCAGAGCCTGCTCGAGCAGCCGGACGCCGCCGGGCGGCGCGCCCGCGCCGGAGCGGCCGGGCGCGCGCGCGTGGTGGGTCGCTCCTGGCCGGCCCTGGTCGACCAGCTCCTGAGCCACTACGGCCGGGTCGTGGCGGACGCCGCCCGCGCGGTCGCCTGAGCGGACGGGTCGCGCCTCAGCCGGCGAGCGCGAAGTCCTGCACGACCTGCCAGATGCCGTCCCCGCCGTGCAGGTAGAGCCGGAAGCTGACCGCCTCGAAGGTGCACGAGAACGCGGCCAGGTCGGCGAAGGCCCGGTCGAGGACCTCGGGCGAGCGGTCGTGGGAGATCGTCACGTGCGGGTGGTAGGGATAGTCGAGCCGTCGCTCCACCGGCCCCGCCCGCACGTCCCGCTCCAGGCGCTCGCAGCTCGACACGCCCTGCGACACCTGGACGAAGACGACGTCGGAGACGGGCCGGAAGGTGCCCGTCCCCCGCAGGATCACGGTGAACGGGTCGTGCGTGCGCGCCACCGCCGCCAGGTGCTGGCGCAGGGGCGCCACGAGGTCCGGGGTGATCGGGGTCGGCGGCAGCAGCGTGATGTGCGTGGGGATGTGGACCGCGCCCGGCTCGCCGTAGTCCTGGCGCAGCCGCTGCAGATGGCCTCCCCAGGGCTCGGGCACCGGGAGGGCCACCCCCACGACGGGAGCGGCGGGCACGTGCGTGGTCGGGCCGTCGGGGGCGGCTCCGGGAGCGGACACGCGGTTCACCCTACCCGGGGGCGGGCACGGGCCCGCCGACGCGCTGCGCCGACGGGCCCGGAACCGGGGGGTGACCCTCCCCGACCTGGGCCGGGGGCCGGGCTCAGCCGGCGGGAACCTTGAAGACCTGACCCGGGTAGATCAGGTCCGGGTTGTCCAGGTTGTTCAGGCGGGCCATCTCGTCGGCGTCGACGCCGTAGTGCTCGGCGATGCCCGCCAGGGTGTCGCCCCGCTGCACGGTGTGGGTGCGGTGCTGCGCCGCCTTCGTCTGCTCGGCCTTGTGCGCGACGGCGTCGGAGCGCTGCTCAGCGGCCTCCTGCTCGGCGCCGGCCTGCTGCTCGGCCGCCTCCTTCTTGGCCCCCGCCTCAGCCTGGGCGGCCTCCTTCTGGGCCTTCGCCTCCGCCTGGACGACCTCCTTCTCGGCCTCGGCCTCAGCCTCGGCCGCGTCCTTCTTCGCCTCGTCAGCCAGCCGCTGCTTGGTCGTCGCGTCCTCGGCGGTCATGCTGTCGGCCGGGTCGTCGGCCTTGCGGGCGGCCTCGTCGGCCTCCCGCTGCGCCTCGTCGGCCTTCGCGCGTGCCTCCGCCGTGACCCGGTCGGCCTTCTCCTGCGCCTCCCGGGCACGCTCCCGGGCGCTCTCGGCCCGCGCCTCGTCCGAGCCGGTCAGCGCGTCCTTGACCTTGTCGAAGAAACCCATCGTCCACTCCTTCCACCGGTGCGGGGCGGGGTGGGTCGCCACCCCCGGGTGTCCCGGCCGGTCCGGACGCCACGCTATCCGGCGGGGCCGACCCCCGCCACCCCGTGGGGGGACGGCGCCCGCCGTGGCGCCCGCATCCGGCTCAGCCGGCCCGGCGGGCCGGTGCTAGCGTCGGACCGACGGGACCGCAGCCGCCCGGGCTCGGGCCTGCGGGACCCGGCGCAACCCCATACCCGAGGAAAGGGCACCCCCTCATGAACGCACCCGTCAAGGTTGCCGTGACCGGCGCCGCCGGTCAGATCGGCTACAGCCTCCTGTTCCGCATCGCCTCGGGCGAGCTGCTGGGCAGGGACACCCCCGTCGAGCTGCGGCTGCTGGAGATCACGCCCGCGCTGAAGACGCTGGAGGGGGTCGTCATGGAGCTCGACGACTGCGCGTTCCCCACGCTGGCCGGCATCGAGATCGGCGACGACCCGGACGTGGTCTTCGACGGGGTCAACGTCGCGCTGCTCGTCGGCGCCCGCCCCCGGAGCAAGGGCATGGAGCGCGGCGACCTGCTGGAGGCCAACGGCGCGATCTTCACCGCCCAGGGCAAGGCCCTCAACGACCACGCCGCGGACGACGTCCGCGTGACCGTGACCGGGAACCCCGCCAACACCAACGCCCTCATCGCCCGCAGCAACGCCCCCGACATCCCGGCCGAGCGGTTCACCGCCCTGACCAGACTCGACCACAACCGGGCCATCGCCCAGCTCGCCGCCAAGGTCGGTGCACCGGTCACCGACATCACCCGGATGACCATCTGGGGCAACCACTCCGCGACCCAGTACCCCGACCTGTTCCACGCGAAGGTGGGCGGTCGCAACGCGGCCGAGGCGGTGGGAGACCAGGAGTGGCTGGAGAACACCTTCATCCCGACGGTCGCCAAGCGCGGCGCCGCGATCATCGAGGCGCGGGGCTCCTCCTCCGCGGCCTCCGCGGCGTCGGCGACGATCGACCACACCCGCGACTGGCTGCGCGGGTCGCCCGAGAACGACTGGGTGTCGATGGGCCGTCACCTCCGACGGGTCCTACGGCGTGGCCGAGGGCCTGATCAGCTCCTTCCCGGTGACCACCCGGGACGGCGGCTACGAGATCGTCCAGGGCCTGGAGATCGACGACTTCTCGCGCGGTCGCATCGACGCTTCCGTGGCCGAGCTGGCCGAGGAGCGCGACGCGGTCACCCAGCTCGGGCTGGTCTGAGGACGCGGCACCGGTCGGTCCGACGGGACCGCCGCCGCTGACCACGGGCCCCTCCCCCGCCGGGGAGGGGCCCGTGGCGCGTGACGCGCAGGGGCGGGCGCGCCACGCGGGGAGTCTGCCGGCGGCCGCAGGTCGCGTCCCTGGCCAGGTGCGCCGCCGGTCTCAGAGGATGCGCAGGGTGGCCGCGAGCACGGCGACGGCCAGGCCGAGCAGCGCCATGATCGTGGCGTCGACCCAGCGCGAGCGCACCGCCAGCCCCCCGACCGCGGCGTCCGGCAGCAGGATCCGGGCGAGGGCGAGGACGCCCATGGTCACGCCCACGGCATACCCGTAGGCACGCAGGTTCTCGGTGACGAGCAGCACCGCCGCCACGGTGAGCCCCGCGACGCCGGCACCCCACCACAGGCCGAGCGGCTGCCGGGGCACGGCGGCCCTGCGCTCGGCCTCGGGGTCGTCGTCCAGCGGTCCTGCGGGTGGCCCCGGGCTCACGCCGGGCCGGCGCCGGCGGCCCGTTCGGCGGCCTCCACCACGTTGCTCAGCAGCATGGCCCGCGTCATCGGCCCGGCGCCGCCCGGGTTGGGCGACAGCCACCCGGCCACCTCGGCCACGTCGGGGTGGACGTCGCCGGCGATCTTCCCGTCGCGGCGGGCCACCCCGACGTCGAGGACCGCGGCCCCCGGCCGGACCATGTCCGGGGTGATGAGGTCGGGGACACCGGCGGCCGCGACGACGACGTCGGCCCGGCGCGTGTGCGCGGCCAGGTCACGGGTCCCGGTGTGGCACAGCGTGACCGTGGCGTTCTCCGAGCGTCGGGAAAGGATGAGCCCCAGCGGGCGCCCGACGGTGAGACCCCGGCCCACCACGACCACCTCTGCCCCGGCCAGCGGCACGTCGTAGCGCCTCAGCAGCTCCACGACCCCGACCGGCGTGCACGGCAGGGGCGCCGGCTCGCCCAGCACGAGCGAGCCCAGGTTGAAGGGGTGCAGACCGTCCACGTCCTTGACCGGGTCGACGCGCGAGAGGATCGCGAACTCGTCCAGCCCGGTGGGCTGCTGCACGAGGAAGGCCGTGCACGCCGGGTCCGCGTTGAGCTCGTCGACGACGGCGAGCACCTGGTCGAGGGTCGCGTCCGCCGGCAGGTCGCGCCGCAGGCTGGCGACGCCGATCTCGGCGCAGTCGCGGTGCTTGGCCCCGACGTACCACGAGCTGGCCGGGTCCTCCCCCACGAGCACGGTCCCGAGCCCCGGGACCGTCCCCCGCCGGGCCAGGGCGCTCACCCGTGTCCGCAGCTCGTCCTTGATCGTGGCGAGGACGGCCTTGCCGTCCAGGATGGTGGCGCTCATGGGCCCGAGTGTAGGTCGTGGCTCAGTGCGCGAAGTGTCGGGTGCCGGTGAAGTAGGTCGTCACGCCGGCGGCCTCCGCCGCGGCGACCACCTCCTCGTCCCGGACGGAGCCTCCTGGCGCGACGACGGCCCGCACCCCGGCGTCCAGGAGCACCTGCAGGCCGTCGGCGAAGGGGAAGAACGCGTCCGACGCGGCGACGGCACCGGCGGCCCGATCCCCGGCCCGGCTCACCGCCAGGTGGCAGGAGTCGACCCGGTTGACCTGGCCCATCCCGATCCCGACGCTGGCCCCGTCGGAGGCGAGCAGGATGGCGTTGGACTTCGTGGCCCGCACGGCCCGCCAGGCGAACTGCAGGTCGTCGAGGGTGGCCTCGTCGGCGGGCGGGCCGGCGACCAGCCGCCAGCGCGACGCGTCGTCACCGCCGTCCTCGACGACGGCGTCGACGGCGTCCACGGACTGCAGCAGGAGCCCGCCGGAGATCGGACGGGTCTCCGTGCCGCCGGCGGAGGGCGGGGCCGCCCGCAGCAGGCGCAGGTTCTTCTTCGTCCGCAGCAGCTCGAGGGCGTCGGCGTCGAAGTCGGGGGCGACGACGACCTCGGTGAAGACGTCCTTGAGCTGCTCGGCCATGAGCAGGGTGACCGGCCGGTTGGTCGCCACGATCCCGCCGAACGCCGAGACCGGGTCGCAGGCGTGCGCCCGGCGGTGCGCCTCGGCGACGTCGGCCCCGACGGCGATGCCGCAGGGGTTGGCGTGCTTGATGATCGCCACCGTCGGGCGGTCGCCGTGGTCGGACGCGGCCCGGCGGGCCGCGTCGGCGTCGACGTAGTTGTTGTAGGACATCTCCTTGCCCCCCAGCTGCTCGGCCTGGGCGAGCCCGGGCGTGGGCCGGAAGCCGTCGGCGTAGAGCGCAGCGCGCTGGTGGGGGTTCTCGCCGTAGCGCAGCACCGCCCTGCGCTCCCAGGTCGCACCGACCCAGGCGGGGAACCCCGAGCCGTCCCCCGTGTCGGTCAGCACGCTGCCCATCCAGGAGGCGACGTGCACGTCGTAGGTGGCGGTGTGCACGAACGCCTCGGCGGCCAGTCGCCGCCGCTCCGGCAGGTCGAAGCCCCCGCCGGCGGCGGCGGCCACGACCCGGGGGTATGCCGCGGGGCTGGTGACCACGGCGACGCTGCGGTGGTTCTTCGCGGCGGCCCGGACCATCGAGGGGCCGCCGATGTCGATCTGCTCCACGCAGGCGTCCTGGTCGGCGCCGGAGGCGACCGTCTCGGTGAACGGGTAGAGGTTGCAGACGACGAGGTCGAAGGGCTCGACCCCGAGCTCCTCGAGCTGGGCCACGTGGTCGGGGTTGGAGGTGTCGGCCAGCAGGCCGGCGTGGACGCGGGGGTGCAGGGTCTTGACCCGGCCGTCGAGGCACTCGGGGAAGCCGGTGAGGTCCTCCACCCTGGTCACCGGGACGCCCAGCTCCTCGATCCGGGCGGCCGATCCCCCCGTGGAGACCAGCGCCACCCCGGCGCGGTGCAGGCCGGCGACCAGCTCGTCCAGACCCGTCTTGTCGTAGACCGACACGAGGGCCCGGCGCAGCGGCCGTCGACCGTCGTCGTCCCCGGCCTCGCGGACGGTCGCGACGTCGGGCGCCGCGGGAACCTCGGAGGTCGCCGGTGCGCCGGGACCGGCGGGGTCGGAGCTCTCGCTCCCGGGGGTCGGGCGGGGGTCCTGCACGGCGGGTCTCCTCAGCGGTCGGATCGCGGTGCGGGCACCCAGGCGGGCGATGCCCACGACGTCACTCCCCGGTGGTGGTCCACCCTCGCCAGTCGTGTCGCGGTCAGTCTAGCGGCCGAGCAGGCGCGGGAGCTCCTGCACGAGGAGCTCGCGCTCGGCGGCCTTGATCCGCTCGTGCAGGCTCTCCTCGGTGTCGTCCGGCAGCACCGCGACGGCACGCTGGGCCAGGATCGGCCCGGTGTCCACCCCGGCGTCGACACGGTGCAGCGTGCACCCGCTCACGCGGACCCCGTGGGCCAGGGCGTCCCGGACGGCGTGGGCCCCCGGGAAGGACGGCAGCAGGGCCGGGTGGGTGTTGACGACCACGAAGCGCCCGAGCACCGCGGGGCCGAGGATCTTCATGAACCCGGCGGAGAGGACGAGGTCGGGCCGGTGCTCGGCCAGGGCCTCCGCCAGCGCGACGTCCCAGGAGGCCCGGTCGGCATGCTCCCGGAGAGGCACCACGAAGGTCGGCAGTCCCCGGTCCCGGGCCCGGTCCAGACCGGCGATCCGGTCGCGGTCGGCGCCGACCGCGACGACCGCGACGCCGTAGGACGGGTCGACGCAGGCCTCGAGCAGGGCCTGCAGCAGGGTGCCCGTCCCGGACACGAGCACGACCACCCGCGCCGGGGACGACGACGCACCCGGGGGCTGCGTGGTCGGGGTCACCGACGGCCGAGCCGTCCGCGACCGACCAGGTGCCGCACGCTCACGACGAGCAGCGCGCCCACGGCGACCTCGGCACCCAGGAGTCCGGCGACGTGCCACGGCCGCACGCCCACGGTGCCCAGCAGGCCCGGGGTCAGGCCACCGGAGGACAGCCAGCCCAGCAGCAGGGCGACCAGGGCCACGGTCGCGGCCCCCACGAGCGCGGTCGCGGCCTTGGACCACCAGGTGGACAGCCGCGGCGCGGACCCGGCGACCCGGTGGCCCAGCCATCCGCCGGCGACGAGCGGCACCAGGGCCATCGCCCACAGGCCCGGCGGCAGGGCCCCCGGTTCCGGCAGGGCGCCCAGGACCGGCAGGAGGGGCAGGTCGCCGGGCGTGGAGCCGGTCCAGCCGACGTGCACGGTCCCCACGTGCACCCCCGCACCGGCCAACCAGGCGAGGGCCCAGACCATGAGGTTGGGAAGGACGAGCAGCTGGGCCAGGGTGAGCACGACCGTGCCCACCCAGCCGGCGTCGAGGGCGGCGTAGAGGGCCAGCACCCGGTCGCCCCGCATCAGCAGCAGGCCCAGCACCATGAGGAAGGCGACCGCGGAGAACCCGACGAGGACCTCCACCGCCGGGGCCGCCGCCCTGCGCACGCTCGTCGGCGTGCGCCGGGTCATCCACCGCAGGCCCGCGTCCACGACCGGGTGGTCGGCCCGCCGGTGCTCGGCCCACCACACGCCCAGGACCGCCAGCGCCGGGACCAGCAGGGCACCGGGCAGCAGGCTGGGGAGCCACACCGGGGCGACCCCGAAGCTGGCGGTGTGCGCCAGGAGCAGCGCGGCCACGGCATACCCCAGCACGAAGGCGACCGCCTCGTCGCCCCCGAGCGCGTGCCAGGCGGCGCGCCAGCCCCCGATGCGGGGGACGCGCGAGCGCAGGTCGGTGCGGGTGAGCACGACCTGGTGCGCGGCGTAGGCGCAGACCCCCACGAGCAGCGCGGTGAGCGCGAGCGGTGCCAGCACCACGTCGGTGCCGTCGGCGCGCACCTGCGCCCGGTGGGCCAGGGCCCAGACGTCCACGGAGGCCCCCAGCGTCTGCCAGAACGAGGCCGTGCTGCGCTCGTCGGCGACCCACGTGACCACGGTCGGCAGGGCGACCGCGATCGCCCCGAGCAGGACGCAGGCCGCCCCGGAGAGGACCGCCAGGAGCAGGCCGACCAGCCGCCCCGCCGTCAGCCCACGGGGGCGCGGGTCGGGACGGTCCCGGGGGCCGGGGTCGGGGACGGTCTCGGGTCGCTGCAGCACAGTCATGGCCCGCCCATCGTCGCGCGTGGGGGGTGGACCCGGACGCAGGCGCGCCGACGGGCGGCCCCCGGAGGGAGCCGCCCGTCGTGCGCTGCCGCAGGTGGGTCAGTCCAGCCCGGCGACGATCTCCCGCATGAGGCGGGCGGTCTCCGAGGGGGTCTTGCCGACCTTGACGCCCGCGGCCTCCAGCGCCTCCTGCTTGGCCTGCGCCGTCCCTGAGGAGCCGGAGACGATGGCGCCGGCGTGGCCCATCGTCTTGCCCTCCGGTGCGGTGAAGCCGGCCACGTAGCCGACCACCGGCTTGGTGACGTTGTCCTTGATGTAGTCGGCCGCCCGCTCCTCGGCGTCGCCGCCGATCTCGCCGATCATGACGATGGCGTCGGTGTCGGGGTCGTCCTGGAACGCCTGCAGGCAGTCGATGTGGGTGGTGCCGATGACCGGGTCGCCACCGATGCCGACGGCGGTGGAGAAGCCGATGTCGCGCAGCTCGTACATCATCTGGTAGGTCAGCGTGCCCGACTTGGACACCAGGCCGACCCGGCCCGGCCCGGCGATGTCGGCCGGGATGATGCCGGCGTTGGACTTCCCGGGGCTGATGAGGCCGGGGCAGTTGGGCCCCACGATGCGGGTGGTCCCCCGGTCCCGGGCGTAGGCCCAGAACTCGGCGGTGTCCCGGACCGCGATGCCCTCGGTGATGACCACCAGCAGCGGCATGCCGGCGTCGACCGCCTCGATCACCGCGTCCTTGGCGAACTTCGGCGGGACGAAGACGACGGACACGTCCCCCCCGGTCGCCTCCATCGCCTCGGCCACGGAGCCGAAGACGGGCACGGTGGCACCGCCCTGGAACTCGACCTCGGTGCCGGCCTTGCGGGGGTTGACGCCGCCGACCACCTGGGTGCCGGAGGCGAGCATCCGCTGGGTGTGCTTCATACCCTCGGAACCGGTCATGCCCTGGACGATGACCTTGGAGCTGTCGTCGAGGAAGATTGCCATAGGAGTCTCTGATCCTTCGTTCGTGGTCTCGGGGGCTTACTTGGCGGCCAGCTCGGCAGCGCTGCGGGCGGCGCCGTCCATGGTCTCCTCGATGGTCACGAGGGGGTGGGCGGCCTCGGCGAGGATGCGCCGGCCCTCCTCCACGTTGTTGCCGTCGAGGCGCACGACCAGGGGCTTGGTCTCCTCGTCGCCGAGCATCTCCAGGGCCTTGACGATGCCGTTGGCGACCGCGTCGCAGGAGGTGATGCCGCCGAGACGTTGACGAAGACCGACTTCACCTGGTCGTCGCCGAGGATGACGTGCAGTCCGTTGGCCATGACCTCGGCGGAGGCGCCGCCCCCGATGTCGAGGAAGTTGGCGGGCTTGGCGACCCCTCCGGTGAACTCCTCGCCGGCGTAGGCGACCACGTCCAGGGTCGACATGACCAGGCCGGCGCCGTTGCCGATGATCCCGACGTTGCCGTCGAGCTTGACGTAGTTGAGGTCCAGCTCCTTGGCCTGCGCCTCCAGGGGGTCGGTGGCGGCCTTGTCCTCCAGCTCGGCGTGGTGCGGCTGGCGGAAGTCGGCGTTGGCGTCGAGGGTGACCTTGCCGTCGAGGGCGACGATCTGCCCGTCCTCGGTCTTGACCAAAGGGTTGACCTCCACGAGCGTGGCGTCCTCCTCGCGGTAGACGGTCCACAGCTTCTGCAGCACCGGGACGATCTTCTCCCCCGTCTCGGCGTCGAACCCGGCCTGCTCGACGATCTCTCGGGCCTTGGCCTCGTCGATCCCGGTGTTGGCGTCGACCTCGACCCGGGCCAGCGCCTCGGGACGCTCGACCGCCAGCTGCTCGATCTCCACGCCGCCCTCCTTGGAGCACATCGCGAGCAGCGAGCGGTTGGCGCGGTCCAGCAGGACGGAGAAGTAGTACTCCTCGGCGATGCGGGCTCCCTCGGCGATCATCACGCGGTGCACCGTGTGTCCCTTGATGTCCATCCCGAGGATCGCCTCGGCGGCCTCGCGGGCCTCCTCGGGGCTCTTGGTCACCTTGACGCCGCCGGCCTTGCCCCGACCGCCGGTCTTGACCTGGGCCTTGACCACGGTGACGCCGCCGGACCCTGCCCCGACCCGCTCGGCGGCCGCCTGCGCGTCCTCCGGCGTGTCCGCGGTGGCACCGGCCAGCACGGGGACGCCGTGCTTCTCGAACATGTCGCGTGCTTGGTACTCGAACAGATCCACGAGTCAGCTTCCCATCGTGTGGTGGTGGTTGGTCGGAACAGGTGTGCCACCGGCCCGGGGCGGACGCCCGGGGGGCCGGACCTCAGGCGGGCTGGGCGAGGTGCTCGTCCACCCATCGGGTGATCGCGGAGGTGCTGCTGCCGGGGGTGAAGACCTCGGCCACCCCCATCTCCTTGAGCACCGGGATGTCGTCCTCCGGGATGATCCCACCGCCGAAGACGACGATGTCGCGGGCGTCCTGCTCGGTGAGCAGGTCCAGGACCCGCCGGAAGAGCGTGAGGTGGGCACCGGAGAGGACCGACAGCCCGATCGCGTCCGCGTCCTCGGCGACGGCGGCGGCGACGATCTGCTCGGGGGTCTGGTGCAGCCCGGTGTAGATCACCTCCACGCCGGCGTCCCGCAGGGCGCGGGCGACCACCTTGGCTCCCCGGTCGTGGCCGTCGAGACCGGGCTTGGCCACGACCACGCGCAACGGTGATGAGGTCATGGCCGCAGACTATCGCAGGGCCTGCGGCCGTCGACGCGGCCGGTCGGGTCCGGCCCGCCGCCGGCGATCAGAGCTTCTCGAGAGGAGCCACCCGCAGCAGGAGGCGCTTGACGCCGGTCTCGCCACCGAAGTCCACGTGCGCCATCGCGTGCCGGCCGGTGCCCTCGATGCGCACCACGGTGCCCAGGCCGAAGGAGTCGTGGCTGACCCGGTCCCCCTCGGACAGGGTGGCCAGCTGAGCCTCCTCCGCCTCCGTCCGGGACCGCCGGGGGGCGCTGCCCCGGGGGTCGAGACGCACCGCGGCGGGCCGCCCGGGGCCGCGGTCCCCGCCCCAGCCACCCTGCCAGCCCATCCCCTCGGCCGCCGAGCGGCGCCCGGTCATGCTGCTCCGGTCGGCGTCGGTGCGCTGCCAGGTGACCAGCTCCTCGGGGATCTCGTCCAGGAAGCGCGAGGCCGGGAACCACTGCGGGGCCCCGAAGGCGGCCCGGGCACCGGCCCGCGACAGGTGGAGCTGCTCGCGCGCCCGGGTGATGCCGACGTAGGCCAGCCGGCGCTCCTCCTCCAGCTCGGCCGGGTCGTCCAGGCTGCGCTGGTGCGGGAAGGTGCCGTCCTCCAGGCCGGTCAGGAAGACGACCGGGAACTCCAGTCCCTTGGCCGTGTGCAGCGTCATCAGCGTGACCACGCCCCCACCGTCGCCCCCGTCCGGGATCTCGTCGGCGTCGGCCACCAGGGACACCTGCTCGAGGAAGTCCACGAGGCCGCCCTCGGGGTAGGTCTCGTCGAACTCGCGCGCGACCGTCACCAGCTCGGCCAGGTTCTCCACCCGGGTCTCGTCCTGGGGGTCGGTGCTGGCGCGCAGCTCCGCGAGGTAGCCGGTCCGCTCCAGGATCGCCTCGAGCAGGGCCCCGACCCCGCTGTCGGGGTCCTCCGCGGTGCGGCCCAGGCCCTCGAGCAGGGCGGTGAAGCCGTTGATGGCGGCCACCGACCGGCTCGCGATGGCGGGGGCGTCGGCCGCCCTGCCCAGCGCCGCGACGAACGGGATCCGCTCCCGCTCGGCGAGGGCGGCCACCGCACCCACCGCCCGGTCGCCGATGCCGCGCCGGGGGGTGTTGAGGATGCGCCGGAGGTTGACGTCGTCGGCGGGGTTGGCCACCACCCGCAGGTAGGCGAGCGCGTCCTTGACCTCCCGGCGCTCGTAGAACCGCGTGCCGCCGACCACCTTGTAGGGCAGGCCGGTGCGGACGAGGACCTCCTCCAGCGCCCGCGACTGGGCGTTGGTGCGGTAGAAGACGGCGACGTCGCCGGGGCGGACCCCCCGCTCGTCGGCCAGCTCGTCGATCCGGCGGGCCACGAACGAGGCCTCGTCGTGCTCGCTGTCGGCCACGTAGCCCACGATCGGGTGTCCCTGCCCCGCCTCGGTCCACAGCCGCTTGTCCCGGCGCTGGGGGTTGCGGGCGATGACCGCGTTGGCGGCCTGCAGGATCGTGGCGGTGCTGCGGTAGTTCTGCTCGAGCAGGATGGTCCTGGCGTCGGGGTAGTCCTGCTCGAACTCCACGATGTTGCGGATGGTGGCGCCGCGGAAGGCGTAGATCGACTGGTCCGCGTCCCCGACGACGCACAGCTCCGCCGGCTCCAGCGTCCGTCCGGCCCCGTCGACGATGTCGCCGGGGGTGCCCACCAGTTCGCGGACCAGCGCGTACTGGGCGTGGTTGGTGTCCTGGTACTCGTCGACCATGACGTGCCGGAAGCGGCGGCGGTAGTGCTCACGCACGTCCGGGAAGGCCCGGAGCAGGTGCACGGTGGTGGCGATGATGTCGTCGAAGTCGAGCGCGTTGGCCTGCCGCAGGCGGCGCTGGTACATCGTGTAGGCCTCGGCGACCTTCTGCTCGTACGGGTTGGCACCGACCCCGGCGGCGAAGGTCTCCTCGTCGACCAGCTCGTTTTTCGCGGCGGACACCTTGGCCAGGAAGGCCCGGGGAGGGTAGCGCTTGGGATCCAGGTCGAGGTCGCGCACGACCATGCCCATGAGCCGTTGGCTGTCGGCCGCGTCGTAGATGGAGAAGGTCGAGCGCAGACCGGCGGTGGTCGCCTCCCGCCGCAGGATGCGCACGCACGCGGAGTGGAAGGTCGAGACCCACATGGCCCGTGCCCGGGGACCGACGAGGGTCTCGACCCGGTCGCGCATCTCGGCGGCGGCCTTGTTGGTGAACGTGATGGCGAGCACCTGCCCGGGGTGGACGCCGCGCCGGGCCAGGAGGTAGGCGATCCGGTGGGTCAGGACCCTGGTCTTGCCCGACCCGGCGCCGGCCACGATGAGCAGCGGGCTGCCCTCGTGCACGACCGCCTCCCGCTGCGGATCGTTCAGCCCCTCGAGCAGCTGGGCCACCGACCTGCCCGGGCCCTGGGATCCGCGCGCCCCCTCCTCCGACCCCCGTCCGGACGTCCGGACGGGGGTCGGGGACCCCTCCCCGACCGCCCAGGCCGGGACCCCCCGCTCGTCGACGTCGTCGGCGCGGGCGGCCGCACCGGCCGGCGGTGCGGACGGCGGAGCGTCGAAGGAGAGGTGGTCGAACAGGCTGCTCATCGTCCGACCATGGTAGGCGTCGTCGGCGACGCTCCCGGCCGACCTCCACAGCCCGACCGGCACGCGCGCCGCATACCCTGGGACGCGTGTGCACCCCTGCGAGCCCTCCCGGACCCGGCCCGGGCACCCCGTCGTGAGCGCCCTCGCCCTCGCGGCGCGGGCCACCGACGGCACGTCGAGCTACCTGGACGCGCCGACCCTGGTGATCCTGGTGGGCGGGCTCCTCGTCGCCCTCCTCAGCCTGGTCGCCGGGCTCGACGGGCGGGCCCCCGGTCCGGTGACCGTCGGTGCCACGGTGCTCCTGCAGGTCGGCGCCCTGGCCTACCTGGGCCTCTACCTCTGGCGCCAGGTGGCCGGGCAGTCCCCCGGAGGCCCCGGGTGGGAGCTGTGGGCCTACCTGGTGACGATCGCCTTCCTGCCGGCGGTCGCGCTCATCTGGGCCCGGGAGGAGCGCACCCGGTGGAGCACGTTCGTGCTGTCCGTCGCGGCGTTCACGGTGGCGGTCATGGCGGCCCGGTCGGCCCAGATCTGGTACGGCGTCGGGTTCGCCCCGTGAGGGCACCGACCGCGCACGCCGGTGACCGGCGGCACGGACCCGGACGGGTGATCCTGGCGCTCTACCTCGTCTTCGTCATCGGCACCGTCTCCCGGTCGGCGGCCCAGATCCTCACCCGCTTCGAGGCGGCCCCGCTCGCCTACTCGCTGTCGGCCCTGGCAGCCGTCGTCTACGTCGTGGCGCTGGTCTCGCTGTCCATGCCCGGGCGGACGGCCTGGTGGGTCAGCGTCGTGGCCCTGTCCGTGGAGCTGGTCGGGGTCCTGGTCGTGGGCACGTGGAGCCTGCTGGCCCCGGAGATGTTCCCCGACGCCACCGTGTGGTCCGGCTACGGGGTCGGCTACCTCCTCATCCCGCTCGTGCTGCCGGTCGCAGGGCTGTGGTGGCTGCTGTCGGGACGGGGCGCCCGGCTCGAGGGACGGCGCCCCGGTGGCGGCCCGGTGAGCCCCGCCGTCCCCACGCTGCGCGTCCCGGGGTGGCGCGACGTGCTGCAGTCCGTGCTCGGCCTGGCCGTGGTCGCCCTGCTCATCGCCTACGGGCTCCCGTCCCTGCTGGACACGTCCTGGGACGCCATCGGCACCCAGCTGGGACGGCTGCGCCCGGGGCCGGCGGTGGCCATGGGGGCCCTGCTGCTGGCCGGTCTGTACTGCTACACCTTCGTCCTCACCGGGTCGCTGCCCGGCCTCGGGGCGGGGCGGGCGCTGCGTCTGAACGCGGTGACGGCGACGATCGCCAACCTGGTCCCCCTGGGAGCCGCCGTCGGCGTCGCGGCCGCCTGGACCATGCTGCGCACCTGGGGTTTTCCGCGGCGGGCCATCTCCAGCTCCTTCCTCGTCACCGGGGTGCTCAACGTGCTCGCCCGGGTCGCCCTGCCGGTCGTCGGCTGCCTCGTGCTCGTGGCAGGCCCGGTCGACGCCCCGTCCGCGGTGGTGGCCGGTGCGTGGGTGGCGGGAGCCCTGGGGACGGGCGTGGTCGCGGGGACCGCCCTGGTGCTGCTCTCGGACCGGGTGGCGACGGCGGTCGCGACCGTGGTCCGGCTGGTCGCCACGCCGTTCAGCAGCCGGGTCCGCGCCTCGCACGCCGTCGCCGACCTGGTCGTCGGGGACCAGCGGCGACGCGTCCGCGAGGTCGTCGGCTCCCGCTGGGGCACGATGACCCTGGGCATGACGGGCCAGTTCGTCCTCCTCTTCGGGCTCTACTGGCTGGCGGCCCGCACCGTCGGCATGGACCTGCCGGTGGCCGCCCTCGTGTGCGCCTACACCTTCCGCCAGCTGCTCACCGTCATGGCGGTGACCCCGGGCGGGCTGGGTGTGACCGAGGTGGGGACCGCGGGGGTGCTCGTGCTGCTCGGCGGGGACGCCGGTGCGGCGTCGGCCACGGCCCTGCTGTATGCCGTGTACGCCCACCTGCTCTCGTCGTCCCGTTCGGGCTGGCCGCCCTCCTGCACTGGTGGGTGGGTCCCGGACGGGCGGTCGTGGCCCGTCAGCCCGTGGTGACGGGCGGCCGTCCCGACCGGCCGGGGACCCAGGACGGGAGCCACCGGGGAACGGGCCAGGCCCCCCCGTCCGACTGACCGGCGCGCAGCAGGCGCCGCACCTGGTGCTCGTGCGCCCGCTGCGCCAGGGTGTCGTCCACGGCCTCGGGCACGAAGTCCCCGGTCGCGCGGCGGGCCGCGATCTGCAGCAGGCCGTCGGCGAGACCGGGGTTGGCCGGCAGCACCGGCCCGTGCAGGTAGGAGCCGATGACGTTGCCGCTGCGCGCACCCTCCGTGCCGTCGTCGCCGTTGTTGCCGCTGCCGACGCGCACCCGGCCGAAGGGCTCCTGCCCGGGCGCCAGGACGGTGGACCCCGAGTGGTTCTCGTAGCCCACGACCTCGCCCAGCCCCGTCTCCAGGACCACCGGCCCGATCATCCGGGTGGCGTTGCCCGTCGTCGTCACCGACAGGATGCCCAGGCCGGGGAGCCGGGTGCCCTCCACGGTGACGAACGCCTCGCCGAAGAGCTGGTACATCCCGCAGATCATGAGCATCGGCACCCCGTCCGCCGCCAGCGCCCGCAGCCGGTCGCCGTTGGCCGCCAGGTCGTCCTGGACGCGGGCCTGGCCGCTGTCCTGCCCTCCTCCGCCGAGGACGAGGTCCACCCGGTCCGGCCAGGGTGCGCCCGGGTGGTGGTCGTGCACCACGGGACGGTACCCGTGCCAGCGTAGGCGGGACGCCAGGCAGCGGGTGTTGCCCAGGTCGCCGTAGATGCTCATCTCCCGGGGGTAGAGGTGCACCAGGTGCACCTCGCCCTTGTCCGCGGGCACGTCCGCCAGCTCGGTGACGGCCCGGGGCAGCCCGTCCCCGAACTCCGGCGGCAGTGCGGGGCCTGGGGCGGACCCGGCGGACGCGGGGTCCGGGGCGGACGCGGGGTCCGGGGCGGACGCGGGGTCCGGGGCGGACGCGGGGTCCGGGGCGGACGCGGGGTCGTCGGGCAGACCGCTCATGCCGTGGGGTCCTCTCCGAAACGGGCCAGTCCGTAGCGCTCGGCCAGCCGCCGACGCAGGTGCATCATGGCGGTGTAGGTGCAGAAGATCCGCGTGGGCCGACCCCGGTGGTCCTCCAGGAACCGGTCCAGGGCCCGGTCCAGGTCCGTCTCCACGGCGCCGACCTCCACGCCGTCGTAGCGCAGGCGCAGCGCCATGTCCCACCCACGCACCCCGCTGGTCAGCGCCACCCCGCGCTCCCGCAGGGACTCGAAGGACACGTCGTAGAGCCAGGAGACGTCCCGCCCGTCGGCGTAGTTGTCGTTGATGGCCACCATCGTGTCGACCGGCTCGTTGCCGTAGGTGCCGAGCGCGACGGTGAACCCGGCGGGGTTCTTCACCAGCACCAGCTCCAGCGGGGCCCCGTCGACGTCGACGACCTCGCCCCGCCCGAACGGAGGCTCCACCGCCGCCAGCGCCCGCGCCGCGATCTCGGTGGAGAACTCCTCCCCGAGCAGCTCCCGGGCGGTGGTCGTGGCCGCCGTGGCGTTGATCATCGCGGCCAGTCCGCGCTGGCGCAGCGTCAGGGGGCCGACGTCGGTGCCGCCGGGGAAGCGCACCGTCAGGGCACGGCCGTCCGCGTCCGGCAGCAGCAGGCCGTCGTGCGTCCCCAGCGACGGGCGCTCGTCCGCGTCCTCGAACCGGACGTCGGCCTCCTGCAGCTCCGGCAGACGGTCCGCGATGCTGGGGTCGACCCCGAACCAGCGCACCCGCACGCCCGGCGCCAGCCGGCCACGCACCCGGGAGATGAACGAGTCGTCGGCGTTGAGCACCACCCCCGTCGTCGTCTGCTCCGCGAGCCGGGTCAGCAGCCGGGCGGTGTGGTCGATCTCGGCGAACCGGTCCAGCTGGTCGCGGGCCACGTTGAGCAGCAGCGCGTGCGTGGGCGGCACCTGGGCCACGAAGTGCAGCGCGTGCGCCTCGTCCAGCTCCACGACCGCCACGTCCGCCTCCAGCCGCCCGTCCAGGCGCACCTCCCCCAGCAGCGAGGAGATGACCCCGCGCGTGAAGTTCGACCCGGTCGGGTTGGTGAACACCCGCCATCCGTGCGCCCGCAGCAGGGCCACGAGCATCTTGGTGGTCGTGGTCTTGCCGTTCGTGCCCGACACCACGACGACGCCCCGGGGCAGCGACCCCAGGGTGTGCCGCAGCACCGCCGGGTCGATCCGCTCGGCGACGAGGCCCGGGAGCGCCGAGCCCCCGCCCCGCAGGCGCGAGGCGAGCCGGGCCCCCCGCCCGGCGACGAGCGCCGCGGTGGTGCGCAGCCGCATACCCCTCACTCCCACTCGATGGTGCCCGGCGGCTTGCTGGTGACGTCCAGCACGACCCGGTTGACCTCGGGGACCTCGTTGGTGATCCGCGAGGAGATCCGGGCCAGCACGTCGTAGTAGGGCACGCGGGTCCAGTCGGCCGTCATCGCGTCCTCGCTCGAGACGGGTCGCAGGACCACCGGATGCCCGTAGGTGCGCCCGTCGCCCTGCACCCCCACGGAGCGCACGTCGGCCAGGAGCACGACGGGGCACTGCCAGATCTCCCGGTCCAGCCCGGCCGCGCTGAGCTCGGCCCGGGCGATCGCGTCGGCGCGGCGCAGGACGTCCAGACGGGGGCCGGTCACCTCGCCGACGATCCGGATGCCCAGCCCGGGGCCGGGGAAGGGCTGGCGCCAGACGATGGACTCCGGCACGCCGAGCTCCAGCCCGACCTGGCGCACCTCGTCCTTGAAGAGCGTGCGCAGCGGCTCGATCAGCTGGAACTGCAGGTCGTCGGGCAGACCGCCCACGTTGTGGTGGCTCTTGATGTTGGCCGCGCCCGTCCCCCCGCCCGACTCGACGACGTCCGGGTAGAGGGTGCCCTGCACGAGCCACTTGACCGGGTGGTCCCCGCCGGCGACGGCGCCCGGGGCCTCGTGGGCGCGCACCACGTCCCGGGCCGCCTGCTCGAACACCCGGATGAACTCCCGGCCGATGACCTTGCGCTTCTCCTCCGGGTCGCTGACCCCGGCCAGCGCGGAGAGGAAGCGCTCGCGGGCGTCGACGACCACCAGGTCGACACCGGTCGCCGCGACGAAGTCCTCCTCGACCTGCTCGGCCTCCCCCTCTCGCAGGAGCCCGTGGTCGACGAAGACGCAGGTCAGCTGGTCGCCCACGGCCCGCTGCACCAGGGCGGCCGCGACGGAGGAGTCGACTCCGCCGGAGAGTCCGCAGAGCACCCGGTCCTGGCCCACCCGTTCGCGGATCTCCTCGACGAGCTGGTCGGCCACGTTCCCGCTGGTCCAGGTGGGTTGGATGCCGGCACCGCTGACCAGGAAGTTGGTCAGCACCTCCCGCCCGTGCGCCGAGTGCAGGACCTCGGGGTGCCACTGGACGCCGTAGAGGCGACGGTCGTCGTCCTCGAAGGCCGCCACCTCGGCGCCCGGGGTGGTCGCGGTCACGCGGGTCCCGGGGGGCGCTGCGGTGACGGCGTCGCCGTGGGACATCCAGACCTGCTGGCTCCCCGGCTGCCCGGCGAACAGCGTGCTGCCGGTGTCGGTGACCGCCGCGGTGGTGTCGCCGTACTCGCGCGACCCGGTGCGGGCGACCGCCCCTCCGAGCGCCTCGGCCATCGCCTGGAACCCGTAGCAGATGCCCAGCACGGGCACGCCGGCCTCGACCACGGCCTCCTCCAGGGCGGGAGCGCCCTCGGCGTACACCGACGACGGACCTCCGGAGAGGATGATGGCGGCCGGGTCCTTGGCCAGCATCTCCGCAGCCGGCATCGTGTGCGGCACGATCTCGCTGTAGACGTCGACCTCGCGCACGCGGCGGGCGATGAGCTGGGCGTACTGGGCGCCGAAGTCGACGACCAGGACCGGTCGCTGGTCCAGGGGCTGGGTCACGCCGCCACCCTATCCGCGTCGACCCGCTCCCCCGCGATCTGCGCGGAGGCCTCGCGGCTGACCCGGTGCTCGACCCAGAAGGACAGGAACGGGACGCACCCGGCCAGCATGACGAGCACCATCCGCCCCAGTCCCCAGCGCAGCTCGAAGCCCAGCAGGGCGACCGCGGCCACGTAGACCATGTAGAACCACCCGTGCGGCGCCGGCCACCAGGCGAGGGCGTGGTTGTCGAAGCCGTAGCGCAGGACCATGTGCGCCACGAGGACCAGCAGGCCGACCCCCACGAGGAAGGCCATCACGCGGAAGAAGGTGAGCTTGGCACGGGCGGTCATCGGTGGTCTCCTCGGGAGCCGGTGGTGGTCAGGGGTCGGCGGGCGGCGGGTATGCCGGCCGCGCCCGGCCCGGGCGGGCCGTCGTCGGGGTCGGTCCCGTCGCCGGGGTCGGTCCCGTCCTGCGGCCCTCTGTCGGGTCCTCGGGCCGTTCCGGTGTCGTTGCCTCGCGCCGCGTCGCGGAGGAAGCGCAGGTACATGTAGACCGCGAACGCCGCGAAGACGAACCACTGCAGGCCGTAGCCGAAGTTGCGCCACACGATGCCGCTCTCGCCGAAGACCGGCGGAGGGATGCGGTCGACCCCGGCCGACGTCAGGGCAGGGGGGTCCTCCTCGACCAGGAAGAGAAAACCGGTGAAGAGCGGCTCGTCCCAGTCGTTGACCAGGTCGGCGCTGTCAATGGACGCGCGGATCCCCGGCGGCCAGGGTCCTCCCTCCACGGGGGACTCGCTGGGCGCGAGGGTCCCGGTGAGCCGGACCGGGGACTCCGGCGGTCGGTCCGCCGCCGACGGGTCGGTCACGAAGCCGCGCACGACGGGCAGCAGCGCAGGTTCCCCGGAGGCCGAGGTGCGCAGCGGCGTCACCACCCAGTAGCCCCGGTCACCCTCGAGCAACCGGTCGGGCACGAGGAACTGGTGCTCCGGGACGTACCGGCCCTCGGCGCCCACCGACAGGCCGGCCGCGTCGTCGGGGAAGGTCCGGTGCGGAGCCGTCACCTCGCCCAGGGGCTCGGTGGGCCGGGCGGCCTGCTCGACGGCCCGCTCCCGGGCGGCCTCGTTGCTGCTGACACCGATCTGCCAGGTGCCCAGCTGCACGAACGCCCAGACGACTGCGACGAGCAGCGCCAGCAGTGCCAGCCAGGGGGGCCGGAGGGCGGTGCGGATCACGCTTCCAGGGTAGGTGATGGCACCGGGCCGACCGACACGCCCGGACGGACGGGCGCCCGGTCCGGCCGGGCTACAGCTGGGTGCTCTGGTCGTCGAAGACGTACATCGAACCGTTGTAGCAGGCGACCCAGACGGTGTTGGTCACCGGGTCGTAGTCGATGCCGATCGGATCGGCGTCGACGTTGCGCTTGTCGATGACGGTCATGTCGGAGGTGCGGACCTTGGCCACCGTGGCCTCGTTGTAGTTGACGACGTACAGCGCGGTCTCGTCCGGGGACATGGTGACGCTCCGCGGCTCCAGGCCCGGGGAGACCTCGTCGACGATCTCGTCGGTGTCGGTGTCGATCTTGTAGATCGTGTTCGCCGAGCTGACCGTCATGTAGAGGGTCGACCCGTCCTCGGTGAGGTTGAGGTGCCGCGGCCGCAGGGTGGTGTTCATCACGAGCTCGCTCGTGCCCGCCTCGATGTCGATCTTGAACAGCGACTGGGCGTACATGGCGACCACGTAGGCCGTGTTGCTGTCGGGCATGATCGCGATCCCCCGGGGGGACTCGTTGACGTCGATGACCTTGACCTCCTCGGCCTTCTCGACGTCGACGACGGAGATGCTGGCGTCGCACCAGTTGGAGACCAGGATCGTGGACTGGTCAGGGGTGATCTCCAGGTACTTGGGCACGGCTCCGACCTTGATGACCTGGTCCCAGGCCATCTCCTCGGCGTCGAACCGGTAGACGAAGGAGGGCCCGACCCCGCTGTCCTGGGTGCAGGCGTCGAACCCCTGGACCCCGAAGTTCTCGCCGAACATCGTGTACTGGGACACGTAGGCGTACCGCCCGTCGGCGGTCCAGACGGCCTCCACCGGTGATCCCTGGGAGATGCCGGGGTGCCCCTCGACGCCGAACTCGCCCAGGTCGACGGCGTCGTCCAGGACGGCCACCCGCTCCCGGGTCACCGAGTCGAACACGGTCGAGGTGTGGCTGTACATCATGTTGTTGGCGATCATCAGCCCGTGGTCGGAGGACATCACCGACTTGGGGGTCATCTCCCCGGTCAGGTAGTCCAGCGGCTCCATGGCCGTGGTGTCGCTGGGCATCTCCGCGGGGACGGCCTCGCGCTGCCAGATGGCCGGCGGCCCCTCGCTGGTCGGCGCGGCCTCGTCCTTTGCCCCGTCGTCGGAGGCCTGCGCGTCCTCGTCCTCGTCCTCGGTCTCCTCGTCCCCGGGCGCGGGGGCCGGGGCCGCCACCCCGGGGGCGTCGTCCGTCCCGGCCGCGTCCGCGTCCTCCCCCCGACCTCCGAGCCAGACCGCGACCCACACCACCAGGAGGAGCAGCAGCACGCCGACGCCGGCGGCCACCGCCCGCCGGCGGCGCACGTAGACGGGGTCCTTGCGCATCTGAAGCCCTCCGGCGAGTCCCGGCCGGTGCCGGCCGCCGATGTCGTCCTCAGTTGCCATAGGGGGCCACCACAACTTCCACTCGCTGGAACTCCTTCAGGTCGGTGTACCCGGTCGTGGCCATCGCCCGCCGCAGGGCACCCATCATGTTGGTCGTGCCGTCGGCCGCGGTCGCGGGCCCGACGAGGATCTGCTCGAGCGTGCCGACCGTCCCGACGTCCACCCTCTCCCCCCGGGGAAGCTGGGGGTGGTGGGCCTCCGGGCCCCAGTGGAAACCACCGCCCGGCGCCTCGGTGGCGCGTGCCAGGGCGGCGCCCAGCATGACCGCGTCGGCACCGCAGGCGACCGCCTTGACGATCTCGCCCGAGTTGCTCGCCCCGCCGTCGGCGATGACGTGGACGTAGCGTCCGCCGGACTCGTCGAGGTAGTCGCGACGCGCCGCGGCCACGTCGGCGATGGCTGTCGCGGCGGGCGCGTGGATCCCAAGACTGGTCCGCGTGCGGTGCGCCGAGCCGCCGCCGAAGCCGACGAGGACACCCGCCGCCCCGGTGCGCATCAGGTGGAGGGCGGCCGTGTATGTCCCGGCCCCGCCGACGACGACGGGCACGTCCAGCTCGTAGATGAAGCGCTTGAGGTTGAGGGGCTCGGCCCGGCCGGAGACGTGCTCGGCGGAGACCGTGGTCCCCCGGATGACGAAGAGGTCCACGCCGGCGTCGACGACCACCTTCCAGAACTGCTGCGTGCGCTGCGGGGAGAGCGATCCCGCGACCGTGACACCGGCCTCACGGATGCTGCGGAGGCGCTCGGTGATCAGCTCCGGCCGGACGGGGGCGTCGTAGAGCTCCCGCATCCGCACGGTCGTCTCCGCCGGGTCGAGCGAGGCGATCTCGGCGAGGGCGGAGGTGGGGTCGTCGTAGCGGGTCCACAGACCTTCCAGGTCGAGCACCCCCAGTCCCCCGAGCCGACCCACCTCCACCGCCGTCTCCGGCGAGGTCACCGAGTCCATCGGCGCTGCGAGGACGGGCAGCGCGAAGTGGTAGGCGTCGATCTGCCAGGAGATGGAGACCTCTTCCGGGTCCCGGGTGCGGCGGGAGGGGACGACGGCGATGTCGTCGAAGGTGTAGGCGCGTCTCCCACGCTTGCCGCGTCCGATCTCGATCTCGCTCACCCGCCCAGGCTACCCAGTGCAGGGCGGTGCTCCGGTCCGCACACACCGGGTCAGCGGCTGTAGTTGGGCGCCTCGGCGGTCATCTCGACGTCGTGCGGGTGCGACTCCTGCAGGCTGGCCTGGGTGATCCGGACGAACCGGCCCTTCTCCTGCAGCTCGGGCACGGTGCGGGCGCCGACGTAGAACATCGCCTGCTTCAGACCGCCCACCATCTGGTGCACGACCGCGCTCACGGCACCCCTTGTAGGGCACCTTGCCCTCGACGCCCTCGGGCACCAGGTGCTCGTCGCTGGCCACCTCGGCCTGGAAGTAGCGGTCCTTGGAGAAGGACTGCTGTCCCCGGGAGCTCATCGCGCCGAGCGACCCCATCCCCCGGTAGCTCTTGAACTGCTTGCCGTTGACGAGGATCAGCTCCCCCGGCCCCTCCTCGCACCCGGCGAGCATGGACCCCATCATGACCGACTCGGCCCCGGCCGCCAGCGCCTTGGCGATGTCGCCGGAGTACTTCAGACCGCCGTCGGCGATCACCGGCACCCCGTGCTCGCGGGCCGCCGCCGCCGCCTCGTGCACCGCCGTCAGCTGCGGCGCGCCCACACCCGTGACCACCCGGGTGGTGCAGATGGCGCCCGGGCCGACCCCCACCTTGACCGCGTCCGCCCCCGCCTCCACGAAGGCCCGTGCACCGGCGGCCGTGGCGACGTTGCCGCCGACCACCTGCACGTGCCGCGTGGCCGGGTCGGACTTGAGGCGGTGCACCATCTCGGTGAGCAGCCGGACGTGGCCGTGGGCGGTGTCCGCGACGAGCACGTCCACCCCCGCGTCCACGAGGGTGGTGGCCCGGTCCCAGGCGTCGCCGAAGTACCCGATGGCCGCGCCCACGAGCAACCGCCCCTGGCCGTCCTTGCTGGCGCGCGGGTACTGCTCGGACTTGACGAAGTCCTTGACGGTGATGAGTCCCACGAGACGACCCTCGTCGTCCACCAGCGGGAGCCGCTCGCGCTTGTGGGCCCGCAGGATGCGGGTGGCCTCCTCCCGAGACACGTCGGCCGGAGCCGTGACGAGCGGAGTCGGGGTCATCACGTCCCGGACGAGGGTGCGCTCCCACTCGGCGACCGGCGTGAATCGCAGGTCCCGGTTGGTGCAGATGCCCAGGAGCCGGGCGTTCTCGTCCACCACCGGCAGGCCGGAGACCCGGTAGGTGCCGCAGACCCGGTCCAGGTCCTCCAGGGTGGCGTCCGGTCCGATCGTGATGGGGTTGGTGATACGGCCGGTCTGCGTGCGCTTGACCATGTCGACCTGGGCGGCCTGGTCGGCCACGGACAGGTTCCGGTGCAGGATGCCGATCCCGCCCTGGCGGGCCATCGCGATGGCCATCCTCGCCTCGGTCACGGTGTCCATGGCCGCCGACACGAGGGGCACGCGCAGGGAGATCTCCCTGGTCAGGCGGCTCGTCGTGTCGATCTCGTCCGGGACCAGGTCGGTCTCTCCCGGCAGCAGGAGAACGTCGTCGTAGGTGAGCCCCAGGCGGGCGAACGCCGGGGGGACGGGGCTGGTGTGGTCGACCGGGGTCATGCACCGAATTCTAGGGGCCACCCGGGCGCCCTCCCGCCTCGCCCGTCGCCGCGGGCCTAGGGCCGGGGACGGTCGTCCTGATGACGCCCGGGGGCCGAGGGCGGTGGATCCGCCGGACCCTGGTCCAGGGGTGGACCGGTCACCGGCGGCGGTGGCGGGGGCACGGGCTCGCCCGGCGACGGCTCGGTCGGGGACGGTTCCGGCGGCGCGGGTTCCGAAGGCCCCGGGGGCTGAGTCGGCGGTCCCGGCCCATCTGCCCCTGGGGGCTGCGCCGGCTCCCCGGCACCCGGTGGCTGGGTGGGCTGCACCGGCTCCATGGCCCCTGGGGGCGGACCGGGCGGCACCGGGCCGGGCGGCGGTGCCCCCTCCGGTGGCGGGGGTGCGGCGGGGTCGGCCGGGGTGGTGGGATCGGCGGGGTCGGCCGGCGTGGTGGGCTCGGCGGGGCCGGCGGGTGGGCCTCCGTCCGCGGGTCCTGCGGGTCCGGTCGGCGGGACCGGCTGGGCTGGGGCGGCGGGAACACCCGGCCCGCCCGGGTCGGCGGGGGCCGTGGCCGAGCGCCCGGCACCGGGGACGGCAGGGATCGCCGGACGCCCCGGTTCCCCCGGGTCGGCCGGGGTGGCCGGACGGGACGACGTGGCGAAGCCGGACACGTCTCCCCGCCCTGCCGGTTCCGCCGGTACAGCGGGGGTGGCGCGCGACCCCGGGCCACCGGGGTCGGCGGGGACGGCCGGGGTGGCCGGATCTGTCGACCACCGACCTCGGGGGCCTGCCGGGGCGCCGGACGCGGAGTCCGCCGAGGACCGGAAGGTCGTCGCAGGGACCGACTGCGAGGCCGGGCCCCCCGCACCGACAGCGGTCTGCGGGTCCGGTGGAACGACGGTGCCCGCCGGGGCCGGAGCACCGGCCGCCTCTCCCCGGTCCGACGGACGGACCGGGTCGTCGACGAGCACGACGGGCGCCTCTGCCGGAACCGTGCCGGTCCCGGCCGGGTCCGGCGGGGACACGGGGTCCGGGAGGCCACCGGAGGCCACCAGGCCGAGGTCCAGCCCCAGCCAGGCCGACACACCCGCGCCCGGCTGTCCCACGTCCGGTACGGGCGGGGACGGGTCCTGGGCGGAGGGGAACAGGGACCACGCCCCCGACCACGGCGCGAGCGCCGGATCGGACGCGTCCTCGCGCACGGTCGTCCGGGTCTCGGGGGCCGCGACGCCGAAGGAACCACCATCTGGTTCATCCAGCCCGGTCAGGGCGGCAGCGATCGTCGACCCGGTCACCAGGACCGCAGCCAGCGTCCCTCCCCCGAGCCAGCGCCGCCGTCCCGCAGGCCGACGCGTCCCCGGGACGGTACCGGCGGGTCGGGGCACGGCCGCGGGCACGGAAGGTCCGGCGGAGCGGACCTCCGGGTCGCCGTCGACCTCCTGGGCGAAGGCGAGCAGGGCGCGGGTCAGGGTGTCGTCCTCAGGACCGGCGGGCAGGCGGTTCCCCAGGGCGTCGAGCAGACGGTCCGTCAGCAGCAGGTCGGGAAGCGCGGTCATCTCACTGCACCTCCCAACGGTCCCGCAGGGCGGCGAGCGCCCGGTGCTGGAGCACCCGCACCGCCCCGGGCGTCGAACCGAGGACGTCGGCGGTCTCGCGGGCCGTCAGCCCGACCGCCACCCTGAGGATCAGGACCTCCTGGTGCTTCTGCGAGAGGGTGGAGAGCACGTCCCGCAACCGGGAGGCCTCGTCGGCGGCCACCACGTCGTCCTCGGCCGAGCTGACCCGACCCTGCGGCCACGCGGGCCCCTGCACGTCCGCGGTCACCGGACCCCGGGCCTGTGCCCGCTGTGCGTCCGCGACCTTGTGGGCCGCGATCCGGTAGACGAAGGCCTCGAACGGCACCCCGCGCTCGTCGTAGGCCGGGAGCGCGGTCAGCACGGCCATGCAGACCTCCTGGGCCACGTCGGCCGACAGCTCGGACGCCGCCGGATAGGTGCCCAGCCGGGCCCGGGCGTACCGGTGGGCCAGCCGGTGGACGTGCGCGAGCAGCTCCTCGCGGGCCTCGGCGTCACCCTCCCTCGCCCGGGTCGTCAGGGACCGGTCCTCGTCGATCCGGTCCACGGGCCGGTCCAGCGGCGCGCCGCCCATCGAGCCCCTCCCTGTGCGTCCTCCGGCACGACGCCCCGGCGCGCCGTACCCTCCGTGCGGGAACGACCCCCAGGGCACCGCGGAGGAAGACACGACCACCAGTTCGACCTCCTGCCTCGCCCGAGCGTACCGGCCGGGGTGCTGTGGAGCACCTGCCGGACCACCCCTGGGGGGGAACCCGGTCCGGACTTTACCCTCCCCATACCTTCATCCGGTATAAACCGTGGTGAGGCATCGTGCAACACCAGGGGGGCCATGCGCGTCCGCATGCTCCCGTAAGGAGGAACCGTGGCAGAGACCGTCCACCAGCCGGGTCCTGTCGCCGACCTGTGGGAGTGGCAGTACCAGGGGGCCTGCCGCACCGCCAGCCCCGAGGTGTTCTTCCACCCCGAGGGCGAGCGCGGCCCGGCACGTCGTCGTCGGGACGAGCGGGCCAAGGAGGTGTGCGCCACCTGTCCGGTCCTGGTGCGCTGCCGCGACCACGCACTGGCCGCCCGGGAGCCCTACGGCGTCTGGGGCGGGATGACCGAGGACGAGCGTCAGGCGTACTACGCCCAGGAGGACGCCGCCGGGGCCTGAGCGCCCGGCCCCACGCTCCCGCCCAGCGCGAAGGCCCCGCCCGGTGGACCGGGCGGGGCCTTCGTGCGTGTGGACGGACCGGGTCAGTGGCTGTGGCCGTGCCCGTGGTCGTCCTCGTCCTCCTCCGGCTTCTCCACGACCAGCGTGTCCGTGGTGAGCACCATCGAGGCGATCGAGGCGGCGTTGCGCAGCGCCGACCGGGTCACCTTGACCGGGTCGATCACCCCGGCGGCGAAGAGGTCGCCGTACTCCCCGGTCGCGGCGTTCAGACCCTGGCCGGGTGCCATCTCCGCGACCTTGGTGGTGGCGACGTAACCCTGGATGCCGGCGTTCTCGGCGATCCAGCGCAGCGGCTCGACGACCGAGCGTCGCACGACCTGGGCGCCGACCGCCTCGTCGCCCTCCAGCTGGAGGTCGTCCACGGCCGAGGCCGCGTGCACGAGGGCCGAACCGCCGCCGGCGACGATGCCCTCCTCGATGGCCGCCCGGGTGGCCGAGACGGCGTCCTCGATGCGGTGCTTCTTCTCCTTCAGCTCCACCTCGGTGTACGAGCCGACCTTGATGACGCACACACCGCCGGCGAGCTTGGCGATCCGCTCCTGGAGCTTCTCCTTGTCCCAGTCGCTGTCGGAGGCCTCGGCCTCGCGCTGCAGCTGGCTGACCCGGTCGGCGACGGCGTCGGCGTCCCCGCCGCCCTCCACGAGGGTGGTGGAGTCCTTGGTCGAGACCACGCGACGGGCGGTGCCGAGCACCTCGAGACCGACCTGGTCCAGCTTGAGCCCGACCTCCTCGGCGACGACCTGGCCACCGGTGAGGATGGCCATGTCCTGCAGCATCGCCTTGCGGCGGTCCCCGAACCCGGGGGCCTTGACGGCCACCGCGTTGAAGGTGCCGCGGATCTTGTTGACGACCAGGGTCGAGAGGGCCTCGCCCTCGATGTCCTCGGCGATGATGAGCAGCGGCTTGCCCGCGCCCACGACCTTCTCCAGCAGGGGAAGCAGGTCGGCGACCGCGGAGATCTTGCCCTGGTGCAGCAGGATCAGCGCGTCCTCCAGGACGGCCTCCATGCGGTCGGCGTCGCTGACGAAGTAGGGCGAGAGGTAGCCCTTGTCGAACTGCATCCCCTCGGTGAAGTCCAGCTCCATCGCGGTGGTGGAGGACTCCTCCACCGTGATGACGCCGTCCTTGCCCACCTTGTCGAAGGCGTCGGCGATGAGCTCGCCGATCTCGGGGTCCTGCGCGGAGAGCCCGGCGACCTGGGCGATCTCGTCCCGGCCCTCCAGCTCGCGCGCGGTCTCCAGCAGACGGTCGTTGATCGCGGCCACCGCCTGGTCGATGCCGCGCTTGAGCGCGGCCGGCCCGGCACCGGCGGCGACGTTGCGCAGGCCCTGGTGGACCATCGCCTGCGCCAGGACGGTCGCGGTGGTGGTGCCGTCGCCGGCGATGTCGTTGGTCCGGGTGGCGACCTCCTTGGCCAGCTGGGCCCCCAGGTTCTCGAAGGGGTCCTCCAGCTCCACCTCGCGGGCGATCGTCACGCCGTCGTTGGTGATCGTGGGGGCGCCCCACTTCTTGTCGAGGACGACGTTGCGGCCCTTGGGGCCCAGCGTGACCTTGACCGTGTTCGCGAGCGCGTCCACGCCGCGCTCCAGCGCCTTGCGGGCCTTGTCGTTGAACTCAAGCTGCTTGGCCATGGGCTCACAGCTCCTTTCGGGGTATGGGGTGGGAACGCACGCGGCCCCGCCCCACCTCGCCGCGGGGGCGGGTCGGGCGGGGCCGGTTCGTGCGTGGGCCGGCGGTGCCGGCCGAGGTGGACCCGCAGGGCCTGCTCGAGCCACGGCGGGCTCGGCGGGTGCGGGTCCTCACCGGTGCGTCAGCCGACGATGGCGAGCACGTCGCGGGCGGAGAGGATCAGGTACTCCTCGCCACCGTGCTTGATCTCGGTGCCGCCGTACTTGCTGTAGATGACCCGGTCGCCGACCTGGACGTCCATGGGGACGCGCTCGTCGCCGTCCTCGTTCCAGCGGCCCGGACCCACGGCCAGGACCTCGCCCTCCTGGGGCTTCTCCTTGGCGGTGTCCGGGATGACCAGACCGGAGGCGGTGGTCTGCTCGGCCTCGACGGCCTTGACGACGATGCGGTCCTCGAGCGGCTTGATGGAAACCGACACGGTTACCTTCCTTTGCATGGGGCCGACCGGGGGTTCCCGGCCGGTGCGGTCGTGGTGCGGACGTCACTCCCTGCGCGCCCGGCCGCCGTCGCGGGTGCCGACCGGGTGTGCTGGCACTTGCGTGCCGAGAGTGCTAAGGACGAATCTAGGCTCGTCCTTAGCACTCGGTCAAGCCGAGTGCCAGGACCCGGGACGGAACAGGGTCACATCAGGTGGCCCAGAGGCCGCAGGGCCCACTCGATGAGCCCGTAGTAGCGCGGCCTCCTGCGCCACTCCTCCAGGCTGAGCTCGCGGCAGGCCTCCAGGTCGCGCCGGAAGATCTCCTCCATCCGCCCGGCCTGGGCCGGGTCCACGATCTCCATGTTGATCTCGTAGTTGCCCCGCAGCGACAGCCGGTCGATGTTGGCCGTACCCACGGTGGCCCACGCGCCGTCCACGGTGGCCGTCTTGGCGTGGACCATCACGTTGCGGTACAGGTGCAGGTGGACACCGCCCTCGAGCAGGGTCTCCCAGTAGGAGCGTGCCACCACGTCGGCGAGCACGTGGTTGGACCACTCCGGCAGGACCACCCGCACGTCCACCCCCCGCCTGGCGGCCCCGAGGAGCCCCTCGAGGATCTCCTTGTCGGGGATGAAGTACCCCTGCGTGATCCAGATGTGGTGCTGTGCCCGGTCGATCGCCTCCAGGTAGAGCGCCCGCACGGGGTAGATGAGTCGGCTCGGTTCGTTGCGGGCGGCCCTCACCGAGGGGTTCCAGTGCGGGGACCCGCTGTCCGGCAGCTGCGGCAGCTCCCGGCGCCGGTGACGGTTCCAGAAGTCGACGAAGGCGTTCTGCACCTCCCAGACGCCCGGGCCCCGCACCCGCAGGTGGGTGTCCCGCCAGCGGGTGGCGTACAGGGACCCGATGTTGTACCCCCCGACGAAGCCCACCACCCCGTCCACGACGAGGATCTTGCGGTGGTCCCTGCCGCTGCGACGGACGTTGATGAGCGGGATCCCCGCGCGGACCACGGGGAAGGCGAGCACGTGCACGCCGTCGGGAAAGCGCTTGAACGACGGCGGGACCACGATGTTGGCGAAGCCGTCGTAGACGACGCAGACCAGCACGCCCCGCTCGGCCGCCCGCACCACGGCGTCCTTGAACCGCTGCCCGACCTCGTCACCCTTCCAGATGTAGGACGCCAGGTAGACGAAGTGCTCCGCGTCGTCGATCGCGGCGACCATGTCGTCGTAGAGGATCTCGCCGTAGGTGTAGGTGGTGATCTCGTTGCGCCCGACGGTCGCCTCACGCGGCTCGTCGGCCGGGGCCTGGTGCTCCTCCCGCGGGCTCCGCCGCTTGCGCAGCTCGTCCGCGGCGACCACGGCCGCGGCCAGCCCCAGCTGACCCGCGATCCCCCACCCGACCACCCGCACCGCGGCCTGCCGGCCACGACGCAGCAGGGTGTGGATCTCAGGGGCGAGGACGCGGGGCATGGACAGCAATCTACTGGGCGCAGAATGGACGCCGTGGCACCGGACGACGACCAGGGTCCCCAGGACCGTGCTGCTGCGGTGCTCCGCAGCCTGCACGACGGAGCCGGGCGCGCCGTGCTGGACGCGCTGCCGCCCTACGACGAGGACGACGTCCTGGGCCTGACGGCCCGGCTGCGGGGCGAGGGGGTCCCGGCTGACCTGGTGGCGGCGGCGCTGACCCAGGCGCGCCTGCGGGCCCGCGGACGCGCCCGCCTGGGCGACCTGGTCGACCGGTTGCTGCTGACCGAGGACGGGCTGGAGCAGGCGACCCGGCCACCCGTGGCGGCCCGCCACGCGGCCCGGTTCGTCGACGCCGGCCTCGACCACGTCTGGGACCTGGGGTGCGGGCTCGGCCTGGACGCCCTGGCCCTGGCGGAGGCCGGCCCTGCGGTGACGGCGGTCGACCGCGACCCCGCGGTGGCGGCGGCCGCCCGGGCCAACCTGTCGGCCCACTCCCGGGTCCGGGTCCTCGAGGGGGACGTGGAGGACGTCTCCCCGGCCCCCGGTGACGGTGTCTGGTTCGATCCAGCCCGCCGTAGCCCCGGGGTGGCCGACGTCCACGGCCGCACCCGCCGCCGGTCCCGGCTCAGCGAGCTGTCCCCCTCGTGGGAGCACGTGCAGGCGGTGGCGACCGGGGTGGAGGGGGCGGGCGTCAAGCTCTCACCGGGCTTCTCCCCCACCGACGTCCCGGCCGGGGTCGAGGCGGAGTGGGTCTCCCTCGGCGGGGACGTGCTGGAGTGCGCGCTGTGGTGGGGTGCGGCCGCAGCCTCCCCGGGGCGGTCGGCCGTCGTGGGGTCGGTGCCACGCACCGGAGAGGCCGGGCCGGTGCAGTGGCACGTCGTCCGTCCGCCGTCGGACGAGCCCGACGTCCTGACGGCGGGGCAGCACCCGGGACCCTTCCTGGCCGAGCCTGACCGCGCGGTCGTCGCGGCCCGGCTCACCGGAGCGCTCGCCGCGGCGGTCGAGGGCCACGAGCTGGACCACGGGGTCGGCTACGTGTCGGCCGACCGTCCCCGTCCCCTCCCCTGGGCCCGCTGGTACGCCGTCCAGGAGGTGCTCCCCCTGCGGGCACGCCAGGTGCGCGCCCGGCTGCGGTCGATGGGAGCCGGCCGGGTCACGCTCAAGAAGCGGGGGGTCACCGTGGACCCCGACAGGTTCCGCGCCGAGCTGCGCATGGGCGGGGAGGGCCCCGAGGTGGTGCTGGTCCTGACCAGGGTGGCCGGACGTCCGGCCACCCTGGTGGTCCAGCCTCTCACCGCCTCCTGACGCGGGCCCGCCCTGGTCGGTGGTGCCCGGCCCGCTCAGTGGTGGTGGTGCCCGGGTCCTCCGAACGCCTGCACCAGCTCCACCGGCTGGGAGGAGTCCGCGGGCAGGTCCAGCTCGGAAGGCGCGCGACCCTTCTGCACCATCTGGGCCCCCAGGGCCGCCACCATCGCCCCGTTGTCCGTGCACAGCCCGGGGCGGGGCACCCGCAGACGGATGCCGGCAGCGTCGCACCGTTCCTGCGCGAGCGCCCGCAACCGGGTGTTGGCCGCCACTCCGCCACCGATGAGCAGGTCGTCGACGCCGTGCTCGGCGCAGGCCAGGACCGCCTTGCGGGTGAGGACGTCGACGACCGCCTCCTGGAAGCTGGCGGCGACGTCCGCCACGGGGACCGGCTCGCCGGTGTGCTCCCGGGCCTGGACCCACCGGGCCACCGCGGTCTTCAGGCCCGAGAAGGAGTAGTCGAAGCGGTGCCGCTGCAGGTCCCGCCCGGACGTGAGCCCGCGGGGGAAGTCGATGGCCACCTGGCTCCCCTCCCGCGCGGCCCGGTCGATGTGCGGGCCACCGGGGAAGGGCAGCCCCAGCAGGCGCGCGACCTTGTCGAAGGCCTCTCCGGCGGCGTCGTCGATGGTGGCTCCAAGCGAGCGGATGTCGTGCGTGACGTCCGGTACCAGCAAGAGGTTGGAGTGTCCGCCGCTGACGAGCAGGCCCATGGTGGGCTCCGGCAACGGTCCGTGCTCCACCACGTCGACGGCGACGTGCGCGGCGAGGTGGTTGACCCCGTAGAGGGGACGGTCGAGGGCGATCGCCAGGGCCTTGGCGGCCGCCACCCCCACGAGCAGCGCACCGGCCAGCCCCGGGCCGGACGTCACGGCGACCGCGTCGACGTCCCGCAGCTGCACACCCGCCTCCCGGCAGGCCCGTTCGATGGTGGGGACCATGGCCTCGAGGTGGGCTCGGCTGGCCACCTCGGGCACGACCCCGCCGAACCGGGCGTGCTCGTCGACGCTGCTGGCGATCGCGTCGAAGAGGAGCGTCCCGCCGCGGACCAGACCGACGCCGGTCTCGTCGCAGCTGGTCTCGATGCCCAGCACCAGGGGTTCGTTCACCGGACCGACAGCTCCTTGCGCAGGACGAGGGCGTCGACGGCGGGTCCGCCGTCGTCGGAGCGGTAGTAGCCGCGCCGCAGATGCACCTGGTGGTAACCGGCGGCGGCGTACAGGCTGCGGGCGCCGACGTGGTCGGCCCGGACCTCCAGCATCATCACCCGGCAACCACGTTCCCGCGCACCCTGGTGCAGACGGTCCAGCAGCTTCGCCCCCCAGCCGAGGCCCCTCAACCGGGGGTCGACCGCGAGCGTCATGACGTCTGCGACCTCACCGTCGGAGCTGAGTCCGGCATACCCCAGGACCGGCTCAGGATCCGCAGGGGTGGATCCGCGTCCCGGAGCCGGACCCCCCGGTGCGACCACCCAGTAGGACCGGGTGGGGCGGGCGGCCAGCTCGGCCCAGAACACGGACTCGGACCACGCGTCGGAGGGGAAGCAGCGGCGTTCCAGCTCGGCCATGTCGGCCAGGTCGCGCCAGCCGGCGGGGCGCAGGTGCAGACCGTCCCTCACGTGCGCGCGCTCCTGGTGGCGGCGACGACCGCGTCCGGCCGCCGCAGGTAGAGGGGCTCGGGGGGCAGCTGCGCCCGGCCGGCGTCGGGGTGGTCCCCCTCGACGATCCGGTGGGCGAGGGCCGCGAGGACCCCGGGATCGACGTCGACGGCTGCCTGCGGCAGGGCGTTGGTCAGGGCCTCGGGGTAGAGGGAGGTGCCACGACCCACGCTGGGCAGCTCCCGCACCTGCAGGGGGAGGTCGGCGGCGCGGGCGACGCCGGGCCCCTGGACCCGTCGGGCGGCGTTCGCGCCCACCTCGTAGACCGCCCAGTAGACCTCCTTGCGTCGTGCGTCGGTGGCCACGAGCACGGGACCCTCGTGCCGACCGACGAGCGCGTGCGCCAGGGCGTCGAGCGAGCAGAGGCCCGTCGGCGCCGGAAGACCGAGCGCGTGCGCCATCACCAGTCCGGTCACCACGCCCACCCGCAGACCGGTGAACGGCCCGGGCCCGACACCCACCACGACGCGGGTGAGGTCCGTGCGGTCGACACCCGCGTCGAGCAGCACCCGTCGGACGGCCGGTGCCAGGAGCTCGCCGTGGCGGCGGCCGTCCTCGTGCACGGCGCGGGCGACCACCCGGGCACCGTCGTGCAGCGCGGCACCGACGGCCGCGGTGGAGGTGTCGATCGCCAGCAGCACGCCTCCAGGCTAGCGGCTGACCGGCACCTCCTCGTGCGGCTGGCCGCGCATGCCTGCTGCCCCACCGCCGGCCCCGGGTCAGCCGACGCGCGACAGCCGCTCGGCGGCCACCGGTGACAGCCGCCCCCTGCGGACGAGGTGCCGCAGGAGCGCCGCAACCACCTCGGGGTCGTACTCGTGGGGGGTGTTGCGCAGCAGCCGGGCGAGGGCGTCGGTGGGATCGGACCCTCCCGGCCCCTGGTGGGTGAGGTCGTCGTAGGCGGAGACCGCCCGGACCACCCGTGCGGCCGGCGGGACGTCACCCCGCAGGACCGCCCGGTGGTGGGGCAGGCCGACGTCGGCCACCGTCGCCGCCAGCCGCGAGAGCTCGGCCGTGCGCGCCAGGATGGCCGCCCCGGTGCTGGCGATCCGGCGCTGGTCCCGGGCGGAGACCTCGACGGTCGCCCCTCCCGGGACGGGACGGCGAAGACCCACCTGCCCGACGTCGTGCAGCAGCGCTACCGCCTCGACGTCCCGGAGCTCGGCGTCCGGGACGCCGACCTCGCGGGCGACCGGCACGGCAAGGGTGGCGACCCGGTGGGCGTGGCCGCGGGCGGTGAGCCCGGCCTGGTCGGTGAGGCGCGCCAGGGCGAAGAGAGTCTGCCGCTGGGCGGCCCGGATGCGGCGCTGGCGGGTCACCGCCGTCTGCAGCACCCCCAGGGGCACGAGGAAGAGGACGAGGGCGACCGGGCCGAGGACCTGCAGGGACAAGGCCATGACGGCGGCCGTGGACGCCGTGGCCAGCGCGAGCGGGCCGTGCCTGCCGAGGTCGGTGGTCAGCTCGGCGAGGACGGAGACCGGTTCGACCCGGGCCCGGACGGTGGAGCGCGCCAGGATCGGCACGGCCACGGTCACCACGGCCACCGCCAGCAGCAGGAGCGCGACCAGCCCGCTGCCCACCCCGGGCTCGGCCGCCCGCTCCAGCAGCGTCTCCCCGCCGGGGCCGGCGACGCGGGCCAGCGTGCCGGCCACCAGGACCGTCCCCAGGGCCCGGGACAGGTCCGCACCGAGCGAGGAGGTCGACCGGTGGACCGCGGCGACCACGAGCACCGCCGCGACCGCCAGGCCCGACGGGCCGACCAGACCGCCCAACCCCACCGGGGGTGAACCGGTCGCCGGCCAGGCCGTGGACACGGCGACGGCGATGCCGGTCGCCTGGGCCAGGGGGGCGTCGCGCACGGCCCCGGGGACGGCGACCCGCCAGGCCTCGCCCAGGATCATGATGGCCAGGGCGACGAGGGCCGCCCCCGGTCCGAGGATCACCGGGGACGCCCCAGGCTCTCGGGACGCCACCGGGCGTAGGCGTCGCTGACGCGGGGGTCGTCGTGGTCCACCCAGCTGGTCGTCGAGGCACCGCCGGCCTCGGGCACTGCAGACCTCGTCGCACCGTCCGACCGGACCTGCGGGGCGGCCGGGGCCGAGCGGTCCACGCCCAGCGCAGAAGCGAGCGCCTCCACCACCTCCGGGTCCAGGTGGGTGCCGGCGCGCCGGCGCAGCTCGGCCACCGCCGTGACGGGGTCGCCCGCACCCTCGCCCCGGTCCACCGTGAGGGCGTCGTAGGCGTCGGCGACGGCGATGACGCGGGCGGCGAGGGGGATCTGGTCGCCACGCAGCCCGGCCGGGTAGCCCCGGCCGTCCAGCCGTTCGTGGTGGTGCCGCACCGCCGGGAGGGCACCGGTGAGGAAGTCCAGCCCCCGCAGGACGTCGACCCCCGCCACGGGGTGCCCGCTGAGCACGCTCAGCCGGGTGAGCGGCTCCCGGTCGGCTCCCGTGGCCAGCTCCGGTCGGACGGCGACCATCCCGATGTCGTGCACCAGCGCGGCGTACCGCAGGTCCTCGGCCGCCTGCCCACGGATCCCCAGCCCGGCGGCGATCCGGTCCACCAGGTCGGCCACCCGGGCACTGTGGCCGACCGAGGCGGGATCGGCCTGCTCGAGGGCCGCCACGAACGTGGTGACCGTCTCCTGGTGCTCCCGTCGGGCCGCCACCTCCCGGCCGATCGACCAGTGGGCGACCAGCAGCGGGCCGAGCACGAACAGGGCGCTCAGCGCGCCGAGGCCCGCCGGACCCCAGAGCACGGCGAAGAGAAACGCGACGACGACGTGGGTGAGGTAGCCCCATCCCAGGCTGCGCAGCACCCGCGAGACCGTCTCGGACGTCGGGGTACCGCGCATGATCCGGAGCATGACCGCGATCGCCACGGCGTTGAGCGCCGTCATGGCCGCGTAGGCGACCAGCAGCGGCAGCCCCACCCGCAGCAGCAGGCCGACGGGATCCAGCTCCACCTGCCGGATGCGCAGGCCCCCGAGGCCCAGGTAGACGAGCCCCCCGCCGGCACCCAGGAAGCCCGTCATGGCGACGTTGAAGGCCCGGGTGCGCCAGCGGTTGCGTCGAGGGTCGAGCGCGTAGGCGGTGGCACCCACCAGGACCGCACCCGAGGGGCCGGACAGCGGCAGGGCCGCGGCGAGGACCACCATCGCGACCGACACGCCCAGGTGGGGGCCGAGATCACGTTCCCGCAGCGCGACCCCGGCCACGCCCAGCACGAGGAGAGCGATCAGGACGTCGGTGCTGGGTCGACCGTCCGCGCCCTCGTTGGTCCAGCCCCACCAGCAGACGACCCCGGCCGCGAAGGCCAGCGCCAGGATGTAGGCGTCCGCGCGCAGCGACGCGGGGCCGACGCCCTGGCGTCGGCCCCGCGTCGCGAGGGTCTGGCTCGTCAGTCCTCCAGGGAGACGACGTCGATGCCGATCCCGCCGAAGGAGGAGAGCAGGGCGATGAAGAGCTGGTACATGTCGGGGGGTCCTTTCGTCCGTGTCCCGCGGGGGGACACCCGGGCAGACAACGGCCGGGGGAGACCGTCTGTCTACTGTGGCACAGCGCGCGGGTGCCGTCCTGCCAGGTGGGACCCCTCGAACCACTTCTTGAACAAGACTTTACCCACGGAGTGACGAACGTCACATCTGAGTCGAGACGCCGTTCTGCCGTGTGCGATGATGAACCGATCGCCCACCGCGCCCTCGCCGGCCGGCGGGCCGACCGACCACGTCCCTCGACCCACGGAGGCTCCCATGAGCAAGCGTGCCCGCAAGCGCCGCGACCGCAAGAAGAAGGCGGCCAACCACGGTCGCAAGCCCAACGCCTGACCGCACCACGACGAAGGACCGGACCCCGGCCGGGGGTCCGGTCCTTCGTCGTGCCGGGCGTTCCAGCTGCGGGCGTTCCAGCTCGGCGACCTGCCTCCCGGCCGGTCCTCCCACCGCACGCCCGGACGTGGGCCCCAGGATCAGCGCTCGCGGCGCTCCCGCACGACCGTCACCGAGGTCGTCGTGATGCGGGTGAGGATCTGGGTGCGCAGTGCCGCCGGCGCCTGCTCACAGGCGCAGGCGCGGCGCACGAGGGCCTTGATCAGCAGGTCCCGCTCGTACTCGGCCAGGCAGGACCCGCACTCGTCCAGGTGCTCCTGGATGCGCTCCTGGTCCACCGGGCCGGTCTCGTTGTCCACGAACTCGAACAGCCGCAGGACCACGTCGGCGCAGTCGACGGCCTGGGCATCGTCGCGTTCGTCGTGCCGGTGGTTCATCGGCGGGCCTCCTCCGGTGAGGAGATGACTCCACGCTCGACGGCGTAGTCGGTGAGCAGCTCCCGGAGCTGCTTGCGCCCGCGGTGGAGCCGGGACATCACCGTCCCGATGGGCGTGTCCATGATCTCGGCGATCTCCTTGTAGGAGAACCCCTCGACGTCCGCGAGGTAGACCGCGAGCCGGAAGTCCTCCCCGATCGAGGCGAGCGCCCGGGTCACGTCGCTGTCGGGAAGGTGGTCGAGCGCCTCCGTCTCGGCCGAGCGCAGGCCCTTCGAGCTGTGCGAGGCCGCCCGGGCCAGCTGGTAGTCCTCGATCTCGGCCGCGTCCGACTCCAGCGGCTGCCGCTGCTTCTTGCGGTAGGTGTTGATGTAGGTGTTGGTGAGGATGCGGTACATCCACGCCTTGAGGTTGGTTCCGGGCCGGTACTGGTGGAACGCCGCGAAGGCCTTGGCGTAGGTCTCCTGGACCAGGTCCTCGGCGTCGGTGGGGTTGCGCGTCGTCCGCAGCGCCGCCGAGTACATCTGGTCGAGCAGGGGCATGGCCTCGCGCTCGAACCGCGCGACGCGCTGCTGCTCCGTCTCGGTGGCGACGTCCACGGTGGCGTCCGCCTCCGCGAGCGCCTGGGCGTCGAGCTCCGCGATCGTGGGCTGGTGGGTGTCCATCGACGTCCAGCCTATCCCGTGGTCGCCGACCAGCGCGCTCGCGCCGGCCCGCTCCCCCGGGAGATGGGTGGTGATCAGCACAGGCTCCTCCTGCCTCGACTCGGTCCGTTGGCGGCAACGGCGCGACCGGGCGAGGCATTCCCGTCCCGGTCAGGGAGCCTCCAGCGTCTCCCCCACCGTCCGGGCCCACAGCAGGGCACCGTCCTCGTCGGGATGCACCCGGTCCGCGAGGAGCGCCCCCGGGTCGCCCGTCTCCTCGAAGGCCGCGGCAACGTCGATCGTCGGCAGCCCCTCGTCCGTGGCCAGCTCGGCCAGGGCGCGCCGGACGTCGGCGTTCGCGTCGTCGGCCTGCGGCTGCTGCAGCGTGACCACGACGGGGATCTCGGCACCGAACCGCTCCCGCAGGGTGGACAAGGTCCGGGACGTGCCCTCCCGCACGCTCTCGACGCTGTCGTTGTGGCCGAAGTTCAGGATCACCAGGTCCGGCTCCTCCGGCACGAGGGCGTCCATCCGCTCCACCGGGTATGCCGCACCCGCGCCCGACTGGTGGCCGGAGTAGATCGTCACGGCCTCGCCCTCGGCGTCCTGGCCCAGCAGCACCGGGTCGATGTAGCCGTCCTCGGTCCACTCGTTCCAGGACACCACCCGGACCGGCCGCTCGGACGCCAGGGTCCGCCCCCACGCGTAGACCCACTCCCAGGTCTCGTTCCCCGTGGAGTCGCCCAGGGCGGCCACGACGACCGGCCCGTCCTGGTCCAGGACTGCGCGGGCCTCGTCCGGCCGGGGACCGTCGACTCCGCCGTCCGCGGTGCGGCCCTCGTCCCCGGGCACCCCGGCCGTGGACGTCGCACCGTCGGGGACCGACGGGGTGGCCCGGGACAGGTCGGCCAGGCCCGCCGCACCGGCGCGGGCCGACGCGCCGGGCTCGCCGGACCCGCCGGGGCCGGCCGTCCCCGGGCCCGACACCGCGGTGAACGTGAGCACGCTGAGGGCGCCGGCGAGCAGGGCCAGCAGGACCAGTCCCACGTCCTGGAGCCTGCGCATCCGGCCACCTCCCTCGAGCTGCGCACCGGGTGGCCCGACGCCACCGCGTCCAGTGCCCTGGCAGGGTACCTGCTGGCAGGTGCGACGATGGGCTCGTGAACGCGAGCCTCCGCCATCCCCTCCGCGAGCTGACCCAGCCGCTGAAGCTGCAGAACGTCCTCTACGAGATCCGTGGGCCCGTGGCCGCCCGGGCGGCCCAGCTGGAGGCCGAGGGGCACCGCATCCTCAAGCTGAACATCGGCAACCCGGCGCCGTTCGGCTTCGAGGCTCCGGACACGATCCTGCAGGACATGATCGCCGCCCTGCCCACCGCGCAGGGCTACTCGGAGTCCAAGGGGATCCTGTCGGCCCGCCGGGCGGTCGTCGCGCGGTACGAGGAGGTGTCCGGGTTCCCGGACCTGGACGTGGACCACGTCTACCTGGGCAACGGCGTCTCCGAGCTGATCATGATGACCCTCCAGGCCCTGCTCGACCCCGGGGACGAGGTCCTGGTTCCGGCGCCGGACTACCCGTTGTGGACCGCGGCGACCTCGCTCGCCGGCGGGACCCCCGTGCACTACCTGTGCGACGAGCAGGACGGCTGGAACCCCTCCGTGGAGGACATCCGCAGCCGGATCACCCCGCGCACCAAGGCCATCGTGGTCATCAACCCCAACAACCCCACCGGAGCGGTCTACTCGCGGGAGGTCCTGGAGCAGATCGCCCAGGTGGCCCGGGAGCACTCCCTGCTCGTGATGGCCGACGAGATCTACGACCGGATCCTCTACGACGGCGCCGAGCACGTCTCGATCGCGGCCCTGGCTCCCGATCTGCTGTGCCTGACCTTCAACGGGCTCTCCAAGACCTACCGGGTCGCCGGCTACCGGGCGGGCTGGGTGGCGATCACCGGGCCCACGCACCACGCCCGGGGGTTCCTGGAGGGTATCGAGCTGCTGGCCTCCACCCGGCTGTGCCCCAACGTCCCCGCCCAGCACGCCATCCAGGTCGCGGTCTCCGGGCACCAGAGCATCGAGGAGCTCATCGCCCCCGACGGGCGGCTGACCCAGCAGCGCGACATCGCCGTCTCCATGCTCGGTCGGATGGAGGGCGTCTCCGTGGTCCAGCCGCACGGGGCGCTCTACGTCTTCCCGCGGCTGGACCCCGACGTGCACGAGATCCGCGACGACGTCCGGCTGTGCCTCGACCTGCTCGAGCAGGAGAAGATCCTGGTCGTCCACGGCACGGGGTTCAACTGGCCCACCCCGGACCACCTGCGGATCGTCACCCTCCCCTGGGGCTCGGACCTGCGCGCGGCCCTGGAGCGGATGGGCAACTTCCTGGCCTCCTACCAGCAGTGAGGTGAGGGACGCCCATGTGCGGCAGGTATGCGGCCACCGCCCACCCGGACGAGCTCGTCGAGGCGTACGAGGTCGCCCTGGACGCGACCGGCGAGGTGTCCCGGAGCCTGCTGCGGTCCCCGCAGCAGCCGCCGCCCGGGCAGCCCGACCACAACGTGGCTCCGACCAAGCAGGCACCGGTGGTCCTGACCCGGGCACCGCGGGGAGAGGCTGAGCCGGGCGACCCGGTGCGCCAGCTGCGGCTGCTGACCTGGGGGCTGGTCCCGTCGTGGGCCAAGCACCCCTCCGTCGGGGCGCGGATGACCAACGCCCGCGCAGAGACGGTCCTGGACAAGCCGGCCTTCGCGCGGGCAGCCGCCCGTCGTCGCTGTCTCGTCCCGGTCACCGGGTGGTACGAGTGGCAGGCCAGCCCCGTGGCCCTGGACGCGCGGGGCCGGCCGCGCAAGCAGCCGTTCTTCATCGTCCGGGCGGACGAGGCCCCGCTGGCGCTGGCCGGGCTGTACGAGTTCTGGAAGGACCCGGACGCACCCGCGGACGACCCGCGGTCCTGGGTCGTGTCCTACGCGATCATCACCACGACCGCCGAGCCCGGGCTGGACCGCATCCACGACCGGCAGCCGGTCGCGCTCGACCCCGGCGCCTGGGATGCCTGGCTGGACCCCGGGACCACCGCGCCCGAGGACGTGGGCGCCCTGCTGGCCGCCTCCCACGTGCCCGGTCGCTTCCGCGCGTGGCCGGTGAGCACCGCGGTCAACTCCTCGCGCAGCAACGGGCCAGGTCTGCTCGAGCCGGCGCCGGCCGAGGAGCTCGAGGGGGTCGTCGACCCGGGGACGGGCGAGGTGGTCGGGCCGTGACGCCCGCCGACCACCAGGGAGTGCTGGTACCCACCGACCAGGGCCCGGGCCGCGTCCGGGTCTTCCCCGCCCGGGAGCGGCGGGGGACCCTGCTGCTCGGGCACGGTGCGGGTGGGCAGCGGGACAGCCCGGACCTGCTCGCGCTCACCGCGCTCGCCGACCACGGCTGGACCGTGGTCCTCGTGGACCAGCCCTGGCGGGTCGCCGGACGGCGCGTGGCCACGGCACCGCCGCGGCTGGACGCCGCCTGGCGGCAGGTCGTGGCGGCCCTGGCGCTCCTGACGGACGTGCCCGGCGCCCCCGAGGCACCCGGCAGCCACCGGGAAGGCCGGGCCCCCGCGGCGCCGGGATCACCCGGGGCCCAGCACGGCATACCCCTCCCCCGGCCCTGGGTGCTCGGAGGCCGCAGCGCCGGGGCCCGGGTCGCCTGCCGCACGTCCGTGGCCCAGGACGGGACCCCCGTCCCGGGGGTGGCCGCCGTCGTCTGCCTGTCCTTCCCCCTGCACCCGCCCGGTCGCCCCGACCGCAGCCGGGCCGACGAGCTGGTCCTCCCGGTCCGGGCCGGCCTGCCCACGCTCGTGGTCCAGGGCTCGGCCGACCCGTTCGGGGGACCCGACGAGGTCCGGCGCGCCGTCCCGGACCCCCTCCTCACCGTCGTCCCCGTCCGGGGGACCCACTCCCCCGCGGACCTGCCGGCCCTGAGCACCGCGGTCCGTATGCTGCTGGACGGCCTGCCCACCGCCGACCCCGAGGACCCGCCGCCATGACCGAGCCCGAGACCTGGGCAGCCCCCGTCGCCCGAGGGCCTGTCGACGCCACCGTGCGGGTGCCCGGCAGCAAGTCGCTGACCAACCGTTGGCTGGTCCTGGCCGCCCTGGCCGAGGGGCCGTCGCTGCTGCACGACCCGCTCCGGTCCCAGGACAGCCGGGCCATGGTCGAGGCGCTGCGCACGCTGGGCGCCGCCGTGGACGACGGCCGCGACGACCGGTGGCGGGTGGACCCCCCGGCCCGGTTGCGCGGGTCGGTGACCGTCGACTGCCACCAGGCCGGCACCGTCATGCGCTTCCTGGCCCCCGTGGCCGCGCTCGCCGACGGGCCGGTCCGCCTCGACGGGCACGTCACGGCGCGCTCCCGACCCGTGGGTCCCGTGCTGCAGGCCCTGCGGGACCTGGGGGTGGCGGTCGAGGACGAGGGTCGGGGGACGCTGCCGTACACCGTGCGGGGCACCGGTGCCGTCCGTGGAGGGCGCGTCCGCCTCGACGCGTCGGCCAGCTCCCAGTTCGTCTCCGCCCTCCTGCTGGCGGCGCCCCGGTTCGCCGACGGGCTGCTGCTCGAGCACGCCGGCGGGGTGCTGCCGAGCCTGCCGCACGTCGACATGACCGTGGAGGTGCTGCGCCGGGCCGGGGTGCGCGTGGACCGCCCGGGGCCCTCGGCCTGGCAGGTCTTCCCCGGCACGGTCCCGGGCCTGGACGTGCACGTCGAGCCCGACCTGTCCTCCGCGGCCCCCTTCCTCGCCCTGGCCGCGGTCTCCGGAGGCCGCGTCACCGTTCCCGGCTGGCCCTCCTCGACGACCCAGCCCGGGGACCGGCTCCCGTCCGTGCTGGAGTCGATGGGCTGCCGGACCGTGCGGGACGAGGCCGGGCTGACCGTCCAGGGACCGGCGGGGGGCCGCCTCCGGGGAGGTCTGGACCTCGACCTGTCCGAGGTCGGGGAGCTCACCCCGGTCGTCGCCGCCCTCTGCGTGCTGGCCGGGGCGGCCAGCCGGATCCGCGGGGTCGCCCACCTGCGCGGCCACGAGACCGACCGGCTGGCGGCCCTCACCACCGAGATCCGGCGGCTGGGCGGCAGCGTCGAGGAGACGGACGACGGCCTGCAGATCACCCCCACGACCCTGCACGCTGCCGAGCTGCGCACCTACCACGACCACCGGATGGCGATGTTCGCCGCGGTCGTCGGCGCGGTGGTCCCGGGGGTGCGGGTGCAGGACGTCGCCTGCGCCGACAAGACCTTCCCCGGTTTCGACCGGACGTGGGAGACCGCGGTCGCCACGGCCCGGGGGCGGCGCTGATGGGCCGCTACGACCACCTGGACGAGTCGTCGGTGCGGGAGCGCCCCTCCCGTCGGAACACGCGCCCGCGCTCCAAGGACCGCCCGGCGCACGAGGACGCCGTCGACGGCATGGTCGTGGGGGTGGACCGCGGCCGCTACAGCGTCCGGGTCCAGGAGCGCACGGTGGTGGCCATGCGCGCCCGGGAGCTGGGCCGCACCCGCATCGTCGTCGGGGACCGCGTCGCCATGGTCGGGAACACGACCGGCGCGCCAGACAGCCTGGCCCGCATCGTCCGGGTCGAGGAGCGTCGCACGGTGCTGCGGCGCAGCGCCGACGACAGCGACACGGTCGAGCGGGTCATCGTGGCCAACGCCGACCAGCTCGTCGTCGTCACCGCCCTCGCCGACCCCGAACCCCGCACCCGCATGGTCGACCGGTGCCTCGTGGCCGCCTACGACGCCGGGATGGAGCCGTTGCTGCTGCTGACCAAGGCCGACCTGGCGGACCCGGCCGGGTTCCTGTCGCACTACGCGGCGCTGGACGTCCCCCACGTGGTGAGCAGGGGCGGGTCGGGCGGCGCCCTCGACGCGGCCGGGGTCGAGGAGGTCGGGCGGCACCTGGCGGGACGCACCAGCGTGCTCGTCGGCCACTCCGGGGGGTGGGCAAGTCGACGCTCGTCAACGCGCTGGTGCCCGGCACCGACCGCGCCACCGGACCGGTGAACGAGGTGACCGGCCGGGGCCGGCACACCTCGTCCTCGGCGGTGGCCCTGGAGCTCGCCGACGGTGGGTGGGTGGTCGACACCCCCGGCGTGCGCTCCTTCGGCCTGGGGCACGTCGACCCGGCCACCTTCGTCCAGCACTTCGAGGACCTGGCCCCGGGCACCGCGCTGTGCCCGCGCGGGTGCAGCCACGACGAACCTGCCTGCGGGCTGGACGCGTGGGTGGCCCAGCGGGACGACCCGCACGGGGCGGACCGCCTGGAGTCCCTGCGCCGGCTCCTGCGCAGCCGCTCCGGCGAGGACCGCGGCTGAGCGCAGCCGCTCCGGCGAGGACCGCGGCCGAGCGCACCCGCTCCGGCGAGGACCGCGGCCGAGCGCACCCGCTCCGGCGAGGAGCGCGGCCGAGCGCACCCGCGACGGCTACGGTGGGCCGGTGCCCGCCTACGACGACGACCTGCGCCTCGCCCACGTCCTGGCCGACGCCGTCGAGCGCACCGCGCTCGACCTCTTCGGCTCCCCGGACCTGCAGGTCTCGGTGGGGGACGACGGGTCGCTCACGACCCAGGCCAGCGAGCGGCTGGAGACGCTGCTCCGCCACCAGCTGGGGCGCACCAGACCCCGCGACCGGGTCGTGGGACGGGTGCACGAGGAGACCGGCCAGGGGGACCGGCGCTGGGTGCTCGACCCGGTCGACGGCACGGCCAACTACGTCCGGGGCGTCCCCGTGTGGGCCATGCTCATCTCCCTGGTGGTCGAGGACACACCCGTCCTGGGGCTGGTGGCCGCACCCTCCCTGTCCCGGCGCTGGTGGGCCGGACGTGGCTCCGGCGCGTGGACCGGCAGGACCCTGTCGCAGGCCGTGCCGGTCCGGGTGAGCAGCACCGAGGTGCTGGCCCACGCCTCGGTGTCGGCCGACGAGGTGGCCGCGTGGTCCCACGGTCCCCACGGCGACGGCTTCGACCGGCTGACGGACCGGGTATGGCGCACCCGCGCCTTCGGGGACTTCTGGAGCCACACGCTCCTCGCCGAGGGCGCGGTGGACGTGGCGCTCGCCGCCTGGATGGACGGCTACCAGGCGGCCCCCCTCAGCGTCCTCGTCGCCGAGGCCGGGGGCCGGACGAGCACCCCCGACGGGCGGGACGTCGGGGGGCGACCCCCGGGCCGCCTCGGCCGTCGTCGCCACCAACGGGGTGCTCCACGAGGAGGTGCTGTCGATGCTCGGCAGCCGGGCGGCCACGACGGCCGGGCGGGGGGCGGGAGAGCCCCGGCGACGCGAGGGGTCGTGGGGCGCAGACGGCCACGGAGGCGGGCACGGTGCGGCACCGGTGCCCGTGAACGCAGGGCCCGACGTAGAGGGCGACGGGGACCAGCCCCAGGGCTGAACGGCGCGACGGCGCGACGGAGCGCCGGCGTCAGGGCGCCGGGGTCTCCACGCTCAGCTCAAGTCCCTCCACCCCGGCGGCGCGGTCGGGGTCCCCCACGAGGACGACGGTCCACGGCGGACCTGCACGGACCTCGTCCCAGGCCGCGCCCACGTCCTCGCGCCCCAGTTCGCGCACCTGCCTCAGCGTGCGCGTCACCGTGTCCAGGGCCAGCCCGTCCCCGGCCAGGGACACGAGCTCGTCGGCCACGGCGTCGGCCGTGGCGTAGCGACCGGGCGCGGTCATCGTGACGAAGTCGGCCGCCTCGCGCACCTCGCGTCCGGTGAGGTCCTTGCCCGGCACGTCCAGGATGCGGAGGGTCTCGGCCAGGGCCTCGACGGTGACGTCGGCCCGGACGGACCCGCCGACGACCGTGGTTCCGCCGACGCTGCGGGGACGGAAGCCCAGCCGGACCCCGTAGGTGTAGCCGCGCTCCTCGCGCAGCACCCGGTCGAGCCGGGCGTGGGGAGCGCCTCCCAGCAGCATGCCCAGGACCTGATAGGTGCCCCACCCCCGCGGGGTCCGCCGGTCGGGTCCGGGGCGACCCAGGTAGAGCTCGGTCTGCGCCAGTCCCGGGCGCGGGACGAGCACCGTGCGGCCGGCGTCCGGCGACCTGCGGGCCGGGCCCGGGGCGCCGACCACCTCGTCGCTGCCGCGCCAGGTGCCGAGCGTCGCGGCGACGGTGGGGACCGCGGCCGGGGCGCCGGCCAGGTCGCCCGCGAGGACGACGGTCGCACCCCGGGCGGTCAGCTGCGCGTGCCGCGCCCGCAGGTGGTCGCTGGTGAGCGAGGACACGGTGGTCGTCGTCCCCCCCAGCGGCAGGTGCGGACGGTCCCGCGGGTCGAAGTAGGTCTCGTGGAAGGCTCGGGCAGCCGTCGACCCCGGGTCGGCCTGCTCGTGGGCCAGGTCCACGAGCCGGTGCCGACGCAGCCGGGCCACCTCGGGCTCGGGGAAGGTCGCCGAGGTCAGACACTCCGTGACCAGGGCAAGGGCCGTCCCCAGGTGCCGGCCGGTGACCTCCAGGCCGAGGTGGACCCCCCGCTCGCCCGCACCCGCCCCCCAGGCGATGCCGTTGCGCTCCGCCAGCTCGGCGAGCTGCTCGGCGCTGTGACGTTCGGTCCCCTCGTCCAGGGCGCGCGCCATGAGCAGGGTCGCCCCCTCGGTCCCCGGCTCCTCGTGGGAGACCGGCAGGGGGAGCGAGACGCGCAGGGACAGGACGTGCTGGCCGGGCAGATCGACGGTCAGCAGCCGCATCCCGTTGGACAGGTCCACCAGCGACGGCTCCGGGAAGGACCACGGGACCGGCGGGCCGACGGGCGGACGCGCGGTCACCCGGCTGCTCACGAGAGGTCCTCACCGGCCGCGTGGGCCGCCGGCCGCTGGGCGGCCTCGACGACCGGGCCGGGCCGGCTCCCCGGACCCGGTCGGCGGAACCGCACGGTGCTCATGACCTCAGGCGAGAGCCACGTCGCCGCCGCCTCCTGCACCTGCTCGGGGGTGACGGCCATCACCTCGTCCAGGTAGGTGTTGACGTGCTGCGCGTCCCCCAGGCTCACCGCCGCGCGGGAGAGCAGCTCGGCCCGTTCGTCGTGGGCGGACAGCGCCTCGAGCCAGGACCGCTCGGTGTCGGACCGTGAGGCCTCCAGCTCCGCCTCGCCCGGGCCCTCGCGGCCCAGGGCGTCCAGCTCCTCGCGCACGGCGGACTCGACCCGTTCCGGGTCCACGTCCTCCGAGACGTCCAGGATCAGCAGCCCCAGCGACGCGCCGTCCACGAGACCCAGGGCCGAGGCGTGGCAGCCGCTGGCGCTCTCCTCCCGACGGAGCAGACGCTGGTGCAGCCGGGAGACGTCCAGGGACGCCAGGGCGTCCAGCGCCATCGCGCAGGGCAGGTACCGGGGGTCGGTCACCGGCGGCAGCCGGAAGGTGAGGTAGAGCCGGTCGGAGGGCACGTCCTCGACGAGCTGCAGCTCGACCGGATCCGTCGACGGCCCCAGCGCTGGCCGCCGCGCGGGGCGGGGCTCGGTGCCGTCCACGAGGTGGCCGAAGAAGTGCTCGGCGCGGTCCACCACCGTCGCCGGTTCGACGTCGCCCACGACGGTCAGGGTCGTCGTCCCGGGCCCGTAGTGCGTGCGGTAGAAGGAGTGGACGTCGGACAGGTCGGCCGCCAGCAGGTCGTCCATCTCACCGATCGTGGTGTGGCGGTATGGGTGGTCGGCCGGGAACACGCTCCGGCACGCGTGCGCCAGGGCCTGCCCGTAGGGGACGGTGTCGTAGCGCTGCCGCTTCTCCTCCACGACCACGTCCCGCTGGTTGTCCAGGTTGGCCTGGGTCACGGCCGCCAGCAGGTGTCCGTGGCGGTCCGCCTCCAGCCACAGGGCCAGGTCGAGCGCACCGACGGGGACCGACTCGACGTAGGTGGTCCGGTCGAAGGAGGTGGTGGCGTTGGACCGTCCACCGTGGGCCATGAGCAAGGACATGTGCTCCCCCTCCCCGACGAGCTCCGACCCCTGGAACATCAGATGCTCGAAGAGGTGGGCCAGTCCGGTGCGGCCGGGGCGCTCGTGCCGGGACCCCACGTCGACCCACAGGTTGAGGGAGACGGACGGCACGGAGGGGTCCGGGCTCACCACGACACGCAGTCCGTTGTCCAGGGTCGCGGTGCTGATGGGGTAGTCCAGAGGCATGGTGCGCCCACTGTACGTTCCACCCTCCCGGCGAGGGTCCGCACGGTCCGGTCGGGGGAAGGTCGGGCGGACCCGGCGCATGACGAAGGCCCGGACCAGAGGTCCGGGCCTTCGTCATGCTGACGCGTGAAGTAGCGGGGGCAGGATTTGAACCTGCGACCTCCGGGTTATGAGCCCGGCGAGCTACCGAACTGCTCCACCCCGCGTCGTTGTTGCTCCGCCTACTCTACGGGACGGGCCGCGGGGGATCAAATCGCCCCCCGCGGCCCGGGCCGCCCGCAGCACTCACGGCTCGGCGGTGGCCTCCGCCCCGTCACCGGGCGCCTGGGTCTGGTCCGCTCCGTCGACCGACACCGAGCCGCCCTCCGGGCTCGCCTGCACGGCGCGCTCGATGGCGTCCTGCAGCCGCTCCTGGGCCTGGCCGTAGGCCTCCCAGTCACCGGCCTCGAGGGCGGTCTGCCCCTCGGCGTAGGCCTGCTCGATGTCCCCGACGGCACGGGCCAGCGCGGTGTCCGGGTCGGTCTCCGTCTCCGTCGCGGGCTGCTCGGCCTCCTCCCCGGGCGAGCCCGAGGCCCCGGCGTCGCCCGCGGTCGCGCCGGAGTCCCCGCCGAAGAGCTCGTCGAGAGCCCCGTCGAGGGTGTCCGACCAGGCCAGGTCGTTGCCGAAGGCGACGACGACCACGCGCTGCAGCGGGTAGGCGGAGGCGCTGCGGGCCTGCACGTAGATGGGCTCGACGTAGAGCAGGCCGCCACCGACGGGCAGGGTCAGCAGGTTGCCGTAGTCGACCCGGGAGTCGTCCGAGCTGTTCAGGTTGATGAACTGCGACAGCGTCTGGGCGAACGCCTCGGAGTTGGCGTCCGAGGAGTTGATGTCGTTCTGGAACTGGCCCGGCCCGCGGACCGTGGTGTCGCGCGGCAGGACCAGGACGCGGAGCTGACCGTAGTCCTCCCGACGCTGGCCCGCCTGGCTGCCGGCGTCGGCGTCCACCGCGAGGTAGCCGGTGAGGTTCTGCCGCTGCGACCCCGCCGGGATGTAGGTGGTCGTCAGGCTGAAGGTCGGCTCGTCCTGCCCCGGCAGCGCCACCGAGAGGTAGTGCGGCGGCATGTCGGGCTTGGTCTCGCCCGGCACGCTGGGGTCCTCGGAGACGGTCCAGAAGTCCTGACCGGTGAAGAACGACCCCGCGTCCTGCACGTGGTAGCGGGAGAGCACCGAGCGCTGCACCTTGAACAGGTCCTCGGGGTAGCGCAGGTGGTCCATCAGGTCGCCGTCGATCTGCGACATCGGCAGGACGGTGCCGTCGAAGGCCTTGGACCACGCCATGAGCAGGGGGTCCTCCTCGTCCCAGGTGTAGAGCCGCACCGTGCCGTCGTAGGCGTCCACGGTCGCCTTTACCGAGTTGCGGATGTAGTTGACCTGGCCCTGCCCGATCGAGGCGATGTTCTCCGCCTGCTGGAGGGAGTCCGCCGTGGAGGCGCCCAGGTCCTCCATCTGGCTGTAGGGGTAGCGGTCGCTCACCGTGTAGCCGTCCACGATCCACTGGACCCGGCCGTCGACGACCGCCGGGTAGGGGTTGCCGTCCAGCCGGAGCCACGGGGCGACCCGCTCCACCCTCTCGCGGGGCTCCCGGTGGTCGAGCATGCGGGAGTTCTCGTTGAGGGAGTCCGAGAGCATGATCTCGATCTGGCGGTACTTGATCGCGTAGGCCGCCCGGCGCACGATCGACCCGATCTCCACGCCGCCGGACCCGGCGTAGGTGTTGCGCACCTCGCCGGTCTCGTTGCCGCTGGCGGGGTAGTCGAGCTCGCGGGGTCCCTCCCCTTCGGCGGCGCCGACGATGGAGAGTAGTTCGTCGAGGCCTCGCCGAAGTAGATCCGGGGCTCGTAGTCGCCCAGCCCGCCCACCGGAGGGATGTTGCGCTCGAAGAAGAGCGGCTCACCCTCGGTGGAGCGACGGTTGCCGTAGGCGGCCACCACGCCGAAGCCGTGGGTGTACACCGTATGGTCGTTCACCCAGTTGCGCTGACCGGCCGAGATGCCGTCCAGGTTGAGCTCGCGCACGGCGATGACCGTGTCCACGGTCTCGCCGTCGATCTCGTAGCTGCCCACGTCGAGGGCGTCGGCGAACTGGTAGTAGTTGCGCACGCCCTGGAGCTGGCGGAACGTCGGAGAGACCACCGAGGGGTCGACGATGCGGATCCCGGGGATGGTGTCCGCGTCGGCGCGCAGCTGTCCGGGCTCGGCCTCGGTCTCGGCGTCGAAGTCGATCTTCTCCAACCCGTCCAGGTCGTAGGCGCTGAGCGTGCTGTCGATCGCCCGCTCGATGTAGGGGACCTCGAGCTGGGCCTCCGAGGGCCGGACCTGCAGCGACTGGACAAGCGAGGGGTAGACCCCGCCGAGCAGCAGCGACACCACCAGCAGGCCGGCCAGGCTGATGAGCGGCAGCCGCCAGGCCTTGGTCCAGATCGTGGACAGGAAGAAGGCGGCGGCCAGCAGGGAGGCCACGGCCAGGATGCTGCGGGTGGGGAGCACGGCGTTGACGTCGGTGTAGGTCATGCCGGTGATGCGCGCGTGCTCGTTCATCGACAGGGTGAAGCGCTCGATCCAGTAGCCGCCGGCGCGGACGACCAGCAGCAGCGCCAGGAGGACGGCCAGGTGGATGCGGGCCGCGGTCGTGGTCCGAGGACGCCCCGGTCCGGCCTGCAGCTGCAGGCCGCCGTAGATGTAGTGGGTCACCAGAGCCCCCACCAGGCTCAGGCCCAGCACCAGCGTGCTGTAGGAGACGACCATCTGCCAGAACGGCAGGCTGAAGACGAAGAACCCCACGTCCAGCCCGAACTCCGGGTCCTCGACCCCGAACGGCTCCCGGTGGATGAAGAGGAGGATGTTCTGCCACTGGGACGCGGCCGCGGTGCCGGTGAAGGCGCCCAGCAGCAGGGGGACGGCCACGAAGACCAGCTTGCGGACCGGGTCCAGGGCGCTGCGGTAGCGGTCCAGCGCGGCCTGCTCCGGTGTGCTCGGTGCGTAGACGGGTCGGTGCCGCCACGCCAGCCACAGACCCGACCAGACCACCAGGGCGGTCAGCGCACCCGCGAGGAGGAAGAGCGCCACCTGGGTCAGCAGACGGGTCGTCAGGACCGTGCGGAAGCCGACCGAGTCGTACCAGAGGAACTCCGTCCAGAGCGTGGACGCGTAGCCCACCACCGACAGCAGGGCCACGAGCACGAACAGGGTGGGGACCCACCGGCTGCGGCCGGCGCCGCCCGGGCGCCGGGGTCCGGAGGGTCGGCGGGGACCACCGGACCCGGGGCCGGGGCGCCCCGGCCGGGCACCCCCGGGACCGCCTGGCCCGCGCCCACCACCACCGGCGGCGCCGCCGGCACCCAGCGGGCCGAACGGACCTCCTCGTGGTCCCTCGGCCGGGCCGGAGCCACCCCCGGAGGGCGGGCCCACGGGCTCGTCGGGGTCGGGCGTGCTGTCCTGGTCGCTCACGCGCCCACCCTAGACGCCGGACCTGGAAGTTCCCTCACCGCCGGGGTGGCACCATGGTCGGGTGAGCCAGCACGATCCTGCCCCGACCCCCTCAGCGCTGCTGACCGCCGCCGTCGACACCGAGCGCCACGTCGCCCGGGTCGGGTGGGACCAGCCCCCGCGCCTCTTCGCCCTCGTCCGCACCAGCGTGCTGCGCGAGCGGGAGCCCTCCCTGCTGGACCGGCTGGGCACCGCCGAGTACGAGGGGTACACCGCCATCGAGCAGGAGGGCCTGCCGAAGACGTCGGACCTGGAGTCCCTCCTGGGGCGCATGGCCTGGCCGGCGGAGGTGGACGGGGTGGCCCTGTCCGTCGAGCGCATCGTCGTCCCCCCGGAGGCCGAGCGGGACCTGCCCGACGACCCGCGCGAGGCCACCGACCGGCTGGCCGGACATCCTGGGCGCAAGGACGTGCGCCTCCTGGCCGCCTGCCTGCGCGACGGCGAGCAGATCTGCCTGCTTCGTCAGCGCGACCACGACGAGGACGACGCCGTCGCCGTCGGGCGTGACATCGCCCCCGGTCTCACCCACGCGCTGGCCGCGACGCTGCGCGACGACTGAGCGCTCGGGTCACCCCGTGGCGGGGGCCTGCTCCTCGGCAAGGGTGCGGCAGGTCGGCAGGTCCAGCCCGTCCACGTCGTCGGCGGAAGCCACCGCCTCGACGTGCGCACGGGCCTCGTCGAACGTGGCGACCGGGACGACGAGCAGGTCCGCGGGCTGCCCCTGAAGCACCTCGTCGCAGTTCTCGGACGGTGCGAGGAAGAGCTCGACGCCCGCGTCGTCCGCCGCATACATCTTCTGGCGGATGCCGCTGATCGGGCCCACGTTGCCCAGTCCGCTGATGGTGCCGGTCCCGGCCACGGAGCGGCCACCGGTGAGGGCGCCTGGGGTGATCCGGTCGTAGATGGCCAGGGAGAACATGAGCCCGGCGCTGGGGCCGCCGACGTTGCCGGCACTGATCGTCACGTCGTAGGGCATGTCGTAGCGCGGGGCCAGGTAGACGCCCACGATGGTCCGACCCGTCTCCTCGTCCCGCACGGTCGGCACGTCCAGGGTGACCTCCTCGCCCTCGCGGAGCAGCGTCATGCTCGCGCTCTCCCCCGCGGTCACCTCTTGCAGCCGGGACCGGACGGTCTCGGCGTCCGTCATCTCCTCCCCCTCCACCGTGAGGATCTCGTCGTCCACGTGCAGGACCCCGTCGGCCGGGGCGTCGGCGATCACCTGGGCCACGACGATCTCCTCGGGGACCTCCAGGCCCGCCTCGCGCAGCGCGACGACGGCGGCGTCCTGCTGGGAGTGCTCCATCAGCTCGGTGTTCTGCTCGCGCACCTGCTCGGCCGTCACCTGCTCGGGAAAGATGTCCTCCCGGGGGTGGACGGTCAGCGCGGGGTCGAGCGCCGCCCGGCCCCACTCCAGCAGCGTCACCTTCTCCCCCGGCCCACCGTCCAGGCGCACCGTGGTGAAGAACAGGTCGCCCTCGGTCGGATGGTCCTCGAGCTCCGGGTCGAGCTCGACCACGGGCGTCCCGTCGATGGAGTCCAGCGTGTCGAAGAGGGGACCTGGCTCGTAGACGACCTTGTCGACGCCGACCCAGCTCGCCGCCGCGCCGGCCACCACGAGCAGCGGGACCAGCAGCAGGGCCGCGCCGGAGCGCCGGCCGATGCCGGTGTGCGGCACCTTCGTCCTGGGCTGCTGGGGGTAGCCGTGGTGGTATCCCTCGCTCACCGCCCCCTCCTCACAGACCGACCCAGCTGTGGTCGCCCTCGGACCACTGCTGCTTCTTCCAGATGGGCACCTGCGCCTTGAGCTCCTCGACCAGGCGACGGGCACCGTCGAAGGCCTCGGCGCGGTGCTCCGCGGCCACGGCGCACACGACGGCCAGGTCGCCCACGTGCAGCGCACCCGAGCGGTGCACGGCATACACCCCCAGCACCTGGTCCTCGGCGGCGACTGAGGTGGCGATCCTGCTCAGGTGGGCCACGGCGTCCGGATGGGCGCTGTACTCCAGCAGGGACACCCCCTCCCGGCCCTCGTCGTGCTCCCTCACGGTGCCGACGAAGAGGGCCACGGCCCCGGCCCTGGGGTGGCGCACGCCCGCCAGGGCCTCGTCCACGGACAACGGGGAGTCGCGCACCTCGGCGACGACGGACGGCTCAGCACTCACCGCGCCATCATGCCGTACGCCGCCTGGGAGCGTGCTGGGCGCGACCGCGAGACCGTCGCCGACCACGGCACCTGGCGGAACGTCCTCGCCGGTGGGCGCGTTGTCGCAGGAGAAGGCCGGTGCCACCGGCCGCCCGGAACCCGGCCCCGTCCCGTGGCAGGCTGGGGCGAACGATCCCGTGCGGAAGGACAAGATCGACGTGTCGCAGAACCCACCACCCTCCGAACGCCCCGACGACCAGCCCGACCCTTTCGAGGCCCTGCTCGGCGGACCCGTCCCGCCCCAGATGCGTGAGGCGCTGGAGGCCATGGGGCTCGGGTCGATGGACCCCGAGCAGGTGCGTCAGATGCGCGCCCAGATGGAGCTGCTCCTGGGAGGAGGCGGGGGCGCTGACGACGGACCGGTCAACTCCGACCTGGCCCGGGACGTCGCCCGCCAGGTGGTCGCCCAGGAGTCCGGTGACGCCTCGGTCGGCCCGGGGACCGTGCGGGACGTGGAGCAGGTGGTCCAGGTCGCCTCGCTGTGGCTGGACCAGGTGACCGATCTCCCGCGGCCGGAGGGTCCCACCCGCGCGCTGAGCAGGGCCGAGTGGGTGGAGCTCACCCTGCCGCTGTGGGAGCGGCTGACGGCCCCGGTGGCCGAGGGTCTGCAGACCGCCATGTCCACTGCCATCCGCGAGCAGATGTCCCAGCTGGGGCAGGAGGGTGGCCCCGAGATCCCCGGCCTGCCCCCGGGGATGAACCCGGCGGCGCTGATGGGCCAGATGGAGCCCATGGTCCGCCGGATGAGCGCCAGCATGTTCGGCGCCCAGGTCGGACAGGCCGTCGGCACGCTGGCCACCGAGATCGTCTCGGGCACCGAGGTCGGCATCCCGGCGATGGGTGACGAGTCGGTCGCGATGCTGCCGGTCAACGTCGCCGCCTTCGCCGAGGGGCTGGAGCTCGACGGGGGGGAGGTCCACCTCTACCTGGCGGTGCGCGAGGCGGCCCGCGTGCGGCTGTTCGCCGGCGTCCCCTGGCTGGGTCCGCAGCTGCTCGGCGCGGTGGAGCAGTACGCGCGGGACATCCGCATCAACACCGACGGCATCGAGGAGGCGGTGCGCCAGGCCGACCCCCAGGACCACGAGGCCATGCAGGAGGCCCTGGGCGACAGCCTCTTCGCGACCGAGCCCAGCCCGGCGCAGCAGGCGGCCCTCGCCCGCCTGGAGACCCTGCTGGCGCTCGTGGAGGGCTGGGTCGACGTCGTCGCCGCCCGCGCGTCCGACCAGCACCTGCCGCACGCGGACGCGCTCGCCGAGGCGGTCCGTCGACGCAGGGCGACAGGGGGACCCGCGGAGAAGACGTTCGCCTCCCTGGTCGGTCTCGAGCTGCGGCCGCGGCGGCTGCGGGACGCCGCGAACCTCTTCGCCGCCCTGGAGTCCGCCCACGGGCAGACCGCACGCGACGAGGCCTGGGGTCACCCCGACGTGGCGCCGACGGCGGCCGACCTGGACGACCCTCTCGGGTATGCCGAGCGGCGCACCGGCGCGCAGGACGCCGTCTCCATCTCCGACGCCGACATCGAGGAGCTGCTGGCCTCGGGCGGGGCGGGCCCGTCGGAGGGTACCGGCGGACCGGATGACCGCTCGGGGGACGACGAGGACGGCACCTCCGGCGAGGGACGCGAGCACCCCTCCGGCGGCTGACGTCCTTCCGCGCACCCGCCCTGTGGACGCACGGGGCGGGTGGGCACGCGGCGGTGGCAGGGTGTCCGCATGCGCGACGGCGACCGACCCCTGGCCGACGGTGCGGTCCCCCTGCCCGCCTCGAGGAGGGGCGCCCGCTGGCGGGTCGGGGTGGGGCCGGGGGCCGTCGTCGTGGACGGCGGCCCGGGCGGCGCGGTCGAGGGCGGGTCGCCCCGGAGCCGCACGACGCCGGGGCCGTGGGCGCACACCGCCCGCAGGGTGGCTGCCGCGCTGGCCACCGGCCCACGCGACGCGTCCGACGGCGGTCCACAGGTGCAGGTCCGTGGTGCGGGGCCGCTCGCCCGGCGTCTGCGCCTCTCGCTGGGAGGTGCCGCGCCTGCGGGCCCGGCCGGAGCGCTGCTCGAGGTGGTGGTCCACCAGCACGTCGTGCCGCCGGAGGTCGGACTCGCCGCCGCCCGGTCCGGGCGGACGCTCCTGCCCGTGGTGGTGCAGCCGCGCAGGGTCGTCGTCGGGCCGGTCACCACCCCCGAGGGTCCTTGTCTGCACTGCCTGGACCTGCACCGGTGCGACCGCGACGCGCACTGGCCGCTCGTGGCGACGCATCTCGGCCACCCGGTCGAGCAGATCTCCCCCTCCCCGGTCCCGGAGTCCCTGCAGGCGGCGGTCGAGGGTCTGGTCCTGCTTCTCGTGGACGCGATCCGGGAGGGCCGTCCCGTGCAGCCTGGCCTCTCCCACGAGGTCGGCCCGCACCCGCCGCACGTGGTCCTGAGACGGTGGGCGACCCATCACCGCTGCCCGTGGCACACCGGCTGGCCGGCCGGGGGCTCGGGCTCGGGCTCGGGCTGGGGCTAGGCTGCCACCTCGTCCTTGCGCGGACGGCCGCGGGGGCGCTTGCGGGCCACGACCTTGCCCTGCAGCACGAGCTGGCCGCCCCACACGCCCCAGGGTTCCGCCCGGCGCAGGGCCTCGGTCAGGCACGCCTGACGGATCGGGCAGTCGCCGCAGAGCTCCTTGGCGAGCTCCACCTCCTGGGGAAGCTCGGCGAACCACAGGTCGGCCGGGTGACGACGGCAGGGCAGGTCCTCCAGGACCGGGCGCGTGCCGCTGGTGGCGTCCGAGCAGCTGGTCGTGGTGGCGAGGGTCGTGGTGGCGAGGGTCGCGGTGGTCGGTGCGCCGGACACGGCAGGTCCTTCCTCGGACGGGCTGGTGGGGTGGCTCGACGGGCGGGTGGGGTGGCTCGACGGGCGGGTGCGGTGGTCGTCCTGGGTGAGGCCAGGCGGGGGGCTCGACATCGGGGTGCTCCTGGGCGGTGGCCCCGCGTCCGCGCCGCCCTCCGCGCGAAAGGAGGTGGACAGCAGAACGGCCGCGGGCCCTCGGACGAGGACTCGCGGCCGGAGGTCGGCAGGCGGTCGGCCTACGTGGTCCGGTGAGCGGTCTGGTCCAGGGTGGGGTCGGTGGGCAGGGTGGCGGTGGGACGCTCCGTGCGTCCGCCGGCGAAGGCTCCGAGGACAGAGCTTTCCCACGGGCGCAGGACGGACCGCCGGGCGGCCGCGCCGGAGGGGCGTGCCGCGACGTCGAGGTCGCCGTGACCGAGGACGATCGTCTTCATGCTGGCCACCCTCCTTCCGTCTGCGCTGGACCCCACGGACCTGCCGTGGGCTGGACCCGAACAACTCTAGGACGAACCGTCCGCCCTGGCAACGGTTTTTTCCTGCGACGGACCTGCGCAGGTCAGACCGGGGCGGTGCCGCCGGGCCCCGGACCGGCCTCACGGGCCTGTCGGAGCACGTCCAGGACGCCCTGCCCGTAGAGGTCGAGCTTGCGCTCACCGACACCCGAGATGGCACGCAGCCCTGCCGGGTCGACGGGGTCGGTCTCCGCGATGGCCGTCAGCGTCGCGTCGGTGAACACCACGAAGGCCGGCACGCCCGAGGACCGGGCGACCTCCAGCCGCCACTGGCGCAGCTGCTCGAACGTCGCCTCGTCGTAGGTCGGAGGGCACTGCGAGCACCGACCGATCTTGCGCTCCCCCGCCCCGGAGAGCAGCGTGCCGCAGGTGCGGCAGGTCCGGGGGGTCCGCGAGCCGGACGCCGCGCGTCGGCCCCTGGAGCGTCCGCCCGACGGGCCGGCGGCCGACCCGCCGAGCACCGGGGCGGCCGGCGCCAGGAACCGGGAGACCTTCCGGGTCGACCGTCCGCCCGCGGACCGCGACCCCGCCCAGCTCAGGTCGAGGTGACGTCGTGCCCGGGTCACTCCCACGTAGAGCAGACGACGCTCCTCCTCCACCCGTTCGGGGCTGTCGGCCAGCGTGATGGGCAGCAGCCCCTCGCTGCAGCCGATCAGCAGCACGGCGTCCCACTCCAGGCCCTTGGCGGCGTGGAGGGAGGCCAGGGTGATGCCCTGGACGGTGGGGGCGTGCTGCTCCGCGGCCCGGCGGTCGAGCTCGGCGACCAGCTCGGCGGTCCGGGCCCCCGGCGAGGAGCGTTCCAGGTCGTCGGCGAGCAGGGCGATCGCCTGCAGGCTCTCCCACCGTTCCCGGGTGGCTCCTCCGCCCGGGGGCGGCTCCGGGGACCAGCCGGCACCGGAGAGCACGGCCCGGACGTTCTCCCCTAGGCCCGAGGACCCGTCGTCGGACCGCACCGCGCCGCGGAGCAGCAGGACCGCCGAGCGGACCTCGGCCCGGGAGAAGAAGCGCTCCCCGCCCCGAACCAGGTAGGGGACACCGGCCTGGGCCAGCGCGGACTCGACGGCCTCCGACTGGCTGTTGGTCCGGTAGAGGACCGCGATCTCGCTGGCGGGTACGCCCTCCCCCATGAGCGTGGCGACGCGGTGAGCCACCCCCCGCGCCTCCGCCTCGTCGTCGTCGTAGGCCGTCAGCGTGGGTTCCGGACCGTCCGCCGCCTGGGCGACGAGCTCCACCGTCGCACCGCGGCCCGGGGTCGGCGGGGCCTCCCCGTCCGGGCGGCCACCGGAGCGTCGACCCCCACCCAGCACCAGATTGGCCAGGTGGACCACCTGCGGGGAGCTGCGGTAGTTGCGGACGAGACGGACCGTGCGCGCGTCCTGGTGTCGCTGGGAGAAGGAGAGCAGGTGGTCGGCGGAGGCCCCGGTGAAGGAGTAGATGGACTGGGCGGGATCACCCACGACGCACAGGTCCGCCCGCTGTCCCACCCACTGCTCCAGGAGGTGCTGCTGGAGCCGGTTGACGTCCTGGTACTCGTCGACCACGAAGTGGCGGTACTGCTGGTGCACCTGGGCGGCCACCTGGGGATGCTCGTCCAACAGGCCCACGGTGAGCAGCAGGACGTCCTCGAAGTCGATGACGTGCCGCTCGGCACACACCTCCGCATACACCTCCAGCACCCGGGCCATCGCGGTCGCGTCCAGCCCCGCGGGCTGGCGGCCCTCGGCCCTGGCCGCCGCCGGATAGCCCTCGGCGGTCAGCATGCATGCTCACCTTTGCCCACTCGATCTCCGCGGCGACGTCCCGAAGGCCCGCCCGGTCCAGCCGGAGCCGCAGCCGGCCGGTGGCCTCGACCACCAGGGGGACCTTCTGTGCCACGACGTCCGGCGGAGCCCCGCCGACGGCCTGCGGCCAGAAGAACTGCAGCTGGCGCAGCGCGGCGGCGTGGAACGTCCGCGCCTGCACGGAGGGGACCCCGAGGCTCCGCAGCCGGGTACGCATCTCCCCCGCCGCACGGGCGGTGAAGGTCACGGCCAGCACGCGCCCGGGGTGGTAGGCACCGGTGGCCACGCCGTAGGCGATGCGGTGGGTGATCGCCCGTGTCTTGCCCGTCCCGGCCCCGGCCAGGACGACCATCGGGCCGGTGGGGTTCCCGGCGACCTGACGCTGCTCGGGGTCCAGGCCCGCCAGCAGGTCCTCCGGCGATCGGTCGGCCGCTGGCCGGGTCATCGGTCGTCCCTCCCCGGAGGCGCGTCGACCGGGCCGCCAAGCCACTCCTCGATGAGGACACGGGCGATCGAGACGCGGGAGGGCAGGGTGTGCGTGCCCTCCTGGACGCGCGTCCGCAGCTCCTCCCGGGTGTACCACGCGGCATACCTGAGCTCGACGGGGTCGACCGTGAGGGCGACCGTCGCCGCCCGGGCGCGGAAGCCGAGCATGAGCGAGGCGGGGAAGGGCCACGGCTGGTTCCCGCGGTACTGCACGTCCGTCACCTCGACCCCCACCTCCTCGTGGACCTCTCGGGCGACGGCGGCCTCCAGGGTCTCCCCCGCCTCCACGAAGCCGGCGAGCACCGAGACGCGGCCGTCGGGCCACGGCCGTCCCGTGGCGAGGAGCAGCCGGTCCGCGTCGTCGACGACGGCCATGATCACGGCCGGGTCGGTCCGCGGGTAGTGCTCCGAACCGTCCCGCCGGCAGCGGCGGACCCACCCCGCCTGCACCACGTCCGTCGTGTCCCCGCACCGGGGGCAGTGCCGGTGGGTACGGTGCCAGCCGTGCAGGGCGGTGGCCGTCGTGAGCAGGCCCGCCTCCAGGTCGTCCAGGTCGGCCCCGACCTCCCGGAGGGAGGCCCACTCCTGGTGCTGCGCACCGTCGACGTGCGCACCGGCTCCGTCCTCCTCGGCGACGCCCAGGTCGACCGCGAGGTATGCCGTTCCCCCGTGCCGACCGAGGAACCAGGGGGTCCGCCCGGCGTCCTCGTCCCGCGGCGCGCGCAGCGCGAGCCGGGCCGACGGGCCGGAGACGACCCGCGCCCGCCCCTCGAGCAGGTCCACCACGCGGGTACCGCTGTCGGCCAGGGCCCGCTCGAGGGTGGCCGCGTCCGCACGTTCGTGGGCCGACCTGGGCACCGTGGAACGGGACAGCGCCAGGTCGAGCAGGGTCTCGTCGGGCGGGCTCACCCGGCCACTGTAGGTGGCCGGACCGACCGTCCCGGGACGTACCGCCCAGCCTGCGGGGCTGCGGGGCGGCCACCGCATACGGTGGATCCCGTGATGCGCAGCGACCTGGCCCTGGCCGCCCTCGCCAGTGCCGCCGTCCCCGGGATGAAGCCCGTGGCGGTGGCGGCGATCGGCCCGGCCGACGACGACTCCCCGGAGGAGCACCAGCAGGCCCTGGTCGAGGACACCACAGGACGCCGGTGGCTCGTCCGCGCGCCGCTGAGCCCGGTGGCAGGGGCCCGGCTGCAGCAGCACGACGAGCTGGTCCGGCAGCTGTCCCGGCACGTGCCCTTCAAGGTGCCGGCACCCGTGGGGTACGCCGACGTGGGTCCGGACGGCCGGGCCGCCGTGTACCCGTTCGTGGACGGGTCGCCGGTCGACCTCCGCCGGGTGCCGGCCGGACCCGGTCTGGCCGCCGCTCTGGCCCGGGCTGTGGCCGCGGTGCACAACATCCCCCGGGGGGCCTTCGAGGAGCAGGACGTACCCGTCCTGGACGCGGCCGGCTGCCGGCAGCGGCTGATCACGCAGGTGGACCGGGCCGCGGAGACCGGCCGGGTGCCGACCGGGCTGCTGGCCCGGTGGGAGGAGGCCTTCGACGCCGCACCGCTGTGGCAGTTCGCGACCACCCCGGTCCACGGCCGCTTCCGGGGAAGCACGGTGCTGGTGACCTTCACCGACGACGACGCCGCCACCGGCCGGGTGGTGGCGGTGACCGGCTGGGAGGAGGCGGCGGTCTCCGACCCCGCCGTCGACCTGGCCGAGCTGTGCGCCCAGGCGTCCCCCCAGGCGTGGCGGTCGGTGCTGGAGAGCTACACCCTGGCCCGCGCGCAGCGACCGGATCCCTACCTCCACGTGCGAGCGCGACTGCACGCCGAGGTCCGCGCGCTCCACGGCCTGGCGGCGGCGGTCGCCGAGGACCGGGCGGACGTCGTCCGCCGCACCGAGGAGGCGCTGCGCCGCATGGACCGGTTGACCGAGGACGACGACGCCCTGGTGCCCGTGACCGCCCGTGGATCGACCACCCCGGCGGAACTCTCGCGCGACCCGGAGGATGCCGGGACCGCCGTGTCTCTGGAACCCGAGGCCGTGGACGTGGACGAGCCCACGGAGGGTCACCCCGTGTCCGAGGTTCCTGCCGGTGCGGACCAGGTGACCCCCCAGGAGCCGGACGGCGACGACGTGACGATGGAGGTGCCGGTCCCCGACCACCTCAGGGCCGGGAGCGCTGGCGCGACCGTCCCGGCCTCGGAGGCTGAGCCGGGCCAGGAGACGGGCGACGTCATGAGGGAGACGCCCGACGCGGGCGACGAGCGCGGCGCGGCGGGGGACGGGGACGGGCCTACGGCCGACGGCGAGGACGACCCGGAGGAGGACGGCGGCGAGGACGTGCAGGCGGACCCCGTGGAGGACGCCGAGGCGCACGCCGGGGAGGCCGACGAGCGGACGCGGCTGGAGGAGGACCCCGAGGAGCTGGACGACGAGCACCGGCTGACCGAGCTCTACGGCATGCCGGCGGAGCCCGACGACCCGGCCCGCGCCGCGGACGACCGGACGACTCCCCCCCCGGCGGGCCCGCGGTAGGGAACGGGCGTCACCGGACCGTCAGGGTCGCCCGGCAGCGTCCCCGTCCTGGAACGTCAGCTGCGCGAGGAGACGCTCCAGCGCGACCTCTCCGGGCAGGTCGGGACGCATGGTCGTGCCCGTGGAGGCGTAGAAGAACGCCGCCCTCACCTGGGCCTCGGGTCGTCCGGTGAGCCGGGCGTAGGCGAGCCGGTACACGGCCAGCTGGAGGGCCCGGTGCTGCTGCGCCTCCGGGGGGCCGGGGCTGCCGGTCTTCCAGTCGACCACGGTGACCCCTCCGTCGTCGTCGCCGAACACCGCGTCGAGGCGCCCTCTGACCCGACGGCCGGCCACCGTGGTCTCGACGGCGACCTCCACCGCGACGGGTGCCCGGTCGGCCCACTCGCTGGCCAGGAAGTTCTCCTGCAGCCGCTCGAGCTCCTCCCCCGGGTCCTCTCCCTCGTCCCGGGTCTCCAGGTCGTCCAGGTCGACCAGCGCCGCAGCGGCGTAGTGCTGCTCCACCCACGCGTGGAAGGCCGTGCCCAGCCGGGCGTGCGGAGCAGGTCGACGAGGAACCGGCCGCCTCAGCGCGGCCAGGAAGGCGACCGGGTCCTTGGACAGCTCCACGACGGCGGAGGTGGACAGGTGGTCCGGAAGGAGCACGTCCTCGATGGAGGGACGTCGATCGGCCCGTTCGGCCAGCAGGAGGTCCACCAGGTGGTCCCACTCCGCCTTCTCGGGCACCTCCGGTCCTGCAGGACCGCCGCCGGTGCCGACCGCCCTGGCCGTCACGAGGGCACGGGCGACGTCCCTGACGGCGTCCCGGCGGGCGTCGGGCGTGGTCGGCCAGGGTGCCGTCTCCTCCTCCTCCAGGCGCGGGTTGCGGTGCTGCGAGGGATCCGCCGGGTCCGGCATCTCGGCCCACTCCCTGGTGCTGACCGACGTGTCGGCATCGCCCAGGACGTCCTCGAGGAACCGGGAGGTCACGCGTGGAAGCTTGCCCGTCGACCACACGGGGGCCGTCAGCAGCATCCGGCGGCGAGCCCGCGTGAAGGCGACGTAGGCCAGACGCCGTTCCTCCATGACGGAGTAGGCGCCGCCCTGCAGAGCCAGCTGTTCCAGGCCCTCCCGCAGCTCGTGTGTGTCGGCCATCGATTCCCAGCCCAGGTCCGGCCGGTCCTGGCGGTCGCCCCGCAGCGGCGTCGGCAGCCGACCGATCCCGGTGAGCCAGGTCCGGTCCTTGCGCGGGCCCACGACCCAGCCGCCCACCTCCGGCCGCGGTTGCACGCGGCCGGAGGGGAAGGTGCCTTCCACCAGGCCGGGCACGGCGACGAGGTCCCACTCCAGACCCTTGGCGGCGTGAACCGTCAGGACCTGCACGGCCCCGGCGTCGACGTGCACCTCGGCCAGCTCCGGGACGTCCGCCTCCTCCAGGCCCCGCTCGTGCTCCCGTGCGGCGTCGAGCCAGTCGAGGAAGCCGCCCAGCGTGGCCCGCTCGGCACTTCCGACGTACCCGGCGGCGACGTCGGCCAGCGCGTCGAGCTGGGCCCGCCCCCAGGCGGGGTGCAGGTCGGGGTCCGCGGCGACCTCCAGGTCGAGACCGAGCAGCCGCTCCGCCTCGACGATCAGGTCGGGCAGGGCCAGCCCGGCCAGGGAGCGCAGTCGCCGCAGGACGACGGCCAGACGACGGACGCGGTCGGCTCCCTCCGGGGAGAGGTGCTGGCCCCGGGGTCCCACCCAGTCGACGGTGGGAGGGTGCTCCACCGCCTCGGCCAGGACCGGGGCGTGCTCCCGGCCGTCCTTCCCGGCCCCGTCGGGCGGCCGGGCCAGCTCCCGGGCCCATGCCCAGAGGGCGTCCACGTCCGCCGCCCCCAGGCGGCAGACCGGCCCGGTGAGCAGACGCATGACCTGGTCGCCGCGGGTCGGTTCCTGGGTCGCCCACAGGACGGCGACGAGGTCGAGGATCTCGGGGGTGTCCAGCAGCCCGCCCAGGCCGACCACCTCGACGGGCAGGCCCCGCCGGCGCAGGGCGTCCACGAGCACCGGGAACTGCGCCCGCGCCCGGCACAGGACGGCCGCCGTGCGCCCCGGACCGAAGTGCTCGGACACCCAGGCCGCGACGTGGTCGGCCTCGGCGACGTGGTCGACCAGGCGGGCCGCCTCGACCAGACCAGGACCCGCCGAGGGGGAGGGTGTGAGCGTCCGCACGGGGATCCTCGTCGCTGCCTGCAGGTCACCGGCGACCGCGTTGGCGGCCGCGAGCACGCTCCTCGTGTTGCGCCAGGACGTGCTCAGGCTCAGCACGGCCGCCGGCCTGCCCGACGCGGCGAAGACGCCCGGGAACCGGCTGAGGGTGCTGGCGCTGGCTCCGCGCCATCCGTAGATCGACTGGTGCGGGTCGCCGACCGCGGTGATCGGCAGGTCGAGGCCGGCGAACAGCGAGCTCATGAGCACCATCTGGGCCTCAGAGGTGTCCTGGAACTCGTCCAGGAGCACGGCGTGGTACCGGGCGCGCTCCCCCGCGGCCACGGCCTCGACGTCCCGCGCGAGCCGCGCGGCCAGGGCCATCTGGTCTCCGAAGTCCAGGGACGTACGTTCGGCCTTGGCCTCGCGGTAGCGCAGCACCAGCGGGTAGACCAGCGCCTGCTCCCGGAGCGCCGACGCCAGGTCGCGGCTCACGGCCAGGGGCCGACCCCCGCCCTTGCCCGGCAGCGCAGCCACGCGGGAGGCGAGCCGCTCGACCCAGTCCAGCGCGTCGTGCGGCTGGACGAGGTGCTCCCCGAGCTCGCCGGCCAGGTCCAGGACGGCCCGCACGACGGTGGACTCGGCCTTCTCGGTCGCGGTCATGTCGCCGTCGTGACCCGCCACGACGTCGTGCGCCAGCTGCCAGCAGGCGGCCTCGGACAGCAGCTGGGAGTCGGGCTCCACCCCGAGACGCAACCCGTGCTCGGCCACCAGCCGACCCGCGTAGGCGTGGTAGGTGGAGACGGTCGGCAGGTCGAAGGCGTCCTCGTACGACCTGTCGGACGAGGACTCCGGACGCCACAGGCCGGTGCCGCGCAGCTGCTCGAGCTTGACGGCCAGGCGCGCGCTCAGCTCGTGCGCGGCCTTCCTGGTAAAGGTCAGGCCCAGCACCTCCTCCGGCCGGACGTAGTCGTTCGCGATGAGCCAGATGACGCGCGAGGCCATCGTCTCGGTCTTGCCCGATCCCGCGCCGGCGACCACCACCGCCGGTGAGAGGTCGAACTCCACGACGGCCCTCTGCTCGTCCGTGGGGCGGTCCGTGCCCAACGCCTCCGCCAGCTCGTCCGCGCCATACCGCGGCGGGTGCGGAAGCCCGGGCACGCCGGGCGCGGCGGTCGGTCGGTCCGTCATCGTTGCTGTCCCTCCGGCTGGAGGGGGCAGGAGAACCGCACGGTGCAGGTGCGGCAGCGCTGGTCGTCCAACCGGGCCGGGAAGACGTGGCCGGCCATCCCGGTGCCGGCGCCCGTCACCAGCCGACGGGCCCAGGCCGGATCGTCCGCCTCCTGCACGGCAGGCTGCGACTGGGTGCTGACGGTCTTGTCCGGCGTGCCGAGGTGGACCAGCTGAGCGCCGCCGCTGCGGGCCGACCCCACGCGCTCGGTGAAGGCGCCCTCCTCCACCGCCACCTGGTAGGCACCCAGCTGGGCGTGCTCCACGATGTCGGCGGCAGGCGGCTTGGAGCGCCCGGTCTTCAGGTCCACGATCCACAGACGGCCTTCGCCGTCCTGCTCGAGCCGGTCCACGGAACCCACCAGCTCCACGTCTCGCCAGGCCGCGTCGTCGGCCGGCACCGGCACGCGGAGCGGCACCTCGGTCCCCAGCAGGGTGCGCCCGGCGGAGGAGGCGGCGGAGGCGTAGGCGACGTACTTCACGAGCATCGCGCGGGCCCGACGGTGCTCGCGCTCCTCGACCCACCCGGGCCGCAGCCCCACGTCGGCCCACCGCCGGTCCAGCTCCTCGAGCAGGATGTCGAGATCAGCGTCCGGCCGGGTGGCCACCACGTCGTGGACGAGGGTGCCGATCTCGGCCTTGACGGCCTGTCCGTCCTCGCCGCCGCGACCGGTGAGGAACCAGCGCAGGGAGCAGTCCGAGAAGGCCTGCACGTGCGACGGCGACACCCGCACCGGGCCGTCGGGCACCAGGGGGCGGCCGGTCGAGACCTGCCGGGTGTCCCACCAGTCGACGGGGTCGGTGCCCGGCGTCGTGCTCGCGTCGAGCCTCAGGAGGACGTCGAGCGCGGCGTCCCGACGACCGTGGTCGCCGGTCCGCTGGGCGCGCACCGCCTCTCTGCGCAGCTGGCCGACCATGCCCCTCAGGGTCAGCGGTGGAGGGACGGTCACGAGGCGGTCCCGCGGATATCCGGGCCGGACCAGGTCGAGCAGGCTGGAGGGCTGGTCCTCGGTGCTCGACACCGCGGTGACGAGCAGCCGCTCCTGCGCGCGGGTGACGGCGACGTGGAACTGACGCAGCTCCCCCGCGCGGACCTGGGCCTGGGCGGCCCGCACCGCCTCGGGGCCGGTCGCGGCCCTGCCCTTCACTGCGTCCACGAGCGCCTCGGACCCCAGCAGGGTGTCCCGCAGCCGCAGGTCCGGCCACACGCCGTCCTGCACCCCCACCACGGCCACGCGACGCCACTGCCGGCCCGCACCGGCCTGCGGGGTGATCACCTCCACGCTCTCCCGGTCCCGGGCGCCGACGGCGAGGCTGTCGGCGGCGACCTCGGCGCTGCGGACGTGGTCGAGGAAGCCCCGCGGGGAGCTGCCCGGGAGCCGGTCGACGTAGGACTCGGCGGCGCCGAACAGGACCATGACGGCGTCCAGGTCGCGGTCCGCGCGGGCCCCCGTCGCTCCCCCGGCGTGCGCCTGCTCCGTCCACACCGGGGCCAGACCGCCTGCCTCCCACACCGCCCAGAGCACGTCCTCAGCGGTCCCGGGAGGATCGGCCCGGAGGACGGCCCGGCCGGCCTCGAGGACCCGGCCCAGTCGGGCCAGCGGGCGCAGGTCAGGGTGTGTGTCCGAGGGCAGGGCACGGCGGTGGTCGTCGTCGGACAGCGCGTCCGCCAGCACCTCGTCGGCCGACCGGTCGCCCCCGGCAGTCATCTCCTCCCGGCGGACACGGCGCCGCAGGCGGCGGAGGTGGACCGGGTCGACCCCGCCCAGGGCGGAGGTCAGCAGCAGGACCGCCTCCTCGGCCCGGACCCGGCAGGGCGCCTCCGGATCACGGGTGGCCACGTCGAAGGCGGTCAGCAGCGGCACGACCGCCGGGTCCTGGCCGAGCGGGACCCCGGACCGGTCGAGCCGGACCGGGACACCCCCCGACGCCAACGCCCGACGCACGGACTCCTGCTGCGCCCCGGAGCGGGCCACCACGGCCATCTCCGCCCAGGGGACACCCTCGAGGAGGTGGGCCTCGCGCAGCCACCGGGCCACGTGGGCGGCCTCCTGAGCGCGGCTCCGGGCCAGGGCGACCTGGACGGCGGGCGGGCGGGTGGAGCCCCTGCTCGGGTCCGCCACCTCCGTCCTGCCCGGCACCGGCGGGCGGGCGGGAGGTCCGGGCGGTCTCCGGGTGCCGGTGCGCCGTGCCGTGCACCACGCCCACCCGGTCGGCGACCCGGGCGGCGGCCTCCGAGAGCTCGGCGTTACCGCGGTAGCGGTGCCGCAGGACGACCGTGGGCAGCGTGGGCGCCACCCCCGGGAGGACCCGCCGGTCGTCTGCGTGCAGCTCGTGGGCCAGCTCGACGAAGAGCTCCGGGACCGCGCCGCGGAAACCCAGGACCGAGGCGTCGGCGTCTCCCGCCAGGACGATGTCGGTCCCGGCGCCGCGGACCACCGCCACCAGACGTCCGGCGGAGGCGGTGAGCTCCTGGGCGTCGTCCACCACGACGACCTCGAGCCGGTCACGGATCCGCGCGAGGAGCCCGGGGTCCTCCTCCAGGGCGTCGGCGGCCGCCGTGCAGATCCACGCGGGGTCGTAGGCCCCGGGCTCGGAGAGAGCCGTGACCTCGTCGTACTCGGCGAGCACGTCGGCCGCCGCCACCCACTCCGGGCGGGTGTGCAGAGCCCCCAGGATGCGCAGGTCCTCAGGCTCGAGCCCCCGCTCGACGGCCCGCATCAGCAGGTCGCGCAGCTGAGCCCGGAAACCCGCCGTGGGCAGCGCCGGGGCGAGCTCCTCGGGCCAAATGGGCCCCGTCCCGTCGACGGCGTGCCCGGCCAACAGCTCCCGCAGGATCACGTCCTGCTCCGCGCCGGACAGCAGACGGGGCGGGGGCCCCTCGGAGGCGGCCGCCGCCAGCCGGAGGACCGAGAAGGCGAACGAGGAGGCGCTGCGCGCCAGCGGTTCGGTGTAGGTGTGGCCGAGCCCGCGGCCGACGGCGGTCCGGACCCGGGCCGCCGCCTGCCTCGTCGGCGCCAGGACGAGGCACGCGTCCGGATCGGCCCCCTCGGCGATCCTGCGCCGCACGTGATCCACCAGGGCCGTCGTCCTGCCCGTCCCGGGCGCCCCGGTGACGAGCAGGACCCCGCCCCGGTGCGCGACGACGGATCGTCGGCCGTCGTCGCCCTGGGTCAGGTCGTCCCGGTCCTCCCACATGGACGCCATCTCATCACCCGAGCCCGACACACCTGGCGGGCCGGTTCGCCGGGCGGCCCCGCGCCCGCCCCCTAGGATTGGCCGCACCCCAGCTCAGGAGGCCGTCGTGACGACACCCCCCCACCGCTCCGACCACCGGGTCCGGCTGCCGCGCGACGCACGGCGCGCCACCCTGCTGGAGGCGGCCCTGGCCGCGTTCTCGGAGAACGGCTACCACGCGACGTCGATGGACGACATCGCCGAGCGGGCGGGGGTCTCCAAGCCCGTCCTCTACCAGCACTTCGACAGCAAGCTGGAGCTCTACCTGGCCCTCGCCGCCCGGGTGGCCGACGACGTGGTCGCCACGATCACCCGGTCCCTGGACTCGACCTCCGACAACGGAGCACGCATAGCGGCCTGCGCACGTGCCTACTTCGAGTTCGTCGACCGGCCCGCGTCGGGGTACCGGCTCGTCTTCGCCTCCGACATGGGGGCCGATCCCGCTGTGGCTGCGATCCTCGACGACGCCCGCAGCCGGTGCGCCGAGGCGATCGGCCGGGTCCTGCGGGACCAGACCGCGCTGGGCTGGACCGAGTGCGTCCTGCTGGGGACCACCCTCGTGGGGATGGTGCAGTCGGCCGCGCGCCAGTGGTTCGAGGGCGGGTCGAGCATCCCGCTCCCGGAGGCCGCGGAGCTGGTCACCACGTTGGCCTGGCGCGGGATCGCCCACTACCCGCAGGTCGACGACCAGCCGCCGTCGTGACGGACCTCAGCGCCGGTTACCCTCGACCCACACCCAATACCCCCGAGCAAGGAGGATCGCCCGTGGAGGTCCGCATCGGCATCCGCAACGTGGCCCGCGAGGTCGCGTTCGAGTCGGCCCACACCCCGCAGCAGGTCCGCGCCACCGTCGCGGACGCCCTGTCCTCCGGCAGCCAGCTCATCGAGCTGGAGGACGACAAGGGCGCCACGGTGCTCGTGCCCACCGAGGCCCTGGCCTACGTCGAGATCGGCGCCCAGGAGAAGGGTCGCGTCGGCTTCGGCCGGTGACCTCAGGCGCGGGTCGCCGCGTCGTGCCAGGCCGCCATCCCCTGTGGTCGGCCCGGTTCTTCCTGCCTGAGTGGACCCTGGGAAGAATAATGACTAATGTGATCGCCGGTTCATACGGGTACGCCCGTGACCACCATCCCGGGGGTGTCCCCAGGGTGGACGTCTTGGAAAGGTGTACACCATGATCGGTACCATCATCACCGCGCTCATCGCAGGACTCATCGTCGGCCCGCTGGCCCGCCTCGTCCTCCCGGGCAAGCAGAACATCTCGATCCCGATGACCATCCTGCTCGGCGCCGTCGGTGCCCTGCTCGGGTCGTTCCTCGGTTCGCTGGTTTTCAACTACGACGGCGGTCTGCTGAACTTCTGGGGGATCATCCTGGGCGTCATCGGCGCCATCATCGTGGTGCTCGCGTACGGCGCGATCACCGGGCGCGAGAGCACGAACAACCGCGTCGGTCGCTGACCCCGACCCACGTCGGACGGCTGGACCGTCCCGGACCGCGGTTCGACCGCACCGCACGGCGCCCCTCCTCGGAGGGGCGCCGTCGTGCGTGCGGCCTCTCTGTCTCATCCGTCCCATAGACCCGGACGGGGAGGCCGGCTGCCTCGTCGGCTCCGGTCCGGGATCCCGGTCCGCTACGCTGGGGCCGTTGGACCGGTGACCGGTCGGCCGTGCCTGGCACGGTTGCTCTCGTCGGGCGCGTCGCCCGGCTCCCCAAGAACAGTCCCGATCGGCTCCGTACGACCCGTACCACGGCATACCCCGTGGTACGGACCGCACCCACCGATCGGAAGAGACCCTTGCAGGACGACCGCACCTTCGCCGACTTCGGCATCCATCCCGACATCGTGGCCGCGCTGGCCGACGGCGGGATCACGCACCCCTTCCCCATCCAGTCGATGACCCTGCCCGTGGCCCTGGCGCGGCACGACATCATCGGCCAGGCCAAGACCGGGACGGGCAAGACGCTGGGCTTCGGGCTGCCGATCCTGCACCACGTGCTGGCCCCTGGCGACCAGGGGGCCGACCAGCTCCCCGGCGGCGGAGCCCCCCAGGCCCTGGTCGTGGCCCCCACCCGCGAGCTGGCGGTCCAGGTGTCCGGCGACCTGGCCAGGGCCGGGGTCCGTCGCGGCATCCGCGTGCTGACGATCTACGGCGGCCGGGCCTACGAACCGCAGATCGAGGCCCTCCACAAGGGTGTCGAGGTCGTCGTCGGGACCCCGGGCCGGTTGCTCGACCTGGCTGCCAAGGGGCACCTGGACCTGGGTTACGCCCGCACGGTCGTGCTCGACGAGGCCGACGAGATGCTGGACCTGGGCTTCCTGCCCGACGTGGAGAAGCTCCTCGCCCTGACGCCGCAGGTCGCCACACCATGCTCTTCAGCGCCACGATGCCGGGCGCCGTGGTGTCCCTGGCGCGCAGCTACATGACCCAGCCCACGCACATCCGGGCCATGAGTGACGACGGCGACGACCAGCGTCAGACCGTGGCGGCCGTGGAGCAGTTCGCCTACCGGGCGCACGCCATGGACAAGATCGAGATGGTGGCCCGGATCCTGCAGGCCGAGGGCCGCGGGCGCACCATCATCTTCACCCGCACCAAGCGCACGGCCGCCAAGGTGGCCGACGAGCTGATGGACCGCGGGTTCGCGGCCGCGGCGATCCACGGCGACCTCGGCCAGGGCGCGCGCGAGCAGGCGATGAGGGCCTTCCGCAGCGACAAGGTGGACGTCCTGGTCGCCACCGACGTCGCCGCCCGCGGGATCGACGTGGAGGCGGTCACGCACGTCATCAACTACCAGTGCCCCGAGGACGAGAAGACCTACCTGCACCGAATCGGCCGGACCGGGCGCGCCGGTGCCACGGGCGTGGCCATCACGTTCGTGGACTGGGACGACCTGCCCCGCTGGAGCCTCATCGACAAGGCCCTGGACCTGGGCTACCCGGAGCCGGACGAGACCTACTCCTCCAGCCCGCACCTGTTCGAGCAGCTCAACATCCCGGCGGGCACCCGCGGGACGCTCCCCCGGTCGTTGCGGACCCGGGAGGGACTGGACGCCGAGCAGCTGGAGGATCTCGGCGAGCCGGGCCGGGGCGGCCGTGGGGCCCGTGGGAACGGACCCCGGGCTGCCCGCGGCGACGGCGGTGGACGCTCTGATGCAGGACGCTCGGGCGGCGGCCGTCGACAGGGAGGACGGGGCGAGGGACGGTCGGACGCCGGCCGGGGCCGTGGCTCCGACCCCGTCGCGGAACGCCCCCAGCGGGCCGGGGACGGCGAGCGCTCGACCGGAGGGGGCCGGCGCCGGCGTCGGCGTACCACCCGCGTGGACGGTGCGGCGGGCGGAGCCGGCACGGACTGACCAGCGGACGGACCGGTCCTCTAGAGCGGGGCGCCGAGCAGCGGGGTCCCCGTGCCCGCGGCCAGGATCCGGTCCAGCACGGACGGGGCGGTCGTGTGCTCCCCGAGCCGGTTCTGCTTGCCCCTGCCGTGGTAGTCGCTGGAGCCGGTGCGCAGCAGCCCCAGCCGGTCCGCCAGGGTCGCCGCGTGCTCCCGCTCCTGCGGACCGTGGTCGCGATGGTCGACCTCGATGCCGACCATCCCCGCGTCCGCCATGTCCGCCACCACCGTGTCGTCCACCACCCGACCGCGGCTGCCCGCGAACGGGTGGGCGATCACGGCCGCACCACCGGCGGCGACCACCAGCCCGGTGGCGACCACCGGGTCCGGCGCCGCGTGGGTGACGTAGTACGGACCGGTGGAGGACAGGATGCGCACGAAGGCCTCGTCCCGGGTGGCCACGACCCCCTCCCGGACCAGGACGTCGGCCACGTGCGGGCGCCCCAGTGCACCCGCATCGCCGGCCACCCGTCGCACCTCGTCCTCGCTCACCGGGTAGCCGTCGGCCCGCAGACGCTCGATCATCACCTGCAGCCGGGTGTCCCTGCTCTGCCGGCTCGCCTCCAGCTCGGCCCCGAGGGCGGCGTCCTGCGGGTCCGGCAGGTAGGCCAGCAGGTGCACCGAGATCCCTCGCCAGCTGCAGGACACCTCTATCCCCGGGACCACGGAGACCCCCGCGCGACGGCCCGCCTCGTCCGCCTCCGCCCACCCGGTCACCACGTCGTGGTCGGTCAGGGCCACGACGTCCAGCCCTGCGGCCCGGGCCTGCTCCACGACGACGCCCGGCGGCTCGGTGCCGTCGCTGTGGTCGGAGTGGGCGTGCAGGTCGACGACGGCGTCGGGGCGGGACCGTTGCATGCCGCCCACCGTACGCCGCGGCGCACGTCATACTGGAGGTCGACCACCGCCACCGCCGCACGTCGCGGCCGCACCCGAGGAGCACCATGACCCTGTCGCAGCCCCGCCGCGCCGTCGGCACGACGGCCGCCGCGCTGCTCGCCCTGGCCCTGGTGGCCGGGTGCGCCGACGAGGCCCCCACCAACGAGGAGCAGCCGAGCGCGACCGAGGAGGTCAGCGCCGGGCCCGCACCCACGCAGGACGAGGCCGCGGCGACCACGGGCGAGGACGCGGCCACCACGACCGCCCCGCCCGACACCGCCGCGGGGACGGCCGGTGACCAGGAGGAGGCCACCGCCGACGCGGCGGCGACGACCCAGGAGCCCACCGCGGCCGGACCGACGACCGTGGCCTCGGGCGACGAGGGGTTCGAGGTTGAGATCCCGGACGACTGGGAGGACGCCCTGGACCTGGTCGACCCGGGCGAGCTCGCGGAGGGCGAGGAGACGGGCATCGTGCTGGCGGTCAAGGACACCCAGCAGGCGGACGACTTCTTCACCAACGTCGTCATCACCCGCGAGGAGTACATCAGCAACCTCACCTCGGCCGTCGAGCAGACCGCCGAGGACCTCGCGGGCGAGGACGGCGAGTACGAGCTGCTCGAGCCCGCCGAGGTGGACGGCAACCGGGCCCCGGGCTACGTCCTGACCCGGGACGTGGACGGTACGGACGTGCGCCAGACCCAGCGCTGGGTCAGCCACGACGGGACCCTCTACGTGGTGACGCTGTCTGCCGTGGAGGGACAGGACGAGGAGGCCGGGGAGCTGCTCGACGCGATGCTGGCCTCCTGGACCTGGACCGACTGAGCCGCCCGCCCGACGACGCCCCGTCAGCCCTGGACGTAGCGGCCGCGCGAGCGCCGGCGGGCCCGCTGGGCAGCGAGATCCAGCCCCAGCTTGCGGCGGGCCAGGAACCCTCCGATGGACAGTCCGGCAGCCAGGGCCGTTCCGGTCGAGACCGCGGTGACGAAGTGCAGGACCGCGTTGCCGACGACGGCCGCGGAGTCGCTGAGCATCAGGTAGATGGCCCGGTAGACCGACAGCCCCGGCAGCATCGAGACGACGCATCCCGGCCGTCCCGACCGCCAGCTCGGGCATCCGCAGCCGGCGGTGGGCGGCGTACGCCGCCATGCCCACCGGTGTCGAGGCCACCGCCGTCGCCTCGGGACCGCCCAGGCCCACGGCCAGGCAGGCCTCGAAGACGATCCATCCCCCTGCGGCGACCGCCATCGACACGAGGGTCGTGCGCAGCCCAGAGTAGGTGGACAGGCAGAACCCGAGTGCGACGAGCATCGCCCCGACCACGCCCAGGAGGGGGTTGCCGCCCAGGCTGACGAACGGCGAGACCTCCATGTCGACCCCGAACCGGTTGGCCGTGCCGATGACGACCGCGACCCCCACCGCGATCCCGCCCGTCATGAGCAGCACCTCCATCCCGCGCGCCCCCGCCGTGACGAAGTAGCCGTCGAGCGCGTCCTGGGCGGCGCCCATCACGCCCAGGCCGGCGAGCAGGACCACGATGCCGGAGATGACGACCAGCGACGGCGACTCCACCCCCGGGACCGGCATGTCCATCGAGGCGAGCCAGTGCAGGCCGAGCGCGATCGTGGTCGGCACGGCGGCGCTCACCGCCTGGGTGAAGAAGGCGGCCACGCCCGTGGCGTAGAGCACCCGCTGCACCCGGTCGACCACGGTCGCCGAGACGGCGGCGGCCACCCACATGCCGGGAGAGGCGCCGAAGAGCATGACCACGCCCACGGCCAGGAGCGCAAAACCGACCGTGACGACCCAGCGCCGGTAGGGGTGGGGGGCGGACAGCACCCGGGTCAGCCGGGCCCTGGCCACGTCGACGGGGATCGGCTCGCCCGGCCCCTCCGCCGTCCGGACGATGTCGTCGACCAGACCCTGGACCCCCTCCAGGCGCGAGTAGTCGGGCGACCGGCCGGGGATGACCCGCATCACCGAGAGCGGGTCCTCGTGCAGCCCGCGGTGGATGGAGACCGTGATCGAGGTGAAGGTGATGTCGATGTGGGCCGACCGCACGCCGTAGGCCGTCACCAGCCGCAGGACCGAGGCCACGCAGTCGGCGGCCGAGGCGCCCGTGGACAGCATGGCCTCCCCGACCCGCAGGGCCAGGTCGATGACCGCCCGCGCCTCCCGCTGGCTGACGGCGTCGTCGCCACCGAGCCGGGTCCCCAGGGCCAGGGTGGGCGGGGAGGCGCTGCGGACCACGTCGGACGCCCGCCGGCGCCACATCCGGCCGACCCGCCCCGCGGGCCGCACCTCGCGCGGACTGACCTGCTGCGGGCCGGTCACCCCGCCGAACACCTCGGGCACCACCTTCTCGCTCACCGTCCCAGGGTAGGGGGCGCGGCACCCCCGTCCGTCCACCCGCACCTACGATGACCGGGTGAGCGAGAAGCAGCACCAGGCCGAGCACCGCAACCGCCCCACCGGGGAGGCCTTCCGCGCCTTCATGGGTCAGGACTGGGCCCCCCGGACCGACGAGCTCCCCGCGCTCACCGAGGCGGCGAGGTATGCCGCAGCGCGCCGTGAGGTGGTCTCCTCCGCCTTCCCCGGGGAGCGGCTGGTCGTCCCGGCGGGGGGCCTGAAGGTGCGCAGCAACGACACCGACTACGTCTTCCGCCCCCACAGCGCCTTCGCCCACCTCACCGGGCTGGGGGCCGACCGCGAACCGGACGCGGTGCTCGTCCTGGAGCCCGTCGAGGGCGAGGACGGCCTGGGCGCCGGGCACGAGCCGGTGCTGTACTTCCTGCCGCTGGCCGACCGCGACAGCACCGAGTTCTTCGCCGACTCCCGGGTCGGCGAGTTCTGGGTGGGCGCCCGTCCCACGCTGGCCTCCGCCGCGGCCGAGCTGGGCGTGACCACCCGCCACCTCGGTGAGCTGGAGGACGCGCTGGCCAAGGACCTGGGTGCCGGCGGCCTGACCCTGCGGGTCGTGCGCGACGCGGACCGGGAGGTGACCGCCCTGGTCGACGGCGTGCGAGGACGCAGCGGAGCCCTCGCCCACCAGGACCTGGAGGCCGCGCACGAGGCCGACCTGGCCCTCGCCCGGTCCCTGTCCACGCAGCGTCTGGTCAAGGACGACTGGGAGGTCCGCCAGATGGAGGAGGCGGTGGAGGCCACCGCCCGGGCCTTCGACGCGGTCGTGGCCCAGCTGCCGGAGGCGGTCGCCCGGGGCCGCGGGGAACGCTGGGTGGAGGGCGTGTTCGGCCTGCACGCCCGCCACGCCGGGAACGGCGTGGGCTACGACTCCATCGCCGCCGCCGGCGAGCACGCGACCACGCTGCACTGGATCCGCAACACCGGGGACCTGGAGCCGGGCCAGCTGCTGCTCCTGGACGCCGGGGTGGAGCTCGACAGCCTCTACACCGCCGACGTCACCCGCACCGTGCCCGTCGACGGGACCTTCACCCCCGCGCAGCGGCGGGTGTACGAGGCCGTGCTCGAGGCCCAGGAGGCCGGCCTGGCCGCCTGCCGCCCCGGCAACCGGTTCAAGGACGTGCACGCGGCCGCGATCGAGGTGGTCGCCCGGTACCTGCTGGAGTGGGGACTGCTCCCCGAGGGCGTCACGCTCGAGGAGACGCTGGACGCGCAGGAGGGCCAGTTCCACCGCCGCTGGATGGTGCACGGCACCAGCCACCACCTGGGGATCGACGTCCACGACTGCGCGCTGGCGCTGCGTGAGGACTACGGCGACGGGGAGCTGCGCGAGGGCATGGTGCTCACCGTCGAGCCGGGGCTGTACTTCAAGTCCGAGGACCTGCGGGTCCCGCCGGAGCTGCGGGGCATCGGGGTGCGGATCGAGGACGACGTGGTCATCACCGCCGACGGGTACCGCAACCTCTCGGTCATGCTCCCCCGGACCCCCGACGAGGTCGAGGCCTGGGTGCGCGACGGAGGCGAGCGGCCCCAGCCGGGGTGAGCCCCCGGCCGACGGCGCTAGCCGAGGGGAGCCCCCGGGCGCTGGTCGAGCAGCTCCCGGGCACGCTCGGCGTGCTTGTGCTCGGTCAGGACCTCGTAGCGTGTGGCCACCACCTGGGTCACCGAGACGAAGTCGCGGCGTCCCCGGGTCATGGCGTACCCGATGAGCGCCCACACCACGCCGAAGAAGGCACCGAAGGCGACCGCACCCAGGACCGTGACCAGCGCGTCCCCGGTCGGGGCGAACAGCGCGAAGATCAGGCCGACGAACAGGCCGAGCCACACGCCCGACGCGACACCGCCCAACGCGACCCTACCGGTCGTCAGCCGTCCCGTGACCCGCTCCACCTGCTTGAGGTCGGTCCCGACGATCATGCACTGGTCGACCGGGAACTCCTGGTCGGACAGGTAGTCGACGACGCCCTGCGCCTCCTCGTAGGAGTCGTGGACCCCCAGGCTCCTCGGGTACTCCAGGGCCAGCACGGGGCCGGGTCGGTTCGCTGCGGCTGGTGAGGTCACCACGCCATTGTGCCCCCCGGCCGCCCCGCGCCGCGAACGGAGCGCCCACCCCGCACCCGGACCTCCGGACCGCCGGCCCGCGCCGTCCGACGGCCCGGGCCGGACCTCCCGGGTCGGTATCCTGCCCCGGTGAGCACTCCCCGCGTCTTCGTCGCCCGGCTGAACGGGATGAGCGTCTTCGACCCCCTGGGCGACGAGGTGGGTCGGGTGCGAGACGTCCTGGTCACGCTCTCCGGCCGCGTCGGGGGCCAGGGACCGCGCGTCATCGGCCTGGTCGTGGAGGTGCCCGGGCGACGGCGGGTCTTCGTCCCGATCACCCGGGTGACCGCCATCGACGCGGGCCAGGTCATCACCACCGGCCTGGTGAACATGCGGCGCTTCCAGCAGCGCCCGGGCGAGACGCTCGTCGTGGGCGAGCTCTTCGACCGGCAGGTCGCGATCGTCGAGGACGGCCGGCGCGAGCCCGCGGTGGTGGAGGACATCGCGATGGACCGGCAGCGCAGCGGCGACTGGCGCCTGAGCAAGCTGTTCGTGCGCCGTGGTATGCCGCAGCGTCCCGTCCGGGGGCTGCGGCTCGGCCGCCGACGGGGCGAGACCCTGCTCGTCGACCCCGAGCAGGTGGAGGGGCTGCAGGACACCGGACCCGCGCAGGCGGCCACCGCCCTGCTCGAGGCCTACGAGGACCTCAAGCCCCAGGACCTGGCCGAGGCGATCCACGGGCTGAGCCCCAAGCGCCGCTCGGAGGTCGCCGACGCCCTCGACGACGAGACGCTGGCCGACGTGCTGGAGGAGCTCCCGGACGACGACCGGCTGGAGATCCTGACCCACCTGGCGGCCGAGCGCGCGGCCGACGTCCTGGAGGTCATGCAGCCCGACGACGCGACCGACCTGCTCGCCGACCTCCCGGCCGCCACCCAGGAGGAGCTGCTCCAGCTGATGGAGCCCGACGAGGCGGCCGACCTGCGCCGGCTGCTCACCTACGACGAGAACACCGCGGGCGGTCTGATGACCACCGAACCGGTCATCCTCGGCCCGGACGCCAGCATCGCCGAGGCGCTGGCCCTGGTGCGCCGTGAGGAGCTGCACCCGGCGATCGCCTCGCTGGTCTACGTCACCCGTCCCCCGCACGAGACCCCCACCGGGCGGCTGCTCGGCAGCGTGCACATCCAGCGGCTGCTGCGCGAGGCCCCCCACCAGCCGGTCGGCTCCGTGCTCGACGACCTCGACCCGGTCACCCCGCAGGCCAGCCTCGGCGAGGTCACCCGGGCGCTGGCCACCTACAACCTCGTCGCCCTCCCGGTCGTGGACCCCGAGGGCCGGCTCGTCGGCGCGGTCACGGTGGACGACGTGCTGGACCACATCCTGCCCGACGACTGGCGCGAGGAGCGCGACGACGAGGCCGACGTGACGGAGGTCGTCGATGTCTGAGCCCCTGCGCCGCGACCGGGGCGGGGAACGGTCGGCGGGCCGCCCCGCCGACCGCCTCGACCAGCCGCTGGCCAAGGCGGGGCGCTGGAGGCTGCCCTCCCGGATGGACCCCGAGAGCTTCGGCGCCTTCGCGGAGCGGTTCGCCCGGTTCATGGGCACCGCCCGCTTCCTGGTCTGGATGACCGTCTTCGTCGCGGTGTGGGTGGTCTGGAACACCATCGGCCCGCCGTCGGTGCGCTTCGACCCCTACGCCTTCATCTTCCTCACCCTCATGCTCAGCCTGCAGGCCTCCTACGCCGCCCCCCTGATCCTGCTGGCCACCAACCGGCAGGACGACCGGGACAAGGTCCAGATGGAGCAGGACCGTGCCCGGGACGAGCGCAACCTGGCCGACACCGAGTTCCTCACCCGCGAGGTCGCCGCCCTGCGCCTGGCCATGCGCGAGGTGGCCACGCGTGACTTCGTGCGCTCCGAGCTGCGCTCCCTCCTGGAGGAGCTGGTCGACCGGGACGGGAGGACGGACGGCGACGGGCCCGGCGGCGACGGCCCGGGGACCGGAGCACCCCGCCGCGACGCCTAGCATGGGGGACATGTCCCACCCCACCACCGACGCCCTCCACGCTGCCCTCGCCACGGTCGACGACCCCGAGATCCGCAAGCCGATCACCGACCTGGGGATGGTCGAGTCCGTGGACGTCGGCGACGACGGCCGGGTCAGGGTCACCGTGCTGCTCACCGTGCCCGGGTGCCCGATGAAGGACACGATCACCCGGGACGTGACCGCCGCGGTCTCCCGCGTCGAGCACGTCACCGGGGTCGACGTGCAGCTGGGCGTCATGAGCGACGAGCAGCGCGGCGCCCTGCGCGACCAGCTGCGCGGCGGCGCCGCCGAGCGTGACATCCCGTTCGCGCGTCCCGACTCCCTCACGACGGTGTATGCCGTCGCCTCCGGCAAGGGCGGCGTGGGCAAGTCCTCGGTCACCGTGAACCTGGCCGCCGCCCTGGCCGCCGAGGGGCTGCGGGTGGGCGTGGTGGACGCCGACATCTACGGCTTCTCGGTCCCCCGCATGCTGGGGGTGACGCGCCCGCCGACCCAGGTCGACGACATGATCATGCCGCCCGTGGCCGAGCCGGGGGGCGTGAAGGTGATCTCGATCGGCATGTTCGTCCCGGGCAACCAGCCCGTCGTGTGGCGCGGCCCGATGCTGCACCGGGCCATGCAGCAGTTCCTGGCCGACGTCTACTGGGGGGACCTGGACGTCCTGCTGCTGGACCTCCCGCCCGGCACGGGCGACATCGCCATCACCGTGGCCCAGCTGCTGCCCAGCAGCGAGCTCATCGTCGTCACCACGCCCCAGCAGGCGGCGGCCGAGGTGGCCGAGCGGGCCGGGTCGATCGCCCTGCAGACCCACCAGCGCATCGTCGGCGTCGTGGAGAACATGTCCTGGCTCGAGCTGCCCGACGGCAGCCGCCAGGAGATCTTCGGCAGCGGTGGCGGCCAGGCCGTGGCCGACTCGCTGAGCCGGTCCATCGGGGCGGAGGTGCCCCTCCTGGGGCAGGTGCCGCTGGACGTGACGCTGCGGGAGGGCGGGGACACCGGCCGCCCGGTCGTGCTGTCCCACCCCGACTCCCCGGCGGCCACCGCCCTGCGGGGCGTGGCCCGTCAGCTGGCCCGCCGCGGTCGCGGGCTGGCCGGGCGCAAGCTCGGCATCACCCCGACGAGCCGCTGATCCTCAGGTCGCGTCGGGGTCGAAGGGCACCGGCCGACCCGGGTCGAACGACCGCCCGACCCCGGTACCGGTCCCCCCGCCGCCCCCGGTGCGCGGGCGGCTCGACGTCGCTCCTCCGACCGCGTCCCTGCCGGTCCCCCCGGCCGCGGCCGTCCGCGCCGCCACGGTCGCTCCTCCACGGGCTCCGGCTCCACCGGTCGTCGGCCCCCGCTCGCCCGGAGCAGACTCCGTCAGGGCCTCGCGGACGATGCGCCGGGGGTCGTACTGACGCGGGTCCAGCTGGCGCCAGTCGACGTCCTCGAAGGCTGGTCCCATCTCCTGCTTGATCTGCGCCTTGGCCCCCTCGGCCAGGTCCCGCGCCTTGCGGACGAGGTCGGCGAGCCGGGCCGCGTAGTGCGGCAGCCGACGAGGACCGAGCACGACGACGGCCAGCAGCACGAGCAGCATGATCTCGGTGCTCGTGAGAGATTGAAGAACGTCACGCCTCTCCTCGTCCCGGTGGCCGGCCGCCCACCGTGCGATCCCGGCCACAGCCTACCCAGCCCAGGAGGGTCCTCAGTCCCCCGAACCCGCCAGGGTCAGCGTCACCGTCCGCTCCTCGCCCCCGGTGTCGCGCAGCTGCAGGGTGACGGTGTCCCCCACGGCGTAGGAGCGAAGGACCACCAGCAGGTGCTGGGGGTCCCGGATCGCGGTGTCGTCGACGCGCAGGATGAGGTCGCCGGCCCGCACCCCGGCCTCCTCGGCCGGACCGCCCGGGATCACGGGCCGCGAACCCTGTCGCGCCTCCGTCATCACCCGGGCGCCCTCACCGGTGTGCTGCAGGTCGATGTGCACCCCCATCACCGGGTGCTCGCTGCGGCCCGTCTCGATGAGCTGGGTCGCGGTGCGCTCGGCCTGCTCGGCCGGGATGGCGAAGCCCAGCCCGATGCTGCCGGCCGGACCGCCCAGGGCGCTGGTGGGCAGCTGGGCGATCGCGGAGTTGACCCCCACCACCTGTCCCTCGAGGTCGAGGAGCGGCCCGCCGGAGTTGCCCGGGTTGATCGCGGCGTCGGTCTGGATGGCGTTGATGTAGCTCATCTCGTCGTCCCCGCCGGCGACGACCGGACGGTCGAGGGCCGAGACGATCCCGCTCGTGACGGTGCTGTCCAGGCCCAGGGGCGCGCCGACCGCGACCACGGTCTGACCCACCTCCACGGCCTCGGAGTCGGCGAAGGGCAGCGGGACGAGGTCGCCCTGGTCCACCTTGAGCACGGCGATGTCGTAGACCGGGTCCGAGCCCACCACCTCGGCCGGTACCGGCTCCCGGCCGGGCAGCTCGACGGTGATCCGGCCCCCGTCGCCGGCCGGAGCCACGACGTGGTGGTTGGTCAGCAGGTAGCCGTCGGCCCGCACGACGAACCCCGACCCCTGCCCCACCTGCCCGTCCTCGCCGAGGGAGATGAGCGCGACGCTGGGGAGGACGGCGCGGGACAGGCCGGGAACGGTGCCGTCGACGGCCACCGGGGCCGGTGCCGGGTTCCGGTGGGCCACCGGCGTCGCGGGGGCCGCCACCGGGGCGTCGGGCTGCAGCTGGTGGGCCAGCACTCCTCCGCCGAAGCCTGCGACGGCACCGGCGAGGAGGGCGGCCAGCACGACCGCCAGGCTCGTGCGCCCGCTGCGTCGACGTCTGTCCATGGGACCCGATGGTGCCAGCCCGGGAAGGAGGTCGGGACCGCCGCTCACCCGAGGGCCGGAGCCGGGAGCCCGCGCGGACGGGGACCGCGACCCTCCGCCGGGGCCGGAGCCGGGCGCCGGTGGGCCAGGGACTGGCGCAGGAGGGCCCGGCCACGGTGGATCCGGGAGCGCACGGTGCCCATCTTGACCCCCAGCGTCCGGGCGACCTCCTCGTAGGAGAAGCCCTCGATGTCGGCCAGGACCACGGCCGCGCGGAACTGCGGCGGCAGCGCCATGAGAGCCGCCTGGACGTCAGGGCCCAGGTGGTTCATCTCGTAGGCCTCCTCCGGCTGGCCGGCCAGGGCCCGGACCGGCAGGCGTGCGGCGAGCTCCTCGGTGAGGGCGTCGAAGCGCAGCCGCTGACGTCGCCGGACCCGGTCCAGGAAGAGGTTGGTGGTGATGCGGTGCAGCCAGCCCTCGAAGGTGCCGGGGCGGTAGCTGTCCAGGGAGCGGAAGACCCGGACGAAGACGTCCTGGGTCAGGTCCTCGGCCTCGTGCGGGTCCCCGGTCAACCGGTAGGACAGGCGGTAGACCCGGGCGGAGTGCTCACGCACGATCTCCTCCCACGACGGGGGGACCCACGTCGGGTCCGCCCCGGTGGGGGACAGCTCGAGGAGCTCCGTCGCGACGCCCTGCTGGCTCATGACCCCAGGCTGGCAGGGTCTGCTGGGAGCCTGCTGGACGATCAGGGCGTCCCGGCGGGCGCCGGTGCGTCCCGGCGGCGCATAGGGTGGGGACCATGGCAGCTGCGAAGGCGTCCTCCCTGGCCTATGCCGAGGACTTTCTCACCCCCCACCCGGTGATCGAGCAGGCCCAGCGCCGGGGCGAGGAGCTCGGCGCCCGTCCGGTGAGCAGCGCCACCGGGGCCGCGCTGCGGCTGCTCGCGGCGGCCGTGGCCGCCCGTCACGTCGTCGAGGTCGGCACCGGGGCCGGCAGCTCGGGCCTGTGGCTGCTCCAGGGGATGCCCCACGACGGCATCCTCACCTCGATCGACGTCGAGCCCGAGCACCAGCGCGCGGCCAGGGAGTCCTTCACCGCCGCGGGCATCCCGCCGCAGCGCACCCGGGTGATCAGCGGGGACGCCGTGCAGGTGCTGGGCCGCCTCACGGACGGGGCCTACGACCTGGTGCTCGTGGACGCCGACGAGGAGAGCTACCCCGCCTACGTCGAGCAGGCGATCCGGCTGCTGCGCCCGGGAGGCGTGCTGGCCGTGCACGACATGCTCTGGCACGACAAGGTGGCCGACCCGGCCAGCCGGGACACCGTGACCACCCTGCTGCGCGACCTGGGCAAGACCCTGCGCGACGACGACCGGCTGCTGCCGGCCCTGCTGCCGGTGGGCGACGGCCTGCTGGTGGCGGTCCGCCGCTGAGCCGCCCGCGCGGCTGACCCCACCGGCGCCGCTGACGGCCCGCACGCGCAGCACCCACGCCCCCCTCCCCCGCATCACCGGGCACGACGAGGCCCCCGCGTCCGGTGACACGGGGGCCTGGTGCACGGTCGGCGGGGGTGGCGTCAGCCGACGCACTCCTTGATGGCGTCCCCGAGCGCCGTGGCCTCCTCGGCGTTCATCTCCACCACCAGGCGGCCGCCGCCCTCCAGCGGCATGCGCAGGACGATTCCACGCCCCTCCTTGGTGACCTCCAGAGGACCATCGCCGGTGCGAGGCTTCATTGCTGCCATGGGTTGCCCTTCCTTGTGGCGCGGCCAAGGACCGCTGCCCGGCGCGGGTGCCCCGGGCCTGGGTGACTACGCACCATTATCTACCGAACCTCCTGACCCGCCTAATCGACCCGGCCCCCGCCGGGCCGGGCGATACTGGCCGGATGCACGCCCGTTCCGCCGTCGTCGACCTGTACGGGGACCACCTGCCCGCCCACGGGTGGTGGGCTCCCGTCGCCGGTGTCGTGCGCCTGGCACAGACCTGCGGGGTCACCCCCGCGGCGACCCGCACCGCCGTCTCGCGGCTGGTCCGCGAGGGCTGGCTCGCGGCCCGCACCATCGACGGTGCCCGGGGGTATGCCGCGACGCCCCTCGCGCAGCACCGGCTCCGTCGGGCGCACGTAAGGATCTACGCGCCGGGTCCCCCGGCCTGGGACGGACGCTGGCACGTCGTCGTCGTGGAGCACCACGGAGACCGGCGGCGCCGCGACCACGTGGCCGCGTCGCTGGGCTATCTGGGCTACGGCCACCTGGCGACGGCCACCTGGGTCAGCCCGTGGGTGAGCCCTGAGCTCGGCGCCGTCCTCGAGGGCCACGGCGCAGCCTGGACCGCCTGGACGGGCGACCCCCACGGGTCGCGCTCCCCCGCCGAGCTGGCCCGCCGGCTCTGGGACCTGCCCGCCCTGGCCGCCTCCTACGAGGAGTTCGCCCGCACCCTGCCCGCGCCGGAGCCGGGCCTGAGCACCCTGCCGCCGCACGCGGCATACCCCCTGCGCACCCGGCTGGTGCACGAGTGGCGCAAGTTCCTCTTCCGGGACCCCGGGCTGCCCGCGGAGGTGCTGCCGCCGGGATGGCCGGGGCAGCGGGTGCGGCAGCGTCTGCTGGAGGTCGCCGACGCCCTGGCTCCCTCCGCCGGAGCGTTCGTGGAGGGGACCCTGCGGTCCGCCCGTCCCGGGGGCGGTCCCGCTGCGTAGATTGGACCCATGACGACGCCGAGCACCGCACCGACCCCCAGCGCCCCGCCCCCCGTCGGCCTGGAGGTCGTCGACGGCGTGGCCACCGTGACCTTCACCCGCCCGGAGTCGATGAACTCCCTGGACGTGGCCACCAAGGAGCTGCTGCTCGCCACCCTGCGCCAGGTCGCCGACGACGAGCAGGTGCGCTGCGTGGTGCTCACCGGCACGGGGCGCGCCTTCTGCGTCGGCCAGGACCTCAAGGAGCACGTGCAGCTGCTCGCGGAGAGCGCCGAGGAGCTGTGGCGCACCGTGGCCGAGCACTACAACCCGGTGGTGGAGCTTCTCGTCACCATGGACAAGCCGGTCGTGGCGGCCCTCAACGGGGTGGCCGCGGGCGCCGGTGCGGCCTTCGCCCTGGCGGCGGACCTGCGGTACGCCGGGGAGTCCGCGGGACTGAACCTGGCCTTCACCGCGATCGCGCTCTCCTGCGACTCGGGCACCTCCTGGTCCCTGCCGCGGCTCGTGGGGCCGGCGAAGGCCAAGGAGCTGCTCTACTTCCCCCGGACCCTCCCGGCGGCCGAGGCGCTGGAGATGGGACTGCTCACCGAGGTCGTGCCCGACGACGAGCTGGCCGACCGGGTCGGCACGGTGGCCCGGCAGCTGGCGCAGGGACCCACGCGCGCCTACGGTGCCGTCCGCCGGGCGATCGCCTTCTCCTCCTCGCACTCCCTGGCCGACTCGCTGGACCTGGAGGACGAGTTCATGCGGCGCACGGGCGTCAGCGAGGACCACCGCGCGGCGGTCCAGGCCTTCCTCGACAAGGAGCGACCCACCTTCACCGGACGCTGACGCCGCGGCTCACGGCGGGTCGTCGCGGGGCGGGACGAACATGAACAGCTCCCAGGCCCACCACACCTGCCAGCCGAGGAAGAGGCCCGCCAGGGTGACCGTGCGCACGACCAGCACCCACGTCGGGCGCCGCCGCGCGGCGGGGTCCCGGGGGTCCCAGCCACCGCCGACCGCGACCACGAAGAGCGGGAAGAGCAGGATGAGATAGCGGAAGATGCTCGTCCACGGGTCGAGGGCGGCGAAGAGGTAGAGGACGTAGCCCAGGCACCAGGTGCGCATCTCCACCCCCAGACCCCGCGCCCAGGGCCCGGCCACCGCGAGGACCAGCAGCCCCAAACCGGTCCCCAGGACCAGCAGGCCGGTGAGGTCGCCCCACAGCCACTGGACCCGCTCGAGGGTCGGCAGGAACGGGCGCACCGGCTCCCCTCCGCGCCAGGCCGACATCGTCGCGGTGTAGGCGTCCGGGCGACCGGTGCGGGCCCAGGCGACCGCCGGCCAGACGAGGCCGGACAGGCCGCAGCCCACGAGCGCGGCGAGCATCCCGGCGGCCTCCCGCGCAGGCACGGGGCGGGTGTGTCGTCCGTGCCACCGGACGAGGACCGCCACCAGGCAGACCAGTCCCAGGGGCAGGGCCACCGGACGGGCCAGCCCGGTGGCCAGGGCCAGGGCGGCCGCCCACCCCCACCGCCGTCGGACCAGCAGCCACAGGACGCCCGCGACCAGCAGCACCGCCAGCGACTCGGTGTAGGCGACCTGCAGGGTGGGCGCGGCCGGGTAGGTGCCCAGCAGGGTGACCCCTCCCAGGGCCGCCGCCGTCCCCACGCGCTCCCGCAGCAGACCCGCGACGACCAGCGCCGCGGCATACCCCAGGACGGTGGCCAGCACGGTGGCGGTCACCGCGAACGGCTGGCCGGTCAGGGCGGTCAGCACCCGGGCCATGAGCGGGAACACCGGGTAGAACGCCCAGGGGTTCTGCCGGACCTGCCCGTCCCGCTCGGGAAGCTCGGTCGGGTACCCCTCGGTGGCGATCCGCTCGTACCAGGCACCGTCCCACAGGGTGGCGAACTGGAAGTACCGCGCGACGTCGGCGTCGTCGTAGACCGAGGGGTCCTGGTGCTGGGTGGCCAGACGGTGCAGGAGCACGGCGGTCAGGGCGCGCAGCAGCGTCCAGAGCGCGACGACGACCAGGACGAAGCGCAGGTCGAGGGGGCGTCGCGCGGGGGCGACGAGGGTCATGCGCTGCTGCGCACCGCCGTGAGCCGGGCACCCGAGCGCGAGGCCCCGGCCCGGAAGCAGCCGACCAGGTGGTCGTCGACCAGTCCGCAGGCCTGCATGGTGGCGTAGACGGTCGTGGGGCCCAGCTGGACGAAGCCGGCCTTGCGCAGGCGCTTGGCGAGCAGCTCGGACTCGGGGGTCTGCGACGGGACGTCGATGAACCGGTGCGGCCGGGGCGTCGGCTCCGGCGCGTGGGTCCAGAGGAGCTCCTCCAGCCCGCCGCCGTCCCGCAGGGCCAGGGTGGCCCGCGCGTTGGTGACCGCCGCCTCGATCTTGCGGCGGTTGCGCACGATGGAGGCGTCGGTGAGCAGGCGCTCGACGTCGGCGTCGGTGAACTCGGCGAGCCGCTCGGCGTCGAACCCTGCCAGCGCCACCCGCAGCGCCTGCCGCTTGCGCAGCACGACCAGCCAGGACAGACCGGACTGGAAGCCCTCGAGGCACAGCCGCTCCAGCAGGGCGGTCTCCCCGTGCACCGGCTTGCCCCACTCCCCGGTCGTGGTAGTCGCGGTAGTCGGCGTGCGCCAGGCCCGGCCAGGCGCAGCGGACCACCCCGTCAGGACCCACGGTCAGGTCCGGGTGCGGCGCGGTGTCGGTCATGCTGGCATCCCTCCGGTGAGATCGGCGTGCTCGTGCCCCTCCGGCGCCGGGCGCTCCCCCGGCTCGCCGCGGAGCCGGGCGATCTGGGCGTCCCGGTCGGCCAGCTCCTCGGCCAGCCGGCGCAGCGCTGCGTCCACCTGGGCCATCCGGTAGCCGCGGACGGCCTGGTCGAAGCGCAGCCCGTGCACCGCGTCCGGCCCCAGCGGCCCGGCGGGCAGCGGCACGGCGGACTCGGTCGTCACGGCCGGCGGCACGCCCGGGACGTCCGCCCGGGCGACCAGCCAGGCCAGCCCCGCGCCGAGCGCGAGGACGGCTACGACGGCTGCGAGGATGATCACGGCACCGATCCTCGCACGGAGGTGCACCCGTGGAGAAGCCCCGGCACGCCGCTCACACGTCCGGGGTGCCGGTCCCCGCCCCGCGGGCCGCGCGGCCGGCCCGTTCGCTCGCGATCCAGGACACCGCCTCGTCCACGTCGTCGGTCAGCCGCAGCAGGTCCAGGTCGGCCTCGCCGATGGTGCCTCCGGCGACGAGCGTGTCGCGCATCCACGTCAGCAGCGGCCCCCAGAAGGCGGTGCCCAGGAGGACGATCGGGAAGCTGGTGATCTTGCCCGTCTGCACCAGGGTCAGCGCCTCGAAGAGCTCGTCCAGGGTGCCGACGCCGCCCGGCAGCACGACGAAACCCTCGGCGTACTTGACGAACATCGTCTTGCGCACGAAGAAGTAGCGGAAGTTGATGCCGAGGTTGAGGTAGTCGTTCAGACCGGCCTCGAAGGGCAGCTCGATCCCCAGGCCCACGGAGGTGCCGCCCGCCTCGGTGGCACCCCGGTTGGCCCCCTCCATGGTGCCGGGACCGCCTCCGGTGATCACGGCATACCCCGCCCCGACGAGGGCCGAGCCCACCGCGCGGGAGAGCTCGTAGGTCGGGTGCCCCGGCCCGGTGCGCGCGGAGCCGAAGACGGCCACGGCCGGCCCCAGCTCGGCCAGGGTCCCGAAGCCCTCGACGAACTCGGCCTGGATGCGCATGACGCGCCAGGGGTCGGTGTGCACCCAGTCCGCGGCACCGCGGCTGTCGAGCAGGCGCTGGTCGGTCGTGCTCCGGGGCACGCGGGTCCCGCGCAGCGTCACCGGCCCCTTGCGGTACTCGTGTCGGCTCACAGCCCCCGACCCTACGTGGTCGGGGCCCGGGCCCGCGCGCCCGCCGTCACCGGGGGACGGGCAGGTCCGACCCGTAGGATCCCGGGGTGAGACGCACCACCGGCACGCTGACCGTCCTGGCCCTGGTTGCCGTGACCGGCGCCGGCGCGGTGGTCGGTACCCGCTGGCTCGTGGAGGAGGTGCGGCCCGACCGGTGCCTGGTGCAGGTCGGGGACACCACCGTGCGGCTCTCCCCCGAGAGCAGACGGCCAACGCCGCCACGATCGCCGCCGTGTCCGTGGCCCGGCAGCTGCCACCGCGTGCCGCCACCGTCGCCCTGGCCACGGCGATCCAGGAGAGCAAGCTGCGCAACCTGCGCTACGGGGACGCCGACAGCCAGGGGTTGTTCCAGCAGCGGCCCTCGCAGGGATGGGGCAGCGAGGAGGAGGTCACCGACCCCGTGCACGCGACCGGCTCCTTCTACGACGCCCTGGTCCAGGTGCCCGGCTGGGAGACCGGCGTGGTCACCGAGGTGGCACAGGAGGTCCAGCGCAGCGCCTTTCCCGAGGCCTACGCCGACCACGAGCAGGAGGGCCGGGTGCTCGCCTCCGTGCTCACCGGTCAGGAGGGCGCACGGACCCTGATGACCTGCCGCCTCGCGGACGACGGCCGGGGCGACCCCGCCGGACTGGTCGACGGCCTCGCGGAGCAGTTCGGCCCGGTCGTCGCGCTGGAGGAGGGGCCGGGGTCGGGGCAGGGGTCGTCGGGGACCGGGACCGTGACGGTGCGGGCCTCGACCGGGGACCCCGCCACCGCGTGGGCGGTGGCGACGTGGGCGGTCGCCCACGCCGACGCCCGGGGGGTCGCCGGCGTGACGGTGGGCGACCGCCGGTGGCAGCGGGACCGGTCGGACCTGGAGTGGGCCGTCGTCGAGGAGGCCCGCCCCGCCACCGAGGTCGTCGTCGAGCTCGGCTGACGCCGACGGCCCCCGCAGACGCCGACGGCCCCCGCAGCAGTGCTGCGGAGGCCGTCGTCAGGCGGTGCGTGGGACGTGCCCCGTGGGGCCGGCCCCCGGTGCCGGGCCGGTCAGCGCTGCCCGGTGGGCACGTACTGCCGCTCGGGCTCGCCGACGTAGACCTGACGCGGACGCCCGATCTTGGTGGCCGGGTCGTTGATCATCTCGCGGTACTGCGCGATCCAGCCGGGGAGGCGGCCGATCGCGAAGAGCGCCGTGAACATGTTGCTGGGGAAGCCCATCGACTCGTAGATCAGGCCGGTGTAGAAGTCGACGTTGGGGTAGAGCTTGCGGTCGACGAAGTAGTCGTCCTCCAGGGCGGTCTGCTCCAGCTCCATGGCGAGGTCGAGGAGCGGGTTGTGCCCGGCCTTCTCCAGCAGCTCGTGCGCCGTCTCCTTGACGATGGCCGCGCGCGGGTCGTAGTTCTTGTAGACCCGGTGGCCGAAGCCCATGAGCTTGACCCCGTCCTCCTTGTCCTTGACCTTGCGGACGAACTCCTTGACGTCGCCGCCGCGGTCGTGGATGTCGTTGAGCATCGCCAGGACGGCGCTGTTGGCCCCGCCGTGCAACGGGCCGGACAGCGCCTGGATGCCGGCGGAGATGGAGGCGAAGAGGTTGGCCTCCGAGGAGCCGACGAGGCGGACCGTGGACGTGGAGCAGTTCTGCTCGTGGTCGGCGTGCAGGATGAACAGCAGGTCCAGCGCCTTGGCCAGGTCGGGGTCCATATCGAAGTCCTCCGTGGGCTGACCGAAGGTCATCCACAGGAAGTTCTCCACCAGGTTGTAGTTGTTGTCCGGGTACAGCAGGGACTTGCCCTGGCTCTTGCGGAACGCGTAGGAGGCGATCGTCGGCAGCTTGGCGATCAACCGGATCGTGGACATCTCCACCGACTCCGGGTCCCGCGGGTCCAGGCTGTCCTGGTAGAAGGTGCCCAGCGCGGACACCGAGGAGGCCAGCACCGACATCGGGTGCGCGTCGCGGTGGAAGCCGTCGAAGAACTGCTTCATGTCCTCCACGAGCAGGGTGTGCCTGCGCACCCGCTGGTCGAAGTCCTCCAGCTCGCTCGCGGACGGCAGCTCGCCGTAGATGAGCAGGTAGCTGGTCTCCAGGAAGCTGGACTCCTTGGCCAGCTGCTCGATCGGGTAACCGCGGTAGCGCAGGATCCCGGCGTCCCCGTCGATGTAGGTGATCGCGGACTGGCAGGAGGCGGTGTTGACGTACCCCACGTCCAGCGTGGTGTCACCGGTGGTCTTCATCAGGGCGCTGATGTCCAGACCGTTGTTTCCCTCGACGGCCGGCACCACCTTCAGCTCGAGCTCGTTCTCGCCGTGACGCAGCGTGGCCGCGGGCGTGGTGGTCGGGTCGGTCATCTGTCCTCCTGGTGGGGGGTAGGCCGGTCGGGGGGTGCGGTTCACTCGTCGTGCGGCTGCGGTGGCAGCACGGCGATGATCGGGTGGTCCTTGGGGATCATGCCCATCTTGGCCGCACCGCCGGGGCTGCCGAGGTCGTCGAAGAACTCGACGTTCGCCTTGTAGTACTCCGCCCACTCCTCCGGGACGTCGTCCTCGTAGTAGATCGCCTCGACCGGGCAGACCGGCTCGCAGGCGCCACAGTCGACGCACTCGTCGGGGTGGATGTACAACGACCGCTCGCCCTCGTAGATGCAGTCGACCGGGCACTCCTCGATGCAGGCCTTGTCCTTGAGGTCCACACACGGCTGGGCGATCACGTACGTCATGGGGACAGAGTATGCCGTCTCCGGGCACCCGGACGGCACGGGGTGCTCAGAAGCCCGCCTCGGGATGGGTGCACACGACCTCGTCCGCCGGGGCGTAGGTCGTGGTGAACTCGTCCCGCGAGACCTCCTGCCCGCCGGCGCGCAGGATGCGCACGTTGGTGATCGTGAACCCCTCGGCCGGACCCTGCGGCACGCACTCGGGGCTGTCGTCCTCGTGCCGCTCGGGCTGACGGACGTCGCGTCGCGGTCCGTCGACGGTCTCCACCTCGTACTGCCGCTCGCCCAGGAGGACCATCCGGATCTGGTCACCCTCGATCCAGGAGCGCACGACGACGGGGTTGTCGGTGTCGTTGGTCCACACGTTGTCGATGACCGGGTAGGCCAGCGTCGCCTCCCGTCCGGCCGGGTAGCGCGAGATGTAGTAGGAGTGCGGGGTGTGCGCGTCCAGCTGCACCCCGGCGAACCAGGACGCGTTGAAGGCCACGGTGGAGATCTGGGAGAGTCCACCGCCCAGCCCCATGACGAGCCGGCCGTCCACGATGACCGGTGCCTCACGGTAACCCCCGGCCTCGCTGAGGTCCCCCAGTGCCACCCCGAGGCTGAACTGCTGGCCCGGCATGACCACGGTGCCGTTCACGTTCTCCGCACCGACGCGCAGGTTGTGGGTGCGGGCCGCGTTGGCCTCCCCGGTCGGGAACACCGAGCTGAACTCCGACATCTCCTCGAAGGTCCAGTCCTCGCTGACCTCCGTGGGGATCGCCGGTTCGACCGCCGCCAGGGTCGCCTCGACCGTGCGGTCGTCACCGTCGGCGGACAGCGCAGCGCGGACGGCGTCGAACAGACCCTCCTCCTGCAGCTCCGTCCCGGCACGCGCCGGGACGACGACCACGTCGTCCCCGTCCAGCTCGACGGTGGCGTCCCGCGGGCCCCGCTCGAGCTGGCCGATGTCCTGACGGATGCGGGCGAGCAGGCCGTCCTCGTCGAGCGTCAGCGCCAGGGCGTCCCCCGTGCGCTCGGTCCCGAGCAGCTCGACGAGCTCGCGCGGCGCGATCTCGGCCGTGGCGGTGGGGGCGTCGTCACCCGACCCGCGGGTGGCCGTCACGCTCACCGGACCGGAGAGCGCCGGGTCCACCTCCTCGCGGGTGAACCGCTCGACCTCGTCCTGGGACAGGGTGGGCGCAGCCACCATGGCCCGACCGTCGGCCTCCCTGCTGTCCGGCCAGGCGCCCGCGACGGCCTCGGCCGTCGCCCCGACGTCGAGCGTCCGTCCCACCTCGGCCTCGACGACGCGCACCCCCTCGTCGGTGAGGGTGACCTGGCCCTCGACCACGTCGGTGTCGTAGTCCTGGGCCAGCCGTTCGACGGCCGCCCGGAGCTCCGCGCGGTCCACCACCCCCACGAGCGGCAGCGACCGGTCGCTGCCGGAGACGTGCGACCACAGCACGCGGGGGTCGAAGCTCAGACCGGTGGCCCCCTCCAGCGTCGCGTCGAGGTCGAAGGCCAGCCCGGCGTCCTCCGGCACCAGCTCGAGGGTCTCGTCGGCGACCTCGTCGGCCCCGTCGACCCCTGCCGCCCCACCGCCGTCCCCGCTCGCCCGGACCGTCACGACCACCGGCTCCTCGAGCCGGTCGGCCAGCTCGCGGTCCAGGCGCTCCACGGCCTCGTCGCGGGTCATCGACCCGATGTCGATCCCGTCCACCGTCATCCCGGCGGGGGGCCGGTCCTGGAAGTAGAGCGCCGCTCCCACGTAGATCCCCCCGAGCACGACGACGGCGGCCAGCAGCCGCAGCACGACCGCCCTCCACTCGCCCCCCGTGCGCGACTCCTCCTGCAGCCCCGTGCCGTCGTCAGGTGCGTCGCTCATCGTGCGGGTGGTCCCTCCGTCTGGTCCAGCGGTGCTCGGCGGCGGGCCGCGGCGCGGTCACCGCAGCTCGCCCAGCCCCCCACGGTAGTGGACCAGCGCGGGTTCGTCGGTCGTCGGCACGTCGACGGAGACCACCTCGCCGACGCACAGCTGGTGGTCCCCCGCCGGGTGGACGGCGAAGGTTCGGCACTCGAAGGTGGCGAGCGCACCGTCCACGAGGGCCACCCCGGTGCGCTCCCCCCGGCGGTGGGAGACCCGGGCCAGCTGGTTGTGGAGCGGTCGCCCCGGCTCCCCCAGCCAGGTCGCCAGGGCCCGGTGCCGGGCCGGCAGGATGCTCACGCCCCAGGCCTCGCCGGCCCGGATCCCCTCCAGCACGCGCGCCTCGTCGTGCAGGCTCACGAGGAGGAGCACGGGGCGCAGCGACACGCTCGTGAGGGTGTCGACGGTCAGGGCCACGTCGTGGCCCCGGTGCCGGGAGGTGACGACCGTGACCCCGGAGGCGAACCGGCCCATGGCCTGCCGGTAGCGGCCGGGATCGACCTCGGGGTCGTCCCCCGGCGCGGGCGTGGGCGTGCTCAGGACTCCTCGACCTCCCACACGGCGTAGCCCTCCCGGCCGGGCAGCCGGGCGGCCACGTCGTTGCTCAGCGTGTACCACTCCTCGTGCACGGTCACCTGCGTCGGGTGCTCGCGCAGCGCCGCGACCTGACGGGTCAGGGCGTCGGCGTCGACCACCGCGTGCGTCACGAGCCCGTCGGTCACGACCGACGGCGGGAACGGGTCGTCCGTCGCCGGGACGCGGACCGTCCCGCCCGCCGGGCTGCGGGCGCCCCGGGGCACGTGCCGCTGCAGCCACGTCCGGTCCTCCTCGGCCCAGGACCGCGGGGTCAGGACCACGAGGAGCCGCGGACGCTCGTCCCGGGGTATGGCGCGCACCGCCGCGACCGTGACCCGGTGGGTCTGCACGTGGTCGGGGTGGCCGTAGCCGCCCTGCGGGTCGTAGGTCAGGACGAGGTCGGGCCGCACCTGCGCCAGCTGGCCGGCGAGGACGGCGGCGGCCTCCGGGACGTCCGCGGCGGCGAACGCCCGGGGGTGCCGCGCCGCCGGCGAGCCGGCCATGCCGCTGTCGCGCCACCGTGGCCGGTCACCGCCCAGGTAGTGGTGCTGCACGCCCAGGGCGGCCGTGGCCCGCGTGATCTCGCCGTGGCGGTGCGGACCGAGCTCCTCGCTCCCCTCGAGGTGGGCCAGGTCGGGGGGGATGACCTCGCCCTCCTCGCCGAGGGTGCAGGTGATCACGTGCACCTCGTCCCCCGCCAGCACGGAGTGCGCCAGCGCCAGCCCGGTGGCGAGGGTCTCGTCGTCGGGGTGGGCGTGCACGGCGACCACGCGCAGGGGCCGGTCCGGGGCGGCGGCCGCGGCGCGCAGGTCGGGCCGTCCCGGCGGGTCCGGGACGGGTCCCCCGCCGGCGGCCGTCACGACTTGTTGCGCGCCCGGGCCGCGGTGCGGGCGCGCAGGTTGGCGTCCAGGACGACCTTCCGGACGCGGACGGCCTCGGGGGTGACCTCCACGCACTCGTCCTCGCGGCAGAACTCCAGCGACTGCTCCAGGGAGAGCAGGCGCGGCGGGACGAGCCGCTCGAGACGTCTGCGCCCGCGGACCGGACGTTGGTGAGCTTGCGCTCCTTGGTGATGTTGACGTCCATGTCGTCCGCGCGCGAGTTCTCCCCCACGATCATGCCCTCGTAGACCTCGGTGGTCGGCTCGAGGAACATAGTGCCGCGCTCCTGGAGGTTGAACATCGCGTAGGTGGTGGCCACGCCGGTGCGGTCGGAGACCAGGGAGCCGGACTGGCGGGTGCGGATGTCGCCGAACCAGGGCGAATAGCCGTCGAAGACGTGGTGCGCGATGCCGGTGCCGCGGGTCTCGGTGAGGAACTCGGTCCGGAAGCCGATGAGGCCCCGCGAGGGGACGACGTACTCCATCCGGACCCAGCCGGTGCCGTGGTTGGTCATCTGCTCCATGCGCCCCTTGCGGGCGGCCATCAGCTGGGTGATCGTGCCGAGGTGCTCCTCGGGGGTGTCGATCGTCAGCCGCTCGACGGGCTCGTGCAGCTTGCCGTCGATCTCCTTGGTCACGACCTGCGGCTTGCCGACGGTGAGCTCGTACCCCTCCCGACGCATCTGCTCGACGAGGATGGCGAGCGCCAGCTCGCCGCGGCCCTGGACCTCCCAGGTGTCGGGTCGCTCGGTCGGCAGGATGCGCAGCGAGACGTTGCCGACGAGCTCCTTGTCGAGCCGGTCCTTGACGAGGCGGGCGGTCACCTTGGAGCCCTTGACCCGGCCCGCGAGCGGCGAGGTGTTGGTGCCGATCGTCATCGAGATGGCCGGCTCGTCGACGGTGATCAGCGGCAGCGGGACCGGGTGCTCGGCGTCGGCGAGGGTCTCGCCGATCGTGATCTCGGGGATGCCGGCGATGGCGATGATGTCGCCGGGGCCGGCCTCGTCGGCGGACTTGCGCTCCAGCCCCTCGGTCAGCAGCAGCTCGGTGATCTTGACCCGCTCGACCGACCCGTCGCGGCGGCACCACGCCACCTGCTGGCCCTTGCGGATCGTGCCCTCCCGCACACGGCACAGGGCCAGGCGGCCCAGGAACGGGCTGGAGTCGAGGTTGGTCACGTGGGCCTGCAGCGGCGCGCCCTCGGTGTAGGTCGGCGCCGGCACGGTGTCCAGGATGGTGGCGAACAACGGCTCCAGGTCGGGGCTGTCCGGGAGCTCCCCGTCCTGGGGGGCGGTCAGGGAGGCGCGTCCCGCCTTGGCCGAGGCGTAGACCACCGGGAAGTCCAGCGCCCGCTCGACGACCTCGGGGTCGTGGTCGTCGAGGAGGTCCATGAACAGGGAGTAGACCTCGTCGACGACGTCGGCGATCCGGCTGTCGGGCCGGTCGACCTTGTTGATGCACAGCACGACGGGCAGGTGCGCGGCCAGCGCCTTGCGCAGCACGAACCGGGTCTGGGGCAGCGGGCCCTCCGAGGCGTCGACGAGCAGGACGACCCCGTCCACCATGGACAGCCCCCGCTCGACCTCGCCGCCGAAGTCGGCGTGCCCGGGGGTGTCGATGATGTTGATCGTCATGCCGCCTTCGGGCGCGTGCGCGCCCGCGTAGTGGATGGCGGTGTTCTTGGCGAGGATGGTGATCCCCTTCTCCCGCTCGAGGTCGCCGGAGTCCATCACCCGCTCCACGTCCTCGCCGGGCGAGCGGTGCTCGGCGAAGGCACCGCCCTGCGTCAGCATCGCGTCGACCAGCGTGGTCTTCCCGTGGTCGACGTGGGCCACGATGGCCACGTTGCGGATGTCGAGGCGGTCGGCGCGCACGCCGGAACCGGTGTCGTCAGAAGGCATGCCCACCATTGTCGCAGCCGTCGGGCACCAGGTGCGCCGCCACGAATTCGACCACCGGGAGGTCGTTCTCCAGCCAGGGCACCGCGTGCAGTGTCGCGCGGGTCAGCCAGCGCAGCGCGTCGTGGTCCTCCAGCGGACGGGGCTCCCCCTCGCCCGGGGCGGTGACCGCCCACCACAGGTGCATCTCGTGGGAACGGCCCAGCGGCCACGGCCCACCGGCAGGCTCCCCGAGCTCGACCCGCACGCCCAGCTCCTCGGCGGCCTCCCGCACGGCCGCAGCCGCGGGCTCCTCGCCGGGCTCCACCTTCCCGCCCGGGAACTCCCACCCGCCGGCGAGCGCCGGCGGCCCGCTGCGCCGCGCCGCGAGCAGCCGGCGCGGCCTGCGCAGGTCGTCCACGAGGGCCACGGCGGCCACCGCCACCCGTCCGGGCTCGAGCGTCATACCCTCATCCTGCCCGAGCCTTCCCCCACGTCGGGGCAGGTCACGGTCTCGTCACGACTTGCCACACGCTCTTCCCCTGGGGGCCGGGTTGTGGTGAGGTCGGCTCGACCGGCCCTGTACCGGTCGGAACCACGTCCATGCCTAGGAGGCACGATGAAGAACCGCATGGTGGGGGCCCTGGCGACCAGCGCCGCGCTGGCCCTGGTGCTCACGTCCTGTGCCGAGTCGGAGCGCGACTCGGACACCGGTGACACCAACGACGACACCGCCGCGAGCGGCACCGACGACGGCGCCGCCGGAGGGAGGCCAGCTCGGACGCCACGTTCGTCTTCGGCGCGGCCGGCGCCCCAGCGACCTTCGACCCGTTCTACGCCAGCGACGGCGAGAGCTTCCGGATCAGCCGGCAGATCTACCAGAACCTCATCGGCATCAAGGAGGGCGGCACCGAGGGTGTCCCCGAGCTGGCCACCTCCTGGGAGGGCAGCGAGGACGGTCTGACCTGGACCTTTGAGCTCCAGGACGGCGTGACCTTCCACGACGGGACACCGTTCGACGCCGAGGCCGTCTGCTACAACTTCGAGCGCTGGGCCGACCAGAACGAGGTCGGTCAGTCCCCGGCGATGGCCTACTACTACGGCAACGACTTCGGCTTCGGCGAGGACTCGCTGTACGAGTCCTGCGAGGCCGTCGACGACCTCACCGCCGAGGTGACGGTCAGCCGCGTGACCGGCAAGTTCCCCATGGTGCTGTCGCAGTCGTCCTACGCCATCCAGTCGCCCACCGCGCTGGAGGAGTACAACGCCAACGACGTTCAGGCCGAGGGCGACGCGTTCGTCTTCCCCGAGTACGACGAGCACCCGACCGGCACCGGACCGTTCAAGTTCGAGTCCTACGACAACGCGGGCGGCACCGTGACCCTCACGCGCAACGAGGACTACTGGGGCGAGCCGGCCGGCGTGGCCGAGCTGGTGTTCAAGATCGTCCCGGACGAGAACGCCCGTCGCCAGGAGCTGCAGGCCGGCACCATCCACGGCTACGACCTGCCGAACCCGGTCGACTGGCAGGGCCTGGAGGACGACGGCAACCAGGTCCTCATCCGCGACCCGTTCAACGTCCTCTACCTGGGCCTGAACCCGATCGCCGACCCGCAGCTGGCCGACCCGCTGGTCCGCCAGGCGCTCTACCACGCGATCAACCGCGAGCAGCTGGTGTCCTCCCAGCTGCCCGAGGGCGCGACCGTGGCGACGCAGTTCATGCCCGACACGGTGAGCGGCTACGACGGCTCGCTGGAGGCCTACGAGTACGACGTCGAGAAGGCTCAGCAGCTGCTGGAGGAGGCCGGCAAGTCCGACCTGGAGATCGACCTGTGGTACCCGACCGAGGTCACCCGCCCTTACCTGCCGGACCCGCAGCGCGTCTACGACGCGGTCAAGTCCGACTGGGAGGCCGCCGGCATCACGGTCAACCCGATCTCCAAGCCCTGGGCGGGCGGCTACATCGACGGCGCCCAGACCTCCCAGGCCCCGGCCTACTTCCTGGGCTGGACCGGTGACCTGAACTCGGCCGACAACTTCCTGTGCGCCTTCTTCTGCGGCGACGAGAACGCGTTCGGCACGAGCGAGTACGACTGGCACGACGAGCTGCAGGAGTCGCTGACGGCCGCCGACGCCGAGCCGGACGAGGACACCCGCACCGGGATGTACGAGGAGCTCAACGCCCAGATCATGAGCGAGGACTGGCTCCCGGGCCTGCCGATCTCCCACAGCCCGCCGGCCATCGTGGTCGCCGAGAACGTGGACGGTCTGGTGCCCAGCCCGCTGACGGCGGAGGACTTCTCCACCGTCACCATCTCCGAGTGACCGGTCACCCCGCGGGGTGATCAGCCCCACCAGCGGTCGCAGCGGCGGACCGGGCCCCGTGCCCGGTCCGCCGCCCGCGGTCGCCGACCTCGTCGCCGACCTCGTCGCCGCCGACGTCAGCGTCGTCCACGTCGACGGCACCCCGAACCCCCTCCCCGCGGCCCACGCCGCACCCCCCTCCGGAGGATCCCCGTGCTGAGGTTCATCGTCCGACGGATGCTGCAGGCCGTCCTGGCCCTCTTCGTGCTCAGCGTCCTGCTGTTCGCCTGGCTGCGCTCGCTGCCCGGCGGGGTGGTCAGCGCCCTGCTCGGCGAGCGCGGCACCCCCGAGTCCACCGCGGCGCTGCGCGCCCAGCTCGGGCTGGACCAGCCCCTGCCCGTGCAGTACTGGAAGTTCCTCCAGCGCGCCCTGCAGGGGGACTTCGGGACCTCCAACGGCGTCTTCCGCGGCGAGCCCGCCCTCGACGTCTTCCTGCAGCGGCTGCCGGCCACCGTCGAGCTGAGCTTCTTCGCGATGTTCATCGCCCTCACGCTGGCCATCCCGCTGGGCTACGTCGCCGCTCGTCGGCGCGGCGGCCCGCTGGACACCGGCTCGATCATGTTCTCGCTGGTCGGCGTGGCCGTCCCCGTCTTCTTCCTGGCCTACGTGCTGAAGTACGTCTTCGCCGTCCAGCTCGGCTGGCTCCCCCCGTCGGGACGGCAGAGCGTGGGCATCAACGCGACGCACATCACGAACATGTACGTCCTGGACGGCCTGCTCACCCGTGAGTTCGACGCCGCCTGGGACGCCTTCCGCCACCTGATCCTGCCGGCGATCGCCCTGTCGTCGATCCCCTTCGCGATCATCTTCCGCATCACCCGGGCCGCCGTCATCGACGTCATGGACGAGGACTACGTGCGCACCGCCCGCGCCAAGGGCCTGACCCCCCGGGTCGTGCGCCTGCGGCACATCATGCGCAACGCGCTCATCCCCGTGGTGACGATCGTCGGGCTGCAGATCGGGGCGCTGCTGGCGGGGGCGGTCCTCACCGAGAAGGTCTTCGCCTTCCAGGGGATCGGCCAGGCGCTGGCCATCGGGTTCGAGCGGCGGGACTACCCCGTCCTGCAGGTGCTCATCATGATGGCCGCCCTCATCTACATCGTCGTCAACCTCGTCGTGGACATCCTCTACGCCGTGATCGACCCGCGCGTGCGGACCAAGTGAGGAGAACACCGTGACCTCCATGACCTCACCGGGCCAGCGCAAGAAGGACCGGATCGACGCCCTGGCCGAGGCGGGCACCCTCTCCGACGAGGAGGGCGTGAGCCTGTGGCGCAGCGCGTGGCGCCGCCTGCGCCGCGACCCCGTCTTCCTCGTGGGTGCGGTGATCATCGCGCTCTTCCTCGTGCTGGCGCTGATCGCCCCCTGGATCGCGCCGCACGACCCGGCGGCCCGGTTGCTGATCGACCAGCGCACGCCCAACAACCCCATCCCCGAGCCGCAGCCGGGTCACCCGCTGGGCGCCGACGACGCCGGTCGGGACATGCTCTCCCGGCTCCTGGTCGGTTCGCGCCAGACCCTCATCGTCGGCGTCATGGCCACGCTCGGGGGCCTGGCGGGCGGGCTGACGCTGGGCACCCTCGCCGGCGGTCTGGGCGGCTGGGTCGACGGGGCCGTCATGCGCGTCGTCGACGTGATGCTCTCGATCCCGTCGCTGCTCATGGCGTTCTCCATCGCGGCCATGTTCGCCCGCCCCAGCCAGTGGACGGTGATCCTGGCGATCGCGATCATCCAGATCCCGATCTTCGCCCGTCTGCTGCGCGGGTCGATGATGGCCCAGCGGCACAGCGACCACGTCCTGGCCGCCCGGGCCCTGGGCGTGCGACCGGCCGCCATCGTCTTCCGGCACATGCTGCCGAACTCGCTCGGACCGGTGATCGTGCAGGGCACCCTCGTGCTCGCGGTGGCGATCATCGACGCCGCGGCCCTGTCCTTCCTCGGCCTGGGCAGCCCCGACGACACCGTCCCGGAGTGGGGACAGATGCTGGGCAAGGCCCAGCAGTACTTCAACACCCACCCCGAGGTCGCCGTCTACCCGGCCCTGTGCATCATCGTCGTCGCCCTGGGCTTCACGCTCATGGGTGAGTCGCTGCGCGAGGCCCTCGACCCCAAGTCCCGTCGATGAGGAGCCTGCGATGACCGTTCCCACCACGACGTCGACCGGCCCGGCCACCGGTCCCGGCGCGGCCCCGCTGCTGTCGGTCCGCGACCTGTCCGTCACGTTCGGCCGCGGGCGCAAGGCGTTCACCGCCGTCGACGGGATCAGCTTCGACGTCGCCCCCGGGCAGACGGTCGGGCTCGTCGGCGAGTCCGGCTGCGGCAAGTCGGTCACCTCGCTGGCGATCATGGGGCTGCTCCCCTCCCGCGGCAACACGGTGACCGGCAGCGTCCGCTTCGACGGCGACGAGCTGCTCGACCTGCCCGGCGACCAGCTGCGCGACCGCCGCGGCCGCGACGTGGCGATGATCTTCCAGGACCCGCTCTCGTCCCTGAACCCGGTGGTGTCCCTGGGCGTTCAGGTGGCGGAGGTGCTCCAGCGCCACCGGGGCATGAAGAAGGACGCGGCCATGGGGCGGGCCACCGAGCTGCTCGACAAGGTCGGGATCCCCGACCCCACCCGCCGGCTCAAGGAGTACCCGCACCAGCTCTCCGGGGGGATGCGCCAGCGTGCGCTCATCGCCATGGCCCTGGCGTGCGAGCCCCGACTGCTCATCGCCGACGAGCCCACGACCGCGCTGGACGTGACGATCCAGGCGCAGATCCTGGCGCTGCTCAAGGAGCTCGTGCAGGAGTCCGGGACGGCCCTGATCATGATCACCCACGACCTGGGCGTCGTGGCCGGGCTCTGCGACGAGGTCAACGTCCTCTACGGCGGGCGCATCGTGGAACGGGCCCAGCGGCACGACCTGTTCGCCAAGCCACGCCACCCGTACACCGGCGGGTTGCTGGCCTCCATCCCCCGCCTCCACGAGGAGAGGGGCCGACGGCTGACGCCGGTGCCCGGTTCGGTGGCCGACAACATCCCCTGGTCCTCGGGCTGCGCCTTCGCACCGCGGTGCGCCTCGGCCATCGAGGTCTGCCTGGAGCGGACGCCCGAGCTGGTGCAGGACCGGCCCGAGCTGGGGCCGGACCGCCTGCTGCGCTGCCACAACCCGCTGGAGTCCAACCCGATGGACGACGACCGCGACGCCCCCGTGGGTGAGGAGACCGACCGATGAGCACCGCCGCCGAGCCGTCCGCGACCGGGCCCCGCCAGGAGGCTCCCGCCGGGGCCGGCCGTCGTACCCCCGACCCGGACGCCGACGTCCTGCTCGACGTGCGCGACCTCAAGGTGCACTTCCCCATCAAGAGCGGGGTCGTCTTCGACCGGACCGTCGGCCACGTCTACGCGGTGGACGGGTCGACCTGCAGATCCGTCGTGGTGAGACGTACGGCCTGGTGGGTGAGTCCGGGTGCGGCAAGTCGACCCTGGGCCGCGCCATCCTGCGGCTGGAGGACCTCACCGAGGGCCAGGTCCTCTTCGAGGGGACCGACCTGGCCTCCCTCAAGGGCGAGGAGCTGCGCAAGCAGCGCCGCCACATGCAGATGGTCTTCCAGGACCCGCTGGGCTCCCTGGACCCCCGGCAGACGGTCGAGCAGCTGCTGCTCGAGGGGATGCGTGCCCACGGGCTCACCAAGGGGGTGGACGCCCGCCAGCGCCTCAAGGACCTGCTCACCGCGGTCGGTCTTCCGCGCACGGCCCTGACCAAGTACCCCCACGAGTTCTCCGGCGGGCAGCGTCAGCGCGTGGGCATCGCCCGGGCCCTGTCCGTCGACCCGCAGCTCATCGTGGCCGACGAGCCCGTCAGCGCGCTCGACGTCTCGGTCCAGGCCCAGGTCATCAACCTGCTGGCCGACCTGCAGGCGGAGTTCAACCTCACCTACCTGGTGATCGCCCACGACCTGGCGGTCGTGCGGCACATCAGCGACCGGGTCGGGGTCATGTACCTCGGCGCCCTCGTCGAGGAGGCCGACGCGGACGACCTCTACCAACGGCCGCTGCACCCCTACACCCGCGCGCTGCTCTCCGCCGTCCCGGTCCCGGACCCGGTCGTCGAGGACTCCCGCGAGCAGATCCTGCTGGTGGGCGACCTCCCCTCCCCCGCCGACCCACCCTCCGGCTGCCGCTTCCACACCCGGTGCCCCTGGCGCCAGCCGACCCGCTGCCACGACGAGCGACCGGTGCTGCGTCCCCTCGACGTGGCCGGCGCACCCCCCGGCCAGCGGGTGGCCTGCCACTGGGCCGAGCAGATCGCGACCGGGGAGCTGAAGCCGCACGAGGTGAGCCCGGAGTCCGTGGAGTCCATCAGCTCGACCTCCCCCTCGGACACCAGCCTGGGCGCGAAGGACCTCGTCGACCCGGTGCAGTAGTCTGCGCCCGTGACGCCCCGCCCACGGGTGCTGGTGGTCCAGCACGAGGACGACTGCCCGGTCGCGATGATCGAGCCCTGGCTGGCCGACGTGGGCCTGGACTGCGACGTGCTGGCCGCCCACCGTGGCCGGGCGGTGCCGGCCCACCTGGTCGACCACGCCGGCCTGATCGTCCTGGGTGGGCGGATGGGGGCCGGTGACGAGGCCCGGCACCGCTGGCTGGGCCCGACCAAGGCGCTGATCGCCACCGTCGCCGCCGGGGGTATGCCGTTCCTCGGGGTGTGCCTGGGCCACCAGCTGGCGGCCGCCGCCCTCGGCGGACAGGTGCGTCCCCACACCCGTCCCACCCGCGCCCTGCACCCCCTCGGCGCGACCCCGGAGGGGCTGCAGGACGCGCTGCTGGGCGGCCTGGGCGGCGGCCCGGAGGTGCTGCACTGGAACGACGACGTGGTCGTGCGGGCGCCGGCGGGCGCCACCGTCCTCGCCCGCACGCCGGACGGGGCCGTGCAGGCCCTGCGCCTGGGCCCCCGCGCCTGGGGCGTGCAGTTCCACCCGGAGGTGACCGCCGCGGTCGTGCGGGGGTGGGCGGCCGACCGCGACCTCACCGCGCAGGAGGAGCAGGTCGTGGCCGAGCTCGAGCGGCGCACCCGGGAGCTGCACCGCGGCTGGGCCCGGCTGGTGCGCACCTTCGGCCGGACGGTCCTCGGGGCGGGCGGGCCCGCCGGGATGGAAGAATCGCCCTGACCCGGCCCGCCGCGACCGCAGGGGGTGCTGCATGACCGACATCGCCTTCTTCCTCGCGGCCACCTTCGCCGCCGGCCTGCTGATGTCCGTCGTCAAGCTCCCCGCGCTCCTGGGGTTCCTGCTGGCCGGCTTCCTCCTGGAGGCCGCGGGGGTGCGTGAGCTGCCCTACCTCGACTTCATCGCCGAGCTGGGGGTGACGCTGCTCCTGTTCGGCATCGGCCTGAAGCTGGACCTGCGCAGCCTGCTGGGTCGCGAGGTGTGGGTGACCACCGGGGCGCACGTGGCCCTGTCCGTGGCCGTCGGCACCGGCTTCCTCTGGATCCTCGCGCTCCTCGGCTTCCCCCTGCTCACCGGTGCCGACGTGGGCACGATGGCGCTCATCGCCTTCGCGCTCTCCTTCTCCTCCACCGTCTTCGTCGTCAAGGTCCTGGAGGACAAGGCCGAGATCCAGTCGTTCTACGGCCGGATCGCCATCGGCATCCTCGTCATGCAGGACCTCGTGGCCGTGATCTTCATGACCGCCTCCAAGGGGGAGCTGCCCAGCCTGTGGGCCCTTCCCCTCCTGCTGGGCCTGTGGCCGCTGGGGTGGGTCGCCCGCCGCCTCTGGCGGGTCGTTCCGCCCGGGGAGATGCAGGCGCTGTTCGGCCTGGCCATGGCCCTGGGGCCGGGGTATGCCGCCTTCGACGCCGTCGGTCTGAAGGGGGACCTGGGGGCCCTGGTGGTGGGGATGCTCCTGGCCGGGGACGCCGCCGCCAGCGAGCTGTCCCACCGCCTCTTCGGCCTCAAGGACCTGCTGCTGGTCGGGTTCTTCATCTCGATCGGGTTCGGGGGCACCGCCAACGTGCAGACGGTGGTGCTGGGCCTGGTCCTGCTCCTCCTGCTGCCCGCGCAGGTGCTGCTCTACGTCTGGCTGCTGGACCGCCACCGGCTGCGCCGACGCACCTCGGTCAAGGCCGGGCTGCTCCTCGGCAACTTCTCCGAGTTCGGTCTCATCGTCACCGCGGTGGCCACCTCCTCGGGCCTGCTGGACGAGGATTGGCTCGTCGTCATGTCGGTGGCCGTGGCGGCCAGCTTCGTCGTGGCCACCGTGATCAACGCCCGCTCCGACGGCTGGCTGCGGCTGGCACGCCGGGTCATGCCGATGCACCCCCCCTACGACGTCCACCCGCACGAGCGCCCCATCTCCTTCGGGCCCGCCCGTGCCGTGGTCATGGGGATGGGCCGGGTGGGGCGCGCCGCCTACGCCGAGCTCGGCCAGGTCTACGGCCTGGAGGTGCTGGGGGTGGAGAACCTGCCCACCCGGGTGACCGACCTGCGCGAGGACGGGTTCGCGATCGTCGAGGCGGACGCCGCCGACGGGGACTTCTGGGCCCGGCTGGAATCGACCGGCCAGGTCGACATCGTCGTGCTGGCGATGCCCTTCCACGGCGCCGGGAAGCTGGCCCTGCGCGAGCTGACGGCCAGCGACTACACCGGCATCGTCGCGGTCGTCGCGCAGTACGACACGGAGGTTCTCGAGTACCAGGAGCTGGGTGCCGACGTCGTGGTGCAGCTCTACGAGGGGGCGGGCACCACGCTGGCGGAGCGGGCGGCCGAGGCGCTCGCCGAGCGCGACTGACCCGCTCCGACCTGCCGAGCGGGTCGCGTCAGTGCCTGTCGCGCGGTCGGGTGACGACCATCACGGGCACACCGGCGGCCCGCATCATGCGTTGGCTGACCGAGCCCAGGAGCCGCCCGCGGCGGAGCTGCCCATGCCCCGGCTGCCCATGACCATGAGGTCGACGTCGGCGCTGGCCTCCAGCAGCGTGCTGAGCACCGGGCCCCGGCGGACCGAGAGCTCGACCGGCACGTCCGGGTGGGTCCTCATCGGCCCGGCGAGGGCGGACTCCAGCACGGCGGCGCGCTCGGCCTCCAGCTGGCGCCACTCGGGACTGTCCGGCTCGGTGACGACGTACCCGTCGACGACCTCGAGGTACCACGTCGTCAGCGCCAGCACGCTGGCCCCGGTCGCACCGGCGTAGTCCAGGGCGACCCGGGCGGCGGCCCTGCTGTCCTCGCTGCCGTCCACGGCGACCCCGACGACGCCCCGGTCCAGGGAGTCGACGTCCACCTCGGGGTTGATGACGACCACGGGACAGGTGGCGTGCGCGGCCACACCGATGGAGGTGGTGCCCAGGACGAACTCCTCCAGGACACCCTTGCGCCCGGTTCCGACGACGATCGCGCAGGCGGTCGCCTCGTGCTCGAGCAGCGCCCTGACCGGCGAGGAGCGGTGGACGTCCAGCCGCACCTCGACCCCGGTGGCCGCACCCAGCTCCTCGGTCTGTTGCCGGATGAGGTCGGCCCGCTCCTCCTCGGCCTCCAGCAGCGCCGTCACGTCCGGCGCCCCTGCCCCGGCGGCGCGGGCGGCGAGCGCCTCCGGCTCGCTGGCGTGCACGACCACGAGCTCGCGGTGCAGACGCTCGGCCAACCGGGCGGCCCACCGCACGGCCGCCGAGTCCGTCCCGCCCCCGTCGGCTCCCACCACGACCGGACGTCCCTGCTCCGACACCGCCACCACCTCCGTGTGCGTGGACCGGGGCGCCCCGGCACCGCAGGCGCCCGGCCGGACCGACCGCGACCGCGGTGGTCGACCACCCTCATGCTATCGGGGGCCGGTCCGGCCAGGGAGGGCGGCTCCCCGGCCGCCAGCGCCTCCGCCCGCGGGGGTCGAGTAGCCTCGTACCGACGACAGCACGCCCGTTCCAGCACGTAGGAGACCTTCAGCTGATGTCCACGATCATCTACACGCGCACCGACGAGGCCCCCCTGCTGGCGACCTACTCGCTCAAGCCCGTCATCGAGGCGTTCGCGGGCGCGGCCGGCATCGAGGTCGAGACGCGCGACATCTCCCTCGCCGGTCGCATCCTGGCCCAGTTCCCCGACCGCCTGACGGAGGACCAGCGCCAGCCCGACGCCCTGGCCGAGCTGGGTCGGCTGGCCACCACGCCCGAGGCCAACATCATCAAGCTGCCGAACGTCTCGGCCTCGGTGCCGCAGCTCAAGGCGGCCGTCGCCGAGCTGCAGTCCCAGGGCTACGACCTGCCCGACTACCCCGAGTCGCCGCAGACCGAGGAGGAGCGCGAGGTCCGCGCCCGGTACGGCAAGGTCATGGGCTCGGCCGTCAACCCCGTGCTGCGCGAGGGCAACTCCGACCGCCGGGCGCCCGACGCCGTCAAGAACTACGCCCGCTCCCGTCCGCACTCGATGGGCGAGTGGAGCAGCGACTCCCGGACCCGGGTGGCCACCATGGGCGAGCACGACTTCGCCACCAACGAGAAGTCGGTCGTCGTGGAGTCCGCGGGCGCGCTCTCGATCGTCCACGTCGCCGAGGACGGCACGGAGACCGTGCTCAAGGACTCGGTGCCGGTGACCGCCGGCGAGGTCGTGGACGCCACGTTCATGGACGTGCAGGCCCTGCGCTCCTTCCTCGCCGAGCAGGTCGACGCGGCGGCGCAGGAGGACGTCCTCTTCTCGCTGCACCTGAAGGCCACGATGATGAAGGTCTCCGACCCCATCATCTTCGGGCACGCGGTGGAGACCTTCTTCGCCGACGTCTTCGAGCGCTACGGCGAGCAGCTGGCGGCCGCGGGCCTCTCGTCCGACGACGGTCTGGGCGGCATCCTCGCCGGGCTCGACGCGCTGGGCGAGCAGGCCGACGAGGTGCGGGCCGCGGTGCAGGAGCGGCTCTCGCACCTGCCCCGCCTGTCGATGGTCAACAGCGACAAGGGCATCACGAACCTGCACGTGCCGAGCGACGTCATCATCGACGCCTCGATGCCCGCCATGATCCGCAACGGCGGCAAGCTCTGGGGCCCCCAGGGCGAGGAGGACGACACGCTGGCCGTCATCCCGGACTCCTCCTACGCCGGTGTCTACCAGGCGGTGATCGAGGACTGCCAGGCCAACGGCGCCTTCGACCCGACCACGATGGGGTCGGTCCCGAACGTGGGGTTGATGGCCAAGAAGGCCGAGGAGTACGGCTCGCACGACAAGACCTTCGAGATCGCCGCCCCGGGCACCGTCCGGGTCGTGGACGGCTCGGGCACCGTGCTCCTGGAGCACCAGGTCGGCGCGGGCGACATCTGGCGCGCCTGCCAGACCCAGGACGAGCCGATCCGCGACTGGGTCAAGCTCGCCGTCACCCGTGCCCGGGCGACCGGCGACCCGGCGGTCTTCTGGCTGGACGAGGCCCGCGCCCACGACGCCAACCTCATCGCCAAGGTGGGCGCGTACCTGGAGGAGCACGACACCGACGGGCTGGACATCCGCGTGCTCTCCCCGGTCGAGGCCACCAGGCTCTCGGTCGAGCGCCTGCGCGCCGGCCAGAACACCATCTCGGTCACCGGCAACGTGCTGCGCGACTACAACACCGACCTCTTCCCCATCCTGGAGGTCGGCACCAGCGCCAAGATGCTCTCGGTCGTCCCGCTCATGAACGGCGGGGGTCTGTTCGAAACCGGCGCCGGCGGGTCCGCCCCCAAGCACGTCCAGCAGCTCCAGAGCGAGAACTACCTGCGCTGGGACAGCCTCGGGGAGTTCCTGGCCATCGCCGAGTCGCTGCGCCACCTGGCCGACCGGGACGACAACCCCCGCGCCCGCGTGCTCGGGAACGCCCTCGACGTCGCCACCGAGAAGGTGCTGACCGAGGACCGCTCCCCCGCCCGCAAGCTGGGCCAGATCGACAACCGCGGCAGCCACTTCTACCTGGCCCTCTACTGGGCCCAGACCCTCGCGGCCCAGGACGAGGACCCCGAGCTGGCGCAGCGGTTCGCCCCCGTCGCCGAGGAGCTGTCCGCCAAGGAGGAGCAGATCGCCCAGGAGCTGCTCGACGTGCAGGGCTCCCCGGTCGACCTCGGCGGCTACTACCACCCCGACGACGCCAAGACCTTCGCGGCCATGCGCCCGTCGGCGACCTTCAACGCGGTCATCGACGCCCTGCGCGGCTGACCGGACGCCGGCGCCCCGGGCGACGACCGTCGTCCGGGGCACCGGGTGCCCCGTCCGCGCCGGGGGCTACTCCTGCGGGAGCAGCTTCAGCCCGACCACGCAGGCGATGATCCCGGCGATGAGCAGCACCCGGGCGAGGGTGAACGGCTCGGCGCCGGTCATCATCGCCCAGGCCACGGTGGCGCTGGCTCCCACCGCCACCCAGACGGCGTAGGCCGTGCCGGTGGGCAGCTCGCGCATCGCCCACCCCAGTCCGACCATCGAGACGGTCAGGGCGAGGAGGAACACGGCGACCGGGCCGGGACGCAGACCGTCCATCCGGCCCAGGGCCGTGGCCCACACCGCCTCGAACAGGCCGGACACGACAAGGACGAACCAGGACATGAACCCTCCACGTGGTCGTCTTGTCGCGATCCGGGTACGACCACCCTCGTCCGGGAGCCGGTCGGGCTCGTCGCCCAGGCTAGCAAGCCGTCCCCGGGGGCGAGGATGACCACGCTCCTGCCCGGCGGTCGGCCGCGGCCGGCCCGCAGCCACGTCGGGGTGGGCCTCATCCTGGCCGCCGTCGTCCTGGTCTCGATCAACCTGCGCCCCGGCGCCTCGTCCGTGGGACCCGTGCTGGCCGAGCTGACCGCGGACCTGGGGATGGGCCCGGCCTCGGCCGGTGTGCTCACCGCCCTGCCCGGCCTCTGCTTCGGCGCCGTCGGCGCGCTGGCGGTGACGCTCGCCCGGCGGCTGGGGCTCAGCGCCGTGGTCGCCGCCGGCGTCCTGGCCGTCGTCCTGGGTCTCGTGGCCCGTTCCTTCGCCGGCTCCGCCTGGGTGTTCCTGCTGGCCTCGACCCTGGCGCTGGCCGGCATGGCGGTGGGCAACGTCCTGGTCCCGGCCTGGATCAAGCGCCACTCCCGCGACGGCGGCGTCCGCCTCATGACGTTCTACAGCACCGGGCTGACGCTCGGCGGGGCGCTCGGCGCGGCCCTCGCGGCCCCCGTGGGCCAGGCCAGCGGAGCCGGGTGGCGGGCAGGCCTGGGGGTATGGGGCCTGGTCGCCCTCGCCGCGCTCGTCCCCTGGGTGCTCCTGAGCGCGGGTGAACGGCATACCCTCCGGCTGGGGAGGACCCCCGCACGACCCTTCGTGGGTCGCATCGCCTCCTCCCCCACCGCAGTCGCCCTCACGGCGCTGTTCGGCATCCAGTCGATGAACGCCTACGTCCAGTTCGGCTGGCTCCCGCAGATCTACCGCGACGCCGGGCTCAGCGCCACGAGCGCCGGACTGCTGATGTCGCTGCTCACGGCGCTGGGCATCGTCGGGGGTCTGCTCATGCCGACGGTGATCGCCCGGTCGCGCACGCTCGCGCCGTGGATGGTGGCCTTCGGCGTGCTGCAGGTCTCCGGATGGGCCGGCCTGCTCGTGGCCCCCGGCACGCTACCCTGGCTGTGGGCCGGGTCCCTGGGTCTGGCCGGGTTCGCCTTCCCGACCGCCATCGCGCTCCTCACCGCCCGGTCCCGCAGCCCGCAGGTCACCGCCCGGCTGTCGGGGTTCGTGCAACCGGTGGGCTACGCCCTGGCGGCGACCGGACCGTTCGCGGTGGGCCTGATCCACGAGGCGACCGGCGGCTGGACCCTCGTGCTCGTCCTGCTCATGGGCTCGGGGGTGCTGATGACCCTGGCGGGGCTCCGGGTGTCGCTGCCCGTGTACGTCGACGACGAGCTCGCCCGTCCCTGATCCGGACGTCGGTTGCCACACCCTCGACGACGGCGTCCCCCACACCCTCGGCGACGGGTCCGACACCCTTCGCGACGCCGTCCACACCCTCGGCCCCCGCCGGGGGCGGGGACGCCGCCTCTGTGGACACGGGCTGTCCCCGGTGGCGGTCGTGCGACGGTGGGTGCACCGAGTAGACGCGAGAGGGGAGCACCTATGGAGGGGACCGAGAGTGGAGGGACCGAGGGTAGAGGGACCGACGGGGTCGCGTGGGAGGACCTGACACCTGACGGCGGGCTCGACGGGAGCGGGTCCATGACCGCCGGTCTGCTGCCGACGACCGGGGCGGCCTCGCGGCCGGTCGCACCGTCCTCCCGGCCGGCCGGGACGACCCCTCGGCCGGCCCGGAATGGCCTGCCCTGGACCGACGAGGACTACGAGCGGCTGGTGGGCGGCTGCCGCCGTGGAACGGGGCTGGAGCCGCTGGCCGAGGAGCTGGGCCGATCCTGGGTCGCCGTCCTGGACCGCGCCCGACGGATGCTGCCCGTGGACGAGCGCGGCCTGCCACGCGACCGGGCCCTCCCCCGGTTGGCCGAGCTGCTGGAGCAGGACCCCGCCTACGACTGGGCGGCGGCTCTGCGCACCTCTCCACCGCCGCCACCCGTCGAGAGGCCGGTGTACCTGCGGCGGGGGCTGGAGGGGCTGAACCCGGAGGAGCTGCTGGAGATCGCCGAGGTGTTCGTCCTCGAGCACCGGGGAGGCCATCGCGTGCGCGACCGGCTGCTGACCCGGGTCCGGGCCGAGGGCCTGTGGGAGGACCTGGAGGCGACGGTCGGACGGACGCTGGTCCAACGGGCCCTGGATCCTGGCGGCACGGACCCGGCTCACGCCCCCTGGGGCTCCTGGGGGCCGGCGTCGATGGACGGGGTCGGGTGGTTCGACGAACCCCCGTGGCACGACGCACCACGGCTGGCCGACGAGCCTTCCCGGCACGAGGAGCCACCGCCGACCGACGACCCTGGGTGGTAGGACCTGCGCCGAGGGTCGCCGGGCCGCCGTCGAGGGGGACCTGCTCCTGGCCCCCACCCGTGTTCCACGGCGAGGACCTCACACGGCGAGGACCTCACACGTTGAAGCGGAACTCCACGACGTCGCCGTCCTGCATGACGTAGTCCTTGCCCTCGATCCGGACCCGGCCGGCCTCCTTGGCCTTCGCCATCGACCCGGCGGCGTCCAGGTCCTCGAACGAGACGACCTCGGCCTTGATGAAGCCGCGTTCGAAGTCGGTGTGGATGACACCGGCGGCCTGCGGCGCGGTCCACCCCTTGCGGATGGTCCAGGCGCGCGTCTCCTTGGGGCCGGCCGTGAGGTAGGTCTGCAGGCCGAGGTTCTGGAAGCCCACCCGGGCGAGCTGGTCCAGGCCGGGCTCGTCGACCCCGACGGACTCCAGCAGCTCCCGGGCCTCCTCGTCGTCCAGCTCGGCCAGGTCGGCCTCGAGCTTGGCGTTGAGATAGATCGCCTCGGCGGGGGCCACGACGGCGGCCAGCTCGTCGTGCAGCGCCTCGTCGGTCAGACCGTCCTCGTCGAGGTTGAACACGTAGAGGAAGGGCTTGGTCGTGAGCAGCCCGAGCTGGCGGGCGAGCGCCATGTCGACCCCCGCGGGCGGTCCGGCGGTGAACAACGTGTCCCCCGCCTCCAGCACCGTCCGGGCCGCGAGCGCGGTGTCGAGGACCTCCTTGTCCACCCGCTTGCCCTTGACCTCCTTCTCGAGCCGCGGGACGGCGTTCTCCAACGTCTGCAGGTCGGCCAGGACCAGCTCGGTGTTGATCGTCTCGATGTCGTCGCGCGGCGAGACCTTGCCCTCCACGTGCACGACGTCGTCGTCGCGGAAGGCGCGCACCACCTGGCAGATCGCGTCCGCCTCGCGGATGTTGGCCAGGAACTTGTTGCCCAGCCCCTCCCCCTCGCTCGCACCGCGCACGATCCCGGCGATGTCCACGAAGCTGACCGTGGCCGGCAGGATCCGGGCGCTGCCGTGGATCTGCGCCAGCGGGCCAGCCGGTCGTCCTTGAGCGGGACCACCCCGACGTTCGGCTCGATCGTGGCGAACGGGTAGTTCGCCGCGAGCACGGAGTTCTTGGTCAGCGCGTTGAAGAGGGTCGACTTGCCGACGTTGGGCAGGCCGACGATTCCGATGGTGAGTGCCACGGGGTCAGGAGTCTAGCCGCCGGACGGCCCGTTCCCGTCACCGTGCAGGCCGGCCACCGCCCGCTCCACCCAGGGCGTCACCTGCGCGGCCCCCTGGCGCGACAGGACGATCGAGTAGTGGTTCACGTCGCCGACCTCGACCACCTCCAGGAGGGGGTATGCCGCCTCCCACCGGCCCCTGAGGTCCGCGGGGTAGAGCGGGGGCACCTCGTCCATGAGCCCGCGGGGCGCCAGCAGCCAGGGCGTGGGCCCGGGCAGGTGCTCCAGGGCCCGCAGGACGTCGTCCCCGTCGACCAGCTGGCGGATGTCCCCCTGCAGGGCCTCCACCCTGGTGGCGGCCCGCAGCTGCGGCTCGACCCCGACGAGGTCGTAGTCGGCGTAGGCCTCGACCAGCTCCGACCAGCTCGTCGCGAAGGCCGGGTGCGCGCGCCAGGTGTCCCGGTAGTCCTGGGAGGTGGCGAAGGTCTGCTCCAGCCGGGCGGCCGCCGGGCCCAGGGTGGCCGAGGCCAGCTGGTCGGGGCTGACGCCGGCGGGTGGGGTCAGCGGCAGCCCGCCGTCGACGAGGACCAGGGAGGTGACCAGCCCGGGGTGGCGGTGGGCGAGCACGACGCCGACGAAGGCCCCCATCGAGTGTCCGACGACGACGGCCGGTCCGCCGGTCCCGAGAAGGCGCAGGGCGGCCGCGACGTCGTCGGCGTGCCGGGCCATCCCGTACGGACCGGGCAGGTCGCGCGACCTGCCGCGTCCGCGCAGGTCCGGTGCGATCACCCGCACGTGCGGGAGCAGCTCGGCGGTGGCCGCCCAGGCCAGGTGGGAGGAGGTGATGCCGTGGACGAGCAGGACCGTCGGTGCGGAGCCGTCGCCGTCGCCGTCGACGGAGCCGGCCACGGGTTCCCACACGCCGCACACCAGGTCCCCGCCGTCGACGGCGACGCGCTCGGTCCGGTGGCGCGGGCCGGTGACCTCGGCCACGGACGGCGGCAGGGTGGGCGTGCTCATGGCTGGGTCCTCCTGGGGTCCTGGTCCGCACCGGGCGGGGTGACGATGAGGGCCACGATGTCCATGAGCGCCTCGAAGACGTGCGGCGGGACCCCGTCCGGGTGGCCGGCGCGGGTGGCGGCCTCGCCCTCCCAGAGCACCCACCGCATACCGATGAGCTCACCCGCCCCCATGAGCACCCACGCGGCCACGGTCGGGTCCACCCGGCCCAGCTGGCCGTCGTCGCGGGCGCGGGTGAGCGCCTGCTCGTAGCCGGCGAGGATGCTGCCGTAGTGGTCGCGCATCGCCTCGGGGGAGACGAACTCGGCCTGCCGCACGATGCGGTAGAGCGCGGGGTGCTCGGCGGTGAACCGGAAGAACGCGCTGAAGCCGGCGCGCTCGGCGCTGAGCCGGTCCGGTGCGGCGTCGGCGGCGGCGGTCATGGCCGAGCGGACCCGGCGGTTGAGGTCGTGCACGACCTCGTCGAAGATCTCCTTCTTCCCCGGGAAGTGCACGTAGAAGGTCCCCAGCCCCACCCCCGCCTTCTCGGTGATCCGCACGATGGAGGCGTCCGGGTAGCCGACGTCGGCGAAGACGTCCTCCGCCGCCTGCAGCAGCCGGGCACGGGTGCGGGCTCCCCGGGCGGTCCGGGGCGCGGTCACCCCGCCGGCGCTCACGGACGGCCCTCCGCCGCGCGCTCGCCGGCGGGCCGCGCGTCGGCCCGTCCGTCCAGCTCCGCGACCAGGCGGCGCACCGCCGGACGGTCGACCTTGCCCACGGCGACGAGGGGCACCTCGCGCACGAGGTGGATGCGCGCGGGCACCTTGAACGCGGCCAGCTCGCGGCGGCAGTGCTCCAGCAGCTCGGTCTCGTCGGTGGGCACGCCCGGCCGCGGCTCGACCACGGCGACGCCCACCTCCCCCCACCGCTCGTGGGGGATCCCGGCGACGGCCGCCTCGTGCACGGCCGGGTGGCGGCGCAGCACGCCCTCGACCTCGGCGGGGGCCACGTTCTCCCCGCCGGAGATGAAGATGTTCTTGAGGCGGTCGACGATGCGCAGATATCCCTCGTCGTCGCGGGTGGCCACGTCGCCGGTGGCCAGCCAGCCCTCGCGCAGGGCCCTGGCGGAGGCCTCGGGGTCGTCCAGGCAGCCGCTGAACAGCCCCGGACCGCGCACGACGAGCTCGCCCGTGCCCGCACCCTCGACCCGGCGCCCGGTGGCGGGGTCGACGAGGTCGACGTCCACGTGGGGGTACGGAACGCCCGCCCAGCCGGCCCGCGCGGTCGCCTCGTGCGGCGGCAGGCACAGGACGTTGGGGCCGGCCTCGGTGAGCCCGTAGCCCTGGGTCAGCGCGACGCCCCGCTCGTGGTAGGTCCGCAGCAGCGGCGCCGGCATCGGCGCTCCGCCCACGACGGCGCTGCGCAGGCTGGTCAGGTCGGCGGTGGCGAAGCTGCGGTGCTCGGCCATGAGCAGGTAGTGCGTCGGCACCCCCATCATCGTGGTCACCCGGTGCTCGGCGACCAGGGCCAGCACGCGGCCGGCGTCGAAGGAGCGCTCCAGCACGACCGTGGCCCCGGTCCACAGCGCCAGCAGGGGCTGCACGTTCCAGGCTCCCACGTGGAACTGCGGCAGCACGGCGAGCACGACGTCGCCGGCGGTCAGCTCCACGGTGCGGGAGAGCGAGAGGTTGGTCCAGAAGCACGCCCGGTGCGACAGGACGGCCGCCCGGGGCGCGCTCCCGCTGCCGCTGGTGAGCACGACGAGGAGCGGGTCCTCGTCCTCGACCGGCCCGTCCGGTCCCGGCCCGGGGCGCACCTGGGGCACGTGCCCCTCGCCGTCCAGGCTCCCCAGGTATGCCGTGGGGACGGGGGTGCGGGCCCCGTCACCGGCGGCGCGGGCCAGGTCGGCGGTCTCGTCCTCGGCGACGAGCAGCACCGGGTCGACGGTGTCCAGCTGACGGGCGAGCTCAGCGGTGGTGGAGCGCCAGGAGAGCGGCGCGAGCGCGGCACCCAGGCGGGCGCAGGCGAAGAGCAGCACGACGTGACCGGCGCTGTTCCCGACGAGGGTGGCCACCCGGTCGCCCCGGCCCAGCCCGGCGGTCCGCAGACGCTCGACCATGCTCTCCACGCGGTGGTGCAACCCGGCGTAGTCGAGCGGGACCCCCCGGTCGACGACGGCGACGTGGCCGGGGTCGATCCGCGCCCGGTCGGCCGGCCAGCGGCCGAGCGTGTGCAGCCCGTCCCTGCTCGTGCCCGGACCCACGGTCACCTCACCTCCAGGGGTTCCCGGACGTCGTCCGGGTCGCCCTCCTGCGCAGACGTGGCGGGCTCCGACGGGGAGGCTCCGCCGTCTCCGTGCGGTCCGCTGCGACGCCCGACCACCCGTGCCACCGTACCGGCGAGGCCGCCGGGCAGGAAGAGCACGACGAGGACGAAGAGGGTGCCGAGGATGAACAGCGGCTCGGACAGGGGGATGCGCAGGACGGCGGGGAGCTCGTCGACCCATCCTGCCTGGGAGAGCACCGTGAGGCGCTGGCTGAGCAGGACGTAGAGGATCGCGCCGGCGACGGCGCCCCACCGGGAGCCGACCCCGCCGAGCACCACCATGAGCAGGAGGGAGATCGTGAACTCCGCGCTCATGATCGTCGGCACCGCGCCGGAGTTGAGCAGCAGGTGGACCATGCCCACCATCGAGGCGATCACGGAGGCGGACACGAAGATCGCGAACTTGACCATGAAGGGACGCATGCCCAGGACCCGCACCCGCAGCTCGTTCTCGCGCACCGCCTCGGCCACGTGGCCGGCGCGGCTGTTCTGCACCCACGCGGTGAGCAGGTAGGCCAGCACCAGGACCGCGAGCGCCAGCCAGTAGAGGTTGCGCGTGTCCGCGACGCCGACGAGGTAGCCGGGGACGTGCTCCGTCGGCAGGCGCAGCCCCTCCTCGCCCCCGGTGAGGCGCTCGGGGTCCCGACGGACCCAGACGTACCCGGCCTGGGCGAAGGCCAGCGTCACCATGGCGAAGGGGATGCCGGTCACCCGCAGGCTGACCGCACCGAGGACGGCCGACATCACCACGGCCACCACGAGGGTCAGCAGGGCGGCGGGCACCAGCCCCAGCTCGAGCTCGCGCATGATGATCCCCAGGCCGTAGGCACCGAGGCCGAAGTAGAGCGCGTGCCCGAAGGACAGCAGGCCGGCGACCCCGAACAGCAGGTGGTAGGACAGGGCCACCGCCGCCATGACCCACGCCAGCGCGAGCAGGTGCAGGGTGCCGGGGGTGTAGGTGGCGCCGGGCAGGACCCCGGGGAGCGAGACGTCGAGCAGCGGCAGGGAGGCCAGCAGCACGACGAGGCCGAGGGGCGCCAGCAGCCGGAGCAGCGGCGTGCGACGTCGCGTCGCGGGGGTCGGGCCGCTCATGTCGCCACCTTCTTTCCCAGGAGACCGGTGGGTCGGGTCAGCACGACCACCGCCAGCAGGATGACGACGGCGAAGTCGCCGTAGCCCCAGTAGTAGTTCGCGAACTGCTGCAGCACCGCCACGAGCACCGAGGCGACGGCGGCGCCGGTGAGCGACCCCAGCCCCCCGATCACGGTGACGATGAAGGCGAAGATCAGCAGGGTCTGGCCCAGGACGGGCGAGACGTAGCCGAAGTAGTGCGACGCGAGCACCCCGCCCATCCCGGCCACGGCGCCGCCGATGGAGAAGATGAGGGTGAAGGCGGTGCGGACGTCGATGCCCAGCGCGGTGACCATCGACCGGTTCTCGACCCCGGCCCGGATGATCATCCCGTAGCGGGTGCGCTGCAGGAAGAGGACGAGCGCGACCAGGACGACGACGGCCACGACGATAGCGACGAAGCGGTCGTTGGGCACGTTCGCGCCGCCCACCGTCGTGGTCCGGGCCATCCAGGCCGGGCCGCTGATGAAGCGGGGGTCGGTGCCCCAGATCCCGTCGAAGAGGGCGACGACGGCCAGGGCGAGGCCCACGGTGATGAGGACCTGCTCGATGTGCCGCTCGTAGAGGCGCTGCACCAGGAAGCGCTCGGTGAGCGCGGCGAAGGCCGCGCCGGCCAGGGCCCCGACGAGGAGCGAGGCGACGAAGCCCGCCCAGGTCGTGGCACCCATCCGGGCCGCCACCTCCCAGCCCATGAAGGCGCCGAAGGTCAGGAAGACGCCGTGGGCGAAGTTGAGCACGCCCATGAGGCCGTAGATCAGGGACAGGCCCGAGCTGACGAGGAAGTAGATGGCACCGAGACCGACGCCGGTGATGAGGAGGAGGACGACGGTGCTCATGCGGCTCCTGCCGGGGTGCTGCCACCGTGCACGCCGAGCAGGCGCTGGGTGGCGACGGGGTCGTCGAAGGCGGCGGCGTCGCCGTGGTGGACGCTGCGGCCGTCGGTGAGGACGACGACGTGCTGCGCCAGGTCGCGCACCACCTGCAGGTTCTGCTCGACGAGCAGGACGGGAGCCACCTCGGCCGCGCGGGCCAGCGCCCGGGCGACGTCGGTGACCAGACGGGGGGCCAGCCCCTTCGTCGGCTCGTCGATGAGCAGGACGCGGTTCTCGTTGAGCAGGGCACGGGCGAGGGAGACCATCTGCTGCTGACCGCCCGAGAGCGTGCCTGCGGTCTGGGAGGTGCGCTCCTCCAGCTCGGGGAAGAGCTCGTAGACGAGGTCGTAGCGGTAGGAGCCTCCGCGGCGCTCGGCGAGCCGGAGGTTCTCCCCGACGGTCAGCCCGGAGAAGACCTCGCGGTCCTCGGGGACGTAGCCCACCCCCATCGAGGCGATCTTGAAGGTGGGCAGCGTGCTGATGTCCTGCCCGTCCAGCTCGATGGTGCCCGCCCGGCCGATGAGCCCCATGACGGCCCTGATCGTGGACGTCTTGCCGACGCCGTTGCGGCCGAGCAGGGCGGTGACGCCGGTCGGTGCCACCTCGAGGTCGACGTGCTCGACGACCTGCTGGCCGGCCACGTTGGCCGAGAGGTCGCGCACGACCAGGACGGGACCGGGCGAGGCCTGCGCGGACGCACGCGCCTCCCCGGGCCGCGGGGAGGCGTCCGGTGACGACGGCGACGGGGTGCGCGACGTCATACCGTCTCCCCCAGGTAGGCGCTCTGCACCGTGGAGTCTGCCATCACGGCCTCCGGGGTGTCGATGGTGAGCAGGGTGCCGAAGTGCAGCACGGCGACCCGCTCGACCAGGCCGAGCAGCACCTCCATGTGGTGCTCGACCATAAGAACGGTGCGGCCGTGGTCTCGGTGCAGGCTGCGGATGACCTCGGTGAGGCCGTCGACGTCGCCGGAGGCGACGCCGGCCATCGGCTCGTCGAGCAGCACGACGGAGGGGTCGGTGGCCAGCAGCATGGCGATCTCGAGCTTGCGCTTGTCGCCGTGGGGCAGGTCCCCGGCCATCCGTCCGACCCGGTGTCCGAGCCCGACCTCATGGAGCAGCTCGAGGGCCCGGCGCGAGGCCGCGTCCCCACGACGGGGGAAGCTGAGCAGGGACAGCGCCCGCCCCTCCTTGACCTGGGCGGCCAGGCGCACGTTCTCCTCCACCGTCAGGCGCGGGAACAGGGAGGAGGTCTGGAAGGTGCGTCCCAGGCCGGCGGTGGCCCGCTGGGTCACGCTTCGACCGGTGATGTCGCGGCCGCCGAGCAGGACCTGGCCGGCGGTGGGTGCCATGACGCCCGAGACCAGGTTGAACAGCGTGGTCTTGCCGGCACCGTTGGGACCGATCACCCCCACGATCTGACCGGCGGGGACGGCGAAGCTGACGTCCTGGAGGATCTGGGCTCCCCCGATCCGCAGCGACAGGTCGCGGACCTCGAGCGCGGGGGCGGCGGAACCGGCCGCCCCCGCGTCGGAGGTCGTGGTGACGTCGGTCACTTGCCGGACGCCTCCGGCGGGGCGACCTTGTCGGCGGGGACCGTGTCGACGAGCTCGGGCACCCAGGCGTCCCCGTCCTGGGTCAGGGTGGCGGTGAACATCGGCTGGATGAGCGCGTGGTCGCTCTCGCGGATGGACGTGGTGCCCTTGGGCCCCTCGAACTCCCATCCCTCGAGCGCGTCGATCATCGCGTTGACGTCGTCCCCGCCCTCGGCGACGGCCTGCACGATCATCTGGCCGGCGACGAAGCCGTCCGGGGTGAACAGATCGGGGGTGCCGCCGGCCTCGGTGACGTGGTCGACCAGGGCCTGGTTGACCTCATTGTCGGCGGCACCGGGGAAGTAGTGGGACAGGAAGCTGATCTTCTCGCCGATGGGGCCGTAGGCGGAGAAGGTGGCGCTGTCGGCCAGCCCGGTCACGACCGGGGCGACGTCGAAGACGTCCTGCTGGTCGAGCGACTGCCACATGCTGCCCGCGGTGGCCCCGGCCCAGGCGACGAAGATCAGGTCGGGCTCCGCGTCGATGACCTGACGGGCGAAGCCGGTGAACTCGGTGGCGTCCTCGGGCACGAGGACGCTGTCGACCTCGGCCCCCTCGGCGCCGAGAACGGCCTCGACGGCGGCGAGGTTGCCCTGGCCGAAGGCGTTGTCCTGGGCGAGGACGACGACCTTGCCGCTCGCGTCGTCGAGCATGGCGCCGGCCGTCGCCACGTCCTGGAGGGACTGGCGGCCGGAGCGGAAGGTGAACTCGTTGATGCCGGTGACGGCGTCGGCGGCGGCGGGGCCGGAGATGTAGAGGACCTCGTTCTGGGCCGCCTGCTCGGCCATGGCCAGCGCGATGCCGGACACGACCGTGCCGCCCATGATCTTGAAGTCCTGGCCGATGAGGTCCTTGGCGGCCGCGACCGCGGTGTCGGGGTTGCCCGCGTCGTCGCGGTAGGTCAGCTCGATGGGGGTGCCGTCGACCTCGCCGGTGCCGTCGGTCGCGTAGTCGATGCCGGCCTCGAGGCCCTCCTTGTACTGCTTGCCGTAGGCGGCGAGGGGCCCGGTCTCGGAGTAGATGATGCCGACCTGGACGGGTTCGCCGCCGCCCTCCTCGGCGGCGGCCTCGGTCCCCGTGCTGGCACCTCCGTCCGGCTCGTCGGCAGACCCGGAGGAACCGGAGTCCGAAGGGGCGCAGCCGGCCACGGTCAGGACCGCTGCGGTGGACATGAGGGCGAACAGTCGGGTGCGGATCACCGGGAACACTCCTTCGTGCACGACGAACCTGAAAGGTGATTCAGGTTTCGACGGGAACGCTAACGAGGTGCGTCCGGCGTGTCAACGGCGCGGGGATCACGATCCGGTCACGGCACCGTCGGCGCGTCGGGCCCGGGGGTCCTGCCGCAGTGACCGTGCGGGACCGGGGTGTGTCGGCCGGGGGTGTGTCGGTCCGGGGTGTGTCGGCCGGGGGTGTGTCGGTCCGGGGTGCGTTGGTCGGGGGGTGCGTTGGTCGGGGTGTGTCGGTCGGGGGTGGCACTGTGCGCGGCATGGAACTGCAGTGGTGGCAGCTGGTCGCGCTCGTCCTGGTGACCCTCGGCGTCGGGCTGGTCCTCGGCAGGGCCCTGGGCGTGGCCGCCGGCGCCCCTGACCGCGCCCGGCTCGAGGCGGAGCGGGACGGGTTGCACGAGCGGGTGGCCGGTCTCACCCGGGCCGTCGAGCAGGACCGGGAGGCGGCCGCCGAGCTGGCCCCCCTGCGGGCCTCGCTCGACCGGGTCGAGTCGCAGGTGCGGATGCTGGAGCGGGACCGGGTGCAGCACTACGGCCAGGTCGGGGAGCAGCTGGCCCAGGTGGCCGACCAGACACGCGCCCTGCAGGAGCAGACCAGCGCCCTGTCGGGCGCCCTGTCCTCCTCGGCGGTGCGCGGCACCTGGGGCGAGGTCCAGCTGCGGCGGGTGCTGGAGCACGCCGGGATGCTGGCCCGGTGCGACTTCGACGAGCAGGTGTCCGCCACGACCCGGCACGACGTGCGGGTCCGCCCCGACGTCGTCGTCCACCTGCCGGGTGGCAAGAACCTCGTCATCGACAGCAAGGCCCCGTTGGGGGCCTTCCTGCGGGCCCAGGGGGACGGGGTGCCGCCTGACGAGGCCGACCGGCAGCTGGTCGAGCACGGGCGCGCGCTGCGGCGGCACGTCGACCAGCTCGCGGCGAAAGAGTACTGGAGCGCGTTCGACCACTCCCCCGAGCTCGTGGTCTGCTTCGTGCCCAGCGACGCCGTCCTGGCCGCGGCGCTGCGGGCGGCCCCGGACCTCTACGACCACGCCCAGGGCCAGCGCGTGGTGCTCGCCTCCCCGGGCACGCTGCTCGCGATGCTGCGGGCCACGGCCCTGGCCTGGCAGCAGGACGCGCTGACCACGCACGCCCGCGAGCTGCTGAGGCTGGGCGCCGACCTGCACCGACGGCTGGCGACCCTGGGACGGCACACGACCGCGATGGGCACCGCCCTGCGCCGCTCGGTGGAGACGTACAACCAGCTCGTCGGGACGCTGGAAACCCGGGTCATGGTCACCGCCCGCCGGATGCACGAGCTCGACCTGGCCGAGGGCGCACCCGAGACCCTCGAGCCGCTGACGGTGGCGCCCCGGCCGCTGACGAGCCCGGAGCTGCTGGCGACCGAGCTCGACGAACTCACCCCGGCACGACCGACGCTCGAGACGGACCTGCCCGGGAGGGCGGCGGAGGGCGGCACCGGCCCCTCATCGAGTGGGGGAAGCCGGAACACGGCCTGACACGCGGATCCTGAGCCCCCCGCAGCGACCGGCCGTGCTGACCCCTGCTAGTGCAGCTGGCTCCCCCGGCCGCTCGGGATGGCACCCGGGTCGTGCTTGACCTTGGCGGCCTCCTTGCCCGCGGCCTTGAGGTCGCGGCGCAGCTCGGTCGGCAGGGCGAAGAGCAGCGACTCCTCGGCGGCGGTGACGGCGCTGACGTCGGCGTACCCCCGCTCCGCCAACCAGTCGAGCACGTCGCGCACGAGCACCTCGGGCACGCTGGCGCCGCTGGTCACTCCCACGGTCCGCACCCCGTCCAGCCACGCCTCGTCGATCTCGTCGGCGTAGTCGACCAGGTAGCCGGCCCGTGAGCCGTGTTCCACGGCCACCTCGACCAGGCGCTTGGAGTTGGAGCTGTTCTGCGAGCCGACGACGATCATGAGGTCGCACTCGGCGGCCATCTGCTTCACCGCGACCTGGCGGTTCTGGGTGGCGTAGCAGATGTCGTCGCTCGGCGGGTCCTGCAGGTGCGGGAAGCGCTCCCGCAGGATGGCCACGGTCTGCATCGTCTCGTCCACCGACAGGGTCGTCTGGGAGAGCCACGCGAGCCGCTCCGGGTTCGGCACCTCGACCTCGGCGGCGTGCGCCGGGTTCTCCACGACGATGGTGTTGTCCGGGGCCTCGCCGGCGGTGCCCTCGACCTCCTCGTGGCCGGTGTGGCCGACGACAGCAGGATCGTGTAGTCCTCGCTGGCGAACCGGATCGCCTCGCGGTGCACCTTGGTCACCAGGGGGCAGGTGGCGTCGATCGTCTGCAGGGACAGCGCGCGGGCCTCCGCGTGCACGGCCGGGCTGACCCCGTGGGCCGAGAAGATCACCCGTGCCCCCTCGGGCACCTGGTCGGTCTCCTCCACGAAGATCGCGCCGCGCTTCTCCAGCGTGCGCACCACGTGCTTGTTGTGCACGATCTCCTTGCGCACGTAGACCGGCGGCCCGTAGAGCTCGAGGGCCTTCTCGACGGTGACCACCGCCCGGTCCACGCCGGCGCAGTAGCCGCGTGGGGCGGCGAGCAGCACGCGTCGCTGCTCTCCGGCGGACTCGGGGACGGTCACGTCGGTCGGTCGGGTCGAAGGTGTGGCAGTCACCGGTCCATCGTACGTGGGTGCTCTGCGCACGACCTGGGTGCGGCCTCGGCGAGGGCCCGGCGCAGGGTCTCGACGGTGGCTGCCCGGTGGGTCAGGGGGAAGAGGTGGCTCGCCCCCTCCACCACCACGACACGGGCCTGCGGCGCGGCGGCGGCGAACCGCGCGGCATGGATCCGCATCTGGTCCCACCGGCCGTTGGCGATCGTCACCGGGCAGTCCACCGTGGTCAGGACGTGCGGGCCGCACCGTTCCACCACCGCGTCCCAGGCGTCGCCGAGCACGGGGTATGCCGCCGCGTCGGGCAAGTCCTCCGGACGCGCCCCGAGGGCACGGATGACGGCGTTCGCGAGCCGGGCCATCCGCTCGAACCCGACCCGCGGGAGCAGCTTGGCGAACCCGGTGTAGACCCCGGTCAACCGTCCCGCGGGGTCACCTGTCGCGCCGAGGAGCACCAGCCCCGCCAGGGTGCCGGGGTGCTCGGCCGCGTACAAGGACGCCAGGTAGCCCCCGAGGCTGTGCCCGGCCAGCACCACCCGGCGTCCCGGTCCGCCCGACCGGACGGCCTCGTCGATGACGTCCAGCGCGGACCCGACCGTGAACGCCATACCCACCCGTTCCCCGTGGCCGGGGAGGTCGACGGCGACCACGTCGGCCGAGGGCAGCTGCGCGGCATACCCGGACCACTGGCGGCGCGAGAACCGGGAGCCGTGGACGAGGACGAGCAGGGGCCGTGGGTGCACCGACCTAGGCTAGGCCCCGTGAGTCCACCGACGTCGCTGCCGCCCACCGCGAGGGACACCACCGCCGAGCAGCCCTGGCCGGTGCGCACCCTGTCGATGAAGATCAGCGACTACGTGGACAAGATGTCCCCGTTGTGGGTCGAGGGGCAGATCGTCCAGCTCAACCACCGCCCGGGGATGTCCCGCGCCTACTTCACGCTGCGCGACACCGACGTCGACATGTCGTTGTCGGTGTCCATCTCGGTCGGGGCGCTCGCGGCCATGCCGGCACCGCCCCAGGAGGGCGCCCGGGTCGTCGTGCACCTCAAGCCGTCGTTCTGGACCAAGCGGGGCACCCTGACGATGGACGCCCGGCAGATGCGACACGTGGGGGTCGGGGAGCTGCTGGCGCGGCTCGAGCACCTCAAGCAGCTGCTGCGCAGCGAGGGCCTCTTCGAGCCTGGACGCAAGCGGCCGCTGCCCTTCCTGCCCCGGACCATCGGTCTGGTCGTCGGTCGCAACACCGCGGCCGAGCGCGACGTCCTGGCCGGCGTGCGCAGGCGCTGGCCGGCCGCCCGGTTCGAGATCCGTCAGGTCGCCGTCCAGGGAGCCACGACGGTGACCGAGGTGTGCGCCGCGGTCCGCGAGCTCGACGGGCTCGGCGAGGTGGACGTGATCGTGGTGGCGCGGGGCGGCGGGTCTTTCGAGGACCTGCTGCCGTTCAGCAACGAGGCGCTGGTCCGGGCGGTCGCGGCCACCCGCACCCCCGTCGTCTCGGCCATCGGGCACGAGAGCGACACCCCCATCGTGGACTTCGTGGCCGACCTGCGCGCCTCCACCCCGACCCACGCCGCCGCCGCGGTGGTGCCCGACGTCGCCGACGAGCTGCGGGGCCTGGTGACCGTGCGCACCCGGTCGCGACGCGCGCTTCTCACGCGCATCGCCCGGGAGCGCGAGCGGATCAGCACCGTCATGAGCAGGCCGGTCATGGCAGACCGGGCGGCGATCGTCGCCCGCCACCGTGCGGAGGTCGAGGACCTGCAGGCACGTGGTCGTCGCCGCCTGGCCGACCGGCTCGTCCGTGAGCAGGACCGGTCCGCCCAGCTCCTGCGCCACCTGCGGGCCGTCTCGCCGCAGCACACCCTCGAGCGCGGGTATGCCGTGGTCCGGCACGCGGACGGAACCATCGTCCGCGACCGGGCGGAGGTGGACGCGGAGGAGCTGCTGCGGATCACGGTGGCCCGCGGTGACTTCGCCGTCCGCCCCGTCGCGGGCTGACCGTCGGGGCTGACCTCCACCACGGGGGTGCAGTGCCGGCTGGATCGCCGACTGACGGTCCTGGACGTCGGGCCGGACCCGTGCTCGCTCCGCTCGCGGTCGGGCCGGACCCGTGCTCGCTCCGCTCGCGGGCGGGCCGGGTGGCGGGCCACCGGGTCGTAGGGTGGTCGGGTGACTCCCGTCGACGCCACCACTCCCGAGCCCACCCCGGTGGGTCAGCTGAGCTACGAGCAGGCCCGCGACGAGCTGGTCGCGCTCGTGTCCCGCATCGAGTCCGGTCAGGTGCCCCTCGAGGAGTCGATGCTCCTGTGGGAACGCGGGGAGGAGCTCGCCGCGCACTGCCAGGCCAAGCTCGACTCCGCCCAGGAGACCCTCGACCGGGCCACCACACGGGCCGGTGCCGAGGGGGCGGAGAGCCCGGGGAACGGCTCGGCCGACGAGGAGACCTCTGCTGAGACGAGCGCTTCCCCGGCTGCCGACGTGACGACGCCTCCATCGACGAAGACGACGGAGCCACACGACGGTAGTCACGGCGGCGCCTGACGTCCGAGCTGCGTTCCGGAGTCGCGCCGTCCGCCCCTGGCTCGTGGGGGCCGAATGACGTCCTCCCGGGCGTGGTGGTGCTCCCGGCCGGGTGGGGCCGGGTGTGGGGCGGGGTCGTCAGACGTGCCAGGTCGTGGTGCCACCGGTGACGGTGGCCATGAGGTCCTTCTCGTGCACCTTCTTGTGGTGCCGCCCGCAGAGCAGGACCAGCAGCTCGATGTCGGTGCCCCCGCCACGGCACCACCACACCAGGTGGTGGGCCTCGCACCACGACCCGGGCACCGAGCACCCCGGGAACGTGCACCTCCCGTCCCGGACCAGCAACGCCTTGAACTGTCCCGGCGTGGCCAACCGCACCGTGCGACCCAGCCGCAACGGCTCCCCCGTAGGGCCCAGCACCACCGGGGTCACGTCCCCCAGGCACGCGTACCGGCCCGCCTGCCCCGCGTCCAGCCCCGCATCACCGGCCTGCGCAAACGCCGCCCCCCGCGGACGACCCGTGTCCGGGTCCGCCGCCACCGTCAGGATCACGCTGGCGCGGCCCGTCGACGGTGGCGCCCCCGGGTTTCCCAACCCCCGCGAGATCACCGTCAGCACCGCGTCGTAACGCCGCTGCCCCACCGACCGGCCATCCCGCTCCCCCTGCCCCTCCCGGCCGTCCTGGCCGTCGTGCCCGGCGTTGTCGCGGGCGGGATCGGGCGCGGCCAGCGGCCCGTCCAGCACCCCGTCGATCAGGACCGCGTCGGCGTCCGGGGCGTCCAGGACGTAGCGCACCAACCCCGGACCCACCCGCCGCCGGGACACGCACCGCAACCCCTCCGCCGTCTGCTGCTCGGCCTCCCGGGGCGCCTCCTCCAACAGGTCCACCAGCAGCTTCTGGCACACCCGCCCCAGATCCCGCTCGCTGATCCCCCCATCACACGCGGCGCCGGTCGCGATCTGCGCGTACGCCTGCGCCTGGTCCACGTCCAACCCCGGCACCACCCGGGACAGGGTGGCCGCCACCCGGCCCGCCCGGGCCAACCCCGCCCGCCCCTCGATCACGGCCTGCAGCACCGGAGCACCCCAGTACTGACCGGCCGCAGCCACCACCGCCCGCAGATGCGCCGCCTCCGCGCCCGAGAGCCACGGGCAACGCACCCGTACCCAGTCCACCAGACCCATCCCCACCGCGCCCGGCAACCCCCGCCGCTGCGCCTCCACCGCCAACGTCACCACCAGTGCATCCACCCGGGCACGCACCCGACCGGCCGCCTCCAGACCCTCCACCAAGGACGGGTCGAACACCCCCACCACACCCTGCGGACCCACCGCGGCCCGGTCCAGCCCCACCATCGCCAGGTCCAACCCCGCGGCCAGCTCCTGCGAGGCCAACCCGCCCGGGACACCCCAGCCACCGTCCCCGCCCGCCTCTGCCGCCAACGTCTCCTCGATGTCGGCCAGCAGCTCCCAGTACCCCGCCCCCGCCGGATCCTCACACTCCGGCGTCTGCACCTCCTGCTGCGCCATCACCCCCGCGACGAACAGCCGCTCACGCTCCGACACCGGCTCCGGCACGACGTCGCCCGCATCGTGGACCTCCTCCACCACCCCCCGCTGCCCCACCCCACAAGAACGACATACCCCCACCCAAGCACCCCCCACTGACACACCTGTACGAACCACCCGCCCGGACGCCGGCACGGCGGCCCGGAGGAACCCTGGCCACGCCTCCCCCGGGGCGAGGGCATCGGGACCCCCGACCGCCCCGTCAGTCGCGGGCGTCCACGGACTCGAGCAGCTCGGCCATCTCGTCGGTCCCGGCCGTCCCGCTCACCACGACCGTCGCGCCGCCGGTCTCCTCCGGACCGAGCACCCAGGCGTTCTCCACGTTGCTGGGCACCGGACCCTCCCACGCCTGCCACGCCTGCGTCCCACCGGGGGCGGGCAGCTCCTCCTCGCCGACCGGCTCGGCGTCCACGAGGACCTCCTCCCGCCAGGCGTCGGTGACGTCGGCGGCCTGGTGCAGCGCGGCATACTCCCCCTGGGGGGTGGTCCACGAGACGTGCCAGGTGGGGACCCCGGCGAGACGCTCGTCGAACCACACGACCGTGGGCGTCCACCCCTCGCCCGGGTCCGGCACCCACACGGGCCACGACGCCTGCTCGGTGGCGAAGGGCACGACCTGGCTCACGTCCGCGGGACGACGCTGCGACTCCTCCGGCTGGTAGGTCATCGACCACCAGGTCAGCACCACGGCCAGCACGAGCAGCACCGAGACGACCATGTTGCGGAAGGTCCAGGCCGCCAGCCGCTTCTGCCGCCCGTCCGGGGGCGGTGAAGCGTCGGAGGGTCGGTCCCGGACCGTGTCGGGTCCGGTGCTCGAGGAGGTAGCAGGGCTCACCCCTCCATCGTCCCATCCCCCAGGACCGGGGCCTCCCGCGGCCGCTAGGCTGGCCGAACCCACGTCGCGCAGTCGTCAGCCGCGCAGCCGTCACCGACGAAGGAGTCCCGCATGGCCGCCGAGCAGCCCACCCGTCCGAGCACCGAGCAGGTCATCCCGGACCGCAACCTGGCCATGGAGCTGGTCCGGGTCACGGAGGCGGCAGCGCTGGCGGCCGGCCGGTGGGTCGGCCGGGGGGAGAAGATCCTCGCGGACAACGCGGCGGTCGAGGCCATGCGCAAGGTCATCGGTCAGGTCGCCATGGACGGGATCGTCGTCATCGGCGAGGGCGAGAAGGACGAGGCGCCGATGCTCTTCAACGGGGAGAGGGTCGGCGACGGCACCGGACCCCAGGTCGACGTCGCCGTCGACCCGATCGATGGCACCACCCCGACCGCCAAGGGCATGGACAACTCCATCGCCGTCATGGCCGTCTCCGAGCGCGGCACGATGTACGACCCCTCAGCCGTCTTCTACATGGACAAGCTCGTCGTCGGCCCCGACGTGGCCGACCGGGTGGACATCCGGCTGCCGATCAAGGAGAACCTGCGGCGCATCGCCCGCGCCAAGAAGCGCTTCGTGGACGACCTGACGGTGATCATGCTCGACCGACCGCGGCACGAGCAGTACACCCGGGAGGTCCGCGAGGCCGGCGCCCGGCTGCGCTTCATCACCGACGGCGACGTCGCCGGCTCGATCGCCGCCGCGCGCGAGGAGTCCTCGGTGGACATGCTCATCGGGATCGGCGGCACCCCCGAGGGCATCATCACCGCGTGCGCGATGAAGGCCATGGGCGGGGTGATCCAGGGCACGCTGTGGCCCAAGGACGACGACGAGCGCCAGCGGGCCATCGACGCCGGCCACGACCTGGACCGGGTCCTGTCGACCGAGGACCTGGTCACCGGCGACAACGCCTTCTTCGTCGCCACCGGCATCACGACCGGCGAGATGCTGGGCGGGGTGCGCTACGGCTCCGGCACGGCCGTGACCCACTCCCTCGTCATGCGCTCCCGCTCCGGCACCATCCGGGAGATCACCTCCCACCACCGCCTGGACAAGGTCGCGCAGATCGCCGACTCCCTGTCCCCGGAAGCCACGGGTCACTGAGGGGCCGCCGATGGACCAGCCTGCTGTCCTCACCGTCGGCGAGGCCCTCGTCGACATCGTCGTCGCCCGGAACGGGCAGGAGCGCACCGAGCACGTCGGCGGCTCGCCCGCCAACGTCGCCGTGGGCCTGGCCGCCCTGGACCACGACAGCCGGCTGACGGCCCACCTGGGCCACGACGAGCGCGGCCGGCGGGTGCGCGAGCACCTCCTGGACGCCGACGTCGTGCTCACCCCGGGGTCGGACTCGGCCCAGCGCACCTCCACGGCCACCGCCCACCTGGACGTGGACGGGTCGGCGACCTACGACTTCGACCTGCTGTGGCACGTGGGCACCCAGGACCTCCACGGGGTCGGCCACCTGCACACCGGTTCGGTCGCGGCCACCCTGGAGCCCGGCGCCTCCGCCGTGCTGGCGCTGATGACGCGCGCCCGCCCGACCGCCACGATCTCCTACGACCCCAACTGCCGTCCCTCGATCATGGGCGCCCCTCACGACGTGCGCTCCCGGATCGAGGAGTGCATCGGTCTAGCCGACGTGGTGAAGGCCTCCGAGGAGGACGTGGCCTGGCTCTACGACGGCGCCCCACCCCCGGAGGTGGCCCACCTCTGGGGGCGGCTGGGTCCCGAGCTGGTCGTCGTCACCCGGGGCGGTGACGGCGCCCTGGTGCACCTGTCCCGCACGGACACCACCATCGAGCTGGACCCGGTCGCCGTGCAGGTGGTCGACACGGTCGGGGCGGGCGACTCCTTCATGGCGGGCCTGCTCAGCGGCCTGCTCGACGCCGGTCTCCTCGGCTCGGCCGGAGCGCGCGACCGCCTGCGCCGGACCGACCTCGACGACGTGGCCCCCGCCCTGCGCCGGGCCGTCGACTGCGCCACCTGGACCGTCGGTCGGGCCGGTGCCGCCGCCCCGACCAGGGCCGACCTCGCCGAGCTCGGCTGAACGAGGGCGGCCGCCCGAGCCCCGCGCCGAGCCCGACATCGCCCACGAGCCCCGTGACATCCCCCGACGAACCCCCGACAAGCTCCCGCGCGCAGAGAGGAACCCGGTATGACGCACCACGAGGACACCCCGCCCGGCACCGAGGCGGAGCCCGCCTCCGCCTTCGCCGACCTGCTCGAGGCCAACGCCGCCTACGCCGAGAACTTCACCCTCGGGGGTTTTGACGGCATCGCCCGTGCGGGGGTGGCGATCGTCACCTGCATGGACTCCCGCATCCAGCCCCTGACGATGCTGGGCCTGACGCACGGGGACGCCAAGATCTTCCGCAACCCGGGCGGCCGGGTCACCGACGCGGCGCTGGAGGCCCTCGTCCTGGGGGTGCACCTGCTGCAGGTGCGTCGCATCCTCGTGGTCCCGCACACGCGCTGCGCGATGACGAAGATGTCCGAGAACGAGCTGCGCACGACGATCACCGAGCTCTCCGGCCAGGACGCCTGGTGGCAGCATTTCCACGTCGTCCCCGACCAGCGCGCCGCGCTCATGGAGGACGTCCTCCGGGTCACCAGCCATCCGCTCATCGGCGACCGGGCCCAGGTCGGCGGCTTCCTCTACGACGTGGACACCGGGCGGATGGAGCAGCTCGTCTGAGCCCCGCCGCTCCCTGGCCACCCCCCGGCCACAAGAGGGCCCACGCCAGGCCCACGCCAGCCCGTCCCGCACCCTCGCCACACCCCCGCACCCACGCGCAGACGGCTGCATGACACGTCATCCGCCGTCGGCGCCTGCCGTATCGTGGACGCCATGCACCCCGCCCTGTCGCTCGCGCCGCTGACGCTGGCCGCCGTCCTCGTCCTCAGCGGGGTGGCCAAGCTGCAGGACACCGGGTCCACGTTCAGCGTCCTGCGGCTGCTGCGCCTCCCTGCGCTCGTGACCAACCGTCCGACCGCCCGCGCCCTTCCCGTCGTGGAGCTGGTGACCGCGGCGCTGCTGCTGCTCCCCTGGCGATGGCCCTTCCTCGCCGGGGCGGTGCTGGCGATGGGACTGTTCGTGGCCTTCTGGGCCGTCGTGGTGCGGGCGATGGGGTTCGACCCCCGGCCCACCTGCGGCTGCTTCGGCCGGATCGGCGACCACCGCATCAACGGCCGGACCGTCGTGCGCAACACCGTCCTGGTGGCCCTCGCCGGGCTGACCCTGTGGATCGGCCTGGCCGGGACCAGCACCGGCGAGCTCCTGGCCCGGTACACCGCCAACGACGTGTGGTGGCTCGTCCTGGCCGTCGCGCTCGCCGCGGTCTCCGTCATGGTCCTCGGCGGGGGGCCCGCCGTGGCCAGGACGACCCGCCGGACCGGTCGTGGGGGCGCGGCGCGCTCCTCCTCCGCCCCCGCCCCAGCGGCGGCGGCCACCACGTCCGTCCCTGCCGAGCCCGACGAGCTCGAGTACGTGCGCCTCCCCATACCCCGTGGGGTGCTCGTCGGCCGGGACCACGGCACGGTCGCGCTCAGCTCCCTCGCCCGGAGCCAGGCGCAGCTGCTGGTCCTGGTCAACTGCTGGTGCGGCCCCACGCACGAGCCCCTCGAGCGTCTTCCCCGCTGGCGCGAGCGCCTGCCCCAGCTGGGAGTGCAGATGGTCTTCGTCCCCCACCCCTTCGACGCGTCGGCGCTCGACCCCGGCCTGTCCGGCATCTGGTGGGACCCGGGCTCGCGCGTCTACGACGACCTGGGCGTGGGGTCGAGTCCCGGGGCGGTGCTGCTGGGAGCCGACGGCCTGCTCGCAGGCGGACCCGTCAACGGCGTGGACGGCATCGAGCAGTTCGTCGAGGACATCGAGGCCGAGCTCGCGGAGACCCAGGACGCGACCTCCGAGACCTCCGCCCCGCCGCCCGGGGAGCAGCAGGGCGTCCGCGCCTGAGGCGAGCCCGGGCGGGTCGGTCCGAGGCTCGGACGTCCGGGCTCGGACGTCCGGGCTCAGAGGGTCAGCCGCTCCCGCACGACGTCGGCCAGCCGGTCGGCATACCCCTGCGCCCGGTCCTGGGAGTCCGCCTCCACCATGACCCGCACGAGCGGCTCGGTGCCGGAGCGGCGCAGCAGGACCCGGCCGTCCGCACCCAGCTCGGTCTCCACGGTCCGCACCGCCGCGGTGAGCGCCTCGTCGCTGTCCACCCGCGACCGGTCCACCCCCTTGACGTTGATCAGCACCTGCGGCATGCGCGTCATCACCGACGCCAGGTCGCGCAGCGGCGTCTGGGAGGAGACGACCCGCTGACCGAGGGCGAGGGCGGTGAGCACACCGTCGCCGGTGGTGCCGTGCTCGAGCATGATGACGTGGCCCGACTGCTCCCCGCCCAGGGAGTAGCCGTGCCGGCGCATCTCCTCCAGGACGTAGCGGTCCCCCACGGCCGTCTGCACGACCCGGACCCCCTCGGACTCCATCGCCTTGATCAGGCCCAGGTTGCTCATCACGGTCGCCACGAGGGTGTCGTCGGTCAACCGGCCGCCCTCGTGCATGGACAGCGCGAGGATGGCCATGATCTGGTCGCCGTCAACCGTCTCGCCGTGGGCGTCCACCGCCAGGCAGCGGTCGGCGTCACCGTCGAAGGCCACGCCCATGTCCGCGCCCCGGAGGCGGACGGCCTCCTGCAGCTGCTCCAGGTGGGTGGAGCCGGCGCCGTCGTTGATGTTGAGACCGTCCGGGTCGCCGCCGATCACGTCGACGGTGGCCCCGGCCCGGCGGAAGACCTCCGGGCCCACGACCGAGGCCGCGCCGTGCGCCGCGTCGATGACCACGCGCAGACCGTCGAGCCGTCCGGGAACCGCCTCGAGCAGGTGCTCGATGTAGAACTCGGCCCCGCGGTCGAACGGACGGATCCGCCCCACGGCCGCGCCGGTGGGCCGGTCCCAGTGGGTCCCCAGGCGCCCGGAGATGCGGTCCTCGATCTCGTCGGCGAGCTTGTGCCCGCCCCGCGCGAAGAACTTCAGGCCGTTGTCCGGCATCGCGTTGTGCGAGGCGGAGAGCATCGCCCCCATCTCGGCGTTCATCCGCTGCGTCAGGTAGGCGATCGCCGGCGTGGGCAGCACTCCCGCGTCGAGGACGTCGACGCCCGCGGAGGCCAGTCCGGCCATGACGGCTGCGGAGAGGAACTCGCCGGAGGCCCGCGGGTCCCGGCCGACGACGGCCGTGGCCCGGTGACCTCCGAAGGCACCCTGCCCGCCCAGCTCGTGCGCGACGGCGACGGACAGGTCCAGCGCCAGCTCGGCGGTGATGTCCTTGTTCGCCAGTCCACGCACCCCGTCGGTGCCGAACAGTCGTCCCATGTGCTGTGCCTCGTCTCGTCGTCCTGCGGCGGACCCGTCGCGGATCCTCAGAAAGTATGCCGTACGTGCGGGCGGAGGCCGCCCCCCACCGCGGAGGGGTCCGGGACTGCGAGCCGCAGGGGGGCTGGCGCCACGTCCTTCTTCGTCGACGACGTCACGCTGCGCCGACCACGTCCGCACACAGGCCGAAGGCCGGCGGGAGCTGTGCTCCCACCGGCCTTCGGTGCGTCCGTCGCGACCCCGGGTCCCGGCGTCGGACGGCGCGTCAGCGCTTGCTGTACTGCGGCGCCTTGCGGGCCTTCTTCAGACCGGCCTTCTTGCGCTCGGGGACGCGGGCGTCCCGGGTGAGCAGACCGGCCTTCTTCAGGGTGGCGCGGTTCAGGTCGGGGTCGATCCCGTTGAGCGAGCGGGCCACGCCCAGGCGGACCGCACCGGCCTGGCCCGAGGGGCCACCGCCGTGCACGCGCACGAGGACGTCGTAGGCACCCATGAGGTCGAGCGCGGCCAGCGGCTCGTTGACGATCTGCTGGTGCACCTTGTTGGGGAAGTACTCCTCCAGGGTGCGGCCGTTGACCTTCCACTCGCCGGTGCCCGGGACGATGCGCACGCGGGCGATCGCCTGCTTGCGACGACCGGTGGCGGCACCGGGGGCGGTGGCGGTGGGGCGGGCGGTGGCGTCGGCCGCGGCCGACGACTCGGTGGTGTACTCGGAGACGGCGTTCTCGTCGAACTCGTCGGTCTCCACGGTGGTGGTGTCAGTCATGTGTCAGACGTTCCTTACTGCGCGACCTGGGAGATCTCGAACGGCACCGGCTGCTGCGCCGCGTGCGGGTGGGTGTCGCCGGCGTAGACCTTGAGCTTGCCGAGCATCTGGCGACCCAGGGAGTTGCGGGGAAGCATGCCGCGCACGGCCTTCTCCACCGCCCGGGTCGGGTGCTGCTCGAGCAGCTGCTCGTAGCTGACGGCCTTGAGGCCACCGGGGTAGCCGGAGTGGCGGTAGGCCTTCTTCTGGGCCAGCTTGGCGCCGGTCAGGGCAACCTTGTCCGCGTTGATGATGATGACGAAGTCGCCGGTGTCGATGTGAGGCGCGAAGATCGTCTTGTGCTTGCCGCGGAGCAGGATCGCGGTCTGGGACGCGAGGCGACCCAGCACGACGTCCGTGGCGTCGATGATGTGCCAGGCGCGGGTGATCTCGCCGGGCTTGGGGGTGTAGGTACGCACGGTAGAAGAACCTTCATCTCGTGTGGTGGGGCAACCGTTCAAGTCTACCGAGGGTCTCCGGGACCACCCAAATCGACGTCGTCGCAGGTCAGGAGCCATCCTAGGACCGTCGACCGGCGTCTGCAGCCGATCTGTGCATAATAATTGTGCACGCACTCGGCGCCATCTACCCGTGGAAGGCCAGCATGACACCACCGGCCACGGCCCCCCCGCCCTCGTCGTCCCAGGCACTGCGCACCCTTGCCCACCCGTTGCGCAGCCGGCTCCTCGCCGAGCTGCGCGTCCACGGGGGTGCCACCGCGACCGAGCTCGCCGCCGCGCTGGACTCGAACACCGGCGCCACGTCATACCACCTGCGCCGTCTGGAGGAGGCGGGTCTGGTGGAGGACACCGGCACCGGCACCGGCCGGCGCAGGGTATGGAGCGCGGTCCCCGACCCTGACCGACCCGGCGTGCTCGGGGTGGGGCTGGGGGTCGCCGGCGGGGCCGAGCAGGACCTCGACGAGGACGACGCCCGGGCCGCCGACTGGCTGGCCCTGGACTACCTGGCGCACTTCGGCGAGCGCACCGAGGCCTGGCTGCGCGAGCGGCCGCTGGAGGAGACCACCTGGCAGCAGGCCTGCGGCCTGGAGGACCACACCGTGCAGGTGACCGGCGAGCAGCTGACGGCCATGCGGGCCGAGCTGCTCGAGGTGCTGGAGCGCTACCGCCGGGTCGGGCAGGGCAACCCGCAGGCGCGCAGGGTCGTCGTCTACACATGCGCCCTGCCGCTGCCGCCCAGCGGTCGCGGCGGCACCTGACGTCGCGGAGGCACGCCTCCGGGGCCGCGGTCCGGCCCGGACGGGGCGAGGTGCCTCGTCCGGGCCGGTGGCCCGCCCCCCGGGGGTGAGACGGGTGCGCGGTGCCGGCGCGTGCGGGCGGAACTCCTGACGATCAGGAGGTGGCGCGCAGCAGCCGGTCCGGGGAACCGGCGAGGTCGCTCACCACTCCCCGCGTGGCGGCCGTCTCGATCGCACCCTCGACCTGGGAAGGACTGGCGGAGGAGCTGCTCTGGAGCACCAGGGCGGCGACGCCGGCGACGTGCGGCGAGGCCATCGAGGTGCCCGAGATGGTGTTCGTCGAGGCGTCCCCCTTGTGCCAGGCGGCGGTGATCCCCACGCCGGGTGCGAAGAGGTCCAGGCAGGATCCGTGGTTGGAGAAGGAGGCCCGCCGGTCGTCGCGGTCGGTCGCCCCCACCGTCAGGGCGCCGGGGGCCCGGGCCGGGGAGGTGGCGCAGGCGTCCTGGTCCTCGTTGCCGGCGGCCACGACGGTGGTCACGCCCGCGTCCACCATCCGGGCGACGGCCTCGTCGACCGAGGCGTTCGCCCCGCCGCCGAGGCTCAGGTTGGCCACCGACGGTCCGTTTGCGTCGGCCACCACCCAGTCCATGCCGGCGACCACGCCGGACCAGCTGCCGGAACCCCGGCAGTCCAGGACGCGCACGGGCACGAGGTTCACCTCCTTGGCCACCCCGTAGGTGCTCCCACCCACCGTCCCGGCCACGTGGGTGCCGTGCCCGTTGCAGTCCTCGGTGGTGTTCTTGCCGCGGGCGAAGTTGGCACCCGCGAGCACCCGTCCTGCGAACTCGCCGTGGGTGCTCCGGATGCCGGTGTCCACGATGTAGGCGTCCACGCCGGCACCGGTGGCGGTGTAGCGGTAGATCCCGTCCAGCGGTGGGTCGGCCTGGTCGATGCGGTCCAGACCCCACGTGGCGCCCTGCTGCTCGGTCGAGACCGACACGACGCCGTCGACGGACACCGTGCTGACCGCGGGGTCCTCGGCGAGCGACCGGGCCTGCGCGGGGGTCATCGTCGCGACGTAGCCGCCCAGCGCCGGCAGCGCCCGCTCCACGTCCAGACCGCGGGCGCGGGCGTCGGCCACGGCCCGCGCCGTCGCGGTGCCGACGGCACCGCGCTGCTCGCCCGCCTCGGCACCGGCCTCCAGCAGGACGATGTGACGCGTCGCCGCCCCGGGGCGGGCGTCGTTGCCGGCAGCGGTGGCCACGGCGGCCGGGGCTGCGGCGAGGGCAAGGACGGAGGCACCGGCGATCGCTGCCAGTGCCCGGGGTCGGCGGTGGGTCATGGAGTGCTCCTCAGGGGTGTGATGTGGGCCACATCGTCGTGGCGCGCCGACAGCATCACCGGGGGCCGAACCGCCGCGCAAGACTCTTGACCAGACCCGTACCCGATCTTGACCGGACCCTGACCCGGAGCCGGTCGTGGAGCGACCTGTGCCGGTCGTGACCGCTTGGCGGGTCCAGGTCGGGGTCCGGGTCCGGGTCGCCTCAGCCGCGACGCACGAGCACCGCGGCGGACAGACCGGGCACCACCAGGCGGCCGGTGCCGGGCTCCCACCGGGTGGAGCGCACGACGGGGTCGGCGCCCTCCTGCTGCACGGCCGACAGCTCCCAGTGCTGACCGGCCAGCCCGGGAAGCCGCGGCACCTGCTCCTCCCGGGAGGCGTTGAGGACGACGAGCAGCCCCGAGGACACCGGGTCGACCGGCGCACCGACCAGGTCGTCCACGAGCATGACCACGAGGTCCGCACGCCCCTGCGGGCCCGACAGCGGGAAGGAGACCTTGGCCAGGATCTGCTCGGCCGTTCCGAGCCGCAGCAGCGGCAGGTCACGCCGCAGCCGGAGCAGGTCGAGGGCGCCGTCCAGCGCCGTGCGGGCGTCGGCGGGGGTGGGCCGCAAGGAGGGGTCCGCCAGCAGGGGCGCCATCTCCGCCCAGCGTCGCCCGTTGTCCGGCTCGGGCGGCAGTCCGCGACCGAACCCGTTGTCCTGCAACGACCAGTCGAGGACGTTGAACCAGTCGCCGGAGTCGTAGCTGTTGCGGTCCAGGCTCTTGCTGCGCAGGATCTCGGCACCGGCGTGCCAGAACGAGATCCCCTGGGAGAGGGTGACGCAGGCGAGGGCGAGCGTGTTGCGCCGCACCCGTTCGGCCATCGGCGTGTCGTCGGACAGCTTGAGCAGCAACGTGTCCCACAGGGTCTCGTTGTCGTGCGCGTCGACGTAGGAGACCACCTCGTCGGGCTGAGCCGCATACCCTCCGGGGGCGCCGCCGTAGGGCACCCCTGCCCCGGTGGTCCACCGACCGGTGGCGTGGGAGAGGAGGCGGAGGTCGCGCAGCCCACCCGCCAGCCCGACCTGCAGCAGGTCCGTGTCGTGGGGGTCCGACCCCCCGGTGACCCAGCCGTGCCCCGACCGGCCCGAGTCGTCGTGCACCGCCCCGCCGCGCACCGCGTCGCGCAACCGGTCGTTGAAGGTCCCGATCCCGGTCCCGTCCAGCTGGCCCTGGACCGCCTGGGGGAAGCGGGCGTCGCCGGCCACCTCGCCGAAGTTCCAGCCCTCCCCGTAGAGCGTGACGGCCGAGCCGTCCACCCCGTCCTGGGCGGGGGTGAGGGCGTCGAGCGCGGCCCGCACGGCATCCAGGTTCGCTCGCGAATGGTGGCCCATGAGGTCGAACCGGAAGCCGTCGACCCGGTAGTGCCGGACCCACAGGACGCACCCGTCGACCATCAGCTGCTCGGCCAGCTGGTGCTCGGTGGCCAGGTTCTGGCAGCAGGTGGACGTCTCGACCCGGCCCTCCTCGTCGAGCCGGTGGTAGTAGCCCGGCACCACCCGGTCCAGCACGGAGGTGCGCTCCAGCCCCGAGTCCGTGGTGTGGTTGTAGACCTGGTCGAGCACGACGCGCAGGCCGAGGTCGTGCAGCGCACCGAGCATCTCGCGGCACTCCGCGACCCGTCGACCACCGTGCGCCGCACCCGGACCGGTCGCGTACGACCCCTCCGGCGCCAGGAAGTGCCACGGGTCGTAGCCCCAGTTGAAGGCGTCCCGGTGCGCGGTGCGCCGCACCAGCTGCTGCTGCTCCGTGCCGGCCGGGTCCCGGCGCGTCAGCTCCGCCAGCACCTCGGGGTCGGGCCCGACCCGCTCGGCCGGGTCCTCCGGCACCGAGGTGAGGTCGAAGACCGGCAGCAGGTGCACGGTGTTCACCCGGCCCCGGCCAGGGTGCGCAGGTGGCGCCGTCCCAGCCCGTCCGCCCCGAACGCGCGGTAGGTGCCGCGCAGCTCGGGAGGCACCTCTGGATCGTCCCGGGAGAAGTCCCGCACGTGCAGCTCGTAGATGCTCTGGTCGACGGGTCGCAGCCGCGGGGGGACCGGCGCCTGCGCCCACCGGGGCGGGACCCAGCGCGGATCGTCGAGGTCCACGAGGACGGAATGGGTCGAACCGAGCGTCAGCGCCACCGACCAGGGGTCGGTGGTGCGCACGACCTGCTCGGTCCACCGCGGAGGTATGACGTGGCGCAGCTCGAGCTGGTAGCACCGGTCGCGCCAGTCGGAGGCACCGGTGACCGACCAGGCCCCGTCGTCGGAGCGGGCCAGCGGATGGCGGACCGGGTCACCGGGTGGCGTCCAGGCGGCGCTCGAGCCCTCCGGCGGGACAGCGTCCCACAGCAGGAGGGTCACCTCCCGGGCCGTGGGTGCCCACACGGTGACCGTGGGGACGAGGTCGGCGACGGCACCCGCGCCGGCCCCGGCGCCGCGCCGGTCCGGGCTGTCCGGGGCGTCGTGCTCGGCAGGCCCCCAGGTGGCCCCGCACCGGCGTCGGCGCGCCTGCGCCGCGTACAGGTCGTCGAGCACGTGCGGCACCTGCAGGGAGGTCGCCATGACCAGGCGAGCCCGGTGGCGCACCGTGAGGGCCACCTGCCCGGTGAGCAGCCGGGCCGCCCGGGCGGACGCCTCGTCCGGCAGACGCAGGGCCAGCGCCCCGGCCAGGTGCGGCACGACGCGCAGCGTCTCCGGCGGCAGCCCGCCATCATCGGGCCGCAGGTCCCAGCCCGGCCCCGGCCGGTCGCCGGGGTCCAGGCCCCCGTCGGGGGCGTGCTCGAGCCGGACCGTCAGCTCGTGCACCGGCAGGTCGTGCGGGAGCGCGGTGGCCGGCAGGGCCACGAGGTCGGACCTGACCCAGTGGGCGCGGGCGGCCCCGAGGTCGACGGGACGTGGTGCCGGACGGTGGCGCCGGATCATCGGGCCTGGTCCCGGCCCGCGGCCAGCGGCAGGTCGACCGGGGCGACGCTGCGGTGCCGGTCGGAGACCACGGCGATCACCGGCCGCAGCTCGGACCACCACGGGGAGCGGGCCCGGCCGGCGACCAGGTCGGTCTCCTCCGCGAGGCGGTCGACCGGGGTGACGGTGGCCCGTCCGGCGACCTCCCCGACGTAGCATCCGCCCGCCGCGCCCTCCGCCCACCGTCGGGACACCTCGTCGAGCGCGACCCGGGCGAGCCGGGTGGCGAGCAGCCGGTCGAACGGCGTCGGGTCGCCGCCGTCCTGCACGTGCCCCAGGACGGTGCTGCGCACGTCGAAGAGGTCGCCGCCCTCCTCCTCGAAGACCCGGGCGACGAGGTCGGTGGTGTAGTGCGTGGAGGCCATCTCGTTGCGCAGCACGAGGTAGAGCCGGCGCCCCTCGGCGAACGACCGGCTCATCCGCTCGGCGTCGTCGGCGGCGATGTCCGCGATGCGCAACCGGTCCTCGGGCAGGTAGACCCGCTCGGCACCGGAGGCGAGCCCCGCCATCATCGTCAGGTAGCCGCACCGCCCACCCTTGGTCTCGGCGACGAAGCACCGCTGGGTCGCCGAGGCGGACGTGCGGATGCGGTCCAGCGCCTCCACGACCGTGTTCAGCGCCGTGTCGGCGCCCACAGAGAGGTCGGCTCCCGGCAGGTTGTTGTCGATCGAGGCGGGCAGGCAGACGACCGGGATCCCCAGCGGGCCGTGCTCGGCGCCTCCCCGGACCAGGACCTCGGCCGTGAGGTAGGCGTCCAGGCCACCGACGAGAACCAGCGCATCGAGGCGGTGCCGGGCGACCGCGTCGACGAGCGCCGGCAGCTCGGCAGGGGTGGGCACGTGCCGTCGGGTGCCCAGGAAGGCACCGCCTCGGCCGACCCAGTCGTCGACCTCGGCCCAGCCCAGGTCCCGGACGCGTCCCCGGGCCAGTCCGGCCAGCGAGTCCTCGATCCCGACGACCTCCATGCCGTCGGTGAGCCCGAAGCGCACCAGCGCCCGGACGGCGGTGTTCATCCCGGGTGCCAGACCGCCGACGTGCAGGACGCCGACCCGTGGGCGTGGACCCGTGGGTCCGGGACCGCTGCTCGCCGCCCCGCCCGTGAAGGCCCGGCTAGGGTGGGGCCGGCCGTCGACGAGCTCGGCGGGCGGCTGGGACAGCTGGGCGTAGAGGCGCGACAGCGTGGCGAACGAGCTGCCCCGGGCCTCGCGGGCAACGTCGAAGTCGCACGACTCCAGCGCGGTCTTCACCGCGTTGGTGTCGCGCACGGCCTCGCTCAGCGGCAGCACCGCGACCTGGTTGTGCCGTACCCCGACGATCTGCGACGGCGCGTCCGCCGCTGCCTGCAGGAGCTGGCGCACCGCGGCATACCCCAGGAGGGTGGGCATCCAGCGGTCGTAGGCGGACGGTCGCCCGCCGCGCTGTACGTGACCGAGGATCGTGACCCGGGCCCGCTCCCCCATCCGCTCCCCGAGCGCCTCGGCCACGGCCGCGCTCGTGATCGGCCGGCCGGCCTGGTCGGTCGCCCCTTCGGCGACGATGACCAGGCTGTCCCGCTGGCCGGTGGCCCGCGTGCGCTCGATCGAGGCGACGAGTCCGGACTGCCACCCGTCGGCGGGCGGGCCCTCGGGCACCAGGACGGCGTCGCTGCCCCCGGCGACGGCCGCCATGAGCGCCAGGTAGCCGCAGTGACGTCCCATGACCTCCACGACGAAGGTGCGCTGGTGGCTCGCGGCGGTGGAGGACAGGGCGTCGAGGGCCTCGATGATCCGGTGCAGCGCGGTGTCGGCCCCGATCGTCATGTCCGTGCCGGCCATGTCGTTGTCGATCGAGCCCACGAGCCCGGCGACGCGCAGGCGCGGGTGCGCCTCGGCGGCCGTCCCGTCGAGCTCCCCGGCCCGGACCAGCTCGGTCAGCAGCTCCGGCCACTCCTGCCGCAGCTCCTCGGCACCCCGCAGCGACCCGTCGCCGCCGATGACGACGAGCCGGTCGATCTGGTGCTGCACGAGGTGGAGCGCGGCGGCACGCAGCCCGTCGCGTTCGCGGAACTCCGGGCACCGCGCCGACCCCAGGACCGTGCCGCCGCGGTGGAGCAGCGAGCCCACGTCGTCCCAGCCCAGCTCGCGGATGCCGTCGCCACCGGCGAGGGCTCCGCGCCAGCCCTCCAGGATGCCGAAGGGCCGCCCTCCCAGGCGCAGGGTGGAGCGGACCACGGCCCGGACCGCGGCGTTCATCCCCGGCGAGTCGCCGCCCGAGGTGAGGATGCCGATGCGCGTCCCGGACCCGGCGTCGGCCGGCGGCGGGGTCTGGACGGACTCGTGGGTGCTCACGTTCTCATCCTCCCCCACCGTCCGTCGGCGCGGACAGCGGGGGACGGGCCGTGCCCCCTCCGGGCTCGGCCCCGAGAGCCCGCCGGGGCAGCCGTCGGGGGCGCACCCCGGCCCCGGCTCAGCCGGTGGGTTGGACCAGGACGGCGACCGTCCGAGCGGTTGAAACAGTCCCGCTGCATGCAGAAGGGCCCTGGCCGATCTGATGATCGACCAAGGCCCTTCTGGCAATGGTGGTCCGGCGGTGTCCTACTCTCCCACACCGTCCCCGGTGCAGTACCATCGGCGCTGTCAGGCTTAGCTTCCGGGTTCGGAATGTGACCGGGCGTTTCCCTGACGCTATGACCGCCGTAACTTTATGGAGTTCACGAACGTTCCGGGGCCGACCCCCACATTTTGTGGTGGGGGTGGTGGTGGTTCGTGTCTCGGGAACCGTACAGTGGACGCGTAACATCTTCGGGCTTGGGTTTAAGTCAAGTTGTCGGCTTATTAGTACCGGTCAGCTCCACACATTGCTGTGCTTCCACGTCCGGCCTATCAACCCAGTGTTCTAGCTGGGAGCCTCTCACCCACAAGGGGTATGGAAACCTCATCTTGAAGTGTGCTTCCCGCTTAGATGCTTTCAGCGGTTATCACGTCCGAACGTAGCTAATCAGCGGTGCCCTTGGCAGGACAACTGACACACCAGAGGTTCGTCCATCCCGGTCCTCTCGTACTAGGGACAGCTCTTCTCAAGTTTCCTCCGCGCGCAGCGGATAGGGACCGAACTGTCTCACGACGTTCTAAACCCAGCTCGCGTACCGCTTTAATGGGCGAACAGCCCAACCCTTGGGACCGACTCCAGCCCCAGGATGCGACGAGCCGACATCGAGGTGCCAAACCATGCCGTCGATATGAGCTCTTGGGCAGGATCAGCCTGTTATCCCCGGGGTACCTTTTATCCGTTGAGCGACGGCGCTTCCACAAGCCACCGTCGGGTCACTAGTCCCGACTTTCGTCTCTGCTCGACATGTCTGTCTCACAGTCAAGCTCCCTTGTGCACTTACACTCGACACCTGATTACCAACCAGGCTGAGGGAACCTTTGGGCGCCTCCGTTACCTTTTTGGAGGCAACCGCCCCAGTTAAACTACCCACCAGGCACTGTCCCTGATCCGGATCACGGACCGAGGTTAGACATCCAGAACGACCAGAGTGGTATTTCAACGTTGACTCCACGGACACTGGCGTGCCCGCTTCACAGTCTCCCACCTATCCTACACAAGCCGTACCGAACACCAATACCAAGCTATAGTAAAGGTCCCGGGGTCTTTCCGTCCTGCTGCGCGTAACGAGCATCTTTACTCGTAGTGCAATTTCGCCGAGTTCGTGGTTGAGACAGTGGAGAAGTCGTTACGCCATTCGTGCAGGTCGGAACTTACCCGACAAGGAATTTCGCTACCTTAGGATGGTTATAGTTACCACCGCCGTTTACTGGCGCTTAAGTTCAGAGCTTCGCCGCACAAGTGCGGCTGACCCGTCCCCTTAACGTTCCAGCACCGGGCAGGCGTCAGTCCGTATACATCGTCTTGCGACTTCGCACGGACCTGTGTTTTTAGTAAACAGTCGCTTCTCCCTGGTCTCTGCGGCCCTCCGTGCCAACCCGCAAAGGGGTCTCACACGTCGGGCCCCCCTTCTCCCGAAGTTACGGGGGCATTTTGCCGAGTTCCTTAACCACGATTCACTCGATCGCCTTGGTATTCTCTACCTGACCACCTGGGTCGGTTTGGGGTACGGGCGGCTCGGACCTCGCTAGGAACTTTTCTAGGCAGCATAGGATCACCCTTCTTCCCGCATACACGGTCACCATCAAGCCTCGGACACCGATGGGGCGGACTTACCTCTCCCCGGTCCTGCGCTCTTGGACGTGGACTACCATCGCCACGCGGAGGCTACCTTCCTGCGTCCTTCCATCGCTTACCTACTACACGCTCGGGCCACGCGTTCCACCCCCGCTCACCAACCCCCCGAAGGGGACAGGGTCTGCGAAGGCTTCAGGCGCTTAGCATCACATGATTCGGTACTGGGCGGTCCTTCGCCGGTTCCGGAATATCAACCGGATGTCCATCGACTACGCCTGTCGGCCTCGCCTTAGGTCCCGACTTACCCAGGGCAGATTAGCTTGACCCTGGAAACCTTGGTCATTCGGCGGAAGAGTTTCTCACTCTTCTTTCGCTACTCATGCCTGCATTCTCACTCGTGCCGCGTCCACATCTCGATCACTCGGATGCTTCTCCCGCGGCACGACGCTCCCCTACCCAACGACACGCCTGGACCCACCCGCGAAGGGGAGGGCCGGGCAAAGGTGTCGTTGCCACAGCTTCGGTGGTGTGCTTGAGCCCCGCTACATTGTCGGCGCGGAATCACTTGACCAGTGAGCTATTACGCACTCTTTAAAGGGTGGCTGCTTCTAAGCCAACCTCCTGGTTGTCTTCGCAACTCCACATCCTTTCCCACTTAGCACACGCTTAGGGACCTTAGCTGGTGATCTGGGCTGTTTCCCTCTCGACTACGAAGCTTATCCCCCGCAGTCTCACTGCCATGCTCTTACTTACCGGCATTCGGAGTTTGGCTGACGTCAGTAACCCGGTGGGGCCCATCAGCCATCCAGTAGCTCTACCTCCGGCAAGAAACACATGACGCTGCACCTAAATGCATTTCGGGGAGAACCAGCTATCACGGAGTTTGATTGGCCTTTCACCCCTACCCACAGCTCATCCCCTCAGTTTTCAACCTAAGTGGGTTCGGGCCTCCACGCGGTCTTACCCGCGCTTCACCCTGGCCATGGGTAGATCACTCCGCTTCGGGTCTAGACCCAGCGACTCATTCGCCCTGTTCGGACTCGCTTTCGCTACGGCTACCCCGCACGGGTTAACCTCGCCACTGAGCACTAACTCGCAGGCTCATTCTTCAAAAGGCACGCCGTCACCAGCCCACGGGCCGGCTCCGACGGATTGTAGGCACACGGTTTCAGGAACTATTTCACTCCCCTCCCGGGGTACTTTTCACCTTTCCCTCACGGTACTTGTCCGCTATCGGTCACCAGGGAATATTTAGGCTTGGCAGGTGGTCCTGCCAGATTCGTACGGGATTTCTCGGGCCCCGTACTACTTGGGACGTGCGATACGGAGTCGAGAACATTTCGGCTACCGGGGTCTCACCGTCTGTGCCAGGCCTTCCCAGACCTTTCGCCTATGAACTCGATTTCTTACTCCGCACCGGCGTGGTAGCACCGGTACACACACTCCCACAACCCCCCAGCTGCAACCCCTACCAGGTGATCACACAGCTGAGGTTTGGCCTCGTCCGCTTTCGCTCGCCACTACTCACGGAATCACATGTTGTTTTCTCTTCCTGCGGGTACTGAGATGTTTCACTTCCCCGCGTTCCCTCCACGCACCCTATATATTCAGGTGCGGGTGACTGGAGATGAGTCCAGCCGGGTTTCCCCATTCGGAAATCCTCGGATCAAAGTCTGGTTATCGACTCCCCGAGGCTTATCGCAGATTCCCACGTCCTTCTTCGGTTCCTGGTGCCAAGGCATCCACCGTGCGCCCTTGTAAACTTGACAAAAAAGCCACAAAGATGCTCGCGTCCACTGTACAGTTCTCAACACACGACCAGGCCAACCCCAGGCAAACACCACCGCCACACACCCACCACCGGTCCACACCCCGCTCTACGCGAGGCACGCACCGGCACCGGACGGGTACGGCAGCACCCAGGGTCCCGGACGAACCAGAGCAACCAGAAGACCCCCACCAACGGGGGCCGCCCGATCCCTCAGGACCCAACAACGTGTCAGCACCAGCACCAACCACCCCCGCGCCGACCGTTCCACACCCACCCCCCCGAAAAGGGGGACGGGCCGTACCAGGTCAGGACAGCAGGAGCGCCGGTGAGGCGACGGAATATCGATGTTCCACCCGAGCACCCGCCGCGGGACGAACGCCCACGACACGGGCACCAGACCCCAGGCCCACCCCCGAACGGGAACGGACCAGCTGGGGCCAGATGTGCTCCTTAGAAAGGAGGTGATCCAGCCGCACCTTCCGGTACGGCTACCTTGTTACGACTTAGTCCCAATCACCAGTCCCACCTTCGACGGCTCCCTCCACAAGGGTTGGGCCACCGGCTTCGGGTGTTACCGACTTTCGTGACTTGACGGGCGGTGTGTACAAGGCCCGGGAACGTATTCACCGCAGCGTTGCTGATCTGCGATTACTAGCGACTCCGACTTCATGGGGTCGAGTTGCAGACCCCAATCCGAACTGAGACCGGCTTTAAGGGATTCGCTCCACCTCGCGGTATCGCAGCCCTCTGTACCGGCCATTGTAGCATGCGTGAAGCCCAAGACGTAAGGGGCATGATGATTTGACGTCATCCCCACCTTCCTCCGAGTTGACCCCGGCAGTCTCCTATGAGTCCCCACCATCACGTGCTGGCAACATAGAACGAGGGTTGCGCTCGTTGCGGGACTTAACCCAACATCTCACGACACGAGCTGACGACAACCATGCACCACCTGTGTACCGACCTTGCGGGGCCCCCATCTCTGAGAGTTTCCGGGTACATGTCAAGCCTTGGTAAGGTTCTTCGCGTTGCATCGAATTAATCCGCATGCTCCGCCGCTTGTGCGGGCCCCCGTCAATTCCTTTGAGTTTTAGCCTTGCGGCCGTACTCCCCAGGCGGGGCGCTTAATGCGTTAGCTGCGGCACGGACCCCGTGGAATGGGACCCACACCTAGCGCCCAACGTTTACGGCGTGGACTACCAGGGTATCTAATCCTGTTCGCTCCCCACGCTTTCGCTTCTCAGCGTCAGTAGTGGCCCAGAGACCTGCCTTCGCCATCGGTGTTCCTCCTGATATCTGCGCATTCCACCGCTACACCAGGAATTCCAGTCTCCCCTACCACACTCTAGCCTGCCCGTACCCACTGCAGACCCGGGGTTAAGCCCCGGGCTTTCACAGCAGACGCGACAAACCGCCTACAAGCTCTTTACGCCCAATAATTCCGGACAACGCTCGCACCCTACGTATTACCGCGGCTGCTGGCACGTAGTTAGCCGGTGCTTCTTCTGCTCCTACCGTCACGATAAAGCTTCGTCAGAGCTGAAAGAGGTTTACAACCCGAAGGCCGTCATCCCTCACGCGGCGTCGCTGCATCAGGCTTTCGCCCATTGTGCAATATTCCCCACTGCTGCCTCCCGTAGGAGTCTGGGCCGTGTCTCAGTCCCAGTGTGGCCGGTCACCCTCTCAGGCCGGCTACCCGTCGTCGCCTTGGTAGGCCATTACCCCACCAACAAGCTGATAGGCCGCGAGTCCATCCTCCACCACAAAAGCTTTCCACTCCATACCCATGCGAGTTGGAGTCATATCCAGTATTAGCACCGGTTTCCCGGAGTTATCCCAGAGTGAAGGGCAGGTTACTCACGTGTTACTCACCCGTTCGCCACTAATCCACGGTGCAAGCACCGCTTCATCGTTCGACTTGCATGTGTTAAGCACGCCGCCAGCGTTCGTCCTGAGCCAGGATCAAACTCTCCGATAAAAACCAAAACTCTTACCAAAGAACCCAGTTTCCTGACAAACAAACCACCACACCCCACCGGGGGGCAGAAGCGCGGTGGCAAAACAAATACATGGCATCAATAAACTGACACGCTGTTGAGTTCTCAAAGATCGGACACACACCATCAGAACACCCACACAACCGTGCAAGCCTCATCCGGGGCAACCTGTCCAGCGTACCTGATCCGCTCCGGCTCACCGAATCCTCGCGGTGCGAGGAGGTGGGGGTTGGGGCGGCCAGGGAGCTGGCCCGCCGCTCCGCTTCCGCGGGGCAGCGAGGAGATACGTTACACACACCCGGGGGTGCGGTCCAAATCGCCGCCGCCGGCACCTGTTCGACACAGTGGGTGCGTCGACATCAGCGCTGGTCAGAGCGGTTCTGCGACGGTGATCCCGACCTTTCCCCGCACGTCTCCGGCGGCCAAGTGGGCCAGCGCGTCGGCGGCACGCGCGAGCGGGTAGGTGCTGTCGATGGCCGGCCGCAGGCCGGCGGTCTCGACGAAGCGGCACAACCCGCGGAGCTCCGCCAGGGTCCCCATCGTCGAGCCGACCACCCGCAGCTGCTTGAAGAAGATCTTGGTCAGCTCGGCCTTCTCGGGCGCGTCGCCGGAGGTGGCCCCGCAGATGACGATCGTCCCGCCCGGCCTGAGCGCGTTGACCGAGTGCGACCACGTGGCGGCCCCGACGCTCTCCAGGACCGCGTCCACGCGTTGCGGCAGGCGATCCCCGCTGGCGAAGGCGCGGGCGGCGCCGAGCTCGACGGCCGCCCTCCCCTTCGCCTCGTCCCTGCTCGTGACCCACACCGTGAGTCCGGCGGCCGCGCCCAGCTGGACCAGTGCCGTGGACACCGCCCCGCCGGCGCCCTGGACGAGCACGGTGTCACCCGGACGGACGTCGGCGTTGCGGAAGAGCATCCGGTAGGCCGTGAGCCAGGCGGTGGACAGTGCGGCCGCCTCCACCGTCGACAGGTGCGCCGGTGCGGGGGCCCAGCTTCCCTCCCCAGGGACGGCCACCTGCTCGGCGAGGGTCCCCTGGTGGAGCTCGGAGAGCAGGGAACGCCGGGGGTCGAGGGTGACGTCGCCGTCCCAGCCGGGGGTTCCGGCCACCACCGGCAGGACCACGACCGGTCCCTCGTCGGGGTGCCGGACCACGGCGTCGCAGCCCAGGATCATCGGCAGCCGGTCGGCGGGCAGGCCGACCCCCCTGAGCGACCACAGGTCGTGGTGGTTGAGCCCGGCCGCGAGGACGGGGAGCACCACCCACCCCACCCTCTCCTCCGGCGCAGGGCGGTCTCCCACGACGAGCCCGCTCAGCGGGTCCTCGGCGTTGATGGCGTCGACGTAGGCAGCCAGCATGCCGCCAACCTAGCGTGCATCCCGGCCGGGGCCGTGGACCGGCCCCCGGACGGCCCGGCTCTCCGCGGCCCGGGCGGCCCTGGCCTCGTCGGTGTCCGGGTACTCGACCGCCTCGAGGCACAGCCCGTGGGCGGGCATGACCTGCACGCCGGGGTCCCGGACCCCACGCTCCAGCACCTCGCGGGGCCAGGTCGTGGGCCGGCGGCCCTCCCCCACCGCCACCGCCCCGCCGACCAGGGCGCGCACCATGCTGTGGCAGAAGGCGTCCGCCACCAGCGTGGCCCGGAGCGTCCCGTCGTCGTCCCTCTCCCACCGGTAGGACTGCAGGTGCCGTACCGTGCTGGCTCCCTCCCGAGGACGGCAGTACGCCCCGAAGTCGTGCAGGCCCACCAGCCCGTCGACCGCCACGGTCATCGCCTCCTCGTCGAGGCGGTGCCGCCACACGACGGTGTCCCGACGGCGCAGCGGGTCGAGCCGGGTGGGGTCGTCGCACAACCGGTAGGTGTAGCGGCGGCGGACGGCGGAGAACCGCGCGTCGAAGGTGTCCGGCACCTCCCGTGCGCTCCGCACGACCACGTCGGGCGGCAGCACGCCGCGCAGCCGGGACACGAGCGCCTCGGCCGGAACCCGTGCCGACCGACCAGTCACCGCCGCCCACTCGTCGGGGTCCAGGTCGAGGTGGCACACCGATCCGCGGGCGTGCACCCCGGCGTCGGTGCGTCCGCCGACGGTCAGCCGGACCTCAGAGCGGCGCAGGACCGTCGTCAGGGCCCTGCCCAGCTCCTCCTCGACCGTCCGTCGGCCGGGTTGACGGGCCCACCCCGAGAAGTCGGTCCCGTCGTAGGCGAGGTCGATCCGGATGCGCACGGTCCCATCCTGCACCGCCGACGACGAAGGCCGCCCACCCCGGCTCGGGGGTGGGCGGCCTGCGTGGTGCTCAGCGCAGCGACGACGTCACTTGCTGTCGTCGGCCTCCGCCGGCTCCTCGGCGTCGTCCGCCGCCGACTCGTCGGCGTCGTCCGCACCGCCGGAGACCATGGCGGCCTCCGTGGTGTCCTCGGCCGTCTCGTTCTCGCTCACCTCGGTGACCTCGCCGGCAGCGGCGACGTCCACGCCCTGCTCGGCGGCGCTGTCCGCCGCCTCCACCTCGGCCTGGGTCTGGTCGACCGCGGCCTCGTCGGTGGTGGTGGGCTCCTCGGCCTGGAGCTCCGCGTCGGAGATCGGCGCGGCCGCCGCGGCGTCACGGTCCTTCGCCGATCGCCGGGTGGCGCCCTCGGCCTGGGTGACCACGGCCTTGCGGGCCACGGGCTCGCGGACGAGCTCGATGACGGCCATGGGGGCGTTGTCCCCCTTGCGCGGGGCGATCTTCGTGATCCGGGTGTAGCCGCCCTGGCGGTCGGCCATGTCCGGGGCGATCTCGGTGAAGAGGCGGTGCACGACGCCCTTGTCCCGGATGGTGGTCAGGACCTTGCGGCGGTTGTGCAGGTCACCGCGCTTGGCGAAGGTCACCAGGCGCTCGGCGAGGGGCCGGAGCCGGCGCGCCTTGGGCTCGGTGGTGGTGATCCGGTCGTGCTCGAACAGGGCGGTGGCCAGGTTGGACAGCATGAGACGCTCGTGAGCGGCTCCGCCGCCGAGGCGCGGGCCCTTCTTGGGTGCAGGCATGAGATTGACTCCTGGGGTGGAAAATTCGGTATCAGTACTGCTCGTCCTCGACGAAGGCGGCGTCGCCCTCGTCGTCGTAGGACCCGTCCTCGTAGGAGCTCGCACCCTCGAACCCGGGGGGGCTGTCCTTGAGCGCCAGGCCCATCTCGGCCAGCTTGTCCTTGACCTCGTCGATGGACTTGGCGCCGAAGTTGCGGATGTCCAGCAGGTCGGCCTCGCTGCGGCCGACGAGCTCGCCGACCGAGTGGATGCCCTCGCGCTTGAGGCAGTTGTAGGAGCGCACCGTCAGGTCCAGCTCCTCGATCGGCAGCGCCAGGTCGGAGGCCAGTGCCCCGTCCCCGTTGGAGGGGCCGATCTCCACGCCCTCGGCCTCGGTGTTCAGCTCGCGGGCCAGCCCGAAGAGCTCCACCAGCGTCTTGCCGGCCGAGGCCATGGCGTCGCGCGGGCTGATCGAGCTCTTCGTCTCGACGTCGACGACGAGACGGTCGAAGTCGGTGCGCTGCTCCACACGGGTCGCCTCGACCTTGTAGGTCACGGCCAGGACCGGGGAGTAGATGGAGTCGACCGGGATCCGGCCGATCTCCTGCTCCCCCGACTTGTTCTGCTGGGCCGAGACGTAGCCACGACCGCGCTCGACGGTCATCTCGATCTCGATCGTGCCCGACTCGTTCAGCGTCGCCAGGTGCAGGTCGGGGTTGTGGACCTCGACCCCGGCGGGGCGGAGCGATGTCGGCGGCGGTGACGGCACCGGCGCCCTGCTTGCGCAGGTACATCACGACCGGCTCGTCGTGCTCGCTGGAGACGACCAGCCGCTTGAGGTTGAGGATGATCTCGGTGACGTCCTCCTTGACCCCGGGGATGGTGGAGAACTCGTGCAGCACGCCGTCGATGCGGATGCTGGTCAGCGAGGCGCCGGGGATGCTCGAGAGCAGGGTGCGGCGCAGGGAGTTGCCGAGGGTGTAGCCGAAGCCGGGCTCGAGCGGGTCGATGGAGAACCGGGAACGGGCGTCGGAGAGACGACCTCCTCGGAGAGGATGGGACGCTGTGCGATGAGCACGGGTGATCTTTCCTTTCCACGGGCGCCCGCTATATGACGCCTCGTGACACGCACCGGCCTGGGGCCGGTCACCGTGGTCACCTCTGTCCGTGACCGCGGAGGTGAGCTGCACGGTATGAGGTGCAGAACGCCATACCGGGCAGCTCGCGGAGCGAGCCCGGGAAGACCGGCGAGCGAAGCGAGCCCTGGTCTTCCCGGAACAGACGGGGAGCGCGAGCGAAGCGAGCTCCCCGCCTGTGGGGGTGGTCGGGGGCTTGCCCCCGACGATCAGTTCTTGGAGTACAGCTCCACGATCAGCTGCTCGGTGAGGATCGTGTCGATCTGCTCACGCGTGGGCAGCTGGTGGATGAGGATGGTCAGCGAGCCGGGGAGCACCTTCATCCAGGCCGGGACCGGGCGGTCGCCGTAGGTCTCGCGCGCCAGCTGGAAGGGGAACGTCTCGACCGACTGCGGACGGACCTCGACGATGTCGTACTTCTCCACGCGGTAGGACGGGACGTCCACCCGGCGGCCGTTGACCAGGAAGTGACCGTGGGTCACCAGCTGACGGGACGCACGACGGGTGCGCGCCAGTCCGGCGCGGTAGACCACGTTGTCCAGGCGGGACTCGAGGATGACCAGCAGGTTGGCGCCGGTCTTGCCGGGGCGGCGGGCCGCCTCCTCGTAGTACCGACGGAACTGCTTCTCCATGACGCCGTAGGTGAAGCGGGCCTTCTGCTTCTCCTGCAGCTGGGTCAGGTACTCCTTCTCCTGGGACCGGCGGCGGCCGTGCTGCCCCGGCGGGAAGGGACGGAGGTCGAAGTTCTTGTCGCCGCCGACGAGGTCGACCTTGAGCCGGCGGGACTTCTTGGTGATGGGTCCGGTGTAACGGGCCATGATGTAGTTACCTGGTTCCTTCCGGGGCTCAGTTACGGCGCTTCTTGGGCGGGCGGACGCCGTTGTGCGCCTGGGGCGTCACGTCGCTGATCGTGCCGACCTCCAGGCCGGCGGCGGTCAGCGAGCGGATGGCCGTCTCGCGGCCCGAGCCCGGGCCCTTGACGAAGACGTCCACCTTGCGCATGCCGTGCTCCATCGCGCGACGGGCGGCGGCCTCGGCAGCCATCTGGGCGGCGTAGGGCGTCGACTTGCGCGAGCCCTTGAAGCCGACCTGGCCCGAGGAGGACCAGGCGATGACGGCCCCGGTGGGGTCGGTGATGGTGATGATGGTGTTGCTGAACGTGCTCTTGATGTGAGCGTGCCCGACGGCGACGTTCTTCTTCTCCTTGCGGCGCACCTTGCGGGCGCCGGCCTGACGGCTCTTGGGGGGCATTGTCTCTCCTGACGAGGAAGCTGTTCGGTTCGCACCGGCGCCGGGCGGAGCCCTGGCGGGGGTGCACGGGGGGCGGAGCCCCCCGGGGTGATTACTTGCCGGCCTTCTTCTTGCCGGCGACGGTGCGCTTGGGGCCCTTGCGGGTCCGCGCGTTGGTCTTCGTGCGCTGACCGTGCACCGGCAGGCCGCGGCGGTGCCGCATCCCCTGGTAGCTGCCGATCTCCACCTTGCGGCGGATGTCGGCGGCCACCTCACGGCGCAGGTCACCCTCGAGGCGGTAGGCGCCCTCGAGGTGGTCACGCAGAGCGACCAGCTGCTCCTCCGTCAGGTCCTTGACGCGGGTCGAGGGGTCCACGCCCGCTGCCGCCAAGGTCTGGTCGGCGCGGGTGCGACCCACGCCGAAGATGTAGGTGAGGGCGACCTCGACGCGCTTGTCGCGCGGGAGGTCGACTCCGATGAGTCGTGCCATGTGGCAGGTGCTCCTAGAAATCGTGCGAGAGTCTGGTGCAGCACCGGTCCGCATCCTCTGAACTGGGCCGGAGCCCGCGGTCCCCGGCTCTCGCGGCCGGGGGTGACGTCCCGTGTCGACGGGGGTCGGGTGCTGCTTGTTGCATTCGGTATGAAGTTGTGTCGCGCTTCTCGACGTGGCGGGAAGCCCTGCGAGCCGTGCGGTCGTGCTCTGCTCAGCCCTGGCGCTGCTTGTGGCGCAGGTTGTCGCAGATCACCATGACCCGGCCGTGACGGCGGATCACCTTGCACTTGTCGCAGATCTTCTTCACGCTCGGCTGAACCTTCATGGCCTGCCTGCTTTCGGATCTTCGGGTGGTGGATGTGGTGCGTGTGCAGCGAGGGGCCCCTCCCTGCCGGCGGCAGTCGGGGCCCGGGTCGTCAGCGGTAGCGGAAGACGATGCGTCCACGGGTGAGGTCGTACGGGCTGAGCTCCACCACGACCCGGTCCTCGGGGAGGATCCGGATGTAGTGCTGACGCATCTTCCCGGAGATGTGGGCCAGCACGACGTGCTTGTTGGTCAGCTCCACCCGGAAGTTTGCGTTCGGAAGGGCTTCGACAACCGTGCCCTCGATCTCGATGACGCCGTCCTTCTTCGCCATGTCCTCCACTTTTCGCGTGACTGCACTGCATCGACCCAGTCCGGGCCGACGCACCATCGTACGCGAATCGGGGAAGGGAAGGCCAATCCGTGCCGGGCCGCGGCCCGCGGCCCCCGCGCGGCGTCCGTGACGAGCCGGGAACGGTCGTTCGTGACGGGCCCGGGAACGGTCCTCCCGCGGACGGTCGTCAGTCGGACAGGGGGGCGAAGGCCGCTCCCCTGGCCCGCAGCTGCTCCTGCCCGCCGTCCGCGGCGGTGAGCACCCACAGCCCCCCGTCCGTGACGGCGACGGTGTGCTCCCAGTGCGCGGCCCTGCTGCCGTCAGAGGTGACGACCGTCCAGTCGTCGTCCAGCGTCCGGGTCTCGATCGTGCCGAGGGTCACCATCGGCTCGATGGCCAGCGTCGCACCCGAGGGCACGGTCGGGCCGGTGGACGTGACGGCGTAGTTGGGCACGTTGGGGTCCATGTGCATCTGCCGCCCGATCCCGTGGCCCACGTAGTCCTCCAGGATCCCGTAGGTCCCGTAGGTCGAGACCCCCTGCGCGGCGCGACCCTCGAGCGCGGACTCGACGGAGGCCTCGACCGCGTCCCCCACGGCATACAACCGACCCCCGGCGCGCAGCGCCGCGATGCCGTCCCACAGGGCAGCCTCGGTGTCGTCCATGACCGCCAGGTCCTCGGGGCGTCCCCGGTCCCGGCCCCCGACCACGAGGGTGATGGCCGCGTCCCCGTGCCAGCCGTCGACGATCGCCCCGCAGTCGACCGAGAGCAGGTCGCCGTCCGCCAGGACGCGCGGCCCCGGGATCCCGTGGACGACCTCCTCGTTGACCGACGTGCACAGGCTGCCGCTGAAGCCGTGGTAGCCCAGGAAGCTGGGTCGGGCGCCGGCGGAGCGGATCAGGTCCTCGGCGAGCGCGTCCAGCTCACCGGTGCTCACGCCTGCGACCGCCCGCTCCCGGACCATGGCGAGGGTGTCGGCCACCACGAGGCCGGCGCGGCGCATGGCCCGCAGCTGGTGTCGGGCGTCTTGGCCTCGATGGAGGTGCGGCGACGGAAGAGCGACATCGTCGGCGGCCCGGGTCAGGCGGGTCGCCCGGCCGAGGGGGCCAGGGCCGCCTCGATGCGGGCGGTGACCTCCTCGACGGTCCCCATGCCGTCCACCACCCGCAGCAGCCCGCGGTCGCGGTAGACGGCGGCCAGGGGCGCGGTCTCTTCGGCGTAGATGCGCATCCGCTCCCGGACGACCTCCTCGGTGTCGTCGGCCCGGCCCTGCTCCTGGGCCCGTGCGAGCAGCCGGCCGACGACCTCGTCGGTGTCCACGGTCAGCTCGACGACGGCGTCGAGCGCGTGGCCCGACTCCTCGAGCATGCCGTCCAGCGCCTCGACCTGACCGGTCGTCCGGGGGTAGCCGTCGAGCAGGAACCCCTGGCTGGCGTCCGGCTCGGCGAGCCGGTCGCGCACGATGGCGTTGGTGATCTCGTCGGGGACGTAGCCCCCGGAGGCGGTGATCTCCTTGACCTGCAGCCCGAGGGGGGTCTCGTTCTTGATGTTGGCCCGGAAGATGTCTCCGGTCGAGATGGCCGGGATGCCGTGGGCGGCGGACACCAGGGCGGCCTGGGTGCCCTTGCCGGCACCGGGGGGACCGAGCATGATCAGACGCATCAGCGGAGGAACCCTTCGTAGTCGTGCTGCTGGAGCTGGGACTCGATCTGCTTCACCGTCTGCAGACCGACACCCACGATGATCAGGATGGAGGCACCGCCCAGCGGGAAGTCCGCCACCTGCAGCGCGTTGAACGCGATGAGCGGGATGAGCGAGAGCCCCGCCAGGTACAGCGCACCCGGGGTGGTGATCCGGTTGATCACGTACTCAAGATACTCGGCGGTGGGCCGGCCCGCGCGGATGCCCGGGATGAAGCCCCCGTAGCGCTTCATGTTGTCCGCGACCTCGGTCGGGTTGAAGGTCACCCCCACGTAGAAGAACGTGAAGAAGATGATCATCGCGACGTAGAGCAGCATGTAGACCCAGTGCGTGCCCTGCCCGGTCACCCCCATGGACAGGTAGCGGTCCACGAACGTGACCCACTCCGGCGACTGCTGGGCCGGGTCGGTGGGCCGGGCGAAGTTCCCGGCCAGCTGCGGCAGCATGAGGATGGAGCTGGCGAAGATGATCGGGATGACGTTGGCCATGTTCAGCTTCAACGGGATGTAGGTCGAGGTGCCGCCGTACTGGCGGCGCCCGATCATCCGCTTGGCGTACTGCACGGGGATCCGGCGCTGGCACTGCTCCACGTAGACGACGGCCGTGATGATCGCCAGCCCCATGAGCATGACGAGCACGAAGGTCGTCACCGACTTCTGGTAGATGACCGACAGCGAGGACGGGAAGGTGGCGGCGATGGAGACGAAGATCAGCAGCGACATCCCGTTGCCGACACCCTTCTCGGTGATCAGCTCGGCGAGCCACATGATCAGGCCCGTGCCGGCGGTCATCGTGAGGACCATGAGGACCAGCACCGGGATGCCGTCGTCGGGCATGACGCTCGTGCACGTGCCGCCGAAGAGCCGTGCCGGGTCCCGGGCGATGACGACGAGCGTCGAGGCCTGCAGCACCGCCAGCCCGATCGTCAGGTAGCGGGTGTACTGGGTCATCTTGGTCTGACCGGCCTGCCCCTCCTTCTTCAGCTCCTCGAAGCGCGGGATGACCACGGTCAGCAGCTGCACGATGATGGCGGCCGTGATGTAGGGCATGATGCCCAGCGCGAAGATCGACAGCTGCATCATCGCGCCGCCGGAGAAGAGGTTGGCCATGCCGAGCACGCTGCTGGACGCGGTCGCGTTCTGCTGGCACTGCTGGACCAGGCCGTAGTCGATGCCCGGGCTGGGGATGTGCGTGCCCAGGCGGTAGATCGCCATGATCGCGAGCGTGAAGAGCAGCTTGGTGCGCAGGTCCGGTGTCCGGAACGCACGCACGAAGGCGGAGAGCATACGGAGGGTCCTCCTGTGGTCCCCGGGACACGTGGGCCCGGGGGGCGGGCTGGCGCCGGGTGCGGGCGTGATCGCCGACGACGATAACACCCGGCGCTGAGGGGCAGGGAACGGCGGAGCGCCGGTCGCGGCGGGAACGCGTCGGGCCCCGGGCCGCTGGAAGCGGCCCGGGGCCCGTCGTGCTGGGGCGGGAGGAGGAGGTCTCCCTCCCTCCCGCCGGGGGTGGGAGGCTCAGGCCTCGGTGACGCTGCCGCCGGCCGCCTCGATCTTCTCCCTGGCGGAGGAGCTGAACTTCGTGGCGGTGACGTCCACCTTCACGCCGATCTCCCCGTCGCCGAGGACCTTGACCGGCTGGTTCTTGCGGACCGCGCCGCGGGCCACGAGCTCCTCGACGGTCACGGTGCCACCCTGCGGGAACAGGGCGGCGATGTCGGCGACGTTGACGACCTGGAAGGTCGTCTTGAACGGGTTCTTGAACCCGCGCAGCTTCGGCAGCCGCATGTGCATCGGGGTCTGTCCACCCTCGAAGGTCGCGGGCACCTGGTAGCGGGCCTTCGTGCCCTTGGTGCCACGCCCTGCGCTCTTGCCCTTGGAGCCCTCACCACGACCCACGCGGGTCTTGGCGGTCCGGGCGCCCGGGGCGGGGCGCAGGTGGTGGACCTTCAGCGCGGATCCACCCTCGGTGGTCTTCGTGCTGTCAGCCATGGTCAGTCAACCTCCTCGACGGTCACCAGGTGGGCGACCGTGCGGACCATTCCCCGGAACTCGGGGCGGTCCTCCTTGATGACGGTGTCACCGATGCGCTTCAGGCCGAGGCTCCGAACCGTCTCCCGGTGCATGTGCTTGGTGCCCACCGTCGACTTCGTCTGGGTCACCTTCAGGCGAGCCATCACGCACCTGCCTTCTGCTCGGCACGCGCGGCGGCACGGGCGCGCAGCATGGCGGCCGGCGCCACGTCCTCGACGGACTTGCCGCGCCGGGCGGCCACGGCCTCCGGCTGCTCCAGACCCTTCAGGGCCGCCACCGTGGCGTGCACGATGTTGATCGAGTTGTCCGAGCCGAGCGACTTGCTCAGCACGTCGTGGATGCCCGCGCACTCCAGGACCGCACGCACCGGGCCACCGGCGATGACACCGGTACCGGGGCTGGCCGGACGGAGCATGACGACACCGGCGGCCGCCTCACCCTGCACCGGGTGCGGGATGGTGCCGGCGATGCGGGGGACGCGGAAGAAGTTCTTCTTCGCCTCCTCCACGCCCTTGGCGATCGCCGCGGGCACCTCCTTGGCCTTGCCGTAGCCGACGCCGACGGATCCGTCGCCGTCACCCACCACGACGAGCGCGGTGAAGCTGAAGCGACGGCCGCCCTTGACGACCTTGGCGACGCGGTTGATGGTGACGACCCGCTCCAGGTACTGGTTGCGGTCGTCCTCACGGCCGCCGGAGCGCCGCGAGTCGCGGTCGCGCCCGGAGCCGCGGTTGTCACGGTTCCCGCCCCGACGGTTGTCGCGGGCGTCACCCGCGGCGGCGGTGTTGGTGTCGCCGGTGCCGCGGCGCTGGAAGTCACCAGCCATGGTTGTTCCTCTTTCCGTACGTCGGGGTGGTCACAGGGACAGGCCGGACTCGCGGGCCCCGTCGGCGATCGCGGCGACGCGACCGGCGTACCGGTTGCCACCACGGTCGAAGACGGCCGACTCGACGCCGGCGGCCTTCGCGCGCTCGGCGAGCAGCTCGCCCACGCGACGGGCCTTGGCGGTCTTGTCGCCCTCCAGCGCACGCAGGTCGGCCTCCATCGTGGAGGCGGAGGCCAGCGTGCGGCCCTCGGTGTCGTCGACCAGCTGGACGAAGACGTGCCGCGAGGAGCGGTTGACCACCAGGCGGGGACGCGCGGCCGTGCCGGTGACCCGCTTGCGCAGGCGCACGTGGCGGCGGTTGCGCGCCGCCATCTTGGTCTTGGAGCGCTTGACGATCTGTGCCATGGCTTACTTACCAGCCTTTCCGACCTTGCGGCGGATGTGCTCACCCTCGTAGCGCACGCCCTTGCCCTTGTACGGGTCCGGCTTGCGCAGCTTGCGGATGTTGGCAGAGACCTCGCCGACCTGCTGCTTGTCGATGCCCGTGACCGAGAACCGGGTGGGGTTCTCGACCGCGAAGGTGATGCCCTCGGGGGCCTTGATGAGGATCGTGTGCGAGTAGCCCAGGGCGAACTCGAGGTCGCTCCCCTTGGCGGTCACGCGGTAACCGGTGCCGTGGATCTCGAGCTTCTTGGTGTAGCCGTTGGTCACACCCTCGACCATGTTGGCCAGGAGGCTGCGGGTCAGGCCGTGACGGGAGCGGGAGTCCCGCTCGTCGTCCGGGCGGGAGACCTCGAGGGCCCCGTCCTCGGCCTTGGCCACGGAGATGGGCTCGACCACGTCGAGCGCCAGCTGCCCCTTGGGGCCCTTGACGGTGACGGTGGACCCGTCGATGTTCACGTCCACACCCGCGGGGATGGGAACGGGGAGTCGTCCGATACGAGACATGTCTTCTTGGCTCCTTCCCTGCTCACCAGACGTAGGCGAGGACTTCCCCACCCACGCCCTTCTGGGCAGCCTGCCGGTCGGTCAGCAGACCGGAGGACGTGGAGATGATCGCCACGCCCAGCCCGCCGAGGACCCGCGGCATGTTGGTGGACTTGGCGTACACGCGCAGGCCCGGCTTGGACACCCGGCGCACGCCGGCGATGGAGCGCTCGCGGTTCGGCCCGTACTTCAGGTCGATGACGAGCGTGCTGCCAACCTCGGCCTCCTGCTCGGACCAGGAGGCGATGTAGCCCTCGGCCTTGAGGATGTCGGCGATGTTGGACTTGAGCTTGGAGTACGGCATGCGGACCTGGTCCTTGTGCGCCGAGTTGGCGTTCCGGATGCGGGTCAGCATGTCCGCGATCGGGTCGGTCATGGTCATGGGGCTTCATGCCCTTTCTCATCGCGGTTTCCCCACGCCCGGGCGGACCGGGCGGGCGACCTGCGATGTTCCAGGTGGTGCGTGATGAGGTTTCGGGTATGCCGTGCGTGCGGGCTGGCTGAGGTCACCAGCTCGACTTGGTCACGCCGGGCAGCTCGCCGGCGTGCGCCATCTCGCGCAGGCAGATCCGGCACAGGCCGAACTTGCGGTAGACCGAGTGGGGACGGCCGCACCGCTGGCAGCGGGTGTAGGCGCGCACCTTGAACTTGGGCTTGCGGTTGGCCTTGTTGACCAGTGCGGTCTTCGCCATGGGTCAGTTCTCCTTGAACGGGAAGCCCAGCCGCTTCAGCAGCGCCCGGCCCTCGTCGTCGGTGGTGGCGGTCGTGACGACCGTGATGTCCATCCCGCGGACGCGGTCGATCCGGTCCTGGTCGATCTCGTGGAACATCGACTGCTCCGTCAGACCGAAGGTGTAGTTGCCGCGGCCGTCGAACTGCCGGGGCGAGAGCCCGCGGAAGTCGCGGATGCGCGGCAGCGCCAGGGACAGCAGCCGGTCCAGGAACTCCCACATGCGGTCGCCCCGCAGGGTGACGTGCGCACCGATGGGCATCCCCTCGCGCAGCTTGAACTGCGCGATGGAGCGGCGGGCCTTGGTCACCGAGGGCTTCTGCCCGGTGATCGTGGCCAGGTCGCGGATGGCGCCCTCGATCAGCTTGCTGTCGCGGGCCGCCTCCCCCACGCCCATGTTGACGGTGATCTTGACCAGGCCGGGAACCTGCATGACGTTGCCGTAGCCGAACTCCTCGACCAGGGCCGGCTTGATCTCGTCGGCGTAGCGCTGCTTCAGGCGCGGCGCGGTGCGGGCCTCCGCGGCCTCGGCCGCGTCGCCCTGGGTCTCGTTGATGGTCTCAGTCATGTCGCTCACAGGTCCTTACCCGAGCGCACCGCAACGCGGCTGCGCACCGTCTTGGTCCGACCGTCCTCCTGCTCGACGGTCTCGACGTGGGTGCGCACACGGGTGGGTCGCTTGTCCTCGGGGTCGACCACCATCACGTTGGACACGTGGACGGCAGCCTCCTGGACCTGGATCCCACCGGTGTTCACACCGCGGTCGCCGCCGGCACGGGTGTGCTTGGTGATGCGGTTCACGCCCTCCACCAGCACCCGGTCGGTGTCGGTGTTGACGGCGATGACGCGGCCCTGCAGGCCCTTGTCCTTGCCCGCGATGACCTGCACGAGGTCGTTCTTCTTGATCTTCATCTTCGCCATGGCTCAGATCACCTCCGGCGCGAGCGAGACGATCTTCATGAACTTCTTGTCACGCAGCTCGCGGCCCACCGGGCCGAAGATGCGGGTGCCCCGAGGGTCACCGTCGGTCTTGAGGATCACCGCTGCGTTCTCGTCGAACTTGATGTAGCTGCCGTCGGGACGACGGCGCTCCTTGCGCGTGCGCACGACGACCGCCTTGACGACGTCGCCCTTCTTGACGTTGCCGCCGGGGATCGCGTCCTTGACGGTGGCCACGATGGTGTCCCCGATGCCGGCGTAGCGGCGGCCGGAGCCACCGAGCACGCGGATGCACAGGATCCTTGGCACCGGTGTTGTCGGCGACACGAAGTCGCGACTCCTGCTGGATCACTGTTCGTTCTCCTAGGTGCCGGCTGGTTCTCGCCCCGGGGGGCCGAGCCTGGCCGAACGTTGTGGACGGGTGTTGCTTACTTGGCCTTCTCGAGGATCTCCACCACGCGCCAGCGCTTGGTCGCGCTGAGCGGGCGGGTCTCCATGATGAGGACGCGGTCGCCGACGCCGGCGGTGTTGCCCTCGTCGTGCGCCTTCACCTTGTGGCTGCGACGCAGGACCTTGCCGTAGAGGGCGTGCTTGACGCGGTCCTCCACGACGACCACGACGGTCTTGTCCATCTTGTCGCTGACCACCAGGCCCTGGCGGGTCTTGCGGTAGTTGCGGTCGCCGCCGTGGCCCAGGGCGCTCGCGTCGGGCTGGTGGGCCTCGACGGTCTGCTCCGGGCTGGCCTCGACCTCGGTCGTGGTGTTCTCGCTCATCCTCAGCCCACCTTCTCGCTGGTCTCGGTCTCGACGGTCTCGCGGCCGATGCCGAGCTCGCGCTCGCGCATCTCGGTGTAGATCCGCGCGATGTCCCTACGGACGGCGCGCAGGCGGCCGTGGTTGTCCAGCTGGCCGGTGGCCGACTGGAAACGCAGGTTGAACAGCTCCTTCTTGGCCTCGGCCAGGGCGTCGGCCAACGGGCCGGCCTCCAGACCGCGCAGCTGCTCGGGGGTCAGGTTCGAGGAACCCAGTGCCATCAGATGTCACCACCCTCACGCGTGACGAAACGGGCCTTCATGGGGAGCTTGTGCATCGCCAGCCGGAGCGCCTCGCGGGCGATCTCCTCCGAGACGCCCGAGAGCTCGAACATGACGCGGCCCGGCTTGACGTTGGCCACCCACCACTCGGGCGAGCCCTTGCCGGAACCCATGCGGGTCTCGGCAGGCTTCTTGGTCAGCGGACGGTCCGGGTAGATGTTGATCCACACCTTCCCACCACGCTTGATGTAACGGGTCATGGCGATACGCGCCGACTCGATCTGCCGGTTGGTGACGTAGGCGGGCTCCAGGGCCTGGATGCCGTAGTCACCGAAGGCGACGGTCGTGCCGCCCTTGGCCATGCCGCTGCGCTTGGGGTGGTGCTGCTTGCGGTGCTTGACTCGACGGGGAATCAACATCAGGACTGCTCTCCCTCGGTGGTAGCAGGGGCGGCCTCCGCCGCAGCAGCGACGGGAACCTCGGTGGAGGCACCCTCGGCGGCCGGAGCGTCCTCGCGGCGCGGGGCGCGGCCGCCTCGACGGTCACCACGGTCCCCGGCTCCGCCGCGCGGGCCGCGCTCGGGGCGGTCGCCCCGGCGACGGTCGCCGCGGGGGCGCTCGGCCGTGGCCTCCTCGCGCGCCAGCTCCTTGGCGGTGAGGTCACCCTTGTAGATCCAGACCTTCACGCCGATGCGGCCGAAGGTCGTCTTGGCCTCGTAGAAGCCGTAGTCGATGTTCGCGCGGAGGGTGTGCAGGGGCACCCGGCCCTCGCGGTAGAACTCCGAGCGAGACATCTCGGCGCCACCGAGGCGGCCCGAGCACTGGATCCGGATGCCCTTGGCACCGGCGCGCAGCGACGACTGCAGGCCCTTGCGCATCGCGCGGCGGAACGTCACGCGGGCAGCCAGCTGCTCGGCAACGCCCTGGGCGACGAGCTGCGCGTCGACCTCGGGGTTCTTGACCTCGAGGATGTTCAGCTGCACCTGCTTGCCGGTGAGCTTCTCCAGCTCGCCACGGATGCGGTCGGCCTCGGCGCCACGGCGACCGATGACGATGCCCGGACGGGCGGTGTGGATGTCCACCCGGACGCGGTCACGGGTGCGCTCGATCTCCACCTTGGAGATGCCGGCGCGGTCCATGCCGGTGGAGAGGAGACGTCGGATGGCGACGTCCTCCTTCACGTAGTCGCGGTAGCGCTGACCCGGCTTGGTCGAGTCGGCGAACCAGCGGCTGCGGTGGTCGGTCGTGATACCCAGGCGGTAGCCGTTCGGGTTGATCTTCTGCCCCATCAGCGGGCACCTCCCTTGGGGGTACGAGGAGCGACGATCACGGTGATGTGGCTCGTACGCTTGTTGATGCGGCTGGCGCGGCCCTGGGCGCGCGGCCGGAACCGCTTCATGGTCGGGCCCTCGTCCACGTAGGCGGAGGAGACCACGAGGGTGGTCTCGTCGAAGGCGGTGCCGGTCTGGTCGGCGGCGAACCGGGCGTTGGCCACGGCACTGTTGAGCACCTTGAGCACGGGCTCGCTGGCGCTCTGCGGGGCGAACCGCATGAGGGCGACCGCCTCGGCGATGCTCTTGCCGCGGATCAGGTCCACCACGCGACGCGCCTTCATGGGCGTCACGCGGACGAACCGGGCCTGGGCCCTGGCTTCCATCGTCTGTCCTTCGCTGGTCGTGGTGCTCAACGTCGGCGGCCCTTCTTGTCGTCCTTCTCGTGACCCTTGAACGTGCGGGTCGGAGCGAACTCACCGAGCTTGTGGCCGACCATCGACTCGGTCACGAAGACCGGGACGTGCTTGCGGCCGTCGTGCACGGCCAGGGTGTGGCCGAGCATCTCGGGGGTGATCATCGACCGGCGGGACCAGGTCTTGATGACGTTCTTGGTTCCGGCCTCGTTCTGCGCGTCCACCTTCTTGGTGAGGTGGTCGTCGACGAACGGGCCCTTCTTCAGGCTGCGAGGCATCTGTCGTTACTCCTAGCTCAGCGCTTCTTGCCGCGACGACGCACGATGAGCTTGTCGCTGGGCTTGTTGGGCTTACGGGTCCGACCCTCGGGCTGGCCCCACGGGCTGACCGGGTGGCGACCGCCGGACGTGCGACCCTCACCACCACCGTGCGGGTGGTCCACCGGGTTCATCACGACACCGCGCACGGTGGGACGACGTCCCTTCCACCGCATCCGGCCCGCCTTGCCCCAGTTGATGTTGCTCTGCTCGGCGTTGCCGACCTCGCCGACGGTCGCGCGGCAGCGCGAGTCGACGTTGCGGATCTCGCCGGAGGGCATGCGCAGCTGCGCCATCTTGCCCTCCTTGGCGACCAGCTGGACGCGGGTGCCGGCGGAACGGGCGATCTTGGCGCCGCCACCGGGGCGGAGCTCGATGCAGTGCACGACGGTGCCGACCGGGATGTTGCGCAGCGGCAGGTTGTTGCCGGGCTTGATGTCCGCGGACGGCCCGTTCTCGATCGTGTCGCCCTGGCGCAGCTTGTTCGGCGCGACGATGTAGCGCTTCTCGCCGTCGGTGTAGTGCAGCAGCGCGATGCGGGCGGTGCGGTTGGGGTCGTACTCGATGTGGGCGACCTTGGCGTTCACGCCGTCCTTGTCGGCACGGCGGAAGTCGATCACGCGGTAGGCACGCTTGTGCCCGCCGCCGATGTGGCGGGTGGTGATCCGACCGGAGGCGTTGCGTCCGCCGGTCTTGCTCAGCGGCCGCACCAGGGACTTCTCCGGCGTGGTGCGGGTCACCTCGACGAAGTCCGCCACGCTGGAGCCGCGTCGGCCCGGCGTCGTCGGCTTGTACTTACGGATAGCCATGTGGGTTGCAGTCCTTTAGCTCTAGACCCTCGGCGCTCAGAGCGTGCCGAAGATGTCGATGGTGCCGTCCTTGAGCGTGACGATCGCGCGCTTGACGTCCTTGCGGCGGCCGGTGCCGAACCGCGTGCGGCGCGACTTGCCCGGGCGGTTCAGGGTGTGGACCGAGGAGACCTTGACGCCGAAGATGTTCTCGACGGCCTTCTTGATCTCGGACTTGTTCGCGCGCGGGTCGACCAGGAAGGTGTACTTTCCCTGGTCCAGCAGCGCGTAGGACTTCTCGGAGACGACCGGCGACAGCAGGATGTCGCGCGGGTCCTTCTGCACGGTGCTCACTTCTCCTCCTCGGTGGCCGGTGCGGCCGTGCCGGCGCGGGACACGAAGGCGTCCAGCGCGGCCTGGGTGAAGACCACGTCGTCGGCGCACAGCACGTCGTAGGTGTTGAGCTGGTCGACGAAGAGCACGTGCACGTCGGCGAGGTTGCGCAGGCTCTTCAGCCCGATCTCGTCGGCACGGTCGATGACCACCAGCAGGTTGGGCCGCTCGGTGAGGCCGGACAGTGCCGCCCACGCGGTGCTGGTCGAGGGGGTCTCACCCTCGACGAGCGCGGTCAGCACGTGGATGCGGCCGTGACGGGCCCGGTCGGACAGCGCCCCGCGCAGCGCGGCGGCCTTCATCTTCTTGGGGGTCCGCTGGGCGTAGTTCCGCGGCTGCGGGCCGTGGACGACGCCACCGCCGGCGAACTGCGGCGCACGGACCGAGCCCTGGCGGGCGCGGCCGGTGCCCTTCTGGCGGTAGGGCTTGCGCCCACCGCCGCGGACCTCGCCGCGGGTCTTGGTGGAGTGCGTCCCCTGGCGGGCCGCGGCCAGCTGGGCCACGACGACCTGGTGGATCAGCGGCACGTTGGTCTGCACGTCGAACAGCTCGGCGGGCAGCTCCGTGGTGCCGGCGGAGCCACCGGCCGGTGTGTGAACGGAGACGGTCGGAAGTGCCATGATGATGTTCACGCCCCCTTCGCGGCCGTGCGGACCAGGACGATGCCGCCACGAGGGCCGGGAACGGCACCCTTGATCAGCAGCAGGCCCTTGTCGGCGTCCACGGCGTGGATGGTCAGGTTCGGGGTGGTCTGACGCACGCCGCCCATGCGGCCGGCCATGCGCAGGCCCTTGAAGACCTTGCCCGGGGTGGCGCAGCCACCGATCGAGCCAGGCTTGCGGTGGTTGCGGTGCGCACCGTGGGAGGCGCCCACGCCGTGGAAGCCGTGACGCTTCATGACGCCGGCGAAGCCCTTGCCCTTGGTGGTGCCGGTGACGTCGACCCGCTGACCGTCCTCGAAGGTCTCGACCGTGACCTCCTGGCCGAGCTGGTACTCCCCGGCGTCGGAGGTGCGCAGCTCCACGAGGTGGCGGCGCGGGGTGACCCCGGCCTTCTCGAAGTGGCCGCGCAGCGGCTGGGTGACCTTGCGGGGGTCGATCGTGCCGAAGCCGATCTGGACGGCGTCGTACCCGTCGGTCTGCGCGTCGCGGACCTGGGTCACGACGCAGGGGCCGGCCTTGACGACCGTCACGGGCACCAAGCGGTTCTCGGCGTCCCAGACCTGGGTCATGCCGAGCTTCTCGCCGAGGACACCCTTGACGGCGCGCACGGTGGTAGTGGTAGCAGTCATCGTCACACTCACAGCTTGATCTCGATGTTGACGTCCGCCGGCAGGTCGAGGCGCATCAACGAGTCGACCGCCTTGGGCGTCGGGTCGACGATGTCGATGAGCCGCTTGTGGGTGCGCATCTCGAAGTGCTCGCGGCTGTCCTTGTACTTGTGGGGCGACCGGATGACGCAGAAGACGTTCTTCTCCGTCGGGAGCGGCACCGGGCCGACCACGGTGGCGCCGGCACGGGTCACCGTGTCAACGATCTTGCGCGCCGAGCTGTCGATGACCTCGTGGTCATAAGACTTCAGCCGGATGCGGATCTTCTGTCCCGCCATCGCTTGTCTGACTCTCTCTCGTCGTCCTACAGAACATTCCTGGACCGTCGGTCACCCTGGACCGGACTCCGACCCCCGCGGTCGGGCGTGTCGCGCCTCCTGCGGAGGTGTCCCACGCTCGCTCGCGCTACTTCATCGGGCTGGTGTCCGTCCCGGCGACCGCCGGGGCTTGCGCTGCCGTCGCCCGCGCTCCTTCCGTGTCCCCGGGGCGGCTGCCCCGACCACGACGATCGCGCGTGCCGGACGGCTGGCGACGCACACACGGGTGCGCGTCACGCGTCAAGCAACCTGCCTAGTGTGCCACGAAGCGGTGGCGCACCCCAAATCCGCCCGGTCGGGCCCCCGGGAGGGTGGGTCGTCCGGGTGTCCGCCCGGTCAGCTCTCCTGCTTGATGGCGGAGATCTCGAACTCGAGGCTCACCTTCTCCGACACCAGCACCCCGCCGGTGTCCAGGGGCATGTTCCAGTGCAGCCGAAGTCCCTGCGGTTGAGCCGGCGGGTGGCCTCGAAGCCGGCCCGCAGGTTTCCCATGGGGTCGCGCTGCACCCCGAGCAGGGCGATCGGGATGGCCACCTGCTTGGTGACCTCCTTGATGGTCAGGTCCCCCACGACCATGAAGTTGCCCTCCTCGACCTCGTCGATGGTGGAGGAGACGAACCGGATGTCGGGGTAGCGCTCGGCGTCGAAGAAGTCGATGGAGCGCAGGTGCTCGTCCCGCTGCTCGTTGTTCGTGGTGACGCTCGCCGTGCCCAGCCGCACCTCCACCCGGGAGGCGGAGACGCTCTCGGCGTCGACGTGGATGGTCCCCTCCACGTCGGTGAACGTGCCCCGCACCGTGGTGACCATGGCGTGCCGGGCGGAGAAGCCGATGCGCGTGTGGCCCGGGTCGAAACGCCACACGCCCGCCATCGCTGGGTCGAGGTCGGCCACGGGACTCCTCCTGTTGTCATGGTCGCCCGCGCCCGTGCCGGCGCGGTGGTCCTGTCCTTCCGCAGCGTACCTGCCACCGGCCCGAAAGGCCGGGAGGACACCAGGACATGCAGCAGGCCCCCGCCACCGGGTGGGTGGCGGGGGCCTGCTGGACCGGGAGGGTCAGGTCACTTGAGGATCTTGGTGACCCGGCCGGCGCCGACGGTGCGGCCACCCTCGCGGATGTTGAACATCAGGCCCTCCTCCATGGCGATCGGCTGGATCAGCTCCACGCGCATGTCGGTGTTGTCGCCGGGCATGACCATCTCGGTGCCCTCGGGCAGGTGGCACACGCCGGTCACGTCCGTGGTCCGGAAGTAGAACTGCGGACGGTAGTTGTCGTAGAACGGGGTGTGGCGGCCACCCTCGTCCTTGCTCAGGATGTAGGCCTGGGCCTCGAACTCGGTGTGCGGGGTGATCGAGCCCGGCTTGACGATGACCTGGCCGCGCTCCACCTCCTCGCGCTTGGTGCCACGGAGCAGCAGACCGACGTTCTCGCCCGCCCGACCCTCGTCGAGCAGCTTGCGGAACATCTCGATGCCGGTGACGGTCGTCTTCATCGAGTTCTCCTTGATGCCGACGATCTCCACCTCCTCGTTGACCTTCAGGACGCCGCGCTCGATACGACCGGTGACGACGGTGCCACGACCGGTGATCGTGAACACGTCCTCGACGGGCATCATGAACGGCTTGTCGAGGTCACGCTCCGGCTCGGGGATGTACTCGTCCACCGTGTCCATGAGGTCGGCCACGCTCTGGGCCCACTTCTCGTCGCCCTCGAGGGCCTTGAGCGCGGAGACGCGCACGACCGGGAGGTCGTCGCCGGGGAACTCGTAGGAGGACAGCAGCTCGCGGACCTCCATCTCGACGAGCTCCATGATCTCCTCGTCGTCGACCATGTCGGACTTGTTCAGCGCCACGACGATGTAGGGGACGCCGACCTGGCGGGCCAGGAGGACGTGCTCCTTGGTCTGCGGCATCGGGCCGTCGGTGGCGGCGACCACGAGGAGGATGGCGCCGTCCATCTGGGCCGCACCGGTGATCATGTTCTTCACGTAGTCGGCGTGACCGGGGCAGTCGACGTGCGCGTAGTGGCGCTTCTCGGTCTGGTACTCGATGTGCGCGATCGAGATCGTGATACCGCGCTGACGCTCCTCCGGAGCCTTGTCGATCGAGTCGAACGGCGACGCCTCGTTCAGGGTCGGGTACTTGTCGTGCAGCACCTTGGAGATGGCAGCCGTCAACGTGGTCTTGCCGTGGTCGATGTGACCGATCGTTCCGATGTTGACGTGCGGCTTGCTCCGCTCGAACTTGGCCTTGGCCACTGGGGTCCTCCTGTTGGACGGGTTGTGCTCGTCACCGGCTGGGTGCCGCGACGACGTTCACTGGTTTGCTGGAAAGGTGGTGCGTCGGTCCATCACTCCGCAGGGCGAAGTGACTTGTCAGCTCACTCGCCGCGGACCTTCTTGATGATCTCCTCCGCGACGTTCCGGGGAACCTCGGCGTAGGAGTCGAACTGCATCGTGTAGTTGGCACGACCCTGGGTCTTGGACCGGAGGTCACCAACGTACCCGAACATCTCGGACAGCGGCACGACGGCCCGGACCACCTTGGCGCCGGAGACGTCCTCCATCGCCTGGATGTGCCCGCGGCGCGAGTTCAGGTCGCCGATGACGTCGCCCATGTAGTCCTCGGGCGTGCGCACCTCGACGGCCATGACCGGCTCGAGCAGGACCGGGTCGGCCTTGCGGGCGGCCTCCTTGAAGGCCATCGAGCCGGCGATCTTGAACGCCATCTCCGAGGAGTCGACGTCGTGGTAGGCACCGTCGAGAAGGGTCGCCTTGACCCCCACGACCGGGTAGCCGGCCAGGATGCCCAGCTGCATGGCGTCCTGGATGCCGTGGTCCACCGAGGGGATGTACTCCTTGGGGACCCGGCCACCGGTGACGACGTTCTCGAAGGTGTAGAGCTCGCCCTCGCCGGTCTCCATCGGCTCCAGCGCGATCTGGATCTTGGCGAACTGGCCCGACCCACCCGTCTGCTTCTTGTGGGTGTAGTCGAACTTCTCCACCTTGCGCCGGATGGTCTCGCGGTAGGCGACCTGGGGGGCGCCCACGTTCGCCTCCACCTTGAACTCGCGCTTCATCCGGTCCACGAGGATGTCGAGGTGGAGCTCGCCCATGCCGCCGATGACGGTCTGACCAGTCTCCTCGTCCAGACGGACGGTGAAGGTGGGGTCCTCCTGCGCGAGCTTCTGGATCGCGGTGCCCAGCTTCTCCTGGTCACCCTTGGTCCTGGGCTCGATCGCCACGTGGATGACCGGCTCCGGGAAGGTCATCGACTCCAGGATGATCTGCTGGCCGACGTCGCACAGGGTGTCCCCCGTGGTCGTGTCCTTGAGCCCGATCACGGCGTAGATGTGACCCGCGGAGACCTTCTCGACCGGGTTCTCCTTGTTGGCGTGCATCTGGAACAGCTTGCCCAGACGCTCCTTGCGACCCTTGGTCGCGTTCATCACGGGCGAGCCCGCGGTGATCTCGCCGGAGTAGACCCGGATGTAGGTCAGGGTGCCGAAGAAGGGGTGCGAGGCGATCTTGAACGCCAGGGCCGCGAACGGCTCCTTGGTGTCCGGGCTGCGGGTGATGACCGTCTCCTCGTCACCGGGCTTGTGCCCCTCGGTCGGGGGCAGGTCCACCGGGGAGGGCAGGTAGGCCACGACCGCGTCGAGCAGGGGCTGCACGCCCTTGTTCTTGAACGCCGTCCCGCAGAACACCGGGTTGACCTCGCCGGCCAGGGTCAGCGCACGCACACCGGCCTTGATCTCCTCCTCGGTCAGCTCCTCGCCGCCGAGGTACTTCTCCAGCAGCTGGTCGTCGGACTCGGCGACCCGCTCGAGCAGGATGCTGCGGTACTCGTCCGCCCGCTCCTGCAGGTCGGCCGGGATGTCCCCGGTCTCGTAGGCCTCACCCAGCGGGGTGTCGATGGACCAGGTGAGCGCCTTCATGCTCACCAGGTCGACCATGCCGACGAAGTCGGCCTCGGACCCGATCGGCAGCTGCATGACCAGCGGGGTCGCGCCGAGGCGGTCCACCATGGTCTTGACCGAGAAGTAGAAGTCGGCCCCCATCTTGTCCATCTTGTTGATGAAGCACATGCGGGGGACGCCGTACTTGTCGGCCTGGCGCCAGACGGTCTCGGACTGGGGCTCGACACCCTCCTTGCCGTCGAAAACGGCGACGGCGCCGTCGAGCACGCGCAGGTTGCGCTCCACCTCGACGGTGAAGTCCACGTGGCCGGGCGTGTCGATCAGGTTGATCTGCGTGCCCTTCCAGAAGCTGGTGACGGCGGCGGAGGTGATGGTGATCCCCCGCTCCTTCTCCTGGTCCATCCAGTCGGTCGTCGACGCGCCGTCGTGCGTCTCGCCCATCTTGTGCTTGACACCCGTGTAGAACAGGATGCGCTCGGTGGTCGTCGTCTTGCCGGCATCGATGTGCGCCATGATGCCGATGTTGCGGACCTTCGTCAGGTCCGTCAGGACGTCCTGTGCCACGGTCTCTCTCTCTGCTTGGTGGTGCTCGTCGTCGTGTGCGGCGGGTGCGGGGGGCGAGGGGCGCGCGGCGCCCGGGCGGGCGCGCGCGGCATACCCTCACCCCCGCGCGGTCACCAGCGGTAGTGCGCGAAGGCCTTGTTGGCCTCGGCCATCTTGTGCGTGTCCTCGCGACGCTTCACCGCGGCGCCCAGGCCGTTGCTCGCGTCGAGGATCTCGTTCATCAGGCGCTCGGTCATCGTCTTCTCGCGACGCTGACGGGAGTAGCCGACGAGCCAGCGCAGGGCCAGCGTGGTGCTGCGGCCCGGCTTGACCTCGATCGGCACCTGGTAGGTGGCGCCACCGACGCGACGGGACTTGACCTCCAGGGCCGGCTTGACGTTGTCCAGCGCACGCTTGAGCGTCTGCACCGGGTCGGTGCCGGTCTTGGCCCGGCAGCCCTCGAGGGCGCCGTAGACGATGCGCTCGGCGGTGGACTTCTTGCCGTCCGTGAGGATCTTGTTGACGAGCTGGGTGACCAGCTGGCTGCCGTAGACCGGGTCCTGGATCAGCGGGCGCTTGGGAGCGGGGCCCTTACGAGGCATTACTTCTTCTCCTTCTTCGCGCCGTAGCGGGAGCGGGACTGGTTGCGCCCCTTGACGCCCTGCGTGTCCAGGGACCCGCGGATGATCTTGTAGCGGACACCCGGAAGGTCCTTCACGCGGCCGCCGCGGACGAGCACGATCGAGTGCTCCTGCAGGTTGTGGCCGACGCCCGGAATGTAGGCCGTGACCTCGACGCCGCTGGTCAGGCGCACACGGGCGACCTTGCGCAGGGCGGAGTTCGGCTTCTTGGGGGTGGTGGTGTAGACGCGGGTGCAGACGCCGCGGCGCTGCGGGTTGCCCTTGAGGGCCGGCGAGTCGGACTTCTTCACCTTGTCCGAGCGGCCCTTGCGGACGAGCTGGTTGATCGTGGGCACTGATTCTCCGTCAGTCGTTGGTCTTCCGCGGGTCCCCCGGCTGCTCGCCGCGGGTCGCGCTCCTTGGGTTTCGCCTGTCCGTCCCCCGGGAAGGAGGTCGGACACGCTGCTCTCCCCTGCACTTCCCGTCCGACCCGCCGTGGTGCATGATGTGCCTCACGGGCGGGACCGGGGCGGACTGCCCGGCGAGAGATGGTCGTGGTCGGGCCTGGTCGGGGACCGGGCACCTGCACGCGTGCAGGGCCTGGCCCACACACAGTTCTCCAGAGTACCGGCTGCCGGGGGGCACGGACAAATCACGGTGCGCGCTCCCCGCCCGGACCTTTCGCCACGCACGAGGGGCGGGTATGCCGTTCGCACGGCATACCCGCCCCTCGCGGCGGACCTGGGGCCGGGACGGGCCCGACCCGACGGGGTCAGTAGCGCTCGTCGCCCGCGGGCAGGTCCTCGAGGCGCACGGCCTCGCCGGTGCCCTGGCCGAACGCGCCGGCGTAGTCGAAGTCCTCGTAGACCGGCGGGGCGTAGGCCTCGGCCTTGGCCTCCTCGGTCGGCTCCACCGGCAGGTTCCGGTAGCGCGGCAGTCCGGTCCCCGCGGGGATCAGCTTGCCGAGGATGACGTTCTCCTTCAGGCCGAGCAGCGGGTCGCTCTTGGCCTCCATGGCCGCCTCGGTGAGCACCCGGGTGGTCTCCTGGAAGGAGGCCGCCGAGAGCCACGAGTCGGTGGCCAGCGAGGCCTTGGTGATGCCCATGAGCTCGGGCCGGCCGGACGCCGGGCGCCCGCCCTCGGAGACGACCCGGCGGTTCTCGGCCTCGAACCGGCCGCGCTCCACCAGGGTGCCCGGCAGCAGCTCGGCGTCGCCGGCCTCGATGACCGTGATCCGGCGCAGCATCTGCCGCACGATGACCTCGATGTGCTTGTCGTGGATCGACACGCCCTGCTGACGGTAGACGTGCTGGACCTCGTCCACCAGGTGCTGCTGGGTGGCGCGGGGGCCGAGGATGCGCAGGCAGGACCTGCTTGGGGTCGATCGCACCGGTGACCAGCTGGGCACCGACCTCGACGTGCTGCCCGTCCTGGACCAGCAGGCGCGCGCGCTTGCTGACCGGGTAGGCGTGCTCCTCCGAGCCGTCGTCCGGGGTGAGCAGGAGGCGCCGCGTCTTGTCGGTGTCCTCGATCTCGATCCGGCCGCTGGCCTCGGCGATCGGGGCGACCGCCTTGGGGGTGCGGGCCTCGAACAGCTCGACGACGCGGGGCAGACCCTGCGTGATGTCGTCGCCGGCCACACCACCGGTGTGGAAGGTGCGCATCGTCAGCTGGGTGCCGGGCTCGCCGATCGACTGGGCGGCGATGATGCCGACCGCCTCGCCGATGTCCACGAGCTTGCCGGTGGCCAGCGAGCGGCCGTAGCACCGCGCGCAGGTGCCGACCAGCGACTCGCAGGTCAGGACCGAGCGGACCTTGACCTGCTCGACGCCGGCAGCCACCAGGCGGTCGATGACCACGTCACCCAGGTCGATCCCGGCCTCGGCCAGCACCTCGCCGTCCTCGGAAGTGATCGTCTCGACCAGGGTGCGGGCGTAGACGGCCGTCTCCACGTCGTCGTGCTCGCGCAGGGCGCCGCTCTCCAGGCGGACCGCGATCGGCATGACGAAGCCGCGCTCGGTGCCGCAGTCGTCCTCACGGATGATGACGTCCTGGGACACGTCGACGAGGCGACGGGTCAGGTAGCCGGAGTCGGCGGTCCGCAGCGCGGTGTCCGCCAGCCCCTTGCGGGCGCCGTGCGTGGAGATGAAGAACTCCAGCACGGACAGGCCCTCGCGGAAGTTCGACTTGATCGGCCGCGGGATGATCTCGCCCTTGGGGTTGGCCATCAGGCCTCGCATGCCGGCGATCTGCCGCAGCTGGAACCAGTTGCCTCGCGCCCCGGAGGTGACCATCCGGTAGATGGTGTTGTCCTTGGGCATCGTGGTCTCCAGCTCCTTGGCGACCTCGTTGGTCGCCTGGGTCCAGATCTCCACGAGCTCCTGGCGACGCTCGTCGTCGGTGATCAGACCGCGCTCGTACTGCAGCTGCACCTTGGCGGCCTTGGCCTCGTAGCCGGAGAGGATCTCGATCTTGCGCTCCGGCGTCTGCACGTCGGAGATCGCCACCGTCGTGCCCGAACGGGTCGCGAAGTGGAAGCCCAGGTCCTTGAGGGCGTCGAGGCTCGCCGCGACCTGCACCTTCGTGTAGCGCTCGGCCAGGTCGTTGACGATCGCCGAGAGGCGCTTCTTCTCCACCACGTCGTCGACGTAGGCGTAGTTCGGCGGCAGGGCGTCGTTGAAGACCGCCCGGCCCAGCGTCGTGTCCAGCTCGAAGGCGTCCACGACGCCGTCGTCGGTCACGACGGCCCCCTCGGGGAGCTCGTGGCCCAGCGGGGGCGCGGTGTCGGTCAGGCGCAGCCGGATCGGCGTCCCAAGCGCGATCTGTCCGGCGTCGAAGGCCATCTGGGCCTCGGCGACCGAGCTGAACGCGCGCAGGTGGTCCTGCCCGTCCGCGTCGACGACCGTGTGGTCGCTGCCCTGGCCCGGCTCGCTGGGCGAGGTCAGGTGGAACAGGCCGATCACCATGTCCTGGGTGGGCATGGTCACCGGGCGACCGTCGGCCGGCTTGAGGATGTTGTTGGAGGAGAGCATGAGGATGCGCGCCTCCGCCTGGGCCTCGGCCGACAGCGGCAGGTGCACGGCCATCTGGTCACCGTCGAAGTCGGCGTTGAAGGCGGTGCAGACCAGCGGGTGGATCTGGATGGCCTTGCCCTCGACCAGCTGCGGCTCGAAGGCCTGGATGCCGAGGCGGTGCAGCGTGGGTGCCCGGTTGAGCAGCACGGGGTGGTCGGTGATGACCTCCTCGAGCACGTCCCAGACGACGCTGCGGCCCCGCTCGACCATGCGCTTGGCCGACTTGATGTTCTGCGCGTGGTCCAGGTCGACCAGGCGCTTCATGACGAACGGCTTGAACAGCTCCAGCGCCATCTGCTTGGGCAGGCCGCACTGGTGAAGCTTCAGCTGCGGACCCACCACGATGACCGAACGGCCCGAGTAGTCCACGCGCTTGCCCAGCAGGTTCTGACGGAAGCGGCCCTGCTTGCCCTTGAGCATGTCGGACAGGGACTTCAGCGGCCGGTTGCCCGGACCGGTGACGGCGCGGCCACGACGACCGTTGTCGAACAACGAGTCCACGGCCTCCTGCAGCATCCGCTTCTCGTTGTTGACGATGATCTCGGGGGCACCGAGGTCGAGCAGCCGCTTGAGGCGGTTGTTGCGGTTGATGACACGACGGTAGAGGTCGTTGAGGTCGGAGGTCGCGAAGCGTCCACCGTCCAGCTGGACCATCGGCCGCAGGTCCGGCGGGATGACCGGGACGCAGTCCAGGACCATCCCGGCCGGCTCGTTCTTGGTCTGCAGGAACGAGGTGACGACCTTGAGCCGCTTGATGGCGCGGGTCTTGCGCTGGCCCTTGCCGGTCGCGATGGTCTCGCGCAGCGAGGCCGCCTCGGCGTCCAGGTCGAAGGTCTGCAGACGCTTCTGCAGCGCCGCGGCGCCCATCCCGCCCTCGAAGTACATGCCGAAGCGGTCCCGCATCTCGCGGTAGAGCACCTCGTCGCCCTCGAGGTCCTGGATCTTGAGGTTCTTGAAGCGGTCCCAGACCTGCTCGAGCCGCTCGATCTGCTGGTCGGCACGCCGGCGGATCTGGTTCATCTCCCGCTCGGCGCCGTCCTTGACCTTGCGCCGGGCGTCGGCCTTGGCACCCTCTGCCTCGAGCTCGGCCAGGTCGGACTCCAGCTTCTTGGCGCGCTCCTCGACGTCGGCGTCGCGACGGTTCTCCAGCGCCTTCTTCTCGGTCTGGATCTGCGCCTCGAGGCTGGGCAGGTCGGCGTGCCGCTGCTCCTCGTCCACGTGCGTGATCATGTAGGCCGCGAAGTAGATGACCTTCTCCAGGTCCTTCGGGGCCAGGTCGAGCAGGTAGCCCAGGCGCGAGGGGACGCCCTTGAAGTACCAGATGTGGGTCACGGGCGCGGCCAGCTCGATGTGGCCCATGCGCTCGCGGCGCACGCCGGCGCGGGTCACCTCGACGCCGCAGCGCTCGCAGATGATGCCCTTGAAGCGAACGCGCTTGTACTTGCCGCAGTAGCACTCCCAGTCGCGGGTGGGACCGAAGATCTTCTCGCAGAAGAGCCCGTCCTTCTCCGGCTTCAGGGTGCGGTAGTTGATGGTCTCGGGCTTCTTGACCTCACCGTGGCTCCAGGTGCGGATGTCGTCCGCGGTGGCCAGGCCGATACGAAGCTCGTCGAAGAAGTTGACGTCCAGCACTTCGTGCTTCCTTTTCGTCAGGTATGCAGTGAAAAGTTCGTTCGTGGGTGGGTCGCCGGGCGTTGCCTCTGTCGAGGCGTCGCCCGGCGACCTCGTTCCACCGGGGGCAGGCGCGTGCGCGCCCCCGGCCTAGACCTCCTCGACGCTGCTCGGCTCCCGCCGGGACAGGTCGATGCCGAGCTCCTCGGCCGCGCGGAACACCTCGGTGTCCGACTCGCGCAGGTCGATCTGCGTGCCGTCGGAGGAGAGGACCTCCACGTTCAGGCACAGCGACTGCATCTCCTTGATGAGCACCTTGAAGGACTCGGGGATGCCGGGCTCGGGCACGTTGTCGCCCTTGACGATGGACTCGTAGACCTTGACGCGACCGGTGACGTCGTCGGACTTGATCGTCAGCAGCTCCTGCAGGGCGTACGCGGCGCCGTAGGCCTCCAGGGCCCAGACCTCCATCTCGCCGAAGCGCTGACCGCCGAACTGCGCCTTCCCGCCCAGCGGCTGCTGGGTGATCATCGAGTACGGCCCCGTGCTGCGGGCGTGGATCTTGTCGTCCACGAGGTGGTGCAGCTTGAGGATGTACATGTAGCCGACGGAGACCGGGTCCGGGTAGGGCTCGCCGGAGCGACCGTCGAACATCTTCGCCTTGCCGCTGGCACCGATGAGGCGCTGACCGTCCCGCGCGGGGGTGGTCGACTCCAGCAGACCGGTGATCTCCTCCTCGCGGGCACCGTCGAAGACCGGGCTGGCCACACGGGTGCGCGGCTCGGCCTCGCGGGCGTCCGCCGGGATGAGATCGGCCCACTCCGGGTCGCCCTCGATCTTCCAGCCCTGCGCGGCGGCCCAGCCCAGGTGCAGCTCCAGGATCTGGCCGATGTTCATCCGGCCGGGCACGCCCAGCGGGTTGAGCACGACGTCGACCGGGGTCCCGTCCTCGAGGAAGGGCATGTCCTCCACCGGGAGGATCTTGGAGATGACGCCCTTGTTGCCGTGGCGGCCGGCCAGCTTGTCGCCGTCGGTGATCTTGCGCTTGTTGGCGACGTAGACGCGGACCAGCTGGTTCACGCCCGGGGGCAGCTCGTCACCCTCCTCACGGTCGAACACCTTGACGCCGATGACGGTGCCGGTCTCGCCGTGGGGGACCTTCATCGAGGTGTCGCGCACCTCGCGGGCCTTCTCCCCGAAGATGGCGCGCAGCAGGCGCTCCTCCGGCGTCAGCTCGGTCTCACCCTTGGGCGTGACCTTGCCGACGAGCAGGTCGCCGTCGCGCACCTCGGCGCCGATGCGGATGATGCCGCGCTCGTCGAGGTCGGCCAGCACCTCGTCGGAGACGTTCGGGATGTCCCGGGTGATCTCCTCCGGGCCCAGCTTGGTGTCCCGGGCGTCGAGCTCGTGCTCCTCGATGTGGATGGAGGAGAGCACGTCGTCCTGGACGATGCGCTGGGAGAGGATGATGGCGTCCTCGTAGTTGTAGCCCTCCCACGGCATGAACGCGACCAGCAGGTTGCGACCCAGAGCCATCTCCCCGCCGTCGGTGGCCGGTCCGTCGGCGATGAGACCGCCGGCCTCGACCCGCTGCCCGGTGTCCACGCGGACCTGCTGGTTGTAGCAGTTGCCCTGGTTGGAGCGGGTGAACTTGCCGATGCGGTAGGAGGTGTAGGTGCCGTCGTCGTTGGCCACGGTGACCAGGTCGGCGGAGACCTCCTGGACCACGCCCGGCTTGCCGGCGCGCACGACGTCGCCCGAGTCCAGGGCGGCGCGGTGCTCCATACCCGTGCCCACGAGCGGAGCCTCGGCCCGCACGAGCGGGACGGCCTGACGCTGCATGTTGGCGCCCATGAGCGCGCGGTTGGCGTCGTCGTGCTCCAGGAAGGGGATCATCGCCGTCGCGGCCGACACCATCTGGCGCGCCGAGACGTCCATGTACTCCACCTCGCTGGCGGGCACGTCGACGGCCTCGCCGTCGTGGGCCCGCACGAGCACGCGCTCGTCGAGGAAGGTGCCGTCGTCACCGAGCTGGGCGTTGGCCTGGGCGATGACGAAGCGGTCCTCCTCGTCGGCGGAGAGGTAGTCGACCTCGTCGGTGACCTTGCCGTCGGCGACCCGCCGGTAGGGGGTCTCGACGAAGCCGAAGGGGTTGATCCGCCCGTAGGAGGCCAACGAGCCGATCAGACCGATGTTCGGACCCTCGGGGGTCTCGATCGGGCACATGCGACCGTAGTGGCTGGGGTGGACGTCACGGACCTCCATGCCGGCACGGTCACGCGACAGACCACCCGGACCCAGCGCGGACAGACGACGCTTGTGCGTCAGCCCGGAGAGCGGGTTGTTCTGGTCCATGAACTGGGACAGCTGGCTGGTGCCGAAGAACTCCTTGATGGAGGCGACGACGGGCCGGATGTTGATCAGGGTCTGCGGCGTGATCGCCTCGACGTCCTGGGTGGTCATCCGCTCGCGGACGACGCGCTCCATCCGGGACAGGCCCGTGCGGACCTGGTTCTGGATGAGCTCGCCGACGCTGCGCAGACGACGGTTGCCGAAGTGGTCGATGTCGTCGACCTCGACCGGCAGCTCGCCGGCCGGCGCGTCCAGGGTGGTCTCCCCGGCGTGCAGCGCGACGATGTAGCGGATCGTGGAGACGATGTCGTCCAGACCGAGCACGGACTCGCCGAGCGGCGCCTGCAGCCCCAGCTTCTTGTTGACCTTGTAGCGGCCGACCTTGGCCAGGTCGTAGCGCTTGGGGTTGAAGTAGAGGTTGTCCAGCAGGTTCTGGGCGGCCTCCTTGGTGGGCGGTTCGCCCGGACGCAGCTTGCGGTAGATGTCCAGCAGCGCCTCGTCCTGGCCGGCGGTGTGGTCCTTCTCCAGGGTGGCCCGGATCGACTCGTAGTCGCCGAACTGCTCGAGGATCTCGGCCTCGGACATGCCCAGGGCCTTCAGGAGCACCGTGACGCTCTGCTTGCGCTTGCGGTCCACGCGCACGCCGACCTGGTCACGCTTGTCGATCTCGAACTCCAGCCAGGCACCGCGGCTGGGGATGACCTTGGCCGAGAAGATGTCCTTGTCGGAGGTCTTGTCGAGGCTGCGCTCGAAGTAGACGCCCGGGGAACGGACCAGCTGGGAGACGACGACCCGCTCGGTCCCGTTGACGATGAACGTGCCGCGCGGCGGCGTCATGAGCGGGAAGTCGCCCATGAAGACGGTCTGGCTCTTGATCTCACCGGTGGAGTTGTTGATGAACTCCGCGGTCACGAAGAGCGGCGCGGAGTAGGTCATGTCCTTCTCCTGGCACTCCTCGATGGAGTACTTCTGCTCCTCGAACCGGTGGTCCCGGAAGCTCAGGGACATGGAACCGGAGAAGTCCTCGATCGGGGAGATCTCCTCGAAGATCTCCTCCAGACCGGAGGTGCTGGGAATGTCGTCGCGTCCGTCGGCCTGGGCGGCGGCGACACGCGCCTGCCACGCCTCGTTGCCGAGCAGCCAGTCGAAGCTCTCGGTCTGGAGGGCGAGCAGGTCGGGAACCTCGAGAGGCTCCCTGATCTTAGCGAAGCTCAGACGGCCGGAAGCCGTACGAGCGGTGGACACAGTCTTCTTCGCAGTGCGCGAGGCAGCCAAGGATTGGTCCTTCCACGGGCCTGGGGGCGGCTAGGTTCATCGCGGCCAGGACCTGCTCCCTCGCGTGCCGGACCGAGGGGCACGACGAGGTCTCGACGTGCGGCAGCGGTCAGCGGTGGGCGGGAGGCAGGTGCAGGGCAGCGCAAAGCGACAGCATACACGTCCAGACACACGTCGTCCAACCCCTGCGGCGTCCCCCTTGCCGCGACGGCGTCGTCGTGGCAGCAACTGTGCCCCTCCGGGGGGCGTTCGTCAAGCGTGCGCGCCGGTGGGCCGCACCGTCGCCGCGCCGTCGCGTCCCCGGAACGCCCGACGGGCGGGGCCGCAACCAGCGCATGCGCTGGTGCGACCCCGCCCGTGGCGGAGCGGTCCCGGACGGTCAGGCCGTCCGGAAGGGGCTCACTTGAGGGTGACGGTGGCGCCGGCGCCCTCGAGCTGCTCCTTGGCCTTGTCGGCGGTCTCCTTGTCGACCTTCTCCAGGACCGGCTTGGGGGCCCCGTCGACGAGGTCCTTGGCCTCCTTCAGGCCGAGGGAGGTCAGCGCACGGACCTCCTTGATGACCTGGATCTTCTTGTCGCCGGCGGCCTCGAGGACGACGTCGAACTCGTCCTGCTCCTCGGCGGCGCCCGCACCGGCGTCGCCGCCGCCTGCGGCCGGCGCACCGGCGGCCGCGACGGCGACCGGGGCGGCGGCGGTGACCTCGAAGGTGTCCTCGAAGGCCTTGACGAACTCGGACAGCTCGATCAGGGTCATCTCCTTGAACTGGTCAAGAAGCTCCTCGGTGCTCAGCTTCGCCATGATGGCGTCCTTTCTCTCGTGCCGTGAGTGGCGTGGGGGGTGGTGCTGCTGGTCGGACCGGACGGTCGTCTCAGCTGTCGTCGCCACCCTCGGCGACGTCGGTGGTGTCCTCGGCCGGAGCCTCGGCGGTGGTGTCCTCGGCCGGAGCCTCGGCGGTGGTGTCCTCGGCCGGAGCCTCGGCGGTGGTGTCCTCGGCCGGAGCCTCGGCGGTGGTGTCCTCGGCCGGAGCCTCGGCGGTGGTGTCCTCGGCCGGAGCCTGCGGAGCAGCGTCGGCCTCGGCCGGCGCGGCGGCGGGACCGCCCTGCTCCTCGACCTTCGCGCGCAGCGCGTCGACGACCCTGGCGGTCTGCGACAGCGGGGCGGCGAAGAGGGAGGCGGCCTTGCTCAGGTTCGCCTTCATGGCGCCTGCGAGCTTGGCCAGCAGGACCTCGCGGGACTCGAGGTCCGCGAGCTTGGTGATCTCCTCGGGGGTCAACGGCTTGCCGTCGAGCACCCCCGCCTTGATGACCAGGGCCGGGTTGGCCTTGGTGAAGTCACGCAGACCCTTGGCGACGGCGACCGGGTCGCCCTCGACGAAGGCGATCGCGGTGGGCCCGACCAGGTGCTCGTCCAGGCCCTCGATCCCGGCCTCGGCGGCAGCGCGCCTGGTCAGCGTGTTCTTCACCACGGCGTAGGTGGCGTGCTCGCGCATCGTGCCGCGGAGCTCGGTGAGCTGGCTCACCGTCAGACCGCGGTAGTTGGTCAGCACGGCCGCACCGGAGCTGCGGAACTTCTCCGTCAGCTCGGCAATGGCTGCGGCCTTCTCGGGCGTCGCCATGGTGGCCTCCTTCGTCACGTGGTGCCGGCTACCCCCGGGCCGCACGACAACGAGCCCCGGCGCAGGCGCACGGGGCTCGGACGCTGCAGGGGCGACCAGGGTCGCCCGCTGAGCGAGGCTCGTTTCATCCTGCGCTGGTCGCTCCGTCGTGGAGGCCTTCGGCCGACGCCCCGCGGATGCCTCTCGGCACCCGGGCACACCGACGACCGGCGGTCATGGGTATGGATCGAGGGTACGGCATCCGCCGGGAGCACCCCAAATCCCCTGGCCGGTGGCAGGGTGGCCCCATGGGCAGCATCACCGACGTCGCCGGGGTACGGGTGGGCCACGTCACCCTCGTCGAGGAGGAGCCGGTCGTCCGCACGGGCGTGACGTGCGTGCTGCCCCACGTCCGCGACCTGCTCGCCGAACCCGTTCCCGCGGCCGTGCACGTCGTCAACGGCTACGGCAAGCCGGTGGGGCTGAGCCAGGTGGGCGAACTGGGTGAGCTGGAGGCTCCCGTCCTGCTGACCGGGACGTTCGGGGTGGGGGCGGCCCACGAGGGGGCGCTCCGCGAGCTGCTGGCCCGCCACCCCGACCTGGGTCGGCCGGCGACGGTCAACCCGGTGGTGCTGGAGTGCAACGACGGGCGGCTCACCGATCTGCGGACCCTGGCGGTGCGGCCGCGGCATGCGGTGGCGGCCGTGACCGCGGCCAGGGCCGCCGACCCGGGGCACCGGGTCGAGCAGGGAGCGGTGGGCGCGGGGGCCGGCATGGTGGCCTTCGGCTGGAAGGGCGGGATCGGCACCTCCTCGACGCCCGTCCTCGACCCGGACGGGAGGGGCCGCCGGACGCTGGGAGCCCTCGTCCTCACCAACATGGGACGGGCGCAGGACCTGGTCCTGCACGGGCGACGGGTGGGTGGTCCCGGGACCGGCGGGGGGCCGGACCCGGTCGACGGGTCCGTCGTGGTCCTCCTGGCCACCGACGCCCCGCTCGACTCCCGTCAGCTCGGCCGGCTGGCACGGCGCGCCCAGAACGGTCTCGCCCGCACCGGGGTGCCCACGGCCCACGGGTCCGGCGAGTTCGTGCTGGCGTGGAGCACCGCCGACCCGACCGGACCGGCCCGTCGGGACGGGCCGTGGCTCTCGGCCTGGTTCGTGGCGGTGGCCGACGTCGTCGAGGAGGCCGTGCTCGCCTCGCTGCGCAGCGCGGTGACCACGTCGGGCCGAGACGGGGTGCGGGCGTACCGCTGCCCGCACCTCTGAGACCGACCCCCACCCGGCCCGCCCAGGCCTTGCGGAGGTGGATCTTCCTCAGCCCCGCCCGGACACCTCCGGCAGGCGCCAGGAGACCGCCGCACCCACCAGACCCAGCACGGCCAGGAAGACGAGGGCCGGCACCTCCCCCAGGGTGGCCAGGCCGGCGCTGACGGCGCCCGTGACCAGCAGGATGACCCCCATCGCCGTGTTCGCGGTGGCCACGTAGCGGGTGCGCAGGTCCCCCTCGGCCATGTCGACGACGTAGGTCTTACGGGCCACCCGCACACCGACGTGGACCAGGCTGATGACCAGGTAGCCCCCGACGAGGGCGGGCAGCACCAGGACGTCGGCCCCCGCGACCACCACCCACACGACGAGCAGGACCACGAGCGAGGCGGCCGCCGCACCGACCACCATGACGAGCCGGCTGGAGCGGTCGGCCAGCCGGCCGAAGACCCGTCCCCCGACGACGGACGCGACCCCCTGGGCGATGACGAAGGCTCCCAGGCCCGCCAGCCACGAGCTGCCGCGGTCCGCCGCCAGCGTCACGAGGAAGGGCGGTGCGAGCGCGGACACGAGCAGCAGGGCCCGGGCCACGACGAAGTGGCGGAACTCCCGGTCGGTCCCCAGGAGGGTCAGGGTGTCCCGCACCCACGACGACCCGGCGCCCGTCCCCCGGTCCTCGCGCCCGGCCCGCTGCCCTCCCCGCGTCGCTGCCCTCCGGCGTCCGGGCCTGCCCTCCTCCCCCCACGAGGGTCGCTGGACGGACCCTCGGGGCTCTCGGGGATGCCGGCGTAGACCGCGACGCCGATGAACCAGGTGAGCGCCGCCCCGACGAGCAGAGCCGCCAGCACGGCGACGTCCAGGTCCTGCCCCAGCCGCTGCAGCGCCACGCCGAGCACGACCGCCACGATGCCGGAGACGGCGGTGGCGATGCCGGTGACCTGGCCGCGCTGGCCCTTGGGCACGGCCCGGCCCTGGACGTCCTTGGAAGCCATCGAGCACAGGGCCCGGGCCAGGGCGAACACCGCGAGCGCGGTCACGACGAGGACGCCGGCCAGCAGGCCCTCGGCGAACGTGGCGGCCGCCGCCATCCCGAGGGTGGCCAGTCCCTGGCCGGTCGCTCCCACCATCCAGACCCGGGTGCGCCGCGGTGCCCGCAGCACCCACGGCGTCAGCGCCGCCTGGGGCAGCATGGACCCGGACTCCCGCACCGGCACGAGCAGGCCGACCAGCGCCGCGGGCGCACCGAGGAGCGTCAGCAGCCACGGCAGCACCGTCTTGGCGTTCACCACCTGGTCGCCGGCGCTCTGGAGCGCGTTCGCCGCCATGAGCCGGAGCCCTCCGGACGCCACCCGCCGGGCGCCACCCAGCTGCTCCTCTGCCTCCGTGTCCGCGGTGACGAGCCGGTGGTACCAGCGCACCGACGCCGGCTCGCCCCGGCTGTCGCCTCCGCGCGGCCCGCCCTCCGTCCGTCCGGGCCGTGCCTGCGGCCGACCCTCGCTCACCGGGGCCCGCCCTCGTCCGGGCCGGCGGCGCGCAGCGTGCCCAGCCGCTCCCGCAGCTGCTCGGCACGGTGGGCGTTGCCGTGCAGCTCCAGGTAGGCCGGGCCGTGCAGCGACAGCAGCGCGTCGTCCAGCCGCCGCACCGCGGCCGGCGGGTAGCGGTAGCCCATCGTCGCGTTGACCGCCTCGGTGTCGATGCCCGCGAGCTGGGCGCCCAGCTCCTCCAGGGAGGTGATCCCCAGCTCGAGCAGCAGCCCGGCGATCCAGCCGTAGTGCTCGGTGCGCGACCACCCGGCCCCGGGGAAGCGGCCGGCGAGGAAGGTCGCCAGCTCCTGCGCGCCGATCCGCGGGTCGTCCCCGTCGGCCTCGGAGGGCACCGCGGGCATCGCCTGGAGACGGTCGCGGATCGCAGAGAACTCCCGGTCGGCCAGCTCGAGGAGGCCGGCGGCGAGCGTGAACCGGCGGTTGAGGTCGGAGGCGTGCTCCACGGGCACGGTCCCCTTGTAGCGGATGTCGTGCTCGAACTCCGCCCAGGCGTGCTGCAGCACGGTCCGCACCTGGACGGACGCGGTGTAGGGCCGCAGCAGCTCGCGCTCCGGGGTGAGCGAGCGGGAGGCGTCGACGGCGACGAGCAGGTGGCGGCTGGCGTAGCCGAACGCACCCTGGTCCGCCGTCTCCCGGCCCATGTCCCGGTCCTCGAGCACGGCGAGCGTGGAGGCGAGCAGCTCGGCGACGATCTCCACGTCGTCGCGCACGTAGGTGATCACCCGCAGGCCGATCTGGTCGGTGATCTCGGCCAGCGGCCGGGGGAAGACCGGCCTGCCGTCGTGGGTGCGTCCTGCCTTGGCGGCGAAGGACTGCACGCTCTTGGTGCGCCCCGTGACGGACAGGTAGTTGACCCCGGCGTCGTCGAGGAGGTCGGTCACCAGCCGGACGAAGCCGTACGTGGCCACCTCCAGCTCGGGCAGGTGGGCGACGTAGGCGTCCACCGAGGCCCGCAGGTCCTGGGGATCGGGTCCGCCGCTCATGGGCACCATCCTGCCGCACCCGGGCGGACGCGCCGGAGCCCGGGGAGCGGATCGCTCCCCGGGCTCCGGGACGGGTGATGACCGGCGACGCCGGCCGGGATCACTCGCTCTCGGTGGAGGTGCTGCCCACGCGCGAGGGGTCGACCGGGATGCCCGGGCCCATCGTCGTGGCCACGGTCGCCTTGGTGACGTAGCGACCCTTGGAGCTGGACGGCTTGAGCCGCAGGACCTCGTCGATGGCGGCGCCGTAGTTCTCGACCAGGGCGGCCTCGTCGAAGGAGACCTTGCCGATGATGAAGTGCAGGTTGGCGTGCTTGTCCACGCGGAACTCGATCTTGCCGCCCTTGATCTCGGTCACGGCCTTGGCCGTGTCCATCGTGACGGTGCCGGTCTTGGGGTTCGGCATGAGGCCGCGGGGGCCGAGCACCTTGCCCAGGCGACCGACCTTGCCCATGAGGTCGGGGGTGGCCACGACGGCGTCGAAGTCGGTCCAGCCGCCGGCGATCTTCTCGATCATGTCGTCCGAGCCGACGAAGTCCGCGCCCGCCTCACGGGCGGCCTCGGCCTTGTCACCGTTGGCGATGACCAGGACGCGGGCGGTCTTTCCGGTGCCGTTGGGCAGGTTCACGGTGCCACGGACCAGCTGGTCGGCCTTGCGCGGGTCGACACCCAGGCGCAGGGCGACCTCGATGGTCGCGTCGTACTTCGTGGTGGCGGTCTCCTTGGCGAGCCGCACCGCCTCGACGGGGCCGTAGAGCCTGCCGTCCTCGATCTTCTCGGCGGCGGCCTGGTAGGCCTTGCTGCGCTTCATGTGCACTCCTTGGTGGTGGTGGGAGGTGTGGTCGGACGGGCCGAAGCAGGCCCTGCCACGGGGTGGGGTGGCGGGAGGGTGCACCGGTGCGCACCCTCCCGGTCTCCCGGGTCCCGGGTGCGCGGTCCGCCCCAGGGGGCGGGCGGCATACCCGGGTGGTGGATCACTGGACGGTGATGCCCATCGACCGGGCGGTACCGGCGATGATCCGCTTGGCCATGTCCACGTCGTTGGCGTTGAGGTCCTGCATCTTCATCTCGGCGATCTCGGTGAGCTGGGCGTCGGTGAGGGTGGCGACCTTGGTCTTGTGCGGCTCGCCGGAGCCCTTGGCCACGCCGGCGGCCTTCTTGATCAGCTCGGCGGCCGGCGGGGTCTTGGTGACGAAGGTGAAGGAGCGGTCCTCGTAGACCGTGATCTCCACGGGGATGACGTTGCCGCGCTGGGACTCCGTCGCGGCGTTGTACGCCTTGACGAACTCCATGATGTTGACACCGTGCTGACCGAGGGCCGGGCCGACGGGGGGCGCGGGGGTGGCCGCACCGGCCTGGATCTGCAGCTTGATGAAGCCGGAGACCCTCTTGCTCTTGGGGGGCATGCGAACTACTTCCTTGTCGTGGGCCGACGCCGTGGGCGATGACCCGGTTGCAGTCCCGACGTCGGTCGACGCCGGGCGGACGCAGGGCGGAGGCTCAGAGCTTCGCGACCTGGTTGAAGGACAGCTCGACCGGGGTCTCCCGGCCGAAGATGGAGACGAGCACCTTGAGCTTGTTGCTCTCGGGGATGATCTCGGAGATCGTCGCGGGCAGGGTCTCGAAGGGACCCTCCATGACGGTGACCGACTCGCCGACCTCGAAGTCGACCTGGCCACCGGAGGCACCGCCGGCCGAGGACCCGGCGCCGGCGGCGCCCGTGGCCGGGGCGCCCGATCCGGCGGCGGCCGGGGTGTCGAACGTGGGGGCCAGCATGGAGACGACCTCGTCGATGCTCAGCGGCACCGGCTGGTGGGCGTTGCCGACGAAGCCGGTGACGCCGGGCGTGTGCCGCACAGCGCCCCAGGACTCGTCGGTCAGGTCCATCCGCACCAGCACGTAGCCGGGCATCCGCACGCGGCGCACCTGCTTGCGCTGGCCGTTCTTGATCTCGGTGACCTCCTCCATGGGGACCTCCACCTCGAAGATGAAGTCCTCCATGTTCAGGCTCGTGATCCGGGTCTCGAGGTTGTGCTTGACCCGGTTCTCGTAGCCCGCGTAGGAGTGCACGACGTACCAGTCGCCGAACTTGCCCCGCAGGACGGACTTGAAGTCCTCCAGCGGGTCGGCCGGCTCGTCGTCGGCACCGGCGGCCGGCTCGTCGTCGTCGGTCTCGACGGCCTCGTCGTCGGTCTCGACGGCCTCGTCCACCGCAGGGGTGAGGTCGGCCTCCTCGGCGGGGTCGGTCCCGGTGGAGGGGTCCATGTCGTCCGAGGGCGCGGTCGTGTCGGCGACGTCGGTGCCGGGCTCGGTCTGCTCGTCGTCCGGGGCGGCGTCGAACCGCTCGGCCGCCGCCAGGTCGGCCTCCTGCACGGACTGCTCGGCGGTGCCCTCGTCGACGGAGGGGTCGCCGGCGCCCAGGCGGACGTCGGTCTCGGGGGTCTGCTCGGCCATGCCCTACTTCCTCATACGGTGTCGTCGTCGCGACCACGGGTCGCGGCGCGGGTGCTCGGTGGTGCTGCTCAGGACCCGAAGACGAGTCCCATCAGCCCTCGGAACAGCTGGTCCAGGCCGAAGATGTAGCCCATGACCGCGGCGACGAAGACGAGCACCACGATGGTGTAGGTGATCAGCTCCTGCCGCGTGGGCTGGACGACCTTGCGCAGCTCGGCCAGGACCTGCTCGACGAAGGACGACGGGCGGGCCGGCTGACCGGTGCCGGTCGGGCCGCCACCACGCGCGACACCCTCGGTGTCGTGGGCCGGGTTCGCCACGGATCGCCTCTCCTCGTGCTGTCTATAGCCTGTCGTCGAGCGCGGTCGGCGCCCGGTCGTACGGACCTGCGCCGGGTCGTGCGGATCTGACCGCTCGCGCAGGGCATGAGGGACTCGAACCCCCAACCGCCGGTTTTGGAGACCGGTGCTCTACCAATTGAGCTAATGCCCTTCACCGGGTGGTGCTGCGCCGGCCGCCGGTGGGGGGCAGGCTGACGCACGGTGCGAACACCCGAACAGGCAGTCTACGTGAGCCCCTCCCCAGGTGCAAAGATGGACGGGTGAGCGAGCAGACGCAGACCCCCACGCCCCGCATCTCCGCCAGGATCGGCTCCATCGCCGAGTCGGCCACCCTGGCGGTCGACGCCCGGGCCAAGGCACTGAAGGCCGAGGGTCGCCCGGTCATCGGCTTCGGCGCCGGAGAGCCCGACTTCCCCACGCCCGACTACGTCGTCGAGGCCGCGGCGGAGGCCGCACGCCAGCCGGTCAACCACCGCTACTCCCCCGCCGGCGGCCTGCCCGACCTGAAGAAGGCCGTCGTGGCCAAGACCCGGCGCGACTCGGGGTATGCCGTGGAGCCGGCGAACGTGCTCATCACCAACGGCGGCAAGCAGGCGGTCTACAACACCTTCGCCACCCTCCTCGACCCCGGTGACGAGGTGCTCCTGCCCACCCCCTACTGGACCACCTACCCGGAGGCGATCCGGCTCGCCGGCGGCGTGCCGGTGGACGTGTTCGCCGGGGCCGACGCGGCATACCTGGTGTCCGTGGACCAGCTCGAGGCGGCCCGCACGGACCGCACCAAGGTGCTCCTCTTCTGCTCCCCCTCCAACCCGACCGGGGCCGTCTACCCGCCCGAGCAGGTCGAGGCCATCGGCCGCTGGGCCCTGGCACGGCATCTGGGTGGTCACCGACGAGATCTACGAGCACCTGCTCTACGACGGGGCGCAGGCGCCCTCCATGCCGGTCCTCGTCCCGGAGCTGGCCGACACCTGCGTGGTGCTCAACGGCGTCGCGAAGACCTACGCGATGACAGGGTGGCGCGTGGGCTGGATGATCGGCCCCGCGGACGTGGTCAAGGCCGCGACCAACCTGCAGAGCCACGCGACCTCCAACGTCGCCAACGTCTCACAGCGGGCCGCGATCGCGGCCCTGGAGGGCGGTCTCGACGCCGTCGAGGAGATGCGCACGGCCTTCGACCGTCGCCGACGCCTCATGGTGGACATGCTCAACGCGATCGAGGGCGTGCACTGCCCCGTGCCGCAGGGGGCGTTCTACGCCTACCCCTCGGTGGAGGGCGTGCTGGGCAAGGAGATCCGGGGCCGGACCCCGCAGACGTCCGCGGAGCTGGCCGCGCTCATCCTCGACGAGGTAGAGGTGGCCGTCGTGCCCGGTGAGGCCTTCGGCCCCAGCGGCTACCTGCGGCTGAGCTACGCCCTCGGGGACGAGGACCTCAAGGAGGGCGTCGGCCGGATCCAGGCGCTGCTGGGCGAGGCCCGCTGAACCTGGCCGGACGACCGGTGGCCGGACGGGCCGGTGGCCGGACGGGCCGGTGGCCGGCCGGGTCGAGGCGACGGAAGTCGCCCGCATCGGGGGATATTTCCCCTGATCCGGGCGACTTTCGTCGTGTCGGGCGACCTCAGTCGGTGCCGAACTCCATCGCGGCCCAGTCGAGGGCCTCCTCCTCGTCCTCGGTCGGACCCACGCCGCCGGCGATGCGCTCGGCGCCGCCGGGCGTCAGCTCACCGACGAGCGAGGTGGTGGCCAGGCCCATCGCGGAGGCGGCGGCCCCGCCGCTGCCGAGCAGGCCCATGCCGACGTACTGCTCCAGGCGCGCGCGCGAGTCGGCGATGTCCAGGTTGCGCAGCGTGAGCTGGCCGATCCGGTCCGTCGGGCCGAAGGCGGCGTTGGTGACCCGCTCCATCGAGAGCTTGTCCGGGTGGTAGGAGAAGGCCGGGCCGCCGGTGCTGACGATGGAGTAGTCCTCGCCGCGCCGCAGCCGCAGCGTGACCTCACCGGTCACCGCCGAGGCGACCCACCGCTGCAGCGACTCGCGGATCATCAGCGCCTGCGGGTCCAGCCAGCGGCCCTCGTACATGAGCCGCCCCAGGCGCCGGCCCTGGTCGTGGTAGGCGGCGATGGTGTCCTCGTTGTGGATCGCGTTGACGAGCCGCTCGTAGACGATGTGCAGCAGCGCCATCGCCGGTGCCTCGTAGATGCCCCGGGACTTGGCCTCGATGATCCGGTTCTCGATCTGGTCGGCCATGCCCAGCCCGTGCCGCCCGCCGATCTCGTTGGCCTTCATCACCAGGGCCACGGCGTCGCCGTCGAAGTCGTCCCCGTCGATGGCCACCGGCCGCCCGTCCTTGAACGAGACGGTGACGTCCTCCGTGGGGATCTCCACCTCGGGGTCCCAGAAGCGCACGCCCATGATCGGCTCGACCAGCTCGATGCCGACGTCGAGGTGCTCCAGCGACTTGGCCTCGTGCGTGGCGCCCCAGATGTTGGCGTCGGTGGAGTAGGCCTTCTCCTTGCTGGCCCGGTAGGGCAGGTCCCGCTCGGAGAGCCACTGGCTCATCTCGTCGCGACCGCCCAGCTCGTGGACGAACGCCTCGTCCAGCCAGGGCTTGTAGATGCGCAGGTTGGAGTTGGCCAGCAGGCCGTAGCGGTAGAACCGCTCGATGTCGTTGCCCTTGAAGGTCGAGCCGTCGCCCCAGATGTTGACGCCGTCGTCCTTCATCGCCCGGATGAGCATCGTGCCGGTGACGGCCCGGCCCAGCGGCGTGGTGTTGAAGTAGGTGCGCCCGCCGGAGCGGATGTGGAAGGCGCCGCACGCGAGGGCGACCAGACCCTCCTCGACGAGCTCGGGCCGGCAGTCGACCAGTCGGGCGATCTCGGCGCCGTACTCCTGCGCCCGGGCCGGGACGGTGTCGATCTCCGGTTCGTCGTACTGGCCGATGTTCGCCGTGTAGGTGCAGGGCACGGCCCCCTTCTCCCGCATCCACGCGACCGCCACCGAGGTGTCGAGACCGCCGGAGAAGGCGATGCCGACACGTTCACCGACGGGGATGCTCGTCAAGACCTTGGACATGCCGATCAGTGTATGCGGACCTTCGCATAGATATGCAATCCGCAGGTCAGGGTATGCCGCAGCGGGCCCCGGTCCGTCCGCTACTCGTCCCCGCGCAGCTGGAAGCGCTGCAGCCGCCAGCCCGCGAGGAGCACGCCCACGACCAGCACCACGACCGAGGCGACCACGGCGTAGGTCGTCGACAGGTCCACCGGCGGGACGTCCACCTCGGTCGCGGCGTCTCCGAGCCGCTGGACCAGGGACCGGACCGAGACGTAGCGCACCCCGACCAGGAGTCCCCCCAGGAGACCCTCGACGATGAGCACGTACACCAGCCCGGCGATCATGCCGTGCCGGGTCGCGGCCGACATCGCGGTGAAGAGTGCCGTATAGAGGACGGCGGCCACCGCCCCGAGGAAAGCTGCCGTCGCCACCCACCGCCCGCTCAGCCCGCCCGCGAACGCCGTCGCCGCGAGGCCGCCGGCCCCGAGCAGCACGCTCACGCCCGCGGCGACGACGAACTTGGACAGGGCCACGGCATACCTGCTCACGGGGGTGGAGAGCAGGTAGACGACCGAGCCGTCGTCGATCTCCGGGCCGAGCACGCCGTTGGCCGCCAGCAGGGCGACGAGCGGGACGACCAGGGCCAGCCCGAGCTCGAGCACCACGAGGGAGGCGCTGACCGGCCCCCCGGTGAGCGCCCGGAGCACCCCGGCGGTGGCGACGAGCAGGAGCGGCAGGCCGGCGAGCAGCAGCCCGCGCCGCTGTCCCGCGAGCGCCTGCAGCGCCAGCCGCATGATGGTGGCGTTCACGACTGCACCAGGTAGGTGAAGACCGACTCCAGGGACTCGTCCGTGGGCAGCAGCTCGCGCACGGTGATGCCGTGCTCCCGGGCCAGCCGGGGCAGGGCGAGGCTGAACCCGCCCGTGTCCGTCACCTCGACGGTCGTCGCCGGTCCGCCGGCCAGCTCGGCCAGGCCGACCGCCCGCACGCTCGGCTCCCGCATGAGGACGGCGGCCAGCAGCCGGTCGTCGCTGCTGCGGACGGTGTAGTGGGAGGGCCGGTCGGTCATCAGCCGGCGGATGGCTCCGAAGTCCCCGCTGGCGGCGTGCCGGCCGGCGACGACCACCTCGACGTGGCGGGCGATGTGCTCGACCTCCTCGAGGATGTGGCTGGAGAAGAGCACGGCCCGACCCTGCTCCCCCATCCGGGTCAGCAGGTCCATCAGGTGCATCCGCTGGCGCGGGTCGACACCGTTGAACGGCTCGTCGAGGAGGAGCACGCGGGGCTCGTGCACCAGGGCCGAGGCCAGCTTGGCCCGCTGGCGCATCCCCTTGGAGTAGGTGCTGATCGGCCGGTCGGCCGCCTCGACGAGGTCAACCTCCTCCAGGGCGCGGGCCGCCGCGTCACCGGGGTCGGGCAGCCGGTGCAGCTCCGCGCTCGCGCGGACGAACTGGCGGCCGGTCAGGTAGGAGAAGCTGACCTCGCGCTCGGGGACGAGACCCAGGTGGCGGTAGGTGCCGACCTCTCGCCACACGGGCGTGCCGTCCAGCGTCACCGTGCCGGCGGAGGGGGCCAGGAACCCGGCCATCATCGCGATCAGCGTGGACTTGCCGGCGCCGTTGGGACCCAGCAGGCCGGTGACCCCCGGCCCGATCGTCATCGACACGTCGTTGACCGCCACGACGTTGCCGTACCAGCGCGAGACCTTCTCCAGCACGAGCTCGCTCACCTCAGGACCCCTTGCTGCGGTAGCGACGGACCAGGGCTCCCAGCCCCAGGACGACGAGGGCGAAGGCGACGGCGAGCATGAGCAGCGCCGTGCCCGCCGTGCCGGCCGGTGCCGGGTAGACGGGGGCGGCGTCGCTCAGCCCCGCCTGGACGGAGTCGACGACGACGAAGGGCGACAGCAGCCCGAGCCAGGTGGCGAGCCGGTCCTGGCCCTCCCCCGAGGCGACCTCCTGCAGGGCCGCGGTGATGCCCAGCCCCATGAGGAGCACCATGATCGTGCCGCCCACCGCCAGCCCCCGGCGCATGGTCCAGGACGCCGCGAGCGCCGCGACCGTGGCCAGCATGACCGCCAGGAGGACGGCGCCTCCGATCGCGACGGCCACCTTGGGCAGCTCCTCCCCCGGGTCCGCCCCCGCCGCGAGGCCGCCGACGACGAGGATCAGCAGGGGGGTGACGACGAAGGCCAGGATCGACAGCAGCAGGGACGACCACCGCAGGAGCGCGAACTGCGCCGCCCCCAGCGGTCTGGCCAGGTAGAGGCTGATCACCCCCGAGCGCAGGTCGCGGGAGAAGAGGACCGGCGCCTGGGCCGCGACGAAGAGCGCCACGAGGAAGGCGGTGTTCTGGGTGTAGCCGGCGTAGTTGAGCAGCTCGGGCCCCAGCCCGATGAAGGCCATGATGCCCACCAGCACGACGGCCGGGACGATGCTCATCGCCAGGAGGGCGAAGGGCAGGATCTTGGCCTTTCCGGACCGTCCGAACCCGAACACCGCCAGGACCCCCGACCACAGCAGGGAGCGCGCGATCCCACCCGTCCCGACCCGCGGCCCCCCGTAGCTGCGGTACCCGATGTCGTGGATGACGCCCTGCCGCCCGGGCGCGCCGCTCATCGGGCCGCCTCCTCGCGGAAGACGTCCTCGAGCTGACCGGTCTTGGCCTGCAGCCGCACCAGCCCCAGCCCCAGGTCGACCGCGGTGTCCCGGACGAGGTCGCGGAGCACGTCCGGCGCGGTCGTCGTCGGGTCGATCTCCAGCAGCGTCCCGCGCGGGCGGCAGACGAGGCCCCGGCCGGCCAGCGCCCGTCCCTCCCGCGCCTGCGCGTCCGAGCCGTGCCCGGCCGGCTCGAGCACCTCGACGACGAGGACGCCCGTGTCCCCCAGGAAGGACCGGGTGGACTCCGAGCGCAGCAGGTGACCGGCGTCTAGGACCACGACGTGGTCGCTGACCCGCTCCAGCTCGCCGAGCAGGTGGGAGGTGACGAGCACGGGGATGCCGAAGTCGTGGCCGATGCGGCGGATCAGCCCCAGCATGTCGTCCCGGGCCGCCGGGTCCAGGCCGTTGGTGGGCTCGTCGAGCATCACCAGCCGCGGGTCGTGCACCAGGGCCTGCGCCAGCTTGGCGCGCTGCTTCATCCCCGTGGAGTAGGTGCCCATGAGGCGGTAGCGCTCCTCGGCCAGGCCCACGTGCCGCAGGACGTCGGCGGCGCGCTCCCGGGCCGCGGCGGCGGGCAGGCCCGACATCCGCCCCATGTGCACGACGAAGTCGATCGCCCGCATGTCGGGCGGCAGGCAGTCGTGCTCGGGCAGGTAGCCGACCACCTGCCGGATCTGCGGACCGGCCCCGGTGATGTCGTGCCCCAGGACGCGCGCCGACCCGCTGGTGGGCCGGAGCAGACCGAGCAGGATCTTGATGAGGGTCGACTTGCCCGCCCCGTTGGCCCCGACGAGGCCGGTCACTCCGCCACCGAGGTCGAGCGTCAGGTCCTCGAGGGCCACGACGGAGCCGGCGGCGTAGCGCTTGCCCAGCCCCTGCGTCTCGACGACACCCATGGCGGCGACAGTATCCCCCGCGGGTGCCCGGTGGGGTGGGGATCGCCTGAACGGGTCGGGGTGGACGGGTGAAGGTTCCGCACCATGAGGTAGACACGGACCATGACCCGTCCGGTGCGCACGCTGCCCAAGGCGCACCTGCACCTGCACTTCACCGGGTCGATGAGGGTCTCGACGGTGCGCGACCTCGCGGAGCAGCACGGGCTGCGTCTCCCGCACGCCTTCACCAGCGACTGGCCCCCGCAGCTGTCGGGGCAGACGAGCGCGGGTGGTTCCGCTTCCAGCGTCTCTACGACGCCGCCCGCGCGTGCGTGCGCGGCGAGGCGGACATGCGCCGCATCGTGCGCGAGGCCGCCGAGGACGACGCCGCCGAGGGCTCGCGCTGGCTCGAGCTGCAGGTGGACCCCACGTCGTACGCCCCCTTCGTCGGCGGCATCACCCCGGCGCTGGAGATCGTCCTGGACGAGGCGCGGACCGCGAGCGCGGACACCGGGACCCACGTGGCCGTCGTGGTCGCGGCCAGCCGGATGCGGCACCCGCTGGAGGCCCGCACGCTGGCCCGGCTGGCGTCCCGGCACGCGGGCGAGGGCGCTGGCACGGTCGTGGGGTTCGGGCTGTCCAACGACGAACGACGGGGTATGACGAGCGAGTTCGCCCCGGCCTTCCGGATCGCCGCGCGGGCGGGGCTGGCGAGCGTGCCGCACGCCGGCGAGCTGCTGGGGGCCGACCACGTGCACGTCGCCCTGGAGCACCTGCGGCCCGACCGGCTGGGTCACGGTGTCCGCGCCGCCGAGGACCCGGCCGTCCTGGCGCGGGTGGTGCAGGAGGAGGTGACCCTGGAGGTCTGCCCGACCAGCAACGTCGCGCTGGGCGTCTACCCCACGCTGGCCGACGTCCCCCTCCGTCGGCTCCTCGACGCGGGGGCCCGGGTGGCCCTCGGCGCGGACGACCCGTTGCTCTTCGGCAGCCGCCTGGTCGCCCAGTACGAGAGCGCCCGTCGGGACCAGGGCCTGCCGGACGAGGTCCTGGCCGAGCTGGCCCGCGCGTCGGTGCGTGGTTCCTCGGCTCCGGCCGCGGTGCGGGCCGGGCTCCTGACGGCCGTCGACGACTGGCTGGCGGGCGACCCGCACGACGCGGACGAGACGCGCGACGTGGACGGGGTGGACGGGGTGGACGGGCGGAGAGACGGCCCCTCCAGAGCTGGAGCCCGACCAGTCTAGAGCTGGAGCCCGACCAGCACCGGCTCGTTGACGAGGCGGACCCCGAAGACGCGCTCGACCCCGTCGCGGACCTCCCGGGCCACCTCGAGCACGTCGGCCGCGCGGGCGGACCCGCGGTTCGTCACGGCCAGGGTGTGCTTGGTCGACAGGCCGGCGGGACGGCCCTGCACGGTCGCGTAGCCCTTGGGGAACCCCGCCCGGTCGATCAGCCACGCGGCCGAGGTCTTGACGTGGGCCTCGTCGCCGGCCGGGAACTGCGGCGGCACCGGTCCCCCGGCGCCGAGGTGCTCCTGCGCGCGCGCCCGCAGCCGGGCCATGGCGTGGAGCGTGAGGATCGGGTTGGTGAAGAAGGACCCGCAGGACCAGGTGTCGTGGTCGGCGGCCTCCAGGACCATGCCTCGGCGGCCCCGCTGCTCCAGCACCGCGGCCCGGGCGTCGGCGAGGGGCACGCGCCCCCCGAGGGGCACCCCCAGACCGTCCGCGAGCGCGGCATACCCGATCGGCTGGGAGAGCTCGGTGGGGCGCAGCGAGAAGGTGACCGACAGCACGACGTGGCGCGGTGTCACCGCCCCGCCGGGGGCGTCGGCGCCCAGCATGGACTCCTTGAGGACCGAGTGGCGGTAGGAGAACTCCAGGTCGGCGGCGAACATCGTGCGGACGCGCTGCTCGAGGCGGTCCCACACCCGCACCTGGGCGACGGTCTGGGCGACCTCCTGGCCGTAGGCACCGACGTTCTGCACCGGTGTGGCCCCGGTCGACCCGGGGATGCCGGAGAGGGCCTCGATGCCGGACCAGCCGTGCTCCACGGCGTGCGCCACCACGTCGTCCCAGACCTCGCCGGCCGCGACCGTCGCGGTGACGCCTCCGCAGGCCGAGTCCTGCGGGACCTCGATGCCGCGCGTCCGGACGAGGACCACGGTGCCCGGAAAGCCCTCGTCGGCCACGAGCAGGTTGGACCCGCCGCCGACGACGAGCAGCGGCTCACCGGCGCCGTCCGCCTCGCGGACCGCGTCGACGAGCTCGGTCTCCGTCGTCGCGACGACCACCCGTCGGGAGGGCCCGCCCACCCGCATGGTGGTGAGCTCGGCGAGCGGGGGGTGTGCCGCGGGGTCGACGGCGGGGGAGCCGGCGGGCTGCGTCATGCCCGCACCACGGCCTGGCAGCGGCCGAGGACCTTCTGGCCGCCGCAGGTGACGGTGAGCTCCAGGGTCCGGGTGCCCGCCTCCTCGTCGGAGCGCTTCACCACGCCCTGCACCAGCACCTCGACCGTCTCTCCCTCGGGGACGACGACCATGCCGGTGAACTTCGTGGAGCACGACAGGACGCGCGCGGGGTCGCCGCCGGCGTAGGAGGTGACGACGTCGAGGGCGGCACCCATCGTCCACATGCCGTGCGCGATGACGTCCTCCAGGCCCACGGACCGGGCGAACCCGGCGTCCTGGTGGATCGGGTTCTGGTCGCCCGACGCGTCCGCGTAGGCGAGCAGCCGGGCACGGTCGACGGTGACGGTGCGGCGCAGCACGTCGGGACCGGGGGTCCCGGTGGGTGTGCCCCCGGCGGTCTCGCGGTCGGGTCCCATCAGCCCTGCCCCCTCACCACGATCGTGGAGGTCACCGTGGTCACCGGCCCACCGTCGGCACCGGTGAGCTCGACGCGGGTGGAGACCATCCCGTGGCCTCCCGCCTCCCGCATCCGGTCCACGTGCAGGGTCCCGGTGAGCACGTCCCCCGCGACGATCGGGCGGTGGTGGGTGAACCCCTCCTCGCCGTGCACGACCCGGGAGAAGTCGATGCCGGCCTCCGGGTCCTGGACGAGCTGCGCCTCGCAGCGCTGGGCCAGGCGGACCGCGAAGGTGGGAGGCGCCACGACGTCGGCGTGACCCAGGCTGCGGGCCGTCCCGGGGTCGAGGTGCGCCCCGTTGGTCGACCCGAGGGCCTCGGCGAAGGCGACGATCTCCTCGCGCGTGACCGGGAACGGCCCGGCGGGCGGGTACTCCCGACCGGCGTAGTCGGTGTTGACAGGCATGCCGGTCAGCCTAGTGGGGACGCGCTCCCGGACGACGAAGGCCGCCACCCCGGCGGGGGTGACGGCCTCGTGCTGCTCGACCCGGGTCAGCGGGTCTCGCGGTGGGCGGTGTGCTTGCCGCAGCGCGGGCAGAACTTCGCCATCTCGAGCCGGTCGGGGTGGTTCCGCCGGTTCTTCTTGGTGATGTAGTTCCGCTCCTTGCACTCGGTGCACGCCAAGGTGATCTTGGGGCGGATGTCGGTGCTCTTGGCCACGGTGCAAACCTGCTCTCGGAACGATGGGGTGCTGCTGTCGGGGTGGTAGCGGGAGCGGGGCTCGATCCCGCGACCTCACGATTATGAGTCGTGCGCTCTAACCAGCTGAGCTATCCCGCCTCGGGCGGCGACCCACGTCGGGTCGGCCGGCCAGAGCCCCCAAACGGAATCGAACCGTTGACCTTCTCCTTACCATGGAGACGCTCTACCGACTGAGCTATGGGGGCGGACTGTCGTTCCTGCCGGCCCTTCCGGCCCGCAGGCAGCGATCCGCAACTTTACACGACCGTGCCGGGCAGTCCAAAACGTCCCGTCCGGCATCGGTGGACGGCCTCACGGGCGGCCGTCACCGGCGTCGGAGGTCCCCCCTTCACCGGCGTCGACGTCGGTCCCGGTGGCCGACGCGGCCCGCCCCACCTGCATGGTCAGGTGCAGGCGGCCGCCGTCGCGGTCGGTGACGGCCAGGCGCGCGCCGTCGGGCTCGAGCTCCCCGCGCAGCACCACCGTGGACGGCAGCAGGACGGGCTTGCGGAACTGCACGTCGACCGTCGCCACCTCCGGCACCCGGGGCCGGACGGCGGCGAGCACCCGGGCGTGCGTCCACATCCCGTGCGCGATCGCGCGCGGGAAGCCGAACGCCTTGGCGGTCACGCCGGTGAGGTGGATCGGGTTGGCGTCGCCCGAGACGGCGGCGTACTGCCGCCCCAGCCCCGCAGGAAGGCGCCAGCGGGCCATCTCGGCCGTCGGCACCGGGCCGTCCGACCCCTCCGACGAGGGGTTCGGCCGGTCCTGCTCCGCCTGCTGGTCGTCCGAGGAGCTCGACCGGGCCAGGTAGGTGCTGCGGCCCTCCCAGACAACCTCGTCCTGCACGCGCACCTCGCCGCACAGGTCGACGGTGTGGCCGCGCCGGTGGGGCTGCAGGTTCTCGGTCCAGGTCGAGAGCACGAGCGTCTCGGCGACCCGGACCGGACGGTGCAGGGTCATCGAGTTGGCCACGTGGACCATCCCGACCATGGCGAACGGGAAGGACCGGTCCGCCATGAGCCGGACCTGCAGGGGGAAGGTGAGCACGTGCAGCCAGGTGGCCGGCACGGTGTCCCCCAGGACGTCACCGGTGACCTCGCAGTAGTCGCGCAGGCGGGCCAGGTCCTGCTCGACCCCGGGAAGGACGAGTCGGTGGCGGGGCAGGCTCCCGGCGGCGCCGCGGCGACCCCGGGAGGTGGCGACCGCCCGGGCGAACAGGGCCGGGATGCTGGGTGGTCCGTCGAGGAGACGGACGTCGACGTCGCCCATCACGCCCCCAGCTGCGACTGGCCGCAGACCCGCAGCACCCGGCCGGTGACGGCGGCGCTGGCGGGCTGGGCGAACCACGCGATGGTCTCGGCGACGTCCACCGGCTGACCGCCCTGCTGCAGCGAGTTGATCCGCCGGCCGATCTCGCGGGTCGCCACGGGGATCTTCGCCGTCATCTCGGTCTCGATGAACCCGGGGGCGACGGCGTTGACCGTGATGCCACGGTCGGCGAGGCGTGCGTCGGAGCCCATCGCCCGGACCAGGCCGACGACCCCGGCCTTGGAGGCGGCGTAGTTGGCCTGCCCGCGGTTGCCGGCGATGCCGGAGGTCGAGGCGACCCCGACGATCCGCCCGCCGTCGTCCAGCCCGCCGGACAGGCCGGGATCCAGCAGCACCTCGTTGATCCTGATCTGGGCGGCCAGGTTGACCTCGAGCACGCTGCCCCAGCGTTCCTCGTCGGTGTTGACGAGCAGCCGGTCGCGGGTGATGCCCGCGTTGTGCACGATCGTGTGGATCCTGGCCGCGTCGCCGAACCGCTGCGCCACGTGGCCGGCGATGCGCTCGCCGGCGTCGGGAGCGGTGATGTCCAGCTGGAGCGCGGTCCCGCCGATGCCGTTGGCCACCTGGGACAGGCCCTCACCACCGGCCGGCACGTCGACCGCCACGACCATGGCCCCGTCCCGGGCGAAGGTCTCGGCGATGCTGGCGCCGATGCCGCGGCCGGCGCCGGTGACGACGACGACCTGACCCTCGAACGGCCGCTCGGAGGTGATCTCGGTGACGCGCGCCTCGTCGGCGTGACCGACGTGCAGCACCTGTCCGGAGACGTAGGCCGAGCGCCCCTCCAGGAGGAAGGACAGCGTCGAGGCCAGGTCGGTCGGGGTGGTCGGGGCGTCGGTGAGCAGGTCCACCCGCACGAGGTTGGCGGTGGCACCCCTGCGCAGCTCCTTGCCGACGCTGCGCACCACGCCCTCCATGGCCTGCTGGACGGCGACCGCCACCGGCCCCCCGGCCGTCTCCGGCTCCACCCCCACGACGACGACCCGGCCCGAGGCCTCGAGAGCCTTCAGCGCCGGGCGCAGGACGCCGCGCAGGGCCTCCAGGTCCTCCAGGGCGGTCGCGGCGGTCGCGTCCACGAGCACCGCCCCGATCTTCCCGGGGTAGGGCGCCGGCACCTCCCGGGTGCTCCCCTCGTCGGTGGTCTCGGTCACGCGCGTCTCCGGCGTGTCGACCAGGGCCTCCTCGGCGGAGACCCCCAGGACGTCCAGGGTCCGCCGCACCAGGGTCGGCGACCCGCCGGCGGCGCCCACGACGACCGGCCCGGTCGGCAGGGTCCGGCCGCGGCGCAGCCGCGTCGGCTGGGGCACGCCCAGCTGGCGGGCGAGCGGGTTGGACGTGAGCAGCTGCACGAGGTCGGCCATGTCAGCACCCTTCCAGGATCGCGACGACACCCTGGCCGCCGGCGGCACAGATCGAGACGAGCCCGCGCGAACCGGGGCCCTTCTCGTGGAGCAGCTTGGCCATCGTGGCCACGATGCGCCCGCCCGTGGCCGCGAAGGGGTGCCCCGCGGCGAGGGAGGACCCGTTGACGTTGAGCTTCGCCCGGTCGATCGACCCCAGCGGGGCGTCCAGGCCGAGACGCTCGCGGGTGAACTCCTCGCTCTCCCAGGCGGCCAGGGTGGCCAGGACGGTGGAGGCGAAGGCCTCGTGGATCTCGTAGAGGTCGAAGTCCTGCAGGCTCATCCCCTGCCGTGCCAGCATCCGGGGTACGGCGTAGGCCGGGGCCATGAGCAGGCCCTCCTCGCCGGAGACGTAGTCGACCGCGGCGACCTGCGCGTCGACGAAGCGGGCCAGCACGGGCAGGTGCCGCTCCTGGGCCCACTCGCGGCTCGACAGCAGCACCGTGGCGGCGCCGTCGGACAGGGGCGTGGAGTTGCCGGCCGTCATGGTCGCCCCCTCCCCCTTGCCGAAGACCGGCTTGAGGGTGGCCAGCTTCTCCACGGAGGTGTCCGGCCGCAGGCCCTCGTCGCGGGCGAGCCGCAGGAAGCCGGTGGCCAGGTCGTCGAAGAAGCCGGAGTCCCAGGCGCGGGCCAGGTTGTGGTGGCTCGCCGCGGCGAGCTCGTCCTGGGCCTCGCGGGAGATTCCCCACTCCTTGGCGGTGCGGGCCTGGTGCTCCCCCATCGACAGACCCGTGCGGGCCTCGGCGTTGCGGGGCGTCTCGGGCGCCAGGTCCCCGGGCCGGATGCCGGCGAGCGCCTTGGCCCGCTGCAGCGGGCTCTTGGCCGCGTTGGCCTTCAGCAGCGCCTTCCGCAGCCCCTCACCGACGGCGATCGGGGCGTCGCTGGCGGAGTCGACGCCGCCCGCGACGCCCGCCTCGATCTGACCGAGCGTGATCTTGTTGGCCACCTGGATGACGGTCTCCAGGCCGGTGCCGCAGGCCTGCTGCAGGTCGTAGGCCGGGTGGTGGGCGCCAGGGCCGAGCCGAGCACCGCCTCCCGGGTGAGGTTGAAGTCGCGCGAGTGCTTCAGCACGGCACCGGCGGCGACCTCGCCCAGCTGCTCGCCGGCCAGCCCGAACCGGGCGACGAGCCCGTCCAGCGCGGCGGTGAGCATGGCCTGGTTGGAGGCCGCGGCGTAGGACCCGCCCGCGCGGCCGAACGGGATGCGGTTGCCGCCGACGACGACGGCCTCTCGGGGACGTGGCTGGACGGGCTGGTCGGGCTGGTCGGTCATCGACACTCCTCGGGGCGGCCGGCACCGGAACCGGCACGACGTGGGCGGAAAGGTATCCGGTACCGACTGTAGCCGATACGTCCGGTACGCGGTACTGTGGGCGTCATGACCACCGTCGGCCGACCGCGTCGGGGCCCCGTCCGCGGGGCCCGGGACGGCCGCGACGTGCGCTGGGAGGCCCACCGCACCGAGCGACGACGTCAGCTCGTCGAGGCGGCCCTGCGGGCGGTGCGCTCGCACGGGGCCGGCGTCGGGATGGACGAGATCGCCGCCGAGGCCGGCACGAGCAAGACCGTGCTCTACCGCCACCTCGGGGACCGCACCGGTCTCTACCGCGCGGTCGTCGAGGCCGTCGACGGCCGCATCCTGGCCGACCTGGCCCAGGCCCGCGCGACGAGCGACGACGTGGTGGAGCGGATCGCGGCGATGGTCCGCTCCTACCTGCGGCTGGTGGAGCAGGACCCCGAGATCTACCGGTTCGTGATGACCCGGCCGCTCGAGACCACCGAGGTCGACCCCGCCGACCCCGTCCACCAGCTGACCGACCGCATCGCCGAGCAGCTGGGCACCATCCTGCACGAGCACCTCGACACCACCGGCCGTCCCGACGCCGCCGTCCTGGCCCCCCTGTGGGGCCACATGGTCGTCGGGATGGTCCGCTCGGCCTCCGAGCACTGGCTGACCCGCCCGGGCGACACCGCCCAGGACTCCGAGACCCTCACCACGGCGGTCGTGGCCCTGCTGCGCCCCGCCCTGACCCGTCCCCAGGCCCGAACCCACCCGTGACCAGCTCCACGTCATACCGGAGGACCACGATGACCGACACCACCACCCAGGCGAGCACCTCCACCGGGGCGCTCCCCGGCGCCCCCGACGCCCCGGCCGCGGCCGGGGTGCCGATGACCTCGGCGGCGACCGAGGCCGCCACCACCGTGCGCACGACCGAGGACCTGACCCCGCTCGGGGCGGGGCTGCGCCGGGCGACCGCCGGGCGCTACGGACCCGTCCGCGACCTCATGCGCACCACGCTGCCCGCCGAGCTCATGGTGCGCGACCCCGCCATGACGATGGAGGAGGCCCGCGACTGGACGGTGCAGACCCTGCGCGCGCTGCTGGACCTGGGCCTGGGCGGCACCGGCTTCCCGACCTCCGTCGGCGGGCTGGACGACATCGGGCGCTCCTGCGTCGACTTCGAGATGACCGCCCACGGCGACCTGTCCGTCACCTCAAGTCCGGCGTGCACTTCGGGCTGTACGGCGGAGCGGTCACCTCGCTGGGCACCGCGCGCCACCACGAGGAGTTCCTCCCCCCGGTGATCTCGATGGAGCAGATCGGCTGCTACGCGATGACCGAGTTCGGGCACGGGTCCGACGTGGCCTCCCTGGAGACGACGATCACCCACGACCCGCAGACCGACGAGCTCGTCGTCCACTCCCCCACCCCGTCCTCGGTCAAGACCTACATCGGGGCCGCCGCCCGCGACGCCCGGATGGCGGCCGTCTACGGCCAGCTGGTCGTCGACGGGACCGGCCACGGCGTGCACGTCGTGCTCGTGCCGGTCCGCGACGAGGAGGGCCGGCCCCTGCCGGGCGTCACCCTCGGCGACAACGGTCCCAAGGGTGGTCTGCTCGGTGTGGACAACGGCACGATCGCCTTCGACCAGGTGCGCGTGCCCCGCCGGATGCTGCTCGACCGTTACGGCGGCATCGACGACGAGGGCCGCTACGTCTCCGACATCGAGGGCGACAGCAAGCGCTTCTTCACGATGCTCGGCACGCTGGTGCGCGGCCGCATCTGCGTCGGCGCCGGCGCCGGGGTCGCCTCCCGCAAGGCGCTGTCGATCGCCACCCGTTACGCCCTGCGGCGGCGGCAGTTCGGCGCCCCCGGCCGGGACGGCGAGGTCGTCCTCATGGACTACCGGGCCCACCAGCTCAAGCTGCTGCCGGCGATCGCCACGGCCTACGCGCACGCCTTCGCGCTGGAGGAGTGCATCGAGCGGCTCCAGGAGCTGCACGAGGCCCCCGAGCGCGACCAGGTCGCCCAGCGCGAGCTGGAGACCCGGGCCGCCGGCCTGAAGGCCGTCGTCACCCGGTTCGCCAACGACACCCTGCAGGTATGCCGTGAGGCGTGCGGCGGGGCGGGGTACATGGCCGAGAACGGACTCACGGTCCTGCGGGCCGACGCCGACGTCTTCGCCACCTTCGAGGGCGACAACACGGTCCTGCTGCAGCTGGTGGCCAAGGGTCTGCTGACCGGCTACCAGGAGATGTGGGGCGACCTGGACACCCGGGGCATGGTCGCGGCCGGCGCCCGGATGATCGGTGGCCAGGTGGTCGAGGCGACCGCCGTCCGGCCGCTGGTCAACCGGCTCGTCGCGGCCGCCGCCCGGCGCTCGGAGGACGAGACGCTGCTCGACCGGGGCTGGCACCTGTCGATGTTCGTGGACCGGGAGAAGCACGTCCTGCAGACGCTGGCCAACCGGATGCGTGCCCGGGCCAAGGACGAGGACTCCTTCGCGGCCTTCAACGACGCGCAGGACCACGTGCTGATGGCGGCCCGCACGCACATGGACCGGGTCGTCCTGGAGGCCTTCGTCGAGGGCGTCGAGGCCTGCCAGGACGGGGAGGTGCGCGACGTCCTGGAGCGCCTGTGCACCCTCTACGCGCTCAGCTCCATCGAGGCCGACTCCGGCTGGTTCCAGTCGCACAACCGCATGTCGGCCGCGCGGGCCAAGGCGGTGACCGCCCAGATCAACGCGCTGTGCACCGAGCTGCGGCCGCACGCCCTCGAGCTCGTGGAGGGCATGGGCGTGCCGGAGGCCTGGCTGGGCTCGGCGATGCTCGCCGAGGACCCCGCCCGGTGGACGCCGGGCGCCCAGGCCTGAGCAGCGGCGTCCCGTCACGCCGACACGCCCGGCCGCACCGACCAAAGGGTTCAGGTGAACCCCCGGGGTCGGTGCGACCGGGCGTGTCGTCGGTCTGGCCGGGCCGGTCTCAGCCCTCCCGGGCCTCGGCGACCACCTCGGTGAGGGCGTCGGTGACCATCTTCAGCTCCTCACCGGTGATGGTGAGCGGCGGGGCCAGCCGGATCGTGGAGCCGTGCGTGTCCTTGGCCAGCACGCCCTTCTTCGCGAGCGCCTTGCAGGCCTCCTTCCCGGACATCAGCCCGGGGTCGATGTCGACGCCGGCCCACAGCCCGCGCACGCGCACCTCGTCCACACCCTGGCCGATGAGGGCCTCCAGGTCCTGACGGAACTGCCCCTCCAGGGTGGCCGCGTTCTGCTGGTGCTCCCCGGTGGCGAGCAGGTCGCACACGGCCTTGCCGACCGCCGCCGCCAGCGGGTTGCCGCCGAACGTCGACCCGTGCGTGCCGGGGGTGATGACCCCCATGACGTCGGCGTCAGCGGCGACGGCCGACACCGGCACGATGCCACCGCCCAGGGCCTTGCCCAGGGTGTACATGTCGGCCTCGACGCCCTCGTACTGGCAGGCCAGGGTGGTGCCCACCCGACCCAGGCCGGCCTGGATCTCGTCGGCGACCATCAGCACGTTCCGGTCCGTGCACAGCTGCCGCAGCCCGGGCAGGAAGCCCTCCTTGGGGATCTTCACGCCCTGCTCGCCCTGGATCGGCTCCACCAGCACCGCGACGGTGTTGTCGTGGATCGCGGCCTCGACCGCGGCCAGGTCGCCGTAGGGCACCGAGACGAAGCCCTGGGTGTAGGGCCCGTAGTGGTCGTGGGCCTCGGGGTCGTCGGAGAAGGAGATGATCGTCGTCGTCCGGCCGTGGAAGTTGCCGTCCATGACGATGATCTCGGCCTGCTCCGCCTCCACGCCCTTGACGAGGTAGCCCCACTTGCGGGCGATCTTCAGCGCGGTCTCCACCGCCTCGGCCCCGGTGTTCATCGGCAGGATCATGTCCTTGCCGACCAGCTCGGCCAGCGACGCGCAGAAGGGACCCAGCTGGTCGTTGTGGAACGCGCGGCTCGTCAGCGTCGACCGGTCCAGCTGGTCCTTGGCGGCCTGCACCAGCGCGGGGTGACGGTGGCCGAAGTTCAGGGCCGAGTAGCCCGAGAGCGCGTCGAGGTAGCGCCGGCCCTCCACGTCGGTGACCCAGATCCCCTCGGCGTGCTCCACGACGACGGGCAGCGGGCTGTAGTTGTGGGCGGCGACCTTGTCCTCGAGGTCGATGAAGTCCTGGTTGGTCGACAGCTGCGTCATACGCGTCATCCTAGGGTGGGGCCGGGGGTGGACCGGGGTGCGGGTCGGGGAGGCACGGTCCGGCGGCACCGCCGGACTCGATCGACTAAGTATGCGATGCCGAGAATAGGTATGCAAAGCCGGGTCGGCGTCGCTCAGGTCGCGTCGAGGCTCTCCCCCGCGCGCTCGGGCAGCAGCAGGTATGCCGCCACGGCCCCGACGAGGAACGTGCCGCCGAAGAGGGCGAAGAGACCGGCGCTGCCCCACAGACCGAGCAGCACCGGCACCGACAGCGGGGCCACGATGGAGGCGATGCGCCCGAACCCGGCCGCGGCCCCGGCCCCCGACGCGCGCACCGAGGTGGGGTAGATCTCGGGGGTGACCGCATACAGCGCCCCCCACGCCCCGAGGTTGAAGAAGGACAGGGCCATGCCCGCGGCCAGGATCTGGGTGGTCCCCTCGGCCAGGCCGAACAGGCCCGCCGAGGCCGCCGACCCCACGAGGAAGCTGGCCAGCGTGACCCGGCGGCCCCACACCTCGACGAGGACGGCCGCCAGCGCGTAGCCGGGCAGCTGGGCGAGGGTGATGATGAGGGTGAAGCCGAAGGAGCGGACCATGTCGTAGCCCTGGGCGTACAGCAGGCTCGGCAGCCAGATGAAGGCGCCGTAGTAGGAGAAGTTGACGCAGAACCAGACCAGCCAGATGCCCAGGGTCCGCCGCCGCAGGGCCGGGGACCACAGCTGGCCCGGGGTCTTCGGCGGGACGGGGGGCAGCGGGCGGCTGCGGGCCGGCGGCTCCACCCCCGCCGAGTCCTCGAAGCGGCGCACGACCGCCTCGGCCTCCTCGGCGCGACCGCGTCTCTCCAGGAAGAGCGGGGACTCCGGCAGGCCCCAGCGGATCACCACGGCCCACAGGGCCGGCACCAGGCCGATGGCGAAGGCGTAGCGCCAGCCGTCGTCGAACCGGGGCACGACGAAGAACCCGATCAGCGCCGCCAGCAGCCAGCCGACGGCCCAGAAGGACTCCAGCGCCACGACCATCCGGCCGCGGATGCGCGTCGGCGACAGCTCGCTGACCAGCGTGGAGGCCACCGGCAGCTCGGCCCCCAGGCCCAGACCGACGAGGAAGCGCAGCAGGAGGAGCACCGCCAGGCCGGTGGCCAGCGCCGAGGCGCCGGTCGCCACCCCGTAGACGAGCAGGGTGAGCGCGAAGACGGTGCGGCGGCCGTAGCGGTCCGCCAGCATCCCCCCGAAGGTGGCACCGATCGCCATGCCGACGAAGCCGATGGACAGCAGCCAGGACTGCTCGGTCGGCGTCAGGTCCCAGGAGGTGGCGATCGCCAGGCCGACGAAGGAGATGAGGCCGACGTCCATGGCGTCCAGGGCCCAGCCGGTGCCCGCGCCCAGCAGGGTGCGGGTGTGCTCCCGGGTGTACGGCAGGCGCCCCATCCGCTCGGCGCGGGTGGGGGCCTGCTCGTGCTCGCTCGTCGCGGGCGTCGTCGTCGTCGACATGGTGGTCGATCGTAGGTCACGCCCGGGTGTCGGCCTCCGCGGCCCGCACGGCCAGGGCGACCGCCGCCCCGCCGCCCAGGAGGAGCAGCACCCCCAGGGTCAGCAGCGCACCGCCGAGGGGTCGCGCCCACGGCATGGTGGCGGCCACGTCGATCCGGGCCTCCAGGCCGGCGGTGCCGTCCGCGGGCATGACGACCACGACCCAGCTGCCCGGGGTGGCCGGGAGCTCGACCGACTGGCGGTCGGGGCCCTCGGCGCTGGCCACCCAGACGTCGTGGCCGTAGGGGTCGGTGCGCGGCGCGAGGCCCTCGACCTCGCGCGCGTCCGCGGTGAGCGGACCGGTCTGCACCGTGTGCTGGACGCCGGCGAGGTAGGCGGCCGCGTCGTCCGCGCGGGCGACCCCGACGAAGACCTCACCGCCGTCGGTGTCCTGCGCGCGCACGCGCAGCTGGCCCAGACCCTCGTCCAGACCGAGGCCGCGCAGCTCCAGCGGCTCGGTGGCCACGGCATACCCGTCGGTCTGCACCCGCAGGGTGGGGCTGGTGACCCAGCCGTCCTGGCGCAGGGCGGAGACCCCGGCGCCGCCGACGACGAGGCCGAGACCCAGCAGGAGGGCCAGCGCCCCGGCGACCACGGAGACGACCCGGCCGGTCGTCCACGAGGAACGGCCCGTCGTGGAGGGAGCCTGGGGTGCGTCGTCCTGCAGCAGCGGGCTCCCGGCGTGCAGGGAGGTCCCTGCGGGGGCGTAGGGAGCCAGGGTGTCCTGCGGGTCGCTCCCGCCACCCTGGTCCAGCCGGAACGGCGGGTAGGTGTCGGTCATCAGGGCGGCGTAGCCGGCGACCCGCAGCACCCAGCGGTTGAGGCCGAGGAGCAGGTCGTAGAGGCCCTGGGGGTAGCGCCCGGTGAACAGCAGGAAGAACCCGGCGACCACGGCCAGCAGGGCGATCAGCCCACCCCCCTCCCAGACCCACCGGGCACCCTCGGCGGTCTCCCAGGCCAGACCGTCGACGCGGGCGTCGCCCACCCACCGGATGCCGTTGGTGGTCAGCACCGCCACGACCAGGTAGTGGGGGATCGCCAGCAGCCACCACTTGACGAGGACGAGGCCCCGCGACAGCTGCCCGGGGCGGTCGACCTCGAGGTGGGCCGGGTAGTCCGGCACGTCGTGCAGGGTGAACGGCGGGTAGCGGTCGGTCCCCAGGGCGCCGTAGGCGTAGTAGGCCACCCGCCAGCTCCAGCGGAGCACGCCGACGTTGAAGTCGAAGACCGCCCGGGGATAGCGCCCGGTGAACAGGATCGCGAAGAACGCGACCACGGTGAGGACGAGGAACGCCGCCCACAGGACCGCGAGCACGATCGCGTGGGGCACGATCAGCAGCCACTTGATCACCCACAGTCCGCGGGAGGGCCGGTCCGGTCGGGGTTCGGCGGTGAGGTGGACGGGGTAGGCGGGAACGGTTCCCGCTGCGAGGACCGCAGTCATCGCGATCACCTTCTTTTGGTCATCCCCACTCTATCTCTGCCGCGCGGACGCCGGAAGAGGCTCCGGCCCCGGGGTGACCAACGTCACGGGACCGGGCCGTCCGGCACCCGGCCCCGCCCGCTCAGCGGTAGTTGGTGTACTGCAGCGCCACGTCCAGGTCCTTGGCCTTGAGCAGCCGCTGCACCTCCTGCAGGTCGTCGCGGGACTTGGACGTCACCCGCAGCTCGTCGCCCTGGATCGTGGCCTTGACGTTCTTCGGCCCCTCGTCGCGGATGATCTTGGAGATCTTCTTGGCGTTCTCGCTCGAGATGCCGGCCGTCAGGGTGGCCTCGAGGCGGTACTCCTTGCCGGAGAGCCGGGGCTCCCCGTCGTTGCTGTACTCCAGGTGCTTGAGCGAGACGCCGCGCTTGACCAGCTTGGTCTGCAGCACGTCGAGCACGGCCCGGCACCGCTCCTCGCTGCTGGCCGCCATCTTGATGACCTCCCCGGACAGCTCGACGCTGGCGCCGACGTTCTTGAAGTCGTAGCGCTGGCTGATCTCCTTGGCCGCCTGGTTGACGGCGTTGGCCACCTCCTGGTGGTCCACCTTGCTGACGATGTCGAAGGACGAGTCGGCCATGACGGCATACCTCCTGCTGTGGTCGGTTCGGACCCGTGGTCCCGTCCTGTTATCCTTTCATCCGCGCGCAGCGCACTGGCAGGTTGTCCGAGTGGCCAATGGAAGCGGACTGTAAATCCGTCGGCGTACGCCTACGCAGGTTCGAATCCTGCACCTGCCACCAGCACGCGAGGGTCCCACCGAGGTGGGGCCCTTCGTCGTTCCCGGCACGGTGCGCGCCCACCTTCCGGCGCGGTGCGTGCAACACCGGGGCCACCGGCGACATAGTGCGGGTGTCGGCCCCCGACCAGGGGGCCGGCGCCAGCTTCGAGCGCCAGGAGGAGCGATGGGTGTGAGCCTCGCCGACGACGACGGCACGGCCGCGCGCGTCGCGGACCCCAGGGACGCCACGTGGTTCGACGCGTTCTTCGCCGACCACGCCACGTCCGTCCACCGCTACTTCGTGCGCCGCGCCTCCCGGGACGACGCGGAGGACCTCGCGGCGGAGGTGTTCGCCACCGCGTGGCGGCGGCGCGAGCGGATCCCGACGGGATTCGAACTGCCGTGGCTCTACCGCACCGCCTCCTACGTCCTGGCCAACCACCGCCGTCGGCCCACGCTCACGCTCATCTCGGAGTACGGCAGCCAGCAGGAGCGGCACACCACGAGGACGGCCGACCCCGCCGAGCTCGTGATGGCCGACCAGGAGGTGCGTGCGGCGATGGCCCTGCTCAGTCCGCGGGACCGCAGCGTGCTGATGCTCCACGCCTGGGAGGGCGTGGACGGTGAGGGCCTGGCGCGCGCCCTGGGTCTGACCCGCGGTGGCGCCGCGGCCGCCCTCTCCCGCGCCCGGGCCCGGCTCCGCCAGGCCTGGTCCGAGGACCACTGAACGACCGAGGAGGCGTTTTTCACCATGGTCGACAACGACAGCACCGACGACGAGGCCCTCGCCCGCCTGCGGACCAGCGACCCGGCCACCGGGTCCCACCCCGACCTGCACTCCCTGCGTGCCCGCGTGGCGGGCAAGGCCCCCGACAGCCTGGACGCCGACCGTGCCACGGCCGTGCCCGACGAGGTCGGGCGCGGCGCCAGGGCACCCCTGCCCTGGGTCGCCGCCGCCGTGGCGCTGGCGCTCGGGATGGGGTCGGGGGGCTACCTGCTCGGCTCGCGCGCCGCCGACGACCCCGGGGTGGTGGCCGTCCGGACGGGTGACGGGACGCCCGGGCCGGCCGCCGACGGCACGCTGACGGGGACCTCCCCGGGAGCCCAGCCGCTCGAGGAGATGGTGGCCTCGGAGACCGGCTCCTCGGAGGCCGGGATGGCCACGAGCGGCGGGACGGTCGAGGGGATGCACGTCGACCCCGGCCCGGTCCGGCTGCTCGCGGGCGAGGACCTCTCGCAGGAGCGGACGAGCGCGGAGGTGCGGGCGCTGGTCTCCGACCTCGATCCCGAGGAGTTCCTGACGACCTGGGCCACCTCGTTGGGGCTCGACGGGGACACCGTGGCGCAGACCGGTGACCTGTGGGGCTCCGGTCAAGGGTTGTACGACCCCGCGACCGGCCGGATGCTCAGCGTCCACGCGACCGAGGGCGGGGCGCTGAACTACTCCTACGAGGACAGCTTCCGCTCACCGTGGTGCCGGGAGATGGTGCCGCCGGACGCCGGGAGCCGCGAGCAGATGCAGGAGGAGTGGGCGGCGTCCTGGGGTCCGGACGTCCCGATGCCCGACCCGGACGACTGCCGTGAGGTGACCGGCGAGGCCCCCACCCCCGAGCAGGCGGTCGCCGCCGCCCGCGACTTCCTCGACGACACCGGGGTCGTCGGGCAGGACTGGACCCTGGAGGTGCCGGGGTGGGACGAGCCCGGCTCGCGGACCGTCGGTGTCGAGGGCCGACCCGCCGACTCCACCTTCCAGGAGCTCAGCGTCAGCGTCACCGTCGGCCCGGAGGGGGTCGTCAGCGCCTGGGGCGTGACGGGGGAGCTCACCTCCCTCGGGGACTACCCGGTCGTCTCACCGGTCGAGGCGGTCGAGCGCTACGGCCTGCGGGAGTTCTCCGTCGACTACGGGGTCTACCTCCCCGAGGACGCGGCCTCGCTCGAGGGTGCCGACACGTCCGTGCCCTATCCGGAGTACGAGATGCCCGAGCCGGTCGCGCTCGAACCGGGCATGAAGATCCCCATGCTCATCAAGGACAAGACGGTCACCGACGCCGAGCTGGTGCGGGGGGCGATGTGGACCCAGACCGGGGGTTCCCTGGAGGTCCCGGTGTGGAAGCTGCTCACCGGCGACGGGATGCACTACACGGTCCTGGCCGTGGCGGACGAGGCCATCGACTGGCAGAGCTGGGAGTGACCCGGCTCAGAGCCGCTCGATGCCCGGCTGGCGCGACTGCGCCATACCCTCCAGGCGGGCGATCCGCCGGGCCATCGGCGGGTGGGTGGCGAAGAGGGCACCGGCGTCCTTGGCCCGGAACGGGTTGGCGATCATCATGTGCGCGGCGTTCTGCAGGCGGGGCTCGGGCGGCAGCGGTGCCCGGGCGGTGCCGGTCTCCAGCTTGCGCAGCGCGGAGGCGAGGGCCAGCGGGTCCCCGGTGAGCGCGGCCCCGTCCTCGTCGGCGTCGAACTCACGGGTCCGGGAGATGGCCAGCTGGATGACCGTCGCGGCGAACGGCGCGAGCAGCGCCATGGCCAGCATCGCGAGCGGATTTCCGCCGTTGCCCCGGTTGGCCCCCCCGAAGAAGAGCATCATCTGGGCGACGGAGGTGATGACGCCGGCGATCCCCGCGGCCACCGAGCTGGTGAGGATGTCGCGGTTGTAGACGTGCATGAGCTCGTGCCCGAGGACCCCCCGCAGCTCGCGCTCGTCGAGCAGGTGCAGGATCCCCTCGGTGCAGCAGACGGCCGCGTTCTCGGGGTTGCGCCCGGTGGCGAAGGTTGGGCGCCGCGGTCGGGCTCACGTAGAGCCGCGGCATCGGCTTGCCGGCCTTCTGCGACAGCTCCTCCACGATCCGGTACATCTGCGGCTGCTGCTCCGGCGTGACCGGGTGCGCGCGCATCGCCCGGATCGCCAGCTTGTCGGAGTTCCAGTAGCTGTAGAAGGTCGCGCCCAGGCCCAGGAGGGCGAACAGCCAGATGTAGCGGCCCCCGCCGACGACGGCGCCCAGCCCGAGGAAGAGCGCCATGATGGCGCCGAACAGCAGCGTGGTCTTCACACCGTTGAAGTGGTTGTGCATGTGGGGTCCAACGCGGGTCCCACCCCCCGGTGTTCCGGAGCGTGCCGCTCCGCGCAGCCGACGGACCGCGGCGTGCCGATGTCAGAGCACGCCGAAGGGCGCGATGCTGCCCACGACGACGACCGCGGTCAGCGCACCGACCAGCACGGCCTCGCGCACGGGGACGGTGCGGGCGGCACCACCCCCGTCACCGGCACCCTCGTCCCCGGCCCCCGTGCGCCCGGCGCCCCCGTCCCCGGCGTCCCCGTCCCCGGCGTCCTCGTCCTCGGCGCTCCCGTCCCCGGCGCTCCCGACCGCACCCTCGGTGCTCCCGACCGCAGCCGCGCGGGTGGGCCTCGCCGGGTCCGGCGCCTGCAGGAGCACGGCGATCCACCGGACGTACACGGCGATCCCCAGGGCCACGTTGACGGCGGCCACCACCGCGAGCCACCAGGTGCCCTCGGCCGCCACCGGACGCAGGGCGACGATCTTGGCGACCAGTCCCAGCACGGCCGGCGGCAGACCGGCGAGCGTGAGCAGGGCCAGGGCCAGCGGCAGCCCCAGCAGCGGTCGGCGGCGCACCAGCCCCTGGTGCGCGGCCAGGGCGGTCCCGGGGCCGGCGGCGACCGGGTCGGCCGCGCCCGCACGGGCGACCGCCACGACGACCACCAGGGCCAGCAGGGTGCCCAGCACGTACACGACGAGATAGGACCCGGCCGCGTGCACCGCCCGCGAGGAGAGCCCGGCCAGGGGCAGCAGCACCCAGCCGGCCTGGGCGACCGTCGACCAGGCGAGCAGCCGGACGGTGTCGACCTGCCCCAGCGCGACGAGGTTGCCGACGGTCATCGACAGGGCGGCCAGCAGGGCCACGGCCACCAGGGTGGTCCCGTCGACGGTGCCCAGCGCGCGCACGAGCACCACGAGCCCGCCGAGGGCGGCGACCTTGGAGACCGTCGCGAGGTATGCCGTCACGGGCAGGGGTGCGCGCGTGTAGGTCACGGGGGTCCAGGCGTGGAAGGGGACCGCGGACACCTTGAACGCCAGCCCCGCCAGGAGGAGGACCGCGGCCACGACCAGCAGTCCGGTCTCCTCGGACGTGGGGACGGTAAGCAGCGCGGTCCCGGTCGCGGCCACCCACAGGGCCGCCCCCAGGGCCATCAGCCCGAAGGAGACGAGCGAGGTCGTCAGGAGGGCCACCGCCCCGTCCACGGCCCCGGCCCGGGGTGGCCCGAGGTCCACCGCGGGTCGGCCAGCACCACGAGCGCCACCGTGGGCAGCGTGGCCAGCTCCAGGGACACCAGCAGCGTGCCCAGGTCACCGGCCGCCGGCACCGCGGCGGCACCGGCCGTGGCCCCCAGGACCAGGGCCGCCACCACGGGCGCGCGGCCCGTGACCGAGCGCTGGCGCCAGTCGTCCCAGGCGAGCACGAGCACGACGAGCGCCCCCAGGAGCGCGGTCAGCTGGAGCACGGAGGTCAGCCGGTCGGCGGTGTAGAGGCACTCACCCGTCGGCAGGCAGAAGGCCCCCCGCCGGTCCCCGGCGCCCAGCCGCAGACCGGGCCATGTGCCCAGGGCCCCCGCGGCCAGGCCGCCCGCCGCGAGCAGCAGGTGCGGCTCGCGGCGACCGGGGACGGCCGCGTCCAGCAGCAGCACCAGCACGGCGGCGACCAGCGGGGCGAGCACCGGGAGGGTGGCGACGAGGTCGAGCTCGAGGTTCATCGGGCGAGCACCGCCTCGACGGCCGGGGCGGTGACGGCCAGCAGCAGGTGCGGCACCACGCCCAGCAGGACGACGAGGGCGGCGAGCACCCGCACGGACAGACGCTCGGTGCGGACCGCGTCGGGGACCCGCGGCTCGACCCGGTCACCGGCCCAGACCTCCTTGAGCACCCTGGCGCCGTAGGCGACGGCCAGCACCGCGCCGAGGGCGGCGGCCACGGCATACCCGCGGAACCAGGGCAGGGGAAGGCCCTCGGCCGGGGCCCAGGCGGCGTAGACCGCGCCGATCTCCCCCCAGAAGCCGGCCAGGCCGGGCAGCCCCATGGCCGCGGCCATGCCCAGGACCAGGGCCGCCCCCAGCCGCGGGCTGCTCTCGCGCAGCGCCGCCCGGGCGACGGTGAGGTCGGCCGAGCCCCAGCGGTGCTTGAGCCCGCCGACGACGACGAAGAGCAGGGCCGAGACGAGGCCGTGGGCCACGTTGCCGAAGAGGGCCGCCTGCAGGCCCGTCTCCGTCCCCGTGGCCAGGGCGAGGACCACGAACCCGAGGTGGGCGATCGAGGCCCAGGCGATGAGCCGCTTGAGGTCGCGCTCGACGAGGCAGGCCAGGCCCGCCCAGAGGATCCCGGTGACCGCGAGGCCGCCGAGGAGCGGCGCCAGGGCGGCGAAGCCCTCGGGCAGGACGGGGACGACGAGCCGGACCATGCCGTAGGTCCCCAGCTTGAGCAGGACGGCGGCGAGCAGGACCGAGCCCGCGGTCGGGGCGGTGGCGTGCACCCACGGCAGCCAGGTGTGCAGGGGCCACAGCGGCACCTTCAGCGCCAGTCCGGTCAGCAGCAGGGCGGCCAGCACAACCTGGGTGCGCGCAGAGATGCCCTCGCCGCGCAGGTCGGCCCAGACCCCCAGGTCGGTGGTGCCGGTGGCGGTCGCGACGCCGAGCAGCCCGACCAGGACGAGGGTGGAACCGAGCACGGTGACGAGGAGGAAGCGCAGGGCCGCCCCGTCGCGGTCGCTGCGGGGGTCTCCCCAGCGGGCCACGAGCACCCACATCGGCACGAGCACGAGCTCGAAGCCGACGAAGAACAGGAGCGCGTCCCCGGCCAGGAAGGCCACCAGCGCCCCGAGCAGGACCAGCAGCAGGCAGGCGTGGTAGGTCGCCAGCCCGGGCACGTCGGTGCCCCGCAGCAGCGGGATCGGCGCGGTGCGCTCCAGCGTCCCGGCCCCGGCGTCGCGGTCGAGGTCCAGGTCCAGGTCCACCGGCCGGTACGGCGGGGGGACGTGCAGGTGCTGGACGACGGCGACGACCCCGACGACCGCGGTGAGCAGCACCAGGGGGGCGCTGATCCCGTCGGCCCCCAGCCGCAGCCACACCCCCAGGCTGGGGATCCAGGGGACCTCCAGCTCGGGACGGTGCAGCGCGGTCCCGGCGGCACCGGCCGCCGACAGCGTGGCCGCGGCCAGGGACAGGACCTGCACCGCACGGTGGCCCGGGACGGTCGGCCACCGGCCGGCGGCGGTGAGCAGGACCACCGCTCCCAGGAGAAGGGGGGCCAGGGCCAGCACCAGCCACCAGGGGCCCAGGTCGGGGACGAGGTCGACCGCCTGCTCGACGGCCGAGCGCAGGGAACCGGTCACGAGGTGACCACCGCCACGAGCACGACGAGGAGCATCCCGCCGAGCACCCCCGCCAGCGACGGCGTGACCCGTCGGGGCGTCAGCAGGTCACCGGCGCGCCCGACGAGCCGGGCTCCCGAACCGGCCCCGCGGACCCACGCGTCGAGGACCTGACCGTCGAACCAGGTGACGGCCCGGGCCAGGGCCATCACGGGGGTGGCCACGACGAGCCGGTAGGCGTAGTCGGCCCCCAGGCCGCGCTCGGCGGCCAGGCTCAGACGGGCGGGGACCCGGGCGGCCGCGTCGCGCGTGCGCACCCCGCGGGCGGCGAACCACACGGCCAGGGCCGCCGCGGCCATGAGGACGAGGGTGGCCAGCAGGAGCTGCACGTTGAGGTGGACGTCGGAGCGCCAGACGGGGAGCAGGGCCACGATCGAGCCGAGGAGGGTCATCACCGTCAGCACGGTCGTGCCCAGCCGGGCGGAGGAGGTGATCGCCGCCTCCGCGCGCTCGACCCCCTCGGCCTCGTGCACGACCTGGGGCTCGTCGAAGAAGTCGTCGATCCGCTCCACCGGTCCGGTGTGGTAGGTGGCGGCGTGCTGCTGGGCCAGGGTGGGACGGTCCAGGACCAGCCAGGCCCGCATGCAGTAGGCGGCCGTCAGCGGCGCCGAGGCGCCGACCGCGGCCAGGACCACGACGGAGGCCGCTCCTCCGGCACCGATGGCCCCGGTCTCCGCGGTGCCCAGGACCAGCTCCTTGGAGACGAACCCCACGAACGGGGGCACGCCGGCGAGGGCGAGCAGCCCCCAGGCGAAGCGCCGGCGCAGCACCCGGTAGCGCCGCCCGCCGGAGGCGACCACGGCCATCGCCGTGCCGCCCACGAGCACGCCCAGCCAGCCGGCGGACAGGAAGAGCAGCGCCTTGAACCAGGCGTGCGCCAGCAGGTGCTGGGTGGCCGCGTCCGGTCCGGTCTGGGGGGTGGCCGCGGCCAGCGCGCCGAGCATGAGAGCGACCTGGCTGACCGTGGACCAGGCCAGGAGCCGCTTGAGGTCACCCTGGGCGAAGGCCAGCAGGGCGGCACCGAGCATGGTCACGGCGGCGAGCACGGCCAGCAGCAGACGGGCGGGGTCCGTCACGGCCAGGAGCGGGAAGACGTGCACGAGGACGACCGTGCCGGCCGCGACCATCGTGGCGGCGTGGATGAGGGCCGACGCGGGCGTGGGTCCCTCCATCGCGTCGGGCAGCCAGTCCTGGAACGGGAACAGGGCCGACTTGCCGGCGACGCCGACCACCAGCAGCACCATCGCCGCGGTGAGGGCCGGACCGGGGCCTCCCGGGGAGGACCCGGCCGCGGCCTCGCCGGCCACCTGCGACCAGTGCTCGACGATCCGGGTGAGGGACGTGGTGCCCGCCCCCGCCGCGAGGACGACCAGCCCCAGGACCACCCCGACGTCGGCCGTGCGGGTGACGACCAGCGCCTTGAGGGCCGCCCGCCGGGCGGCGGCCCGCGTGGAGTGGTGGCCGATGAGCAGGTAGGAGCACCAGCCCATCACCTCCCAGCCGACGAGCAGCAGCAGGACGTCGTCGGCCAGGACGGTCAGCAGCATCGCTGCGGTGAACGCCGCCACGGTGGCGGCGAACACCTTGTAGCGCGGGTCGTACCAGAGGTACCAGCGGCCGTAGACCTGCACCACGAGGGCGACGAGCGCCACGGCCACGGCGACGAGACCGAGCGGCCACCCCACCTGCAGCCCCAGCGGGACGGACAGCTCGCCGAAGGGCAGGGCGCCGAGCGAGCCGGAGGTGTGCCGGCCGTCCAGCCGGACGAGCACCACCAGCTGCCACAGGGCGGCCAGGAAGGTCACCAGGCCACCTCCGACCCCCAGCCAGGCGGCGAGCCGGTTCGACCGCCCGCTGAGGGTGATCACCGCCAGCGCGGTGAGCGCGGGGACGACGACGAGCCACTGCATCGGCGTGCCCCAGAAGTCCGGAAGTCCGGGCAGGAAGGGCAGGTCGGGCATCGGCGGGACGGGGGGCAGCGGGATCTGCAGGTCGTCCCAGGACACGGTCGGGGCCGGCAGGGCGGGCGGGGCGGCGGGCAGGCGGGTCACGGCGTGGGCCCCCCGTCCTCGAGCGGCGCAGCGAGGTCGACGTGGCCGCGCTCGCGGGAGAGGGCGAGGAAGACGGCCAGGGCCACGACCACCTCGGCGGCGGCGATGGTGATGAGGAAGAGCGTCAGGACCGGACCGGAGGTGGCCGCGGCCGTGGTCTGCGGGGCGGTGGTCGAGCCGACGGTGACCAGCAGCAGCCCGGCGGCGCCCAGGAGCAGCTCGACCCCGACCAGCACGAGCACGGCGTGCCGGCGGGCGAGGATCCCGTAGACCCCCAGACCGGCGAGCACGGCGACCAGCAGGTAGGGCAGGGCGGGGCGGATCACGACCGCTCACCCCCCCGCGGGCGACCGCGACCCCGGCGACGAGCGCCAGGAGGAGCAGTGCGGAGAGCAGCTCGAAGGGCCACACGTAGACGCCGAAGATCCCCTCGGCCACTCGCGCGTTGTCCGGACCGCCCAGCTCGACCGGCGCCCAGCCCACGGTCCCCACCAGGGCGACCCCCAGGAGCAGGGTGGTCGCGGCGCCCACGACCGCCGCACCGGCCCGCTGGCCCCGGGAGGTGACCACCGGCACGCCTCCGGCGCGGGTGAGCATGAGCGCCACGAGGAGGAGGACGACGACGGCACCGACGTAGACGAGGAGCTGGACCAGGGCCACCAGCTCGGCGCCCAGGACCAGGTAGCAGCCGGCCAGGCCGACCAGGGCGACGACCAGCCAGAGGGCGGCGTGCACCACCCGTCCGGCGGTCACCGCGAGCAGGCCGGACCCTGCGGTGAGCAGGCCGACGGCGACGAAGAGCACGTCCGGACCGCTCACCGCTCACCCCCCTCGTCCGCGGTGCCGGGCCGGTGCCCCTCGGGCAGGGTGGCGGGGGGAACCTGCTCCATCCAGCCGCCCAGCCGCTCCTTGTCGTGCAGCAGGTTGCGGATGTCCCCCTCGGCGTAGGCGAACTCCGGCGCCCAGAAGAGGGCGTCGAAGGGGCACACCTCGACGCAGATGCCGCAGTACATGCACAGCGAGTAGTCGATCTCGAACCGGTCCAGCTTGTTCACCAGGCGGGGCCGCCCGCGCGGAGCGTCGCCCTCCTGCGGCAGCTCCTCCTTGTGCGAGTCGATGTAGATGCACCAGTCCGGGCACTCGCGGGCGCAGAGCATGCAGGAGGTGCAGTTCTCCTCGAGCAGCGCGATGACGCCGCGCGAGCGCTCAGGCAGCGTCGGCTCCTCGTGCGGGTACTGGCGGGTGTGCGCTCCCCGTGCGAGCACCCGGGCGGTCGTGCGCAGTCCCTTGAGCAGGCCCTTCACGACAGGAACACCACCCCGACGCCGGTGACGGCCAGCTGGAGCAGCGCGACCGGCAGCAGCACCAGCCAGGCGAAGCGCTGCAGCTGGTCCTCCCGAACCCGGGGCCAGGCGACCCGCAGCCAGAGGAAGACGAGCCCGACGGCGGTGGCTTTCAGGAGCGTCCAGAGCACGCCGACAACGCCGACCACGCCGACCACCTCGGCGTCGGCCCACGGCCCCCGCCAGCCACCGAGGAAGAGCACCGTGAACAGCAGCGCCATGACGACCATGCCGGCGTACTCGGCGAGCAGGAAGAAGGCGAAGCGCAGCCCGGTGTACTCCGTCAGCGGGCCGAAGACCACCTCGGAGTCGGCGATCGGGGCGTCGAAGGGGGTGCGCTGCAGCTCGGCGACGCTGGCGGCGAGGAAGACGAAGGCCGCCGGCGCCTGCCACAGGAGCCACCACCAGGACCACTCCTGGACGATGCCGGTCAGCGACACAGGGTGCCCGCGGCCATCGCCACGCTGGCCGCGGCGATCACCAGCGGCAGCTCGTAGGAGACCAGCTGGGCGCCGGCCCGCATGCCGCCGAGCAGGGAGTACTTGTTGCCGCTGCCCCATCCGGCCATGAGGGTGCCGATGACGCCCACGCTGGTCACGGCCAGCACGAGCAGGAGCGAGCCGGGCACGTCGGCGGCGACCCACGAGGCGCCGAAGGGGATGACCGCGAGCGCCACCAGGTAGGGGATCAGCGCCACCGCGGGGGCCAGGCGGAACACCGGCCGGTCCGCGGCGGCCGGGGTGACGTCCTCCTTCTGGACGAACTTGATGCCGTCGGCGACCAGCTGCAGGATCCCGTGCGGACCGGCCTCCATGGGGCCCAGGCGTCCCTGCATGTGCCCCATCACCTTGTGCTCCAGCTGGCCCAGGGCCAGGGGCATGGTGAGGAAGACCGCGAGGACCACCGCGGCCTTCAGGGCGACCTCGACGAGGAGGGGGAGCTCGGACGGCATCGGCGCCACCCTAACCAAGTCGACCGACGGTGCGCTGGCCCCGCGCCGCGCCGGACCCGGCCGGTTCAGGGACGGGAGGGTATGTCGTGCCGGTAGGTCCACGAGGTCAGTGCGGTGCCGAGCATGACCACGAGGACGCCGAGGAAGATGTGCAGCGCCCGCTGGTCGGACTCCCCCAGGCCGAACTGGACGGCGACCGCCAGGGCGAGCAGCACGGCCAGGGTGGTGTTGACCGGTCCGGCGGACCGTCGCAGGACGAGGTAGACGACCGCGGACAGGACCGCGGCCACGAGGGTCACCCAGGCGCCGACCTGGTGGTGACGCAGGTACCTGTCCTGACCGTCCAGGAAGGCGGCCGCCCAGCCGGCCTGGCCGATGAGGCAGCTGAGCACCACGGTCACGGCGCTGCGCAGCGCGACGAGGTGGGGGTGGGGCATCGCCGGCAGACGCATGCCACCACTGTGGCAGAGAGGTCCGCGGGCCACGGTGGCAGACTGGAGGCCCGTCGACGAAAGGTTCCCTCATGTCGAACGCCCTGGTCCGTCCCCGTCGGGGCAAGATCATCGCGGGCGTCTGCGCGGCGCTCGCGGACCGTTTCGGCCTGCCGACGTTCCTGGTCCGGGTGGGCTTCGTGGTCTTCGGGCTGGTCGGCGTCGGCGAGCTCGTCTACCTCGCCCTGTGGATCATCATCCCCAAGGAACGCTGACCGCCACGAGCGGCACGTCGTGCTCGCTCGCCCACGTCTCCCACTCCCCGGCCGTCCGTCGCCCGAACACCTCGGCGAAGGCCTCGTGGGTGGCCTCCACCCCCAGCGCCTCCACGGTCCGGCGCAGGAAGTGCGGCTCGAGCGCGGCGAGGGCGACGTGTCCCTCGGCGGCCGGGTACACCGCATACCCCGGCAGCCCACCGCCCAGCAGACCCCCCGGCGCGGTCAGCCCCCGCACCGCCGGCTCGGCCATCGTCCGGGCCGCGTCCTCCAGGGCCACCTCCCGCCGTGAGCCCTCCCCCGTGCGCCCCCGTCGCAGCAGGGCGGCCAGGGCCTCTCCCACGGCCCGCTCGGCGCCGACGAGGTCGGCGACCAGGGTGGGTGGCACGTCGGGCGGTCGCACCAGGCCGACCGCCGCCTGGTAGGTCAGGTCGTGGCCCGGGAGCTCGGCGCGCTCCCCCGGCGAGCCCACCACGTCGACCTGGCACAGGCCGGGGTGGCGGGCGTGCAGCGTCCCGAAGTCCAGGCCCAGCCTCCGCAGCGCCGAGGGCCGGGACGAGGTGAGGAGCACGTCGGCACCGGCCAGGAGGGCGTCCAGCCGGTCCCGGTCGGCCTCCTGCTTGAGGTCGAGGGTGACCAGCTGCTGGTCGCGGTGCAGGTCGGCGAACCAGTCCGGGTGGTAGTGGTCCAGGGGGTCGCCGCCTGGCGGCAGCACCGTCGTGACCTGCGCCCCCAGCGAGGTCAGCCGGGCCGCGGCGGCCGGCCCCGGCAGGTTGACGGCGACGCTGACGACCCTCGTGCCCTGCAGCGGTGCGTCGCCGGACGACGTCACCGCGGACCCCACGAGGGGTCCGGCACCCCCGGCGGCAGCAGCCTCCGGCGGGACGGTGACCGCCTGGCCCCCGACCCCTCGCCCGGTTCCTTGGCGCCCGGCCACGCCTTGGACGCCCGGGCCGCGAGCACGAAGCTCTTGCGCAGCGGGGTCCCCTCGAAACCCTCGGGCAGCAGCAGCGGACGCAGCCCCTCGCCGGTGCCGTCGTCGAACCCCTCGAGGTCCAGGCCGAACATCTCGTGGGTCTCCCGCTCGTGCCAGCCGGCACCGGGGAAGACGCCGGTGACCGACCCGAGCCGCTGCCCCTCGGGGACCCTGGTGCTCAGCAGCACCCGCCGCAGCCCGTCCTCACCGCGCCGCACGTCGATCAGGTGGCAGACCACCTCCAGGCCCGGACCGTGCTCGTCGCTCGCGTCGGTCTCGTCGACGGCCGAGAGCCAGTCGAAGAAGGCGTACCCCTCGTTCCTGGCCGCGCGCGCCGCATCCACCCACTCCGCCGGCGCGACCCGCCGCAGCTCGACGCTCACGCCGGATCCGTCCCGGGCGCGCGGACCAGCCCGCGGGTGACCTCGCCGGCGGAGACGTCGCGGTCGCCGTAGCGCGCGTGGGCCCGGGCCCGCCCGGGGACCTCGGCGGCGATCTGGCCCTGGAGCTGGACGATCCCGGCGAGCAGCGCCTCCGGCCGCGGCGGGCACCCGGGGACGTAGACGTCGACGGGGATGAGCTGGTCCACGCCCTTGGTCACGCAGTAGGAGTCCCAGTAGGGGCCCCCGGAGTTGGAGCAGGCCCCGAAGGAGATGACGTACTTCGGCTCGGGCATCTGGTCGTAGAGCCGCCGGATCGCCGGCGCCATCTTGTCGGTGACCGTGCCGGAGACGACCATGAGGTCGGCCTGGCGCGGACCCGGCGCGAACGGGATGACGCCCAGCCGGATGAAGTCGTGCCTGGCCGTCGAAGCGCTGATGAACTCGATCGCACAGCAGGCCAGGCCGAAGTTGAACACCCACAGGGAGTACTTGCGGCCCCAGTTGAGGACCACCTGCACCGCCCGGGGTGCGCGCTCCACGGGGGCTCCGACGCGCGGGGTGGGCAGGGCCGTGGAGGTGGGTGGCGCGCCGGCGGCGGGCGGGGGGGTCGCCATCGTCACCACCACCTCAGCAGGCCGCGACGCCACACGTGCAGGAGGGCCACCACCAGGACCCCGATGAAGACGGCCATCTCGACCAGGCTGGCGACGCCGAGCTCGCTGCGGATCACCAGCGCCCAGGGGAAGAGGTAGACCGCGTCCACGGCGAAGATGACGTAGAGCAGCGCGAACACCAGGTAGCGCACGCTGCCCTGCTCCCACCCGCTGCCGATCGGGTCGACGCCCGACTCGTAGGTGCTCAGCTTGGCGGTCGTCGGGTCGCTCGGCGCGAGCAGGCGGCGCACGCCCATGCCGGCGGCCACCAGGGCCACGCCGGCCAGGGTGACGGCCGCGACGACGAGGTACTCACGCATCGCGCCCACCCTAGTCGCTCCCCGCGGGGCGCGGCGGGAGGCGGTGACGCGGGGGTATGCCGTGGGGCGCGCGGCTCAGAAGCGCGGGCGCAGGGGGTAGCCGGTGGCGCCGTCGGCACCGGTGCGGGTGGCCAGCACCTGGTGGAGCTGGATGCCTCCGCGTTCGAAGCTCAGCCGGGAACCGGCCAGGTACAGACCCCAGACCCGGGCGGTCGCCAGGCCCGCCTCGGCCACGCACTCCTCCCAGTGGGCCGACAGGTTCTCGCACCAGGCCCCGCAGGTGCGGGCGTAGTGCTGCCGCAGGTTCTCGTGGTGCTGCACCTCCAGGCCGGCCCGCTCCATCTCGGTGACGATGCGCCCGGACGCCGCCAGCTCGCCGTCGGGGAAGACGTAGCGGAAGACGAAGTCGGTGTGGCTCGCCGGGGCCCGGTCGGGGTCGCGCCAGGTGATGCAGTGGTTGAGGAGGCGGCCCTCGTCCCGGAGCCGGTCGCGCAGGAAGGCGAAGTAGCGTCCGTGGTTGCGCACGCCGATGTGCTCGGTCAGGCCGATCGAGGAGACCGCGTCGAAGCCCCGTTCGGTCACGTCGCGGTAGTCGGCGTGCCGGACCTCGGCGCCCGTCAGCCCGTCGCGCTCGATCGCCTCCTGCGCCCACGTGGCCTGGGCGCGGGAGAGCGTGACCCCGAGGGCCGTGACGCCGTAGTGGCGCACGGCGTGCCGCACCATCCCTCCCCAGCCGCACCCCACGTCCAGCAGCCGCATCCCCGGTTCCAGCCCCAGCTTGCGGCAGACCAGGTCGAACTTCTCCTCCTGGGCCTCCTCCAGGGTGGCGTCCGCCCGGGGGTAGACGGCGCAGGTGTAGGCCATCGAGGGACCCAGCAGCAGCTCGTAGAAGCGGTTGGAGACGTCGTAGTGGTGCTGGACGGCCTCGGCGGCCCGACGCCGACCGTGCCGCAGCCCGTGGGCCAGCTTGCGCACCTCGGAGGGCGTCTCGAGGGCGGGCAGCTCGGGCACCCGCAGGCCCGTGGCGCGGGCCATCCGGAGCAGGTCGGGCACCTCGCGCAGCGGGGGACGCCTCAGGTCGAGCCCGCCGAGCAGCTTCAGCTCCTCGTAGGGGTAGGCCTCGTCCATGCCGTCGACCACCAGGTCACCCTGGAGGTAGGCCCGCACGAACCCCAGCTGCCCGGGGTGCGTGGCGACGTAGCTCAGACCACGGGTGGTGCGGATCCGCAGCACCCGCCCGCCGTCGGGGCCGGCGCACGAGCCGTCCGGGCCCACGACGCGGACCTCCGGCGGTTCCCCGAGCAGCTCGTGGACCGTCCCGGCCACGGTCCGGGACGAGGCGCGGGAGCCGCGGCCTGCCGTCGTCCCGGTGGGCGAGGGCCCGTTCGTCCTCATCGCGCTCGTACCGCCTTGTCGTAGAGGGTGGGCAGGCGCCCGTCGGGGTCGTAGCGCCGCTTGACCGTGCCGTAGGCCGCCCCGCCGTAGCGCTGCTCGAAGGTCGCCTCGTCGAAGAACGACTCCGAGTACAGGCCCTTGTGGCCGCCCAGGGCGTGCACCTGCTCCTCGATGGCCCGGTTGGTGTCCCCGTGGTGGCCCCCGGGCGGGATGTCCACGGCCGACCAGAAGCCGACGTTGACGTAGTCCTCGCCCACGCGCATCGGGTAGAGCGGCCAGGGCGGGCCTCCGCCGGGGGCCGGGGTGGACGTCCGGAGCCGGACCGGGCAGAGCCAGACCGGCTCGATGGGCACCTCGCGCTGGAACCAGCGCAGGAAGTCGGCCGTGCGCGCCAGCGGAATCTCCACGTCCTGGATCACGCGCTCCTGGGGGGCCCGCCCCCGCGCCCGGCGGTAGGCCGAGACCCAGCCGTGGCGCTGCTCGAAGGCCATGATCCGCCAGTAGACGTCGCTGCGCAGCAGCCGGCGTGGCCAGACCCGGCGGACGAGGGGGGCGCTGGGCGCCGAAGGCCCGCGAGCACCAGAACCAGTCGGTGTCCCACCGCCACAGGAAGTCGCGGGCGGTGAGCACGTCCCGGCGGCGGTGCTGGACGGAGCGGTAGAACGGCTCGGCACCCGTGTGGTCGCTGGGCCGCGTGGCGCCCCCGAGGCTGTCCGTCCACCGGGCCAGCGTCAGGTAGGCCTCGGTGGGCCCGAACACGACGCCGTCCAGAAAGTCGACCCGGGCACCGCCGTGGGCCTGCCCGTGGGCCCCCGTGGCCATCACCTCCCCGATCGCCTCGACGACCTCCTCGACGTCCTCGAACCGGAGGTGCTCGAGCACGACATACCTGCTGGTGCGCTCGAGCTCGACGACGAGACCGAGCACGTAGCCCAGGGAGCCGTAGGAGTTGGGCAGGGTCCGGAACAGCTCGGCGTGCTCCCCGTCGGGGGTGGCGGTCACCACCTCGCCCGTCGGGGTGAGCACGTCCATCTCCAGCACCGACTCGTGCGGGAGGCCGGAGCGGAAGGAGGTGGCCTCGATCCCCAGCCCGATGACCGCCCCGCCGACGGTGATGGTCCGCAGCTGCGGCACGACGAGCGGCATGAGGCCGTGGGGCAGCAGCTCGTCCACGAGCTGCTCGTAGGTCGTCAGCCCGCCCACCCGGGCCAGGCCCGCCTGCGGGTCCAGGTCGAAGACCCCCTGGAGCGCGGACAGGTCCAGACCGGAGGGACCGGGGTCCGAGCGCGGCCGGAACAGGTTGGAGGTCCCTTTGGCCAGGCGCACGGGGGCGTCGGGCGGCAGGGCGGCGTAGGACTCCCGGGCGGAGCGCACCGCCGCCTCGTAGCGTTGCGACCGGGGCGGACCCATGGCCGTCATCATGCTCCTCACCGGCCGGCCCCACCACCGGGGGGGCCGGGCGACGTCGCTCCCCGACGCGTCCGGACCGGCAGTCTCGACCCCTGTCCCTCGCGGGTGTGGCGCACCTCTCACTCCGGCGGCGCGTCCGTCGAAAGCCGTCTGCTCGTCGACGCATTCGACGAAGACCGAGGTGGAGATGGAGGCGGTCACCGAAGATCGTTCCGGGCAGATCGGATCTTGTGGGCCGATCGGAAAAGATCGTTCGTCGTCCGCTTTGGGATCCGCCATCCCGCGCGGCTAGCGTGGGACCCGATGAGGACCTCGAGGATCGATCGACGAATGTGCGAGGCGCCGGGCGGGCCACAGCCCCCGGCGTCCCGGCGGCACGACCGCTGACGCCACCGCCCGAGCGTCCCCCTCCCCCGCACAGCACCCTCTGCCCTCCACGCTCCGCCCACCCGCGCCTGCGGCCACGTCGCCGCGCCGCCGGTCGGGCCCGTCGACCTGCCCGTCGTGAGGAACCTTCCGTGATCACCCTTCAGCACATCTCCAAGACCTTTCCCGCCCGCCGTCGCAGCCCCGCCGTCACCGCGCTCGACGACGTCAGCCTGAGCGTGGAGCGCGGTCAGGTCATGGGGGTCGTCGGCCCCTCCGGGTCGGGGAAGTCGACCCTGGCGCGCGTCGTCAACCTCCTCGAGCGTCCCTCCGCCGGCACCGTGACCGTCGACGGGGTCGAGCTGACCGCCCTGCGCCCGCACGAGCTCGACCGGGCCAGGCGCCGCATCGGCATGATCTTCCAGCAGTTCAACCTGCTCGACTCGCGCACCGCCCGGGGCAACGTCGAGCTGCCGCTGGAGCTGGCCGGCGTGGGGACCCGCGAGCGCCGGGCGCGCGCCGCCGAGCTGCTGGAGCGGGTGGGACTGGGCGACAAGGTGGACGCCCACCCGGCCCAGCTCTCCGGCGGCCAGCGCCAGCGCGTGGGTATCGCGCGGGCGCTGGCGCCCCGGCCCACGGTGCTGCTGTGCGACGAGGCCACCTCCGCGCTCGACCCGGTCTCCACGTCCTCGGTCCTGGCGCTGCTGCGCACCCTGACCGACGAGCTCGACCTGACCACGGTGCTCATCACCCACGAGATGGACGTCGTCAAGCGCGCCTGCGACCGGGTCACCCTCCTGGAGGCCGGTCGGGTCGTCGACTCCGGCGCCCTGGGCGACGTCGTCCGGCGGCCGAGCTCGCCCCTGGCCACCCGGCTGCTGCCTCCTCCAGCCGCTCCCGGCGGGGAGCAGGTGGTCGAGGTGATCGTCGGCGCCACCGAGCACGACACGGTGCTCACCGACCTCATCCGCCTCCACGACGTCCGCGTGGCCGTGCTCGCCGGCTCGGTCGAGACCCTGGGCGACCAGCGGTTCGGCCGGCTCCAGCTGCGGGTCGACGGTGCCCCCGAGCAGGTGCGGGCCGCCCTGGACCACCTCGCCGTCCACCAGCACGAGGCCGGTGAGGACGACGGAACCGGCTCCACCGACCCCACCGGTGACGTCACGGACCGTCCCGCCGCCCGCACCCTCGAAGGAGCCCTCGCATGATCGACTGGGACCGCATCGGCCCGGCCCTGTGGCAGGCCACCCTGGAGACCACCTACATGGTCGGCGTCTCCATGGTGCTGGCCGTCCTGCTCGGGATCCCCCTCGGCGTCCTGCTGCTGCTCACCGCCCCCGACGGGCTGACGCCCCGCCGGGTCGTCAACCAGGTCCTCGGGGCCTTCGTCAACGTGGGCCGGTCGGTGCCGTTCATCGTGCTGCTCGTCCTCGTGGCACCGGTGACCCGGCTCCTGACCGGCACGACCATCGGGTCCACCGCCACGATCGTGCCGTTGACCATCGCCGCTGTGCCCTTCTTCGCCCGCCTCGTGGAGGCCTCGCTGCGCGAGGTGGCCCCGGGCAAGGTCGAGGCGGCCCGCTCCATGGGAGCCAGCACCCGGCAGATCGTGCGCGTGGTCCTGCTGCCCGAGGCCCGCCCCGGCCTCGTGGCCGCCGGGACGGTCACGCTCGTGGCCCTCATCTCCTACTCGGCCATGGCCGGCGCGATCGGCGGCGGCGGACTGGGCGACTTCGCCATCCGGCACGGATACCAACGCTTCGACACCGGCGTCACGGTGGCGGTGGTCGTGGTCCTGCTCGTCATGGTCCAGCTGCTGCAGTCCGCCGGGGACCGCCTGGCCCGTCGGCTCGCGCACCGCTGAGCCGGGCGGGCGCCCCATACCCCCTGCCCTGCCCGTCCTCGCCTCCTGACCTCCCCCGTTCTCCCGAGCCCCCAAGGATCCGTCATGCCGTCCTCCGCACCCCGCCGTCCCGCCCTCGTCACCACCGCCCTGGCCGCCGCCCTGGCCCTGTCCGCCTGCGGCTCGGCGAGTGGTGGTGCCGGCTCCGACCCCGGCTCCGACGCCGCCACCGGGACCTCCGACCCGCTGCGGGTCGCCGTCACCCCCGTGCCGCACGCCGACATCCTGGCGTTCGTCGACGACGAGCTGGCCCCGGAGGTCGGCCTGGACCTGGAGATCATCGAGTTCACCGACTATCTCCAGCCCAACTCCGCCCTGGACGAGGGCTCGGTGGACGCCAACTACTACCAGCACGGTGTCTACCTGGCCGACCAGGAGGAGCAGGCGGGCTACGACTTCACCGGGCTGGCCACGATCAGCTTCCAGCCGATGGGCCTGTACTCCAGCACGGTGACGGACCTGGACGCCCTGCCGCAGGGCGCCACGGTCGCCCTCCCCAACGACCCGGTGAACGGCTCGCGCGGGCTGAAGCTGCTCGCCCAGGAGGGACTGATCACCCTGGCCGACCCCGACGCCGCCGTGCCGACCCTGCTCGACGTCACCGACAACGCCAAGGACCTGCAGTTCGAGGAGGTCGAGGCCGCCCAGCTGCCGCGCAGCCTCGGTGACGTCGACGTCGCGGCGGTGCCCGGCAACTACGCGCTCGACGCCGACCTCTCGCCGCAGGACGACGCCCTCGTCGCCGAGGACACCAGCGACACGACCTACGCCAACCAGCTCGTCGTCCGCGCCGGCGAGGAGGAGGACCCGCGCCTGCAGCAGCTGCTGGAGCTGCTCACCTCCGAGGAGGTCCGCCGCCACATCGAGGAGACCTACCGCGGGGCCGTCGTCGCGGCCTTCTGACCCGCACCACCCCGTGGCATACCCACCGCACGGCACACCCGCTCCGCCCCGCGGCACACCCCGACCACCCCATCGACGAAGGAGACCCCATGCGCACCCACCTCCCCCTCACCGCCCTCCTCCCGGCCGCGGCCCTGCTGCTGACCGCCTGCGGCACAGGCACCGCCCCGAGCTCCGGCACGGACGACGCCGACGCCGGGACGGGCCCCCTGACGGTCGGCGTCTCCCCCGTCCCGCACGCCGAGATCCTGCAGTTCGTCGACGACGAGCTGGCGGCCGACGCGGGCCTGGACCTGGAGCTGGTCGAGTTCACCGACTACGTCCAGCCCAACGTCGCCCTCGACGACGGCTCGCTGGACGCCAACTACTTCCAGCACGAGCCCTACCTGGCCGAGCAGGAGGCCGCCGCCGGCTACGACTTCGAGGCCGTCACCCCCGTGCACCTCGAGCCCCTGGGCCTGTACTCCCGAACGCTCGGCTCGGTCGAGGAGATCGGGGACGGCGCGCAGGTCGCCATCCCCAACGACCCGACCAACGGCGCCCGCGCCCTCCAGCTGCTCGCCGACCAGGGCCTCATCACGCTGGCCGACACCGGCGAGGCGTCGGCCACCGTCCTCGACGTGGAGGAGAACTCCAGGAACCTGGACTTCGTGGAGATCGAGGCCGCCCAGCTGCCGCGCAGCCTGCCCGACGTGGACGCCGCCGTGATCAACGGCAACTACGCCATCGAGGCCGACCTGTCGCCGGCCGAGGACGCCATCGCGGCGGAGTCCGCCGAGGGCAACCCCTACGCCAACCTGCTCGTGGTCCGGGCGGGCGACGGGTCCGACCCCCGCGTCGCCGCCCTCGCGGAACTGCTGGGCTCGGCGGAGGTGGCGCGGTTCATCGAGGAGACCTACGCCGGCACGGTGGTCTCCGCCCGCTCCTGACGGGTATGCCGTGCCGCAGGGGCCGCTGGGGCGCACCCACCGGCCCCTGCGGCATACCCGCCCTCCTAGCATCTGATCATGCACACCGGCACCCGCTTCCTCGATCTTGCCGACCCCGCCTTCGACGTGACGGGCACCGAGGTGCGCGACGCCCGGGAGGAGGCCTTCTGGGCGCGGACCAGCTACGGGTACGCGGTGCTGCGGCACGCCGAGGTGACCGCACTGCTGAAGGACCGTCGCTTCCGGCAGGGCAACGCCCGGTGGCCGGCGCAGAACGGCATCTCCTCGGGCCTGTTCAGCGACTGGTGGCAGAGGGTGCTGCTCTCGCTCGAGGGCGAGGACCACCTGCGGCTGCGACGGCTGCTCAACCCGGCCTTCAAGCAGAGCGCGGTCACGCCGATGGTTCCGGGCTTCACCGCGCTGGCGCACGAGCTGGTCGACGGCTTCAGCGGCCGCGGGTCGGTCGAGCTCGTCGGCGAGTTCGCCGAGCCCTACGCCTCCCGCGTCCTGTGCAGGCTCGTCGGTCTTCCGGAGGAGGAGTGGGCCCAGGTCGCGCACTGGGCGGACGACCTCGGCAAGTGCTTCGGCGTGCGGATCCGGGAGGACCTGCCGCGCATCGAGCGGGCGCTGGAGGGGCTCTACGGCTACTGCGACGACGTCGTCCGGGACCGCACCGCCGCCCCGCGCGACGACCTCGTCTCCGACCTCGTGCGCTCCCAGCAGGAGGGCAGGCTGTCGGCCGAGGAGCTGTCGGTCGCGCTGGTCTTCCTCGTCTTCGCCGGCATGGAGACCACCCGCAACCAGCTCGGCCTCGCCGTGCAGACCCTGCTGGCCCACCCCGGCCAGTGGCGCCTGCTGGCGGAGCGGCCGGAGCTGGGCCGCAACGCCGTCGAGGAGGTGATGCGGGTCAACCCCACCGTCACCTGGATCACGCGGGAGGCGCTCGAGGACGTCGACCTCGGGGACGGCCTCGTGCTGCGGGAGGGCGACATCGTGCAGGTGCTCTCGCACAGCGCCGGCACCGACCCGCGAACCCAGCCGGACCCGTCCTTCGACATCACGGTCGAGCACCCGATGCACATGGGCTTCGGGGGCGGCGTGCACCACTGCCTGGGCCACTGGGTCGCACGGATGGACATGGCCGTGGCCCTGCCGGTCCTCGCCGCCCGGATGCCGGACGCCCGTGCCGACGGTCCCGGGGAGTGGCTGCCGGTCTCCGGGAACACCGGCGCGGTCCGCTACCCGCTCGCGTTCACGCCCACCCCCGCCGGGGGCAGGTAGCCGGGCACGAGCCGCGCACCGTTGTGCCACAGGACGTCCCGCAACCAGTCCTCGCCCAGCCCCCAGCGGTGGAGCGCCTCGAGCTGGTGGGCGTAGGGGTAGGGGACGTTGGGGAAGTCGCTGCCCAGCACGACCCTGGACCTCAGCTCGGCGAGACGGCCGAGGAAGCGCGGCGGCACCGGGGCCAGGCGCTCCATGAAGTCGGTGCCGACCATCGTGGTGTCCAGGTGCACCCGGTCGTGGGCCTCGACGAGGTCGGCGAAGGCGTCGTAGTCCGGCATCCCCATGTGCGCGACGACGAGCGTCAGGTCCGGGTGGTCGCCCAGCAGGCGGGCCACCCCCTCCGGGCCGCTGAAGCGCCCCGCCCGCGGTCCGTGCCCGGCGTGGATCACCACCGGCACCCGGGCCCGGGCCAGCACCTCCCACGCCTCGTCGAGCTCCTCGTCGTTGGGGTCCAGGTCGCTGACCACCACGTGCACCTTCACCAGCTGCAGTCCGTCGCCGACGGCGTCCCGCATCTGCTGCGCGACACCGGGTTCGGGGTAGAGGGTCGCGCACCGGAGCACCTGGGGGTGGGCGTCGGCGAACTCGGCGCACCACGCGTTCAGCGACGCCGCCATCCCCGGCCGGTGCGCGTAGGTGAGCGCCGGCACCCGCCGCACCCCGAGGGCCGCCAGGGTCTGCAGCCGGTCCTCGGTGCCGGTGCGGTAGTGGATCGGCCAGGCCACCCCGTAGTGCCGCTCGCCCTCGTCGAAGTAGGCCCAGATCCTTCGCATGAGCCGGTCGGGGTGGAAGTGCACGTGCACGTCCGCCAGGCCCGGGAGACCCAGGTCGCGCAGGTATGCCGCCACCTCGCCGTCCGCGCGCGGTGCCACCGGGGCGGGCCCGGCGCTCATCCGGCGGCCCGGCGCAGCGCGTCGCCGGCCTGGACGCCGTACCCGCCGCCGAAGAGGAGGGCGTGGACGAGCAGCGGCACGAGCTGGTAGACCGCGACCCGCTCGCGCCAGCCGTCGGCGAGCGGCAACTCCTCGACGTAGGCCGCGAACACCCGGCCGCTGAACCCCCCGAACAGCTGCATCATCGCCAGGTCGACCTCCCGGTGCCCGTAGTGCGCGCACGGGTCGATCAGCCAGCTGCGCCCCGCCGGGTCGAGCAGCCGGTTCCCGCCCCACAGGTCGCCGTGCACGAGGGTGGGCGGCTCGGGCGGCCCCAGCCGGTCGAGGTCGATCCGCTCGGCGAGCGCTGCGGTGTCCGGGTCGAGGCGCCCCTCGTCGGCCGCCCGACGGGCGAGCGGCACGACCCGGCGCTCCAGCCAGCTCCCGGCCCAGGAGGGGGTCGGGGTGAGGTCGACGGGACAGGCGCCGAGGTAGGCGGTCGACTCCTCGTCGACCGAGCCGTAGCGCTGCCCCGTGGTCCGGTGCAGGGCGGCCAGCTCGCGGCCGAACTGCTCCTCGGTCGCCGCCGTCCGGCCGTGGCCCTGCGGCACCCAGGCCAGGGTGATCCGCTCCGCGTCGACGGCCAGCACCTGCGGAACCCGCGCCCCGGCCTGCGCGAGCGCCCGCAGGCCGGCGGCCTCGCGCTCGAAGAACCGGGGCGGGGCCCCGGTCAGGGTCTTGGTGAAGACCTCCGTGCCGTCGGGCAGGTGGTCCCGGGCCGGCGTGCCGGTCGGGTGCGCGGAGGTCACGCCCCGCCACCCTCCTCGACGAGCTCATCGGCCAGCTGCTCGACCAGGTCGGCGGCGCCCGTGGCGTAGGCGAGCCAGTCCTGGCCCTGGTCCTGGCGGCGCAGGACCTCCTGCGCCCACCGTTCGCGCGCACCCTCCAGGACCGCGACGGCGGCGGTGCCCCTCCCCTCGCCGGCCAGCTCCTCCCGCAGCGCCCGGACGATCTCGCTCGCCGCGGCGTACCTGCCCTCGTGGAGCTTGTAGGCGGGGAACGGACGGCCGTCGCGGGCCAGCGAGCACGCGCTGGTGGGACCCGCGAGGTCGGTCATCGTGAGGACGGCCTCGGCGCGCAGCTCGGCAGCCCTGGCCTCGATCCGGTCGGCGAGCCCCTCGGGCCCGTTGCCGGGGGCGTTCACGACGCCGTCCGGTGCCGGTCGAGGACCTGCTCCAGGGAGCCGTCGGCGATGGCCGCGACGAGGACGTCCACGGCCCGCTCGATCTGGTCGTACATCTCCACGTAGGCCACCTCGGGTCGCCCCCACGGGTCCGGCACGTCCTGCACCCCCTCCTCGGCGTCGGGGGCGAAGACCCCCAGCCGGACGACCTTGCGGACGTCCTCGGCACGCCGGGCCAGCGCACGGACGTCCTGCTCGTTGGCCTCGTCCATCACCACCACCAGGTCGGCCCGCTCCAGGTCCGCCGGCTCCAGCTGGGCGGCCCGGGTGGTGAGCTCGTAGCCGCGCCGCTCCCCCTCCGCCCGGCTGGTGGGGTGCGGTCGCTCGCCCACGTGGTAGTCGGCCGTGCCGGCCGAGGAGACCCGCACCTCGTCCAGGCCGGCCTCGGACAACCGACGCACCAGCACCGCCTCGGCCGCCGGCGAGCGGCAGATGTTCCCCAGGCAGACCGTCATGATGTGCATGGGCGCCAGTCAAGCAGACGTCGTCGGGCCTCCGGCGGGGCCCCGGACCGCCCCGGAGGGCCCGACCACGGCCCACGTGGGATGCTGGGCCGATGGACGCGCAGGTCAGGGACGTGCTGGTGGCCAAGGAGGCCGAGATCGTCGAGCAGATGACGACGCTCAGCCGACCCATGCAGGAGCAGGGGAGCATCTCCTTCGGCAAGCGGGTCGGCGACGGCACCGCGATGGCCGTGGACCGGCTCACCGCGGTGACGGCCCACGACAACCTGCAGGGCCTGCTCGACGCCGTGCGGCACGCGCAGGCCCGCCTCGATCAGGGCCGCTACGGCGTGTGCGAGGTCTGCGGGAGCTCCATCCCCGCCGGTCGGCTGGAGGCCCGTCCCTGGGCGACGACCTGCGTGGCCCACAGCACCTGAGGCGCACGGCGCCCGGCCCGGCGCCCGCCCCGACCGTCGTCAGCCCCTGCTCAGCCCCCGCCCTGCGGCACCTCCTCGGTGTGGCGCACGGCGTGCTCCAGGAACAGCTGGGCCGAGGGGAGCATCAGCTGGTCGGTCGACCAGGCGATGCCCACGTCGCGGTGGGCCAGGGGGTCGTCCAGGGTCAGCAGCGTCAGGCCCTCGTGCGTGGGGACCCACGCGTCGGGGACGGGCAGGACCGCCACGCCCAGCCCCGCGGCGACGAACGCCCGGGTGGTGGGCAGGTCCTGGCAGACGAGGGCCACCCGGGGGTCGAACCCGGCCCCCCGGCACAGCCGCAGGGCCACCTCCCACAGGTGCGAGCGCGGATGGGTCGCCACGAACGGTTCGGCGGCGGCCTCGGCGAGGTCGAGGTGCGTCCGCCCCGCCCACCGGTGCTCCGGCCCGACCGCCAGCATCAGCGGCTCCCGCACCAGCACCCGCCAGCGGATCGTCCGGTCCTCGGGCGGGCGGGTGGTGAACTCCAGCTCCACACCGGTGGGCCCGCCGACGGCCAGGACCAGCTCCTCCTGCTTGGAGACCAGCTCCACGCCGACCCCGGGATGCGCCCGCCGGAACCCGCTCACCAGCCCAGGCACCAGCCAGGTCCCCAGGGAGGGCTGGAAGGCCAGGCGCACCGTGCCCGCCTCGGGGTCCAGCAGCTGCTGCACCGCGGCCAGCCCGTCGTCGAGCTCGTGGACGGCCGCGTCCACGTGCCGCTTGAACGCCACGCCGGCGCGCGTCATCCGCAGGGTGCGCCCGGAGCGTCCCAGCAGCGGCGTCCCGACCTCGGCCTCGAGCCGGGCCAGGGCACGGGAGATCCCCGACTGGGCCACCGACTCCAGGTCGGCCAGCTCGGTGAGGGTGAGGCCGTCGGCCACCTGCTGGAACCACCGGAGGGTACGCACGTCCATCGACCCATGCTTGCAGAACAAGAGTGATATGTCATCCGTACATTGGACGCATAGTGCCTGTTGAGCCACAATGGGGACATGTCAACAACATCGCAGATGCCCACGACCGCCCAGCGTGCGGAGCTCGCGGCCCTCGCCCAGGTGCCCGTCGTGCTCGGCACGGCCTCCCCGGCCCGCCGCGGCTCCCACCGTCCGCGCCTGGCCTTCCTCGGCCGCACCAACCGTTCGGAGTCGGCGAACGACGCCGCCGTGCCGCCGCGCCGCATCGCCGGCCGCTTCACCCTGCCCCGCTGACCACCGCCACGGCCGGGACGTTCGGCCGCACGACCTACGGAGGCGTAGGGTGATGGGTGACATGTCTTCGACTCAACTCCACCAGCTCGACCGGGTCGTCATCCGTTTCGCCGGGGACTCCGGCGACGGGATGCAGCTGACGGGCGACCGGTTCACCTCCGACACCGCCTCGTTGGGCAACGACCTGTCCACCCTGCCCAACTTCCCGGCGGAGATCCGGGCCCCCCAGGGGACCCTGCCCGGCGTCTCGAGCTTCCAGCTCCACTTCGCCAACCACGACATCGCCACCCCCGGCGACGCCCCGGACGTCCTCGTCGCGATGAACCCGGCGGCGCTGCGCGCCAACCTGGGAGACCTGCCCCGCGGTGCGACCCTCATCGTCAACAGCGACGAGTTCGGCCGCCGCAACCTGGCCAAGGTGGGGTACAGCGCCAACCCTCTGGACGACGGGTCACTGACGGACGCCGGCTACCACGTCCACGCCCTGCCCCTGACCTCCATGGCGGTCGAGGCGCTCACCGACTTCGAGCTGACCCGCAAGGAGAAGGAGCGGGCCAAGAACATGCTGGCCCTGGGCCTGCTGTCCTGGCTCTACTCGCGGGACACCAGCGGCACCGAGGCCTTCCTGCGGGCCAAGTTCGCCCAGGCGCCGGACGTGCTGGAGGCCAACCTGGTTGCGCTGCGGGCGGGGCACGCCTACGGCGAGACGACCGAGGACTTCGCCGTGCGCTACGAGGTGGCGCCGGCCCCCATGCGCCCCGGCACCTACCGGACGATCACCGGCAACCAGGCGATGGCCCTGGGCCTGGTCGCGGCCGCCCGGCGCGCCGGGCTCCAGCTGGTCCTGGGCTCCTACCCGATCACCCCCGCCTCCGACGTGCTCCACCAGCTCTCCGCCCTCAAGCACCTGGGCGTGACGACCCTGCAGGCCGAGGACGAGATCGCCGCCGTGGGCATGGCCCTCGGCGCCTCCTTCGGCGGGGCGCTCGGTGTGACGACGACCTCCGGGCCCGGGCTGGCCCTCAAGAGCGAGACCATCGGGCTGGCGGTCTCCACCGAGCTGCCCCTCGTCGTCGTGGACATCCAGCGCGGCGGCCCCTCGACCGGGCTGCCGACCAAGACCGAGCAGGCCGACCTGCTGCAGGCCATGTACGGCCGCAACGGGGAGTCCCCCGTGGCCGTCGTCGCCGCGAGCTCGCCCAGCGACTGCTTCGACGCGGCCCTGGAGTCGGTCCGCATCGCCACCACCTACCGCACGCCCGTCATCCTGCTCTCGGACGGCTACCTGGGCAACGGGTCGGAGCCGTGGGCCGTGCCGGACGTGGCCTCCCTGCCCGACCTCACCGTGGAGAAGGCCACCACGCCCAACGCGGTGGACGAGGCCGGCGAGCCGGTCTTCCACCCCTACCTGCGCGACGAACGCACCCTGGCCCGGCCGTGGGCCGTCCCGGGGACCCCCGGCCTGGAGCACCGGATCGGCGGCATCGAGAAGGCCGACGTCACCGGGCACATCTCCTACGACCCGGCCAACCACGACCGGATGGTCCGGCTCCGCCAGGCCAAGATCGACCGGATCGCCGACACGGTCCCGCCCCTGGAGGTCGAGGACCCCGACGGTCGGGCCCGCGTGCTCGTCCTGGGCTGGGGCTCCACCTACGGACCCGTCGCCGCCGCCACCCGGCTGGTGCGCAGCTCCGGAGCGCCGGTCGCCCGGGCCCACCTGCGGCACCTGAACCCGTTCCCGGCCAACCTCGGCGAGGTGCTGCGCAGCTACGACCGGGTGCTGCTGCCGGAGATGAACCTCGGCCAGCTGGCCCTGCTCCTGCGCGGGCGCTACCTGGTCGACGTCCGGTCGCACACCGCCGTCCGCGGCCTGCCCTTCACGGCGGCCGAGCTGGCCGAGGTGATCCACGCACACCTGCTGGAGGTCACCGAGGGGTCCGAGGAGGGACGCCGCTCATGAGCACACGCACCACCGACATCGGTATGCCGTCGCGCGGGGGCACCGCGGGCGTGCCCGCCCTGCAGGACGGGTCCGCCCAGACCAAGAAGGACTTCACCTCCGACCAGGAGGTGCGCTGGTGCCCCGGGTGCGGCGACTACGCCGTGCTCGCGGCGGTCCAGGGGTTCCTGCCCGACCTGGGGCTGCGCCGGGAGAACATCGTCTTCGTCTCCGGGATCGGCTGCTCCAGCCGCTTCCCGTACTACCTGGACACCTACGGCATGCACTCCATCCACGGGCGCGCCCCGGCCATCGCGACCGGCCTGGCGACCGCCCGGGAGGACCTGTCGGTGTGGGTCGTCACCGGTGACGGCGACGCGCTCTCGATCGGCGGGAACCACCTCATCCACGCGATGCGCCGCAACGTCAACCTGACGATCCTGCTGTTCAACAACAAGATCTACGGGCTGACCAAGGGCCAGTACTCCCCCACCTCCGAGGTCGGCGCGGTCACCAAGTCCACGCCGGCCGGCTCCGTGGACCACCCGTTCAACCCGGTCTCCCTGGCGCTCTCGCGCCGAGGCCAGCTTCGTGGCCCGCACGATGGACTCCGACCGCAAGCACCTCACGGAGGTCCTGCGCCAGGCCGCGGAGCACCGCGGCACGGCCCTGGTGGAGATCTACCAGAACTGCCCGATCTTCAACGACGGTGCCTTCCAGCTGCTCAAGGACCGCGACGAGGCGACCGCCCGCCTGGCCCACCTGCGCGCCGGCGAGCCGGTGCGCATCGGCGACGGTGAGGACGCCCGCGTGGTGGTGCGGGAGGACTCCGGCCGGCTGGCCGTCGTCCCCGAGACCGACGCCGACCCCGCCCGGGTGGTCGTGCACGACCCGACCGACCCGGACCCCTCGACGGCCTTCGCCCTGTCCCGCCTCGACGACGCGAGCATGCAGCACGTGCCGATGGGCGTCTTCCGCGCGGTGAGCCGCCCCACCTACGACGACGGTGTGCGGGCGCAGGTGGCCGCGGCCGTGGCCGCTGCCCCGCCGGCCGGAACGCCTGACGAGAGAGCTCGCCGCGCTCCTGCGCGGCCGGGACACCTGGACGATCGACGGCACCCGGGCCGGCCAGGTCGAGCAGACCCTCGCCGGCGAGACCACCGAGGGACCCATCCCCGCGGCCGGCGACGCCCTGGTCGAGGAGCGCGAGGAAGCGCTGGACGAGGAGTGACCGAGGCGCGCCGTCGGCAGGAGGGCACGGCCGCCGGCTTCCTGGCCTACCTGCTCTGGGGCGCCTTCCCGCTCTACTTCGCCACGCTGCGACCGGCCGGACCGTGGGAGATCCTGGCCCACCGCATCGTGTGGACCCTGCTCTTGTGCGCGCTCGTCCTGCTGCTCACCCGCGACGTGCGCTGGCTGGCCGACCTCGCGCGCCGGCCCCGGCGGGCCGGCGGGGTCGCCCTGGCCGGGCTGCTCATCGCCGTCAACTGGGGGGTCTACACCTACGCGGTCCTCAGCGGGCACGTCACCGAGGCCGCCCTCGGCTACTTCCTCAACCCCCTGGTCACCGTGGCCCTCGGCGTGGTGGTCCTGCAGGAGAGCCTGCGTCGTGCCCAGTGGGTGGCCGTGGGCGTCGGCGGGATCGCCGCGGTCTACCTGACCGTGGACTACGGCCGCCCCCCGTGGATCTCGTTGGTCCTGGCCGTGAGCTTCGCCTCCTACAGCCTGCTGAAGAACCGGCTGGGCATCTCCCTGTCCCCCATCCGCAGCCTGGCCGGCGAGTCGCTGGCCATCCTGCCGGTCGCGGTCGTGGTCCTCGTGTGGCTCTCGGCACGGGGGGAGACCACCTTCCTGGCGCACGGCGGCGTGCACACCCTGCTCATGGTCTCCACCGGGGTGGCGACGGCGGTCCCGCTGCTCCTCTTCGCCGCGGCGGCCAGCCGGGTGCCGCTGTCGACCATCGGCCTGCTGCAGTTCCTCACCCCCGTCCTGCAGCTGATGACCGGTGTGCTCCTCCTCGGTGAGACCGTGCCGGCCTCGCGCTGGGTCGGCTTCGCCATGGTCTGGCTCGCCCTGGCGGTGCTGACCTGGGACATGGCCAGGCACGTGCGTCGGTCCGTGCGCGCCCGGCGGGACCTGGTCGAGCCCGCCCCCTGAGACCGGGGTATGACGCACCTCACAGGTTCGTGCACTCAGGGCAATTTTGCACACCGTGCACGTCCGCGTATCCTGTGGGGGTGACCGAGCCGACCACCGCGGGCAGGGCACCGGCCGACGCACCGGCCGGTCGGCGAGAGCTCAACAAGGCCCGCACCCGCGAGGCCGTCGCCAGCTCTCTGCGCACGCTCCTGGTGCGCCACCCCGTCGCCGACATCACCGTCGACCAGGTCGCCGAGGGGGCCGGGATCTCCCGCCGCACCTTCTTCAACTACTACGGCGGCATCGCGGCCGTGCTGGCCGACGTCATGCGCGGGCACACCACCCACCTGGTGGAGGGGCTGCAGACCGATCCCCTGGGCGAGGACCCGGTCGCCTCGCTACGCCGCGTGCTGCGGGACCGGGGCCTGTCCGCGGAGTTCCTCACCTGGATGGCCGCCCTCAACTGCCACGGCTCCACGAGCGAGACCGCGGTGCTCGTCGAGCGTGCGGTCTGGACCGACCTGGGCGACTGGTTCCGCGGCCTGCTCGTCGAAGCTCTTCCCGCCGAGGTCGACCCGGTCTACGTCGCCACCCTCGCCGACGCCGTCATGAGCGCCTTCGCGGCGGCCGAGCAGCCCTGGCTCGCCCGGCTCGACGGCCGGGTGGACCTCACCGCCGAGGACGTCACCGCGTTCCTCGAGCACCTCGACCGGGCGCTGGGCTACGTCGCCGACGGCTGGGCCCTGCCGACCGCACCGGGCCCCTGACCGGACGACCCGCGCCGGACCCCACCGCGGGGCCCAGGACCACGCCCGGGTCGCCCGGACCCCGCCGGGGCACGACCACCGGGCCCGCCCACGCCATACCCCTCCCCCGCCGTTCGTGAAAGGACCACCACCGTGGCCATCCTCCTGCACCGCCTCGGACGCTGGTGCGCCGACCGCCGGTGGCTCGTCGTCGCCGCGTGGAGCACCCTGCTGGCGCTCCTGGTCGCGGGCACCGTCCTGCTGTCCAAGCCGTTGACCAACGAGTTCTCGCTGCCCGGGGCCAGGTTCGCCCAGGTGCTGGAGACCCTGCAGCGGGAGATCCCCGAGGCGGCCGGCACCACCGGCACCGTCGTCCTGCGCAGCGACACCCCCTTCGACGACGAGCAGGAGGAGGCGATCGCCGACGCCGTCCAGGAGTGGGAGTCGGTCGAGGGCGTCTCCGCGGTCGACCCGGTGGCCGCCCAGGCCGAGCTGGAGGCAGGACGCACCCGGATCGAGCAGGCACGCGCCGAGCTGGAGCAGGGCCGCGCCGACCTGGACGCCGGGGAGCAGGAGCTGGCCGACGGCCGCGAGCAGCTGGAGCAGGGCCGCGACGAGCTGGCCGGGAGCAGCGCCCAGCTCGAGGAGGGACGGGCCGAGCTCGACGCCGGCGAGGCCGAGCTGGCACCCCCAGAGCCGAGCAGCTCGACGCCGCCCAGGCCGAGCTGGACGCCCAGCTGGCCGAGCTCGACGCCGGCGTGGCCGCCGGGATGGTGCCGCCGGCCGCCGAGCAGCAGGCCCGCGCCGAGATCGCCGCGGGTCAGGCCCAGCTGGATGCCGGCCGGGAGCAGCTGGAGGCCGGGCGGGCGCAGCTGGAGGCCTCGCGCGCCGAGCTGACCGCCGGCGAGGAGGCGATCGCCGCGGGCGAGGCCGAGCTCGAGGCTGCCGAGGAGGAGATCGCCCGCGGCGAGCAGGAGCTCGAGGACGGCCGGGCCGAGCTGGTCGAGGGCCAGGAGGCGCTGGCCGCCGGTGAGCGGGTCACCTCGCTCACCGAGGGCACCCTCCTGGTCAACGAGGACCGCACCGTCGCGATGTCCCAGGTCACGGTCGAGGACGCCTCCGGGACCCTCGCCCCCGAGACGCGCGAGGCGATCCTGGCGGTCTCCGACGACCTGGCCGCCGCGGACGTGCAGGTGGACTTCTCCAAGGAGCTCACCGACGACCTGTCCAGCCTGCTCGGACCGGGCGAGGTCATCGGCCTCGTCGTCGCCGCGGTCGTCCTGGTCGTCATGCTCGGCTCGCTGCTGGCCGCCGGGCTGCCGCTCCTCATGGCGCTCGTCGGGGTGGGCGTGGGCCTGGGCGCCGCGATGACGCTGACCCAGTGGATCTCGATGAACTCGGTCACCCCCGCGCTCGCGCTCATGCTCGGCCTGGCCGTCGGCATCGACTACTCGCTCTTCCTCATCAACCGGCACCGCCAGCAGCTGCGGCACGGGATGGGGGTGCGCGAGTCGCTCGCCCTGGCCGTGGGGACCTCGGGCAACGCGGTCACCTTCGCCGGGCTCACGGTCATCATCGCCCTGGCGGCGCTGACCATCACCGGCATCCCGTTCCTGGGGGTGATGGGGCTGGTGGCGGCCGGCACCGTGGCGGTCGCCGTCCTCGTGGCCCTCACGCTGACCCCCGCCCTGCTGTCCCTGCTCGGCCTGCGCGTGCTCCCCCGGCGCGAGCGGGAGGCCGTGGCCCGGGGCGACCTGGCCGTGGCCCGGGCCGAGGACGAGCGGGAGGCCGACGTCCGGCGCGGCTGGGCCGCGTGGGTGCAGCGCCACCCCTGGCTGGTGATCGTCGGTTCGCTGGCCCTCGTCGCCGGGCTGGGCTGGCCGGTCGGCCAGCTGCGCCTGGGCCTGCCCGACGGGTCGACCGAGCCGGCCGGCTCCACGGCGTACCGGACCTTCGACACGGTGCGCGAGGAGTTCGGGGCGGGGGCCAACGGCCCGCTCCTGGTCGTCGCCGAGCTGGACGCACCGGTCGCCGACGGCGAGACCGCGCTGCTGACCACCCAGGCTGACGTCGGTGAGCAGCTGGCGGCCGTCGACGGGGTCGTGCGGGTGCTGCCCGCCGGGGTGAGCGCGGACCGGGACACGCTCGCCTTCCAGGTGCAGCCCGAGGGCGGTCCTGCCGACGCCTCGACCGAGGCGCTCGTGGACCGGCTGGTGCCCGTGCTCGACGACCTGGGCCAGGAGATCGGCGCCGAGGTCGGCCTCACCGGGGCGACCGTGGCCAACATCGACATCTCCGGCCAGCTCGCGGACGCCCTGCCGCTCTACCTCGTCGTCGTCGTGGGGCTGTCGCTGATCCTGCTCCTGCTGGTCTTCCGCTCGGTCGTCATCCCGCTGCTGGCCACGGGCGGCTTCCTGCTCAGCCTCGTCGCCTCGTTCGGCGCCGTGGTCGCCGTCTACCAGCTGGGTCACCTCTCCGGCGTCTTCGGGGTCAACGAGCCGGGACCGGTCCTCAGCTTCCTGCCGACCCTGCTCATCGGGATCCTCTTCGGGCTGGCGATGGACTACCAGGTCTTCCTCGTCTCGGCGATGCGCGAGTCGCACGTGCACGGGGAGGAGGCCCGCCGGGCCGTGGTGACCGGCTTCAACCACAGCGCCCGGGTGGTGACGGCCGCGGCGATCATCATGATCTCGGTCTTCGGCGGGTTCGTCTGGGCGCACCTGGCGATGGTGCGGCCGATGGGGCTGGGGCTGGCGGTCGGCGTGCTCATCGACGCCTTCCTCGTCCGGATGACGCTCACCCCGGCGATCATGTCCCTGCTCGGGGAGAAGGCCTGGTGGCTCCCACGCTGGCTGGACCGCATCCTGCCGGACGTGGACGTGGAGGGCGCCCAGCTCGAGCGCGCGCTCGCCGGGCCGACCCAGGACGCGGCGACCTCCTCCGCTCAGGAGCCGGTGGCGACCCCCAGCCGCTGACCGGCGGCCTGCGCGAGCGCCCGGGCGCCGGCGCGGGCGGCCCGGTCGCCCTCGGTGACCTGGACCGCCAGCCGGCGCCCGTCGGAGCGCCAGACCACCAGGCCCGGGCCGGCGTCCACGACGTAGGACGTCCGGTCGGGCAGGGGCCGCAGGCCGATCCCGCCCCAGGCCATCGGGTCCAGGTCGAGGACCTCCACCCCCACCACGTCGCCGGCGGGCACCCGCAGCAGCCGAGCGGGCAGCACGCCCGAGCGCACCTGGAGGCCGTCCTCGTCGACCCGGAGGGTGACCCGGGACCAGGCCAGGGCCAGCCCGCCGCCGGCGAGGCCGAACAGCAGGACCCCCAGGGTCAGGAGCACCCCCTCGCCCAGCAGCAGCACGACGACGGCCGTGAGGCTGAACACCGCCAGCAGGACCAGTCCCTGGACCCGCAGGGTGCCCGAGGTGACGTCGCTCGTCCACACCGGCACGGGGGCGACGGCCCGCCCCCGCAGCGCCTGCACGCGGGCCCGTTCCGGCACCCGCCGCAGCAGCTGGTCCCGGGGCAGCGCGCGCGACCCGTGCAGCCGGTGGCCCACCCACCCGGCGAGGACCGCGGCCACCCCCACGACCGTCCACCGCAGACCCGGCGCCACCGCCCCCAGCAGCGGCACGGCATACCCGCCCCAGCCCAGGGCCGAGGCCGCAGCCAACCCCCACCGGCCCCAGCCCGCGGGCACCACCCTGCTCAGCAGCGCCACCCCCGCCGCGGCGAGCGCGGCCATCACGGTGGCGGTCAGCCCGGTCTGCAGGAGCCCGACGTCGACGGCCGCGCCGCCGCCCCGGGCCGTCCAGGGCAGGGTCAGCAGCAGCAGGGCCAGCGGGAGCATGGCCCACAGGCCGGCCAGGACGCGGCGCACGGGGTTCCTCTCGGGCGGGGGCGGGACCGCTCCAGGGTATGCGGCCGCGCACCCGGTCACGGAACCGTCACCCGCCCGCCGACCAGGGTTCACCGCGGCGTCGCCGGCGTGGCCATCGGGGCGGCCTAGCGTCGCCGACGACCGGGGCCGCAGGGTCCCGGGACGCCACCGCCGACGAAGGACGAGAACGTGACCGCTCCGACGACCCGCCGCTCCCTGCTGCCCCTGCTGAGCTTCTCCGAGCACCTCACCAACCGCAGCGCCGCGACCTGCCGCTACCGGTGCGGAGACCAGTGCTCCCAGCCGGTGCCCAACACCTCCGCCAACGCCTACTTCGGCGACGTCGTCGCCGCTTCGGTCTCGCGCCGGGCCGTGCTGCAGGGCGGTGCCGGTGCCGCCGTCGTGACCAGCCTCGCCTGGGGCACCGCCGAGAACGCCAACGCCGCTCCCGGCGGGGGCCGGGGCCGGAAGAACCTCGCCGGGTTCGAGCCGATCGCGCCGACGCCCGCCCACGTCGACGAGCTCGTCGTCCCCGAGGGCTACACCTGGTCGCCGGTCGTCTCCTGGGGCGACCCCGTCGAGCCGGGCGCCCCCAAGTTCGACGCCTCCCACCAGACCGTGGAGGCGCAGATGAAGCAGGCGGGCTACAACGCCGACTACCTCGCCCTGCGGCGCGGCGGCGCCGGGAACGACGCCGCCGACAAGGCCCTCATCGTCTTCAACAACGAGTACACGAACCCCGAAGCGATGTTCCCCGGCTTCGACGGCGTCCTGACCGCGGAGCAGGCGCGGATCGAGATGGCGGCGCACGGCATGACGATCGTCGAGGTCGAGCGCCGCAACTCCTTCTCGCCGTGGGTCTACGACAGGCACGGCGCCCGCAACCGGCGGATCCACACGTGGACCGAGTTCGCGGTCGACGGTCCGGCCGCCGGCCACGAGGCGCTGCGGACCGCCGCCGACCCGACCGGGACGGTCGTCCTCGGCACCCTCAACAACTGCGCCGGTGGCGAGACCCCGTGGGGCACGAGCCTGTCCGGCGAGGAGAACTTCAACCAGTACTTCAACGCCACCGGCGCGGACGACGGTGACGGCCGGCTGGCGCGCTACGGCATCACCTCGGGCGGGCGCGGCTGGGAGCAGGCCGAGCCCCGCTTCCTGGTCGCCGGGGAGCCGAACGAGGTGAACCGGTTCGGCTGGATCGTCGAGGTCGACCCGGACGACCCCGCGTCGACGCCGGTCAAGCACACCGCCCTGGGCCGCTTCAAGCACGAGGGCGGCACCGTGCGGCTGGCCGCCGACGGTCGGGCCGTCGTCTACATGGGTGACGACGAGCGGTTCGACTACGTCTACAAGTTCGTGTCGAAGGACCGCTACCGCGAGGGCGACAGGCGGCACAACATGACGCTGCTGTCCGAGGGCGACCTCTACGTCTCCCGCTACACCGGCGACGGGCTCGGCGACGGCGAGTTCGACGGCTCGGGGCAGTGGCTCCCGCTCGTGGAGGGTGGCGCCTCGACGGTCCCCGGCATGACGGTGGCCGAGGTGCTCCTGTGGACCCGGACGGCCGCCGACCAGGTCGACGCCACCAAGATGGACCGTCCCGAGGACGTCGAGCCCAACCCGCACACCGGCCGCGTCTACGCCGCGATGACGAACAACACCCGCCGTGCCCCGTCGCAGATCGACGAGGCCAACCCGCGGGCCAACAACAAGTTCGGGCACGTCATCGAGATGACCGAGGCCGGGGACGACGCCGCGGCGCTCACCTTCGGCTGGCGCATCGTCCTCATCGCCGGGCGGCCGGAGGACCCGGGCAGCTGGTTCGACGGCTTCGACAAGAGCCTGGTCAGCCCGATCAGCTGCCCGGACAACGTGGCCTTCGACAGCCAGGCGGACCACCTGTGGATCTCCACCGACGGCGCCCCGGGCACCATCGGCACCTGCGACGGCATGTTCCTTCTGCCGACCGCCGGACCGGAGAAGGGGCGGGTCCAGCAGTTCCTCTCGGTGCCCGCCGGCGCCGAGTGCTGCGGCCCGGTCGTCTCCTGGGACGACCGCTCCGTGCTGGTGTGCGTGCAGCACCCGGGTGAGGGTGGCCTGCCCAGCAGCTACCCCTACCTGGGCGACCCCGTGCCGCGGCCGGGCGTGGCGCACGTCCACCGCGTGCAGCGGGGCAGGGGCCGGGCGGGCCGCTGACCGGTGTCGCGGGTCCGGCACCGACCGCCTGTCGGCCCCGGACCCGCGACCCGCTGGTCTAGGTTGGAGGCGCCATGACGACGACCTCCGCCAGCAGCGACCCCGAGGACACCCTCGGTCTGGTCGTGCACACCGTCCGGCAGATCGCGCCGCCGCCGACGTGGGCGACGTCCGCCACGCCATGAGGACGGCGCTGGCGGGGGCGCGGCACCTGACCGGTGCGCGGGCCGCCGTGCTCACGGTCGAGGACGAGGAGCACCCCGGCTGGGTGGCGCAGGTGCTCACCGACGGCGTCGCCCCCGACGACCCGGTCGTGGAGTCGCTCACCGCCTCGGCCCCCCACGACGGTCCCGAGGCGGTCCTGCACGCGCCGGTGGTCGTGGGTGGCCTGCGCTACGGGTCGCTGCACGTGGTCGGGGTCCCCCCGACCGCCGGGCGCGCGGCCCCCAGCTGCCTGCGCCTGGTGGCCACGGTGCTGGGGCTGCGGCTGGGCAAGGAGCGCCAGCGCCAGGTGGCCGGTCTCTACGAGGCGGTGGCCGGCTCCCTGTGGGCGATCGACCGCACGATCGTGGAGCAGGTGGACCTGGAGGTCACCCTGCCGCTGCTGACCGACCGCGCTCGCGAGCTCACGGGCGCGCGCGCCGTGGCCCTGGTCGGGACGCGTCCGGACGGGGAGCTGCGCGTGCTGGCGGCCTCCGGCCCGGAGGCCGGGGCGGCCCTGGCCGAGCTGGGGCCGGACCTGCGCGAGGTGATGGCCGACGGGTCGCCGCACCACTGGACCACGACCCGCGACCCGGTCTCGCTCGCGGCGACCGCCACCCCGCGCACCTCCGCCGCCGGTCCTGACCCCACGGAGCGCAGCAGCACCAGCCTCGTCCCGCTGGACACCCGGGCCGGTCTGCCCGTGGTGCTCGTGGCCCACCGGTGGGCACCGGCCCCGGGCGTCTCGGCCCAGCAGGTGCGGGACGTCATCAGCGCGCTGGCCCTGCACGCCACCCTGGTCCTGGACCGGGAGCACGGTGAGCGCGACCACGACCTCGTCACCCTGCTGCAGGACCGCGACCGGATCGCGCGCGACCTGCACGACCTCGTCATCCAGCGGCTCTTCGCCGTGGGCCTGACCCTGCAGGGCTCGGCCCGGCACAGCCCGGACGCGGAGATCGTCGAGCGGCTCGACGGGGCGGTGGCCGAGCTGGACCAGACGATCCGGGACATCCGGGCCACGATCTTCGAGCTGCGCCACCACCCGGGGGCGGGCAGCTTCCGGGCCGACCTGCGTCAGCTCGTGGAGTCCTACGCCTCGACCCTCGGCTTCGCCCCGGTCGTGCACCTGCGCGGCCCGCTCGACACCGTGGCCGACGAGGAGGTGCACACCCAGGTGCTGATGGTCGTGCGCGAGGCGCTGTCCAACGTGGCCCGGCACGCGCGGGCCACCTCGGTCGTGGTCACCGCCGAGGTCCTCGACGACCCCTCCGGCCTGCGGCTGGTCGTGCGCGACGACGGGGTGGGCATCGGGTCGGACGTGGCCGAGTCGGGGCTGGGCAACGTCCGCGCGCGGGCGCGGGAGCGCGACGGTGCCGTGCGGCTGCGCCGGGTGGAGCCGCACGGCACCGAGCTGACCTGGTCGGTCCCCCTGTAGTCCTCAGACGACGGCGACCGCGCAGGTCGCGTCCTCCACGACCGCGCACGCCCGCGGGCCGCGGGGCAGCACGAGCAGCTCGGCGCGCCGTCCCAGGTCGAGCAGGGTGGAGACGGGGTGCCGGTCGGTCACCAGGGTGCGCAGCTCCACCGAGGGGTATGCCGCGCGCCACGGTTCCAGCAGCCGCTCGAGCCGGCGCGCCGCCAGGCGGGCGTGCTCGTCCCACACCTGCGCGATCGAGCGGCCCTCCGCGGCGGCCGAGGAGGGCACCGCCCAGTGCAGCACGGCCAGCAGGGGACGGCGCTCGCGTGCCGCCCTGGAGGCCGCCAGGGTCAGGACCTCCTCCGGTCCCACGGCCCGGTGCTGCGGGAGCGGCCCCGATCCCGTGCCGGCCCAGCCGGCGTCCGGTGAGACGTCGACGACGACGGGGGCGTCGGCCGCAGGCCGGCCCCCCTCCGCCGGGACGACGACCGTGACCGGGCCGTCCTCGTGCACGAGGCGGCGGGCCGTGGAGCCCAGGCTCAGCCCGTCGAAGCCGCCGGCACCCCTCCGGCCGACGACCAGGACCCCGGCCCGCGCCGCCTCCCGCAGGGCGGGGGCCGCCGGCCCCTCGCCGCGGTGCGTGGTCGGGGTCGGTCCGACCCCGGACGCGGAGGCCTCCGCGGTCGCCCAGGCGACCGCGGAGGCGGCGGAGGCCGACCCGTCCACGCCCACCAGCACCGGACCCAGGGCCCGGACCGTGGCGCTCACGACCCGACCGCCGATCTCAGCGCAGGAAGCGCGAGGGAGAGACCCGGGCCCACCACTCGCCCAGACCCAGGAAGGACCAGGACGCCGGGACCGTGGCGATCACGACCATGACCAGCACACCGCTCAGGTGGTCATCCAGCACCGGGTTGTTCACCATCGGCAACGCCGCCAGGTACATGAACAGGTACATGAACGCACCCGCCACCGCACCCACCCGGGGCACCAGCACCCAGCATCAACGTCACACCGATACCCAGCAGACCCGCCATGAACAGCACGTCCCACACCGCACCACCGGCCATCGCGTTGAACACCCCCGCGAACGGACCCTCCACCCCCGAGAGGTACCCCGTCGTCGGCGACCCACCGTTGACCACCGCCCGCTCCGCCGGCGTGGCAAAACCCAGCCCGAACAGCTTGTCCAGGAACGCCCACAAGAACGTGAACCCGAACGCGATCCGCAGCACACCCAACGCATACCCACCCGCCATGGGCAGGTAGTGCTTCTCACCCACCAGACCATCCAGGTGGGGGTCGACCCTGATCTCGCTACGAGCAGTCATGACAGCCAGCTCCTTCTCTCATCGTGTTCCGCTTGGCTGACACCACCCTCCCAAGAACACGACCCCCCGTAGTAGAGGCACAGGTCCACACCCGGACAGGACCAAGGTCCCCACCCCCACCACCCACACGGACCCCACCCCACCCGCCGGCACCGCCCCGGGGGCCTGGCCCCCGAGGGAGACCTACTTGTCGAAGAGCTTGGCGCCCAGCACGGCCGCCTGCGTGCGCCGCTCCAGGCCGAGCTTGGCCAGGACGTTGGTGACGTAGTTCTTGACCGTCTTCTCGGCCAGGTACATCGTCGAGGCGATCTGACGGTTCGTCATGCCCTCGGCGATCAGCTCCAGGATCCGTCGCTCCTGGTCGGTCAGCAGGGCCAGCTTGTCGGCCTGCGGGTCTCCGCGGCGCAGCCGGTCCATGACCTTGGTCACCAGCGAGGGGTCGATGAGGGAGCGCCCCGACGCCACGCTGCGGATCCCCTCGATGAGGTCGGTGCCGGCGATCTGCTTGAGGACGTAGCCGTCGGCGCCGGCCATGATCGCGGCGAAGAGCGCCTCGTCGTCGTCGTAGCTGGTGAGGATGAGCCCGCGGATCGCGGGATCTGCGGCGCGCACGTCCCGGCAGACCTCCACCCCCGATCCGTCCGGCAGCCGGCCGTCCAGGACGGCCACGTCGGGAGCCAGCTCGACGATCTCCCGCACCGCCGTCACGGCGGACCCGGACTCCCCCACGATGAGCAGGTCGGGCTCGGCGGAGAGCAGGTCGTGCAGCCCGCGACGCACGAGCTCGTGGTCGTCGAGGAGGTAGATGCGGATCTGCCGTCCCTCGTCCCTGCCGCCGACCGCGGGGTCCTGGGTGTCCATGTCGCTGAGGTCCTTCCGGGTCGTGGGCGGCCGCGTGCCGGGCCGCCGCGGACGGTCGCTCAGACGGACCGCTCGGCCACGCCGTCCACCAACGACCGTAGTGCCTCGACGGCCGGACCGTCGCCCATCCCGTCCAGGAGCGCCCGCGCCTCGTCGGCCAGCCGGCGGGTGTGCCGCCGCGCCTCCTCCATGGCCGGGTGGGCGCGCAGGAGCCGCAGCGCCTCCTCCAGCTCGGCCGCACCCTCGACGGGGCGCCTGGTCAGCTCCACGAGGCGGGCGTCCGCGGGGTCGGCGAGGTGCGCACGTACAGCACCGGGAGCGTGGCCTTGCCCTCCCGCAGGTCGGCGCCGGCCGGCTTGCCCGAGGTGTCCGAGGAGACGTCGAGCAGGTCGTCGGCCAGCTGGAAGACCACGCCCAGCTTCTCGCCGAACGCGGTCAGGGCCTCCACGGTCCGGGGCTCGCACCCGCCGAACATCGCCCCGTACCGGGCCGCCGTGGCGATGAGGGCACCGGTCTTGTCGGCGAGGATCTGCAGGTATGCCGCGACCGCCCCGTCGTCGTCGGCGTCCCCGGCCAGCACCGCCGCCTCGGCCCCGAGGGCCGCCTGCCGGTCGTCGCGGATCTGCCCGGCGCACAGCCGCACGAAGGTGTCCGCCTGGATGCGCACGGCCTCGGCGCCCAGGCCCGCCACGACGCTGGACGCCGTGCCGAAGAGCAGGTCCCCGACGAGGATGGCGGTCGCGTTGCCGTAGCGGGCGTTCGCGCTGGTCACCCCGCGGCGCAGGTCCGCCTCGTCCATGACGTCGTCGTGGTAGAGCGAGGCCAGGTGGGTCAGCTCGACCCCGACGGCCGCGTCGACCACCTGCTCGTTCCACCCCTGCCCGACCTCGCTGGCCAGCACGGTCAGGAGGGGACGGAAGCGCTTGCCGCCGGCGGCGACCAGGTGGCCGGAGGCCTCGGCGATGAAGGGGTCCTCGTGGTCGACGACCTCGGCCAGCCGGGAGGCGACCGCTCCCATGGCGTCCACGACCCGCGCCTGGAGCGCCTCGTCGATCCCCGGGACGGTGGGGACGACGGACGCTCCGGCGCTGGTGCCGACCGTCACCGCAGGAAGGTGGCGGTGCTCTGCGCCAGGTCGAGCAGCGGGGACGGCATGACGCCCAGGCCCAGGGTCACCACGAGACCGGTGACGATGGCCGTGGTGGTCAGCAGCGAGGGGTTGATCACGCTCGTGTCGCCGCTCTCCTCGTCACCGAGCCACATCACCACGACGAGCTTGAAGTAGATGTAGTACGGTCACCGCGCTGGCCAGGACACCCACGACGGCCAGCCAGGCCCATCCCTGGCTGATCGCGGCGGAGAACACCGCGAACTTGCCGGTGAAGCCGGACGTCAGCGGGATGCCGGTGAAGGCCAGCATGAGGAAGGTGAACGCGGCGGCCAGCCACGGGGCCCGTCGGCCGAGCCCGGCCCACTGGCCGACCTGGGAGGCCTCCGTGCCCGAGGAGCGCACCAGCGCGACGATGGCGAAGGCGGGGATCGTCATGAACCCGTAGGTCGCCAGGTAGAAGATCGTGCTGGAGATGCCGGCCTGGTCCATCGAGACGAGCCCGACGAGGATGAAGCCCGCGTGCGCCACCGAGGAGTAGGCCAGGATCCGCTTGACGTCGGTCTGCACGATGGCCATGAGCGCACCCACGACCATCGAGAGGGTGGCCACGGCCGCGATGATCGGCTGCCACTCGGTCCGGACGCCCTCCACGGCCACGTAGAACACCCGCAGCATCGCGCCGAAGGCGGCGACCTTGGTGCAGGCGGCCATGAAGCCGGTCACCGGGGTCGGAGCGCCCTGGTAGACGTCCGGGGTCCAGGCGTGGAACGGGACGGCGCCCACCTTGAACAGCAGGCCGACGGCCACGAGCAGGACGCCGGGGACCAGCAGTCCGTCCATCCCGACGTTGCTCGAGATCGCCAGGGCGATCTGGTCGAAGCGCATCGACCCGGCGTAGCCGTAGATGAGGACGGCGCCGAAGAGGAAGAAGGCCGAGCTGAAGGACCCCAGCAGGAAGTACTTCAGCGAGGCCTCCTGGGACAGCAGGCGGCGCCGGCGGGCCAGGCCCGCGAGGATGTAGAGCGGCAGCGAGAGCACCTCGAGCGCGATGAACAGGAGCAGCAGGTCGTTCGCGGCGACGAAGAGCATCATCCCGCCGACCGACATCAGCGTGAGCGGGAAGACCTCGGTGGTGGTGGCGCCGAGGCGGGCGGCCTGCGACTCCTCCGGGGACCCGGGGACCAGCGACCCCGCCTGGGTGAAGGTGTCGGGCTGCTGCCCGCCGAGCCGCTCGGCCATGACCATCAGGCCCAGCAGCGAGAGCACGAGGATGATCCCCTGCAGCAGCAGGGCCGGCCCGTCGAGGACGAGCACGGCGTCCGCGGTGCGGCCCTGGCGGTCCGGACCGAGCACGACGAGGGCCACGAAGGCCAGCACGAGCGTGGCCACGGAGAGGGGGACCTGCACGGCATACCGGCTCCCCCGGCCCGCGAAACCCTCCACGAGCACGCCGACGAGACCACCGACGAAGACGATGATCAGCGGAAGCAGGGCGATCCAGTCGATGTCGGGCGCGACGAAGACGTCGGTCATCAGCGGCCACTCCCCTCAGCGTTGGCGGTGTCGACGGCCGGCTCGGGGTCGCTCGTCCCCGCGTGCTGGAGCGTCTGCTCCACCGCGGGCTCGAGGACGTCCAGCACCGGCTGGGGGTAGAACCCCAGGATGAGGAACGCGGCGATGATCGGGGCGACGACGAACTTCTCGCGTCCGGTCATGTCCGGCACGTCGGCCAGCTGCGGCCGGGGGCCGGTGGCCACCTTCTGGTACATGACCAGGATGTAGACCGCGGCGAGGATCACGCCGAGGGCGGAGGCGAAGCCGAGCCACGGGTGCCGTTGGAACAGGCCGATGATGACCATGAACTCGCTGACGAAGGAGTTCAGGCCGGGCAGGGCCAGGCCGGAGAGGCCCGCCACGAGCAACGACCCGGCGATGAGCGGCGTGACGCGCTGCCAGCCGCCGAAGTCGCGCAGGTCGCGCGACCCGCGGCGCACGACGAGCATCCCGGCCACGAGGAAGAGCCCCGCGGTCGTGAACCCGTGGTTGACCATGTAGAGGGTCGCGCCGGTGCCGCCCACCGTGGTGAAGGCGAAGATGCCCAGGACGATGAAGCCGAAGTGGCTCACCGAGGTGTAGGCGATCAGGCGCATGATGTCGGTGGAGCCGATGGCCAGGAAGGCGCCGACGAACATGGACACCAGGGCCAGGGCCAGGATGAGGGGGGTCGCCCACTGGGTGGCCTCGGGGAACATCGTGACGACGAAACGGATCATGCCGTAGGTGCCGACCTTGTCGAGCACGCCGACCAGCAGCACCGAGGTCGCGGGACGGGCCTGCTCGGCCGCCAGCGGCAGCCAGGTGTGCACCGGCCACATCGGCGCCTTGATCGCGAAGGCGATGAAGAAGCCGACGAAGAGCCAGCGGCCCGCGGCCACGGACAGGTCCAGGCCGGTGAGGTTGGTGACGAGGAAGCCCTCCGGTCCGCGGGGACCGGCGAGGTAGACGCCGATGACCGCGACGAGCATCACCAGGCCGCCGACGAGGGAGTAGAGCAGGAAGGTCGTGGCGGCCTTCCAGCGCCGGGCCCCGCCGAACATCCCGATGAGGAAGAACACCGGGATGAGCATCGCCTCGAAGAAGACGTAGAAGAGGAACACGTCGATCGCGGCGAAGACGCCGACCATCATCGAGGCCAGGGCCAGCATGAGGGCGAAGTAGGTGTGCTGGCGGCGGTCCACGGCCGGCACGTCGTCCCAGGCGGCGACGATGCAGATCGGCACCAGGACCAGGCCCAGCAGGATCATCGTCAACGAGATGCCGTCGATGCCCAGGGCGTAGGAGACGCCGAACTGCGGGATCCAGGAGTAGGTCTCGGTCAGCTGGAACGCCTCGTCGGAGCCCGTGCGGAACTGCGTGGTCATCGCCACGCCGACCGCCAGGGTCAGCAGCGAGAAGCCGAGCGCGACCGGGCGCACCGCGGTGCTGGCCCGGGGCAGCAGGGCCACCACGAGCGCGCCGAGCAGCGGAAGCACCAGCAGGGTGGTCAACCAGGGAAAGTTCATCACTGCATCACCCACACGGCACCGAGGATGGCGACGACGCCGATCAGCATCGTCAGGGCATAGGAGCGGACGAACCCGTTCTGGGTCCTCCGCAGGACCGAGGCCAGCCCGGTCAGTCCGGCGGTGGTCCCCCGCCCGTGAGGCCGGCCTCGACCAGGTCGCGGTCGGTCTCGACGACCGTCGTGGACAGGGTCCGGGTCGGACCGACGAAGAAGGTGTCGTTGACGTCGTCCTGGTAGAGGTCGCGGCGGGCCGCCCGGGTCAGGGCGGAGCCGTGCGGGGCCGTCTGCGGGACGTCGCCGGCGACGTACATCTTCCAGGCCAGCCCGGCGCCGAGCACCATGAGGACGAACACCGAGATCTGGATCGCCAGCAGCGGGATCAGCGGCTCCCCGTGCTCGACCGTGCCGAACACCGGGTCCAGCCAGCCGGTGAGGATGCCCGTCGGGTAGAGGGCGGCGCCCAGGACCAGCGACCCGACGGCGAGGACCATCATCGGCACGGTCATCGTCAGCGGAGCCTCGTGCGGGTGCACGTCCTCGGTCCAGCGGGCCTTGCCGTGGAAGGTCATGAAGAACAGGCGGGACATGTAGAAGGCGGTGATCCCCGCGCCGAGCAGCGCGACCAGGCCGAAGACCCAGCCCTGCCAGCCCGGGGCGGTGAAGGCCGACTCGATGATGTGGTCCTTGGAGAACCAGCCGGCGGTGAACGGGAAGCCGATGATCGCCAACCAGCCCGCGCCGAAGGTCAGCCAGGTGATCTTCACCTTCGTGCTCAGCGCTCCGAAGCGGCGCATGTCGACCTGGTCGTTCATCGCGTGCATGACCGAGCCGGCGCCCAGGAACATCCCGGCCTTGAAGAAGCCGTGGGTCAGCAGGTGGAAGATGGCGTAGACGTAGCCGATCGGGCCCAGGCCCACGGCGAGCATCATGTAGCCGATCTGGGACATCGTCGAGGCTGCGAGCGCCTTCTTGATGTCGTCCTTGGCCGAGCCGACGATCGCCCCGTAGATCAGCGTGATCGCGCCGACGACGGCCACGACCAGGCGGGCGTCGGGCGTGAGGTCGTAGATCGCCTGCGAGCGGGCCACGAGGTAGACGCCCGCGGTGACCATGGTCGCCGCGTGGATGAGCGCCGACACCGGGGTGGGACCGGCCATCGCGTCGCCCAGCCAGCTCTGCAGCGGGAACTGGGCCGACTTGCCGGTGGCCCCCAGCAGCAGCGCCAGCCCGATGAGGGTGAGCACGGTGCCGCTGGCGCCGGAGGCGTTGGCGTGCACCGTCGCGTAGTCGAGCGCGCCGAACGTGGCGAGCATGAGCGCCATCGCGGTGATCAGGCCGAAGTCGCCGATCCGGTTGACGATGAACGCCTTGTTGGCCGCCGCCGCGTAGGCGGGGTTGGAGTTCCAGAACCCGATGAGCAGGTAGGAGGCCAGTCCGACGCCCTCCCAGCCGACGAACAGCAGCATGTAGGAGTCCGCCAGCACCAGCAGCAGCATCGCCGCCACGAAGAGGTTGAGGTAGGCGAAGAACCGGCGCTTGTCGGGGTCGTGCTCCATGTACCCCAGGGAGTACACGTGGATGAGGGAGCCCACGAAGGTGATGAGCATGACGAAGGCCATCGACAGCGGGTCCATGAGCAGGCCGGCGGTGAGCGAGAGCTCCCCCGCTGCGACCCACTCCCACAGCGGCAGCTGCAGCGCCCGCTCCTCGGGGGCCAGACCCAGCATCTGCACGATCACCAGGACGCCGACGGCGAAGGAGGACCAGGACAGCACGGTGGCCAGCAGCGGGCCCCACCGGTCGGTGGCACGGCCGCCGAGCAGCAGCAGGGCCGCACCGAGCAGGGGCAGCGCGACCATCAGCCACCCGACCTGGGCCACGCCGCCGTCGACGGCGGAGTAGGTCCCGGTGTTGGTGCCGACGTCGGCGGCCGCAGGGGCGACGCTGAGCAGCGTCGTTTCGAGCAAGGACACGTCAGCTCGCTCCTTACAGCTTCAAGAGGTTGGCGTCGTCGACCGAGGCCGACCGGCGCGCACGGAAGATGGCCATGATGATCGCCAGCCCGACGACGACCTCGGCGGCGGCGACCACCATGACGAACAGGGCGTAGACCTGCCCGTCGAGGGTGCCGTGCATGCGCGAGAAGGTCACCAGCGCCAGGTTGCAGGCGTTGAGCATCAGCTCGATGCCCATGAAGACGATGATCGTGTTGCGCCGGACGAGCACCGTGACGGCGCCGAGCGTGAACAGGACCACCGACAGGTAGATGTAGGCCTCGAGCCCCATCAGCGCTCACCCTCCCCGGGGCTGGTTCCCGACCCGGTCGTGGACCCGGTCGTCGGTCCGTGCGTGCGGGCCCCCGCCGCCACCTCACCGGTGGCGGTCTGCGTCGGCTGCGCCGCACCCTGGTGCCCGGCGTCCGCCGGGGGGGTGCCGTCGGCCACCTCGGGCTCGTGCTCGACCGTGGTCTCCCGCGGGTCCTGCAGGCGGTAGGCGGACGGCGAGCCCACCTGGCCGCGGGCGACCAGCACCCGGGGCACCGACGCCTCCACGGGGGTGCCGTCGGGCGCCAGCGCCGGGGTGTCCGCGGCGTTGTGCCGGGCGTAGACGCCCGGGTTGGGCTTGCCGGCGAGCCAGCGGCCCGAGCGCATCTTCGCCTCGCTCCACTCCCGCTGGGTGCGGCGGGGCGTGAGGCGCTCGCGGTGCGCCATCACCATCGCGCCCATGACCGCGATGACGAGCAGGGCGCCGAGCACCTCGAAGGAGAGCACCTGCCGCTCGAAGATCTCGCGGGCCAGGCCGGTGACCGGCCCCTCCGCCTGCACCTGGGACAGACCAACGGCCTGCGGCCAGGCGACCCGGCTCAGCCCGAAGACGGCCACCGCGGCGAACAGCGCGCCGAGGAGGAAGGCCCAGAACCGCTGGCCGCGCAGGGTCTCCACCATCGAGTCGGAGGCGTCCACCCCCACGGTCATGACGACGAAGAGGAAGAGCATCATCACCGCGCCGGAGTAGACGAAGATCTGGATGATCCCGACGAACTCGGCGTCCTGGGTGATGTAGAGGATCCCCAGGCCGACCATCGCCATGGCCATCGCCATCGCGGCGTGCACGGCCCGGCGTGAGAAGAGCAGCCCTAGGGCGCCCACGACCGTCACGACGGCGATCACCCAGAAGACGAGGGTCTCGCCCCCGCCCATGACCTCGGCCCCGGGGGTGGGGGTCATCGGGCCACCTCCTCGTGGCTCGGGTCGCCCGGCTCCGGCTCGGTCCGGGCCTCACGGTCGGCGACGTGGTCCTTCTGCGCCTGGGTGGGCCCGGTGACCCGACCCCGGTAGTAGTCGCGCTCCTCCATGCCCTCGGCCATCGGGAACGGCGGCGTGAGCATGTCGGGGCGCAGCGGGGCCAGCAGCTGGTGCTTCTCGTAGATGAGGGGACGACGGCTGGCGTCGGTCATCTCGTACTCGTTCGTCATCGTCAGGGCCCGGGTCGGGCACGCCTCGATGCACAGGCCGCAGAAGATGCAGCGCAGGTAGTTGATCTGGTAGACGCGGCCGTAGCGCTCGCCCGGGGAGAACCGGGCCTCGTCGATGTTGTCCGCGCCCTCGACGTAGATCGCGTCGGCGGGGCAGGCCCAGGCGCACAGCTCGCAGCCCACGCACTTCTCCAGCCCGTCGGGGTGACGGTTGAGCTGGTGACGCCCGTGGAACCGCTTGGCGGTCGGACGCCTCTCCTCGGGGTACTCCTGGGTGGGGACCTTCTTGAACTGCTGGGCGAAGGTCACCCCGAACCCGGCGACCGGGGCGAAGAGCTGTCCGAGCAGGCCGGACTCCTCCTTGCCGCCGGTCGGGTCGCTGGCCCGTCGGGCCGGGGCGTCGGCCTGGGCGCGACGGGTCGGGGAGGTCTCCTCCGTCCCGCGGGTGGTCGGATCGGTCGGGTCAGCCACGGCGGTCCTCCGGGGTCGGGTCGGTCTCGGCGCTGGGGCGGGTCGTGGTCACCGGCGGGGCGGCGGCGACGGCGCGCCGGGGCTCCACCAGCTTCTGGCCCGGCAGCGGGGGCACCGGGTAGCCGTCGGCGAAGGGGTCCACCTCGGTCGGCACCTCCATCCGCTCCTCGCGCTCGGCGGTCCGGCGCTGGGTGTAGTGGTCCCAGACCAGGATCCCGGCGACGACGAACACGCCGATGATGATGAGGGTCAGCACGAGCGGCCACACGCCGTCACCGAAGTAGCCCTCCTGGGCGGCGCGGATCATCATCACCGCGATCACCCAGACCAGGGACAGCGGGATGAGGATCTTCCATCCCAGCTTCATGAACTGGTCGTAGCGCACCCGGGGCAGGGTGCCGCGCAGCCAGACGTAGAACCAGATGAAGACCCACATCTTGAGGGTGAACCACAGCAGCCCCCACCACCCCTGGTCGAACATGCCGTCGGCGACGAGGTTGATCGGCCAGGGCGCGTGCCAGCCCCCCAGGAACAGGGTGGTGGCCAGGCCGGAGACGGTGAACATGTTGATGTACTCACCGAGGAAGAACATGCCGAACTTCATCGAGGAGTACTCGGTGTGGAACCCGCCGCCCAGCTCACCCTCGCCCTCGGCCAGGTCGAACGGCAACCGGTTGGTCTCGCCGACCATGGTGATGACGTAGACGACGAAGCTGAAGAACAGCGGCACGACGTACCACATCGGCAGTCCGAGCACGGTGGTCTGCGCCTGGGCGTCCACGATCTGGCTGGTCGACATCGACCCGGCGTAGAGGAAGACGGCGACCAGCGACAGGCCCATGGCGATCTCGTAGGAGACCACCTGCGCGGTGGAGCGCAGCCCGCCCAGCAGGGGGTAGGTCGAGCCCGAGGACCAGCCGGCCAGCACGAAGCCGTAGGCCGCCACACCCGCGACGGCCAGCACCAGCAGGACCGCGACCGGGGTGTCGGTCAGCTGCAGCGGGGTCGTGTGCCCGAACATCCGCACGTCGCCGCCGAGCGGGATGATCGCGAAGGCGACGAAGGCCAGGCTCGCGACCAGCAGCGGGGCGGCGAAGAACATCAGGCGGTCCGCGTTCTTGGGAGTCACGTCCTCCTTGAGGAAGAGCTTGATCCCGTCCGCGGCGGTCTGCGGATGCCGAGCGGGCCGAGCCTGTTGGGGCCCGGGCGCTGCTGCATCCGGCCGACCACGCGGCGCTCGAACCAGATGACGACGACGACCGAGATCATCAGGTAGACGAACAGCAGCGCCGCCTTGACGAACGACAGCCACAGCGGGGTGTCGCTGAAGTCGGCCGACGGCAGGTCCTCGGTCACCAGCGGCATCGCCGCCGGCACCTGGGCCAGCGCCAGCAGGTCGGGGTATGCCGCAAGCATGCTCATGCCTTCCCTCGCTGGTTCTGCGGGGTGGCCGCGGGCGCGGCCGTGATCCGCACGACGGCACCGGCGTCGACCCCGAGGGTCGCCCGCACCGCGGAGCCGGCGGAGTTGGTCGGGACCCAGACGACCCCGTCGTGCATGGCGGTCACCACCACGGGCAGGACGATCTCGCCCCGGTCGGTGGACACCGCGAGCAGCTCGCCGTCGCCGGCCCCGGCCGCGGCGGCGGTGGCCGCCGAGACCCGTGCGACGGGACGCGGTGCGGTGCCGGCCAGGAACGGCTCGCCGTCCTGCAGCGCGCCGGCGTCGAGCAGGTGGTGCCAGGTCGCGAGCACGGCCTCACCCTGCCCCGGGGCGGCCGGGCCGGCCGGGGAGACCTGCGGGGCCGGCGACGAGCCGCTGCCGGTGCCCAGGGCCGTGAGCTCCTGCCGGACGGCGGAGACCGTCCCGGTGCCCAGCCGCACGCCCATGGCGTCGGCGAGACGGTCCAGGATGACGTGGTCGGAGGAGGAGGCCGAGTCGAGGGCCTGCTCGAACGGCCGGAGCCGCCCCTCCCAGGTGGCGTAGGCGCCGGACTTCTCCTGCTGCGGGGCGACGGGCAGGATGACGTCGGCGTACTCGTGCACGGTGCTCTCCCGCACCTCCAGGGACACCACGAAGGTGTTCGCCAGGGCGCGACGGGCCAGCTCGGGGTCGGGCAGGTCCTCCACCTCGACCCCGCCGACGACCAGCGCCGACAGCTCGCCACGGGCGGCGGCGGCCAGGATCTCTGCGGTGTCCCGGCCGGCCCCGGCCGGGACCGGGCGACCGGCGGCCCAGACCGCGGCCACGTCCTCCCGCGCCGACGCGTCGGTGACCGGGCGGCCACCGGGCAGCAGGTTGGGCATCGCCCCGACCTCCACGGCCCCCCGCTCCCCCGCGCGGCGGGGCACCCAGGCCAGCGCGGTCCCGGTGAGCTCGGCCAGCGCGGCGGCCGCGGACAGCGCACCGGGCACGGTCGCCATCCGCTCGCCCACCAGGATCACCGAGCCGCTGCCCAGGGAGTCGGAGGCGGCGTGGTACTCGTTCACCGGGCCGCCGTCGACGTCGACCGGGACGGCCGTGCCATCGACGGGGTCCCCACCCTGGCGACGCCGGCCGGCCAGGGCGCCGAGGACCTCGGCCTCGGTGCCCGGCGCGGAGGCCAGCAGCGTGCCGTCCACCTTCGTCAGGCCCCGGGTGGCGAACGGGGCGACCGCGTAGACCTGGGTCTGTGTTCCGCCGGACCGCCTTGCGCAGCCGCAGGAAGACGATCGGGCTCTCCTCCTCCGGCTCCAGGCCGACGAGGAGGACGGAGGAGGCGTGCTCCAGGGTCTCGTAGCTCACGTCCCGACGGCCGACCACGCTGGCGGCCAGGAAGTCGGCCTCCTCGGCGCTGTGCGGCCGGGCACGGTGGTCGACGTCGTTGGTGCCGAGGGCCACCCGGGCGAACTTGCTCCAGGCATAGGCGTCCTCGACGCTGGCCCGGCCACCCACGAGCAGCCCCACGCCACCGGCGTCCCGGGCCGCCGAGAGGCCGCGGGCGGCCGCCTCGTACGCGGCGCGCCAGGGGGCGACGGCATACTCCCCGTCCTGGCCGCGGACCACGGGGTCGCGCAGGCGGTCGGGCAGGGTGGGATAGGTGAAGGCCCAGCGGCCCTTGTCGCAGTTCCACTCCTCGTTGACCTGCGGGTCGTTCAGCGCCATCCGGCGCAGCACGGTGCCTCGGCGGTGGTCGGTGCGGATCGAGCAGCCCGACGCGCAGTGCTCGCACACGCTGGGCGTGGACACCAGGTCGAAGGGCCGCGACCGGAAGCGGTAGGCCGCGCCCGTGAGCGCGCCGACGGGGCAGATCTGGACCGTGTTGCCCGAGAAGTAGCTCTCGAACGGCTTCTCCTCGTAGATCCCCACCTGCTGCAGCGCCCCCCGCTCGATGAGGGCGATGAACGGGTCCCCGGCGATCTGGTCGGAGAAGCGGGTGCAGCGCGCGCACAGGATGCAGCGCTCGCGGTCCAGGAGGACCTGGGAGGAGATGTTGATCGGCTTGGGGAAGGTGCGCTTGATGTCGTCGAAGCGCGAGGTCGGCCGACCGTTGGACATGGCCTGGTTCTGCAGGGGGCACTCGCCGCCCTTGTCGCAGACCGGGCAGTCCAGCGGGTGGTTGATGAGCAGCATCTCCATGATGCCGTGCTGCGCCTTGTCGGCGACCGGGCTGGTGTGGTGGGTGTTGACGACCATGCCCTCGGAGACCGTCATGGTGCACGAGGCCTGCGGCTTGGGCATCGCCTTGACGTTGCCCTCGCGGTCCGGCGTCGCCACGTCGACGAGGCACTGGCGGCACGCGCCGACCGGGTCCAGGAGCGGGTGGTCGCAGAAGCGTGGGATCTGGATCCCGATCTCCTCGGCGGCGCGGATGACCAGCGTGCCCTCCGGGACGCTGACCGGGACGTCGTCGATGGTCAGGGTGACCTGGGGGACCTCGGGCTCGGTCGGTGGCTCGGCGTTGCCCCCGTCGGTCACCGCGTTGCCGCCGGCGGCAGGAGAGGTGTTGACACTCATGCGGGCTGCGTCTCCTTCGCGAACAGCGTCGAGCGCTCGGGCGGGAACAGCTCGTGCCAGGGGGTGTGCATGCCGGCCTCGAACTCCTCCCGGAAGTACTGGATGGCCGAGGTGATCGGGCTCGTGGCTCCGTCACCGAGGGCGCAGAACGCCCGGCCCAGGATGTTGTCGCAGATGTCGTCGAGCTTCTCGATGTCGCCGGGCAGACCCTGGCCCGCCTCGAGGCGCATCATGATCTGCTTGAGCCAGAAGGTGCCCTCCCGGCAGGGGGTGCACTTGCCGCAGGACTCGTGGGCGTAGAAGTCGGTCCACCGCGAGACGGCGCGCACCACCGAGGTGGTCTCGTCGAAGATCTGCAGCGCCCGGGTCCCCAGCATCGATCCCTCGGCGGCCACCGACTCGAAGTCCAGCGGGACGTCGAGGTGGGCGTCGGTGAAGATCGGCGTCGAGGACCCGCCGGGGGTCCAGAACTTGAGCCGGTGGCCCTCGCGGACCCCGCCGGCCATCTCGAGCAGCTCGCGCAGGGTGATGCCCAGCGGCGCCTCGTACTGACCGGGACGGGTGACGTGCCCGGACAGGCTGAAGATGCCGAAGCCCTTGGACTTCTCGGTGCCCATGTCGGAGAACCAGTCGGCCCCGTGGAGGACGATCGGGGGGATGGAGGCGATGCTCTCGACGTTGTTGACCACGGTGGGGCGGGCGTACAGGCCCGCGACCGCGGGGAACGGGGGCTTGAGGCGGGGCTGGCCGCGCCGCCCCTCCAGGGAGTCCAGCAGGGCCGTCTCCTCGCCGCAGATGTAGGCGCCCGCACCGGCGTGGACGGTGATGTCCAGGTCGAAGCCGGAGCCGAGGATGTCCTTGCCGAGGTAGCCCCGGTCGTAGGCCTCCTCGACCGCGCGCAGGAGGCGGCGGTAGACGTGCACGACCTCGCCCCGCACGTAGATGAAGGCGTGGTCGCAGCCGATGGCGTAGCTGGTGATGATCATGCCCTCGATGAGGAACTGCGGGGCGGCCATCATCAGCGGGACGTCCTTGCAGGTGCCCGGCTCGGACTCGTCGGCGTTGACCACCAGGTAGCGGGGTCCGCCGTCCGGCGGGGGCAGGAAGCCCCACTTCATCCCGGTGGGGAAGCCCGCTCCGCCGCGCCCTCGCAGGCCGGAGTCCTTGGCCGCCTGGACCAGGTCCTCGGCGGGCGCCTCCAGGGCGCGGCGCAGGGCCTGGTAGCCCTCGTTGGCCTCGTAGGTGTCCATGGTCCAGGACCGGGGGTCGTCCCAGAACCTGGTCAGGATCGGGGTCAGCTGCGTGCTCACTGGCCGTCCTCCTTCTCCCCGGCCGGCGTGCCGTCGCCGACCTCGGCGTCGCCCGGCTTCTCGTCGGGCTCGTTGGTGGGGGCGTTCACCGAGTCGTGCCGCCCGGCGGCCAGACCGCCCTGCCGGCCCTCGGCCGTGGCGTCGGTGTCGGTGTCGCCCTCGTCCTGCTGGGCCACCGGGGCGGTCCAGCCGTGCTCCTCGGCCACGCGCAGCCCCTCCAGGGAGGGGCCTCCGGCGCCGGGACCCTCGTCCGCGAGCCCGTCGGGGAAGCCGGCCAGCACGCGGGAGACCTGCTTGAACGTGCAGACCCTCGACGCGCCCCGGGTGGGGGTGACCTGCTCGCCCGCACGCAGCCGGTCGACCAGCTCCTTGGTGGAGGCCGGCGTCTGCTGGTCGAAGAACTCCCAGTTGACCATGACGACGGGCGCGTAGTCGCAGGCGGCGTTGCACTCCACCCGCTCGAGGGTGACCCGACCGTCCTCGGTCGTCTCGTCGTGGCCGATCCCCAGGTGCTCGCTGACCTCGTCGAAGATCTGGTCGCCGCCCATGATGGCGCACAGGGTGTTGGTGCACACCCCGACGGTGTACTCGCCGTTGGGGTGGCGCTTGTACTGGGTGTAGAACGTGGCCACCCCGCTGACCTCGGCGGTGGTCAGCTCCAGCTGCTCGGCGCAGAACTGGACCCCCCGGCCGGTGATGTAGCCGTCCACGGACTGCACCAGGTGCAGCAGCGGCAGCAGTGCCGAGCGCTTCTGCGGGTAGCGCACCACGATCTCGGCGGCGTCCGCCCGCAGCTGCGCGAGGACCTCCTCGGCGTACGGCTCCTCCGAGGCGTGCAACGGGGTGTGGTGGTGCAGCCCCGACCCGGGGTGGGCGTCGTGCCCGGCGGGGCCGTGGTCGGTCCCGGTGCGGTGCCGGGCGGCCGTCCTCCGTCGGTGTGGGTGCTCATCGGTCCACGCCTCCCATCACGGGGTCGATCGAGGCGACGGCGACGATGACGTCGGCGATGAGGCCGCCCTCCGACAGCGCCGACGCGGCTTGCAGGTTGTGGAAGCTGGGGTCGCGGAAGTGCGCCCGGTAGGGCCGGGTGCCGCCGTCGGAGACGACGTGCACGCCGAGCTCGCCCTTGGGCGACTCGATCGCGGCGTAGGCCTGGCCCGGCGGCACCCGGAAGCCCTCGGTGACCAGCTTGAAGTGGTGGATGAGCGCCTCCATGGACTCGCCCATGATGTCCCGGATGTGGTCCAGGCTGTTGCCCTGGCCGTCGGCGCCCACGGACAGCTGGGCGGGCCAGGCGATCTTCTTGTCGGCCACCATCACCGGGTCGCCCTGGCTGGCGCGCAGCCGCTCGATCGCCTGGTCGGCGATCCGCAACGACTGCCAGATCTCGTCGAAGCGGATGACCACGCGGGAGTAGGCGTCGGAGTCGCGACGCGTGACCACGTCGAACTCGTAGGTCTCGTAGCCGCAGTAGGGGTCCAGCTTGCGCAGGTCGTGCGGAAGCCCGGTGGACCGCAGGATCGGGCCGGTGACCCCCAGCGCCATGCACCCGGCCAGCGAGAGGTGGCCGACGTCGACGGTGCGGCCCTTGAAGACCGGGTTCTCCAGGAGCAGCAGCTCCAGCTGGCGGATGCCGCGGCGCAGCTCGGGCAGCTCGGCCTCGAGCTGGTCCAGGTGCTCGGGGAGCACGTCCTGGGCCACCCCGCCGGGGCGCACGTAGGCGTGGTTCATCCGCAGGCCGGAGATGGCCTCCAGGAAGCGCAGGATGCGCTCGCGCTCGCGGAAGCCGGTCGTCATGATCGTGGTGGCTCCCAGCTCCATCCCACCCGTCGCCAGGGCGATGAGGTGGGAGGAGATCCGGTTCAGCTCCATCGTCAGGACCCGGATGTCGCTGGCCCGGCGCGGGATCTGGTCGGTGATGCCGAGCAGCTTCTCCACGGCCAGGCAGTAGGCGGCCTCGTTGAAGATCGGCGTCAGGTAGTCCATCCGGGTGCAGAACGTGGTCCCCTGCACCCAGGTGCGGTACTCCATGTTCTTCTCGATGCCGGTGTGCAGGAAGCCGATGCCCGCGCGTGCCTCGCGGACCGTCTCGCCGTCGAGCTCCAGGACGAGCCGGAGCACGCCGTGGGTCGAGGGGTGCTGCGGGCCCATGTTGACCACGATCCGCTCGGCCCCCAGGGTCGCCACGTCCTTGGCGATCTCGTCCCAGTCCCCCCCGGCTGCGTCGTAGACGGCCCCGCCGTCGACGGAGTCGACGGTCGGGCCGCCCTCGGCGTAGAGGTCGGTCGGTGTCGAGGCCAGGTGCTCGGCGCCCTCGCCGGCCTTGGTGTCGGCCCGGCGGGGGCCGGTGTCGGTGTGGGTGGGGGTCGATGGTCACGAGTAGCTCCTCCGCTGGTCCGGCGCGGGGATGGTGGCGCCCTTGTACTCCACCGGGACCCCGCCGAGCGGGTAGTCCTTGCGCTGGGGGTGGCCGGCCCAGTCGTCCGGCATGAGGATCCTGGTCAGGCCCGGGTGACCGTCGAAGACGATCCCGAACATGTCGAAGGTCTCCCGCTCGTGCCAGTCGTTGCCGGGGTAGATGTCCACGATCGAGGGCACGTGCGGGTCGGCGTCGGGACAGGTGACCTCGAAGCGCACCCGGCGCCCGCCGTTGGTGATCGACAGGAAGTGGTAGACCGCGTGCAGCTCGGCCCCCTCGTGCTCGGGCAGGTGCACGCCGGAGACCCCGGAGCACATCTCGAAGCGCAGGCGGGCGTCGTCGCGCAGCGGCTGGAGCAGCTCGCGCAGGTGCTCGCGCCGGGTGACGAGGGTCAGCTCGCCCCGGTCCACGACGACCCGCTCGATCCCGGCCTCGAACGCCTCCGGTGCCGCGTCGCGCAGGGCGTCGACGACCTCGTCGAAGTAGGAGCCGTAGGGCCGCTCGGCGGCACCCGGGTAGAGGACGGGGGTCTTCAGGCCGCCGTAGCCGCTGGTGTCGGTGCCCAGGGACCCGCCGAACATGCCCCGGCGGGAGGCCACCGGCACCGGTTCGCCCGGCGTCCCGACCCTCGTCGGCACCGCCCCGGCCGCCCCCTCCTGGGCGTGCGTGGTGTCCGCCAGCTGGTCCTCGTCCTGGCGCGGCTGGTGGGCCTCGTCGCGGGTGCTCCCCTCCGCGGGCGGGGTCTTCTCCTCGCTCATGCCAGCAGCCCCTTCATCTCCTGCCGGGGCACCGCGGCCAGCGCGGCGGCCTCGGCCGCCCGCGCCGCCTGCTCGCGGTGCACGCCGAACTTGAACTCCCTGATCTGGCGCTGCAGCTCCAGGATCGCGTTGAGCAGCATCTCGGGGCGGGGCGGACAGCCCGGCAGGTAGATGTCCACCGGGACGATGTGGTCCACGCCCTGGACGATCGCGTAGTTGTTGAACATGCCGCCGGAGCTGGCGCACACGCCCATGGAGATGACCCACTTGGGGTTGGGCATCTGGTCGTAGACCTGGCGCACGACGGGAGCCATCTTCTGGGACACCCGCCCGGCCACGATCATCAGGTCGGCCTGACGGGGGGTCGCGGCGAAGCGCTCCATCCCGAAGCGGGCGATGTCGTAGTCGGGGGTGCCGACGGCCATCATCTCGATGGCGCAGCAGGCCAGCCCGAACGTCGCCGGCCACACCGACTGCTGCCGCAGCTGCCCGGCGAGCCCCTCGACGGTCGAGAGCAGGATGCCGCCGGGAATCTTGTCCTCAAGACCCATCTGTCTCACTCATCCTTCCGCCGGTCGGGGCGCTCGCCCCGGTCACCGGCACCTCGTCGCACCCGCTGACGTCCCTGTCCCTGTCGCTGTCCCTGCTCAGTCCCACTCCAGACCCCCCCTGCTCCACTCGTAGACGAACGGGACGGAGACGACCACGAGGAAGAGCAGCATCGCCAGCACGGAGAAGAGCCCGACCTGGTCGAAGGCGACCGCGAAGGGGTAGAGGAAGAGGACCTCGACGTCGAAGACGATGAAGAGCATGGCGGTCAGGTAGAACTTGATCGGCACCCGGCCCCCCTCGTGGGCCTGGGGGGTGGGCTGGATGCCGCACTCGTAGGCCTCCGCCTTGGCCCGGTTGTACGTCGAGCGCCCCAGCAGCCCACCGCCGAAGACGGACCCGAAGGCGAACAGCAGGCCGAAGAAGAGGAAGAAGAGAACCGGCAGATAGGGGTGGTAGTCCATCAGAGCCAGGACTCCTTTCGGGACGAGCGCGGCGTCGGGCCCGCCCAGGGACGGGGCGGGCTCGCGCCTAGCCTAGTCATGGTCGGGGCGTTCATGCGGCAGGGGTGGCCCGGCTCAGCGCGTTGATGATCCGGTCGTCGAGACCTCCGCCGCGCTCCTGCGGCAGGTTGGCCATGATCTTGAGCAGCAGGCGCATCAGCGCGCGCCGCGGCAGCCCGTAGCGCACGGCCAGCCGCATGATCTCCGGGTTGCCGATGAGCGTGGCGAACTGCTTGCCGAGCATGTAGTAGCCCCCGAGGGACTCCTTCATCACCCCGGGGTAGGACTGCAGCACCGCCTCCCGCTCCCCGGGCGTGGCGCGCGCCAGCGCGGAGGCGACGACCTCGGCCGTGTGCCGCCCCGCCTCCATCGCCTCGGCGATGCCCTCGCCGTTGAACGGGTTGACCATGCCGCCGGCGTCGCCCACGAGCAGGAGCCCCCGGTCGTACAGCGGCTGGCGGTTGAAGCACATCGGCAGGGCGGCACCGCGGATCGGCCCGAGCTGGGTCTCCTCGCCGAACTCCCACTCCGCCGGCATGGTCGCCACCCAGCGACGCATGACGTCCTTGTAGTCGAAGGTGCCGAAGTCCTTGGCGGTGTCCAGGATGCCCAGGCCCACGTTCGCGGTGCCGTCACCCCCGGGAAGATCCATCCGTAGCCCGGCATGAGCACGTCCTGCTGGCCGTCCTCGCCCTTGGCCCACAGCTCGAGCCAGGACTCGATGTACTCGTCGTCGTGGCGCGGCGTCCGGTAGTACGTCCGCACGGCGACCCCCATGGGACGGTCGTCACGCCGGGGCCGGTCCATCGTCAGCGACAGCCGGCTGGAGTTGCCGTCGGCGGCCACCACCAGCTGGGCGCGGAACTCCCGGGTCTGGCCCGTGGGCCGCCCGTCCTCCCCCATGACCTTGGCCCGCACCCCGCAGATGTGGCCGCGGTGGTCGAGCACCGGCTCGGAGACGTTCATCCGCTCCAGGAGCCGGGCGCCGCGGGACTGCGCGTGCCGGGCGAGGATCTCGTCCAGGTCCATCCGGGTGCGGACGAGGCCGTAGGGCGGGAAGGTCGCGTTGCCGGGCCAGTCCAGCTCCATCCGGACGCCGCCGCCGAGCATCCGCAGCCCCTTGGTCCGGTGCCAGCCGTCCTCCTCGCGGATGGACACGCCGAGGCTGATGAGCTCGCGCACCGCCCGGGGGGTCAGGCCGTCCCCGCAGATCTTGTCGCGGGGGAAGGACGCCTTCTCCAGGAGCAGCACGTCCAGCCCGTGCGCAGCCAGGTACGCCGCGGTCGAGGCCCCTCCCGGGCCCGCCCCGACGACGATCACGTCAGCCGTCTCGACCTGTCCACTCACCGTGTCTGCGCCTCGCTTGTGCCGACCTTCACGAACCTGGTCAGTCTAGGTGTCGCCCCTCCGCGCTCCGGGCGAGGGATGCCTGCCTGGAATTAGCGGACGCCGGTATGCCGAAACGCGACCACCGGGCACCGTCACGATCACCGGCAACGGGAACCGCAACGGCGACGGCAAGGCAACGGCAACGGCACCGTCAGCGCTCGAGCACGTCGTCCAGGAGGAGGGGGCGCCGGCGCCGGTGGACGAGCGTGGCGGACTGGGCCAGGAAGAGCTCACCGCAGGCGACGGCGTCGACGACGGCGGAGTGCGCCTGGTAGCGCGGCAGGTGGTGCCGGGTGCGGCAGGTGTGCAGGCGCACCGCACCGGGCCGCATCTCGCTGTGCTGCGCCCCGAGCAGCCGACGTTCCACCTCCAGGGTGTCGACCACCTGCAGGTCGAGCCACGTGCCCAGGACGTCCACCCCGACGTCCTCCAGGAAGGAGGTCTCCACCAGGGCGAAGTGCGCCAGCAGGACCCGCCGGCGGCCGTCCTCGGTGACGAGGGCCCGCAGGACCTGAGGCAGCACCTCAGCCACCGTCGGCTCGCGCGCCAGCCGGTCGTCGGTCAGGCCGTGGACGGTGGCGGAGTCCCCCACGTCACCCCGCGGCCGCACCGGCAGGTGGAGCGCCCCCGCCAGCCGCACCTCGCCCTTGCGGACGGGGACGAGGCCGAAGGAGAGCAGCTCGTGCTTCGCGGGCTGCAGCCCGGTCGTCTCCAGGTCGAGGGCCAGGAGCTCGACGTCGTCCAGCGGCGTGTCGGGCGGGTAGGGAGCAGCCGCCGACAACCGCTCCCACGCCTGGGTGAGGACGGGGTCGAGACCCTCCCGCAGGGGCCCCCGGCGCCGCCCGTTCCCACCGCCACCGACACCGAGCCGTCCGCGCCAGTCGTCCCACCACCCCACCTCAGGTCACCTGCGGCAGCCGGGTGCTCAGCCCGTGCTGCGCCTGCCGCACGATCTGGAAGGCGTCGCGCAGGTGGCGCCGGTCCAGGCTGCTCAGGAGCTCGGGGTCGAGGTGGTTGTCCGGCCGGCGGCCGTCGCGCACCTGCGCGACCTGGTGCTGCAGGCGGAGGTAGGACATCAGCTCGTGCGCGTCGGCCAGGTCGACCGCCGACTCGGCGGCCAGCACTCCGCGGGCACGGGCCGCCGCCAGCCGTGCCCCGGTCGGCAGCGCCGTGGCGCCGGCCCGGAGCGAGTGGATCCGCGCCAGCTGGACGATCGCGGAGATGCCGCGCTTGATGTCCAGCGTGTCGCGGTGCTCCCCGGCGTCCTCGAGCACGAACCCGCGGAAGAATCCGATCGGCGGACGCATCCGCGCGGCCTGCCCTGCCAGGTGCGCCAGCAGCAGGTCCGACCGTGAGCCCATCCGCACGACCTGCTCGCGCAGGCCGGCGACCAGGTCCGCGTCGCCGTGCACCGGACGCATGTCGTAGAAGATGGCCGCCCACAGCACCGCCTCGGGCTGCGGCTCGTGCGCCCAGCGGGCGAACTGGGCCCGCCACTCCGGAACGCGCTTGCGCCACCGCGGGTTGGTGGCCATGACGTCGCCGTCGCAGCGCTCCAGCCCGCAGGCCTCCAGCGCGTCGGTCACCCGGTCGGCCACCGCCGCCCACCACGGGTCCTGCGGGTCCGCCTCCTCCCCCAGGACCATCGCGTGGTCCTGGTCGCCGCGAAGGGTCAGCTCCTCCCGGGCGGCGGACCCCAGGGCCACCCAGGCCCAGGGCGCCGGGGCCGGACCCAGCTCGGCCTGCGCCAGCTCCAGCAGCACGCGCACCGTGACGGCGTCGGTCAGCGCGGTGGCGACCCGGCCGACGTCGGCCGCCGTCGCGTCCTCGCTGACCAGCTGCTCCACGATCCGCGGGATGCGGGCGGCCAGCCCCACGACCGCGCCGACGTCCGGCGCCTTGGCCAGGTCGGTGACCAGGTAGACCGGGTTGGAGCGCTCCAGCCGGACCAGGTCGGTCGTGGTGACCAGGCCCACCACCCGCTCCTCGGCGTCCACCACCGGCAGGTGGTGGATGTTGCGCCCGGTCATCTCGAGCATGACCTCCAGCGCGAGCGCGTCGCTGCTGATCGTCACCGGGTTCAGGGTCATCACCTCGCGGACGGGCCGGTCCGTGGGCGTCCCGGCGGCCACCACGCGGCGGCGCAGGTCCCGGTCGGTGAGGATGCCGACGAGGCGGTCACCCTCCATGACCAGGATCGAGGAGACGCCCGCCTCGGTCATCCGGCGGGCGGCCTCGGCGACGGAGACCTGGGGACCGGTGGCCACCGGTTCCCCGCGGACCAGGTCCCTGACCGCCGTCCGGAAGACCGCCGACCCCGTGCGGGGCTGCTGCAGCTGGCTCAGCGCGGTCCGGATCCTGCCGTGGTGGGTGGCCGCGAAGTGCACGGCCACGGCCGGGTGCTCCTGCGCCAGCTCGTCGAAGTCCGCCTGCGGGAGGGTGATGAGCAGGCTGTCCTCCCGGGCGGTGGCGTCGTAGCGGATCGGTCCGTGCTCCACCAGCGCCGACATGCCGAAGCAGCCCCCCGCCCCGAGCCGGTCCACCAGCCGTCCCTCGTCGGTGATGTCCACCGCACCGCTGCGGACCACCCACAGCCGGTCCCCCCGCCCCCCGGCGTGCAGGATCACGCTGCCCCGGCGGGCGTACCGCAGGGTGCACCGCGCCGGCAGCCGGTCCAGCACCTCCGGCGGCAGCGCGTCGAAGGGCGGGTGCTGGGCCAGGAAGTCCCTGACCTCGGCGAGCTCGACGTCCATGTCGTGCCTCCTCGGCGGTGGTGGGATGTGCGGTCTCAGTCCCCGCCGGCGACGGCGTGGTGGACGGCCACCACGCCGCCGGTGAGGTTGCGCCAGCGCACCTGGCCCCAGCCGGCGTCCCGGATGCGCGCGGCCAGCTCACGCTGGGCAGGCCACGCCTGGATCGACTCGGCCAGGTAGACGTAGGAGTCGGGGTTGGAGCTGACCCGCCGGGCCACCCGCGGCAGGGCCCGCATGAGGTAGTTGCTGTAGACGGTGGAGAAGAGGGGCACGACCGGGGTGGAGAACTCGCAGACCACCAGCCGCGCGCCGGGCCGGGCCACCCGCAGGAACTCGCGGAGCGCCAGGTCGACGTCGGCGACGTTGCGCAGCCCGAAGCTCATCGTCACCACGTCGAAGGAGTCGTCGGCGAAGGGCAGGGACATCGCGTCCGCGGCGGTGAACGGCAGGTCCGGACGACGCCGGTAGCCCTCCCGCAGCATGCCGAGGGAGAAGTCCGCCGGCACGACCTGCACGCCCCGGTCCGCGTAGGGCTCGCTGGAGGTGCCGGTCCCCGCGGCGATGTCCAGGACGCGCTCGCCGGGCGAGGCGTCGACCGCCCTGGCGACGGCCCGCCGCCACAGGTGGTCCATCCCGCCGGACAGCACCGTGTTGGTCAGGTCGTAGCGACGGGCCACGTCGTCGAACATCTCGGCGACCTCGCGGGGCTTCTTCTCCAGGCTGGCGCGGGAGGGGCTCATGGCCCCCATCCTCCCACCACCTACAGTGATCCCTCGTGCCCCCGCCTCCCCCGCGCCTGCGCGCACGATCGGTCGCCGTCGACGTCACCGGCGACCTGCTCACCCGCGTTCCCGACGAGGTCGACCCCCGGGAGGTGGTCTCCTGGCTGCGGGAGGGCGACGGCATGGTCGGGTGGGGCCGGGCCGCGGTGGTGCGCACCCGCGGGCCGGAGCGGTTCACCGCCGCCGAGACGTGGTGGGACGGGGTCCGTCACCGCGCCGAGGTCGAGGACGAGGTGCGCCTGCCCGGCACCGGCCTGGTGGCCTTCGGCTCCTTCGCCTTCTCCCCCGGGTCCGCCGACGACAGCGTCCTCACCGTGCCCCGCACGCTCATCGGTCGCCGCGACGGGCTCGCCTGGGTGACCCAGGTGGTGGTGGACGACGAGCCGTGGCCCACCGGGCACCCGGCCGAGATGCTCGCGCGGACCAACCCGCACCTGGGCCGGCTGGACCCGCTCGTGGAGCTCCCGGGCACGGTGGCGGCGCAGGACTGGCCCCAGGTCGTGGCCCGCGCGGTCCGCCGGATCGGCAGCGGCGTGGTCGACAAGGTCGTCCTCGCCCGGGACGTGGCCGTGCGCCACCGCGACGGCGACGTCGTGCGGGTGGCCCCGGTGCTGGAGCGCCTGCAGGCGCGCTACGGCGCCACGTGGACCTTCGCCGTCGACGGCCTCGTGGGTGCCACGCCCGAGATGCTCGTGCGGCTGCAGGGCGGCCGGGCCCGTTCCCGCGTCCTGGCGGGCACGATCCGGCGCGGGACCCCCGCCCCGGTTCCGGCCGCGGCCCCGGTCCCCACCACCGCCCTGGTACCCGCCCCGGCCCCGGCTCCGACCCCCACCCCGGTTCCCGACCCCACGACGACCGACCACCCCACCGACCCCCGTCTGCGGCTGGTGAGCAGCGTCAAGGACCTCGAGGAGCACGCCTACGCGGTGCGGTCGGTGGCCGACGCCCTGGCTCCGCACTGCACCGACCTGCAGGTCCCCGAGGCGCCCTACGTCCTGGAGCTGCCGGACGTCTACCACCTCGCCAGCGACCTCACCGGCCGCATGGTCAGCGGAGCCACCTCCCTGCGCCTGGCCTGCGCGCTGCACCCCTCGGCCGCCGTCTGCGGGACGCCCACGCCGGCCGCCGCCACCCTCATCGAGGAGCTGGAGGGGATGGACCGCGGACGCTACGCGGGTCCCGTCGGCTGGGTGGACGGGTCCGGGGACGGCGACTGGGGGATCGCCCTGCGCTGCGGCGAGCTGGCCCCCGACCGCCGCTCGCTGCGCATCTTCGCCGGGGGCGGGATCGTGGCCGCCTCCGACCCGCAGGCCGAGCTCGCCGAGACCGAGGTCAAGCTGACCGCGATGCGGCACGCCCTGGGCCTGCTCCCGGAGCCGTCGTGACGCTGCGGCTGCGTCCTCCCGGGCCCGGGGACGAGGCCGCGGCCCGCGCCCTGCACGAGGAGCTGCGCTCCGACGGCTTCAGCTTCCTGCTCGCCGACGGGACCTGGGAGGAGGTGCTGGCGGCCTGCGCCCGGGACGCCGCCGGCACCGACCTTCCGCCCGGTCGGGTCCCGGCCGACTTCCTGCTCGCCGAGGTCGACGGCCAGGTCGTCGGGCGCGTCTCGGTCCGGCACCGGCTGACCCCGACCCTGCTGGAGCACGGGGGACACGTGGGGTATGCCGTGGGCCCGCAGTTCCGCAGGCGCGGCCACGCCACCGAGATCCTGCGCAGTCGGTCGCCCGCCTGCGCGACCTCGGGGTGGAGCGCGTCCTGGTCACCTGTGACGACGACAACGCCGGTTCGGCCCGGGTGGTCGAGGCGTGCGGAGGGGTTCTGGAGGACGTCCGCACCGTGGCCGGGCACCCGCCCGCCCGGCGCTACTGGATCACGACCTGACCCGCTGGTCTCGCATGACGGGGGCCAGGACCGCCATGACCAGCAGGAAGCCGACGACGAGGAAGAGCGCCCGGTCCAGCCCCACCAGCTCGGCGAGAAGGCCGATCGTCGGCGCCCCGAACAGGAAGGCCCCGTAGGCGATCGTCGACACCACGGTGATCGCCCGGTTGCCCCGCCCGGGGACCTCGCCCGCCGCCGACATCGCGGCCGGGAAGATCGTGGAGACCCCCAGGCCCCACAGCAGCCCCCCGACCAGGGCCAGGCTCGTCGAGGGCACGAGGGTGACGACCAGGATGCCGGTCGCCGCCAGCACGCCTCCCGCCCGCACCACGACCGCCCGCCCGAAGCGGTCGATGGTCGGCCCGCCGACCAGCCGGCCGATCGTCATCGTGAGGTTGAAGGCCGTGAGCGCCAGGGCCCCGAATGCCTCGGGGGCCCCCTGGACGTCGACGAGCAGCAGGGCGAGCCAGTCGTTGGCCGATCCCTCCGCCAGGGCCGCAGCCAGGCAGACCAGGCCGATGAGGATCTCCAGCCGGGTGACCCCGCGGCGGACCGGCCGCTCGCCCCCGGCCGGCGACGGGTCGTCCTGCTCCTGCCCCACGCTCTCCCGGACGAAGCGGACGGCTCCCAGCACCCCCGCGACCGCGGCGACCACCGCCAGCACCGGGAGCTGGACCAGACCGACCCCGAGCCAGGCCAGCAGCGCGCCCGTCCCCGAGCCCAGGACGGCACCGCCGGAGAAGCCCGCGTGGAAGTAGGGCATCCACGAGCGTCCCCGCTGCTGCTCGACGTGGGTCGCCTGGATGTTCATCGCCACGTCCCAGATGCCGACGCCACCCCGGTGACGACCAGGGTGCCCATGAGCACTGCCGCGGAGGGAGCCAGCGCGACCGCGCCCCAGCCGGCGCACCCGACGACCACGGCGAGGAGCACGACGCGACGGCTGCCGAAGCGGTCGACCAGCCGCCCGGTGAACGGCATCGCCAGCAGGGACCCCAGACCCATGCCCATGAGCGCCAGGCCCAGCTGGGCCTTGTCCACGCCCAGCGCGTCCCGGACGGCCGGGACCCGCGCCAGCGCCTGGCCCATGACGAAGCCGGCGGCCGCGAAGACGACCATGACGCCCAGGACCGACCCGCGGGCGGGCTGCCCGGCGTCCCGGGGCGGCTCTCGGTCCTGCATCGACCGTCGGTCCTCGGCCGACCGGTCTGGTCCGCTCGTCCGCGAGCCGGCGGCGGCCGGGACGGTGCGGGGGTCGTCGGCGGGCATGGCTGTCCTCTCGTGCGGCGACGCAGGAGGCCGCGACGTCGGGGGCGTGGGGCGCGACGTCGACGGCGCGCGGTGGTGGGGTGCCGGGGAGCGGGGAGACCGGGTCGCCGGGACCGCGGGCGGCCGCGGAGAAAACCCCTGGCTCGTCACCACCCTACGACGCCACACTGGGCCGGTGGACATCGACGCACGCCTTCTCGACCTCACCCGCGAGGACCTCCCCCGGGTCCAGGAGCTGGACACGCTGGTCTGGTTCGAGGTCGTGCCGGGGACCGAGCCGGAGGAGCTGGTCCACCACCTGGACCTGCGGCACGCGCGGGCGCTGGAGCGGACCGGACCGGCCCTGCCCGGAGAGCCGGAGCGGGACCGGCCGCCGCTCGTCGGCGTCTACAGCGCCTACGACCTGCGCCTGACCGTGCCCGCTCCCGGCGACCGTCTGCGCACGGTGCCCGTCGACGGGCTCACCTGGGTCGGCGTCCACCCGGACGCCCGCCGCCAGGGGCTGCTCACCCGGATGATGCGCGACCACCTGCACCGGGTGCACGAGCGCGGCGAGGCGGTCGCCGGGCTGCACGCCTCCGAGCCGGCCATCTACGGGCGCTTCGGCTACGGCTCGGCCAGCCTGGACGTCAAGCTGGTGCTCGACCGCGGTCAGGAGCTGCGCGTCCCGGATGAGCTCGGGACCGCCGCGGACGCGGTCGAGACCCACCTGGTGACCCTGCCCACCCCCGAGGGGACCGCCGCGCTGCACGAGGCCCACCTGGCGTGCGCCGCCACCAGCCTGGGGGCGGTGACCCGCCCCGACGCCTTCGCGGCGACCTGGTACCGCGACGTGCCCAAGGCCCGCGGCAGCAAGGAGCCCCGTCGCCTCCTGCTCGCCCGCCGCGACGGTGCCCTCACGGGGTATGCCGTGCTCCGCCGGGAGAGCAGGTGGGAGGACGAGCGGTCCCGGGGCGAGGTGACCGTCGACGAGCTGGGCGCCACCGACCACGCGAGCCTGCTCGCCCTGGTCCGGCGTCTCGTCGACCTGGACCTGACCACGAAGGTGACCCTCCGGGCGCGCTCGGTCGACGACCCGGTGCTGTGGTGGTGCGGCGGCCCCCGGTCGGTCGGCGTCGTGGCGATCGACAGCCTGTGGCTGCGGCTCGTGGACGTCCCCCGGGCGCTGGCCGAGCGGGGGTACGCGGCCCCCGCCGACCTCGTGCTGGAGGTGGTCGACGAGCTGTGCCCCTGGAACGCCGGTCGCTGGCGGCTCACGGTGGACGGCTCGGGGGCGGCGACCTGCGAGCCGGCCGCCGGAGGGAGCGCGCCCGACGTGGTCCTGCCCGTGGCCGCCCTCGGCGCGGCCTACGCCGGTGGCCGGACGATCGCGGCGCAGGTGCCCACCCTGGGCGTGCGGGAGCTGCGTCCGGGCGCGGTCCGCCAGCTCTCCCGGGCGATGCGTGGCGACACCGAGCCGGTGGGGGCCATCGGCTTCTGACCGGCCACCCTGAGCGGACAGGAGCGACAGGAGGGGACGGCACCCGGCTCGGCCGGGAGGGTCAGCCCCCGTCTCGGGGCGGGGCACCCGTCTCGGGCGGACGCCACCCGGCTCGGGCGGCCACCCGGCTCAGGCGGTCGGACCGGCCTCGGGCGGGCGGGTCGGCCGCAGCAGGTCGTGGAGGCGTCGGTGGCCGGAGCGGTCGACCGGCACCTCGAGCACCCGGATCCCCTCCGCGGGCCGGCGCAGCAGCTCGGCGAGGTCCTCGACGGTGGCGGCCCGGTGGTGCTCGACGTGGTGGGCGGCGCAGAGGGCCGACAGGTCCGTGCCGTGCGGGGTTCCGAAGAGACGCTCCGTGGCGGCCCCGGCTCCCGGGGTCGCCGACCGGGCCGGGTCGCCGTACTCCAGCGTGGAGAAGATGCCGCCACCGTCGTCGTTGACGACCACGACCGTCAGGTCGGGACGGGGCTCCCCCGTGCCGACCAGCAGCCCGTTGACGTCGTGGAGGAAGGTCAGGTCGCCCATCAGTGCCACGGTGCGTCCGACGGGACCGGCAGTGCCTCTCCAGCTGGCAGGCCGGGGGGCATGGTCCCGGTCGCGGCCGCCGCCGGCCCCGCGCACGGCGAGCGCCACCCCGACCGCGGCGGACACCGTCCCGTCGATGCCGGCCAGCCCCCGGCCCGAGACCACCCGGGGGGCACCTCTCTGCTCGAGCAGGCCGAGCCCGGTCGCCAGGTCGCGCGGCCCGTTGGAGGACCCCAGCACCAGCACGTCCGCGTCCCCCAGCGAGGCCGCCACGGTCGCGGCGACGGCCGGTCCCGACGGGCGGTCCGGGTCCGCGAGCACGGCCGCCCGGACGCCTCCGGTCAGCGCCTCCCCCAGGCCCACCCAGTCCCGCACCCACGCCTCCGCGCCCGGGGCCCGCTCCGGCGGCGTGCGCAGCACCTCCGGTCCGTGCACCACCTGCACGACGTGCGAGGGATCGGTCCACGCCGGGACCGCGGAGACCTGCTCGACGACGACGCCGGGCAGCCGCAGCAGCGCCGCGAGCTCGCGGAACAGGGTCAGCCGTCCCACCCACACGACCCGGTCCGGCCGCAGCCCGGGGTCGGCGGCGGCACGGGCGGCGACCACCGGCGGGTGCCGGACCACGTGCCCTCCGGTGGCCAGCACCCCGAACGGCTCGGCCAGGACCGGCCACCCGGCCCGGCCCGCCCAGTCCAGCGCCGCCCGCGTCAGCTCCGGGTCGGGCAGGTCACCGACCAGGACGAGCGTGCGTCCGCCCGGACCCACCTGCTCACCGGGCGGTGCCACCCGCACCCACGGGCCGCCGTGCGGCCGGCCGTCGAGCGGCTCGGGCCACCCGTCGTCCTCGAGGGCGGGCGCGAGGGGGTCGCGCAGCCCCACGTTCAGGTGCACCGGGCCGCGCCTGGACCACCCGGCCACCGCGCCGGGGTCGAGCGCCGCGGCCAGGGCCCGGCACACCGACGAGCGCCAGTGCGCCACCTGACCGGCACGCCGCTCCGGCGCGGGCAGGTCGACCTCGTGGCGCAGCGCACCGCCGAACATGCCCGGCTGCACCGTGGTCTGGTTGGCCCCCGTCCCCCGCAGCTCGGCCGGCCGGTCGGCGGAGAGCACCACGAGCGGGACGCCGCCGTGGTGCGCCTCCAGCACCGCCGGGTGCAGGTTGGCCACGGCCGTGCCCGAGGTGGTCACCACGGGGACCGCCCGGGCCGAGGCGCGCGCCATACCCAGGGCCAGGAAGGCGGCGGAGCGCTCGTCCACGCGCACGTGCAGCCGCAGCCGACCGGCTCGGTCGGCCTCCTCGAGGGCGTAGGCCAGCGGCGCGGAGCGCGACCCGGGACACAGCACCGCCTCGCGCACCCCGCCGCGCACCAGCTCGTCGACGAGGACGGTGGCCAGGGCCGTGGAGGGGTGCACGGGGCGATCCTGCCACGGGCCCCGCGCGCCCCAGTAGAGTGACCGACCATGGCCTCCGACTTCGACATCGAGCTCAAGGACGCCGTCCTCCCGCTCGTCCTTGCGCTCGACGTGGGCTCCACCGCCAGCCGGGGCGCCGTCTACGACGCGCACGGCCGCCCCGTCGGGAAGCGGGCCAAGGTCGCGCACTCCTTCACCACCGCCCCCGACGGCACGTCGGAGATCGACCCCGACCAGATCGTCGAGGAGGTCACCACCCTTCTCGACCAGCTGGTCGAGGCGCTCGACGACACCCCCGTCGCCGGCGTCGCGCTCGACACCTTCGCCTCCTCGATGGTCGTCGTCGACGAGGACGGCCGGCCGCTGACCCCGTGCTTCACCTACGCCGACTCCCGCTGCGCCGACCACGTCGCCGCCCTGCGGGTCGAGCTGGACGAGGAGGCCCTGCAGCAGCGGACCGGCACCCGGGTGCACGCCAGCTACTGGCCGGCCCGGCTGCGCTGGCTGGCCGAGGAGCGCCCCGAGGTCACCGCGCAGGCCGCCCGCTATCTCTCCCTCGGCGACCACGTGCTGCACCGCCTCACCGGCACGCTGGGGACGGGCACCTCCAGCGCCGCCTGGACCGGGATGGTGGACGCCGGCACACGGCCGACTGGTACCCCGAGCTGGCCGAGATCGTCGGCATCACCACCGACCAGCTGCCGCCCATCCACCACCTCGACCAGCCGCTGCAGGTGGAGGAGCGCCGGGCGGGCAAGATCGCCAAGCGCTGGCCCAACCTCCAGGACGCCGCCTGGTACGCCACGATCACCGACGGCCTGGCCGCCAACGTCGGCCTCGGCGCCTACGACGAGACGGCCATGGGGGCCTCCTGCGCCACCTCCGGAGCCCTGCGGGTGCTGGTCCAGGAGATGCCCGACGAGCTGCCGCCCGGCCTGTGGTGCTACCGGGTCTCGCACGACCGGGCGCTGGTCGGCGGCGCGCTCAACGACGTCGGGCGCGCGCTGGCCTGGGCCGACGTGACCCTCGCGGTCGACCAGATCGACGATGACGAGCTGTCGGCGGCGCTCCTGGCCGAGCCGCACGAGACCACCCCGCTGGTGCTGCCGTTCTTCACCGGTGAGCGCAGCACCGGCTGGGGGCGGCCGACGCGCGTGCCGTGGTCGTCGGGGTGTCCGCGGGGTCGGCGCCGGTGGAGGTCTACCGCGGCGTCGTCGAGGGGATCGCCCTGTCCTACGCCCGGATCGTCAGCCAGCTGCGGGAGGTGGCCCCGCAGCCGGAGCGGCTCTTCGCCGGCGGCAGCGTGACCACCGACCACCCCGAGCTGCTGCAGGTGATGGCGGACGCGATGCGCACCCCGGTCACCCCGGTGCGCATCAAGCGCACGACCCTGCACGGCACCGCGCTGCTGGCCCTGGAGTCCCTCGCCCCGGACGTGCGCCGCGCCCGGCCGGACCGGGGACGGGCCCTGACGCCGGACTACAACCGGCGGCGCTACTACACCGACCGCTTCCAGCGGTTCGAGCGGGTCTACGACGCGCTCTTCGGCTGATCCGTGAGCGTGCGCTCGCTGGCCGACGACCTGCGGGGACGCAGCGACGAGGAGCTGGCCGCCCTCCTGCGGGCACGGCCCGACCTGGCCCGGCCCACCCCCGCCGACGTCACCACCCTCGCCGCCCGTGCGACCACCCTGGCGAGCGTGCGGCGGGCCCTGGACCACCTCGACCTGGCCCACCTGCAGGCACTGGAGGCCGTCGTGGTGGCGGCACCGGCCGGGCCCGCGGAGGTCGCCGCGCTGCTGGGCACCTCCGCCGAGCGGGCCGAGGCCCTGACCGGCCGGCTGCGGACGCTGGCCCTGTGCTGGATCTCCGCCGACGGCCTGCTGCCCGCCCGGCCCGTCCTGGAGGTCGTCGGCGACCCGGCGGGGCTGGCGGCGGCCGACGTCCGCCCCTCCCCCGGGGTGAGCGCCGACCCCGACGGTGCGCTGGCGGACCTCGACCCGCCCGGACGCCAGCTGCTGGACGCCCTCACCTGGGGACCGGCCGTCGGCACGCTCCCGCAGGACCCGGACGCGCCGATGGCCACGGCCGCACGGTCGCTCGTGGAGGCCGGTCTGCTCGTCCGGCAGGACGAGGCGCGCACGTGGTCCTGCCCCGCGTGCTGGCCCTGCGGCTGCGGGAGGGCCGCCTGCACCGCCACCCGGCCCCGGAGCCGCCCGCCGTGGAGACGACCGGGCTGGACCAGGAGGTCGTCGACGCCGCCGCGGGCGGCCGGGCCGGGGACCTGCTGGTCCTGGTGACCGAGGTGCTGGACCGGTGGGGCGCCCGGCCACCGCGGGTGCTGCGCTCCGGCGGGCTGGCCGTGCGCGACCTCACCCGGCTGGCCGCCCACCTGGAGGTGGGCCAGGACGAGACGGCCTGGCTGCTGGAGACGGCGCTGGCGGCCGGCCTGGTCGCGGCCGACGACGGTGGTCCGCGGGGCACGGGCGAGCCGGCCTGGGTGCCGACCACGGCCGCCGACGACTGGCTCGAGGCCGGCGCGGGAGCCCGGTGGGCTGCCCTGGCCGCCGCCTGGTGGTCGATGCCCGCCGCTCCCAGCCTGGTGACCTCCGGGGACGCGGGGCGGGTCAACGCCCTGTCCGTGCACACGTCATACCCCCTGGGGCGCGTGCGCCGGCACGACGCGCTGGCGGCGCTGGCCACCCTGCCGGCGGGGTCGGCACCCACCCTGGACGGGCTGACCGAGCTGCTGCGCTGGCGGCACCCGCTGCGCACCGCCCGGGCGGCGGACCTGGGACCGGGGCTGGAGGTGGTGGCCCGGGAGGCGGAGTGGGCCGGCGTCACCGGCCGGGGCGCCCTCGGCGGCCCGGGCCGTGCGGTGGTGACCGGCGACGACCCCGCCCGGGTGGCCGCCCTGATGGAGCCGCTCGTCCCGCCCGCGGTCGACCACGTCCTGCTGCAGGCGGACCTGACGGCGGTGGCGCCCGGCCGCCTGGACGGCCCGGTGCGCTCGCTGCTGCAGGTCGTCAGCGACGTGGAGTCCCGCGGCGGTGCCAGCGTGCACCGGTTCAGCGAGACGAGCGTGCGCCGGGCGCTGGACCTGGGCTGGTCGGCGGACCGGGTGCTCGCCGAGCTGGCCGACGCCTCGCGCACCGGGGTGCCGCAGCCTCTCGACTACCTGGTGCGGGACGTGGCCCGGCGCCACGGCCAGGCGCGGGTGGGCGCCTGCGCGGCCTACCTGCGCTCCGACGACCCCGCCCTGCTGGACCGGATCGAGCGCGACCGGGCACTGGGGATGCTGCAGTGGCGGCGGATCGCGCCCAGCGTGCTGGTCAGCCCGGTGCCGGCGCCCACGGTCGTCGACCTCCTGCGCGAGCAGCAGTACGGCCCCCTCGTCGAGGGTGGCGACGGCGGGCTGGAGGTGTCGACGACGACGGCGCGGCGCACGTCGCCGCGCACCTCCTCCCCCGTGCGAGTCAGCAGCGTGGACGACCAGGTCGCCCGGCAGGTCGTGGCCCAGCTCCGCAGGGGCGAGGTGCTGCGGCCCCGACGCGTCGGTGGCGAGGGTGAGGGGCTCGACGCCGACGGGACGGAGGGGCTCGGCGGACCCGCCGGTCTCGGTGGACCCGGTGGGCGCGGAGGGCACGGGCGCAGGCGCCTTCGGGCGCACCGCCGACCCGGTCGTCGTGGCCGCGGTCCTGCGCGAGGCGGTCGCCGACGGGGTCGCGGTGCGGATCGGGTATGCCGACGACGCCGGCGGGGTGGGCACCCACCTCGTCCGGCCGCTGGCCGTCGAGGCCGGCCGGCTGCGGGCCGGGGTCGGCGACGGGGACGCCCGGCGCACCTTCCTGCTGCACCGGATCACCGGGGTGGCCCCGGCGGACTGAGCCGTCGAGGACACCGCCGTCGAGGTGACGGACCGGATCCCGCTGGTCCGGTCGCGTGCCGGCTCGGGCGTGACACGCTCGCGGCCGGCCGGACCTTTCCGTGCTCGGCCTCGCGCTGCTCGCGCTGGCGACCTCGTCACGTGCTCCGCTGAGATCGGCACCCGTGCCCGCCGGTCGTCGGCGACGGGGTCCTCACCCGGTGCCTGCCGTGCCGGACGGCGCCGCGCGCTCGGGGAACGCCCCCTCGGCGCGCGGATGCGCTCGTTGAGCTCGGCGAGATACTGCTGCTCGTCGAAGTCGAGCGGGACCTCCGCGCCGAGCCAGCTCGAGAGGTGGATGGCGTTGGCGAGGCGGACGCCGTTGATGCCGTCGCTGCCCGGGGCGAGCAGCGGGGTGCCGTCGAGGACGTTCGCGGCGAAGTTCTCCAGCACACCGGCGTGCTGCGCACCCCAGGGGGAATCGAACCGGATGACCTCGTCCGAGTAGTAGTCGGCGGGGTCCATCTCCCCCATGAAGAGCTTGCGGACCGCCTCCATGTCCATGGACTCGGACAGCTCGCGCTCGTCCTTCACCAGGCGGCTGACCGTGGCTGTCTGCGAGCCCTCGACGACGATCTTGCCGCGGTCGCCGAGGATCTCGAACCGGTCGGTCCCCACGATGTCGTGCGTGGCCGTGACGAAGACGCCGGTGACGCCGTCCCCGAAGTCGACGACGGCGGTGACCTCGTCCTCGACGGCGATGTCGCGGCGGAAGCCGTAGCCGACCTTCGCGAACACCGACGTCGGCACGCCGCAGATCCACTGCCACAGGTCGAGCTGGTGGGGCGCCTGGTTCACCAGGACGCCCCCTCCCTCCCCGCCCCAGGTGGCCCGCCAGTCGCTCTGGTCGTAGTAGCCCTGCGGGCGCCACCACGTGGTGATGATCCAGTTCGTGCGGCGGATCGCGCCGATCTCGCCGGCGTCGACGATCTCCTTGATGCGCCGGTAGAGGGGGTTGTTGCGCTGGTTGAACATGATGCCGAAGGTCAGCTCCGGCCGCGTCGTCGCGTAGTCGATGAGCTCGGTGACCTGCGCGGTGTAGACCCCGGCCGGCTTCTCCACCAGGGCGTGGATGCCGGCGCGCAGCGCGGCGATGCCCATCTCCGGGTGGAGGTAGTGCGGAACGCACGTGACGACGGCGTCCACCGTCCCGCTGGCGAGCATCTCGGTGTAGTCCGTGAAGAACGGGACGCCCGGGTACGCCGTCGCGGCGGCCTGCTCCTTCGTGGCGTCGATGTCGGCGATGGCGCCGATCTCCATGTTGGGGACCGTGCCCTGGTCGATGAAGCTCGCGTACATCGAGCCCTGGGCACCTAGCCCGATGATGCCGAGACGGACCTTGTCAGCCATGGTGAGCTCCTCCTGGTGGTGTCGTCAGGCCCGTCCGACCGTGCTGCGGCGACCGGGTCCTTGGCCTCCCACTCTCCGGTCCCCCCCGCGCCGACCCAAAGAGTTGCCATGAGTTGCCACTCCCGCCGATTCGGTGGCAACTGATGGCAACCCTCGGTGTGCACCGTCGCCGGGCATCACAGTGGACAGGACCCGTCACCCCAGCGAGGAGCAGCGCCATGTGGACCCTGTCCGGTTTCTCCGACGAGATCTCCCCCGACCTGCAGGAGCAGTGCGCCCTGGTGCGCAAGCTCGGCATGGGCTTCGTCGAGCTGCGCAGCGCCTGGGGCACGAACGTCCTCGACCTCGACGCGGACCAGCTCGCCCGGGCCAAGGAGATCCTCGACGCCCACGGCCTGCGCGTCTCGAGCATCGGCTCACCGATCGGAAAGATCTTCATCGACGAGGACTTCGCGGAGCACCAGGCCCGGGCCCGCCACGCCGTCGAGGTCGCCCACCACTTCGGCGCGCCGTACATCCGGATCTTCTCCTTCTTCATCCGCCCCGGTGACGACCCGGACTCCCACCGCGACGAGGTCGTCGACCGCATGCGCGCCCTGGCCGACATCGCCGCCGAGGGCGACGTCGTCCTGCTCCACGAGAACGAGAAGGAGATCTACGGCGACATCCCGCGCCGCTGCGTCGACCTCCTCGAGACCGTCGGCTCACCCCACCTCCGGGCGGCGTGGGACGCGGCCAACTTCGTCCAGGTCGGCGTCCGGCCCTTCTCCGAGGCCTTCGCCCAGATCCGCCCCTTCCTCGAGTACGTCCAGATCAAGGACGCGACCATGGCGGACGGCGAGGTGGTGCCTGCGGGGCGCGGCGACGGGGAGGTCCGCGAGACTCTCCGCGCCCTCCGGGAGGACGGCTTCGAAGGCTTCTTCTCCCTCGAGCCGCACCTGAGCCAGGCGCACAGCCTCGGCGGCTTCTCCGGGCCGGAGCTGTTCACCGAGGCCTGGGAGGCCTTTACCGGACTGCTGGACTCCGAGGGCATCGCGTACCGATGAGCGGCGCATGCTGACCGGCCCGGGAAAGCGGGCCGTGCCCCGGGCGGCCGTCGTCGGCTGCGGCGACGTCTCGATCGTCCACCTCGAGGCCCTCGCGGCCATGGACGGCGCCGAGCTCGTGGCCGTCTGCGACACCGACCCGCGTGCGCTCGCCGCCGCGGTCGACGCCTGGGGCGTCCCCGGCTTCGCCGACCACCGCGCCCTGCTGGCGGAGGCGCGACCCGACGTGGTCCACGTCTGCACGACGCACGATCAGCACGTCCCCGTGGCCCTCGACTGCCTCGCGGACGGGGTGGACGTCCTGACCGAGAAGCCCCTGGCCGCCTCCGTCGGCGAGGGCGAGCGGCTCGTCGCCGCCGCCGAGGCCGGGACTGCCCGGGCGGGCGTGTGCTTCCAGAACCGGTACAACGCCACCGCTCAGGCCGCGCGCACCCTCCTGGACTCCGGTGAGCTCGGCGCCGTCCTGGGCGCCAGTGCGACGGTGATGTGGACCCGGACGGCCGGGTACTACCAGGCGAAGCCGTGGCGGGGCCTGATGGCCAGCAGCGGTGGTGGGGTGCTCATGAACCAGGCCATCCACACCGTCGACCTCGTCCAGTGGCTGGTCGGCGACGTGGTGCGGGTCCGCGGGAGCGCGACCTCGCACGTCTACGCCGACGTCATCGAGGTGGAGGACACGGCCGAGATGGTCCTCGACCACGCCGGTGGGGCCAGGAGCGTGCTCTTCGCCACCCTCGCGAACGTCGTCCACGCACCCGTCACGATCGACATCGTCACCGAGGGAGCCACCCTCTCGATCCGCCACGACCTCAGCGTCACTACGCCGACGGCCGCACCGTGGTCGTGCCCGAGCGCCGCGCGCCCTCGACGGGCAGGTCCTACTGGGGCGTGTCCCACGAGCTGCTGATCGAGGACTTCTACGACCGCCGCGGTGAGAAGGAGCCGTTCTGGCTCAGCCCGCGCGAGGCGATGAAGTCCCTCCGCATCGTCCAGGACGTCTACAGGCAGAGCCGTCTGTCCGTCCCCGGCGTCTGAATCGCCCCGGCGCCGGCCACCCCGGTCGGGCGCCCCCACCGAGAAGGAGTTCGCATGGCCACCATCGGCGTCCAGATGATGATGCTCAAGTCCCCGGTCGAGGAGCTCGGGCCGTTCGAGACCCTCCGGCGCCTGCGCGACATCGGGTTCCGTGCGGTCGAGGTGTCGCAGATCCCGATGACGGCCGAGAACGTCGCCGAGATGGCGCGTGCCCGCGAGGAGCTCGGCATCGACTACGCCGCGCTCTCGGCGGCGGTGGAGGCCTACGAAGGTTCACCGAACGACTCCCTGACCACGAACTTCGACAAGATCGTCGCCGATGCCCGCACCCTGGGAGCCACCATGGTGCGGATCGGCATGATGCCCTTCTCCGCAATGACCTCCCACGAGGCGCTGCTGGACTTCTGCCACCAGGCCGACCAGCTCGCGGGGCGCCTCGCCGACGAGGGCATCGGCCTCCACTACCACAACCACCACGTCGAGTTCGCGAAGGTGGGCGGCGAGCTGATCCTCGACGTCATCCGAGCGGAGGCCCCGCGCATGCGCCTCGAGATCGATGTCCACTGGGTCCAGCGCGGCGGCAAGGACCCGGTGCGCACCCTGCAGAAGTACGCCGGCCTCATCGACCTCGTCCACCTCAAGGACTACCGCGTCGGCGCCATCGACCCGACGGCCTTCGACGCGCTGCGCGCCGGAGACCTCGCGGCGTTCATGGCCGCCTTCACCGGGGTCGTCCAGTTCGGCGAGGTCGGCGAGGGCAACCTGGAGTGGCGTGAGGTCATCGACAGGCCGTCGCCTCCGGGGCCAAGTACCTGCTCATCGAACAGGACGAGCAGTACGGCCGCGACCCGTTCGACTGCCTCGTCACCTCCCGCGACAACCTCCTCGCCCTGGGCTACGAGGGCCTGCTCTGAAGGAACCCTCGCGGTGACGGGTCGGACCTCGCTGGTCCAGACGCGTGCCCGACCCGGGCGTGCCGGGTCGAGCCCGGGTCAGACGAGGGAGTCGAGCGCCTTCTGCAGCCGCTCCTTGGCGTCCGCGGCCACCGGGGCGAACGCGTCGCCGGCCAGCTGGCTCATGGCGTCCGGGTCGAAGGCCTCCACGCGGGTGGTGCCGTCACCCAGGTCGCGCACGGCCACGTTGCACGGCAGGACGGTACCCACGGCCGGGTCGATCTGCAGGGCCTGGTGCGCCAGCGGCGGACGGCAGGCGCCCAGCACGACGTGGGCGGGCACGTCCACGTCGAGCTTCTCCTTGAGGGTCTTGGCGAAGTCGATCTCGGTGAGCACGCCGAAGCCCTGGTCGGCCAGCGCCGCCCGGGTGGCCTCGACGGTGCTCGCGTAGTCCTGCTCGACGGTGACGCCGATGGTGTAGCTCATGGTGCTTCCTCTCGTTGACGTGGTGCGGATCGTGACGTGGCGCGGGCCGGGGGTCGCCTAGAAGACCCGCACCCTCTCCTGGGGCGCGAGCCACAGGTCGTCGCCCTCGGCGGTGCCGAAGGCCTCGTGGAAGGCGTCGACGTTGCGCACCGTGTTGGCCCGCAGGTCCGCCGGCGCGTGGGGGTCGACGGACAGCAGGCGGCGGGCCTCCTCCGGGCGGGCGGTGGTGCGCCATACCGAGGCCCAGCCCAGGAAGAACCGCTGGTCGGCGGTCCAGCCCTCGATCTGCGGAGCCTGCCCGTCGGTGGCGATCCGGTAGGCCAGGTGGGCCAGCTCGAGCCCGCACAGGTCGCCGATGTTCTCCCCGACGGTCAGTCCGCCGTTGACGGTGGCGTCGTCGGGGAGGTCGCGCGGGGAGAGCGTGCCGAACTGCTCGACGAGGCGCTGGGCGCGGGCGTCGAAGCGCTCCCGGTCCTGCTCGGTCCACCAGTCGGTGAGCGACCCGTCGCCGGCGTAGCGGCTGCCCTGGTCGTCGAACCCGTGCCCGATCTCGTGGGCGATGACCGCCCCGATGCCGCCGTAGTTGACCGCGTCGTCGGCGTCGACGTCGAAGAACGGCGGCTGCAGGATCGCCGCGGGGAAGACGATCTCGTTGAGCATCGGGTGGTAGTAGGCGTTCACGGTCTGCGGCGTCATCAGCCACTCGTCGCGGTCGATGGGCCGGCCGACCTTGGCCAGCTGCCGGTCGGTCTCGAACGCGCTGCCGCGCCGGACGTTGCCGAGCAGGTCGGTGGCGTCCAGCTCGTAGGCCGAGTAGTCGCGGAAGGCCGGCGGGTGCCCGATCTTGGGCCGGAACGCGGCCAGCTTCTCCAGGGCGCGGTCGCGGGTCTCCGGGCTCATCCACTCCAGCTCTCCGATGCGCTGCCGGAACGCCGCCACGACGTGCTCCACGAGCTGCTCCATGCGCTCCCGGGCGGCCGGCGGGAAGTGCTCGGCGACGTAGAGCTCGCCGGCCGCCTCGCCGAGCAGGCCCTCCACGAGCGCCACGCCCCGCTTCCACCGCTCCTTGTTCTCCGGGGTGCCCGACAGGGCCCGCCCGTGGAAGTCGAAGTGCGCGGCGACCAGCTCCTCGGTGAGGTAGGGCGCGGTGGCGTCGAGCAGGCGGACGGTCAGCCAGGCGCGCCAGTGCCCGACCGGCACCTCCTGCAGGGCAAGAGCGACCGCGGCCAGCACGTCGGGCTGGCGGGCCACGACCCGCTCGAGCGCCCCCGCGGGCGCCCCCAGACCCTCGGCCCAGGCGTCCCAGTCCCAGCCCGGGGTCCGCCCGGACAGCTCCTCCCGGTCCAGCCGCGTGTAGGAGCGGACGGCGTCCCGGGCGGCCACGCGGTCCCAGTGGGCGGCCGCGATCCGTTCCTCGAGGGCATAGACCGCCGCGACCGGGTCCTCACCCAGGTCCAGCCCCGCGCCGGACAGCGCCGGGGCGGCCAGCTCGAGGAGCCGGGCCAGGTAGGTCCGGTAGGCCTCCCGCACGCCCTCGTGCTCCTCGTCGGTGTAGTAGGCCTCGTCGGGCAGACCGATGGCCCCCTGGTGCAGGTAGGCGATGTACTCCTCCGGGCTTCCCGCGTCGGCGGTGACCCAGGTGCTCACCAGTCCGTCGGCCCCCTCCCGCTCCTGCTGGGCACTGACCCGCACGACGTCGACCGGGGTGGTGACCGCCGCGATCCGGCCCAGCGGCCCGACGAGCGGGTCGGTGCCGAGCGAGGCGACCCGGTCGGTGTCCATGAAGCTGGCGTAGAGCGCGCCGACCTTGCCCTCGGGGCTGTCCGGCGCGGGGCGCCGTGCGGCCGCCTGCTCGATGAGCTCGCGGACGTGGGTCTCGGCGTTCTCCCGCAGCATGTCGAAGGCGCCGTAGCGCGCGCGGTCGGCAGGGATCTCGGCGGTGGCCAGCCAGGTGCCGTTCACGTGGGCGAACAGGTCGTCCTGGGGCCGGACCGCAGGGTCCATGAGGGCTCGGTCGATGCCGGAGGCGCGGGCCCCGGCGGTGTCGGCGGCACTGTCGGTGAAGAACTGCATACCCCCACCGTATGCGGCGCCCCGGCGGGTGCGCGCGCCCGGCCTGCGCGGCGCGGCGCCGGGTCGGTGGACGGGCGTAGATTGCGCCCATGGACCCGATCCAGATCCGGGATCTGACCAAGCGGTTCGGGAGCACGGTCGCGCTGGACGGCCTGACGATGTCGGTGGCCCAGGGGGAGGTGCACGGCTTCCTGGGTCCCAACGGGTCGGGCAAGTCGACCACCCTGCGCGTCCTGCTCGGGCTGCTGCGCCCCGACGGCGGCTCCGCCCGGCTGCTCGGTGGCGACCCCTGGGCCGACGCCGCCCAGCTGCACCGCCGGCTGGCCTACGTCCCGGGTGACGTCGCGCTGTGGCCCGGTCTGACCGGCGGCGAGGTCATCGACCTGCTCGGACGGCTGCGGGGCGGCCTGGACCCGGCCCGCCGGGACGAGCTGCTCGACCGCTTCGACCTGGACCCCCGGCGCCGGGGCTCGACCTACTCCAAGGGCAACCGGCAGAAGGTCGCGCTCGTGGCCGCACTGGCCTCCGACGTCGAGCTCCTGCTCCTCGACGAGCCGACCTCGGGCCTGGACCCGCTCATGGAGGCGCAGTTCCGCGAGGTGGTCGGCGAGCAGCGGGGACGGGGGCGCACCGTCCTGCTCTCCAGCCACATCCTCTCGGAGGTGGAGCACCAGTGCGACCGGGTCTCCATCATCCGCGCCGGCCGGGTCGTGGAGAGCGGCACGCTGGCCGAGCTGCGCCACCTGACCCGCACGCAGGTGGAGGCCGAGCTGGCCACGCCGGTCCCGCCCGAGCTGGCGCACGCCCCCGGCGTGCACGACGCGGTGGTCGACGGCCACCTGCTGACCTGCCAGGTCGACGACGTCGCCCTGGGCGACCTGCTGGCCCGGCTCCTGCCCCTGGGCGTGCGCAGCCTGCGCTCCTCCCCGCCCACCCTGGAGCAGCTGTTCCTGCGGCACTACGACGGCTCGCGCCGATGACCGGCACCCGGGCCCTCGTCGCGCTGGCGCTGCGCCGCAGCCGCTGGTACTACCTGGCCTGGGTGGTCGGCCTGGCGGTCCTCGCGCCCGCCACCGCGGCGGCCTACGAGACGGTCGTCGGCGGGCTGGCCGGGGCGGGCGCCCTGGACGTCATGGCCGCCAACCCCACGATGCGCGCCATGCTCGGCCCGCCGCACGACCTCACCACCCCGGGCGGCTTCACCGTCTGGCGCGTCGGCACCTTCGTGGCCACCCTGGCCGGGCTGATGGCGGTGCTGGGCGTGGTCCGGGTGACCCGGGCCGACGAGGAGGAGGGCCGCACCGAGCTGCTGCGCTCCGGCGTCGTGGGCCGGCACGCCCCGTTGACCGCCGCGCTGGTCGTCGGCCTGCTGGCCGTCGGGGTCCTGGGCCTGCTGCTGACGGTGGGCATGGTGCTCGTGGGCGAGCCGGTGGGCGGGTCGGTCGCCTTCGGCGTCGGCACGGCCCTCACCGGCGCCGTGTTCGTCGGCGTGGGCGCGGTGACCGCCCAGCTGACGGCGAGCGCCCGGGCCGCCCGCGGTCTGGGCCTGGCGGTGCTGGGTGGCGCCTACCTGCTGCGGGCGGTGGCCGACGCCGCCGCGGACGGTTCGACGGTGCAGGCTCTGCGCTGGGCCTCCCCGGTGGAGTGGATGGCCCTGGCCAGGCCCTACGCCGAGGAGCGCTGGGCGGTCCTCCTCCTGCCCCTGGTGCTCACCGCGCTCCTCGTGGTCGGCGCCTTCGCCCTGGAGGAGCGGCGCGACCACGGGTCGGGGGTGTATGCCGTCCGGCCGGGTCCGGCGGGAGCCGCGCCCGGGCTGCGCTCGCCGCTGGGGCTGGCCTGGCGCCTGCACCGCCCCGGGGTGCTCGGCTGGGTGCTGGGACTGTCGGTCTTCGCCCTGGGGATGGGCTCGCTGACCGGCAGCTTCGAGCGGATGATCGCCGACCTGCCCCAGTTCGAGGTCGTGCTGCGGCGGATGGGAGGCGGCGCGGACCAGCTCGTCGACGCCTTCTACGTGGCGATGCTCGGTCTGGTCTCGGTGCTCATCGCCGTGCTCGTCGTGCTCGTCTGGCAGCGGCTGGCCGCCGAGGAGCGCCTGGGCCACGCCGAGCTCGTCCTGTCCACCGCGGTCCGGCGCACCCGGTTCGCCCTGTCGCACCTGGCCGTCGCGGTCGTGGTCGGTCTCGGCACGTCTGCGCTCTTCGGGGCCCTCCTCGGGGCGCCCTACGCGGTGGAGACCGGCAGCGGCGACGTCGTCACCAGGGCGACCGGGGCCTCGCTGGCGCTGGCGCCCGGCGCCCTGCTCGTCCTCGGGGTGGCCGTGGCGCTGCACGGCTGGGTCCCGCGGGCCGGATGGCTGGTGTGGCTGCTGCTCGGGTGGTCCCTGTTCATGGTCTGGGTGGGGACTACCCTGGGACTGCCCGGATGGCTCACCGCCCTGACCCCCTGGGAACCGCTGCCCACGCTGCCGGTGGAGGAGATGGCCTGGACGCCGGTGCTGGCGACCACCCTGGCGGCGGTGGCCCTCATGGCGGTGGGCCTGGCGGGCTACCGCCGCCGGGACGTCGGCACCGGCTGACCTCCCGGCCACCACCGCTGCACGGCCAGCGCTCCGCTCGCGGCACCCAGGTCGCCCAGGGTGAGGAGCACCCGCGAGAGCAGGACGACGACGAGGATGCCACCCGCGTCCAGCACCGGGGCCATCGCCAGGGCCAGGACGGCCTCCCGGGCCCCCACCCCCGCGGGCAGGAACACCAGGGCGGTGCCCACGATCCACGCGAGCGCGTAACCGCCCACCGAGAGCCTGAGCAGCGGCAGGCCGGGGTCCGCGCCGACGGCCACGGCCAGCACGAGGACCTGGAGACCGATCGCGACCCAGGAGGCCAGCGACCAGAGCGAGCCCACGGCGACCGCGGCGGCGTCCAGCCGTTCGGCGGCCGGCGGCTGCCGGGCGACGCGCAGGAAGAGGCCGAGCACCCGGTCGAGGACCGGCGGGAGCATCGCGAGCAGGGCCAGCGGCGCCAGGAGCGTCAACCATCCGTGGGTCGCCAGGGGGGTTCCCGGCACCCCGGGCAGGGTGAGCAGCACGAGCAGGCCACCCACCAGTGCGGAGAGGAGCACGCCCACGAGGAGGGTCCCGACGGTGCGCCGTCGGCCGACCCCGCGGTCGCGGCCGAGCTCGGCGGAGGCGAGCAGGTTCCAGACGCCACCGGGCAGGTACTTGCCGACCTGCCCCACCAGGTAGACCACCGCGGCGTCGCGCACCCCCAGCCGCACCCCGTGCCCGCCCGCGACCGCCCGCCACGACAGGGCCGCGAAGAGGACGTTGAGCAGGGAGAGCGCCGACGCGAGCGCCACGAACGACCACGAGACCTGGCGCAGCGCCTGCCCGACCGCCTCGCGCTCGAGGGCCACGGCGACGACCGCCGCCGCCACCGCGGCGACGACGAACCCCCGTCGGACCCACCGCGAGCGCAGGCCCGCCAGCACGCGCCCCGCCGTGCCGACCGGGCGCTCAGCACCCGCGGTGCCGCCGGGGTCCCCGGCACCCGAGGGGCCGACGCCGCGCTCCCGCGACGTACTCTCCCCGGGACCGGTCATGACCCGCGAGCGTATCCGCCCCTCGCGCCCGCCGGGGGTTCTCGCACCTGGGAGCCGGCTGGAGCCCGGCTGGGACCGACGTCCAGACCCGGCCCGTAGCATCACCAGGATGCGACGCATCCTGCAGCCCGTGACCGGCACGACCCGCAGCAGGAGCCGCGGCGCCCTGGGGATCGCCCTCGCCGCCACGCTCGCCCTCGCGGCCTGCTCGACCCCCGACGGTCAGGACGGCCAGGGCGACGACGCCGCCGTCACCTCCGGGGCGGACGCCGGCTCCGGTGCGGACGCGGCCTCCGCCACCACCGATGCCGGATCGGCCACGGCCGACGGGACCGCGGGGATCGACCCCGACGCCCTGCCCGACCCCGTCGCCGAGGTCAACGGCGAGCAGATCACCCGGGCGGACTTCGTCGAGGTGTTCGAGCAGCAGCTGGAGGCCAGCCGGCAGCAGGAGCAGGCGGGCGGCCCCCCGGTCGACGAGGTCGCGCTGAGCGAGGGTGTCCTCGAGTCCCTCGTCGGCAGCGCCCTGCTGACCCAGGAGGGCGAGCGGCTGGGCCTGGAGGCCAGCAACGAGGAGATCGACGCCGAGCTCGACACGCTGGCCGAGCTCAACGGGGTCGGTTCCGGGGGACGAGCTCGTCGCCGTGCTGGGCGAGCAGGGGATGGCCGAGGAGCAGGTCCGCGAGGAGGTGGGCCGGCTGCTGCTCATCGACGAGCTGGTGCAGGAGCAGGGACAGGTGCAGGCCCCGAGCGAGGAGGAGCTGCGCGCCTACTACGAGGAGCTCACCGGCAGCGTCGACGGCGCGGACGACGCCGCGGCCACCGGCGGGGCGGACGACAGCTCGGTCCCCGCGTTCGACGACGTGCAGGAGCAGCTGGCCGAGCAGCTCACCCGGGAGCGTGAGAACGAGGCGCTGGCCACCATCCTCGAGGAGCTGGAGGAGGACGCGGAGATCGTCCGGAACCTCTGACCGGCGGGCTGCCCTCAGCCGCCGGCGAGGGCGCGCACCACCCTGGAGGGGGCCGGGCGTCCCAGCTGCTCGGCCATCCAGGTGCTCGTGGCGACCAGGGCGTCGAGGTCGACGCCGGTCTCCACGCCCATACCGTCGAGGGCCCAGACGAGGTCCTCGGTGGCGAGGTTGCCGGTGGCCGACCGTGCGTAGGGGCAGCCGCCGAGGCCGCCGGTGGCCGCGTCGACGACGCTCACCCCGTGCTGCAGCGCCGTGAGGGTGTTCGAGAGGGCCTGGCCGTAGGTGTCGTGGAAGTGCACGGCCACCTGGTCGGCCCCGATCCCGGCGGCGTCCAGCGCCGAGAGCAGCCGGACGACCTGTCCCGGCGTCCCCACCCCGACCGTGTCGCCGATCGAGAGCTGGTCGCAGCCCAGGTCCATGAGGTGGGAGCACACGTCCACGACCTGGCCCACCGGCACGGGCCCCTCCCAGGGGTCCCCGAAGCACATGGACACGTAGGCACGCACCCAGGCGCCGCCGTCCAGGGCCCGGCGCACCACCGGGGCGAACATCTCCAGGGACTCGCCCACCGAACGGTTGAGGTTCTTTCGGGCGAAGGTCTCGGTGGCGCTGGCGAACACCGCGACCGCGCCGACGCCCTTGTCCAGGGCACGGTCCAGGCCGCGCTCGTTCGGGACCAGGACCGGACGCTGCTGCCCGGTGCCGAGGGGTCCGAGCAGGTCGAGCAGCTCTTCGGCGTCACCGAGCTGCGGCACCCACCGCTTCGGGACGAAGCTGGTCAGCTCGACCGTGTCCAGCCCGGCGTCCAGCAGTCGGCGCACGAACTCTGCCTTGGTCTCCACCGGCACCGAGGTCGGCTCGTTCTGCAACCCGTCCCGGGGACCCACCTCGTAGATCGTCACCCGGTCGGGCATCCCCGGCATCGGGACGGTCATCGGCAGCTGGCGGGACTCCGGCGTCATGGGCCCCATCATCCCCCAGCCACCGACGGGAGCAGCACCGCGCGGAAGGGGTGCGCGGACCGGGGACGGGTGCGCGGACCGGGGACGGGTGCGGGGCCCGGGGTCAGGTGCGCGGCTCGCAGCCAGTGGTCAGGTGCGCGGCTCGCGACCGACCGGCTGCGTCGGCTCCGGCAGCAGCGCCGACGGGGTCCGCAGCGGCACGCGCACCGGGCTCCCGGGCCGCACCTGCAGGGCCGCCCCGTCGACCACGACGGTCACCGGCCCCTCCCCCCGCCGCAGCGTGACCGTGGTGCCCTCCCGCGTCGTCTCGACCCGGAGCACCCGGCCCCGCCAGGTGAGGTGGAACGCCGTCCGCTCCAGCGCCTGCGGCAGCACCGGCGAGAGCTCCAGCTCCTCGCGGTCCTCGCGCAGCCCCCCGAGCCCGGCCACGAGCGCCAGCCAGGAGCCGGCGACCGAGGCCAGGTGCAGGCCCTCGTCCGTGTCCCCCTGCACGTCGCGCAGGTCCACGAGGGCGGTCTCCCGCAGGTAGCGCAGCGCGAGGTCCGGGTGGCCGGCCTGGGCGCAGACCACCGCCTGGACCGCCGCGGAGAGGGAGGAGTCGCGCACCGTCCTGGCCTCGTAGTAGTCCAGGTCGCGCGCCACCTCCTCGTCGGTGAAGTCGTCGCGGCACCACCACAGGGCCTGGACGAGGTCGGCCTGCTTGAGCACCTGGCGACGGTAGATCTTGGCGTAGTGGTGGTGCTCCTGCAGCGGATAGGAGTCCTGGTGGTCGGCGAAGCGCCACTCGCGGTAGGTGGTGAAGTGGTCGTTCATCGGATGCACCTGCCGCTCCTCGTCCCACGGGACGTGCACCGACGCGGCGGCGTCCCGCCACGCGTCGACCTCCTCGGGCCCGACGTCGAGCCGGCCGACCAGGGCGGGCTCCTCCTCCGCGGCCTCGGCCGCCCACAGCAGGTTGCGACGCGCCATGAGGTTGGTGAAGACGTTGTCGTCCACGACCCCCGTGTACTCGTCCGGCCCGGTCATCCCCAGCAGGTGCCACCCGCCCCCGGCGTCGCGGTGGCCCATCGACATCCACAGCCGGGCGGTGTCCACGAGGATCTCGCCGAGCCTCAGGTCGTCGTCGAACGGCGCGCCGGTGACGTTGCGGTGCAGCCAGAAGGCCCGGACGACGTCGGCGTTGACGTGCATCGCGGCCGTGCTGGCGGGCCAGTACGGCGAGCACTCGCGGCCGTCGATCGTGCGCCAGGCGAAGGTGGCCCCCTGCAGGTCCAGGACGTCCGCCCGGCGGCGCGCCTCGTCCAGCGAGCCGGCCCGCCAGCGCAGCAGCCGTCGCGCCACGTCGGGCCGCAGCAGGGTCAGCGCCGGGACGACGAAGCCCTCGATGTCCCAGAACGTGTGCCCGTCGTAGCCCAGGCCGCTCAGCCCCTTCGCCCCCACCGGCGCGTCGCTGATGACCGCCGCGGAGCTGAACAGCTGGAAGAGGCAGTAGCGCAGCGCCTGCTGCAGCTCCGGCCCGCCGTCGCCGTCGACCTCCACGTCGGCCGTGTCCCAGAAGTCGTCGAGCACCTCGCGCTGGGCCGCCAGCAGCCCGTCCCACCCCAGGTCGCTCCCCGACACGACGGCGGCCCGGGCCAGGTCGAGGACGTCCCCCGGGTCGCCCTCCCGCTGCCACGCGTAGCCCAGGACCTTGGTCAGGACCAGCTCCTCCCCCGCCGCCAGGTCGGCCGTCACCGTGGTGCGCACCGTGTGGTCGGACAGCTCGGTCCCCACCGTCCCGGGGCCCTGCACCCGGTGGGCCACGGCCGACGCGACCACGACGTCCGACCGCCTGGTGCGGGCGACCATCTCCCCGCCGTCCGCGCCGGCGTGCTGGCGCAGCACCTCGAACGGTTCGGCGAGGACCTCCTCGACCCGGGGGTCGCCCTTGGTGACCGACGGGCGGTCCACGAGCCCGGCCAGGTCGGACCGCAGGACGAGGTGCGCGGGGCCGTCCACCGCCCGCACCGTGTAGCGCACGGCGCACACGGCCCGTTCCCGCAGCGAGACCAGACGCCGGGAGCGGACCTGCAGGGTCGTGCCCGAGGGCAGGGTCCACTCCACGTGCCGGTCCAGGGTGCCGGAGCGCAGGTCGAGCGTCCGCTCGTGCCGGCGCGGACGGACGCTGCGGGCGTCGACCGCCGCGCCGTCGACGACCAGCCGGACCACGGTCCCGTCGGCCACCGAGACGACGGCCTGCCCCTCCGGCGGGTCGCCGTACCCCCGCTCGGGGTAGGACAGGGGGTAGGTCTCGAAGACGCCGGACAGGAAGGTGCCGCGGGTCGTGCACGGACGCCCCTCGTCCAGGGTGCCGCGCAGGCCGACGAAACCGTTGGCCAGGCTGAACAGCGTCTCGGAGACCGGCAGCCGCTCCACGTCGACCTCGGGCTCACGGACGGTCCACGGGTCGACGTCCAGGTGCGGTGCGCTCACGTCGACTTCCTACCGTGAGCGGCGCGTCCGCGCGACCCGGCGGACGCACGCCGGCGGCCGACCCGGAATGCCCGGACCCCCGCGCACCGTTGTCCCCACGATGAACGGCCCACTGATCGTCCAGTCCGACAAGACCCTCCTCCTCGAGGTCGACCACCCCGACGCGGAGGCGGCCCGTCGTGACGTCGCGCCGTTCGCCGAGCTGGAGCGAGCCCCGGAGCACGTGCACACCTACCGCATCACCCCCCTGGGGCTGTGGAACGCCCGGGCCGCGGGGCACGACGCCGAGCAGGTGGTGCACGCCCTGCTCACGCACAGCCGCTACCCGGTGCCGCAGGCCCTCCTGGTGGACGTCGCCGACACGATGGCCCGCTACGGCCGCCTGTCGCTGGCCAAGGAACCCGTCGACGGGGAGAACGACCCGCAGACCGGGCTGCCCGTGACCCGTCTGGTCCTGCGCACGACCGACCGCGCGGTGCTCACCGAGGTGCTGCGGCACAAGCGGATCAAGCCCCTCGTCGGCGAGCGCGTCGACGAGGACTCCGTGGTCGTGCACGCCTCCGAGCGGGGCCACCTGAAGCAGGAGCTGCTCAAGGTCGGCTGGCCCGCGGAGGACCTGGCCGGCTACGTCGACGGCGAGGCCCATCCGATCGAGCTGGCGACCGGGGGCAAGGACGACGGGCACGGCGGGCGCAGTCCCGCGTGGTCCCTGCGCCCCTACCAGCAGCAGGCGGTCGACGGCTTCTGGGACGGCGGCTCGGGCGTCGTGGTGCTGCCGTGCGGCGCCGGCAAGACGCTCGTCGGGGCGGGGGCGATGGCGCGCTCGCAGACCACGACCCTGATCCTGGTGACCAACACCGTCTCGGCCCGCCAGTGGCGCGAGGAGCTGCTGCGCCGCACGAGCCTCACCGAGGACGAGATCGGTGAGTACTCCGGCGCCCGCAAGGAGATCCGCCCGGTCACCATCGCGACCTACCAGGTGCTGACGACGAAGCGCAAGGGCGTCTTCCCCCACCTCGACCTGCTCGACGCCCGCGACTGGGGCCTGGTGCTCTACGACGAGGTGCACCTGCTGCCCGCCCCGATCTTCCGCATGACCGCGGACCTGCAGGCCCGCCGGCGCCTGGGGCTGACGGCCACCCTCGTGCGCGAGGACGGGCGCGAGTCCGACGTCTTCTCCCTCATCGGCCCCAAGCGCTACGACGCCCCCTGGAAGGACATCGAGGCCCAGGGGTGGATCGCGCCGGCCGACTGCGTCGAGGTGCGGGTCTCCCTGCCGGAGTCCATGCGGATGGCGTATGCCGTGGCCGAGCCGGACGACGCGCTACCGCTTCGCCGCCTGCGCCCCGGCCAAGGACGCGGTCGTCGAGACGCTCGTCGAGCGTCACCGGGGCGAGCCGACCCTGGTCATCGGTCAGTACCTCGACCAGCTCGAGCAGCTGGCGGAGCGGCTGGAGGCCCCCCTCATCACCGGGGCCACCACCGTCACCCGGCGCCAGGAGCTCTTCCGACAGTTCCGCGAGGGCGAGATCGACCTGCTCGTGGTCAGCAAGGTCGCCAACTTCTCCATCGACCTGCCCGAGGCCTCCGTGGCCATCCAGGTCTCCGGCACGTTCGGATCCCGCCAGGAGGAGGCCCAGCGCCTCGGGCGGGTGCTGCGGCCCAAGGGCGACGGGCGCACGGCGCACTTCTACACCACGGTGGCCCGGGACACGGTGGACGCGGAGTTCGCGGCCCACCGCCAGCGTTTCCTCGCCGAGCAGGGCTACGCCTACCGGATCGTGGACGCCGACGACCTGGAGACCCTCGACCGCGCCTGACCCCCTGGGGTGACGCGGGACGCCATACCGGGTGGAATGGGGGCATGGCTCCCCACGACACCGTCCTGCTCGACGTCGACGGCACGCTCGCCGACACCACCTACCACCACGCGCTCGCCTGGGCGAGGGCCTTCGCCGCGCACGACCTCACGCCGCCGCTGTGGCAGGTGCACCGGGCGATCGGCATGGGCGGGGACAAGCTCGTCGCCGCGGTCGCCGGGGACGACGTCGAGGAGCGTTCCGGGGACGCGCTGCGCGAGCGCTGGGAGGAGGAGTACGAGCGCCTCCTGCCCGAGATCGTGCTGCTGCCCGGCGCCCGCGACCTCGTGCTCCTCCTGTCCGGCCGGGGCGTGCGGGTGGCGCTGGCCTCCTCGGGGAAGGCCCGGTTCACCGACCACGTGGTCGGCCTGCTCGACCTGCCCGCCGACACCCTGGCCGCCACGACCAGCTCGGACGACGCGGAGCACTCCAAGCCCGAGCCGGACATCCTGACCAGCGCGCGCCGAGGCCGCGGGCGGGTCCTCGGCCGTCGTGGTCGGCGACACCACCTACGACGTCACCGCGGCCGCCCGCATGGGAGCTCCGTGCGTGGCCCTGCTCTCCGGCGGCTTCGGCCGCGTCGAGCTCGAGGACGCCGGCGCGGTGCACGTGGCCGGCACCCCCGAGGAGCTGCTGGAGGCCGACTGGGACGGTCTGCTCGCGGCGGAGCCCTCCCCGGCCGCCCGGGAGGACCGCACGCCGCTGGACCGCAGCGCCGGGTGAGGGGAACCGCACTCCCAGGCAGCTCCCAGAGGACTCCCAGGAGCGCGGGGGACCATGGGGACCATGAGCGCGCCGACCCAGGAGCCCGAGGCCACCCTGCTGGTGGTCGAGGACGAGACGAACATCCGTGAGCTGCTCACGACCAGCCTGCGCTTCGCCGGCTTCACCGTGCACGCCGCGCCCGACGGGCGGACCGCGCTGCAGCTGGCCGGCGAGCACGAGATCGACCTGGCCGTGCTCGACATCATGCTCCCCGACATGGACGGCTTCAGCGTGACGCGGACCCTGCGCGAGCGGGGGGCCGACCTGCCGATCGTCTTCCTCACCGCGCGCGACTCCCTGGACGACAAGATCAAGGGCCTGACGGTCGGCGGCGACGACTACGTGACCAAGCCGTTCAGCCTGGAGGAGGTGGTCGCCCGTATCCGGGCCGTGCTGCGCCGCACCCGGGTCGTGGACCCCGAGGACGACCTCGTCCTGCGGGTCGCCGACCTGGAGCTGGACGAGGACAGCCACGAGGTGCGGCGGGCCGGGAAGGTCATCGAGGTCTCCCCCACCGAGTTCAAGCTGCTGCGCTACCTCATGCTCAACCCCGGCCGGGTGCTGTCCAAGAGCCAGATCCTGGACCACGTGTGGGACTACGACTTCCGCGGCGAGATGAACATCGTGGAGTCCTACATCTCCTACCTGCGCCGCAAGATCGACGTCGTCGGCGACCCGCTGATCCACACCAAGCGCGGGGTCGGCTACGTGCTGCGCGCGCCGCGGCCGACCTGAGGTCCGCGCGGGTGATCCGCCGGCTGAGGAGCTGGACCTACCAGCGGCTGCACGGGCTGTCGCTGACGCACCGGCTCGTCGCCGTGGTCGTCCTGCTCGTGCTGGCCGCCTACGTGCTCACCACGTCGGTGTCGCTGATGATGCTCCGCGGCTACCTCGTCGACCGGGCGGACGCCGACCTGGGCGCCTACATCGAACCGCTCGCCCAGCGCACCTACAGCCAGATCGTGGAGGAGGCGACCGGGGAGCAGGTGGACCTGGAGCAGCAGACGTTCGTGCCGCCCAACCCCTACGTCGTCGTCTTCACCCCCGCCGACCCCTCCAGCCCCGCCCGCACGCGGGTCTTCCAGCCGCACCGGCTGGAGGTGAGCATGCCCGCGCTGCACCGCGTCGACGTGGAGGACCCCCGGCTCGGGGAGCACTTCACGGTCGACGGCGAGGACGGCGTGGGCTCCTGGCGGGTGCTGGCCGCGCAGCTGACCGACGGCCAGGGACGCACCGGCGGGACGATCGCGGTGGCCCTGCCGCTGACGAGCGTGGAGAGCACCGTGCGCACGCTGGCCTGGCTCACCGCCGTCATCGGACTGACCACCCTGGTCCTGGTGGGGGTGCTCGGCTGGTTCGCCGTGCGCCGGGCCTTCCGCCCCCTCACCCGGATCGAGGACACCGCCGCCGCCATCGCGGCCGGCGACCTGACCCGTCGCATCCCGCCGCGCGGGACCAACGACGAGGTCGGCTCCCTGGCGGACTCGCTCAACCGCATGCTGGCCCAGATCGAGCACTCCTTCGCGGCGCGGCAGGGGTCGGAACGACGGATGCGCGACTTCGTCGCCGACGCCTCCCACGAGCTGCGCACGCCCCTGGCCACGGTCAAGGGGTATGCCGAGCTGTTCCGGGTCGGGGCCGTGCCCCCCGGCGAGGTGCCGGGGGCGATGCGGCGGATCGAGGACGAGGCCACCCGCATGTCCCGGCTCGTGGAGGACCTGCTGACCCTCACCCGGCTGGACTCCGAGCCGCCGATGTCGCCCACCCGGGTGGACCTGACCGTGCTGGCCTCGGACACGGTCCAGGACGCGCGGGTGCGCACGCCGGACCGGACGGTGCGCCTGGTCGCCCTGGAGGACGCGGAGCGCTCGGCCGCCTCGGTCGTCGTCGGCGAGGACGGGGCGCTGCGGCAGGTGCTGACCAACCTGGTCGCCAACGCCCTGACCCACACTCCTTCCGGCACCCCCGTGGAGGTCGCGGTGGGGCGGGCCGACGGCACCGTGGCGGTCGAGGTCCGCGACCACGGCACCGGACTGGAGGAGGACGCCGCCCAGCGCGCGTTCGAGCGGTTCTACCGCGCCGACCGTTCCCGCAGCCGGGCCTCCGGCGGCACCGGCCTGGGCCTGGCGATCGTCGCGGCCATCGTCGCGCGGCACGGTGGCTCGGTGCGGCACCGGCCGACCCCCGGCGGCGGGGCGACCTTCCGGGTCGAGCTGCCCGCCGCCCCGCCCGACGGGTGGGACGCGCAGGAGTCCGTGGACGAGATGTCCTCGGGCGCCTGAGCCCGCGCCTGCGTCAGACGACGGCCTCGAGGAACTTCTGGGTGCGCTCGTGGCGGGGGTTGCCGAACAGCTCCGCCGGCGGGGCCTCCTCCAGGACGCGGCCGCCGTCGAACATCATCACCCGGTCGGAGACGTCGCGGGCGAACTGCATCTCGTGGGTGACGATGAGCATGGTGATGTCGGTGCTCGCCGCCACGTCCTTGAGGACGTTGAGGACGTCGCCCACGAGCTCGGGGTCCAGCGCGGAGGTGACCTCGTCCAGCAGGAGGATCTCCGGGTCCATCGCCAGGGCGCGGGCGATGGCCACCCGCTGCTGCTGGCCGCCCGAGAGCTCGGTGGGGTGTGCGTCGCCCCGGTGACCCAGCCCCACCTTGTCGAGCAGGGACAGGGCGTTCTCGGAGGCCTGCTCCCGGCTCTGGCCGAGCACGTGGATCGGTGCCTCGACGATGTTCTGCAGCACGGTCATGTTGGGGAAGAGGTTGAACTGCTGGAAGACCATGCCGATGCGCTTGCGCACCTCGGCGACCTGCCTGGCTCGCAGCTCGACCCGCTTCCCGTCCCGCCGGTCGTGGGTGAGCGGGTCCCCGTCCACCCAGATGTAGCCGCCGGTCAGCGTCTCCAGGGTCATCAGCAGCCGCAGGATCGTCGTCTTCCCCGACCCGGAGGGCCCGATGAGGGTCACCCGCTCGCCGCGGTCGACGGTGAAGTTGAGGTCCTCCAGGACCGTCGTGCGGCCGAACTTCTTCTGCACGTCCTCGAACCGGACGCGGGGCTCCTCGCCGCCGCCGGGGCGCTGGCCGTCGGTCGACCCGGTCGGACCGGCGTCGGGGTCGGGGTGGGATCGGTGGTCCGGGTCAGTAGGCAAGTTTCTTCTCCAGCTTCTGCATCAGGACCGCGGTGGGGTAGCTGGCCAGCAGGAAACAGCAGGCCGGCGACGGTCATCGCCTCGACGTAGGAGAAGTGGCGGCCGCCGAACTCGCGCGCGGCGGTCACCATCTCCGGCACCGAGATGAAGATCAGGAAGGGGGTGTCCTTGAACATCGCGATCGCCCAGTTGCCCAGCGAGGGCAGGGTGTTGCGGATGGCCTGCGGCAGGATCACCGCGCGCCAGGTCCGGTGCTGGGGCAGCGACAGCGCCTTGGCCGCCTCCCACTGTCCCTTGCCGATCGACTCGATGCCGGACCGGTAGGACTCGGCCATGTAGGTCGAGTAGTGGACGCCGATGACGAGGATGCCCACGGTGATCGGGCTGAGCTCGGTGAACGCGTAGTAGATCACCAGCAGGTGCACCGGCAGCGGCGTCATCCGGATGAAGTCCAGGACGAAGGCCAGCGGGCGGGCGACCACGGCGGGCAGCTCCCGCAGCGTGATCGCCCAGACCAGGCCGAGCGCCGCGGCGAGCAGCGAACCGACCACGGTCACCACCAGCGTGACCCGGACGAACGCCTCGATGAGGACGGGCAGGGCCTCCAGGAAGAGCTCTGTCTCGAACATCAGCTCACCTCGTTCCCGTCGATCCGCCCGGGGCGGTGGCTCCGGCCAGGACCCGGTCGGCGTCCTTGCGGGCCTTGCGGATCTCGAAGTCGCCCAGTCCGAGACGCCGCTGGGCGCGGGCCTCCATCTGGCGGAGCACCAGCGAGACGAGCCAGGCGATGGCGAAGTAGATGAACAGCGCCGCGACGAAGGCCGGCCACGTGCCCACCTCGCGCCGCGCCTGGTCGGCCTCGAAGGTGAGGTCGTTGAGCAGCACCAGACCGACGACGGCCGTGCCCTTGACGAGCATGACCGCGAGGTTGTTGATGCCGGGCAGCATCAGGGCCCACGCCTGGGGCCAGATGACCCGGCGCATCGTCGTGCCCCACGGCATCGACAGCGCGGTCGCGGTCTCCCACTGCCCCTGGGGCACCGCGTTCAGCGACCCCCGGACGACCTCGGCGCCGTAGGCGCCGTAGTTCAGGCCCAGGGCCAGGATCGCGGTCCACGTCGAGCCGATGTCCAGCCCGGTCAGGGTGGGGATGACGTAGAAGAGGAAGAAGAGCTGGACGACCAGCGAGGTGCCGCGGAAGAACTCGACGACCACGCGCGCGAACACCCGGAGCCACCGCGGGCCCTGGTGCAGGGCCAGGCCCAGCACCAGGGCGACCGCGAGCATCAGCACGGTCCCGCCGAGGAAGGCGACGAGGGTGTCCCGAAGACCCTCGCCGAGCAGCCGCGGCAGGACCGTGCCGAGGTCGGTGACGAACTCGGTCACGGGCGAGGTCTCACTCGCCGGCCTGGTCCGCAGCCTCGTTGGCGGCCTCCAGGTCACCGTCGCAGAGCATCTGGGCCGTCAGACCCTCCGGCGGACGCTCGGCGTCGGTGAAGCCGAACTCGCCGACGACCTCCTCGAAGCCGGCAGAGTCGCCGACGATGTTGGCCAGCTCCTCGTTGTAGGCCTCGAGCAGCTCGGTGTCCTCCGGGCGGAAGACGGTCGAGCCGGCGCTGATCTGCTTGACCCCGTCGATCTCGGCGACGAAGCCGCCGGTGGTCTCCACGCCCGCGTCGGGGTTCTCCTCCGCCATCGTGGAGAGCGTGATGTTGGTCAGCGCGAAGGCGTCGGCGCGACCGTTGGACACCGCGTCCATGCCGTCCTGCGCCGAGTTGACCGTCATGGTGTTCTCTAGGCCGATGTCGCTGGCGTAACCCTGCTCGATCGCCCCGGACTGCACGGCGAGCGTGAGGTCCGAGCCCTCAAAGCTGGCGAAGTCGCTCAGCCCCTCCGGGTTGCCCTCGGGGACCATGAGGGTGCTGGTGTACATGATCGTGGGCTCGGCGAAGGCGGCCCGTTCGCAGCGGTCCGGCAGGATCGACATGCCTGCGGACACGGCGTCGTACTCACCGGCGTTGAGCCCCGGGATGAGCGCGTCCCACTCGACGAGCTGGCCGTCGACCTCGTCGATGCCCATCGCGGCGAAGATCTTCCGGTCGAGGGCGATCGTGGCGCCGGTGAGCTCACCGTCCTCCTCGTAGCTGTAGGGGATCTCCCCGGCGAAGGCCACCTTGATGGTGCCCTCCTCCTGGAGCCGCTCGAGCGTGGACGCCTCCTCGGCGTCGCCGCCGGCGCTCCCGCCGTCGCCGTCGCCGTCGCCGCAGGCTGCAAGGCCGAGGCCGGCGGCCGCCACGGCCGCGATGAAGGAGACGCGACGCCGGGCGGTCGTGCCGCCGGTCGCGATGGTGTGCTGGGTCATGGTCGACCACGGTCCTTTCGGTTGGACGAGGCACATGCCTCCCCGCCGCGCTCACGGATGTGCGAGTACGCGGGGAACAGGTCGCCCCGATTGGACTGGCTGGTAACTCCTCGACCGTGCCAGAGGACCGGTGACGTCTCAACCGTCAGCACGCCTCACGACGGCCGGGATCACGCATCGTTATGCGATAGCAACCTGGACGCGACCGCTCCGTGACCCCTCACGCCCAGGGAACGTCCAGGAGATCTCCAGGCAGGGTCCACCGGCGGATGGTCTCCTGGGACCATGACCACGCCCCACGACGACCTGCGCCCGCACACCCCCACCGACGCCGCCAGCGCCCACCGCGCCACGGCCGGGGGACCCGGGACAGCGCCTCCGGGGGGCGTGCGGGACCGCGGCGGGCGTCGCTGGGGGGACGTCGTGGCGGCCAGCCTGCTCTCGGCCGTGCTGGCCTCCGGCGGGACGTATGCCGTGGTGCAGGCCACCGACGCCGGTGACCCGGCCCCCGCACCGTCGACGAGCGCGGACGCCGTGTCGGCGGCCCAGGACCCGACGTCCGCGCCCGAGGAGGACGGTGCCGCCGACGGCACCACGGTCTCCTTCGCCGGAGACCAGGACTGGGCCGCGGTCGCTTCCTCGGTGACCCCGGGGGTGGTCTCGATCGACGTGGTCGGCCGGCAGGGTCAGGGCTCGGGGTCGGGCGTGGTCTGGGACACCGAGGGGCACGTGGTGACCAACGCCCACGTCGTGGGCAGCGCCGAGCAGGTCCAGGTCGTCCTCTCCGACGGTCGGCGCTACCAAGCCTCGGTGGTGGGCCAGGACCCCTCCAGCGACCTGGCCGTCCTGGCGCTGGAGAACGCTCCGGCCGGCCTGGAGCCGGTGCGTGTGGGGGACGACGGCGTCCTGGCGGTGGGCGACCCCGTGATGGCGATCGGCAACCCCCTGGGGCTGTCCGGCACCGTGACGACCGGCATCGTCAGCGCCCTCGACCGGCCGGTCACCACCCAGGCCACGGGCACCACGCCCGGCGGTGCCCCGGTGGCCACGGAGGTCGTGACCAACGCGATCCAGACCTCGGCCGCGATCAACCCCGGCAACTCGGGCGGAGCCCTGGTCAACGCCGCCGGCGAGCTCGTCGGCATCAACTCCTCGATCGCCGCGCTACCCGCAGCCGGGCAGTCGCAGGCCGGCTCGATCGGCATCGGGTTCGCCATCCCCGCGACCAAGGTGCGGGTGATCGCCGACCAGCTCATCGCGGACGGGACGGCCGAGCACGCCTTCCTGGGCGTCGGTCTGCGCGACGGTGCCGCCGAGATCGACGGGGCCGCCCTCACCGGCGCCCAGGTCAGCCAGGTGGAGCCCGGTTCGCCGGCGGCCGGCGCCGGGATCGAGGACGACGACCTCGTGGTCGCCATCGACGGGGAGCAGGTCCCCTCGGCCATCGCCCTCGTCGGCCAGGTCCGCGAGCGCGCGTCCGGCGAGGAGGTCGAGCTCGACGTCGTCCGCGACGGCGAGCGTCTGCAGGTGACCGTCACCCTGGCCACCCGCCCCGACCAGGGCTGACCCGCCCGGGTCGTCGCGCTCCGCCGCCGCAGGGCGTTGATACGCTCACGAGGCCGCCTGTAGTGCCGCGGCGACCCTGCGACAAGGAGTGCTCACGTGAAGATCGCCGTCCTGGGCGGTGACGGGTTCTGCGGCTGGCCCGCGTCCCTGCACCTGTCCGACCTCGGTCACGACGTCGTCATCGTCGACAACCTCTCCCGCCGGCGGATCGACGAAGAGCTCGGGGCCTCCTCGCTGACGCCGATCGCCTCCCCCCAGGAACGGCTGTCGGCCTGGGAGCAGGTGGGCGGCCGGGAGATCCGCTTCGTCGAGGTCGACGTCGCCCAGGACTACGACGCTCTCCTGGACCTGCTCCTCACCGAGCGCCCGGACGCGGTCGTGCACTTCGCCGAGCAGCGGGCCGCCCCCTACTCGATGAAGTCGCCGGCGCACAAGCGCTACACGGTCGACAACAACACCAACGCGACCCACAACCTGCTCTGCGCCCTCGTCGAGTCCGGTCTGGACACCCACCTGGTCCACCTGGGCACGATGGGCGTCTACGGCTACGGCACGGCCGGGATGAAGATCCCGGAGGGCTACCTGGACGTGGAGGTGGTCCCCGAGGGTGGGGCGGACGGGGACCGTGTCAGCGTGCAGATGCTCTACCCGACCAACCCGGGGTCCATCTACCACATGACCAAGTGCCTCGACCAGCAGCTCTTCGCCTACTACGCCAAGAACGACCAGCTGCGGATCACCGACCTGCACCAGGGGATCGTCTGGGGCACGCACACCGACCAGACGCTGCGCGACGAACGGCTGATCAACAGGTTCGACTACGACGGCGACTACGGCACGGTGCTCAACCGCTTCCTCATGCAGGCAGCGGTGGGCTACCCGCTCACCGTGCACGGCACCGGTGGGCAGACCCGGGCCTTCATCCACATCCGCGACATGGTGCGGTGCGTGCAGATCGCGCTGGAGAACCCACCGGCGCGCGGCGACCGGGTCAAGATCTTCAACCAGATGACCCAGACCCACCGGGTGCGCGACCTCGCCGACCTCGTCGCCCGGATCAGCGGAGCCACCGTCGAGCTGGTCCCCAACCCCCGCTCCGAGGCGCCGGAGAACGAGCTGCACGTGAGCAACGACACCTTCCTCGACCTGGGGCTGGAGCCCACCCTCCTGGAGGAGGGGCTGCTCCTGGAGGTCGAGGACGTGGCACGCCGCTACGCCGACCGGGCCGACCTGGACGCGATCCCGTGCACCTCGGTGTGGACCCGCCAGCAGCAGCCGGGCGTGCCCACCTCCCGCGGCCCCGCCCCCGCCCCGCCGCAGGCCGTCCAGGGGACTGACGGCGCGGTCCCTGCTCCGGCGACCGCCCCCCGGTCCGCCTGAGCGACGGCATACCCCCGTGCGCGTCGCGCTCTTCACCGAGGTCTTCCTGCCCAAGGTCGACGGGGTCGTCACCCGCATCACCCGCACCCTCGACCAGCTGACCGACCTGGGGCACACCGCGCTGGTCTTCGCGCCGGGGGACCCGCCGGAGAGCTACGGGCCCCACCGCGTCGTCAAGGTGCGGTCGGTGTCCTTCCGCCCCTGGTACCCCGAGATCAAGGTGGGACTGCCGACGGCGCGGATCGCCGGGAGATGATGGCCTTCCAGCCCGACGTGGTGCACGCGGTCAACCCGGTGTGGCTGGCGGCCTACGGCGTGGTCTCGGCCCGGCGGCGCAACCTGCCCCTGCTGGCCAGCTTCCACACCGACGTGCCCTCCTACACGACCCGGCTCGGACTGTCGGCGCTGCGGGCACCCTCGCAGGCGTGGATCACCGGGATGCACAACCTGGCCGAGGTCAACCTGTGCACGTCGGGACAGATGGTCGAGCGCGCCCGACAGGTCGGCATCCGCGAGGTGGACCTGTGGCCCAAGGCGGTGGACACCCGCGTCTACCACCCCGGCGCCCGGACCCAGGAGATGCGGCGCCGCCTCACCGGGGGGAAGCCGGACTCACCGCTCATCCTCTACGTCGGCCGGCTGTCCCGGGAGAAGGATCTGGACCAGCTCCTCGAACCGCTCCGGCGGCTCGCCGGGGCCGGCGCCCGGCTGGCGTTCGTCGGCTCGGGTCCGGGCCGGGCCGAGCTGGAGCGGATGTTCGCCGGGACGCCGACGGTGTTCACCGGCTACCTCGGCGGGGCCGACCTGGCGGCGGCCTACGCCTCGGCCGACGTGTTCGCCTTCCCCTCCACCACCGAGACGCTGGGGCTGGTCGCGCTGGAGTCGATGGCCAGCGGCGTGCCGGTCGTCGGGGCCGACGCCGGCGGGATCCCCTTCGTGGTCGACGAGGGGCGCACCGGCTTCCTCGTGCCGCCGGGCGACGCGGACGCCCTCACCGAGCGGTTGCGCACGCTGGTGACCGACCCCGACCTGCGCAGGCGGATGGGGCGGGCCGCCCGCGACGACGCCGAGACGCACTCCTGGCGCGCCGCGACCGAGTCGCTCGTCCGCGACTACGAGCTGGCGGTCGAACGGCACCAGGGCCGCGCCCCGGTGCCCCGGCTCCTGCGCGCCCGCCACCCCTGACCCACAGCCCCGGCGTGTCGCGCACCGTGCCACCGCCGCTGCGGCGTGTCGCGTGCCGCGTGTGCCGCGTGCCCCGCAGCCCCGGCGTGTCGCGCACCGTGCCACCGCCGCTGCGGCGTGTCGCGTGCCAGGGCACCTTTCCTGCACAGGCCTCCCGGACCCGCCGGCCGGGTGTATCGTCGTGCTCCCCCTCCTTCCCGAGGTCTCGTCGTGCCTGCTCCGCCACCTCCCCCGCGTCTTCCCCCGACCTCCGCGACCTCCGCGACCTCTGAGCCGGTCTCCGCCCCCGCGGACGAGCTCGCCGCCGAGCGCGCCCACCTGGCCCTCGCCCGCGCCGAGCTGGCCCGGATGCGGGAGCACACCCTCTCACTCGGTGCCGACGCCGGCGACGCGATCGCCGGCGACGCCCTGGCGCACACCCTCTGGTTGCGGGCCCGGGCCCTGCAGGACGACCCCCGCACCACGCTGTTCTTCGGACGCATCGACACCGAGGGAGCCGTCGGCGAGGACAGGCTCTACATCGGCCGCCGCCACGTCACGAACGCGTCGGGCGACCCGGTCGTCGTCGACTGGCGGGCCGGGGTCTCGACGCCGTTCTACCGGGCGGGGCCGACCCAGCCGATGGGCGTGCGGCGACGCCGTCGCTTCGGCGTGGAGGGCGGGCAGATCACGGCGCTGGAGGACGAGTGGCTGACCCCTGCGGACACCGGCCCGGGCGACCCGGACGCCGGCGGAACGGGCCGGAGCGCCCTCCTGGCCCGCGAGATCGAACGCCCCCGCATCGGACCGATGCGCGACATCGTCGCGACCATCCAGCCCGAGCAGGACGAGATCGTGCGCGCCGACGTCTCCACCACTATCTGCGTCCAGGGCGCCCCCGGCACCGGCAAGACCGCCGTGGGCCTGCACCGGGCGGCCTGGCTCCTCTACGCCTTCCGCGAGCGGCTGGCCCGCTCCGGGGTCCTCGTCGTGGGGCCGAACCGCGCCTTCCTCGAGCACGTCGGCGCGGTCCTGCCCTCCCTCGGTGAGATCACCGTGCGGCACACCACCGTCGAGGAGCTGCTCGCCCACGCCCCCGTCCGCGCGGCCGACCCCGCCCACGTGGCCCGGCTCAAGGGCGAGGCCCGGATGGCCCAGGTCCTCTCCGACGCGGTCTGGTCCTCCGTGCGTCCGGCTCCCGAGGCGCTGGTCGTGCCCCGGGGGTCGCGCCGCTGGCGCCTCCCGGCCTCCCAGGTCCAGGACATCCTCGACGAGCTGCGCACCCGGGGCGTGCGCTACGCCGCGGCGCGCGCCATGCTGCCCCACCGGCTGGCCCACGCCGTCCTGCTGGAGATGGAGCGGGCCGGCGACTCCCCCGACGACCGCGTCCAGGACGCCGTCGCCCGCTCGGCCCCGGTCAGGGCGTACGTGAAGCAGGTCTGGCCGCAGCTGACCCCCGGGTCCGTCCTCGCCGGCGTCCTCGGCACGGGCGACGGCCTCGCGCCGGACCAGCAGGACGTGGTGTGGGCCCGGCCGCCCCGTTCACCGGGCTCGGCGCGGTGGAGCGTGGCCGACCTGGCGCTGCTGGACGAGGTCGCCGACCTGCTCGAGCGGACCCCGAGCCTGGGCCACGTGGTGCTCGACGAGGCCCAGGACCTCTCCCCGATGCAGCTGCGGGCCGTCGGCCGGCGCGCCGCCACCGGGTCGCTCACCGTGCTGGGGGACATCGCCCAGGGCACCACCCCCTGGTCGACGGACAGCTGGGAGGAGTCGCTCACCCACCTGGGAAAGGACCCGCACGCCGACGGGACCCACCTGGAGGTCCTCGTCCGAGGCTTCCGCGTGCCCGCCTCGGTCATCGGGTATGCCGCCCGCCTGCTTCCGCACGTCGCGCCGGGTCTGGCGGCTCCGGAGTCGGTGCGCACCGACCCCGGACGGCTGGACGTCCTGCAGGTGCCCGACGCGGTGGCCGGCACCGTCGCCGCGGTCGCCGCGGCGGCCCAGGACGAGGGCACCGTCGGGGTCGTCGTGCCCGACGCCTGGGTCGACCGGGTCGCCGCCGCCCTGACCGTCGCCGGGCTGGAGCACGAGGTGCTCGACGGCGAGCACGCCGAGGAGCGGCTGCTGCCGGTGCACCTGGTCCCGGCAACGGTGGCCAAGGGCCTGGAGTTCGACCAGGTCGTCGTGGTGGAGCCGGCCGACATCGCCGCCGCCGAGCCGGACCTGCGCAGCGGCCTGCGCCGGCTCTACGTCGTGCTGACCCGGGCGGTCAGCGGCCTGACGGTCGTGCACGCGCGACCGCTGCCCGCCCCCCTGCGGCAGGGGTGAGGTCGCACCCGGCCGGGGCACGGCATACCGTGGGACCAGACGAACCACCCCACCGACAAGGAGCAACCATGCACCCCACCCACGTCCCGCTGCGGCTGACCACCGGCGCCTTCATCGTCAACTCCGGGCTCACCAAGCTCAAGGCCGACGAGGAGGCCGCCGAGCAGATGCACGGCTGGGCCTCCAGCGTCTACCCGGTGTTCAAGGACATGAAGCCCGCCGACTTCACCAAGCTCCTGGGCTACGGCGAGATCGGCGTGGGCGCTCTCCTGCTGCTGCCCACCGTCCCCTCCGCGGTCGCCGGAGGGGCGCTCACCGCCTTCGGCGCAGGCCTGGTCGGCATGTACCTGAACACCCCCGGCATGACCCAGGACGACGGCATCCGGCCGACCCAGGAGGGCACTGCGGTGGCCAAGGACGTCTGGCTCGTCGGTGCCGGTCTCACGCTGGCGATGCAGTCCTTCCTCTCCGGCACCAAGCACGCGGCCGAGGCGGTCGCGGGCGGCGTCACCGGGGCCGCCGGCGCGGTCGCCTCCGGGGTCACCGGCGCGGTCGGCTCCGGTTCGCACAAGGCGGAGAAGGGCGTCAAGGGCCTGCTCAGCAGCGCCCACGACGCGCGCGAGGACCTCGCCGACACCCTGGCCGACCTCGCGGAGTCGCTCATCAAGCGCTGACCGGCCCGGCACCGTCGACGGCGACCCGGCACCCGCCGCGGTCGCCGTCGCCGTCCGCGCCGTGGTCCACCGACGCCTGCAGCACCGTGGCCCTCGCCCGCCGGCGGGGTCCCGGCCCCGCACCCGCCGTGGCAGGCTGACGACCATGACGCCGGACCCCGAGGCCCTGCTCGACCGCTGGCTGCTCGACGCCGCCGTGCTGGCACCGGACGCCGGGCGCGACCGGTGGCTGGGCGAGGGCTCCCGGCTGCTGGCCGGGTGGACCGAGCCGCACCGCCGCTACCACACCGGCGAGCACCTCGCGGAGATGCTGGCCGCCCTCGACGAGCTCGAGGCCGCCGTCCCGCTGGCCCCCGAGGACGCGCTGGTCGCACGCACCGTGGCGTGGTACCACGACCTGGCCTACGACCCCCGCGCCGCCCCGGGCAGCAACGAGCACCGCAGCGCCACCCTGGCCCGTGACCACCTGCACCACCTGGGGGCCGACGACGTCGTGGTGGACGCCGTCGAGGCGGGGGTGCTCATGACGGCCACCCACGAGGTCCGGGCGGACGCGCGGCACCCGGCGGTGCAGGCGGCGGTGCACGACGCCGACCTGTGGATCCTGTCCGCGCCTCCCGGCCGCTACGCCGCCTACCGCGCGCAGGTCCGGCAGGAGCACGCCTCGGTCCCCGACGCCGCCTTCCGCACCGGACGGGCCGAGGTGCTGCAGGCCTTCAGCGCCCGGGACCGCCTCTACCGCACCGCGCACGCCCACGAGCGCTGGACGGCCCGGGCACGGGCCAACCTGCGCGGCGAGCTCGCGGAGCTGGACCGTGGGGCCTGACGCGGCGCTGGTCGCCCAGCTGCGGTCGGCCCTGGCCGCCGCCGGCGAACCCGGACGGGCCGCCGGGCAGCAGTCCTACATGAAATCGGCCATGCCCTTCCACGGCATCACCGCGCCCGAGCTGCGGGGCCTCCTGCGTCCGTTGCTGCGGGCGTGGGCGCCGGCCAACCGCAGGACCTGGGAGGCGACCGTCCGGGAGCTCTGGGACGGCGCGACGCACCGCGAGGAGAGGTATGCCGCGCTCGCCCTCGCGCAGCACCGCTCCGCCCGCGGGTGGCAGGACCCCGACGTGCTCCCCCTGCACCGGCACCTCGCGGTGACCGGCGCCTGGTGGGACCTCGTGGACACGGTCGCGACCCGGCTCGTCGGGCCGGTCCTGCTGACGTACCGGGACGCCGTCACCCCCCTCATGGACGACTGGGCCACCGGGGAGGACCTCTGGCTCCGGAGAGTGGCGATCCTGTCCCAGCTCAAGCACCGGGAGGCCACCGACACCGCCCTGCTCGAGCGGTGCGTCGCGGCCAACCTCCAGGACTCCCCCTTCGGAGGCGAGTTCTTCGTGCGCAAGGCCCTGGGCTGGGCGCTGAGGGAGCACGCCCGGACCGACCCAGCCTGGGTGCTCGCGGTGCTCGCACGCCACGGCGACGGGCTGAGCGGCCTGACGAGGCGTGAGGCCGCCAAGCACCTCTGAGCAGGCGGCGTAGGACGTCAGCCCCGCTCCCACCACCAGTCCACCAGCGGCCACCACGGCTCGTGCCCGGCCAGCTCCACGGCGTCCCGGCGGGTGAACCACCCGGCCTCCAGCACGTCGTCCAGGTCGGGCCGCAGCACCGGCAGGCCGTCCGGGGCCGGGACCGTACCCGGTCCCCCCGGTGCGGACCGGTCGGCCCTCGACCGGCCGTCGGACCGCGGGGCCACCACCGCCCCGAACACCTGCAGATGGTTCACCCCGGTCTCGAACGGACGCGGATCGACCCCGTCGGGCACGGTGATGCGCTCGTAGCCCACCGCCACCAGCGCATTGGTCTCCAGCACCAGCCCGGTCTCCTCGACCACCTCCCGCACGGCCCCCTCCCGGACGCTCTCCCCGCGCTCCCGTTTGCCGCCGGGCGGTGACCATCCGGGACGGGAGGCGTTGCGCACCAGTGCCATCCACTGCTGCGCACGCACGAGGACGACCGCGGCGCCGGCCTGCGTCTGCTCCAGGCCGGAGGCGACCACGTCCAGGACGTGGGGCGCCGACGTGGCCGTCGACAGGCCGTTCTCCACCCGCGCCAGCGGGCGCTCCCCCCGCCGCTTGCGGAAGCGCAGCCCGCTGTCCCGCAGCCGGCGCGCCAGCTCCGTGGCCGGCACCGGCACCGCACCCGCGGCGACGAGGGCGGCATACCGCTCCTCGGGGACGTCGTAGTGGTCGCCCTCGAAGGCGCGCTCGGGCAGGCCGACCGCGCGCGCGAAGGCGTGCAGCTCGGCCAGGGAGGAGTCGCTGATGAGGTGGGAGAAGTGCCGTCCGTGGGCGGGCCACAGGGGCGGGTCCAGGTAGACGGTCATGCCACCGGCCGGGGGGCGTACATGATCAGCGCGACCCCCACGAGGCAGGTCAGCGCGCCGAGGACGTCCCAGCGGTCGGGCCGGAAGCCGTCGGCCACCACCCCCCACAGCAGCGACCCGACGATGAAGACCCCGCCGTAGGCGGCCAGGACCCGGCCGAAGTGCGCGTCCGGCTGGAACGCGGCGACCACCCCGTACAGACCCATGCTGACCACCCCGACCCCCACGAAAAGCCACCCCCGGTGCTCCTTGATCCCCTGCCACACCAGCCAGGCACCACCGATCTCCAGCAGCGCCGCGAGGGCGAAGAGGGCGATCGAGCGTCCGGTCATGGCGTCCGAGACTACCGGGGGCGAGGGGTGTGGCGTCGCGCACGCGGGTCCGGGGGGCGAGCGGCAGGTGGGGCGGGGCCGAGGGGGTATGGCGCCGGGCCGGCCGGACGCAGGTGCGGGGGGAGGTGGGGCGCAGGCCCGGGGAGCTGTGGACAACTCGCCGGGCCTCGCGGTCATCGGGCCTACCGTCGGGGTCGAGGGGGCCGACCGGCCGCCACGACGAGGAGGGACACCCATGAGCAACACGTTCGCCGTCGACACCGCGCGGATCGCCGCCGCCTCCGGCGACATCGAGCGGATCTCGGCCACGATCGAGGCCGAGGTGCGCGCGATGATGGGCAAGCTGACCGCGCTCCAGGACTGCTGGCAGGGGTCGGCGTCCGCCGGCTTCCAGACGGTCACCCAGGACTGGAGCGCCACCCAGGAGCGGGTCCGCTCCTCGCTGCAGCAGATCTCCACGACCCTGCGCACGGCCGGCCAGGACTACGAGCTGGTCGAGCAGACCAACCGGATGCGCTTCCAGACGGGCTGAGGCCGTCGACCCCCTGCACGCACGCCGACGGGGCGGCCCCTCGCTGGGAGGGACCGCCCCGTCGGTGCGATGACCGCCCGCGAGGAACGCGGGCGCGCTGTGCTCCGACCCGGGTGGGTCAGAAGTCCATGCCACCCATGCCACCGTCGCCGGCCGGCATGGCCGGAGCCTTCTCCGGCTTGTCGGCGATGACGGCCTCGGTGGTCAGGAAGAGGGCCGCGATGGAGGCGGCGTTCTGCAGGGCGGACCGGGTCACCTTGACCGGGTCGGCGACGCCGAACTTCAGCATGTCGCCGTACTCGCCGGTGGCCGCGTTGAGGCCCTCGCCGGGGGTCAGGTTGCGCACCTTCTCCGCGACGACGCCACCCTCGAGGCCGGCGTTGATGGCGATCTGCTTCAGCGGCGCCTCGATGGCGACCTTGACGATGTTCGCGCCGGTCGCCTCGTCACCCTCCAGGGTCAGCCCCTCGAAGGCGCTGGAGGCCTGGATGAGCGCCACGCCACCACCGGCGACGATGCCCTCCTCGACCGCGGCCTTGGCGTTGCGGACGGCGTCCTCGATGCGGTGCTTGCGCTCCTTGAGCTCGACCTCGGTCGCCGCGCCGGCCTTGATGACCGCCACGCCGCCGGCCAGCTTGGCCAGGCGCTCCTGCAGCTTCTCGCGGTCGTAGTCGGAGTCGCTGTTCTCGATCTCGGTGCGGATCTGGGACACGCGACCGGCGATCTGGTCGGCGTCGCCGCCGCCCTCGACGATCGTGGTCTCGTCCTTGGTCACCACGACCTTGCGGGCCGAGCCCAGCAGGTCCAGGTCGGCGGTCTCGAGCTTGAGGCCGACCTCCTCGGAGATGACCTGGCCACCGGTGAGGATGGCGATGTCGCCGAGCATGGCCTTGCGGCGGTCGCCGAAGCCGGGGGCCTTGACGGCGACCGACTTGAAGTTGCCACGGATCTTGTTGACCACCAGGGTCGCCAGGGCCTCGCCCTCGACGTCCTCGGCGATGATCGCCAGCGGCTTGCCGGACTGCATGACCTTCTCCAGGAGGGGCAGCAGGTCCTTGACCGAGGAGATCTTGGAGTTGACGACCAGGACGTAGGCGTCCTCCAGGACGGCCTCCATCCGGTCGGTGTCGGTGACGAAGTAGGGCGAGATGTAGCCCTTGTCGAAGCGCATGCCCTCGGTGAGCTCCAGCTCCAGACCGAAGGTGTTCGACTCCTCGACGGTGATGACACCCTCGTTGCCGACCTTGTCCATGGCCTCGGCGATCATGCCGCCGATCTCGGTGTCGGCCGCGGAGATGGACGCGGACTGCGCGATCTGCTCCTTGGTCTCCACCGGCTTGGCCATGCTGAGCAGCTCGTCGTTGACGGCGCGGACGGCCACCTCGATGCCGCGCTTGAGCGCCATCGGGTTGGCGCCGGCGGCGACGTTGCGCAGGCCCTCGCGGACCATCGCCTGGGCGATGACGGTCGCGGTGGTGGTGCCGTCACCGGCGACGTCGTCGGTCTTCTTGGCGACCTCCTTGACCAGCTCGGCGCCGATCTTCTCGTAGGGGTCCTCCAGCTCGATCTCCTTGGCGATGCTCACACCGTCGTTGGTGATGGTGGGCGCACCCCACTTCTTCTCGAGCACGACGTTGCGGCCCTTGGGGCCGAGCGTCACCTTCACGGCGTCGGCCAGGGTGTTCATACCCTTCTCGAGCCCGCGCCGGGCCTCCTCGTCGAATGCAATGGTCTTGGCCATCGTGGTCTGTCCTCCACACGCTGATGGGCGGTTGACCCGCGGTGTCGCCCGCGACGGACGGGCCGGTCCCCTCGGGCTCACGTCGCCCGGGCTCCCGACCCTCGACACTGCCGGTCGGTCTTATCACTCTCACGTCGAGAGTGCTAGGTCCATGATTAGCACTCGACCCCTCCGAGTGCAAATGCCTCAGCGCAGCTCGAGCGCCCGCACCGCCGCGTCGCGCAGCGTCTGGTCCTGCAGCCCGAGCCCGCGGCCCGCGCTCACCAGCGCGTCGACCCCCGCCAGCCCGCCGGCCAGGACCTCGTCGAAGCGCTCCCCCAGGTGGGCCAGCCGGGCCGCCTGCTCCTCGACGAAGCCGCGGTCGACGACGGCTCCGTGCCCCGGGACCCAGACGTCGGACCCCCCGGCGGAGGGCTTGGCCAGGAGCGCCTCGAGCGTGGGCGCCCACTCCTGGGGGAAGGCGTCCTCCATCATCGGGTCGGCACCCTCCTCCACGAGGTCGCCGGCGAAGACGACGCCCGCGTCGGGCACGGACACGGCCAGGTCGTGATCGGTGTGCCCACGGCCGGAGAAGAGCAGCTCCACGGAGCGTCCGCCCAGGTCGAGAGGGGTGTCCTGCTCCACGAGGTAGAACGGCAGCACGATCTCGGTGTCGAGGATGTCCGCGGCGATCGCCTCCCGGTGGGTGGCCCGCATGTGCGCCACGATCTGCTCGCGCTGGTGCTCACCGGTGCGGCGCAGGTCCTCCACCGCACCGGCGTGCGCGTAGATCTGGGAGTCGCGGAAGGCGGAGTTGCCGAAGCAGTGGTCGTAGTGCGCGTGGGTGTTCACGACCGTGATCTCCAGGTCCGTGATCTCCCGGACCGCCTCGGCCAGCTCCACCCCGTGCTGGTGGTAGCTGCGGGTGTCCACGAGGAGGGCCCGGTCGTCGCCGACGACCAGCCCGCAGTTGAGGTTGAGCTCCTCGTGCCGACGGACGTAGACCCCGGGCGCCACGCTGCGCCAGGTGACTTCTGCCATGCCCCCACTCTACGGGCGGGGCGTGCGTGCCCCCTCCGCCCGGGGGTCCGTCATACGGGTCCGACGGGTATGGCGCACCCCGCCGGTCCGGGCGCGCCCCGCTGCGGGCCAGGTCCCGGTAGTTCGTGTGGCGCGGGTCACACATCCGCTCTAGGGTGCCGCGCAGACGGCACCGTTCGACTCGGAGGAGCTTCCCATGACGTTCGCCGCGCGCATCCTGCTGGCCACCGACGGCTCGACGACCGCGGCGCTCGCCCGGGAGCGCGCGGTCGAGCTGGCCCGGTACACCGGTGCCGAGCTGCACGTGGTGCACGTGGCGCTGGCCAGTCCCTGGACCACCCCGCGCCCGCTGGGCGAGCAGCACCGCAGCCGCCTGCTGGACGAGGCCCGCCCGGTGCTCGACGCCGAGGTGGCCGCGGTGCGACGGGCGGGTCTGGAGGCCGAGCCGCACCTGCGCCTGGGCCGACCGCCGCACGAGGTCCTCAGGGTCCAGGACGAGATCGGGGCCGACCTGGTCGTCATCGGCAGCCGCGGCCTGAACGCCTTCTCCCGCGTCCTGCTCGGGGACGACGCCGAGACCATCCTGCGCCACGCCCCCTGCGACGTCCTCGTCGTCCGACCCGCCTCGAAGGAGCAGTGATGCTGCCAGCCTCGACCACCTCCGGGGGTGGCATGCCCGAGTTCACCGTCACCGGCCTCGACCTGGCCGTCATCATCGGCTACCTCGTGCTGAGCCGGATCATCCCGCTCGTGGCCAGCGCGCGGATGAAGAAGAAGGCCAAGGCGGGCGGGAAGGAGACCGACGAGTCCGAGGACTACTTCCTGGGTGGTCGCAACTTCATCTGGCCCTTCGTCGGGCTCTCGCTGGTCGCGACCAACATGTCCGGCGCGACCTTCGTCGGCCTCGCCGGCGGTGCCTACGACCAGGGCATCTCGATCTTCGCCTACGAGTGGATGTCGGCGGTCATCCTGGTCATCTTCATCTTCTTCATCCTGCCCTTCTACCTGCGCTCCAAGGTCTTCACGCTCCCCGAGTACCTCGAGAACCGCTACGACCGTCGTTCCCGGATGGCCTTCGCGGGCTTCAACCTCTTCGCCAACATGTTCATCGACATGGCGGCCGCCCTCTTCGCCGGTGCGGTCGTGGTCAAGGTGCTCTACCCCGACATCCCGATGATCGTCTCGGTGGCCGTGCTGGCCATCCTCGCGGCCGTCTACACGGTGATCGGCGGGCTGGGCGCGGTGATGATCAGCGACTCGATCCAGGCGACCGTGACGATCATCGGCGGGGTCATCGTCCTCATCGCCACCTTCAACGCCATCGAGTCCTGGGACGCCGTCGTGCAGACCGCGGGCGACGAGAAGATGAGCCTCATCCTGCCCGCCGACCACCCCGACCTCCCGTGGCCCGGCCTGATCACCGGCGTGCTGATCATCGGTCTGTACTACTGGACCACCAACCAGCTCGTCGTCCAGCGCACCCTCGGCGCCCGCTCGCTCGACCACGGCCGGTGGGGCTCGTTGCTCGCCGGCCTCATCAAGCTGAGCTTCCTCTTCCTCTTCATCCTGCCCGGCGTCATGGCCCTCTCCCTCTACCCCGAGCTGGAGAGCTCCGACACGGTCTTCCCCACGCTGGTCTTCGACCTGCTGCCGGTCGGGCTCCGCGGGCTCATCCTGGCCGCCGTCATCGCCGCGATCACCTCGACGGTCGACTCGATCCTCAACTCCGCCTCCACCATCGTGACGATGGACTTCGTCAAGACCCTGCGTCCGGACACCTCCCAGCGGCGCCTGGTGTTCAGCGGCCGGGTCTCCACCGTCGTCGCCCTGGTGGTGGCCATCGTCTGGGCCCCGTTCATCGCGCAGTTCGACACGCTGTACCAGTACCTGCAGTCGGTGCTGTCCTTCCTCGTGCCCCCGGTGGTCGCCGTCTTCCTCGTCGGGATCGCCTCCAAGCGGATCAGCGCGACCGCGGCCTTCCTCACCCTCGTGATCCTCCAGCCGCTGGGCCTGGCCCTCTTCATCGTCACCCAGGTGCTGCCGGAGGAGCCGACGATCCAGTTCCTCTACGCCGCGGGGATCAGCTTCGGGCTCTCGGTCCTGATGCTCTTCGGGATCAGCCTGCTCGGCCCCTCTCCGGACGAGTCGAAGACCGGCGAGCTGACCTGGAAGAAGAAGTACTGGACGGAGGAGAGCAAGGAGCTGCGGGGCACCCCGTTCTGGGCCAACTACCGCTTCCTGTCCATCGGGCTGCTCGCGCTGACGGCGTTCCTCGTGGTCGTCTACGCCTGAGCCTGAGGACCCGGCCTGAGCCGGAGCCGGGCCTGAGCCGGAGCCGGGCCTGAGCCGCAGGAGCCCGGCCTGAGCCGGAGCCGGGCCTGAGCCGCAGGACCCGGGCCTGAGCCGGAGCCGGGCCTGAGCCGCAGGACCCGGGCCTGAGCCGCAGGAGCGGGGCGAGCTGCGGGCTAGGACAGCCCGGTGATCGTCCCGTCCTCGGCGACGTCCATCCCGACGGCCGCGGGCACCCGGGGCAGCCCGGGCATGCGCATGATGTCGCCCGTCAGGGCGACCACGAACCCGGCGCCTGCGTTGACGACGAGCTCGCGGACGGTGATCCTGAACCCCCGGGGTGCGCCCAGCAGGGTCGGGTCGTCGGAGAAGGAGTACTGCGTCTTGGCCATGCACACGGGCAGGCCGCCGTACCCCTGCGCCTCCAGCTCGGCCAGCTGCGTGCGCGCCGGTCCGGTGAGGTCGACTCCGTCTGCCCGGTAGATCTCCCGGGCGATCGTGCCGATCTTGGTCAGCAGGTCGTCCTCGGGGGCGTAGAGCGGCGCGAAGCGGCTCGGCCGCCCGCACAGCTCGACGACCGCGCGGGCGAGGTCCTCCCCGCCCTCCCCGCCGCGGGCGAAGACCTCGGACAGCTCGACGTCGGCCCCCAGCTGCGCGCACCGTGCGCGCACGAGGTCCAGCTCGGCGTCGGTGTCGGTCGGGAATCGGTTGAGGGCGACCACGACGGGGACGCCGTACTTGTGCAGGTTCTCCAGGTGCTGCTCCAGGTTGACCACTCCCCGCCCCAGGGCCTCCAGGTCCTCCTCGGCCAGCTCCTTCTTGTCCTTCCCGCCGTTGAGCTTCAGCGCGCGGACGGTGGCGACCAGCACGACCGCCGAGGGGGTCAGCCCGCCCGCCGGCGCGACGATGTCGAAGAACTTCTCCGCCCCGAGGTCGGCACCGAACCCCGCTTCCGTGACGACGTAGTCGGCCAGCTTCAGGGCCGTCCTCGTCGCCAGCACCGAGTTGTTGCCGTGCGCGATGTTGGCGAAGGGTCCCCCGTGGATGATCGCCGGCGTGTTCTCCAGGGTCTGCACCAGGTTGGGCTTGACCGCGTCCTTCATCAGCAGCGCCATCGCCCCGGCCGCCCCCAGGTCGGCGGCCGTCACGGGCCGCTTGTCGTAGGTCTGGCCCACGACCATCCGGCCGAGGCGCTCCTTGAGGTCCTCCACACCGGTCGCCAGGCACAGCGCCGCCATGATCTCGCTGGCCACGGTGATCTCGAAGCCGGACTCGCGGACGACGCCGTCGCACCTTGCCCAGGCCCACGACGACGTTGCGCAGCGCGCGGTCGTTCATGTCCAGGACGCGCTTCCAGGTGATGCGCTTGGGGTTGATGCCCAGCGGGTTGCCCTGGTGGATGGAGTTGTCGAGCAGCGCCGCGAGCAGGTTGTGCGCCGAGGTGATGGCGTGGAAGTCCCCGGTGAAGTGCAGGTTGATGTCCTCCATGGGCACCACCTGCGCGTAGCCGCCGCCCGCGGCCCCGCCCTTCATGCCGAAGACCGGCCCCAGCGAGGGCTCGCGCAGGGTCGTCACGGCCCGGTGGCCGAGCCGGTTCAGCGCCATGGACAGGCCCACGTTGGTCGTCGTCTTGCCCTCCCCCGCCGCGGTCGGGTTGATCGCCGTGCACAGGACGAGCCGCCCGTCGGGGCGGTCGGCGAGCCGGTCGAGGATCTCCAGGGACAGCTTGGCCTTGTCGTGGCCGTAGGGCTCGTAGTCCTGCGGCCCCAGCCCCAGGCCCTCGGCGATCTCACCGATCGGGCGCAGGGTGGCGGACTGGGCGATCTGCACGTCGGTCTTCACGGGCGGCTGGCCTCCTGGCACCGGGCGGGGCCGCCGTTGGCCCCGCGTGACGTCTCACGCTACCGACTGCTCCCGCGGGGGGTGCGGGGTGGTCGGGCGGCGCCGCGGGAGTGGTCGCCGAAGTCACCGGGCGTGGTCGAGCGACCAGGCGCCAGGGGCCCGTGGGACGTCTGTGACCTGCGGGACCGGAGTGTCCCACCTCCGTCCGGACGGGGCCGGGACACTCCCGGCAAATCACACCGGTGCAACTTCGGTGTCGTAGACTGACGACCAGTTCGAACGGCTCTGGCACGGGCGTGGCCAGGCACCAACCGGAACGAGAGGAAGTGTTCATGGGCGCGGCCCCGCGGGTCAACGATGTCGGGACCGACCTGTCCGAGCGCGACCGCCAGATCCTCGACTTCGAGCACCAGTGGTGGAAGTACGCCGGGTCCAAGGAGGACGCGGTCAAGGAGCTCTTCGACCTCAGCCCCACGCGCTACTACCAGCTGCTCAACCAGCTCATCGACAGCGAGGCCGCCCTCGCGCACGACCCGCTGCTCATCAAGCGTCTCCGGCGCCAGCGCGCCAGCCGTCAGCGCAGCCGCTCGGCGCGCCGCCTGGGCATCGAGCTCTGACCCGCCGGCGGCGCACCGCCTCGCCGCCCCCGGCACCACCGCATACCCTGTCCCGGTGCCCGCCACCGCCCCGCTGACCGAGCTGGTCCACCCCAGCTGGGCCGACGCGCTCGCCCCGGCTGCGCGGACCGTCACCGACCTGGGCGAGTTCCTGCGCGCCGAGCTGGCCGCCGGGCGCGGCTACCTCCCGCCCGGCCCGCAGGTGCTGCGCGTCTTCCAGCGGCCGCTGTCCGAGGTGCGCGTGCTGGTCGTGGGCCAGGACCCCTACCCCACGCCCGGCCACGCCGTCGGCCTCAGCTTCTCGGTCGCCCCCGACGTCTCGCCGCTGCCGCGCGCAGCCTGCAGAACATCTTCACCGAGCTCGTCGACGACCTCGGCTGCCCGTCGCCCTCGACCGGCGACCTGGGGCCGTGGTCCGAGCGTGGCGTGATGCTGCTCAACCGGGTGCTGACCGTGCGGCCCGGAGCCCCGGCCAGCCACCGGGGAAAGGGCTGGGAGCAGGTCAGCGAGCTGGCCATCGACGCGCTCGTGCGTCGCGGGGGCCCGCTGGTCGCGGTCCTGTGGGGCCGCGACGCCCGCAGCCTGGCCGCCCGTCTGGGCGACGTGCCCCGCGTCGAGAGCGCCCACCCGTCCCCGCTGTCGGCCCGGCACGGGTTCTTCGGCAGCCGCCCGTTCAGCCGCACCAACGCCCTGCTGCAGCAGCAGGGTGCCGACCCCGTCGACTGGAGGTTGCCGTGACCCCGCCCGCAGGTATGCCGTCCCTCCCCTCGGGTGCGCTCGTGCACGGGGAGGCCGGCAGCGTGCGCCCCGTGCCCCGGGCGTGGTCGCGCTACGTGGCGGTGGGTGACTCCTTCACCGAGGGGATGAGCGACGCTTCGCCGCACGACCCCGACCGCTACGTCGGCTGGGCCGACCGGCTCGCCTCGCTGCTCGCGGCGCACACCGACGAGCTCGGCTACGCCAACCTGGCGGTGCGCGGACGCAAGCTCGCGGACGTGGCCGGCCCGCAGCTGGACGCGGCGCTGGCGCTGGAGCCGGACCTGGTGAGCATCGTGGGCGGGGGCAACGACATCCTGCGGCCCCGGGCCGACGTCGACGCCCTGGCCGCCCGGCTCGAGGAGGCGGTCGCGCGGGTGCGGGCCACCGGGGCCGACGTGCTCATGGCCACGCCCACGGACCCCGTCGGGGCGCCGATCATCGGCCGCACCCGCGGACGGGCGGCGACCTACATCGCCCACATCTGGTCGATCGCGCAGCGGCAGGGGTGCTACGTGCTCAACCAGTGGGCCTGCGACTTCCTCCAGGACTGGCGGATGTGGGCCGACGACCGGATCCACATGACCTCCGAGGGGCACCGTCGGGTGGCGCTGGCCGCCTACGCCGCCCTCGGGCACAACCCCGCCGAGGCGGACTGGCACGTCCCCCTCCCCCCGCAGCAGCCGCCCGGGTTCGTCGCCGGCGCGCGCGAGCACGGCCGGTGGGCCCGCGAGCACGCCGGCCCCTGGGTGCGGCGCCGGGTGCAGGGCCGCTCCTCGGGCGACGGGCGCACCGCCAAGCGGCCGACGCTGCTGCCCGTCGAGCACCCGGCGGGCTGACCGCCCGGACCTCTGGCCGAGCCCGTCCGGACCCCCGCGTGCGGGTGAGGGGGGACCCTGCCACGATGAGGTATGGCACACCCGGTCCTGACCCCCGAGGAGACCACCCGGCGCACCGAGCTCGCGTGCGAGGCGGCGTTCACCGCCGCGAGCGACCTTGACCTGGACGTGACCGACACGGAGGTGCTGCACGACGCCTTCTCGGTCGTCGTCCGCCTCTCGCCGGCCCCCGTCGTGGCCCGGATCCCGGTGGTCCACCCGCCCGGGGTGACGGCCGAGCTCGTCGAGGAGCGCCAGTGCCGCGAGCTCGACGTCGCGGGCTGGCTGCACGAGCAGGGGGTCCCGGCCACCCGGCCCAGCCCCCTCCTGCCGCCCGAGCCGGTCCGTCAGGACGGCTTCTCGATCACCTTCTGGGAGCTGGTGGAGACCACGCCGGAGCACCGTCCCTACCGGGCGGCCGACCCGCAGGTGGCGGCGGCGCTGCACCTGGCCCTCGCGGCCTATCCCGGCGCGCTGCCCTTCCTGGCCCCCTTCAACGGCTCGCTCGCCGCGATGGTGGAGGCCGCCGAGGCCTCTCCCCTGCTGTCGGCCCAGGACGTCGACCGGCTGCACGCCCAGTGGCACGCGCTGGCCCCGGTGCTGGCCGACGAGGAGACCTTCCAGGCGCGCTTCGGCCCCACGACCGTGCAGCCGATCCAGGGCGACGCGCCGGCCCACAACGTCATCCGCAGCCCGCACGGGCTGGTCTTCGCCGACTTCGAGGACGTGTGCGTGGGCCCGGTGGAGTGGGACCTGGCCGGTCTGGGCGCCGAGGCGGTCGCCGCCTACGACGAGGCGGTGGAGAACCTGGACCTGCGCCCGACCGACCCCCGCCTGGTCGAGGCCATGGACGCGGCCCGCCGGGTGCAGATGGTGGCGAGCCTCTGCCTCGTCCCCCAGCTGCCGCTCCTGGAGCAGGGACTGGCCCCGTTCGTGCAGGAGTGGCGCGAGCAGGAGGTGACCCTGCGCATCTGAGGGCGGCCGCACCAGGCACACCTCCCGCGTCTGGGCGCGGTCGCACCGGGCATACCGGCGTGTGGGCGCAGCCGCACCAGGCACACTCCCGCACATGGGCGCGGTCGCCGTCGCGGACGAACGAGTGCACGCGTGGTTCCGGCTCCTGGGCGTCGCGGTCAGGACAGGCCGTGCACTCGTTCGATCCATCTGATCGTTCACGACGCATCTGCGATTGTATGTATTGCGTCTTATGTCGCACCTGCGTGTCGCCGAGGCCGCGTCCCTGCTCGGAGTCTCCCCCGACACCGTCCGCCGGGCGATCGACGCGGGCCGGCTACGCTCCAGCCGCGACGACGCCGGCCGGATCGTCGTCGGGGGCGCCGAGCTGGCCGGCTACGCCCAGCGCACCGCCCAGGCCGCCGAGGCCGGCACCGGGACCTCCTCGCCACGGAACCAGATGCGGGGGCTGGTGACCCGCGTCGTCAGCGACACCGTCATGTCCCAGGTCGACGTGCAGGCCGGCCCGTTCCGGCTGGTGTCGCTGCTCTCGACCGAGGCGGTGCAGGAGCTGGGGCTGGAGGTGGGCAGCGTCGTGGTCGCCTCCATCAAGTCCACGCACGTCACCGTCGGGCTGCCCCGGTGAGGGTCGGGGCCGCGGACGTCCGGGCCACGCTGGTCCTGGCCACGGGGCTCCTGGCCACGGTGGCCGGCCTCGCGGGCTGCGCCCAGCCCCCCGGCGGCGTGGCGGGACGACGGGGGGTTGCGGACCACGGTGTCGCGGACGACGGCGCTCCCACCTCCGACGGGCTCACCGTGCTGGCGGCCGCCTCGCTCACCGACGTCCTGTCGGACGTCGCCGACCTGGTCCGCGCCGAGCACCCCGGCCTGCAGGTCGACCTCGCCTTCGCCGCCAGCTCCACGGTGGTCCAGCAGGTGCAGCAGGGCGCCCCCGTGGACGTCGTGGTCCTGGCCGGGCCCGAGCCGCTGACGCTCCTCGACCCCGACCTCGTGCGCGGCGACCCGGTCGTCGTCGCCACGAACACCCTCGCCCTGGCTGTGCCGGTGGACCCCGCGGACCCGGGCAGCTCGGACCTCCCCGCCGACCAGGGAGCCCCGGTGGCCTCGGTGGAGGACCTCGAGCGCGACGGCATACGCCTCGTCGTGTGCCGTCCCGAGGCCCCCTGCGGGCGGGCCGCGCAGGCCCTGTTCGCCGACCTGGGCCTGGAGCCACGGATCGCCTCGTACGAGCCGGACGCCCGCGCCACGCTGACCAAGGTCGAGCTCGGCGAGGCGGACGCCGGGCTGGTCTGGCGCACCGACGTGCTCGCCGCGGAGGGACGGGTCCGCGAGGTCCCCCTGCCCGAGGGCGCGGAGGTGCGCAACGACTACCCGCTCGCCGTCGTCTCGGACGACCCCGCGGCTCGCTGGTTCGTCGAGGCCGTGACGTCCGCGCAGGGCCGGGAGGTCCTCGTCGACGCCGGGTTCGGGGCGCCGTGAGCACCAGGGTCCGGGGCGGACGCCTGCCCCTGATCGTGCCGGCCGGGCTGGCGGTCACCCTCGTGGTCCTGCCGATGCTCGCGCTCCTCCTGCGGGTGGAGTGGACGCAGCTGCCCACCCACCTGTCCCGTCCGGTCGTCGGCGAGTCCCTGCGGCTCTCGGCGGTGACCACCAGCGCCACCATGGTCGTCGTCTGGCTGGTCGGCACCCCGCTCGCGTGGCTCCTGGCCCGCTCGGACCACCGGTTGACCTCCTGGCTGCGCGCGCTGGTCACCGTCCCGCTGGTCCTGCCGCCCGTGGTCGGGGGCGTCGCGCTGCTGATGACGTACGGCCGGCGCGGCGTCGTCGGCGGCTGGCTCGAGCGGACGACGGGGCTGACGGTCCCGTTCACGACCGTGGCCGTCGTGCTCGCCGAGATCTTCGTGGCCCTGCCGTTCTACGTCATCACGGTCGAGGGGGCCATGCGCGGCCTGGACCGGCGCTACGACCAGCTCGCCACCACCCTCGGAGCGGGACCCGTGCGCACCTTCACCCGGGTCGCGCTGCCGATGGTGCTGCCCGGCATCGCGGCCGGTTCGGCGCTGGCGTGGGCCCGGGCGCTCGGGGAGTTCGGCGCGACGATCACCTTCGCCGGCAGCTTCCCGGGCCGCACCCAGACCGCGCCGCTCGGCGTGTACGCCGCCCTGGAGCAGGACCCGCAGGCCGCGATCGCGCTCTCGCTGGTCATGCTCCTCGTGGCCGTCGTCGTCGTGCTCGGAGCCCTGCGCTCCCGGTGGCTGCCGTGAGTGCGGCACCCGCCCCGTCGCGGGAGGAGGTGGCCCTGGACGCGCGCCTCGTCGTGGACGCCGGCGAGTTCTCCCTCGACCTCACCCTCGCGTGCGCGGCCGGCGTGACGGCCCTGCTGGGACCGAACGGCTCCGGCAAGACGACCGCGCTCACGGCCCTCGCGGGGCTGCGCCGGCCGCGGGCCGGTCACGTCCGCGTCCCCGGTGCCCCCGAGCCGGACTGGCTCGACGTCGCCCGCGGCGTCGACCTGCCCGCCGACCGCCGCAGCGTCGGCCTGCTGCTGGCCGAGCCGCTCCTGTTCCCTCACCTCGACCTCGTCGAGAACGTGGCCTTCGGACCTCGCTCCCGGGGTGTACCGCGGCGTGCCGCGCGCGACCGGGCCCGCCTGGAGCTCGACCGCGTCGGCCTGTCGGACCTGGCCCGTCGCCGGCCGCGCGGGCTGTCCTCCGGGCAGGCCCAGCGGGCCGCCCTCGCCCGGGCCCTGGCCACCGACCCTGCGGTACTGCTGCTGGACGAGCCGCTGTCGGCGCTGGACCCGCAGACCCGGTCGAGCACCCGGGCGGACCTCACCCGCCGGCTGCAGGAGTTCGACGGGGTGACACTGCTGGTGACCCACGACCCGGTCGACGCCCTGACGATGGCCGGACGGCTCGTCTTCCTCGACGGGGGCCGGGTGTCCCAGGAGGGCACCCCGGCGCACGTCGTCGCCCATCCGCGCACGCCGTACGCGGCCCAGGTCGTGGGCCTGAACCTGCTCGCCGGGACGGTCCGCACCGGTCCTCCCGTCATCGTCGTCGTGGACGGGACCGGGGCCGAGGTGGTCACCGCCGAGGAGCCCGGCCGTCCTGCGGCCGGGTCCCGGGCACTGGTCACGGTCGACCCCGCCGCCGTGTCGGTCCACCGCGAGCGCCCGGCCGGCTCGCCCCGCAACGTGTGGCCGGTCGTGGTGACCGAGGTGACCATGGCCGGCCAGCGGGCCCGGATCGGCCTCGACGGGCCGGTCCCCCTCGTCGCCGAGATCACCGCCGGGGCGGTCGCCGAGCTCGGCGTCGTCGCGGGGACCCGGCTGTGGGCCTCGGTCAAGGCGACCGAGGTCCGGGTCCAGCCCGCCTGACGGACGAGAGGCACCGGTGGGGCGGTGGGTGCAGGGTGTGAGGGGGGCGAGGGAGGCGGGGGCGAGACGGGTGAGGCGGGGGCGAGACGGGTGCTGCCAGCAGGCGACTGTGCAGGAACCGCGCCCTGACGCGGGACACGCCGCAGCGGCGACAGCACGGTGCACGACACGCCGCGGACAGCCGGCCCTGGTGCACGACACGCCGGGGACAACCGGCCCCCGGTGCACGACACGCCGGGGACAGCAGGCCCCGGTGCACGACACGCCGTTGTCCCACCCGCCGCGGACAACCGGCCGCCGGTGCACGACACGCCGTCGCCCCACCCGCCGGCCCCACCGTCCCACCCCGACTACCTCCTGACGCGGCGTCCGGCGCTAGCCTCGGCCCATGGTGCAACGAGTGCTCCCGACCGAGGAGGCGCGCGACCTGCTGGAGCTGGTGCGCGAGATCGCCGACGAGCAGCTGCTCCCCCAGGTGGACGAGGCCGAGGCGGCCTCCCGCTTCCCCCGCGAGGTGTTCACCCTGCTGGGCCGGGCCGGGCTGCTCTCGCTGCCCTACCCCGAGGAGCAGGGCGGCGGCGGCCAGCCGGCCGAGGTCTACCTGCAGGTCGTCGAGGAGATCGCCCGCGCCTGGATGTCGGTGGCGGTCGGCGTCTCGGTGCACGCCCTGACCTGCTTCCCGCTGGCGACCTTCGGCACGTCCGAGCAGCAGGAGCGCTGGCTGCCGGGGATGCTCTCCGGCGAGCAGCTGGGTGCCTACTGCCTCTCGGAGCCGCAGGCGGGCTCCGACGTCGCGGCGATCCGCACCCGGGCCGTCCGCGACGGGGACGGCTACGTCCTCACCGGCGGCAAGGCGTGGATCAGCCACGCCGGCCACGCCGACTTCTACACCACCTTCGCGCGCACCTCCGACGACGGCGGCCGCGGACTGTCCTGCTTCCTCGTGCCCGCCGACGCCGAGGGCCTGACCTTCGCCGAGCCCGAGCGCAAGATGGGGCTGCACAGCGACACCGTCGGCGAGGTCCTCCTCGAGGGGCTCCGCGTCGAGGAGGCCCGCCGCATCGGCGCCGAGGGGCAGGGTATGCAGCTCGCGCTCGCCGCGCTCGACTCCGGCCGCCTGGGCATCGCCGCGGCGGCCACCGGCCTGGCCCAGCGCGCGCTGGAGGTCTCGGCCGCCTACGCGACCGAGCGGGAGCAGTTCGGCCGCCCGATCGCCGAGAACCAGGGGCTGGCGTTCCTGCTCGCCGACATGGCCGCGGCCGTCGGTTCGGCCCGGGCGACCTACCTGCACGCCGCCCGGCTCAAGGACGCCGGTCAGCCGCACACCCAGGAGGCCTCGATCGCCAAGCTCGTCGCCACCGACGCCGCGATGCGCGTCACGACCGACGCGGTCCAGGTGCTCGGCGGCTACGGCTACACCACCGACTTCCCGGTCGAGCGCTTCATGCGCGAGGCCAAGGTGACCCAGATCTTCGAGGGCACCAACCAGATCCAGCGACTGGTGATCTCGCGCCAGGTCCTCGCGCAGCACCGCTGAGCCCGCCCCGCACACCCGGAGGAACGCATGCAGATCACCAAGTCCACGGTCGCGCTCGTCACGGGCGGGGCCTCCGGCCTGGGTGAGCAGACCGCCCGCCGCCTGCTCGCCGACGGAGCCCGGGTGGTGCTCGTCGACCTGCCCGGCGGACGCGGCGAGGAGCTCGCCGCCGAGCTGGGCGAGCGGGTCCGGTTCGCCGCTGCGGACGTGCGCGACGAGGAGCAGGTCGCGGCCGCCGTCGCCACCGCGGCGGATCTGGGCGAGCTGCGGATCGTCGTGGCGTGCGCCGGGGTCGCCACCCCGGGCCGCATCCTGTCCAGGCGGGGCGTGCTGCCGCTGGAGACCTTCCGCACGGTGGTGGAGATCAACCTCGTCGGCACGTTCAACGTGCTGCGGCTGGCCGCCGAGCAGATGGCCACCAACGAGCCGGTCGAGGACGACCGGGGGCTCGGCGACCGCGGGGTCGTGGTGACCACCGCCTCGGTCGCCGCCTTCGACGGGCAGGTCGGCCAGGCCGCCTACGCCTCGTCCAAGGCCGGCGTCGCCGGGCTGACCCTCACCGCCGCCCGCGACCTGGCCGACAAGGGCATCCGTGTCATGTGCATCGCCCCGGGGGTCTTCGAGACCCCGATGATGGCGGGGATGCCCGAGGGCGTGAAGGAGTCCCTGGAGGCGCTCGTGCCCCACCCCGCCCGGCTGGGCAAGCCCCAGGAGTATGCCGCGCTCGTGGCCCACATCGTCGAGAACCCGCTGCTCAACGGCGAGGTCATCCGCCTCGACGGGGCCCTGCGGATGCCGCCCCGCTGAGCGGGCACGACGACGAAGCCGCGCGACGTCATACCCCGGTGTGCCAGCGCCGGAGGCGCTCCAGCTCCGTGGGGGGCACGCCGAGGAGGGTGACCAGGCTGCCGTCGGCCAGCAGCGCCTGCACCCGCCAGGCCTGGTCCCCCGGTGCGTCCGGGCGCACGTCGAGGATGTCGGCGCGGGTCAGACGGCGCACCCGCCGGCCCTCGGTCAGCACGATCGCGTCGTCCTCCAACCGGGTGCCGCTGTGCTCGTGCCGGCTGGCCCAGACCAGGAAGAGGCCGTAGGCGGACCAGGCCGCCACGACGACGAGCCCGACCGGTCCGGGACGGGTCGCGACCAGCGCGACGAGGGCGACGAGCACCACGGCCACGCCGAGGGCGGCCCGGAGGGCGGGCAGCCACCGCGGCTGCATCAGCCACTCGCCGGTCGGGGGCCGCGCGGGGCGGGAGGGTCGCACCCGTCCAGCGTAGGACGCCTGCCGCCACCGGCATGCGGTCGACGTACCACCGAAGGTCGTGGGTCCTCGTCCAGGCCGGCCTCCTGGTGGTGGCCGGGAGCCTGGTGGGGTCGGCCGCCTCAGCGCCCCCGCAGCCGGCGGCGCACGTCGTGCACCGCCTCCGCGGGCACCCCGGGCAGGGCCAGCCGGCGACCGCCCTGCAGGACCGCGACGGCACCGTTGCGCGACGGTTCCTCGACGACCTTGCTCACCTGCGCGGTCGGGACCTCGACCCGGCGGATGCCGTCGTGCACCGAGAGGCCGTCCGACGAGGCGGTCGTGCTGCCACCGGTGCGCAGGTAGGCCGCGACCACCACCCCCAGCACGACGAGCCGCAGGACCAGGCCGAGGAGGTCCTCGCCCACCGCCACCCCGCCCGCGGTGTAGCGGTGGACGGTGACCCCCAGCACGGCGAGGAAGGCGAGCAGCAGCGCCCAGGACAGGGCGATGGGACGGTGTCGGACCCAGGTCATCCCGGCAGCGTAGCCGCGGGCGCGGTGCTGCCGAGGGCGTCCGGTCCGGCGGGCCGCCGGCTCGTGGCCGGCGACGCCCTGGACGGCGACGGGGCGGGGTCGACCTGGGCGGCGACGACCTGGGCGGGGTCGACCTGGGGGGGCTCGACCGGTCGTCGTCGCCGGTGCCCCTCGGGGGTGCGTGGACGCCGGTGGAGGGGAAGACTGGGTCGGCGTGGACCTGCGTATCTTCACCGAACCCCACCTCGGCGCCACCTACGAGGACCAGTTCAGGCACGCCCGCCTCAGCGAGGACTGCGGGTTCGGCGCCTGGTTCCGGTCCGACCACTTCCTCTCCCGGGACGGCGCGCCGGGCCCCACGGACGCCTGGGTGACGCTGGGGGCGCTGGCCCGGGAGACCTCGCGGGTGCGGCTCGGCACCCTGGTCACCTCGGTGACCTTCCGCCACGCCGGGCTGACGGCGGTGCAGGTGGCCCAGGTCGACGCGATGAGCGCAGGGCGGGTCGAGCTGGGGCTGGGCGCCGGCTGGATGGAGGCCGAGCACGCGGCCCACGGGGTTCCCTTCCCGGAGGTCGGGACCCGGTTCGACCTGCTCGAGGACACCCTCGAGGTGGTCACCGGGATGTGGGCGACCCCGCCCGGGGAGCTCTTCGACCACGAGGGTCCGACGGTCACGGTGACCCGGTCGCCGGGCCTGCCCAAGCCGCTCCAGCAGCCCCGTCCGCCCATCATCCTCGGTGGGAAGGGGCACCGGCGCACACCTGCGCTGGCGGCCCGGTTCGCCGACGAGTTCAACCTGCCGTTCGTCACGGTCGAGGGGGGCAGGGAGCAGCTCGCGCGGGTGGACGAGGCCTGCCGGGTCGTCGGTCGGGACCCGGGGACCCTGCTGCGCTCCGCCGCGCTAACGGCGTGCGTCGGCCGGGACGGCGTCGAGGTGTCCCGACGGGCCGGTGCGACCCGCCAGGACCTCGACGGCCTGCGCGGGCACGGACTGGTCGGCACGCCCGACGAGGTGGTCGAGCAGATCGGCCGCTGGCGGGAACGCAGCGGGGTGGAGCGGCTCTACCTGCAGATGCTTGACCTGTCCGACCTCGACCACCTCGAGCTGGTGGCCTCCGCAGTGCTGCCCCAGCTCGGCTGAACCGCCGGCCGTCCCGACCGGCGTCCGGACGTCAACCCCCGTCGCAGCCGCCGTACGCCTGGCCTGCAGCTCCGAGGTCAGCCGCACCGGGGCACTCTGCGGCTCAGGACACCGCTGCGACCGTCTCGCTCCAGATGCCCAGGGCCTCCTCGACGAGCGGTTCGTCGACGACCAGCGCCGGGATGAACCGCACCACCTGACCCCAGGCGCCGCAGGTGAGCAGCAGGAGCCCTCGCCGGGCGGCTTCCTGCTGGGCCGCGGCCGCGGCGGCCCCGTCGGGCCGGCCGTCGACGTCCCGGAACTCGCAGCCCAGCATCAGGCCCAGGCCCCGCACGTCGGTGATCCGCTCCTGCCCCGCGGCCACCGTCTCCAGACCGGCGCGCAGCTGGTCGCCCCGCACGGCGGCGTTGTCCACCAGCCCCTCGTCCTTGATGACGTCGAGGGTGGCCAGGGCGGCGGCGCAGGCCACCGCGTTGGCTCCGTAGGTGCCGCCCTGGGAGCCCGGCCAGGCCTTGCCCATGAGCTCCTCGGAGGCGGCGATGCCCGAGAGCGGGAAGCCGGAGGCCAGCCCCTTGGCGGTCACGAGGACGTCGGGGCGCCCGTCGAAGTGGTCGTGCCCCCAGAACCTCCCGGTGCGCCCCCACCCGGTCTGCACCTCGTCGAGCACGAGCAGGATGCCGTGGCGGTCGGCCCGCTCCCGCAGGCCGGTGAGGAACTCGGTGCTGGCCGGGACGTAGCCGCCCTCACCGAGCACCGGCTCGACGACGAACGCGGCCGTGTCGGCCGGGGCGCTGATCGTCTGCAGGGTGTAGTCCAGCTGCTCCAGGGCGAACCGGGTCGCCTCCTCCCTGCTCCAGCCGTAGTGGGTGGGGTCGGGGAACGGCGCGACGACCACGCCGGGCATGAGCGGGGAGAAGCCGGAGCGGAACCGGGTGCCCGAGGTCGTCATCGAGGCTGCCGCCACCGTCCGGCCGTGGAAGCCGCCGTGGAAGACCACGACGTTGGGGCGGCCGGTCGCCTGGCGCACCAGGCGCAGCGCCGCCTCGACGGCCTCCGAGCCGGAGTTGGCGAAGAACATCCGGTCCAGGCCGGCCGGCAGCACCTCCCCCATCCGCTCGGTCAGGTCCAGCAGCGGCCGGTGCATCACGGTCGTGTACTGCGCGTGGATGATCCGGCCCACCTGCTCCTGCGCGGCGGCGACCACGCGCGGATGGCAGTGGCCGGTGCTGGTCACGCCGATCCCGGCCGTGAAGTCCAGGTGGCGCCGTCCTTCCTCGTCGAAGATGAGCGCACCCTCGCCACGGGCGGCGACGACGCCCGTGGCCTGCTTGAGCACCGGTGACAACGACGTCACGCCAGACCTCCTTGATAGATTGTCGACAATCAGCGTATCTCAGGGTCCCGACGTGAGAAAGGTGCACACCATGACGCAGTCCGTGACCGGACCGGCCCCCCGTCAGCTGTTCGTCGGAGGGCGCTGGGTCGACGCCGAGGGCGGCGCGACCTTCCCCGTGCTCAACCCGGCCACCGGCGAGGAGATCGCCCAGGTGGCCGACGCCTCCCCTGCGGACGCCATGGCGGCGCTGGACGCCGCGGTGGAGGCCCAGCCGGCCTTCGCCGCGACGACGGCGCTGGAACGGCACGAGATCCTCATGACCGCCTTCCGGCTGCTGCACGAGCGGATCGACGAGCTGGCGCTGCTGATGACGACCGAGATGGGCAAGCCCCTCAAGGACTCCCGGGGCGAGATCACCTACGCGGCGGAGTTCTTCCGGCACTTCGCCGCGGAGGCGCTGCGGATCGACGGCGGCTACCAGGTCGCGCCCCAGGGCGGGTCCCGCTTCCTCGTGGCCCGGCAGCCGGTCGGCCCGTCCCTGCTCATCACGCCGTGGAAATTCCCGATGGCGATGGGCACCCGCAAGCTCGGCCCGGCGATCGCCGCGGGGTGCACCAGCGTCGTCAAGCCGGCCCACCAGACGCCGCTGTCCATGCTGGCGCTCATGGACGTCCTGCGGGAGGCGGGCGTGCCGGACGGGGTGGTCAACTGCTTCACCGCCACGGACGCCGGCGGCACCATGGAGCCGCTGATCCGCTCCGGCAAGGCCCGCAAGCTGTCCTTCACCGGGTCCACCCGGGTGGGCCGGATCCTCCTGGAGCAGTGCTCGGAGAAGGTGCTGCGCACCTCGATGGAGCTCGGGGGCAACGCCCCGTTCGTCGTCTTCGAGGACGCCGACCTCGCGGAGGCGGTCGCCGGGGCGCTGCAGGCCAAGATGCGCAACATGGGCGAGGCCTGCACGGCGGCCAACCGGATCTACGTGCACGACTCCCTCATCGAGGAGTTCGGCACCAGGCTGGCCGAGCGGATGGGGGCGCTCACCGTCGGCGACGGCACCCACGACGGCGTCGACGTCGGGCCGCTGGTCGACGAGGCCGGCCTGGAGAAGGTCAGCTCGCTCGTGGCCGACGCGGTCGGGCGCGGCGCCACCGTGCTCACCGGCGGCGAACGGGTCGAGGGGCCGGGCTTCTTCTACCCGCCCACGGTGCTCACCGGCGTGCCGACCGACGCCCGGATGGCCCGGGAGGAGATCTTCGGACCCGTCGCACCCCTCACCCCGTTCTCCACCGAGGAGGAGGCGGTCCGGCTGGCGAACGACACCGAGTTCGGTCTGGTCTCCTACGTGTTCACCAACGACCTGCGGCGTGCGCTGCGGGTGGCCGAGGCCCTCGAGAGCGGCATGGTCGGGCTCAACCAGGCCGTCGTGTCCAACCCCTACGCCCCCTTCGGCGGCATCAAGCAGTCCGGCCTGGGCCGCGAGGGCGGCGCCGAGGGGATCGAGGAGTTCCTGGAGACCAAGTACGTCGGCATCGCCCTGTCCTGAGGGGCCGTCGGCTACCCCCGTCCCCCGGCCCCGGTCAGCCGGGCGCCGGGCCCGGTGCTCGTGAGCCGGTCGATCGCGTCGACCATGTGCGCGATGAGCAGGCGGTCGGCCTCCTCGGCCCGGCCGTCGCGCAGCGCCTCGGCGATCGCCCGGTGCTCCTCCACGCGGACCAGCGGGTCGGGGTAGGTCTCCTCCAGGGCGTGGATGCACATCCGGGTCTCGGTGAGCAGCGTCTGCTGCATGCGGGACAGCCGCGGGCTGCGGGCCAGGGCCACGAGCCGCTCGTGGAACTCCACGTCCGCCTCGCCGACCAGCGCGCCGTCCCCCGCCCGGGCCGCGGCCTCCATCCGGTCGACCACCAGCAGCAGAGAGCGGCCCGCCGCCCCGGGATCGGCCGCCAGCACGCACCGGGCCGCGGCGCGCTCGACCGCCTGCCGCGCGACATACATGTCCTCGATGTTGTCCGGCGTCATCTCGGTGACGAACAGCCCCCGGTTGCGCACCGAGACGAGCAGCCCCTCCTGGGTGAGGCGCTGCATACCCTCCCGCAGGGGCCCCCGGCTCACGCCGAGGCGGGCCGCGAGCCGGGCCTCGCTGAGCCGGCTGCCCGGCGCCAGCTCCCCCGCCGCGATCGCCTCCCGCAGCCGGGAGGCGATCATGCTCGGCGTGGACTCCTGCACGACCGGCGTCAGCAGGGAGCGCCCGTCGTCGCCCGGGCCGGCGCTTCCGCTGTGCGGCAGCGGATCCCCCTCCAGCCTGCCCGGCGTGCTCACCCCGGGCCGCCGCCCAGCCGGTCGACGGCCCCGCGCAGCCGCCGCACGCCCTCGACGATCCGCTCGGGCGGGGTGGAGGCGAAGCAGAGCCGCAGGGCGTCCGGGAAGCGACCCTCGGGGGAGAAGGCGTTGCCGGGGATGTAGGCCACCCCCTCCTCGAGCGCGACCGGGAACAGCGCCTGGGTGTCGACCGCCGGGTCGAAGGTCACCCACAGGAAGAACCCGCCCTCGGGGTCGGTCCAGCGGGCGAGCCCGTCGAAGTGCTCGGCGAGCGCGGCCTGCATCGTCTCCTTCCGGCGACGGTACTGCTGGCGCTGCTCGACGAGGTGGGCGTCCAGGTGACCGCCCCGCAGGAAGGCGGCCACGAGCCGCTGCATCGGCAGGTTGGTGCAGGTGTCCATGGCCTGCTTGGCGTTGATGAGCAGCGGCTGCAGGGACGGGTCGGTGTCCACCCAGCCCACCCGCAGCCCGGGGGCGACGATCTTGGAGAAGGTCCGCACCGAGAAGACCAGCGGGTCGCCCTCGGCGAGCTCGTGCAGGCTGGGCAGGGGCTCGCCCGCGAACCGCAGCATCCCGTAGGGGTCGTCGTCGATGACGAGGCTGCCCCACTCGCGGGCCAGCTCCAGCAGCTCGCGGCGGCGCTCCAGGGTCATCGTCGCTCCGGAGGGGTTCTGGAAGGTGGGGATCGTGTAGATCACCTTCGGCCGGCGGCCGAGCCGTTGCGCCTCCTCGCGCAGCGTCGCGACCTGCATGCCCTCCCGGTCGACGGGGATCTCCAGCAGCTCGGCCTGGTAGGACAGGGCCGTGCCGCTGCCGTTGGTGTAGGTGGGTGACTCGACGGCGACGAGGTCAGCGGGGTCGACGAAGAGCTTGCAGGCCAGGTCCAGCCCCTGCATGCCGCCGGAGGTGATGGTGAGCCGCTCGGGCGTGGTCGCGTCGGTGGTGCCCTCCAGCATCTCGAGCAGCGCCTCGCGCAGCGCCGGGTCGCCCTCGGTGGCGGCGTAGTCGAAGGCGTCGTGCGCCTGCGCGCCGATCGCCTCCCGGCCCACCTCGGCGAGGATCTCCGCGGGGATGGCCTCCCGGGCGGGGCTACCCATGGCGAAGCGGACGATGTCGTGGGTCTGGCCGGCCAGCAGCGAGGTGCTGGAGTCGATGACCGAGCCGACCAGCCCGGTCGTGCGGGCGGCCAGCGGCAGTGCGGTCGTGGGGGGGGTGGTCATGGTGGGCCCTCTCGTGTCAGGTCTCGTCGTCGGTCTCGTGCGGGCGGGTGGGGGGTATGCCGTGGGGCCGGGTCAGATCTTCACGACCAGCTCCTGGGGCAGGGGGGCCAGGCGCTCGGGACCGTCGTCGCCGAGCAGGACCGACTCGGACAGCTCGTAGCCCCATCCGTCCATCCACATCCCGAGGATCACGTGCAGCGCCATGCCGGACTGCAGGACGGTCGTCTCCTCCGGTCGCAGGCTGATGGTGTGCTCGCCCCAGTCGGGCGGGTAGCCGATGCCGATGGAGTAGCCGATGCGCGAGGCCTTGGTGTACCCGTACTGCGCGATGACCCGCGTGAAGGCGGCGTGCACGTCCCGGGCCGGGACACCGGGCCGCATCCGTTCGAGGGCCGCCTGCAGGCCCTCGGTGACCGCCCCGGCGCACCGGTCCAGCTCGTGCGGGGGCCGGCCCAGGCTGACCGTGCGGGCCAGCGGCACGTGGTAGCGGTGGTGCACGCCGGCCAGCTCGATCGTGGTCGCCTCCCCGCCCGCAGCGGCAGGTCGCTCCAGGTCAGGTGGGGGGTGCCGGCGGTCTCACCCGTGGGCAGCATCGGCACGATCGCCGGGTAGTCGCCACCGAGCTTGCGGGCGCCGAGCGCCTGGGAGTACTGGATCTGGGCGACGACGTCGCACTGGCGCCGCCCGGTCTCGATGCTGTCGACCGCGATCCGCATGGTCTGCTGGGCGATCTCGCCGGCGACGCGCAGCTTGTCCTGCTCCAGCGGCGACTTGACCACCCGCACCCAGTTGACCAGCTCGTGGCTGTCGAGCAGGTGCCCCTGCCCCAGCCGCGAGAGCAGCGCCAGGTAGCCGCGGGGCGAGAAGAAGTGCGCGTCGGTCTCCGCGGCCACCCGGGCGTCCGGGCCGCCGGGCAGCAGGCCCACCTCCAGGGCGCGGTCGGCGATCCACCCGAACGGGTGGACGTCGGGACGCTGGACCAGGTCCTCGGGATAGCCGTGGATCTGGGCGGGCGGGAGGTATGCGGTGTAGTGCGCCCCCTGCGCGTCCATCGCCCGGGTGAACAGGTGCGGCTCGCCGTGGGCCGGGACGATCAGGCACTGGGGCATGTAGAAGGACCAGGCGTTGTAGCCGGTGAGGTAGTAGAGGTTCGCCGGGTCGACGACGACCAGCGCCCCGAAGGAGTGGCGGGCCATGGCCTCCTGCACCCGCTGGAGCCGGTCCCGGTACTCGGCCCGCGGGAACGGCCGGGACTCGACGTCCGTCGGGTCGTCGGGGGTTCCGTCACCAGGCCAGGGCATGGGGCCATCGTGCACCCTCGCCTGGATTGTTGACAATCAGACAGGCCGGTTCCTACGGTGACCGGGTGAGCACCCTGCCGGTCCTGGTCGTCCTGTGCGCGAGCCCGGACGACGCCCCGCCGCACCTGGCGGCGCTGTCGGGCCGGGTGGACCTGCGGACCGCCACCGAGGCGGACCTCGGCGAGGCGGTGCGGGGCGCCCGGGCCCTGTTCCTGTGGGACTTCTTCTCCGGCGCCCTGCGGGACGTCTGGGAGCACTGCGGTGACCTGCAGTGGATCCACGTGGCCGCCGCGGGGGTCGACACCCTCCTCTTCGACGAGCTGCGCGGCTCGGACGTGGTGGTCACCAACGCCCGGGGCGTCTTCGACCGGCCGATCGCCGAGTACGTGCTCGCCGCCGTCCTGGCCCACGCCAAACGTCTCCACGAGAGCTCGGCGCTGCAGCGGCGGCGGGAGTGGCGGCACCGGGAGACCCGCTCGCTGAGGGGCGCCCGGGCGGTCGTCGTGGGCACCGGGGGGATCGGCCGGGAGACCGCGCGCCTGCTGGGCGCCGTCGGGATGGACGTCTCGGTGGCCGGGAGCCACGCCCGCACGGACCCGGAGCTCGGCAAGGTGCTCGACAGCGGACGGCTGCGCGAGCACCTGGGCGGGGTGGACTACCTGGTCAACGCCGCTCCCCTGACCGACCGCACCCGGGGCCTGCTCGACGCCGAGGTGCTGGCGGCGCTGCCGTCGACGGCCCACGTGATCAACGTCGGGCGGGGCCCGACCGTCGTCGAGGACGACCTGCTCGCCGCGCTGCGCGAGGGCCGCCTCGACGGTGCCACGCTCGACGTCTTCGCCACCGAGCCGCTGCCGGAGGACTCGCCGTTCTGGGACGCCCCGGGCGTGGTCGTCTCACCGCACATGTCCGGCGACGTCCTGGGGTGGCGGGACACGCTGGCCGAGCAGTTCGTCGCCAACGCCCGGCGCTGGCTGGACGCGGAGCCGCTGGAGAACGTGGTCGACAAGCGGCGCGGCTACGTGCCGGGCGGAGGGACGGGTCCGCAGCCGGGGTGACCGCGGACGTCGGGCAGCGGCGTTCCGGTAGGTTCGGCCGATGCACGTCGAGGTGGAGCACGTCCCGGGCCGGGTGACCTTCACCCTGCAGCCGGACGACGGCGACGGGACCGGCCGGGTCCACCTGGCGCGGCGCACGGCCCACGTCCACCTCGACGTCCCGCCGGGCGGCGTCCACCCCGACCTGCTCGTCGTCGCCGCCCTGCTCTGCGCCCGGCCGTGGGTCCCCCGCCGGAGGCGCTTCTCCTGCTCGGTCCCGGCGAGCCGGGAGCTGGCCGAGGCCCTGCGCGCCGGACCCCGCCTGCGGCTCGCGAACGTCGGGACGGGGACGCCGCGACACGCCCCCGCGGACGGACGACCGGGCCTGTGCTTCAGCGGGGGCACGGACAGCGTGGCCGCCCTGGCCCTCATGCCCGCGACCACCTGCAGCTACCACCTGGCCCGGCGGGCGCCCGCCGGCGAGCGCCGGTCCACGCTCATGGACGGCCGGGCCGCCCTGGAGTCCTGCGAGGTGCTGCGTCGGCAGGGACGGGCGGTGAGGGTCGTGCCCAGCGACGTGGAGTACCTCGCCGACCCCGTGGGCTTCCCGCACGACCTGACCACCGCCGTCCCGCTGCTGCTGCACGCCGACGCCGACCGGCTGGACGCCGTCGCGTGGGGCGCCCCGCTCGAGGCCACCTACCGCCTGCAGCGCGGCCGCTACCGCGACTACGCGCAGTCGCCCTTCGTGGCCGAGTGGGGCCCGGTGCTCGCCGCGCTGGGCCTGGCGGTGTGCGTCCCCGTCGCCGGGGTGTCCGAGCTGGTGACCAGCACGATCGTGGCCACCCACCCGGTGGGTCGGGCGGCCCAGTCCTGCGTGCGGGGCCCCCGGCTGGGACGCCCCTGCGGACGGTGCCCGAAGTGCGCGCGCAAGACCCTCCTCGCCTCCACCATCAGCGGCGCGTGGCCGTCCGACCGGGTGCTGGAGCGGCAGTGGCGGGGGACGGAGTCGCGGCAGCACCTGCTGGCGGAACCGATGAAGGTCGAACCGGTGCTGGCCCACTGCGCGCACCGCTACCTCGCCGACGGCGGGACCAGCGAGCTGATGCGGCTCGTCGCCGCGAAGGCCGGCCCCGACCCGCGGACCTGGCTCGCCCGCTCCTACGAGCCCGCCCTGGACCTGATTCCGGCGCGCTACCGGGCCCTCATCACCGAGCAGGTGCACCGGTACGCCATACCCATGAGCGCGGAGCAGGAGGCCGCGGTGCGCGGCTACGACGTCACCGGGCCCGACCCGGGGCGGGAGGCCGCGCAGGACGAGCTGCGCCGGTGGATGCAGCAGCACCCTCCGCGCGACCTGGCCCACCGCGCCTGGGACCGCGGCCGCCGCGAGCTGCGCGCAGCACGTCGTGCCTCGACCGGTCCGACCGGTCCGTCCCGCCCGCCGACCGCCCCGGACGTCGGCTGATCCGTCCGGGGCCGCGGGGCTGACCTAGGCTCGTCGGATGAGCACGTCCACCCGACCGGCCCTCGTTCTCGGCGGTCAGTTCGCCGCCGAGCTGTCCGAGCTCGCGATCCCCTGGCAGGCCGAGGCCGCCCCGGACCCGAGGATCCTGGTCCTGAACGAACCCCTGGCCACCGAGCTGGGCCTCGACCCGGAGTGGTTGCGCGGCGCCGAGGGCGTGGGCCTGCTGACCGGGCGCAGCGTCCCGGTCGACGCCACCCCCGTGGCGCAGGCCTACGCCGGGCACCAGTTCGGGGCCTACTCCCCGCGGCTGGGGGACGGGCGGGCGCTCCTGCTGGGTGAGGTGCTCGACCCTGCCGGCCGCCGTCGCGACCTGCACCTCAAGGGGTCCGGGCGCACCCCGTTCGCCCGCGCGGGTGACGGCCTGGCCGCGGTCGGTCCGATGCTGCGCGAGCACGTCGTCTCCGAGGCGATGCACGCCCTGGGCATCCCCACCACCCGGTCGCTGGCGGTGGTGGCCACCGGTCGCCGGGTGCAGCGGGAGAGGACGCTGCCCGGCGCGGTGCTCGCGCGGGTGGCCGGCAGCCACCTGCGCGTGGGGACCTTCCAGTTCGCCCGCGCCACCGGCGACGTCGCCCTGCTGCAGCGCCTGGCCGACCACGCGATCGACCGTCACCACCCCGAGGCGGCCGGGACGGACGACCGGTATGCCGCGCTCCTGCGGGCCGTGGTCGCCGACCAGGCCTCGCTCGTGGCGCGGTGGATGCTCGTGGGCTTCGTCCACGGCGTGATGAACACCGACAACACGACGATCTCCGGGGAGACCATCGACTACGGGCCGTGCGCCTTCCTGGACCGGTACGACCCGGCGACGGTCTACAGCTCGATCGACACGGCGGGACGCTACGCCTACGGCAACCAGCCCGCCGTCGCCCGGTGGAACCTGGCCCGGCTGGCGGAGGCGATGCTGCCGCTGCTGCACGAGGAGCAGGACCGCGCGGTCGAGCTCGCGGTGGAGGCGGTCGACGCGTTCGTCCCGGCCTACGGCGCCTCCTGGACGTCCGGGATGCGGGCCAGGCTGGGCCTGCCGGAGCAGGTCGCGTCGGGCGACGTCGGCTCCCTGGCAGAGGAGCTGCTGGGTCTGCTGCAGGAGCACCGGGTCGACCACACGGCGTTCTTCCGCAGCCTCGGCGCCGTGGCACGCGGTGACACCGGTGCCGCACGCCGTGCCGGAGCGGACGAGGCCGCGTTCGACGCCTGGTTCGGCCGCTGGCTGCCCCTGCGGCCGGACGCGGCGTCGATGGACCTGGTCAACCCCGTCCACATCCCCCGCAACCACCTGGTCGAGGAGGCGCTGGACGCCGCCGTGGAGGGCGACCTGACGCTGGTGCACCGACTGCTGGAGGCGGTGACCGACCCCTACGTCGAGCGTCCCCACCTGGAGCGCTACGCCGCCCCCGCCCCGTCGGACCTCGGTCCGTACCGCACGTTCTGCGGGACCTGAGGTCCGGGGACGGCGCACGCTGTTCACCCGGACGACTCACGCTCCGGCGCTTGTCCCGGACCCCGGACTCTCGTAGGTTGGATGCGTCCTGAGAAAGAGGTTGCGTGATGGGCAACAAGCGTCCGCCTTCGGCCCTGCAGTCGCTGCTGCTCGACGCCCGGCTGGAGGTCCTGCCGTCCGCCGGCATCGTCGACCGGGTGCTCGAGCACGTGGCCCCTGGGCGCGCGCCATCACCGTGACCGCGTCACCGACCAGAGGACTGGACGCCACGCTCGAGGTGACCGAGAGGCTCGCCCAGCACTACCACGTGGTGCCGCACCTGGCGGCCCGGATGGTGCCCCGGGCCGGGCTTCCCGACCTGGTGTCCCGGCTGCAGGAAGCGGGCGTGACCGAGGTCTTCGTGCCCGGTGGGGACGCGACCGGCACCGACGAGACCTTCGCCGGTGCGCTCGAGCTGCTGCTGGCCCTGGACGACCTGGGCAGGCCCTTCCCGCACGTGGGCATCACCGGTTACCCGGAGTCCCACCCCGGCATCGAGGACCACGTCCTGGTGCAGTCCATGTGGGCCAAGCACGAGCACGCCACCTCCATCGTCTCCAACATGACGTTCGACGACGCGATGGTGCGCCGGTGGCTCGAGGCGGTCCGCGACCGCGGCGTCACGCTGCCCGTCCGCATCGGCGTCCCCGGCCCGGTCGACCCCGGCAGGCTGCTGCGGATGGCCGCGACGATCGGGGTCGGTGACTCGATGCGCTTCCTGCGCAAGCAGAAGAACGTGTTCGCCCGCATCGCCCTGCCCGGTTTTTCCAGCACCGGCTTCGTGCACAGGATCGCCCGGCTGGCGGCCGACGAGCGGCTCGGGATCTGCGGGCTGCACGTCTACACGTTCAACCAGGTCGGCTTGACCGAGTCCTGGCGGCAGGAGCAGCTGGACCTGCTGTCGGTCGACCACCCCGGACGGGGCTCCCGCCCCGTCGGTCCCTAGGGTGGGGCGCGTGGCGGACGAGGAGAGCGACGGAGGCGACCGCTCCCCGGTACAGTCGGTCGACCGGGCCCTGACCATCCTCGAGATCCTGGCCCGCGCCGGCGAGGCGGGTCTGGGCGAGATCGCCGAGGAGCTGGGGGTCCACAAGAGCACCGTCAGCCGGACGGTCGCCGCCCTGTCCGCCCACGACCTGGTCGAGCAGCCCGAGCCTCGCGGTCCGGTGCGGCTGGGGGCGGGCATCCTCCGCCTGGCCGGGGCCACGACCGCCCGGCTCGACCTCGTCCAGGAGGGGCGGCCGGTGTGCCGTGCGCTGGCGCAGGAGACCGGCGAGACCGTCAACGTCGCGGTGATGGCCGGGCCCACGGCTCTGTACGTGGACCAGGCGCTCGGCCCCTCGACGATCACCTCCTACAACTGGGTGGGGCAGCACATCCCGCTGCACGCCACCTCGAACGGCCGGGTGCTGCTCGGTGGGCTGTCGGCGGCCGAACGCAGCGAGGTCTGGGGTGAGCTGACCGCCTTCACCGAGCACACCGTGACGCAGCCGGCGGAGCTGGAGCGGCTCGTCCAGGCGGCGAGGGAGCAGGGGTATGCCGTGGTGCGGGACGAGCTGGACATCGGCCTCACCGCGATGGCCGCCCCGGTCTACGACGTCCACGGCGAGCTGGTCGCCTCGATCAGCCTGTCCGGGCCGTCCTTCCGGATGGACGTCGAGCGGGAGCGGGAGCTGCTCGCCCCGCTGCGCCGCGCCGCGGACGACCTGTCCACCCGGCTCGGCTGGCACGGCTGAGGCTCAGAGGAACTGCCTGCCCTCGTCCTTGAGCACCTCGCGGGTGTTCGGGTTGACCGACGGGCGGAAGGGCACCTCCACCACCTCGGCGTCGACCGGCTCGCCGGGGGTCTCGGCATACTCCTCCGGCAGCCAGGCCCGCATCCGGGAGCCGATCCCGCTGTGCGCGACCGGGACGTACCCGAGGGCGATGTTCGTCCCCAGCTCGGGTGAGTACCAGGGCGAGGTCAGGTAGCCGACCGGGTCGTCGTGCTCGGCGGTGCTCACCAGCCAGAAGTCCGGCGCGTAGTCGGTGATCGGCTTCCCGCCCAGCCGCATCCCGACCAGCATCTGGGTGAAGGGCGCCTCGCCCGCCTCCAGCTGCGCCCGCTGCGCCTCCAGCGCCTTCTTGCCGACGTAGTCCTCCTCCTTCATCCGCGGCACCTGGTAGGCCAGGTTGGTCTGCAGCGGGGAGGTCTCGGCGTCCATGTCCTGACCCCAGGACAGGATGCCGGCCTGGACGCGGCGGGGGTGGGCCGGCGCGATCACCCGCAGGTTGTGCGCCCTGCCGGCCTCGAGCACCGCGTTCCACATCTCCTCGGCGTGCAGGGTGGCGTCGTAAAGGTAGATCTCGTACCCCTTCTCCCCGGTGAACCCGGTCTGGGACACGATGACCGGCAGCCCGGCGACCTCGGCCGCCGCGAGACCGTAGTTCGGGATGTCGTCGACCACCGGGCCGACGAGGTCGCGCATCAGGGCCGTGGACCTGGGGCCCTGGATCTGGACCGGGCAGACGTCGATCTCCTGGATGTGCACGTCGTACCCCTTGCCGACGTTCACCCCCTGCAGCCAGAGCATGAGGTCGGAGTCGGACACGCTGAACCAGAACTCGTCCTGCGACAGCCGCAGCAGGACCGGGTCGTTGAGGATGCCGCCGGCCTCGTTGCACAGGATGACGTAGCGCGCGTGCATCGGGGAGATCTTCCTGGCCTGCCGGGTGATCACGTAGTTGACGAAGTCCTCGGCGTCCGGACCCTTGACCTGGATCTGCCGCTCCACCGCGACGTTCCACAGGCTGACGTCGTCCACGACGGACCGGTGCTCGGCCAGCGGGCCCCCCTCCTCCATCGAGAGGTAGCCACGCGGGTGGTAGACGCGGTTGTAGACCTCCGCGCGCCAGGCGCCGGCGGCGACCGACAGGTGCCAGTAGGGCGACTTGCGGATGCGGGTGGAGATCAGCAGCTCCACCGGCGTCGGGCCGCTCTGCCGGAGGTTCACCGGGACGGTCCGGCCCTGGTCCACCGTCGGGTGGTTGGGGTGGATGGTCCGGGGTGCCGACGTGGGTGGGGCGGCGAGGTCAGCGGCGTCGTCAGAGCGGGTCGCGGTGCTCTCGGTCAGAGTCATCGGCGCCCTCCTTGTGGTGCGGGGCCGGGCCTGCACGGACCGACCGGAGCGGGGGCTGTGATCCAGCGTGCTTCGACGCTACCCCAGCGGTGCGGAGTGTGCAACGGTCTGCGTCATACGCAACGACGGGCACAGGCGCCCGGCTCGTCACCCTCTCCCGGGGACCCGCCAGGAGGACCCTTGACAGACGCTCGGCCCGCAGCCACGATGACTGCGTCCTGTGCGCACAGTTGCGCACTACGCACGTCGAAGGGTGCTCGATGAGCACGTCACCGCTCCCGGACCGCTGCGACGTGCTGGTCATCGGAGCCGGCATCGTCGGGAACGCGCTGGTCCACCACCTGGCTCGGCTGGGGTGGCAGGACATCGTGCAGATCGACAAGGGGCCGCTGCCGAACCCCGGCGGCTCCACCGGCCACGCCTCCAACTTCATCTTCCCGGTCGACCACAGCCGCGAGATCACCGACCTGACGGTGGACTCGGTCCGGCAGTACCGCGAGATGGGTGTCTTCACCGAGTCAGGCGGCATCGAGGTCGCCCGGACGCAGGAGCGGATGGAGGAGCTGCGGCGCCGGATGTCCTCGGCGAGGGCCTGGGGGATCGAGTCGCGGCTGGTCACCCCGGAGGAGATCGTGGAGCTGGTGCCCTTCGTCGACCCCTCCGTCGTCGTCGGGGGCTTCTACACGCCGTCCGTCGGCGTGGTCGACTCCTTGCGTGCCGGCACCATCATGCGGGAGCGGGCCCAGGAGTCCGGCGCCCTGACCACCGTCCCGAACGTCGAGGTGACCGGGATGAGCGTCGTCGACGGCCGGGTCCGTGCCGTGCAGACCGACAAGGGCACGATCGAGGCCCCCGTGGTCGTCATCGCCTGCGGCGTGTGGAGCCCGAAGCTCGCGCGGATGGCCGGCGCACACATCCCGCTGACCCCGGCGGTGCACCAGATGATCTCGGTAGGGCCCTGCGCCCCGCTGGCCGTGACGGACGGTGAGATCAGCGTCCCGATCGTCCGCGACATGGACACCTTCTGCTACGAGCGCCAGCACGGCTCGGACATGGAGGTCGGCTCCTACGCCCACCGGCCGATCCTGCACGAGCCCGAGGAGATCCCTTCGATCGCGCAGGCCAAGCTCTCGCCGACCGAGATGCCGTTCACCGAGGACGACTTCGACCCGCAGCTGGAGCAGGCGCTGGAGCTCATGCCCGAGCTGCTCGGCGACGAGCGGGCCGAGATCCGATACGCCATCAACGGTCTGCTCTCGCTGACCCCGGACGGCGCACCGGTGCTGGGAGAGACGCCCGAGGTCGCCGGGCTGTGGAGCTGCGCCGCGGTGTGGATCAAGGAGGGCCCCGGGGTCGGCCGGGCCGTGGCCGAGTGGATGACCCACGGCCACTCCGAGATCGACCTGGGGGCCAGCGACATCGCCCGCTTCTACCCCCACCAGCGCACGCGCGCCCACGTCCGCGCCCGCACCAGCGAGGCCTTCAACAAGACCTACGGCATCGTGCACCCCGCGGAGCAGTGGCAGAGCTCGCGCCCGGTGCGCCTCTCCCCCATGCACGCCTCCCAGCGCGAGCTCGGAGCGGTCTTCCACGAGGCCGTGGGCTGGGAGCGCCCCCAGTGGTACGAGAGCAACGCCGGCCTCCTGGAGGAGTTCGGTGAGGCGGTGATGCCCCGGGAGAACGAGTGGGACGCCCGCTGGTGGAGCCCGATCATCAACGCCGAGCACCTGGCGATGCGGGCCCGCGGCGGGATCGTGGACCTGACCTCCTTCGCGGTCCTCGACGTCGTCGGCCCCCAGGCCATGGCCGCGGTCCAGCGCATCGTCGTGGCGCAGGCTGACGTCCCGGTGGGCCGGGTCGTCTACACCCCGGTGCTCGACGAGGCCGGTGGTTTCCGCTCCGACCTGACCGTCATGCGCCTCGGGCACGACCGCTTCCGCGTCGTCACCGGCGGAGCGCACGGCATGGTCGACAAGAAATGGTTCGCCGACCACCTGCCCGAGGGGGCCCAGCTGGTCGACCTCACCTCCGCGATCAGCACGATCGGTCTGTGGGGGCCACGGCCGGCGACGTGCTCGGCGCGCTGACCGACGACGACATCTCCCCGGAGACGTTCGCGTTCGGCACGTGGAGGACGATCGAGGTCGGGGAGCTGTCGGTGCTGGCCTCCAGGATCTCCTACGTGGGCGAGTTCGGGTGGGAGCTCTACGTGCCGATGGAGACCGGGGCGGCGCTGTGGGACCGGCTGGTCCGGACCGGTCGCGAGCACGGCGTGGTGCCGGTCGGGACGGGTGTCTACACCGCCACCGGACGGATCGAGAAGGGGTACCGCGCCTTCGGGGCGGAGCTGGACGCCGAGCGCAGCCTCGCCGAGACGGGGATGAGCAGGGCCAGGATCAAGGACGCCGACTTCATCGGCAGGCAGGCGGTCCTCGAGCAGGAGAGGATGGCCCCCAGGGCCGTCCTGTGCGCCCTGACCGTCGACGACCACACGAGCGCCGACGGGACGAAGCGCTACATGCTCGGCGGCGAGCCCGTCCTCACCCGGGAGGGCCACCCCCTGACCGACGGGCACGGGCACCATCCGTACGTCACCTCGGCCGCCTCGGCCCCGAGCCTGGGCCAGCACGTGCTGATGGCGTTCCTCCCGCCCGCGCAGGCGGTGCCCGGGACCGGGCTGGCGGTCTCCTACATGGAGCAGCTCTTCCCCGTCACCGTGGTCCGCGCCGACGCCAGCCCGCTGCTCGACCCGGACAACCTGCGGGTCAAAGGACGGTATGCCGAGCTGGGCGCCCGGGCGGGGGGCACCTGAGATGGCCGACGTGCTGGTCTGCGTGAAGAGGGTGCCCGACGACAGCGGTGAGGTGGTGCTGACCGAGGCCGGCGACGCGGTGGACGGACGCTACGCCGGCTACACCATGAGCGCGCACGAGGAGTGCGCCGTGGAGATCGCGGTGGACGTCGCCGGCGCGTCCGGTGGTGAGGTCACCGTGCTCAGCCTGGGGGACGAGGACTGCGAGGAGCAGCTGCGGGCCGCGGTCGCCGTGGGAGCCCACGCGGCCGTCCGCGTCGACGCCGAGGCGGACGCGTTCGGCCCGGGCGACGTCGCGGCCGCGATCGCCGCCGTCGTGCGCGAGAAGGAGTCGGCCGGCACCGGCTACGACCTGGTGCTGCTGGGCAACGACGCTGCCGACACCGGCGACCACCAGGTCGGCATCCGGCTGGCGCACCTCCTCGGGCGTCCTGTGGTGGCGGGGGCGCAGAACATCACCGTGGCGCAGGGACGGGCCGAGGTCCGGGCCGGGACCGCGACGGGCACCGAGGTCTACGAGCTCCCCCTGCCCGCCGTCGTGACCGTGCTGGAGGGCGGCGTGCAGCCGCGCTACCCCTCCATCACCGGACGGATGCGCGCCCGGAAGACGCCCGTCGAGGTGGTCGACCCGGGTGTCGAGCCGCGCGGCAGCGGCCGGCTCGGGCTGCGGGTGCTGCCTGCGCCGGAGAGCCGGGTGGAGGTGCTCGGGCAGGGTGCCGGCGGTGCTGTCCGGCTGGCCGAGGTGCTGCGGGAGCTGGGGGTCGTTCGGTGAGCGTGCTGGTGCTGGTGGAGCTGGAGGATCCCGGCCAGGGCGGGGCGGGGCTGTCCGTGGTGGCCGAGGAGAGTCTGACCTTCGCGCGTGACCTGCCCGGGGAGGCGGTGGACGCGGTGCTCGTCGGGCAGGTGGGCCAGCCCGGTGAGGAGGTGCTGGCGCAGTGCCGCGAGCAGGGGGTGCGCACCCTGCTCGTCACCACGGACGCACGGCTGGAGCGGTATGCCGCACGCGCCTGGGCGCGCGTCGTCGACGCCGCCCTCGAGGCGAGCGGCGCGGCATACCTCCTCGCCGGTGGCACCCCGCGCGGCACCGAGGTGCTGGCGCACGTGGCGGCCGTCCACGACGTGCCGATGGCCGCCAACGTGGTGCAGGTCGTGCAGTCCGACCCGCTCGAGGTCGAGCGGCAGGTCGTGGGCGGCGCGGTCCTGGAGCGGGTCGGGCTCGGCGGCCGGCCCGCCGTGGCGTCGGTGGCGGGGCACGCGGTGGCACCCGCCCCGGCGTCGGATCCGAGGCAGACGACGGTGGAGCAGGTCGAGGTCGAGCTGACCCCGGCCGACCTGGTCGCCCAGGTGCGGCGGACCGAGGCCCGCGAGGCCGGCGACACCTCGGCCCTGACCGGCGCCTCGGTGGTCGTGGGGGTCGGACGAGGGGTCGGCGGGGCGGACCGGTTCGCGGCTGCGGAGGCCGTGGCGGAGCGGCTCGGTGGCGCGGTCGGTGTCTCGCGGGTGGTGACCAGCCTCGGCTGGCGTCCGCACCACGAGCAGGTGGGTCAGACCGGCAGCCGCATCAGCCCGGACCTCTACCTGGCGTGCGGCATCAGCGGCGCGATCCAGCACTGGGCGGGGTGTTCGTCCTCGCGGACCATCATCGCGGTCAACACCGACGAGGAGGCGCCGATGGTGACCAAGGCGCGGTATGCCGTGATCGGTGACATGCACGAGGTCCTTCCCGCGCTGCTGGAGGAGCTGCGTTGACTCCCCGTGTCGACGCCGTCGTGTTCGACGTCCTGGAGACCCTGCTCGACCTGCATCCGATCGCGGAGAGGCTCGTGGAGGTGGGGCAGCGCCCCGAGGTGCTGGGTGCGTTCTTCATGCGGTTCCAGCGCGACGCGATGGCGTTGACGCTCGCCGGCGACGTCGCGGACTACGAGGTCGTGACCTGCGACACCGTCGGCGTGTGGAAGCCCGCACCCCAGGTCTACCGCCACGCCGCGCAGGCTCTCGGCTGCGAGGTGGACCGGACGGCGCTCGTCGCGGTGCACGCCTGGGACTGCCACGGTGCCAAGAAGGTCGGTGCCCTCGCCGGCTGGTGCTCCCGCCTGGAGGGTGAGCCCGGCGACGTCTTCCTTCCTGCTGACGTCCGCGGGGAGGACCTCGTCGAGGTCGCAGGTGGACTGCTGGCACTCTGACCCTTGGAACGACACGCTCGCCCACCCCAGGAGGTGCCCATGCCCGCGCCGGACGACACCCCCGCCCCGGACCTGAGGACGAGGCTGCTGACCGCAGCCGCCGGGGAGGGAGAGGGTCTGCGCCGCGGACTGTGGGTGAGCTTTCTCAACCCCTACGGGCTGGAGGTCGTCGTCGGCAGCGGCGTCGACTGGGTCGGTCTCGACCTGCAGCACGGCGACCTCGAGCCCACGGACGTCCCGGGGCTGCTGCGCGTGGTCGAGCACGCCCGGCTTCCCGTCCTGGCACGGACACCCTCCCACGACGCCGCGACGATCGGCCGCCTCCTCGACGCCGGGGTCGACGGCCTCATCGTCCCCATGGTGGAGACGGCCGACCAGGCCCGCGCCCTGGTGTCGGCGTGCCGGACCCCTCCGCACGGCACCCGCAGCACAGGCGGTTGCCGGCAGGCTCTCGGCGTCACCCGGGCCCCCGCGCAGCAGCTCCTGCTGCCGATGGTCGAGACCGCCACCGGTCTGAAGCGGGCCGCCGACATCCTCGCGGTGCCCGGGATCGACGGCGTCTTCGTGGGTCCCTACGACCTCTCGATCTCCGCCGGCTATCCCGAGCCAGACTCGGCCCAGACCGTCCAGGCCCTCCGGCACGTGGTCGGCCTGGCCCGCGGGGCAGGAAAGGTCGTGGGGTTCATGGCTGGCCGACCGGCCCTTCTCGAGGTGGCGCCCGAGGCCGACCTCGTCGCCGTCGACACCGACGTCACCGCCCTGCGGCTCGGGCTCTCCCGCCTCTTCGCCAGGCCGCGCTCCCGCGGGACCCCTTCGTAGGGGACTCACCCGGCTCCGGTCAGCTCTGCGGCGCCCGCCAGGCCAGTGGCACCACCGCGGCGGCGGCCACACCGACCACCCCGGCGAGGACCACGTCGACACCCAGGAGGACCGCCAGCACCGTCGCCGCGCTCGCACCGAAGAACTGCAGCGTCTTGCGCCAACCGGCCTGCTCGGGCAGCACCTGCCCCCGGCCGAGGGTGGACGGCACCAGGCCGGTGACGGCCACCACCACGACCGCCACGACCAGCGCCACCGGTCGGTCGTCGACCTCCACCAGCCCGCGCAGGCCGCGCAGCAGCGCGAACAGCGAGATCAGGGCGGCGACCCAGGCCACCTTTGAGTACGTCCATGCCATGGCGTCTCACGCTACGCGGCAGTCTTCACGGTCCGAGCCGCCGTCCGTGCGTCGGGCCGGTAGAGCGCCTCCCGGGTCGCCCCGTCAGGACCTGAGCGTGGCTGCGAGGGGGCCCCGGTGGTTCACCGCACCCGCTCGCCGTCGGCCGTCCGACGGGTCTCCCGCGTGAACCGGTCCGCCCACAGCTTCCACTGCCACAGCGTGAGCACCACGCAGCTCCCCGTGCCGACGACCGCGGCGGTCCTCCTGTGCTGGTAGCTGGCCACCATGGCGCCCACGAGCGAGGCCGTGACCACGCCTGTCAGGGCCAGGACCTTCGGCTCGGACGTGGGGTCCCGGGTCCAGGACTCCTCGCCCAGGATGGCCCTCGTCGCGAACGAGGACGTGTCGTGAGCCGGCGGGGTCATCACCGGGTTGACCGCGAACCAGGCACCGATGGGCACGTACAACCACCAGCGCCGGGTCCACGGTGGTACCAGCAGAAGGGGTGTGCTCAGCAGTCTCGACCAGGCACTGACGGGATGAGCGTGTCGACGGAACACGCGCGCGTAGGATCCAGCCTCGGAAGCCACGACCCCAGCCTGACACCTGGTCGGTGTGACGGTCACCCCAGAGGGCTGGCTCCACCGGCCTGTCAGCGGATGCGCGGCACCCACCCGGTGCGGGTTCGTTCTTGCCAAGGTCTGGTGCCGGTGCGACGTTGAGACATGGCCCCAGGGTCAGATGAGCCGTCTCGGGATCTGCGGGTCGTGGCCCGCCCGCCAGCGTGCCGCCGCTGTCCTCATGCTGGTCCAGGGGTGGGCGGCCGAGCACACCGCGCAGGTGCTGGGCGTGCCACCCCGGCGCATCCCCTCCCTGGTGCCGCAGACCGAGGGCCTGGCCGACGCCTCCACGCGGTGGCGTACCACCACTACGGACCGGCGCAGGACCTCTTCACCGCGGCGCTGAGCGAACCTCTTGTCGACCCGGACGGCGGTGACCGCACGTCCTCGTACCCGGCCGACGAGGGCCGCTCGCCAGCCTCGGCCACGGCCGTGCCGGTCCCCACCCGAAGACCGCCAGACCTCAGGTCGCGTACCGCGCGCCGAGGCGCCGCCCTTCCCGGAAGGCCTCCGGCTCATCGACGTCGCAACCATCGACTACGCCGATGCCACCAGGCCGCTGATCCTGGACACCCTGCCCCGCCAGGGGTGGACGATGTACGCGGTGCTGTGGTGCGACATGCCACCCCGGGGCATCGACCTCCTCCCGCCGTCGGTGACGTTGACCCTGGCTGAGCACGCCGTGGCGATGCCGTGCGCCGGCAAGCACGACGACCCCGCGGTCCAACGGCTCGTCCCCCTCCCCCCACCCGAAGATCGCAGGCGGGTCCGCGCCGGCGTGGAGCGGGACGGTGACCTGCCGGGCCGCGGCCGCGCCGTGCTCGCCACGTACACCGAGTTCGGGCAGAACGAACCTGCACGAACCCCCTTGCTCGTCCCGCAGGCACCTCCCGCCGTTCCGCAGGACGCCGCAGTCCTCGACAGCCGACCGGGTCCCCGTCCGGATCGACGGCGGTGAGCACGCCGCACCGGTCCTGCCCCGCGCCCACCCGTTCCCGCAGACGACCCTGCACGTGCCGACGCACATCGGTGACCGGTGACCCGGTGAGGCTGAGCAGACCCCCGACGCCGCCGACGGTGGTGGGGATCGACAGGACGAGGTCCTCCTCGGCTCCCCGAGGCCCGACATGCACCCGGTACGCGGTACGCTGAAGATGCCATCGTGGCTGGATACGTCGTACGCGTCGATCTCATCGCAGATCCGCTGAACCAGCAGCTCCCCGGGACGTCTTCTGCCGGGGGCGGCTGGGACGTCCATCCCCCCGCAGGTGCGGTGAGGGCTGGGTCCGCCGGGGATTGACCGATCGCTCCGAGGAGGAGTTCGTGGCTCGAGGAGCCCAGCGTCACAAGGACGCGCGCACGCGTCAGAACGGCGCGCACCCGCGTCAGAACGGCACGCGCCCGCGCGCCCAGCGCCCCCGCGACGACGACGGTGTCATCCAGGTGCTCGCCAAGGCCGTCCGTGAGGTCGAGTCCGCGGTCCAGCGGGGTCGGACGCAACCCTCGATCCGGACGAAGTTCCAGGTGGTGGCCCTCCTCATGCGCGAGGAGCGCGCCCGCGTCAAGGCGGAGGAGAGCACGTCCGCGGCCCGGCGCACCGAGGAGCTGAAGCGCCTCGACGGCATCGCCACCATCCTCGCGACGACGGCCGCCCGCGACACCTCCCTCCTCGGGCTGCTCGCCGACGACGCCGTCATCTCCGACCGCGCGCGGTCGCTCCGTCGCGAGCTGCTGGAGGCCGCCGGGGTCGAGGTGCCGCCGGACCCCGCGGAGAAACCCGCACCCACCGAGCCCACGGCAGCCGTCCAGCGCCGGGTGGTGCCCAGGTCCGTGGTGTCCCGCCAGCTCGCCAACCCCTTCCTCGCACCCGACTTCTCGGCCGTCGCCAGGCGCACCGCCAAGCCCCGCCGCCTCGTCGGCTGGGAGCTCATCGGACCGCTGCTCACGTCCTTCGAGGACGGCGGCGCGCTCTCGTGCATGACCCTGCCGGAACCTGGCGCCACCCGCGTGTCCGGTGGGCTAGAGCTCATGCCGCACCAGGGGAGACTGGTCGCCGCCGCGGCGGCGGGGCACCGGACGTTCCTGCTCGCCGACGAGCCCGGCCTGGGCAAGACGGCCCAGGCTCTGCTCGCGGCGGAGGCGGCGGACGCCTACCCGTTGCTCGTCGTCGTGCCCAACGTGGTGAAGATGAACTGGGCGCGCGAGGCCGCCCTGTGGACGCCCAACCACCCCGCGACCGTGGTCCACGGCGACGGTGACACGATCGACGGCTTCGCGGACATCATCGTCGTCAACTACGAGGTGCTCGACCGGCACGTGGGGTGGCTCGGGGAACTGGGCCTGCGGGGAATGGTGGTCGACGAGGCGCACTACATCAAGAACAGGAAGTCGCAGCGGTCGCAGAACGTGCTGAAGCTCTCCGAGCGCATCCGCACGCGGACCGGTCATCCGCTGCTCATGGCCCTCACCGGCACACCGCTGATCAACGACATCGAGGACTTCACGGCGATCTGGCAGTTCCTCGGCTGGATCGACGAGACCAGACCGGTCGGTGAGCTGATGGTGGCGCTGGAGGAGAGCGGTCTGACGCCGGCGGACCGCGGCTTCTCCACCGTCGCCCGCGCCGCCGTCATCGACCGAGGCATCGTCCGGCGACGCAAGAGGGACGTGGCTGCCGACCTGCCCGCCCGCCGCGTGGCCGACGTCCCCGTCGAGCTCGACGACGAGGCCGGGCGGTCCATCCGGGCGGCCGAGCAAGCCCTCGCCCGCCGACTCGTCGCACGCTACGAGCGGGCGCTGGAGGCGCGGCACGCCGGCGAGGTCGTCGAGGGCATCGACCACGACCTCGTGCGTCAGGTGGCCGCGTGGGAGCGGGCGAACAAGGCGACGAAGACGTCGGACGAGAACGTGTTCACGATGATGCGGCGCATCGGTCAGGCCAAGGCCGGCCTCGCGGCCGACTACGCCGCACAGCTCGCCCGCAGCGCGGGGAAGGTCGTCTTCTTCGCCAAGCACATCGATGTCATGGACACCGCCGAGGCGACCTTCGCCCGGCGGGGCATCCGGTACGCCTCCATCCGCGGCGACCAGACGGCGGCGGCCCGGCAGAAGCACATCGACGCCTTCACCGACGACCCGGACGTCGCGGTCGTCGTGTGCTCGCTGACGGCCGCCGGCGTGGGCATCAACCTGCAGGTCGCCTCGAACATGGTGCTCGCGGAACTGTCGTGGACCGACGCCGAGCAGACCCAGGCCATCGACCGCGTCCACCGCATCGGGCAGGAGGAGCCGGTCACGGCGTGGCGGATCATCGCAGCGCAGACCCTCGACACGAGGATCGCCGAGCTCATCGACAGCAAGGCGGGGCTGGCCGCCCGGGCGCTCGACGGGGCCGACCAGGAGATCGCCGAGTCCTCCGACGTCCAGCTCGAGGCCCTGGTCACGCTCCTGGAGGATGCGTTGGGAGAGCGGGTCGGCCGGCAGGCGTCCTAGGAACGGCACACACACCTCTCGGAAGGCGGCCAGGTGTGGCGCGTTGCGGGGCGTGCTGGGGTCAGGCCAGCTCGCTTGCGTGCGCGCGCGCCCTCGCGAGCAGCCCCGGGACCCCGCGCTCAAGACGAGGGGCGAAGGTGGTGTCGCCCGGGCGTTCGCCGCGGAGCCATCGTGTGTACATCGCCTCGCAGAAGACGGCAGACTTCCACATCGCCAGGGCCTGGTACCACGGAAGGGCGTCGAGGTCGGCGCCGGTCCTGGCAGCGTAGGCCTGCGCCAGATCTGTGCGGTGCCACCAGCCCTCGTCGCGGGTGACCGTGGCGTGATCCATCACCGTCGGCTCCCAGGAGGGATCGCTCCAGGTGGCGGTGACGTAACCGAGGTCGGCCAGCGGATCACCGAGGGTGGCCATCTCCCAGTCGAGGACGGCGAGCACGCGGTCCGGAGCGCCACGGTCGAGCATGAGGTTGCCGAGCCGGTAGTCGCCGTGGACGACGGCGTTCCCCGCCTGCCCGGGCAGGCGGTCGGCCAGCCACTGCGTCACGACCTCGAAGTCGTCCAGCTCACGGACGGAGACCTGCGGCCACAGCCCGGCGAACCGCCTCACCTGACGCTCCAGGTAGCCGGCCGGCCGGCCGAGGGCAGCCACCGCGGGATCGGCCACGTCGACCGCGTGCAGCGCGACGAGCGTGTCGACGACCGCAGCGCTCGTGCGGCCCCGGGCCTGCGCCGAGCCCAGCGCCGGCGGCTCGGTGTCGGTGACGACCACGCCGTCCAGGTGCTCCATGACGTAGAACGGGACACCCAGCACCGACTCGTCCTCGCAGACGCCGAGGATGCGGGGGACGCGCACCTCCCGCTCCCCCAGCACCCGCTGGATCCGCGACTCCCGGACCATGTCGTGGGCCGAGGGCGGCAGCGGTGGACGGGGGCCGCGACGCACCACGACGCGCGCCGCGTCCGCGCCGTCCCCACGTTGCACGAGGTAGGTGATGTTGGACTGTCCGTCCCCGATCCGCTCCCAGGACAACGGGCCACCCGACGGGCCGATCCCCTGCCCGTCCAACCACTCGCCCAGGGCGTCGAGCACCAGCAGCGGAGGCATCGTCATACCCTGCGCCTCGGCGCGGGTGGCGACGACGTCCACCCCGTCCGGGCGCGACTCAGCCATCGTGCTCCTCGGGGGCGACCCGGTCGAGCGGGCTCGCCCCGGCCTCGATCTCGCGGCGCCGGGCGCGGGAGGCCCGTCGGGAGATGGCCCACCGGTGGGTCTCGCTGGAGCCGTCGTAGACCCGGAAGGGCCGGACCTCCATGAGGAACTGCGCCAGCGGCAGCTCCTCGCTCATCCCGTCGCCGCCGCACAGCTGCATGCTGCGGTCCACGACCCGGTAGATCGCCTCGGCGCAGTGCACCTTCGCGACCGAGCTCATCGCCTGCCCGGCCCGTTCGTCGTTCTCCAGCAGCGCGGCCGTGCGGGCGATGATGGCGTCGGAGGTCTCGATGTCGATGACCGAGTCGGCGACCAGCCCCTGGGCCAGCCCGAGCTGGCTCATCGGCGAGCCGAAGAGCTCGCGCCGCTCGACCCGGTCCAGCGCCGTGTCCAGGGCCCGGCGCGCCAGTCCGAGCCAGCGCATGCAGTGCGTCAGCCGCGCCGGGCCGAGCCGGACCTGGGCGTAGCGGAAGCCCTCCCCGACCTGGCCCAGCACCGCCGAGCCGGGCACGCGCAGGCCCTCGAGATGCACGTAGGGGTGGCCGCCGGAGATGATCTGCTCGGAGGTGTGGATCTGGGCCCCGACGCGCCAGCCCGGCACGTCGGTGCGGGTGAGGAACATCGTGGCCCCCGCCGGCCGGGTCCGCCCGTCGGCGTCGACGGTCTCCTCGGTGCGGGCCATGACGATGGCGATCCCCGCCTCGTTGGCCCCGCTGATGAAGCGCTTGCGGCCCTCGATGACCCACTCGTCCCCCTCGCGCCGGGCGGTGGTCGTCAGGGCGGACGGGTCGGAGCCGGCGCCGGGGTGGGGCTCGGTCATCGCGAAGCTGGAGCGCTCCTGCCCGCGCACCAGCGGCGCGAGGAAGGTCTCCTTCTGCTCCTCCGTGGCGATGAGGGAGAGCATGTGCATGTTGCCCTCGTCGGGGGCCATGCAGTTGAGGACCGCAGGACCGATCGGGCTGTAGCCGGCCTCCTGCAGGACCGGCGACCAGTCGCGCAGCGGCAGGCCCAGCCCGCCGTAGGCCGCGCTGGAGACGGGGGCGAAGACGCCGGCCTCCTTGGCCCTCTCCGAGAGCTCGCGGCGGGCGTCCAGCTCAAGGGTCTCCCCCGGCCTGGGCTCGGCCGGGATCACGACCTCACGGACGAACGCACGGGTGCGGGCGACCAGGTCGGCCAGCTCGGGGGACATCGCGTCGGGACGGGTGCTCATGCGTGGCCCCCGCCCACCAGGAGGCCGCCGTCGACGTCGACGACCTGCCCGGTCACCCAGCGGGACTCCTCGCCGACGAGGAAGGCGACGACGTCGGCGACGTCCCGCGTCTCCCCCAGCCGCCCGAGGGGGTAGCCAGCCGCGACGTCCGCCTCCTTGCCCTCGTAGAGCGCCCTGGAGAAGTCGGTCTTGATCACCGCCGGGGACACCGCGTTGACGCGGATCTCCGGGCCCAGCTCGACCGCCCAGGTGCGGGTGAGGTGGTGCACGGCGGCCTTGGAGACGCCGTAGAACCCGATCCCCGGGCTGGGGACGCTGGCCGAGACGGAGGAGACGTTGACGATGCGGCCCCCGTGCTGCCGGAAGCCCAGCCCCTCGTGCGCGAGGACGCCCTGCGTCCACGCCAGGTTGCCCAGCACGTTGACCTCGAGGATCTTGCGGGCCACGCCGAGGTCGATCTCCTCCAGCGGGCCGTAGGCGGGGTTGATCCCGGCGTTGTTGACGAGGATGTCCAGCCGGCCGTGACGATCGGCGACGGTCTGCAGCACCTGGGCCCGGTGGTCGGGGTCGTCGGCTTTGCCGGCGACGCCGAGCGCCGCGTCGCCGAGGCTCGCCACGGCCTCGTCCAGGGTCTCCTGGCCGCGGGCGGTGATCACCACCTGGGCACCGAGCTCGACCAGGCGGGCGGCGATCGCCAGCCCGATCCCCCGGCTGGCCCCGGTGACCAGGGCCGCCTGTCCGGAAAGCGGTCGCTGCGTCATACCTGAGAATCCTCCTCGTCGAGGCCGTCGCGCAGGTCGCGTCGGCGGATCTTGCCCGTGGGTGTCTTGGGGAGCTCGTCGAGGAACCCGATGCGGCGGGGCACCTTGTATGCCGCCAGCTCGGCGCGGACGTGCGCGCGCAGCTCGTCCTCGGTCACGGCGGCGCCGGCCACGGAGGTGACGAACGCGGTCACGGCTTCGCCGCGGTAGTCGTCCGGAACCCCGACGACGGCGGCCTCGTGGACGGCCGGGTGCCGCAGGAGGGCCTCCTCGACCTCGCGCGGCCACACCTTGTAGCCGGAGGTGTTGATCTGGTCCTTGAGCCGGTCGACGATGTAGACCCAGCCCTGCTCGTCCAGGACGGCCCCGTCACCGGTCCGCAGCGCGCCGCCGGGGAAGGTGGCGGCGGTGGCCTGCTCGTCCTCCCAGTAGCCGGGCACGACGTGCGGGCCCCGCAGCTCCAGCTCGCCCGGCGCTCCCGCGGGCACGGGGTGGCCCTCGGGGTCGACGACGCGGACCTCGAGCCCGGGGAAGGGCAGCCCGACGGCCAGCGAGCCGGTCGGCTCGTGCACCGGGGCCTCGCCCCCGGGCGGCACGCCGATGCACGCGGGACGTCGTCTCGGTCATGCCGTAGATGTTGTGGATGTAGACCCCCAGCTCGCGGCGGAAGCGCTCGACGGTGGAGGGCGGCACCGGCGCCCCGCCGGAGTAGAGGTGGCGGACCTTGGGGAAATCGTCCCGGCAGACCCCCTCAAGACGGGCCAGCCCGTTGAAGACGGTGATCGACCCGGTGGTCGTGGTGACGCCGTCCTCGCGGAAGGCGCGGAGGACGCCCTCAGGGCTCGCACGCCCGATCAGCACGACCGCGGCACCGGCCAGCAGCGGCGCCATGAGCGTGATGACCGCGCCGGTGATGTGGAAGACGGGAGCGACGCAGAGCACCCGGTCCTGCGTGGTGAGCCCCATCCAGTCGCGGACGCAGGCGGCGACGGTGAGCACGTTGCCGTGGGTGTTCATCGCCGCCTTCGGCACGCCCGTGGTGCCGGATGTGAAGGTCAGCAGCGCGACGTCGTCGGTGCTCTGCAGCGCCGGGTCGACGCGCTCGTCCCGACGGGAGCTGAGCTCGGGGTCGCCGTCTGCCCAGATCACCTCGACCGTCGTGCCCTCGGCGGCGCTGCGGACCGTCCCCAGCAGGTCGGGGTCGACGACGAGGGCGCTAGCGCCGCAGGTCTTGATCAGGGTCCGCAGCTCCGTGCCGTGGTACATCGGGTTCAGCAGCGGGACCACCGCGCCGAGGCGCCAGGCGCCCAGCAGCACGACGGCCGCGGTGGGGACGTTCTGCAGGACGATGCCGACCCGGTCCCCGGCACCGATGCCCCGGCTGGCCAGGAGAGCGGCGAACGCCTCCGCCTGGGCGTCCAGCTCGGCGGCCGTGACTGCCCGCCCGAGGTGCAGGAGGGCCAGCCCGTCGGGGTCACGCTCGACCCGCTCCCTCCACGCCGTCGTCAGGTCGGCCGGTGTGGGCGGGGCCTGCGCCGTGAGACCGGCGGGGTAGTGCGCCTCCCAGGGCCTCATCGACTCACGCTCTCTCGTGCTGGGACCTGACCGAGCGAGCGCTCGGTCGGTCCGGCTGGACTGACAGGACGGGCCGGGTGTCAAGCGGCCCCCTCACCCTGGCACGAAGGAGGCGACCGCGGTGGTCGATGCGGACGCTGACCACCACCACCGCTCCGAGCAGGCCCTGCTCGCCGCGGTCATGGAGCAGCGTCAGCAATCATCCAGTGCGGCGATGGCCTGCACGCGTCGCCAACTGACGGAACCGTGGACCACCTTTCGTGGACCGTTCCTGGGGCCTGCTACGCCTCACGCATCCCGACCGTGAGGAGGACCACGGAGTCGTCAACCGCCTCGAGCGCATGGCGAGAGTCGGGGATGGGGATGAGATCACCGGGGGAGCCGTTCCACCGGTCCTGTCCTGCCACCAGAGTGATACGCCCGTGCAGCACCTGAAGGGTGGCCTCGCCAGGGCTCTCATGCTCGTCGAGGCTGCTACCTGCCCGGAGGGCGATCAGGGTCTGTCGGAGCACGTTCTCGTGACCGCCGTAGATCGTATGGGCGCTACGCCCGCTGGACGCGGTCGAGGCTGTCTCGAGGTGCTGCTGTACGAGCTCTGTCAGTGACTCTGTGGGCATCGGTTCTCCTCATCGGTGAGCGAACACTCTGGATCACGCGCCTGCGGGTCTGGCTCGTGCTGTCCAGGCTAGCCAACAATCCTCGCCGACACGTCCGGGTCTGCGCCGCCACCGCCCACCGCATCTGGCTGACCAGCGGACGCACCCAACTGCGCATGGAGTGTGCACGCACGCCGGAGCCGCATGAGAACCAGAGGCGCGCCTCTGCCGCGGGTCGCCCACCTGTGCGGCCGCAGGGCTTCAGTCAACTGGGCGGCTGGCTCGCGCCCGGCCGCAAGGTGCCCGGCGAACCCGTGCCGGGCGGCATGCTGGCCGGTCTACGGTCGGCCAGGTCGATCCCCACGATCGCGCTCGTGGGCGGGACCGTCGCGCAGGCGGGCCAGCCGGGCGTTCCGGTTCCGGTCACCACGCGAGACACCACCAGGGGTGGACATGGGGACGTCCTCCTGAAGGCGATGGGACACCAAGCCCGACAAGCGCATCAGGAGGACGTTCCTCACGTCCAGACCCCAGCGCGACAACGCCTTCCTATGGCCGCACTGCGCACGCGGTAGCGTCCGCTCCTGCCGCACTGCGGCTCCTCGAGTGCCGCCGATCCGGTGAGCTGAAGACACCCACTCTGCCGGGGCCCCCTCCTGGTGAGGCGGTACGCCTGGCTGCTGGACACAGGGGCCTTGTAGGGTGCGGCTCGGCGAGGGTGCCACGGTCACACGCGCACGGCACCTCCCGGCGACCCACGAGGCAAGGAGGCCGCGTGCTGATCGGCATACCGACGGAGTCCAAGGCCGGAGAGACCCGTGTGGCGGCGACGCCCGAGACGGTTGGCAGGCTCATGCGGCTGGGCCACCAGGTCGTCGTGCAGGAGGGTGCTGGCCAGCGGGCCAGCTTTCCTGACGAGCAGTACGCCGGGGCCGGCGCCACCCTCGACCCCGGTCCAGCGGTGTGGGCCGCCGACGTGGTGGCCAAGGTGGACGCCCCCACCGCGGAGGAGGTCGGCCGCCTCCGGGCCGGTGCCATCCTGGCCACCCAGCTCAGCCCCGGTCAGAGCCCCGAGCTCCTCCAGGCGCTCGCCGACCGGGCCGTCACGGCGCTCGCGATGGACGCTGTCCCCCGGATCTCGAGGGCCCAGTCGCTCGACGTCCTCTCCTCGATGACCAACATCGGCGGCTACCGCGCGGTGATCGAGGCGGCCTACGAGTACGGCTCGGTCTTCACCGGCCAGGTCACCGCCGCGGGCAAGGTCCCTCCGGCCGGGGTCTTCGTCATCGGCGCCGGTGTCGCCGGGCTCGCCGCGATCGGGACGGCGAGCAGCCTGGGCGCGGTGGTGCGCGCCTTCGACATCCGGCGGGCCGCCGGTGAGCAGGTCGAGTCGATGGGCGGCCAGTTCGTGTGGATCGCGTCTGAGGGCGAGAGCGAGGGTGCGGACGGCTACGCCCGCGAGATGCGCGGAGACCTCCACCGGCGGGCGATGGAGGTCTACGCCCGCGAGTGTCCCGAGGCCGACATCGTCATCACCACCGCGCTGATCCCCGGTCGCCCCGCTCCCAGGCTCGTCACGGCCGAGACGGTCGCGCGCATGCGCTCCGGCAGCGTGGTGGTGGACATGGCTGCCCGCAACGGCGGCAACTGCGAGCTCACGCAGCCGGGTAAGGTCGTCATCAGCCACAACGGGGTGAAGATCGTGGGCTACACGGACCTGCCCGCGCGTCTGCCGACCCAGGCCTCCCAGCTCTACGGCACCAACATCGTCAACCTCCTCGCCCTGCTCACCCCTGCCAAGGACGGGCAGATCGTCCTGGACCTGGACGACGAGGTGGTGCGGGGGTTGACCGTCACGCACGAGCGGGAGGTCCTGTGGCCACCGCCGCCCGTGAGCGTGTCCGCCCTCCCGTCCGTTCCCGCCCCGACCGCCGATCCTCCGGTCGGGACGCCCCCGCCGGCGGCCGTCCGGCTCGACGCTCGGCGCGGCTACTTCGCCATGGCCATGGCTGCGGTCCTGTTCACGCTGGTCGCCACCGTCTCGCCCGCTGCGTTCTTGGGCCACTTCACCGTGTTCGTGCTGGCGGTGATCGTCGGGTTCTACGTGATCAGCAACGTGACGCACGCGCTCCATACCCCTCTGCTCGCGGAGACGAACGCGATCAGCGGCATCATCCTCGTCGGTGCACTGCTCCAGGTGGGCAGCGAGGACCCGCTGGTCCGCAGCCTGGCGCTCGGCGCCACCGTCGTCGCGAGCATCAACGTCTTCGGAGGCTTCGCGGTCACCGGGCGCATGCTGAAGATGTTCCGGCGGCAGGGCGACGCATGAGCGTCACCGTCGTGCAGGCCGCCTACGTCGTCGCGGCCGTCCTGTTCGTCCTGTCCCTCGCCGGACTCTCCAAGCACGAGACCGCCCGGCGGGGCAACGCCTTCGGCATCGTCGGTATGGCGATCGCGCTTGCCGCGACCATCTGGCTGGCCGCGGAGCGTGCGGCAGACCCGGAGCTGACCCTGGCCCTCATCGCGGCGGCCATGCTGGTCGGGGCCGGGATCGGTCTGTGGCGGGCGCGGGTGGTCGAGATGACCGGCGTACCGCAGCTCATCGCCATGCTGCACAGCTTCGTCGGCATCGCCGCGGTCCTGATCGGCTACAACGCCTACCTCGCGCCAGGCGCGCTGCCCTCCTCCGAGGAGACGTTCCACCTCGTCGAGGTGTTCTTCGGCGTCCTCATCGGAGCCGTGACCTTCACCGGCTCCGTCGTCGCCGCGCTCAAGCTCAGTGGCCGCATCTCGGCCAACCCGCTGGTGCTGCCGCACCGGCACCTGCTCAACCTGGTGGCTCTGCTCGCCTCGGCTGGGCTGATGGTCTGGTTCGTCCTCACCCACACCGCAATGCCGTTGGTCCTGATGACCGCCGTCGCGCTGGCGCTCGGCTGGCACATGGTGGCCGCCATCGGCGGGGGTGACATGCCGATCGTGGTGTCGATGCTCAACAGCTACTCCGGGTGGGCGGCGGCCGCGGCCGGCTTCCTCCTCGGCAACGACCTGCTCATCGTCACCGGTGCGCTGGTCGGCTCCTCCGGTGCCATCCTCAGCTACCTCATGTGCCAGGGCATGAACCGCTCGTTCGTATCGGTAATCGCCGGCGGCTTCGGCACGGAGGGGACGACCTTCGAGGGCGACGGCACCGACTACGGCGACTACCGGGAGAGCAACGCCGCCGAGGTCGCCGAGCTGCTGCGGCACGCGCAGTCGGTGGTGATCACGCCCGGTTACGGCATGGCCGTCGCGCGCGCGCAGTACCCGGTGGCGGAGCTCACCGCGTGCCTGCGCGCCAGAGGCGCACAGGTGCGCTTCGGCATACATCCGGTGGCCGGGAGGCTTCCCGGCCACATGAACGTGCTTCTCGCCGAGGCCAGGGTCCCCTACGACGTCGTGCTCAGCATGGAGGAAATCAACGACGACCTGCCGCAGACCGACGTGGTGCTGGTCATCGGCGCGAACGACACCGTCAACCCAGCGGCGATCGACCAGCCCGGGTCACCGATCGCCGGCATGCCGGTGCTGGAGGTGTGGAAGGCCCGCGACGTGGTGGTGCTGAAGCGGTCCATGGCTAGCGGCTACGCAGGCGTACCGAACCCGCTCTTCTACAAGGACAACAGCCGGATGCTCTTCGGGGACGCCAAGGAGACCGTCGAGGCACTCGTGAAGCTGGTGCGTCCCTAGTCCCATCCGTGGCCTTCTGAAGGCCCTCGGACACGCAGCGCACGCCCTCATCTGCCGCGGCTCAAGGTTCGGTCACGCCGCGCAGGGGCCGGCTCTTCCGTTCAACTCAGCCGCGCGCGAGCCGTGAGTGTGCAACTGCTGGACCAGGTGGGATCGAGGTGGGCGATGCCATGCTCAGCCGAGGAACGCCAGGCCCGCTCCGAAGGCAGAGGAGTGGCAGTGCCCCACCCACAAGTGCTCCATGCTCCGACAGCGGGAGTGTACGGACCCTGCGTCGGAAGCCGCGGCGGCTGCAACGCCGGCGCAGGGTCCGAGGAGCCTTATCTAGCTCTGGTCGCCGATGGTGATGGCGATCTTGCCGCGCACGTGTCCCTCGATGCTGCGACGGAAGGCGTCGGCCGCGCGCTCCAGCGGGAAGGTGTCGGCGACGACCGGCTTCACCCTCCCGACCTCCACGAGCTCGGTGAGCGCAAGCAGGTGAACAGGGTTGGGGCGGACGAAGATGTAACGGCCACCCTTCTCCTTCACCCCGTCGTCGACCACGGAGGCAACCCGCCCGGGCGTCCTCAGGTACGGCAGGGATGCCATCCAGTCCTCGCCTCCCACGAAGTCGACGACGGCATCGAGCCCATCGGGCGCCGCCTCGGCGACGCGCTCCCCGAGCCCGTCCCCGTAGGTCAGCGGTTCGGCGCCGAGCGAGCGCAGGAAGTCGTGGTTCTTCTCGGACGCGGTGGCCAGGACGCGGGCTCCCCACGCCGTGGCGATCTGGATGGCGTAGGTACCAACGCCGCCCGCGCCGTTGTGCACCAGGACGGTGTCACCCGCGGTCGCGTCGACCGCCTCGAGCGACTGGTACGCCGTCAGTCCCGCAAGGGGGATGGTGGCTGCTTCGGCCCAGGACACATTGCTCGGTTTCCGGGCAAGGGCCCGCACCGGAGCGGCGACGCGCTCGGCGAACGTGCCCAACCCCACCGTGTCCATGCGGGCGTAGCCGATCACCTCGTCACCGGCCTGGAACTCGGTCACCGAGACTCCCGGCTCCACGACGACGCCAGCCACGTCCCAACCCGGAATCACCGGAAAGTAGGTTGGCAGGGCAGCGTCGAGGTAGCCGGCGGTGATCTTCCAGTCGACCGGGTTGACCGACGATGCCCGCACGTCCAGGAGCACGCTGTCCGGCCCCACCTTCGGGTCAGGCTGGTCGCCGTACTGGAGAACGTCGGGATCACCGTACTCGTCGTAAAACACTGCCTTCATCGTGCTCCTTCTCACAAGAATGTGCCCCGCCGGGGCTCGTCATCTTCCGGCGGCAGCAACCGCCAGTTCCCAGCGCGCATTCCCGGCGGCGGCGCGATCGCCACCATCCACACGATGACGCCCTGGACCACCCGCCGCGTCCACCGGCTCCCGACCCCGCCCCCGCCGGGCCATGCTCGGCAGGCGGGCGTCCCCGCCGCGATCTGGTCCGACCAGGCGGCCGCGACGATGTTCCATACCGGACTCTGGACCATGCTGCGCACCCACCTGGCGACGCCCTTCCCGTCGAGGAGAACCGCATGGGGAGGTCAACGTCGCAGTTGCTCGGCCAGAAACGCCAGGACCCGATCGAGGGCGACCCTCGTCGGATGCCCCGGGTCGTCGACCAGAGAGATCGTGAGGACCGAGTGCGCCGACGGCGCGATACCAGCAGCGTTGCCCGGCGACGAGTCGATCTCGATTCCCTCGAAGGATGCCCCGAGCGACGCCCGCAGGGTCTCGAACCTCTCCGGCGGGCAACCCCGGTCGTTGGTGAACCGGAGCCCGAGCACGCGCAGGTCGTCATTGGCTCGTGCCGTGATCGTGGCGAGGTCCTCGGGATCCAGACCAAGGGCGGCACGGCCACGCTGCCCGATCGGCCCCGGCATGGCCGGCTGACTCATCACGGAGGCGACGACCGAGGGCTCAAGCGCCGTCGCCAGCGCAAAGCCTCCGGTGAAGCACATCCCGACCACACCGACCCCCGGCCCGCCACACTCGCCGTAGGCCGACGCTGCCAGTGCCCGCAGCCACCCCACGACCGGGCTCGTGCGATCGGCCAGCTTGGTGAACTCACGTGCCACACAGACGCGCAGCATCGATCGCGCGACCTCGCGGCCCGTCGCCGGTACCGCGGGCCGACCGAACAGGGACGGCAGGAACACGGTGTACCCGGCGGAGATGAGCCGGCGGGCGAAGTCGATGACGCCCGGATGCAAGCCCGGGATCTCATGGAGCACCAGAACCGCCGGCCCAGAACCGCCCCGGAACACCTCGTAGGTGCGCGTGTCGTGCGTGAAGTCGAAGGCCTCGAACTCCGGGCCGATCTGCTGGCCAAGGCTCATTCCGGCTGCCCCCTTCCGTTCACGATCCGCCCAGCATGATCGCGGTTGCCCCCGCAATGCCCAGCCGCAAAGGGCCGGAGACGAAGCATCGTGAGTACACGGTACCGATGACCGGACCCAGGCCAGGCCAGGCTCACGGCGTTCCGCCGAACACCCATGCCGCGGGTGGCGACGGCGGCCGTTCACGGGTTATGCCCAGGTGGGAATGATCTGGGTCGCCTACCGACGCTCGGCCGACGAGGCCGCTGAACTGGTCGAGAGCACCGACAGCATCAAGTCGCTGCTGGAGTCCGACGACGAAGAGACCTCCGTGGATCTGGACAAGGCATGGCATGGCACGGCATCCACTGGTGCTCACCGGTTCACAGGACTCGACCGACGACGTCACCTGCGAGGTGATCTTTGGCGGCGAGCCGGTAGGCGACGACCTTGGCCACGGCCCAGCCCGCCTCCTCGACCCCCAGCGCGGTAAGCGCATACCCGCATACGGAGATGCCGCGGGTACTGCGCGCACGGATGTCGACGTGCTCAGGTCAAGCGGGTGACGCGTATCGAGCAGGCGAGCATGGGTCACACCACCGGGGGCGGGCCCCCTTACGAGAGCGACTGCGCCGACCACCTGGACCGAGCCCGGCCGGGCACTGGTCCTGGGGGTCATGGCCAGCGAGGTGTTGCAGGGGTGGCGCGAACACGCCAGGGTGAGGTTCGTGCCAGTCGATCATTCCTACGCTGCGGTGGACTGGACCGCGGTCCGAGGGTACCGACAGGCCGCGGAAGCGGGCCCGGTCTCGTGACCTCCGCAACAACCGGCCATAGGGTGCTCGCCACCGCCGACAGCACGGCCTACGCTTCCATCCGCAAACGACCCACCTCGCGGGCGGAGCGTTATGCCATGGGCAAGGCGCTACATAAGGACGTACCGCGCAAGAGCCTTGGCGACTGGAGACTCTGGCCGGGGCGTCCGGACCCGGTGACGCTGATCCAGGAGTCGCACAAGGGGCGGCGCAGTGAGCTGATCCCGCTGCGCGTGGCCCGGATGATCATCAACCCCTACGGCTTCCTGCGGGGCACGGCCATGGTGATGGCCGACGATGTCGCGCGGCTGCCGTCGACCGGGATCATGCCGGTGATCGGCGGTGACGCGCACTTCGGGAACTTCGGCTTCTACGCCTCCCCCGAGGGCGAGCTGGTGATCGACCTCAACGACTTCGACGAGGCCCACCCCGGGTGCTGGGAGTGGGACCTGCGCCGCCTGGTCGCCAGCATCTACGTCGCCGGACGCGAGAACGGCCTGTCCGAGGAGCAGTGCGAGGCTGCCGTGCGGGCCTGCGTCACGGCATACCGCACCGAACTGAGATTCCTGGCCGAGCAGCCCCTGATGATGCGCTCCTACAACCGGCTCGACGTCGGCCGGATGCACGAGACCGCGACCGAGAAGACCTTGCGCAAGGAGATCCAACGTTCGGCCAAGCGGGCCCGCAGGCGCACCAGCGACCGGGCGCTACCGAAGTTCACGGCCGAGCAGGCCGGGCGGCGCGTGATCGTCGAGGACCCGCCGACGATCACCCGGGTCAGCGACACCGAGCGGGAGGCACTGGCCGAGGCGCTCGACGGCTACCTGATGACGCTCGCACCGCACTGGCGTCGGGTGGTCGGCGGCTACACCCTGGTCGACATCGTGCACAAGGTGGTCGGGGTCGGCAGCGTCGGCCTGCGCGCCTACGTCGCGCTGTTGGAGGGCAGTACGCCCGACGACGTGCTATTCCTGCAGCTCAAGCAGGCCCGTCGCTCGGTCATCGCCCGCCACGTGCACGGCGACTCCGCGCTGCACGAGCACCAGGGCCAACGGGTGGTCGAGTACCAGCAGGCACTGCAGACGGTCAGTGACCCGCTGCTGGGGTGGGCGACTGTCGGCGCCGACTACACCTACTACGTGCGGCAGTTCCGCAACAGCAAGGGCACCATCCCCCTGGACGCGATCGACGCCCCCGCACTGACCGACTACGCCGGCATCGTCGGCCACCTGCTCGCCAAGGGGCACGCCCGCACCAGCGGTGCATCCATGATCGCGGGGTATGTCGGGGGCTCGGACAAGGTGGACGTCGCCCTAACCCGGTTCGCCCGGTTGTACGCCGATCAGACCGAGGCCGACCACGACCAATTGCTGGCCGCGGTCAAGCGCGGCGAACTCCCCGTCGACAACGAGGCTCTGAAGAACCTGGGCACCACCTTCCGCCCCTGAGCGGCGCCTCATCGACTGGCACCTGACGCTTCGGATGTTCCTCCCCACACCTCGCCTCCCGCGGACTCGGCTAGCCATTCACGCACATGTGCCGACGACAGGTCAGGCACGGACAGGAAGCCGACCAGTCCCAGGCTCACGGCAGGCAGGGTTGCCGGCACGGCAACGAAATCACCGCAACCGGCACGAAGACGAAGAGCACCGCAACCGCACCCAGCGACAGCGCGCCATCGTCAGCCTGAGCGCCGGACCGCACCAGACCGTCGTCGTGCTCCACTACACCGGCCTCCTCTACGCGAGCGCCCACGGGGGCAGCAGATGTCGCCGCCTAGCATCGCCAGGCGGCGCCAGGTCGACGTCGCGCAGGGTCAGGTCTACCTTGAGGGTCGATCTTGGCGCTCTACGTGACGAGCTTCGCGAGATTGGTCAAGGCGCGACGCAGATCCACTTGCCGGCCGGCTGCCTGGAGCGGGCCCGGTTGTCCCGGGCCGTCCACCGCGGTTTACCGACAACCGCGGAAGGAAGTGCATGACGGTGATGAGCACGGTGGACGAGCATGTAGGGGGCAGCGGGGTGGAGACCGGACCCGCGCTCCTCCTGGCTCTGGCTCGGTAGCTGTCCTCGTCGCCCTGCACCTGTTGGCGCCACGCATCCGGCAGCTCCCGCTGGTCCCTGAGGACGCCTCGGGCTCCTTCGCCGGTGGCGTGGCGGTCACCTACGTCTTCCTGCACCTTCTTCCCGAACTGGCGGAGGGCAACGAGTCGCTGCGGGAGGTGCTGGGTGAGCAGGGTGACCCCAGCCCGTTGCTGGGTCTGGAGGTCTTCTTCGTGGCCCTGGTGGGGTTCGCTGTGTTCTACGGCCTGGACAGGCTGGCCCACCGCTCACGCCGTGAGGACGCGTCGGCGGCACCGGCGGTGTTCTGGCTCCATCTGAGTTCTTTCATGCTGTACAACGCGATCATCGCCTACTCCCTGCCGTTGAACTACCGCACCAGTGTGCCCTTCGCAGCGCTGTTCACCGTGGCCATGGCGTTGCACTTCATCCTCGTCGACCGCGGCCTGGAAGAGCACTACGGCAAGCGCTTCGACCGGCGGGGCCCCCGCCTCCGCTGGCAGTGGCCCTGCTGGCCGGATGGGGGCTCGCGGCAATCTTTGCGCCGTCGGGTTCCCTGGTCGTCACCCTCATGGTCGCCTTCCTGGCCGGCAGCGTGCTCCTCAACGTCTTCACCCAGGAGATCCCTACCGGCGGTCGGTCACACTACGGCTGGTTCGTCGTGGGCATGGTCCTCTACGCGGTTCTGCTGAGCCTGGTGACGCTGCTACACGAACACCTTGGGTAGCGAAGCAACCGCGCACCAAGCGCGTGGTCGGACGCTGCTGCCGCCGGGTGAGTCGCTGCGGTACTGCCCCTTCGCGTCGCGCCGGAAGTCCGGTGGACGGAGTCACCAGTAGCGCGGCACCTCGGCGGCGTAGGAGTCGTACTCGACGCCGAACCGTTCGTGCAGCACGTGTTCCTCGCGCAGGATCGACTGGTGCAACAGCGCCGCGCTCACTGGAGAGAACGCCAGCATCCAAGCGTTGCGGGTCACGCAGGCGAGCCCCACCTGGACCAGGCAGCAACCCACATACATCGGATTTCGAGACCGCGAGTGCAGTCCTCGGGTGACAAGGGTGACCGGCTCGGCCAATGACCCCGGCCCTCGCTCCCGCACCGCTGCAGTCACCAGGCCGAGGCCCATGCACGCCACAGCAGCACCGCACAGTTGCGGCCATGCCGGTAGGCGCAGCGGCCGCGCGTGCTGCGCTCCCACTGCTGCGGCCATACCTGCGAACGTCTCCCACGGAAGTGGTGTGCGTGCCCACAGCGCCCGTAGCCTTCCAGACATGCCCGCAAGGCTAGTTGTGCGGAATCCGCCGGCGCAGCGGCTCGCTCCAGCCGCGGATGCCAGTGACGCTTGAGGCTCGCACGTGCCTCGACATCCCGGATGGTTCGGTCCGACGCTGTCGTGTCGAAGAGGCTGACGACCCTGGCGCTGTCGTGGGATAAACCACTTGACCGACGCTCATCGGTTCGAGGCGGGAAGTGACTCCAGGGTGGCGCTGGTGACCTTGGAGCCGACCGTGCAGGTGAAGGTGTAGGTCTGGCTCGTCGAGACGAGGGTGGGTGGGTATCCCTCGGGCATGACCGTCACCGCGGGGGCGTTCTGCGGGATCTGCATGCCGCCCGCCTCCAGCACCTCCGTTCCCGCCTCGTCCGTGACGCTCAGCCGTCCCTCACCGATGATGGAGATCTCGTGAGAGCCCGCCTGGACGTCAGGGCGGTTCACGTGGCATCCGTCCAGCACAACCTCCAGCGGCGCGCTCCGAGGGTCGGGAGGGGCGTCGCCGAGACACCCCTGGAGGGTGACGAGCGCACCCGTACCGAGCAGCACCACGGTGACTGCCCGACGTGCTGTCGCCGCCCAGCGGGTGGTTGACGACGACGGACTCCAGGAGCGCGCCAGCCTTGGGGTCGATGTCGGGGCAAGCGTCACGTCCGAAGAGACTGGCGCTGGCGCGGTGGGCAGCGGAGTCCAGCAGGCCGATGTCCTGGATCGGCCCCACGCCCAGGTCCGCCGCCAGGGCGAGCAGGTCCTCGGTGGTCAGGTACTCCCGGGTCAGCGCCCGAGACGCTCAAGCAGGTCGGCGTACCGCTCTCGCCCACGTGCGGACAGCTCGCGGACACGCTCCTCGTGGCCGCGCCGCGCGGCCGCCTCTCGGATCGCCCGCACCGTCGCCTCCTGCTTGCTCACACCCTCGGCTTCGGCCACTGCCGCCAGGGCTCGCTCGTCCTCCGGGGACAGTCGCAGAGTGATCGCCATCCGACCATGGAACCACTCTGGTATCTACCGCTCCTGCCGTACGGAGAAGGGCCCTTTGTCGGAACCCACCGTCGGCACGGCCACTGCACAGCGACCGTGCCGACGGTTGAGCTGCGAGGGGACCTCAGACGCCGACCCCGGCGGCAAGGGCCTTGACATCGGCGGTGGAAAGCGGGTTGCCCGCGATGGCCCAGTCGCCGCTGTGCACCTCCTCGACGAGGCACCACGTGACGGGACGCATGTTCTCGCCCGCCCTCGATCTCGACCATCGTGTCGGTGAGCCTGCGGACGATCTCCTGCTTCTGCTCGTGGGTGAAGACGTTCTCGATCACCTTGACCTGGATGAGCGGCATAACACTTCCTTTCGGTTGTGGCGCCCGTACGTGGGCGCCTGGGTGATGCGGCTTGTGGGAGCCCCGGATTGTGGTCAGTCGTTGCAGCTGTTGGGGATCACGGCCCAGACCCGCCTGGCCGGTGTATCCGTGTCTGCCGCGAGGCCTGTCATGGCGTCTCCCCACGTCGTCGTTGATAAGGACGAGGCTAGGTTCGGCACCAGGGTGTGCACATCGGGGCGAGCACGCAGATGTGGCGCCCCGGCTTCGCCGCGGTGGCGGCCTCCCGCCACGGTTCGGGCTAGGCGTCCCGCTGCTGCTCGATCAACGAGGCGGCGCGAGCGGCGATCGCCGCACGGCTGGACGAGCCACGCAGCCCGAACTTCTCGTACATGTTGCCCATGTGGCGTTCGACCGTCGGACACTGACGAAGAGTTGTTCTGCGATCGCCTGGTTGGTCATCCCCGCTGCTACACACTCGAGGATCTCGGCCTCGCGTGCGGTCAGCACCCCCTCCGTGCCGTGGTCCGGGCGCAGCGTCGGGAGGAAGGTGTTGAGCTCGTGCAGGAACACCGCCCCCGCGGGCTCGTCGGCGAGGAGGATGTGGTTCTGTCCCTCGAGAGGGACGAAGCGAGCGTCGGGGATGGATGACGCCACCTCCCGGCCCTGCTCGAACGGCACGGCGGCGTCGTCCTGGGCGTGCATGACCAGTGTCGGCGTGAGGACCTGCGGGAGAAGGTCGGTGATGTCGACCTCCTCGCGGGCCAGCCGCATGAGCGCTGCCGTTTCGGGGGCGGCAGAGATCCGCTGCATCTCGTCGAACCACAGCATCTGCTCGGGGGTCGCGTGCGGGACGAACAGCGTGGTGAAGATTCGTCGGAACGCCGGATTCGCCTGGCCCCAGCCGATCCGGGATCAACGACAGCATCGCCTCGGCCTCCACGCGTGCCGTCGGCTCGCGACGCAGACGTCCCCGCGCGAAGGCACCGCAGAGGGCCAGGTGACTGACCCGCTCCGGGTGGCGCGCTGCATAGGCGATCGCGACCGCGCCGCCGTTCGAGAGTCCGAGCAGGGAGAAGCGCTCGAGCTCGGCCGCGTCGACCACTGCCTCCAGGTCCTCCACCCAGGCGTCCACGGAGAAGCGCGACACGTCGCGGTCTGAAACCCCCGAACCGCGCTCGTCGTACCGGATCAGGGTCCGCCCCTCAGCGAGGGCGTCCAGCCAGTGGCGCCACAAAGGACTGTCGCGGTCGTACTGCAGGTGCGTCATCCACGTCGCCACACGTACCAGCGGAGGGCCGGTCCCGCGGACCCCGAACGCCAGACGCACTCCATCGGCCGACGTGCAGAAGCGGATGGACTGGGCCACGACGTCAGGCTAGTGCCCCAGCGCCGGCCAGGCAGGGAGCCCGGAGGGAGTCCTTCGCGCGGTGGGAGGGCGCGGACAAGTGGCCGGTACGGCCGCCGTGCGCTCGAGCACTGCGAGGTCATCCTCATCCATCCGGTTCGTGTTCAGCGCCCAGGTCAGGCGGTCCAGCACGTCGATCCACACACGCGCCGAGCGCGGAGACTGCCGGACCGGCACGGTGACTCTGCGCTCGACGACCGTTCCACAGCGCCTGTGCATCAGCGGTGCTGCGACCGAGCTGCTGACACCTCTGGCGCCGCGTTCGTCGAGCACGACCGACGCAGGCAATAGTCAACCGACCTCGCGAGCGACCCGCCGCACAGCCGCCACACACCGATCCACGTCATCCTCCGTCGTCGACCAGTTGCTGACCGAGATGCGCAGGATCCTCTGCCCGTGCCAGGTCGAACCGGTCATCCACGTGGTGCCGTCGGCGAGGAGCCGCTGGACCACCTCGTCCGTGCGCTCGTCCGAGCCGAAGGTGGCACACACCTGCGTGAGCACCACGTCGTTGAGGACGGTGACGCCCGGGATGGTGCGCAGGGCGTCCGCGAACATGGCGGCGTGCCGGCAGAGTCGCTCGACCAGGTCGGCGACCCCGTCCCGGCCGAGGCAGCGCAGCACGGCCCAGACCGGGATCGCCCGGCCGCGACGGGAGAGCTCGGGCACCTTGTCCAGCGGTTGGCAGGTCTCGTCGCGCACCAGGTAGGCACCGTGCGCGCCCATCGCCGCCTGGAGCGCCGCGGCGTCACGCACGATGCACAACCCACTGTCGTAGGGCACGTTGAGGGTCTTGTGGGCGTCGGTCGCCCAGGAGTCAGCCGCCTCATACCCCTGGACGAGGTGCCGGTAGGCGGGTGAGGCGGCGGCCCAGAGCCCGAAGGCGCCGTCGACGTGCACCCAGGCGCCGTGCCGGTGCGCGGCCTGAACCGTCTCGGCGAAGGGATCGCAGGCGCCGGAGTGGATGTTGCCGGCCTGCAGCACGACCATGACCGGCCCGGCGTCGCCCCGGTTCAGGGCCAGCTCGAGGGCGTCCGCCCGGATCCGTCCCTGGTCGTCGACGTCGACGACCTCGGGAGCACCCAGGCCCAGGTAGCGCAGCGCCACGTCCACGGTGTCGTGCCGCTCGGCCCCGACCAGCACCCGGACCGGAGGTCCACCGGCGAGCCCCCGACGAGCGACATCCCAGCCCGCTTGGCGGATCACCGCGTCACGCCCGGCAGCCAGGCCGGTGAAGTTGGCCATCGTCGCGCCTGTCGTGAAACCGACGGCGCTCTCGATGGGCAGGCCGAGCAGATCCAGCAGCCACGCGCTGGCGACGTCCTCGACCGCACTGTGCGCCGGCGTAAGCGTGCGCAGACCGCTGTTCTGGTCCCAGGCGCTGACCAACCAGTCCGCGGCCAGTGCGGCCGGGTGCGTGCCACCGATGACGAACCCGAAGAAGCGGCCAGACGCCATGGCGGTCAACCCCGGGTCGCACGCCTGCGCCAGGAGCGCGACGGCCTCTCCGGTGGACAACCGCGCTGGGGCAGGTCCGGGCCCAGCGCCATGATCACCTCCTCGACGGATGCCTGCGGTGGCACCGGCCGCTCCCCCAGCGAGTCCAGCCAGCCCATGGCGTGGTCGTGCGCGACGTCCAGTGCCCGGGAGAAAGAGTCCATGTCCGGAGTGTCCTCCTCATCCACGCCCGTGAACAGGCATCACACGGAGGACCCCGATCTCCCTGATCGCTCATCGTCCCCGCTGCGTCCCTGCAGCGCTCCCGGGAGCGTCCCCGCTGGGCGTGCGACGGGCGGCCGCGGCAGAGGGGGGTCGTGACTGACCATCCGTGGCAACGACTGACCACTGCGGTCTGCGACGCGCGGTTCGCGTATTCGCAGGTCAAAGGGCTAGATCGCGTGTTCAGGAGGAGAGCTGGCGAAGGGACTCGAACCCTCAACCACCTGTTTACAAGACAGGTGCGCTACCAATTGCGCCACGCCAGCAGGCCGGGGAGTCCCCCCGGCGACGGTCGATCGTACCGGTCCGCCGGTCAGCCGATGACGTTCGCGTTCAGCCACGCCTGCAGAGCCACCACGGTGCGGTGGTTCAGGTAGGTCGACCCGTCCCGCGACAGTCCGATGTGGTCCTGCAGCGCGACCTGCGACATCGGACCCCAGGCCCCGTCGACCCGGGTGCCGACCTCGGCCTGCACGGCACGGATGGTCGTGCCGTCCCACCGCCCCGTCCCGGGCAGCCCGACCCAGTGCTGCACGGCCTTGACCGTCAACGGGCCCATGCTTCCGTCGAGCGCGAGGGGCGCCAGGTCCGAGGCGGGCGCCACCGGCGCGTCGTCCGTCCCCGCGTCGGTCCCGCTGGCGGCTCCACCGGCGGGCTTGAGGATCGAGCCGCTGACCCAGCCACGCCCGTCGGTCAGGCGCACCCAGCCGTTGGTCGACAGCTCGCCGTGCACCTGTGCGCCGTGGGCCAGCCCCCCGACCACCGCGTAGGACGTCGACGGGCCCGAACGGACGTTCGCCCCGGCGGTCGCGGTGACGGTCCAGCTGATCGCGGCCGACGGCGGTGCGGGGTCGGGCTCCGGTGTGGAGGCCCCAGGGTCCCTGTCGGTCAGCGTCGACAGCGCGATCCACCCACGGCCATCGGCCAGCCGCACCCACCCGTTGCTCGCCACACCCGTGACCTTCGACCCCTTCGCCGCAGCCCCCACCACCGCATACGACGTCGAAGGACCCGAGCGCACGTTCGCCCCCGGCGTCGCACTCACCCACCACGACCCCTGCCCCCCCGGGTCCGGCGTCGGAGCCGGCGCCGAGGCCCCAGGGTCCTTGTCCGTCAACGTCGACAGCGCGATCCACCCACGGCCGTCGGCCAGCCGCACCCACCCGTTGCTCGCCACACCCGTGACCTTCGACCCCTTCGCCGCAGCCCCCACCACCGCATACGACGTCGAAGGACCCGAGCGCACGTTCGCCCCCGGCGTCGCACTCACCCACCACGACCCCTGCACCCCCGGGTCCGGCGTCGGAGCCGGCGCCGAGGCCCCAGGGTCCTTGTCCGTCAACGTCGACAGCGCGATCCACCCACGGCCGTCGGCCAGCCGCACCCACCCGTTGCTCGCCACACCCGTGACCTTCGACCCCTTCGCCGCAGCCCCCACCACCGCATACGACGTCGAGGGACCCGAGCGCACGTTCGCCCCCGGCGTCGCACTCACCCACCACGACCCCTGCACCCCCGGGTCCGGCGTCGGCGCGGGTGCCGGCGCCTCGTCCCCGTAGGGCGCCAGCCCGTTGGTCATCGTCAGCCCCGCGCGCACCGAGCACACCGGCCAGGCATTAGGCCCCTGGACCTTCAGGACCCGCTGGGCCACGGTGATCTGCTGCAGCTTGGTCGCCTGGTGGGCGTAAGGGGCGAACTCCGCTCCCCCGAAGCCCGTCCAGGTGGGGTGCCAGAACTGCAGCCCGCCGTAGAAGCCGTTGCCGGTGTTGATGCTCCAGTTGCCGCTGGACTCACAGTCGGCCACCCGGTCCCAGACGCTGTGGTCGTCGGCGGCGGCGGTCGTGTGCCGCGAGCCCCACAGCCGTGACCGAGGTCGCACCGGCCAGGGTCAGACGACCTGCCCGGCGCCGGAGCGCCCCGGTGCGGGGCGCGCGGTGGGAGACGGTGGAGGCCATGGAGAAGTCCTTCCGGCAGGGGCCGCGAGCGCCGGGACGGACGCCGCGGTCGTCGCACCACAGTGACGGGTGTGACGGATGGGACAAGCCGGACCAGCGTAGGGCTTCTCGAGGCGCAGGGAAAGGGGATGTGACGCACCTCATACCCGTTCCTCCACGCCCTCGGCGACGCGGACTGCTAGGGCTCAGGGCAGCTGGATGGGCAGCACGTCACGCAGATCGAGGTCCGGCGGCAGCGGCCACCAGGACACCGCCGGTGCGTCGAGGAACCCCCAGACGGCGAGCGCCACACCTCCCACGAGGGTCACCGTGACCAGCCCCACCGTGGGCAGACCGGCCGGAACACCTCCGCGCAGGATGGTGCGGGAGCCGCGGCGCAGCGGGGTGGCGGACAGCCCCCACCAGGCCAGCAGTGCCCCGACGATCGACCCGGTCGCGACGGGCACCGGATGCTCGACGTCGACCCCGATCATCGTCTCCGTCGTCGTGACGACCCCCGAGACGACGAGGGCGACGAGGGCGGCCATCCCCAGCGGAAGCAGCAGCGAGAACGCCGTCGCCAGCACCCCCCGGGTCAGGTGCCAGGGCGAGGCGGCCACGAGCACGGGCACGTCGCTGCGTCGGCGCCCCGCCTCGTGGCGGCGCAGGACGAGGGTGGTCAGGCTCGCGTCCACCGTCCGGGCGGCCACCCCCCAGAGCGCGAAGAGCGACCAGGCCAGCAGCGGGACGGCGGAGGCCAGCCCCACGAAAGCGACGAGAAGGGCGGCCAACGTGCCCGTCCGCGGGCTGCGACCGATCCTGGGGTCGGGACCGCCCTGCTCCCCCGGCGGGACCGCGTAGGGATCCTGCCCCGGGTCGGGCGAGGAGGGTGCCACCGGTCCCCCACGACCCGGCTTCGGGTCGTGCGAGGGGTATGCCGTCGGCGCCGCTCCCCCGCGGCCCGCCGGGTCGGCGTGCGGGGCCTCCCACGGAGGCGGGGGCACCGCCTGGACCCGGGGGTGGTGCTGGGGCGTGCCGCGGGTGGGGTCGACGACCGGCTGCCTGCGGGTGACGTCGACGTCCGGCGCGTCGGCGGGCCCGTGGGTCCCGGCGACACCGACGACGGTCGCGCCGCGGGGCAGCGCCCCGGTCACGTCCTCCCCCCGGGCATAGCGCTCCAGGCCGTCCAGCACCTGCTGCTGGGTCGGGCGTCGCCCGGGGTCGGGGTCCAGCGCGGCGGCCAGCAGCGGCCGCAGCTCGGGGTCCACCCCGTCGATCCGCAGCCGCCCCCGGGTGACCCGGTCGAGCACGACGGTCATCGGGGCCCGACCGAACGGCGGCTCCCCGCTCGCGGCGAAGGCCAGCGTGGCGGCCCAGCCCCACCAGTCGGTGGCGCGCCCCACGTCACCCCCCTCGACCACCTCGGGCGAGAGGTATCCCGGCGTGCCCATGACCATCCCGGTCATCGTCAGCCGCACGTCGTCGGCGACCTGCGCGATCCCGAAGTCGATGACCACCGGGTCGAGCCGGTCCGCCCCGTGGCCCCGGCCGGAGCCGGGGACCATGAGGACGTTGCCCGGCTTGAGGTCGCGGTGGACGATCCCGGCGCGGTGGATCGCGTCCAGCGCCTCCCCCAGGCCCCGCCCCAGCCGGAGCAGCTCCTCCCTGTTCAGCGGACCCTCCTGCTGGACGACCTCGTCGAGCGGCCGGCCGGCGACGTGCTCGGTGACGATGTACGGCGCCGGTCCGTCCACGTCGGCGTCCACGACCGCGGCCACCCGCGGGTGGTGGACCCTGGCCAGGCTGTGCACCTCCCGCCGCAGCCGGGCGCGGGCCTGCTCGTCGTGGGCGATGTGCTCGCGCAGCACCTTGACCGCGACCTGGCGGCCCCGGTCGTCCACGGCCCGCCACACGACCCCCATGCCCCCCTCCCCGATCCGCTCGAGGAGCTCGTAGCGGCCCAGCCGACGCGGCACGACCACCGGCACCCGACGGGTCGGGTCGGCACCGGGGGTGCGGGGCAGCTCGGTCGTCACAGGGTCCACGGTATGCGGTCTCCTCCTCGGGCGACCCGGCGTGCGGGTCCGACGGGCGGGCTCCGGAGGCGCTCACTAGGGTTGGTCACCGGAGGGTCGACGAGGTCAACGAGCAAGGAGGTCAGATGGTTTCGTCCACGGGCGGCACGAACGGCACCTACGACTTCGTCGTGGCGGCCAACCGGTTGCCGGTGGACCGGCACGTCGAGCCCGACGGCACGACGACCTGGCAGACCAGCCCCGGTGGCCTCGTGACCGCCATGGAGTCGGTCATGCACGACCGGGAGGGCGCCTGGGTCGGCTGGGCCGGCTTCCCCGGCGAGGCCCCCGAGCCCTTCGACGACGGGCCGCTGCGTCTGGTCCCGGTGTCCCTGTCGGCCGAGGAGGTCGCCGACCACTACGAGGGGTTCTCCAACGACACCCTGTGGCCGCTCTACCACGACGTCATCGTCCCGCCGACCTTCCACCGCTCCTGGTGGCACTGCTACCGCCGGGTGAACGAGCGCTTCGCCGAGGCCGTCTGCGAGGTGGCCGCCGAGGGCGCGACCGTGTGGGTGCACGACTACCAGCTCCAGCTCGTCCCGGCGATGATCCGCGACCGGCGCCCCGACGTCAGGATCGGGTGGTTCGACCACATCCCCTTCCCCCCGGTCGAGCTGTTCGCCCAGCTGCCGTGGCGGGCCTCGATCCTGCGCGGCCTGCTCGGCGCCGACTTCCTCGGCTTCCAGCGCGCCGACGACGCCCGCAACTTCCGACGGGCCTGCCGGGCGGTGCTCGGCGCCCGGGCCGCCGGCGACCAGGTCCGCTGGGCTGGGCCGGCACCGACGACGAGCGCACCGGTGCCGGTGCCCGGACCGTGCGCGCCGCGGCCGTGCCGATCTCCATCGACGCGACCGGGTTCCAGCGGCTGGCCGACTCCCCCGAGGTCCGCGAGCGTGCCCGGGAGATCCGCGCCTCGCTCGGGGACCCCGAGGTCGTCCTGCTCGGGGTCGACCGGCTCGACTACACCAAGGGGATCCGCCACCGCCTGCGCGCGATCGAGGAGCTCTACGCCGACGGCGACATCGCCCCGCCGGACGTCATCTTCGTCCAGGTGGCCACCCCCAGCCGCGAGCGGGTGGAGGCCTACCGGACGCTGCGCGAGCAGATCGAGGCGACCGTGGGCCGGATCAACGGCGACTTCTCCCACCTGGGCGACACCGCGGTGCACTACCTGCACCAGTCCTACCCGCGCGAGGAGATGGCTGCGCTCTTCCAGGTCGCCGACGTCATGCTCGTGACCCCTCTGCGGGACGGCATGAACCTCGTCGCCAAGGAGTACGTCACCGCCCGCCACGACGGCCACGGTGCCCTGGTCCTCTCCGAGTTCACCGGGGCGGCCGAGGAGCTGCGGGCGGCCTACCTGTGCAACCCGCACGACATCGAGGGCCTGAAGGAGACGATCCTGCGGGCGATCCGGGACGACCCCGGAGAGAAGACCCGGCGGATGGCGGCACTGCGCCGCCGGGTGCGCCGCCACGACGTGCAGACCTGGGCCGAGGAGTTCCTCGCCGCCCTCGCGGTCGCTCCCGACCGCCCCCGCCCGCGGCCCCGCCGCTGACCGTCCGACCAGGAGACCTCATGGCCCAGCCGCCCGAGCTGACCGCGGCGGTCCGCCGCTTCGCCGCGCTGCCCACCGTCCTCGTCGCCACCGACTTCGACGGGGCGCTGGCGCCGCTCGTCACCGATCCCCTGCGGTCCCGCCCCGTCGAGGGGGGTATGGAGACGCTCGCCGCGATCGCCGACCTCCCCGGCACGACGGTCGCCCTCGTCTCCGGCGTGCGCTCGCCCCGCTGCGGGAGCTGTCCGGAGCCACCGAGCCGCTCCTGCTCGTGGGCAGCCACGGCGTGGAGGACTCGCGGCGGCCCGACGGGCTGGCGCTGGACGATGAGCAGCGGGACCTGCTCGCGACCCTCGACGCCGACCTGCGCGCCGTCGTCGAGCGTCATCCCGGCACCCGCGTCGAGGACAAGCCGGCCGGACGGGTGCTGCACACCCGGGGCCTCGATCCGGAGGTGGGCGCCGCCGCCCTGGAGTCCGCGCACGCCCTCGGCGAACGGCATACCTCGCTGGTGGTCACCCCCGGCAAGGAGGTGGTCGAGCTGGCCGTCGCCCACGTCGGCAAGGGCGTGGCGCTCGTCGACCTGGCGCAGGAGCTGGGCGTGGACGGGGTCTTCTACGCCGGTGACGACCTCACCGACGAGCAGGGATTCGCCGCGCTGGCCGACGACCCCGACCAGGACCGGGCCGCGCGACGGCTCACCGTGCGGGTGGGGGACGGGGAGACGGGCGCACAGTTCCGGGTCCCCGACGAGCCCTCCCTCGTCGAGGTGCTCCGGGCGCTGCTCGACGCCCGGCGGGAGCACCGGCCGGCGGGCTGACCACGACCGGCGGGTTGACCGTGACCGGCGGGTTGACCGCGACCGATGGGTTGACCGCGACCGACGGTCCTTCCACCCTGGCTGCCGTTCGTCGGCGTGTCGCGCACCGGTGCAGATCACGTGTTGCAGAAACCGGGCTATGACCCGCGACACGCCGCAGCGGAAGCGACACGGTGCACGACACGCCGGACGACGGGTGACGCCGGACGACTCGGGAGGCCGGACGCCCGGCCGGAGCGTCAGGTCGGGGTCGGGGCGCCGGCGGTCGAGCGGCGCAGGATGAGCTCGGGCTCGAAGAGGTACTCCCGGTGCTCCACCCTCTCCCCGGCGATCTCCTCCAGGACCGTGCTCACGGCGGCCTCGGCCATGCCGGGGACGTCCATGCGCACCGTGGTCAGCGGCGGGTCGACGAAGGACATGAACGGCACGTCGTCGCCGCCGACGACCGAGAGGTCCTCCGGGACGCGCAGGCCGAGCTGGCGGGCCGCCCGCAGCACGCCCAGCGCCATGACGTCGGAACCGGCCACGACCGCGGTCGCGCCCGCGTCCACGAGCTGACGGGTCGCGGCGGCGCCGCCCTCCACCGAGAAGAAGGTGGTGCGGACCATCTCCTCGGGCTGCACGCCCTCCACCCCGGCCATCGCCTCCAGGAACCCCTCGACCCGACGCTGGACCGGGACGTAGCGCGCCGGCCCGGTGGCGAAACCGATCCGCGAGTGGCCCAGCTCGCGCAGGTGCCGCACCGCCAGCTGCATCGTCACCCGGTCGTCGTGGCTGATGAAGGTCGCGTCGATCCCCTCGCGGTAGCCGTTGATGAGCGCGATCGGCAGGCCGCGCTCGCGCAGCCGGGTGTAGCGCTCTGTCCCCGCCCGGGAGTCGGCGTGGTAGCCGCTGACGAAGACGATGCCGGAGACGCCGCGGTCGAGCAGCATCTGGACGTACTCGTCCTCGTGGACCCCTCCCGGGGTCTGGGTGCACAGCACCGGGGTGTAGCCGGCGGCGGCGAGGAAGGTCTCGATGTTCTGGGCGAAGAGCGGGAAGACCGGGTTGGTCAGCTCGGGCACGACGAGGCCGATGAGGCCGGCGCTGTTGCGCCTCAGCTTGCTCGGGCGCTCGTAGCCGAGCACGTCCAGCGCCGTGAGCACGGCCTGCCGGGTGCCGGCGGCCACGCCGGGCTTGTCGTTGAGCACCCTGCTGACGGTGGCCTCGCTGACCCCGGCGTAGGAGGCGAGGTCGGCCAGGCGGCCGCGGGCACCGCCCGGCTCACCCTCCCCCCGGCGCGCAGGAGGTGTGGGCGTGCTCGTCACTTCACGGCGCCGGAGGTCAGCCCGCCGATGAGCTGCTTCTGCAAGGACAGGTAGACCAGCACCGGGGGGATGGAGGCCAGGAGCGCACCGGCGCTGAACATGCCGAAGTAGCGGTTGCGGTCGGCCGCGTTGAGCGAGTACAGCCCGACGCCGAGGGTGCGCTGGTCCTGGTCGAGCAGGAAGATGCTGGCCAGGAGGAACTCGCCCCACAGCATGACGAAGGCCAGGATCCCGACCGTCGCCAGGATCGGGGCCACCAGGCGCAGGGTCATCGTGAAGAAGATCCGGGCGTGGCTGGCCCCGTCCATCTTGGCGGCCTCGTCCATCTCTTTGGGGATGGTGTCGAAGTAGCCCTTGAGCAGCCACACGTTGGCCCCCATCGCCCCTCCCAGGTAGACCAGCAGCAGTCCCCACAGGGTGTTCAGGCCGATGGCGGGCAGGACCTCGCCGATCCGCAGGAACATGATGTAGAGCGCCGGGAAGGCCAGCAGCGCCGGGAACATCTGGGCCAGGAGCAGACCCATCAGGCCCGGGCGGCGGCCGGACCAGCGCAGGCGGGAGAAGGCGTAGGCCGCGGCCGCGCCGATGAAGACCTGGAAGACCGTGCCCAGGCCCGCCACCAGAAGACTGTTGCGGAACCAGGTCCAGAACGGGAAGGTCGTCGAGGCGAACAGGTCGGAGAAGTTCTTGCCCGAGAAGTGCTGGGGCAGGGGCGAGGAGGCACTCAGCGTCCCCGCCGGGTTCAGTGCCGCCGACAGGATGAACATCACCGGGAACAGCGCCCAGACGAGGGCGACGAGGGCCAGCGCGTGCCGCCACCAGACCCCCGTCCGGGGCCTGGAGACGGTGCTCGCGGCGGCCCGCTTGCTCTCGGGCACCGGCGCGGGAGCGTTGGCGTCGGCGGCGGGGGTCTTGGCCGTGGGCTGAGTCATGTCAGTTCACCTCTTCCAGGGCCGCGGACTGGCGGAACCCGACGTAGCTGATGGCACCGACGAGCATGAAGATGACGATGCTCACCGCGGAGGCCAGACCGATGTTCGGCTGGCCGGACTCCAGCGCCAGCCGGTAGGCGAAGTTGATGAGCAGGTCGGTGTTGCCGACCAGGCTGTTGCCCGCGTCGAAGGGTCCGCCCCGCGTCACCAGGTAGATCAGCGTGAAGTTGTTGAAGTTGAAGGCGAAGCTGGCCACCAGCAGCGGTCCGACCGCCACGAGCAGCAGCGGCATCGTCACCGACACCAGCGTGCGCACGGGCCCGGCACCGTCCACCGCCGCCGCCTCCTTGACGTCGTTGGGGATCGACTGCAGCGCCCCGGTGCAGATGAGGAACATGTAGGGGAAGCCCAGCCACAGGTTGGTGATGAGCAGGGCCGCCCGGGCCGCCCACGGATCACCGAGCCAGTTGATGTTCAGCCCGGTCACCTCGTTGATGAGGCCGAACTGCTGGTTGAACATCGCCGCCCACACCAGGCCGGTCACGAAGATCGGCAGGGCGTAGGGCAGGATCAGCAGCGAGCGGTAGACGCCCTTGCCCTTCAGCCGCGGGTCGTTGAACAGCAGGGCCAGGAGCATCCCGAGGACGAACGTGCTGGCCACGCTGAGCAGCGGGAAGGCCAGGTTCCACAGGAAGATCTTCAGGAACCCGCCGCGGAAGGTCGGGTCGGTGAAGATCGTCGCGAAGTTGTCGAAGCCGACGTTCTCGGTCCACCCGGCCGGGAGCACCGGCCCCTGGCCGTCCTCGGGGACGAAGTTGCCGTCCTGCGCCACGTAGCGCTCCCCCTCGGCGGTGACCATCACGTCGTTCTCCTCGTCGTAGGAGATCGTGGGCTGGCCCACGAACGCCTGTGACGTGGTGGCCGGCTTGACCGCGGCCCCCTCCTCCCCGACCGGGACCGCGAAAGCCTGCACCTCCTGCGCGCGCTGGTTGGCCTCCAGGAGGTTGAGCACCCGGTAGCCCGGCGCCGCGCCGATCGTCCCGTTGCCCCGGACCTCGACCCCCTCGGCGGCCAGCGGCTCCAGCCCCTCCTCGGTGCCGACGAAGAGCTGGTAGCCCTCGGCGGTCACGTTCTCCCCGAGCTCGGCGCCCCCCCGGCACCCTCCTCGGCCCCCTCCTCCAGCTCGCCGGCGTCCTCGGCCGGCGGCACGGTGAGGAGCAGCGACAGCTCACCGGTCTCGATCGGCTCGTCCTCCGGCACGGCGACCGACATCCCGTAGCGCGGGGCGTCGGGGTCCTGGCGCACCGACTGCGCCTGGATCGCCGAGACCGCCTCCTCCTTGGAGAGGGTGTGGCCGTCGCCGTAGTTGGTGAACGCCGTGGCCGCGGTGTACATGATCGGCCACATCTGGAACAGCAGGAGCAGGACCAGACCCGGCAGCAGGTACTTCAGCGGGATGAACCGCCGGGTCGAGTAGACGACCAGCACGGACATGGCGATGAACGCCACGGCGATGACGATGAGCCAGGCACCGGCCTCGACGGCCTGCTGGGCCGCGTAGCCCAGGATGACCACGGTCAGCAGGATCAGGCCCCACCGGGCGGCGTGCACCCACACGGGGGTGTGCGCCACCTCGTCGGACAGGGGGCCCGAGGGCGGGCCGGACGACCGTGGAGGGTCGGCGACGGTCTGGGACATCGATGTCTCCTCGTGAAGGACCGGAGGGGGAGGTATGCCGTGCGGGCGCGCCCCGAGGGGTGCGCACGCACGGCATACCACGCCTCGCCGGTGCGGGTGGGTGCCTCCCGGAGGCACCCACCCGCCGTGGCGGGATCAGGCCTGCGTCAGAGCGCGGCCTCGACCTCGGACTGCGCGGTGCCCAGACGCTCGGCCGGGTCGTTGCCGCTGACGATGTCGGCGGTCGCCTTGCCCAGCGGGCCCCAGACGGCGTTCATCTGCGGGATGTTCGGCATCGGCGTGCCACCCTCGGCGGCGGCGCCCCAGGCCTCGATGTCGGTGTTGCCCTCGGAGACCTGGTCGTAGGCCTCGACCAGGGCCGGCGGGCGGTCGCCCGCCTCGTAGAGCGAGACCTGCACGTCGGCGCGGCTGACGTACTCCTGGACGAAGGTCTGCGCGATCTGCGGGTTCTGCGACTCGGCGGAGACGTAGAAGCCCTGGACGCCCAGGAACGGGGTGGTCTCGCCGCCGTCCTCGAAGTCGGGGATCGAGGTGATCTCGTACTCGATGCCGGCGTCGACGACCTGCTGGACCGCCCACGGGCCGGAGACGAGGAACGCGGTGTTCTCCTCGACGAACTGCGGGATGGCGTTGGAGGGGTCGATGTTGACGCTCAGCGCCTCCTCCTGCCCCAGCCAGGCGATCTTCTCGCCGCCCTGGACGGTTTCCGGGGAGTCGATGATGACCTGGGTGGAGTCGAAGCCACCCTCCTCCAGCAGCGGGAAGATGCCGCCGCCGTAGGCTGCCAGGTAGGGGTACATGCTGTAGGCGTTACCCTCCTGGCCCAGCTCCTGGGCCATGACGAGCTCGGCCTCGCCGTCGGCGACCAGCTGCTTGCCGGTCTCCACGAGCGCCTCCATCGATTCGGGCTCCTCGGGGGCCAGGGCGGTGTTGCGGATGAGGGCGAGCGACTCCACGGAGTAGGGCACGCCGTAGACCTGGCCCTCGTAGGTGAAGGCCTCGACCGACTCGGGGGTGAACTGGCCGGCCAGGTCGGAGGACAGCTGGACGGGGGCGACGACGTTGTTCTGGACGAGTTCGCCCAGCCAGTCGTGCGCGCCGACCGCGATGTCCGGACCGGCGCCGGCGCCGACGGAGTCCTTGAACTGCTCGCGCAGGTTCTCGTTGGCGACCACCTGGAGGGTCACCGGCACGCCGGTCTCCTCCTCGAAGGTGGCGGCGACGTCCTCGAGCGCGGCGGCGCGCAGGTCGTCGGCCCAGATGACCAGGCTCGTCCCGTCGCTGGCGGCCGGGGGTGCAGCCTCGGAGGTGGCGGCGGCGTCGTCACCGGCGGCGGCGTCCTCGGTCTCGGTGTCGTCCTCGGCGGCCGCGTCGTCCTCGGCGGTCTCCTCGGCGGCGGTGGTGGGCTCGTCGGCGGTGTCGGCGGTGTCGCCGCCGCAGGCGGACAGCAGCAGGGCCGCCGCGCTGGCGATGGCGACCGCTCCGGTGGTGCGCTTCATGGTTCTCCTTCGAACTGTGGTGTTCCCAGGCCCGTGGCGCTCAGGACGGCCACGACGCCGGTACACGACGACCCGGGGAGACCGAGCCGCGACGTACGACCTCAGTATGGGGTCGCTGCGAAAGTTCTGCAAAATCTTGCAGCGCGGCGTCCGGCCCCGTGCTAGCGTGAGGACCGTCACCGGCAACGGCGCCGGGCACGCCATACCTTGTCGTCCGTCGTTCCCGCGCCGTTCCCGAAGACACCGCACGACGCCCGCCCGCACCCGCGGACGGGTTCCTTTACGACGGATCGTCCGGCACGTACCTGCCGGTGAAGGAAAGGCATACAGATGGCAACAGTGACGTTCGACGAGGCCACCCGCATCTACCCGGGGGCCGACTCCCCCTCGGTGGACAAGCTCAACATCGAGATCGCCGACGGTGAGTTCCTCGTCCTCGTGGGCCCCTCGGGCTGCGGCAAGTCGACCTCCCTCCGCATGCTGGCCGGCCTGGAGGAGGTGAACGGCGGTCGCATCCTCATCGGCGACCGCGACGTCACCCACATGCCGCCCAAGGACCGCGACGTGGCGATGGTGTTCCAGAACTACGCGCTCTACCCGCACATGACGGTGGCCGACAACATGGGCTTCGCCCTGAAGATCGCCGGCAAGCCCAAGGCCGAGATCCGCGAGCGCGTCGAGGAGGCCGCCAAGATCCTCGACCTGACCGACTACCTCGAGCGCAAGCCCAAGGCCCTCTCCGGTGGCCAGCGTCAGCGCGTGGCCATGGGCCGGGCCATCGTGCGCCAGCCGCAGGTCTTCCTCATGGACGAGCCGCTGTCGAACCTGGACGCCAAGCTGCGCGTGCAGACCCGCACCCAGATCGCCTCGCTGCAGCGGCGCCTGGGCGTCACCACCGTCTACGTCACCCACGACCAGGTCGAGGCCATGACGATGGGCGACCGGGTGGCGGTGCTCAAGGACGGCATCCTCCAGCAGGTGGACGCCCCCCGGCACATGTACGACCACCCGAACAACGTCTTCGTGGCCGGCTTCATCGGCTCCCCCGCGATGAACCTCATGACCGTCCCGGTCGCCGACGGCGGCGTCAAGCTGGGCGACTACGTGCACCCGGTGGACCGCGACATCCTCTCGCGGGCCGGCAGCGACGTCGTGCTGGGCGTGCGCCCGGAGGACCTGACCATCTCCGACTCCGGCCGCGGCCTGCCGATCGAGGTGGACGTGGTCGAGGAGCTCGGCGCGGACGCCTACATCTACGGCGAGCTGCCCGGTGCCGGCATCAACGACAAGCCGTTCATCGCCCGGGTCGACGGCCGCACGCCGCCGAAGAAGGGTGAGATCGTCCACTTCCAGCCCAAGGGCGACCACCTGCACCTCTTCCACACGGAGACCGGGGAGCGCCTCACGCAGTGACCGCGCTCCCGGTGCAGCGACCGCACCGGAGGGTATGACGTGGGGGGCGGCGCGCCGCCGCCCGGCCCTCGTGCGCGCCGAGGGGCATACCCTCGTCCCATGGCCCTCGACATCACCGCCATCGCGCCGGATCCGGCCCTGCTGGACCTGCCGTGGGAGGTGCCCCTGGAGGACTGGCCCGAGCAGCACCTGGCCGCGCTCCCCCGGGGCATCTCGCGCCACGTCGTGCGCTTCGTGCGGCTGTCGGGGAAGGTGATGGCGGTCAAGGAGATCAGCGAGCCGCTCGCCCGGCGCGAGTTCCAGACCCTGCGCAACCTGCGGCGGCTGGACCAGCCGGCCGTGGAGCCGCTGGGCGTGGTGTCCGGGCGGCTGGACGCCGAGGGCAACCCGCTGGACGCCTGCCTGATCACCCGCCACCTGAAGTTCTCGCTGCCCTACCGGGCCGTCTTCTCCCAGCGGCTGCGGCCCGACACCGCGCGGCGCACGCTGGACGCGCTGGCCGTGCTGCTGGTGCGGCTGCACCTGTCCGGGTGCTTCTGGGGGGACGTGTCGCTGTCCAACACCCTCTTCCGCCGCGACGCCGGGGAGTACGCCGCCTACCTCGTCGACGCCGAGACCGCCGAGCTGCACCCGACGCTGTCGCACGGCCAGCGCGAGCACGACCTGTTCATCGCCCACGGCAACATCGCCGGGGAGCTGATGGACCTGGAGGCCGGCGGCCAGCTGGACGAGGGCGAGGACCCGATCGAGATCGCCAACCTCATCATGCACCGCTACGACCTGCTGTGGAACGAGCTGACCGGGGAGGAGCGCTTCGAGCGCGGCGACCGTTGGAGGGTGGACGAGCGGATCCGGCGGCTCAACAACCTCGGCTTCGACGTCGACGAGCTGGAGATGAGCACCGACGTCGACGGCACCCACATCCGGCTGCAGCCCAAGGTGGTCGACGCCGGCCACCACTCCCGGCGGCTGATGCACCTGACCGGCCTGGACGTGGAGGAGAACCAGGCCCGGCGCCTGCTCAACGACCTCGACTCCTACCGTGCCGCGACCGACCGGCAGAGCGAGGAGGACGAGGACATGGTCGCCCACGAGTGGCTCTCACGGATCTACGAGCCGGTCATCCGCTCGGTGCCCCGCGAGCTGCGCTCGAAGCTGGAGCCGGCGGAGTTCTTCCACGAGATCCTCGAGCACCGCTGGTACCTCTCCGAGCAGGCCGGCCACGACACCCCGATCGAGGACGCCGTGCGCGACTACCTGGAGACGGTGCTGCCGTCGCGGCCGGACGAGGTGGCCGTCGTCGGCGTGGACACCCAGGAGATCCCCATCCGGGCCCAGCTGGAGGACTGAGGGACCGAGGCCCTCCGCCCTACCGCAGCCGGCGCGAGCGGGTGATCTCGTAGAGCGCGACGGCCGTGGCGATGCCGGCGTTGAGCGACTCGGTGACCGCGGCGATCGGGATGGAGACGATCTGGTCGCATGTCTCGCGCACGAGCCGCGAGAGGCCCTTGCCCTCGGAGCCGACGACCACGACCAGCGGCTGGTCGGCCAGCTCAAGACCGGGCAGCTCGACATCGCCCTCGCCGTCCAGGCCGACGACGAAGAACCCGGCCTTGCGGTAGTCCTCCAGCGCCCGCGTCAGGTTGGTCGCCTGGGCCACGCGGACCCGGGCGGCGGCCCCGGCCGAGGTCTTCCAGGCGGCCGCGGTCATCCCGGCGGAGCGCCGGGCCGGCACGACGACCCCGTGGCCGCCGAACGCCCCGACCGAGCGCACGACGGCGCCCAGGTTGCGGGGGTCGGTGATCCCGTCGAGGGCGACGATGAGCGGCGTCCCGGGCAGCTCGGCGTCCAGCAGGTCCTCCGGGTGGGCGTACTCGTACGGCGGCACCTGCAGCGCGAGCCCCTGGTGGACCGCCCCGTCGGTGAGCCGGTCCATCTCGGTGCGCGGCGCCTCGAGGACGGCGATCCCGCGCTCGGTCGCCAGCGTGATGCTCTCCTTGACCCGGTCGTCGCTCTCCATCCGCGACCCGACATACAGGGTGCTCGCGGGCACGTGCGTGCGCAGCGCCTCCAGCACGCTGTTGCGGCCCACGACGATCTCGGTCGCGCCTCCCCGGCCCGGTCCCGCCCGGCGGGGTCCGCCCCGGCCGGCGCTCCTGGTGCCCGACGTGGCCCCGGCGCGGCGCGAGGCCACGTGACCCACCCGCTCCTCGGCCTTGGGGGTCGGTCCGCGGCCCTGGAGCTGCTTGCGGCGCTGACCGCCGGAGCCGACGACCATGCCCTTCTTGTTGCTCGTGCGCGCGTTGCGGCGCTGCTGGTTGCCGGCCATGGTGTTCTCGTCCTTCGTTCAGCGCAGCGACCAGCGGGCGCCGGCCGGGGTGTCCTCGATGACCACGCCGAGCGCGGTCAGGTGGTCGCGGATGGCGTCCGCGGTCGCGAAGTCCTTCTCGGCCCGGGCCCGGGCGCGGGCGTCGAGCCGCTCCTGCACCAGCGCGGCCAGCACCTCGGCGCCGCGGTCGTCCCCCGCGGCCCCGCCTCCCCAGGAGGGGTCGAGCGGGTTGGTGCCGAGCACGTCGAGCATCGCCAGCAGCTGCAGGAGGGTATGCCGCACCGCATCCGCGTCGCCCCCGGCACCGGCGGCGTCGAGGCCGCGGTTGCCGTCGCGCACCAGGCCGAACACGACAGCCAGCGCCTCCGGCACGTTGAGGTCGTCGTCGAGGGCGGCCCGGAAGTCGGCCGGGAAGGCCTCCTTCGCCGGCAGCGCTCGGGAGGCCTCGAGCAGCTCCTCGGGGGGCGACCCCAGCACCTCCCGGGCGCGCACGACATACCCCTCGATCCGTTCGACCGCGGCGAGCGCCTCGTCGAGGCTGTCGTCTCCGTACTCGATCGTGGACCGGTAGTGCGCGGCGCCGAGGTAGTGGCGCAGCACGAGCGGGCGCACGGTCTTGGTCAGCTCGGTGACGGCGAGGGCGTTGCCGAGGGACTTGCCCATCTTGGCGCCCTTGACCGTGACCCAGGCGTTGTGCAGCCAGTAGCTCGCGAAGTCGAGGCCGGCGGCGCGGGACTGGGCCTGTTCGTTCTCGTGGTGCGGGAAGCGAAGGTCCACGCCGCCGCCGTGGATGTCGAAGGCGTCGCCGAGGTACTTGCGCGCCATCGCCGAGCACTCCAGGTGCCAGCCCGGGCGGCCGCGCCCGTGGGGCGCCGGCCACGAGGCCGTCAGCGGCTCGCCGGGCTTGTGCCCCTTCCACAGCGCGAAGTCGCGCGGGTCGCGCTTGCCGCGGGGGTCGGCGTCGCCGGCGGGCTCCATGTCCTCGAGCCGCTGCCGGGTCAGCGACCCGTAGTCGGGCCAGGAGCGCACGTCGAAGTAGACGTCACCGCTGCCGTCCTCGGCGACGTACGCGTGCCCCCTCTCGACCAGGGCCTGCACCAGCTCGAGCTGCTCGGTGATGTGCCCGGTGGCGCGCGGCTCGTAGGTCGGTGGCAGGACTCCTAGCAGCTCCAGCGCCCGGGTGGTCTCCCGCTCGTGCTTGTAGGACCAGGCCCACCAGGGGCGCCCGGCGTCGGCCGCCTTGGTGAGGATCTTGTCGTCGATGTCGGTGACGTTGCGCACGAGCGTGACCTCGTAGCCGTGCCCGCGCTCGAGCCACCGGCGGAGGACGTCGAAGGCCACCGCGAACCGCACGTGCCCGATGTGCGGGCTGCCCTGGGTCGTGAGCCCGCAGATGTAGAGACCGACCCGACCGGGCTCGAGCGGCTCGAACGGCCGCAGCTGCCGGGTGGCGGTGTCGAAGAGGTGCAGGCTCACCCGCTCAAGGGTACCGGCGCGCCTCCCACCCGCTGACCTCCTGGCCCAGGGCCGCCCTGCGCCGGCCGACGGCACCGCCCCTGTCACTCTCCAGCCGGGCCCTACCCAACCGGCCACCCTCCCCAGCGGGCCACCCGCGTCGACCACCCACCCCTCACGATGAAGACAAGGCTCTGCACCTGATGCGCCGTCGAGAACGTTGTCTGCGGTGCATACTCTTGTCTGTCGTGGGGCCAGCTCGCTGGCAGGGCCCATCGGCTCGTCGTCCTGGCTGGTCTGGCACGGCACGGTGGCCCGTCCGGCCACCCTGTGGACGAGCTCGGAGCCGGCGGCCGCAGGAACGGCAGACTCGGCCCATGGACGAGGAGATCACCCGCCTGCTGCAGATGCAGGGCGGGGCGGCCAGCGGTCGCGAGCTGCAACGGGGCGGCTTCTCCCGCCGTTCGGTGGAGATCATGGTGCGGCGGGGGGAGCTGGTGCGGGTGCGCCGCGACGCGCTCGTCCTCGCCAGCGCTCTCGCGGGTTCCACCCCGTGGGAGAGACAGGCACTGGTCGCCCGGGCCGTAGGACGGAGCCTCGCAGCGACTGCGAGCGACAGCACGACGCACGCGTTGAGCCACGAGAGCGCGCTGATGGTGCACGGGTTGCCCTGGTTCGGGGAGGACGGGCTCATCCACCTGGTCCGCACCGACGGCCGACGAGGCCGGCGGGACGGGACCGTCTGGGTGCACCGGCCCGTGGACGCCCGATGGACGGTGGAGCTCGACGGCCTCGTGCTGGTGGCACCGGCGATGGCAGCCCTGCAGGTGGCAGCGACCCACGGTGCTGAGGCCGGACTGGTGGCTCTCGACGGTGTGCTGCATGCGGCGCAGGAGCAGGACAAGGAGGGTGACGGTCGTCCGGAGAACCCCGCCGCCGCCCAGGTGGGACAGGAGGTCGCGGAGGCTCTCGAGGAAGGCTTCGGGTCTGCCACCCCGACCGTCCGACTCGTCGTCGACCTGGCCGACGGCCGCGGTGAGTCCGCCGGCGAGAGCCGCACCCGGTGGCTGGTCCACGTCCTCGGACTCGGCCCGTGCATCCCGCAGTTCGTGGTCCACGACGGCGACCAGCTGGTGGGGATCGTCGACCTCAAGCTGGCCCGGTGGGACGTTCTGGTCGAGTTCGACGGGACCGGGAAGTACACCGGCCATGGGGCCCTCCTTGCCGAGAAGGACCGGGAGGACCGCCTTCGTGCCCCGGGTACGAGGTGGTCAGGCTCCGGTGGGCCGACCTGGCCCGCCCGCACCTGGTCCGCCGCCGCCTCCTCGAGGCGATCGCCCGCGCCGAGGCCCGGTCGTCCGCGATCGGCTGAGATCGGAGTGGAGCAGCGGCCCGGTCGCACGGGACCCCGTGGCACCGGTGGCGCCGGCATGGACGCCGTGGCACGCGGACCGGTCGGCTGTCATCCATGAGAAGACCACGCCCGGACAAGGCTCTGCACCGGATGCACGATTCTCGACGGCGCATCCGGTGCACATCCTTGTCTGCTCGGAGGAGGCCCGGCGGCGGGAGCGGTCGGCCCGGCGCGGTCTATGGCCGGCCGTCCGCGAGCGCGCAGGTCACGACGCCCGGGAGCAGACGGCTTCCTCGCCTCCCCCCGCCGGATGAGGCGCCCCGGCCGCGCCTCCGACGAGGGACCGATGCGCAGCCGGCCGGCCGGCCCCTAACGTCGGGGTCATGCTCATCGCCGAAGAACTTCTTCTCGTCGGGACCTCCCCCGAGGGCCGCAGCCTGCTGGGCAGCTCCCGGACCGTCGTCCTCGGCGGGGCCCTGCTCACCGAGCTGGCCCTGCGGGAGCGGCTCAACGTCGACGACCGCAAGCGGCTGCGGATCCTCGACGGCGGCGCGATCGGCGAGCCCGTGCTCGACGAGGCCCTGGTCCGCTTCGCCGAGCGGGAGGGCAAGAAGCCCAAGGACGTGCTCGACCGCGTGGGCAAGAAGCTTCAGCAGCCCCTGCTCGACAGCCTCGTCCGTCGTGAGCTGGTCCGCCCCGAGCCGGTGACGGCGCTCGGGCTGAAGCTGACGACCCGGTGGCCGGCGCTCGTCACCGGCCCGCGGGACGCCGTCCTGGCGGACCTCGTCCAGGTCATCACGGGAGCCCGCGAACCGGACTCCCGAACCGGTGCGCTGATCTCGCTCCTGCACGCCGTCGAGGCCCTGCCCAAGGCGGTGACCAAGGAGATGCGACCCGGGATGACCAACGGGGAGGTCAAGCGCCGCGGCAAGGAGATCACCAAGGGACGGTGGGCGCCGGAGGCCGTGGCCAAGGCCGTGGAGGAGGCCACGACGGCCGTGATGGTGGTTGCGGTCACGGCCGGCGGCGCGAGCAGCGGCTGACCGGCGTCGCGCCGGCCCCGTCCGAGGAGGTCAGTGGCCGCGGTCGAGCCACTCCTGGCGGTGCGGCTTCTCCGCCCCGATCGTCGTCGTGCCGCCGTGCCCGGTGTGCACGACCGTCTCCTCCGGCAGCGTCAACAGCTTCTGGGTGATCGAGTCCACGATCGTCGGGAAGTCGCTGAACGAGCGCCCGGTCGCCCCCGGCCCGCCCTCGAACAGGGTGTCGCCGGAGAAGACGACGTCCATCTCGGGCACGAGGAAGCAGCACGCGCCGGGGCTGTGTCCCGGCGTGTGCAGCACGTGCAGCGTCACCCCGGCGACCTCGAAGGCCATTCCCTCCGCCAGGTCGCCGCCCGGGGAGACGTCGTGGACCCGGTCCCACAGCATCCGGTCGTCGGGGTGCAGGTAGGTCGTCGCGCCGGTGCGGCGGGCCACCTCGGGGGCGGCGTCGACGTGGTCGTCGTGACCGTGGGTCAGCAGCAGGGCCCGCACGGTCCGGCCGGCGACGGCGGCCACGATCGTGTCCGCGTCGTGCGGGGCGTCGACGACGATGCACTCCTCGTCGTCGCCGATCACCCACACGTTGTTGTCGACCTCCCAGGTGCCCCCGTCCAGGCTGAAGGTCCCGGTGGTGACGGCGTGGTCGATGCGCGCGTTCATGCGCCGGCCTCCTCGGTGGTGGACGTGCTGGTCCCGTCGGCGTCCGTGGTCGGGGTGGCCGCGTCGTCGACGATCACGACGGAGCGCAGCACCTCACCCGCGTGCATCTTCTCGAAGGCGGCCTCGACGTCGCCCAGGCCGATCGTCTCGCTGACGAAGTCGTCCAGGTTGAACCGGCCCTGCCGGTAGAGGTCGATGAGCATCGGGAAGTCGCGGGAGGGCAGTGCGTCGCCGTACCAGCTGGACTTCAGCGCCCCGCCCCGGCCGAAGACGTCGAGCAGCGGCAGGGTGATCTCCATCTCGGGCGTGGGCACGCCGACGAGCACGACCGTGCCGGCGAGGTCCCGGGCGTAGAAGGCCTGCTTGTAGGTCTCCGGACGGCCCACCGCGTCGATGACGACGTCGGCACCGTTGCCGCCGGTGAGCTCCTGGATCGCGGTCACCGGGTCGGTGCCGGAGGAGTTGACGGTGTGGGTGGCGCCGAAGGACCGCGCCGCCTCCAGCTTCCGGTCGTCGATGTCGACGGCGATGATCGTCGTGGCCCCGGCCAGGCGGGCCCCGGCGACCGCCGCGTCACCGACCCCGCCGCAGCCGATGACGGCGACCGAGTCGCCGCGGGTGACGTTGCCGGTGTTGACCGCCGCGCCGAAGCCGGCCATCACGCCGCAGCCCAGGAGACCGGCCGCCACGGCCGAGGCCTCCCGGTCCACCTTCGTGCACTGCCCGGCGTGGACCAGGGTCTTCTCCACGAAGGCCCCGATGCCCAGGGCCGGCGTCAGCTCCGTGCCGTCCTCGGCCAGCGTCATCCTCTGCGTGGCGTTGTGGGTGTTGAAGCAGTACCACGGCTCCCCCTTGGCGCACGCGCGGCAGTGCCCGCACACCGCCCGCCAGTTGAGCACGACGAAGTCGCCCGGTGCGACGTCGGTGACGCCCTCGCCCACGGCCTCGACGGTGCCCGCGGCCTCGTGCCCGAGGAGGAAGGGGAACTCGTCGTTGATGCCGCCCTCGCGGTAGTGCAGGTCGGTGTGGCAGACGCCGCACGCCTCGACCTTGACCACCGCCTCACCGGGTCCCGGGTCGGGCACGACGACGTCGACGACCTCGACGTCGGCCCCCTTCCTGCGGGCGATGACACCCTTGACGGTGCTGGGCACGACAACCTCCTGGTCACGGGGAACGGTGCCCCCAGCCAACCCCGCCGCGGGGCGCGCGACGCAAGTGACGGCTGGACGAGCGCACGCGCCCGGGCCACAGTGGTCGCATGGCCCGGCAGCCCGACCCCTCCACCCGGGGCGAGCCGGCGACCCACGGACGGCGCGAGTCCCCCGACGACCGGCACGAGTCCCACGACGAGCGGATGGACCGCAACTTCGTGGAGCTGCTGCAGGAGCTGCGCGTGCTGCAGACCGGTACCCAGATCCTGGCGGGCTTCCTCATGACCCTGCCGTTCCAGGCGCGCTTCCCGGACCTGAGCCTGGAGCACCGCACGGTCTTCCTCGTGGCGATCGTGCTGGCGTTCCTGACCACGGTGCTGCTCGTCGGACCCGTGAGCCTGCACCGGGCCCTGTTCCGGCAGCACCGCAAGGACGACCTCGTCGAGGTCTCCCACCGGATGACCCGGGTCGGCCTCGTCACCCTCGGACTGACCATGACGGCGGTGCTCGTGCTCATCTTCGGGGTGGTGCTGGGTCGGACCGCGGGGTATGCCGCCGGCACCGCGGCGCTGCTGGTGTTCGGCTCCCTGTGGTGGGCCCTGCCGGCACGGATGCGGGCCCGACCCCGGTCGGCCGGTCCGCCGGGCTCACCACGCCGCTGACCCCGTCAGGGGAGCGGGGACTGTTGACCGCGAGGACCTCGCTCGGTCACGCTATGGTCAAGTTTCGGTAAACCCCTGGTAAAGCAGACGGGGCCGGGGGCGAAGTCCGTCAAGGGGACGCAGTGGTCACCACAGACATGTCAGGACATCGCAGGACCTCCGACGGGGGGCTCCGGGAGCATTCCGGACCGGAGCACCCGCCGCGCACGCGCCTGTCCACGAGGTTCTCACCCACGGAGCTTCCGCGGGCGTCCTCCTCGCCCACCCGGCACGTGCTCATGTCGGGTGTCCGACCTCCGTTGCGCACGCGGATGCACCACTACTTCGAGGCCAGCTGCGACCGGTGTCCCGACGCGGTGGCCCTGGAGTGGGAGGGCGGCCGTTCCCCCTACGCCGAGCTGGACGCCGACGCCAACCGACTGGCGCACCACCTCGTCGCGCTCGGCGTGCGCCCCGGCGGGCGGGTGGGACTCATGGTCCCCCGCTCGCGGGACCTGTACGTCGCGCTGCTCGGCGTCCAGAAGGCCGGTGCGGCGTGGGTGCCCGTCGACACCGACTCACCGCCCGACCGGGTGCGCTTCGTGACCGAGGATGCCGCGGTCGTCCTGATGGTCACCGTGGAGGACCTGGCCGACCGGCTGGCCGGCTCGCCGGTGCCCGTCCTGTGCGTCGACGGGGTCGCCGAACGGCTCGCGGTGCTCGACCGGCCCGCCGGGCGGCCGGAAATCACCGTCGACGGCGACCCGACCGCCTACGTCATCTACACCTCGGGGTCCAGCGGTACCCCGAAGGGCGTGGACGTGGCCCAGTCCAGCATCTGCAACTTCATCCACGTCATCACCGAGGTGTACGACGTCCGCGCCTCCGACCGCGTCTACCAGGGCATGACGATCTCCTTCGACTTCGCGATCGAGGAGGTGTGGCCGACCTGGGCCGCGGGCGCGACCCTGGTGGCCGGACCCACCGACGGACGTCGGGTCGGTGCAGGCCTGACCGCGTTCCTCGAGGACCACCACATCACGTTGCTCTACTGCGTGCCGACGGTGCTGTCCACGGTCGAGCGGACCGTGCCCTCGATCCGTGGACTCCTCGTCGGGGGCGAGGCCTGTCCTGCAGAGCTGGTCGAGCGCTGGGCCCCGGGGCGGTGGATGCTGAACACCTACGGCCCGACCGAGGCGACCGTCACCTGCGTCTGGAGCGTCCTCCTGCCGGGCCGTCCGGTGACCATCGGGGTCCCGGTCCCCACGTACACCGCGGTGATCCTGGACGAGGACCTGCAGCCGGTGCCGGAGGGGGAGGTCGGCGAGCTGTGCGTGGGCGGGCCGGGGGTGGCCCGCGGGTACCTCAACCGGCCGGAGCTGACCGCCGAGCGGTTCATCAAGGACCCACCGACCCCGGCGGCGGCCGCATCTACCGCACGGGCGACCTGGCCAGAGTCCAGGAGGACGGCGAGATCGTCTACCTCGGACGGGCCGACGCCGAGGTCAAGATCCGGGGGCACCGGGTGGACCTGGGTGAGATCGAGAGCGTCATCATGCGGGACGAGGACGTGCCCAGCGCCGCCGTCAGGCCGCTGCGCTCCGAGGTCGGGGACGACCTGGCCGGCTACCTCGTGCTGCCGGGCGCCACCGACGCGCGGGCGGCGCAGCAGGTGATTACCCGGGTCCACCAGGCCCTGCGCGCCTCGCTGCCGCCCTACATGGTCCCGTCCTACCTCGAGCAGGTCGACGAGCTGCCCATGCTGCCCAGCGGCAAGGTGGACCGCCCGGCCCTGCCCGAGCCCCGGACCGGGCGGCTGGTGGGTGGCGACGGGGACCTCGTCCCCCCGGCCACCCCCACCGAGCGGTGGGTGCAGGAGGTGTGGGCGGAGACCTTCCGGCTCGACCCGAGCAGCTGTCCGTGACCGCCAACTTCTTCGGCGACCTGGCCGGGCACTCCCTCCTGGCCGCGACCGTCACCTCGCGGCTGCGCACCGACCCCCGTGGCGCGTCGATGTCCGTGATCGACCTCTACGCCTCCCCGACCGTCCGGGAGCTGGCGACCCGGCTCGACGCCGGGCTCCTGGTGCGGCAGGACGGGCAGGTCGAGGAGGCGGACCCGCAGCGCCGGTCGGCACGCCGCAGGCTGGCCTCGAGCCTGCAGGTGGCCACCTTCGGAGCCGTCCAGCTGGCGTGCATCTTCGCCCTGCTCACCCTGACCTTCCTCCCGGTCTCGCTGATCTACTGGTGGCACGGGGGCGTCCCCTCCTCCGCCATGGTCCGTCAGCTCGCTCTGCTCTTCGCCTTCGTCTACCTCGGCGAACGGTGGCTGCTCCCCCTGGTGGTAGCCCGGGTCGTCGGGCGGGGACTCGTCGAGGGCACCCACCCGCTGTACGGGTGGACACACCTGCGGGTCTGGATCGTGGCCAAGGCGATGTCCCTCTCGCCGCTCGGCAACCTGGCCGGCTCCGCCTTCGCCCCCGCCTACCTGCGGGCCGCCGGGGCCCGGATCGGGGCGGAGTGCCACCTCGGCAGCGCCCAGGTGGCGCTTCCGGGCCTGGTGGAGCTGCAGGACCGGGTGACCGTCGGCTACGCCACCCACCTGCAGGGCTACGACGTGCGCGGCGGGCGGCTCCACCTCGGGCGGGTGCGCCTGGGGACGGGGTCGACGGTCGCCGCCAACTGCGTGCTGGTCGGCCCCTGCGCCGTGGGTCCCCGGACGGTGCTGCGGGAGCAGTCCTCGCTACGGCCCGGTCAGTCGACCGGTGAGGCCGAGGCCTGGCAGGGCTCCCCGTCGGTCCGGCTGAGCTCGGTGGGCGACCCCGTCTTCGAGGTCATGGCCGGGTGCGAGCACGCCCCGCGCACGTGGGCGCCCCCCCTGCGGGCACGCTTCGCGCTGGGCCTGGTCGCCCTCGAGCTCACCCCCCTGGTCGCCCTGCTCCCGGTGGTGGCGCTGGTGTGGTGGACGCTGCTGTCCGGGCCGGAGATCTGGGCCCTCGTGGTCACGGCCGCGACCGGGCCGGTGTTCGTGGTCACCGCCTGCCTGCTCATCCTGGCCCTGCGGCGATTCGGCCTCCCCCAGGCGCCCGTGGGGATCCACCACCTGCGCTCCCGGCTCGGGGTGGAGAAGTGGTTCGCCGACAAGCTGCTCGAGGCCAGCCTGCTGCTGACCAACTCCCTCTACTCCACCCTGTACACCGCACCCTGGCTGCGTCAGCTGGGGGCCCACATCGGCCCACGGGCCGAGGTCTCCACCATCGCCAACATCGACCCCGACCTGCTGACCATCGGGGAGGAGTCCTTCGTCGCCGACATGGCCAGCGTCGGCAGCGCCACGTACTGCAACGGTCACGTGGCCTTCCGGACCACGACCGTGGGGCGCCGGTCGTTCGTCGGCAACGCCGCCTTCGTCCCCTCGGGCACCCACCTGGGCGACGACTCGCTGATCGGTGTCGGCTCGGTGCCCCCGGCCGCCGGGGTGCCCGCCGGCAGCTCGTGGCTGGGCAACCCGCCCATCTTCCTGCCCAGGCGCGAGCTCTACGAGAACTTCGGCGACGAGCAGACCTACCGCCCCCCGCGGCGCAAGGTGGTGGCCCGCTACCTGGTCGAGGCGGTCCGGATCACGCTGCCCGCATCCCTCCTGGCCGTCTCGCTCTTCGCCACCCTGCACCTGGCCTCGATCGCCGCCGGCGCGGGTGCCCCCTGGTGGCTGGTCGCCATCACGGTGCCGGGCGCCGCGCTCCTGTCCGGCCTGGGCGTCGTGATCCTCGTGGCGCTGTTGAAGTGGGCGCTGGTCGGACGCTACCGGCCCCGGGTGGAGCCGCTGTGGAGCTCCTTCGTCCGGCGCACCGAACTGGTGACCGGTGTCTACGAGACGGCCGCCGTCCCCGCCCTGCTCACGCTGCTGACCGGCACCCCCATGCTCGGCCCGCTGCTGCGGCTCTACGGGGTGCACGTCGGTCGGCGCACCCTGGTGGAGACCACCTACCTCACCGAGTTCGACCTGGTGCGGATCGGCGACGAGAGCGTGGTGGGCCCGGACGTGTCCCTGCAGACCCACCTCTTCGAGGACCGGGTGATGAAGATGGGCACCGTCGAGCTGGGCCGCCGGACCGACCTCGGCACCCGGGCGGTGGTGCTCTACGACGCCCACGTCGGCGAGGAGGCCCAGCTGGCGCCGCTGTCCCTGGTCATGAAGGGGGAGTCGCTGCCGGCCGCCACCCGCTGGGCAGGGATCCCGGCCCAGCCGTTCGGCCGGACGGGGTCGCCGCCGTGACCGTGACCCGGACGGCCGGGCCGAAGGCCGTGGGCGCGGACGGGCGTGCCCCCGGCGTGCACCCGGGCGAGCCGTCCCCGGGCGAGCACCTCGACGCGCTGCCCCACGACTGCGAACCGCAGACCCACGAGCCCGGGGCCGACCCGTCGCGGCTGGTGGGCCGCCTGGCGGGCGTGGACGTGGCGCGGGGCCTGGCCCTGCTCGGGATGTTCGCCGTGCACGTCTACCCCGCCGGCACCCCGGAGGGAGACGTCAGCCTCCCCTGGGCACTGGCCTCCGGACGGTCCTCGGCGCTCTTCGCGGTCCTGGCCGGCATCGGGCTGGCGTTCATGACGGGGCGACGCCGCCGCGTCACGCTCGGCACCCTCCCGCGCCGTGCCCGCGTGCCCGTGATCCGCGGCGTGCTCATCACCCTGGTGGGTCTGCTCCTCGGCGCCGCCGTCGGGACCGAGCATCTGCTGGTCATCCTTCCCTACCTCGGTGTCATGTTCGTGCTGGCGCTCCCGCTCCTCATGCTCAGACCGCCCGTGCTGATCGCGCTGTGGGCGGCCTGGTGCGTGGCCGGGCCGGTCGCCAGCCACTGGCTGCGCCGAGGTGCCGACCTGCCCGACGCCTCCAACCTGACGGTTCCGGAGGTGCTCGCCGGTCCGGAGGAGGCCCTGACGACCGTGCTGCTGTCCGGTTCCTTCCCCGCCCTCACCTGGATGGCCTACCTGTGCCTCGGCATCGGCGTCGGACGGCTGGAGCTGGGGTCCCGGCGCGTCGCCGTGCTGCTCACGGTCTCGGGCACCCTGGTGGCCGCGTCCGCCTCCGTCCTGTCCGCCCTGCTGCTCGGCCCGCTCGGGGTCAGGGACAGGTTGGCGGACGAGGCGGTGGGGAGGATGAGCCTGCAGGAGTTCACCGACCGGCTGATGTGGGGCGGCGACGGAACGGCTCCCACCGACACCTGGTGGTGGCTGGCCACGGCCGCCCCGCACTCGGGCACGCCGCTGGACCTCGTCAGCACCAGCGGCGTGGCGCTGGCCGTGCTGGGCGTCTGCCTGGTGCTCGCGCACGCCTTCCACGGTGCCCTGGACGTGGTGGCGACCCCCGGAAGCATGACGCTGACCCTCTACACCGCGCACGCCCTGCTCCTGCCCATCACGGACTCCCGGTGGGCGGCGTCGGTGGAGTTCACCGTCCACGTGGTCGCCCTGACGGTGTTCGCCCTCCTCTGGCACCGCCGCTTCCCCCGTGGGCCCCTGGAGGGTGCCGTGTGGTGGGCGGCCTCGGGAGTGTTCGCCCGCCGCGCCGCCCGGGGCCGGCACCGCCCCGGCCGGCCCCAGGGCACGGGAGGATGACTCCCGGTGCGCGCCGGCGCCGGGTCGTCCTCGTCTACCGGGGTCCTGCCAGCCTGCCGGGGTGCGCCGAGGCGGTGGCGCAGACCGTCGTGGCCGCGGGGCTGGTCCCCCGCTTCGTCGGACCGCACGAACGCCTGCCCCTGGACGTGAGGGCCCTCTCCGGCGCGGCGGCCTACGCCCAGCCCGGCGGGGACGAGCTGGACCGGGCGTGGCCCCTGCTCCGCGGGGTCGCCCCGACGATCAGGGACTACGTGTCGGGAGGGGGCGCCTACCTGGGCTACTGCCTGGGCGCCTACCTGGCCGACCACGACCCGGGGTTCGGACTGCTTCCTGGTGACACGGACCAGTACACCGCCGCACCCTCGGCCACGGTCCGCGACGGCCGCGACACCGTCGTGGCGGTGCGCTGGCGCGGCCGGACCCGCAGGGTGTACTTCCAGGACGGCGCCGCCGTGCACCTGCGGCCGGACGCAGACGCGCAGGTGCTGGCGCGCTACGACGACGGGCCGGTGGCGGCGGTCGTCTGCCGCTACGGCCGTGGCCGGGTGGGAGTGCTCGGCCCGCACCCCGAGGCCACCCGCGACTGGTTCACCGACGCCGGACTGGATCCGCCCTCGCCCCTCGCCACGGACCTGGCCGTCGACCTCCTCCTGGCCACCCTGGGCCGATGAGGGTTCCGGTCTTCCACGCCACCGTCCGGGACGGGGACGACGTGGTCCGGCTGCTGGCCGGGGACGACGTGGCCCGGCGACGGGGGTGCAGGATCACCGACCCCCGACATCGCGACGGGCCCGCGACGGGTGCAAGGATCACCGACCCACGACATCGGGACGCACACCTCACCGGACAGGTGCTCCTGCAGGTCGTGGTGGCCCCGCTGGTCGGCCTCGCGCCGGGCCGGCTCGTCCTCGACCGGACGTGCCGGCGGTGCGGCGGGCCCCACGGGAAACCGCGGGTGCCCGGAGCGGACCTCGATCTCAGCCTCACGTACGCGGGAGGGACGGTGCTGCTCGCGGTCTCCCCCCGGCACCGCCCGCTCGTCGGTCTCGACGCCGAGCCGCGGCGGCCTCCACCCGGGCTCGCGGCGGACCCCGCGGGGGACGGGACGCTCGCCCGCGAGGTCCTGGGACCCACCGAGCACCGCGAGTGGCTGGCCCTGCCCGCGGGTGCGCGGAGCACCGCCCTGGTGCGCTGGTGGACGCGCAAGGAGGCGGTGCTCAAGGCGCTCGGCCACGGCCTGTCGGTGCCGCCACGAGCGCTGCGGGTCTCACCCCCGGGAGGGCCTCCCCGCCTCCTGGCGTGGGACGCGGACCTGGCCGGCGCCGACCTCGCCGCCGTCCCGGTCGCCCTGGCCGACGTCGACCTGCCCACCGTGGCCGGAACCCTGGCCGCCGTGGGTGTGACCACGGTGGAACCTGACCTCCAGGACGCCGACCCCCGCCTCTCAGCCGCTAGTCTCACCCGGTGGTGACACGCTCCTCCCACCTCCTCGGGACCGTGGTCCTCCTGGGCGCGGTCGCCACCGGGTGCGCGACGACGACGCCGACGACACCACCCACGACACCCACGACACTCGAGCCGTCCGGTCCGACCTGGCCGGACCCTCCGGCGGACCGACCCGTGGTCGAGCTCGCCCTCGAGGTCGCCGAGGACCTGGCCAGCGCCACCGGGACCGAACGGGTGTCCTTCACGCCCGGGGCGCGGGTCTGCGAGGTGGTGTTCCGCGCCTGGCCCAACAAGCCGTTCACCGCCGCGACGGGCAACGCCCTCACCGTCCTCGACGCCACCGTGGACGGTGCCGAGGTCACCGTGCGCACGGAGCCGGGGGGGGCGCCCCGCCGGACAGTCCGGGCACCCTGGTCACCCTCCCGCTGGCGGAGTGCACCGCTGCGGGCCAGACCCTGGACGTCGAGCTCTCGTTCAGCGTCGAGCTCGGCGAGGGCACCGACGAGCGGATCGGGTACTCGGCCCGGGAGGAGGTCGCGTGGCTCGGCACGGCATACCCGTTGCTCGCCTGGGACGGCGCCGGGTGGGCCCTGGACGACGCCGTCCCGGTCCCCGGGGAGACGACCACCAGCACCGCCTTCGAGCTCGCCTCGCTGGTCGTCAGGGCACCGTCCAGGTTCGAGGTGACGGGGGTGGGTGCACCGGCACCGGCCGTCCAGCGCGCCGACGGGACGACCGAGCACCGCTTCTCGGCCCCCGTCGTGCGGGACGTCACCGTCACCGTGGGCGAGCTCGACCTGGTCCGGGAGTCGGCGGACGGACTCACGGTCGTCGTGGCCGTCCCCGCCGGAGGAAGCCGGGCGCCGGCCACCGAGTGGGCCCAGGAGGTCCTCGACGCCGCCGCGGACCTTTCAGACCACTTCGGACCGGTGCCCTACGACGAGCTGTGGGTCAGCGTCCTGCCGGGGGTCACCGACGGCGTGGAGTACTCGGGCGCGATCCAGTTCGGTGACGTAGACCCCCGAGGGGAGCGCTGGCTGCTCGTCCACGAGGTGGCCCACCAGTGGTTCTACGGGCTCGTCGGCAACAACCAGGCGCGGGACCCGTGGATGGATGAGGCTTTCGCGAACTACGCCGAGCACCTCGTGTCCGGGGACGACGACCCGACCGAGGACGCGGTGGGGGTGCCCGGCGCCGTGGGGCGCCCGATGGAGTTCTTCGCCGACCGCCGGCAGCCCGGCCGCACCTACGTCGACACCGTCTACCTCGACGGAGGCCGGGCCCTCGTCCAGGCCCGTCGGGCCGTGGATCCGGACGCGTTCGACGAGGCGGTGCGCCGTTACCTCGCGGAGAACGCCCACGCCGTCGCGTCCCCGGACGACCTCGTCGACGCGCTGGCCGGCCTCCCGGTGGCGGTGCAGGTCCTCCGGGACCGGGGCGCGCTTCCCCCCGAGGGCCGCTAGGCCGGTCCGGCGTTCATCCCGAACCGGACCCGGCCGTCGTGGTCGCCTCGTCCACGAGCGGCAGCTCCTCGTCCGCCACCGTCAGGGTCACGTCACCCTCGTAGCTCTGGATCAGCCAGGCGTACCCCTCGGTGGTCGAGGTGTTCTGGACCACCTCGAAGCTGAGCACCCGGTCCAGCTCGACGTCCTGACGTCCGCCGCGGCCGCGCAGGGCGATGACCGCCCGGTGCCGGAACGCCACGGTCAGCGGCCGGTCCGCCCCCGCCGTGCCGCCGTCGACGTCGTCCGGAGGGGTGGTGGCACCACCCTCGTCCGCGGACCCTTGGGCGACGTCGGTCACGGCCTCCGTGACGACCTGGCTGCGGACCGGGTCCTCGGTGGCCAGGCCCACCCCCTCGGGCACCTGCAGGTCGTGCAGGCGCAGCACCTGGACGTCCGCCTGTGCCTCGGCGTCGCCTGCGAGGGCGGCACCCACGCGGATCTCCCAGCCCGGTCGGCTCTCGGGCGCGAACCGTTCCCGGATCCCCTCGTTCAGCTGCTCGGCGGTGATCTCCTCCCTCGGCACCTCCAGCAGGTCGACGACGAGCGACTCGTCCAGCACGAACGCGGCCAGCTCCTGGTAGGCCTGCTCGGCGGCCGGCCCGTACGACTCCCGGGCAGCGGCGGAGACCACCGGCTCCTCCACGAAGCGGGACGGCCGGGCGGCGGGCTCGGTCAGCGGCCCGGAGCACCCGGTGATCAGCCCCGCCACCACGACGACCCCGGCCGCACCCCGTACCCCTCCCACCCTGGCTCCCACCTGGCTCCCTTCGTGCCCCCTCCGCCGTGCACGGTCACGGTGCGTGGGCCGACGTGCGTGGCCGACGTGCGTGGCGACCCGTTCGCCCTCCGGGCCCCGACGGACTGGAGGCCGACCTGCCCCCTCGCCTCAATCTAGCCCCGGCGCCCGGCCGGCTCCACCAGAGCCGGACCCCCGGGCGTGCACCTGAACCTACGGGACCGTAGGTTGGGACCGTGTCATCGAACGCACTGATCCCGCTCACCGTCGACCCCGCGCCGACGACCACCACCCTGCTCGAACAGACCGCCCGACGGTGGCCCGAGCGGGTGGCGGTCGACTTCCTGGGTGCGACGACGACGTACGCCGAGCTCGCCGACCAGGTGGCCGCCGCTGCCCGGGTGCTGGCCGGCCTCGGCGTCGGCCCCGGTGACCGGGTGGCCCTCGTCCTGCCCAACTGCCCCCAGCACGTGGTCGCCTTCTACGCGGTCACCTCGTTGGGGGCCACCGTGGCCGAGCACAACCCGCTCGCCGCCCCCGAGGAGGTCCGTGCCCAGCTGAAGCTGCACGGCGCCCGCGTGGTCGTGGCGTGGGAGCACGCCGTGGGGACCGTGCTGCCGCAGGAGGGTCAGGACCGCACCGTCCTGGCCGTCGACCTCTCCGCGGCGATGCCGTGGCGGACCCGGCTCCTCCTCCGGCTCCCCGTCAAGGCGGCCCGGGCCCAGCGCGCCAAGCTCCGGGCCCCGGTGCCGGAGGGCGTCGGCTCCTGGGACCGCGAGGTCGCCGCAGCCCTGGGCTCGGGGCGAGCGCGCCGCGGCACGGGCACCTCACCCGGTGGCACGGACGAGAGAGGTGCGCAACGGCATACCCCGGGTCCGTCGCCGGAGGACGTCGCGGTCCTGCTGCCGACGGGCGGGACCACCGGTACCCCCAAGCTCGTGCCGCTGACGCACGCCAACCTCATGGCCAACGTCGCGCAGGGCCGCCAGTGGGTGCCCGGGCTGCAGGAGGGCGAGGAGACGTTCGGGGCGGTGCTGCCGTTCTTCCACGCCTTCGGGATGACGCTGTCGCTGACCTTCGCGGTGTCGATGGGTGCCACCCAGGTGGTGCTTCCCAACTTCGACGTCGACATGGTGCTGGCGGCGATGAGGCGGCGGCCGTGGACGTTCCTCGCCGGGGTTCCGCCGATGCTCGACCGGCTCGCCGCCGCCGGGGAGGAGAACCCTGAGCTGCTGCACCCGCTGCGCTACGCCATCTCCGGCGCGATGGCCCTGCAGCCCGAGGTGGCCGACCGCTGGGAGGCCGCGACCGGAGGACTGGTGATCGAGGGCTACGGCATGACCGAGTGCTCCCCGATCGCTCTCGGCAACCCGTTCGGGCCCGAGCGTCGCCCGGGGACGCTGGGGATCCCGTTCCCGGGCACCGAGATCCGCGTCGTGGATCCCGACCTGGTCGAGGAGGACGCCGACGCGCCGGACGTGCCCGACGGCGAGGTGGGCGAGCTGCTCGTCCGCGGCCCGCAGGTCTTCGGCGGCTACCTGGACGCCCCCGAGGAGACCGCCCAGGTCCTGCTGCCCGGCGGGTGGCTGCGCACGGGCGACCTGGTCCGCCGTGACCCCGCCGACGGGTTCGTCGCCCTGGCCGACCGCCGCAAGGAGCTCATCGTCTCCGGCGGGTTCAACATCTACCCTTCGCAGGTGGAGGAGGCCGTCCGCGGGATGCCCGGCGTCGTCGACGTGGCGGTGGTCGGCCTGCCGGACACCTCCCTGGGCGAGCACGTCGTCGCCGCGCTGGTGCTCGAGCCCGGCGCCTCGGTGGACCTCCCCTCGGTGCGGGAGTGGCTGCAGGACAAGGTCTCCCGATATGCGGTGCCGCGCGACCTGCACGTGCTCGACGACCTGCCGCGCAGCCAGCTGGGCAAGGTGCTACGACGGCACGTGCGCGAACGGATCCTGGCCCTGCGCGAGCGCGCCGGCGGCTGAGCCGACCCGGGGCTCGGGGTCAGCGCCGGGCGACCAGCGCGCTGGCGAGCCCGGCCAGCCCCTCCACCCGGCCGACGAAGCCGAGGCCGTCGGTGGTGGCGGCGCTCACCGAGACCGGTGCGCCCCCGAGGGCGGCCGACATCGCGGCCTCCATCTCGGCCCGGCGGCGCGCCCACGCGGGGACGACGGGCGACGACCTGGACGGCGACGTTGCCGACGACGAAGCCGGCCCGGTCCAGCAGGTCCGCGACGTGACCGAGCATCTGCGCCCCCGACGCGCCGGCCATCTCGGGACGGTCGGTGCCGAAGACCGACCCAAGGTCGCCCAGGCCGGCGGCCGACAGCAGGGCGTTGCAGGCGGCGTGGGCCGCGACGTCCCCGTCGCTGTGCCCCGCGATGCCGCGCTCCCCCGGCCACTCCAGGCAGCCGAGCCACAGGACCCGGTCCTCGCCCTCGGGCGCCCAGGCGTGGACGTCCACGCCGATGCCGGTGCGGGGCAGCGCGGGCACCCCGCGTGCCCCGTCGGCTCCTCCGGCCGGACCGGTCTGCTCAGTCATGAGCTCCCCCGGCCGGCCGCAGCCACCCCGCCGCCACCTCGAGGTCGTGCGGCGTGGTGATCTTCAGGGCGCGCGGGGAGCCCTCGACGACGGTGACCCGACCGCCGTGCGCCTCGACCATGCCGCAGTCGTCGGTGGCCGGTGCCGGCGGCGGGGCCGCGTGCGCCCGCTCGAGCGTCTCGCGCAGGAACCCCTGGGGCGTCTGCACCGACCGCAGCGTGGACCGGTCGAGGGTGGCCACCACGGTCTCGACACCGGTCGGTCCGGTCCGGACCTGCTTGATCGTGTCGGCCACGGCGATCGCCGGGGTGACGGCGGGGTGGCCCGAGTGCCCGAGTGCACGGCGTGCATGACCCGGTCGAAGACCTCGACCGGCGTGAGGGCCCGGGCGGCGTCGTGCACGAGGACGACCCCCACGTGCTGCGGCAGCGCCGCCAACCCGCGGGCCACGGAGTCCGACCGCTCGGCCCCTCCGGCCACCACCTGGACCCCGACGCGGCCGGAGCCGTCGACGACGGAGCCGACCGCCTCGTCCACCTCGGCGAAGGCCTCCGGGTCGGGCGGGGCCACGACGACGACGTCGGTCACCGCCCGGCACCGCAGCGCGCCGCGGAGGGCGTGGACGAGAATCGGCTCGGCCGCCGTCCCCGTGCCCCTGCCCCCGTCACCGTTCCCGTCGCCACCGAGCAGCACGAGCGCCTTGGGACGACCGGCACCCAGGCGGGTGCCCTGCCCGGCGGCGACAAGGATGAGGCCAGCACCGACGGTGTCGTCGGGCTGGCCTGACCTCCTGCTCAGGAGGACATCCTGCTCAGGAGGCGAGGACCTCGTCGAGGGTGGCCTCGGCGGTGTCCTCGTTGGTCTTCTCCGCCAGCGCGAGCTCGGAGACGAGGATCTGCCGGGCCTTGCTCAGCAGCCTCTTCTCACCGGTGGACAGGCCCCGGTCCTTGTCGCGACGCCACAGGTCGCGGACGACCTCGGCCACCTTGATGACGTCGCCGGAGGCGAGCTTCTCCAGGTTGGCCTTGTAGCGGCGCGACCAGTTCGTGGGCTCCTCGGTGTGCTCGGCGCGCAGCACCGCGAACACCTTGTCGAGGCCGTCCTTGCCGACGACGTCGCGGACGCCGACCAGGTCGCAGTTCTCCGCAGGGACCTCGATGGTGAGGTCGCCCTGGGCCACCTTGAGCTTGAGGTACAGCTTCTCCTCACCCTTGATGGTGCGTGTCTTCATCTCTTCGATGAGAGCGGCTCCGTGATGCGGGTACACAACCGTCTCGCCGACCTTGAACGTCATTCAGATAGCCCCTTTCGCGGATCTCCAGGATATCACGGGAGAATCGGCCAGGGGAATCGGCGACCGACATCTGTGCAGGTCAGCGGCCTACCATACTTCCGGGGGTATGCCGTGCACGCTCCCCCGCACCCGGTCCGGCGCCGGCTCCGGGCCCCCGTCGACGCAGGTCAGCGCGGGTCGCGGGCACCCGGCGGGGGCGGCACCCACTAGGCTGTGCGGCGTGACGACTGCACCCACCCCCCGTACGCGCCGCGGCGCCGTGCTGCTCACCGCCGCCGCGGTGGGCGCGGTGGCCCTGAGCGGCTGCTCGGTCACCAACGACCCGACCACGACCACCCTGCGCTACGCGCCGGCCGACGGCGTCGAGCTCGACGGCGAGACGGTCGACGTGCGCGACCTGTTCGTCGTGAGCCAGGGCTCCGGCGCCCCGGGCGTCGTGTCCGGCTCGGTCGTCAACTCCGGCGCCGAACCCGCCACCGTGACCGTGGCCGTCGCCGGCCAGCAGGTCGGGTCCGAGGTGACCGTCGAGCCGGGCCAGGCGGTCCGCCTCGACGGAGTGCAGCCCGACGGCTCCGAGGGCGAGCGCCTCGTCGTGGAGGCGGTCGACGCCGTGGCGGGCCAGCTCGTCGAGGTCCGGATCCAGACCGCCGAGGAGACCCTCACGGCCGAGGCGCCGGTCCTGCTCCCGCGGGGCCCCTACGAGCAGTACGCCGACGACGCGGGCGGGACCGTCGAGCCGCCGCAGGGCGACGAGGGCGACGCCGACCACTGACGACCTGCGCCCACGCGGTCCGGACGGGCCGGGTGCGCCGCCCGTCCGCGACGGCTTGCGGGGCCGCTCGTCGGACGGACGAGCGTCAGATCCCCGCGCGGGGCACTCCCCCACCGCCGCGGTGGTCGCGGGCGGCCGGGTCCTGCTCGTCCATCCACACCCCCGTGACCAGGTAGACCACCCGGATCGCGACCGAGACGGCGTGGTCGGCGAAGCGCTCGTAGTAGCGCGAGAGCAGCGTGGCGTCGATGGCGGCCTGGGTGCCGCCGTCCCAGTCGGGCTCCAGCAGGATGCGGAACACCTCGCGGTGCAGCCGGTCCATGGTGTCGTCCTGCCGCTGCAGCTCCACGGCCCCGGAGGGGTCCTGCGCCGAGACGATCTCACCCGACCGCAGGCACATGGCGCGGGCGTGCTCGGACATCTGGGCGAAGACGTCCGTGAGCTCGCCGGAGACCGCGACCACCGGGTAGCGCAGCCGGGCCAGCTTGGCCACGTGCCGGGCCAGGTCGCCGCAGCGCTCCAGGTCGGCGCTCATCCGCAGGGTGGTGACCAGCTGGCGCAGGTCGGTGGCCACCGGCTGCTGGCGGGCGATCGCGTCGATGGCCCGGTTGTCCAGGTCCCGACGCAGCGCGTCGATCTGCTCGTCCTCGCTGATCACCCGCTCCGCCAGCTCCAGGTCGGCCTCCAGCAGCGCCTGGGTGGCGCGCTCGAGCGCCCGCGCCGAGAGCCTGCTCAGCTCGACGAGCTCGTCGGAGAGCGTCTCGAGCTCCTCGTGGAACAGACTGCGCATGGATCGACCGGTCCTTTCGTGGTGAACGACGTGTGGCGCGCCCTGGTCCGGGTGCGGCGGCCCCTGGGCCGGCCCGACCGGGGACCACGCCCGACGACCATGGCAGCGACGTGTGAACACCGTACGACACCCGGGTGAACTCTGGGCCGACAGCACCCGGCGAGGACCCTGGCCGGTGCCGTCGCGCTGCCGTCGCGCCCCCGTCGCACGGCGCGCACGGTCCGGGACCCCCGGGCGCCCGGCCTAGGCTGGACCCGTGAGTCCTGTCATCGCGGCCGTCGTCGGCATGGCCGTGGGTCTGCTCCTGGCGGCGATCGTCTGGTGGGTGGTCCTGCTCGCCGGCCGGCCGCAGGCGCGCCCCCCGGAGCCGGTCGACCAGCCCCCCGCCCTGCCCGAGGGGGTCCTGGACGTGCTCTCGGTCCTGCGCTCCGGCGGCATCGTCGTCGACCGCAGCGGCACCGTCCGTACCGCCAGCGCCTCAGCCGTCGCGTTCGGTCTGGTCCGCGGGCGGGACGTGGTCCACGACGACCTGCGCCAGCTGGTGGCCCAGGTCCAGCAGGACGGGGTCATCCGCGAGGCGGAGTACGACATCGCCCGCGGTCCCGTCGGTCCGGGGCGGGCCGTCGTCGGTGCCCGGGTCGCCCCCATCGGCGACGGGCTGGTCCTGGCCCTGGTCGAGGACCGCACCCAGGCCCGGCGGGTGGAGGAGGTCCGGCGCGACTTCGTCGTCAACGTCTCCCACGAGCTCAAGACGCCGGTCGGCGGCCTCGCGCTGCTGGCCGAGGCGGTCGAGGACGCCGCCGACGACCCGGTGGCCGTGGCCCGGTTCGCCGGGCGGATGAAGAAGGAGACCACCCGGTTGACCCGGCTGGTCAGCGAGATCGTCGACCTGTCCCGCCTGCAGACCAACGACGTGCTCGACCGGATGGTCGTGGTCGACGTCGCCGGCTGCGCCGAGGAGGCGGCCGAGCACACCCGCCTGCTCGCCGGTGAGCGGGAGGTCGTGGCGCTGACCACCCAGGCGCGCGACCGGCTGCGGGTCTACGGCGACCCCGAGCTGATCACCACGGCGGTGCGCAACCTCATCACCAACGCCATCGCCTACTCCGAGGACGGCACCCGCATCAGCGTGGTGACCCGGCGGGTGGACGACCTCGTGGAGGTCTCGGTCACCGACCAGGGCCGCGGCATCCCGGTCGCCGACCAGGAGCGCATCTTCGAGCGCTTCTACCGGGTGGACGCCGCCCGGTCCCGGAGCACGGGCGGCACGGGTCTGGGGCTGTCGATCGTCAAGCACATCTGCGCCAACCACGGCGGGGAGGTGACGGTGTGGAGCCAGGAGGGGCAGGGCTCGACCTTCACCCTCCGGCTGCCGGCGGTCGTCGGCGACGACCGACCCGTCGGGTCCGAGGCACCGCACGGACCGGGGCAGCACCCCGTCGGTCCCGCGCTCCAGGAGGTCGCCGGCCCGCGGGAGGTCGACGGCCCGCAGGAGACCCCCGGCACCCAGGAGACCCCCGGGGCTCCCGAGGCGCCTGCAGCCGGCGGGGGCGACGGACCGGCCCGCGGCGACGGCATACCCTGGGACCCGTCGACGCCCGCAGCACCCACGCCCCCACGGAAAGGTGACCACCGATGACGCGGATCCTCGTGGTCGAGGACGAGGAGTCCTTCTCCGACCCCCTGTCCTACCTGCTGGAGAAGGAGGGGTATGACGTGGCCGTCGCCGAGACCGGGCCCGAGGCGCTCGCGGAGTTCGACCGCAGCGGGGCCGACCTGGTGCTGCTGGACCTCATGCTGCCGGGGCTGTCCGGCACCGACGTCTGCCGCGCGCTGCGCCAGCGCTCCAGCGTGCCCGTCATCATGCTCACCGCCAAGGACTCCGAGGTCGACAAGGTCGTCGGGCTGGAGATCGGCGCCGACGACTACGTCACCAAGCCGTACTCGGGGCGTGAGCTGCTCGCGCGGATCAAGGCCGTGCTCCGCCGGGGCGTCGAGCCCGAGGAGCTGCTGCCCTCCACCGTGGAGTCCGGGCCGGTGCGGATGGACGTCGAGCGCCACACCGTCCAGGTCGACGGCACGTCGATATCGTTGCCGCTCAAGGAGTTCGAGCTGCTGGAGATGCTGCTTCGCAACGCCGGACGGGTGCTCACGCGCGGGCAGCTGATCGACCGGGTGTGGGGCAGCGACTACGTCGGCGACACCAAGACCCTGGACGTGCACATCAAGCGCCTGCGCGCCAAGGTCGAGCCGGACCCCTCCCGTCCCGTGCACATCGTCACGGTCCGGGGGCTGGGCTACAAGTTCGAGACGGCCGCCTGACCGCCCGGGCTCAGGCCTTGGCCTTGCCCTGGTTGGCGACCTGCTCGATCGCGGCCGCGGCGGCGTCGGGGTCCAGGTAGCGGCCGCCCGGGGTCACCGGCTCCAGGTCGGCGGTGAGCTCGTAGAGCAGCGGGATGCCGGTCGGGATGTTCAGGCCGACGATGTCGTCGTCGCTGATCCCGTCCAGGTGCTTGACCAGGGCCCGCAGGCTGTTGCCGTGGGCGGCGACGAGGACGACCCTGCCCGCCCGCAGGTCGGGCACGATCGAGGAGTCCCAGTAGGGCAGCATCCGGGCGATGACGTCCTTGAGGCACTCGGTCTCGGGGATCGGACCGTCGGCGTCGGCGTAGCGGGGGTCGCCGGCCTGGGAGAACTGCGAGTCGGCCTCGATGGGCGGCGGCGGCGTGTCGAAGCTGCGCCGCCAGAGCATGAACTGCTCCTCGCCGTACTTCTCCCGCGTCTCGGCCTTGTCCAGCCCCTGCAGCGCGCCGTAGTGCCGCTCGTTGAGCCGCCAGGACCGGCGCACCGGGATCCAGTGCCGGTCGGCCACGTCGAGGGCGGTGTTGGCGGTCGTGATCGCCCGGCGCAGGAGCGAGGTGTGCAGCACGTCGGGCAGCAGCTCCTCGCCCAGCAGCAGCTCGCCGGCGCGCGCGGCCTCGGCACGGCCCTTGTCGGTGAGGTCCACGTCCACCCATCCGGTGAACAGGTTCTTGGCGTTCCAGTCGCTCTCGCCGTGACGGAGCAGGATGAGGGTGTGTGCGACGTCGCTCATGGCCCCACCCTACTGGGGTGCGGCCCGCCCGGCCCCGGGGACCGGAGGCTGCCCGGCGGCACCGTCCAGCCGCTCCAGCTCGGCCCGGAAGGCCTCCAGGTTGGCGGTGGACTCCCCCCGCGAGCGGCGCCAGGCCCACTCCCGCCGGATCGAGGTCCAGAAGCCCAGCCGCAACAGGTCGTCGAAGGGGTCGTCGCACGCCGCGAGCACCGCCCCGAGGAGCTCGTCGACGGTCTCCTCCTCGATCGCGGCCAGCGGCAGCCGCCCGGTGACGTAGACGTCGCCGACCGCGTCCACGGCATACCCCAGCCCGGGCAGGCGCAGCGCCCGTCGGAGCAGGTGCCGGTAGAGCTCCTCGTGGTTCTCGTCGGGGTGACGGATGACGAAGGCGCGCAGGTCCAGCGCCCGCTCGCCGACGAGCAGGGAGACCACGGTGCGCAGCTTGCGCTCCCCGGGGAGGGTGACGACCGTCTCGCCGTCGCGCGTTCCCTCCTCCCAGTCCACGCCGATCCGATCGAGCAGGTGGCGAAGGTGCTCGACCACGTCGACCGGGGCCGCGCTCACCTGCTCCTCCGCCCCGGGGCGCGCCGGGCCGCCACGGCGCCGGCGTAGACCTCGACGAGCCGGTCGACGGTGACCTCCCAGGAGAACCTGGAGGCGTGCGCCACCGCTCGGCACGACCAGGCCTCCCGCTCCGCGGGGACCTCGAGGGTGTGCAGCACGCCGTCGAGCGCGTCTGCCCACCGTCCGGGGTCGTGCCCCTCGACGAGGACGCCGGCCTCGCCGACGGCCACGGGCAGACCGCCGACGTCCGCGGCGACCACGGGGGTCCCGCAGGCCAGCGCCTCCACGGCGACCAGGCCGAAGGACTCGTTGTAGGAGGGCACGGCCACGACGTCTGCGGCGCGGTACCAGTCGGCCAGCTCCTCGCGGGAGACCGGCGGGCCGAGCCGCACGACGTCGCTCAGCCCCTCCTGGTCGACGACGTCCTGGACCAGGTCGGGGCGGGTCAGGCCCGAGCCGGAGAGCCCGCCGAGGACGGCGACGACCAGCCGCTCGCGCAGCTCGGGACGTCGCCGGAGCAGCTCGGCGGCCGCCCGCAGGAGCACGTCGGGCGCCTTCAGCGGCTGGATGCGTCCGACGAAGAGGAGCACGACCGCCTCGGGCGCCAGCCCGACCCGGGCGCGCGCCTCCTCCTGCGGGCCGGGCCGGAAGGTCTCCAGCGCGACGCCGGGCGGCACGACGTGCACGGTGGCGGGATCGGCGTCGTAGAGCTCCACGAGCTGACGCGCCTCCTCCTGCGTGTTGGCCACGAGCGCGTCGGCCACGGCGACGACCTGCTCCTCGCCGATCTCCCGGCCGCGCGGCTCGGGGTCGTCGCCGTCGGCCAGGGCCTGGTTCTTCACCTTGGCCATCGTGTGCATCGTGTGCACCAGCGGGACGTCGAAGCGGTCCGAGGCCAGCCAGCCGACCTGCCCGGAGAGCCAGTAGTGGGCGTGGATGAGGTCGTGGTGGTGCTCGGGGTGCTGGGCCACGTGGTGGGAGGTGGACGCGGTGAAGGCGCACAGCTGGCCGGGCAGGTCCTCCTTGCCCAGGCCCTCCAGCGGTCCGGCGACGACGTGGTGGACGACGACGCCGGGGGCCAGCTCGACCGCCTCCCCCTGGGCGCCGCTCGTGGCCCGGGTGAAGATGTCGACCGCCACCCCGCGGGCGGCCAGCCGGGTCGCCGTCTCCACGACGTAGACGTTCAGCCCGCCGGCGTCCCCGGTGCCCGGCATCTCCAGCGGGGAGGTGTGCACCGTGAGCATCGCCACCCTGCTCAGTCCCCCGGTGGGCCGCCCCGTGGGGCCCCCGGACGTGTCCGCACTGGTCATCGGCCCAGTGTCCCACGGGTGGTCCCGGCATACCCTGTCCTGCGTGGCAGCACGTCCGGTCGGCACCGTCACCCGCGGGACGACCAACCCCAACCGGCTGCGCCGGGTCGACCGCTGGACCGCCCGCACGATGGCGCCGCTGCTGCGGGGGCCGGTCGAGGCCCCGGTGGTCGTCGACCTGGGGTACGGCGCCTCGCCGGTCACCGTGCTCGAGCTGGCGGCCCGTCTGCGCGCGGTGCGCCCGGACGTGCGCGTGCTGGGGGTGGAGATCGACCCGGTGCGGGTGGCCCGGGGACGGGCGGTCGCCGACCCGCCCGCGGTGGACTTCGTGCTCGGCGGGTTCGAGGTGCCGGTGCCCGGGGGCGGGCGTCCGGTGCTGGTGCGCGCGTTCAACGTGCTGCGGCAGTACGACGAGGAGCAGGTCCCGGACGCCTGGTCCCGGGTCGTGTCGAGGCTCGCCCTCGGCGGGGCGCTGGTGGAAGGCACCTGCGACGAGCCGGGCCGTCTGGCCGCGTGGGTGGACGTGCGCCGGGGGGAGGACGGAGCGCCCGCCCCCCGGTCCCTGACCCTGGCCTGGCGGCTGGCCGGGCTCGACCGCCCGTCGGTCGTGGCCGAACGCCTGCCCAAGGTGCTCATCCACCGCAACGTGCCCGGTGAGCCGGTGCACGCCCTGATGCAGGACCTCGACCGCGCCTGGGCCCGGCACGCCCCGCTGGGCGCCTACGGCGCCCGTCAGCGCTTCGTCGCGCTCGCCCGGGAGCTGACCGACCGCGGCTGGCCGCTGGCGGCGGGCCCGCGCGGTGGCGCCAGGGCGAGCTCACCGTGGCCTGGGACGCGGTGGCCCCCACCGTCGGTCAGCGGCGGGTGTAGTCGTCCTCGAGGCGCTCGATGTCGGCCTCGTCGAAGTCGCCGAACGCCACCTCCAGCAGCCGGGCGGTCCGGTCCCCCGAGTTGCCGAGCCGGTGCACGGCCCCGCCGGGCACCCACACGTCCTCGCCCGCGGCCACCGACCAGCGGCGCTCCCCCACGGTCACGTCGACCGGGCCGTCGAGGACGTGCCACATCTCGGCCCGGTGGCCGTGTCGCTGCAGGGACAGCCGGTGACCCGGCTCGACCGTGATGATCTTGACGGTGACCGGCTCGTTCGTGGCGAACTGCTGGAAGCGCCCCCACGGCCGGCGCTCGACGAAGATGTCCTGCGTGCGGTCCCGGCGCACGTCGGAGCCGGTTCCGTCGCCGTCCTGGTCCGGCGCGCCGGGCGCCCCCGGCCCCCGGCCGTCGTCGTCGAACCCCTGCTGCTGTGCGCTCATCCTCGTTCCGGCCTCTCTGCGACGCACGTCGCCGGGCTCCCTTCCGGCCGTGCCACCCTGCTCCCCTCAGTGCGCCGAGAGGAACTCACCGACGAGGTCACGGGTGCGCTCGCGGTGCTCCCACATGATGCCACCCGGCCCCGCCACGTGCAGCACCGAGCGCGGCAGGAGCGAGGCGACCTCCCGGGCCACCGACGCGGGGTGGAGGGGGTCGTCCTCCTGACCCAGGACGAGCACGGGGCAGCGGACCTGCTGCAGCAGACGGGGGTCCGTCAGCGGCGTGCGGTCCACCAGCACCCGGAGCACGTCGGCGACCCCGCTCCCGGCCAGCTCCTCTGCCCGGTCGTGGGCCCAGCGCACCACGGCGGGGTCGTGGCGGACCGTCGCCGGCTGGTCGGCCAGCAGGTGCGCGGCGACGGCCTGCGCGTCACCGGCGTCGAGAAGGTCGGCGAACCGGCCGAGCCGCACCGTCGCCGCGTCCTCGCGCACCCGGTCGAGCACGGCCGGCAGCACGAGGACGACCCGCTGGAAGCGGTCGGGGTCCTGCGCCAGGCCGGCCAGCAGGGCCCCTGCCCCCATGCTGATCCCCAGGGCCCGGTCGGCCTCCACCACGTCGGCGACCGCCCACAGGTCCCCCGCGAGATCCCCATACCCCCAGGTCGTGCCGGCCGGCCGGTGGGACCGGCCGTGTCCGCGCTGGTGGACGAAGGTGCGCGTCCCGGCGACGCGGCCGGCGTAGGGCCGGGTGGTCGCGATCGACCCGCCCGCCCCGTGGGCCAGGACCGTGTGCGGTCGCCCGCGGCCGGTGGTCAGCACCTCGACGTCCCCGTCCAGACCGGGGACGAGGCGGGTGCGGGTGGAGCCGGCGGCGCGGGAGGAGGGACGGGCGGGACCGGTCCGGGTCCGGTCGGTGCGCTCCTGGTCGGTGCGCGTCCGGTCGGTGCGTGTCTGGTCGGTGCGCGTCTCGTCGCGCCGGGTGTCGTCGGGTCTGGCCTGGTCGGGTCTGGCGGTCACCACGGGCCGTAGGGGCCCATGTGGGAACCGGACCCGCCCCGCTGCTGCACCGCGCGCAGCGCCGGCCTGACGTCCGCGTGGTAGACGCCGGCGGCGACGATGGCCGCCAGGTTGAAGAGGTTGAACGGGCTGAACATGAAGATGAACCCGATCGCCGTGGCCCCCCCGGTCAGCAGCAGCCAGAACGTCTTGGTCCGCTTGCCCGCCGCCGGGAAGGCGTCGGGCCGCGTGCGCGCGGCGTCGATCAGCGCCCACACCATCATCGCGAAGACGCCCACCCCGATGACGGTCTCGAGCAGGCTCTGGGCCGAGAAGATCGCAGGCATGCTCCCAGGGTATGCCGCGCCGCTGGGGGCCGGCTGGATCCTCAGGTGTCGACGACGACCGTGAACGGCCCGTCGTTGACCAGCTCCACCTCCATCATCGCGCCGAAGACACCGGTCGCGACCTCGATCCCCCGCCCGCGCAGCTCCGCGACGACCGCGTCGACGAGCGGCTCGGCGACCTCGCCCGGAGCAGCGTCGACCCAGGAGGGACGGCGGCCCTTGCGGGTCTGCCCGTAGAGGGTGAACTGGCTCACGACCAGCACCGCGGCCCCGGCGTCGGACACCGACCGCTCCTGCGGCAGGATCCGCAGCTCGGCGATCTTTCGGGCCATCCGCTCCACCTCGGCCGGACCGTCGTCGTGGGTGGCGGCCACGAGCGCGACCAGGCCCGGCCCGATCGCCCCGACCACCTCCCCCTCGACGGTGACCTGCGCGCGGGTGACCCGCTGCAGGACCGCCCTCACGAGATCCCCGCCGCGCGGACCCCGCCCACCACCTCGCCGTGCCCGCGGACGGCCGCCCGGGCGTCGAGCTCGTCCAGCAGGGCGGCCACGCGGGCCTCGTCCCGGCCGACCCCGAGCCGCCGCAGCACCGCGGTGGTCACGACCACCCGTGCCCGCTCGGCTCCGTCGGTGATCTTGACGGCCACCCCGTGGCCGTCGGCCAGGCCGACGGCGTACACCGACTCGGCCCCGTCCTTGGCGATCAGCCCGGCGACCCCGTCCACGAGCAGCGTGACGTCGCGGCCGGTGCCGCCGAGGTGGCGCGGGTGCGCACGGATTGCGTCGGCGACCCGCCCCTCGGGCGTGCCCGGGACGGCGGAGGCGATCCGGCCGAACGCCCGCGCCAGGCCCCTGGTGCTGACCGCGAGCGCCGGTGCGCCGCAGCCGTCGACGGTGACCGCGCCCACCCGGTCGCCGGTCAGCTCCTCGACCGTCTCCACGACCAGCTGCTGCAGGGGGTGGTGCGGGTCGCGGTAGGTGCCGGTGTCCCACCCGGCGGCCACGCAGGCCGCCAGCATCCCGGCGTGCTTGCCCGAGCAGTTCTGCGCCAGCGACGTCGGCGGCCGCCCCTCGGCGTACCACCGGTCGCGCAGGTCGTCCTCCAGCGGACGGTCGGGGGTGTTCTGCAGGGCCTCCTCGCCGAGCCCGACCGAGCGCAGGATGGCCAGGGCCCCCTCCTGGTGCACGTCCTCCCCGGAGTGGCTCGCGCGCAGGCCAGCGCCAGCAGCTCGCCGGACAGGTCGGCACCGGCGCGCAGCATCGCCACCGCCTGGAGGGGCTTCAGCGAGGACCGCGGCAGGACGGGGGCGTCGACCGGGCCGATCGCCACCGGTGCGGAGCCGCCCGGGGCGGTCGCGACGACGATCCCGTGGTGGACCGACTCGACGAAGCCGTTGCGCACGACCTCGGCCACCACCGGCGCGCCGGCGAGCGGGCTGTCGCCCGGCCGGGCCGGGCGCGTGCCCTGGCCCCCGTTCACCGGGTCCTCCTCTCCTTGACGCCCAGCAGCTCGCGCGCCTGCTCAGGGGTCGTCGGCGGGCGCTGCATCGTCGTCGCCAGCCCGGCGACCCGCTCGACGAGCTCGGCGTTGTGCTGGACCTGCTGCCCCCGGGCGTACATGAGGTTGTCCTCCATCCCGACGCGCAGGTGCCCGCCCATCGCCAGCGCCGCGGCGGCGACCGGCAGGTGCGCCCGGCCGATGCCGGTGGCCGACCAGCTGGTGACCTCCTGGGGCAGCATCTGCACCCCGGCGACGAGCGCCTCGACGGTGCCGGGCATGCCGCCGGGGACACCGGTGACGAAGTCGACGTGGACCTTTCCGCCGTAGGGCAGGCCGTGCTGGTCGATCAGCCGGCGCAGCGCCGCCACGTGGCCCAGGTCGAACAGCTCGAACTCGGGCACGACCTCCTTCTCCTGGGCCTGCACGTAGAGCTCGCTCATGAACGGGAAGGGGTTGAGGAAGACGTCGTCGCCGAAGTTCACCGTGCCGCAGGTCAGGGAGCACGAGTCCGGCTCGGCGTCCAGCACCGTCAGCCGGCGCTCCAGCGGGTCGTGCACCGAGCCCCCGGTGGAGAGCTGGACGACCAGGTCGGTGGCCTCGCGCAGCGCCTGCACCGCGTCGCGCAGCCGCGCGGGGTCCAGGGTGGGCCGGTGCTCGTCCTCCGGGTCGCGCACGTGCACGTGCACCAGGCCGGCGCCGGCCTGCTGGCAGCGGAGCGCCGTGGCGACGAGCTCCTCGAGCGTCGTGGGCAGCTGGGGGACGTCGGCCTTGGCCGTCTCGGCGCCCGTGGGCGCCACCGTGATCAGGGTCGGAGCGGGCATGGGCCGATCCTGCCAGCCGGTCGGGGACCGGCACCGGTCGGGGGCCGGCGGGTATGGCGTGCGGCCGGCGGGTGCCGGGACGCGGCACCTCGTGCGGTCAGGGCAGGCGGGCCTGCTTCATCAGCGGCGAGGAGTAGACGTTGCCGATCCTCACGCCGTCCAGCCAGCGGGTGAGCCGCCCGGCCTCCTCGGCCAGCGCCGCGCGGGCGTCCGTTCCCAGGGCGACCCCCGGCGCGGGGACCACCCGCACGACCCCCTCCTCGTCCTGCACCCACGCGCCCACCACGCGGCCGTCCCACCAGGCCGTGGTGCCGGCGTTGCCGTTCGTGTCGAAGAGATGGGGGACGAGGGCGGGGTCCAGGTAGAAGTTCCGCCCCTTCCACCCCATCGTCGTCGGGTCCAGGGTCGGCAGCAGGGCCGCCCACGGTTCCACCGGGGCCGTCGGGGCGAGGTCGTCCGGGAGCAGCCAGCCGGCCGACCCGTCCTGCAGCGACACCTCGACCGCCCCGACCGCGGCCAGGGCCGCCCGCGCCGCCGTCCGCGTGGACCCCAGCCACCACTGCACGTCTTCCAGCGTGCCGGGCCCGAACGAGTGCAGCCAGCGGCGCACGAGCTCGGCATACCCCTCCCCGGAGGCGACCGGCTCGACCTGCTCGCCCAGCCATTCCTGCGCCAGCACCCACGTCGGCCGGTTGAGCCGCCAGTGGCCGACGTTGGGTCCGCGCACGACCCGGCCCTCGGCCCCCAGCAGGGTGAGCACGCGCGGCGCCAGCGGCGCCGCCCCGCCGTAGCGCTTGCCGGGGGAGTAGAGCACCTCCCCGCTCAGCTCCGGAACCTCCTCGCGCAGCCGACGGGCGCCCACCGGCTCCGACCCGGCCAGCCGCTCCAGGACCGCCCGCCGGGCCCGCTCGACCCAGGCGTCCCCGTCCGGGGCCACGCCGTGGCGCTCCACGTCGCGGGCGAGCGCGCGCCGCTGGGTCTGCGCGACCCGGGCGGACGCGCTGCCCAGCGCCGCCGGGAGCAGGTCCCGCGGCAGGACGAACAGGGTCCGGCGCATCGCCAGCTGCTTGACCAGGGACCGGTCCTGGTAGAGCACGCGGTCGACGTCCTGGGGGGACGGGGGTCCGGCCGGGTCGGTCCGGGCGCGCACCGCCAGGTGGACCGTGGCGGCCTCGGTCGCGTGCAGCACGGTCATCGCCCTGGTCGCCGCGACCGGGTCGGGCACGCGGTGGCGCGGGTGCAGCGCGTGCCGGACCGCGAGCCTGCTCCGGCGCTCGCGGTCGTCGACGAGGCGCACTACGGGGACGGGGTCGGCGGTCGTCGTCAGCGGCCGGCGCCGGAAGGCTCCCCCGGCGACCCCGGGGCGACCTCCCCGACCGGCTCGGTGGACGGCCCCGTGTCGGCCAGGGCGCGGCGCGCCGTCGCCAGGAAGACCCGGTAGGTGCCGCCGTCCTTCTCGATCGTCGTGCAGTCCTCCACCCGCACGTCCGTGAGCCCGACGGCCTCGAGGTCGGCGGCGAGCGCGACCCGGTCGAACCCGTGGTGCCCGTCGAAGTCGTGCTGGTGGAAGGAGCCGTCCTCGCTGTCCAGGTCGGCGATGCACAGGTGCCCGCCCGGGGTGAGCAGGTCGGCCAGGGCGGCCAGGGCCGCGTCGAGCTGCTGCACGTGGTGCAGCACCAGGGAGCCCACGATCAGGTCGAAGCGCTCCTGCGGCACCTGCTGCATCTCCACGTCGAGGGACACCACGCGGGCGTCCCGGGGAAGGACGCCGGCGGCGACCTTGCCCTCCATCACCGACCGCATTCCCGCGAGAGTGTCGGCCAGGGTGACCGGCCCGACCCGGTCCTGGAGCGCCTGGGAGACCAGGCCGGTGCCCGCGCCGTACTCCAGCATCCGCTCCCGACCGGTCAGCGGCACGGCGGTGGCGACGGCCTCGGCCACGTCACGGGCCCGCCGGACCTTGTCCGGGTCGTCGTCCCAGGTGGCGGCCTGCTGGTCGAAGTGCTCCGCGTGCATCGTCGTCTCCTCCGTGGGGGTGGGCGGTGGGCAGGCCGGGTCGGCGGCCGGGGCGTCGGTGCCGTCCGGCCTCAGCGCGGCCCGGGCGGACGGGGCGCGGAGGGGCGTTCCCGCCGCACCGGTCGCTCCGGCAGGACGATCGGCGTCTGCGCGGCGGACACGTCGCCGGCCAGGAGGACGAGGTCGACATCGGTGCCGTAGCGGACCACGCCCAGCCCGACCGGACCGTCCTCGGCGTGCCTGGCCACGCTGGTCAGCGTGCCGACCGCACGGCCCCCCTCGACCGGGACGAGCTCGGTCCCCGGGTCCGGCAGCAGGTGGCCCGACCCGTCCAGGTCGAGGAAGACGATCCGCCGGGGCGGCCGCCCCAGGTTCCTGACCCGGGCGACCGTCTCCTGCCCGCGGTAGCAGCCCTTCTGCAGGTGGACTGCCGTGCGCAGCCAGTCGAGCTCGTGCGGGATCGTGCGGTGGTCGGTGTCGACCCCGGCGCGGGGCCGCCACGCGGCGACCCGCAGCGCCTCGGCCGCCCAGGTCCCGGCCAGGGGGCGGTCCCCCACCGCCGCCTCGAGGTCGTCCCGGGGGACGACCAGCTCGCGCCAGGCCCGCCCCCGGGCGGGGTGCTGCGACTCCGGCGGCCCGTAGGCGAAGGTGTCCCCCACCTCCCGCGGCCAGGGGTCGACCCAGGCGACCGGCTCGCCCTCGACCGACTCCGCCGCGACCGGCTCGCCGAGCACGGCATACCCCTGGGTGACGTCGGCGACCTCCACCCGCAGCATGAAGCGCATCGAGTCCAGCCACGCCACGACCGCCGGGGCCGCGCCGGGCTCGGTGGTCAGCCAGGTCGTCTCCCCGTCGTCGACGAGGTGCAGCGCGTGCTCGACGTGGCCCTTGGGCGAGAGGACCAGCGTCTCCACGGACGTGCGCGGCGCCAGCCCGAGCAGGTGCTGGGTCGTCAGCGAGTGCAGCCACGAGAGCCGGTCCGGGCCGGTGACGGTCACCACCCCGCGGTGGGACAGGTCGACGACGGCCAGGCCCTCGGCGAGCAGGCGCTGCTCCTTCGACGGGTTCCCGTAGTGGGACGCGACGCCGGCGTCCGGTCCGGTCGCCTCGACGGCACCGGGACGGCTCAGCAGGACGCTCACGGCTCGTCTCCTCTCCAGGGGGTGTGCAGTGCTCCGCCCGCCACGGTACGTCACCGCGACCTCTCACCGGGCTCCTCGTCGGGCTCCTCGTCGGACTCCCCGGCGGGCCGGTCACCGGGCTGGTCACCGGGCCCTCCCGGTGGTTCCTCGTCGCGGCCCGTCGCGGCAGCGTCCGGACAGCCGGTTGTCAGGACGGGGTCCTACACTTCCCGCCATGGGGTTCACCGAGCGCTCCGCCCGTGACCGGGGCGACACCGCGTCCAGCCGTCGACGCCGTCGAAGGGGTCCCCTGCGCACGCTCACCGCCGGTGTCGGGCTCCTCGCCCTGCTGGGGGTCCTGGTGCTGGGCGGCTACGCCTTCTGGCTCCAGCGCACCGTCACCAACAACATCGTGCACGACGACCTGGTGGCCGAGGACCGGTCGACCATCACCCTGTCCCCCGACGTCTCCGGCGGTCAGCGCCCCGGTCAGGAGGGCACCGAGGACGAGGGCGACGGGAGCGAGCAGCCGAGCGAGGAGGGTGAGACCGACGGCGCCGGGAGGGTCGACGCCGAGGACGACACCGAGGTGGAGGAGGTCGACGACGAGGTCGCCCCCATCGTCGGCGAGGACGGTGAGGAGATCGACGTCACCGGCGTCGAGGTCGAGGCGAGCGTCCCGGCCCGGCCGGACGAGGCCGGCGACGCGATGAACTTCCTCATCATCGGCACCGACAGCCGCGACCTGTCCGTGGAGCGCGGCCGATCGGACGTCATCGTGCTGGCGCACGTGGACGACGAGCGCGAGCGGGTCGACCTGGTGCACTTCCCGCGTGACCTCTTCGTCCCGATCGCGGGCACCGGCGGCAGCTCGAAGATCAACGCCTCCTACGCCTACGGCGGCGCACCCCTGCTCGTCCAGACGCTCCAGCCGCTCATCGACGTGCCGATCGACCACGTCGTCATCGTCAACTTCGAGAGCTTCAAGGCGATGACGGACGCGATCGGCGGGGTCGAGGTGCAGGTGACCGAGGCCGGCGGCGGGTTCGACGTGGGCACGCAGTACATGGACGGCGAGCAGGGCCTGCGCTTCGTGCGCGAGCGCTACTCCCTGAGCCAGGGCGACATCTCCCGCGGCGAGCGGCAGATGCAGTTCGTCAAGGCCGTCATGCTCAAGGCCCTCTCGCGCGAGACCCTGACCAACCCCGGCCGGCTGGCGAACTTCGTCGACGCCGCGACGACGAACCTCACCGTGGACCAGGACCTGCGCGTCGGCGACATGCGCAACCTGGCGTTCGAGATGAGGGGCGTGCGCGGCGGCGACATCCACTTCTGGCAGGGCCCGTGGCGCGGCATCGACATGCACCCGGTCGCCGGGTCCATCGTGCTGATGGCCGACCAGCAGATGGCCACCCTCGGGGAGCACCTGCGCACCGACACGATGGAGTCCTACTCCGACCCGGTCTCCCCCCGGACCGGCTTCGGCGGCTGATCGTCCCCCGCGGCCGCTTCGAGCTCGCCGGGCACGTCAACCTGGACCGGGAGGTTCGTCGCATCGGGTCGAGAGGCCGACGCCCCGGGGGCCGACGGGCCTCAGACCCGCCGCAGCTCGGCGGAGACGTGCGACTGCAGGGCGTGGCCGGTGGCGGCCATGTCCATGACCCACATCATGTTGCCGTTGACGTAGCCGTACATCCGGTGGGCCGCGGTGTACTCCTTGGCGTGCGGGCTGCGGATCACGCCGTCGGTGCGCACCTCGACCCGGGCGGGCTGGGTGTGGCCGAAGTACATCTCGACGATCCCCGTCGGGTGGGCCAGCACGAGCTCCACCTCGCCGTCCGGCTGCGGACGCCAGAAGCCGGTCTCGACCGCGGCCTGCTTGACCTTCTGCCCCTCCTCGTCGAGCAGCCACGCCCGCGAGCTCCACCGCAGGAAGGGCCGGCCGTCGTGGGTGACCTCGATCTCCTGGCCGAAGTTGCGGGACTCGATCGACGGGTAGCCGACCACCCCCGCACCGGCCCAGGAGCCGATCATCCAGGCCAGCGGGGCGAGGTCGGGGTGCATGGTGGGGTCCAGCTCGATAGGCACGCGCCCATCGTAGGGGTGAGCGCGCCCGGGCCGTCGGGGGCGCGCGACCAGGTCGTCGGGGAGTGGGCCCGGCGGCTGCGCTCAGGCGACGGCGTCCGGCACCAGGGCGAGCGCGACGAGGTAGGGCACGGCCCCGACCACGAGGACCGAGGCGATCGCGGCGACGAGCCGCGGGCGCGGCAGGGCCAGGGTCGGCAGGGGGGCCAGCACCGCCCTCACCGCCTGGCTCAGCGCTCCGCTGGCCACGCCGACCAGCAGCCAGGTCGTCCAGTGCTCGTCCAGGACCAGGGCGACGACCACCGACGCCACCGCCCCGCCGGTCATGGCCAGCGGCACGAGCCAGGCCCGCAGCGCGGGCCACCGCCCCAGCAGGTCGGTGCCGGCCGAGGCCACCGCGGCGGCCAGGGCACCCAGGACCAGGCCGGTGCCCTGGAGGGTGTGCGTCGGCGGGACCATGAGCGTGCCGACGGCCACGAGGGTCAGCGCGAGCACGACCGAGCTGACCGAGACCACCAGCCGCGGGCGGCCGTCCCGGCGGAAGAGCTGGTGGGCGAACGCCGCGATCATCGAGATGCTCAGCGCGGCGGCACCCACACCAGCCAGGGGCCCTCCTGACGCGTCCCCACCGCCAGCACGAGGGCCAGACCGCCGACGACGATGACCCCCAGCGAGCCGCGGGGTGTGGGCAGCGCCAGCGTCCCGGCCCAGCCCCAGGCCAGCGCGACCACGGCCGCCGCGATCGCGAAGGTCAGCAGCTCCGGGGAGACCGCCGCGGCCAGGGCCAGCACCCCGCCCACCGTGGAGACCGCCCCCGCCACGTGCGCCGACGGCGTGATCCGCGGGCGGGGCTCGGGCTCGGTGGACATGCGCCCATCCTGCCGTATGCCGTGCGCGCAGGCCGGGCGTGCTCGGCCGGGCGAGCCCGACCCTGCCGGGTGCCGTGCGCGCGGGCCGGACGTGCTCGGCCGGGCGTGCCCGACCACGCCACTAGGCTGGGTCCGTGGCCGACCTGGTCCTCCTCACGCCCCGCACCCCGGCCGACGCCGCGGTGGCCCAGGTGGCGCCCGGGCTGGTCCTGCTGCCGCACCGGGTCGCCGTCCTGGGGATGGACGTCGGCGGCCTGCTCACCCGGACGGCGCCGGACCCGGACCTGCTCGTGGTCGACGCGGTCACCGACCTCGTCGCCGCGCACGGTGCGCTGCGCACCCTCGCCGCCCTCGAGCTGCACCGACCGGTGCTGGCCGTCGTCTCGGACGCGGCCCTCGGCCTGCTCGACGACAGCTGGCCGCTGGACGACCTCGTCCTGCGCGAGGCCGGGCCCGCCGAGATCGCCGCCCGGGTCCGGCTCCTGCTGGCGCGGCCGCACCACCACCGAGCACAGGGGGCCGTCGGTGGCGCCGGTGAGGTCCACCCCGACGGGGGCGGACGGCCGGGGGCCTCCGAGGAGCCCGAGGCCATCCGCGTGGCCGACGTCGTCGTCGACGAGGCCAGCTGGACGGTCCGGGCGGGCGGCCAGGTGCTCGACCTGACGTACAAGGAGTTCGAGCTGCTGCGCTACCTCGTGAGGCGACCCGGGCGCGTGGTCAGTCGAGCTGCTGCGCTACCTCGTGAGGCGACCCGGGCGCGTGGTCCACCGGGGACACCCTCCTGCAGGAGGTCTGGGGGATGGACTACTACGGGGGCACCCGCACCGTCGACGTCCACATCCGACGGCTCCGGGCCAAGCTCGGGCCGGAGCGGGAGTCCCTCATCGGCACCATCCGCGGCGTGGGCTACCGGTTCAGCGGCCCGCGGGGTGGCGAGGACCGGTGAGCGTGCCAGACTGACCCCATGCCTGGCCAGAGCCCCACCGTCGAGGAGCTGCCCACCCTTCCGCCCCGCCTGTCCGGCGACGTGCTCGCGCTCGCCGTCCGCGCGGCCCAGCACGACGGCGTCCGACCCCTGTCGGAACAGACCGTGCTCGAGGCGCGCCGCTTCTCCGGCGAGGTGGCCGTGCCCACGTCCACGCACCTCGTCATCACCGAGGAGGTGCCCGGCACCCCGAACCCGCGGGTGCTGGCATACGGCCACGTCGACCACGGAGACCCCGACCATCCCTCCGCCGAGCTCGTCGTCGACCCCGAGCAGCGCCGCCGCGGTCTGGGCGGGATGCTGCTGGACCACGTGCTGCGGCGCTGGCCCGGGGTGCGGCTGTGGAGCCACGGCGACCTGCAGGACGCCCGTCGCCTCTACACCTCCCGCCAGCTCGTCGTCGTCCGCGAGCTGTGGCAGATGAGCCGCCCGCTGCGCGGCGAGTGGAGCGACCTGCCCGACCACGTCGAGCTGCCCGACGGCTTCGCCGTCCGGCCCTTCGTCGTGGGCCAGGACGAGGAGCCCTGGCTGTCGGTCAACGCGCGCGCGTTCGCCGCGCACGCCGAGCAGGGCCGGATGACGGGGACCGACCTGCGCGAGCGCGAGGAGGAGCCGTGGTTCGACCCGCACGGCTTCCTCATCGTCGAGGACACCACCGACGTCGACCCCGACGGCAACGCCCGGATCGCCGCGTTCCACTGGACCAAGGTGGAGCCGCCCCAGGCCGGGAACCCGCCCACGGGCGAGGTCTACGTCGTCGGCGTGGACCCGGACTACCAGGGCCGTGGCCTGGGCCGGGCGGTGACCCTGCTCGGGCTGCAGCACCTGCGCAACGTCGGGTGCGAGGTGGCCACCCTCTACGTGGACGGCGACAACTCCTCCGCGATCGCCACCTACGGCCGGCTCGACTTCGAGCGCTCGGCCGTGGACGTCATGTATGCCGCCGGGCCCGACCGGTCGTGAGCGCGGGGGTCCCGCTCGTGCGGGCCGCGGGGGTCCTCCCCCACCGGGTCCACGAGGGGGTGCTCCAGGTGGCCCTGGTGCACCGGCCGCGGTACGACGACTGGTCCTGGCCCAAGGGCAAGCTCGACCCCGGTGAGGACTTCGCCGCGGCGGCGGCGCGCGAGACCTTCGAGGAGACCGGCCTGCGGGTCCGGCTCGGCCGGCCGCTGCCCGAGTCGCGCTACGCCCTGACCGGCGGCCAGGACAAGCTCGTGCGCTACTGGGCGGGCGAGGTCGTCGGTGGCGACGGGCAGCTGGAGCACGAGGTCGACGCGGTCCGTGGTTGTCCCCGACGCTGGCCGCCCGCCGGCTGACGTACGGGCGCGACCGCGACCAGCTGGACGCCCTCGTCGCGCTCGACGGGCGGGACCGGCTGGGCAGCTGGCCCCTCCTCGTCGTGCGGCACGCCCACGCCCACCCGCGCAGCGGCTGGTCGGGGCCCGACGCCTCCCGCCCGCTGAGCGCGGTCGGGGTGCGCCGTGCCGCACGCCTGGTCGGCCTGCTGGAGGCCTACGCCCCGGCCCGCGTGCTGACCAGCCCGTCGGTGCGCTGTCTCCACACCGTCGAGCCCTTCTGCACGGCGCGCGGGGTGGAGCTGGTGACCCGGCGCGGGCTGTCGGAGGAGGGTTTCGAGGCACGTCCGGAGAAGGTGCGCAAGCACCTTCGCCGCATCATGGACGCCGCCGAGGCGGTCGCGGTGTGCACCCACGGTCCGGTGATGGGACCGGTGCTGACCGACCTGCTCGCCCGCGCCGGGGCCGACCTGCCCGGCACCGACCGGCGCATGCTGGCCCGGCTCGTGGACGTGGGCCTGGACAAGGGCGAGGTGCTGGCGCTGACGATGGTCGGGGCCGGCGACGAGGCCGAGGTCGTCGCGGTCGTGCGGCACCGGCCGCCGGGCTGAGCCGGCGTCGCCGGCGAGGAGCCCGCGCGCGGACGGTCCGACGGCGAGAAGTCCCGCGGCGGTGAGAGTCCGCCGGACAGAGGAGGCTGGTGCGTGCCGGACCGGGAGCGCCTCTCGGCGCGAGGCCGCTCGTAGCGGCGAATGTTGGAGCCCGGGGCTACCGCGGCCCGGCACGCGACAGGTGACAACGAGGCGGGCCGGAGGTTTGTTCCCCCGCGCGGACCGGGCTCCGGGTCGAACGTCCCGTCAGCCGGCCGCTCCGTAGGCCTCCCGCAGCCACGCCCGCACCTCGTCGTCCACCTCGTCCGGCGACCTCGCCTCGAGGTGGTGCATCCAGACCCGCGGCGAGGGGTGGGCCACCTCCTTCCACCGTCCGGACGGGTCGTGGGCGGGCAGGACGACGGACAGCACCGCAGGAACGTCGCTGCGCACGTAGCGTCCGGGCCGCCACAGGTAGGCGAACCCCCGGCGCCGCCGGAAGGCGACCTGGCTGCGGGTCACCCGTACGTCGACGGGCCCGAGGGCCTGCACCGCCCGGTGGACCTCATGGAAGACCGCCGTCCCCTCGGGAGAGCCGGCGAAGAAGTCCTCGGGCGTCCGGTGGTCCCCCGTCGCCGGACCCCCGGCGCCGGGGGCAGGCTCCTCCGGTCCTGGTCCCGCCGACGTCATGCCGTTCCTCCACCGACCCGGTCGCTGGTGCCGCTAGTGCAGCGAGTCCCGGCGCCACAGGCGGGCGCAGGCCATCAGGTCGTCGGCGGTGTCGCGCATCCGGGCCGCCCGACGCACCTGCTCGGTGGGGATGTCCTCCGCCCCCGGCTCGGACAGCCCCACGGCCACCACGTGGCAGAAGGCCGAGGCCCGCTCCAGCGCCAGCCCCAGGTCGCCGTCGAAGACGCCGGTGAGGATCTCCTCGGTCAGCCGCCGCAGCGCGTGGGGGTCCGGCGGCTCGGCGACCCCGGCCACCGCCGACCAGACCTCGGTGTGCGCGCGGCCGGAGGAGAACAACCGCCCGACCTCCTCCGGCTGGCGCAGCACCCACTCGTGCAGCAGGTACAGCCGCCACAGCGCCCCGGGGAGGGTCCGGGCGGGGCGGTCGGCCCACATCTGGGCGACGGTCGCCAGACCGACCTCGGACACGAGGTTGACCAGCCTGTCGGTGACCTCCGGGTCGCCGCTGTCCCGGCCACGCCCGACCACCATCTGCGCCGTCCGGTGGGCCGCCTCGGCGACGTCGAGCGGGTCGACCCCGCCGGCCGCGGCGTCCAGCGCCTCCGGCGGCCGCAGGGTGGGCCGGTGGAACGGGCGCCGCTCACGCCCGGGCCCGCTCACGTCCAGCCCCCGACGACGGCGACGGAGTCGGCACCCAGCACGAGCCGGTCCTCCTCCACCGTGACCCGGGCGAAGCTGGCCAGCACCTCGGCCCCGTCCGGCAGGGCGACCTCGGCGGACCCCTCCCTGAGCAGCGCGAGCACGCGCACGTCGCCCCGGGCGAGGGTGAGCAGCTCCCCGTCCCCGGCGGGCGCACGCCATACCTCGGCCTCACCCAGGGGGGTCTCGCGCAGGGCGGGCCTCTCCCGCCGCAGCCGCAGGAGGGTGCGGTACCACTCCAGCATCGTCGCGTGCTCCCCCCGGTGCACCTCCTCCCACCGCAGCGTGGAGGCGGTGACCGTGCCACGGTCCTGCGGGTCGGGCACGTCGCCGGCCCACCCGTGCTCGGCGAACTCGCGCTCGCGCCCCTCCCGGATCGCCTGGGCCAGCCAGTCCTCGGCGTGGTCGGTGAAGTACTGCCAGGGGGTGGAGGCGGCGTACTCCTCCCCCATGAACAGCATGGGGGTGTAGGGGGAGGTGAGCAGCAGGGCGGCGCCGATCGCGTGCCGACCCGCGGGTATGCCGTGGTGCACCCGGTCCCCCGCGGCCCGGTTGCCGATCTGGTCGTGAGTCTGCAGGGAGGCCACGAACCGCCAGCCCGGCGTCACGCGCGGGTCGACCGGTCTCCCGTGGACCCGGCCCCGGAAGGTGGAGAAGGTCCCGTCGTGCAGGAACGGGCTCCAGCCGAGCACCTTGACGGCCGCGTGCGGGTCGGTGAAGTCGTGGTAGTAGCCCTGCGTCTCCCCGGTGAGCAGCACGTGCAGCATGTGGTGCACGTCGTCGGCCCACTGGCCGTGCAGTCCCAGCCCGCCGGAGCCGCCCGGTCCGCGCACCGCGACGAAGGAGGGGTCGTTGCGGTCCGACTCGGCCACGAGCGTGCGCGGGACCCCGGTGGCGCGCCCGATCTCGTCGGCGAGCCTGGACTGGTCCTCGAGCAGGTGGACCGCCCGCTCGTCGTGCAGGGCGTGCACGGCGTCCAGGCGCAGGCCGTCGAGGTGGTAGTCCTCCAGCCAGAGCCGCACGTTGTCGAGCAGGAAGCCCCGCACCTCGTCGCTGCCGGGGCCGTCGAGGTTGACCGCGTCGCCCCAGGGCGTGTGGTGGCGGTCGGTGAAGTAGGGCCCGAACTCGGCGAGGTAGTTGCCGCTGGGGCCCAGGTGGTTGTGCACCACGTCCAGCCAGACCGCCAGCCCCCGCGCGTGGGCGGCGTCGACGAGGCGGGCCAGCCCCTCGGGGCCGCCGTAGGCCTCGTGCACGGCGTACAGGTCGACCCCGTCGTAGCCCCAGCCGTGGTCGCCCGGGAAGGCGGCCACGGGCATGAGCTCCACGACGGTGACGCCCAGGTCGACGAGGTGGTCGAGGTGCTCGACGGCCGCGTCCAGGGTGCCGTCGGGGGTGAAGGTGCCCACGTGCAGCTCGTAGACGACCGCGTCGCGCAGCTGGACGCCGCCCCACCCGTCGTCGGTCCAGCCGAACGCCGCGGTGTCCACGATCGCGCTCGGCGCGTGGACCCCGTCGGGCTGCCGGCGGGAGCGGGGGTCGGGCCGGGGGTCACCGCCGTCGAGGGCGAAGGCGTAGCGCCCGTCGCCCCGGTCGGTGGTCAGCTCCCACCAGCCGCCCCCGGCGGTCGCCATGGGCTCGACCCGCGGGTCGGCGACGCCGACGTGCAGGTCGACCCGGTCGGCGTCGGGCGCCCAGACGCGGTAGGTGTGCGACGAGGTCATCGGGGTCCTTCCTGGAGGTCACGGGCGCGGACGAGCAGGGCCACCGGGAGGCGGTTGAAGACCTCCCGGGCGAGCACGCCGTCGTCGCCCACGACGTGGTCGCGACCGGTGAGCGCGTCGGTCCACACGTCCGGCGGCAGCGGAACCCGGGTCTCCTGCAGACCGCCGGCGGCGCCGAGCGCCCGCGGCGCGCGGATGGTCAGGGTGGCGGCGGCACCGCCGCGGAGGAAGCCGAGCACGTGCTGGCCGGCCTCCACGGGCGCGTAGGAGGCGCCTGGACCGTAGGCCTGGGGAAGCCAGCCGCGCAGCCGCAGCGTGCGGGAGGTGACCCAGAGCACCTCGTCGGAGAGGTCGCGCAGGTCACCCCCGCCGTCGACGCGACGCAACCGCTCCATCCGCTCGTCGTAGTCGACCGGTCGGCGGTTGTCGGGGTCGACGAGCGAGAGGTCGACCAGGCCGGAGCCCTGGTAGGTGTCCGGCACCCCGGGCACGGTGAGCTGGACGAGCTTCTGGGCCAGGGTCAGCGTGCGCACGGTGGCCTCGTTGTCGCGCAGCGCGGCCCCGATCGCCTCGCTCACCTCGCCCTCGGAGACCATCTCGCTGGCCAGGGACATCACCCGGGCCTCGTAGTCCTCGTCCGGCTCCACCCAGGTGCTGTGCAGCTTGGCCTCGCGGACGGCCTTGGTGAGGTAGGCGTGCAGCCGTTCCTCCGAGACCCGGCCGGCGCCCACGAGGGTCTGCCAGACCAGGTGGGCGGTCGGGGCGTCGACACCGTGGCGCTGGGCGGCGGCAGCCCCGGCGGCGGACAGGGCCCGCCAGGCGTCCGCGTCACCGGCGACGGCCAGGATGCGGGCCCGCACGTCCTCGCTGCGCTTGGTGTCGTGGGTGGACAGGGTGGTCATGCCCCGGGGCCAGTGCTCGGCCTGGTGGGCGGCCCAGGCGTGCAGGACCGCCACGTCCGGCGCCTGCCCGCGGGAGGGGTCGGCGCCGACCTCGTTGAGGGCCACCAGCCGGTGCCACCGGTAGAAGGCGGTGTCCTCGATCCCCTTGGCCATCACCGGTCCGGTCGTCTGCTGGAAGCGCACGCACAGGTCGGCCGCGGCGGCGGGTGCCGCCCCGTTGCCCTCCGGGTGCAGCAGGACCTCGGCGAGGGCGTCCACCTCGGCCAGCAGGTCCGGCCTGGTCGCCCTGGCCCGGTCGACCGCGTCGAGCAGGGGCTGCCGCAGCTCCGGCGCGTCCTCCGGCCCGGGCCGGACGTAGGCGCGGTAGGCGTGCACGTCGACGAGGAGCTCGGCGAGCGCGGCGCGCAGACGGTGCTCGTCGTGGCCGGGCAGCGCCTCCACGGCCCGGCGGACCAGCCGGCCCATCTCGGGCTGCAGGAGGGCATCGACGGCCTGCCGCTTGCAGCGGTCGACCTCGACCTCCAGGTCGGGCTCCCCGCCGGTGGCGAACCACGCGGTGCTGACCGCGTCGGCGGTGGTGGGGTCCACGAGAGCGGCGGTGATCGCGGCGTTGGCGTCGTAGCCGGTGGTGCCCGCGCAGGCCCACCCCTGCGGCAGCCGCTCGTCGCCCTCGAGGATCTTCTCCACCCACACCGGCGTGCCCGGGCGGACCGAGGAGGCCAGGGTCTGCAGGTATGCCGTGGGGTCGGCGAGGCCGTCGGGGTGGTCGATCCGGAAGGCGTCGATCACGCCGTGGTGGTGCAGGTCGAGCAGCTCGGCGTGGGTGGCCTCGAAGACGTCGCGCTCCTCGACGCGGACGCCGATGAGCTGGTCGACCTCGAAGAAGCGCCGGTAGTTGAGGATCTCGGCGGCGTCCTTCCAGAAGCCCAGCTGCCAGTGCTGGGCCTGCAGGAGCGCGGGCAGGTCCTCGAGCAGGTGCTCGGTGCCCGGCGCGAGGGGCCAGACGTGGTCGAAGTAGCGCACCACCGGCTGACCGGCGATCCGCCCGTCCCCCTCGTCGGGGCGACCCCGGTCGACCGTCAGCTCGCCCGCCGCGAGCACGTCCTCCAGGGGAGCGCCCAGCACGGGCAGTCCGAAGCGCCCGCCGAGGTGGTCCCAGTCCACGTCGAACCAGTGCGCGCGCGCGGCATACCGGCCCTCCCGGAGGGTCTCCCAGACGGGGGCGTTGCGCCACAGCGGCTCCACGAGCGCCATGTGGTTGGGGACGATGTCCACGACCACGCCCATCCCCCGGGCGTGGGCGGCGTCGGCCAGCCGGCCCAGCCCCTCGCGGCCGCCCAGCTCGGGGCTGACCCGGGTGTGGTCGAGGACGTCGTAGCCGTGCTCGGAGCCCGGTACCGCCGTAAGCACCGGGGAGAGGTAGAGGTGGCTCACGCCCAGCGCCTCGACGTAGGGCAGCACGGCCTCGGCGTCGGCGAAGGTGAAACCGGCGTGCAGCTGCATCCGGTACGTGGCGGTGAGGGGTCGGCGGTCGGGACTCTGCGGGTTCGTCATGGCTGCACCAGTGTCCCAGCAAGGACCGACCGACCACCATTCCGCACGACGGCCGCCGGACCCGGCTGGGGTCCGACGGCCGTCGTGCGCGAGGAGCTGCTCAGGCGCTCGGCTCCTGCGGCTGCAGGGTGAAGCCGACGCCCTCGGCGGTCTGGGCCGCGTCGAGCGTCTGGTCGGCCAGGGCCGGGACGGTGTCCTCGGCCACGTAGACCGGCGCCTCGGTGCTCGGGACGGCCTGGTCGGTCGGCTCCGGCTGCGGCACGAGGGCCACCTGGAGCTGGGTCTGGTCGGGGGCCAGCGCCAGGCGCAGCCCCGCGGTCTCGGGCATGCCGCTCGGAGGTCAGGCCCTTGACGACGGCCTGGGCGTTCTCGGTGACGGTCAGCATGAGGTCTCCTCATCGTCGGTGCGACGACCGGCCGGGGCCGGTCTCGACGCCCACGGCCACCACCGGGGGGTGGTGGGTGCGCACGCGCCTCGGACTGCTCCACCCTGTCCCAGCGCCCCGGGGGTCTGGCAAACGCGGGGCGGTCGACACCCCCGGACGTCGCCCCGCCCGGTGGCCAGGCCCTCGACACCCGGGGGCGGAGGTGAGCACAATGAGCGATCATGGCGCTCCGCTCCCGCGCGGACGACGACCGGCTCGTGACGCAGGTCGCCGGGATCTGCGCGCGTGCCCAGGAGCCCCTGGTCCTGCTGGAGCGGGTCGCGGCGGCGGTCCGTCGGCACGTTCCCTACGACGTCGCAGGCTGGCTCCTCGTGGATCCCGACACCCTGCTCATCAACGGCGTCTACGAGGAGGACGTGCCCCGGCAGGCCCAGCTGGGACTCATCGAGCTGGAGCTGGGCAGCCACGGGGACGACCTCAACAAGTTCGTCGACCTGGGACGGGCGAAGGTGCCGGCGGCCGCGCTCAGCGCGACGACGGGGGGGCATCTGGAGCGATGTCTGCGGTGGACGCGGATCTACGACCCCGAGGGGTTCGGCGACGAGCTGCGCACCGTCTTCCGCACGGGCGCCGTCATGTGGGGCCACGCGTGCCTGACCCGCCTCGCCGAGGAGCCGTGGTTCAGCCGGCGCGAGGTGGACGTCGTCGCGCGGTTGTCCCCGCACGTGGCCCACGGGATCCGCACGGGGCTCCTGCTGCACGAGGAGTGGTCCGAGGAGGCACACCGCGACGACGGCCCCGGTCTGGTCGTCCTCGACGACGACGGCGGCGTCGAGTCCGCCACCCCAGACGCCCTGGAGCGTCTGGGACCGGTGGAGGACGGCCGGCTCGACGGATCTGTGGTCGTCCACGAGGTTGCGGCCCAGGCGCGGGCGCTGGCCGAGCGGTGCGTCTCCGGTCCGCCCGCCGTGGCCCGGGCCCGCGCCGTCACCGGGGAGTGGCTGCTCGTCCGGGGGACCAGGCTGGCGGGTCCCTCGGGCCGCACCGCCGTCCTCGTGGAGCCGGCCCGCCGGTCCGACGTGGCACCGCTGCTGCTGCACCTGCACGAGCTCACCGCCCGGGAGCGCGAGGTCACCCAGCTCCTGCTGACCGGCATGTCGACCGCCGACATCGCCCAGCAGCTGTGGATCACGTCCGAGACCCTGCGCGGCCACGTCAAGGCGATCTTCGCCAAGCTCGGCGTGGGCAGCCGCGTGGAGCTGGTCGCCCGGCTCTCCCACGAGCCCCGTGTACGGTCGGCCCGCGGGTCCTGACCTCGAGGACCCGTCCCGCCGGGGCTTGCTCGACGGCCCGCGCCACGGCTCCCCGTCCGGCGCCCTCAGACGGGCGCGGGGGCAGGGGCGCCACGCCGTTCCCGGGCCAGCTCACGGGCGGCCCGCCGCGCGCCAGCCGCCCCACGAACCCGGTGAGACCGGGCCGGTAGACGTACCCCACGAACCGCAGACCGGGGGCGGCCTCGCCCCCGTCGGCCACGCGGGGCAGTCCCAGCACACCGAGCACGTCCAGATGTCCCACCATCTCCTCCAGCGCGGTGCTGAACCCCGTGGCCAGCACCACGTCGTCGACGTCCGCCCGCCTGCCGTCGGTGAACCGCGCGCCCGTGGTGTCCAGGCCGCTTACGGCGGGGACCACCCGGATCGACCCGTCCCGGATCGACGCGACGGTGCCGCGATCCACGATCGCCGTCCCCGCACCGCGGGCCATGAGCGCCGCGATCGAGCCCTCTGGCGACGGGGGCAGTCCGTGGCCGGACAGGTCTCCCACGGTGAGGCGCTGCAGCCGGCGGAGCATGCCGTCCACCAGCGGGACAGGCAGGCGGAAGAAGACCGGCACCGGAAGGTCCGTCGGCAACCCGCCGCTGGAGCGCAGGAGCAGGTTCGGCGGGGTTCGCACGGACAGCAGCACCTCGGCAGCGCCGCCCACCGCGAGCTCGTGGGCGATCTCCATGCCCGAGGACCCGGCCCCCACCACGAGGACGCGCCGGTCGCGGTAGGGGCCTGCGTTCCGGTAGGCCGCCGAGTGCACGACAGTCCCCGTGAACGGCGACCCGTGGGCCCAGCCGGGCAGGACGGGCCGGTTGGCGATCCCGGTGGCCACGACCACGTGCCGGGCGTTCACCGCTCCTTCTCCCGTCGTCAGGGTCCACCCGTCCCGGTCGTCGGTCGGGTCGATGCGCCGGACCTCCACGCCGGTCCGGACCGGGACGTGGTGGCGGGCCGCGTAGGCGTCCAGGTAGTCCACGTACTGGTCCCGGGTCGGGAACCACCCGTAGGACCGGGGGAAGGGCGCTCCCGGCAGCGCCGACCACCAGCGGCTCGTGTTGAAGCGCAACCCGTCGTACCGGCCGGCCCAGGCGGCCGCGGGACGCTCGCCCCGCTCCAGCACCGTCGTGGGTATGCCGCGGCGCAGCAGCTCCGCCGCCGTCGCCAGCCCGGCCGGTCCGCTGCCGACCACCAGCACCTGGTCCGTCTCGACCCTTCCCCGATCCATCTCGTCCTCCTCGGTGCGGCCACGCGCGGATCCGGTGGCCTCCCCTGCAGCATCCCGCGGGCCGGGACGCCGACCCACCCCCCGGCTGGGGGGTTCCAGGGGGTCCGCGGATCTAGCATGGGCAGCCCAGGACCCAGGAGGCACCATGAGCGAGACCGGCGCACGGCCGACGGACGACAAGCTCGCCCAGGACCGGCAGGGCCAGGTCGACGCCACCGCGCCCCGGGCCGAGGAAGAGGTGGTCGACTCCTTCCACGACACGGTGGACGAGGGCGCCGAGCGGCTGCACCGCAGCTGGCGGGCGCTGCTCACGACCGGAATCTCCGGCGGGTTCGAGGTAGGACTGGGGATCCTGGCCTACCTCGCGGTGCTGCACGCGACGGGCGACCACCTGCTGGCCGGGCTCGCGTTCGGGATCGGCTTCATGGCGCTCTACCTCGCGCACAGCGAGCTGTTCACCGAGGGGTTCCTGCTGCCGGTCATGGCCCTCTTCGCCGGCCGTGGCACGTTCCTGCAGCTGATGCGGCTGTGGGGCGTCACCCTGGTGACCAACCTCGTGGGCGGGTGGGTGTTCATGTGGCTGGTCGCCCGCGCGTTCCCGGAGTACGGCGAGGTGCTCACCGAGACCGCCCGGCACTTCGTGGACGCGCCGCTCGACCTGCGCGCGGTCGCCCTCGCACTGCTCGGCGGTTTCGTCATCACGGTCCTGACGCGGATGCAGCAGGGCACGGACTCGGACGGGGTCAAGGTGGTGGCCGCGTTCGCCGCCGGCTTCCTCCTGGCGGGGCTGAGCCTGTTCCACTCCGTGCTCGACTCGATCATCATCTTCGGCGCCATCCACGCCGAGGGGTCGGTGACGTACGGCGAGTGGCTGGCCTGGTTCTGGTACGTCGTGCCGCTCAACATCCTGGGCGGCCTGATCTTCGTCACCGCCCTGCGGCTGGTCCGGGCCAGCGAGCTGCCGGACGCCCCCGGTCCGGACAACCGGGTGGACGAGGACGCCGCAGGAGACTGAGGGCGCCCCGGGAGATTCGGACCCTGACGTGGCGGCACCTACAGTGGGCGGGTGCCCTCGACCACGACCACCGCCGAAGCATCGACCCCTGAACACCCCCTGCGGACCGCTGCCCGCGGAAGAATCCTCGTCCTGGACGGCGGATACGGGTCGATGCTGCAGCAGGTCGAGCTCGGGGAGGCCGACTTCCACGGGAAGGGTCCCGGATGGTCGGCGCACGCCGGCACGGCGCTGCGGGGCAACTTCGACCTCCTGGGGCTGACCCGACCGGACGTCGTGGCCGAGGTGCACCGCGCCTACCTGCGCGCCGGTGCCGACATCCTCACGACCAACACCTTCAGCGCGACCTCGATCGCCCAGACCGACTACGGCACCCAGGAGCGGTCCACGACATCAACGTGGCCGCGGCCCGCGTCGCCCGCCGGGCCGCCGACGAGGTGGCGGCCGAGGACGGCCGTCCGCGCTTCGTCGCCGGCTCGCTCGGACCGACGAACCGGACCGCGTCGCTGTCCCCCGACGTCGAGCGCCCCGAGGTCCGCGCGATCACCTACGACCAGCTGCGCGCGGCGTACGCGGAGCAGGCGGCCGCGCTCCTGGAGGGCGGCGTCGACCTGCTGATGGTCGAGACCGTCTTCGACACCCTCAACGCCAAGGCGGCCCTGCACGCGATCGCCGACGTCCAGGAGGGGCGCCTGGCCTCGGGGTCCGCCGACGGACCGGTCCCGGTGATGCTCTCCGGCACGATCACCGACGCCTCCGGCCGCACCCTGTCCGGCCAGACCCCCGAGGCCTTCGCGGTCTCCACCGAGCACGTCGACCTGTTCTCGCTCGGCCTCAACTGCGCGCTCGGCGCCGAGGCCATGCGTCCGCACCTGCGGGACGTCGCCGCCGCCACCACGGCCCTCACCTCGGTGCACCCCAACGCCGGCCTGCCCAACGCGTTCGGCGGCTACGACGACACCCCCGAGGAGATGGCCGAGGTCCTCGGCTCGATGGCCCAGGAGGGACTGCTCAACATCGTCGGCGGCTGCTGCGGCACCACCCCCGACCACATCCGCGCCATCGCGGAGGCCGTCGCCGACGCGGCCCCCCGCACCCCCGGGAGCGGCACGCCATACCTGCGCACCTCCGGCCTGGAGGCGTTCACCCTCACGCCCGACGTCAACTTCGTCAACGTCGGTGAACGGACCAACATCACCGGCAGCCCGAAGTTCGCCCGCCACGTCACCGAGGGCGACTGGGACGCCGCGGTGGCGGTCGCGCGGCAGCAGGTCGAGGCCGGCGCCCAGCTCATCGACGTCAACGTCGACGAGGGCATGCTCGACGGCCCGGCGACGATGACCCACTTCCTCAACCTGCTCGCCGGTGAGCCGGACGTCGCCCGGGTGCCGGTGATGATCGACTCCTCGCGCTGGGAGGTGCTCGAGGCGGGGCTGCGCTGCATCCAGGGCAAGGGGGTGGTCAACTCCCTCTCGCTCAAGGACGGCGAGGAGGAGTTCCTGCGGCGGGCGGCCGTCGTGCGCAGGTACGGCGCCGCCGTGGTCGTCATGGCCTTCGACGAGCAGGGCCAGGCGGACACCCTGGAGCGGCGGACCGCGGTGTGCGAGCGGGCCTACCGCCTCCTGACCACCCGGGGCGAGGCGCTGCCGGAGCCCTTCCCCGCCCACGACATCGTCTTCGACCCCAACGTGCTGACGGTGGCCACCGGCATGGAGGAGCACGACCGCTACGCCCTGGACTTCATCGAGGCGACCCGCTGGATCAAGGAGAACCTCCCCGGTGCCCTGGTCTCCGGCGGCATCTCCAACGTGTCCTTCTCCTTCCGTGGCAACAACACCGTGCGCGAGGCCATGCACTCGGTCTTCCTCTTCCACGCCATCCGCGCGGGCCTGGACATGGGCATCGTCAACGCCGGGATGCTCGGCGTCTACGAGGACCTCGACCCGGAGCTGCGCGAGCACGTCGAGGACGTGGTCCTCGCCCGTCGCGAGGACGCCACCGAGCGGCTCATCGAGCTCGCCGAGAGGATCAAGGCGGAGACCGAGGCGGCCGGCCCCGGCGGGGGCGGCCCGTCGGCCGCCGCCCTGGCCAAGCTGGCCTGGCGCGACGCCGACGTCACCGAGCGTCTGCGGCACGCCCTCGTGCACGGGATCGACACCTACGTCGTCGAGGACGCCGAGGAGGCCTACCAGCAGCTGGGCTCGGGCCTGCAGGTCATCGAGGGCCCGCTCATGGCCGGCATGGACGTGGTCGGCGACCTCTTCGGTGCCGGCAAGATGTTCCTGCCGCAGGTCGTGAAGTCCGCGCGGGTGATGAAGAAGGCCGTCGCCCACCTGACCCCCTACCTGGAGGCCGCCGCCGCGGAGACCGGCGGCCGCACCAAGGGACGGGTCGTCATGGCCACGGTCAAGGGGGACGTGCACGACATCGGCAAGAACATCGTCGGGGTCGTGCTGGGCTGCAACGGCTACGAGGTCACCGACCTGGGCGTCATGGTGCCGGCGGAGAAGATCCTGGCCGTCGCGGACGAGATCGGGGCCGACGTGGTCGGGGTCTCCGGCCTCATCACGCCGAGCCTGGACGAGATGGTCTCGCTGGCGACCGAGATGCAGCGCCGCGGGCTCGCCACGCCCCTGCTCATCGGGGGCGCGACCACGTCGGCGGCGCACACGGCGGTGAAGATCGACCCCGCCTACGAGGGCACCGTCGTGCACGTCGTCGACGCCTCCCGCGCCGTGGGGGTGGTCGCCGACGCGATCAACCACGAGGAGAAGCTGCGCGACCGCACGGCGCTCGCCTACGCCGAGCTGCGCGAGCGGCACGCGGGCAAGAAGGTCTCGCTGGTGCCCCTGGAGACCGCGCGCGCGAGCAGCCGGGCGGTCACCGAGCCGGTGCCGACCACGCCCGCGCTGCTGGGCACCCAGGTGCTCGAGCCCGCGCTGGCGGACCTGCTCGAGATCGTCGACTGGACGCCCTTCTTCACCGCCTGGGAGCTGCGCGGCTCCTACCCCCGCATCCTCCAGGACCCCAAGGTCGGCGAGCAGGCCCGCACCACCTGGGCCGACGGGCAGCGGTGGCTGGAACTCATCCTCGAGGAGGGTCTGCTGCGGGCCCGCGGCGTCGTCGGGCTGTGGCCGGCCCGGCGCGACGGCGACGACATCCTCCTGGACGTGGACGCAGACCTGGACGGCGGGCCGGTGCGACTGCACACGCTGCGGCAGCAGCGGGAACGCTCCCAGGGAGGGTATGCCGCGCTCGCCGACTTCGTCGCGCCGCAGGACGACCACGTGGGGGCGTTCGCCGTCTCGATCCACGGGGCCGAGGAGCTGGCCGCGCAGCTGCGCGAGGAGCACGACGACTACGGCGCGATCATGGTGCAGGTGCTGGCCGACCGGCTCGCGGAGGCGTTCGCGGAGTGGACGCACCGGGAGGTGCGGACCCGGTTGTGGGGCTACGCGGCGCAGGAGGACCTGCCGGTCGAGGACCTTATCAAGGAGCGCTACGACGGGATCAGGCCCGCTCCCGGCTACCCGGCCCAGCCGGACCACACCGAGAAGTTCACCCTGTGGACGCTGCTGGACGCCGAGCGGGCCGCCGGGATGGTGCTGACCGAGCACGGAGCGATGAGCCCCAACAGCGCGGTGTCCGGGCTGATCCTCGGACACCCCGAGGCGACCTACTTCGCCGTCGGTCGGATCGACCGCGACCAGCTCGAGGACTACGCCGACCGCAAGGGCTGGTCGGTGGAGGAGGCCGAGCGCTGGCTCGGCCCCCTCCTGCGCTGATCGGGTCGGGTCAGGGCCGGGCGCGCACCTGGACGCGGCCGTCCGTCTCCCGGACGTCGTAGGCGGGCTGGGGCACCGAGGCCGGGCCCCGCTCGACCGCACCGTCGCGCAGGTCGAAGCGGCTGCCGTGCCACGGGCACACGACGCACCCGTCCTCCACCGTGCCCTCGTCCAGCGGTCCGCCCAGGTGGGTGCAGGTGGCGGCGAGGGCGGCGAGCCCACCCCCGGCCCGGGTCAGCACGACCGGCTGGCCGGCCGCCTCCACCCGCAGGAGCCCCTCCCCCACGTCCTCCGCCGCCGCCACGTCGGTCCAGTCGGCTGGCGCCGGCTCGTGGTCCATCGTGCGGCTCACCGCGACGCCCTGGGCGTAGACGAGGTGCCCGCCGAGGTAGCCGGCAGCCCCCAGTCCCGCCAGGCCCACCATCGACAGCGCCGCGCCGGCGCGGTGGTGGCCCGCCAGGCGCGCGAACCAGCTCGCCGCGAACACCCCCGCGGCGGCGCCGTTCGCGACGGCGTGGACAAGGCCCACCCGCGCCGGTCGCTGCGCCGAGCCGAGCTCGGACCAGTCGGCCCACCCGGTGGCCACCGTCGGCACGGTGGAGACGAGCGCCGCCCCGACGAGCCGGCGGGCCGCCGCCTGGTCGCCCTCGTCGCCGAGCACGTCCAGCAGGCTGGCGCCCACGTTCAGGCCGATCGGCAGGGCGACGAGGAGGGGGTGCAGGGCGTGGCCCAGCGGCTTGCCGTGCAGGACGTCCTTGACCGGACCCTGCGGCAGGACGGTGTTGACCGTCGACCGGGCCGAGTCGACGGCGGCGTCGAGGCCCTCCGTCTCCTCGAGGCGCTTCATCAGCGGGGTGAGGAACATGCGTGACCTCCGTGGGTGACGGGCGGACCCGCGGCCGGTTCCGCCGGTGCCGGCGAGTCTAGCCAGCCGCGCCCTTCCGCGCCCGGTGGGAGGGCCTTTCCCACCGGGGACCTATTCCGTCCTCCCCGTCACGATCCGGCCACGGGCCGATCACGGTGTGATCACGAAACCGCAATTCACGACGGTTGCGGTGGCTGCCCGGCATTCGCGTCCTCTAACGTCGAAAAGGGTCGTCCTGCGCTGCCGGTGTCGGCGCCTCCTGGCGCCCCGGCCGGGCGAGACGGTCGTCGCCGTCGGCGACGATCCCCCCGCGCGGCGGACCGCGACCCTGCCGCGTGACGACCGCGCGAGCGAGCTGCTGTCCGACGACCGCCGACCGACGACCGAGGGACGACCCTGTGCCACTCCTAGCCGCCGAGCATCTGTACAAGATCTTCGGCCGACGACCCCAGCGGGGGGTCGACGCCCTGACGCGGGGCGCCACCCGGAGCGAGCTGCGCGCCGACGGGCTGACCCCCGCGGTCATCGACGCCTCCTTCGAGGTCGAGCCCGGCGAGATCTTCGTCGTCATGGGGCTCTCCGGCTCCGGCAAGTCCACGCTCATCCGGATGATCAACGGCCTGCACCCCGCGACCGCCGGCGAGGTGGTCATCGAGGGCGAGAACCTCTCCGGGCTGAAGGGGGAGGCCCTGCGGCGCGTGCGCCGCGAGAAGATCTCCATGGTCTTCCAGCACTTCGCGCTCCTGCCGCACCGCACGGTCGGCGAGAACGCCGCCTACGGGCTGCAGGTGCAGGGGATGTCCCGCGCCGACCGCGAGGAGCGCGCCGACCGTGCTCTGGAGATGGTCGGGCTCGAGGGCTGGGGCGAGTCCCTGCCCGGCGAGCTGTCCGGAGGGATGCAGCAGCGCGTGGGCCTGGCCAGGGCCCTGGCCGCCGAGACCGACATCCTGCTCATGGACGAGGCCTTCAGCGCGCTGGACCCGTTGATCCGTCGGGAGATGCAGGACCAGCTGGTGGACCTGCAGCAGCGGCTGGACAAGACCATCGTCTTCATCACCCACGACCTCAACGAGGCCATGCGCCTGGGCGACCGGATCGCCATGATGCGCGACGGACGGATCGAGCAGATCGGCACCGCCGAGCAGATCCTCAACGACCCGAGCAGCAACTACGTGGCCCAGTTCGTCCAGGACGTCGACCGGGCCAAGGTGCTCACGGCCGGCGCGGTGATGGAGAAGCCGGAGTACGTCATCGGTGCCGAGCAGGGCCCCCAGCAGGCGCACAAGCTCATCCGCGAGCACCAGCTCGAGGCGCTTCCGGTGGTCCGTCGGGACCGCACCCCGGTCGGGGTCGTGCTGCCCGGTGAGATCGCGGCCGCGGTCCGCGCCGGGCGCACCGACCTGCCCCTGACCGAGCGCAGCGCCAGCACCGTCACGCTGGGCACCCCGTTGGCCGACCTGCTCGCCGACGCCGCCCGCCGGACCAGCCCGCTGCTCGTCGTGGACGAGCAGGGTCGCCTCGCCGGGCTCATCCCCCAGGTGACGCTGCTGACCGCACTGTCCAACCACCCCGCCGAGGAGGTGTCCCGATGAGCACGGCCGAGGAGAGCATGCTGCCGCGCGTCCCCGTCGGCGACTGGATCGACACCGCGTTCGACTGGATCGACGACAACCTCAACGTCCTGCTGACCCTCTTCCGCGACGTCATGACCTTCGTCGTCGAGGGCCTGGTCGACCTGCTGATGTGGCCCCCGCCCCTGGTCATGGTGGCGCTCTTCGCCCTCGTCGCCTGGGTGGTCGCCTCCTGGCGGCTGGCGGTCGGCACCGCCCTGGGCTTCGCGCTCATCATCTCGATGGACATCTGGCTGCCCTCGATGCAGACGCTCGCGCTGGTCATCGTCGCCACCGTCGTGGCGGTGGCCGTCGCCATCCCGCTGGGCGTGCTCGCCGCGCGCAACGACGCGGTGAGCGCCGTGGTCCGGCCGGTGCTGGACTTCATGCAGACCATGCCCGGGTTCGTCTACCTCATCCCGGCCGTGACCTTCTTCTCCATCGGCCTGGTGCCCGGCATCTTCGCCACGATCATCTTCGCCCTGCCGCCGGGGGTCCGGCTCACCGAGCTGGGCATCCGTCAGGTCGACGCCGAGACCGTCGAGGCCGGGCAGGCGTTCGGCGCCTCCTCCTGGCAGATCCTGCGCGGCATCCAGATGCCGCTCGCGGTGCCGACGATCATGGCCGGCGTCAACCAGGTCATCATGCTCGCCCTGTCGATGGCGGTCATCGCCGGCTTCACCGGCGCCGACGGCCTGGGCAAGCTGGTCGTGGAGTCCATCGCCCGGCTCAACACCCCGCTCGGGGTCGAGGCCGGCATCGGCGTGGTGATCCTGGCGATCTTCCTCGACCGGGTCACCTCCGCCCTGGGCAACCCCGGCCGGCAGCCCGGCTCGCTGCTGGCCCGCCTGCGCGCGCGCCGCACCGCGGCGGGCGGACCGCAGCCGACGACCACCTCCGAGACCCCGTCGGGAGACTCCTCCGGGACGTCCCCGACCCCGACCGACACGTCCGTCCGCGCCGGCACCTGACCGGCGCGACGACATACTCCGTCCGCACGACCTCGACCGAAAGGAACGATCCGATCATGAGGAACACGACGATCACGCGCACCACCGGCCGGGCCCGCACCACCGGGCTCGTCGCCAGCCTCGCCACCGCCGGCCTCGTGTGCTGGCCGCTGCGGCTGCGGCGACGGCGGCGAGGACCCTGCCGCCGAGGACACCGGCGGCGAGGACACCACCACCGAGGAGACCGAGGACGCCGCCGCCGCCGGCGGGGCCTCCGGCGAGATCACCCTGGGCTTCCTGCCCTCCTGGACCGACGGGCTGTCCACCGCCTACCTGCTGGAGAACCAGCTGGAGGAGATGGGCTACACCGTCGAGATGGAGACCCTCACCGAGCCGGCCCCGCTCTACGCCGGGCTGGCCAACGGGGACGTCGACATGTACCCCTCGGCGTGGTCGGAGGTCACGCACGCCGACTACATGGAGGAGTACGGCGACAGCATCGAGGACCTGGGCAGCTACTACGACAGCGCGGTGCTGACCATCGCGGTGCCGGAGTACGTCGACATCGACTCCCTGGAGGAGCTGGCCGACAACGCCGACCGCTTCGACGGCCAGGTCATCGGCATCGAGCCGGGTGCCGGTCTGACCCGCGTCACCAACGAGAGCGTCTTCCCGACCTACGGGCTGGATGAGGAGTTCGAGCTGGTCACCTCCTCCACGACCGCGATGCTCACCGAGCTGCAGAACGCGGTGGAGAACGAGGAGGACATCGTCGTCACCCTGTGGCGGCCGTTCTGGGCCAACGCCGAGTTCCCGGTCAAGGACCTCGAGGACCCCGAGGGCGCCCTGGGCGACCCGGAGGCCCTGCACTTCCTGGGCCGCGAGGGCTTCGCCGAGGAGTTCCCCGAGGCCGCCGAGTGGATCGGCCAGCTGAAGCTGGACGACGACCAGTACGGGTCCCTGGAGGACATGGTCGTCAACGAGTACGGCGAGGGCAACGAGGCCGAGGCCGTGAAGGCCTGGATCGAGGAGAACCCCGACGTGCTCCCGGAGCTGCCCACCTCGGAGTGAGGTATGCCGTGGTGCCGGGTTCTCCGGCACCACCCCGCACGACGACGCCCCCGCCGGTCCGCCGGCGGGGGCGTCGTCGTCCACAGGCGACCGTCCGCGGCCCGCTGACGTCCCGTCACGATGCGTACAGTGGCAGACATGACCTCCTCGAACCTCGAGCACCGGGTGGGCCGGCTCGAGAACGACGTCACCGCGATCTACGAGCTGCTGGGCACGATCCAGGTCACCCAGACGAGGCACACCACCAGGCTCGACGAGATCTCCACCACCGTCGGCGCCCACACCCAGCAGCTGGAGACGATCACCACCACCGTCAGCGCCCACACCCAGCAGCTGGAGACGATCACCACCACCGTCAGCGCCCACACCCAGCAGCTGGAGTCGGTGGAGACGAAGCTGGACGAGGTGCTGGAGATCCTCCGACCCTGACGCAGCGGAATCCTCGCCCGCAGGTCGCACGGTCTCGAGGCCCCCCCGACGCAGGACCGTCGGAGCGGACCGCGATTTCTCGACCCGCCCGGCGGGTTGGAAGACTGACCACGATGACCGCCACCCAGTCCCGCATCTCCGTCGAGCTCGTCCCGCGCACGGAGGAGTCGATCAGGACCGAGATGGCGCAGGTCGCCGAGCACCTTCCCTGGGCGGACACGGTCAACGTGCCCGACCTGGTGAAGTTCGACCTGCGCAGCTGGCAGGCGACCGCACTCGCCCGTGAGTCCGCGCGCCGCCCCGACGGCACGGCATACCGCGCGATCCCGCACCTGAGGGCGGCGGACGTCGACCCCGAGGCCCCGCTGGCCATGGCACGCTCCCTCGCCGACCAGGGTGCCGAGGAGGTGCTCGTGGTCTCCGGTGACGACGCCGACTACTTCACCCACCACACCTACCCGGTCGACGCGGTCGACGTGATCCGCCGGATCCGGGCCGAGCTGCCCCACCTGCGCATCTACGCGGGGCTGGATCCCTACCGGCAGGGGATCGCCCAGGAGATGCGCTACCTGGAGCGCAAGCTGTCGGCCGGGGCGACGGGCGTGTTCACCCAGCCCTTCTTCGACGTCGGGCTGATGGGGGCCTGGGCGCGCATCCTGCCCCGGGACCTGCCGGTGTGGTGGGGCGCCACGACCGTGACCAGCCAAGGGGCGGTCGGATACTGGCGGCGTCGCAACCTCGTGGCCTTCCCGACCGACTTCGAGCCGACCCTGCGGTGGCAGCGCCGTTTCGCCCGGCAGGCGATCGACTTCGCCCGCGAGCGCGACCACCACGTCTACCTGATGCCGGTACGCACCAGCGTCATGGACTACCTGGCCGGCGTCCTGTAGCGCTCAGAGCTCGGTGAGCCGGCCCTGGTCCAGGTGCCAGCGGCGGGTGGCCCGCACCTGCTCGAGCATCCGCCGGTCGTGCGTCACCAGCAGCAGGGTGCCGCCGAAGGAGTCCACCGCCTGCTCCAGCTGCTCGATCGCCGGCAGGTCCAGGTGGTTGGTCGGCTCGTCGAGCACCAGCAGGTTCACCCCGCGCGCCTGCAGGAGCGCCAGGGCCGCCCGGGTGCGCTCCCCCGGCGACAGCGAGGACGCCGGGCGGCGGGAGTGCTCGCCCCCGAGCCCGAACTTGGCCAGCAGCGTCCGCACGTCGGCCTCGGACCAGTCGGGCACGAGCCGGCCGAACGTGCGGGGCAGCAGGTCCGGCCCGTCGAAGAGCGACCGCGCCTGGTCGACCTCGCCGACCGCGACCGAGGCGCCCGGAGTGGCCCGCCCCGCGTCCGGCTCCACCCGACCCAGCAGCAGGGACAGCAGGGTGGTCTTGCCCGAGCCGTTCGCCCCGGTGACGACGATCCGGTCCCCCGCGTCGACCTGCGCCGTCACCGGACCGAGCGTGAACGGCCCGCGCCGCACCACGGCGGCGTCGAGGGTGGCCACCACGGCGCCGGAGCGCGCGGCGGGGGCGACCGACATCTGCAGCCGCCACTCCTTGCGCGGCTCCTCCACGACCTCCAGCCGCTCGATGGCCCGCTCGGACTGGCTCACCTTGGCGGCCTGCTTCTCCGAGCGCGACACCGCGCGGGCGACGAGGTTCTTGTCGTTGTCGCGGGCCTTCCGGCGGGCGTTGCGCACGCCCTTGTCGGTCCACTGCTTCTGCGTCTGCGCACGGTCCTTGAGCGCGCCGAGCGTGTCGGCGTACTCCTCGTAGTCATCCCGCGCCCGCCGCCGGGCCCGCTCCCGCTCGGCGAGGAAGGACTCGTAACCACCGTCGTAGACCGTCACCCGCTGCTGGGCCAGGTCCAGCTCGACGACGCCGGTGACGCAGCGCGCGAGGAACTCCCGGTCGTGGCTGACGACGACCATCGGTGCCCGCGACCCGCGCACCACCTGCTCGAGCCGCTCCAGCCCGGCCAGGTCCAGGTCGTTGGTCGGCTCGTCGAGCAGCACCACATCGTAGCGCTGCAGGAGCAGGGCGAGCAGCCCGACCCGGGCAGCCTCTCCCCCGGACAGGGTCGTCATCGGGGCGTCGAGGGGGACCCGCAGGCCCAGGTCGGCGGCCGCGGGCGGCACCCGGTCGTCCAGGTCACCACCCCCGAGCGCCAGCCACCGGTCGAGCGCCGCGGAGTAGGCGTCGGCCAGGCTCGGAGCGCCGCCGCGCGAGAGCGTGGGGTCCTGCACCGAGGCCATCGCCTCGGCGGCGGCCTCCATGGCGGCGGCCGCCCCGGCGACCCCGGTCCGACGGTGCAGGAAGGCCAGGACGTCCTCACCCGGCCGGCGCTCCGGCTCCTGGTCGAGATGGCCGACCGTGGCGTGCGGCGGGGACAGCACGGCCCGCCCGGTGGTCTCCGCGGTCCCCGGCCGGCCGGCCAGCGCCGCGAGCAGGGTCGACTTCCCGGCGCCGTTGGCCCCCACCAGTCCCCACACGTCGCCGGGGGCCACCGTCAGGGTCAGGTCGGCGAAGAGCTGCCGGGCGCCGTGGGCCGCCCCGAACCCCTGCACGTGCAGGGTGGCTGCCACGGCTCAGCCCCCGAGCCGGCGCATGGCGGTGGCCAGCAGGACGGGCTCGCCGACCAGGTCCGAGGCGTCCAGGTCGCACTCGGCCTCGACCACCCAGTCCTTGTCCCCGTCGGGGTCCAGCAGCGTCTGCACCACGCGCCACACCCGTCCTGGCCGACCGTCCGTGATCCCGGCGTGCTCCCCGGCCAGCGGCTCGACGAGCAGCATCTGCGGCCCGCGGGCGTCGGCGTCGAGGACGACGTGGTCGTGGTCGTCGTAGTACGCCTCCAGCGCGTCGTCCCAGGCGGCGCGGCTCAGAAGCGGCTCCACCGGCGGGTCCGGCAGCGCGGCCACCTGCGCCTCCAGGTCGCCGAGCGCCTCCCACGCATCGGCCGCGACGAGCTCGACCCGCCGCCACAGGGCGTTGCGCACCATCACCCGGAACGCCCGCTCGTTGCTCGTGATCGGCCGGCTCGGCGGTGTCGGGTCCCCGGAGGCCGCCCGGGCCGCCGCGGCGGCCACGGCCTCGGGGTCGGTGAGTGCCTCCCACTCCTCCAGGAGGGAGGAGTCGGTCTGGCGGATGGTCTCCCCCAGCCACTGCACGACGTCGTCGAGCTCGGGGGTGTATGCCGTCTCCGGCACCGTCTGGCGCAGCGTGCGGTAGGCGTCGGTGAGGTAGCGCAGGAGCACGCCCTCGCTGCGGGTGAGCTGGTAGAAGCCGACGAACTCGGTGAAGCTCATCGCCCGCTCCCACATGTCCCGCACGACCCCCTTGGGCGACAGGGCGTCCTCGCGCACCCACGGCTGGGTCTGCCGGTAGATCGCCAGGGTCCCCTCGAGCAGCTCGGCGAGCGGGCGCGGCCAGGTGACCTCCTCCAGCTCGGCCATCCGCTCGTCGTACTCCAGCCCGTCGGCCTTCATCCGGGCGACGGCCTCGCCGCGGGCCTTGTAGCGCTGGGCCACGAGGACCGGCATCGGGTCGTCGAGCACCGACTCCACGACCGAGAGCACGTCGAGGGCGTAGGTCGGGGACTCCCGGTCGAAGAGCTCGAGCGAGGCGAGGGCGAAGGGGGCGAGCGGCTGGTTGAGGGCGAAGTTCTCCTGCACCCCGGGGGCCAGGTCGACGGTCCGACCGTCGGCCCCCGGCGCCTCCCGGCGCACCAGCACGCCGCTGTCCAGCATGGAGCGGCCCAGGACGACGGCCTTGCGGGCCAGGCGGGCCTGGGCCCGCGGCTCCTCGTGGTTGTCCCGCAGCAGGGTCGCCAGGTTGCGCACCGGGTCCCCGGAGCGGGCGACGGTGTTGAGGATGACGGAGTGGTCGACCTTGAGCCGGGACCCCAGCGCCTCGGGCTGTCCGTCCACCAGCTTGGTGAAGGTCTCCTCGGTCCAGGACACCGAGCCCTCCGGGGGCTTCTTCTTCTGGATCTTGCGCTGCTTCTTGGGGTCGTCACCGGCCTTGGCCACCGCCCGGGCGTTCTCGACCACGTGCTCGGGCGCCTGCACCACGACATACCCGGCGGTGTCGAAGCCCGCGCGCCCGGCGCGCCCGGCGATCTGGTGGAACTCGCGGGTGCGCAGGATGCGCGACCGGGTGCCGTCGTACTTGGCCAGCCCGGTGAACAGCACCGTCCGGATCGGCACGTTGATCCCCACCCCCAGGGTGTCGGTGCCGCAGATGACCTTCAGCAGCCCGTCCTGGGCCAGCTGCTCCACGAGCCGGCGGTAGCGGGGCAGCATGCCCGCGTGGTGCACGCCGATGCCGTGCCGGACCAGCTTGGACAGGGTGCGCCCGAAGCCGGCGGTGAACCGGAACGCGCCGATGGCCTCGCGGACCGACTCCTTCTCCTCCTTGGTCAGCAGCTGGACCGACATCAGGGACTGGGCCCGCTCCAGCGCGTCCTTCTGGGTGAAGTGCACGACGTAGACGGGTGCCTTGCGCTCCTGGAGCAGGTCGGTGATCGTCTCCGGGACGTGCGTCATCGCCCAGCTGAAGTGCAGCGGCACCGGGCGGTCCACGCCGGTCACCAGGGCGGTCTCGCGGCCGGTGCGTCGCGTCAGGTCCTCGCTGATCCTGCTCATGTCGCCGAGCGTGCCCGACATGAGCAGGAACTGCGCGTGCGGCAGCGTCAGCAGGGGCACCTGCCAGGCCCAGCCCCGGTCCGGCTCGGCGTAGAAGTGGAACTCGTCCATGACGACCATGCCGACGTCGGCGCCCTCCCCCTCGCGCAGGGCGATGTTGGCCAGCACCTCGGCGGTGCAGACCACGACCGGGGCGTCCGCGTTGACCGAGGCGTCCCCGGTGAGCATGCCGACGTTCTCGGCGCCCAGGACGCGGCACAGGTCGAAGAACTTCTCGCTGACCAGCGCCTTGATCGGGGCCGTGTAGAAGGTGACCCGGTCGTCGGCCAGCGCCTGCAGCGCCGCGGCCGTGGCCACGAGCGACTTCCCGCTGCCGGTCGGCGTGGACAGGACGACGTTGGCCCCGCCGAGCAGGTGCAGGACGGCCTCCTCCTGGTGGGGGTAGAGCGGGGTGCCCCGCTCGGCGGCCCACGCCTCGAACACCTCGTAGGTGGCGTCCGGGTCGAACGGCCCGGAGGGCAGCCGGTCCACGAGGGTGGACGCGGCGGTGGTGGCCTCGGGGACGGAGGCCTCGGGGGCGGGGTCGGCAGTCATCCCTCCCATTGTCGGGCACGGGGCGTGCCCAAGGTCACACCAGATTACGACTAAATGTAGTAAAACAGGTCCCGGAAGGGCCTAGGCTGGTATTTCACTGAATGAAAGGCACCACACATGCGTACCAGCCGCACCATGGGGACCCTCCTCATGATCCTCGGACTCATCTTCATCATCGCCGGCGGAGCGACCTACGTCATGGTCAGCCAGGAGTTGAGCCGGGCCAACGTCACCGTGGCCGAGGACGCCGACTTCCTGGCCGGCGACCACGTCGACGGCCCCTTCTCGGCCTACTCCCAGGCGATGATCATCGACAAGCACGCCCTGGAGAGCACCGACGGCAAGACCTACGCCGAGCTCGAGCGCGAGGACCCCCTGCGCGACGTCGCGATGAACGCCTCGTTCCTGCGCGCCTCGCTGTTCACCTCGGTCGTCTCCTTCGGCGTCGCCCTGATGGCGATGGGTACCGGCCTGGCCATGATCCTCGGTGGTCTCGGCCTGCGTGCCGTCGGCTCCGAGGCCGCCCGCGCCGTCCGGCCCGCAGCCCGCAGCGAGGTCTGAGCAGACCCGCTCGCACCCGCACGCCCCGCAGGGACGTCGACCCCGTCGACGTCCCCGGCGGGGCGTCCTGCGTCCACGGGACGGACCGGCACCTGCGCACGACCCACCACCAGGGGGGACCTCCCAGCCTCGGTTGCCAGACTGGGCGGATGATCTCCGTGGACCTGGCCCGACGACTCCTCGACACCGGGATGGTCTGGTCCCCGCTGCCCGGGGACCGGTTCGCCGTGGACCGTCCCGGCGTGGCGCACGACGTCTTCCACCTGGCCGACATGACGGTCGAGGTCCACGAGTTCGTCGGCGGCAGCGTCATCGGGTTCAACGGCGTCGCCGAGTGGGCGCTGGACTCCGTCGCCCTCGAGGAGACGGTGTGGCTCCCGCGGGAGGACCAGCTGCGCGCCGTCCTCGGGCACGACTTCGTCGGCCTGGGCCTGACCAAGGAGGGGTATGCCGTGGTCGCGCTCCTCGACGGCGAGCCGCGGACCTTCGTCCACGAGGACGCCGAGGAGGCCTACGGCCTGGCGCTGCTGGAGGTGCTGCAGCGGCGCTGACCCGTGCCGGGGCGGTGCGCCGCGGCCGAGACCGCGGCGCCGGACGACCGGTGGCGGTCCCCCTCAGCGAACGGTGATCTGCGGGGCGTAGAGCGCCATCGCCGCCAGCGCCCGCTCGTGCGCCTCGTCGCTGGACCCCGCGCACGCCTGAGCGACGACCTCGACGGTGCACCCGGCGTCCGCGGCCGCCAGCGCGGTCGAGAGCACGCAGCAGTCGGTGGAGACCCCGCCCAGCACGAGGTGGGCCAGCTGCCCGGTGATCCCGGCCAGCGCCGGACCCCACTTGCCGAACGTGGGGGCGCTCACCAGGTGCTCGACCCCGAGCGCGGCCACCTCGGGCACGAGGTCGAAGATCGGGTCGTCGGCGGGCCGGTCGGCGAAGGCGAACTGCTCGAAGTAGGGCACCCACGAGCCCTGCTTGGTCACCGGCGGCACCCACCGGGTGACCACGGTCCGTCCGGCGTGCTCGGCGACCAGCCCGCGCAGCGGCTTCAGGGTCTCGGCGAAGCGGGGAGCCCCCCAGTCCGAGGCGGGGTCGGCGAAGATGCGCTGGGCGTCGACGACGACCAGCCACGGACCGTCCTGACCGGGGGCGGTGCTCACGGGGCGACCACCGGCTCCTCCACCCGGACCGGCCCGGCCTCCTGGCGGCGCACGGTGGCGCGGCGGGCGGCATACGTCACGAGGAAGCCCAGCGCCAGGGCGACGAGCACACCCACGTTGGCGAAGGCCCAGGTCCCCTCCTTGCCACCCAGGCCGAGCGGGCCGAGCAGGTAGCCCTGCCAGTTGTTCCACGAGGCGGCGTCGGCGAAGAGGTTGATCACCAGCCCCCAGCCGACGACCGAGGCGACGACCATCGTGCCGACCGAGGTCCAGTCCCAGGCGCCGTAGCGACCGGCCGCGTCGAACAGCGCGCGCTCGTCGTAGTCGCGGCGGCGCAGCGCGATGTCGGCCATGAGGATGCCGGCCCACGCGGCGAGCGGGACGCCGAGGGTGATGAGGAAGCTCTGGAACGGGGCCAGGAAGCTCTCCGCGAAGAAGACCACCCAGATCGTGCCGGCGGTGAGGATGAGCCCGTCGAGGCCCGCGGCGGCCGGGCGGGGGATGTTGACGCCCAGCGAGAGGAGCGTCAGCCCGGAGGAGTAGATGCCCAGGACCGCGCCGCTGACCAGCGCCAGGACCGCGGCGAGGAGGAAGGGCACGAGGAACCAGGTCGGCAGGATCGTCGCGAGCGTGCCGATGGGGTCGTTCGCGATCCCCTCCTCGAGGTCCGGCCTCGACCCGACGAGCAGCAGTCCGTAACCGACGAGCAGCACGACCGGAAGGGCACCGCCGAGGGTGTTCCAGAAGACGATCGAGGCGCCGGAGGCGGTCCGCTTCTGGTAGCGCGACCAGTCGGCGGCGATGTTGATCCACCCCAGGCCGAAGCCGGTCATCACCATCACGAGGGCACCGATGACGGACTCGGTCGACCCGCTCTCCCGCAGCGTCACGGTGGACATGTCGACGAGGTGGAAGGTCATCGCGATGTAGACGATCGTGATGGCCCCCGTGAGCCAGGTCAGGACCGACTGCAGCCGCATGATCGTGTGGTAGCCGGCGACGGAGGCGAGGACGATGAGAGCGGTGACGACCAGCGTCGCGATCACCTTGGTGGCGGTGCCGCTGGCCCAGCCGAGCTCGCGGAAGACCGTCGCGGTGGCCAGCACCGCCAGAATGGCCAGGAACGTCTCCCACCCGATCGAGACCAGCCAGGAGACCACGCCGGGCACCTTCTGTCCGTCGACGCCGAAGGCGGCCCGGGAGAGCACCATCGTCGGGGCGGAGCCACGCTTGCCGGCGATGGCGATGACCCCGCAGAAGAAGAACGACAGCACCACTCCCACGACGGCGACGACGACCGCCTGGGCGAAGGAGATCCCGAAACCGTAGACGAAGGCCGCGTAGCTCATGCCGAACACCGACACGTTGGCCGCGAACCACGGCCAGAACAGGTCCGACGGCTTGGCGGTGCGCTCGGCCTCGTCGATCACCTCGATGCCGTTGACCTCCACGAGCGAGCGCTCGGTGGTCGTGAGCGTGGAGGAGGGGTTCTCGGTCATGGGAGGACACTCTGGCACAGGGCCTGACACGGGTGGCCTGCAGGTCTAGGGTGCTCCTCGACCCACCGTCATCGCCCAGGGAGGCACCGATGACCAGGACCCGCCCCGTGTCCGCGCTGATCGCCGTCGTCGCCGCGGCCGCGATCGCGGTCGGTGCCACGCCGGACCCCGCCGCGCACGCGGCATACCCCACCTCGCCGGAGGCGGTCGTCCACCCGGCCGGACATGATCCGGAGCCCACGGCGGCGGAGCCCGGGGCGGACGCCGAGGTCGGTGCCGAGGGCCGGAGCATCGAGGAGGCCCTGGCGGGCGACCTGGGGCTGACGATGGAGCAGTTCGTCGAGGCGGGTGCGCTCGCCGAGCAGGCGGCCCCCCTCGTCGCCGACGCGGGCGGGCTGGCCGTGGGGGTGCTGCGCAGGGGCGAGGTCGTCGTCCGCGGCGGGAACGGGTCGATCGGGACGGACGGCTCGGGCACCGAGGAGGCCACCGCCTCCTTCGCCGACCTGGAGGAGCTGCGCGAGAGCTACCTGAGCCAGGTCGGGCCCGAGGGGCTGACCGGGCTGGCCTACACCGCCACCGGCTACGAGGTGCGCGTGATCGACCCCGACGAGGTGGTCGAGCGCGGCCGGACCGACGCGGTCGGCCCGCTCCTCTCCCCCACGCAGTGGGCCGCCCAGCACCCGGGCGTCGAGACCGTCGCCACGACCGGCCCCACCACCCCGGCTGCCACGGTGCGGGGCGGAGCCGGCGTGGAGTTCGGCTCGGTGATCTGCTCGTGGGGGTTCAACGGGTGGTACAACGGCGACGGACGCGGCATCTCCGCGGGGCACTGTCCCTACGCCGGGGGCGGCAGCGTCTCGATCGGCGGCAGCACGCTCGGCACCGTCGACTGGTGGCAGTTCGGGGCGCCGGGGTCGGCCTGGGAGAGCTGGGGAACGGACCTGGCCACCGTCGACGTGGTCGCCGGGCACAGCTATCCGGCCAGCGTGACCACCTACGCCTCGACGGTCACCGTGACCGGTCAGGCGGCACCGGTGGTGGGCATGCCGGTCTGCAAGAGCGGACGGCGCACCGGCTGGACCTGCACGCGGGTGCGCAGCGTCGGCTGGCAGTGGATCGGGGACGGCTCCGGCGACATCAACCGCCCCAAGCGCTGGGTGTGGTCCCTCTTCGCCGACACCCGGGTGGTCCCCGGCGACTCCGGCGGGCCGTGGGTCTCGGGCCACAAGGCGGTCGGCATCACCTCCTCCTACGACTCCTACGCCGACGGCTCCCCCTACGCGACCGCCTCCCTCGTCACCGACCTGGACGACTGGCGGCCCGGTGCCGAGGTGGCGTTCTGGCTGGGTCGGGCGAGCCTGCCCTCCGCCCGCTACGCGGACGCCCTCACCGGGCGGGCCCGGTGGAGCACGGGTCAGACGGTGTCGGGCCGGCTCACCCGGCAGTCCGGCGACTCGGTCGCGCCGGGGACGGTGATGGACGTGCGCGTCGACGGCTCCCTCGTCACCAGCCCTGCGGTCGCGGCCGACGGGGCCTTCTCCTTCACCTACCCCGGCAGCGACACCGCAGCGCACACGGTGACCCTGCGGGCGCGCAACGGCGACTCCCGCGGCAGCACCGTGACGATCACCGAGGACCCGGCCTCGGCCGGGCCGGCGGTCGTGCGGCACAGCGGTCCCAACCGCTACGCCACGGCGGCCGACGTCGCGCTCGACACCTTCGCCGCGGGCCGGCCCGTCGTCTACCTCCTCGCCTCGGGCCAGGCCTTCCCCGACGCTCTCTCCGGCGGTGCGCTCGCCGGCAAGCAGGGCGTGCCGGTGCTCCTGACCCGGGCGGACGGGCTGCCCAGCGTGACCGCGTCCGCCCTGCGGACGCTGGCGCCCGCCCGGGTGGTCGTCCTGGGCGGCACGGTCGCCGTGTCCGAGACCGTCGCCGACCAGGTGCGCGCGCTCGGGCTGCCGGTCGAGCGGATGGACGGCAAGGACCGGTATGCCGTGGCGGCCAGGGTGGCCTCGACCTACCCGGCCGACGTGCACACGGTGTTCGTGGCCAGCGGCGTGGCCTTCCCGGACGCCCTGTCGGCGGCCTCGCGGGCCGGCGCGACCGACTCGCCGGTGCTGCTGACCCGCCCCGACGGCCTGCCGGCCGACACGGCGGCGGCCATCGAGCGCCTCTCCCCCAGCCGGATCGTCCTGGTGGGCGGCCCCGCGGCGGTCGGCGCGCCCGTCGAGACCCAGCTGCGCGCTGGCGACCACCGTGGTGCGCATCGACGGCGCCAACCGGTACGAGGTGGCCGCCCGCCTGGCCAGGCTCTACCCGGTGACCGGCCCGTCAGCGTGGCTGGCCAGCGGCACCGACTTCCCGGACGCCCTGGCCGCCGCTCCCGCCGCGGCCGCGAAGGGGGTCCCGCTGGTCCTGACCCGGCCGGACGCCCTGACCTCGGCGGCCGCCGGTGCGCTGCTGCGCCTGGAGGCCCCCACGGTCCGCGTGGCCGGCGGGCCGGTCGCGGTGTCCTCGGCGACGACCGAGGCGGTGCGCTGGCTGGACTACCGCTGAGGGTGGGTGCGACCGGGTGCGGTCGGCCGGGTCAGGGACGGCGGCGGGGGCCCGGCAGGGCCGAGCCGCACGCGCACGGCATACCTCCGCCCGGCCTCTAGGATCGGACGATGGATGCACCCCACCGCAGCCGGGACGGCAGCGTCCACGTCACCGACGAGCGGTTCAACACGCTCTCGCACCTGGTGGGTGCCTGCCTGCCTGGCCGCGCTCGGCACGGCGCTGCTCGTGGTCCAGGCCTCGGCCGAAGGCGACCCGTGGAAGATCGTCTCGTTCAGCGTCTACGGCGCCTCTCTCATCACGCTTTTTGTCAGCAGCACCCTGCACCACGGGCTCGACCGGGGCCCCCGGTTCAACGAGATCCTGCGGACGCTGGACTACACGTCGGTCTTCGGGCTCATCGCCGGTACCGTCACCCCGCTCGTGCTCGTGCTCTTCCGCTCCCCGTTCGGCTGGGCGGTCCTGGGGACGGTGTGGGGGATCGCGGCGCTCGGGATCGTCGTGCGCTCGGTCTGGCGCCAGCTGCCCAAGTCGGTCACCAACACGCTCTACATCGCCCTCGGCTGGATCCCCACCGTGCTGCTGGCCGAGGGGACGACCCTGCCGTTCGGGGCGCTGGCGCTGATGGCGGTGGGCGGGCTGGTCTACAGCGTCGGCTTCGTGGTCTTCGTCGTGGAGCGGCCCAACCCCTGGCCCGGGGTGTTCGGCTTCCACGAGCTGTGGCACCTGCTGGTGATGATCGCCGCGTTCCTGCACTTCCTGCTGATGTACGTCTACGTGCTCCCGGCCTGAGCGCCGTTGCACCAGCCGGAACCCGCCGGGACCGCCGGCCCGTCGGAACGGATCCGGCCGGGCGCATCCAGCGACGGGCGGCACGGGCTCTAGACTGCACAGGTCCCGACGCCTGCGCGGTGGGCGGCGGTGTCGGGCGCGAGGGCCTCTAGCTCAATGGTTAGAGCTGCGGACTTTTAATCCGTAGGTTGTGGGTTCGAGTCCCACGGGGCCCACTGTGTTTCTGCAGGTCAGGGCCCTGACGCGGCCGGGAGCTCGGTTACGGGCCCACTTTGGCATGGTGTCCTTGGCCACCGTCAGGCCACCGGACCCCAGTCCGATCCGTGCGTCGCCGGCTCACCGGGGCGGGCATCGTGACTGGTCACGCATGGAACGGTCCATGACGGACCTACGGATTGTGCGGCGACGCTTCGGCGGCTGGCTGGGCCGGGTCGGTGAACCAACAGGTATGCCTGTGCCCACGGGCCGGTGCGTCTGGGCGAACCCCGATCCTCGCGCTTCCCGACGGTCAGCCTGATCAAGACTTATAGTTGAGGGAATCTATAAGGGCGTATCTTCTGAGCGCGGAGGAGCGATCGTGCAGCCCAGTCCCTACACGCCAGGTGTGACCGCTCGCGAGATCCCCGGGCGGGAGACGCAGCTCACCGACATCACAGGCCTGCTGGGTCGGGTCGCCCTCGAGGGGCGCTTCGCCGGTCGGGTGCGCGTGGACGTCGGTCCGCGTGGTGTGGGAAAGACCAGCCTGCTGCGGCGTGCCCAACGTACGGCGCACGACCTCGGCCTGGCGTCGGTGTTCGTGACGGCCGGCAACGGCATCCTGACAGCGGTGATCGCCGATGAGGTTCACCAGCTCACCCGTGCCTGGGGACACGGCGACGTGCTGACCGAGCGGGTCAGCCAGGTCAAGGTCTCGGCCGGTGTCCCCGGGGTCGGTCACCTCGAACTCACGGGTGGGCAACGCCCAGCACCCGAACCCGAAGCCACGCGCGCGTTCCGTGGGCTCATCGCCCACACCGCCCAGGCCGCGCGATCGGACGCCGACCACAAGGGAATCCTCGTGCTCATCGACGAGCTCCAGGCAGCCGACCCCGACTCCCTGCGCACGATCGCCTACGCCTGGCAGGAGCTGCAGGCCTCCGACAGCCCCGTTCCGGCTGCGCTCCTGGCCGCTGGTCTGTCCCACACCCCTGATGTCGTCACCCGCGCCGTCACTCACGCCGAGCGCTTCCAGTACCGTCCGATGCGCGATCTCGAACCGCACGAGACCCGCGAGGCTCTGACCGCGCCCAGCGCGGCCCTAGGAGTCTCCTGGGCCACCGACGCCCTGACAGCCGTCGTCGAACGCGCCCAGGGGTATCCCTACTTCGTCCAGGTCTACGGGGACGAGGCATGGCACGCCGCCGGCAACCCCGACGCCGGCGGCCAACTCACCCTCGACGACGTCAACGCCGCCCAGGAACGTGTCGAGGTCGACCTGACCGAGCTGTACCGCACCCGCTGGGCCAAAGCCACCGCCCGCGAACGCGACATCCTCACCGCCATGGCCAACCACCCCGAAGGCCCCGTCCCACGCGGCGCCATCGCCGAAGAGATTCGTGTACACACGACTGCCCTGTCCATGGCCCGACAGTCACTGCTCGACAAGGGCATCCTGGACGCACCCGCCCACGGAATGCTCCAGTTCACCGTCCCAGGCTTCGGCGCCTACGTCAGGTCCCTCACGACTAACTGAGGATCCACAACGCCGCCCAAGCGCACCGGATGCGGCATGTTCGGACACTACGCTCGCCATCGGTCTGCGGCAAAGTCGGATGACCTGACAGCGCCTGCGCTGGATGAAGGCCGAGTCGGTGCTCACTGCTAGACAAGGCGGCATGAAGTCGCGCGCGCGCCCAAGTCTGAACTTCGTTGAAGAGGGTCCTCGGGATGGTCTGTCCGTCTTGGCGATCCACGGGTGGAGTCCTGACCACCGCCTGATGGTGGGCTGTTGCGAGCCCGTCTTCGCGGCCCGTGAAGGGTCGTACCGCCGGCTATATCCCGACCTTCCCGGGATGGGGCAATCTGAAGCTGTGGGCGTTGACTCGTCGGACGACGTGCTCCAAAGCGTGGAAGCGTTCATCGACGAGCACATCGGTAGTGAGCCGTTCCTCCTCCTTGGCGAGTCCTACGGTGGCTATGTCGCTCGCGCTCTCGCGGCGCATCGGGCTTACCAGGTACGGGGAATGGTGCTGATCTGCCCCATGGGCTCCGCAGTTGAGAACGCAGACCGCAGGGTGCCCGAGCATCAGGTGCTGGTTTCGGAGATTGACCTCGCGCCCGACGCACCCTTCGCGGAGATTGCAGTGGTGCAGACCCAGGAGACTTTCGACCGCACGCAGCGTGAAGTCGTAGCGGGCCTCATGTGCGCAGACGCGACGGCGCTGGAGCGCATCCGCACTCGGTGGGCGTTGACCCGCGATCCGGAGAGTGGTCCGCCGTTCGATTGGCCCACGGTCATCGTCACTGGTCGCCAAGACTCGTCTACCGGCTACCTCGACGTGTGGGACCTCATCGAGCACTACCCTCGAGCCACCTTTGCCGTGCTCGACGCTGCGGGACACAACGCGCAGATCGAGCGACCGGAGGCCTTCAACACCCTCGTACACGACTGGCTCGATCGCGTGGAGCACGAGATAACGAGACGCAGCTGCCCCCGGACCGCACTCACCGGTACTCGGACGCCGGCATGCAACAGCGGCAAAGTAGTGCGTCGTCAGACCGACACCCAGCAGTAGACGGAGCCTCCCCGTGCCCGCGCGTCTCGTGCCAGAGCGGACAGGTCCAGCAGGAGTGACTCGAGCTGTTCGGGATCTCCGGCACCCATGAACTCCTCGGTCCCTGACCACGGAACCGCGCTATAGCACCGAGTCGCTCCCGTGTTGCCTTTGCTAGCGCATCTACCAATCCGTCCGTCAAGGTGAGAACCAGTCGTTCACCGTCATGGCGAACAGCGAGGGCATGGCCAGAGCGTGCGTCTTGCGCAATCTCCGCATACGGCCTCCCGGTTAACAACTCCTCGAGAGTTCCGCCCTTGACTACAGGGTCGATGCCGGTGTCCGCGACAGTTTGAAAAGTCGGCTGATGTCCGTGATCGTCGACGCGCTGCCGACGAGAGAAGATCCCTGTACGCTTTGCCGGCGCTGACTCCGCCGGCTGTCCAGGACCCCCCGGGCGGTGGACCGCCAGCGCGGCCTCGGCGTCACTTGACGCGGCGAAGTAGTCGAAGAGCACAGCCACCTGAGCACTCTAGCCAGCGACGTGGAGGCGCCGTGTTCAACTCAGCCCGGCCAGCGGCAAAGGAGTACGTCGGTACGCCTGCAACTCAAGTATGACTCGCAGGCGTATAGCCCTGTCACGTGTTGAGGGCGAGTGGCGTTTGGACCCCCCTCCACTCGTGCACCGCTGCAGCCGTCCCGCCGATCGCAAAGGCCGCCAGCGGCAGCCCGGCGAAATATGCGTACAGACTCCAACTCATCCCCAGGCCCAGAAAGGCGGTAACCACTGCCGCGACCACAATGACGTCCCCGATGGGGCGACCCCCCGCGAGGGCGAGGATGATTCCGAGGAGGGCGAGCAGCGCGCACCCGACGGGCAACAGGACGAGACCAAGGGCCCGCCTCGCGGCCTCTTCCTCCGACCCGCCGTAGACGATCGGCAAGGCCGTCAACAGTCCGCGCCCCAGCAGGTAGACACCGGGTAGACACAGAACGATGGCCACCAGAGCCGTCGAACGCCATTTCGCCGGTTCTCGACGCCGCTCGGTGCAGTCCCGAGCGTCGTCCATGGCGTGAACCGTACCGAAGAACCGAAGAGTCGCGCCGTCATCCACCCAGCCACCCGCTCGTGAATCGACACGGAAGACGCAACGCCACGACCGCGGCATGAGCGTGCGCCGGCCGGTCGAGGTCAAGTCCGGTGGAGTGGTATACGACGGTGATCCCTCGGTGGGGTTGATCAGGCCGTCAGTGCGGGGACCGTAGCAGCGGTTTCCTCCTGTCCGGTGGTGGTGGGGGCCAGGGCGTGGCGGCAGCGGGTGAGGACGTCGATGCCGATGTAGCGGCGTTGCTCGGCCCAGGCGTCGTGCTGCTCGGCCAGGACGGCGCCGACGAGGCGGATGATGGCCTCACGGTGGGGGAAGATGCCCACGACGTCGGTCCGGCGGCGGATCTCGCGGTTGAGGCGCTCCTGGGGGTTGTTGGACCAGATCTGGCGCCACACCTCCTTGGGGAAGGCGGCGAAGGCCAGGATGTCGGCCCGGGCGTCCTCGAGGTGCTCGGCGACCGCGGGCAGCTTGCCGGCCAGCGTCTCCAGCACCCGGTCGAACTGGGCCTGCACCGCTGGCGCGTCGGGCTGGTCGTACACCGAGTGCAGCAGCGCCTTGACCCAGGGCCAGGACGACTTGGGCGTGGCGGCCATGAGGTTGGCCGCGTAGTGCGTGCGGCACCGCTGCCACGCGGTCCCGGGCAGGGTCGCGCCGATGGCCTCCACTAGGCCGGCGTGGGCGTCGGAGGTGACCAGGCCCACCGGACCGGCCGCGGTCAGCCCGCGGGCCACCAGGTCGCGGAAGAACGCCAGCCAGGAGGCCGTGGTCTCCCCGGTGGCGACCTGGATGCCCAGGATCTCCCGGTAGCCCTCGGCGTTCACGCCGGTGGCCACCAGCGCGGACACCTTGACCACGCGCCCGCCCTCGCGGACCTTGAGCACCAGGGCGTCGACGGCCACGAACGTGTACGGCCCCTCGTCCAGGGGCCGGGTGCGGAAGGACTCCACGTGCTCGTCCAGCTCGGCCGCCATCACCGACACCTGCGACTTGGACAGGCCGGTGATGCCCAGCGCCGTCACCAGCTTGTCCATGCGGCGCGTGGAGACCCCGAGCAGGTAGCAGGTCGCCACGACCGTGGTCAGGGCCGCCTCGGCACGCTTGCGCCGCTCGAGCAACCAGTCGGGGAAGAACGAACCTTCGCGCAGCTTGGGGATCGCCACGTCCAGCGTGCCGACCCGGGTGTCCAGGTCGCGGTGCCGGTACCCGTTACGCCGGTTGGTCCGCTCGGCGCTGCGGTCGCCGTAGTCGGCGCCGCAGACCGCGTCGGCCTGCCCCGAGAGCAGCGTGTTGATGAAGGACTGCAGCAGGTGCCGCATCAGGTCCGGGCTCGCCTGCGCGAGCTGCTCGTGCAGGAAGACCTCAGGGTCGATACTGGGAGAAGCGGTCATCGTGATGCTCCGTTCGAGAGTGCTGTGGAAGGTTCACTCGAAGGATCACGCGGTGACCGCGCCTACATCAGCAGGACACGCTCACCACCGTGGTCGTCGTACACCACTCTGATGGACTCCACTCCGGTCGACCGGTCAGACTGTGTCCATGGATCTTCTTGCGGCACCGGTGGTGGATGTTCGGCCCCTGTTGACCGCGGAACGGGAGCAGCTTCTCGAGTTTCTCGGCCGGATGCCCCTACCAGCAGGCCAGGAGCCTGCAGCTCGCAGGCGACCCCGCAGCCGGAATCGCCTACGCCGCCCTGGCATTCCTCGGTGAACCTGCCGATGCACACCGCGCCAGGACTCCCTTGGCCAGGGACGTGCGGAGAGCCACTTCTTACCTACGCTGACGGATGACCCCGCCGAGGGGCGCGCGGCAGACCGACGTCGAGACCGGCATGGTCGCTGTACTGGAGGCCGGAGCGGCCCACCACGACCACAGTCTGTGGCCGATCGGGACTGGGCCACCTGCACCGTGGTGATCACCGCACAGCCTCGGGCCCGGGGATGAGGAGGCTGCGGAACTCGAGGTACTCACCCAGGCCGGACGGCGAGTTTTCCCAGCCGATCCCGCTCTGCTTGATCCCACCGAACGGAACGTGCTTCTGACCGAGGGGGAGAGGGCGGTGTGGTGGTTGACGAAGGCCAGCCCAGCCTCCATCCGCGAGGCGACAGACTCGGCGCGTTCGGGGTCGGAGCCCCACACGGACGATCCGAGGCCGTACTCGGTGGCGTTCGCCATCTCGATGGCCTGCTCCTCGGTGTCGTAACCGACGATGGGAAGGATCGGACCGAACTGCTCCTCCAGGACGAGCGGGTCCCTCGGGTCCGCGTCCACGACGACGGCGGGCCGCAGGTAGTAGCCCTCGTCCCAGCGGTCCGGGCTCAGGACCCGGCCGGTCGTGCGGACGTCTGCGCCGGCCTCGGCCAGGCGGAAGTGGATCGCTCGGATCCGGTCGAGCTGCGGGCGGTTGTTCACCGGCCCCATCGTGGCCTCCGGGTCCAGTCCGTGGCCGACCGCGATGCTACCCACCCGGTCCAGCATCGCCTCACTGAAGTCGGGTACGAGGGCACGCGGCAGATAGACCCGCTTGATGGCGTAGCGACCTGACCGGCCCTCTGGAAGGCCTGGGCCGAGATCTGGTCCGCGGTGCGCTCGAGGTCGGCGTCATCGAGGACGATGGCCGGGTCGTTGCCGCCGAGCTCGAAGTGGATCCTGGTGAGCGTATCGGCCGCAGACTTCATGATCAGCTTTGCGGCGGGGCCGCCCCCGGTGAACGAGACCTTGTGGACCTCGCGGTTCGCGACAAGGGCGGCCCCGACGTCGGAGTCGCCGTGGACGACGTTGAGGACCCCGGGTGGGAGGAGGCTCGCGATCCGTGTCAGCGCCAGGGAGACGGCGAGCGGAGCGAATGGCGAGGGCTTGACGATGACCGCGTTGCCCGCGACCAGCGCCGGTCCGATCTTCTGCGCGGCCAGCACGACCGGTGCGTTCCACGGGACGATGCAGGCGACGACCCCCAGGGGGCGACGCTCGACACGGACCCACCCCCACGAGTCCTCGAAGACGGAGCCGGCTCCGAGCAGATCCTGCCCCCACCGGGACGCGGTACGCAGCACCCCCGACGCACCCAGCAGCTCTCGGCGCGTGTTCGTAGAACCGTGCCGTTCTCCCGGGTGAGCACGACCGCGAGCTCTTCGTGCGCGCCCTGGAGGTCATCGGCGGCACGGGTCAGGAGCGCGGCGCGTTCTTCCACCGGTCGTGCGCGCCAACCGGCTTGCGCCCGACGAGCGATATCTACGACGACATCGACGTCGTCCACGGTCGCCGTCGACACCACGCCCACCACTTCGTCCAGTCTGCCGGGGTCGCGAACCTCCAACGAGCCCGCCCCGGTCGTCCAGGCCTCCCCGCCTGCGTAGGTCCCGACCAGGCTCGTCCCAAGGGGCGCCACGGCACCCTGCCGAACCCTGATCGTCACGTCTGATGCCGATCCCATCGTCGTCTCCTCGGTTCGTCGGTGTCTCCTGAGCGTTGCAGCGGCGGGGGTTGGTCGTATCCGGGATGATCCCGGGTTCGTGCCATCTCACCGGTCCGGAGTGGGGTCCAGGGAGCCCGAGGGCGGTGGCAGGGGCCTAGCAGCGCTCGCGGTCGTCGTTGTGCCGGGGCCCCCGTCAGTTCCTCATGGGGTCTGAGAGGCAGCAGCAGACCGGGGGGGATGCACATCCCATAGGTCGAGGGGTCAAGCACCTGGACCGTGCGGCCCGCCCCCTACACTCTCCGGCGGTTGAAGCGCAGAATTGTCCCAGGAGGTGGCTCCCTCGTGGACGTCCGCGTGTTGCTGGTCGATGACCAGCCGAGGTACATGTCCGCCCTCGCGGCCGTGGTCGGAGAGACGGCCGGTTTCACGGTGGTGGGGCAGGCCGCCACGGGCGAGGAGTGCCTGCGACTGACCACGACGGTGGGCGTGGATCTGGTGCTCCTGGATGTGAACCTGCCTGATATCGACGGCGTGGAGGTGGCGCGCCGACTGTGTGGCGGGGACGTACCGCCCGCGGTGGTGCTGCTGTCGACGTATGACGAGGAAACAGGCGAGCGATTCCTGGTCGAGTCGGGGGCGAGCGCCTACGTGACCAAGTCGGCCTTCGCACCCGACGTCCTGGCCCGGACGTGGGCCCAGCTGTCAGGGTGACTCACCCACCAGGTGATCGACGCGCCAGGGGCAACCCGGCGGCCACCCTCTCGGTCGCAGGAAGGGAGACCTTGACCACTGCGCGGCTTTCCGACGCGGTCAGGGCGATGGAACCGCCGGCCGCATCGACCCGATCCCTCATATGACGGAGGTCGAGCTCAGGGAGGCGGTTCTCCCCCGACACCTCGACCGACAGCTCGCCGTGGCGCACCCCGAGACGGACGACGACCGGCTTGGCCAGTTCGCGGGCCAGCTCGGCCACGCAGAAGTATGCGGCTGCTTCCGCACGTGCGTCGACACGTCGACCGGCGTCCTCATCAGCCACGAGCAGCTGGCCCGAGGTGCCCTCGCGGGCCAGGAGAGAGCGGAGCGCCGCAGAAAGTCCTGACCGGGCCAGCTGAGCCGGGAACACGCCGCGCGTGATCTCACGCAGGGCCTCGAGAGCACTCGTCGAGGCGTTCAGCAGCGGCTCCAGCTGTGCCGGACCCAGCGGTGGGTCCTCCGTCCTGGCGGAACGGGCCAGCCGGCGTAACCGTTCTGGCATGGTGGCCAGGTGGGGGATGACCTGACCGGCGATCGCCCGCTCCAGCCGGCTTCTCTCGGCGTCACCGGCGTCGATGAGTCGCATGCGGGACAGCGCCAGTTCATCGGTGCGCTGGCGGAGCTGGTCCACCTGCCCGAAGAGTTCGGCCGTGAGCCGCGCGTTGCGAAAGGCCAGCCCGGCCTGCTCGGCCAGGTCGACCACCAGCCGATGCTCACGCGCCCGCAGCGGGTGTCCGGGTGCCATCGCGACCGTCACACTTCCCAGCGGCAACCCGCCGTGCACGATGGGCACCTCGGTGGTCGAGCCGCCCCAGTTGTCGGGACAGTGCTGAGGCCACCGCGCGGACTGGTCCTGCCCGTGCTCCACGTCCAGTCGCACGACAGCGTGGTGGGCGTTGACGGCCTCTGCGGTGGCCTGGGCCATGGCGGGGAGCAGCCCCGCCGGGTCAGGGCGCTCGCCGAGGCGGAGACTGAAGCTCGCCAGTGCCTCGTACGGGGCGGCAGCGGCCCCGAAGGCCAACCGGTCAGCGGCCCGAAGCACCCTGCTGCGCAGCGGCTGGAACGCCGTGGCCACCAGCGCGGTCGCCAGCAGAGAAAGCCAGAAGCTGTCGGTACCCCCGCTCACGACCGACCCCGTCAGCACCACGACGAGCACATATCCGACACCCACCACCGCGGCCGCCAGGGCCAGGACGATGGCCCTGTTGATGATGAGGTCGATCTCCAGCAGCCGGTGCCGCAGGACGGCGACGGCGACACAGACCGGGACCGCCACCTGAGCGAGCCGCAGCGGCAACCCCGCGAGCCAGGTCCCTTCCACACCCTGCACCTGTGGCACCACGAGGATGACCACGACGCCGACGGCCAGAACGTGGCAGAAGAGGCTATCCACAGCAGCTGCCGTCGCGCGTCGTCCCGCGCGCCCCGCAGCCTGACCAGCAAGGACACGGCGGAGGCGATGAGACCGGCAGCGACCAGCAGGTAGCCGACGGTGAGCAGGACGGTCGCTGTGCTGCTCCCCTTGTACTGCTCCCCGTAGACGACGTCGGCTGGCGGGCTCATCAGTGACCCCAGGGTGTGCAGCACCAGCCCCGCGACCGTGGCTCCGACGGCCCAGCGCCACCGCGGCGACAACAGATGACCATCGGGAACGATCAGGAACACCATGATCAGCGCCACGAACGCGGGCCAGCCCAGCAGCGGCGCCGCCCACGCGATCCTGTGCGCCCAGTACGGGCTGCCGGGACCTTCCCCGTCGAGGACCCAGATGCTGTACGCCTCACCGGCCAGGGTCACCGAGAGCAGACTGGCGGCGCACAGCAGCCACCCGACCCGCTGTCCGGGGTGCCGCGACACGATGAGCGCCCCCATCAACGCGCACCCCAGGCTGGCCAACGGGGTCAACGGCCAGCCGTGGTCGGCCCAGGTGGCCTCGCTCAGCAGCGACCGGTGGGCCGCCGTGAACATCGTGTCGAGGATGATCGCCACAACGGCTATGCCGACGAACGCCCAGGCCAACCGGACCCTCACGTCGACACCGCCCGGTGCCGGACGGGCGCGGTGGGTGCCACGCCTGAGCACTCCTCACATGGCACTCGTGCCGTGACGCTGGTCCCGCCACCACCCGGACGGGAGAGGACTTCGACCGTTCCACCCACCGCGCCGAGCCGGTCCGCCATGTTGAGCAGGCCCCCCGACGCCGCGGTGGCGAGGAGCAGCTCGCTGTCGAATCCCACGCCGTCGTCGACGACGAGGAGCGACCATTGGTGCTCGTCGTCTCGACGTGCCGTCACCGTCACGTGCTCGGCGCCGGAGTGCTTGGTCGCGTTCTGGACCGCCTCCATCGCGCAGAAGTACAACGCGGCCTCCACCGGCGCCGGCAGGCGTCCCAGCTGGGGGCCGTGCACGGTGACGGGCGTGGCGCTGGCGGCCAGCGCGGACCGCAGCGCGGCCAGCAAGCCAGCCTCTGTCAGCAACCGTGGGTAGATGCCGCGGGACAACGAGGTGAGCGTCGCGATCGCCTCCAGAGCCGCGTCCGCCTGCGAGACCAGCAGCTGCGCCGCGCGCTGCGGGGAGCTCCCCGCGACGGCCTGGGCGAGGCGCAGGTGCACGGCCAGGGCAACCAGGTGTTGCTGCGCACCGTCGTGCATGTCCCGCTCCAGGCGCCGTCGTTCGGCGTCCTGCGTGCCGATCAACCGGTGCCTGGAGACGCGCAGCTCCTCGGCGTGAGCCACCAGCTCGGCGTGATGGGCCTCGAGCTGGGCCTGAAGCCCCACCAGGCGCAGGACGAGACCAGCCTGGCCGGCAAGTCCGTTGAACAGCCGTTGCTCTACAACGGTGAGGGTGAGTCCAGGGCGCTCCTGAAGCCTCAGCACTCCCAGGAGCTGCCCATCGTGCCTGACCGGCAGGGAACGCCGTCCCACCTCCTCGGCTGCCTCCCGGTCCGTGAACGGCACCGGTGGCTGACGCGGGTCGGTGTCTGCGTCGACCGGCCAACTGCCGGCCAGAGTCAGTCGGCCGGCGACGACCAGCCAGACCTGTGCCCACTGCGCACCGGTCCCCTCCGTCAGCAGCTTCGCCATGCGACCGGGCAACTGGTCTGTGGTGCCGCCCCCGGTGAGGTCTATGGAGAACCGGCTCAGCACGTCGTACGGTGTGGCAGCGCTGTGGTGTCCGACCCGGGCCACGCACCGTTGCAGCGTCGCCTGCACGGGCGCTATGAGCAGCGCGACCACGACGGTGGCCAGCACCGACAGCGGCACAGACGGCGACTCCGTGCTGCCGATGAGCACGCCGCCCACCACGACGACGATGATGACGTAGACCAGGACGACGAACCCGAGCAGCGCGACCATGACAGCCAATCGCCCGCTCCAGCGGCGATGCACTCGCGACAGCACACGGCGGGCACTCATAAGGCAGTGTGCTCCTCTGCGCCCCCGATGGGCAGGGGGCGGCCCGAACCCGCAAGTGCGGCTGTCCCCCACTCGCCGCGGGGGCTGACGCCAGTGGGCTCAACGGCGCGTGCCGCGCGCCTCGAGGTAGGCCAGTACCGCGCTGACCCTCCGGTTGACCGCGCGCTCCTCCACGAGCCCGAGCTTCTGGAAGACGGCCCCGATGTGCTTTTCCACGGCACGGTCGCTCATGAACAAGGTCTGGGCGATGGCCGCGTTGTTGCGACCGGTGGCCATCTGCTCGAGGACCTCTCGCTCCCGGTCGGTCAGACCCAGGAGCGGGGCGTCAGCGGCTCGACGCGCCAGGAGCGCCTCCACCACCAGCGGGTCCAGAACGGACCCTCCGCCGGCCACCTGATGAAGGGCGCGCGCCACCTCGTCCAGGTCCGACACCCGTTCTTTCAGCAGGTATCCCATACCGGCCACGCCCTCGGCAAGGAGCTCGAAGGCGTAGTCCTCCTCGACGTACTGCGACAGGACGACAACACCGGTGCCCGGGTGCCGGGCACGGATCTGCTTGGCCGCGTCGATGCCTTCCTTGGTGTTGGTGGGCGGCATCCGTATGTCGGTAAGCACCACATCAGGGGAATGCATCTCTACGGCCCGTAGCAGGCTGGGCGCGTCACCCACGGCAGCCACGACTTCCACGCCCTCAGCCTCTGCCAGCAGGCCGGACACCCCTTCCCGGACCAGGAAGTTGTCGTCGGCGAAGACGACGCGCAGCACCATGCCCACGACTGTAGCCACAGGTACGGCGTCATGGGGGTCACCCGCCTGCGCACGAGTGCTGACCCCCCAGGTCGTGCTGCCTGCCCCATCGTGGCGCGGAACGGCAGTTCGTAGCGTCGAACTCGACAGGCCCCCCGCGCACATCCTGGGGCACCAAGGCACGCATCGACCACGAAGGACGCCCCGCCATGGCGCACACCGCAGGCACACCGTCGAACATTTCACAGCACGGTGACACGGCACCGGTGATGAACGCCGTCGTTCACACGAAGTTCGGGTATGTCCCCTCCCTGGTCCTCAGGCTCGCCACGGTAAGGCGACCGTCCCCCGCCGATGACGAACTTTCTTGATCACTCGGACAGCACACCCAGACAAAGGAGCACGTCATGGATTCCCAGAAGCGCCTCGCCCGCACCGCAGGAATGTACTACCTGATCGTCGCCGTCCTAGGCGCCTTCGCCCACATCGTCCGCGCACAGGTCTACGTGCCAGGAGACGCCGCGGCCTCGGCGGACAACGTTGTGGCCAAAGCCTCGCTGGTCAACCACAGCTTCGTCGCCGACCTCGTGCAGGCGACATTCCTCGTGTTCGTCGTGATGACGCTCTACCGACTGCTGCACCACGCGGGCAAGAACGTGGCCCGCGCGATGGTCATCTTCGTCGTCATCGCGGTCGCCATCATCTGCCTCAACATGATCCACCAGCTCGGGGCGCTCCTGGTCGCCACCGACCCCGCGTACGCCGCCGCGTTCGGCGTCCAGGGATCGGAGGCCCTCGTTCTGCTGCTGCTCGACCTGCAGCACTTTGGATACCTCGTCGCCCAGATCTTCTTCGGCCTGTGGCTGTTCCCGCTCGGGCTCCTCGCCATCCGCTCCGGGATGTTCCCGCGACTGCTGGCCCGGCTGCTGATGGTGGCCTCCGCCGGCTACCTGCTCGACGTGCTGCTGCAGTTCCTCACCCCCGAGCTCGCCGATGCCGTCAACCCCGTGCTGGTCACCCTTTTCTCGGTGGCCGAGGGCTCGATGCTCTTCTACCTCCTGATCCGAGGCGTGCGGACCCTCCGACCCGCCGAACAGGCAGTCCTCGCGGCATAAGCACTTGGGGCCCCGCTGGCAGGCCAGTGGGGCCTCAGCTCGCCGCCAGGAAGCACACACTGAGCCGGGCGGGATCCGCACTTCTACGGCGCACCCGACCCTGTCACCGTGCCTGTTTCCGACCCACTTCCCAGCGGCTGCGAGGCAACCACCATGCACACCAGGACGACGGCACAACGTACCAACGACCAAGCCGCACGGCGCCGAGTGGCTGTCGTGCTGGCGACCGGCCTACTGATCGTGACGGCATTCCAAGCCGCCCTCACGTTCGGTGCGCCGTTCGGCGCTGCTGCCCTGGGAGGCAAGAACCCCGGACAACTCCCCGACGCGCTCCGGCTCGTGACCGGCTTCTCCGCTTTCGTGTGGCTCTTCGCAACGCTGCTTGTTCTGGCCAGAGGAGGGCGTGCCCTCGCTCCCCTCCCGGAGGGTCTCGTCCGGGTGGGAACCTGGGTGCTGGTGGGCCTTCTAGGCCTGGGCGCGTTGATGAACTTCGCCTCGTCCAGCCCCTGGGAACGCTTTGGCTGGGGACCATTCACCCTCGTCATGTTCACCCTCTGCGTTGTCCTTGCCCGAAGTGGCAGGCCCGATCACCCGAGTCCGCAAGCCGGTCAAGTCGATCATCAACCCAACCCGCCACGATGATCTCGACATCACGGTCGTCTGTAGGGCGTTGGCGATGTGGCCACCAGAGAGTGGTGGCCACGCCTCCCCAGTCGCTGCACCTCCTAGCCCTCAGCAGCAGACACGCGGTGTCGCACGACCGCGCCCTTGTCGTCGTGCACAGGGTCGCGCAAGTGGCGGGGACGGGGCTGCGCAGAGGACGGTTCGTCTCAGCGCCCAGCATGGTTCGCCGTTCAAGAGCCGTCGGGCGTGCTCTTCCCCCAGGGAAGGACCGAGCCGTCGGTGGCCACCATCTGGCCACCACAGCATCGTCGCGAGGGGCGCTGATTGGGTCAGGGACGCTCGTTTCGGCCGATCAAGGCAAGAGCCAGCCCGTTGCAGGGCAGTGCAGCTGCCGCTTGATCCGTAGGTTGTGGGTTCGATTCCCACGGGGCCCTACGTGCTGGTCAGGGCCCTGACGCCGGGGTAGCTCGGTCATGCGCCCGTCTTGACGTGTTGTCCATGGCCACCATCAGGCCACTGGCCGCGGGCCGACCTCCGGGTTCCGGCGTTGGGCGTCGACCTTGCCAGTGGTAACCCCCCAGTGGTCGAAGCCGAGGTCCTTTGCGGACACGATGAAGGTGCCTAGTCTGAGGTGCACGTCTCCCGGAAGGAGTGTCATGAGCGCCACGAGCACCCGCATGCCGGCGGCATTCCTGGGCCACGGGAACCCGATGAACGCCCTGGAGCGCAACCGTTATACGCAGGCGTGGCAGCTGTTCGGTCGGTCGGTGCCGAAGCCGCGGGCGATCCTGGTCATCTCGGCGCACTGGTACACCAATGCCACCGCCGTCACCTCGATGCCCCGCCCGCGCACGATCCACGACTTCTACGGGTTCCCCCAGGAGCTCTTCGACGTGCAGTACCCCGCGCCGGGGGCCCCGGACGTCGCGGAGATGGTCGCCGACGTCGTCAAGCCGACCTGGGTCGGCCAGGACATCGACAGCTGGGGCATCGACCACGGCACCTGGTCGGTCCTGCTGCACGCCTTCCCCGACGCCTCCGTGCCGGTCGTCCAGCTCTCGCTCAACGCCTTCAAGGACTTCGACCACCACCTGGAGCTGGGCCGCAGACTCGGTGCCCTGCGCGATGAGGGGGTCCTGATCATCGGCAGCGGCAACATCGTGCACAACCTGCGGGCCGTCGACTTCTCGCTGCCCCACGACGGCTACGACTGGGCCCGCCGGTTCGACGACGTGGCTCGGGAGACGTTGACGCAGGACCCGACCGGTGTCGCCGCGCTGGACGGGCACGCCGACTTCGACGCGGCGGTCCCGACCCCCGACCACTACCTGCCGCTGCTGTATGTGGCCGGCCTGGCCGACGGTGAGCCGCTGGACCTTCTGGTCGAGGGTCATGCCGCGGGGTCCATCTCGATGGCTGCCTACACCCTGGGGATCGACCTGGACCAGGCACACCGGTCCAGCACGCAGGGGCAGAGCGTGTCCGAGTCGGACGCCTCGGACGCAGGAGCTGCGGACCTGCCCCCAGGCTTTCCCGCACTCGACAGCAACATCTGAGGAACTGACGATCGCCTCATGTGCGCACCACCCGTCCGGGCTGGGGCCCCGCCGTAGGGCCCCACCCCCGCCGGGATGGCGGCCACGACGTCCCTGTCATCAGCTGACAACCCGCACTCACGCCTGGCAGTGCGCAGTGTCCAGCGCATCATCGGTGCAGGACGTCCGCAGCACCTCGACTGAACTGACCTGGACGAGGCGCTCCAGCTGGCTGCAGAGCAGGGGGGTTCTGGCCGGGGCGCACTCGACGACCAGGTGGACCAGGGTCACGCCGGCGGCCGGGTCGCAGGTGGCGCAGAGCGAGCGGGTGGTCACCGCCCGGCTCGTCAGGAGGACCGTGATGCGGCTCAGGATCTCGCTGCCGGAACCGGCGACCACGACGCGCAGCGTGGTCGGGCACGTGTCCATCTCTCCGGATGAGACCGCAGCGGCGCGGGCCGGTCGATCGACGACCCGGATGGTGCCAGCCGCGTCATGGAGCGGGTTCATCGTGGTCGCAGGAGCTCGCGGGTCTGACCGCGGACAGCGGCAGCGTCTGCCGTCGAGGCATCGACCGCGGCGTCGACCCCGCGGCCGGTGGCGATCAGCGCGAGGGTCAGCGCCACGGTGAGCAGCATGTGCCCGAGGCCGGAGACGCCGGCGAGAGCAGAGTGGTCGGCGTACGAGGCACCGATCACCTGCAGCGTTCCCTTGTAGGCCAGCATGCCGACGGTCAGGACGAGGCCGGTGTTGAGCAGGTGGGTGCCCCAGCGCAGGCGCTTGTCCGCGCGGAGGCCGGGCAGGGCGGCCGCCAGAGCCAGCAGCAGGAGCATGAGCAGCGTGCCCAGGGTGAGCGCGTGGGTGTGGACGACGGCCAGCTGGGTACGGCCGGCGAAGTCGAAGGCTTTGGTCACCTCGCGGTAGGCCAGCCCTCCGAGAAGACCGAGGACCGTCCAGGTGACGGCGGAGCGGAACAGGTAACGAAGCATGGTCTCGACGGTACGGAGCACCAGGTGCCGTGCGCCCGACGCCGCCATCAATCCTTCGGTTGACTCGTTCGCCAGGACGCCAGGACGCCAGGACGCGGTCCGGTCCATTTCCCAGGACGCGTGGCAGGTGGACCAGGCGTCCTGGGCGCGCGGGTGAGCCGCTCACGGACGCCGCTCGCGTCTGGCTCAGTCGACCATGCCGGCCCCCCGCGCGGCTGCGACCGCGGCGGTGCGGTTGTCGACGCCCAGCTTGCCGAAGACGTGGTTGAGGTGCGTCTTGACCGTGGCCTCGCTGACGACGAGCTGACGGGCGATCTCGCGGTTGGACAGCCCCCGCGCGACCAGGCCGAGGACCTCGAGCTCACGGGCCGACAGCTCACTGCGACGTACCCGCATGGCTGCCACCACCCGGCTGGTCAGGTAGGGGCCCAGCACGGTCTCACCGCGGGCGGCGGACTGGATCGCGGCGACGATGTCGGCCGGGGCCGCGTCCTTGAGCAGGTAACCCGCCGCGCCGGCCTCCACGGCCCGCACGAGGTCGGCGTCGTGGTCGTAGGTCGTCAGGATCAGGACGGCCGTGTCCACCGACCGGGTCACCTGGACCCCGTCTGGCACGTCCCCCAGGCGCAGGTCGCACAGGACCACGTCAGGGGTCAGTTCCGCAGCCAGTCGCACCGCCTCCGTCCCGTCGGCGGCCTCGCCGACCACGAGCAGACCGGGTTGCACCGACAGCAGTGCGGTCAGTCCGGCGCGCACGACCGGGTGGTCGTCCACGACGAGCACCGACACCGGGGTATGCCGCTGCGCGCCGGGGTCCGGACCGCTCACCCCCACCCTCCCGCCGTCCCGCGCGGCAGGTGCGCGCTCAGCGCGGTGCCGCGGCCCGGTTCGGACTCGACGTCCAGCCCACCACCCAGCTCCTGGAGCCGTTCCCGGGAGCCCGCAGCCCGTAGCCCCCACGCGCCGGACCACCCTGCGCCGCGCCCAGCGTCGCGACGTCGAACCCGCGGCCGTCGTCCACGACGTCCAGGCGCACCGAGTCCTCGGCCTCTGCCAGCGTGAGCACGACCGAGGTGGCCCGTGCGTGCTGCCGGACGTTGGCCAGGGCGGACTGGGCCGTGCGCAGCAGGGCCACCTCCGTCGACGGGGGGAGCGAGGTGACCTCACCCTCGACCCGGACCTCGGTCCGCACACCGGTCTCCTGCTCCAGGCGGGCGGTGATGCGACCGAGGGCGTCGACGAGACCGGACTCCAGCGGGGTCGGGGCGAGGGCGCCGACGACACGGCGGGCTTCCTGCAGGTGCTCGGCCGCACTGGACTCGATCTGTCCCAGGAGGCGGGTCCTGGCAGCCGGCTCCCCGGTGGCGGCACCGGCACGGGCGAGCAGGAGGATGGAGGAGAACCCCTGGGCGAGGGTGTCGTGGATGTCGCGCGAGAGCCGCGTCCGCTCGGACAGCACCCCTGCGGCGTGCTGGGTCTGGGCCAGCTCGGCGTGCAGCTCTTCGGCCTTCGCCTGAGCGGCGACGAGGGAGGTCACGAGCTGCTCGCGTTGCAGGCTGTCGCGGACGATCAGCTGCAGGCCACGGGAGAGCGCCACCGCGAACACTGCGCCGATGACGGGCCCGAGGACCGCAGCCGTCGACCAGCCCTCGGCATGACCGCCACGACCGACGACCACCACCAGGACCAGCACCGACACGACGACCGCAGGAACCAGCGGCAGCAGGTGGCCGATGAGCAACCACAGGGAGAAGGCGACCCACACCATCTCCGGGGACGCGGCGACGGTGAGCAGCCACGCGGCCACCAGCCCCAGGAGCCACCACCCGCCGGCGGGCAGTCCCCGCCCGGGGCGGCCCCGCCCGTCCGCGAGACCGGACGCGGCACGACGCGCCCCCACGGCATACCAGACGAGGAAGAGTGCGGCGCTTCCCAGAGAAGACCGGCGTCGTCGCCGGCGCCCAGCCCGCGGCTGACACCGACGACGACCAGGAACGCGAGCAGCACGTGCTGCACACCCGCCAGGCGACGGATCATCACGGTGGGGTGGCTCACGCCCTCATCGTGTCAGGGCTGGCTGGGGGCTGACCTCCGACAGCGTGGACGCGGCGGAGGAAGGGTCGGGGACGGGTGCGGCGCCGGGCCCGCCCGGCCACCAGAACCGGTCGCCGAGCAGCACGATCACCGCCGGGACGAGCAGGGTGCGGACCAGCATCGTGTCCAGGACGACCCCGAGGCCGACGATCAGCCCGAGCTGGCCGAGCGTGATGAGGGGAAGCACGCCCAGCGCGGCGAAGACACCTGCCAGGACGATCCCCGCGCTCGTGATCACGGCACCGGTGGTGCTCACACCCCGGACCACGGCGCGGCGCGTCCCGACGTGCGGCACCTCGGTACGGATCCGGTGCACGAGGAAGATCGTGAAGTCGATGCCCAGCGCTACCAGGAAGAGGAAGGCCAGCAGCGGCACCGGTGTGTCCAGCGCCTCCCACCCGAACACGGTGCGACCCAGCCAGGCACCGGCACCGATGGTGGCCAGCGTGCTGAGGACGTTGACGGCGAGCAGCACGACCGGCGCGACGACGGAGCGCAGCAGGAACGCCAGGACGACCGCGACGACCGCCAGCACCAGCGGCACGATCAGCAGCAGGTCCCCGAGTGCCCCGTCACGGGCGTCGAGCTCGGCGGCGGGGGCACCACCCACGAGCGCGTCCGCTGCTGGGACGCCACGCGCGGCCTCGCGCACACCCTCCACCAGCACGCGCTCGGCCGGCGAGCCTGGCGTGGCGTCCCCGGTGACCACGAGGGTGGCGATCTCGCCGACGGACGTCGACCGGTGTCGGCGGGGGCGGACAGAGGCGACTCCGGGCACCGTCGCCACCGTCGCTGCGACCTCCTGGAGCTCTTCCGGCGTCGTCACGACGGTCATCGGGGCGCCGCTGCTGCCGGCCGGGAAGTGCTCCGCGAGGGTCTCCAGCGAAGCACCGGACTCCGACGCGACCCGGAAGCGCTCGGTCTGGCTCAGCCCGACCTGGGTCCCGACCAGGCCGGTCGCCATCAACGCAAGGAGGGCGATCCCGCCTGCCAGCACCTGCCAGGGCCGGCGGACGACGAGGCCGGCCACGGCACCCCACGGGTCACGACCGGGCTCGCGGACGACCCCGTCGCCCTCCCGGACCGGGCGCGGCACGAACGGCCAGAAGACCCCCCGCCCTACGACGGCCAGGGCCGCCGGTAGCACCAGCACCGCAAAGGCGAGGGCGACGAGCAGCCCCACGGCAGCGGCGACGCCGATCCCCCGGGTGCCCGGGATCACCGCAAGCGTCAGGGTGGCCAGAGCCAGCACGACCGAGACGTTGCTCGCCAGGATCGCCGGGAACGTGGCGCGCCAGGCGACGACGAGCGCCTGGCGGTGGTCGTCATACCCCGCCAGCTCCTCGCGGTAACGGGAGATGAGCAGCAGCGCGTAGTTGGCGCCCGCCCCGAAGACCAGCACGCTGATGATGCCGGAGTCGAAGTTGAGCGCCAGCCGCTCACCGACCGTCCGGGTCAAGACGCCGGCGACCTGGTCGGCGACTCCGACCACGGTCAGCGGGACGAGCCACAAGATCGGCGAACGGTAGGTCAACAGCAGCAGCAGACCGACCACGCCGACCGTCACCAGCAGCAGACGCAGGTTCGCACCGTCGAAGGAGGCGGCGAGGTCCGCGCCGAAGGCGGGGCCCCCGGTGGTCTGGGCGGACAGGCCCTGCGGCAGCTCGGCGGCGACCGTGCCCCGGACGTCCTCGACCACCTCGCGCATCGCCTCGGTGTCGGTGCCGACGACGCTCACCGGCACCTGCAGGAGCGCTGCGCCACCATCCTCGGCCGGAACAGGGCCGGTGACCTCGTGTCCGGCAGCGGCGGGCAGCGCGGCGCCCAGGCCGGCGAGCTGGCCGAGGTTGCCGTCGGTGAGGGCAGTGCCGTCCTGGCGGGTGAGCACCACGACGAGCTGCTGGACGTCGTGACCGGGCAGCTCGGCGAGCAGGTCCTCGACCTGGGCCGACTCCGAACCCGGCGGCGGCGACCCGTGGTCGTTGAGCACCTCAGCACCCCGCAGCGCGCCCACGAGACCGACCGAGACGAGGACAGCGAGCAGGAGAGTGACCAGGGCGCCACGGCGCCCGGTGAGCAGGTGCGGCAGCGCAGAGAAAGATGTGCGGGTGACCATGATTCGACGCTAGGCCGGGCCTGGGGTCCGTCTCGCCCTGCCAGCATCCATCCTTCGGTTGATCCGACCGCGACCACCGGGGCCAGGCCCGAGCTGCTGCGGTCCTTGTTCAACAGCCTGCTCTCGGCGCAGGTCGACAGCGTGTGCGGCTGACGACGGCCCCCGCTCGACCGGGCGGACCGCTAGCGGCGGGCGCGTCCTTCCTCGACACTCATGCGCTGGACGAGAGGCCCCGCGAACTCATAGACGTGGACGACGTCGGACCGGGTCAGGACGGTGCCGGCGGGGTCCCGAACCACCATGTGCACCTGCGCCTCGACCGTTCCGTCCGGACGTTCCACGATCCCTCTGACCGTCGTCGTCGGGCGCACCTGGGCCCACTGTCGTTCCCAGTACTGCCGGACATTGTCACTTCCGAGAAGTCGACCGCCCTCCCAGCCGTTGGGCCAGTCGACGTCTGGCGCCATCGCGCTGATGACGACGTCAAGATCTCGGTCGTTGAACGCCTGGTACAGCGCCCGAACCCGCTCTGCGCGTCCACTGGTCAACGGCTGCCCACCTTCCCGGTCCAGGCGGTCTCTCAGGCGGGGGCGTGCCGGAAGTTCACCAGGACGACGCCATGGTCACCGGTCCCCCGCTCCTTGTGGTCCTCGACGTTGAGGTGGTCGTTGTAGATCGCCAGCCCGTCGAACATCCACAGCCTGCGGTAGGAGTGGTCGTAGAACTGCTCGGAGACCAGGACGTGGTCCAGAGACTCGCGCATGTCCTGGTGGACGTGCGTGTAGTAGACGTCGCGGGTGTCGCGGTACTTCTGCAGGGTCTCTGCGGAGTAGAGCGCGATGTCTCCCCCTCCGCGTGAACCTCCCACCAGGTAGCGCGGCTGCTCGGTCAGCACGTTGAGGGTGTTGGACCCGACCCCGTCGTTGAGGTCGCCGAGGACGATGACCGGAGTCACCGTGCCCTTCATCTCCTCGGTGAGCAGCACCCGCAGCGCCGTCGCCTCGGCGGTCCGACGGATCGTGGACAGGGCGGCCCCGAGGGCTGTGGTGTGGGCCTTGTACCGCTCACGATCGGCGTTGTACCAGGGCTCCCGCCAGATCTGGGTGGGCGCCTTGGACTTGAAGTGGCACACGTAGACCACCGTGGCCGGCTGGTCCTCCCGCAGCCGCAGCTCGAAGCGCAGCACGGGCCGGGAGAAGCCCGGGATCCGCACGTCCACCATCGGGGTCTGCGGATCCTCCCCCGCCGACTCGAGGCGCAGGGCCTCCGGGAAGGTGCTGACCCATCCGGCGGATCCCGCCACCAGCAGGCTCCTCCGGACCACGGCGGCGCACACGATCCTGCCGCCGGTCGCGACCTCGGCCAGCACCTCGTACTCCTCGGTCAGCCCCGCCCGCTCCACGACGGCGGCCAGCGCGTCGGCGTGCCACAGCTCCTGCACGCCCAGCACGTCGGGCTGCAGCTCCTGGAGCATGCGGGCCGACCAGGCGACCTTGCGCCCGTACTGGTCGGCGTCCCAGCCTTCGGCGTCCCGGTACATGGGGAGCCCGGGCAGGTTGAGGTTGTACAGGTTGAACGTGGCGACGGAGAAGCTGTTCCTGTTCATGCCGGTCTCCTCGAGGTGGTGACTCCATCCTGGCAGGACGGGAGGACCTGCGCCCGACCGCTCCGGAGGCTCGATCACGGCCGTCACCACCCGCTCTTGGGCCCCGATGCCGATGTATCGGTGGGAGCACCTGGTGCGTCCATGGGGTGTTCGTCTCGACCGATCTCCCGTGGAGGACATCATGAACCGCAAACGTCGGAACCGTGGACCGGGCCGCCCGAGCCGTCGTGGGCGCAGCCGCCCTGGGGTGGGCGTTCGTCACCGGCGTCACGAGCGGAGCCGGCCTGGCGCTGCTCGTCGTCGCCGCCGTCCTGCTCGGGACAGCAGCCGTCGGCTTCTGCCCCCTCTACCGGCTGCTGGGCATCAGCACGAGCAACCGTCACCAGGTGAGCAGGTCCGCAGCGAGGTAGACCGGGATCGCTACCCTTTCCCGCATGGACGTCACCGAGCTCGGGGACCGGCTGGTCCCCGAGCTGCCGGGACTTCTGCGGTACGCCCGCTCCCTGACCCGCGACCCCGGCCGCGCCGAGGACCTCGTCCAGGAGACCGTGGCGCGAGCATTGCAGAGGGCGGGGCAGTTCCGCGGCGAGGCGTCCCTGGCGACCTGGCTGCACCGGATCCTGCACAACCTCGCCGTCGACGTGGCCCGGCGCGACCGCGAGGTCCCGGCCCAGGACACCGTCGCCGAGGAGGTCGAGCGGCGGTGGCAGCGGGACGACTACACGGTCGACGCGGCGGACGTGGTCGCGCGGGCCGAGGCGCGCGACAGCCTGCTGGAGGCCCTGACCCACCTGCCCGTCATCTACCGCAGCGCGGTGCTGCTGCACGATGCCGAAGGGATGACCATGCCGCAGGTCGCCGCCGTCCAGGGGATCAGCCTGCCGGCCGCCAAGCAACGACTGCGCCGAGGGCGGATGATGCTGGTCAGCGAGCTCGCCCGCGGCCGTGAGCGTCGGCAGGCCCTCAAGGGGGTGCCTCTGCGCTGCTGGGAGGCCCGCCAGCAGGTCAGCGACTACATCGACGGAGAGCTCGACCCGCTGGTCGCGCGTCGCGTGGCCACCCACCTGGAGCGCTGTCCGACCTGTCCACCCCCTGTACGCCGCCCTCGTCGGCACGACGACGCCCTGCACGACCTGGCCGGACGGGACCCCGACACGGTCGTTCCACCGACGCTGGTCCGCCGCCTGGAGGAGACCGCCGACTGATCCGAGCCCGGCGCTGCTCTCCGGCCTCTGCCGTCGGCACCGGCAGGAACGGCGTCTAGCCTGGTCCCTCGACGAGAAGGAGACGCCCGGTGGACCTCCCCCAGCCTCGCGGCCCGATCTCGACCTCGGTGGTCGAGCACCTGCGCGACCCCTCCCCGAGCACCGAGGAGCGGCTGCAGTCCGCCCTTCGCGATCCCCGCCCCGGGATCACCGACGACGAGGACCGTCTGCTGGCCCTCTGGCTGCTGCAGGGCCTGAGCTACCACGGCTACACGGACGTGGACCCCGACCTGGAGTGGGACCTGCCGGCGGTGGGGGCCCGCGTCCGGCTCGAGGAGGAGCTGCAGCGGGAGCTGCTGGACGTGGCGCTGCCGGTGGTGGAGCAGCTGCTGCCCGAGGCCCGTGAGGACCTCACCACGACGCTCTTCTCCCTTCCGGACCGGGTCGCGGCCGACGCACCCTCGATCTCGGCCTGGGCACGGTCCTCCATGACGATCGACCAGTGGCGGGAGATGCTGGTGCTGCGATCGGCGTCCCAGCTCAAGGAGGCCGACCCGCACACCTTCGCCATACCCCGTGTCCCCGGTGCGGCGAAGGTGGCCCTGATGGAGATCCAGTTCGACGAGTACGGCAGCGGCGATCCCGGGGCGATGCACTCCGAGCTCTACGGGGAGGCGATGGCGGCGGTGGGTCTAAACCGTTCCTACGGAGGGTATGCCGACGCCTGGCCCGCTCCGGTCCTGCTGGCGAACGTGGCACTGGGGTGGCTGGCCGGGCGCAGGCGCTGGGCGCCGGCGGTGGTCGGCCACCTGACCATGGTGGAGATGACCAGCTCGCTGCCGTCGAAGTTCTACGTCGCCGGTGCCCGCCGCCTGGGTCTGCCCGAGGCCGCGTGGCGCTACTTCGACGAGCACGTGGAGGCCGACGCCGCCCACGAGCAGGTCGCCGTCCGCGACGTGTGCGGACCTCTCGTGGCGCAGGACCCGCGGTCCCTGCCCACCCTGCTGGTCGGCGCGGTGGTCGGGCTGTCCGTCGAGGCTGCCGTCGCCGAGCAGGCCATGGGTGCCTGGCACCAGGGTCGGTCCTGCCTGCGTGCGCCGCTCCGGCCCTGGGCGGCGGCGTGAGCCGCGACCGCCCGGCGACCCCACCGACAGCCACCCCGCTGCCGGCCGAGCAGGTGCGCACCACCGAGTGCGAGGGCGGTCCCCTGCTCGTGCGCGGCGCGCTCACCGTGGTCGACGCCCAGGGCGTCAGCCACCCGGTGACCCGTCCCGTGGTCGCCCTGTGCCGCTGCGGATCCAGCCAGCGGCTCCCCTGGTGCGACGGCGTGCACAAGCGCCTCACCCCCACCCTCCGCGACTGATCCTCCGGCGGTCTCGCCCTCGTCCCTCCCTCTCAGTCCGCGTCCTTGCGACCGGGCAGCCGCACCACCCTGCCCTCGTCCGCCGAGCGGCGCGCCGCCTCCAGGACCTGCAGGCCGGAGACCGCCTCGTCGAGGGCGACGGGGGGCGGCGCCCCGGTCAGGACGGTCTCGGCCACCCCCCGGTAGAAGGCTCCGTGGTCATCGGGCAGGGTGGCCACGACCTCGGACCGCTCGCCGGCCTGCAGCGTCCCCCACCCGGACTCCTCGACCCGTCCCCACGACGGCCCGGCGGGGATCCGTCCCTCGGCCAGCGCGACCCCCCACCGCGGGTCCATGGTGCTCGCCCCCACGTAGGTGGCGTCCCGGCCGACGACGTGGAACCGCGGCAGGGGTCCACCCACGGTCAGGCTCGTCGTCAGGTGCGCGACCGCACCGTCCGGGAACGTCAGGGCCAGGAACGCGTCGTCGACCGCACGGGCCTGCGGGCGCCGGGTCGCCAGCTCGGCGTAGACCGTCGACGGCCGACCCAGCAGCAGCATGGCCTGGTCGACGACGTGCGGGCCGAGGTCGTAGTGCACCCCGCCCGCGGCCCCCGGTGACGGGTCGTCCTTCCATTCCCGTCCCGGCGAGGAGGCCTGCGGCCGCCACCGCTCCCAGCGGATCTCCACGCGTAGCAGGGGTCCGACCCGCCCCCGGGTCACGAGGTCGCGCACGGTGAGGAAGTCACCGTCCCAGCGCCGGTTGTGGAAGGGGATGCACACCCTCCCGTGCTCCGCGGCCGCGGTCGCCAGCGCCCGCGCCTCCGCCGTGGTCGGCGCGACCGGCTTGTCCACGACGACGTGACGGCCCGACCGCAGCACCTGCAGGGCCAGCGGCACGTGGGTGGCGTTGGGTGTGGTGACCACCACCACGTCGAGATCGGCACGGGCCAGCAGCTCCTCGACCGACCCGACGACCCGTGCGTCCGGGTGCCGCTCCTGCACGAGGGACCTGCGCCCCGGGTCCGAGGTCACGACGGCCACGAGGTCCAGCGCCGGCGTGGTCTCGATCGATGAAGGGCGCGTGGAAGGTCGAACCGCCCGGCCCGTAGCCCACGAGGCCCACGCGCACCCGGTCCGACCGTCCTTCCGTCTGCGTGACCGCCATACCTGATCGTGCCACGGCCTCGTCGTCGAGCCCCGGACCTCTGCCCCGTCCTGACCGGTGACCGTAGTCTCGCTCCATGAGCGACATCCACTTCTACTTCGACCCGGTCTGCCCGTTCGCGTGGATGACCAGCAAGTGGGTCCGGCTCGTCCAGGCCCAGCGCGACTACACGGTCGACTGGCGGTTCATCTCCCTGCGGCTGCTCAACGCGGACGTCGACTACGACGCCCACTTCCCGCCGGAGTACGAGGCCGGGCACACCGCGGGGCTGCGGCTGCTGAGGGTCGCGGCCCGGGCTCGCGCGGAGCTCGGGCCGGGGGCGGTGGACACCCTGTATGCCGCGCTCGGCGCCCGGATCTTCGACACCTGGTCCGGTCCGCCCGACGCGTCCAGCACCCGCGAGCGCCGGGGCACCCGCGCCTTCCTCGAGCCGGTCCTGGCCGGGGCCGGCCTGCCGCTCGGCCTGGCGGAGGCGCTGGAGGACGACACCCTGGACGCGGTGGTCCAGGCCGAGACCGACGAGGCGCTCGGCCTCACCGGCAAGGACGTCGGCACGCCGATCATCCACTTCCAGCCGCCCGGGGGCGTGGCGTTCTTCGGGCCGGTCATCAGCCGGCTGCCGGACGAGGAGGACGCCGGACGGCTCTGGGACCACGTCGTCGGTCTGGCCGGCTTCCCCGGCTTCGCCGAGCTCAAGCGCAGCCTGCGGGAGACTCCCCAGCTGGCCGGGCTGGGCGTGGACGTGGCAGAGCCCGGGACCCAGGAGGACTGGCACGCCGGCAGCCGCCGTCTGAAGGAGGGGGGCGGCGCGGTTCCCCAGGCCCCCGCCGGTCCCGAGGACCCGCCCGTCGACGCGGACGGTCCGGTCAACCCCGCGTAGACGGATGCCGACGCCGCTCGTCCTGCCCGCGTCCGCCCCGGCTGGGGAGCGGTCCACCTGCGGCCGTTCACCGCCGACGACGTGCCCATGCTGATGGACCTGTCGACCGACCCCTACGTCCCCCTGACCGGCACCCTCCCGGGGGACGCCGACAGGGAGTCCGCCCTCGACTACGTCCGACGGCAGCACGAGCGGCTGGTGACCGGGGCCGGCTTCTCCTTCTGCGTCGCCCTCCGGGAGACGGACGAGGCCGTCGGACAGGCGGGCCTGGGGCTGCGGAGCGTCGCCTCGGGCAGGGCCACCGCCGGGTATGCGGTCGCCCCGGTCCACCGGGGCCGGGGACTGGCCGCCCATGCACTGGCGGCCCTGACCGCCTTCGCCTGGACGCTGCCGGAGGTGCACCGGATCGAGCTCTACATCGAGCCGTGGAACGTCGCCTCGGTCAGGACCGCCACCACAGCGGGCTACGCGCACGAGGGGCGGCTCCGGAGCCACCAGGAGGTCGGCGGTCGGCGGGTGGACATGCTCCTCTACGCGGCGCTGCGGCCCCGACAGGGGTGAGGCCGGCGCCGACCGAACCTGCCGTGGAGGCCCGAGCGGCCCTCCCGCTCACCTCGTCGCGGCCGCCAGCACCTCCAGCACGTGCTCGTAGGCCCGACCCGTCGCCCGGCTCATCCCGATCTCGCAGGTCCGGTTGTCCGACACGTACGCCGCGTAGCTGCGGCCCGCGACCTCGGCGGCCTCCGGCGCGGTCGCCGAGGCGGTCAGCTCGGGGTGCAGCATCCCGCGGTCGCCGGCGAAGCCGCAGCACCCCCAGGCCAGCGGGACCGTCACGTCGTCGCTGACGTGCCGGGCCACGGCCACCAGCGCCTCGGTCGAACCGAGGTGCACGCCCGAGCAGGTCGGGTGCACGACGACAGGACCCACGGGGCTGGTCACCGGCAGCCGGTCGAGCAGGTGCTCGGCGACCCAGCGGGTGGCGTCGACCACCTGCATGGGTCGGTCCGGGTCCTTGGCGATCATCTGCACGAGGCCCTCGGCGCACGACGAGGCCTCGCAGACCACCGGCAGCCGGCCGTGGTCGCTCGCCTCCCACAGCGACGGGAGCACCCGACGCATCATCGCGGCATACCCGGAGGTGCGTCCCTTGGACTTCCACGGCGTCCCGCAGCACAGACCGCCCAGCCCCGGGGGGTCGACCAGGGCCACGCCCGCGCGGTCGGCCAGCACGCGCAGCGCCCGCTCGGCCCCCGCCCCCCGGAGCCCGTCCTCGCCGGCACCGTCCGAGCCGAACATCGTCCCGACGCACGGCGCGAAGTGCACCGCCGTCGGCACCGCCCCGTCCTGCCGCACCCCGGCCCCCGCCTCCGGACCGCTCCCGCGCCGCGGACCACCGCCGGGCAGCCGCCCGTCGTAGCGCGGCACCAGCTCGTGCGGCAGCACCCGACGGGCGACGCCGGTCGTCATCTCCGCCAGCCGGGGGACCCGCCCGGCCACCGACATCGCGGCGGACGCCGCGACGGTGCCCGCACCCCATACCTGCGCCGCTCCCCGCCACGCCACCTCGCCCACGGGACCGGAGGACTCCGCCCGAAGCCGCCGGGTGAGGTCGCCGGTGTTGATCTGCACCGGGCACACGGTCAGGCACATCCCGTCGACCGCGCAGGTCTGCGTGCCGTCGTACTCGTACTGCTCCGCCAGCTCCGCCGCGAGCCCGGTGTCCCCGCGCAGCTCCGCCGCCCGCATCTCCCGCCGCGCCACGATGCGCTGCCGCGGGGTGGTCGTCAGGTCCCGCGAGGGGCACACCGGCTCGCAGAAGCCGCACTCCACGCACCGGTCGACCTCCACCTCCACCTCGGGCGCGGTCTTGAGGTGCAGCAGGTATGACGTGGGGTCGTCGGAGAGGACCGACCCCGGGTTGAGCAGGCCGCGGGGGTCGATCAGCCGCTTGGTCTCCCACATCACCGCGTAGAGCTCGTCGCCGTACTGCCGCCGCACGAACGGCGCCATGATCCGCCCGGTGCCGTGCTCGGCCTTCAGCGACCCGCCCTCGGACAGGACCAGGTCGACCATGTCCTCGGTGAATGCCTCGTAGCGCTCCAGCGCCACCGGGTCCTCGAACCGCTCGTTGAGCAGGAAGTGCACGTTGCCGTCCCGGGCGTGGCCGAAGATGACCGACTCGGGGTAGTCGTGCCGCTCGAACAGCTCGGTCAGCGCCATGATCGTGCCACCGAGCCGGTCCACGGTCACCACGACGTCCTCGAGCAGGGCGTTGGTGCCGCTGGGCCGGGCCCCCGCGACCGCGCTGTAGAGACCCTTGCGCACCCGCCACAGCCCGGCCCGCTCGTCCGCCTCGCGGGTCAGCCGGTAGGGGCTGCTGACCGGCAGGTCCGCCAGCAGGCGGCCCGCCCGCTCGACCGCGTCGGCGAGCTCCTCGGCGTCGTCGGCCTGCCACTCCACCAGCAGTGCGGCGTGGTCGACGACGTGCAGGTCGCGGATGACCTGCGGGCAGGCCGGATCCTGGGCGGAGACGCGCAGGGACGCGGCGTCCAGCAGCTCGGCGGTGGCGGTGCCGGCCTCGACGAGCCGCGGCACGGTGCCGGTCGCGGTGACGACGTCGTCGAAGACGAGCAGCCCGGTCGCGACCTGGGAGCGCACCGGCACGGTGCGGAAGGTGGCGGAGGCGACGAACCCCAGGGTGCCCTCGCTGCCGATCATCAGCCGGGCCAGGATCTGGGCCGGCTCGTCGGCGTCGAGGTAGGCGTTGACGCCGTAGCCCATCGTGTTCTTCATCGCGAACAGCCGCCGGATCGTGGCGACGGACTCCGCGTCGCCACGCACCCGGTCGCGCAGGGACAGGAGCCCGGTGTGCAGCTCGGGCTCGGCCGCGCGCAGGTGCGCGTCGGCGTCGGGGGCACCGGTGTCGACGACGGTGCCCGAGGGCAGGACCAGCACCATCGACTCCAGCGTCGCGTAGGTGTTGGCCTCGGTGCCGCACTGCATGCCCGAGGAGTTGTTCGCCACCACCCCGCCCACGGTGCAGGCGGCCTCGCTCGCCGGATCGGGCCCGAGGCGTCGGCGGTGCCTGGCCAGGTGGGCGTTGACCATGCCGACCGTCGTGCCGGGCTGGACCCGTACCCGCATGCCGTCGTCCAGCACCTCCACCCCCCGGAAGTGGCGGCGCACGTCGACCAGGACCGTGTCCGTGACCGCCTGCCCGGACAGGCTCGTCCCGGCGGCCCGGAAGGTCAGCGGCGTCCCCGCCCGGTCGCAGGCAGCCAGCACGGCGGCCACCTGGGCCTGGTCCCTCGGGCGGACGACGAGGTCGGGGACGAGCAGGTAGTGGGACGCGTCGTGGGCCAGGGCGTGCCGGTCGATCGCGCGGTCGGACACCTGCCCCGGTCCCAGGACCCGGGACAGCTCGTTGCGCAGGGACTCCATGACGCCTCCTCGACCGGGCCGGCGGCCCTGGGTCGATCATGGCAGGCGGGCAGGACAGCGGGAAGAGGGTGGCGTGCGGCCGCGGAGCTGGCCGGGGCTACGCCCGGAGCTGCTCCTCCTGCAGGTGCTCCTGACCGGGTTCGTCCTGGTCCGGCTGCTCCTGGGCGCGGGCCAGGACCTTGCCGAGCAGCACGGAGAGGGTCTCGACGTCCTGGTCGTCCATCCCGTCGAGGAAGAGGGCGCGCACGGTCCGCACGTGGCCCGGCGCGGCGGCCTCGAGGGCCGCCCGGCCGGCCGGCGTGAGCAGGACGAAGGAGCCGCGACCGTCCTCCGGACAGTCCTCCTTGACCACCAGCCCGCGCGCGGACATCCTGCGCAGGTGGTGCGACAACCGGCTGCGCTCCCAGTGCATCTGCTCGGCGAGGGCGGAGATGCGCAGCCGCTCCCCCGGAGCCTCGGACAGCCACACCAGCGTCTCGAAGTCCTGCATCGACAGGCCGCTGTCGCGCGACAGGGCGCGGCCGAGGGCCGCGGGCAGCTCGGTCTGCACGCGCAGCCACCGGCGCCACAGCTGCTGCTCGCGGTCATCCAACCAGGGAGTCTCGGCCTTCGTCATGACCCCATCCTACCAGTTGCTTGACGCGTCATCGATGCTCCTGTAATGTTGGTGACACATCAACCACAACCCCTCCGGAAGGACCTCCCATGTCGGTCAACGAGCTCAACGGCACCTACACCATCGACCCGTCCCACTCCCGCCTCGGCTTCTCCGCCCGCCACGCGATGGTCACCAAGGTCCGCGGCGCCTTCAACGAGGTCGGCGGCCAGGCCACCACCGCCCCCGGGCTGGAGAACGCCTCGGTCGAGGTCACCATTCAGACCGCCTCCGTCGACACCCGCAGCGCCGACCGCGACGCGCACCTCACGTCGGCCGACTTCTTCGACGTGGAGCAGTACCCCACCATGACCTTCCGCTCCACCGACGTCGCGGCCGCCGACGACGACACCCTCCGCGTCACCGGCGACCTGACCATCAAGGACGTCACCCGCCCGGTGACCGTCGACTTCGAGTACGCCGGCGCCGCCCAGGACCCCTTCGGCAACACCCGGATCGGCTTCGAGGGCTCGACCGTCGTCAACCGCAAGGACTTCGGCCTCACCTGGAACGCCGCGCTGGAGACCGGTGGCGTGCTCGTCTCCGACAAGGCCACCCTCGAGTTCGAGATCTCGCTCATCAAGGCGGCCTGAGCCCCTCCTCTCCCCGGGGACGTCCCCCTGCCCCTGGTGAGCCGCACCCCCGCACCGGTCGAACGGTGCGGGGGTGTCGCGCGTCCGGCACACCCGTCAGGAACAGGTCCGGCATACCCCTCAGGAACGGAACTGGGTGAACTCCGCCGTCCGCGGGTCGGCGAACATCCGCTCGTCCGTGTCGAGGGCGTCCATCGCCTCGAGCTGGGGTCCGGTCAGCTCGAAGCCGAACACGTCGATGTTCGCGGCGATCCGCTCCGGGGTGCTCGACTTGGGGATGACGACCCGGCCACGCTGCAGGTGCCAGCGCAGGACGACCTGCGCCGGGCTGACCCCCAGCTCCTCCGCCAGGTCCACGACCGGCCCGAGCTCGAGGTCCTCACCACGCCCGATCGGGGCGTAGGCCTCCACCACCAGGCCGGCCTCCCTGCTGGCCGCCTGCGCCTCGGGCTGCTGGAACGAGGGGTGGATCTCGATCTGGTTGACGGCCGGGACCACCCGGGCGGTGCGCAGCAGGTCCTCGAGGTGCTCCGGGAGGAAGTTGGAGACGCCGATCGCGCGGACCGCCCCCTCGTCGTAGAGCTTCTCGAAGGCGCGCCACGTCTCGGGCGCCAGTCCCTTGGACGGCACCGGCCAGTGCACGAGGTAGAGGTCGACGACGTCCACGCCGAGGGCGGCCCGGCTGTCATCGAAGGCGCGCAGGGCGTTGTCGTACCCCTGGTCGCCGTTGCGCAGCTTGGTCGTGACGAACAGCTCCTCGCGGGCCAGGCCGCTGGCCCGCAGCGCCGCACCGACCCCGGCCTCGTTGTAGTAGCCGGCGGCCGTGTCCACGTGTCGGTAGCCCACCTCCAGGGCGGCCTCCACCACGCGCTGGGTGTCGTCCTCGTCGACCTTGAAGGTGCCCAGGCCGACCTGCGGGATCGGACGCCGTTGTTGAGCTCGATCATCGGTTGGGTAGTCATGAACCCGAGCCTAGGGACAGACTCTGACCATGCCGTCCGACTGGGACGACCCGTCCGCGACGCCCGGCCCGGGGGATCCGACCGATCCGTCCCGCGCCGGGTCGACCGGGGGCGCCCGGTCCGGGCGCCCGCACGACCCGGTGGCGCACGTGCGTGTCCTGCTCCCCGGCCTCGTGGAACGCCGGGTGCCTGTGCGCCTGGTCGAGCACGGGCCCGTCGGGGGCGTGGGCAGGCTGCGGATGGGCGACGGCACGACCTTCCTCGTCGCGTCGGTCGATCCGATGGCGCTCGGACGGGTCGTGCGCGCCATGACGTCCGGCCGGTCGGTCGTCATCAGCGGGTGGGCCGAGACGGACGACGGCCCTGTGCTGGACCTGGCGGAGGCGGGTGGGCGTCCTCCGGGTCGGGGCAGGGGGACGGCCCGGCGCGCCGGGACGGTACGGGTCCGCGTGGTGGGTCCCGACCAGCCCGACTGACGGCCGCGGTCCGGACCCTCGTGGGCATCGTGGCTGCTCAGGGGGTGGCCGGACGTGTGTTCGAGGGTCTGTCGGTGGTGGGTCCTAGGGTGTTCTTCAAAGGTGGAGCCGGGGGAGGTTTCGCCGTTGGACCACCGGAGGGGGTGGGGGACGTGGACGCAGGACCGGAGGGGATCGGCACCGGGCCGGCCGCGGAGTCGGCCGGGCAGGGGCGGGGTATGGCGTCACCCGCCTGCTCGTGCGGGTGCCGCTGCGCCTCGGCCGGGCCCGGGGAGCCGGGTCTGGTCGAGGTGGTGCAGGGCTGGACCCGGGCGTTGGCCGGCGCGGAGGTGTCGGAGATCGACGATGCGGGGCTGCTGGCCCTGGTGGAGGGGCTGGAGGTGCTGGGGGGGTCGGGGGGCGGCCTCGGCGCGGGTGCAGGTCGCCTTCGGTGCTTCCCAGGTGGCCGCCCAGGCCCGGGACGGGGTCCCCGCCTCCAGGCGCGGGAGGGCGGTGGCTGATGATCTGGCGGCCGCGCGGCGTACCTCGCCGTACTGGGCCGGGCGGGAGCTGACCGCGGCGCGGGCGCTGGTGGGCGAGATGCCGGCCACGTTCGCCGCACTGGCCGTGGGCACGATCAGCCCGGCCCAGGCCCGTCTGGTCACCGAGGCCACCTCCTGCCTGGACCCCGCAGACCGGGCGCAGGTGGACCGGCGGCTGGCCGGGTCGTTGGAAGGGGCCTCCACCCGGCAGATCGTGGCGGCGGCCCGTGCGTTGGCCTACGAGCTCGACCCGGCCGGGTTCGTGGGACGGGCCCGCCGAGCGGCGGCCGACCGGGGGGTGTCGGTGCGCCCGGCCCCGGACGTGATGGGCCTGCTGTGCGCCCGGTTGCCGGCTGCGCAGGCGATCGCGACCCACCAGGTGCTGCGCACCCACGCCGAAGGCGCCCGCGCCGCCGGCGACCCGCGCACCCTGAACCAGCTGATGGCCGACGAGCTGGTCGCGCGGGTCACCGGCCGCACCGTCGTGGACGGCATCGACGTCGAGGTCGGCCTGGTCCTGACCGACGCGACCCTGCTGGCCGGGGACAGCGCCGCGGCCGACCTGACCGGGTACGGGCCCCTGCCCGCCGACCTGGCCCGCGACCTGCTGACCCCCTCCACCGACACCCAGGACACGCACGACACCGACACCCGGGAAGCCCCGGACGACCACGACGACACCGACCACCCGCAGGTCGACGACGACGAGTGGGAGCGCAGCACCGGCGGCGGGCAGCAGAACACCGGCGCCGGGCAGCACGGCACCGGCGACAAGGATCGGCCGGCCCGCGGGCGGCAGCAGGCTCCTGGGCCGTGCCCGGCCGGTGGCCGGTGCACCGACGCCCGGTGCACCGCCGTCCACGGCGGTACACCCCCAGGGCCGCCCCCACCGACCCTGCCCACCCGCACCTCCCAGCAGCAACCCCAGACACCCGGCGGCCCCACCGCAGGGACCCCTCGGTCTCCCGGGTCAACCGGGTCTGCCGGGTCAACCGGGTCAACCGGGCCACCCGCGTCTACGGGGTCACCCGGGTCACCCGGGCTGCCCGGGCCGGACCCCGGCACGATCAGGGCCGGCACGGTGTGGCTGCGCCGGCTGTGGACCGACCCGCTCACCGGGGTGCTGACCGTGCGCGACCCCCGGCGCCGCGTCTTCACCGGGGCCCTGCGCGCCACGCTGATCGCCCGCGGCCGCTACTGCGCCCACGCCTGGTGCGGCGCGCCCATCCGCCACCTGGACCACATCACCCGCTACCGCGACGGCGGCACCACCACCGTCGACAACGCCCGAGGCCTGTGCGCCCGCTGCAACCTGGCCCGCGAGCACCCCCGCCACGCCGACCCACCACCCAGCACCTACCAGGACCCACCACCGGTCCTGGACACCTTCCACGGCCGTCCACCGGCCAAAGCACCATCACCGCGCACCGGTAGCGCCCTCGACGACGAGGACGACCCCCTCCGACGGAGCGCCTGAGCGTGCAGGTCCCCCCGGAGGCCGGCACGCAGGCGATCTGGCCGGCCCAGCCGTCAGGAGGACGAGGGGCGCGACGCGGGGAGCGAGGCTGCGCCGTCTCGCGCCAACGCCAGCGCCACCAGGACCGACCGGGCCTTGGTCGTCGTCTCCTGCAGCTCCTCCTGCGGGTCGGACAGTGCCGTGATGGCCCCGCCGACACCGAAGGTCACATCGCCGTCGTGCCACGTGGCCGTCCGGATGACGATCGAGGTGTCCATCGACCCGTCGAGGCCGATCCACCCGATCGCGCCGGAGTACACCCCCCGGGCCGCTCCTTCCAGTCGGTCGAGGATCTCCATCGTCCGCACCTTGGGCGCACCGGTCATGGACCCGCCGGGGAAGCAGGCCCGCAGCACGTCCGTCGCACCCATCCCCTCGACGAGCTGCCCTCTGACCGTGGAGACTAGCTGGTGCACCGTCGCGTACGTCTCCACGGCGAAGAGCTCCGGCACGTGGACGGTTCCCGCCCGGCACACGCGGTGCAGGTCGTTGCGCAGCAGGTCGACGATCATGAGGTTCTCCGCGCGATCCTTCTCCGCCGAGACCAGGTCGGCCACGAGGTCCGCGTCCTCGACCGGGTCGGCCCCTCGCGGGCGGGTCCCCTTGATGGGCCGCGCCTCGACGCGCCCGTCCGCCGCGACAGACACGAACCGCTCCGGCGAGCAGCCCAGCACGCTCAGGTGCGGCGAGCGCAGCCACACCCCGTGGGGGACCGGGCTGACCGCCCGCATCGCGCGGTAGAGATCGTCCTCCGCCACCCCGGTGCCCGGCGCCGACCAGGTGGTCGTCAGACAGATCTCGTAGGACTCACCGCGGGCGATCTCCTCCTGGCACCGCCGGACCAGGTCCAGGTATGCGGTCGCGTCCTCCCGCGGGGAGGCGCCCGCCGTCCCGGAGGCAGCCGGCATCGAGGTCGTGCCCGTGGCCTCCGCCCGCCCCGACGCCGTGGCCCCCGCCCGCCCCGACGCCGTGCTCCGGCCCGACGCCTCGCTCCGGCCCGACTCTTCTCCCGGCCCCGACTCCTCGCTCCGGCCCGACGCCGCCACCCCGGGACGAGACCGTCCCACCGCCTCGCGGACCCGGGCGGCCCACGACCGCTGCCGGTCCCCGACGGGCCCGTCCCCCGCCTCCTCCTCCAGCCAGACCGCCCACACGTCCCCGGACCCGTGGTCGACCACCACGCCCCGGTCGGCGAAGACCAGCCAGGCGTCCGGCCACGGCGAGCGGTGCGCGACGCTGCCGCCGGTCTCGGCCTTCAGCTCGTAGCCCAGGTAGCCGACGTACCCCGGGCGCCATCCGAACGGCACCTGGGGCACGGGCCCCACCAGCTCCCACCGGCCGAGCTCGTCGTCGATCCGGTCCAGCAGCGGGCGCCCCTCCCCGACGCGGTGGGTGAGCTCGTGCGCGAGCGGCCCCTCGCCGTCGACCACCACCGACCATCCGGTCCCGTCCGACGCGTCGAGCCAGACGGACGTCGGCGACCCGCCCACGAGCTGCTCCCGCAGGGTCCACGGGTCGACCGGGCCGGCCGTGCGGCATACCTCGACCCGCACCCGCCGTCCCCCACCACGGGTGGGGTGGGGCGCCAGCGCGTCGCCGACAGCCACCGTCCCGGCGTCCGGGCCGGGGTCAGAAAGGTCGACGCCCGCCAGCCGCAGGAAGTTGGCCACGATGCGGTCCCCGTGCTGCGACAACACCGACTCGGGGTGGAACTGCACCCCCCACCTCGGCGCGTCCGGGTCGGCGAGCGCCATCACCGAGCCGTCGTCCCTCGCCCGGGCGGTGACCCTCAGCCCGGAGGCGATCGGGTCGGCCACCTGCAAGGAGTGGTAGCGCACCACCTGCAGCCCCTCGGGAACGCCCTCGAAGATCCCCGTCCCGTCGTGGGCGAGCTCGCTGACGATCCCGTGCCGCGGCACGGCCATCTCGACGACCTGGTCACCCGCGAGGTGCGCCATCCCCTGGTGTCCCAGACAGACCCCGAGCACGGGCACGTCGCGCTGCCGCAGCGCGAGGTCGGACAGGCCCATGTCGGCCGCCACCTGCGGACGCCCCGGCCCGGGACCCACGACGATCGCCGCGAACCGCTGCAGGTCCGCGGTCGTGGCGGGGTGGTCGTGCCCCCAGACCACGGGCGGTCGCCCCAGGACCCGGTGGAGCAGGTCGGCGACGTTGTAGGTGAAGCTGTCGACGTTGTCGACGAGCAGGACGGGACGGTCCACGCGCAGGGCTCAGCGACGCGGCCGCAGCCGGACCTGCGGCAGCGCGGGGGCGGGCAGCGACTCCCCCGGATGGTCGACCGCACCGAAACGACCGTCGGCGACGTGCCCCAGCTCGGCCTGCCACTGCTCACGGGCCCGCACGACCTCGTCGTGGCTGCGCCCCACGAAGTTCCACCACATGACGATCTCCTCCCCGAACGGCGTCCCCCCTAGCAGCACCACCCGCGCCCCCTCGGCGCCGGCCGCCAGCTCGACCGTGTCCCGTCCCACCGGCAGGTGGAGCAGGTGCGCCCCGGGGACGTCCTGCTCCGCCGCCCTCAGCTCCCCCCGGTCGAGCAGGATCCCGTGCTCGAACGCCGGGTCCACGTGCAGCACCAGCGAGGCGTGCGGGTGCAGCACGATCTCGGCCCCCAGCAGCGGTGAGTATGTCGTGACGGGGCTGCCCAGGGACCTCACCGGGGCCGGGTCCCCGGCGCCGGCTGGCTCCCCGCCGGCGACACCCGCTGCCGTGACGCCCAGCTCGCCCAGGAAGACGCTGACCACGGCGTCGCCCACCTCCACCGGCTCGGGTACGTGATGGACGAAGGAGGCGTCCACCTCCGCGTGCTCCGCCGGCAGCGCGGTCCAGAGCTGGACCCCGTGGAGCACCTCGGTCGCGGGCGTGGAGACCTCGCTGTGGCACACGCCGTGACCGGCGGTCATCAGGTTCAGCTCGCCGGGTACGACCATCGCGTGGGCACCGGTGCTGTCCCGGTGCTCGATCTCACCCTGGAAGAGCCAGGACACGGTCTGCAGGGCGGTGTGCGGATGCGGCGGGACCACCATGCCGCCGGTCTCGGCGACCTCGTCGGGCCCGTAGTGGTCCACGAAGCACCACGCCCCCACCATGGACCGGCCGCGGGCGGGCAGCGTGCGGCGCACCCGCATGGCCCGCGGACCGCCCAGGGGCACCTCGCGGGGCGGCACCAGCTCCGGACGGTCGTGCTCCTCGTCGCCGCAGACCCGCTCCGGCGGGTCCTTCTCCAGGGTGCTCATCCCCCCAGTGTGGCAGCGCTCCACGCCCCGCGGGCGGCCCGTCGTCCCCTCGCATCCAGGTGGGCCGGGGAAGAATCGGGCGGCGCACGACGCTGTTCAGGACATGACTGCGCCCGCACCCGCCTCGCCCCACCGTGTCGTCGTCGTCGGCTCCGGCTTCGGCGGCCTGTTCGCCACCAAGGCCCTCGACGAGCCCGACGTGGCCGTGACCATGGTGGCCAGGACCAGTCACCACCTCTTCCAGCCGCTGCTCTACCAGGTGGCCACCGGCATCCTGTCCGAGGGCGTCATCGCGCCGACCACGCGCGACGTCCTGGCCGGCCAGGACAACGTCCAGGTCATGCTCGGCGACGTGATCGACATCGACCTCGACGCCCGGACGGTCATGGCCGGGACCGTGAGCCAGGAGACGGTCTACCCCTACGACAGCCTCATCGTGGCGGCGGGCGCCAACCAGTCGTGGTTCGGCAACGACGGCTTCGCCGAGTTCGCCCCCGGCATGAAGACGATCGACGACGCCCTCGAGCTGCGCGGTCGCATCTACGGCGCCTTCGAGATGGCCGAGGTGGCCGCCGCCTCCGGCCGCCACGAGGCGGTCCGCCGGCTGCTGACGTTCGTCGTGGTCGGTGCCGGTCCCACCGGGGTGGAGATGGCCGGTCAGCTCGCCGAGCTCTCCCGCCGCACCCTGACCAAGGAGTTCCGTCACATCGAGCCGAGCGCGGCCCGGATCATCCTCATCGACGCCGCCGACGCCGTCCTGGGCAGCTTCGGCCTGAACCTGGCGGAGCGCACCCGCCGCGACCTGGAGAAGGTCGGCATCGAGGTCCGTCTCAACACGATGGTCGTCGACGTGGACGCCGGCGGCCTGGAGGTCAGGACCCAGGACGGGACCACCGAGCGGATCGAGGCGACCACCAAGGTGTGGGCCGCCGGCGTCCAGGCCAACCCGCTGACGAAGACCCTTGCGGAGCAGTCCGGCGCCGAGCTGGACCGCGCCGGGCGCATCCGCGTCAACCCCGACCTCACCCTGCCCGGCCACCCCGAGGTGTACGCCGTCGGCGACATGGTGGCGATGGAGGGCGTCCCCGGGGTCGCCCAGGGCGCGATCCAGATGGGCCGGCACGCCGCCGACCAGCTCCTGCGCCGGATCCGCGGGCAGGAGACCGGCCAGGCGTTCTCCTACTTCGACAAGGGGTCGATGGCCACGATCTCCCGCTTCCGGGCGGTGATGAAGCGCGGCCGCATCGAGCTGACCGGCGTGCCCGCCTGGGTGGCCTGGCTCGCGGTCCACCTCTTCTACATCATCGGGTTCAAGTCCCAGGTCACCACGCTCATGCACTGGGCGGTGAGCTTCGTGGGCCGGGACCGCTCCGAGCGCACGGTCACCGAGCAGCAGGTGCTCGCCCGGCTGGCGATGGAGTACCTCGGCGAGGACTTCCTGCGCACCTCGCTGCGCAAGGATCCGGTGGAGCGTCGCTCCCTGGGTCAGCAGCCCACCGGGGACGACGCCGTCCAGGGGCGGTCGACCCAGGACGGGGCCGTGCAGGAGCACCCCACCCAGGACGGGGCCACCGACGATCCCGCCGCCGAGCAGCCCACCGACCGGACCTCCTAGGTCAGGTGCTGGCTGCCCCGCCGCCCGCCCGACCCATCGGCAGGTGCGGGATCCCGTCCTCGACGAAGTCCGGCCCCGTGCGGACGAACCCGAACCGGGCGTACCACCCCTCCAGGTAGGTCTGCGCGTCGAGGACCACCTCGGCCCCGCCCGACCGGCGCAGCGCCTCGCGGACCAGCGCGTCGGCATACCCCTGGCCACGGTGACCCCGCGCGGTGGCGACGCGCCCGATCCGGCGGGCCCCGTCCCCGTCGGTGAGCAGGCGCAGCGTGGCCACGGGCGTGCCGTCCGCCTCCACCCACAGGTGCTCGGTCGTCCCGTCCGCGTCCCGCCCGTCCAGCTCGGGGTAGGCGCACTCCTGCTCGACGACGAAGACGTCCACCCGCAGCCGCAGCAGGTCGTGCAGCGTGACCGGGTCGAGGTCGACCAGCCGCGCGGCGCGCACCCGCGGTGCACCGGGGCCGGGGTCGTCGGACGACGCATGCAGGGAGGGTATGCCGTCGCGCGGGCGGGCGTCGACGTCCCGTGCCGTGGTGGGGGAGGCGGGTGCGGCATACCGTGCTCCCATGCCGATCGAGCCTGTCGACGCCCTGCGCCGGATCGCCTTCCTGCTGGAGCGGCACCGCGAGTCGACCTACCGGGTGGAGGCCTACCGCAGGGCCGCGGCCGCGATCCTGCCGCTCGGCGAGGCCGAGGTGCGCCGGCGCGTGCAGGAGGGGCGGCTGCGCGAGATCGCGGGGGTGGGGTCCTCCACCTCGGCCGTCGTGGAGCAGGCCGTGGCCGGCCGGGTCCCGGACAGGCTCGCGGAGCTGGAGCGCACGCACGGCGGACCGCTCGTCGACGGGGGCGAGGAGCTGCGGAAGCGGTTGCGCGGCGACCTGCACACGCACTCGTCGTGGTCCGACGGCGGGTCGCCGGTGGAGGAGATGGTCGCCTCGGCGATGGAGGTGGGGCACGAGTACGTCGCGCTGACCGACCACTCCCCCCGCCTGAAGGTCGCCAACGGCCTCACCGCGGCCCGGCTGCGCCGCCAGCTCGAGGTCGTCGACGCCGTGAACGCGCACACGGGAGGGTCGTTCACCCTGCTCAAGGGGATCGAGGTGGACATCCTCGACGACGGGTCGCTCGACCAGGACCGCGACCTGCTGGCGCAGCTGGACGTGCGGGTCGCCTCGGTCCACTCCTCGCTGCGGATGGAGAGCGCGGCGATGACCCGTCGGATGGTCGCCGCGGTGCGCGACCCGCTGACCACGGTGCTGGGCCACTGCACCGGTCGCCGGGTGATGCCGCGCAAGGGCGACAAGGGCGGGGAGGGGCGCAGCGGCGCCCGCGTGCGACCGCCGAGCGAGTTCGACGCCGAGGAGGTCTTCACCGCGTGCGTGGAGTCCGGGACGGCCGTGGAGATCAACTCCCGGCCCGAACGCCAGGACCCGCCCGACGACCTCATGACGCTCGCGCTGGAGCTGGGGTGCCTGTTCACGATCATCAGCACCGACGCGCACGCCCCGGGCCAGCTGGACTTCCTGGCCTACGGGTGCGAGCGCGCCCAGCGGCTGGGCGTGCCGCCGGAGCGGGTGGTCAACACCTGGCCGCGGGAGCAGCTGCTGGAGTGGGCCCGGCCCTGAGGAATGCCGGGCCGGGGGCTGCCTGTTGGCCCTGACATGCGTATCGCACTCATCGGAGCCCACGGCAACATCGCCCTCCTCGCCGGTCCCCTGCTGCAGCAGGCCGGTCACGACGTCAGCGGCGTCGTCCGCAACCCCGACCACGAGGCCGACGTCCGCGAGGCCGGCATGGAGCCGGTCGTCGCCGACGTCGAGACGCTCGACGTGTCCGGCCTCACCCAGCTCCTCGACGGTCACGACCTGGTGATCTGGTCCGCGGGCGCCGGTGGTGGGAGCCCCGAGCGCACCCTCTCCGTCGACCGGGACGCGGCCATCCGATCCATGGACGCCGCCCAGGCCGCCGGGGTGGACCGCTACGTCATGGTGTCCTACGCCGGCTCGCGCCCCGACCACGGTGTGCCGCAGGACAACCCGTTCGCCACCTACGCCGACGCCAAGAGCGCGGCCGACATGCACCTGCGCGGGAGCGACCTGGGCTGGACGATCCTGGGGCCCAGCGGCCTGACCGACGACCCGGGCACCGGCGCGGTCGAGCTGGTGACGGCCGACGGCTCCGGCCGTCCCGCGGACGGCTTCGAGGGCGCCCAGGTGCCCCGGGCGGACGTGGCCGCGGTCCTCGCGGCGGCCGTGGAGCGTCCTGCGCTCGCCGGGACGACCCTGGTGTTCAACGGGGGCGACGTGCCCGTCGACCAGGCTCTCGACGCCGTCGCCGGCGGGACCACGCCGGCCTGACGACGGGCATTTTGGCGTCCGGCCCGGCATCCCGTATGCTCTCTCACTGTCCTCAACGGAACCGAGCAGGGCTTCTGAGCGAGGGACCGAGCAGGACGGGTCCCCATCGTCTAGTGGCCTAGGACCCCGCCCTTTCACGGCGGTAACACGGGTTCGAATCCCGTTGGGGATGCACAGGTCTCGTCCTGTTACGAGGCCCCGTAGCGCAGTTGGTTAGCGCGCCGCCCTGTCACGGCGGAGGTCGCGGGTTCGAGTCCCGTCGGGGTCGCAGAGAGTGCGGCGTGGTTCCGGTCGACAGACCGGGGCCACGCCTCTGCACTACTCCGGGCCAGGTAGCTCAGTTGGTACGAGCGTCCGACTGAAAATCGGAAGGTCGGCGGTTCGACCCCGCCCCTGGCCACGGCGACAAGCCGCGGGGCGCCCCTGAGACCCCCGCGGCTTTCGCGTCTCCGCGGGTCGAGGGCGCGCACCGCACGTCTCCACGGGTCGAGGGGGCGCGCGCCGCACGTCTCCGCGGGTCGAGGGGCGCTCGCCGCGAAGCCCCGTGAGCGCCGTGGCGTCCCTGCCCCTTTCGCGCCGCCTCCCCTCACCCGATGTGATTTACGGCACGTCCTGGTGTGGCCAATTGCTTCTCCGCCGATCCTGTGCTGAAGTAAGGGTTGCCTTGCCTCAGCGATGAAGCGCAAGCACTCCCTGTCGCATCACATCCCAGGAGACCCCCCGATGACGATCCGCGCCACGCGCACCGTTGCCGCCCTCGCCGTGCTCGGCCTCGGCCTGACCGCGTGCGGGACGGACGCCGAGGAGCCGACGTCCGGCGCCGACGGCACCGCCGACGGCACGACCGACGACGGCACGACCGACGACGGCACGACCACCGAGGACGCCGCCGCCGGCGACTCGAGCGACGGCACCGTGACGCTCTACAGCGGCCGCAACGAGGACCTCGTCCAGCCCGTCCTCGACGCCTTCAGCGAGGAGACCGGGATCGAGGTCGAGGTCCGCTACGCCGACACCGCCGCGATGGCCGCGCAGATCCTCGAGGAGGGGGACAACTCCCCCGCCGAGGTCTTCCTCGCCCAGGACGCCGGCGCGCTCGGCGCCGTCGCCAAGGAGGGCCGCCTGCTCGAGCTGCCCGAGGAGACCCTCGAGCTGGTCCCGGAGACCTACCGGTCCCAGGACGGCGACTGGGTCGGTCTGACCGGACGCGCCCGGGTGCTCGTCTACAACGAGGACGCCGTCTCCGAGGAGGACCTGCCGACCTCGGTGCAGGAGCTCACCGAGGACGAGTGGGCCGGTCGCGTCGGCATCGCCCCCACCAACGCCAGCTTCCAGTCCTTCGTCACCGCCATGAGGGTGCTCGAGGGCGACGACGCCGCCCGGCAGTGGCTGACCGACATGGCCGCCAACGACCCGCAGATCCGGGAGAAGAACGGCATCATCGTCGCCGACGTCGACTCCGGGGCGATCGACGCCGGCCTGGTCAACCACTACTACCTCTACGAGCTGGCCGAGGAGCAGGGCGTCCCGGCCGAGGACCTCTCCGCGGCGCTGCACTTCTTCCCCGACGGCGACACCGGTGCCCTCGTCAACATCTCCGGCATCGGTCTGGTCGGCGAGCAGGCCGACGGCGACGCCCAGGCCCTGGTCGACTACCTGCTCTCCGAGGCGGGCCAGACCTACTTCGTGGAGAACACCCACGAGTACCCGATGGTCGAGGGCGTCGAGCCCGACCCGTCGCTGCCCTCGCTGGACAGCCTGGACGTGCCCGACGTCGACCTCAACGACCTCGACGACCTGCAGACGACCATCGAGATGATCACCGAGGCAGGGTTGCTCTGAGCCGACGACCGCACCCAGCGCTCACCGCCGGGGCCCTCGTGGCCACGGCGGTGGCGCTCATCCCCCTGGGCTATCTGCTGCTGCGGACGGCCCAGGGGGGTCTGTCGTCCTGGTGGGACACGGTCGTCACCGCCCGCACCGCCACCCTGGCGAGCACCTCCCTGCTGCTCGCGGCCGTCGTCACCCTCGCCTGCCTGGTCATCGGCGTCGCCGGCGCCTGGCTCGTCACCCGCTCCGACGTGCCCGGCCGGCGGCTCTTCGCGGTCCTGCTGGCCCTTCCGTTGGCGGTGCCCAGCTACGTCGCGGCGTTCACCTGGGTCTCGGTGGCCGACCTGTGGTCGGCCGACCCGGGCACCCGGTTCGAGGGCTTCACCGCCGCCGCGGTCGTCCTCACCCTCTACACCTACCCCTACGTCTACCTGCCCGTGGCCGCGGCGCTCGTCCGCGTGGACCCCAGCCAGGAGGAGGTCGCCCGCTCCCTGGGCCGTGGCCCCTGGAGCACGCTGACCACCGTCACGCTGCCGCAGGTCCGTCCCGCCATCGCGGGAGGGGCGCTGCTCGCGTCCCTCTACGTGCTCGCCGACTTCGGCGCCGTGTCCATCCTGCGCGTGGACACCTTCACCCGGGCGATCTTCACGGCGTTCAACGCCGGCTTCAACCGCACGATGGCGCTGACCCTGGCCACGCTGCTCGTCCTCATCACCCTGGCGATCCTCTGGGGCGAGGGGCGGACCCGGCGGGCAGGGGCCCGGTTCTCCTCCCCCCGCGTCGTGCGCCCGGCCCGGGCACTGGACCTCGGGGTATGGCGCTGGCCCGCCCTGGCAGGTCTGGTCGCCGTGGTCGTCGCCGCCCTGGGCGTGCCCGCCCTGTCCCTGGTCCGGTGGATCGGCGACGGGACCTCGGGGTCGCAGGCGTGGGAGCGGCTCGGGGAGGCCGCGGCCGGCTCCCTGACGGCGGCCGGGGCCGGTGCGCTGCTGACGATGGCGCTGGCCCTGCCGGTCGGCATCCTCGCCGCCCGCCACCCGGGGCGCCTGTCCGCGGCCCTGGAGCGCGCGGCATACCTCGCCCACTCCCTGCCGGGCGTCGTCGTGGGCCTGTCGCTGGTGTTCTTCGGCGTCACCGTGGCGCTGCCGTTCTACCAGACCACCTGGCTGCTCGCGCTGGCCTACGCCACCCTCTTCCTGCCCCTGGGCGTCAGCGCGGTGGCCTCGGCCGCCGGGCAGGCGCCGCCGTCGCTGGAGGAGGCCGCGCAGGCGCTGGGCACCACCCCTGCGGTGGTGTTCCGCCGGGTCACCCTGCCGCTGACGCTGCCCGGGATCGGGGCCGGCGCCGCGCTCGTCTTCCTCACCGCGATGAAGGAGCTGCCCGCCACGCTGCTGCTGCGCCCGACCGGGACCGAGACGCTGGCGACCCGGCTGTGGAGCGCGACCGCCATCGGCCGCTACGCCGAGGCCGCCCCCTACGCGCTGGTGCTGGTCGCGCTCGCGGCCGTCCCGACCTGGCTCATCACCCGCCGCAGCGGGATCCTGCCCGCGGTCGGCCCGGGGGCTCCGGTGGCCGAGGTGGAGGAGCTGGAGGAGCCGGAGGTCGATCTCGTGAGAGGCATGCAACCATGAACCTGACCATGACGACGTCCACCACCCGCACCCCGCAGGCCGCCCGGGCGGCGGCGCACGCCGTCGAGATCGTCGGCGTGAGCAAGCGGTTCGGCGACGTCACCGCGCTCGAGGAGGTCTCCCTCCAGCTGGACTCCGGGGAGTTCCTCGCCGTGCTGGGCCCCTCCGGCTGCGGCAAGACCACGCTGCTGCGCTGCATGGCCGGCTTCGAGCGGATCGACAGCGGACGGATCGCCCTGGACGGCCGGGCCGTCGCCCTGCCCGGCATCCACCTGCCCCCGCACCGCCGTCAGGTCGCCGTCGTCCCGCAGGAGGGGGCGCTCTTCCCGCACCTGTCCGTGGCCGAGAACGTCGGCTTCGGACTGCCCCGTCGCGACCGCCGCCGCTCGGCCAGGATCGCCGAGTGCCTCGAGCTGGTCGGCCTCGCCGGGCTCGGGGCCCGGATGCCGCACGAGCTCTCCGGTGGCCAGCAGCAGCGGGTGGCGCTGGCCCGTGCGCTGTCGCCGCGCCCACCCCTGGTGCTGCTGGACGAGCCGTTCAGCGCGCTGGACGCCTCGCTGCGCGTGGAGCTGCGCCGCGACGTGCGCCGCGCGCTGCACGAGGACGGCGCCACGGCCATCCTCGTCACCCACGACCAGGCCGAGGCCCTCTCGATGGCCGACCGGGTCGCCGTCATGCGCGACGGGCGGGTGCGCCAGGTCGGCACGCCCGAGGAGGTCTACGGCACGCCGGTGGACGCCTGGGTGGCCTCCTTCGTCGGCGAGGCGGACCTGGTCGACCTCGTCGACGAGACCGCCACCGAGGTGAGCACTCCCCTGGGTCGGGTCGAGGTGGTGCCGGGCGTCCCCGGTGCCACCCGGGTCGTCGTGCGCCCCGAGCAGGTCCAGCTGGCCCCGGCCGACGACCCGAGGCGACCGGCGCCGGCAGGGTCGGTCCGGGCCCGGGTGATGACGGTCGACTTCCACGGGCACGACGCCCTGGTGACCCTCGAGCTGGCCGGCGGCCTCACCGCCCAGGCCCGCACGGGAGCCTTCCCGCCCGCGGTCGGGGACACCGTGGCCGCCTGGGTCGACGGCCCCTGCCGGGCCGTCCCCGGGGCCGAGACGTGAGCGGCCCGTCCGTCCTGCCGGCGGGTGGGCGGGCCCGGCAGCAGGTCGGCCGGGCGGGCCCGGCAGCAGGTCGACCAGCGGGTCGGACCGTTCAAGGCCATGGCCCGCGACGCCCGGGTGCTGCGCGTCGGGATGAACGTCTGGCCGCCCTTCCTGTTCTCCGGGATCCATGTCCAGCACATCGCCGGCGACTTCCGCGAGGTTGCGGTCCGCCTGCGGCACACGCCGCTGACGAGCAACTACGTGGGCACCCAGTTCGGCGGGTCGATCTTCGCGATGTGCGACCCCTTCTGGATGCTCATGGTCCTGCGCAACCTCGGACCGGGCTACGTGGTCTGGGACCGGGCTGCCGAGGTCGAGTTCCTCGCACCCGGCCGGGGGCCGGTCTGCACCACCTTCCACCTCTCCCAGGAGGTGCTCGACGACCTGCAGGTGCGCGCCGACGACGGCGACCGGGTGCTCCACTGGTTCGAGAACGACGTGACCGCCGACGACGGCACCCTGGTCGCCCGCATCCGCAAGCAGGTCTACGTCCGGCGTGCCCGGAGCTGACGTCCCGGCGCACCCGACCGCCCTCGGTGCACCTGCTGCCCTCAGCCGACCGCCCCGCAGACCGATCGCGTCAGGTGCCCTCGACCGTCCGCCGGGCCACGTCGGCGACCACGTCGGCCAGCCTCCCGGTCCGGCGCAGCACATCGCGCTGCCGGGACGCCTCACCCCCGGCATCGAGGAGCCGCCCCACCTCGCGCTCGACGAGCTCCAGGTCACCGGCCCGCGCCAGCGCCGGCCGGACGTGGTCGACCAGGCCACGGACGACCGCTGCCGCCGGGGCGAGCCGACCCGTCGTCGGGTCGACCAGCCGGCCCGTGAGACCGGCCCGGGACGCCTGCCAGGTGGCCGCCCGCAGCAGCGCCGTGTCCGTCGCCGCACCCGCCGCCGCAGCCCCGGCACCCTCCTCCGCCGCCGTCTCCACCATCGCCCGCACGAGCACGGCCAGCAGCACCGTCACCCGCACGTCGGGGCACACGTCGGCCACCCGGACCTCCACGGTCGGCTGGTGGGCCGAGAGGCGGGCGTCGAGGTAGAGCATCCCCGGGTCCAGGATCACCCCCGTCTCCAGCAGGGCGTCCACCACGCGCCGGTACCCCTCCGCCGAGCCGACCGGCGGAGGTGGCCCGGAGGTGGGCCAGCGGGCCATCAGCTGCCAGCGGTAGCTGGCGAAGCCGGTCTCCTCCCCCGCCGCGAACGGCGACCCGGCCGACAGGGCCAGCAGCACCGGCAGCCAGTCGCGTAGCCCGTCGAGGACGGCTGCACCCTCGTCCTCGTCGGCGACCTCGACGTGCACGTGGCAGGCGCAGGTGAGGTGCTGGCGCGCCAGCACGCCGTACTCCTGCACGATCCGCCCGTAGCGCTCCACCGGCATGACCACGGGCCGGAACGGGAGCGGCGAGGTGCTCAGGGCCGCGGGGACGGCCCCCAGCTCGGCCGCGCGGACGGCCACCTCGCTCCGGAGGCCCAGCAGGTCCGCGCGCAGGTCGTCGGCGTCCGCGTGGGGACGGGTGCGCGTCTCGATCATCTGCGCGAGGAACTCGGAGGTGATCCGCTCGTCGGCGTCCCGCAGGACCACCTCCGCCGCCGGGACGAGCTCGCCGGTGCGCACGTCGACCAGGAGCAGCTCCTCCTCCACGCCGACGGTGCGCATCCGTCCAGTCTCCCCCTAGGGTGCTCCCACGGCGTGCCGAAGCAGCTCGTGCAGGGTGACCAGGCCGTCCCGGGAGAGGACCGACTCGGCGTGACCCTGGATCGTGGCCACCCCCCGGCCGCGGAGCGCGACGACCCCCTGGCCGTCCTCGTGCAGCGCCACCTCCAGGTCCCGCCCGGCCAGCACCGGCGCCACCCCGGACGGCCTGGCGACGAAGGTGTTGTAGAAGCCGATCAGCCGCCGGCGGCCCCACAGGTCGACCGGCAGCTGGACGCCCTGGTTCGGCCTCTGCAGCACCGAGATCTCCAGGCCCGCCAGGTCGCAGAGCACCTGGTGGGACAGGCACACGGCCAGCAGGGGCCGGTCGGCCTCCAGCCGCGCCAGCGCCAGCTCGCGCAACCGGGCGATCCGCGGGTCCTCCCGCCGGGTCGGGTCGCCGGGCCCCGGGCCCAGGAGGAGCAGGTCCAGCCCCTCGTCCAGGACGTCCTCGACCCGGACGTCCTCCCACCGGCGGACGGTGGCGGTCATCCCCACGTGCCGGACCATGTGCGCCAGCATCTGGGTCCAGGTGTCCTCGGCGTCGACCACCAGCACCCGCCGGCCGGCCAGATCGGGGTCCGGACGCACCTCCTGCGGCGACAGCCAGAACGGCGAGAGGGTCTCGTTGCGCGCGGCCAGGGCCTCGGCGACGCCGGGCAGGGAGGCGAGCTGCACCGCATACCCTCCTCCCCGGCGCTCGCGCAGGCCGAGCGCGGCGAGCATGCCCCGCGCCTTGGCGCTGGTCTCCTCCACCTCCGAGCGCGGGTCGGAGTGGCGCACGAGCGTGGCCCCCGCGCTGACGGTGATCGTGCCGGCGTCGTCGACGTGGGCGGTACGGATGAGGATCGGCGCGTCCAGCCGCTCCCCTCCCTCCTCGTCGAGGTCGACGAGGGCGAGCACCCCGGAGTAGTAGCCGCGGCCGCCGGGCTCGTGCCGGCGGATCACGCTGCAGGCGTTCTCCATCGGCGAGCCGGTGACCGTCGGGGCGAACATGGTGGCGCGCAGCACGTCCCGTACGTCGGCCTCGCTGGCGCCGTCCAGGAGGTACTCCGTGTGCGTCAGGTGGGCCATCTGCTTCAGCAGCGGGCCGGTGATCCGCCCGCCGTCGGAGCAGATCTGGGCCATCATCTTCATCTCCTCGTCGACCACCATGAAGAGCTCCTCGGTCTCCTTGGTGTCCTGGACGAAGTCGGTGAACGCCGCCGTCACCACGCTGCCGTCGGGGTCGGCGCCGCGCGGGTGGCGGAAGGTGCCCGAGATCGGGTTCATCCACACCCGCCCGTCCTTGACGCTGACGTGCCGCTCGGGGGTGGCGCCGACGAGGGTGTGCCCGGGTGTGTGCACCGCGAAGCTCCAGTAGGCGCCCTGCTCGTCGGTGAGCAGCGTCCGCAGCCACGTCAGGGCGGCCAGCGCAGGGTCGGTCGCGGTGCGGCACAGCACGTCCCGGCGGATGACGAAGTTCGCCCCCTCGCCGGTGCCGATCTCGTCGGTGATGACCCGCTCGACGATCCGGGCGTAGTCGTCGTCGGAGACGCTGAACCGCTCGTCGGTCACCTCGACGGGCACCGTGGGCAGCGCGGCGACGAGCTCGTCCACGGGCAGGTGCTGGTATGCCGTGGGGCCGGCCGGGCGCAGCACGCGCAGCGGGGTGCCGTCGTCGTGGGCGGCGAAGCCGCGCTCGGTGATCTGCCGGTAGGGCACCAGCGCCAGGACCGGCTCGCCCTCGCGCGGACGGGGCAGGTCGGCCAGCCGGTGCAGGTCGACGACGTCGCCCACGACCACCTCGGCCTGCTGCTGACCCTCGCGCCACAGGACCGCCCAGGACTGGCCCGAGGGGTCGGCGAGGATCTGGTCGAGGGGGCGGGACGGCATGCCGGCCATCCTCCCATCCCGGGCCTGGGCGGCCGCAGTCGATCGTGGCCCCGGCCGGGGCCACGACCGACTGCACGTTCAGTGGGTGACCGCACCCTCCGAGGCGGACCCGACGAGCTGGACGTACTTGGCCAGCACGCCGCGACGCGCCCGCGCGGGCGGCTCCGGGGGCGACCAGCCCGCCCGGCGCCGCTCCAGCTCGGCCTCGTCGACCTCCAGGTCGAGCCGGCCGCCCGCCACGTCCAGGACGATCGGGTCGCCGTCCTGCACGAGCGCGACCGGGCCGCCGTCGGTGGCCTCGGGGGCGATGTGGCCCACGCACAGGCCGGTCGTCCCGCCGGAGAAGCGCCCGTCGGTGATGAGCAGGACGTCCTTGCCCAGGCCGGCGCCCTTGATCGCCCCGGTGATCGCGAGCATCTCGCGCATGCCCGGGCCACCCCTTGGGTCCCTCGTAGCGGATGACCACGACGTCGCCGGCCGAGACGGCGCCGGCCTCGAGCGCGTCCATCGCGGCTCGCTCCCCGTCGAAGACCCGGGCGGTGCCGCGGAAGACGTCGGAGTCGAAACCGGCCGACTTCACGACCGCTCCCCCGGGGGCCAGCGACCCCTGCAGGATCGTCAGCCCACCGGTGGCGTGGATCGGGTTGTCCATCGTCCGCAGGACCGTCCCGTCCAGCGGCGGGGCGCCGAGCTCGCGCAGGTTCTCGGCCACCGTCCTCCCGGTCACCGTCATCGCGTCGCCGTGCAGCAGGTCGGCGTCGAGCAGCGCCTGCATGACGACGGGGATGCCGCCGATCCGGTCGATGTCGACCATGACGTGCCGCCCGAACGGCTTGACGTCCGCCAGGTGCGGCACCTTGGCCCCGATCCGCCGGAAGTCGTCCAGCGTGAGCGGCACCTCGGCCTCGCTGGCGATCGCCAGCAGGTGCAGCACCGCGTTGGTCGACCCGCCGAAGGCCATCGTCACCGCGATCGCGTTCTCGAACGCCTCCCGGGTGAGGATCTGCCGGGCCGTCAGCCCGGTGCGCAGCATGTTCACCACAGCCTCGCCGGACCGGCGGGCGAACCCGTCCCGGCGGCGGTCCGTGGCCGGCGGTGCCGCCGAGCCGGGCAGCGACATGCCGAGGGCCTCTGCCGCCGCGGCCATCGTGTTGGCCGTGTAGAAGCCGCCGCAGGCGCCCTCGCCCGGGCAGATCGCCCGCTCGATGGCGTCGACGTCCTCGCGCGACATCAGCCCGGCGGCGCACGCCCCGACGGCCTCGAAGGCGTCGATGATCGTGACCTCGCGCTCCGAGCCGTCGGACATGCGGGCCCGGCCGGGCAGGATCGACCCGGCGTAGACGAACACCGAGGCCAGGTCCAGCCGGGCCGCGGCCATGAGCATCCCGGGCAGCGACTTGTCGCAGCCGGCGAGCAGCACCGACCCGTCGAGCCGCTCGGCCGACATCACCGTCTCCACGGAGTCGGCGATGATCTCCCGCGACACCAGGGAGTAGTGCATCCCCTCGTGGCCCATCGAGATGCCGTCGGAGACCGAGATCGTGCCGAACTCCAGCGGGTAGCCGCCGGCGGAGTGCACCCCGTCCTTGACGGCCTTGGCGAGCCGGTCCAGCGACAGGTTGCAGGGCGTGATCTCGTTCCAGCTGCTGGCGACGCCGACCTGGGGCTTGACCCAGTCGTCGTCCCCCATGCCGACCGCCCGGAGCATGCCGCGCGCGGCGGTCTTCTCCAGCCCGTCGGTGACGTCCCGCGAGCGGGGCTTGGGGTCGACCCCGGTCGGGACGGTGGGCTCAGTCACGTGCGGCCGACCCCTCGACGTAGTCGCTGTCGTGCGACTTGACCCAGGCCATCATCCCGCGCAGCTCCTTGCCGGTGGCCTCGATCGGGTGCTGGGCGCCCTTCTCGCGCAGGGCCTTGAACTCCGGCGCGCCCGCGTCCTGGTCCTGGATGAAGCGGTCGGCGAAGGACCCGTTGCGGATGTCCTCCAGCACCGCCTGCATGTTCTCCTTCACGCTGGGGTCGATGACCCGCGGACCGAGAGACGTAGTCGCCGTACTCCGCGGTGTCGGAGATCGACCAGCGCTGCTTGGCGATGCCACCCTCGTACATGAGGTCGACGATGAGCTTGAGCTCGTGCAGGCACTCGAAGTAGGCCACCTCCGGCTGGTAGCCGGCCTCGGTGAGCGTCTCGAAGCCGTACATCACCAGCTGGCTCATGCCCCCGCAGAGCACCGACTGCTCGCCGAAGAGGTCGGTCTCGGTCTCCTCCGTGAAGGTGGTCTCGATGCCGCCGGCGCGCAGGCCGCCGATCGCCGAGGCGTAGGACAGCGCCAGCGCCTTGGCGTCGCCGGTCGCGTCCTGCTCCACGGCCACGAGCACCGGCACGCCGCGCCCGTCGACGTACTCCCGGCGCACGAGGTGGCCCGGGCCCTTCGGCGCGACCATGCACACGTCCACGCCGGCCGGGGGCTTGATGTAGCCGAACCGGATGTTGAAGCCGTGGCTGAAGAACAGCGCCTTGCCGTCGGAGAGGTGCGGCTCGATCGCCTCGGCGTAGAGGTGGCGCTGCACGTGGTCGGGGACGAGCACCATGATGACGTCGGCCTCCGCGCAGGCCTCCGCCGGCGTCATGACGGCCAGCCCCTCGGCCCGCGCCTTGTCCCGGCTCGAGCTGCCCTCGGCGAGCCCGACCCGGACGTCGACGCCGGAGTCCCGCAGCGACAGCGCGTGCGCGTGCCCCTGGCTGCCGTAGCCGAGCACGGCGACCTTCCGGCCCTGGATGATGGACAGGTCGGCGTCGTCGTCGTAGTACATGGTGGCCATCGGCGTGTTCTCTCCTGTGGTGGTGGGGTGCAGGTGGGGGGACCGCGGCGCGGGGGTGGCGCCGTGGTCCAGGTGGTGCAGAGGGTATGCGGTGCGGCGCGCCGCCGGGTCAGAAGGCGGCGGCCGCCATGGCGCCGACCGGGCGGGGACCGTTGTCGTTGATCTCCCACAGCTGGGTGCGGATGGCGTCCGCGTCGTCGAGCTCCTGGATGTGGATGACCTCGACGAGCTTGTCCAGCTGGCTGGTGACCTTGTGCAGCTGCTCCGCGTCGACGTTGACGACGATGGTCATCCGGGAGACCTTGTTGTCCTCGGTCGGACCGACGACCAGGTGGTCGATGTTGAAGTTGCGCCGGGCGAAGAGGACCGAGACCCGGGCGAGGACGCCGGGGTTGTTCTCGACCAGGACGGACAGGGCGTGGCGGTGGTGGTCGGGTCGCATGGGAGTGCCTTTCGTGGTGGTGCCGGTGGGGGGGGGGAGGGGTGGAGGAGGGAGGAACGGGTCGGTGGGCCTGCGGGGCCGTGGGGACCTCGCGGTCGGGCAGCGGGTAGTCGTGGAGCAGCGTCATCACTCGTCCTCGCCGAACTCGGGGGTGAGGTCGCGCGCGTGCTGGATGGCGTCGTTGCTGGTGCCGGCGGGGACCATCGGCCAGACCATCGAGTCCTTGCTGACCCGGAAGTCCACGACGACCGGCTGGTCGTCGACGGCCATGGCCTCCTCGATCGTGCGGTCCACGTCCTCGCGGGTGTCGCAGCGCAGCCCCACGCAGCCGTAGGCCCGGGCCAGCGCGGCGAAGTCCGGGATCTGGGCCGAGGGCAGCTGGGAGGCGCTGAAGCGCTCGGAGTAGAACAGCGCCTGCCACTGCTTGACCATCCCCAGGGCCGCGTTGTTGATGATCGCGACCTTGATCGGGATGCCCTCGATCGCGCAGGTGGCCAGCTCCTGGTTGGTCATCTGGAAGCAGCCGTCGCCGTCGATGGCCCAGACGGTGCTGCCCGGCATGGCCACCTTCGCGCCCATGGCGGCGGGCACGGCATACCCCATGGTCCCCAGCCCGCCGGAGTTGAGCCAGCGGCGCGGCTCCTCGTAGCCGATGAACTGGCTGGCCCACATCTGGTGCTGCCCGACGCCGGAGGCGAAGATCGCGTCCGGACCGGCGAGGGCGCCGAGGCGCTCGATGACGTACTGCGGGGCGAGGGCACCGTCGCTGGGCTCCTCGTAGCCCAGCGGGTAGCGCGACTTCCAGCCGCGGCAGCGGGCGTTCCACGCCTCGAAGTCGTAGGTCGCGCCCTCGGCGGTGCGGCGGGTCCACTCGGTGGCGAGCAGCTCGATCGTCGCGCGGGCGTCACCCAGGAGGCCGACCGCGGTGGGGAAGTTCTTGCCGATCTCGGCCGGGTCGATGTCGGCGTGCACGATCGTGGCGCCGGGGGCGAAGGAGTCCTTGGCCCCGGTGACCCGGTCGTCGAAGCGGGCGCCCAGGCTGATGATGAGGTCGGACTTCTGCAGGGCGGCGACCGCCGAGACGGTGCCGTGCATCCCCGGCATCCCCATGTGCTGGGGGTGGCTGTCCGGGAAGGCTCCGCGGGCCATGAGGGTGGTGACCACCGGCATCCCGGTGAGCTCGGCCAGGGCCCGCACCTGCTCGGAGGCGTTCGCGCGGATGCAGCCTCCGCCGACGTAGAGGACGGGACGACGGGCGGTGAGCATCAGCTCGACGGCGTCGCGGACCTCCTGCGGCGCCGGGGCCGTCGCGGGCCGGTAGCCGGGCATCGGCAGCTGGCGCAGCTCGTCGCTCGCGTGGGCGATCAGGGCGTCCTTGGTGATGTCGACCAGGACCGGGCCCGGACGGCCGGTGGAGGCCAGGTGGAAGGCCGAGGCGATGGTGGCGGCGATCTCGTCGGGACGGGTGACGAAGAAGGAGTGCTTGGTCACCGGCATCGAGATCGAGCGGATGTCCGCCTCCTGGAAGGCGTCCGAGCCGATCGCGGTGCTGGCCACGTTCCCGGTGATCGCCACCATCGGGACCGAGTCCATGTTGGCGTCGGCCAGCGGGGTCACCAGGTTCGTCGCCCCCGGCCCGCTCGTGGCCAGGCACACGCCGACCTTCCCGGTCGCGGCTGCATACCCTTGCGCGGCGTGGCCGGCGCCCTGCTCGTGCCGGACGAGGATGTGGCGGATCCCCTCGGCCTCGTAGAGCGCGTCGTAGAGGGGCAGCACCGCGCCGCCGGGCAGGCCGAAGATGTGCTCCACCCCGACCCGCCGGAGGGTGTCGACGAGCTGCTCGGCCCCGGTGCGGGGGCCTCCGTCCACGGACCGCCCGCCGGTGGTGCCGGGGGCGGTCACGGTCGCGCCGTCGGTGATCGTGTCGCTGCTCACGGGGGTGGCGGTCATCGTCCTGGTCCTGACTACGAGGGGTGCTGGAGGGTGTCGGAGTGGTGGTCGGGCAACAAAAAACCCCTCGGCCCGGAGGGCTGACGAGGGGAGGACGCGGCGCGGTCTGAGATCAGGCCGTGGCGCGTCCCTGGCTAATAAGTACGAGAACGAAGAGGTGCATGGGCGCAACTCTGGCCCATCGCTGCCGCGACGTCAACCCCCTGGATGGATATGTGACCGACCGCACAGGTATGCAGTGCACCCCGGGGCAGCCGGGTGCGCCGCTATCGATATGACGTTGACATGTCGACACCGCAGGCGGACGATGGAGCCATGACACAGCGACGAGGCGGGTTCGACCCGGAGCAGTTCTTCGGTCCCGAGGGACCGTTCGGTCCGCGCGGCCCCATGGGCCCGGGCGGCATCTTCGGTCCGCAGGGGCCGTTCGGCACCGGCTCCTGGCCGGGGGTGGACCTGGGCGGCACGGGCCTCGGCGGCGACCGGCACCAGCACCGCCGGGGCGGTCCGCAGGGACGGGCCCGACGGGCCCGCCGCGGGGACGTGCGCAACGCCGTCCTGCACCTGCTCGCGGGCGGGCCGATGAACGGCTACCAGCTCATGCAGGAGATCTCCGAGCGCACGTTCGGGGAGTGGCAGCCCAGCTCGGGCGCGATCTACCCGGCCCTGGCCCAGCTGGAGGACGAGGGCCTCATCGAGCAGGTCGAGCACGACGGGCGCAAGGCCTACACGCTGACCGACGCCGGCCGGCAGGCTGCCGCGGACGGCCCCGACCCGGGGTTCGCCACCGGCCACGAGCCGGCCGACCCGTGGGCGGGCACCGGTCGCGGCACGGGCAGCGCGGGCGGCGGGCGGCGTGGCCGCCGGGAGTCCGGCCGCGGCAGCGGCACGCGGCTGTGGAAGGCCGTGGGCGGGCTGGCGGTCGCCGCGCAGGCGGTGGGCCAGTCCGGCGACGAGGACCTCACGGAGCGGGCGGCCGGGCTGCTGGACCGCACCCGGCGCGAGCTCTACCGGATGCTCGCCGAGACCGAGGTCGCCCGCGAGGACGACCCGGGGGCGGGAGGCGCGGGCCCCGACGGCGAGGACGAGGTCGCCGAGGGAGAGATCATCGAGGAGTGAGCGTGCCGACGTCGCGTCGACGACCCCTCCTGCCCCTGGTGCCCGTCCGCGCCCTGACGCCATGGCCGCGTCGGTGGCCCTCGACCTGACCGGCATCGACTCCACGGTGCGCCGGGTGGCCGAGGAGACGGCGAAGATGGTCGGGGCGGCGGCGCTGGCTCTGTTCCCGGCGACGGTGCTGGTGGGGCGGCTGCGGCCCTCCGGGGGTGCCCGGGGCGCGGCGCCGGAGGCCTGACGGCATACTGACCCCATGGCCGATCACTTTGACGTTGTTGTCCTGGGCGCCGGTCCCGGTGGGTATGTCGCGGCGATCCGCGCGAGCCAGCTGGGCAAGAAGGTGGCCGTCGTCGAGAAGCAGTACTGGGGCGGTGTCTGTCTCAACGTCGGGTGCATCCCGTCCAAGGCGCTGCTGAAGAACGCCGAGCTGGCCCACACGCTGCAGCACGACAAGAAGAAGTTCGGCATCGAGGGTGACGCCACGATGTCCTACGGCCCGACGTTCAAGCGCAGCCGGCAGGTCTCGGCCGGCATCGTCAAGGGCGTCCACTTCCTCATGAAGAAGAACAAGATCACCGAGATCGACGGCTGGGGCACCCTCACCGGCCCGAAGAGCATGGACGTCGCGCTCAACGACGGCCAGACCCAGCAGCTGGAGTTCGACAACCTCATCCTCGCCACCGGCTCGGTGACCCGGATGCTCCCGGGCGTGGAGGTCAGCAAGAACGTCGTCACCTACGAGGAGCAGATCCTCGACGAGGAGCTGCCCGGCTCGATCATCATCGCCGGCTCCGGCGCGATCGGTGTGGAGTTCGCCTACGTGATGAAGAACTTCGGGGTCGACGTGACGATCGTGGAGTTCATGGACCGCATGGTCCCCGCCGAGGACGCGGACATCTCCAAGGAGCTGGCCAAGCACTACAAGAAGCTCGGCGTGAAGGTCCTCACCGGCACCAAGGTCGAGGCGGTCGAGGACACCGGATCGGGCGTGAAGGTCAAGGTGAGCAAGGACGGCAAGGAGGAGACGCTCGAGGCGGACCGGCTGTTGTCGGCCATCGGCTTCGCCCCCCGCACCGAGGGGTTCGGCCTGGAGAGCACCGGAGTCGTCGAGCTGACCGAGCGCGGCGCCATCGCGATCGACGACTACATGCGCACCAACGTCGACGGCGTCTACGCCATCGGCGACGTCACGGCCAAGCTGATGCTGGCCCACGTGGCCGAGTCGATGGGCATCGTCGCGGCCGAGGTCATCGCCGGCGCCGAGACGATGCCGCTGGACTACCGGATGATCCCCCGGGCCACCTACTGCCAGCCGCAGGTCGCCTCGATGGGCCTGACCGAGCAGCAGGCCAAGGACGCCGGGCACGAGATCAAGGTCGCCAGCTTCCCGTTCACCGCCAACGGCAAGGCCATGGGCCTGGGCGAGCCCGTCGGGTTCGTCAAGATCGTCGCTGACGCCGAGCACCACGAGATCCTCGGGGCCCACCTGATCGGACCGGACGTGACCGAGCTGCTGCCGGCGATCAACGTGGCCCAGACCTGGGACCTCACCGCCGACGAGGTCTCCCGCGTCGTCTTCGCGCACCCGACCCTGGGTGAGGCCGTCAAGGAGGCCATGCACGGCATCGCCGGCCACATGATCAACTTCTGACGCGGGCACCGGGGCCCGCGTGATGGCCGCACGCTCCGGCGTGGGCAGGGCGGCCCTGCTCGTCGCGGCGCTGACCGCGGTGTCCACCGTCCTGGGCCTGGTCCGGGACGCGGTCGTCGCCGCGGTCTACGGCGCCGGCGCCGAGCTGGACGCGTGGTTCGTCGCGCTGGGGCTCTCCAGCATCCTGCTCGGGGTCCTCGGCACCTCGCTGACGCGGGCGGTCACCCCGGTCGTCGCCCGCGAGGCGGAGGCCGAGAAGGTGGCCGGCGCAACCGGTGCCGCTGGCCCACCCGACGGGGCGGACGCCGCCGGACGCTGCACCGGCCACCCCGGCTGGTGGACCGCCAGCGTCGTGGGCACCGTCGCCCTGGGGGTGGTCGGTGTCGTCCTGGGCCTGGCGGCGGCGCCGATCTCCGTGGTCCTGGCCCCCGGTCTGGCCGGGAGCGACGACGGCACCCTGGTCCTGCTGGTGCGGGTGGTGCTGCTGGCCACGGTTCTCATCGCCGCGACCGACCTGCTCGCCGGCCTGGCGCACGGCCACGGCGTGTTCCGCTGGGTCGCCCTGCAGGGGATCCCCTTCAACCTCGTGATGATCGCCGCGGCCGCGCTGCTGGGCCCCCGGTACGGCATCTCCGCCCTGGCCTGGGGCTTCGTCGTCGGGTCGCTGCTGCGGATGCTGCTGCAGCTGTGGCCGGCCCACCGGCACCGCTGGCGGCTGGCGACGCGCCTGGACCTCGAGGGTCCCGGCTGGCGCGAGATCACCGCCATGGTGCCGGCGCTGATGGTCGGTCAGGCCGTCGTCAACGTCAACACGCTCGTCGACCGGGCGGTGGCCTCCACGGTGGAGGAGGGCGCGGTCTCGGCGATCTTCCTCGGGTGGCGGCTGACCAGCCTTCCGGAGACGCTGATCGTCGCCGCCCTCATGGCGCCGCTCTACCCCGCGATGGGGGGCCGCCGCCGCCGGTCGTCCGCGGGAGCTGCGGGCGCTGCTGCACCGCGGCACGGGGGTGACGCTGACGATCCTCGTGCCGGTGGTGGCGGCCCTGGCGGTGGTGCCCGACCGGGTGGTCGCGCTGGCGTTCGGCCGGGGCTCCTTCGACGAGGACGCGGTCGCGCTCACCGCGACCGCCGTCGTGTGGTTCCTGCCGGCGCTGCTCGCCGTCGGCTGGCGGCACGTCGTCGTGAGCGCCTCCTACGCCGTCGGCGACACCCGGGGCCCGGTGGCGATCAGCATCGTGGCGATGGTCGTCAACGTCGTGGGTGACCTGGTCCTGGCACCGGTCCTGGGCGTTCCCGGCATCGTGCTGGCCACCTCGGTGTCGCTGGTGCTCGCGGCCGTGCTCACCAGCTGGTACGTCGCCGACCGCCACTCCCTGCTCGACGTCGCCCAGGCCCGCGGGCAGGTCGTGCGTGCCCTGGTCAGCGGTCTGGCCGCCGGCCTCGTCGTCGCCGCCGGGACGGCCCTGGCCCTCGGCTCCGCGCCGGACCTGCTCGTCGTGCCCGTGGTCGGGCTCGCCGCCCTGGCCGGGCAGCAGGCCGTCCTGCACCTGCTCCGGGCGCCCGAGCGACGGGTGGTCGCCGAGGTGGTCGGTCTGCTCCGACGCCGGGCCTGACCTGCTGCCCCCGTCCCCTCAGGACGCCAGCGGCGGGGTGCTGCGGGGCGTGCCGCGCGACGCGTCCTCGTCGTGGTCCGGGTCGGGGTCGTCGGGCCGGAAGCGTGCGGTGAGCAGGTGCGCCACCGGCCCCGGGTCGTCGAGCCGGGTCAGGCTGTGCCGCGCGCCGACGGCCCACCGCAGGCTGTTCCCCACGTCCCGGGCCAGTCCCCCGCGCCGCTCGATCCGCGCCCGGCGCAGGTCGCCGGCCAGCCACTGGTAGCGGACCCCGACCCGCCCGTCGGCCAGGTCCGGCACCGGCAGGTCCAGCGCCCCGCGCACCCAGGCGTCGAGCAGCCCCGGCCGGGCGCTCTCGGCGAGCGCCACCGACCCGAACGGCCGCCCGTTGAAGTCGATGAGCCAGGGGGTCCCGTCCTTGCCGGTGAGGAACTGCAGCTCGACGAGCCCCACCCAGCCGATGCGCCGCAGAAGGTCCTCGCTGCGCCGGGCCAGCTCCGCGTCGACGGGCACCGTGACAGCCCGGGCGGAAGCGCCGTGCGGGGTCGGCCACAGCCGAGGGGCGACCTGCTGGACGCGGCCGATGAGCCGTCCCTCGTGCACCACCCCGACGAGGGCGCCCAGCCGCCCGTGCACCGGCTGCTGGAGGACGGGCTCGTCCCCGTGCGCCCGGATCCGGGCGAGCTGCCCGGCGAGCGCGTCGGCGTCGTGGCACAGCTCCACCTCCACCCGGTGGCGGCGGGTCACCCCCGGCCGCCAGTGGGTGCGCGACTTGACCACGACGGGCAGCGGCACCGACCCGGGGTCCACATCGTCGGAGGGGATCCAGGTATGCGGTGCCGCCAGTCCCGCCGCGCCCGCGGCCTCCACGAGGCCCAGCTTGTCGAGGGCCTGCTCGACCACGGCGCGGGAGGGGGCGGCGACCGGGACGGGCAGCCGGTCGGCGACGTGGGAGAGCGCGGCCATCCAGTCGTCGCCGGCGCCCACCACCAGGTCGTAGCCCTCGGCCTCCACGGCCGCGGTGACCGCGCGGACGAACTCGCCCAGCGTCCCGCGGGCCCGGGGCACGACGTGCGTGGCGGACACCGCGCGGGAGGCACCGACGAACCCGGCCGAGGCCCGGGGCGTCCCGGCACCGACGCGCCACCCCTGGCGGCGCAGGGCGCGGGCCACGGTCACCGCCGCCCGGTCCCGCACGTGCGCCAGGACGAGGACGGCTCCTGGCGAGGGGGGCATACGGTCCAACCTAACAACGGGCGGGATGCCATTCCCGCCCATCCGCCGCGGTGTCGCCGGGCCCGTCGCACGGACGGCCGGAGGAACGGCGCCGCACGGGCGGGCGCATCGGCACCGCACGGGCCGGCGGAACGGCAGCGCACGGGCGGGCGGAACGCCGCGGAGGCGGGGCACGTCATACCCCTGTCATCGTCGACCACGCACCCCAGGAGGCTGCCGTGCCCGCGCCAACCGCACTCCGCCGGGTGGGCCTGCCGCTCACCGCCGTCCTCGCGTTTACGGCCTGCGCCCCGGCCCCCCAGGACCCCGAGCCGGCGCCGCCGGGGTCGGCACCGACGACGGGGGCCCCGACGAGCGGGACGCCCGCCCCCTGGGACGAGGCGACCGTCCGGGCCGCGACCACGGCCCTGCCGGCGGGCTACCTCGCGCCCTTCGACGACTGCCAGCAGCTGCTCACCTACTACCAGGCCAACGCGCTGGAGCTGGTCACCCCCTACGGGCTCGGGGGCGGCGGGTGGGGGATGGCCGTCGACGACTCCGGCGGGGCGATGGAGGACTCCGCCGCCGGCGGCGACGCCGCGTCCGCCGCCTCCGACGGGGGCGGCGCGGCGCCCGAGCACTCGAGCACCAACGTCCAGGAGGAGGGCGTCGACGAGGCCGACACGGTCAAGACCGACGGCCGGATCCTCGTCACCACCACCGGCGGGCAGGTCCGCGTGGTCGACCTGGCCTCCGAGGAGGTGCTCGCCCGGATCCCGATGCCGGGCCGCGCCGACCAGGCCTCCCCCTCCGAGCTGCTGCTCGACGGCAGCACCCTCGTCGTGCTCGGCCAGGAGTGGTCCTCGCCGCAGCCGGTGGACGGCCTGCGGGTGGCCTACCCCGCCAGCCGCACCCTGGTGATGACCGTCGACCTGTCCGACCCGAGCCGGCCGCAGGTGCTGGGGACGGTCCGCGTGGAGGGGTCCTACCGCTCGGCCCGGATGATCGACGGCACCGTCCGGATGGTGATGGTCACCGAGCCCCCCGGCGTCCCGCAGACCCAGCCCGGCTCGGGCAGCCTCCGGGCCGAGGACGAGGCCGAGGAGCGCAACCGGGAGCTCATCCGCTCCACCACCATCGAGGACTGGGTGCCCCACCGCCAGGAGCTGGACGCCGACGGGCGGGTCGTGGGCACCGAGCCGCTGCTGGAGTGCTCGGAGATCTCCCGTCCGCGCGACCCCGCCGGCCTGTCGACGATGTCCGTGCTGACGTTCGACCTGGCCTCGGGCCAGGTCACCCCCACCTCCGGCGCGGGGCTGGTGGCCAGCGGCAGCACCGTCTACGCCTCCCCCGACCGGCTCGTCGTCGGCACCAGCGCCTGGGACGCCTGGCAGTGGGCGGCCATGAGCATGCCGTGGCCGCAGGACCGGCCGATGCGCACCGACCTGCACACCTTCGACATCTCCGACCCGGCCGCCACCCGCTACGTCGCCTCCGGCAGCGTCGAGGGCCACCTGCTGAACCAGTGGGCCCTGGACGAGCAGGACGGCGTGCTGCGGGTGGCCACGACGATCGACCCGCCGGGGCGCTCGCAGACCTCGAGCTCCTCGCTCGTCGTCCTCGCCGAGGAGGGCGAGGAGCTGGTGGAGACCGGGCGGGTGGACGGCCTGGGCGAGACCGAGCAGATCTACGCCGTGCGCTACCTGGACGCCGACCTGGCCGCGATCGTCACCTTCCGGCAGACCGACCCGCTCTACCTGGTCGACACCTCCGACCCCTCCGCGCCGACCCTGGCCGGCGAGCTGAAGATCCCCGGCTACTCGGCCTACCTGCACCCCGTCGGCGACGGGTGGCTGCTGGGCGTCGGCCAGGACGCCGACGAGCGGACCGGGCAGACGAAGGGCCTGCAGGCCTCGCTCTTCGACGTGCGCGACGTGAACGCGCCGGTCCGGACCGAGGTGCTCACCTGGCCCGAGACCTACTCCCCCGTCGAGTGGGACCACCGGGCGTTCACCGCCTGGCCCTCGACCGGTCAGGCCTTCCTGCCCGCGATGACGTGGGGCACGGTGGCCTCCGAGGGGGACGGGGACGTCCAGGACAAGCCGGGCTTCGCAGGCGTCCTCGCCCTGACGACGTGGGCCCCGGCGTCCTCGCCGAGAGCGGCCGGGCCCGCACGAACGCGGACGACCGGTGGGTGGACGCACCCTCCCGCACGATCGTCGTGGGTCAGGACCTGTGGGCCCTCGACCACCAGGGCCTGGCCCGGTTCGACCTGGGCACGCTCGAGGGCGGCTGGGCGGTGGACCTTCCCTGAGGGGCACGAGGACGCTGCGGCACAGGGCCGGTGGATCGGGAGAAACCCGTGTCCGCCGGCCCTGCGGCCGTCCGTCCTGCCGTGAGGACGGGCATGACCGAAGACGTTGCCCGCCAACCGGATTTGCATCCGAGGATTCTGTGTCAGTTCGGGTCGACACGGCCCGTCTGACGAATTGACTTCGGTCGTCGCGCGCTGCTAGACATCTCTTCCATGACGACCTCGCGACGCCGAATGCGCAGCTGCTGAGCCTCCCCCTCGCAGCCTGCGCCCCGTGCGCGACCGGCGGCACCCCCGGTGCCCCACGGCATACCCTCCGCTGTCGAGGCGGGCTCAGCAGCGTGACACCACCTCCTCACCTGCCCCCACCCTGCACCGGAAGGCCTCCCCATGAGCACCTCGTCCACCTCCGCCCAGCTCTCCTTCGACACCCGTCAGATCCACGCCGGCCAGACCCCCGACGCCGCCACCGGCGCCCGCGCGCTGCCGATCTACCAGACCACCTCCTACGTCTTCGAGGACGCCGACCAGGCGGCGAACCGGTTCGCCCTGGCCGAGCTGGGCCCGATCTACACCCGGATCACCAACCCGACCCAGGAGGTCGTCGAGAACCGGATCGCCGACCTGGAGGGCGGCGTCGGTGCCCTGCTCGTGGCGTCCGGCTCCTCGGCCATCACCCTCGCCGTGCTCAACCTCGCCGGCTCCGGCGACCACCTCGTCGCCAGCCCGCAGCTCTACGGCGGGACGCAGAACCTCTTCGCCCACACCCTGCCCAAGCTGGGCATCGAGGTCACCTTCGTCGAGGACCCGACCGACCCCGAGTCGTGGCGGGCGGGCCGCCGCCCGGCCGGAGACGAAGCTGTTCTTCGGCGAGACGATCGCCAACCCCAGCAGCGAGGTGCTCGACATCCGCGCCGTCGCCGACGTGGCTCACGAGGTCGGCGTGCCGCTGGTCGTGGACAACACCATCGCCACCCCCTACCTGTGCCGCCCGATCGAGCACGGCGCGGACGTCGTGGTCCACTCGGCCACCAAGTACCTCGGCGGCCACGGCACCTCGATCGCCGGTGTGATCGTCGACGGGGGAGCCTTCGACTACGGCCAGGGCGACCGCTTCCCCGGCTTCACCGAGCCCGACCCCTCCTACAACGGGCTCGTCTACGCCGAGACGCTGGGCAAGGACGGCATCTTCGGGGTCAACCTGTCCTACATCCTCAAGGCCCGCGTGCAGCTGCTGCGCGACCTCGGCCCGGCCGTCGCGCCGTTCAACGCCTTCCTCATCGCGCAGGGTGTGGAGACGCTGTCCCTGCGGGTCGAGCGGCACGTCGCCAACGCCGGCCGGGTCGCCGAGTGGCTCGCCGGGCACGACCAGGTCGAGCAGGTCCACTACGCCGGCCTGCCCGACCACCCCTCGCACGAGCTCGCGCAGCGCTACCTCCCCGGGGGCGCCGGAGCCGTGCTGGCCTTCGAGATCGCCGGCGGGGTCGAGGCCGGGAAGGCGTTCGTCTCGGCGCTGCAGCTGCACAGCCACGTGGCCAACATCGGGGACGTGCGCTCCCTGGTCATCCACCCCGCCTCGACGACCCACAGCCAGCTGTCCGAGGACGCCCGGCGCGCCGCCGGCGTCACCCCCGGCCTGGTCCGGCTGGCCGTCGGCATCGAGGGGATCGAGGACATCCTGGCCGACCTGGGGACCGGCTTCGAGGCCGCGGCCCGGGTCGCCGGCTCCGCCGAGACCGCGGCGGCCTGAGCCGTGTCCGCCGGCCGGCGCCGCGTCCAGCCCGTGGGCGACCTGACCCTGGAGTCGGGGAAGGTCATCGAGGGTGTGCGCGTGTCCTACCAGACGTGGGGCCGCCTCAACGAGGCCCGCGACAACGCGGTGCTGGTCCTGCACGCGCTGACCGGTGACAGCCACGTCGTCGGCCCGCGCGGGCCGGGCCAGCCGACCGCGGGATGGTGGCCCGGGCTCGTCGGGCCCGGCTGCCCGGTGGACACGGACGAGTGGTTCGTCGTCGCCCCGGCCGTCCTCGGCGGCTGCGGCGGCACGACCGGCCCCTCCTCGGCCGCCCCGGACGGGCGCCCCTACGGCTCCTGCTTCCCGGCCGTGACCGTCCGCGACCAGGTCCGCGCTGAGGCGCTGCTGGCCGACGCCCTGGGCATCCACAGCTTCGCCCTCGTGGTCGGCGGCTCCGTGGGAGGTATGCGCTCGCTCGAGTGGGCGGTGACGCTGCCCGGGCGGGTGAAGCGGTGCGTCGTGCTCGCCGCGGGCGCGGCGGCCACCGCCGACCAGATCGCCTGGTCGGTGCCGCAGCAGCACGCGGTCCGCCTCGACCCGGCCTTCCAGGGCGGGGACTACTACCCCGGCCCCGGGCCGCGACAGGGCCTGGCGATCGCCCGCCAGATCGCGCACGCGACCTACCGCTCCGCGCAGGAGCTGGCCCTGCGGTTCGGGCGGGACGGGCAGTGCGGGGAGGACCCGCTGCGCGGAGGTCGGTATGCCGTGCAGTCCTACCTCGAGCACCACGGCGCCAAGCTGGTGCGCCGGTTCGACGCCAACGCCTACCTCGCGCTCACCGAGGCGATGAACTCCCACGACGTCGGGCGCGGACGCGGCGGGGTCGAGGCCGCGCTGCGCCGCATCACCGCCGAGCTGACGGTGGGCGTGGTCTCCAGCGACCGGCTGTTCACCCCGGCCGACGGAGCGGTCGTCGCCGCGTCGCCCGCGTGCCGGGAGCTGGCCACCATCGAGTCCCCCTACGGGCACGACGCCTTCCTCGTGGAGACCGAGCAGGTCTTCGCGATCGTCGCCCGGGCGCTGCGCAGCGACCCGGTGCCGCAGGCGAACCGTCCTCCCCGCCCTCGGACCGCCGACCGTCCATCGGCGCGGGCAGGGGGCGAGGCCGTGGTCGGGCAGGAGGCGGCGGGCGCGGAGAACGGGGGACCGGCCGTCGCGTCGGCCGCCTCGACCCCGGTGCCGCTCGTCGCCGGTCCCAGCCTCTGGTGAGGACGGCGGCTGGCAGACTGCAGCAGTGACCAGCCGCGCCGACCGTCTCCTCGTGGCGCTGGCGCTCTCCTCCGGCCCGCTGGTCTCCCTCGGCCTGGCCCGCTTCGCCTACGCCCTGCTCCTGCCCGAGATGCGGGCGGACCTGGGCTGGACGTGGTCCCAGGCCGGGGCGCTCAACACCGCGAACGCCGCCGGCTACCTCCTCGGCGCGCTCGTCGCGGCACCGGTCGCGCGGCGTCTGGGGACCGGCCGGGCCTTCCTGCTCGGGTCGGCGGTCTGCACGGCCGCGCTGCTCCTCACGGCCGTCACGGTCGCCTACCCCCTGCTGCTCGTGGCCCGCGCGGCCGCCGGGGTGGGCGGTGCGTGGGCGTTCGTGCTGGGCGCCGCGCTCGTCGTCGCCGCGGGTGCCGAGGGGACCCCGCGCCGGGCGGCGCTCATGCTCGGCCTGTACTACGGCGGGGCCGGCGGCGGGATGACCTTGGCCGGGCTGCTCGTGCCGTGGGTCCTTGACCGCTCGGACGCCGGTGGAGGGACCGGCGGCGGGGCGGATGGAGCGTCCGGCGTCGGGGCGGACGGATCGTCCGGCGTCGGGGCGGACGGATCGTCCGGCGTCGGGGCGGATGGATCGTCCGGCCTCGGGGCGGGCGGCGGGCCCGGCGTCGGACCGGACGGCCTCCTGGCCGGGCTCGCGGGCTGGCAGCTGGGCTGGGTGGCCCTGGCCGTGCTGGCCGGGGTCGCCACCGCGGTGGCGGCGCTGGCGCTGCGGTCGACCAGCGACCCCGCGCCGCCGGCCGCCGAGCACCGACGCGGGACCGCCGCCAGGTCGGCTGGCTGTCGGCGGGCTACACCTTCTTCGGGCTGGGTTACATCGCCTACCTCACCTTCGTCATCGCCTTCCTGCAGGAGCAGGGCGTGGGCCTGCGGACCGTGGCCGTGTTCTGGGTGGTCGTGGGCCTGGCGGCGTCAGCAGGCTGGTTCGTGTGGGGCCCGCTCATCGGCCGCCTGGGCGGGGCACGGGCGATGACCGTCCTGATGACGGTGCTCGCCCTGGGCACGGTGCTGCCGGTCGTCGTCGCGCAGACCTGGGCGTTCCTGCTCTCCGGTGTCGTCGTCGGCGGCACGTTCCTGTCGGTGGTCACCGCGATGACGGTCGGTGTGCGCCGGGCGCTGCCCGCGGGGCTGTGGACCTCCGGGCTGGCCTTCACGACGGCCGCGTTCGGGGCGGGCCAGACGGTCGGCCCGTGGCTCACCGGATGGTTCTCGGACCGGCTGGACAGCCTCGGGGCGGGTCTGGTCCTCTCCGCGGCGCTGCTCCTCGTCGGTGCGCTGCTCGTGCTCCCGCAGCGCGAACCGGCCGCACCCTGGGGAACCACCCGGGCCCGGCCCGCGTCGGACCCCTAGACTGGGACCCCGGGAGGGAAAGGAGACCACATGGACTGGCTGCGCGACACGCAGTGGCTGTGGTGGCTCGGTGCGGCGCTGGCGTTCGGTGTCGTGGAGATGACCACGCTCGACCTGCTCTTCCTCATGCTGGCGCTCGGGGCCCTCGTGGCCGCCGTCGTCGCCGGCGCGGGGTTGCCCATCCTCGTCCAGGTCCTCGTCTTCATCGGCGCGGCCGGCCTCTTCGTGCTGGCCCTGCGTCCGATGGCGCTGAAGTACTGGAACCTGGAGGGCAAGGGCGCCCGGATCGGCGTCGAGGGCAACATCGGCCACCCGGCCACCGTCGAGCAGACCGTGACCGACCACGCGGGGCTGGTCAAGCTGCGCGGGGAGACCTGGACCGCCCGGGCCGAGCTGGCCGGGCAGAGCTTCGCCCCCGGGGACGTGGTCACCGTCGTCCGCATCGACGGCGCCACCGCGGTCGTGGCGGCCGCCACCCCGGAGGACAAGCCGCTCGAGCCCCCCGCACGGGACTGAGGCCGGCGCACCCTTCGCCCTCGCACCGCATACCCCCACCTCCGAAGCACCCCAGACCCGACCTGACCGTCCGGCGGACCGCAGCGTCCTCCGGGTCCGACACACCGAAGGAGCCGTGTCATGCCAGACCCCGTCAGCATCATCGTGTGGGCCGTCGTCGCCCTGCTCGTGCTGTTCACGATCGTGGCGATCGCCCGCGCGATCCGGATCGTCCCCCAGGCCACCGCCGTCATCGTGGAGCGGCTGGGCAAGTACGACCGCACCCTCGACGCCGGCCTGCACTTCCTCATCCCCTTCATCGACCGGCCGCGTTCGGTCGTGGACCTGCGCGAGCAGGTCGTCAGCTTCCCGCCGCAGCCGGTGATCACCAGCGACAACCTCGTCGTCTCGATCTCGACACCGTCATCTACTTCCAGCCCACGGACCCCAAGGCGGCGACCTACGAGATCGCCAACTACATCCAGGGCATCGAGCAGCTGACCGTCACCACGCTGCGCAACGTCATCGGGTCCCTCGACCTGGAGCAGACGCTGACCAGCCGCGACATGATCAACGGCCAGCTGCGCGGCGTCCTCGACGAGGCCACCGGCCGCTGGGGCATCCGGGTCAACCGGGTCGAGCTCAAGGCGATCGACCCGCCCGCCTCCGTGCAGGACTCGATGGAGAAGCAGATGCGCGCCGAGCGCGACCGCCGCGCCACGATCCTCAACGCCGAGGGTGTCAAGCAGTCGCAGATCCTCACGGCCGAGGGTGAGAAGCAGGCCCAGATCCTGCGGGCCGAGGGCACCGCGCAGTCGGCGATCCTGGAGTCCCAGGGTGAGGCCCGGGCGATCCTGCAGGTCTTCGACGCCATCCACAAGGGCAACCCGGACAGCAAGCTGCTGGCCTACCAGTACCTGCAGATGCTGCCCGAGATCGCCAAGGGCGACTCCAACCAGATGTGGGTCGTGCCCACCGAGCTCACCGCGGCCCTCTCGGGCATCGGCAAGGCGCTCGGCGGGGGCAGCGGCGGCGGTGCCGACGCGGGGCTGGACGGCCCGAGCGCCGGCCTGCGCGACGACGCCGGCTACACCGGGCTGGACGACCTCGACACCCCGACCCTGGAGGACCCGCGCGAGGCGCTGCGTCGTGCCCGGGCCGAGGCCGAGGACGCCTCCCGCGACGCCGAGGGCGCGACCAAGCAGCGCTCCGGCAAGGAGGCCGAGGCCGCGGTGGCCGAGGCCGCCCGCAAGGCCAAGGCCGCCCAGCAGCAGCGTGCGGCCGAGGGGTCGCCCGAGCTGGGCACCCTGCCGCAGCAGGAGCAGGTCGTCCCCGACCTGCCCGAGCACCAGGACCCGGCGGTGGCCGACCGGCCCGCGCAGGGTGCGCACCGCGACCAGCCGGGTGCCCACTCCTGGGAGCGGCCCGCCGGCGAGCGCAAGCCCTGGGACCAGAGCCCGGAGGGCTGAGCGCCCACCGCAGCACCGTAGGACGGGGCCGTGACCGCAAGGTCGCGGCCCCGTTCCGCGTCCGGCCGGCATCTCGTGCAGTCGATCCGGGCCCCGCCAGGGGCCACGGGCGACTGCACGGCCGGCGGGCACGGCTGGGCCGCTCACCGGCAGGACCACCCGGAACTCGTGCAGTCGATCCAGGCCCCGCCAGGGGCCACGGGCGACTGCACGGCCGACGACTGTCCTACCCCCACCGGTTGAGCCGGAGGGCGCGACAGGACAGGGTGGGGGCATGCGGATCACCGACACCAGCGACCTGTGGTGGAAGAACGCCATCCTCTACTCCATGGACGTCGAGACGTTCTACGACGCCGACGGCGACGGGGTGGGTGACATCCAGGGCCTCGCGCAGCGCATCGACTACCTGGCGGACCTGGGGATCACCTGCCTGTGGCTGATGCCGTTCTACCCCAGCCCCGACCGGGACGACGGCTACGACGTCATGGACTACTACGGCGTCGACGGGCGGCTGGGCAACCATGGCCAGTTCGTCGAGCTGGTCCGGCTGGCCCACGACCGCGGCATCCGGGTCATCACCGACCTGGTCATCAACCACACGAGCGACCAGCATCCGTGGTTCAAGGCCTCCCGCAAGGAGAAGGACCCGGAGAAGAACTACTACCGCGACTTCTACGTGTGGCGCCCGGACGACCCCGGTGACACCTCCGACCAGGTCGTCTTCCCCGACGAGGAGGACTCCATCTGGGAGCTGGACGAGAAGACCGGCGAGTACTACCTGCACCACTTCTACAAGCACCAGCCCGACCTCAACCTCGACCACCCCGCGGTCGTCGACGAGATCATGCGCACGGTCGGGTTCTGGCTGCAGCTGGGCGTGGACGGCTTCCGGGTGGACGGGGTGCCGTTCTTCGAGCAGTCCGCCGAGGCCACCGGCTCCCCCGGAGTACGTCGTGGACCCGCACCGTTTCATGGCGCAGCTGCGCGACTTCCTCTCCCGGCGCAACGGCTCGGCCATGATGCTCGGCGAGGTCAACCTGAGCCGTCAGGCAGCAGCTGCGCTTCTTCGGCGGGGACGCCGCCGACGAGATGCACATGCAGTTCGACTTCATCCTCATGCAGCGGACCTACCTCGCGATGGCCCGCCAGGACGCCCGGCCGATCGTCGAGGCCCTGCACAGCCGCCCGGAGATCCACCGGACCTGCCAGTGGGCGACCTTCCTGCGCAACCACGACGAGCTCACCCTCGACAAGCTCACCAAGGGCGAGCGCGAGGAGGTCTTCGCCGCCTTCGGGCCGGAGGAGGAGATGCAGGTCTACGACCGAGGTCTGAAGCGCCGCCTCCCGCCGATGCTCGGGGGCGACCCGCGCCGGATCGCGATGGCCTACTCCCTGATGTTCTCCCTGCCCGGCACCCCGACCCTCTACTTCGGCGAGGAGATCGGGATGGGCGAGGACCTGCAGGCCGAGGGCCGGATGGCGGTGCGCTCCCCGATGCAGTGGAGCCCGGGCAAGAACGGCGGCTTCTCCACCGCCCGACCCTCCCAGCTCGTCCAGCGCGTCGTGCCCGGGCCCTACGGCCCCGAGCACGTCAACGTGCTCAGCCAGCAGCACGACCCGGACTCGCTGCTGTCCTGGATGCGCCGCCTCATCGACATCCGCCGTTCCTGCCCCGAGGTGGGCTGGGGCGAGCTGACGGTGCTCGAGCACGACGCCGGCCCCCAGGTGCTGGCGCACCGCCTGGACGTCGACGGGTCCGCCGTCCTCACGGTGCACAACCTGGGGCCGGAGCCGGTCACCGTCCAGGTGTCCGTCGACGGGCCGATCCCCGACCCGCACCTGACCGACCTGCTCTCCCACGAGACGCTGGAGGTGGAGAAGGGCCGGGTCCTGCCCGTGCAGCTCGACGGCTACGGCGTGCGCTGGGTCCGCCTGCGCCGTCAGGGCGAGCTGTCCATCCCGTGACCGGGCAGACTCAACACGACCACGACCACGACCACGCCGCCCGCGTGCACGACATACCCCGCGGTCGCCGCACCCCGGCCCGCACCCACGGCACACCCCGCGCGCATCCCCTCCCGGAAGGACCGGCATGAGCAGGATCGGTTTCCACGCCTCGCACGAGCAGATCAGTCCCCGCCAGCTGCTGACCGACGTCCAGCACGCCGAGCGGGCGGGCTTCGACATGGCCATGTGCTCGGACCACCTCTACCCGTGGAGCGCCCGCCAGGGCCACTCGGGGTATGCCTGGTCCTGGCTGGGTGCGGCCCTCGCCACGACCGACCTCACCCTCGGGTGCGTGTCGGCCCCGGGGCAGCGCTACCACCCGGTGGTGCACGCCCAGAGGATCGCCACGCTGGGACAGATGTTCCCCGGCCGGTTCTGGGTGGCGCTGGGCAGCGGCGAGAACATCAACGAGCACGTCACCGGTGAGGTCTGGCCGCGCAAGGAGATACGCACCCGGCGTCTGGAGGAGAGCGTCGAGGTCATCCGGCGGCTGCTCGCCGGCGAGGAGGTCTCCCACGACGGGCTGGTGGGCGTGGACCGTGCCCGGATCTGGGAGACCGCCGACCCCGCTCCCCTGCTCGTCGGTCCCGCCGTGTCGGTGGGGTCGGCCGCCCGGGTCGCCGCGTGGGCCGACGGGCTGGTCACGATCAACCAGCCCGTCGAGACGCTCCGCGAGCTGCTCGCGGCCTACCGGGACGCCGGCGGCCGCGGCCGCACCTCGCTGCAGATCCACCTCTCCTGGGCGCCGACCCAGGAGGAAGCCGAGCGGATCGCCGTCGACCAGTGGCGCTCCAACGTCTTCTCCGAGCCGGTCAACTGGGACACCGCGACCACCGAGGGCTTCGACGTCGCGTCCGAGCACGTCGGTCTGGACGTCGTGCGCGAGAGCGTGCGCATCTCCCACGACCTGGGCCGGCACCGCGAGTGGCTGGCCGAGTACGCCGACCTCGGGTTCGACGACCTCTACCTGCACCACGTGGGCCAGGAGCAGGAGGCGTTCATCGACGCCTTCGCCGAGGAGGTCCTGCCGGCGCTGCGGTGAGGTCGGCCGCCGCTGCGGCGGCGTGGCCGCAGGTCAGCGCACCCGTCGCAGGACGAGCGACTCCCACCCGGGCAGCGTGCCGTCGGCCAGGACCGACCGCGCGGCCTCGGACGACGTCGGCACCAGCACCTCGGCGCCGGCCCAACCCTCGAGCAGCCCCGGAGGCACGGTCAGGGTCTCCCGGGTGAAGCTGGCCAGGACGAGCAGCTCGGTCCCCTCGTGCCGGCGGGCGTATGCCCACAGGTCCGGGTGGTCCGCGGCGAGCGGCTCGACGTCACCGTGGGCGACGGCGGTCTCGTCGTGCCGCAACGCGATCAGGTCACGGTAGTGCTCGAACACCGACCCCTGGACCCCGACCTGAGACTCGGCGTTGATCTCGGTGTGGTGGTTGTCCGCCACCGCGATCCACGGCTCCCCCGTGGTGAAGCCCGCGTGCCGCCCCGCCGTCCACTGCACGGGGGTCCGGGCGTTGTCCCGGCTCTTGAAGGACAGCCCCGGCAGGACCTCCTCGACCGTGCGCCCGGTGGCGGTCTGCTCGGCGAGGTAGTTCACCGACTCGATGTCCCGGAACTGCTCCGGCGCGGTGAAGCCGACGTTCGTCATCCCGATCTCGTCGCCCTGGTAGACGTAGGGCGTGCCGCGCATCAGGTGTAGCACCGTCGCCAGCGTCCGCGCCGAGCGGGAGCGCCATACCTCGTCGTCGTCGCCGAAGCGGGACACCGCGCGCGGCTGGTCGTGGTTGTCCCAGTAGAGGCTGTTCCAGCCCAGGTCGGCGAGCCCGGTCTGCCAGGCCATGAGGTTCTCCCGCAGGCGCGGCATCGACAGCGGCGCCACGTCGAACTTCCCGCCCGGGCCGGAGTCCAGGTCGACGTGCTCGAACTGGAAGACCATGTCGACCTCGCGCCGGGCCGGGTCGGTGAACAGCCGTGCCTGCTCGATCGTGACGCCGGGCATCTCCCCGACGGTGAGGAAGGCGCGCGGATGGTCGGCGAAGACCTCGCGGTACATCTCCTGCAGGTGCTCGTGGACCTTCGGCCGGGTGGCCACCATGGAGAAGGCGTCGCCCCACAGGCCGTCCGGCGGCACCTGCCCGTCCGGGTAGCCCTCGGGCTTGTCGAGCAGGTTGATGACGTCCATCCGGAAGCCGTCGACACCCCGCTCCAGCCACCAGCGCATCATCGCGTAGACCGCCTCGCGGACCTGCGGGTTCTCCCAGTTCAGGTCGGGCTGCTTGCGGCTGAACAGGTGCAGGTAGTACTCCCCCGTGGCCTCGTCCCACTCCCAGGCGGACCCGGAGAAGAAGGAGCCCCAGTTGCTCGGCTCGGCCCCCGGCTGCCCGCCGACGTGACCGGGCCGCGGCGGCGCCCAGTGGTACCAGTCGCGCTTCGGCGAGTCCGTGGCCGCACGGCTCTTCAGGAACCACGCGTGCTCGTCGCTGGTGTGGTTGACGACCAGGTCCATGACGACCCGCAGGCCACGGTCGTGCGCGGCGGCGACGAGCTCGTCGAGGTCCTCGAGCGTGCCGAACAGGGGGTCGACGTCCTGGTAGTCGCTGATGTCGTAGCCGTTGTCGTCCTGCGGCGAGCGGTAGACCGGCGACAGCCACACGACGTCCACCCCCAGGGCGGCCAGGTGGTCCAGCCGGCCGATGATCCCGCGCAGGTCGCCGACGCCGTCCCCGTCGCTGTCGGCGAAGCTGCGGGGGTAGATCTGGTAGACGACGGCGCTCTTCCACCAGTCGCGGGGCAGGTCCTGGGTCAGCACGCACCCCAGGGTATGGGGTTCCCCGGCCCGGCGGGGCGCGCGCCCCCGGGAGGGACCCGGCTCAGCGCGGCGTGCGGCCCCGGGAGGGACCCGGCTCAGCGCGGCGTGCGGCCCAGCAGGGCGACCAGCCGGTCCAGCGGCGCCGTCGAGGAGGTCTGCACGGGCGGGTCGAAGAGTCCCTCGAGACCGCCCGCCTCCACCCGGGGCTCCTCGTAGGCGAGCGCCTCCGCCACCGCCTCGGCGGTCGGCGTGTAGGGCTGCCCGGTGGCCACGGCCAGGTCCCAGCCGTGCACGACGAGGTCGACGAGCATCTGGGAGGCGTACTCGGTCACCGGGACCGGCCCGACCGAGACCTCGACCGACCGGTCGGGGTCCCGGACGTCCGCCCAGGCCAGCAGGGAGGAGGCGATCGCCGAGCGCCAGGCCTCGACCGGGTGCTCACCCAGGACGTCGCCGTCGTAGGCGTCGCCGACGTCGGCCAGACCCTCCCCGGCCAGCAGCCGAGGGGCCCAGAGGTGCTCGGCGACCAGGTGGTTGACCAGGGTGCGCACGTCCCATCCCTGGCACGGCGTCGGGGCGGTCCAGCGCTGCGGGGGCACACCCTCGACGAGCGGCGTCACGGCGGCGGCGGCCGAGGGGAGCACCTGGAGCACGCGGGGGCTGGGAGGTCCGTCCATGCCCCCAGGGTGGCACGGCCACGACATACCCTGACGACCATGTGGATCCGCCGCTGCCGCCCGTGGGGCGCCGCCCTGTCCGACGTCCGCCTCGAGCGGGAGCTGGTCGCCGAGGTGGTGCCGGTCGGGGTGGATGCGGCGGACGGCGGCTCCGCCGCGGGCGTCGGGACGGACGCTGCGCGGGCCCGGGCCGACGTCGGGCCCGACGACGTCGACGGGCGCGGACGGCTGCTGCTGCCCGCCTTCGCCGACGTGCACGTCCACCTGGACTCGACCCGGCTGGGGCTGCCCTTCCGGCCGCACACCGGGGCGCCCGGCGTGTGGGCGATGATGCTCAACGACCGGGAGCACTGGCGCCAGGCCGAGGAGGGCATCACCGAGCGGGTGGCGCGGACCCTGGGGATGATGGTCGCCCGCGGCACGACACGGGTGCGCTCCTTCGCCCAGGTCGACGTGGACGCCGGGCTGGAGCGGCTCGAGGCCGTCCTCGCCGCCCGCGAGGCCTTCCGCGACCGGGCCGAGGTGCAGGTCATCGCCTTCCCCCAGGCGGGGCTCCTGCGCGAGGAGGGGTCGGCCCGGGTGCTCGAGGACGCGCTGCGTGCCGGGGCCGACGTCGTGGGCGGCATCGACCCGTGCAGCCTGGACCGCGACCCGGTCCGCCACCTGGACGTCGTCTTCGGCCTGGCCGAGCGGTACGGCCTGCCCGTGGACGTCCACCTGCACGAGCCGGGCGAGCTGGGCCGCTTCTCCGCCGACCTCATCCTGGAGCGGACCCACGCCCTGGGGATGCAGGGCCGCGTGCTGATCTCCCACGGCTACGGGCTGTGGGACGGGACGGAGTCGCAGACGCGGGCGCTGGTGGAGCGGCTCGCCGAGGCCGACGTCGCGACCGCGACGGTGGCGCCGGGAGGCCGGCAGAACCTGCCGCTGCAGCTGCTCGTCGAGCACGGCGTCCGGGTGGGGCTGGGCGAGGACGGGCAGCGCGACTACTGGTCTCCCTACGGCAACGCCGACATGCTCGACCGCACCTGGCAGCTGGCGTTCACGCACGGCTTCCGCCGGGACGACCTCGTCGAGCACTGCCTGGCGGTGGCCACCCGCGGCGGGGCCTCGATCATGGACGCCGACCTGCCCCGGCTCGCCGGGGTGGAGGACCGCCCCGGGCTGGCCGTCGGCGACCGCGCCGACCTGCTGCTCCTCGACGGGGAGACACCCACCGCCGCGGTCATGGACCGGCTGCCCGACCGGACCGTCCTGCACCGCGGTCGGGTGGTGGCCGAGGGGCTCGAGCTGGTCTGAGACCTACTCCAGGTGGGCCAGCACGACGCGGACGGCCCGCTCCACCGGGTGGGCGATGTCGACGACGACCCCGCGCTCGTCCGGCTCGAGCATCTCCAGCGTGTCCAGCTGGGACTCCAGCAGCGTCGGGGGCATGAAGTGCTCTCGCGTCTCCATCCGCTCCAGCAGCAGGCCCTTGTCCCCGTGCATGTGGACGAAGTAGGTCCCGGGGGCACCCTCGCGCAGCAGGTCGCGGTAGCTGCGCTTCAACGAGGAGCAGGACAGGATCGTGCTCTCCCCCCGTTCGTCCCGCTCCTGCGTCCACCGGGCGAGCGTGCGCAGCCACGGCCAGCGGTCCTGGTCCATCAGCGGCCGTCCGGCGGCCATCTTCTCCACGTTGGACGCCGGGTGGTACTCGTCGCCCTCGGCGAACTCCCACCCGAGCCGCTCGTGCAGGGCCCGTGCGATCGTGCTCTTGCCGCACCCCGACACACCCATGACGACGACGTGGACGGGGACGCCGGGGGCCGGTGCGAGCAGGGGGGTCATGCCGGCCACCGTATCGGGGACCCGGCGTGGACGTCGGCTGTTGCCGCCCGTTGCCCGCTCGTCGGGACCCGGCGTGGACGTCGGCTGTTGCCGCCCGTTGCCCGCTCGTCGGGACCCGCCGTCCGGTCACCCCGCCCCGTCGCCCGGCCGACCCAGCTCCTCGACCACCCGGGCGACGAGCGCGGCCTGCGCGTCCACGGCATACCCCGGCAGGGCGTCACCGGCCTGCTCGGCCAGGACGGACAGCTCGGTGCAGCCCAGCACCACCGCGTCGGCGTCGCCGCGCAGGCGCCGCAGGAGGGCGAGGAGGTCGCCGGTGGGGACCTCGACGCCGGCCTTGACCCCGTCGTAGATCATCGTCATGACCGCCCGCTGGCCCTCCTCGTCCGGGACCAGCGGCTCGGCGCCCAGGTCGGTCAGCGCGTCCTGGTAAACCCGGCTCAGGACCGTGCCGTCGGTGGCCAGCACGAGGACGCGCGGCCTGGCGGCGCCCTGCGCGCGGGCCCGGTCGACGGCGGCCTCCGCGCCGACGCGCACCAGCGACAGGAGGGGCAGCGGCAGCTCCTCCGGCAGGAACGCGTGCGCGGTGTTGCACGCGATGACCGCCCGGCTGACGCCCAGCCGGGCGAGCAGCTCCAGGTCCCCCACGAGGTATGGCGTGGGGTCGGGCTGCTCGGGGTCGAGCAGCCGGGCGGTGCGGTCGGGGGTGGAGGAGTGGCCCAGCACGACGGTGTCGAGGTGGTCCTGGTCGCGCGTCACCGGCCACGCCCGCACGAGCGCGTCGAGGAAGGCCACGGTCGCGGCCGGCCCCATCCCGCCCAGCACGCCCAGGACCGGACGGTCCCAGGTGTCCGGCAGCAGGCGTCCGGGGGTGCTCACGAGGTCACCGGGCGGCGGTAGTGGCGGGCGAAGCTGCGCGCGTAGAGCACGTCGTTCTTCAGCTGGGCCAGCCGCCGGTCGCGGCCGCGGTCCGGCCCGTAGACGAAGGGCCGCACGACCCGGCCCGTGCGCCGGATCCGGGCCAGGCGCTCCTTGGTCCGCGGGTCGGTGACGTAGCGCCGCAGCAGCGGCACGGGCACGATCGAGTAGAGCCAGTCGTCGGTCTCCGCGCCGACGTCGAGGCCCTCGTAGGGGTCCAGCCCCTCGACGTGCTCGCGCACCCAGGGCGTGGCGACCGGATGGCCCGCCGCGGTGAGGTACCCGTGCGACCGGCCCAGCCGCGGGTTGAGCTCGAAGAAGTGCTCCCGGCCGTCGCGCGGGTCGACCTTGATGTCGAAGTTGGCCCAGCCGGTCCAGCCCACGTGCTCGAGCAGCCGGGTGGCGTCGGCCATCGCGGAGCTGCTGGCGCCGTGGACGATCGCCAGCGGGTTGCCGATCATCCCCGGGTCGTGGTCCTCCAGCAGGACGTGGCCCATCCGCCCCCACCGGACCCTGCCGGAGCCGTCGGAGTAGGTGGTCAGCACGCGCATCTGCTCGTCCCCGCCGGGGACCCGCTCCTGGACGACGAGCGCACCGGCGTAGCCCGCGCCCGTCATGACCCGGCGCAGGGCGAGCAGCTCGGCCACGTCGGCGGCATACCCCACCTTCTGCTTGCCGGCGTAGAGGAGCCCGTGGAAGGCGGGCGAGTCGGCCGGCTTGACGACCAGCGGGGGGCGCAGGTCGGCCAGCATCCCCGCGACGTCCTGCTCCGCGACGGCGTGGTCGACGACCACCGTGCGCGGGTGGGCGACGCCGACCTCGGCGCACACCTGGGCGAAGCGCTCCTTGTCGCTGAGCCGCTCGATGAGAGGCAGCTCGGGGTAGGGCACGACGACCCGCTCGTCGAACCGGTGGCGCAGGGCCCCGAGCCGTTCCACCCACCAGTCCATCGTGCCCATGAGCATCACCCGGTGGCCGGGCCGGGCGTCGGCCACCCGGTGCACCGCGGCCACCACCTCGTCGAGGTCGTCCAGCCCGGGCACGACCTCGTTGTCGATGATCGCCGACCCGCGGACCGGGGCGGGGACGCCACGGGTCATCACCGTCGTGCGCACCCCGAGCTCGGCGTGGAAGGCCCGCGCCAGGGTGTACGTCGCCAGCTCCCCGCCCATGACCACGGGCACGAAGGGGACGGTGGAGGTGTGCGGGGGCATGCGGGAAAAGTACCAGCCGGCCGGCACGCGCCCGGGCGGACCGACCCCCAGGGTTCACGTGATCCCCCAGGTCGGTCGGGTCGGGCGCGTCGCCGTCACGGCCGTCTCCAGGGCCGGGCCGACCGGCGCCTCAGGTCCCCTCGTCGGCCCAGCCCTGCACCCGGCTGGACTCGTCGAGGACGGCCACCCCGCCCGTGAGCCCGGCGAGCAGCCCGGGCAGCTCCCCGGCCCGGTCGACCGGCACCCGCACGCGCAGCCGGACGCGGTCGGCATACCCCACGGAGGGCACCACGACCCCCCGGGAGCGCAGGTCGTGCTCGAGGCGTCCGGCCAGGTCGTGCCCGACGACGACGTCCACCTCCTCGACCCGCACGCGGGCGAGCACCCGGGCGCCGGCGAGCGCCTCGCGGACGGCCCCGGAGTAGGCGCGGACCAGTCCCCCGCTCCCCAGCAGCGTCCCGCCGAACCACCGGCTGACGACGGCGACGACGTCGGTGAGCCCCGACCCGGTGAGCACCTCGAGCATCGGCGCCCCCGCGGTCCCGCCCGGTTCCCCGTCGTCGTTGCTGCGCACGGTGGCCCCGTCCGGCCCGAGCACGAAGGCCGAGCAGTGGTGCCGCGCGTCCCAGAACGTGCTGCGGGCCTCCTCGACGACCGCCCTGGCCTGCGCCTCGTCCTCGACCCGGCGCAGCCAGCAGGTGAAGACCGAGCGGCGGTCCTCCAGGGTGGCCTCGGCCCCGGCGGCCAGCGTGCGGTAGGAGGAGGGGCCCATCCGGGCAGGGTATGCCGTGGGGCCGGACAGGCCCGCGCCACGGGGTGGGGCTGTCCGGCCGGTGGGGTCGACCTGGCCCGGCCGGTGGGGTCGGGCCGGTCCGACGCTGCGTCGGAGCCGACCTACAGTAGAGACGTGACCCGGTTCCTGCGTCCGCTGATCCTCCTGCTCGCCACGCTGCTGCTGCTCGTGCCCGGGGCGGCGCAGGCCCACGACCAGCTGACCGGGACCGATCCGGTTGACGGCGCGGTGCTGACGGAGGCCCCCGAGGCACTGACCTTCACCTTCTCCGGCGAGGTCGCCCCCGTCGGTGCCCAGGTGGCGGTGACGACCGGCCCCGGGCAGGACCACCTCGTCGGCGAGCCCGTCGTGGACGGCCGGGCGGTCGTGCAGGAGGTCACCGGGATGGTCGACGGGACCTACGAGGTCGCCTGGCGGATCACCAGCTCCGACGGCCACCCGATCTCCGGGACGCTGGGTTTCACGGTCACCACGGGCGACGGCGCCGACGCCGCCGGTGGCGCCGGTGGCGCCGCGGCGCAGGACTACTCCCCCGACGGCACCGACGGCTCGACGCCCGCCGGGGGGACGACCGACGACGGCACGGCCGCTGCCGACGCCGGCGAGGACGAGGAGGACGTCGATCCGCCGGTCGCGCAGGGGGTGGACACCGGCCTGCCCGGGTGGGTCTGGCTCGTCGTGGGGCTCGCCGTCCTGGGGCTGGCGGCGCTGCTGGTGCACACCTGGACCCGCAACCGTCGCGGCTGAGCCCCGGCCGGGGCGATGCGGGCTGTGAGCGTCGTCTCATGTAGCCTTGGGCGCACGAACATTCGCACTCCCGGGCCGGCTGCGCGACCTGATGTGATCAGCAAGCGGTGCCGTTCCGGACGACACGACACGAGGGGGTCACGCCATGGGGCGCGGCCGAGCCAAGGCAAAGCAGATCAAGGTCGCCCGGAAGCTGAAGTACAACTCGGCTCCCAGCACCGACCTCACCGCCCTGGAGCGCGAGCTCCGCAGCGGACGAGGTGAGTTCACCTACGAGAGCGACCACGCGGACGCCGACGAGGAGGACGACGACCAGGACCCGTACGCGGCCTACGTCGACGACTCCGACGACGACGACGAGAGCGACGACGGAGCCTGGGCACCCGGAGGCACCCGTTGAGGTGAGCGCACCCGCCCCGGGCCCCGTGGTGGTGAGGTGACCCACCCGCTCGCCCAGCTCTGGACCAGGTACCGCCAGTACCGCGCACGCGTGGTGCTGGCGTTCCTGCTGTCCACGGTCCGCAAGGTCATGGACGTCGTGCCCGAGCTGCTCATCGGCGCGGCCATCGACGTCGTCGTCCGCGGCAGCGACTCCTTCGTCGCCGACGTGCTGGGTGTGGCCGACCGGCGCGACCAGCTCCTCTGGCTCGCGGTCATCAACGCAGTCGTGTGGGTCCTGGAGTCGATCTTCGACTACCTCTCCGCGCTGACCTGGCGCAACCTGGCCCAGCAGGTCGAGCACGACCTGCGCCTGGAGGTCTACGGGCACGTCCAGGGCCTGGACATGGCCTGGCACGAGTCCCGGCCGACCGGCGGCACGCTCGCGGTCGTCAACGACGACGTCAACCAGCTCGAGCGCTTCCTCGACGCGGGTGTCGACAAGCTGTGGACGCTGGCCCTCAACATCCTCCTGGTCGGTGCCGTCTTCGCGGTCAGCAGCTGGACGCTGACGCTGCTGGCCTTCCTGCCCATCCCGGTGATCGTGGCGGGCTCGCTGTGGTTCCAGCGCCACCTCGTCCCCCGGTACGCCGTGGTCCGCGCCGCCGTCTCCAGGATCAGCGGCCTGGTCTCGGCCAACCTCGGCGGGATGGCCACCATCAAGTCGTTCACCGCCGAGGACCGCGAGCTGGCGCGCGTGCGGGAGGTCTCCGAGGCGTACCGGCTCGCCAACGCCGACGCGATCCGGGCCTCGGCGGCCTTCGTGCCGCTCATCCGGATGGCCATCCTCGCCGGGTTCACCACCACCCTGCTCATGGGCGGGTGGATGGCGCTGGACGGCACCCTGGAGGTCGGTCTGTACTCCGTCCTCGTCTTCATGACCCAGCGCCTCCTGTGGCCGCTGACCTCCGTCGGCGAGGTGCTCGACCTCTACCAGCGCGCGATGGCCTCGGTCCGGCGGATCCTGGCCCTGCTCGACGAGGAGCCGGTCACCGTCCAGGGCGGACGCACGCTCCCCCAGGTGCGCGGCCACCTGGAGCTGGTCGAGGTCCGGGCCGGCTACGCCGACGGCCCCGACGTGCTCCACGGGGTGTCGATGGACGTCCCGGCCGGGCAGGTCCACGCGGTCGTGGGGGCCACGGGAGCGGGCAAGTCCACGCTCCTGCGGCTGCTGCTGCGCTTCGCCGACCCCCGGGCCGGTCAGGTGCTGCTCGACGGCACCGACCTGCGGGAGCTGACCTGGGACTCGCTGCGCGGCCGCATCGGCTACGTGGCCCAGGACGTCTTCCTCTTCGAGGGCACGATCGCTGAGAACATCGCCTACGGCCGCCCCGACGCCACCCGTGAGGAGGTGCGGCGGGCCGCCGAGCAGGCCGCGGCGCACGAGTTCGTCAGCCGGACCGCCCATGGCTACGACACCCTCGTCGGCGAGCGCGGGGTCACCCTCTCCGGCGGCCAGCGCCAGCGCCTGGCGCTGGCCCGGGCCATCCTGCGCGACCCCGCCGTGCTGGTCCTCGACGAGGCCACCTCGGCCGTCGACAACGAGACCGAGGCGGCGATCCAGCGCTCGCTGGCCGAGGTGAGCCAGGGCCGGACCACGATCATGGTGGCCCACCGGCTCTCGACCGTGCGGCACGCCGACCGCATCTGGGTCCTGGAGGCCGGCCGGGTCGTGGAGGCGGGCACCCACGACGAGCTGGTCGCGCGGCCCGGCCCCTACGCCGACCTGTGGGCCGTGCAGACCGGTGTGCTCACGGACGGGGTCGCCTGACCGACCCCGCCCCGGCCACCAGATCGCCCCGACCACCCGGTCGCCCCAAGCACGCGGCCACCCGGTCGCCCCGACCACCCAGCCACCCGGTCCGGAGACGGCTCGTCGGCACCTCGCGGCACGGCATACCCTGGGTCGGCGACGTACGACGGGGAGGACCGCACGCATGGCGACGAGGGCACGGCACGAGGCACGGTGGACGGCCGAGGACGCGGTCGTCAAGGGGCGGGTGGCCCGCAACCGGTTCTGGGTGATCCTCGTGCTGTTCGGCCTCATCGCCGTGATCTCGACGTGGGCCTTCACCCGGCAGCTGAACTTCCAGGACCTGCAGGTGCAGCTGCAGATCTGTCAGGAGCCGCTGGCCGAGGACGCCACGAGCGCCGACGTCGAGGCGGCCGGGTGCACCCCGACCGACGTCACCGAGGAGCGGGTGCGCCTGTGGCACCAGTCCAGTCCGCGCGACCCGGTCTCCGCCGAGGGGCCGACCTGGCAGTTCGAGGACGTGCCGATCGACACGGTGGCCAACGCCGTGCAGGTGGACCTGCCCGAGCCCGCCCGCAGCGTGGTGCTCTTCGACCACGACGAGGGCACCGTGCGCACCGCCCTGACCTCCGACGCCGCCGACACCCGGTGGACCGGGACGGTCGGCACCCGGGGACCGACGAGCTACTGGCTGCTGGTGACCCCCTCTCAGGCGGGGTAGTCCCCCAGCATCATCACCGCGCCCCCGTCGACGCCCTTGGCACCCTGCACGACCGGCGCCCCGTAGGTCGACACGGTGCTGGGATCGCCGACCGCCCCCACCACCCAGGGCTCCGTGCCGTGCGCCCGCAGGATCTCCTGGGCGCGCGCGACACCCTCCGGCGCGACGACGGCGACGAAGCCGACGCCCATGTTGAGCGTCTGCTCCAGGTCCGCCAGCGGGACCCGGCCCAGCTCCTGCACCAGCCCGAAGATCGGTGGCGGGCTCCAGCACCGCTCGACGGTGGCCAGGGTGTCCCTGGGCAGCACCCGGGCCAGGTTGGCCGCCAGCCCGCCGCCGGTGACGTGCGAGAGGGCGTGCAGCCCCACGTCGGCGCGGACCACCTCGAGCAGCGCCCGGGTGTAGATCCGCGTGGGCTCCAGGGCCTCCTCGCCGATGGTGCGACCGAGCTCGTCGACGTGCCGGTCCCAGTCCCACCCGGCGGCCGCGACGACGCGGCGGACGAGGGAGTAGCCGTTGGAGTGCAGCCCCGAGGACGGCAGCGCCAGGACGACGTCGCCGCGCTGCACCCGGTGCGGCCCCAGGACGTCGTCGTGCTCCACCACCCCGGTGGCGGCGCCGGCCACGTCGTACTCGTCCGGGTCGAGCAGCCCGGGGTGCTCGGCGGTCTCCCCGCCGACGAGGGCCACCCCGGCCAGCTCGCAGCCGCGGGCGATGCCCGAAACGATCGCGGCGATCCGCTTGGGCACGACCTTCCCGCAGGCGATGTAGTCGGTCATGAACAGCGGCTCGGCCCCGGAGACGACGATGTCGTCGACGACCATGCCCACGAGGTCCTGGCCGATCGTGTCGTGCACGTCCATCGCCTGGGCGACCGCGACCTTGGTGCCGACCCCGTCGGTGGAGGTGGCCAGCACCGGGCGTCGCATCCCCTTCAGCGCCGAGGCGTCGAACATCCCGGCGAAGCCGCCGAGCCCGCCGAGCACCTCGGGCCGCTGGGCCCGGCGCACGGAGTCCTTCATCAGCTCCACCGCCCGGTCCCCGGCGTGCACGTCGACGCCCGCGCTGGCGTAGGTGATCGGCTGGTCGGTCATCGCGGTCCTCCGGACGGGTCGGTATGGCGCAGCTCGGGTCGGCGGGCGGGTGGACGGGTGGGTGGACGGGTGGGTCGACGGGCGGTGGGCTGGTGCGGGTGGGCCGGTGGGGGCGGTTGGGCGTGCGTGGGCAGCCGGTCAGGGACGTCGCACCGCGTCCGAGCCGCCCAGTGCCGCGCCCAGGCTGACGCCCTCGACGTCGAGGGTGCCCACGTCGGTGGGGTCGACCCCCTCGTGGACGGGGAACTGCAGCTCCAGGACGTCCTTGCCCAGCTGGTCCTCGTGCGGCAGCTCGATCGGGTAGGTGCCGCTGAAGCAGGCGGTGCACAGGGTCGAGGGCTGCTGCTGGGTCGCCTCCACCATGCTGTCCTCGCTGATGTAGCCGAGCGAGTCGGCCCCGATCGTGGCCCGGATCGACTCGGTGTCCAGGCCGGTGGCGATGAGCTCGGCGCGGGTGGCGAAGTCGATCCCGTAGAAGCAGGGCCAGCGCACCGGCGGGGAGGAGATGCGCACGTGCACCTCGGCGGCGCCGGCCTCGCGCAGCATCCGCACCAGGGCCCGCTGGGTGTTGCCGCGCACGATCGAGTCGTCGACGACCACGAGCCGCTTGCCCTTGATCACGTCGCGCAGGGGGTTGAGCTTGAGCCGGATGCCCAGCTGGCGGATCGTCTGGCTGGGGGCGATGAAGGTGCGCCCGACGTAGGCGTTCTTGACCAGGCCGTGGCCGAACGGGATGCCCGAGGCCTCGGCGTAGCCGATCGCGGCGGGGGTGCCGGACTCCGGCGTCGGCATGACCAGGTCGGCCTCGACGGGGTGCTCCCCCGCGAGCCGGCGACCCATCTCCACCCGCGCGTCGTAGACCTCCCGGCCCGCGATCGTGGTGTCCGGCCGGGCCAGGTAGACCCACTCGAAGACGCACCGCTTGGGCGCGGCCTCGCGAACCGCTGCGAGCGCAGGCCGTGCTCGTCCACGGCGATCAGCTCGCCGGGCTCGACCTCCCGCACGACCGAGGCGCCGACGATGTCCAGCGCCGCGGTCTCGGAGGCCACCACCCAGCCGCGCTCGAGGCGACCCAGGACCAGCGGGCGGACCCCCTGGGGGTCGCGCGCGGCATACAGGGTGCCCTCGTCGCAGAAGACAAGGCTGAACGCGCCCCGCAGCAGCGGGAGCACCCGCATCGCCGCCTCCTCCAGGGGAAGGTCCTCGTCGGCGGTGAGCAGGCCGGTGACGATGGCCGTGTCGGTGGTGTTGCCCCGGCCGACCTCGCCCCGGGAGCTGGACAGGTCCCCGCCGTGGGACTCGGCGAGCAGGTCGCGCAGCTCGGCGGTGTTGATGAGGTTGCCGTTGTGGGTCAGCGCCACGGTGCGGTCGGCGGTGCCGCCGAGGGTGGGCTGGGCGTTCTCCCAGGAGTTGCGCCCGGTGGTGGAGTAGCGGCAGTGGCCGACCGCCAGGTGGCCCTGCAGCGAGGCGAGCGCGGACTCGTCGAAGACCTGGCTGACCAGCCCGACGTCCTTGTAGACCACCAGCCGCTGACCGTCGCTCGTCGCGATGCCGGCCGCCTCCTGGCCGCGGTGCTGCAGCGCGTAGAGGCCGAAGTAGGTCAGCTTGGCGACCTCCTCGCCGGGGGCCCACACCCCGAACACCCCGCAGGCGTCCTGGGGCAGGCGCTCCCCGGGCAGCAGGTCGTGCGAGAGCCGTCCGTCAGCGCGTGCCACGGCCCGATCATCCCACAGGGGCCGGGCAGGGGTATGCCGTGCGCCGAGGGCCCCGACGCCTACCCTGGGCGGGTGCGCATCGACATCTGGTCCGACATCGTCTGCCCGTGGTGCTCCATCGGCCGGCGCCGCCTCGAGCGGGCCCTGGAGCTCGTGCGTGACGAGGGGACGGCGGGCGCCGAGGACGTGGAGGTGGTCTGGCGCTCCTTCCAGCTCGACCCCGACGCCCCGGTGCCGCCCGCCGAGACGACGGTGGAGGCGCTCGGGCGGCGCTACGCCGCCGGCCCCGCGCAGGTGGCGGCGATGGTCGGGCAGGTGCGGGACCTGGCCGCCCAGGAGGGGCTGACCCACCGACCCGAGGCCGCCCCGCACGTCAACACCCACGACGCGCACCGGCTCCTGCACCTGGCCCGCGAGGAGGGCGGGGCGCCGCTGCAGGCGGAGGCGGTCGCGGCGCTGATGACGGCCTACCACGCCGGGGCGCGCGACGTCAGCGACCACAGGGTGCTGCGGGAGGTGGCGGGCGAGGTCGGGCTCCCGGCCGACCGGGTGGACGAGGTGCTCGCCGGGCAGGAGTTCGCCGGGGCGGTGGCCGCCGACGTGGAGCAGGCCAGGGCCTACGGCGCGACCGGCGTGCCGTTCGTCGTCGTGGCGGACCGCTACGGCGTCGCGGGGGCCCAGCCGGTGGACGCCTTCGCCGACGCAATCAGGCGCGGCCTGGCCCGGGGGTGAGCAGCCGGGCGGCGACCGCGGGCGGTCAGTCCTGCCCGCGCAGGCTGGAGCGGTCGGCCACCAGGTAGGCCACCGCCGCGACCAGGCCCAGGAGGAGCGCACCCACCACGGCGAGCAGGACCACCTCCTGCCCCTGCGTCCGGCCGTAGGCGTCCGGGCCCAGCCAGCCGATCAGCCCGCCGAGGACCGCCCCGAGGACGGTGCCGGTGACGAGGAACCTGACCAGGTCCGGACGGCGCCGCACGGGCACGTGCTGGGGGCCGGGCTGGTCCACGGTCTCGATGTCGTCTCGCTGTCGTGCCACGCCTCCCAGTATCACCCCGGCGGCTGAGAGATCCCTCCGAGCGCCGGTCAGGAGTACGCTACGAGGTCTCGGGGTCCCGGCCGTCGCCCGCGGCCGGTGATCGCACCGTGCGAGGAGCTCCGTGTGGTCGCTGCACCCACCCCGGCCGACCTGGCGGTCCAGATCCTGGACGCGCCGGACGCGCCCCGCGGCCGTCGAGGTGATGGCCGACTGGCTCGTGCAGGTCAGCGGCGCCGGCCTGGCCGCGCGGCTGCGGTTCGGTGTCGACGTGACGGACTGGGAGATCATGGCCCCGTCGTGGGCCCCGCTACCCCCTGCCGCGGAGTGGCCGGGGCCGGAGCGTTTCCGCCAGCACCCGTTCACCCGGTTCCACCGGGACACCGGCACCCTGCGCCCCACGCTCCTGCAGGACGCCGTGGCGGCGGGCTGGACCGGGGACGCCCGGACGCACGAGGAGTACGAGCGGCTGCACCTCTCCCCCCACCAGCTGACGATCCCCACCGTGCGCGACCCCCGGCCGCTGCGCCAGGGCGCCTGGCTGGGGTGGGTGCTCGTCTCCGAGGAGCCGCTGCCCTCCTGCGCGGTCGACCGGATCGTCGAGGCGGCCCCGACGATCGTCGGGGCGGACCACCACCTGGGGCTGCTGGCCCGGCTCGGCCCTGCGCCGGGCCCTGCACCGGGCCCGGCGGCTGCCCCGGCGGGCCCGGACCGCCCCGCGAGTCCGCCCGGCCCCGTCGCGGCAGCCGACGCGCCCCGGCTGACCGCCCGGGAGCGGATGGTCCTGGTGATGCTGGCCCAGGGGCGCACGGCCGCGGGGATCGCCGCCCGGCTGGCGATCTCCCCGCGGACCGTGCACAAGCACCAGGAGCACCTCTACCGCAAGCTCGGTGCGGTCGACCGGCTCTCGGCCGTCCTCACCGGCCAGCAGCTCGGGCTGCTGCCGGCACCGCCCCTCCTGGACCCGGTGCCGGACGCCTCCACCCGGGAGCGGGCGCTCAGTCCATCGGGGGCAGCGTGCAGCCTGCCGGTCCCAGGGCTCCCACCACCCCTCCGATGAGGCTGCCGAACTGGTCGTCGGTCAGGTAGCCGATCGGCGGTGGGTTCTTGCCCTTGGCTTTGGCCCCTCCGCCGATCGTCGCCCGGCTGTGGATCAGCGGCTCCCGCGGAAAGTCCCACGTCTGGACCCACTCCGCCACGGCCGCGTCCGCGAGCGGCCCGCACGTCTCCTGCTCGTCCGGGGCGACGAGGAACATCCGCACCATCCCGCTGACCGGCATCCAGGCCGAGCCGTTGGCGGCGAGGTTGTCGTAGGCCTGCTGCTGCCAGTCGTGCTTGTAGCACTCGTGGGCCGACGCGGCACCAGCCCCGAGCAGGGACAGTGCGGCTCCTGCCGCCAGGGCCCGGACGGCCCGCTGACGCATCCGCATGGTCTTCTCCTTCGGTGTCGTGCCCCCCGGCGGGGCACTTCCGGACCAGCGTGGCGGCCCGGGTGCGGCCCACGCCATACGCAGAGGTGCGTATGCCGTGCCGCAGCCCGTGCGCACGTCCCCCGGCGGGAAAGGGCCCGGCTCAGGCCAGCGGCAGGTGCTCCGCCAGGTCGGCCCGTCGGCCCGAGGCCCGGACGGCCCCCTCTGCGAGGGCGTCGTCCCAGGTCAGCCGGCCGGTGGCGAGCGCCAGCCAGGTGGCCGCGTCGGTCTCGACGACGTTCGTCGGCGTGCCGCGGGTGTGCCGCGGCCCCTCGATGCACTGCACGGCGGCGTAGGGCGGCACCCGCACCTCGACCGAGCGGCCGGGGGCACGCAGGGCCAGCTCCTCGGTGGTCCACCGCACCGCCGGGCCCAGCACGGCCCGCCCGAGGGCGGCGGAGGCGGCACGCCATACCTGCGGGTCGTCCTCGCCCTGGGTGGCCGCGCGCCAGGCCGCCAGGGCCTGCTCCCCCTCGGCGGGGTCGGTGCGCCGTCGTGCCGGCACCCCTCAGCCCAGGGGGTCGCGCTCGATCGGGCAGGACATGCAGCGGGGCCCGCCGCGGCCCCGGCCCAGCTCGGAGCCGGAGATGGTCAGCACCTCCACCCCCTGGGCGCGCAGGTGGTCGTTGGTCACCGTGTTGCGCTCGTACCCCACGACCACACCGGGCTCGAGGGCGAGCACGTTGCAGCCGTCGTCCCACTGCTCGCGGGCGGCGGCGGGGGTCCTGGTCGGCGGCGAGCACCCGCAGGGAGTCGATCCCCAGGGCCTCGGCGATGACGTCCATCATCCGCTCGGGCGCGTTGCGACGGATGACCACGTCCACCTCGCCGTCGCCGGACGGGTCGCCGGCGGTCATCGTCCACGACGGCAGGTCCGGCAGCCCGCTGTAGCGGGTGAAGGTGCCCTCGTCGATCATCGTCATGACGGTGTCGAGGTGCATGACCGCCCGGGCCTTGGGCATGTCGAGGGCGACGACGGTGGTGAAGTCGCCGGCCGCGAGCATCCGGCGGGCGAGGCGCTCGACCCCCATCGCGGTGGTGCGCTCGGAGAGCCCGACGAGGACCACGCCGTTGCCGAGCACCAGGACGTCGCCGCCCTCGGCGGTGGCCGGCCCGTCGTGCACGCCGTGGGCCCACCAGCGCATGCCGGCCCCGGCGAACATCGGGTGGTAGGTGTAGATCGCGTCGTAGTGCACCGTCTCGCGGCGACGGGCCTTCTTGTGCATCGAGTTCACGGCCACGCCGTCGTGCACCCAGGCGGAGGTGTCCCGGGTGAACAGGTGGTTGGGCAGCGGCGCGAGCACCGCGTCGTAGAGGTCGAGCTGCTCGATCATCAGCGACTGCGGCGCGGGCAGGACCTCGAGGATCTCGGCCTTGGTGATCCCCCCGATGAGGTGGCGGGTCAGCAGCGCGTCGTCCATCTGCTCGAACGCGGTACGCAGCTCCTCGGCGGCCATCGGCCCGACGTGCCGCTGGTCGAGCGAGGCGTCCAGGATGTAGCGCCGGGCCTCCGGCACCGCGACGGTCTCGCGCAGCAGCTGGTCGAAGTGGTGCACCGTGATGCCGCGCTCGGTCATCACGCGGGAGAAGTCGTCGTGCTCCTCCTGGGCCTTCTCGACCCACAGGATCTCGTCGAAGAGGTAGCGCTCCTTGTTCGCCGGGGTGAGCCGGTGCATCTCCAGGCCCGGGCGGTGGACGATGACCTGGCGCAGGCGCCCGACCTCGGAGCCGACGTGGAACGGCATGCCGTCGCTTCCTCTCTTCTGGGGAGGCTCCCGACGCGGGACGCCGAGGGCGCCCCATCCTCCCACGGACCGGGTATGCGGTGCAGGGGGCTGCGGGTGCGCGTCGGGGTGCGGGTGGAGGACGGCGCGGGGACGGTGGAGGGCCTCCTCGTGCAGACGGCGGGGCGGGTACGACGCGGGGACGGTGGGGGGCCTTCTCGGGCAGACGGCGGGGCGGCTCCCTCACGGCGGCGGTGGCAGGATGGGGGCCATGCGAGCCACGATCCTCCACGCGCCCGGCGACGTCCGTCTCGAGGAGGTGCCCGACCCGCAGCTGGTCCGCCCGACGGATGCGATCGTGCGGGTGAGCGCCAGCTGCGTGTGCGGCTCGGACCTGTGGCCCTACCGGGGGATCAACAAGGTGTCCAAGCCCCAGCGCATCGGCCACGAGTTCGTGGGCGTCGTCGAGGAGGTGGGGGCCGAGGTGAAGACCGTGCGGCCCGGGCAGTTCGTCATCGCGCCGTTCCGGTTCAGCTGCGGGGAGTGCGCGCACTGCCGGAACGGGGTGCAGACCTCGTGCGTGCTGGGCGGCGACGGCTGGGGCGGCCGGGACGGGGACGGCGAGTGGACCCCCGGGTGCCAGGGGGAGGTCATGCGGGTGCCCTACGCCGACGCGACCCTCGTCGCCACGCCCGAGGTGCCGGACGAGGCGATGCTGCCCTCGATGCTGGCGCTGTCCGACGTCATGGCCACCGGATGGCACTGCGCGGTCTCGGCCGGGGTGCAGGAGGGCGAGACCGTCGTGGTGGTCGGCGACGGGGCCGTCGGTCTGTCGGCCGTGCTGTCGGCGGCCCGGATGGGCGCGGGGCGGGTCGTGGCGATGTCGCGGCACGTGCCGCGCCAGGAGATCGCCCGGCGGTTCGGCGCCACCGACGTGGTCGCCGAGCGCGGCGCCGAGGGTGCGGAGAAGATCCTGGAGCTGACCGACGGCGTGGGGGCCGACCGGGTGCTGGAGTGCGTCGGGACCGGGGAGTCGATGACGCAGGCCTTCGACTCGGCGCGGCCGGGCGGGACCGTCGGCTTCGTCGGCGTCCCGCACGGAGTGGAGGTGCCGGTCGGGCGGATGTTCCGGCACAACGTCGCGCTGGCCGGCGGGGTGGCGCCGGTGCGGCACTACCTGGAGCAGCTGCGCGACGACGTGCTGGCCGGGGAGATCGACCCGGGTCTGGTGTTCGACCTGACGCTGCCGCTGGCCGAGGTCGCCGAGGCCTACCGCGCGATGGACGAGCGCCGGGCGATCAAGGTGATGCTCACGCCCTGACGGTGGGCGGCCACCGGCGGGGTGCCGTCCCGGTCCGGCGAGGAGCTCCGTCGGACGCCCTGCACCTGGCCGCCACCGGGCAGGCCGGCCGGTGTCGACAGCGGTCTCGCCCGGTCTGCGAAGGGCTCTCGACCGGTCTGCACAGGGGTCTCATCCGGTCTGCACAGGGGTCTCGTCCGGTTTGCACGGGCACCTGGATCGCGACCTGCGCAAACGCAGGCGGAGGTCGGGCAAAGCGGACGACACCCCGGAACGAGAAGAACCCCTCGCGCACCTGGAAGAGCTCACCTGCCCTTGCTGCATTCCTGCCCTGGGGGAGTTCAGTGAGGTACCACCGCACGAGGGGTCCGGGGACCAGTGTAGGCGACGGCCGCGGGCCGGCCAAAGAGCGGGCGACCCACAGCGGGAACCGGTTCTTGGAGCAGGGAGGAACCCGCTCCAGGAGCCGGATGCCGCTGTGGGTCGGTCGCAGCGCCTCAGGCCAGCCCCGGTTGCAGGGCCTCAGCCGAGCCACCACGCGAGGGCCACGCCGGCCCCGGCGACGAGAAAGGCGATGGCCCAGAGCTTGTCGAGGTTGATCCAGTGCGAGCGCAGCACCCGCAGGCCGAGCACCTGGTGGACGACCAGTGCGGTGGCGCCGGCGGCCAGGGCCATCCCGAGCGCGTGCACGACGGCGACGAGCACCGCCGCCCACAGGTCCCCGGCCAGCGCGCCGGCCACGGCGTCCTCGTGCCCGCTCGTCGTCGTGCTGAGCAGCACGGGCGCGAGCATGAGGCCAGCCCCGGTCGCGGTGGACATCAGGAACGACCACCAGGCCAGCTGCCAAGGCCGCAGCCGCATCCCCACCCAGCGGAAGTGGCGCGGCCGCAGCAGCTGCACCGCCCCGAACACGAGCAGCACGACGGCCACGACCCCCAGCGCCAGCCCGCGGGAGACCTGGCTGGCGAAGAGGGTCACGACCAGGGCGGTCGGGAGCACCGAGAGCTCGTGGCCCAGGACGATCCACGCGAGGGAGCGCAGCAGCGCCCGGCGGCTCTTCTCCTGCAGGCCGTAGGAGAGGGCGAACAACCAGCCCATCGCGGGATTGACGCCGTGGAACAGACCCAGGCCCAGCGCGGCGAGGAGCGCGGCCACGTCGACCGCCCCGCCCCCGCCGTGACCGGCGTGCGTCAGCAGCACCGAGGCGTCGGCGGGCGGCCCGGGCGAGGACGGCACCGGGCAGGTCAGCTGAAGCAGTAGGAGTCGCTCGACGCGTCGCCGCCCTCGAGGTGGGTCTGGTGCACGCGGTTGCCCCGGAAGTCGTCCCCGTGGGGGAAGAACCGCTCGTCCAGCGTCATCCGGCCGGTCTCGGGGTCGATGTCGGCCTTGGCCATCCAGGCCCCCACCCCGTCGGGGTAGAACTGGTCGTCCCAGGCGCCGTAGAGCGAGTTGGTCCAGTAGACCCGCCGGCCGTCCCGGCTGATCTCCACCATCTGCGGGGCGCCGGCCAGGGGCAGGTCCGGTGCGGCCGGGTGGCTGGCCCTCGTCATGATGCCGCCGAGGCGGATCTCGCCCACCTGCTTCGGGTGCAGCGGGTCGGTCACGTCGAGCTGGATCGTCTGTCCCGTCCCGAAGCAGGAGACGTAGAGGAAGCGGTCGTCGACGGAGAGGTCGATGTCGGTGATGAGCGGAGGCACCGCCTTGAACGGACGCAGCAGCTCCGGCAGACGGTCCACGTCCTCGTCGGCCACGGGCTCGGCCGGGATGTCGAACACCTTGGTGATGCTGAAGTCGCCGTCCCGGCCGTCGCGCTGCCAGCACCAGATGGAGCCGGAGAGGTCCTCCAGGCTCAGGACCACGCCGACGAAGCCGTACTGCTGGTCGGGGTCGTGGGCCGGCCGCAGCTCCAGGGCCATCTGGTACTGCGGGCCGAGCTCCAGGGTCTGCAGGTGGGTGCGGCGCACGAGGTCGAAGACGTGGACCTTGTTGCCGTACCGGCCGGCCAGCAGGTCCTCGGGCAGCACACCGTTCTCCACCTGGCGGGGGGTCCCCCACTCGCTGGTGATCATCCGGTCGTGGTTGAGGTGCCACCAGAAGTCGTAGGCGAGGTACTGCTCGCCCCGGTCCTTCTCCCAGGCCCCCTTGACCTCGAAGGTGTCGTGGTCCAGGAGCGCGATCCCGCCAGGCCCCTCATCCCCCTCCGCGGTGCCGAGGTTGGTGATGTAGATGCCCTCGGGCCCGCAGTGGGCCGTGTGCGGGCGGGAGTACCCGCTCCTGGCCTTGTACTCCTCGGGCTCGATGACCTTGGCGATCGTGGGGTTGCGCGGGTCGTCCTTGACGTCGACGAAGTGGATCCGCGAGGAGCGCAGCCCCATGAGCAGCAGGTACCGGCGCTCCACGTGCGGGTGCGCGCTGCCGGGGCACAGGGCCGAGGAGCAGGCGTTCCAACCGTGGTGGTGCAGCTCGTCCCCGACGTTCGGCATCTCGCACCAGCCGACGACCCGGCCGTAGTCCGGGGCCGCCGGGTCCACGCTGACCACCGCCAGGGCGTCCTTGCCCGGCTCCCCCTCCCCCCGCCAGAAGGTGGCCACGAAGGCGTGCTGCTCCGGGGGCGCCTCCCCCGCCAGCTCCGGGGAGGGGTAGAAGGTGGGGTCCGGTCGCCAGGTGGTGGTGCCCATCACGGTCCTATCAGTCGTTGCTATGAACGTGGGAAGCAACACTTATCGTGACACACCGCGCCCCGACACGCATCAGACCCCCGGGCCGGGGCGCCGGGGGTCTGATGGTGTCCTGCTGGACGGTGGCGGAGGATGCGGGATTTGAACCCGCGAGGGGTTTCATCCCCAACACGATTTCCAATCGTGCGCACTAGGCCACTATGCGAATCCTCCGCCGACGAGGATACCCGACAGCCGCCCGGGGGCCGAAATCGCAGGTCAGCGGCGCCGTCGACCGGTTCCGAAGATGGACCGGGTGATCTCCCGACCGATGACCGTGCCGGCCGAGCGCAGCATCGAGCGGAACGCCGTCGACTCGACCACCTGACCGATCATGCCCTTGTCCTCCTCGGCGGCCCGGCCCCGCCCGGAGCCGGTGCGACCGCTCCGCCCCGAGGTCCCGGCCCCGCTCTCCTCCTCCGCAGCCTCGTCGGCGGCGGCCTCGAGCCGGGCGGCGAGCAGCTCGTAGGCCGACTCCCGGTCGACCTGCTCGGCGTAGCGGGACATGATCGCCGACCCGGCCTCGACCTGCTGGACCACGGCCTGGTCCGACGGCCCGATCCGTCCCTGCGGGGCGCGCATCATCGTGTGCGCGACCGGGGTGGGTGCGCCCTTCTCCGACAGGACGGTCACCACCGCCTCGCCGGTCCCGAGCGCGGTCAGCAGCTCCTCCAGGTCGTACCCGCTCCTCGGGAACGTCGAGACCGTGGCCCTCAGCGCCTTGGCGTCGTTCGGCGTGTGCGCGCGCAGGGCGTGCTGCACCCGGTTGCCCAGCTGGGCCAGCACGCTGTCGGGCACGTCCTTGGGGGTCTGGGTGACGAAGAAGACGCCGACACCCTTGGAGCGGATGAGCCGCACCGCCTGCTCGACGGAGTCGAGGAAGGCGTCGGAGGCGTCGTCGAAGAGCAGGTGCGCCTCGTCGAAGAAGAAGACGAGCTTGGGCTTGTCCGGGTTGCCCACCTCGGGCAGGTCCTGGAAGAGGTCGGCCAGCAGCCACATGAGGAAGGTGGAGAAGAGCACCGGCTTGTCCTGCACGCCCGGCAGCTCCAGGCAGCTGATGATGCCCTTGTCGTCGTCGGTGGTGCGCATGAGGTCGGCGGTGTCGAACTCCGGCTCTCCGAAGAAGACGTCGCCGCCGGCCGCGGACAGCCCGACGAGCTCACGCAGGATGACGCCCGCGGTGGAGGTCGCCAGCCCGCCGAGCGACTTCAGGTCGCCCTTGCCCTCGTCGGAGAGCAGGTGCTGGATGACGGCGGTGAGGTCCTTGAGGTCCAGCAGCGCCAGCCCCTGCTGGTCGGCCCAGTGGAAGACCAGGCCGAGGCTGGACTCCTGCGTCTTGTTCAGCCGCAGCACCTTGGACAGCAGGGTGGGACCGAAGGAGGTCACCGTGGCGCGCACGGGGGTGCCGACCCCCTCCCCTCCGAGGTTCATCAGCTCCACGGGGTATGCCGTCCCGCTCCATTCCTGCGCGAGCGCCCCCATGCGCTCGTCGATGCGCCCACCGCCCTCGGCGGGCGACGCCATACCCGTCAGGTCTCCCTTGATGTCGGCCAGGAAGACCGGGACGCCGGCGTCCGAGAGCTGCTCCGCCAGCACCTGGAGGGTCACCGTCTTGCCCGTGCCGGTGGCGCCGGCCACCAGACCGTGGCGGTTCATCGAGCCCAGCGGCAGGCGGACGACCGCGTCAGGGACGACCTGCCCGTCGTCCACGGCCCCACCCAGGACGATGCTGGGCTCGCTGAAGGCGTAGCCCTCGCGGATGAGTTCGACCTGGCTGCTCTGCTCGTTGCTCTCCTCGCTCACGCCGCCGACTCTAGTGCGACGGGCGGACGGACCTGCCGCCGCCTACACTCGCGCCCATGATCTTCAAGGGTGTGGGCGACGGACGTCCCTACCCGCCGCACGGGCTGGACGAGGCCCGCGACTGGGCCCACCTGCCGCCGCGGATGCTGCGCCTCGACGACCTCGTCACCACCCGGGCCGAGCTGGACCTGCACGTGCTGCTGTCGCCAGACTCGACCTTCTACGGCGACATCTTCTGCCACGTGGTGAAGTGGCAGGACACGCTCTACCTCGAGGACGGGCTGCACCGGGCGCTGAGGGCCGCGCTCCAGGGGCGTCCGGTGGTGCACGGGCGTGTCCTGGACCTGGACGCCCGCGGCGGTCGCTAACCTCGCACAGCGGGTCCTGCGACCCGACCCCGACCACCGACCCGACCCCGACCACCGACCCGACCCCGACGACGGAAGGACCAGCCCCGTGGGCTACGTGCGCACCGCCGGCATGTCGACGGCCGCCCGCCGGGCACGCCGCCGGGCCGTCCTGGTGATCGTCGCCCTCCTGCTGGGCCTGCTGCTGGTGTTCGGCTTCGCGCTGGCCTACGTGCAGGGGTGGTTCGGTCTCAACGAGGGGGGCACGGACGACGCGGCGGTGACGACGGCGGTGCCCGCGCCTGCACCGAGCCTGGCCCCGGAGGACGTGCCCGTCAACGTGTACAACGCCAACGCCGGGTCCGGGGCGGCCGGACGGGCGGGCGAGGCCCTGCGCGCCCGCTCGTTCGACGTGCTGACCGTCGCCAACGACCCGGAGGGGGCCACGATCGACGGGGTGGCCGTCGTCCGGCACGGCCCCGAGGGCCTGGAGGAGGCGCAGGTCCTGCTGGACGCGCTGCCGGAGGGCGTCGAGCTCGTCGAGGACGGGCGGGAGGCGCTGTCGGTCGACCTCGTGCTGGGCTCCCAGTGGGAGGACCTGGCCGCGCCGGACGCCGACGAGGGCGCCGAGACCGACGCCGAGAGCACCGAGGAAGGCTGAGCATGGACCACCAGGTCACCCTCTCCCGACGGGTCTCGGCACCGCCCGCGGCCGTCTGGGAGGTCGTCACCGACCTCGACCGGGCGGCGGAGCGGCTCTCGCAGGTCACCGAGCTGCACGTCGTCTCCGACGGCCCGTACGCCGTCGGCACCCGCTGGCGCGAGACGCGGCGGATGATGGGCGCCTCCGAGACCCAGGAGATGGTCGTCGTGGACAACGACCCGCTCCGCCGGACGGTGACCGAGGCGGTCGACGGCAGCACGCGCTACCGCACGACGCTCCTGCTGGAGTCGCTGGACGAGTCGGCCGGCACGCTCCTGACCGTCGTCTTCGAGGCCCACGTGACCGACCCGAGCCGGCTGCAGCGGCTGGCGCTGAAGGTCGTCGGTCCGCTGGGGACCAAGCTCACCGAGAAGTCCCTGAGGACCGAGCTGGACGACATCGCCCGCGCGGCCGAGGAGCTCGCGCGCGGCTGAGGGTCGCCGCCGGCCCGTCCGCCCGGCGTCGGTCGCCGCATCTCGCGGTGGCCGCTGCCCCGTCGGTGCTCCGTCCACAGGTTCGTCGTCGGCCCTCCCGAGGAGGTGCTGCCAGGAGTACCGTCGCCTGCATGCGCGAGTTCAGGCCGACCCCGCCGACCGGGGGCAGCGAGCCGGAGGATCCCTGGGCCTACCGGCCCCAGCTGTCCCACGGGTCCGCGGCTCCCTCCTCCCCGACCGGCGGCCTGCCGGACGACCGGTCCGGCATGGAGACCGGCCCGGCCGCCGGGCCGGCGCCCTGGGGCGCACCCGCCGCCTACAACCACCCCCGCGGGACGACCGTCCTGGTGCTGGGCATCCTCAGCGTCGTCATGCTGCCCCTCCTCGGGCCGTTCGCCTGGGCCATGGGCCACAGCGCGCTCAAGGAGGTCGACCGCTCGGGCGTCCCGGCCGCCAACCGTTCGATGCTCGTCGGGGGCATGGTCACCGGCATCGTGGGCACCGTCTTCCTGGTGCTCGGGACCCTGGTCTTCCTGGCGTTCATGGGCCTGTTCATCACGTCGGTCTCCACCACCACGGGCTGAGCACTCCGCTCACAGCAGCAGGTCAACCACCCACGAGAGCATCAGCACGACGAGGGTGGCCGCCGGCAGGACGAGGGCCAGGCGCAGGCGGACGCGGCTGTCTCCGGTCGGTCGCTCCCCGGGGGCCAGGACCAGGTCGCCCTGGTCGTGGTCGAACCACCCGAGCACGCTGGCCACGGCCACGAGGAGCAGCCCGAGAGCCAGCACCGGCAGTGCGGGGACCTGGAACGCGGTGGCAGGGAGGAGCACCATCGCGACGCCCATCGCCATGACGGGGACCGCCATCAGGACCGCACCGACCCAGAGCCGGGAGACGAGGGCCCGCAGGACGACGCCCGGGGCCAGCAGGAGGACCCCCAGGGAGGTCAGCACGAACGCGCCACCGACGAGCGCGCCCACCGAGATGTCGGCCGGAACCTCCTCGAGCCACGCCGAGAACCCCCACCCGGACAGGACCATCCCGACCAGGCCGAGCACCGCCCACGTCGCCGTGGTCACCCCGACCGGACCGGGTGCGGCCCCCTCGCTGTCGGCCAGCTCCCGGGCGTAGGCCCGGGCGTCGCCGAACGCCTCCTGCGCCGTCTCACCGGACTCGGCCACGTGCGTCTCGACGGTGACGAGGGCGTCGCCGATCCGGGCCCCGGGCACGTCCAGCAGACGCTGCTCGAGCGCGAACTCGTCCGCCCAGGCCCGGTCGACGCTGGGCGCGAGGTCCGCCGGGTCCCGGTCCGCCGGGTGCTGCGCCGACCGGTCGCGTCCTGCCCGGCCGTTCCTCTGCTTGCTCGTCCTGCTCATCGGTGCTCCCCCTGGGGGTCGAGCGCGCCGTCGGTCAGCGCGCGGGTGGTGGTGGTGAAGGCGGCCCAGTCGGCCGCCTGCCGGTGGGCGTGGGCGCGACCTGTGCCGGTGAGGGCGAAGTACTTGCGTCCCGGCCCGCCGTCGCCGGGTCGCCACTCGACCTCGACGTGGCCGGCCTGCTCGAGCCGGCCCAGGAGGGGATAGAGCGTCCCGCCCTTGACCTCGCCGAGACCGACCTCGGCCAGCCGCTGGGTGATGGCGTAGCCGTAGCTGGGGCCGTCGAGCAGGATCCGCAGCACGCAGACCCCCAGGACACCCCGCAGCCACTCGCTCGGCCACTGCTCTCGTTGCATGACTAGATCGTATATCTGACTAGTCAGACAGCGCAACTAGTGAGGTCCATTCTGGGCAACGCCCCGTCGCCTTCCCCGTCCAGCGGGGTCTGCACGGGCACCCCTGGGAGCCCCGCAGCGACCAGGACGCAGAAGACCCCCGAGCCGTTCAGCTCGGGGGTCTTCGGGTCCTGCTCGGACCAGCGCGGTGGCGGTGGGATTTGAACCCACGGAGGACTTGCGCCCTCACACGCTTTCGAGGCGTGCTCCTTAGGCCGCTCGGACACGCCACCGCCGGACAGGTTACCCGAACGGCCCCGGGGCCTGAAAATCAGTGCGCATCGGGATCGGGCGTCAGCGGACGCCCTCCCTCGGTCCCGCCATCCCCGCCGTCCCCGCCGTCCCCACTGGCCCCGTCGGCCCCGTCGGCCCGCGTCATCCCGCGACGCCCCGCGAAGAAGTCCAGCAGCAACCGGGCGCTCTCCTCGGCCATCACCCCACCGACGACCTCCGGCCGGTGCAGCGCCGCCCGGTCCCGCGGCAGGTCCCACACCGACCCGCACGCCCCGGCCTTCTCGTCCCACGCGCCGAACACGATCCGGTCGACCCTGGCCAGCACCGCCGCCCCTGCACACATCGCGCACGGCTCCAGGGTCACGACGAGCGTGCAGCCCTCCAGCCGCCACCGTCCCTGCGCCCTCCCCGCCTCCCGGAGGGCGACCACCTCGGCGTGCCCCGTGGGGTCGTGCTCGGCCTCGCGCACGTTGTGCCCCCGCCCGACCACCCGGCCGTCCTCGTCCACGACGACCGCGCCGATCGGCACGTCGCCCGACCCGGCCGCCGCCCCGGCCTCGTCGAGCGCGAGCCGCAGCCACTCCGCATACCTCGGGGGGAAGGCCGGGCCGGCGCCCGGTCCGACGCGCACGCCGGAGGCCCCGTCCGCCCTCCCGGGCCCTCCGCCCCCGACCGGGGTGCCGCCGCGATCCGCCACGACCTAGAGTCTTGCCTATGCGCGTGCACGTTGCCGACCACCCCCTCATCGCCCACAAGCTCACGTACCTGCGTGACCGGCGGACCGACACCCCGACCTTCCGCCGGCTGACCGACGAGCTGGTGACGCTGCTCGCCTACGAGGCCACCCGGGACGTGCGGGTCGCCCCGTTCGACATCGAGACGCCGGTGGCGCCCACCAAGGGCATCCACCTGGCCTCGCCCAAGCCCCTCGTCGTGCCCATCCTGCGCGCCGGCCTGGGCATGCTCGACGGCATGATGCGGATGCTGCCGACCGCCGAGGTCGGGTTCCTGGGCATGGTGCGCAACGAGGAGACGCTGGAGGCGCACACCTACGCCAACCGGTTGCCCGAGGACCTGGACCGGCGGCAGTGCTACCTGCTCGACCCCATGCTGGCCACGGGCGGGACCCTCGCCGCCGCCGTCCGCTTCCTCGTCGACCGCGGCGCCGACGACATCACCGCGATCACCCTGCTCAGCGCCCCGGAGGGCATCGAGCGCCTGCAGTCCGAGCTGTCCGACGTCGAGTGCCCGATCACCATCGTCACCGGCGCCATCGACGAGCGGCTCAACGAGCACGGCTACATCGTCCCCGGCCTGGGGGACGCGGGCGACCGGCTCTACGGCGTGGTCTGAGGAGCACCGGGTATGGCGTCGCGCCCCGCGCGGGTCTCGCGGCGGTCCGCGGTCGAGCCCTTCCACGTCATGGAGGTGCTCAAGGCCGCGGCCGAGCGGCAGCGCACCCACGGTGACGTCCTCATGCTCTGCGCCGGCCAGCCCTCGACGCCCGCGCCGGCGCCCGCCGTCGAGGCGGCGGTCCGGGCGGCCACCTCCCAGGTGCTGGGGTACACCGAGTCGACCGGCATCCTCCCCCTGCGGCAGGCGGTCGCCGAGCACCACCGGGAGCTCAGCGGCATCGACGTCGACCCGGACGAGGTGCTCGTCTTCCCCGGGTCCTCGGGAGCGTCACCGCCCTCTTCCTCGCCGCGTTCGACGTCGGCGACACGGTCGTGATGGCCCGGCCGGGATATCCCGCCTACCGCAACACCCTGCAGGCGCTCGGCGTGCGGGTGCACGAGCTGGACTGCGGGCCGCACACGCGCTACCAGCCGACGGTGGCGATGATGGAGGAGCTGGCCGCGGCGTCCGGGCCGCCCGCCGGGCTGATCGTCGCGTCCCCGGCGAACCCGACCGGGACCGTGATCGACGCCGACGAGCTGGCCGGCCTGGCCCGCTGGTGCGAGGAGCACGGGACGCTGCTGGTCAGCGACGAGATCTACCACGGGCTGAGCTACGGCCGGGCGACCGCGAGCGCGTGGGAGACCTCCCGCGAGGCGGTCGTGGTGGGTTCGGTGAGCAAGTACTTCTCGATGACCGGCTGGCGGGTGGGCTGGCTGCTCGCCCCGGCCTCGTTGCGCCGCCCGCTCGAGGTCCTCACCGGCAACCTCAACATCTGCCCGCCCGCATCAGCCAGTACGCCGCCCTCGGCGCGTTCACGCCGCAGGCGCGGGCCGAGCTGGAGGGCCACCGGGAGCGGTATGCCGTCACCCGCGAGGTGCTCGTCCGCCGCCTTCCCGAGGTCGGGCTGCGCACGGACGCCCCGCCGGACGGCGCGTTCTACGCCTGGTGCGACGTCGGCCACCTCACCGACGACTCGGTGGCCTGGTGCCAGGCCCTGCTCGCCGACTGCGGCGTGGCGATCACCCCCGGCGTGGACTTCGACACCGTCGAGGGCCACCGGATGGTGCGGCTGAGTTTCGCCGGGTCGACGGCCGAGGTCGAGGAGGCCCTGGACCGGATGGTGGCCTCGCCGCTGCTGCGGGGCTGAACCAGGCCGGCTGAGCGGCACGCAGGCTCCACCGACGGGGGCGCGGCCAGGTGGGACCGGGCCGGCGGGCGGTGGCGGCCGGCTGCGACGGAGGTGCGACACACCCCGACCGGACGGAGCACGGCATACTCCGTCACTTCTGCCACACTGGCACCAGACCTGTGGGCAGGCGCCGACCGGTGCCCGGCCCGCGACCCAGACCGACCCCGACCCCGACCCCCTGGAGGACGCCCGATGCCAGCCACGGTGAAGAAGGTCCTGCACTGGCTGCTGTGGGGGTTCATCATCTACGCGGTCGTCACCAACCCCGACCGCGCCGCCGACATCGTCCGCGCCATCTGGGACATCATCAGCCAGGGCGTGCTCAACATCGGGCGCTTCTTCGGCAACATCGTCGACGGGTAGCACAGGCGCCATGGCCGTGGCCGCGACCACCGACGACGGGATCCGCCTCAGCCGGCGCATCCTGCAGCGCTACCTGCTCGACGACGAGCGGCCGGTCGTGGCCACCCGCCAGCACTGGGCCTACCTCTTCGAGCCGGTCGCCACCGCGCTCGTCTCCCTGGTGGCCGTCGCCGCGGTGTCGCCCGCGGTCGAGGAGACGGTCGGCGAGCTCGTCGCGGTGCTGTGGTGGGTCTGGTTCGCGGTGCTGGGGCGGGCGGTGTGGCGGTTCGCCGAGTGGCGCAACGAGTGGTTCGTGGCGACCGACAAGCGGCTGATCATGACCTACGGGCTGCTGACGCACAAGGTCGCGATGATGCCGCTGCGCAAGGTCACCGACATGAACTACGGCCGCAGCCTGCTCGGTCGGATGCTCGGCTACGGCACCTTCGTGCTGGAGTCCGCCGGGCAGGAGCAGGCGATGCGGGAGATCAACTGGCTGCCGGACCCGGACGACAAGTACCGCCGCATCTGCTCCACGATCTTCGGCACCGCCGGGTGGGACCCCGACGAGGACGCGGGCCCCGGGCCCGACGAGGACCGGGAGGACCAGGGGTATGACGTCGCCCGCGCCGGGGCGTGGGACGAGCCGGCCGTGCAGGACCCGTTCGAGACGGACCTGTCGGACGACCCGGGAATGGCGGACCGGTTCGACGCGGACGTGATCGTCGCCCGGCGGGGGACGCCCGCCGGGCGGGTGCGGCGGCAGGACCGGCGCGAGGAGGCAGCTGACGCGCGGGACCGGGAGGGTGGGAGCCGGTGGGAGGCGGTGGACCGCGGCGAGCTGCCGGCCGACTGGGACTGGGTGGACGAGCCGCGCACGCGACGCCGGGTGGCGGTCGACCCCGACCCGACGCCCAGCCGGTCCCCCGAGGGCCAGGAGCCCCGGGACCGGCGTGGCCAACGGGCTGGACGCGACCGACGGGACCGGCGTCCGTAGGCACGTGGCACGCGGCGCCCGCGCGGCGGCATACCCCGGGTCGGTGGCGCGTGGACCGGGCCGCTTGACGGCGGCATACCGCGGGTCCGTGGCGCGTGGACCGGGCCGCTTGACGGCGGCATACCCCGGGTCCGTGGCAGGCTCAGCCGGCCGCGTCCTCGCGGACGTCGAGCACCCAGCGTTCCCCCTCGGGCCGGAACCCGATGCGCCCGTAGTAGGGGTTGGCCATGCCGGCCGGGGACAGCACCCGCTCGAAGCCTCGCCGGGCGAACAGCCCGGACTCGCGGTACACGAACTCACCGGGGGTGAAGTCCCGGTAGCCGGGGCTGACCCAGTCGAGCACCACCTGGGCGACCCCGTCGCCGGCGTCCCGGACGAGGACGACCCCGACGGTCTCGTCCCCCTTGAGCACGAGGTAGGCGCTGTGGTCCCCGTGCGGATCGTGCGTGAAGCCGGGGTTGTAGCGGGCGATGTCCTCACGGTGGACGTGCAGGACGTGGGCCAGGTAGCGGTCGTCCGGCTCCACCTCCAGCACCGTGTAGGCCTGCGCGTCGTGCCGCGAGCGCAGCATCCGCCACAGGTAGACGACGTTGATGAGCGACAGCACGACGTTGAGGCCGACCATCGGCCACACCTCGATGATCGCGTTGTAGCCCAGCAGGATCAGCGAACCGGCCAGGTTGATGATCCGCAGCCGCAGCAGCCGGGTCTGCAGCAGGGAGATCACCAGGACCGCCGAGCCCGTCCAGCCACCACCTCAATCCAGTTCATGGGCGAAGCGTAGGCGCTGGGGCGGCCCAGCGGCCCAGCGGCGTCGACGCGTGCGGTTGGCGCGGGCGCTGCGCGGGCCTGCCGGCCCAGCGGCGTCGACGCGTGCGGCTGCATCCTCCGGACGATCCTAGAATCGTCCCCATGGCAGTCCGTCCCATCACCGTCATCGGGCACAAGGCCCTCCACGCTCCGACCAAGAAGGTCAAGGAGGTCACCGACGAGATCCGTACCCTCGTCGCCGACATGTTCGAGACGATGGAGGCCGCCGACGGCGTCGGTTTGGCGGCCAACCAGGTGGGCTCGCGGCTGCGCATCTTCGTCTACGACTGCCCCGTGCCCGACGGTCCGAACGCGCGCGGGGTCGTGGTCAACCCGGTCCTGGAGAAGATGGGCACCCCGCCGCCGCTGCACTCCGAGGAGGACGGCGAGGGCTGCCTGTCCGTCCCGGGCGAGTGGTTCCCGCTGGCCCGCCACCCCCGCGCGCGGGTCACCGGCACGGACCTGGAGGGCGGCGAGGTCGTCGTCGAGGGCGAGGGGCTGCTCGCGCGGTGCCTGCAGCACGAGACCGACCACCTGGACGGCTACCTCTACGTGGACCGGCTGACCGGCCCCGTCAAGACCGAGGCCCGCGAGGCGATCAAGGACCGGGGCTGGGCCGCCGACGGCGTGCTCAAGTGGGACCCGTCCACGCAGTCCTCCGACGAGGTCTGAGGGTCAGGCCGCCGGCGGCCGGAGCTTGGCCTGCCAGGCCCAGGCGTGAGGTAGGCCTGGGCGTGCGGCCAGACCGAGGTGTGCGGCCAGACCGAGGCGGCTGCTGGACCGAGGCGTGCGGTGCTCGGCCCTGTCGACGGTGCCTGGGCCGGGCGAGCGAACGAGTGCACGGGTTGTTCAGCCGAAATCCGTGATCCGGCAGCACAACCCGTGCCCTCGTTCGGTCGGACCGGCCCTCGTTCGGCCTGACCGGCCCGCGTCCCGTCTGACCCGACCGCGTCTGGCCCGACCGGCCCCCGTCGTGCGCACGACGCGGGCCCGCGGCGGTCAGTCCATGTCCTCCAGCTCCTTGCCCTTGGTCTCCGGCACCCACTTCAGGACGAAGAAGAAGGACAGGACGGCGCAAAGGGTGTAGAAGCCGTAGGCGAAGCCCAGACCCAGGTCGGCCATGACCGGGAAGCTGGTCGAGATGGCGAAGTTGGCCAGCCACTGGGCGGCGGCGGCGATGCCCAGGGCGGTGGCGCGGATGCGGTTGTTGAACATCTCGCCCAGGAGCACCCACACGCCCGGGCCCCAGGACATCCCGAAGAAGACGACGAAGGCGTTGGCGGCGATGAGGGCGATGAGGCCCTGGGTGTCGCCCAGGACCGGCTCCAGCTCGCCGGCCTCGTTGGCGACCTGGTTGGCGGTGGCGAAGATCCAGGCCATCAGCCCGAGCGAGACGAACATGCCCGCCGAGCCGATGAGCAGCAGCACCCGCCGGCCGATCTTGTCGATCAGCGAGATCGCCACGAGGGTGACGACGATGTTGGTCACCGAGGTGATGACCGTCTGGGTGAGGGCGTCCTCCTCGGTGAAGCCGACCGCCTGCCACAGGGTCGAGGAGTAGTAGAAGATCACGTTGATGCCGACGAACTGCTGGAAGACCGACAGCGCGATCCCGATCCAGACGATCGGCAGCACCTTGCCCGCGTCGGTCGTCAGGTCCGACAGGGAGGCCCGCGCCTCCTGGCGCACGGTCCGCTTGATCTCGGCGATCCGCTCGGGGATGCCCTTGAGCATCACCCGGCCGAGCACCTCCTTGGCCTCGTCCATCCGGCCCCGGGCCACGAGGTAGCGCGGCGACTCCGGGATGGTCAGCGCGAGCACGCCGTAGGAGACGGCCGGGATGACCTCGGCCAGGAACATCCAGCGCCAGGCGGTGCTGCCCCACAGCGGCTCGCCGGACCCGCCGGCCACCGTCGCGAGGAAGTAGTCGGACAGCAGGGCAGGAAGATGCCGGTGACGATCGCCAGCTGCTGCAGGGAGCCGAGACGCCCGCGGATCGAGGCCGGGGAGATCTCGGCGATGTAGGCCGGTGCGATCACCGAGGCCGCACCCACGCCGACGCCGCCCAGGACTCGCCAGAAGATCATGTCCCAGGCGCCGAACGCCAGGCCCGACCCGATCGCCGAGGCGGTGAACAGCGCGGACGCCATCACCATCACCCGGATACGGCCGATCCGCTCCGCCAGGCGGCCGGCCAGGTAGGCACCGAGCACGCAGCCCAGCAGCGCCGAGCTGACCACGAAGCCGGTGGTCGCCGACCCCATCTCGAAGTCCTCGCGCATCGCGTTCACCGCGCCGTTGATGACGGCGGTGTCGAAGCCGAAGAGGAAGCCGCCCAGCGCGGCGACCGAGGCGAGGTGGATCGCCTTGCTGAGCACGTAGTCCCGCTCGCCCTCACCCGTGGTGGTGGCCATGGCCCGTCCTTCCCGAGGAGTTCGTCGTCGCTCCTCCGGCGACGAGGTGCCCGCAAGTCTGCACCTGAAGGTGTGACCTGCGCCACCTGGCGCGCCGCCCCCGCCGGCGGACGGGGCCGGCAGACGGGGCCGGCGGCGGACGGTGCCTGCGGACGGGGCCGGCGGACTGCCGGCGACGAGGACGAGGACGAGGACGAGGACGGACGCCATACCCTGGGGCGATGGCGACGGTCGTGGTGACGGGCAGGCTCCCCGACGAGACGCTCGGAGCGCTGCGGGACGCGGGGCACGAGGTGCGCGCGTGGGAGCACGACGGACCGGTCCCCCGCGATCAGCTGCTCGCGCTGGTCGAGGGGGCCGACGCGCTCGTCACGCTCGTGACCGAGAGGGTCGACGCCGAGCTGCTGGACGCCGCAGGGCCGGGGGTACGGGTGGTGGCCAACGTCGCGGTGGGCTACGACAACGTGGACGTCCCGGTCTGCGCCGACCGGGGGGTCGTGGTGACGAACACCCCGGGCGTGCTGAGGAGGCCACCGCAGACCTGGCGATGGCGCTGGTCCTCATGTCCACGCGCCGGCTGGGCGAGGCCGAGCGGCTCGTGCGGTCGGGGCAGGAGTGGCAGTGGGGTATGCAGCTATGCAGCTCTGCTCGGCCGGGGGCTGCAGGGCCGCACCCTCGGCATCGTCGGCCTGGGCGGCATCGGCCGGGCCACGGCACGCCGGGCCCGGGCGTTCGGGATGCACATCCTCTACACCGGGCGGCGGGACGCACCGTCGGACGTCGTCGAGGAGCTGGGTGCACGGCGGGTCGAGCTGGCCGAGCTGCTGGAGGCCGGTGACGTGGTCTCGATGCACCTGCCCTACAGCGCCGCCACCCACCACCTGGTCGGGGCGGACGAGCTCGCCCGGCTGGGCCCCACGTCATACCTCGTCAACACCGCCAGGGGGCCGGTCGTCGACGAGGAGGCGCTGGTGCACGCGTTGCAGGAGGGCACGATCGCCGGGGCGGGGCTGGACGTCTACGAGCACGAGCCGCGGGTCCACCCCGGGCTGCTGGAGCTGGAGAACGTCGTGCTGCTGCCGCACGTGGGGTCGGCCACCGTCGAGACGCGCACCGGGATGGCGCTGCTGGCCGCGCGCAACGTCGTGGCCGTGCTCGCCGGCGAGGACCCGGTCACGCCGGTCGGCTGACCCTTCGGTCGGCAGAACCCCGGTCCACCGACCCCCACGACCACGAAGGCCCCCTCCTGACGGAGAGGGCCTTCGCTCGACTGTCTCAACACAGCGCGCGCCCGAAGGGATTCGAACCCCTAACCTTCTGATCCGTAGTCAGATGCTCTATCCGTTGAGCTACGGGCGCCGGCGACGACCCACTTTAGCCCACGGGTGCGGAGGGGGCGAAATCGCCGCCGCGGCCCCGGTGGGGGCGCGCGTCGAGCCAGCGCATGACGGGGGTGGCGAGCAGTCCGTGCACCACGACGGACAGCGTGATGGTGAACGCCACCACCGACCACAGCTCCAGACCCTCGGCGACGTACTCGCTGCTGAGCGCGTAGGCCAGGTAGTAGATCGAGCCGATGCCGCGCACGCCGAACCAGGAGATGGCCGCCCGCTCGGGCAGGTCGACGCGGCGGCAGCCAAGGAGGGAGATCCAGCCGACGAGCGGGCGCACGACGAGGACCAGGAGCAGGCCCACGGCCGCACCGCCCCAGGTCAGCCCCGCCAGCAGCCCGGCCGACATGGCGGCCCCGACCATGAGCAGGAGCACGAGGGTGAGGATGGTCTCGGTCCGCTCGACGAACTCGTGCAGGGCGGTGTGCACGCCGTGGTCGCGCTCGGCGCCCCGCAGGACGAGGGCGGCGACGAAGACGGCCAGGAAGCCGTACCCCTGCACGATCTCGGTCAACCCGTAGACCGCGAAGGTGGCCGCGAGCGCGAAGAGCGGGGTGCCGACCTCGGCGACCCGCCGGCCGCGCAGCCGGCCCCGGAAGAGCAGCGCCCCGAGCAACCGGCCGGCCAGCCATCCCACCAGGCACCCGACGACGATCTTGCCGAGCAGGGTCCACAGGAGCCACTCCATACCCCACTCCTGCCAGGCTCCCCGCCCCATGAGGAAGAGTCCGAGGTAGACGAAGGGGAAGGCGAAGGCGTCGTTGAGACCGGCCTCGGAGGTGAGCGTGAAGCGCACCTCGTCCTCCTCGGTCAGCACGTCCGCGACGTCCCCCTCGGTGCGCCCGGTCCCCGGGGTCTGCGGTCCAGGCACCTGCACGTCGCTGGCCAGCACCGGGTCGGTCGGCGCGAGCACGGCACCGAGCAGGACCGCCGCCGGCACCGTCAGGCCCATCGACCACCAGCCCAGCAGGGCCACGGCGGCGATGCTCAGGGGCATCGCCAGGGCGATCATCCGCCACGTGGGCATCCACGTGCGCCAGTGCAGCGGCCGCTCGAGCGCCAGCCCGACGCCCATGAGCGAGATGATGACGGTCGCCTCGGCCAGGTGGGCGGTGGCCCGGGCGTCGAGGATCGGGCTGATCGGGTCCTCCCCCGGCACGACCAGCCCGGCGACCACGCCGAAGGTCAGGACGACCATCGGGGCCGAGAACGCGCGTCCCTCCACGATCGTGGGCAGCACGCTGGCGAGCAGGAGCCCCAGGCCCAGCAGCAGGTAGACGATCTCGGCGGACACCAGCGAAGCGTAGTGCCGGCGCGCACCCCTCCGGGGCGCTCGCGGCCCGGCACCGGTGTGACCGATCTCGCGGCCCCGGGGCGCGACCCCGGGCTGCGGGCCGGCGGGGTCACGATACGGTAAAGGTCAAGGCACTGACGCCTTGCAGGGACCAATGGCGCCGAGGCCAGGGAAGGGACTCATTTCATGCATCAGACGCAGACCGTCGGAGGCACCAGCCACGCCGAGCTCGACGCGTGGGTGAAGGAGGTGGCCGCCCACACCAGGCCCACCGAGGTCGTGTGGATCGACGGGTCCGACGAGGAGATCGAGCGGATCAACGCCGAGCTCGTGGAGGCGGGGACCTTCACGAAGCTGTCCGACGACACGCTGCCGAACAGCTACCACGCGTTGTCCGACCCGCAGGACGTGGCCCGGGTGGAGGACCAGACCTACATCTGCTCGGCGGAGGAGAAGGACGCGGGGCACACGAACAACTGGATGGACCCCCAGGAGATGAAGGACCTCCTGTGGCCGCTCTTCGAGGGGTCGATGCAGGGCCGCACGATGTACGTCATCCCCTTCGTCATGGGCCACCTCGACGCCGAGGACCCCAAGTACGGCGTGGAGGTCACCGACTCCGCCTACGTGGTCGCCTCGATGCGGATCATGGCGCGCATCGGCGCGAAGATCCTGGCGCAGATGGAGCAGACCCAGGCTCCCTTCGTCAAGGGTCTGCACTCCGTCGGCGCCCCCCTGGCCGAAGGCCAGGACGATGTTCCCTGGCCCTGCAACGAGACCAAGTACATCGTCCACTTCCCCGAGGAGCTGGCGATCTGGTCCTACGGCTCCGGCTACGGCGGCAACGCCCTGCTCGGCAAGAAGTGCTACGCCCTGCGCATCGCCTCGGTCATGGCCCGCGACGAGGGCTGGATGGCCGAGCACATGCTCATCCTCAAGCTGACCAACCCCGAGGGGAAGACCCACTACATCGCCGGCGCGTTCCCCTCGCAGTGCGGCAAGACCAACCTGGCGATGATCCAGCCCACGATGCCCGGCTGGAAGGCCGAGCTGGTCGGCGACGACATCTCCTGGATGCGCTTCGGCCCAGACGGACGCCTGTATGCCGTCAACCCAGAGTTCGGTCTGTTCGGGGTCGCCCCCGGCACCGGCGCCGACACCAACCCGGTGGCCATGGCCACGATCGAGAAGGGCAACTCGATATTCACCAACGTCGCCCGCACCCTGGACGGCGGCGTCTGGTGGGAGGGGATGACCGACGAGCCGCCGGCGGAGCTGATCGACTGGCACGGCGAACGCTGGACCCCGGACATGGACAAGGTGTCCTCGCACCCCAACAGCCGCTTCTGCACGCCGATCACCCAGTGCCCGACCATCGCCCCGGAGTACGACGAGCCCGACGGCGTGCCGATCTCGGCGATCATGTTCGGCGGACGGCGCAAGACCACCGTGCCCCTCGTCTCGGAGTCCCGGGACTGGCAGCACGGCACCTTCGTCGGCGCGACGCTGTCCTCGGAGACCACCGCCGCGGCGACCGGCGCGGTCGGCGTCGTGCGCCGCGACCCGATGGCGATGCTGCCGTTCATCGGCTACAACGCCGGTGACTACGTGGACCACTGGCTGGAGCTCGGCAAGCAGGCCGACGCCGAGAAGCTGCCGAAGATCTTCATGGTCAACTGGTTCCGCCGCGACGAGGACGGGTCCTTCCTGTGGCCCGGCTTCGGTGAGAACTCCCGCGTGCTGAAGTGGATGTTCGAGCGGCTCGAGGGGAACGTCGAGGCCCAGGAGAGCCCGATCGGCTACCTGCCCCACCCCGGCGACGTGGACACCGACGGCCTGGACGTGGACGAGGAGCAGGTCGCCAGGGCGCTGAACTTCGACGCCCAGGAGTGGCGTGAGGAGCTGCCGCTCATCCAGGAGTGGTTCGAGAAGTTCGGCGACGACCTCCCCTCGGCCATGGCGGACGAGCTCGCCACGCTCCAGGAGCGTCTCGCCGGAGCAGGTGCCTGATGGGCATCGTCCCGGGCACCGAGCCCGGCCCCTACGAGACGGAGCCGCTCCTGGCCGAGGAGCCCCTGCCCCCGGGCAAGGAGGAGCGCGTCGAGGCGGTCGACGACATCGAGCGGAGCGTGCGCGAGGGCGGCTCGAAGGAGGCCAAGCAGGCCGACGAGGCGGCCGACGCGGTCGAGGGCGAGGGCCAGCACGAGGACGGTGACGAGACGGTCGAGAAGGGCGAAGCCGCCGACGGCCCCGGCGACGGGGACGAGCCGGGCGACGCCGCCTCCGACGCGGACGCCGAGGCCGACCCCACCGACGACGGCGAGGGCGCGGACGAACCCGACTGAGCGTCATACCTGGGCGGTCCCGCCGGAGCGGACCGGAGCGGGTATGCCGAAGCCCCCGGACCCGAGGTCCGGGGGCTTCGGCGTCTGCGCGGTGCGCAGCGGACCGGCGGAGGCGGAGGGATTTGAACCCTCGATGGGGCTCTAAACCCCAAACCCGCTTAGCAGGCGGGCGCCATAGACCAGACTAGGCGACGCCTCCAGATCGCAGGTCAGCCTACTGCACCCCCCGTCCGGCCCCCAAACCACCGCGGGCGCTCCCAGCGGTTCACCAGCGGCGCCTGGTAGGACATGATGGTCCTCCACCTGGAACGAAAGGTTGCCCCGGCCCGATGAACGAGTCGCGCGACGCCGACCGCGTCAGCCGCGCGCGGTCCGGCGGAGAGCACGCTGCGCACGTGACCCGCGCGGAGCACCGACGACGTCGACCCCGGCAGGGACTGGGCCGGGCCCTGGGGCTGACCGCGCTGAGCGCCGTCGTGCCGGGCGCCGGCCTGCTGCCCACCCGCCGCCGGGGCATGGGCCTGGTGCTCGTCGCCCTCGCCGTCGCCGCACTCGTGGCGGTCGGCTGGTGGGTCTCCCGCGAGGGGCTGACCAGCACCGCCCTGCAGACCGCCGCCGACGGAGGACGTCTGCGGACGATCATCGGGATCCTCGTGGCCGGCACCCTGGTGTGGATCGGCTCGATCTCCCTCACCGCGCTGATGACCCAGCCGCGCCGCTCCTCGACCGGGCAGCGGGTGGCCCTGGCCTCCTTCACCGGGCTGCTGTGCCTGGTCGTCAGCGCGCCGGCGGTCATGGGGGTGCGCTACATCGACAGCCACCTGGACGCGATGGACAAGGTCTTCACCGACGGCACCGTCGGCGGCGGGGACGCGGACGACGGCGCCGTGGCGACCTCCTCGCTGCGCCCGGGCGAGGACCCGTGGGTCGACCTGCCCCGCGTCAACATGCTGCTGCTCGGCTCCGACGCCGCCGAGGCCCGCGAGGGCACCCGCACCGACACGATGATGATCGTGGCCAGCATCGACACCCGCACCGGGGACGCGGTGCTCTTCTCCGTCCCCCGCAACCTGCAGCAGGTTCCCTTCCCCCGCGACCACCCGCTGCACGAGGTCTACCCCGACGGCTACGACTGCGGCGACCAGTGCCTGATGAACGCCGTCTGGATGGAGGCGGAGAGGCACGCCGAGGAGGAGCCGGGGCTCTACGCCGGGGACCCGAACGTCGGCCTCACCGCTACGCGGCGCACGCTCGAGACGGTGCTGGGCGTGCCGATCCACCACACGGTGATCGTCAACCTCGAGGGCTTCGAGGACCTCATCGACGCGATGGGCGGGGTGACCATCACGGTCAAGGAGGAGATCCCGATCAACGGGCGGACCTTCACCGACGCCAACGGCAAGCTGCAGCTGGATCCCAACTCCCCGCAGCTGGAGTGGCTGCAGCCGGGCACCCAGCGGCTGAACGGGTTCCAGGCGCTGGGCTACTCCCGCTCGCGCGTCCTCTCCGACGACTTCGACCGGATGCGCCGGCAGCGGTGCATGGTGGCCGCGGTCATCGACCAGGCCAACCCGATGACGCTGCTGCAGCGCTACCCGGCCATCATCACCGCGGTCGGGGACAACGTCGTGACCGACATCCCCCGCCAGGACCTGGGCGCGTGGGCCGAGCTGACGCTGCTCGTGCAGGACGGGACGCTCAAGAGCCTGCCCTTCACGGCGCAGAACACCGACACCGCGGACCCGAACTACTCGAACATCCGCTACCGCGTCTGGGGCGCGCTGCACCCCGCTCCCGAGCCGGAGCCGACCGAGGAGCCGGCGCCGGCGGTGCCCACCGAGGACGTGGACGGTGCGACGCCGACCGGGGCCACCGAGGACGCGCCGACCACCTCGCCGGTGGACGACGGGTCGGCGACCACGACGGAGCCGGCCGACGAGCTGGAGGAGATCGGCACGGTCTGCGACTGAGTCGCGGGGTGAGTCGCGGTGCCGGGACGGGCGAAGGCCCCCGTCACCGCTGGTGACGAGGGCCTTCGGAAGCTCGGTGAGCTGGGATCAGATCGCGCGGACGGCGTCCGCCTGCGGACCCTTCGGGCTCTGGGTGACCTCGAACTCGACGCGCTGCGCCTCTTCGAGGGACTTGTACCCGTTGCTCTCAATGGCCGAGTAGTGGACGAACACGTCGGGGCCACCGCCATCCTGAGCGATGAAGCCGAAGCCCTTTTCGGAGTTGAACCACTTCACGGTTCCCTGTGCCATGGGATGTCTCTTTCTGCAGTACTGCCAGGTGCGACCCCCACCAGGTCGGCGGGGGACGGTGAGCGATGAACCCCCCAGCGACCCGGGCGACCCGGGGTCGTGCGCTCGCCGTCCTCCCACTGCCGCAGCGATGGGTGGGCCGGTGTCCTTCACAGCCAGAGAAATGCAACGTCAACCAGGGTCAACGGTAGCAGCACGGCGACCCCCGACGCGCATCCTCCACAGGGCTGCGGACGCGCGTGGAATGATGGTCACCTGCCGCCGGCCGAGCCGTCGGTGCAGGAGGGTTCGCATAGTGGCCGAGTGCAGGCGCCTTGAAAGCGCCCGAGGGAGACCTCCGTGGGTTCGAATCCCACACCCTCCGCCACCCTCGCCCGCCGACGCCGTGCGCGCCGGGCGACGTCCCACCACGGCCCTCGCCACGCGGGGGACGCGGTTCGGTGTGCCATCGCCGGGTACGCCTTGTAGGGTCGGGGTGAAAGACGTTGACCCATGGAAGGAGTCATCATGAACAAGCTGCTGCTGCTCGTCGGTGCCGGAGTCGGTTACGTGCTGGGGGCCCGCGCCGGTCGCGACCGCTACGACCAGATCGCCGACCAGGCCAACAAGCTGTGGACCGACCCCCGCGTCCAGACCAAGGTCGAGGAGGTCAAGGAGAAGGCCCCCGAGGTCGCCAACAAGTTCTCCGAGCAGGCCAAGTCCAAGGCCGGCGAGGTCAAGTCCAAGGTCGGTGGGCACGAGGCACGACGTCCGACGGCACCTACTCCAACGCCACCGGGTCCTACGACCCGAACGCCGGCGTCGACGTGGACTCCACGTCGTTCGGCCCCGGCGGGGAGAAGCTGCCCTGACCGGCTGCTGACACCGACGAAGCGGCCCGCCCCGGATCACTCCGGGGCGGGCCGCTTCGTGCGTGGGTGGTGTGGCTCGAGGGTGACGGCCCGGCCGTCTCTCGTGCTCAGACCCTCTCGCGCCTCAGATCCAGAGGGCGGGCTCGTCGTACAGCGCGTGCTGGGGGTCGACGCTGCCGTCGGTGCGGCGGATCTTCGCCGGGATGCCGGTCGCGACCGCCATCGAGGGCACGTCCTTGGTGACCACGGCGTTGGCACCCACCTGGGCGCCGTGCCCCAGGACGATGTTCCCGAGGATCTTCGCTCCCGCGCCGACGGTCACCCCGTCGCCGACGGTGGGGTGGCGCTTGACCGACTCCATCGAGCGGCCGCCGAGGGTGACGCCGTGGTAGAGCATGACGTCGTCACCCACCTCGGCGGTCTCGCCCACGACGACGCCCATGCCGTGGTCGATGAAGAACCGGCGGCCGATCTGGGCCCCGGGGTGGATCTCCACCCCGGTCGCGGCGCGGGCCGCCTGGGACAGCAGCCGGGCCGGGAGCCTGGACCCCGAGGTCCACAGCGCGTGCGAGACCCGGTGGGTCCAGACCGCGTGCAGCCCGGGCGAGGCCAGCGCCATCTCCAGCCGGGAGTCGGTGGCCGGGTCGCGGGCGACCGCGGCGTCCAGGTCCTCCCGCACGTGCGTGGCCAGGTCGCCGGCCGCTCGGGCCAGCGCCCCGACGGTCGAGCGCAGGCTCATCAGTCGCGCAACCCGTCGAACAGCACGGTGGACAGGTAGCGCTCGCCGAAGGAGGGGATGATGACGACGATCGTCTTGCCGGCGCTCTCGGGACGCCGGGCGACCTCGAGGGCGCCCCACACGTTGGCGCCGGAGGAGATGCCGGCCAGGATGCCCTCCTGGGTCGCCAGGGCACGGGCGGTGGTCAGGGCGTCGTCGAGCTCGACGTCGACGACCTCGTCGTAAAGCTCGGTGTCGAGGATCTCGGGCACGAAGTTGGCGCCCAGGCCCTGGATCTTGTGCGGACCGGGCTGGCCGCCGGACAGGATCGGGCTCGCCGCCGGCTCCACGACGACCAGCTGCACGTCGGGCTTCTGCTCGCGCAGGTAGCGCCCCGCGCCGGTGATCGTCCCCCCGGTGCCCACGCCGGCGACGAACACGTCGACACCGCCGTCGGTGTCCTCCCAGATCTCCGGGCCGGTCGTCTCCTGGTGGACCTTGACGTTGGCCGGGTTGGCGAACTGGCGGGCCCGGACGGCTCCGCGCTCGGAGGCGATCTCCTCGGCCTTGGCCACGGCGCCCTTCATCCCCTCGGCGCCGGGGGTCAGCACCAGCTCGGCGCCGTAGGCGCGCAGCAGGGCGCGACGCTCCATCGACATGGTGTCCGGCATCGCCAGGACGACCTTGTAGCCGCGGGCGGCGCCGACCATGGCCAGGGCGATCCCGGTGTTGCCGGAGGTGCCCTCGACGATGGTGCCGCCGGGCTGCAGCTCGCCGCTCTCCACCGCGGCGTCGACGATGGAGGCGCCGATGCGGTCCTTGACCGAGGCGGCCGGGTTCTGCGACTCGAGCTTGGCGAGCACCTGGGCGCCGTCCGCGATGCCCTCGGTCAGCCGGTTGAGGCGGACGAGGGGGGTGCGGCCGATGACCTGGGTGACGTCGTCGTAGACGGGCACGGGAGGTGACCTTTCGTCGGGGGCAGGAAGACGTTCCAGCAGTTATACATCACGGAATGCCCCGTTATTCCATGGGTGGGCCCACGAGCCCCCGCCGGTCCGTCGGGGGTGACGGCTACCCTGCACCCATGGACGTCAGCACGCTGCAGGTCTTCGCCATCGTCGTCGCGGGCCTGGTCACGCTGGCCGCGGTCGCCCTCTTCGTCCGGACGGTCGCGGGCTTCGTGGCGAAGTTCCGGGTCGGCCAGCCCGAGCACCGCACGGACGAGCCCGGCACCCGCACGCTGACCCTCCTGCGCGAGGTGGTCGGGCACGGACGGATGGCCCGCAAACCGGGGGTCGCGGTGGCCCACTGGTTCGTCATGGTGAGCTTCGGTCTGCTGTTCCTCACCCTGCTGACCGCCTACGGGCAGCTCGTCGACCCCCACTTCGTCCTTCCCCTGATCGGACACTTCGCCCCCTACGAGTGGATCACCGAGCTCTTCGGCTGGGCCGCCGTCCTCGGCATCCTCGCGCTGATCGTCGTCCGTCAGGTCCGCCACCCCCGCCGCGAGGGCCGCCGCTCCCGGTTCTGGGGGTCCAGCTTCTGGCAGGCCTACGTGGTCGAGGCCGTCATCCTCGGCGTGGGCCTGTGCATCGTGGCCCTGCGGGGTATGGAGTACGCGCTCGGTCGCGCGACCGGTGAGTCCTGGGCGACGCTGGGGCACTTCCCGTTCACCGCCTGGGTCGGCGGGCTCTTCTCCGGCCTGTCGGTCGGCGCGCTGGAGACCGGCATCGTCCTGGTCGCCCTGCTGAAGATCCTCATCTCGATGGCCTGGATGATCATCATCGCGCTGACCCCGACGATGGGCGTGGCCTGGCACCGGTTCCTGGCCTTCTTCAACATCTGGTTCAAGCGGCACGCGGACGGCGCCACCAGCCTCGGCGCCCTGCAGCCGGTCGCGGTCGACGGCAAGCCGGTCGACTTCGAGGACATCGAGGAGCTCGACGAGGACGCCTCCCTGGGCGCCGGCAAGGTCGAGGACTTCACCTGGAAGGGTCTGCTCGACTTCTCCACCTGCACCGAGTGCGGCCGCTGCCAGGAGCAGTGCCCGGCCTGGCACACCGACAAGCCGCTCTCGCCCAAGATGCTCGTCGTCAACCTGCGCAACCACCACCACGCCAAGGCGCCGTGGCTCCTGGCCGACAGCGAGCACCGCGACGCGGCGATGGAGGCCTTCCAGGCGCTCGGCGACGGGGACCGCCCCGAGCAGCTGCACGGCATACCCACCACCGCGGTCGCCGAGGCCGCCCGGCCCCTCGTCGGGGAGACCGTCGGCGACCCGACCGTCCCCGACGGCGGCGCCGTGATCGACCCCGAGGTCCTGTGGTCGTGCACGACCTGCGGCGCCTGCGTGGAGCAGTGCCCGGTGGACATCGAGCACGTCGACGCGATCGTCGACATGCGGCGCTACCAGAACCTCATCGAGTCGGCCTTCCCCAACGAGCTCGGCGGCCTGTTCAAGAACCTGGAGAACAAGGGCAACCCGTGGGGGATGAACGCCCGGCTCCGGATGGACTGGGCCAAGGACCTGCCGTTCGACATCCCGATGGCCGGTGCCGACGTCGAGGACCTCTCCCAGGTCGACTACCTCTTCTGGGTCGGCTGCGCCGGCGCGTTCGAGGACCGTGCCAAGAAGACGACGCGGGCGGTGGCCGAGCTGCTGCACACGCCGGCGGCGTCTCCTTCGCCGTGCTGGGTGACGGGGAGACCTGCACCGGTGACCCCGCCCGGCGCGCCGGCAACGAGTTCCTCTTCCAGATGCTGGCGATGCAGAACGTCGAGGTGCTCAAGGAGGTCAACGCGACGAAGATCGTGGTGACCTGCGCCCACTGCTTCAACACCATCAAGAACGAGTACCCCCAGGTCGGCGGCCAGTTCGAGGTCGTCCACCACACCCAGCTGCTCAACAAGCTGGTGCGGGACCAGCGGCTGACCCCCGTCTCCCGGCCCGACCGGGCCGACACCAGCGGGGTGGCCTCCACCGCCGCGTCGGTGACCTACCACGACCCGTGCTACCTGGGCCGGCACAACCAGGTCTACGCCCCGCCGCGCGAGCTGCTCGGCGCGCTGCCCGGCGTGGAGCTGCGGGAGATGCCGCGGCACGCGGAGAAGTCCTTCTGCTGCGGCGCCGGCGGTGCGCGGATGTGGATGGAGGAGAAGCTCGGGACCCGGATCAACCTCAACCGCACCGAGGAGGCGCTGGCCACCGGCGCCGACCGGATCGCGATCGGCTGCCCGTTCTGCCGGGTCATGCTCTCCGACGGACTGACCCAGAAGCAGTCGGAGGGCGCCCGCGAGGAGGTCGAGGTCGTCGACGTGGCTCAGATGCTGCTCGCCGCCGTGCGCCGCGGGGAGGAGCCGGAGGTCGACGAGGCGCCGGAGGCCATCGCCGTCCAGGACGCCGACGTGTCGCCGGCCGGAACGACGCGGACGCGGGAGGCCGCGCCCGCCACTGCGGCACGGTCTGCGACGACGTCCGCGCCCGTCCCGGGCGCCGACGACCCGTCGGCCCCGGTGGCCGATCAGGCCCAGGCGGAGGGCGACGCCGTCCAGGAGGGCGTCGCCCCGCGCGAGGACGAGGCGGTCGACCGGACCGAGGGTCCGGAGTCGGCCGTCGACCAGCCCTCGGACGCTGCGCCCACCGCCGACACCGACGAGCCTCAGGGCCGGTAGCCGAACCCGGTCACCCGCACCGACTGGGGCCTCGTCGGCGCCCGCCCCCGGAACATCCACAGGTTGATCCGGGGCGCCACCCCTCCCCCTGCCGGAGGGACGGCGGCACCGGTCACGCTCCAGGAGTGCGTCTGGCCGCCGCCCGTCGAGGTCAGCCGCACCCGTCCCGGTGCCCAGTCGATCGTGTGCCGCCCCCGGCCGGAGCGGCCCGTCTCGAACCGGTGCTCATGTCCCGGGCCGCCCGGTTGAACGACGTGCAGCCCGTCGAGCTCTGCCCCCGGGTCGCCCCAGCGGCCCAGCTCGACGTCGATCTCCCGGTGGTGGTGCTCGGGCCGGTGGGACCAGGTGAACATCCCCAGCACGGAGGACGGGTCGAGCCCGGGCACGTCCACCTCGACGTCCCACGTGTAGGTGCCGTATCCGAAGGTGCCCAGCGCGACGATCTCGGCGCAGACCCAGCCCCGCCCGTCCGGGAGGACCTGCAGCCGGACCGCCCCACCCTCCGCGCGCACGGACCCCGCGGCGAACCGGTTGGGGCCCGGCCCGACCGGCTCGGCGGCCACCTTGACGGCCCAGGTCAGCCCGGCGAAGCGCACGGTAGGCACCACCGCCCCGTCGGAGGTGGTGCCGGCCACGGCCCTACGAGACGATCTGGGTGCGGTGGAAGTTGGCCCACGAGCGGCTGGCGGTCGGGCCGCGCTGCCCCTGGTAGTGGCTGCCGCGCACGTCCGAGCCGTAGGGGTGCTCCGCCGGCGAGCTGAGCTGGAAGAAGCAGAGCTGGCCGATCTTCATCCCCGGGTGCAGCACGATCGGCAGGGTCGCCACGTTGGACAGCTCCAGGGTCACGTGCCCGGTGAAGCCGGGGTCCACGAAGCCGGCCGTCGCGTGGGTGAGCAGCCCCAGCCGTCCCAGCGAGCTCTTGCCCTCGACCCGGGCGGCGACGTCGTCGGGGAGGCTGACCTCCTCGTAGGTCGACCCGAGCACGAACTCCCCGGGGTGCAGCACGAACGACTCGTCCGGCTCCACCTCGACCAGCCGGGTGAGGTCGGGCTGGTCCTGGGCGGGGTCGATGACCGGGTACTTGTGGTTGTCGAAGAGCCGGAAGAAGCGGTCCAGCCGCACGTCCACGCTGGAGGGCTGGACCATCACCGGGTCCCACGGGTCGAGCACGACCCTGCCGGCGTCGATCTGGGCGCGGATGTCGCGGTCGGAGAGCAGCACGGCAGCCACTGTAGTGGGCGCGTCCCCGGCCTGGTTTCGGGGCGACTGCGCAGGTGGGGTATGCTCTCTACCCGACCCGGGAGACCTCGGGTCGGATGCGCGCGGGCGTAGTTCAATGGTAGAACATCAGCTTCCCAAGCTGAATACGCGAGTTCGATTCTCGTCGCCCGCTCCACCCAGGAAGGCCCCGCCGGTCACCACCGTCGGGGCCTTTCTCGTCCCGGTCACCGGGGTGCCGAAGCCTTCGCGCCTGGGCGGGCATCCTGGGTTCCGCCCCTCGTCCGGGCACGGGGGGTTTCCGCCCCTCGTCCGGGCACGGGGGGTTCCGCCGGACCGGGTGCTGCGGCACAGTGGGTGTGCCGTGCCGGTGCGGCACGGCATACCCGGTCCAGGAAGGCGAGGCGCGATGAGCCGTCAGATCCAGGTCACCTTCGACGCGCACGACCCCCGGGCGCTGTCCGTCTTCTGGCGGGACGTGCTCGGCTACGTCCATCCGCCGCCGCCGGGCGTCGACCTGCCGGAGGGGGCCGACCCGCTGGCGGCCTGGGACGATTTCCTCGAGCAGGCCGGGGTGCCCCAGGAGCAGCGCAACAGCGCCTCCGCGCTGGAGGACCCGGACGGGTCGGGGCCGCGGCTGTACTTCCAGCAGGTGCCCGAGGACAAGGTCGCCAAGAACCGGCTCCACCTGGACGTACGCACCGCCTCCGACCTGCGGGGCGAGGAGAGGATGGCGGCGCTGGAGACCGAGTGCGAGCGCCTGCTGGCCCTCGGCGCCACCCGCCTGCAGCGGTTCGAACCCGACCCGCCGATGAGCGTCGGCTTCATCGTCATGGCCGATCCCGAGGGCAACGAGTTCTGCCTGGACTGACCGGACGAGGACCCTCCCCCACGGCCGGGATCGGTGCCACGATGAGGGTGAGCCGCCCCCGCCGCAGGAGGGGCGGCCCGTTCCAGAGGAGACACCATGGCTCACGGAGACATCACCCACATCGACATCCCGGTCTCGGACATGGACCGCGCCCAGGCCTTCTACAGCACCCTCTTCGGCTGGCATATCGCGGAGCTGCCCGGGTTCGAGGGCTACCCGATGTGGCAGGCGCCGAACGAGATCAGCGGCGGTGGCCTGACGCCCCGCAGCGAGGGCTTCACCCAGCCGCGGTCCTACGTCGAGGTGGACTCGATCGAGGAGACGCTGCGGGCGGTGCAGGACCAGGGCGGCCGCGTCGTGATGGACCGCAGTCCGATCAGCGAGACCAGCTGGTGGGCGATCTTCGAGGCCCGGACGGCAACACCGTCGGCCTGTACGAGGGGACGACGGACACCTGAGGCCTGGCCGCCCGGGCCGGCTGGCGGAACCGCGGATCTGCTCGGGGCTGGTCGCCGGAGTCGCCGACCCCTCAGGGCTGGCCGCCGTCGTGCCCCGTCAGCTCGGCGTCGTCGATGCCGTCGGAGTGCTGCCGGACCCAGGAGGCGTACTCGCCCAGCGCCTGGGTGATGGGCACCGCGACGACCTCGGGCACGTCGTAGCTGTGCAGGGTGCGCACCGCCCGGGCCACGTCGGGGAAGGCCTCCTCGGTCGTCTTGGCGACCAGCAGCCACTCCTGGTTGCGGTGCACCTCGCCGTCCCACGTGTAGACCGAGGTCATCGGCCCGAGCACCTGCACGCAGGCCGCCAGCTGCCGGGCGACGAGGTCGCTGGCGATGCGCTGGGCCATGTCGGTGTCGGGCACGCTGACGTGCGCCTCCACGAGGGCGGGGTGCTGCCCCGCGCTGTCGGCACCCGCGTCGTCCGTCTCCTCCGTCACGCCGCGGGCGGCCGCCAGCGAGAGCGCCCGTCCCTCCCCCGCGAGGTGCCGGACCCCGCGCCCGGGACCCTCGGTGCTCACCCGACCACCTCGGTCAGCGCCGCGCCGAGCGTCTCGACGGCGGAGGCGGCCTCCTCGTGCGTGATGACCAGCGGCGGCGCCACGTGGATCCGGTTGGCCACGACGAGCGGCCACACCCCTCGCTCCTGGCAGGCGGCGGCGACCTTCTTCATCGTGCCGGCGTCCAGCGGCTCGCGGGTGTCCGGGTCGGCGACGAGCTCCAGGGCCCAGAAGGCCCCCAGCCCGCGCGCCTCGCCGACGACGCCGTGCTGCTCCGCCAGCGCCTGCAGCCCGGGTCCGAGCGTGCGCTCCCCCAGCTCCCGGGCGTGCTCGACGATGCCGTCCTCGTGCAGGATCCGCAGGGACGCGACCGCCGACGCCGTGGCCAGCGCGTGCCCGGAGTAGGTCAGTCCGCCCGGGTAGGGCACGTCGTCGAAGGTCCGGGCGATCTCGTCGGACATGAGAACGCCGCCGAGCGGGACGTAGCCGGAGTTGACGCCCTTGGCGAAGCTGATGAGGTCCGGCGCGATCCCCGCGTGGTCGAACCCGAACCATGCGCCCGTCCGCCCGAAGCCGACCATCACCTCGTCGGCGATGAGCATGATGCCGTGCTCGTCGCACAGCTCGCGCACCCCCTGCAGGTAGCCCGGCGTCGGCGGCAGCACCCCGGCGCTGCCGACCACGCTCTCCAGCACGATCGCCGCCACGTGCTGCGGCCCCTCGGCCTCGACGGTGTGCCGCAGGTGGGTCAGCGCCCGCTCGGTCTCCTCCTCCGGCGTGCTCGACCAGAACTCGCTGCGGTAGAGGTAGGGCCCCCAGAAGTGGAAGACCCCGGGCACCGCCGGCTCCGATCCCCAGCGGCGGGGCTCCCCGGTCAGGGATGCCGAGCCCGCGGTGGAGCCGTGGTAGCTGCGGTAGGCGGCCAGGATCTTCTGCCGCCCGGTGTGGTGGCGGGCCATCCGGGTGGCGTGCTCGTTGGCCTCGGTGCCGCCGTTGGTGAAGAAGACCTTGTTCATCCCCTCCGGGGCCACGGCCGCGACGGCCGCGGCCGCCTCGGCGCGCGACTCCTCGTAGAACGACGGCGCCACGGTGGTGATCCGCATCGCCGCGTCCGCGATCGCCCGGCTCAGCGCGGGGTGCTGGTAGCCCAGGTTGGCGTTGACCAGCTGGCTGGTCAGGTCGAGGAACCGGCGACCCCGGAAGTCCCAGAACCACGCCCCCCCTCACCCCCCGCGAGCGGCAGCGGGTCGACCGCCTTCTGCGCCGACCACGAGGTGAACACGTGCGCCTTGGAGAGCTCCCGGATCCGCGCCTCGCGGGCGGGGTCGGCGGCGGGGACGGAGGGGTCGGCGGCGGGAGTGTCGGTCATGCCTCCCGAGTATGCCGTGCGCGCGCCCCCGGGTGGTGCCCCGCGCCCGGCCGGGGGCAGGATGGCTCCATGGCCGACAGCGAAGTCCGCACCCCCTCCCCGGAGCTCTCGCACACCCGGGGGCGCGACGACATACCCCTCCTGGAGGGGACCATCGGGCAGGCGCTGGACGCGACCGCCCGTCGGCAGGGGGACCGGCAGGCGCTCGTCGAGTCGGCCAGCGGCCGGCGGTGGTCCTGGTCCGAGCTGCTCCAGGACGTGGACCTGCTGGCACGGGCGTTCATCGCCTCGGGGGTGCGCACCGGCGACCGGGTGGGGATCTGGGCGCCGAACTGCGCGGAGTGGACGCTCGTGCAGCTGGCCACCGCCAAGATGGGCGCGATCCTGGTCAACATCAACCCCTCCTACCGCACCCACGAGCTGGCCTACGTGATCAATCAGTCGGGGATCAGCACGATCGTGGTGGCGGAAGCCTTCCGCAGCAGCGACTACCCGGCGATGGTCGAGGAGGTGCGGCGCGGGTGCCCGTCGTTGGCGCAGGTGCTCGTCATCGGCAGCTCCGGGTGGGATGAGTTCCGCGGTGGATCGCACCAGGTCACCCGCGACCGGCTCGCGGAGGCGCAGAGCCGGCTCTCGCCGACCGACCCGATCAACATCCAGTACACCTCCGGGACCACCGGCTTCCCCAAGGGCGCGACCCTCTCGCACCGCAACATCCTCAACAACGGCTGGTTCGTGGGCGTGGGCTGCGGCTACACCGAGGAGGACGTGGTCTGCATCCCGGTGCCCTTCTACCACTGCTTCGGGATGGTCATGGGCAACCTGGCCTGTGTCACTCACGGGGCGTGCATGGTCATCCCCGGGCCGGGGTTCGACCCGGCGGCGACCCTGACGGCGGTGCGCGAGGAGTCCTGCACCTCGCTGTACGGGGTGCCGACGATGTTCATCGCGATGTTCGAGCTCATCGACGCCGACCAGGGGTTCTCGGTCGAGGACCTGGCCACGGTGCGGACCGGGATCATGGCCGGGTCGCTGTGCCCCGCGTCGGTGATGCAGCGGCTCATCGACGCCGGGGTGCGCGACATGACGATCGCCTACGGGATGACCGAGACCTCGCCGGTGTCGACCCAGACCTCGCCCCGGGACCCGTTCGAGAAGAAGGTCGGGACCGTCGGGCGGGTCGGCCCGCACCTGGAGATCCAGATCGTGGACCCGGTGACCCGGGAGGTCGTGCCGCGGGGGCAGCCCGGGGAGTTCTGCACGAAGGGCTACTCGGTGATGCTGGGCTACTGGGAGGAGCCGGAGAAGACGGCCGAGGTGGTGCGCGACGGGTGGATGGCCACCGGCGACATCGGGGTGATGGACGAGCAGGGTTACGTGGAGATCACCGGCCGGATCAAGGACATGGTCATCCGCGGCGGGGAGAACATCTATCCGCGCGAGATCGAGGAGTTCCTCATGTCCCACCCGGACGTGGTCGACGCCCAGGTCGTGGGGGTGCCGGACGAGAAGTACGGCGAGGAGCTGATGGCCTGGCTGCGGCTGCGCGCGGGGGCGCCGCGGCTGGACGTCGAGGCCGTGCGGGAGTTCTGCTCCGGGAAGCTGGCGCACTACAAGATCCCGCGCTACGTGCAGGTGACCGAGGAGTTCCCGATGACGGTCACCGGCAAGATCCGCAAGGTGGAGCTGCGAGAGAAGGGCGAGCAGCTGATCCAGGAGTGAGGCGGGGCGAGCGGGGGGGAGAGGCGCCGGCCGGGGCGAGCGCGAGGAACGCCGGCCGGGGCGAGCGCGAGGGACGCCGGCCGGGGCGAGCGCGGGGAGTGACGCCGGCCGGGGCCGCAGCGCACTCTCGTCCGGTTCCTGGCAGATGGCCTCTGCGCGACCTGCGGAAACGTCCGGGCCCGCGTCAAGAACCGGCTGACGGTCGCGGCGGAAGCCTCAGGTCGGGGGCGTGAACCGCCCGTCGATCGCCGTCCACCCCCCGTCGACCATCACCTGGCTGCCGGTGACGAAGCTCGCGGCGTCCGAGGCCAGCCAGCAGACGGCCCCCACCATCTCCTCGGGCCGGGCCCACCGGCCGAGCGCCGACTTCTCCGCGTAGGCCCTCCCCCAGTCGGCGTCGTCGCGGATCTGCTGCGTCAGCGGCGTCTCGACGACACCGGGCGCCACCGCGTTGACGCGCACCCCGGCCGGCCCGAGCTCGGCCGACAGGGTCCGCACCAGCTGCATCGCCCCGGCCTTCGTCGCCGCGTACGCCCCCTGCCCCGGCTCGACGGTCACCGCCCGGATGGAGGTCATCACCACGACCGACCCAGTCCCCCGGTCGACCATCCGCGGCGCGAACGCCCGGGCGGCGGTGAAGGTCGCGCGCAGGTTGAGCGCGACGACACGGTCGAACTCCTCGACCGTGTAGTCCAGCAGCCGCTTGCGCACGTTGGTGGCCGCGGTCAGCACGAGCACGTCGACGTCGCCCAGCGCGGCGGCGAGCGCGTCCAGCGAGCGCTCGTCCAGGACGTCGACGAGGTATGCCGCGTGCCCTGCCCCGCCGGTCCCGTCACCCCCGTCGGTGGGCAGGTCCCCCTCGCCTCCGTTGTCGGACAGACGGTCCCGCACGGCGGCGGCCACCGCCTCGTCCTTGTCGAGGCAGCTCACCCGGGCCCCCTGGGCGGCCAGCCCGGCGGCGATCTCGGCCCCGATCCCGCCGCACCCCACCACCACCGCGTGCCGACCGTCGAGGCGGAACATGCGGGCGTAGTCGAGCGGCGTCATACCCCGATCCTGGCAGCGTGCGCCCCGGTGCTGCCAGGGGGAGGTCAGTTGAAGACGACCGTGCGCCCGCCGCGCAGCACGACCCGGTGCTCGGCGTGCCAGCGCACGGCCCGGGAGAACGCGGCGGCCTCGACCTCCTGGCCGGCCTGCGCCAGCTGCTCGGGCGTGAGCCGGTGGTCGACCCGGCGGAAGTCCTGCTCGATGATCGGCCCCTCGTCGAGGTCGGCGGTGACGTAGTGGGCGGTCGCGCCGATGACCTTCACGCCGCGGTCGTGCGCCTGGGTGTAGGGCTTGGCGCCCTTGAAGCTGGGCAGCAGCGAGTGGTGGATGTTGATGATGCGCCCCGACATGTCGGCGCACAGCTGCGGCGAGAGCACCTGCATGTAGCGCGCGAGCGCGATCGTGTCGACGTCGTGCTCGGCGAGCAGGTCCCGCAGGCGCTGCTCGGCCTGCGGCTTGGTGTCCCTGGTGACGGGGACGTGGTGGAACGGGATGCCGTGCCAGGCGGCGAGGTCGGCGAAGTCCTCGTGGTTGGACACGACGGCGGGGACCGTGATCGGGATCTGGCCGTTGCGCGCCCGGAAGAGCAGGTCGTTGAGGCAGTGGCCCATCCGGCTGACCATGACGAGCACCCGGTGCGGCCTGGCCCGGTCGTGGACGTCCCACTGGGCGCCGAACCGGTCCCCCACAGGTGCGAACGCCGCACGCAGCTCCTTGAGGGGCGCAGGCCCACCCTCGCGCCGCAGCTCCATCCGCAGGTGGAACTCTCCGCTGGAGGGATCGGCGAACTGCTGGCTGTCGGTGATCGTCAGGCCCTGCTCCAGGGCCACCCCGGAGACGGCGTGGACGATCCCGGGGCGGTCGGGGCAGGACAGGGTGAGGACGACGTCGCGTCCGGGCTCGGCGGTCACGGGGAGCGAGTCTAGGCCGGGTGGCTGCACTCCCGTGAGGCGCTCCCTCCCGGGGTGAGGTCGGGTCGTCGCGACCTCCATCGGCCTGTACGGCGATGGAGGTCGGTGGAAGCCGACCTCACGGGAGACGGGTCACCACACGGTAGGACGGGTCACCACACGGGAGGACGGGTCACCACACGGCGCTGGGGAAGGCGTCGACGTAACCCCGCCAGGTACCCGCCGACGTCGTCACGGTCGGGGCGGCCAGCGTGGCGCGCACCATCGCCCGGGCCACCACGTCGGCCGCCCCCTGGAGCAGCTGGTGCATCGCCCACGCGTCGGGAGCGTCCCGCTCTCCGGTCGCCAGCGTGAACAGCGTGTCCCCCCGTCGAACATCGTGTGCGCCGGCACGACCGCCCGCGCCATGCCGTCGTGCCCGCTCATCGCCAGCCGCGACGCCTGCGCCTTGGTCAGGGCGGCGTCGGTGCCGATCACCCCGATCGTCGTGGCCAGCGTGCGGGGCAGGGCCTCGGACCCCAGCTCGGCGGCGCGCGTACGGGCGGCCTCGACGTCCACCGGCTCGGGGGTGTGCAGCCGCGCACCCTCGGGGAAGCCCGGGAGGTCCTCCAGGTCGCGGGCCAGGAGCCGGTCGGCGGCGTAGAGCTCGCCGGTGGCCGGGTCGACCGTGGACCCGACGGCGTTGAGGACGATGAGCGCCGCCACGGTCGTCCCGTCGTCGAGCACCAGGCTGGCGGTGCCGACGCCGCCCTTGAGGCCACCGGCGACCTGGGCGCCGGTGCCCGCGCCGACGGCTCCGACCGGAGGCGCGGCGGCATACCCCTCGGAGCCGGTGGCGAGCGCGTCCTGGGCGCGCTCGCAGGCCTGCCGGCCGAACGACGCGTCCGGCGTGCTCGTCCAGCGTCCGCCGCGGCCCAGGTCGAAGATGACGGCGCCGGGCACGATCGGGACCACCTGGCCGGGGGCGCCCATCGGGAAGCCGCGGCCCTCGTCGAGCAGCCAGCGCATCACCCCGTCGGCGGCCGCGAGCCCGAACGCCGAGCCGCCGGACAGCGACACGGCGTGCACCCGGTCGACGAGGTTGTGCGGGTCCAGCAGGTCGGTCTCGCGGGTGCCGGGACCGCCGCCGCGGACGTCGACCCCGCCCACGGCGCCCTGCGGCGGGGCGAGGACGACGGTGGAGCCGGTGAGCCACCCGTCGCCGGATGCGGTGTGATGGCCGACCGCGAGGCCGGCGACGTCGACGAGCGAGTTGGTGGGGCCGGCGGTGGGCTCGGTCGTCATGGTGCTCCTCCTGGGTCGTGCTGGGGCGGGCTGGGCAACGAGTCGTCGGCGACGAGGGAGACCATCCTCCAGAGCCGCTTCGGCTGGTCGGTGGTCGGTGGGCGTTCGGCTGCGGTCGATCGCGCGGTCCATGAGCTGCTCGAGCTCACCGCTCAGCCAGCGCACGTCCTCCTCGGTCAGCTCGACCAGGCCGGTGTGGATGGCGGCACGGGTGCTCTCCGCCCGCCCGCTGCCCCACGCCGCCGCCCACGCGGTGATGCGGTCGACGAGGTCGTGCAGGTCGAGGGCCTCCTGGTCCATGAAAGAGCGCAGCACGAGCTCGTCGTCGGCGCTGACCGGGCCCTCCGGCGGCCGGACGGTGAAGCCGCTGCCGGCGGCCACCCAGACCCGGTCGCGTCGGTCCCGGGCGTGCTCGGGCGCCTCCACGATCAGGCCGGCCCTGGCGAGCTGGCGCAGGTGGAAGCTGACCGAGTTGGCCGGGGCCCCGACGAGCTCGGCCAGGTCGGTCGCGCGACGGGGCACGTCCTCGTGCATCAGCTCCAGGAGACGGCGGCGCATCGGATGGGCCATCGCCTTGAGCATGGGCGAGGTGAGCCGGACGGCTCCGGACGCCGGGTCGGCGACGGGCTCGGAGGGTGGGTCGTCGGTCATGACGGCACCCTACCGATCATTCCGCAGAGAAAGTTGCGCACTTTCTATTGCGCAATTATTCGTGCGGGTCTACCGTCTGTGCCATGACCACCACCGCACCGGCCACCTCCTCGGCCGCCAGCACCGACGCTGCCTCCTCAGCCGGCCACGGGGCCGCTGCCGCCACCGGCGGAGCCCCTGCCACGTCCGCCCCTGCGCTCCACCGCCAGCGGGCCTACTGGGCCTGGCTGCTCAGCGACACCGGGCAGGCCCTGGGCTCCTCGCTGCAGTTCTTCCTCGTCCCCCTGCTCGTCGTCCTCGTCAGCGGCAGCGCCGCCGCGGCCGGGACGGTCGCCGCGCTCGGCGTCGGGGGGCGCATCGCCACGACCCTCCTCGGCGGGGTGCTCGCCGACCGCCACGACCTGCGCCACCTGATGATGCTCAGCGGGGCGGGAGCTGCGGCGGTCGTCACCGGCATGGTCGTGGTCCTGCGGCTGGACCTCGGCCTGCTGGCGCTCGGCGCGCTCAACCTGCTGGCGGGCGTCCGCGCCGGCCTGCTGGCCGGCGCCTCCGACGCGGCGCTCAAGCAGGTCGTGCCCGCCCCCCTGCTGCCCACCGCCTCCAGCGCCAACCAGGCCCGGGACGCCGCCGTGGCGATGGGCGGCCCGCCGCTCGGCGGGGTCCTGCTGGGGATCGGCGCGGTGCCCGCGCTCGCCGCGGCGGGTGCGGCATACCTCGTGGCCGCGGCGGGCGCCCTGGTGCTCCGGGGCGACTTCCGGCCCGAGCGGACGACCACTGCCGCGTCCGTGCGCGCCGAGGCCGTCGAAGGCCTGCGGTGGCTGTGGGCGCGCGCCGAGCTGCGGCGGGTCATGACCGTGGCCCTGCTCCTCAACCTCGGGCTCAACGCGGCCGTGACGACGCTGCTCTACCACCTGGCCACGACCGTGTGAGGACCCGGCGCGCATCGGCCTGGTCTCGACCGCGCTCGGCGTCGGGATGCTCGTGGGCGCGGTGGCCGCCGGCCCGGTCGTGCAGCGCTTCCCGTCGGGCCTGGTGGCGATGGCGGGGATGTCGCTGGCGGGGCTGTCCATGCTCGTGCTGCCGTTCGTCCCCGGGTTCTGGGGCACCCTGGCGGTGCTGACCGTCGGCATCCTCGGCGGGCCGGCGACCAACGCGGCGATGATGAGCTACCTCATGCACCAGACGCCGCGTCGGGTGCTGGGCCGGGTGATGAGCGCGGCCGAGCTGGTGGGCGCCGGTGCCCTGCCGCTCGCACCGGTGCTGGCGGGGTGGGGCCTGAGCCTGCTCGGGCTGCGGCCCACCCTGCTGGTGTGCGCCGGCGTCTGCCTGCTCGCCGTCGGGGCGGTGCTGTCCAGCCGGGCGCTGCGCACCCTGCCGCGTCCGGCCGACTGGGCCTCCTCCGAGGCGTGAGTCCGCCGCCGGGCCCGGCACCCGGGCCCTCGGCGCGTGCTCGGGTGCCCGGGACCTCAGCCCGCCTCGCCCGTCGCCCCCACCTCACCCGTCGCCCCGGGGTCCTGCCCCCGCCGCGCCACGTCGGCGGCCAGCTCCCTCGCCGTCCGGCCGGCGAGGGCACTCGTGAGGTCGGGCACGGCGGCGAGCAGCTGCTGGGTGTACGGGTGTTGCGGGTCGGTCCACAGCTGTTCCGTCGGCGCCACCTCGACGAACTCCCCCCGCCGCATCACCGCCACCCGGTCGCACACGTGGCGCACGACGGACAGGTCGTGGGAGACGAAGACCAGCGTCAGGTCGAACTCCTCGACGACCTCGTCGATGAGGTTGAGCACCTGCGCGCGGACGGACACGTCGAGGGCGCTGACCGGTTCGTCGGCGACCAGGATGTCCGGCCCCGGGGCGAGCGCGCGGGCGACCGAGATGCGCTGGCGCTGGCCGCCGGAGAACTGATGCGGGTAGCGGTCCGCCGCCTCGGCCGACATCCCGACCGCCACGAGCAGCTCGTCCACCCGCGCCCGGTTGTCGTGCCGGCCCTGGGCGACCAGCGGCTCGGCGATGATGTCGCGCACGCGCATCCGCGGGTCGAGGCTGCTCATCGGGTCCTGGAAGACCAGCTGCAGCGTCTCGCGCAGCCAGCCCAGCCGGCGCGCGGGCTGGTCGTGCACCGGCCGGCCCTCGACGAGGATCTCCCCCGCCGTCGGCTGGTCGAGCCCGCTGATGAGCCGCAGGAGGGTCGACTTGCCCGACCCGGACTCGCCCACGATGCCGAACCGTTCGCCCCGGGCGATCGTGGCGGACACGTCGCGGACGGCGTCGACGACCGGCGCAGGGGTCAGCAGCGACGTGCGCCGGCGCCGGAACTGCCGGCCCACCCCGCGCAGCTCGACGGCGGGGACGGTCGGGTCGGCCGCACCGACCCCGTCGGTTACGTCGGCCCCGTCGGCGGACGCGGCCCGGGCGGGGCGGGCGGCGGGCTCTCTCAGCCATCCCCCTCACCTCCTGCGGGGTGGAAGCAGGCATAGCCGTATGCGGTCGCGCCCGCCGCGTGCTCCCCGCGCGCCGTCCACGGCGGCAGGGTCGCGCAGACGTCGGTGGCGTGCTCGCAGCGGGTCCGGAAGACGCAGCCGTCGGGGAAGCGGCCCGCCGGCGGGACCGTCCCCGGGATCGTCGGCAGCTGGGCCCGTCCGCGCCGACCGTCGGCCCCGGAGAGGTCGCTCGCGGCGACCAGCCCCTGCGTGTAGCGGTGCCGCGGGTCGGAGAACACCTCGTGGACGGGACCGGCCTCGACGATGCGGCCGCCGTACATGACCAGCACCCGCTCGCACACCGTCGCCACCACGCCCAGGTCGTGGGTGATGAAGAGCATCCCGGCGTGGCGGGCCTCCACGCCGCGCACGACGAGGTCGAGCACGGTCGCCTGCACGGTCACGTCCAGGGCGGTCGTCGGCTCGTCGCAGATGAGCAGCGCCGGGTCGTTGGCCAGGGCGATCGCCAGGACGACGCGCTGGCGCTGGCCGCCGGAGAGCTCGTGCGGATAGGCCCGGGCCACGTGCGCGGGGTCGGGCAGGCCGACCTGGTCGAGCAGCTCGACGGCCCGTCGACGGGCGTCCGCCGTCGAGCGGGTGCGGTGCAGGACCATCACCTCGGCGACCTGGGACCCCACCCGCATGGTCGGGTTGAGGGCGGTCATCGGCTCCTGGAAGACCATCGACATGCCGTCCCCGCGCAGCCGGGCCAGCTGCCGCTCGCCCAGCTGGAGCAGGTTGTGCTCCGCGGGGCTGCGCGCCGCGAGCCGCACGTCGCCCCCGGCAGACAGTCCCTCGGGCAGCAGGCCCATGACGGCCAGGGCGGTCAACGACTTCCCCGACCCGGACTCGCCGATCAGCCCCACCCGCTCGCCCCGGTCGATCGAGAACGAGACGTCCTGCAGCAGCGGCGTGGACCCGGCGTGCACGTCCAGGCCGGTGACCTGCAGGAGGTGCGGTCGGGCACCTCGGGCACGTCCCGGCCGCCGCCCTCCTCCGGCCGGACCGCCGTCGCCCCGCCCGGTGCCTCCTCGCCCACGCCGCTCACCGCCTCTCCAGCTTGGGGTCGAGCCAGTCGCGCAGGCCGTCCCCGAAGAGGTTGAAGCCCAGCACCGACAGCGCGATCGCCCCGCCGGGGATGAGCGCCAGGTGGGGGGCCGAGCGCAGCGTCGTCTGCGCCTCGTAGAGCATCCGCCCCCACGAGGCCTGACCGGTGGGCGTGCCCAGGCCGAGGTAGGCCAGCGCCGCCTCGGCCAGGATCGCGATCGCGAACGAGACCGACGCCTGGACGATGACCAGCCCGGCCACGTTCGGCAGCACGTGGCGCCAGGCGATCGCCAGCGGGGAGCGCCCCGCGGCGCGCGCGGCGACGACATACTCGCTCTTCATCACCCCGAGCGCCCCCGAGCGGGTGATCCGCGCGAAGGCGGGGATGGTGGCGATCCCGATGGCGATCATCGCCACCCGGGTGGACCCGCCGTAGAGCGCGGCGAACATGATCGCCAGCAGCAGGGCGGGGAAGGCCAGCAGCACGTCGTTGGTGCGCATGACGACCTGGCCGAGCCAGCCCGGCGACATCGCGGCGAGGATGCCGAGCGGCACCCCGACGACGGCGGCCACGCCGACGGCGACCAGCCCGACGTACAGGGTCGTGCGCGCGCCCACGAGGATCTGGGTGAACACGTCGCGCCGCAGCCGGTCGGTGCCCAGCCAGTGCTCGGCGTTGGGGGTCTGGTAGGCCTCGACGGGCAGCACCCGCATCGGCGGCCAGGGCGTCCAGACGTAGGAGACGAGGGCCAGCACGACGATCGCGGCCACCAGCAGGCCGCCGACCACGAGGCTCGGGTTGAGCCGCCGCCCCCAGGCACGGCCGGTCGACGGCGCGGTCTCGAGGACTGGTCCGGCACCGGGGGTCCCCGACCCCCCGCCGGTCCCCGGCCCGCCACCGGCCCCCCGGCTCCTCGACGCGGCCGCCGGTGACGGGCCCCTCCGGCGTGCCCGGACCGGTCAGGGGTCCGCCCTGCCCGCTCATCGCGCCGCCCTACGCAGCCGCGGGTCGATGAGCAGGTAGAGCAGGTCGACGACGAAGTTGATGACCAGCACCGCCACGACGAGCACCATGACCACCGTCTGCACGGTCAGCAGCTCGCGCTTGGCGACCGAGTCCAGCAGCAGCGAGCCCAGCCCAGGGATGACGAAGACCCGCTCGACGACGACCGCCCCGATGAGCAGGGTCGCCAGCTGCAGGCCCAGGACCGTGACGACCGGTACCGCGGCGTTGCGCAGGCCGTGCCGCACCAGCGCCTGCACCGGCCGCAGCCCCTTGGCCCGGGCGGTCCGCAGGTAGTCCTCGCGGAGCACGTCGAGCACGGCCGACCGCACGTAGCGCGCCAGCACCGCCCCCTGCACCAGCGCGAGCGACAGCGTCGGCATCGCCAGCCGCTGCAGGAAGCCACGGGGTCCCGGGCCGGGACGACCCACCCGCCGGAGGGCAGCCAGCCCAGCCGGACGGCGAACACCGAGATCATGAGGATCCCCGCCAGGAAGGCGGGCACGGCCACGCCCACCTGCGAGAAGCCCGAGAGGACGATCCCGTCCCAGTGGCGGTGCCGCAGCGCCATCCACAGGCCGACGGGGACCGCGACGACCAGCGCGAGGACCATCGAGGCGACGACGAGCCACGTGGTCACCAGCAGCCGGTCGGCGATCTGCGGACCGATCGGCGCGCGGGAGAGGAACTCGATGCCCGGGTCCAGGGTCAGCAGCCCGCCGACCCAGTCGACGTACTGCACGACCACCGGCCGGTCCAGCCCGAACTGCGTGCGCAGCGCCCGCACCGCCTCCTCCGAGGCGTTCACCCCGAGCGCCACCCGCGCCGGGTCGCCGGGCAGCACGCGCATAAACGCGAACACCACCACCGAGGCCAGCGCCAGGCTCACCAGCAGCACCATCAACCGGTGCGCGACTCGCAGGAGCATGGGGGAGGTGGTCTCCGTCTCGCCCCGGGAGGGGCCGCTGGGGATCTTCGGGTATGCCGCTCAGCCGCGCCCGAGCGGGGCCAGGCGGAAGGACTCGGTGATCGCGTTCTCCGGCAGCCCGGTGATGTCGGGGTCGGCGACCATGAGGTTGGGCAGGAGGAAGAGGAAGTCGGCGGCCGCGTCGGTGCTGATCAGCTCGGCCGCCTCCTTCATCGTCTCGACCTGCTCCTCCTGGGTGCCGGCGTCGGCCTCGGCCAGCAGGGCCTGCAGCTCCTCGGTGCCGTAGGAGGTGTAGTAGTCGGGGTTGCCGAAGACGGTGCCCAGGTCCCGCGGCTCGACGTGCGCGATGACCGACATGTCGTAGTCCTTGTTGGTGTAGACCGTCTCCAGCCAGGCCGAGGGGAACTCCAGCTCGTCGACGGTGACCTCGAAGCCCGCGTCCTCGAGCATGGACTCGACCACGGTGCCGCACGCGACGGCATACGGGAGGGTGGGCAGGCGCAGGCGCACCTCCTCGCCCTCGGCGCCGGCCTCCTGCAGGAGGGTGCGGGCCTGCTCGGGGTCGAAGGCGTAGTCGCCGGTGCGGTCCTCGTACCAGGGGTCGGTCGGGGGCACCATGCTGCCGATGAGCTCGCCGCGGCCGGCCCAGCAGGTGTCCAGCAGGCTCTGGTGGTCGATGGCGTGGCGGGCGGCCTGGCGCACGCGCAGGTCGGAGAACGGCCCGTCGGCGTTGTTGAAGGACAGGACGACCTCGCCGTTGGTGGTGCCCTCGACGATCTGGTAGTCCTCGTTCTCGAACTCGGCGAGCGACTCCGGCGCCTGGACGGTCGAGACGATGTCGATGGCGTCGGTGAGCATGGCGTTGTTCAGCGCGTTGGGGTCGCGGAAGTAGTGCATCTCCACGGTGGCGAAGTACGGCGTCTCCCCGTGGTAGTCCTCGTTGCGCTGAAGGGTGATCTGGGAGCCGCGCTGCCACTCGTCGAAGACGTAGGGGCCGGTGCCGACCGGGTCGTTGGCCAGGTCGTCGACGCCCTCGGTGTCGTACATCGCGCCGACGCGGGTGGTCAGGGCGTAGAGGAACTGGTTGCTCGGCTGGGCCAGGGTGACCTCGAGGGTCTGCTCGTCGACCGCCTCGACGCTCTCGACCACGTCGAGCTGGGCCTTCAGGCTGGTGGTCCAGGCGTCGGAGGAGACCCGCTCGAGGGAGAACGCCGCGTCCTCGGCGGTGAAGTCCGCGCCGTCGCTGAAGGTGACGCCCTCCTTGAGGGTGAAGGTGTAGGTCAACCGGTCGTCACTGACCTCCCAGTCCTCGGCGAGCGCGCCGACGACCTCACCGGTCTCCACGTCGACCCGCACGAGCGTCTCGTAGACGTTGTCGAGCAGCAGCTGCGGGATCGCAGCACCGTCGGTGGTGGAGAAGTCGAGGCTGGCGGGCTCGGCGACGAGGCCGACGCGCACCGTCTCATCGCTGCCGGCGGCGCCCCCGGGAGCGGCCGTGCCACCGGTGGCGTCGGCGGTGTCGCTGCCCCCGTCGGGCGGGTCCCCCTCCGCCGTCCCTCCGTCGTCCGGATCGGTGGTGGGGTCGCTGCTGCCGGCGCCCGCGTTGCACCCGGTCAGCAGGGCCACCGCGGCGACGCCGGCGACGGCGCGGCCACGGGTTCTCGTCCTCATCGACGTCCTCATGGTCCCGCATCATCCTGCATGGCACCCCCGTGCCGCCACCCACCCCCGGCCCGGGGGACGGCCACGGGCCGCCGGGGACGGCCACCGGCTGCCGCGGGACGGCCATCCGCTGCGGGGGGACGGCGGCCACCGGCTGCCGCGGGACCACCACCCGCTCCCGCCCCGCCCAGCGTCCTGGGTCACAATCGGAGGGTGGCGACCCCGACCGCAACCTCCGCGCGCACCGCCCTGCACACCTCCGTGTCCCTGTGGGACCGCAACCCGGTGGCAGCGAACGCCTTCCGGACCATGCTGGCCGTGGGCCTCGCCTGGATCGTCGGGTACAACCTGCCCGGCGAGGCGTCCCAGTACGCCTACTACGCCCCCCTGGGGGCGGTCATCGCCACCACGAACAACCCGGGCGGTTCGCTGCGCACGGCGCTGCAGGCGGCCGCGGCGATCGTGCTCGGCGGCACCGCGGCGGCGGTGGCCGACATCTTCGGCGACGTCGACAACTTCCTCCCGATGGCGATCACCGTCGGCCTCGCCGTGCTGCTGGGCGCCTTCCGCTGGCTGGGCCCGATGGGGTCGTGGGTGCCGACCGCGGCGCTGTTCACGCTGATCTTCGGCAACGGGGAGCTGGAGTTCGTCGGCTACTACACCGGCCTCATCCTCATCGGGGCCGCCGTCGCGGTGCTCATCGCGGTGGTCCTGCCCGGTCAGCCGGTGGCGCTGGCGGAGCGTGACCTGGACCGGCTGCGCTACGCGCTGTCGACCCGGATCGAGGAGTGCATCGAGGGCGTCGACGAGAGACGAGCGTGACGAGGAGGGGGACGGTCACGAGAGGACGGGTGATCAGGGCTCGCACGAGGGCGAGAGGAACGCCGACGGCGACGCCGACGCCGACGAGGACGCGCCCCGCGACTCCGCCGACGCCGAGGGTCGCGACGACCAGCGCGAGACCCGGGGAGCGGCGACGACCGGAGGTACCGAGACCGAGAGCACCCGCCAGGAGGACGCCCGCAGCCTGGAGAAGATGCGGGAGGACGCCGAGGACCCCCGCAAGGGACGCCGACCCGACCTCGACCAGGAGCTCTCCCGGGCCCGCCAGTCGGTCGCCGAGCTGCGCGACGCACGGCGCAAGAACCAGCGCGCGCACCAGCACGCCGCGACCATCGCGCGCGCCGAGGACCAGCTGCGCACCTGGGAGTTCGCGGCCGCCGCGATGGAGCTGGTCTCGGCAGGACGGGACCTGAAGGGTCCCCGGATGCCGGACCTGGTGCGTGAGGCCACGACGGAGGCGCTGGCCGCACTGCAGGAGCTCCTCGACGAGTGGCGCCTCACCAAGGACCAGCTGGACTTGCGCCGGATGCACGCCGCCACCGCGCGTCTCGACGAGGCCGTCAACGACCCCTCGACCCCCGCCTCCCCCACGGCCACCGCGGTACTCATCACGATGTCCAAGACCCTGGACATGCTGTCCGAGCGCGAGCTCTCCCACGAGGAGGAGGAGCGGGAGGAGAAGGAGCGGGAGGAGCAGGAGGAGGAGCAGGAGGCGCAGAAGCAGGAGCGGGAGGAGCGAAAGGAGAGGAAGCAGGAGGCGAAGGAGCAGGAGAAGCGCGAGAAGGGGCGCGATAAGGAGCAGCCCCCGCGGGGCCGCGACCAGCCGGAGCAGGACGACGGCCAGGGACGGTCGACGCCAGACCGCTCATCGCGCTGACCCGCACTCTCCGCGCCGACCCGCACTCTCCGGGCGACCCGCCCTGACCCGCACTCTCCGCGCCGACCCCCGCTGACCCGCACTCGTCGCCGACCCCCCATGTCGGGACACGCCCGGGCTGCTCGACCTGGGGGGTGCACGTGAACCCTCAGGGTCGTCGCGGCCGTGCGCGTCTCGGCCCAGACCGCTCCGCCAGACCACCCAGCTGGCCGTCTCCGTCCGAACCGCCCGGCCAGACCCTGCTGGGCCGCCCGGCCAGACCACCCGGCCTGGCCGTCAGCCGCCCGGGGCCACCAGCTCGAAGAAGGCGACCTGCGGAGGCGCGTTGAAGCGCACCGGCAGCAGACTGAAGCCCACGCCGCAGGTGACGAACAGGTCGTTGCCTTCGGCGCCGTGGTCGTCCGGCGCCCAGCCGTCGGCCACCACCTCCTCCTCCTCGGTCAGCCCCAGGTAGGAGGAGTGGGGCGCGAACGGCAGCGCGATCTGGCCGCAGTGCGTGTGGCCGGCCACGGCGAGCGGCCCGGTCTGTGCCGGCAGGTCAACGAAGGCGGCCGGGTTGTGCATCATCACCATGCGTGGCGCGTCCGGCGGGACGTCGGCCACGGCCTTCTCGGGGTCCGCCAGCCCGGGACGGGAGGGGCCCACGCCCACCACGTGCAGGCCACCGGTCTCTCCCCCGCCCTCCTGGGAGCCCCCCGTCCCGGCCACCGGGACCACGACCGACTCGTTGAGCAGCACGTCGATGCCGGCGTCCTCCAGCGCCGCCTCGATCTCCTGGGCACCTCCCGCCTCGTGGTCGTGGTTGCCGAGGACCGCCAGGGTCGGGATGCCGCTGTCCACCAGCGGCGCGAGCAGCGCGAGCACCGTGTCCACCTGGGTCTGCACGTCCGGCTCGGTGCTGTAGAGGAAGTCGCCCGGCAGGAGCACCAGGTCGGGGTCCTCGGCCAGCACCTCGTCGACCGCCCGGCGGACCATGCCGGTGTTGGCCCACCACATCCCCACCTGCAGGTCGGAGAGCACGGCCACCTCGACACCGGACTGGTCCGCGTCCAGCCCGGGGATCTCGACGGTGTGGCGCGCCGTCTCGAGGACGAGCCGCGGCTCCGCGAGCGCCCACAGGCCGAGGGCCACGACCACCACGCCCAGGACGGTGGCGGCACGGCCGAGCAGCTGCTTCACCTGCCACCCCCTGTCCGGTCGACCGCTAGCATCGCTTGATGGACAGGGGCGAGGCAAGCGGAGCGGCGCGGGGCAGCAGCGCCGGCGACCGCCGCCGCGTCCTGGTCGTGGCCCCGGACAAGTTCCGCGGCTCGTTGACCGCCCCCGAGGTCGTCGCCGCGGTCACCCCCGCCGCCGAGGAGCTGGGCTGGCAGGTGAAAGGTATGCCGTTCTGCGACGGCGGGGAGGGCATGCTCGACGCGTTCGGCGGGGCCACGCGGACGAGCCTGGTGACCGGGCCGCACGGGCGGCCGGTCGAGGCGCCGTGGCGGCTGGGCGAGGACGGCACGGCCGTCATCGAGAGCGCCCGCGCCTCGGGCCTGCTCCTGGCCGGCGGGGGCGCCGGCAACGACCCGGTGCGGGCGACGAGCCGCGGCACCGGGGAGCTCGTGGCCGAGGCGGTGCGCGCCGGTGCCCGGACCGTCGTCGTGGGTCTCGGCGGATCGGCCATGACCGACGGCGGTCGCGACGCCGTCGCCGCGGTCCTGGAGGGCCTGGACGGACGCACCCCGCTGGGGCTGGGCGTCGACCTGGTCGTCGCCTGCGACGTGACGACCGTGCTCACCGACGCCGCCAGGGTCTTCGGACCGCAGAAGGGCGCCAGTCCCGAGCAGGTGGAGGAGCTGACCGAGCGGCTCGAACGCGTCCAGGAGGAGTACCTCGACGTCTTCGGCGCGCGCATGAGCGCCGCCGGTGTCGACCTGCCGACCCTGCCGGGCGGCGGTGCCGCCGGTGGCCTGGGCGCCGGGCTGGTGGCGCTGGGGGGCCGGCTCGCCCCGGGCTTCGACGTCGTCGCGCAGCACGTCGGTCTGGAGGCCGCGCTGGACGGGGCCGACGCGGTCCTGACCGGTGAGGGCGCCCTCGACGAGCAGTCCTTCCGCGGCAAGGTGGTCGGGGGCGTGGCTGCGGCAGCGGCCCGGCACGGCATCCCGGTCGTGGTCCTCGTCGGGACCGTGCGGCCGGGCACCCCGGTCGCGCAGGTGGGGAAGGTCAGCGCGGTCGACCTTTCGGCCCGGTTCGGTGCGCACGCCTCCTGGCACCGCACGGCCGAGTGCCTGGCCCGGGCGACCCGCGAGCAGCTGCTCAGGCTCTGACGAGCGCACCCCGGGCACACGCAGGAGCCGCGCACCCCGGCTACGCAACACCGTTGCCCCCAGGCACGCCCACCATCCGCACACAGACAGGCGCGACATCCGCGCACCCCAGCACACGCGGCCTTCGAGCGCCCCCGCACCCGGGGCGCGACCGCATACCCCCGCTGTTGCTTTCCCGGGACCCGTGGTCCACACTTGTTACCAAGAAGTAGGTACTCCCGGTACCGGGTACTGGGACTCAGCGTGGAGGCGACCGTGGGGCACTACCGGAGCAACGTCCGTGACATCGAGTTCATGCTGTTCGACGTGCTCGAACGGGGTGAGGTGCTGGGCACCGCGCCGTTCGAGGACATCGACGCGGAGACCGCGCGGGACGTGCTGCGCCAGGTCGCCGAGCTGGCCGAGGGACCCATCGGGGACTCGCTGATGGAGTCCGACCGCACGCCTCCCGTGCTGGACACCAGCGACGGGTCGGTGACGATGCCCGAGTCGTTCCAGAGGTCGTACCAGACCTGGGTCGACAACGAGTGGTGGCGCCTGGAGGTCCCGACCGAGCTGGGTGGCACCGCCTCCCCGCCGAGCCTGGCGTGGGCCGTCGCCGAGATGGTGCTCGGGGCCAACCCCGCAGTGAAGATGTATGCCGCCGGGTTCTCCTTCGCGACCGTGCTCTACCGCCTGGGCACCCCCGAGCAGCAGCGCTTCGCCCAGCTGATGGTGGACAAGAAGTGGGGCGCCACCATGGTGCTCACCGAGCCGGACGCCGGCTCCGACGTCGGCGCCGGGCGCGCGCGAAGGCGGTGCAGCAGGAGGACGGCACCTGGCACGTGACGGGGGTCAAGCGCTTCATCACCAGCGGGACGGCTCCGTTCTACGACAACGTGATCCACTTCGTGCTGGCGCGGCCCGAGGGCGCCGGCCCGGGCACCAAGGGGCTGTCGCTGTTCATCGTCCCCGGCACGCACGTCGACCGGGAGACCGGTGAGCTCGGCGAGGTCAACGGCGTCGAGGTGGCCAACATCGAGCACAAGATGGGCCTGAAGGTCTCCACCACCTGCGAGCTGCGCTTCGGCGAGGACGCGTCGCGGCCGGCCGTCGGCTGGCTGGTCGGCGAGGTGCACGACGGGATCGCGCAGATGTTCCGCGTCATCGAGTACGCCCGGATGCTCGTGGGCACCAAGGCGATCGCGACGCTGTCGACCGGCTACCTCAACGCGCTCGACTACGCCAAGGAGCGGGTCCAGGGCGCGGACCTGACGCAGATGACGGACAAGACGGCCCCGCGGGTGACGATCACCCACCACCCCGACGTGCGGCGCTCGCTCATGCTGCAGAAGTCGTATGCCGAGGGGCTGCGGGCGCTGATGCTCTACACCGCCTCCTTCCAGGACACCGTGCAGGCCGCCCAGCTGGCCTCCGGCGGGGAGCAGGTCGAGGCGGACTCCCCCGCCGCGATGGCCGTGCGGGTCAACGACCTGCTGCTGCCGCTGGTCAAGGGGTGCGGGTCGGAGCGGGCCTGGGTGCTGCTCGGGACCGAGTCGCTGCAGACCTTCGGCGGGTCCGGCTTCCTGCAGGACTACCCGCTGGAGCAGTACGTCCGCGACGCCAAGATCGACTCGCTCTACGAGGGCACGACCGCCATCCAGGGCCTGGACTTCTTCTTCCGCAAGATCCTCCGGGACAAGGGCGCGGCGCTGGGCTACGTCGCGCAGCAGATCATGGGCACCGCCACCGCGCAGACCGAGGACGGGCTCGGCGACGTACGGCAGGCCGTGCTGCGGGCGCTGGGTGAGCTGCAGGCCATGATCGAGCACCTGACCGGCAGGGCGATGGCCTCCCAGCAGGAGGCCGAGCAGATCTACGCCGTCGGGTTGCACACCACCCGGCTGCTGCTCGCCGCGGGCGACCTGCTCATCGCCTGGCTGCTGCTGCGCCAGGCCGAGGTGGCCCAGCGGCTGCTCGACGCGGGCGAGCGCCCGGCCGACGAGGCGTTCCTGCGCGGCAAGGTGGCCGCCGCCCGGTTCTTCGCGGCGGAGGTGCTGCCCCGCCTGGGCTCGGACCGCCGGGTGGTCACCGCCGGCGACGCGTCCGACCTGATGGAGCTGCCGGAGGAGTCCTTCTGAGCGCCTGACCCCTACGGTCGGAGAGGCCTCGCCCGGACCGGGCGGGGCCTCGGCGCCGTCAGGCGTAGCGCTTCTGCCGGAAGACGACGATGCGCATCATCAGGTACATGAAGACCGCCTCGCAGGCGCCGGCGACGAGCCGGGCGGCGAGGAAGTGCACGCCCACGGCCTCGAGCGTGGTCGACAGCAGCAGGATGAACAGCAGGTAGTTGGCCGCCACCGTGAGGACGTAGCGCCCGGTCTGCCCGGCGACGTGGCCGTGCGACTGGAAGTTCAGCCACCGGTTGAGCACGAAGGCCAGGGTGAAGGCGACGAGGTAGCCCAGGGTGACGGCCAGCGGGTACGGCAGGCCGACGAGGCCGTAGCCCACGGCCAGGATGCCGAGGTCGACGGCGTAGGTGAAGGAGCTGATCGCCGCGAAGCCGATCGCCGTGGCCGGCACGATCCGCCCGAGCGCTCCGGGGAGGGTCCGGTGGACCCGGTCCCGGAGCAGGGCGAACCGCTCGGCGGCGGTGAGCGCCGGCACGCCGGTCAGGTCCCGCCCGGGAGGCGTCGGCGCGCGCCCGGAGGCCGGCGGGGACAGCACGGCGGCCTCGCGGTGGGCGGTCTCGCTCATGCGTCAGGGAGCCTCACGGTGGGACACGGGGGGACGCTTCCAGGGTAGGGACCCCACCTGGGTGCGTGCTGTGCGACCTGGGCGCGCCCCCGACGCCCGCCCTGGCCCGACCCCCCGACGTCCGTCCGGTCCTGGATCGCGACGGGCCTCAGACGTCGCGGTGACGCACGTCGGTGTCGTCGCGGCGGTCGACGACCTCACGGTGCGTGGTGTTGGCCCGCTGGGTGTTCATCACCAGACCCAGCAGCAGCGACAGCACCCCGGCCGCCATGAGGATGAATCCGATCGTGTTCACCTCGATGCCGCTGACGGCGTAGTCGACCGCGAACGCGAGGATCGCGCCGACGGCGAGGAGGAAGATGCCGAGGCCCAGGCCCATGGTGGTTCCTTTCCGAGGAGATCGCCCACCACGGTAGCCCGTTCCGCACCACGAGGCAGGCCGGACGCGCTGGCCGCTCCCGGCCCCGGTCCGCCCCGGCCCGGTTCACAGCCTCCGGTCGCCGAGCACGGGGAAGTCGGTCCGGGCCCGCCGGACCTCGCCCGGGTCGATCTCGACGGACAGGACCTCCTGCTCGGTCCCCGCCTCGGCCAGGACCTTGCCCCACGGGTCGACGACCGCGCTGAAGCCGCCCATCCGGATGCCGGCGTGCTCGCCGACGGTGTTGCAGGCCACGACGAAAGCACTGGTTCTCGATCGCCCTGGCCCGCAGCAGGAGCCGCCACGCCTCCACGCGCGGCGCCGGCCAGGCCGCCGGGACGAGGAACAGCTCGGCCCCGAGGTCCACCTGGGCGCGGTACAGCTCGGGGAAGCGCAGGTCGTAGCAGGTCGACAGGCCCACCCGCAGCGCGTCGGCCGGGGCGGGCAGGTCCATGACGACCAGGTCGCCCCCGGCCTCCATCAGCCGCGGCTCGCCGCCGCCGAACCCGAAGCGGTGGATCTTGGGGTAGGTCGCCAGGACGCGGCCCTCCGGGTCGAGCACCACGGAGGTGTTGCGCAGGTGGCGGCCCTCCACCCCGGGCTCGGTGGTCCGCTCCACCACCGACCCGGTGTGTGCAGCACCGCACCCGTGCCTCGGACCGCCTCCCGGAGGGGGGCCAGGGCCTCGGGCAGCTCGGGGCCCTCCAGCGACTGGGCACGCTCCTCCCACTCCGAGACCGCGAAGCCGCCCGCGCTCCACAGCTCGGGCAGGACGACGAGGTCGTGCCCCGGCGCGTGCTCGCTGACCAGGTCGGCGACGCGGGCGGCCCGGGCGACGACGCTCTCGTCGGCCCCCTCGCCGTAGCCCAGCTGGATGATGGCGATCTTCATGGTGTGCTCCTCCGGTCGGAACGGGCGGACATGGCGGCGAGCCGTTCGTTGTAGGCCCGCAGCTCGGCGTCGTCGTCCCGGTCGGCCTGCCGGTCCGAGCGCACGGCCTCCCGGGTGTCCCGGCGCAGCCAGTCGAGACCGACCATGAGCATGAGGACGACGGTCGGCAGCTCGCCGATGCCCCAGGCGATGGTGCCCCCGAGCTGCTGGTCGGCGAGCAGGTCGGGCACCCACGGCACGCGATCGTCTTGAAGAACTCCGGTGCGAGCAACCACGCCCCCTGCATGAGCGCCAGCCCGAAGAACGCGTGCGCGGCGAGGGTGATGAGCAGGACCATCATCCGGAACGGCGCGGGCCACTTGGGCGGGCCTGGGTCGGTGCCGACGAGGGACCAGACGAAGGCGTAGCCGGTCAGGGTGAAGTGGATGACCATGAACAGGTGGCCGACGTGGGTCGTCAGCGCCCACCCGAGCATGCCGCTCCAGTAGAAGACGACGAGGCTGCCGAAGAACATCGCACCGGCGACGGCCGGGTTGACCACGAACGAGGCCCACCGGGAGTGCACGAGCGCCAGCAGCACCTCGCGCGGACCCAGGGTCCGGTCCCGCCGGGCCCGCAGGGCACGCAGGGCGAGCGTGATGGCGCTGGCCGGGACCAGCAGGATCGGCACGGCCATCATGAGAGCCATGTGCTCGACCATGTGGACCGAGAACATCACCCGCCCGTAGACACCGGGCGCGCCGTTGGTCACGTAGACGAAGACGGCCCACCCCAGCACCCACAGGAGCAGCTTCCACGCGGGCCAGCGGTCGCCGCGCCGCCGCAGCCTGACCACGCCCCACGCGTAGAGCCCCACGGCGGTCAGGGCCATGAGCAGGAACAACCAGTCCACCCGCCAGGTCGTCAGCAACCGGTCGGCGCCCCACGGCTCGGGCATCGGGTAGCCGGTGAGGTCGATGACGGAGTTGACGTCGACCTGCTCGGGCACCGCCGGCTCGGTCCGGGCGAGCACGACCCCGAGGGCGACGGCCACCCCCATCACCGCCAGCTCGACGGAGGCCAGCCGGGCGAACCGGCCCGGGGAGTCCACCACGCCACGCGCCACGACGGTGCGCCGCTGCTGCCAGCCGAGGACGCCCAGCGCGACCAGCAGTCCCGCCTTGGCCACGACGACCAGGCCGTAGGGGGTGGTGAGGTTCTCGAGGCCGCCCAGCGTCACGGTGGAGAAGATGACGCCCGACAGGCCGACCGCGACGTAGCTCCACAGCGCGAGCACCGAGTAGCGGCGCACGGTGTCGGGCAGCGCCTGTCCCAGCACGGGCAGCAGCATGGCGATGGCCATCAGCCCGCCGACCCAGACGCTGAGCCCGACCAGGTGCAGGCCCAGACCCGTCACCGTCGTCTCGTGGCCGATCGCCGAGGCGGAGTGCCCGGTGAACGCCAGCGGCGTGAGCGCGAGCACGGCGAGCGCGGTCGACCAGGCGAGCGCCCCACGGGTCCGTGCCCACGTCACCAGGAGCAGGAGCAGGGTGACCAGCAGGATCTCGGTGAGGAGCAGGCGCGTGAGCTCCAGCCGCCAGACGTTGTCCACCAGGTCGCCGACGAACCCCGGGGCGGAGACCGGGATGCCGGCCAGCTCGGCGAAGGTCAGCACCAGGCCCACGACCGCGCTCGCCAGCCACACGAGGGTCGAGCGCACCGCCAGCCGGGCGGCGCTCCCCCGACGGTCGGTCGTGCGGGCCCTCGCGGACGAGGAACGCGGCGACGACGAGCAGCCCGACCGTGAGCGCGGCCGCGAGGTCGTGCACCACCCCCACGAGCGGCATACCCCAGCGCACGAGCGGACCGGCGTCCCCCAGCACCAGCGGGGCGGCGGCTCCCGTCAGCGCGGCCGCCGGCACCGCCGTCACGAGGGCGACCAGCAGGACCGTGACGGGCGTGGCCCACCGCGGCGACCCGGTCGCGGAGGCGCTGACGGTGGACATGGGGCCATGCTAGGTCGGCCCCCTGACCGTCCCGGCCCACCCTGGCTCGTCCCGGTGTTACCGAGGAGTCATAATGGGAGGTCGCAGGCGACACGGGTGCCGGACTGCGCACGGGTGCCCCTGTACCGCGACCCCCGTGCGCTCCGTCCCCAGGAGGCGTCGGCCGCCCGGAGCGTGACCTCCGGCATGGCACGGGTGCACCGACGACGTCCGTCCCTGCGGCACGTGGACACGACGAGACGAAGGATGACATGACGATGCGACGCATCACCGTGACCGCCACCCTGGGTCTGAGCCTGGTGCTGGCGGGCTGCTCCGACGACGGCGCGGACGAGACCGTGACCCCCCCGCCGCCAGCGAGAGCAGCACCACCGAGGACGGCACGACCGGGAGCACCGGCGACGCCGGGGCCGAGGGGACCGACACCGCCGGCGGCACCGCCGACGCCGCCCCCATGGACGACCAGGTCTGCGCCGACTTCTTCCAGAGCGGGGCCGTGCAGCTGGCCGACCGTGCCGAGAAGAACCGGACGATGCTCGACGACGCGCAGGTCAGCGACCCCGCCTCCTACGGCGAGGTCAGCCTGCTCAGCCAGCGCATCACCGACCTCGTCGAGGACGCCTCCGCCGACCAGGCCGGCCTGCTCGAGCGGGTCAACGCCCCGTTCGTCCAGGTCCGCGACGCCGTCCTCGACGACCCGGACCAGACCGTGTCCGACGCGGAGATCACCGTGCCCGAGGTGGACACGACCGACTCCGCGCCGCGCAGGAGGAGCTCCTCGCCTCCTGCACCTCCTGACCCGACGACGTCACGGCCCCGGGTCCTCGCGTCCCGGGGCGCCGGGGAGGACCGGGCCGCGCGACGGCATACCTGCGTGTTCCGACCTGCACGACTGGGGCGTTGTCGGGGCTGGCGCGTAGCCTGAGGGACATGCCCGTCCATCCTGCTCCGCCCGTCGACGTCTCCGGCCTCGTCGAGGCCTACCGGCAGACGCTCAGCTCGTTCTGCGACGTCGCCGACTCCCTCCGCGAGCAGGAGTGGGACCTGCCCACCGCCTGCCCCGGGTGGACCGCCCGCGACCACCTGGCCCACGTCGTGCACGTCGAGGACTACCTGTCCGGCTCCGAGCACCCGGGGGCCGGCTGGTCCGGCGTCGGCGACGATCCCGTCCGCGTGGGCGAGCCCGAGCACGTGCGCAACTCCCTGGGCGCCTGGGTCGAGGAGGGCGTGCGCGCCCGCCGCGACCAGGACCCGCGGGGGCGCTGGTCGCCGAGCTGCGCGGGCTCCTCGACGTGCGGGCCGCGAGCATGTACGACCCCGACCTGGAGCTGGACACCCCCGTCCGGTCGGTGCGCGGACGCCAGGCCACCTTCGAGGACCTGACCCGCCGGCGCATCTTCGACGTCTGGGTCCACGAGCAGGACCTGCGCGACGCCCTGGACCGGCCCGGTTCGCTGGACTCCCCGGGGGCCAGCGAGGTCGTCTCGCAGGTCCTGGACGCCCTGCCCACCATCGTGCTGGAGAAGGTGCGGCCCGAGCCCGGCACGGTCGTGATCCTCGAGTGCACCGGACCGGTCACGGCCCGCGGCGGCGTGCGCATCGGCACCGACGCCGACGGCGACCCCGTGGCGCACGAGCTGTTCACCGGCCAGACCAGCGACGAGGACGACGTCCCCAGCGTCGACGACGAGTCGGCCGACCGGACCACCTCGATCGCCCTGTCCACCCACGCCCTCGGGCGCCGCGCGGCCGGCCGCTGCCCCTCGGAGGGGACGGCCTACCAGGTCGTGGGTGACGAGGAGCTGGCCCGCGCCGTCCTCGACGTCCTCAACCTCACCCCCTGAGCCGTGCCGCTGCCGCCGGGTCGCAGGGAGCGTGGCCGTCGGGGCGCGCCCGCGCCCCACGACCACCAGGCCGAGCTGCGCCGGCTGGAGTCGCCGCTGGGCCTGGCGCTGGGTGGCGGAGGCGCACGGGGGCTGTGCCACATCGGTGTCATGCGGGTGCTCGAGGAGCTGGACATCCGCCCCGACCTCGTCGCCGGGACGAGCATGGGCGGGCTGGTGGGGGCGTTCATCGCGGCCGGGTACACCGCCGAGGAGATGACCAGGGTCGCGGGAGAGGTCCGGTGGACCTCCATGATCGACTGGCGCATCAGCGGGCGGCTCCTCAGCGGCAAGAGGATCGCCGCCTGGCTCTCGGACCACCTGCCTGCCACCTTCGAGGAGCTCGAGCTGCCGCTCGTGCTGGCGACCACCGACATCGTGGAGGGGCGCCTGCACTACCTCTCCCAGGGCGACCTCATCACCGCGCTGCGGGCGACGACCGCCTACCCGGGCGTCATCCCGCCCGTCCCGGCCGGTGACGCGCTGCTCGTCGACGGCGGCATCCTCAACCAGATCCCGGTCGACGGGGCGCTGGCCCTGGGCGCCCGCCGGGTCGTCGCCGTCGACGCCACGACGCTGACGCCGATGTCCGCCCCCGACATCGAGGCGGACCGCTACCAGCGTCGGCACGCGCTGGGCACCCTGCGCGAGGCGTTCCGGGCGATCGACGTCATGCAGGCGCAGCTGACGGCGGCCAGGCTGGGCTTCTACCGGCCGGACGTGCTCATCGACCCGCCCATCGCAGGTGTGGACATCGGCGACTTCCACCGGTCCACGATCGCGATCGACTCCGGCGAGCAGGCGGCCCGTGACAAGACCGACCAGCTGCAGGCCCTCGCGGCGACGCGACGGCGCGGGGTCGGCCCGAGCGTGGGAGCCGGGAGCGGGGCGGTCGACGAGGGGACCACGACGGAGGAGGTCACTCAGGTGGCCGACGACGCTCGCGACCCTGACGGGCGCAGCACCTGACGGGCGCGGCGTCGACCGCTGAGGTGGCGGGTCGTTCCGGGGTCCGGCGCGGCGGTGTAGCGGCCGTGCCGGTGCCGGTGTCGGTGCCGGTGCAGCGGCCGGTGCCGGTGCCGGTGCCGGTGCCGGTGGAGAGTCAGCGCCTCGCCGACCGGCCGTAGAACCACAGCGCACCCACGAAGACCGCCACCACCAGCATCGCCGTACCGGCCACCCACAGGGCCTGCGGCCACTGCATCGTCAGCTCGAGCACCAGCGCGACGGCCGCCACGCCCAGCGCCACCTGCCCGGTGAGCCTCGTCGCGCGGAACTGCGCCATCCGCTCGGCCTGGTCGGCCTCCGACCCGTCGAGCAGCCGGGCGGCCGGCATCAGCCGGCGGCTGACCGAGTGCAGCACCCCGTAGCCCCCAGGAAGAACAGCATCCCCAGGACCGCGAAGCGCACGTTGCCGCGGCTGAGCCCCACCACGAGCACGACCAGCGCCGCGACGGTCGTGAGCAGCGAGAACAACCGGTCCTGGAGCCGGGCGCGGGAAGCCATGTGCGCGATCGTATGCGGCCGCGGGCCCGCGGCGGACAGGTCACCTCACAGACGGGTAGGTGACGGGAGCTCGCCGGGCCCCGACGTCCCCCAGATCGGCCCGACCCGGAGGCGTCGGGAGTGCGCCGGGCCTCGCCGTCCCCCAGATCGGTCCGACCGGGCCGCGACACGCCAGTCCGGCTCGACCCACGGGGTTCACGTGAACCCTCAGGGTCGTCCGGGCGGGGCGTGTCCCGACCTGGCCAGCCGACCTCAGCCCCAGACGAGCGCCCGGGCGGGGTCCTCCATCAGCGCGGCCAGGTCCGCGAGGAACTTCGACCCGAGCTCGCCGTCGATGAGGCGGTGGTCGAACGACACGGCCAGCTGGGTGACCCAGCGCGGCTCGATACGCTCGTCCGCGCCCTCACCCACGACCCACGGCATCCGCCGGACCGCGCCGAACGCCACGATCGCCGACTCGCCGGGGTTGATGATCGGCGTCCCGGTGTCGACGCCGAAGACGCCCACGTTGGTGATCGTGATCGTCCCGCCCGACATGTCGGCCGGCTGGGTGCGCCCGGCCTTGGCCGTCGCGACGAGGTCGCCCAGCGCCACGGCCAGCTGGCGCAGGTCCATCAGGTCGGCGTCCTTGATGTTCGGCACGACCAGCCCGCGCGGGGTGGCCGCCGCGATCCCGAGGTTGACGTAGTTGCGCTGCACGACCTGCTGCGCGTCCTCGTCCCAGACCGCGTTCATGCCCGGGTTGCGCTGGACCGCCAGGCACATGGCCTTGGCCAGCACCAGCAGCGGGCTGACCTTGAGGTCGGTCATGCCGTAGGAACGGTCCTTCTTCAGGCGCTCGACCAGGTCCATCATCCTCGTCACGTCCACCGTGACGAACTCGGTGACGTGCGGTGCGGTGAAAGCCGAGCTGACCATGGCCTGCGCCATCATCTTGCGCACGCCCTTGACCTCGGTGCGCTCCTCGCGCTCGCCGGAGCGGGAGAACGAGGGACGCTGGTATGCCGCCCGGGGGGCGCCGCCCCCGGTGTCCCCCCCAGCCGTCGCCGGCGAGGCGACCTCGCCCAGCTCCGTCGCCGCACCCTGGGCCGGGGGCACGGCGTGCTGGGCGGCCGCGTGCTGGGCCGACTCGCTGGCGGCGTCGCCGGCGAGGAAGCTGTCCACGTCGGCGCGGGTGACCACGCCGTCCTCGCGGCTGGAGGTGACCCGGGTCAGGTCGACGCCCCTGTCCTTGGCGTACTTGCGGACCGGCGGCGCGGCCTTGGCCCGGCGCGGGGCACCGGCCTGCTGCGCGGCCTCCTCGGTGACCGCGGCACCCCGACGGCGGCGGCGGGTGGTTGACGTCTCGATCGCGCCGTACCCGAGAGCATCGCCTCCCGACCACCCGAGCCGCCCGACCCCGAACCACCCTCGTCCCCGCCACCGGCCGGCGGCGTGGGCACCAGGTCGTCACTGGCGGCGGTCGCCGCGTCGGTCACGTCCTCGGCCGAGGTGTCTCCCGCACCGCCGTCGTCGACCCCCGCCGACCCGGCTCCCGCACCGTCCCCCGCCGACCCGGCTCCCGCACCGTCCCCGGTGTCGATCGTGATGATCGGGGCACCGACCTCGACCTCCTCGCCCTCCGGGGCCAGGATCGCGGTCACGGTGCCGTCCCAGGGGATGGGCAGCTCGACGAGCGACTTGGCGGTCTCGACCTCCACGACGATGTCGTTGGTCTTCACCGTGTCGCCGACGGCGACCTTCCACTGGACGATCGTGGCCTCGACCAGACCCTCACCGGGGTCCGGCAGCTTGAACTCGGGCACGAGGAGCTCCTTGCGTGATCAGCGTCGGCGGCGCGACGGGCGGAGGGACGAGGACGGGCGCGCGCGAACGGCATACGTCCTAGTAGGACAGCACGGTCTCGACGGCGTGCAGGACGCGGTCGAGGTCGGGGAGGAAGACCTCCTCGTGGCGGCTGGGCGGGTAGGGGATGTTGTAGCCGCCGACCCGCAGGACCGGCGCCTCGAGGGAGTAGAAGCAGTGCTCCTGCACCCACGCGGCCATCTCGGCGTGGACGCTGGTGAACGTCTGCGCCTCCGAGAGGGTGATGCACCGCCCGGTCTTCGTCACCGACGCCTCGATCGCGTCGGTGTCCATCGGCGACAGCGAGCGCAGGTCGAGCACCTCGATCGAGGGCCCGTCCTCCAGCTCGGCGGCCTGCGCCGCGGCCATCGCGACCTTGACCATCGGGCCGTAGGTCAGCACGGTGACGTCGGTCCCCTCGGCGCGCACGACCGCCTCGCCCAGGGAGTATGGCGCCTCCGCCAGGTCGGGCGCGCTGCCGTCGCCGAGATCCAGCATCCCGCGCTCGTGGTAGCGGCGCTTGGGCTCGTAGAAGACGACGGGGTCGTCGCTGGCGATCGCCTGCTGGATCATCCAGTAGGCGTCCTCGGTCGTGGACGCGGTGACGACCCGCAGGCCGGCGGTGTGCGAGAAGTAGGACTCGTTGGACTCGCTGTGGTGCTCGACCGCGCCGATGCCGCCGCCGTAGGGGATGCGGATGACCATCGGCAGCTTCAGCCGCCCGAGGGAGCGGTAGTGCATCTTGGCGACCTGGGAGACGATCTGGTCGAAGGCGGGGTAGACGAACCCGTCGAACTGGATCTCCACCACCGGCCGGTAGCCGCGCAGCGCCAGGCCCACGGCCGTGCCCATGATCCCCGACTCGGCCAGCGGGGTGTCGAGCACCCGGTGCTCGCCGAAGTCCTTCTGCAGGCCCTCGGTGATCCGGAAGACGCCGCCGAGCTTGCCGATGTCCTCGCCCATGAGCAGGACCTTGTCGTCGCGCTCCATCGCGGCACGCATGCCGGCGTTGAGCGCCTTGGCGATCGTCGTGCGCCGCGCCGTGCTCCCCGTCCCGGCGGCGGTTCCACCCGGGCGTGCGGCGGGCGCGGAGGCCGCCCCGCCCGCGGAGGCGCTGGTCGTCGTCGTCATCCCGTTCTCCTCCTCAGTCCTCGAAGCCGGCCTGGTAGGCCGCGAACTCGGCGGCCTCGCGCTCGACCAGCTGGTGCGCGTCGGCGTACACGTGCTGGAACATCAGCTCGTGCGGCGGGTCCGGCATCGTCTGGCAGGCGGTGCGGATGCGGCGGGCCAGCTCGTCGGCCTCCTCCTGGACACCGGTGAGCCAGTCATCGTCGACGATCCCCTCTGTGAGCAGGTACTTCCTCATCCGCTCGACCGGGTCCTTGGCCTTCCAGATGTCGACCTCCGCGGAGATGCGGTACTTCGTGGGGTCGTCGGAGGTGGTGTGCGCCCCCATCCGGTAGGTGAACGCCTCGATCAGCGTCGGTCCCTCCCCCGACCGGGCGCGGTCCAGCGCGGCGCGCGTGACGGCGTAGGAGGCCAGCACGTCGTTGCCGTCCACCCGCACGCCGGGGAAGCCGAACCCGTCGGCCCGGCGGTAGGGCGGCACCCGGAACTGGCGCTCGTTGGGTTCGGAGATCGCCCAGTGGTTGTTCTGCACGTAGAAGACGACCGGGGCGTTGGAGACGGAGGCGAAGACGAGCGCCTCGTTGAAGTCGCCCTGCGCGGTGCCGCCGTCGCCGGTGAAGGCCATCACGGCGGTGTCGCGGTCGGGGTCGCCGGTCGCGACGTCACCGTCGAGCTGGACGCCCATCGCGTAGCCGACGCCGTGCAGCATCTGGTTGCCGATGACGATCGTGTAGAGGTGGAAGTTGTTCTCGTTGCTGTCCCAGCCGCCGTGGTTGACCCCGCGGAAGAGGCCGAGCAGGTTCTCCGGCGGGACGCCCTTGCACCAGGCCACGCCGTGCTCGCGGTAGCCGGGGAAGGCGTAGTCCTGCGGGCGCATCGCGCGGCCGGCACCGACCTGGGCGGCCTCCTGGCCGAGCAGGCTGGGCCACAGGCCGAGCTCGCCCTGGCGCTGCAGCGCGAAGCCCTCGGCGTCCACGCGGCGCACGAGGATCAGGTCGCGCAACATCCCGCGCATCGCCTCGTCGTCGACGTCCTCGAGGAAGGACAGGTAGGGCGCGCTCGCCGCGCTGGGCTCGACCCGCGTGCCGTCGGCCGCGAGGAACTGGACCATGTCCGGACCACCGTCGGTGATGTCCCGCTCGGGCGGCTCGTGCGTGCTGGGCGCGGTGGACCGCGCGACTTCCTCGTCGCTCAACGCTGACTCCTCCATCGGTGCGGCGTGCCTGCCGCGGCGTGACGGTGACGGCTTCGTTCGGAGGGTCACGCTACCGCACCGGCGGGAGCCTGCCGGACGTGAACGTCAAGCAGTGAGGGAGGGGTATGCCGCCCGTGCCGCAGGCGCCTGCCGCCGCCCGTGCCGGACGGGTGCCGCTCGTGCCGGACGGGTGCGCCGCCCCTCCCGCTGGCGCCACCGCCCGCCTAACGCCCCGTCGGGAGGTGCTCGGCGAGGAACTCCTCGGCCTGCGCCCACGCCGCCCGGCTCGCCTCCTCGTGGTGGAACATCGGGTTGGGGTTGTCGAACGCGTGCCCGGCGCCCTCGTGCAGCTCGAGGCGCACCTGCTCCCGGGTGCCGCCGGCGGTGACGGCCTCGCGGATCTGCTCGACCTGCTCGCTGGGGATGTAGCTGTCGGCCGTGCCGAAGACGTGCAGGCTGGGGCAGGTGACGTGCTCGGCCTGTGCCAGCAGCCCGGGCAGCGCCGATCCGTAGAAGCTGACGAGCGCCGCGACCGGCGCGCCGGCCTGGGCTGCCCGGGCGGCCACGTCGAAGGCCAGGCCGCCGCCGAAGCAGAAGCCGACCAGACCCACCGACAGGTCCTCGACCTCGGGCATCGCGACGAGCGCGTCCCGGGCTCCCAGGACGTCCCGGACCGCCAGCTCCCAGTCGACCTGCCGACGACGAGGCCCATCGCCGTGCCGAGCACGTCCGGGTCGTCGTCCTCCACCGCCTCGACGGGCGGGGCGAGGCGGGCGAAGACCTGGGGCGCGAGCACGGCATACCCCTGGTCGGCGAGGTCCGCGCCGCGGGAGCGGATGTAGTCGCTGAGCCCGAAGATCTCCTGCACCAGGACCAGCCCGGGGACCGGGGCGTCCGCCGAGGCACCCTCGGGCAGCCAGAGGAGTGCGGGCAGCGGCCCGTCGGCCGTGCTGATCTCGTGCCGGACCGGCTCGCGCCGGGACCCGCCGGCGGACGCGGTCGACCCGCCGGCCATCTCAGTCCTTCCCGTCGGGCAGGAGCATGTCGACGACCGTGGCCACGGCACCGACGATGATGCCGCCGAGCACGGCGTCCCAGAAGAAGGACTGGACGCTGAAGTCGAGCCCGATGACGCCGGAGAGCCAGGAGGTCAGCAGCAGCATCAGGGCGTTGATGACGATGAGGAACAGGCCGAGCGTCAGGATGACCAGGGGCAGCGAGATGAGCTTCAGCAACGGCTTGACCAGGGCGTTGACGAGCCCGAAGACGACGGCCACGCCGATGATGGTGATCAGCTTCTGGGTGCCGCTGCCGCCGAACTCGATCCCGTCCAGCAGGAGGGAGGCCACCCAGAGGGCGACGCCGTTGGCGACGATCTGCATGAGGATGCTCATGGGTCCATCGTGGCACGCGGGTCCGACAGCCCGTCGGTCGTCCCCCGTCCCGTCCGTCCAGCGGCGGGGCCTCGGCCCCAGTCGTCCGTCCGGGGTCCCGCCCTCCGTCGGTCGGGGTTCCGTTCCCTCCGTCGTCCGGGTCCCGTCCCCTCCGTCGGTCCGGCTCACTAGGCTGCGGCCATGACGTCCGAGCAGTCCGCCGACCGGCCCGTCCCCGTCCGCCTGCGCGAGGCCCTGGCGAAGGTGCCCGCCTACTCCCCCGGCCGCCCGCCGGCGCCGGTGGAGGGGATGACGGCCTACAAAGATCTCCTCCAACGAGAACCCGTTCCCGCCGCTGCCCTCGGTGGTGCAGGCCGTGGCCGACGCGGCGCGGAGCATCAACCGCTACCCCGACATGGGCGTCGTGGAGCTCACGCGGGCGCTCTCGGAGCACCTGGGGGTGCCGGCGGAGCACCTGGCGACCGGCACCGGCAGCGTGGCGGTGCTGGCCCAGCTGGTCCAGATCACCTGCGAGCCCGGCGACGAGGTCGTCTACGCGTGGCGCTCGTTCGAGGCCTACCCGATCGTCGTGGCCCTCTCCGGCGCCAGCTCGGTGCAGGTGCCGTTGACGGCCGAGGCCCGGCACGACCTCGACGCCATGGCCGCGGCGGTCACCGAGCGGACCCGGCTGGTCCTGGTCTGCACGCCCAACAACCCGACCGGTCCGGCCGTCACCGAGGAGGAGCTGCGGGCGTTCGTGGCGAAGGTGCCCCGGGACGTCGTGGTCGTGATCGACGAGGCCTACCTGGAGTTCACCACCGACGAGACGGTCCCGGACGCGCTGGCGTTCTACCGCGAGCACCCCAACGTGGTCGTGCTGCGCACCTTCTCCAAGGCCTACGGGCTCGCGGGTCTGCGGGTGGGGTATGCCGTGGCGCAGGAGGACGTGGCCACCGCCCTGCGCAAGGCGGCCACGCCGTTCGGGGTCACCGACCTGGCCCAGCAGGCCGCGATCGCCTCGCTGCGGGCGCGCGACGAGCTGATGGTGCGGGTCGAGGAGCTCGTCGCCGAGCGGGAGCGGGTGCACGCCGCGCTGACCGAGCAGGGCTGGGACGTGCCTGCGGCGCAGGGCAACTTCGTCTGGCTGCCGCTGGGCGAGGACGCGGTGCCCTTCGCCCAGGCATGCCAGGCCCGGGCGCTGACGGTGCGCCCGTTCGCCGGCGAGGGCGTGCGCTGCTCGGTCGGGGAGAGGGAGGCCAACGACCGGTTGATCGGCATCGCCGGGGAGTGGTTGCGCAGCCGGGGGTGAGGAACAGAGCGACCGGCGGCCAGGGGGTGCCCGGCGGGGTCCCCGGGCCGGGTCTGGACCGGGTCCGGATCGGGTCCGGGCCGTGGCCGGGCCGGGTCCGGGGCGATCGGGAGGCCCCGGTGCGGACCTGACCTACAGGTCCTCGAACCGGAACATCGCGACCCGGGTCAGCGTGGCCACCACGTAGGTGACGGTGAACCCGACGACGAGCACGAACAGGGTCGGCAGCCACACGCCGTCGCCGCCCAGCTCGATGGCCAGGTCGAAGAACCACGGCACGGTGATCCCCACCGCCCCCACGACCGCCATCCAGACCGGCCGCGCCGCCCGGCCGGCGATGAGCTGGGCCGGGGCGGCGATGACCGCGAGCGTGCCGAACGCCATGAGCAGGGAGAAGAACTCCCCGAAACCCCGCTCCACGCTCCAGGACTGACCGGAGATCCAGCCGAGGACCCCGCCGACCAGCATGATCGACCACGCGCGACCGGGGTGCCCGGTCACGACGGCGTTCGCACCGCTCGGCGAGAGGGTCACCTCAGGCGCCCTGCCAGACCACGTCGAAGGGCGCCGCGCTCGTCAGCCGCGCCTCGATCCCCCGGGTGACGAACTCCTTGGCGGCCCTCGCGGCGCCGAAGGGCTCGTCGCCGAGCGCGAGGCGGGCGGCCACGGCGGCGGCGAGCGTGCAGCCCGCCCCGGCGACCTGCGCGCCGTCGCCCAGCTTGGGCGCGGACAGGACCTCGACCCGCTCGGCGTCGACGTAGACGTCGACCGCGTCGTCGCCCGGCAGGTGCACCCCGCCCTTGGCCAGCACCACCGCGCCGGAGCCCTCGTGGATCCGGCGCGCCGCCTCGGTGAGCTCCTCCACGGTCTCGATCGACTCCATGCCGGACAGGGACAGGGTCTCGAAGTGGTTGGGGGTGACGAACGTGGCCAGCGGCAGGACCTGGGCCTTGAGCGCCTCGTCCGTGTCGAGCGCGGCGCCCGGCTCCTGCCCCTTGCAGATGAGCACCGGGTCGAGGACGACGTGGTCGAACCGCCGCTGCTGCAGGGCCTCGGCGACCGTGCCGATGGTGGCGGGCGTGCCGAGCATGCCGATCTTGGCCACGCGCAGCTGCTCCGGGGGGTAGGCGGTCGTGATGACCTCCAGCTGGTCGGCGATGACCTGAGGCTCGACCGGGACGAACCGGTGGTTCCAGTCGTCCTGCGGGTCGAAGGAGACGATGCAGGTCAGGGCCATGCAGCCGAAGACGCCGTGCTGCTGGAAGGTCTTGAGGTCGACCTGGGCGCCGGCGCCGCCGGTGGCCTCCGACCCTGCGATGGTCAGTGCGACAGGAGGGGTGTGCATCACCCGATGATCGCAGGTGCCTCCGGAGGGTGCGAACGCGCGGAGGGGGTGCCGCGGGTATGCCGCCGGACCCGCCGCCCGCTCACCCGTGGGTGGGGGTGATCGCCTGGCCGGCGTACTCGACGACCTGGCCCGGGCGGATCTGGGTCCCGCGACGCATCACGGTCTCACCGTCCACGGTGACCTCGCCGTTCTCCACGACCATCCGCGCCATCGCCCCGTCCTGGACAAGGTTGCCCAGCTTGAGCAGCTGTCCGAGACGGATCGACCCGTCCCGGATCGGCACCTGCTGGACCGGCCCGTCGCTCACGGCGCCGGGTCGGACGGGGAGCGCCCGCCGGACGCGCCCTCGCCCGCCTTACGCTGGTCCCCGGACGAGTCCTCGTCGGCCGCCACGTCCTGGTCCTCGGGCAGCAGGCTCGGCTCGAGCAGGTCCTGGTGCTCGGGGTGCTGGTCCATCCAGGCCCGCACGTAGGAGCAGGTCGGCCGCACGCTCATCTTCTCGGCCCGGATCTCCCGCACGGCCTCCTCGACGAGCGCGGCGGCGACACCCTTGTTGCGGTGGGCCGGGTCCACGACCGTGTGGTGCAGGTCGACGGTGTTGCCGATCGTGTCGTAGGACAGGTGGCCCACCACGTCCTCCCCGCTCATGGCCTCCCAGCGGGACTCGGCGGGTCGGTCGGTGCACGACTGCGACGTTGGTCATACGCCCACCCTAGCGGCGAGGCCCGTCACAGCCACCCGACGCGGTCGGCGAGCACGGCATACCCCACGAAGGCCACGACGTCGAGGAGGGTGTGCGCCACGACGAGGGGCATGACCCGGCGGGTGCGCGTGTACACCCAGCCGAGCAGCAGCCCCATCGCCACGTTGCCCACGAACCCGCCGAAGCCCTGGTAGGCGTGGTAGGCCCCGCGGACCAGCGCCGAGGTCACGATGATCGCCGCCGTCGACCAGCCGGCCTGCGACCACCGGCGGAAGAGGTAGCCGACCATGACGACCTCCTCCAGCAGCGCGTTCTGCACCGACGCCAGGATCAGCACCGGCACCGCCCACCACACGGACGGGAGGTTGGCGGGCGCGATCGTCGTGCTGAGGTCGAGCGCCCGCGCCCCGAGATACAGACCAAGACCGGGTATGCCGATCGCGGCGGCCAGGGCGGTCCCGTGCAGCAGGTCCCGGGCCGGCCGGGCCAGGTCCAGGCCCATGAGGCGGGAGGGGGAGACGGGGGTGCCGCCCGGGCCGCGGTCGCGCGCGTCGCCCGGGCCGTGGCCCACCGCGTCGCCCGGGCCGTGGCCCACCGCGTCGCCCGGGCCGTGGCCCACCGCGACGTCCGGGCCGCGGTCGCGCGCCAGCAGGTGCAGCGCCAGGAGCACGGGGACCAGGGCCAGGGTGATCTCGGCCAGCTGGTAGGCCAGGTCCAGCCAGGGCCGGTCGGGGGCGCGGCTGGTGTTCATCGACGTGGTCTGCGCCGACAGCGGAACCTCGGCGGTGAGCTTGCGCACCAGCGACAGCAGCGACCAGACCGCCGAGGCGCCCAGGCTGACACCGAGGACGAGCACGGTCTCCGTCAGGAGCGTGCGGCGGTCGGGGGTGGTCACCGGGTCACGGTAACCGGGCGAGCAGGGGATCAGCCGTGGAGGAGGGGGCGGGCGTCAGTCGTCGTCGTCATCGTCGTCGTCGTCGTCATCATCGTCGTCGTCGTCGTCGTCGTCCCAGTCGTCCTCGTCCGCGCCGGGAGCCACGGGCGCGGGCTGGACGGGGATGGGCGCTGGCTGCTCGGCGGCGCGACGCTCCTCCTCGGCGGCACGCTCCTCGGCCTCCCGCCGTTCCTCGGCGGCGCGCTCCTCGGCCTCCCGCTCGGCCTCCTCCCGCTCCTGCGCTGCGTCGGCCTCCTCCTGGGCCGCCCGCTCGGCGGCCTCGACCGTCTCCTGCCACCGCTCGCGCAGCTCGGCGGAGGCGTCCGTGAGCACGTCGACCGCGCGGTCGGCCCGGGCCGGGTCACGCCGGACGGCGCCGTCAGCCCCGCCCGCGGTGCTCGCACCGTCGACCTCCGGGGCGACGGGCGGGCCGTCCAGCCCGGCCGCCTCCGCCAGCTCGCGGGCGGTGGCCGGGTCGACGGCACCGGTGATGACCACGCCGGCCCGGTCCTGACCCGCCTCGGCCGTGGCGTCGTACCACAGCCACACCCCCGTCAGACCGACGAGCAGCAGCGCGAGCGCCGACGCGAGGACCTTCATGACACCCAGGATGCACGGTCCGCAGGAGAGGGGGGTGAGACGTCGATGAGAAAGGTCTCATCGAGCGCCCGGGCCCACCGCTCCTCGGCCCACCGGTCGACGGTGCCGCGCCACCGCGGCCGGAACGCGTACACGCACACCAGCCGCACCACGGTCGCCAGCTCGGCCCTCCGGCTGGCTGCGACCCCGTCGTGGCCGAGCTCTCCCAGGACCTCACCGACGGCTCCGACGACGACCTCCGACGACGCCGGCGCCCAGAGCCCCTGCGCCCGGCGCAGGTCGGCGTGCACGGCCAGGTTGACCGGGTCCAGGACCGGGTCGGCCAGGCAGACGGTGTCCAGGTCGAGCACACCCAGCCGTGGACCGCCGCGCGCCGGTCCGTCCCACAGCAGCTGCTTGTCGTGCAGGTCCCGGTGGGTGGGCACGAGCCTGGGGGGGGTCCTGCCGATCGCAGCCGGTCGGCGACCCACCGGCCCCGCTCGACCCACCGGCCGCCCAGCAGACCCGCCTCCTGCGCGCGGTCGACCCAGGTCAGCACGACCTCGGCCTCGTCCGCCGCCGTGTGCCGAGGGAGGTCGGCGACCAGCCCGTCCAGCTCCTGCAGACGCGTCCACGCCCGCGCCCAGTCGCGCCATACCTGCGTCCACTGCGGGGAGCCGGACAGCTCGTGCACCGACCGGCCCGGCAACCGCGCGAAGGTCACCGTGTCGTCGTCGGCTGCCAGGACGGCCGGCGCGGCCAGCCCGGCGGCCCGCGCGAACCCGGCACCGACCCGCCCGGCCTCGGCGACCGCGGGGGCGCGACCGGGGCGGAGCACCTTGACGTACCCCTCCCCCGTGCGCACCACCGCGCGCCGCCCGGCCCGGTGCACGACGACCTCGCCGTCGGCGACGCGGGCGAGCGCGGGCAGGCGGGGGTCCTCCGCGGGCGGCAGGAGGAACCGAGGTATGCCGTCGCGCCCCACGGTCCCGGCCCGCACCCGGCCGAGGTGGTCCCGGCCCTCCACGGTGGTCTCGCGGAACCCGTTCCGGACCCGGCCCGGCCAGGCGCGGTCGACGCCGATCCGGTGCCGTGCGTCGGCACCCCGGCCCGCAGCTGCGGGCTCGACGGGCGTCGAGGGTGCGGCGTCGACGGGCGTCGAGGTGGTGAGAACCGTGGCGGGGCTGGCGACAGGACTCCCCGCGTCGGAAGGGGCCGGGGCCCGCGTCGCGCGCGGCCAGGCGTCCTGCTCGGGGACGAGCCGTGCGGCCAGGAGGCTGCGGCGGGCGGTCTCGGCGTGCCAGCCGGGGCGCTGGGCGCGCCAGGGCTCGGCCACGCGGGCGAGCAGGGCCGCCGCGACCCAGGGTCCGGGGACGACGAGGGGGGCCCCGGTCGTCGTGGCGTACCCGTCGGCGAGCGCCGCCAGCGCCTCCGGAACGGCCAGCACCGGGTCGTCATCTGCGAGCGCGGTGGCCAGGAGCACGGCGTGGTCGAGGACGGGGACCGACAGCGCCGCCCGGTCCAGGTCGGTGAGCCGGACAGCTGGCCGGTGGGTGGGGCGGTGACCGATGGGCGGCTCGTCGGTGGCGTGCCGACCCACCAGGACGAGGCACTGGTCGAGCGAGAAGTCGCCGTGGACCAGGACGAGGGGGACGTGCGGACCCGGGTTCTCCTCGGGCAGCAGCGCCAGGGCACGGGCCGCGGCGGAGGCTGCCCCAGGGGCGACCTGCTCCAGCAGCGCGACCGAGTCGGCGGCGGCGGCGCGCAGCTCGGACCAACCCCGCCGCGGCAGGTCGGGCCGGTCCGACGTGCCGGCCGGGTCCGCCCGGTGCAGCCGGCCGAGGGCCTCACCCACCGCCCGCAGGACGTCGGGGTCGGTGCTCCCGGAGGCATCCTTTCCGGGGACCCAGGGCCACACGGAGGTGCGGGAGGAGGCGGCCGGGTGGGAGCGGTTTGGGACGAGGAGGCCGTGTGCGGAGGGCCGTCGCTCACCGGGTCGGCCGGGGAGCGCCAGGGGCCGACCAAAGGGATCCCCTCCGCGACGAGCGGGCGGGTCGTGCGTTCCAGGCGACGACGGTGCCGGTCCGCCGTCACCCTCAGCACGAGGTCGTCGTGGCGCAGGACGAGACGGCGCAGCGGGTTGTAGCGAAGGATCGTGGACCGCCCGACCAGGTCCTCGGCGCTCCCGTGGACCCCGGGCACCGGCAGGACCACGGGCGGCCTGCTGCCGCGGGACCCCGGCGGCTCGCTCGGTCCCACCCCGCCCCGGACCTCTCCCATCGCGGCCGCCACGCCCACCAGCTCCCGGGCCAGCCGCAGGTCGGTCGCGACCGGACCCCACTGGACCACGGTGTCGCGACCGGTGAGCTCGGCCTCACCCAGGCGGTCGGCCAGCCCGACCTCCTCGGCCACCGCCCGGGCCTTGTCCGCCTTGGCCCGGGCGTCGCCGGTCAGCGTGCGGATCCAGCCCCAGGGCCGTCCCTCCCCGTCGACCAGGGCCGCCGTCGTGCTGACGCCTGGCTTGGGCCGCAGGTGGGTGGCACGGACCGGCCGGCCCACGAGGGCGGTCAGGCGGTCCGGGTCCAGCAGCAGGGACAGCCCCGCGTCCGCCAGGCTCACGAGACGCTCCGCAGGGCGTGCTGATCGTGCGGACCGGCAGCGGTCGTCTCCTCCTCGAGCACCCGCTCCAGCGGCGCGTCCTGCGGCGACCCGTCCCAGGTCACCCGGCCGCCCTCGACCACGACGACCCGGTCGGCCCGGCGGGCGGTCTGGGCGTCGTGCGTGACGACCAGGCAGGTCCGGCCGCGGGACAGCTCCTCGATGGCCCGGCTGACCAGCTCGACGTTCTCGGGGTCCAGCCCGGTCGTCGGCTCGTCCAGCAGCAGCACCGGCGCGTCCCGCAGGAACGCGCGGGCCAGCGAGATCCGCTGCCGCTGACCGCCCGAGAGGCTGCCGCCGCGCTCGGTGACGAGCGACTGCATACCCTCCGGGAGGGCGTCGGTGAACTCGTCCACCCCCGCCAGCCGCGCGGCGCGCGCGACCTCGACGTCGCTCGCCCCGGGGCGGCCGTGGCGGATGTTGTCCTCGACCGTTCCGGTGAACAGCACCGCGTCCTGCTGCACGAGCGCGGTCTGCGCCCGCAGCCCGGTGACGTCGAGGCGCCGCAGGTCGATGCCGTCGAGCCGCACGCTGCCCCGGTCGGGGTCGACGAGGCGGAGCGCGAGGGCGACGAGCGTCGACTTGCCGGAGCCGGACGGACCGACGAGCGCGACCTGCTGACCTGCGGGGACGTGGAGGGAGAAGCCCCGCAGCACGGGAACCTCGGGCACGAAGGACAGGTCGACGTCGCGCCACTCCAGCTCACCGCGGACGGTGCGCGGCAGCGGGGTCGGCTCGGCCGGGGAGGTGATGTCCGGGACGACGTCGAGCAGGTCGGCGACCCGCTCGCCGGAGGCGGTCGCGCGGGCGATGCGGCCGGTGTACTTGGCCATGTCCCGCAGCGGCTTCATCGCCGTCTTGAGGTAGGTCAGCACGATGACCAGGTCGCCGGGGGTCATCGCGCCCTGGACGACGCGCAGCCCGCCGATGAACAGCACGGCCGCCGTCGCGACGCCCACCAGGACGTCGGTGCGCCGCTCGAGCCCGGCCGCCAGCCGCTTGGCCTGCACGCCGTCCTTGAGCGCGCGCGAGTTGGACCCCCGGAAGTGCTGCGCGCGGTCGTCCTCCATCCCGTACGCGTGCACGTGCGTCATCCCGGAGAGCGTCTCCTGGGCGATGTTGGCCAGGTCCCCCTCGCTGCGGCGGGTCTTGCGCGAGGCCTGCGTGATCCGGCTGCTGCTGCGCGGCGAGGACAGCGCGAACAGCAGCACGGCCACGAGCACGACGAGGGCGATGACCGGGTCGAGCCAGGTGATGACGCCCAGCATCGCGACGAGCGTGATGACGTTGACGAGCAGCGGCATTCCCGCCGAGACGGCGACCTCCTGCAGCCGGCCGACGTCGGCCACGAGCCGCTGGACGGTGTCGCCGGACCGCGCAGTCCCGTGGAAGCTGCGGCTGAGCGACTGCACGTGGTCGAACGCCTGAGCGCGCAGCGCCGTCGCGATCCGCGACCCGCCCAGCGCGAACGCCACGGTCGCGCCGAAGTTGCACACCGCTCGCAGGCCGATGATCGAGACCGTCGCGAGCGCACAGGCGAGCAGGAGCTGCACGCCCGCGGTCGGGCCGGCCTCGCCCAGGTCGGCGCCCAGGCTGCGGGTCACCGCGTCGACGACCAGCTTGGTGGGCCACGGCTCGAGGATGCGGAAGCCGACCTCGAGCAGCAGCAGCCCGCCGCCCCCGGCGAGCAGCAGCCGCTGCCCGGGCAGGTGCGGGCGCAGCAGGCCCAGGGTGCGCCGCAGCGCGGACGGGTCGACGGTGTCACGCGAGGCCACGGGCACCTCCGGCGAGGACGGGGTATGCGGTCGCGCCACCGGGCGCGCCCGTGGACGGGACGGGAACCGGGCGAGGGTCGGTGGGCGACCCGGCGAGCGGGGCGAGCGTCGCCTCGAGGACCGCGTGCCAGGAGTGGGAGGCCACCATGGCCTCGCGGCCGGCCCGGCCCATCTGCTGCGCCCGGGCGGGGTCCGCGACGAGGGCGTCGATCGCGGCCGCCAGGGCCGCGGGGTCGGACGGCGAGACGAGGACGCCGGTGCGCCCGTCCTGCACCACCGCAGGGATCTGGCCGATGCGGGAGGCGACGACGGGCAGTGCGGCCGCGGCGTACTCGTAGACCTTGAGCGGCGAGAAGTAGTGGTCTCCCGACTCCGGGTAGGGCGCGACCGCCACGAGAGCCCCCTCCAGGGTGGCCGGGACCTGCTCCGGCGCCACGGCTCCCATGAGCTCGACCGGCCGGCCGCAGGTGGCGGCGAGCTCCTCGACGACCTGGCGCTGCGGCCCGTCGCCGACGATCCGCAGCCGCCAGGGCCGGTGGGCCAGGGCCGCTGCGCGGAGCAGGTCCTCGACCCCGTGCCACGGCTTGAGGGTGCCGACGAACACGACGACAGGATCGTCCGACAGGTCGGGGGTGGTCGGGCGGATCCGGTCGGTGTTGACGCCGTTGGGCGTGACCACGACCACCGGACCCTCCTGCGTCCAATCCCACCCTGGACAGGCGTCCACGGGTGCGGGGACAGAGGCGTCCGCCGGTTCAGCACCACCGCCGTGCATCGCTGTCGTGTCACCGTGGTCGTCCTGGCGACCGATGTGACACGACTGCTGTGCACGGTGGTCGTCACGGACCGCTAGACGCTCGACCATCTGGCCCCGCACCCAGTCGGCGACGGGTTCGGAGACGCAGGCCACGACGTCGGCGGCGGCCAGCTGGTCGGCCAGCGCACGGCGGGAACCCGTCTCGTCGACCAGGACCCGGTGGGTGCGCTGCTCGTCGATCAGCGGGGCGTTGACCTCCAGGACCGTGGCCACCTCGGCACCGCGCGCCGCCAGACCGGCCCGCACGTCGACCAGGACGGTCGAGAACAAGGAGTACCGCTCGTGCACGACGTCGGGCCCCCGCTCGAGGACCATCCGGGCGATCTGCGCGGCGGCCTTCTGCTGGGCCGACTCGCGTTCGACGACCTGGTCGCGCGACGAACCCTCCCGGGGGACCTTGGCGACCGGCACGACGTGCACCGGCAGGTCGGCCAGGTCGGCGGGGACGTCGTCACCGCGGCGTACGGCGTACACCTCGACGGAGGCGCCCCGTGCCCGCCACGCCCGGACGAGCTCCTGGATGTGCACGCTCGCCCCCTTGGTCCCGAAGACCGGGATGCCGGGGTCGGCGCAGACGTAGGCGACGGTGAGGCTCATCGCGCACCGGCCATCGTCGGGACGGCACCCGTCGGCTCCTCGTCGGTGCCGTCCCCGGCGGACGCTTCGGAGGTGGCGGCCCGTGCGGGGTCCTCTGCGGCGACGCCGAAGGCTTCACCGTCACCGGAGCCGGCGCGCGGCATACCCTCTAGCGCAGCCAGGCGACGGCTCTGGCGGGCGGTGTCGAACTCCGCCTCCACCAGCGCCCGGGCGGCCCGGGCCACCTCCACCCGGGGCCACGTCGGGTCCGCGACCTCGGCGAGCCCACCGGCGAGCCGCTCCGCGAGGTCGGACGGGTCGGCGCCCAGGAGGATGCCGGTCGCCGGGCCGTGCTCGCCGCCGGGATGGACCGCCTCCGAGATGCCGGTCACGTCGGTCGCGATGCACGGGACGCCGCTGGCCATCGCCTCGAGGAGCACGGTGGGCAGGCCGTCCGCGTTGCCGTCCGCGCCGACGATGCAGGGCGCCACGAGGACGTCGGCCGCGGCGAGCTCCTCGACGAGCTCGGCCTGGCTGCGCGGCCCGAGGAGGGTGACGGTCCCGCCCAGCCCGGCGGCCTCGACCTGGGCGGCGAGGTCCGGCCCGAGCTCGCCGTCGCCGACGATCCGGACCTCGAGCGACAGTCGCCCGGGGGTGCGGTCGGGGGTCCGGTCAGAGCCGGGCGTTGCCGCCGCCGACCCGTCCCCGGCTGGCCCGTCCCCGGCTGGCCCGTCCCCGGCTGGCCTGTCCCCGGCTGGCCCGTCCCCGGCGTGGCCACCCCCCGCCAGCAGCCGCGCGGCCTCGACGAGGTGGGTGAACCCCTTCTTCTCCACCAGCCGCCCCACGGCCAGCACCCGAAGCCGGTTCCGCGGCATCTGCGGGTCCCGGTAGCCGAACCTCGACAGCTCCAGCCCGTTGCGCACCAGCACGACCGTGTCGGCCAGCGTCGGGTCGAGCGCGAGGAGGAAGCGCCGGTTGTAGTCGCTGATCGCCACCACCCGGCTCGCCCGTCGCAGCACCTCGCGCAGCACGACCCGGTCGACGCTGTCGTGGAAGAGGTCCTTGGCGTGCGTGGTCACGGTGTAGGGGATGCTGGTCAGCGCCGCGGCGATCGCGGTCGCCCACGAGGCCATCGACGCGAAGTGCACGTGCACGTGCGTGATCCCGTCGGCCCGCAGCCGCAGCGCGAGGTCGACGCCCTGGGTGACGACCGAGGGGTCGAGCCGCACGAGCAGCGGCATGAGGGCCCCGAACCGCTCGCCGAACCCGGGCAGCTCGGCCTGCGCCCGCGCGAGGACCTCCCACTCGGTGGCCAGCTTGTGCGGCCGCGGCAGGTGGGTCACCGGCGCGCGGACCTGCGCCAGCTGTGGGTGGAAGCGCGCGTCGCTCGTGGGCCGCAGCGCGTAGATCGCCAGCTCCTCCCCCGCCGCCTCGCGGGCCAGGATCTCGGTGACGACGAAGGTCTCGGAGAACCGGGGGTAGACCTTGAGCACGTAGGCCGTGCGCCGCGGGGGTGCCGCGGGGGCGGTCACGGGTGCGAGGGTGGTCGGTTCAGCCTGCATGGCGCAGCTCCTCGGATCGGGCGGCAGGGATCGGGTATGCGGTCGCGTCGGCCAGGTGGTCGACCCGGGCGGAGGTGGCGGTGGAGGTCGCCGCCCCGTCGCAGGTCAGCCGGACCGTGGACCGCACCACGGCGGACAGGCCGGCGAGGTCGAGGTGGCTTCGGTCGACCCGACGGTCGACGGCACCGGCCCACCAGTCGCCGATGCGGGCGGGGGACAGGTCGCGCTGGCGCAGCACGTCGGCGGCACCCGCCTCGGCCAGCCCCTCGGCGCGGATCAGCTGCTCCCGGCGGGGCCACTCGCGGGGCACGAGCAGCGCGGGGACGTCGGTGGCCATCGACTCGGCGACGGTGTTGTACCCGGCCATCGAGACGGCGGCGACGGCTTGACGGATCAGGCCGCCGGCGTCGGGCACCGAGCGGACGACCCTGGTGCGGGGCCCGGCCGCCAGCTCTACGCTGCGGTGGTCGGCGTCGGCCATCTGCGGCCCGGTGACCACGACGTGGCGGTGGCCGGCGGGGACCGGTGCGGCCGCGGCGGCCAGGCACAGCGCCACCCCGTCGCTCCCGCCGCCGCCGGCCGTGGTGATGAGGTAGGGCCGTTCGGGGTGCAGGTCGTCGGGGTCCTCGGCGCGGCCGTGGGACAGGTAGCCCTGGTAGCGGGCCAGGTCGTGGAGCGCCTCGGGGAGCTCCCCGGTGGTGCGGAGGTCGTGGACGCGAGGATCGCCATACACCCAGATCTCGTCGAAGAGCTCCCGCACGACGGACGCGGGGGTGCGCGACCACTCGGCCGCGACGGCCGACGGGTCGTCGAGGACCTCGCGCAGACCCAGGACGGTGCGGGCGCCGGCTCGGGTGGCGCGCAGCTCGGCGAGGGCGGGGGCCAGCTCGCCGTCGACGCCCAGCGCGTGCCGGTCGACGACGACGAGGTCCGGCGCGAAGGCGTTGAGGGTGGCGCGGACGATCTCGCTGCGCAGCCCGGTGACGGCGGCCATCCCGATGCCGAGGTTGCGCGGTCCGTAGCCGGTGCCGCTCTTGCCGACCGCTGGGAGCGTGACGACGTCGAAACCGTCGGGGACCGAGGCGCCCGATGTGCCGGCCACGCCGTTGACGAGCAGGCCGGTGACCTGCCGACCGGTGAGTCCGGGCAGTCCGCCCGCGAGCGCATGGGCCAGCGCCCGGTTGCGCCGGAAGTGGCCCAGGCCCTGGGAGTCGTGGGAGTAGAAGACCACCCGGACCGGCTCGGCCACGGCGTGCCGGACGGGACCGGACGCGGGATGGGCGACCGGGGCCGGTGCGGCATCCTGGGCGGGACCGGACGTGGGATGGGCGACCGGCGGTGGCACGGTGTCCCTGCTCATGGTCGTCCTCCTCGTCCCAGCCGTCGGGATGACGGCTGTGGAACGAGTCAACTACCGGGGGATGAGCACAGGATGACGTCCCGGTGAGAGTGCTCTCATGCGTCCGCCAGCAGGTCCTGGCCGAGCGCCGCGAAAGGGTTGCGGCCGCGACCGCGCGACCACGCTGCCTGGTCGCTGCAGGTGGGGGTCGAGCGCCCGATCACGCTGGCGGGTGGATGCAGGTGGGGCAAGCGGCCGATCACGCTGGCTGGTCGCTGGAGGTGAGAGTCGACCGTGCGATCACGGTGGCTGGTCGCTGGACGTGGGAGGCGAGCGGTGCCGAGGTGCGGCCTCGTCAGGATTCGAAGCGGTAGCCGATCCCGCGCACGGTGGTGATCCGGTCGGCACCCAGCTTGGTGCGCAGGTAGCGGATGTAGACGTCGACGACGTTGGAGCTGCCCGTCACCTCGTACCCCCAGACCCGGTCGAGGAGCTGGTCGCGGCTGAGGGCCTGGCCGGCGTGCTCCATCAGCTCGCGCGCCAGGGTGAACTCCCGGGCGGACAGGTCGACCGGCGTCCCGTCGACCTCGGCCGTGTGGGCGACGAGGTCCAGGACCACGCCTCCGGCTATGACCTGCTGGGCGTCGGTGCTGACGTGAGTCTTCTGCCGAAGCCGGACCTTGACCCGGGCCAGCAGCTCCTCCACGCGGAAAGGTTTGGCCAGGTAGTCGTCCGCGCCGTTCTCCAGTCCGGAGACCGTGTCCTCGACCGAGTCGCGGGCCGTGCACATGATGATCGGGACCGGGTCCTCCATCGTGCGCAGCATCCTGAGCACGGTGAACCCGTCCATCCGCGGCAGCCCGACGTCGAGGACGACGAGGTCGACGTTGCCCTCGGCGACAACCTCGAGCGTGGCCAACCCGTCGCTCACGACGGTCGTCCGGTAGCCGGCCCCCCGCAGACCGCGATCGATGACGCGGGCGATGCCCTCCTCGTCCTCCGCGATCAGGATGTGATGCATCCGGTCAGGGTAGTCGGGGGCGGGAAGGGCCACGACGGCGAGCGGGGGGTCGGCCGATAACGAAGGTGTCATCCACTTTGCCCGCAGGCCGGACGAGATGACCTGGGCAAACGCGGGTGGGATTCGTCCAAAGTGGATGAGACCCCTGGCCCGACGGCTGACAGGCCCGACGGCTGACACTTGAGCAGATCGGGCGATCATCATTGTGCGGCGGTCGTGTCGTCCACAGGCTGGCGCGGTGCGGCAGCGGCGGGAGGCCCCGATGCGTCATCGTGCTGCGGCATGGATGGGGACCTGGAGAGCTACCTGGCCGAGCACGACCAGATCGTCACCGCGCGGGAGGCCAGGTCGGTGGGGATCAGGACCGAGAAGATCCGCGCGGCGGTGCACACCGGAGAGCTGGTCCGGGTGGTCCGCGGGGGTTACGTCACGAGGTCGGCGATGCTGGCTGTGCGATTCGAGGCGCGGCACGTCCTCAGGACCACCGTCCTGCTGCGCACCCGCCCCGAGGACCTCGCGGCCAGCCACACCAGTGCGGCGGTGATGTGGGGTCTGCCGGTGACGACCTCGGCGATGGAACGCATGCATGTCTGCCACCGGACGCGGAAGGGAACGACCCGTCTGCACCGCGAGTTCACGGTGCACTGCTGCCCGGGCGAGGGCGCCGTCGTCGCGGCACAGGTCGTCCGGTCCTCGAACGCCTTCGGGATCGTCCTGCCTGACCCCACGTCTGACCGGGCCCATGCCGTCGCCGGACCCTCCCGGTGCGAGGCACCGACCGTGCCGGTGGTCCATCCGGCCGTCGCCGCCATCCAGAGCGCACTCCTCACCCGCCCGAGCATCGCGGTCAGCATCATGGACGCCGTCCGTCACCGTGGCCTGGCGACCGTCCCCCAGCTGCAGGACTGGCTCGGCCGGATGCGCTTCGTCCCCGGCATCCCGCACGCCCGTGAGGCGCTGGAGAGGTCGGACGGGTTGGCCGAGTCGTCGCCCGAGTCCTGGCTGCGGCTCATCCTCCTCGAGCTCGGGTACACGGTCGTGGCGCAGCACGCCATCTGCGAGGACGGCCGGGTCTTCGCGCGGGTCGACTTCTACCTGCCCGAGCTGGGGGTAGTCGTGGAGTTCGACGGGCGGGTGAAGTACGTCCGGGCCGACGGAACGGGTGACGCTGACGCCGTCGTCGCCGAGAAGCACCGGGAGGACCGCATCCGGCGTCTGGGGTATGGCGTGGTCCGCGTGGGGAACGAGGATCTGACGAAGCCTGAGCTCATCGACCGCTACATCAAGGACGCCGCGAGGACCGTCCCACGGGTCAGGCCCGCCTCCTGAGCGTCGGCATCACTGCATCTCATAGCCGTCGCATCGTTCACCGGCGAGCACCCTGGGCAGGGTCTCGTCCACTTTGCACAGATTGCTAAAAGCGCGACCTGCGAAAACGCGATCGGCAGATGTGCAAACCGGACGACACCCCCAGGCGGACACCGGACGAGACCACGGGCCCAGTGCTGGAGGACACCCCAGGGCCGGCGCTGGAGGACGACCGGCCAATCCCGACAGCACCACGCCAGCACGCTGCGACGCCCCCCGACAGCACCACGCCAGCACGCTGCGACGCCCCCCGACAACACCACGCCAGCACGCTGCGACGCCCCCCGACAGCACCACGCCAGCGCGCTGCGACAGCCGTCGACGATCCCCAGACAGCCCCCCTGAACAGCGACGATGCGGGTCCGCCACATCCCTGTGGACAACAGACTTGGGAAAGCCTGGGAGCGGGGTTATGGTCCTCCGATGCGTTCACTCAACCTCGTGCGCGTTGGCGTCGTCTGCCTGATGGTCGGCCTCGTCCTCCTGGCCGCCGGATCTGCCCTCGTCGACCGGACCGCAGCCTCCGAGCTCCTTCAGCCCCTGCTCACCGCCTGCACCTACGCACTGGTGACCAGCGGGGTGGGTCTGCTGGCCATGGGGGCGGCCTTCCCGGACATCCCCGACAGCGAGCCGGGCCACGATCCGGCCGCCGCGCACCCCACGACCCCCTTCGCCCACCGCTGACCCGGGTCGGCGTGCCATCCCGGCTAACCCGGTCCACGCGCACCTCGACGACCCGCCCACGCTCATCCGTCGCTGACCCGGTCCGCACCCACGAACCAGAGCCGTCCAGCCCCGTCAGTCGCTGACCACACCCTGAGGCACCCCGTCCCGGTGCTCCGCCTGGCGGCCATCCCCCTCAAGGCCACCCTCCTCCGGCCTCCCCAAGTCGGGCAGGAAGATCCGGAACGTCGACCCGACGCCCTCCTCGGACTCCACCCCGACCGCGCCGCCGTGCGCCTCCGCGATCACCCGCACGATCGGCAGGCCGAGACCGGACCCCTCGGTCTGGGCGGCGTTCTCGGCGCGGGTGAACCGGTCGAACACCCGCTCCCGGCTCTCCCGCGGTATGCCGATCCCCCGGTCGCTCACCCCCAGCACCAGGTAGCGCGGGGCCGGGCGGGCACCGAGCTCCTCGGCCAGACGGCCCAGGCCCGACCCCGCCGGCGCCCACGCCGTGGACAGCTCGACGGTCGACCCCTCCCCGCTGAACTTCACCGCGTTCGCCGCCAGCTGGACCAGCGCCTGGAGCACACGCTGGCGGTCCAGCTCCACGACCCCCTCGGCCCCGACGTCCAGCCGCCAGGCCCGGGGCCCGAGCGCCGTGATCCGGTCCATGGCCTCCACCGCCAGCTGGGTCACGTCGGTCCCTGCCGGCCGCAGGAAGTCCGGCCGCTGCGAGCGCGCGAGCATGAGCAGGTCGTCCACGAGCCGCTGCATCCGGTCGACCTCCTCGAGGATCAACCGCCGCGAGGCCGCCACGTCCTCGGCGTCCCGCGTGTCGAGCAGCTCGGCGTTGCCCCGGACGATCGTCAGCGGGGTCCGCAGCTCGTGGGCCGCGTCGTCCAGGAACTGCCGCTGCTCCCGCACGCCGGCCTCGATCCGGTCGAGCATGTCGTTGTAGCGCACCGCCAGCTCGGCCACCTCCGTGTCGGCCGACTCCACCTCCACCCTCCGGCTCAGGTCCTCGGTGGTGGTCTCGGCGGTCGCCTGCTGCAGGTCGCGCAGCGGCCGCAGCAGCCGTCCCAGCGACAGGTGCGCCAGCAGCGCCGCGACCGAGAGCACGGCCAGCGACAGCCCGGCGTACGTCAGCGCCTGCCGGGTGACCTGCGTGCTCTGCCGCCCCAGGTCGATGACGACGACGAACGTGGCCTCACGCGTCTCCCCCGGCAGCTGGACGTCGCTGACGAGCATCCGCAGCGAGGTGTCCTGCGAGCTCAGCGTCGTCATCCGGGCCCGCCCCTCCTCCACGGCCAGCTCCTCGACCGCCTCCCGGATGTCCGGGTGCCGCACGTCGAACGGCCGCTCGCCGCCGGAGTAGAGGACGACCTGCCCGTCGACCACCGCCAGCAGCGCCTCGTCCTCCCCTGCCACCGCGGTCTGCAGGAAGGTCAGGAAAAGCTGGTCGGCGTCCCGGTAGGGCTGCCCGTCACCGTCCGGCCCCGATTGCGCGAGCAGCAGCAGCTCGGACTGCTCCTGCAGCAGCTCGGCGTCCACCCGCTCCACGAGGGAGCGGTAGCCCAGCGCGTAGTTCACCAGCCCGGTCACCAGCAGGCCCACCGTCATCACCGCGACGATGAGGGCCAGCAGGCGTTGTCGCACGGACCACGCGCGCCCCCTCACGGCGAACCCCCCCGTCCTGCCGGCGCGAGGACGCGCCACGGCCGCCCTGCCGGCGCGGCGTGACACGGCCGTCCTGCCGGCGCGGCGCGACGCGGCCGTCCTGTCGGGGCGAGGGCGGGACGCCACGAGACCCGGCCCCGGCCCACCGCTCCTCCAGCACCCCGCGGGCCAGCAGCGCGAACGACACGAGCCAGTGGGTCGCCATGAAGTCCCCGTCGGTGATCTGCCGCAGCACCGCCGCCTCCTGCGCGTCGGCCGCCGCCCGCAACCGCCCGGCCACTCCGTCAACCTCGACCCGCCCCGCCAGCACCCTCAGCTGCCAGGCCCGGCTGAGCGCGAGCCCGAGCAGGTGGGCGTACTGCCCGTTCGTCGGGTCGCCCACCTCCGGCACCTCCAGCAGGTGCTCGTGCCGCCCCTCGCCGAGCCCGGGCAGGAACCCGTCCAGCCACGCCGCGAGCGCTCCCGGCTCGAGCACCCGCGTCATGAGCCCGGCCTCGGTCAGCGCGGGGCTGAGGAAGTCGGTGCCCCCGGGCTCCCACGCGGTCGGCGCACCCGCGTCCTCCCCGAACCACGTGAGCGCCTTCTCCCGGCACGCGGCCACGACGTCGTCCCGCCCCAGCCGCTCGAAGGCGTCGACGAGCAGCCACAGCGCGAAGGCGTCGTTCTGGTGCTTCCCGTGCCGCACCGGGTACGTCTGCCGCGGCAACCACCCCAGCACGTGCTCGGCCAGGACCTCCCCCAGCGGCGCCAGTGCGTCGGCCCAGGACGACCAGGGGGTATGCCGCGCGCCGGCGGAGCCCTCCCCCGCCCCGCCCGCGGTCCCCGGCTGGGAGTTGTCCCCGTGCTCCTCCGCCCGCTCCATGGCGTCCGAGCCCAACCCCGCCACCCCCTCCGTCACCGACGCGACCAGCTGGGCGGCCCAGGCCCAGCCGTAGGGCCGCTCGAAAGCCGGGCGCTCCCGCAGGTAGGCCACCTCGACCGTGAGGTTCTGCGCGGTCAGCCGCTCCCCCCCAGCAGACCGACCACGGCGGCGCTCTCCTCCTCGCCGAGCGCGTCGGCATACCGGAGCAGGAGGGTGACCAGGGACCACTGGACGTGCACGCAGGAGTGCCAGTCCAGGGACCCGTGGAAGGCGGGGTGCAGACGCTCGGGGACGAGGGTGGTGTCGTCGGGGCCGGTGACGACGTGGCCCGGCGCCCACGGGTAGGGCGTCGTGACGACCGCGCGCGCGATGCGGCTCCAGGCGGCGGCGTCGGGCGGCGGGAGGGGGGCCATGGTCCATTACTACACTCGCCGGGTGAGCGCGGATGAGAACCAGGACTTCTACTACGTCGCGCAGGGGAAGGGTCGGTACGCGCCGACCCTCCGTGCCCAGGGCGCCTGGCAGGAGACCGAGCAGCACATGGCGCCGGTCGCCGGGCTGCTCGTGCACTGCCTGGAGCGGCACGACCCGCGGCCCGAGCTCCAGTGGGCGCGGATCACCTTCGACATCCTGGGGATGATCCACCTGGAGGAGACGACCGTGGTCACGCGCACGCTGCGGCCGGGGCGGACGATCGAGCTGGTGGAGGCGACCGCCAGCGCCGGTGGGCGTGACGTCGTGCGGGCGACCGCGTGGCGGCTGGCCAGGGCCGACACCGCGCAGGTCGCGGGCGTGGAGGCGCCGTCGCTGCCGGGGCCGGACGGGGTGCCGCCGTGGACGGGGATGGAGCACTGGGGCGGCGGGTTCATCCACTCCCTGGAGTTCCTGTCCGCGGAGTCGAGGCCGGGGCGGGGGCAGGCCTGGGTGCGGACGCCGGTCGGGCTGGTGGACGGGGAGGAGAGCAGCCGGTTCGCGCGGTGGTGCGGGCTGCTGGACGTGGCCAACGGGGTCGCGAACCGGCGGCCGCCGACGGAGTGGCTCTATCCGAACGTCGACCTCACGCTGCACCTGCACCGCCAGCCCGAGGGTGAGTGGGTCGGGCTGGACACCTCGGTCAGCTGGGGGCCGGGCGGAACCGGCCAGACGTCGTCGGTGGTGCACGACAGGTCGGGACCGGTCGGGACGGTGGAGCAGTCGCTGACGATCCGGGCGAGGGGGTAGAAACGGCGGTCCGGGGGGCGATTCATCCAGCGCCGCGGAAAGTGTGATGCAGATCACACGAAACGGGGGCAACGTCTAGCAGTTCCCCGACGTCTTTACTGATGTCGGGACGGGACACCCGATGCAGTCACGAGGGGCGTCGCAATGGCGCGTGGCTCACTGGGGGGAGCAGGGGTGGGGCGCTGGTTCAGGGGACCGGCGCTCCACCTCCTGCGCACCGGCTGACGATCCGCGGTGTTCAACCCTCCACGACCGTCAGCTGGATGTCGAGGGCGCCGAACATGCCGGTCAGCATCTCCCGCGTGTTCTCCTCGGCCTGCTGCACCAGCCCCGACTCCTCGGCTGCGGCCAGCATCCTCTGCTCGGCCTCCTGGTAGAGCTCCTGCTGATCCTGCGCCGAGAGGGCGTCGCCGAGGCGGTTGATCACGCCCCGCTCCTGGGAGACCAGGTAGGTCCGGTCGTGGTCGAGGTTGGGCGCGTCCAGCTGCGGCGCCGGCAGCCGGATCCGTGCCGACGTCCCGTCCGCCGACAGGGTGAGGTCGCCGTCGGCCAGGCCGGAGAGGTCGACGTAGGCGTTGACCGTGCCGGCCGCGACGAACAGCGAGCGCTCGCCGGCGATGAAGCCCGGCACCCACCTCACGTCGTCCTCCTGGTCGAGGACGATCTCGAAGCTGCCGACCGCGGCGTGGAACTGGCTGATGTCCTGGACCGACCGCAGCAGCGCCGGGTGGTTCCGGTCGACCCGTTCTGTCTGGAACGGGAACGTGACCCCCGCCAGACCGGCCGCCCCGATCACCCCGACCATGGCCAGCGCCCCGACCACCAGGAGCGACACGACCTTGAGCACCCTGCCCATGAGGAGTCCCTTCGACGACCACGGTGTCGCGCCATCCCCGGGCACGACCGGATGGCGGAAGCGTAGCCGCGTCCCCGCCACCGGCCCTACCTTCCGCCCTACCCTCCCGCCATGGACGACGTCCATCGTCCGGTCCTCGTCACCGGTGCGGCTGGGTCTGGCGCGGCACGGAACGGGACCGGTCGCGCAGGCGTCGCACCCCCAGGAGTGAGATGCTCCGCTCGTCGGCCGTCGGGCCGGCGGGAGCAGACCGGTCGAGGAGGACCCATGCGCAGAGCCGCCACCGGACGGGCTGGCCGTCCGCGCCCCGGCGCGCGGGCGGTGCTGGCCCTCACCGCCGCCGGCGCGCTGCTCCTCGGGGCGTGCGGGGACGCCGACGAGCCGGCCGAGACCGACGGGACGGCGGCGACGGCGCCGGGCCAGGCACCCGCCGACGACGACGCGAGCGCCGAGCCCACCCGGACCGACGAGCCCGCCCCCACGACCGACGACCCCGGCGACGACGCCACCACCACGGAGGACGACATGGACCCAGGCCTGACCCCGATCCCGGTCCCCGGACCCGCGCTGCCGACCGGCCCCGTGCCGGACTCGATCGTCCAGAGCGACGCCGTGCAGGAGGCGATCGCCGCCGAGGCCGCCCGTCGCGGCGTGGAGCCCGAGGACGTCGAGGTCGTGGGGTACGCCGCGGTGACCTGGCCGGACGGCAGCCTGGGGTGCCCCAAGCCGGGGATGATGTACACCCAGGCGCTCGTGCCCGGACGGCAGCTGATCCTGGCGGTCGACGGGCAGACGGCCAGCTACCACGCGTCCAGGGACGGCTCGTTCAGCTACTGCGCCGACCCGTCAGCACCGACCGGCGGGGGCGCGAACCCGACCGACATGTGACCTGAGCCACGTCTCCCCTTGCCGGGAGCGCCGCCGGGTGCCAGCATTCCCCCATGTCAACGACGACACGTGCACTGACGGCCCTCTGCGCGACCGCACTGACCGCCACCCTCGCCGCGAGCCCGACCCAGGCCGCCGGCGAGCACTACGTCGCCCTCGGCGACAGCTTCTCCGCCGGCACCGGGACCCGGGCATCGACGGACGGGTGCTACCGCTCGCCCTACGGCTACCCCGCGCTGCTCGCCTCCAGCCAGCAGCTCACCCTCGACTACCAGGCCTGCTCCGGCGCGACGACCGCCGACGTGCACGCCAACCAGCTGGGCACGCTCACGGACGCGACGGCATACGTGACCATGACGATCGGTGGCAACGACGTCGGGTTCGCCGACGTCATCACCGAGTGCGCCCTGCCGGGGTGGCTGAGCAACTGCTACGGCGAGATCGACCGGTCCCGGAGCATCCTGACCGGGGTGATGCCGGGCCGGTTGGACGCGCTCTACGGCGAGATCCGCGCGGGCGCACCGAGCGCGACGGTCGCGGTGGCCGGCTACCCGTACCTGTTCAACGGCGAGGACTGCAACCTGGCCACCTTCTTCTCCTCCGGCGAGATGCGCGAGCTCAACGCGGGCACCGCCGAGCTCGACACGCTGATCCAGGCCAGGGCGACCGGAGCAGGCTTCACCTACGTCGAGGTGCGCGACGACTTCCTCGGCCACGCCGTCTGCGACGACCCGGAGTGGATCAACGGGCTGAGCAACCCGATCGTGGAGTCCTACCACCCCAACAGGCTGGGCAACGAGGGGTATGCCGTCGCGATCGCCCCCGCGCTCGTCCCCTCGTCCGGTGGCGGGGGCGGGGACGACGGCTCGACCGGTGGTGGCGGGAAGGGCGGCGGCAAGGGTGGTGGCGGCAAGGGCAAGAAGGTGACCAGCGCCGACGCGGACCTGGGCCCGACGGGCAGCACCGAGCGGTCGACGTCGACCGAGCTTCCCGCCCGCGGGACCGACCTGAGCGTGCGTCAGCAGGCCGAGGCCGTCCTGGCGATGGAGATCGACAGCCCCGCCAACCTGCGCCGGGCCGAGGTCCAGGGCGTGGACACCGGCCGCGTCACCCGCGCGGTGGCCAAGCTGCGCAGCCCGAACACCGCGGTCCAGGAGGCCGGCCTGGTGGAGCTGCAGGGGCTGGACGAGGAGTTCGAGGACCGGTCCCACCCCGAAGGGTGACTTGCTGGTAACAATTCGGCAAAGACCGTGTACTTCCGGCGTCGCGGGGCGCAGGATCAGGGCGGATCTGGGAATCAGGCCACACCGTGGTGGCCGCCCAGATCCGTCCCGTCCCTGTGAGAGAGGAACCCCGTGGGTATGACGTCCCCGCGCCGGGGTGCACGCATCGCCGCGTTCGCCACCGCCGCCACCGTCGTCGTCTCGCCGCTCGCCATGTCGGCCACTGCAGCACCAGAACTGCAGCTGGACCAGAGCCGCAAGACGTACATCGTCCAGCTCGATGACGCGCCGATTGCCAGCTACACCGGAGGCGTCGCCGGCATCCCGGCCACCAAGCCCGCCAAGGGCGAGAAGGTGGACACGGAGTCTCGCAATGCACGCGCATACGAGGTCCATCTACGCAACGAGCACGCCAAGGCGTTGCGCCGTGCAGGTCTTCCCACCGAGGCCAAGGTTCACGAATTCACGGTGGCGCTGAACGGCTTCACTGCGGACCTGACTGCAGTCGAGGCGGCAAAGCTCTCCAAGTCCCCCGACGTGGTCCAGGTCTGGGAAGATGAGATCCGGTATGCGGACACCGCCACACCCCCGACTACCTCGGGATGACCGGCGAGGACGGTGTCTGGGCCGAGCAGTTCGGCGGCACGGCAGACGCCGGCAAGGGAGTCGTGGTCGGTGTCATCGACACCGGGATCGACCCGGAGAACCCAAGCTTCGCCCAGACCGACAAGGTGAAGAAGCCCAAGGGGAAGTACAAGTGCGCCACGCCCAGGGACCCCAAGTTCAAGTGCTCTACCAAGATCGTCGGGGCTCGCTACTACGGCACTGACTACGGGAACAACATCGCGTACGACTACGAAAGTCCGCGCGACATGAACGGTCACGGTTCTCACACCGCGGGGACCGCCGCCGGAAACCACGGCGTCCCCATGACGGTGCAGGGCCAGGACATGGGCACCGGCTCCGGGATGGCTCCTGCTGCGCATATCGCGGTCTACAAGGCGCTCTGGCAGACGGAGGACGGCGGTGGATCCGGCACCACGTCCGGCCTGGTCGAAGCCATCGACGACGCCGTCGCTGACGGCGTCGACGTCATCAACTACTCGGTCTCCGGGTCCAGCACCTCGGTCGTCGGCCCGGATGAGATCGCCTTCCTCTTTGCAGCCGACGCCGGAGTATTCGTCTCGACGTCCGCCGGCAACAGCGGTGACAGCGTCGGTGTCTCGTCCGTGGCGCACAACGCCCCATGGACCATGACCGTCGCAGCCAGCACGCACGACCGGGGTGCGTTGAACACTCTCACACTGGGCGACGGTCGTACGTTCGAGGGCGTCGGCTACGGCGGTCCCCTCGACGCCACCGACCTTGTGCTCGCTGCTGATGTGGCGGCCGCTGGTGCGGAAGACCCTGAGCTGTGTCCCACGGGGAGCCTCGACGACGAACTGACGGCTGGCAAGCTGGTCGTGTGCGACCGCGGTGCGTACGCACTCGTCGACAAGGCTGCGGAGGTCAAGAACTCTGGTGGAGCCGGAATGGTGCTCGTCAACCTGCCCGGGGGTGCTGCCAACCAGAACGCCATCATCTATGGCCTGCCCGCCACCCACCTGACGGCGCCGGACGGCGCCGAGGTCAAGGAGTACGCGGCTGGGCAGGCTGGGACCGGGGCGATCTCGGAGACCACCACGGTCCAGGTCGACGCCCCCTCGATGGCGGGCTTCTCCTCCTACGGCCCTGCACTGGCCGGTGGCGGTGACCTGCTCAAGCCGGACATTACAGCCCCTGGTGCCGATGTCCTGGCAGCCGTCGGCGAGAACCCGGAGACGGGAGAGTCGCAGTACGACCTCTTGTCGGGAACGTCGATGTCTGCCCCGCACGTGGCCGGACTCGGTGCGCTGCTCAAGCAGAAGAACCCCATGTGGAGCCCGGCAGCGGTCAAGTCCGCCATGATGACGACTGCTCGTCAGACCACCGACGCCGGCGAGCCCATCATGCGCGGACCGTCCGTCGCGACCCCGTTGAACTACGGTGCCGGTGAGGTGCAGCCGATCGAGTCCTACAACCCGGGCCTGGTCTACGACGCCGGGTGGAACGACTGGCTCGCCTACGCGTGCGGCATCGGTCAGCTCGCAGCCCCGTGTCCGGAGACCCCGGTCGACCCGAGCGACCTGAACTACCCGAGCATCTCGGTCGGAGACCTCGCGGGTTCCCAGACGATCACCCGCACCGTCACCAACGTGGGACAGGGGCCGATGACCTACACCGCACAGGTGGAGGCGCCGGCAGGCACGACGGTCACGGTCGAGCCGAGCACCATCGAGGTGCCGGCCAAGGGTGAGGCCACCTTCGAGGTGACCATCACCCGGACGGATGCCGCGCTCAACACCTACGCATTCGGCGCTCTTACCTGGCAGCCGTCCAGCACCAAGGTCCAGCCGGTCCGAAGCACCAGCACCATCGCGGTCCGTCCGTCCGGTCGCCGTGGCCGCTCCGGGTGAGGTTTACGCGTCCGGCGCCTCCGGTTCTCTCGAGCTGGACATCACCACCGGCTTCAGCGGTGTGATGAACACCGACGTGGACGGCCTCCTGCCGTCAACGGTCCTGCCGCTAGACGTCATCAAGGACGGCACAACAGTCGTCGATGGTGGTGACTTCTTCGAGGTGCCCGCGGGCACGAAGGTCACCCGTCTCTCCACCTTTGCGGACGAGGTGCAAGCCGAAGACATCGACCTCTATCTCGCTCGCCTGACCTCTCGCGGCCTCGTGCTGGTGGATTCCAGTGGCAACTTCGATTCGGGCGAGGAAATCACCGTGGAGAGCCTTGAGCCCGGTACGTACGCGGCCATCGTCGACCTCTACAGTGACGAAGCGTCGGTCACCGCACCGGTGCACATCTGGAATCTGGGTGACGAGGATGAAGCCAACCTCACAGCCTCGCCTGCATCACTGACGGTGACCCAAGGCACCACGGTGACGGTGACCGCCTCGTGGGACGGATTGCTTGGTGGTGAGCGCTACCTCGGTCAGGTCAACTTCCTCGAGGGCACGACGCTCGCGGGCAGCACGCTCGTGACTGTCAACCCCTGAGGATGACCACCGACGATTAGACCGTCGACCCAACGAGGAGGCCCCTCCCGGATCCGTCCGGGAGGGGCCTCCTCCGTGTGGGTCCGGTTGCCCCCGGGTCGAAACGGACATGTCACCGCTGACGCCATCGACGAAGACACACCCTGGCAGAGATGTCCTCATCGGCTGCAGACGTATGCGCCACTGAGGAGACGCCTGGACAGCCCGGCCAACCTGCGCCGTGCCGAGGTTCAGGGCGTGGACACCGGTCGCGTCACCCGCGCGGTGGCCAAGCTGCGCAGCCCGAACGCCGGGGTGTCCAGGAGGCCGGCCTGGTGGAGCTGCAGGGGCTGGACGACGGGTTCGAGGCCGCGCGGACCAGGGGCTGAGATCAGCGTGACCGGTCGTGGTCGTCAGGACGACCACAGCCGGTCGCGCTCCGAGGCCTGCGGCTAATTCACCCGTACGACCGTGATGGTCGTGCCGTTGGAGTCGCCGTCCGGATCGGTGTTGGCGGCCGGCGCATAGTCGAGGCCTGTCGCCATCACGGATTCGACGACGAAGGTGAGGGCGTTGTCCTTCTTACCGGTCGTCGCGGCGACCGTGCACGTCCCGCCGGCGTCCGTGGTGCACGAGTCGGACCCACCGGTCGTGGTCCAGGTGCCCACCACCTCAGCACCGTCGACCGGCCCACCGTTGCCGTCCACGACCGTGACGGTGACATCGGCGCGCCACTGGTTCTTGTCGTCAACGGTCGTCGCGTCGAGGTCCCCGACGTGCACGGTTGTCGCGGGTTCCGGGTCGGTCGGTCCCGGATCGGTCGGATCCGTGGGCTCGGTCGGATCTGTGGGCTCCGTCGGCTCGGTCGGGTCCGTCGGCTCGGTCGGGTCCGTCGGGTCGCCCGGGTCCGTGGGGTCGGTGGGCGCCGGGTCTTCCGGGCCTCCGGCCATCCGCTCCGCCACCGCCGTCCGGATCGCCGGCAGCTGCGCGTAGAGCCGCTCTCCCGGGCAGGCGGTCGCGTTGTAGTCCCGGTGGCCACCGATGGTCTGAACCACCTTCTCCTCGAAGCTGACCGGGTTCAGGTACGTGATCTCCGCCCCAGGACTCAGGTCGTGCCGCACGGACAGGTCGGCCAGCAGGCCCTCGAGGGCGTCGACAGCCGCAGGGGCCGGATCCGCCGCAGAGACAGTCGGCGTCTCCTCGAACGTCCCCAGGAGGGCGACCCCGACGTTTCCGGAATTCCACCCACCCGTGTGAGCACCGGTCACGACGCGGTCCGTGCCCTGCTCGTGGGCGAAGTCATCGCAGGTCGAACTGTCGCCTCCCGACCAGCGGCCCTCGTAGACGGCGCCGCTTTCGCCGATCAGGTACTGGTAGCCGATGTCGCCCCACCCGTGTCCACGGCGTGCCAGCGGTAGATCGCGCGGACTGTCCCCGCCGGGTCCGGGTCGTCGTTGGCGGTCACGGTGTGGTGCACGGTCAGCGCCTGGACGTCCTGGTACTCCGGCGTGTAGCGCTTGTTCCTCCCCGTCGTCCGCCAGCTTTCGTCCGCACCCCACTCGGCCCGCGTCACGCAGTCCGCGGTCGACAGAGCGTCCGCCGCGCCGCCCGGCCGCTCCCCCACCTTCTCCAGCGGGCCGTCCGTGGTGTTGATGGCAACTGCCTTCGCGTCCAGGGCCGCCGCGGGCACACCCCGGACCTGGTATGCCGTCGCGCCGGCTGCGGAGACGAGCGCGCTGGTCCACCGGTCCTCGGCCTGGGCGCCGTCCTCCTGCAGGGGCATCCAGGTACCCCATACCCCGTCGTGGCGGAGGCGGACGGCGGCCTGCGAGGCGGCGTGGCCGTGCTCGTTGTCGTGGCCGTGCGCCCCAGGGGCGTCGTAGAGCACGCCGACGTAGTCGATCGGGAAGTCGGTCTCCACGGGTCCTGCCTGCACGGGCTTCTGGTCGGCCAGCGTGCTGGGGGCCATGACGGCCACCGACGGCTGGATCCAGACCAGCATCGAGGCCAGGACGGCTACCAGGGCGACGTGGACGACGGACCGACGGCTGAACAGTACTGCCATGAAAGCTCCAGGGGGGTGTCGCGAGAGGCTCGGACACCCACCGGTGTCGAGGGCACGACCCTAACCGCAGGCTGTGACGGACGTCTATGGCCCGGCCCGGTGCTGTTGCTCACACCGTAAGCACGGAGCCACCCGGTGTCGCTGCCCAGCTCCTCATGTCCGACACTGGGAGGGCGCCGCTGTCTCGCTCCGACGGCAGCGTGCGCCCAGAGCAGGAGGGACACCATGAGCTGGCCACCCCAGGAGCCGAACGCCCCGCGGCACCCGCAGGACGACGGCCGCGACAAGGAACGCCCCGTCGGACCGTTGGACGACGCGCCGTGGTCGGCCGGCCCCCCCGCCGATCCCCACCTGGTCGCCCCCGGGGGCCGGGGTCCCGGAGACGCACCCGGGATGGACCACCCAGCCGCACGTCGGCCACCCGGTGCAGCCGCATCAGGGGAACGGCCCCGCCCCCTCACCGGCAGGGTCGCGCTACGCCGACTGGGCGGAGCGGCTGGGCGCCGGCCTGGTCGACTCCGGGATCCTCCTGGGCACCCTGGTCGTGCTGGGGACCCTGACGGACTTCTCCGACACGCTCGGCGGTCTCGCGGCCATGCTCTGGATCGGGTTCGCCGGCTACCTCGCCTGGCTCAACGGCAGCAAGGGTCAGTCGCCCGGCAAGGCCGTCATGGGGCTCCGGGTCGTCCGGGACGTCGACGGGACCACGCTCGGCGGCCCGGTAGGACTGGTGCGCTCGGCGATCCTGTGGGTGCTCGGCGGGGTCACCGGTGGGATCTTCTTCGTGCTGGCGGTGCTCTGGCCCCTGCGGGACCGCAAGAACCGCGGGCTGCACGACCTGATGACCAGCTCCTCGGTCGTCGCCGGCTACCCGCGTGCCCGGTTCGGCAAGGACATCTTCCGCCCCTGACGCCCACCGGGCAGGTCGGTGACGCCTGCCTCCGGTCTGCAAGCCCCGCGTCAGCCCCGCATCAGGCCCGTGACGCCCCGCTCAGACCCGCGACCCCTCTCCGGTCCAGCCGCAGCCGTACCGTCTCCCCCGGCTGGTGGTCCGGCTCGTCGGCGAGCGCCGCGACGGTCCCCACGCCGTCGACCTCGACGTCCAGGTGCACCGCGTCCGACACCGTGACCGCCCGCCGCACGACCCCGACGAGCTCGCCGGCGTCCTCGACCCGCAGCGCGCTCGGGCGGAGGGCCACGATTTCATCTCCGGCCCGACCCACGACACGCTCCGCTGCCTCCCCCTCCAGGAACGTCTCGTACCCGATGAACTCCGCGACCTCCCGCGACACCGGCGAGCGCCACACCTCACCGGTCGGCCCCTCCTGGGCGATCTCCCCCTCGAGCATCACCGCCATCCGGTCGGCCACCGTGAACGCCTCGTCGTGGTCGTGCGTGACCATCACCGCCGTCGTCCCGGTCTGCCGCAGGATCTCCCGCAGGTCCCCCGCCAACCGGTCCCGCAGCGACCGGTCCAGCGCCGACAACGGCTCGTCCAGCAGCAGCAGGGCCGGGTCTGCGGCCAACGACCTGGCCAGCGCCACCCGCTGCTGCTGACCCCCGGACAGGGTCGAGGGGCGGCGGTCGGCATACCCCTGCATCCCCACCAGCTCGAGGAGCTCCTCCACGCGCGCCCGGCGCGCCCCGCGCCCGAGCCCCCGCAGGCGCAGCGCGTAGGCGATGTTCTCCCCCACCGACGCGTGGTTGAACAGCTGCCCGTCCTGGAACATCAGCGCGAACCCGCGCTCGTGCGTGGGCACCCCCGCCAGGTCCCGCCCGTCCCAGACGACCGACCCGGCGGTCAGCGGCTCCAGCCCGGCGACGGCCCGCAGCAGCAGCGTCGACTTCCCGCACCCGGACGGGCCGAGCACGGCGAGCACGTCCCCCTCCGCCACGTCGAGCGAGACCGACCGCACCGCCGCCAGTGCCCCGAACCGCACGGTCACGTCCCTCAGCTCCAGCATCGCCTCTCCCATGTCAGAACGTCCCGACCGACCCGACGCGCAGCCGCTCCACGACCGCCATCACCACGACCGTCAACCCCGCCAGCACGACCGACGCGGCGAGCGCCATACCCAGGTTCTCCGCACCCGGTCGCGAGATGAGCTGGTAGATCACCACCGGCACCGTCGGCCGGTCCGGCCGCGCCAGGAACGCCGTCGCCCCGAACTCCCCCAGCGACACCGCGAACGCGAACCCGGTCGCCGCCGCCAGCGGCCTCGCCAGCACCGGCGCCTCGGCCGTCCACGCCGCCCGCCACGGCCCGGCCCCCAGCGCCGCGGCCGCCTCCCGCTGCCGCGGGTCGACCGAGCGCAGCACCGGCGTCAGGGTCCGCACCCACCAGCGGCAGCGCCACCATCGCCTGCGCGATCGGCACGAGCACCGGCGAGGAGCGCAGGTCCAGCGGCGGCCGGTCGAGGGTGATGAGGAAGCCGAAGCCCACGGTCACCGCCGAGATCCCCAGCGGCAGCATGAAGGCCCCGTCCAGCACCGACACCGTCCGCGCCCACCGCGGCGAGCGCGGCCGGCGCGAGACCACGAGCGCGACGACCAGCCCGAGCGTCATGGCGATGACGGTCGCGTCGACGGCGGTGCGCAGCGAGTTCTCCACCGCGTCGACCACGCTGACCCGCAGCACCGGCGTCGAGGCCGGGTCGGTCAGCATCCGGTAGTTCTCCAGCGTCCACCCCCCGCCCCGCCGCAGCGAGCGCACCACGAGCGTGCCGACGGGCACGAGCACGAGCGCCACCGCCAGTCCGGTCACCACCAGCGCGGGTATGTCGTCCGCGCGCGGCCCGCGCGCCGCCGCCTTGGCACCCACCCGCTTCAGCGCCCCCTCGGTGCGCCGCCGGGTCCGTGCCGCCAGCGTCAGCATCGCCACGACGGCCACCAGCTGCAGCACCGACAGCACCGCCGCCCCCTGCAGGTCGAGGAACTGCGTGGTCAGCAGGTAGATCTCGGTCTCGATCGTCCCGTAGCGCAGCCCGCCCAGCGTCAGCACCACCCCGAACGCGGTCGAGCAGAAGAGGAAGACGAGCGTGGCCGCCGAGACGACGGCGGGCGCGAGCGCGGGGAGGGTGACGGTGCGCCATACCTGCCAGGGGGTGGCCCCGAGGGTGGCGGCGGACTCCTCCGCCCGCCGGTCCAGCCCCTCCCACATCCCCCCGACGGTACGCACGACGACGGCCAGGTTGAAGAAGACGAACGCCAGCAGGATCGGCACCCACGTGCCGTCGACGCCGAGGAACCCCAGCGGCCCGCCGCTGGAGAGCAGCGAGCGGAACATCACGCCGACGACCACCGTCGGCAGCACGAACGGCATGATGACGACCGCCCGCAGCAGGCCGCGGCCGGGGAAGCGCAGGCGGTAGAGCACGTACGCCGTCGGCAGCCCCAGCAGCAGCGTCCCCACAGTGCCGGCCGCCGAGCTCCACAGCGTGAACCACAGCACCCGCAGGGTGCGCGCCCGCCCGAGCACGTCGGGCACCCCGGAGAGGTCCAGCCGCCCCTCGGGCAGGAACCCGCGCGCCAGCATCCCGCCGACGGGCAGCAGGAAGAAGACGGCGAGGAAGGCCAGCGGGAGCAGCGCCGCCAGTCCGAGCACCAGGCCCGGCCCGGAGGGGTATGCCGTCCGCCCCCGCCGCGCGGTCCTGCCCCCGGGCGCGGGGCCGGGCGGGGTCGGGAACGGCGACCGGCGCGCCGGTGCGGTGGTGGGCGGAGTCATGGTCGACTTCCTTCGCCGGTGCTGACCGGATCAGGTTCGGAGGGTCTGCGGCTGCGGGCCGCACTCTCAGCGCCGGGGCGCTCCCCTGTCGTGTACGGGTTCGAGCGTAGCGACGGGGTGGAGAGGGGCGCGCGTGGACCTCGCGCTCCTAAAGCGCAGGTCAAAGGGAGGTAAAGACAGAGGAGACCAATCTCACAAAATCTCTATCCAGAGCGGACTCAAAGCGATACGCTCAACCGTCATCGATCGTCCCGTGACGATGAAGGAGTGGGGACAGATGAGGCTGTGCGTGTCGGGGAGTCCACGCCGAGCAGGAGACGGGTTACGCGCCTGGGCCGATCCACCGGATCCTCCATGGCCTGACCGACCAGGGGCCTCACGGCCGGCCTGACAGACAGTCTCGGGGGCTGCAGATCATGGCGACGCCGACGATACGTTCGGCCGTTCAACAGTTCGGACATGCAGGCACGACGCTGCGCGTCCCGTCACGGGTGAGGTTCGTTCCGGCGACCGTCGACACCCGACACCCGCTGGTGGCCTCCCGGACCAAGCGGCTCCTGGACGTCTCGGGGGGTCTGGTCCTGCTCGTGGTCCTCGCGCTGACGCTGCCCTGATGGCCCTGCTGCTCAAGCTGGACAGCCGTGGTCCCGTCTTCCACACCCAGGTCCGGGTCGGCCTGGACGGTCGACCCTTCTCCATCTACAAGCTGCGCTCGATGGTTCCGTGCGCGGAGGAGGACGGTCTGCCCCGCTGGACCTACTGCGGGGACCCGCGGGTCACCCGCCTCGGCCGGCTCCTGCGGGCCAGCCACCTCGACGAGATGCCCCAGGCGATCAACATCCTGCGCGGGGACATGTCGCTGGTCGGTCCCCGTCCGGAACGTCCCGAGCTGGTCGGGCTCCTTACCGCGGAGTTCTCCTCCTTCCCCCAGCGGCACAGCGTCCGGCCCGGGCTGACCGGCCTGGCCCAGGTCCGGCACTGCTACACCACCTCGGTGGCAGACTGGCACCAGAAGCTCGACTACGACCTCGACTACGTCCGCCGGGCCACCTGCCTGACGGACGTGCGGATCCTGCTGGCCACCGTCGTCGAGGTGGTCCGATTCAAGGGGATGTGACGCCGGTGCCCGACCAGATCCCGCGCACGGCCGTCCTCTGGTTGGAGAGCACCGCCCCGGAGCAGCCTGACTGGCCCCCGGAGGTCGACCTGCTGGCCCGGGCGGTCCGCAGCCTGCTGGAGCGGGCGTCCGCGAGCCGCTGGCCGAGCAGGCGCGCGCAGCCGGTGCCGGGGGCGGGTGGGAGCAGCACGGGCGCGTGCTCGCGGACGCGGACGGACTGCACCGGCTGCGGGAGCCCGCACCGTGACGACCGTCGCGATGACCCTGTTCGTCGCCTACCTCACCCTCGGGGAGCGGGTGCACCCGGGTCGGGTCCCCGGGTTCCCGGGGGTGCCGGTGCTGGAGATCGCGTTCGTCGCCGCCGCCTTCCTCGCCTGGATCCAGGCCGGCTCGCCCCGGCCCACCATCCGCGGCGGCTGGGTCGTCAGCGTCGGACCGCTCTTCGTGCTGCTGCTGGTCCTGCCCCTGCTCGGGGTCCTTCTCGGCACCTACGGGATGACCTCGCTCTACTTCTGGATAGTGGTGCTCGTCCCGCTCGCCGTCCTCGCCCTGACGGCCGCGGCCGGAGCCCGGCTGCTGCCGTTCGTGCACGCGGCGATCCTGGTCCAGGGGGGCTACGGGCTGGGGCAGACCCTCTTCCGGGTGGGCATCGTGCCGGACGCGCTGTGGACGCCCCTGCAGGAGTGGGACGCCGCCACGCAGCGCTCGCTGTCGGAGGCCTACGTCATCTACGGGCGCTCCACGGGGCTCTTCATCAACGCCAACGCGTTCGCGCTGTGGTCGGCCGTGGCCCTGGTCCTGTCCTACTTCTACCTGAGCGGCTGGCGGCGGTGGAGCGGTGTCGCCGTAGCGGTCCTGGGCATCGTCGGCAGCCAGTCGCGCACGGGACTGGCCTGTCTGACGGTCCTGCTCCTGCTCTGGGGCGCCCAGGCCCTGCGCGACTCGACCCAGGCCAGCAGGCACGTCCTGCGAGCCGCCGTGCTCGGGCTCCCGCTCCTCGTCGTCGCCTGGGCCATGGGGCTGTTCCAGATGGTGCTCGCGAGCACGCTCGTCGCCCGGCTGACCACGGCGCTCTCCGTCGTCACCGAGGGCGTCGACGCGGACGAGAACCTCCTGGGCCGGGTCGAGGCGTGGCAGCTGGCGCTGAGCTACTCCCCCCTGGACCCCCGGTTCAGCCTGGGCACCCTCGGACCTCCACAGGTCCAGTTCATCAGCTTCATCGACAACCAGTTCGTGGCGTACTACCTGCAGGGAGGGGTGCTGCTGGTCGGGACCTACGTGCTGGCCCTGCTCTCACCGCTCCTCCTGCACCGCCGGGGCGCGCGCAACGTCGTTCCGCTGATCGTGATCAGTGCGGTCGTGACTCTGGCCTCGTTGACCCTGACCCCGATGTACACGCCGCAGGCGATGAGCCTGGTGTGGGTCGTCGCCATGCTGAGCCTGCTCGGTCTCGACCGCGGCGACCAGGCCCTCGTAGGCGGTCCGGAAGCGGTCGACGCCGTAGCGCCGCGCCCGGGCCCACAGAGCCTCGATACCGGGCGGTGACTCGAGGACAGCGTGGACGGCGTCGGCCCAGCGGCCGGCAGCGCCGGTCTCCAGCAGGACCCCGACCCCGCCGGCGAGCAGCTCGGCCGACCCCCGGTTGCGCCGGGAGACGACGGGCGTGCCCGCGGCCAGCGCCTCGAGGACCACCCGCGGCAGCCCCTCGCGGTGGCTGGGGGCCAGCAGCACCGCGGCGTGGGCCATCCACCGGGGGACGTCGTCGGAGCGGTCGACGAGGTGCAGCCACGGACGGGTCCGGGCCAGGTCGGCCACCCCGGCGGTCAGCGGGCCCTCGCCGATGACGACCAGGTCCAGGGCCAGGCCTTGTCGTCGGCACTCGGCGACGGCGTCCACGGCGCACAGCGGGTCCTTGTTGGCGTTCAGGTCCCCGACGAAGAGCGCGTAGGGCCCCTCGGGCAGGCCCGGGGGACGCCCGCCGCCCAGGGCGGCGTCGCGGTACTCCTCGACCGGGACACCGGCGCCCGGCAGGTCCGCCAGGACCCGGGGCCTCAGGGGACGCGGCAGGCGGCGCACGAACGCCTGGTCCGCCGCGCTCACCGTCGCGAGCGCCAGCGTGCGGTGCGCCAGCGCACCCTCGAGGAACCGCACGGCCAGCGCCTTCGCACCCCGCTCACCGGGCTGGAAGTGGAACCCGTGGACGACGTAGACCGTGCGCCGGCGGGCACGAGGCGTCGCCACCACTCGCCACAGGACGGAGATGATCGGCGACTGCACCTGCACCAGGTCCCAGTCCCGCCGGCTCAGCGCCCGCAGGTGCCCGGCCAGCCCGAGCAGGGTGCGGGGGCGCAGGCTCCGCTCGGCCCGGATCTCGTGGAAGGCGCTCCCGGGGTGACCTGCGAGCAGGCGGTCGGTCCACGTGTCGCGGGCGGCCGCGAACGTGATCGTGTACCCCCGGTCGCGGAGCACCCGCCAGGCCTCCGGGCTCTGGCCAGGCTCCTGGAGACGGTGGCGACGGTCAGTGCCTGCCGCGGTGTCTGCCCCATGGGTCATCCTGACACCCCGGCCGCGCCGGTGTCAGGACCCGCAGCCGCGGTAGATCGCCAGCTCCCGAGCCCCCACGCTGCGCCAGGAGAACGGCCGGGCAACGTCCACCAGGCGGTCCCGGGAATCCTCCTCCGACCGCAGCACCCGCACCACCGCGCGGGCCAGCGCACCTTCGACGTCGGGCCCGTTCGGGACCACGCACCAGGGGTCCACGACGGTCTCGGGGATGCCGCCGACCGCCGTCCCCACGACCGGCGTGCCGGCCGCGTAGGCCTCCATCATCACCGTGGGCCCGCCCTCGGCCCGGCTCGGCAGGACCAGCACGTGCGCCTCCCCCATCTGCCGGGCCACCTCTGTCTGGTCCAGCCGTCCCAGGAACCGGACCGTCGGACCCGTCAGCTCGCGGTGCAGCGCGCCCTCCAGGGTCCCCGCACCGACCACGGTCAGGCGGGCCTCCGGCAGGGCGTCCTGCACCCCACGCCAGATGGCCGGCAGGCGGTCGGCCCCCTTGACGTGCTCGAGGTTGCCGACGTAGAGCACCGTGGGGGCGGCCGCCCGCGGGGACGGGCGGAAGAGGGACAGGTCGACACCGTTGGGGACCACGTGGGCCCGCGGGTGCGGGGGGACGAGGGAGTGGGCCCGGTCCTTCAGGGCGGTGCTGACGTAGACGGTGGCGCAGGCTCCGGCGAGCACGCGGCCGTAGAGACCGGTCCGTCGCGGCATGAGCAGGTTGACGTCGGTGCCGTGCATGGTGACCACGTAGGGGACGCCCAGCCGGCCGGCCACCGCCTGGGCGACGAGACCGGCGGGCAGGTCGTACATGCCGTGCGCATGCACCACGTCCACGGGTCCGGTCACGGACGCCAGCACCGACCCGGTCACGGCGTCCAGCCACCGTCCCCCCGACCGCGTCTCCAGCCGTCGCCGGCGGGCGTGCGCGGTCCCAGGGGTGCCGTCGCCTCCCGGAAGGGCTCGCTCGGAGGATCCTCCACCTGACGACCCGCCAGCCTCCGCAGCACCTGCGCCGTGGGGGTCCACGTCGGCCGGAGGGCGACCGGCACGACCTCCACCCCGTGGGCCACGAGCGCGTCGAGGCGGGAGCGGATGAACGTCGCCGCGTTCGGCACGCCCGACGTCGGGTAGATGTTGGTCAGCAGCAGGACCCTCACGACCGGCCCCCCCGCCCCGTCACCCGGCGAGCCGCGGAGCGTGCCGCCACCCACGACCGGCGCACCGCCGGGTAGCGGTGCCGCGCCGCGAGCAGGAGCGCGGCCCGGGCGGCCGTGGCGGGGTCGTGCCGGGCCAGGCCGACGGCGTCCCTCCACCGGGCACCCTCGAGGGCCTGGCGCAGCCATTCCTGCCTCTCGGTCGCGTCGAGGGGCGCACGCGCCGCGGTGCCCGCGACCGCCAGGTGCCACTCGCGGTAGCGGAACACCCGCAGCGCGGCGTCCACCGCGGAGTCCGCTGCTGGACCGGCGGGGTGGGTCCTGGCCAGGACGGCGACCCGCTCGGCGATGCGTAGGGACTCCCGCAGGGTCGACAGCTCGGGATGGCGTCCGGTCGTCAGCGAGCCCGGCCGCCGGACGTGGTGGAAGAGCACCTCGGGAAGCAGGCATGCCGTGGGTTGCGCGGCCATGCGCTCGACGGACCCGGCGAAGTCGGACCGCGTCCGCCGCTCGGGGAAGGGCGCCTCCCCCAGGACGGCCCGGGCGAATAGCTTGTTCCACAGGTAGCCGCGCAGGCGGCCGTCGAGGATCGCCACGCCGATCTCCCCGCCCCTCAGCAGGGGGTGGGGCGCGGCACCGTGCCCAGCAGCTCGCGACGGCGACCGTCCTGGTCGACGAGGTCGGCCCCGCACCCCACGACGGGCGCGCCCGAGGCGAGGTGCGCGGCATACAGCGCCTCGACGATCCGCGGGTCCCAGCGGTCGTCCCAGTCGACGAACCAGACCAGCTCCCCCGCGGCCCGCCACAGGCCCAGGTTGCGCGCGGCGGCCACCCCCACGTGCCCGGGCGTCGTCAGCACCGTCGTGCGCAGGCCCCCGAGGTCGGTGCGGCGCAGCAGCTCGGGGGTGCCGTCGGTGGACCCGTCGTCGACCACGACGAGCTCGTCGGCGTCGGAGAGCGTGGCCCTGACCGCGGCGAGGCTGGAGGCCAGGCCCGGACCCGGGTCGCGCACGGGAAGGACCGCGCTCACCCGCACGCGACCTGCTGGGCGAGTGGTCTCAGACACCGAGCACCCCCTCCCAGGCGGCCAGCGTGGCCGCCGCGTCGAACTCCCGCCGGCGGCGGTCGTCCGCGGCGAGGAGTTCCGACGCTACCTGCGGGGTGGAGAACCGCCGCAGCGCCGTGCCGATCGCGGCCGCGAGCGCGGCAGGGGTGGGGGCCGTGAGGACGCCGGGCACGAGGTCCGGGACGAGCGCGTCCATGACCGGGGCGTCGGTCGCGACCACCGGGAGCCACTGCTCGGCCGCCTCCAGCAGGACGTAGCCGAAGGTCTCGGAGGCCGAGGGGTGCACGAGCAGGTCGCTGTCGGCCATGAACCCGGCGGGATCGGCGACGTGCCCGTGCCAGGTGACGCGGTCGCCGACGCCGAGCCCCTTCGCCAGCTCCTGCAGCCCGGCCACCTGCCCGCCGCCCACCATCGCCAGCCGCCAGTCCACGTCCAGGAGCGGCAGCGCGCGGACCAGCACGTCGTAGTTCTTCACCGCCCGCGCCTCACCGAGCGCGAGGAGTCGGGCGGGGCCGTCCGCTCGGGCGGGCGGCGGGGCACCACCCTGCGGGGTATGCCGCCGCGCCCCGGGCGAGCGCGCCGGCAGGTCGAGCAGGTTGGGCACGACGAGGGACTCCACGCCCCAGCGCTCGCGCAGCGTCGAGGCGACGGGGGCGCTGACGCTGACGACCCCGGCGCAGCGCCGGTATGCGCGGGCCACCGCCTCGGCGCGCAGGCGGAACAGCCGCCCCGTGACCAGGCGCCGGGGCGTGACCGAGTGCTCCCACGCCACCGCGGAGCGGAACCGCCAGGGCGCCGCCAGGAGCAGCTGCGCCCCGGCCCACACCCCGGTCACGACCAGCACCTCCCTCCCGGCCGCGGACCGCAACCGCCGGCGCAGGGACCTGCGGGTCCGGCGCTCGCTCCCCGCGTCGAGGCAGGTGATCCTGACCCCGGGCACGCGCAGGGGGCCGGGGTCGTGCAGGACGAGGACCTCGACGTCGTGCCGTTCCGCGAGCGCCGCGGCCAGCCGCAGCAGGGCGTTCTCCATCCCCAGGCGGGGCGTGAGCACCGTCGCCAGGAAGGTCACCCGCCTCGGAGACAGGGACGACGCCGGCGCGGCCCGGCGTCTCATCCGGTCTCCTGCACCATCGGCGCCCGTCCGCCGTGCGGCCGGCGCAGCCAGACCACCAGGGCGACCCACAGCGCGACGGCGAGGGCGGCTCTCGGAGGCGAGCGTCGCCCAGGCCGCCCCCCAGACGCCGTACCGGGGGATGAGCCACAGGTTGAGCAGCACGTTGCCCGCCAGGACCACCACCTGGATGGTCGTGCGCACCCCCTGCCACCCGATCCCGGTGAGCACGTCCGCCGGCAGGTAGTGCAGGCAGCGCAGCAGCACGACGACGGCCAGGACACGCAGGAGCGGCACAGATTCGGCGTAGGACTCCCCCAGGAGCGGGACCAGGAGGGCCGCGCCGCCGACCATGGCCGCCACGACCACCGTGCTGTAGAGCAGCGCCGGCCCGGCGACGGCCCTGACGAAGGGCAGCATCTCGACCGGTCCGCCCCTCGCGTGCCGGAAGATGCGGGGCCAGGCCGCCCCCAGCGTCGCCCGCACCGGCAGCCAGGCCGTGTCCACGACGCGGTAGGCCGCGCCGTAGAGGCCCGCCCCGACCGGACCGTCGATACGGCCAAGCATCACCTTGTCGACGTCGTTGTGCGCCGCCTGGATGCCGATCCCCACGCTGAAGAGCGCCGCCTCCCGCCAACGTCCCCGGAACGGCGCCAGCCCCAGGACCGGCCGGCCGACCGCCCGCACCGCGAGGACCAGGCAGACCACGCCGGAGACCGCCGAGCTGACCACGAGCGCGAGGACCCACGTCCCCAGGCCGACCGGAGTGGGCGAGAGGACCAGGGCCACGGCGGTGAGGAGCCGCAGGGCGGGCACGAGGACCTGGCAGAAGGCGGTGACGTGCATCTCCTCCCGCGCCACGAATACCGAGGAGGACAGGTCCGCGGCCCGGGCGAAGACGAACTCGGCGAGGAGCAGCCCGGCCACGACGGCCAGGCCCGTCCCGACCGGGACCAGGAACGGGGACAGCAGGAGGAGCAGCGCACCGACCAGCACCGAGCCCAGCAGGCTCATCGTCAGACCGGCGCCCAGCCAGTGCCGGGTGGTGCCCGGGTCGGTCGCGCCGTACTTGACGATGAGCGCGCCCGAGCCCCAGGGCGGAGAACGGCGCCGCGATCATGATGAGGGCGGCGACCGCCGTGAGCCGGCCGAAGGACTCCACCCCCAGCGCCCGCGTCGCCACCACGAAGTAGACGGCCGTGATCGGCACCCGCAGGACCTGGCCGATCAGCAGGGCCCCGACGTTGCGGGCGAACCCGCGGTCGAGCCGGTGGGGGGGCACGTGCGTCATCATGCCGGATCACGACCCCCTGGACTACGCTCCGGATACGACGAGCAGGACTCGGGAGGTCGGTCATGGAGCTGCACGACTATCTGCGCGTGCTGCGCCGGCGGTGGCGCTGGATGGCCCTGGTCTTCGTGCTGTGCGTGGGCGGGGCCGTGACCGCGACCAACCTGACCACCCCGGTCTACCGGGCGACGGCCCAGCTGTTCATCTCCACCAGCCCCGCCCAGAGCAGCGTGGCCGACCTTGCGCAGGGGAGCTCGTTCACCTTCCGGCAGGTGACCACCTACGCCGACATGGTCACGGCCCCCGGTGGTGCTCGAGCCGGTGGTGAGGCAGCTGGATCTGGACGTGTCACCGGAGGCCCTGGCAGGCCGGATCAGCACGTCGGTTCCCAATGACACGGTGCTCATCAACATCAGCGTCACCGGGGAGGACGGAGAGCGCGAGGCCGAGATCGCCAACGCCGTCGCCGAGCAGTTCACCCGCACGGTGGCCGACCTGGAGCAGTCCGACGGCGAAGGTGTCAGCCCGGTGAAAGCCTCGCTCATCCGGCCGGCCAGGGCCGCCACCGTCCCGGTCTCGCCCAACCCCTCCCGCAACCTCGCCCTCGGTCTGAGCCTCGGCCTCATGCTCGGGGTGGCCGCGGCCGTCCTGCGGGAGATGCTGGACACCCGGATCACCGGGGCGAGCGACGTCCAGCGGGTCAGCGACCGGCCCGTCATCGGCGGGATCACCTTCGACCGCAACGCGCCGCGCAACCCGCTCATGGTGCAGGACGGCGACTACAGCCCCCGGGCCGAGGCGTTCCGCGCCGTCCGCACCAATCTGCAGTTCATCGACGCGGCCGAGCAGCCCCGGGCGCTGCTGTTCACCTCGTCCCTGCCCGGTGAGGGCAAGTCGACCACCGCGGCCAACCTCGCGCTGACGCTTGCGGCGTCGGGCGCGTCCGTGTGCGTGGTCGAGGCCGACCTGCGCCGTCCCAAGCTGCTGGAGTACATGAGCCTGGACGGCACCGCCGGCCTGACGTCGGTCCTGATCGGGCAGGCCTCGCTCGACGACGTCCTGCAGCCCTACGGCGACCACCTGACGGCGCTGGGCGCGGGCGCGATCCCGCCGAACCCCAGCGAGCTGCTCGGCGGGCCGGCGATGCGTGCTCTCATGGACGACCTGCGGTCCCGCTTCGAGTACGTCGTCGTCGACGCTCCTCCGCTCCTGCCCGTGACCGACGCCGCGGTGCTGTCCAAGGTCGTCGACGGCACGATCGTGGTGGTGGGGTCGGGCATCGTGCGCCGGCACCAGCTGGCCCAGAGCCTGGCCACCCTCAACAGCGTGGACGCCAAGGTGCTGGGCGTGCTGCTCAACCGCCTCCCGTCCAGCGGGGCCAGCACCTACGGCTACTACCACGAGTACGGACCCTCAGCAGCGACCGATCCGCCCCGGCACGGTCGGCGCGAGCGCGCCGCCCCAGGACGCGAGGCACGGTGGTGGAACCGCCCCCGGCGCACCGTCGAGACGGTGGGCGACCAGGCGCCCTGACCCGGGTGTCTCGGACCGCCGTCGCCCCCCTACGCGCAGCGCCCGTCCTCGCCGTCCCGCCCCTCACCCCTCGCGCCGCGCGACCGCCGGTCGTCGTCGCCGGGGTCCTCGATCTCGCTCCGGGGGTCCAGCCACGTCCCGGCCCCGCGGATCACGTCGCGTGCGTGCCGGGCGGAGAGGGCCAGGACGGCGACGACCAGCAGGACGAGGACGATGACGACGGCGACGACAGTGATGGTGGGCACGCGACCCTGAGCCTCCCCGAGAAGACCGTGAGCTTGACCCGCGCAGACTATCTCCCGGCGGGCCACCGTCACCACGGGCACCAGGAGGAACCCGCAAGGTCCGGCGCTCCCCACCCCCGTCGCCGCCCGACCTCCCTGCGACACAAGTGTGAAAAAATATGCCCTCAGTCCACGCTCTGGGGAGACGACCGTGACACGTCTAGTGGTGAAGATGAACGACCGAGGCAGCTGGGAGGTGCTCGACGACACCGGCCAACGCCTCTTCCACGGCGACAAGCTGCGCGCCCAGGGGTACGCGCGCCGTCGCTGCGCCGACGGAGGCGGGACCGTCACCGTGGTCAGCCGCACCGAGGAACAGCTGACGGAGTATGCCGTCGCACCCGCGGTCGAGCAGCAGCGCGGGCGGGGGAACCCCTTCTCGAAGCCCAGCCGCGACCGCAGGCGCTAGCCGCGACGGCCCGACAGCCCACGACCCACGGGGCCGCACCACCTCACCCCGTCGCGATGTCCGCCCACTCCCGCAACCAGGTCTGGCTACAACACTTACATGGCTTTGCCGCAAACCGTGGTTGGGTTCCGGTGGACGACAGCGATCAGCAGAGAGGACGTCTCGTGAAGGACGTTGTGTTGGTCTGGTTTGAGTCGGCCGAGCCTGGAACGGCCGCAGGGCAACATCTGGAGGGAACTCTTCAACGGCTCGATGAGGCGGCAGTGCCCGTTGCACACGTCGTCGCGCAGACCGGAGCTTCCAGGCCCGGATGGATCGCGAGAGTCAAACGCCTAGCGCTTATGCAGGTGAGGGCCGTCCGGGCGGGCGGCCGAGAGCGGCTCCTACTGGGTCGTATGCACCCTGCCAGCCTTCTGCCGGTCGCGCTCCAAAAGCTGCGCGGAGGTTCTGTCGTACTGATGGTCCAGGGGAACACTGCCGATATGCACGCGGCTTACCCGTTCACGGCTAGACTGCCAATAGAAACGTTATTCATCAAGCCGACGATCGCCATGTCTACGTCCCTTGTCGCACCGAGCGCTGGGATCTTGGATTGGATCAATCATGATCTGGGACTGACGACCCCGCGTGGGTTCGTTCTCGAAAATGGGTTCAACGGCGATAGCGTCGCTGCAGTGTCACCCATCTCCACGGAGGAGTTGGCACAGATGGGCCTTCGGCATAATGGTTTCGTCGTGTTTGTGGGGAAGTTCGCCACTTGGCAGGGAATCGACACGATTCTAGCGGCTCTCGATTCCGAGCATTGGCCTGACGACCTGCCAATCGTCTTCGTGGGCGATGGGGCGGACGAGCCACTGGTCGTGGCTGCCGCGGCTAGAGACTCTCGCGTTCACTACGTAGGACGGGTGAGCGCTGAACGAGCATTAGCTTGGACTGGAGGTGCGGCCATGTCTTTGGCTGTGCGAAAAGCCGGCCCAGCTTCTGAACGCGGGGTGTCCCCCTACAAGGTTCTCGAGGCTGCAGCGCTGGGAACGCCGGTCGTGGCAACACGGGTGAGGGGCCAGTCAAGCAATGGTTGAGGCCCTCGAGAGCGGCGTGCTGATCGATCCCGACGACCCTCCCGCTCTTGCAGAAGCCATTCAACACTTGTGGCATGATCGCGATCTGCGCGAACGACTAAGTGTTTCGAGTAGGCAACGTTCTGGGGCCTACACGTGGCGAGCGGGCGCTCGGGGGCTCGTGGCGGCCCTTCAATCGGCGGGATGGCATCGGAATGAGTAAAGCCCTTTCCGTGACCTTGGTCGCCCGACTCCGGACGGGGTATGCCGTCGCACCCGCGGTCGAGACGTAGCGCAGGAGGGGGGAGCCCCTTCTCGAAGCCCCGCCGCGACCGGCGGCGCTAGCCACCTCGGCCCGCCAAATCACGGAGCCGCGACACTCACCCAGTCGCGATGTCCGCCCACTCCCGCAGCCAGGTCTCCCGCTCCTCCTCGATCTGGTCGGGGTGCACCACGATCGGGTCCTCGGCCACGGCCGCCCACTGCGCCCACAGCTCGGGCAGCGCCACCTCCTCGTCCACCGGGAACATGAACATGTTGTCCGGGATCGAAGCCTGCACCTGCGGACTCACCAGCCAGTCCACGACCGCCTGCGCACCCTCAGGGTTCTGCGCCCCCTCCAGCACCCCGGCGTACTCCACCTGCCGGAAGCAGGTCTCCATAAGCGCCCGCGTCGTCGGCTGGAACCCACCCTCGGGGATGGTGAACGGCGGCGAGCTGGCGTAGGACAGCACGATCGGCCGGTCACCACCACCCCCGCCGGCGGTGAAGTCCACCGTGTAGGCGTCGGTCCACCCGCTGGTGACCTTGGCCCCGTTGGCCATCAGGTCCTCCCAGTAGCCCTGCCACTGCCCCGGCCCGAACTCCCCGACCGTGGCCAACAGGAACGCCAGCCCCGGCGAGGACGTGCTCGCCCCCGGCGTGACGAACAGGTCCTCATACTCCGGCTCCGTCAGGTCGGTCAGCGTCTCCGGCGGGGCGATGCCGTTGTTTGCGAACCACACGTCGTCCACGTTCACGCACGCACACGTCACCGAAGTCGACCGGGGTCAGGTATGCCGCGCCCCCCTCCAGCGCGTGCTCCTCCGCCGACTCGGGCAGGTCCGAGGGGGTGTATGCCGCGAGCACCCCCTCGTCGACCGCGCGGCTGGCATACGTGTTGTCGATCCCGAAGACGACGTCCCCGATGGGGCTGCCCGAGGTGAGGACCAACCTGTTCGTCAGCTCGCCGGCGTCGCCGGAGGACTGGATGGTCAGGTCCCAACCGGTCTCGGTTTCGAACGCGGCGACCAGCTCCTCGGGGACGGTAAAGGAGGAGTGGGTGACGAGCACGACCTCGTCGGTGGTGGGGGCCGCCGCGGTCCCGGTGCTGCGGTCCGCGTCGTTGCCGGAGGACGCGGTCGCATTGTCACCGTCGAGCCCCGAGCCGCCCGTGGCCGTCCCCTCGTCTGCCGGGTCCTGGGTCGGCGCGGGCGCCGGTGCTGGGCTCGGCTCCTCGTCACCCCCCAGCAGGGTGCACGAGCTCAGGACCAGGCCGGCGGTGGCGCTCAGAGCCAGGGCGCGGAGGGTGGACCGGTGGATGGGCATCATCGAGTCTCCTTGTCGACTTCCTTCGCCGGTGCTAACCGGTGCAGGTTCGAGGGTCTGCGGCGGGTGCCGCACTCTCAGCGCTCAGGGCGCTCCCCTGTCGTTTCCGTTATCCACGCTAGCACCGCTGTGGCAGGATCGCTCTCATGGGTAACCTCGTCGCAAAGCTCGCCACCACCGCCGCCGCGATCGGCGCCAGCGTCGTCGCCCGCAAGATGACGGACGGCACGTGGAAGTTCGTCACCGGCAAGGACTCCCCCAGCAACCCGGAGGACCCGGACATCGACATCAAGGAGGCCATCGCCTTCGCGGTGCTGTCCGGTGCGGTCGTCGGGATGGTCCGGATGCTGGCCAACCGCGAGACCACCAGGGTGGTCGCCAAGGGCCAGCGCAAGAGCCCCAAGCAGCTGGCGGACGAGACCAACAAGTAGCGGATAGACCGCCTAGGAGAGGTCCCGGCGGTGACCCAAAGCCCCGCCCAAGCGTTCAGTAAGCGCTGTTCTCGTCGGGCTTGAGCACGACCTGGACGGTGCGCCACAGGATCATCAGGTCCAGCACCGGGGTCCAGTTCTCGACGTAGTAGAGGTCGAGGCGGACCGACTCCTGCCAGGAGAGGTTGCTGCGCCCGCTGATCTGCCACAGGCCGGTCATGCCCGGCTTGACCAGGAGTCGACGATGGGTGGCCGCCTCGTAGGCGGCGACCTCCCGCGGCAGCGGCGGGCGCGGCCCGACCAGGCTCATGTCGCCGCGCAGCACGTTGATCAGCTGGGGCAGCTCGTCCAGGGAGTGGCGCCGGATGAAGGCTCCCACCCGCGTCACCCGCGGGTCCTCGGGCACCTTGAACATCGGCCCGGCCCCCTGGTCCACCGCCCGCAGCGTGGGCAGCATCTCCTCGGCCTGCACCACCATGCTGCGGAACTTCAGCATCGCGAACGTGCGTCCGTCACGGCCCACCCGCTCCTGCCGGAAGAGCACCGGACCGCCGTCCTCGCCCCGCACCGCCAGCGCCACCAGCCCCATCACCGGAGCCATGACCACCAGCACCGCCACCGCCGCCATCCGGTCCACCACGTTCTTGGCCACCAGCTGCGGACCGGCGAACCGCGGCGACTCCACGTGGATCAGCGGCAGACCCTGCACCGGACGGGTCAGCACCCGCGGCCCGGCCACGTCCATGATCCCCGGCGCGACGACCAGGTCGATGTCGGTCCCCTCCAACGCCCACCCCAGCCGGCGCAACCCCTCCTGGCCCAGCCCCGCGGAGGAGGACACCGCCACCACGTCCACGTCCATCTCCAGCGCCTTGACCAGCACGTCGGACTCCGGCCCCAGGACCGGGACCCCGGCGACCCGGCCCTCGCTGGCACCGTCCACACAGGCCCCCAGCACCTGGTAGCCCGCGTCCGGCGCCCGCCCCAGCGCCACCACCAGGCTGGCCACGTGGTCCCGGTCCCCCACAAGAAGCACCCGGTCCGAGAGCGCACCCTCCCGGCGCCGGCGCACCAACCATCGGCGCGCACTCCAGCGGGCCACCAGCAGCAGCACCGTCCCCAGCGGGAAGGCCAGCACGACATACCCCCGGGCGAAGTCCGCCTTCAGCGCCAGCGCGACGATCGCCACGATCGCGAACAGCCAGGTCGAGGCCTGGAACACCTGCTTGTACTCCTGCACGCCGTGCCCCACCAGGCGCCCGTCGTAGGAGTTCTGCAGGTGCAACGAGGCCATCCACCCGGCCATCAGCGCCAGCGAGACGGTCGTGTAGCTCACCGCCCCGAGCGCGCTCTGCAGCTCGCGCCCGTCGGTCCCGAACCTGAACAGCTGCGCCGCCACGACGGCCACCGCCACCACGAGCAGGTCGGCCACCCGCACCACCGACAGGTAACCCGTCAGGTACCTGCGGGCCTGGGGCAGCCCCCTCCGTCGCCCACCCTGCAGTCCGTCGGGGACGACGAAGAGCGGCGTCGGGGCGGACCCGACGCCGAGACCGTCGCGAGCCCCCTGCGGCTCACGCGGGATCTCCACCGAAGAAATCAAGAAAAGTTCCCATCTACCCGACCAGGCCGCCCCACGGCGGTCTCACCGGACCGCCAGCCCTTTACCCGTGCAATACCTGGGATAGTTAACCAGCCGGTAGCCATTGGGTCCAACTGCGGCATCCTCATCACTAGGCCTCAGGGTGATGCCGCCCCCATGTGGGCTGTGGCTGGCGGTGGGGGCGGCTTGGGGCCATCGCGTTGTCGGTGTCCCGGCCCCATCGGTCCCTACACCGCCCGTACATCCCCTCCGCCCTGAGACGCTTCACCCCTCCCGCGGGCCGAGGCCAGTCTGATCGGTCACCCACATCCCCGTCAGCCCGCGAAAGTGCGCGACGAACTGCTCGTGCTCGTGCTCCGGGTAGGTTGCTTTGACCGTCTCGACCAGCAGCCGGTCGAAGTCGTCCGAGCTGACCCACTCCAGCACCCGCGCCGGTAGGTAAGGCAGGTTCCGCTCGCACCACTCCCAGTAGCGGTCGGTCTCGAACTCATCGTCCGCCAACTCGCGGTAGGCCTGCATCTTCTCCGCGTAGCTGCGGTCCGGGTCGTCAGCGATGTCGAAGTAGGCCCGAGGCGAACGCACCCCGATGAAGGACCGGCGGCCGGTCACCATGCAGTAGGTCGACCAGCGGACGAGCGCGGTGATCGCCCATGGGAAGTAGTAGTGCAGCGAGGTCAGGGCGACGTCGGGGCAGGCGTTGGCGTAGTCGATCGGGTGGACCTCGTCGCCCTTGACGAGCATCTCGCAGCTGTTGAACTCCCAGCCGAAGAAGGCGTTGACCACCTTGCTCACCGTCTCGGTCTCCCACCCGGCCTGCGGGGAGAGGAAGTCGTGGGTGACGGCATACCTGCTGTGCATGGGTTCGCCGGGGCGGAAGTCCATCACCATGGTCTCCGGCCCCGATGGACAGCGCCCGGGCGAAGTGGTCGTAGTCGACGGTGGCCTGCAGGTGCATGAGCATCTTGTCGGACTCGTCGTAGGACCGGTGCAGGTCGTCCACGTTGTCGACCCGCGACACGCCACGCCAGCCACCCCCGTCGAAGGGCTTCATGTAGAGCGGGTATCCGACCTCCTCGGCGATCTTCTCCAGGTCGAACGGGTCGTTGTAGCGCGAGGAGGTGTAGGCCCAACGCACGTTGTCGACGGGGTTCTTGTAGGGCACCAGGACGGTCTGGGGGATCTTCATGCCCAGCCGCAGCATCGCGACGTAGGCGCTGTGCTTCTCCATGGCCTGGAAGGTGAACGGGCTGTTGAGCAGATAGGTGTCGTTCATCAGCGACGCCTTCTTGAGCCACTCTCGGGGGTGGTAGTACCAGTACGCGAGGCGGTCGATGACCAGGCCATGGCGCACCGGGTCGGTGAGGTCAAAGGGGTGGATGCGCACCCGTTCGCTCGAGATCGTGTGCGTCTGGCCGCCCGCCTTGAGCGGGCCGACCATGCCGAGGATGGTCTCGAAGGCGCGGGGCCAGTCCTCCTCCGCGCCGAGCAGCAGACCGATGAGGTGGGTGCGCACGTCGTTCGCCATGGGGGAACGCTACCCGGTCCGGTAGGTTGGGCGTCGTTTGGCCGATCGTCCCACCGAGCCCAGGATCGTGAATGGAACTGTCTGACTATCTGCGCATCGTCCGGCGCAGCTGGCGGCTCGTCGTCGCCGTGCTGCTCGCGACGATCGCGGTCGCCGCGCTGCTCACGGCGCTGGCGCCGCGGGAGTATCGTGCGGAGGCCGAGCTCTTTATCTCGACGGCCGCTGGAGACAATGTTTCAGACCTCGTGCAGGGCAGTTCGTTCACCCAGCGGCAGGTCGCGACGTATGCCGACATTGTCACCACGCCCGCTGTGCTGGGACCGGTGATCGACGACTTGGGTCTTGACTTATCGGCCAGTTCGCTGGCGGAGCAGGTGACAGCGACGGTGCCACTGAATACGGTGCTCATCGACCTCGCCGTGATTGATCGCGACCCGGAGCAGGCCGCGCAGATCGCCAATAGTGTCGCCGGCCATCTCACTGAGACGGTGCAGGAGCTGGAACGGGTTTCGGACGACGCCCAGAGCCCGGTCAAGGCAACGGTCGTGCGGCCCGCCATCGCGCCGGAGTCCCCCGCCAAGCCCGATCCGCTACTTAACCTCGCCCTCGCCACGGTGCTGGGAACCCTGCTTGGGCTAGTACTCGCCGTGCTGCGCGATCTGCTGGATCGCCGCGTCCGTGGGGAATCCGACATCGCCCGGGTCACTGAGGAGCCGACGATCGGCGCGATCTCCTTCGACAAGGACGCCCCTGCGCACCCCTTGGTCATCGAGATAGACCCCCACAGCCCCCGGGCCGAAGCATTCCGGGCGCTGCGGACCAACCTGCTCTACCTCGACCCGGACGACCAGCCGACAACCTTCCTCATCACTTCGTCGGTCCCTGGGGAGGGCAAGAGCACGACCACTGCGAACTTGGCGCTCACGATCGCCGAGACCGGATCGACGGTCTGTCTCATCGAGGGCGACCTGCGCCGTCCCCGGCTACTTGACTACATGGGCCTGGAGAACGCAGCCGGCGTCACCGACGTCGTCGTGGGACGGGTCGAGCTCGCCGACGTGCTGCAGCCCTACGTCGAGGGCCTCTACGTCCTCGGCTGCGGCCCGATCCCGCCAAACCCGAGCGAGCTGCTCGGGTCAGACGCGATGCACCGTATGCTGGAGCGGCTCAGCACGGAATTTGACTATGTGCTGATCGACGGCCCGCCGCTCCTCGCCGTTACGGACGGCGCCATCCTTTCCACGCTGACCGACGGTGTCCTGGTGGTGGTCGGAGCCAACGTCGTCCGACGGGACGAGCTGGAGCGGGCCCTCGGCACGCTTGAGCGAGTGGGCGGCAAGCTGCTGGGCCTGGTCGCCAACCGTCTGTCGACCAAGGGCCCGGACGCCTACAGCTACTCCTACGGCAACTACCGCCCCGACACCGAGCTTGAAGGCCGCGGACGTCGGCCCCGGTCACGGAAGGCGCGGCGCGAGACGCAGACGCCGGTCGCCCAGGGCTGATCGATGGAACTGTCGACCCGCAGCCAGAACGCGCTCATCGCCGGTCTCGCCGCCCTGGCGGTCGCGAGCTCGGCCTATGCGGTGTGGAGCGTCAACCGTCCGCACCCCTCGCTCGACGGGCCGGCCGGGCAGGTCGCCGGATGGGCCTCGACCGCGGAGCCGGACGGCGCCGCAGTGACCACCGGTGTGGGTGAGCAGGGCGCCGACGGTGCGGCTGTCACGTCGTCCGACGGTGCGACTCGGACGGAGGGCTCGGTCGAGATGGCCGCGCCTACCACCGACGCTACGGATCCCGCTGACCGTGCGACGGTGGAGGCCTGGGTTCACGCCTGGTCGGACGAGAGCGACCTCCTGGTGATCGGCGACGGCTACAGCAACATGCCCACGCAGTGGGTGCAGCTCTGGGGCGATGAAGTCGGGAGCGACCGCCCCGTCACCATCCACCACTGGGGTGAGGCGGCGGACGTCACCTTCAACGACCCGATCGTCCTGTCCGAGGAGGACGGTCCTCAGCTGACGATCTGGAGCGCGAGCCGGGACGGCACGTCCATCGCCGACGCCGCCGAACGGGTCGACCGGTTCGCCGACGAGGCGGGCGACGTGGACGCGGTCCTGGTCTCGCTCGGCATGGACAGCGAGGACGAGGACGTCGCCGCCTCGCTCGACACGCTGCTGGCCGAGGTGGACGCGATCGACGAGGACCTGCCCGTGCTCGTCGCCGTCGCCCCTCCGGAGCTGTACGGGCCGGGCGTCGCCGACGAGATCCTCGCCTGGGCGCAGGACAACGCCGACCGGGTGGCGGTCGTCGACCTGTCCACCATCGCCTCCGACGACCCGACGGCCGAGGAGTGGGCGCTGGCCTTCGCCGAGATCCTCATCGAGGGCTGAGGACGGCCCCGCTGGTCGACGCACGGGTGGCCGGCCCACCGCATACCCGTCAGCCCACCGCCTCCGTCAGGAACGCGTCCATCAGCGGTCCGACGGTCGTCGAGCCGAACTCCCCCTCCTCCACGAAGATCGCCACCGCCAGGTCGCCCTGGACGGCGACCATCCACACGTGTGTCTGCGGCGGGTCCTGCGTGCCGAACTCCGCCGTGCCGGTCTTGGCCAGCACCGGCTCGCCGGGGTTGTCGGCGAGCATTGAGGCGCTCCCCTCGGTCACCACGGCCCGCATCATCGTGCGCAGCCCATCGGCCTCCTCGGTCGAGAGGCCGCCCTCCGGCTCCGGCACCTCCTGGTCGAGGACCACGCGCGGCACCAACGGCCCGCCCTCCGCGACGCTCGCCGCCACCGCCGCCATCGCGGCGGGCGAGGCCAGCACCGAGCCCTGCCCGATGAGGCTGGCGGCGTGCTCCGTCTGCGAGGCCGCCTCTTCGGGGGGGACGCTGCCGCTGAACGCCGTGACCGGCATCTCCCACACGGCCCCGATCCCCAGGTCCCGCGCGGCCTGCGCCAGCTCCTCCATCGGTATGCGGTCGCGCTCACCGATGAGCGCGGTGTTGCAGGAGTTGGCCATCGCCGTCACGAGCGGGATGTCGCCCAGCGCGGCCTCGGGGTAGCCGGTGACGTTCGTGAACTCGTAGCCGTCCACCACCAGCGACGGCTCGCACCGCACCGTGGACTCGGGCGTCAGGCCCTCCCGCAGGAGCGCGAGCGCGGACGCGATCTTGAACGTCGAGCCGGGCGGGTACTGGCCGGCGAGCGCAGTCGACGTCCCCTCGGACCCTGGGCCGTTCGCCAGGGCCAGCACGTCGCCGGTGCTGGGCTGGAGCGCCACGAGGGCGCTCGCCGGCCCGACATCGGCGAGCACCTCCTCGGCCAGCTCCTGCAGGTCGGTGTCCAGCGTGACCTGCAGGGGCTCGGGCTCCACCCCCTCGCGATCCAGCAGCTCGGAGCCCTCGCCGGTGTCGGGGTCGACGGCCGAGACGCGCAGCCCCGGCTCGCCGCGGAGCTGGTCGTCGAAGGCCGACTGCAACCCCGACAGCCCGACCACGTCGCCCAGCGCGTAGCGCTCCGGGTCGGAGTCCACGAGCTCGGCGGTGACCTCTCCCACCGTGCCGAGCAGGGGCTGGGCGAAGGTCCGCGTCGGTCCCAGCACCTGGGTGGCGTCCAGGGCGACCGCACCGGGGATCTCCTCGGTGGCGGCGACGAGACTGTCCCCCTCCTCGTCGCTCTGCCGGTAGGTGATGAGCCGGACGAAGGCCTCGGGTCCTGCGGCGGCGACGGAGGCGGCATACCCCGCCGGGTCGGTCCCGGCCGCCTCGGCGAGCCGGCGGGCGGACTCCTCGACCTCATCGGCCCCGACCTGGGTCTTGTCGATGCCGACGTGCCAGACCGGCCGGGAGGTGGCCAGCCCCTCGCCGTCGCGGTCGAGATGTCGGCACGCGGCTGCTCGGTCTCCTCCAGGTCGAGCACCTGACCGTCGGGCACGCCCAGCAGCGCGTGCTCCCAGGTGGCGGTCCACTCCTCCTCGACGACCTGCATCCGCACCGGCACCTCGCGCACGAGGTCGTCGCCCTCGCCGGGCAGGTCCAAGGTCAGCTGCAGCCGTCCCTCGGCGGTGTCGTCCTCCTCGGTGACGTCGAGCACCTGCACGTCGAGGGGCACCTCACCGAGCCCGGCGTACGCCTCCTCACGCTGGGCCTGGACGTCGGCGGGGACGGCGTCCGCCATCGGCACCGCGTCGAAGGTCCCCGTCTCCAACGCCGCGGCCACGGCGGCGGCGACCTCCTGGGGCGAGCCCTCGACCGCCGGCTCGCAGGCCGTGAGGACGAGGGCACCGACGAGGCTCACGGCGAGGGCAGGACGGCCTAAGGCCGGGCGGCTGAGGTGCATCTGCACACCGAAGCAGGTCGACCGGTCGCGGGACAAGGTTGTGGCGCAGATGCACCGTCGACGACCTGGTATCCGGTGCACACCCTTGTCCGTGCAGGGCTGGTGCAGCAGGCCGGCGGCACCCTTCCCAGGCCCGCGGAACCTCGCTACGGTGGCGGTGGCCGACGTCGACGGGGGCTCGGCCCGCGGCGTCTCCTCCTGAGCACCGGGGCGAGCCGTGGCAACCAGGACGAAGGAGTGCATGCACGATGACGGATCCGATGTCGCCACAGCCCAGGCCCGAGGACGAGCCCACCGAGGGTGCCAGCGCCGCGCCGCCGCCTCCTCCCGGGGGCTACCAGCAGGCGCCACCACCCCAGAGTGGTCACCAGCAGCCCCCGCCGCCGCAGGGCGGCTACCAGCAGTCCCCACCGCCGCCCTACCAGCAGCCATCGCCGCAGGGTGGCTACCAGCAGCCCCCACCACTGTCACAGGGCGGCTACCGGCAGGGCACGCCGCCGCAGGACGGGTACTACCAGCAGCCGGGACACCCCGGCACCCAGGCGGGGGGCATGGTGGGGCGCCCCGCCGAGCTGCTCGACCGCTTCCTCGCGCGGCTCATCGACCACGTCATCCTGCTTGTCGTCAACTTCGTCCTCGTCTCCTTCGTCGTCGTCGGGTCGCTCATGGGCGGGTCCGGCGGAATGTTCGGCGGCGGAGGCAACTTCCTCACCGGGGCCGTCGGCTCGGTGCTCGCCACGGCGATCTACCTGGGCTACTTCGCCTACCTGGAGTCCAGCCGCGGGCAGACCATCGGCAAGATGGTCGTCAAGCTCGAGACCCGGGGCGCGGGCGGCGGTCGCCCGACGATCGAGGAGGCCGTCAGGCGCAACATCTGGGTCGCCCTGACGCTCCTGGGCATCCTCCCGTTCGTGGGCGGCTTCCTGGCCGGCCTGGCCCAGCTCGCCGCCATGATCGCCATCGCGGTCGGCATCAGCAGCGACACCGCCGGGCGGCGGGGCTGGCACGACAGGTTCGCCGGGGGCACCCAGGTGTCAAGGTCGGCTGACGGCCCTCGTCCAGGCGCGGGAAAGGGACGCGGGCGCGGCCCCCTCCACCGGCGGTCAGCTCCAGTCCCGCACGTCCACGACCGGCCCGTCGCCCGGCGACAGCGCCTCGACCACCTGGACGCGGGTGCTGAAGCGCAACCCCTCGCGCACCCGGTCGGCCACCCGGCGGGCCAGAGCCTCGCCTTCGGGCCCGGTGGTCGTCGCGCCGGCGCCGGGCTCCCCGCCGCTGGCGGCGGCGGGCACCACCTCGCACCGCAGCTGGTCGACGTGGTCGACCCGCTCGATGACGAAGCGGTAGTCGGCGACCCCCTCCACCCCCTCCATGACCGAGGCGACCTGGCGCGGGTGCAGGAACATCCCCCGCACCTTCACCGCCGCCCCGGTCCGGCCCAGCACCCCGCGCAGCCGCAGCGAGCCGTCCGGCCCCAGCGTCCACCCAGACAGATCACCCGTGCCGAAGCGCACGAGCGGGTAGTCGCTGCGCAGCAGCGTCACCACGACCTCCCCCTCAGTCCCGTCGTCGACCGGCCGCCCGGTGCCGATCTCGCACACCTGCACGTCCACCCCGTCGGCCAGCACCATCCCGTGCCCGGCCAACGGGTCCTCCCCCGCCGGCTCCCACGCCAGCAGCCCCGTCTCCCCCGTCCCGTAGGCCATCCGCGCCGCCGGCACCCGCTCGGCGATCACGGCCCGCAGCGACTCCGGCAGCGGCTCGGCCGTCATCAGCGCCCGCTCCAGCCGCCAGCGGTCGGCCGCCACACCCTCGAGCCCGTCGAACCGCTCGATCAGCGCCTTGAGGTAGGACGGCAGCCCGACGTACCCGGTCACGCCCAGGTCGGCGAGCGCCCGCGCCTGCAGGTCCTGGTTGCCGATCCCGCCGGGCACCACGGCCGCCCCGACCGAGCGCACGCCCTGCTCGAGCATCGCCCCGGCCGGCGAGAGGTGGTAGCCGAAGCAGTTGATCACCACGTCCTCGGCGCCCACGCCCAGGTCGGCCAGCGCCTGCCCCCACCGCCAGTCGGCGCCCTCCAGCTGCGGCTCGTAGAGCGGCCCCGGCGACTGGAACCACCGCGCCACGTCCGCGTCCGCCGCCAGCATCCCCCCGTGCGGGGGGTCGGCCTGCTGCCGCCGCTCCACCAGCTCGTCCTTGGACAGCACCGGCAGCTGCCCCAACACTTCGGAGACGGCATGCCCTGCTTGGAAACTGTCCGGCGTCAGACCCGCCTCGGCGAGCCGGGCGGCGAAACCCGGCACCCGCTCGGCGGCCCGCCGCAGGCTCTGCTCCAGCGCGGGCGCGAGGGCCTCCTCACGAGCCTTGAGGGCAGCCTGGATCGACATGGGTCACTCCTTGTGGAAGGTGGGGGGTCTACAGCCAGCGCTTGCGGCGCTTGTAGTGCTTGACGTCGCGGTAGCTCTTGCGGCTGCCCTCGTCGCCGAGGCCGAGGTAGAACTCCTTGACGTCGGGGTTCTCCCGCAGCTCGGCCGCGGGGCCCTCGAGCACGATCCGGCCCTGCTCCATGATGTAGCCGTGGTCGGCCACCTCCAGGGCCCGCCGGGCGTTCTGCTCGATGACGAGCACGGTCAGCCCGGTCTCGGTGTGGAGCCGCTTGATGTAGCCGAAGATCTCCTGCACCAGCAGCGGCGCCAGCCCCAGGCTCGGCTCGTCGAGCATGAGCAGCGTGGGCCGGGCCATCAGCGCCCGCCCGATGGCGAGCATCTGCTGCTCGCCGCCGGAGAGGTAGCCGGCGACCCGGGCCCGCATGTCGGCCAGCTTGGGGAAGAACTCGTAGACGACGTCCAGGTCCTGCGCCGACTCCTTGCCCGAGCGGGTGTAGGCGCCGGCCACGAGGTTCTCGGAGACCGAGAGGTGCTCGAAGACGTGCCGTCCCTCCATGCACAGGCTCATCCCGCGGGTGACCCGGTCGGAGGCCTCGATCCGCGTGATGTCCTCGCCGCCGAAGTGGATCGACCCGTCGGTGACCTCGCCGCGCTCGCTGGGCAGCAGCCCGGAGACCGCCTTGAGCGTCGTCGACTTTCCGGCCCCGTTGGAGCCGAGGAGCGCCACGATCTTGCCCTCCGGCACGCCGAGCGAGAGGCCGCGCAGCACGAGGATGACGTCGTCGTAGATGACCTCGACGTTGTTGAGGACGAGCAGGTCGCCCGTGCCGGGGCCGCCCCCCGGCGCAGCCGAGGCTGCGCCGGGGGTGGCTCCTGCGGTGGTGCTCATGGCGTGGCGCCCGCCTCGACCTCGACCATCTGGCCGCCCTCGGCCATGTAGATGCCGGCGCTGGTGGAGCCGCGGTGGGAGTCGGCGGAGAACTCGATGTTGCCCTCACCGATGACGCCGCCGGTGTCGATGGCGCCCATGGTCTCCAGGGCCTCCTTGATGGCGGGGCCGGTGATGTCCCCGTCTTCGGCGGCCTTCTCCATGCCCTCGGCCATGACGTGCATGACCATCCAGCCCTGCACCCAGGAGGTGCCCTTGCTGGCCGGGTCCTCGCCCTGCTCCTCCAGGTAGGCGGTCATCTCCTCGTGGCCGTCCTTCTCGGAGGTGATCGGCGCGAACGGCTGGATGAGCATGTGCCCCTCGGCGGCCTCCTCGCCGGCGGTGGTGATGAACAGCTCGTTGCCGCACCAGTTGAGGCAGACGATCTTCATGTCCAGGTTCTGGGCCGCGATGTCCTTGGCCACCTGCGCCGCCGGGGAGGCGACGTTCTGGATGACGATGTACTCCGCGCCCTGGCTCTGCGCCTGGGAGAGCAGACCGACGTAGTTCTGCTGGCCGCCGGGCATCGCGTAGGCCTGGTAGCCCAGGTCGAGCCCCTCCTCCTCGACCCACGCCTCGCCGTCGCCGACGGGGGCCTGGCCGAACGGGCTGTCGTGGTGGAAGACCGCGACCTCGGCGCCGCCGCCGGAGTCCTCGTTGATCCAGTTGAGCGCGATCCGCATCTGGTCGGAGTAGGTCGGCGCGACGACGAAGTTGTAGGGCGCCTCCTCCGGGTCGGTGAGGCTCTCGGCGAAGGAGCCGGACATGAACGGCAGCTCGTCGGCGGCGACCTTGGTGTGCAGCGCTTCGGTGTCGCCGGTGCCCCAGCCCTGGATGGCCACGACGCCGTCGTTGACGTACTGCTTGTAGAGCTGCTCGGCCTGCGGGACCTCGTAGGCGTAGTCGTTGGAGATCGGCTCGAGCTCGCGGTCGGCGACGCCGCCGTTGGCGTTGCGCCACTCGACGTAGGCCAGCATGCCCTCGTTGTAGGGGGCGCCCACGTCGCCGGTCGCGCCGGTGAGGTCGGCGATCATGCCGACGCTGATCGGCTCGCCGGAGTCTCCGCCGGCGTCACCGCCGCCGCCACCGTCTCCGCCGTCGTCGCTGCCGCAGGCGGACAGGCCCAGCGCCAGCGCGGCGAGGGAGGCGACGAACGCGCCACGTCCAGTGCTCTTCATGGTGTTCTCCTTGTGGGGGGTGGTGTGAGGTGACTAGTAGCGGAAGGGCCAGAAGCGGATGTACTCCTTGGCGCGTTCCCACAGCCGGTTGAGGCCGCGGGGCTCGATGATGAGGAACAGGATGATGACCAGGCCGAAGATCGCGTTCTGGATCGCCGGGAGCTGGCTGGACAGCCACGGGGCGGCGGGGCCGACGACGTCGGCGAGCTCGCGGATGAGCACCGGCAGCAGGGACATGAAGACCGCGCCGTAGACGGCGCCGGCGATGCTGCCCAGGCCGCCGACGATGATCATCGCCAGGTACATGATCGAGACGTTGAGGGTGAACGCCTCCCAGGTGACCGTCTCGGTGTAGTGCGCGGTCAGCGCGCCGGCCAGGCCGACGAACCCGCTGGAGACCGCGAACGCGGTGAGCTTGGCCCGGGTGATGTTGACCCCGATCGCCTCGGCGGCGATGTCCTGGTCGCGCACGGCCATGAACGAGCGGCCCAGGCCGGTGCGGAAGAGGTTGCGGGCGGCCATCACGGCGATCCCGGCCAGGACCACCAGGATCCAGTACCAGCTCTGCTCGAAGGACTCCCGCGGCAGCGTCCACCCGAAGACGTCGAGCCGGGAGAGGCTGATGAAGCCGCGGTCCTCGGTCAGCCAGCCCCAGCGGCGGATGATGAACTCGATGATCTGCTGGGAGGCCAGGGTGGCGATCGCCAGGTAGAGGCCCTTGAGCCGCAGGCCGGGCAGGCCGAAGAAGGTCCCGATCACCGCGGTGAAGACCACCGCGGACGCGATCGCGAGCGGGACCGGCATACCCATCCGTTCGGAGAGGATCGCCGAGCTGTAGGCGCCGACCGCGAGGAAGCCGCCCTGGCCCAGGCTGATCTGGCCGGTGTAGCCGACGAGGATGTTCAGGCCCACGGCGCCGATGACGGCGATGAGGATCGTGTTGACGATCGAGAGCCAGTAGTTGTCCAGCACGAACGGCAGGACGACGAGGAGGGCCAGCATGAGCCCCAGGCGGAAGAGCTCCGCGCGGGTGCTGCGCAGCGCAGCTCCGAGGAGTACGTGCGGTGGTAGATGCCGGTTGCGGTCGCCATCGCTTCAGACCCTCTCGATCCGCTGCTCGCCGAAGATGCCGTAGGGCCTCACCAGCAGGATGAGCACCAGCACCACGTAGGGGATGACCGTGGCCAGCCCCGGGTCGAGGTAGCCGGAGACGAACTGCTTGAGCAGGCCGATCGTCAGCCCGCCGACGATGGTGCCGGGGACGGAGTCGAGCCCGCCGAGGATGACGACGGGGAAGACCATGAGGCCGAAGGCGGCCAGGTTCTGGTCGACCGCCGAGATGTCGGCCAGCAGGACGCCGGCGATGAGGGCCGAGACGGCGGCCAGCACCCAGGCGAGGGCGAAGATCCGCCGCACCGAGATGCCCATCGTCATCGCCGCCTGCTGGTCGTCGGCGACGGCGCGCATCGCGATGCCATGCCGGGAGCGGCGGAAGAAGATCGTGAAGGCGGTCAGCACGATGGCGGCGATGAGGATGACGAGCAGCCGGTTGAGCGGCACCGTCGCGCCGAAGAACTCCACGGAGCCGCGCGGCAGGATCGCCGGCTGGCTCTTGGGGCTGGTGCCGTAGAACATCTGCACCAGCGCCGAGAGCAGCATCGACAGGCCGATCGTCACCATGATGATGCTGATCGGGTCCTCCCCGACCATCGGCCGCAGGATGAACCGCTCGACGACCACACCGACGATCGTGGCGACGACGACGCCGACCGCGACGGCCGCGATGAGCGGGAGCCCCAGGACGACGAAGGCCGTGTAGAACATGTAGGCCCCGACGAGCAGGAACTCGCCCTGGGCGAAGTTGATGACGCTCGTGGCCTTGTAGATCAGCACGAAGCCGAGCGCGGCCAGCGCCAGGATCGCCCCGTCGGCCAGTCCGTAGACCAGCAGGTTCAGAAAGGCGCTCACAACGTCTCCTCCGACCAGCTCCGCGGGTGCCTGCGGGCCTCGCAGGCTCGTGTCCTCGTCACCCTGTCGCTCTCATCGGCGGCCGCTCCAGACGGGTCGACGACCCCGGCCTTCCGGGATCGAGTAGGTGGTCAGGTCGAAGATCGTCAGCGACAGCTCGCGCAGGACCGAGCTGCCGTCCTGGTAGGTCACCCGGCTGGAGATGCCCACCGAGTCGTCCCCCCGGCGCAGCGAGGCGATGAGGTCCGCATAGCGCTCGTCGATGACGTTGCGCCGCACCTTGCGGGTGCGGGTGATCTCGTCGTCGTCGGGGTCGAGCTGCTTGTGCAGGAGCAGGAAGCGGGCCACCCGGATCGACTCGGGCAGGTCCTCGTTGGCCCGGGTGATCTCCTCGGCGAGGAGCTCGTAGACCTCGGGCTTGCCGGCCAGGTCGGTGTAGGTCGTGTAGCTGAGCCGCTCGTGCTCGGCCCACGACCCGACGGTGCCGGGGTCGATGGTGATCATCGCGGTCATCCGCTCGCCCTCGCGGGTGGGGCCGAAGACGACCGCCTCCTCGACGTAGGGGCTGAACTTCAGCTTGTTCTCGATGAACGCGCTGGAGTAGCGGCTGCCGTCGGGCGCGGTGAGCACGTCCTTGGCCCGGTCGATGACGACCAGGTGGCCGTCCTCGTCGAGGTAGCCGGCGTCGCCGGTGTGCAGCCAGCCCTCGGCGTCGACCGTCTTGGCGGTCTCCTCCGGCTGGCGGTGGTAGCCGCGGAAGATCGAGGCGGACCGCAGCAGGATCTCGCCGTCGTCGCTGATCCGCAGGTCGGTGCCTGGGATCGGCTGGCCGACCGTGTTGAAGGCGATGTCGTCGTCGCGGTGGACCACGGCGATGCCGCAGATCTCGGTCTGGCCGTAGATCTGCTTGAGGTTGACGCCGATGGCGTGGAAGAAGCGGAAGACGTCCGGCCCCAGCGGCGCACCGCCGGTGTAGGCGCGGCGCACCCGGGACAGGCCGAGCTGGTCGCGGACCGGGCGGGTGCTGACCTGGTCGGCGACCCAGCCGAGCGGGCCACCCCCGCCCCTGCCCTGGACGCGCGCCTGCGCGGCCCGGTCCCCCACGTCATACCCCCATCCGAAAATCTTGCGCTTGAGCCAGCCGGCCTCGTCGATGCGCACCTGGACCTCCGAGAGCATCGACTCCCAGATGCGCGGCGGGGAGAACATGACGTCCGGCCCGATCTCGCGCAGGTCGTTGCGCTGGGTGGAGGCGTCCTCGGGGAAGGAGATCGTCAGGCCGCGGGAGAGGCCGATCGCCACCGCAAGCATCTGCTCGCCGATCCAGGCGAAGGGCAGGAAGGAGACGTAGCGGAAGGTGTGGTCGGCCGGGTCGATCTCGGTGAGGTGGTCGGCCATCGTCAGCAGGTTGCGGTGGGACAGCTCGCCGAGCTTGGGCTTGGAGGTCGTGCCCGAGGTGGTGCAGATGACCGCGATGTCCTCGGGGGTGCTGCGGGCGATCTCGTCCTCGAACCAGGTCGGGTGCGTCTCCGCGCGCCGGCGGCCCTGCGCCTCGACCTGGGTGAAGTCCACAGCCACGGGTCGTCGTAGGCCTCCAGCCCGTGCGGGTTGTAGGAGACGACGCGCTCCACGAGCAGGCTGTCGCTGGTCTCGCGCAGGCGGAGCAGCTTGTCGACCTGCTCCTGGTCCTCGGCGACGACGACGCGGGCGCGCGACGTCGTGAGGATGTGCTCGAGCTCCTCCCCGATGGAGGTGGGGTAGATGCCCACGACCGCGGCGCCCATGCTCTGGGCGGCCAGCTCGGCGATGAGCCACTCGGGGCGGTTGTCGCCCAGGACGGCGACGATCTCGCCGCGCTGCACGCCGTACCCCGCCAGCCCGTGGGCGAAGTCCTCGACCCGCTGGCGGTAGTCGGCCCAGGTCAGCGGCTGCCAGATGCCGTAGAGCTTCTCCTGCATGGCGATGCCGTCGGGACGGGTGGCGGCCAGGTCCAGGAGCAGGCGGGGGAAGGTGGCGGTGTCCAGGTCGACCGGGGTCTGGTCGGTCTTCTTCATCCTGGTGCTCGCGGTCGCCATGTCAGCCCTCCGTCCTGGTCGCGCCGGCGGCGGGTGCGGGGGCCTGGGCGTCCTCGTCCTCGTCGGCGCCGAGGTAGGCCTCGACGACCGCGGGGTCCTTCTTGACCTCGTCGGGCGTGCCGTCGGCGATGAGCTTGCCGAAGTCCAGGACGCTGACCTTGTCGGAGACGTCCATGACGACGTTCATGTCGTGCTCGATGAGCATGACGGTGACGCCGGCGAGCTCGTGGACGTCGAGGACGTAGCGGGCCATGTCCTCCTTCTCCTCGGCGTTCATGCCGGCCATCGGCTCGTCGAGGAGCAGGAGCGCGGGCTGGATGCACAGGGCCCGGCCGAGCTCGACCCGCTTCTGGATGCCGTAGGCCAGGGCGCCGACCGGCTTGTTGCGGAACTCCTGCAGCTGGAGCAGGTCGATGACCTCCTCGACCAGGTGGCGGTGCTCGATCTCCTGCTTGCGGGCCGGGCCGAACCAGAGCATGGAGGCCAGGACGCTGTGCTTCATGTGGATGTGCCGGCCGAGCATGAGGTTCTCCAGCACCGTGAGGTGGGAGAAGAGCTCGATGTTCTGGAAGGAGCGGGCCACGCCGAGGCGGGCGACCTTGTAGGGCGGCAGCTGGGTCAGCAGGTGGTGGCCCTCGGCGACGTCCTTGCCGGAGACGTCCTGCCCGCCGCCGGTGTGCAGGCGGATCTGGCCCTCCTGCGGGTGGTAGATGCCGCTGATGCAGTTGAGCAGGGAGGACTTGCCGGCGCCGTTGGGGCCGATGATCGCGTGCACGTCGCCCTGGGTGACGGTGAAGGAGACGTTGGTCAGCGCCTTGACGCCGCCGAATCGCAGCGAGATGTCGTCGACCTCGAGCAGCGGCAGGCCGGCCGGGCGGCTGCTGCCGTTGAGCGAGTGCTGGTAGGCCCTGGTCAGCACGGGCGGGTCCTCGTCACGGGGGCTCCTCGGTCGTCGTCGATCCGTTCGGAGACTGACGCTACATTTTCACTATCTGAAATCAAGCGTTGTCTACAGAAAGTTTCTGCCGGATGGTGGTACGAAGTCGACACGTGGTGGAAGATGGCCCTCATGCCCAACCATGACGCAGGGGGCGAGGCCGCGGCCCGGGGCGGCCTGGGGACCGTCCGCAACGCCGTGCAGCTGCTCGAGCTGCTCAGCGACGGCCCCGCCTACCAGCACCTCACCGACCTGGCCGAGCGCAGCCAGTTCTCGGTGCCGACGGTCCACCGCCTGCTGCGCTCGCTCGTGCTGGCCGACCTCGTCGTGCAGGACCCGCGGTCCTCGCGCTACGGCCTGGGGCCGGAGCTGACCCGGCTGTCCAACCACTACCTCTCGCGACTGCCGCTGCTCGGCGCGCTGGCCCCCTACCTGACCCAGGTGCGCGACCAGGTCGGCGCGACGGTCCGCGTCCAGACGCTCGTGCGCTGCGAGGTCGTCGACATCGACCGGGTGGACGGCCAGGACCGGGGTCCCTACCGCGACACCCACCGCGCGTGCACCACGCGCGCTCGACAGCGCCGGCGGCCGGATCCTCGGGGCCCGCGGCGACACCGACCAGTGGGAACGGCTGCTGCAGACGGCCTCCGAGGATCTGATCGAGATCGCCCGCGGCCAGCAGCAGGCGTGGGCCTCGGCCGACCACCTGGCCGTGACCCCCGAGGACCCGATGCTGCCCGCCGAGGTCGCCGTCCCGGTCGTCGACGGCCAGGGCACGACCGTCGCCGCGCTGGCCGCCACCGTCGACGACACGACCGACGAGGCGCACGTGGCCACCGTCGCCGCCCACCTCGGCCGGGCCGCCCGCGCCGCCGGACGGACGCTCGGCCATGCGTGAGGACGAGGTGACCGTGGCGGGTCGGCCGCCGGCGGACCACGCCGAGGTGAGTGAGCTCCTCGGCATACCCCTCCTCCACCGCCCCGAGCGAGGAAGAGGTGAGCTCCGCCGCATACCCTCGGTCCATGACGGGGCCGGACGAGCTCGCGTGGGCGGGCGTGTGGAGGAGCGGTTGGGGCTGCTGTCCGACCACGGGACGCTGTGGGAGCCCGGCGCGCGGTCCGGGACGTGGATGTCGGGGGCCACGATCAACCTGTCGGTCTCGTGCGTCGAGCGGCACCTGCCCGAGCGCGGCGATCAGGTCGCGCTGCACTGGGAGGGTGAGCCCGGGGACCGGCGGAGCCTGACGTACGCCGAGCTGCACGAGCAGGTCGTGGCGCTCGCGCGGTCGCTGCGGCAGATGGGCGTGGGCGTCGGCGACCGGGTGGGGCTGCACCTGGGCTGGCTGCCCGAGACCGTCGTGGCGATGCTGGCGTGCGCGCGGATCGGAGCCGTGCACACGGTGCTGCCTGCGCCGCTGCCGGTGGAGCCGCTGGCCGACCGGCTCTCGCTGCTGGACCTCAAGGTGCTCTTCACCCAGGACGGTGCGTGGCGGCACGGGACGGTGCTGCCGCTCAAGGCGCGCGCGGACGAGGCGATGCTGGCCGCGGGCGGGATCGAGCACACGGTCGTCGTGGTGCGGCGCACGGGGATGGACGTGCAGTGGTACGAGGGCGACCGCTGGCTCCACGACCTGCTCGCGGGGTCGCGGCCGGGGCTGGACGGGGCGCGGCCGGAGGTGAACGGTGACGCGGTCGCGCTGCCGGTCGACCACCCGGTGGCGAGCATCCCGCTGGCGAACCGGGGCGGCCAGGCCCTCTCGATCGTGCACGGGACCGGGACGATGCTGGCCGGCGCGGTGGCGGTGCACGAGCACCTGTCGACAGGTGGGCCGTTCTGGTGCGTGGGGGACATCGCGTGGGCGGTGACGCAGTTCCACGGGATCTACGGGCCGCTGGCGTGCGGGGGGACGACGGTGATGTACGAGGGCACCCTCGACGTGCCCAACCACCAGCGGGCCTGGGACATCATCCGCCGGTATGACGTGGAGTCCCTCCTCACGAGCCCGTCCGTCATGCGCACGGTGCGGGGGTGGGCCAGGGAGATGCCCGAGGTGTCGGGGATCCCCACGCTGCGCCGGGTGGCGACGGCCGGTGAGCCGGTCGAGGAGGAGCTGGCGTCGTGGCTGCGGGGGGCGTTCGGGGTCGAGGGCACCGAGGTGGCCGACGCGTGGGGGCAGCTGGAGCTGGGCGGGATCGTGCGGATCACCGGGCTGTCCGACGCACCACCGCTGCCGGACTGCGGGCTGACGATCGTGGACGTGGACGGCGTGCCGGTGCCGGTCGGCGAGACCGGTGAGGTGGTGCTGACCCGCCCGTGGGCGGCGACGATGGTCGGCGTCGAGGGCGACTCGTCCGGGGTGGCCGAGGCGCACTGGACGCGGCACCCCGGCGTGTATGCGACCGGTGACCTGGGGCGGTTCGACGAGGACGGGTGCGTGCAGTTCCTCGGCCGGACCGACGACGTGGTGTCGATCTCGGGGCAGCTGGTGTCGTTGCGGGAGGTCCGGGAGGTGCTCACCGAGCATCCCTACGTCGACCGGGCGGAGGTGACCTGGCGGAAGGACCCTGAGCTGGGACGGTCGCTCGTGGCGGCGGTGACGTTGTCGGGAGCGGCGGGGGTGTCGGGCGGGTCTGGTGGGTCGGCCGGTGGCGCCGGCTCGGCCGGTGGCGCGGGTTCGGCCGACCTCGACGCCATCGCCGTGGATCTCATGGACACGGTGCGCGAGCTGCTCGGCGGTCTTGCCCGACCCCGTGCGCTGCTCGTGGTGGACCGGTTCGGCGAGGAGCTGGGCCGCCGGGAGCGGGCGCAGGCCATCGCGACACTGGCCACGCCCGACCGGCTGGGCGCTCCGCGGTCGGTGACCTGGGAACAGGTGCTGGTGGCGGCCGGGCATCCGGTGGGCTGAGGTCCCGGGTCGGGTGTCGGCCGGTCTGCGGGAGGTGCCGCGGCCGTTTCGCGCACTGCCGGCCGGTCGGCCGAAGGTGTCGTCCGGTTTGCACAGACGCCGACCGCGTTTCCGCAGGTCGCGATCCGACGCGGGTGTGCAAAGTGGACGACACCTCCCCGCCACCAGGGTCTGTCAGCCGGCCTCACCCTGACTATCAGCCGGTTGTTGACGTGGCTCACGACAAAACCGCAGGTCACGATGAGGCCCTTCGACAAGAACCGGCCGACAGTGCCCGGAATGAAGCCGAGGACGCCCGCTGAGGGTCGGCACCGCGCCCGATCCGGTCCCATCGACCCCTCCCCATCGGCGGCTCTGGCTACTAGCATCGAGTCCTCGGTGGGAGGAGACGTCATGGGACATCCTGTGCGGTCGGTGGAGCCGGAGACGTACGTGCCGGACGAGGAGGAACAGGCCCAGCTCATCGAGCTGTGCACCGCCCTGGAGGCCAGGAACCGCTCGAGGGTGGAGGCCCAGGCGGGCGTCATCACCGACGACGGCATCCTGCACGAGATCTCGCCGCGGCTGACGGACCTGCTGGCCCGGGTCTGCCGGACGCTGGCCGAGGGGCAGGGCGTCAGCGTGGTCCCGCGTCACCGGTGGCTGACCACGCAGGAGCCGCCGACCTGCTGGGGGTGCCGCGGCCCACGCTGCTCGGGCTGCTCGGTGACGGCACGATCCCCCACGAGATGCGCGGCCGGCACCGGCGGGTCCGGCTCGACGACGTGCTCAGGCACCAGGACGCGCTGCACGGCGAGCGGGCGGATTCGCTGGCGTCCATGCAGGTGGACGCCCAGGTCGAGGGTCTCTACGAGCTGCTCGACGGCCGGCCCGCGCCACCCGGCGGCAGCACCACACCCCCCGGCGGGACGTCACCAACACCCGGCCGCACCACCGCGACCCCCGGCGGGACGTCACCGCCAGCCGGCCGCACCACCACACCCCCCGGCGGGACGTCACCACCAGTCGGCCGCACCACCGCGCCGACCCTCAGCAGGGCAGGGCGGTAGCGCCGTGTTCCCGGTCCTGCTCGACGCCGGCGTCCTCGTCCCGCCCACGCTGGCAGACACCGTCCTGCGGGTCGCCGAGGCCGGGGTGGTCGGCCCCCGCTGGTCCCGGCGGATCCTCGACGAGGTCGCCGAACGGATGGTCTCGGCCGGCGCGTCGGCGAGCGCAGCCTCCCGGCGGGTGGGAGCCATGACCTCTGCCTTCCCCTACGCCGAGGTCGCCGGCCAGGAGGAGATCGAGCCGATCCTCACCAACACCCCCGGTCGCCGTCACGTCCTGGCCGCCGCGATCCGGTCCGAGGCGCACACCGTCGTCACCTTCGACCTGGACGACTTCCCCGCCGAGAGCCTCGAACCCTGGGGCATCGAGACGGTCCACCCGGACCAGTTCATGTCCAGCCAGCTGGACCTCACGCCGGGCCTGGTCCTGGAGGCCCTGGGCCGGCAGTCCGAGGGCTACACCCGACCGCCGCGCCCCATCAGCGAGATCCTGGGCACCCTCGGTCGCAGCGGACTGCCCGACTTCGCCGACGAGTGCCGGCGCTACCTCCCCGAAGGTTGAGCACCGACACGCGAGGGCTGAGCGGTGCTGCGTGCCTGAAGCTGAGCACGACACACGAGGGCTGAGCGGTGCTGCGTGCCCGAGGGCTGAGCACGACACACGAGAGCTGAGCCGCGCTACCTGCCCGGGATCTGAGAGCCCCAGAGCTGAGCACCGACGACCCGCACCAACCTCAGCAGAACCGCGGCAGGTGGTGGGCCAGCTGCTGGCGCCACCACGGCCAGTCGTGCGCCGAGTCGTAGCCCCACACGTCCAGCTCGTGCGGGATCTGCTTCTGGGCGAGCAGGTCGGCGAGCTGGTGGGCGCCGGGCAGCGACTTGGTCGGGTGCACCTCAAAGGCCCCCTGCCCCACGACCAGCACGATGCTGGCGTTCGCCCGCACCCAGTCCAGGTGGCCGTCGTCCATCCCCGGGACGTATGCGCACGGGTTGGCGAAGTAGGTCGCCTCGCCCAGGTCGCCCCAGCAGTGCCAGGACGTCGGGTCGTAGTTGCCCGACAGGCCGATCGCCACCGGGAAGACGTCGGGCCGCTTCAGCCCGAAGTTCACCGCGTGGAAGGCGCCCATGCTGCACCCGGTCGTCACGATGCCCGAGTGGCCGGGCGAGTCGTCGCTGATCCGCGGCACGACCGTCTCCAGGATCCACCGCTCGTAGACCCCGTGCCGCCGCGCCCGCTCCTCGGTCGGCAGGCTGTTGTCCGACCAGCTCACGTGGTCGAAGGCGTCCACGCAGTAGAGCTTGACCCGTCCCCCGTCGATCAGGTCGCGGATCGCGTCGATCATCCCGTTGTTCTCGAAGTCCCACGCGCGCCCGGCCTCGGAGGGGAACACGAGCACCGGCCGCCCCCAGTGGCCGTACCGGATGACGGTCCCGCGGCCCACACCCTCGGTGTCCAGCTCGACCTGCACGCGCTCCATGGGTCCTCCTGGTGCCTGGTCCGCGCCGCGACCGGGACGCTGGACGTGTGCGCCCAGCCTGCCACAACCACACCCCCCGCCGACGGGGCGCAACGTCTCAGGTGACGCCCAGAAATCACTCTCCAGGATGACGCCGTACGCAGATCCGGCGCCCAGACTGGCAGGCGTTGCATCTCGCAGAGACCTCCTACGGGAATCCTCTCCGCCTCGAGGGTGCGGCCGCGCGGTGTTGTCAGGGGTGTCGCGCGCCCGTGGATGCATCGCGCGCTCGTCCCTGCCGCTGCAGGGGGCGGCAGGGACGAGCGCCGACCCCACGGCATACCCCGGCTCTGCTAGGAATGGTCGGCAGAGCCCGCCGCGCCGAGAGGGGGAGGTATGACGTCGCGCACCGACCCTGCCCCGCGGGCCCGGTCCTCGGGCGGGACGCCGACGGGTGCTTCGCGGACGGGTGCCTCACCCGCGGGCGCGTCGCCGGCGCGGGCGGGCTCGCGCCGGGCGTCGTGGTTCCCGCCCGAGCGGCTGCGGCAGGTGGGGTTCGTGCTCGGCACGGTGACGGCATACCTGCTGGACCTGTTCCTCACGATGGCGCCGGCGAGCGAGCGGGTGGGGCACCACTGGCTGGCGTTCGGCCCGGTGGGACGTGGACGTGAGCACGTACGTGATCCTGCTCGCGGGTGCCTACTCGGCGCTGTTCCTGCGCCGGCGCTGGCCGTTCGCGGTGCTCGTCGTGATGACCGTCCTGGCGCTGGTGCTCAGCTACGTCTCCGAGCTCGCACAACCGATCGTCGGCGTGCTGGTGGCCCTCTACGCCACGGCCGCGGTCGTGGAACGGGCCTGGATCGCCCGGACGTCGCTGGTGCTGGGGGTGGTCGCGGTGGCCGGGCAGATCCCGCTGCACCAGGACCGGGGGTACGACGTGCTGATCGCCTCCGCGATCGGGGCGGCCGTGGCCGGCGGGGTGTGGCTGGCCGGGCGGCGGGAGCAGCGGGCGGTGCGCAGCACGGCCGCGCTGAGGGTGGAGCTGGCGCACCTGCAGGAGCACGCGGCCGCGGCCGAGCGGCAGCGGATCGCGCGGGAGCTGCACGACATCCTGGCCCACTCGGTCAGCGCGATGATGATGCAGGCGGCGGCCGGGGGGCGGGCGGTGGCCAGGGCGATCGGGCGGGACGCGGAGGAGGGCGGGGTCGGCGAGGGTGATCCGCGCTGGGCCAGCGTCGAGCAGGCGCTCGCGACCGTCGAGGCGACCGGGTCCCAGAGCATGCGGGAGCTGCAGCGGCTGCTCGGGGCGCTGCGGGAGGACGAGCCGGCGGTCGGCGTGACCACCAGCCCGCCGGGGCTGGAGGCGCTGGAGGACCTCGTCCGGATCACCCGCAGCAGCGGGCTCGTCGTCGAGCGGCACCGTTCCGGGCAGGAGCGGCCGGTGGACTGGTCGGTGGGGCTGGCGGGGTACCGCGTCGTGCAGGAGTCGCTGGCCAACGCCATGAAGCACGGCGGGCAGGGTGCGGTGGTCGAGGTGTTCGAGTCCTGGCTGCCTGGTGAGGTGAGGCTCCAGGTCCGGTGCCGGTCCGGGCACCAGGGGTTCCGGCCCGACGCCCGCGGTGGCGGCAAGGGGCTCGTCGGGCTGCGGCAGCGGGTGGAGCTCGTCGGCGGTCGGTTCGAGGCCGGGTGGGTCGGGGACGAGTTCGTCACGACGGCCGACCTGCCGCTGACCGGAGCGGCCCCGTGATCCGGATCGTCGTCGCGGACGACCAGGCGGCGGTGCGCGGAGGGCTGTCGATGATGCTCTCCGCCGAGCCGGACGTGCAGGTGGTGGGGACGGCCGAGGACGGGGTCCAGGCGGTGGCGATGGCCGAGCGGGAGCACCCCGACGTGGTGGTCATGGACATCCGGATGCCCGGGATCGACGGGGTGGAGGCGACCCGGCGGATCACCGAGGGGCACGCCGCGCACGAGCCGGGCCGGCGGGGCGGACGGTGCAGCGAGACGGTCGCGGTCCTCGTGCTGACCACGTTCGACCACGACGACGTGCTCTACGGGGCGCTGAAGGCGGGGGCCTCGGGCTACCTGCTCAAGCAGTCCGCGCCGTCGACCCTCGTCGACGCGGTCCGGGTCGTGGCCGACGGGGGGTCGTGGATCGACCCGAGCGTGGCCGGGAAGGTCATCGCCACCCTGCGGGCGAGCTCACCGGTCGACGGCCGAGGGCGCCCCACGCTGGAGAACCTCTCGCCGCGGGAGGTCGAGGTGCTGCGGCTGATGGCGGACGCCCCCACCAACGCCGAGCTGGCCGAGATGCTGTTCGTGTCCGAGGCCACGGTGAAGACGCACATCTCGCGGCTGCTCATGAAGACGGGGTCGCACGACCGGGCCCAGCTGGTCGCGCTGGCGTACCGCTCGGGGCTCGTGCGTCCCTGAGGCGCGGGGCCTGCCGCCAAGGGGGGCGCGCCGAGGGGTTGGGAGGGTTGCACGGCGGGAGGGGTTGCACCGCGGGACGGGTCGCACCGCGGGACCGGTTGCCCGGTGGACGGGTTGCACACCGAGGGCGGCGGACGCGTGAGTCCGCCGCCCTTGGGGGATGGTTTCCGATTCGATGGCCCTGCAGCGAGGGTCCGGGGTCAGCCGGCCAGCTTGGGGCAGTGCCGGAAGGCGGGGAAGTCGGGGTCGGGCTCGATGAGCTCGAGGTAGAGGGGCACCGTGCCCTCTGGCGTGGGGACGGTGCCGATCTCGACGAAGACGCCCGTGCCCATGACCTTGGAGTTGGGCTGGTCGTAGTTGAAGACGATCCTCATCCCGTCATTGTGCGGGGCAAGCCCACCGATGAACCCGCTGGCCTGCAGCGGCTTCGCGAAGTTGTCGGCCTTGCTGCCGCCGCTGATACCCGGCGGGCTCAGCTCGCCCTGGCCGGAGCACCACTGTCCGACGATCTCGTGGACGGTGGCCGAGGCAGGGGCTGCGGTCATGATCATCGCTGCAGGGGCCACCGCGAGGGCGGCCGAAGCGGCGAGGTACTTCCTGAGCGATCTGTTCATGATGTCTCCCGAGGCGACGTCCGGTCGACCTGGCTGGCCGAAGGTGACGCAACGTCAAGCGTGGCACCGTGGACAGGTCCGTGGCAACGCCCGTACCAACTTCTTCTCCATCCACGGGACGTCCACGACCGGATCGCCACCCAGCGACAGGAGATCGTCCCGTCACTCCCCGCGATCGCCGTACACACCCTTTCTGACCTGCGGAAACGTGGTCCGACAGGGCGCCTGGACGGCGGCATACTCAATGCATGCCCCTCTCCGTCGGACTCCTCGGCACCGGCCGCCTCGGCGCGGCGGTCCGCGCTGCTGCCGCGCCCCGCGACGACGTCGAGATCGTCTGGGCGGTCGGCCGAGGCGCCGAGCTCGAGAGTCTGCCGCCCGTCGACGTCGCGATCGACGTCAGCAACGCCGCCGCGGTCCCCCAGCACCTCGGCTGGGCGCGGCGCACCGGCACGCCGATCGCCGTCGGCACCACCGGCTGGGACCGGGCCCTGGTGCCCGACGACGTCGACGTCCCCGTCCTGCTCGCCTCCAACTTCTCCCTCGGCGTCGCCCTGGTCGAGCAGCTGGCGCGGGTGCTCGGACGGTATGCCGCGCACGCCCCCTCCCCCGTCGACCTGGCCGTCACCGACACGCACCACCGGCACAAGGTGGACGCACCGAGCGGCACGGCGATCGTCCTGCGGGACGCACTCGTCGACGGCGCCGGCAGTGACGTCCAGGTCCAGACCACCAGCCTGCGGGTCGGTGAGGTCGTCGGGCGGCACGAGGTCGTCGCGGCCTCAGCGCTGGAGACGATCGCGCTCACCCACGAGGCCCACGACCGGGCCGTCTTCGCGACCGGCGCCCTGACCGCCGCCCGCTGGCTGGTCGGCCGCCCGGCCGGTCGCTGGTCGATGGCCGACCTGGCGGCCGAGCAGCTCGGCGACCTCGCCGGCCGCTCGGGCAGCCCCGCACCGGAACCGGGCGGGAGCGACCCCGACCCGGGCCGCGCGCACGGCATACCCCCCACCCCTTCGACCCCCGGCGCACCCGCGCCGCACGCGGCCGCCTGACCGGGCGCGCCGCATACCCCCGAGGAAGGTCCACCATGTCCGTCCACCTGGCTGCTGCCCCGTTCACCGGTCTCGGCGTCGCCCTGGCGACCCCGTTCACCACCGGCACCGACGCGGTCGGGGCGGGGCGAAAGCCGGAGGTGGACCACCCGGCGTACGCGCGGCTGCTCGACCACGTGCTCGCCGACGGCCGGGGCGTCGACTTCCTCGTCGTGCTCGGCTCGACCGGTGAGGCCGCGACGGTGACCGACGCCGAGCGGCACGCCCTCGTGCGGCAGGCGGTCCAGCACGTCGGCTCCGCGCGACGTCAGGGTCGGCTGGGGCGGCGCGTCCCGGTCGTCGTGGGCGTCGGGCACAACGACACCGAGCGCACCTGCGAGCTGGCCGCCGAGGCCGTGGCCGCAGGGGCGGACGGGCTGCTGGTCGTCACGCCGTACTACAACAAGCCGCAGGTCAGCGGTCTGGTCGCGCACTTCCGGGCCGTCGCACAGGCGGCGCCGGGCGTGCCGATCGTCGCGTACAACGTGCCCGGCCGCACCGGCACGACCTCACCCCCGAGGCGATGCGGCGGATCTGGGAGGTCGACGAGGTGGTCGCCGTCAAGGAGTCCTCCGGCGACCTGCGGCAGATCGCGCGGATCTGCCAGGAAGCGCCCGCGGGGCGGGTCGTGCTCGCGGGCGACGACGACCTCGCGCTGGCCTCGATCGCCGTCGGTGCGCAGGGGCTGGTGTCGGTGTGCGGCAACGTCGCCCCGGTCGAGACCGCGCAGCTCGTGCGGGCGGCGCGGTGCGGGGATCTGGAGGGTGCGCGGGCGGCGTTCGCGTCGTTGGCGCCGCTGATGGAGGCGATGTTCGTCGAGACCAACCCGGTGCCGGTCAAGGCCGCGCTCGCATGCCTCGGGCTGGGGACGGCGATGGTGCGGCTGCCGCTGTCACCGGCCGAGCCGGGGACCTGGTCGCAGGTGCAGACCGCGCTCGCCGGGGTCGTCGCCGCCCGCCGGGCCGCCCGGACGGATCCGCCGGCGCGGGAGAGCCTGGGCGGACGGGTGGCGTCGTGACGGTGGAGACGCAGGAGCAGACGGAGAGGAACGACGTGGACGAGGTGGAGGTGCCGGGCCAGGCGCAGGCGGGTGAGCGGCAGGTGCCGGGCCAGGCGCAGGCGCCGGGTGCGTCGCAGGTGCCCGGCCAGGCGCAGGCGCCGGGTGGCGAGCGCCCGGTCGAGACGCCCGAGCAGGTCGAGCAGCTCCTCGCCGACCTCGAGGCCGGGACGGTCCGGGCGGCGACCCGCGACGCGGACGGTCGGTGGTCGGCGCACGCCTGGGTCAAGGAGGGCATCCTCACGGCCTTCCGGCTCAGCGACACCGTCGAGATGGAGTGGCCCGGCGGTGCGGTCGACAGGTCGCTCGTGCCCGCGCGCACCTTCGGGGCGGTCGACGGCATCCGCGTCGTGCCGGGCGGGACCTCGGTGCGCCGTGGTGCTCACGTGGCGCGTGGGGTCGTCGTCATGCCCCCGAGCTATGTCAACGTCGGCGCGTACGTCGGTGCCGGGACGATGGTCGACAGCCACGTGCTCGTCGGCTCCTGCGCGCAGGTCGGCGAGCGCGTCCACCTCTCGGCGGCCGTCCAGCTGGGCGGCGTGCTCGAGCCGGTCGGCGCCCGCCCGGTGGTCGTGGAGGACGACGTCTTCGTGGGGGCCCAGTGCGGTCTCTACGAGGGGGGGGTGGTCGTCCGCTCGCGCGCCGTCCTCGCGCCGGGGGTCGTGCTGACGGCCGGGACGACGGTGTACGACCTGGTCGAGGAGCGCGAGTGGCAGGGTGAGGTGCCCGAAGGCGCGGTCGTGGTGCCCGGGTCCCGCCCGGCCCGCGGCGACTACGCCGACGTGCTGGGGCTCTCGCTCTACGCTCCGGTGATCGTCAAGTACCGCGACGCCGGGACCGACGCCGCCACGGTGCTCGAAGGGACGCTGCGGTGAGCGTCGCCCAGGCCCTCCTCCGGGGGGTCGCTCCGGTGAGCGTCGTCCAGCCTCTCCTCCGGGGGACGCTCCGGTGAGCGTCGCCGCACGGGTGGGCGGGCTGGCCGTCTCGCCCATCCGACGCATGGCCGTGGGCGCTCCCGAGGGCACCGTCAGCCTGGCCCTCGGCGAGCCCGGCTGGCCGATGCCGGCCCCCGCCCGCCGGTCCCTCGCGCACCAGGGCCGGGCAGACGGGCCGCTCCCCTACGGCCCCAACTCCGCCTCCCCCGAACTGGTCGCGGCGGTGGCGGGGCAGCACGGCATACCCCTCGCGTCGGAGCAGGTCATGGTGACTTCCGGCAGCCAGGCGGCGCTGTTCGCGCTGTTCCACGCGCACGTCGAGGCGGGCAGCGCGGTGCTGGTGCCGGACCCGGGCTTCGTCGCGTACCGCTCGCTCGCGCAGCTCTGCCAGGCGCACCCCGTGGGGTATGCCGTGGGGCCCGGGGGCGCGCTCGACGCCGACCTTCTCGAGGAGGCGCTGGTCGGGGCGCTGCGGGGCGCGGCTGGACGAGGTGCGCCTGGACGGGGCAGGGCTGCACGAGGTGGGGCTGCACGCGTCGGGGCTGGACGGGGGGACGCGACCGACGGGCCCCGGCCCGTGTCGATGGTCGTCCTCAACCACCCGGCGAACCCGACCGGCGGGCTGGCCGACGCCGATGCCCTGCGACGGGTCGCCGAGGTGTGCGCGCGGCACGGAGTGCTGCTGGTGAGCGACGAGGTGTACCGCGAGCTCTGGCTGGGCGAGCGACCCGCCGGGCTGCACGAGGCCGCCGGGCTGGAGGCGGGGGTGGTGCTGGGGTCGGTGAGCAAGGCGTACGGAGCGCCCGGCCTGCGCGTCGGGTGGGCGGTCGGTCCGGCCGAGGCGCTGGCCCCCGCGCGGATCGTGCACAACGCGATGACGACCGCGCCGGCCAGGCCGTCGCAGGACGCGGCGACCGCGCTGCTGACGTCGTCGGCGGGCGAGGTGCTCCCGGCCGCGCGGCGGGAGGTCACCCGGCGGTGGGAGGTGCTCGCCGAGGTCGCGCCCGAGCTGCGGCGCGCTGGCGGACGAGGCGGCGGGCAGGGCGACGACGCCCGTCACGCCGCGCGCCGGCTTCTACCTCTGGCTCCCCCTCCCCGCCGGGACCGACCCGGTGGACACGACCGCCTTCGCGCTGCGGGTCCGCGACGAGGCCCTGGTGACGACGGTGCCGGGCGACGCGTTCGGGCCGGCCGGTGCCGGCTACCTGCGGGTCAGCCTCGGCGGCCCGGTCGAGGAGCTCGTGGAGGGCCTGGTGCGCCTGGCGCCCTGGTGGGAAGGATGATCTTGGCACCCTCGACGACCGACCTGTTCACCTTCGGGGCCGAGCGGCTGCTCGACCTAACGGCCGACCGCGCCGGCCCGTTCTTCGCCTACGACCTGGGCGTCGCGCGCGAGCGGTTCGCGCGGCTGCGGGCCGCGCTCCCGGAGCGGGTACGCCTCGCCTACGCCGTGAAGTCCAACCCGGGCCTGCCGCTGCTGGAGACGTTCTCGGCCGCCGGCGCGTGGTTCGACTGCGCGAGCGCCGGCGAGGTCTCGGCCGTGCTCGCGGCCGGGGGCACGGGCCGGCGGATGGTCTTCGCCGGGCCGGCCAAGTCCGAGCGTGACCTCCACGCGGCGCTCTTCGCCGGCGCCCGCGTCCAGGTGGACGGGATCGAGGACGTGGCGCGGCTGCATACCCTCCACACCGGCGACGACCCCCTCGAGGTGAGCGTGCGGGTGAACCCGGCCTCGGGTGTGTCGGAGGTCGCGACCATCATCGGTGGCGGCGGGCCGAGCGCGTTCGGTGTCGACGAGGAGGAGGTGGCGGAGTTCGTCGCGGCGGCGCGGGCGTACGACCGGGTGCGCATCACCGGCCTGCAGGTGTTCGCGGCGAGCAACGAGCTCGACGCCGGGCGGCTGCTGGCCAACCACCGGACCGCGCTGCGCATCGGTCGGGATCTGGCCGGGCTGCTCGGGCGCGGGCTGGACCTGATCGACCTCGGTGGCGGCCTGGGGGTCAGGTATGCCGCCGGCGAGGCGAGCCTGGACGTGCGCGCCCTGGGTGCGGGGCTGGGGCGGGTGCTCGCGGAGCACCCGTGGTTCACCGGTGAGCTGCTGCTCGAGCCGGGCCGGTGGCTGTCGGCGCCGACGGGGGTCTACTGCGCCCGCGTGGTGCGGACGAAGGTCTCGCGCGGGCAGCGCTTCGTCATGCTCGAGGGCGGGATCAACCACCTGCTGCGACCGCTGCTGACCGGGCAGTCGTTCCCGACCCTGGCGCTGCGGCCGGGGGTGGGGGTGCTGTCGCAGGACCTCGTCCCGACCACGCTCGCCGGACCGCTGTGCACCTCGCTCGACCGGGTCGGCACGGGTGACCTGCCCGAGGACCTGTGTCCGGGCGACGTCGTGGTGTTCGGCCAGGCCGGCGCCTACGCCTTCACGCAGGCGATGAGCCACTTCCTGTCGCACCCGGAACCGGAGCAGGTCTGGCTGGGCTGAGCGGCCGCTCAGCGCCGCCGCGCGACCAGGACTGCCGCGCCATCAGCGCCGGCGCAGGACTGCCGCGCCATCAGCACCGGCGCAGGAGCAGCACCGCCTGGTCCTCCGCCTCCCTCCCCTCCGGGGCACGCACCATCCGGACCACCTCCTGGCACCCTGCCCGATCCAGGAGGTGGGCCATCGCGTCCGCCGTGCGCCGGTAGCGCTCCAGCACCACGGCGTGTCCGTGCCGGCCGTAGGACCCGGCCAGGTCCACGACGCCCTCCCCGGACTGGAACGCGACGAGCAGGTGGCCGCCCGGCCGCAGCACCCGGACGAGCTCGACCAGGACGCCGGGCAGCTCGTCGTCGGGGGTGTGGATCGTCGAGTACCACGCCATCACCCCCGCGAACCGGTCGTCCTCGAAGGGAAGCTCGGCGAGTGAGGCCACCGACAGATCGAGGTCGGGGTGGGTGCGCCGCCCAGCGGCCACCAGCCGGGGTGAGAGGTCCACACCCCTGACCCGGCATCCCCGGTCTGTCAGGTGCCGCGCGATCCGCCCGGCCCCGCAGCCGGCGTCGAGGAGCTCCCCCACGTCCCGCACCCGTTCGACGAAGACGTCGAGAACGGCCAGGTCCAGGGTCGTCTCCGCCCGGGTGTCCGGCAGCAGGCGCGCGTAGTCGTCCGCCACCAGGTCGTAGGCGGTCTGCACCGTGACCTCGGACTGCGCCATCACCCCACCTTCCCGCAGACCCTTCCTTCCGCGCAGACCTCGCCTACACGGCGCCCCGACGATCGAGCGTGAGGACCAGCCCGAGGGCCCGGTCCACGGACTCCTGGTCCGCGAGCCCGAGGTGACCGACCAGCGGACCGAGCCGCCCCACGTCCAGCGTCCTCAGCTGCTCCACGAGCACGCACGTCCGCTCCCGGCCAGGATGTGGAAGAAGGATTCGACCACCACCGGGCGCCGGCCCCCTCCCCGTGGCACCGTGGAGGGGTGGCGCGCGAGCGGCATACCCCAGACGAGGACGCGTCCCCAGAGGCGGGACCGACGCCCGAGGAGGCTCTGCGCACCTATCGGAGGATGCGGGACTTCGGGAGGACGCCGGAGCCGAGCGGGGGGACCCCCGACGACCGCTCGGATCACGGCGACCGGACCGGTGACGACGAGCGACCAGGCACCGGCGACCGACCGCAGCCCGACAGACCGAGCCCCGACCCCGTCTTCGTCGTCCAGCGGCACCGGGCGACCCGCAGGCACTACGACGTCCGGCTCGAGGTCGACGGGGTGCTCGCGAGCTGGGCTGTGCCGAAGGGACCCTCGCTGGACCCCGAGGTGCGGCGGCTGGCGATCCACGTGGAGGACCACCCGATGGAGTACCTCCACTTCGAGGGCGTCATCCCGGCCGGGGAGTACGGCGGGGGCGACGTCATCGTCTGGGACACCGGCACCTGGGACTCGCACGACGAGGACCCGGCCGCGGCGATCCGCGCGGGGACGCTGCACGTGCGGCTGCACGGGGAAAGGCTGCGGGGCGAGTTCATGCTCGTGCGGACCCGGCCGGCAGGAGGGGGACAAGGAGCAGTGGCTGCTTTTCCACAAGCACGACGAGCACGTCGAGGAGGGGTGGGACGCCGAGGACTTCCCCCGCTCGGTGCTCAGCGGGCGCACCAACGAGGAGGTGCGGGCGGACCCGGAGCGGGTATGGCGCAGCGACCTGCCCGCGGAGCGTGCCTCGCTGCAGGTCGGTGGGAGGGAGATCGACGGGGTGGGGGACGACGAGCTGGCGGCGCTGGACGAGCTCGGCGGGTCGGGGAGCTGGGTTGTATTCGGCCGGACGCTGCGGGTGACGAACCTCGACAAGAACCTCTTCCCCGCACGAGAGGGTGAGGAGCCCGTCACGAAGCGCGACCTGATCAGGTATGCCGCGCAGGTCGCCCCGGTCTCCTTGCCCTACCTCGCGGGACGGGCGCTCAACCTGCACCGCTTCCCGGACGGCGCGGACAGCAAGGGCTTCTGGCACAAGGAGCTGCCCGGCCACGCCCCCGACTGGCTGCCGCGGTGGGACAACCCGGAGGCCGGCCCTGGGGAGACGAGGACGTACCTGGTCGTGGATGAGGCCGCGGCGCTCGTCTGGGCGGCGAACTTCGGTGCGCTGGAGTGGCATCCGTGGACCTCGCCGACGGAGGCGCCGGACCGTCCGAGCTACGTGATGTTCGACATCGACCCGGGTGAGCAGACGACCTGGGAGCAGACGCTGGAGATCGCCCGGCTGCACCGGACCGCCCTGGACCACATGGGGATCCGGGGGTATCCGAAGGTGACCGGTCGGAGGGGGTTCCAGGTGTGGGTGCCTATCCGACGGGGCCCGAGCTTCGCGGACACACGGGCGTGGGCGGAGAAGGTGTCCAGGAGCATCGGGGCCGTCGTGCCGGAGCTGGTCAGCTGGAGCTGGTCGGTCAAGGAGCGGGGCGGGCTGGCACGGTTGGACTACACGCAGAACGCGGTGAACAAGACGCTGGTGGCGCCGTACAGCCCGAGGCCGGCGGCGGGCGCGCCGGTGTCGGCGCCGATCTCCTGGGACGAGCTGGAGGATCCTGAGCTGCGGCCGGACAGGTGGACGGTGCGGACGATCGTGGAGCGGCTGGCCGAGCGTGGGGATCTGTTCCGGAGCGTGTTGCAGGCGGGCCAGAGGCTGCCACGGGTGAGGTAGGGCGTCGCGCGCGGCAGGCGCGGTCACAGGGGCTAGACGCGGCGACACAGGGCAAGCGCAGCGGCGGGGTAGGCGCGGCGCGGGGTAGGCGCAGCGGCGGGGTCGGCGCAGCGAGGCTGAGGCACGGCGAGGCTGCTGCTGTCCACATCCGCAGGTGGAGCCTCCCCTTCATCCACAGCCCGCTTCGCTCAGTCAGGTATGTCGTACAGGTGTCCTAATATGGTCACATCGTCGGAAGGAGCGGCGGTAAGGCGCATGAGGGGGGACCGTCCTGGCGGTCCTGGTTCGGACAGAGGGGAGGGACGATGAGGCCACCGCTGGAGCTGCCGCGGCAGGAGGGGCCGGTGAGTCCCCGCTGGAGCGGGAGCTGGAACACCTTCTCTCCTTCGCCCCAGGACCCAGGCTGGCCGGGCAGGTCGTGCGCGTGGAGGTGGGCGCACCGCACAGCGGACCGGGCTACGCAGGCCTTCTCTCCCCGGGGGACAGCGACGGTCCTTCCGGCACCGCCACCGACTCCCCCACCACCTCCACGGTCCCCACCAGCCCGTCCTCGGACACCCCGACCATCGAGGAGCCCACCGCTTCAGGGTCTGGTGATCCGGTGGAGGTGCGGTTGCGGGAGGTGTTGTCCGAGATGGGTCTGGATGCGGGGTCGGTGGCGTTGTTGTCCTCGGCGGCCACGACCCTGGCCGCGGTCCGCACCGGCCGGTCGCTGGCGCAGATCGCCCCCTCGACCACGACCCGAGCCAACCGCCCCGCCGTCGGCGCCGGCGACCCCGAGGGGAGGGGTGAGAGGGTCGATGAGGAGGAGCGCTGCACGAATGCCGACGCCGATGCCGACCCGGCGTCCGCGGGCACGGGGCCGGCCCCGGTGCCCCCGGTGAGGGGGGTGAGACCGGGGTGGGTGTCCCCGACGCCGGGGCGGCCCGCCGCGCCGGGCAGGGCGTGCTGGACCGGATCGAGGACCTTCTGGACCTGGGCGCCCGCCTGGACGGGGCGCTGCTGGCCGCGACCGGGCAGCTGGCCACGGCCAACGCCGCCCTGCTGCTGGCGGCCAAGGGCGCCACCGACCCGGCCGAGCTGTCTCCCACCGCCCGGGAGCGGTGGGCCGCCCGGTCCCGCTCGGCCACCGCGCACGAACTGTCCGCAGCGTCCGGGTGGGGCATCGGCGAGGCCCGCGACCTGGTCGCCGTGGCCACCGCCCCGGCAGCCATCACCGGCCCCGTCCTGGACGCGCTGGGCACCGGGAGCGTCCCGTGGCGCCTGGTGCGCCGCGCCTGGCGCACCGCCCACGCCGCGGGGCTGGACGTGGCCGCCACCGCCCACCTGGCCCAGGTGATGTTCGGCACCGACCCCGACCGGGTCGCCGTCGAGCGCCTCACCCCCACCGGGACCGTGTCCACCCTGCCCTGGGGCCACCGGGCCTACCACCACGCCCTGGACCGTGAGACCGCCAAGCTCACCCGCGGCGAGGCCCCCGCCGCCCGGGCCGCCCGGGCCGGTGCCCGCGCCGCCCGTGACGCCACCGCCCGCATCGACGACGACGGCACCGCCACGGTGAGCATCACCGCGACCCCCACCCAGGCCAGCGCCCTGATCGACCGGCTGCACGCCGCCGCCCGCGCCGCCCGCCGCCACGGCGACACCCGCACCCTGGCCCAGCTGCGCGCCGACACCGCCACCGCCCTGCTGCTGCACGGCACCCTGCCCCTGCCCGACACCCCCACCGACCCCGACCAGATCACCGTCGAGCACATCAGCGCCCTGGCCGCGATCCTGGAAGGCCTGCCCGCCGCCACCCTCAACGTCATCACCCCCTGGCACCTCCTGCCCGGCACCAAAGACACCGGCACCGGCAGCACCCCCGGCACCGGCACCGGCACCGGCACCGGCACCGGCAGCGGGCACGAGCACCCCCACCGGTGCACGACCACCCCCTGCCCCGCCGCGTCACCACCGCCCCGCCCCGCCGCACCACCTGGAAGGAGCGCAACGACCATTCCGGCCGCGCCGTCCGGGACGATCCCGCCGCAGAAGCCTGGGGCGTCCGCAGCACCCGGAACGACGGACCGGACCCCGGACCCGTCAGAACTTTCCACCCCTTCAGCCGGCCCGCCCGGGACGGACCCACCCGGCGATGGGCAGGAGATGCTGCTGGCGGTGGCGCAGGCGAGCGGCACCACTCCCGCGTTCCTGAACGCCACCGACATCGCCGGCCTGGTCCTGACCCCGGGCACCACCCTGCACCGGCTCGTGATCGACCCCCTGGACGGGCGGTGCGTGGAACGCTCCACCACCGCCTACCAGCCCGACGCGCACATGCGCGCCCAGGCCACCGCCGCCGACGGGACCTGCCGCGCCCCCGGCTGCACCCGACCGGCGATCTACACCCAGCTGGACCACGTCCACGAGCACGCCACCGGCGGGGCGACCACCCTGTGCAACCTGCAATGCCTGTGCACCACCCACCACGACCTCAAGACCGCCCGCCACTGGCACGCCACCATAGACGCCCACCGCAACCTCACCTGGCAGACCCTGCTAGGACGCATCTACGCCACCCGGGTCCGCGACCACCGCGCCTACACCACCCTCCTGAACACCGCCATCGCCACCGTCCACCACGCCGCAGCCACCGCAGCCACCGCGACCGGCCAGGACCCCCGCACCGCCCGGGCCGAAGCCATCGACCACGCCATCTACACCGCCCTGTGCCACCGCGCACCCACCGACCCCCTCCCCACCGCCGAGGAAGACCTCACCCCCTACGACAACCCCTACCACCGACCCCACCACGACGGCGGCCGCGCCGGCCATCGTCGCGACGAGCACGGCGAGCCCAGCGGCGACACCGACCAGGTCTTCACCGCCGACGCCGCCACCACCCTCACCCACACCGACCCCGACGGTCGACGCCGCTGGGGACCCCCGCCGACCGAGCCGGACCAGACCACCACCCCCTGCGACGCCCCGACCGTCGGCAGCGGTGGAGGTACGCCGATCAACCCGCTCGCCCCGACCGGACCGACCCAGCCCCCCGCGCCGTGCACCTCGACCCGACCGGGTCACGCCGCCGACGACGGCGATGACGCTCACGGCGACCGCGACGACACCCACGGCGACCACGGCGACGCCAACGGCAACACCCCCTGGGGCAAGCGCACCTACGGCACCCCACCCTTCTGACCGTCCTCGTCCCCTATGGGAACGCGCGCCCCGCAAGCAGCCTTCTCGGACCGATCGTTGCAAGCTGGGCGGGTAGCCTCCCCCCGGTGAGCATCTCCCTCCGTCGCCTCGACCCCACCGGCGCCGACCACGAGGACCTGGTGGCCTTCATGACCGACAACGAGTTCCCCTTCCACGTCGTCCCTCGCCCCACTCGGGCGCAGGTGGAGTCCTGGGTCGGAGAAGGCGCCTACCGGGACGAGGACAACGACTCCTTCTGGGTCGAGCACGACGAACTGGGGCGGGTCGGCTTCTTCCGCCTGGAGGATCTGTCGGACGACGCGCCACTCTTCGACCTCCGGCTCGCGCTGGACTTTCGTGGGCGTGGGTTGTCCCGGGAGATATTGAGGGCAGCCACGGACCATGTCTTCCGGACGATGCCCCAGGTCAATCGATTCGAGGGACAGACCCGCGAGGACAACCTCCCGATGCGGCGGACGTTCCTTCGCTGCGGTTTCCTCAAGGAGGCCCACTACCGGGAAGGCTGGCCCGTCGATGGCGCCGACCCGGTCGCCTCCGTCGCTTACGGCATCCTGCGTCGCGACTGGGAGACGGGCACCGTGTCGACCTTCGTATGGGAGGACCTCGCGTAGGAGCGCCGGCTCTTTACCATCGACGGTACCGTGCCACCGTGGAGCGATGGCCCCCGACGAGACCGCTCCCGAGCCGGTCCAGGGCGACGAGGCCGAGGTGCTCCTCGACATCCTCGACCGTCACCGGGCTGCCCTCCGTCACAAGTGCGCCGACCTCGACTACCCCCAGCTCAACCAGCGGCTGCCCCCGTCGACGATGACCCTGGCCGGGCTGCTCAAGCACCTGGCCTACGTGGAGTCCAGCTTCTTCTCCGAAGACCTGCTCGGCGGGCCCCTGCTCGAGCCCTTCGACACCGTCGACTGGTCCGCTGACCCCGACTGGGAGTGGCACTCCGCCGCCCAGGACTCCCCGCGCCAGTTGCTCACGCTGTATGACGCAGCCGTCACCCAGTCCCGGAGGATCACCGAGGACCTGCTGGACACGCCCGAGGGCCTGGACACCCTCGCGGTGCGACCCACCTACCTGGGTGTGCCGGCGAAGATGCGCTGGATCCTGGTGCACATGATCGAGGAGTACGCCCCCAGCACAACGGCCACGCGGACCTCCTCCGCGAGTCCATCGACGGCCGCACGGGATGAGCTGACAGCCGAGCAGTCCTGTCAACCCACCCGGTCGTCGACCGCGACGTCTCCCTCGGAGTCCTTCGCGCAGTGGGCGCAGCAGTAGAACCGCCCGTCCACCTCGGTGCCGTGCCCGATGACCTTGCAGCCGCAGTGCTCACACACCGGCGCCATCCGGTGCACCGCACACTCGAAGCTGTCGAACACATGCCGCTGGCCGGCAGCGATCACCTCGAAGCTCTTGTCGTAGTCGTTGCCGCAGACCTCGCAGACCGCCATGGTCCTCCGTCCTCTCCCGGGCCGGTCGGGTCGGCCCGACACCCTCGACCGTAGGGGTCGGGGCCGGACCGTGCCACTCCTGCCCGGGGAGCGGCTCCGGGCCACCGCAGAGACGTCGCTCCATGGCCACGGACAGGTGAGACCCGGCAGGGTGCAGGTGCCCCCTCACGTGCTCCACTCGTCGAACACCAACCACGTCCGCGTCGCCCGCACCCCCGGCACCGCCTGGATCTGCTCGAGCACCACGTCCCGCAGCTCGTGGTTGTCGTGCGCCCGCACCTCGACCAACATGTCGAACTCCGCCCCGACCAGCGCCACCTTCTCCACCCCCGGCAGCTGCTCGAGCACCCCCAGCACCTCGCGCCAGGACCCCTGCTCGATCGAGACGGACACGTAGGCCGACGTCATCAGCCCCAGCCGCACCGGGTCCACCCGCACCGTGAACCCGGTGATCACACCGTCCCGCTGCAGCCGCTCCAGCCGGGCGTAGGCGTTGGCCCGCGAGATGTGCACCTGCTCGGCCAGAGCTCGCACCGACATCCGCCCGTCCGACCGCAGCGCTGTCACGATCGCCCGGTCCGTGTCGTCCACCCCCACCGCCCCCGCGGCCACCCGTCTCCCCGACCCGGACGTGTCCGGGGTCACACTGGACGATCTGTCATCGCTCATCTACACACTATGCCAGACGTCTCGACTCATCCCCAGGATGCCGGGGCCACGACCCCCGTGCGAGACGATGGACGTCACGATCGTCTTGCCGACCACCACCCGTGAGGACTCAACGATGAGCGAGATCGACGACCTGCTCCCCTGCCGCGAGCCGGTCCGCTTCCTGTCCCCCGACGGGACCGAGGCCGCACCCACGCAGGAGATGACCGACCGCGGCTACGCCATACCTCCGCTGGAGGACCTGGTGAAGGTCTGGCGCGCGATGGTGGTCGGCCGCCGCTTCGACGCCCAGGCCACGGCGCTGACCAAGCAGGGGCGCCTGGCGGTCTACCCCTCCTCCCGCGGCCAGGACGCCTGCCAGGTCGCGCCGGTGCTGGCGCTGCAGGAGGACGACTGGTTCTTCCCCACCTACCGCGACTCGATGGCCCTGGTCACCCGCGGCATCGACCCGGTCGAGGTGCTTACCCTCCTGCGCGGCGACTGGCACTGCGGCTACGACCCCCAGGCCACCCGCACGGCCCCCCAGTGCACCCCCCTGGCGACCCAGGCCGTCCACGCGGCCGGCACCGCGGACGGCCTGCGCCGCAGGGGATCCGACGCCGTCGCCCTGTGCTTCATCGGCGACGGGGCCACCTCCGAGGGCGACTTCCACGAAGGCCTCAACTTCGCCGGCGTCTTCAAGGCCCCGGTCGTCTACCTCGTGCAGAACAACAAGTACGCCATCTCCGTGCCCCTCGCCAAGCAGACCAAGGCACCTGCGCTGTCCTACAAGGGGATCGGGTATGGCGTGCGCGCCGAGCAGGTGGACGGGAACGACCCGGCCGCCGTCCTCGCGGTGACCCGCAAGGCCTACGAGCACGCCCGCTCGGGGCAGGGCCCCTTCCTCATCGAGGCGCACACCTACCGGATGGAGGCGCACACCAACGCCGACGACGCCACCCGCTACCGCACGCCCGACGAGGTGGACGGGTGGACCGGGCAGGACCCGCTCGTGCGTCTGCAGGCCTACCTCGTCGCGCAGGGCGCCGTCGACGACGCCCGCGTCGAGGAGGTGCGCCAGGAGGCCGAGGAGCTCGCCGCCGACCTGCGCGAGCGGATGAACGCCGACCCTCAGGTCGACCCGGCCGACCTGTTCGCCCACGTCTACGCCGAGCCCACCCCCCAGCTGCGCGAGCAGGCGGAGATGGTCGCGGCCGAGCGCGAGGCCAGCCGGCCCGAGACCGAGGAGGTGGCCCGATGAGCCGACCCACCACATACGCCCAGGCCCTCAACACCGCCCTGCGGGACGCGCTGACCGAGGACGAGAACGTCCTGGTCTTCGGCGAGGACGTCGGGGCGCTCGGGGGCGTGTTCCGCATCACCGACGGCCTGACCAGGGACTTCGGCGAGGACCGGTGCTTCGACACCCCCCTGGCCGAGGCCGGCATCGCGGGGTTCGCGGTCGGACTGGCGATGCAGGGCTTCCGGCCGGTGATCGAGATGCAGTTCGACGCCTTCGGCTCCCCGGCGTTCGAGCAGGTCGTCTCGCACATCGCCAAGATGCGCAACCGCACCCGCGGGCGGCTCACGATGCCGATCGTCATCCGGGTGCCCTACGCCGGCGGCATCGGCGGGGTAGAGCACCACTGCGACTCCTCCGAGGGCTACTACGTCCACACCCCAGGCCTCCACGTCGTCACCCCGTCGACCCCCGCCGACGCCTACAGCCTGCTGCGCGAGTCGATCGCCTCCGACGACCCGGTCGTCTTCATGGAGCCCAAGTCGCTCTACTGGTCCAAGGCCGAGGTCGAGCTGCCCACCACCACCGAGCCGATCGGCCGGGCCGCCGTGCGCCGCGAGGGGTCGGACGTCACCGTCATCACCTACGGCCCGCAGGTGCCCAACGCCCTGCGCGCCGCCGAGGTCGCCGCCGCCGAGGAGGACTGGGACCTCGAGGTCGTCGACCTGCGCACCCTCGTCCCGTTCGACGACGCGACGGTGATGGCGTCCGTGCGCAAGACCGTCGCGTCGCGCCGTCGTCCTCGCCGAGGCGCAGGGCTTCGCCGGCATGGGTGCGGAGATCGCCGCGCGGGTCCAGGAACGCTGCTTCCACTCCCTCGCCGCGCCGGTGCTGCGGGTCAGCGGCCTCGACATCCCCTACCCGCCGCCGATCCTGGAGCACTCGCACCTGCCGGGGGTCGACCGGATCCTCGACACGGTCGCGCGGCTGCAGTGGGACGACGAACCCGACCTCAGGTATGCCGTGCCGCCCGCCTCGGGCGGGGCGTCACCCAGCGCGGGCACGGTGCCGTCCGGCCCGGGCGCGGACCGGGAGGTGTCTGCGTGAGCGGGGGTTTCGTCTTCCGGCTGCCCGACCTGGGTGAGGGCCTGACCGAGGCCGAGGTCGTCGAGTGGCACGTCGCCGTCGGTGACGAGGTCTCCATCGACCAGGATGTCGTCACGGTCGAGACCGCCAAGGCGTCCGTCGACGTGCCGTGCCCGTACGCCGGCACGGTGGCCGAGCTGCACGTCCAGGCCGGCACGGTGCTGGCCGTCGGTCAGCCGCTCATCACCGTGGGCGAGGTCTCGGCAGCGGCCGAGCCGGTGCCGGCGGCCGAGGAGGGCTCTGGAGCGCAGGGGGGCGGGGCGTCGAACGGCGGGGCGTCGAAGGGCGGGGTGTCGAACGGCAGGGCGTCGAACGGCGGGGCGTCGAACGGCAGGGCGTCGAACGGCAGGGCGTCGAACGGCGCAGCTTCGAACAGCAGGGCGTCGAAGGGCGGGGCGTCGACCAACGGCGCCGGCGGTTCCGAGGCGGACCACGCCGTGGAGCAGTACCGCACCGAGGAGCGTGCCGGGGCGAGCGTGTCGGTCGGGAGCGGCTCCGCTCAGTCCGAGGACGGGGGGCCTGAGCGGCCGCTCATCGGCTACGGCGCGGGCGAGGCCCCCGAGCGGCGACGGCGGGGCGGTCGTCGACGCGGCGGTCGGAGCTCCTCCGTCCCGGAGATGGGCACGTCCGACGGGAGCGGCCCCGCTCAGGAGCAGCGGGCGCGGACGACGTCGGCCCCCTCGGAGGGCAGTCAGAGGGAGACGACGGCAGCCTCCTCCGACAGCCGGCAGGCCGTCCGTGTCATCTCGCCGCTGGTCCGCCGGTTGGCCGCCGAGTGGGGCATCGACGTGCGGACCGTGAAGCCTGGCCCGACCGGCGTGGTCCGACGCGCCGACCTCGAGGCGGCGCGGGACGCCCGAGGTCCTCAGGACGTGCGCACCGGTGGCCGCTCCGGCGGCGGCGCGGCTGCGGATGTGGCCGCCACGGACGGGACCGGCGGCGGCACCACGGCATACCCCTCCTCCCCCCGGACCCGCGAGGACGTGCGCGTGCCGATCCAGGGCGTGCACCGGCTCATGGTCGACCGCCTGACCACCTCCCGGCGCGAGATCCCCGACGCCACCACCTGGGTCGACGTGGACGCCACCCGGCTGATGCGGCTCAAGGACACCCTGCGCGAGGCGCGCCCGACGCCCGGATCGGCGTGCTGCCGCTGCTGGCGCGGATCGTCGTCGCCGGGCTGGCGCGGCACCCTGAGCTGAACGCCTCGGTCGACGTCGAGGCCGGAGAGATCCTCCGGCACGGACGGGTGAACCTCGGCTTCGCCGCCCAGTCCCCCCGCGGCCTCGTCGTCCCCGTCGTGCACGGCGCGGACGCGATGAGCACCACCGAGCTGGCCTCCGCGCTGAGGGAGCTGACCGCCTCGGCCCGCGAGGGGACGCTGTCGCCGGCGCAGATGAGCGGCGGGACGTTCACGCTCAACAACTACGGCGTGTACGGCGTGGACGGCTCGACCCCGATCATCAACCACCCCGAGGCCGGCATGCTCGGCGTCGGCCGGATCGTGGAGAAACCGTGGGCGCACAGGGGGAAGGTGAGGCTGCGGCAGGTGACCCAGCTGTCGTTCACGTTCGACCACCGGGTGTGCGACGGGGGGACGGCCGGGGGCTTCCTGCGGTACGTCGCCGACGGCGTCGAACGGCCGGGCACCCTGCTGGCCGACCTGTGAGCGAGGGTGAGGTCGGGGGACACGTCGGGACGGAGGCGGACGCCAGGGACCACGGCCGGACGGAGGCCGACGCCGACGCCGGGGATCACGGTCGGACGGACGCCGTCGCCGAGGGTCTCCGCCGCACGGAGGACCACGACGCCGAGCACCGCCGCCACCTCCTGCGCGCCGTCGAGCTGGCCCGCGAAGGGTCCGACCGCGGTGACGGCGGCCCCTTCGGCGCGGTCGTCGTCGTGGACGGCCGGGTCGTCGCCGAGGCCTGGAACGAGGTCGTGGCGACCGACGACCCGACGGCCCACGCGGAGATGGTCGCCGTCCGGCGGGCGTGCGCGGCGCTCGGAAGCTTCCAGCTGACCGGCGCCCACGTGTACGCCTCCTGCGAGCCGTGCCCCATGTGCCTGGGGGCCCTCTACTGGGCCCGCCCGGCGCAGGTCCACTTCGCCGCCACCCACGAGGACGCGGCGGCCGTGGGCTTCGACGACTCGCTCATCTACGAGGAGCTCGGCAGGCCGGCCGAGGAGCGCCGGCTCCCCCTGCACCGGCTCGACGTCCCGGAGGCCGCCGAGGTCATGCGGCGGTGGTCGGAAGGACCAGGGCGCACGACCTACTAAGCCGGGCGGACTACTGAGCCGGGCGGACCTCGGGACCGCGAGCGACGGCATACCCCTGGGTCCCTCCGGTGGGCACTGCGCCCGGTGCGCGCATAGTCTGCCTCCACCCTCCCGGAAGGCCTGCGCCCATGCTCGACACCGTCATCGCCAGGGTCAACGAGCTCCTCTGGAGCACCCCGATGGTCGTCCTGGTCCTCGCGGCCGGGGTCTGGTTCACCGTCAGGATGGTCGTGCCGCAGGTGCGGCGGCTGCCCGACATGGTCCGCTACCTCGTCGGCGGCGACGACTCCACGCAGGGCCTGTCGTCCTTCCAGTCGTTCGCGATGGCGCTCGGCGGGCGCGTCGGTGTCGGCAACATCGCCGGCGTCGCGACCGCGATCCACTTCGGCGGCCCTGGGGCGCTCTTCTGGATGTGGGTCACCGCGTTCGTCGGCGCGGCCGTCGCCATCGCGGAGAGCTCGCTGGCGCAGGTCTACAAGGAGGAGGTCGGCGGGGAGTACCGCGGCGGGCCGGCCTTCTACATCGAGAAGGGTCTGGGGTGGAAGTGGCTGGCGGTGCTGTATGCCGCGGCCGCGGTCTTCGCGCTGACGATCACCGGGCCCTCGATCCAGTCCTACAACATCGCGGTGTCGGCCGAGTCGGCCTTCTCGGTCCCGCCGTGGATCACCGGGGTCGTGGTCACCGCGCTCTTCTGCCTCGTCGTCTTCGGCGGCATGCACCGGATCGGGCGGGTCGTCGGGCTCGTGGTGCCGATCATGGCGGCGGCCTACATCCTCCTCGGGATCGTCCTGCTGGTGATCAACGCCGACGCCGTCCCAGAGATGTTCGGGTTGATCTTCAGCAGCGCGTTCGGGACGGACGCGGCCTTCGGCGGCATCGTCGGCGCGGCGATCATGTGGGGCGTCAAGCGGGCGATCTACTCCTCTGAGGTCGGCACCGGCTCGGGCGCGCAGGCCGCGGCCGCCGCCGAGGTGTCGCACCCGGTCAAGCAGGGGCTGGCCCAGGGGTTCTCGGCGTACGTGGATACCCTGCTCATCTGCACCGTCACCGGTCTGATGATCCTGGTCACCGGGTCCTACAACGTCGAGGGACCGGACGGGGAGATGGTCACCGAGAACGTTCCCGGGCTCGTCCAGGGGCCGGAGTACACCCAGGCCGCCATCGACGCCTCCTTCCCGGGCCTGGGATCGGCGTTCATCGCGGTGGCGATGTTCTTCTTCGCCTTCACCACCCTGCTGTCGTTCGCCTTCTACGCCGACACCAACATCGCCTACCTGCTGCGCAACAGCCGCCGGGAGCGGCTCGTCGTCAACATCGCGTGGGTGGTCCTGGCGGGGTCGATCTTCCTCGGTTCGCTGCGCTCCGCGACCTTCGCCTGGAACCTCGCCGACGTGGGCCTGGGGATCTACACGTGGATCAACCTGGTCGCGCTCGTGCTGCTGAGCAAGCAGGCCACCGCGGTGGTGCGGGACTACGACCGGCAGCGCTCCGCCGGCCTCGACCCGGTCTTCGACCCCGAGGACATCGGGATCACCAACGCGCCGGTGTGGAAGGAGATTGCCGCACGCAAGCTCGCCCGGGACCGCGAGGTCACTCGACGAGACGGATGAGCCCCCGCTCGACTATTCGCAGAACGCGAGTCACTCGACGAGACGGATGAGCCCGCGCTCGACCTCTCGCAGACCGCGAGTCACTCGACGAGACGGATGAGCCCGCGCTCGACCTCGTCGGAGACCGCGCCTCTCCCGCCGGCCAGGACGATCCTGGTGGGTGCGAGTCCGCGCACGCCGGCCGCCGTCGCGGAGGGTATGCGGTCACCCGGCACGAGCAGGACGGCACCCCCGGCGGCGGCGGCCGCGGGCGCGGCCGTGAGCGCGTCGGCGTAGGACGTGCCCGAGGCCACGTGCAGGAGCCGCTCCCCCGTCGCCTGCCCGAACGCTCCCTGCGCGAGCGCGACGGCCGTCTCGTACCGGTTGGCGCCCGCCTGCCGGACGACCTCACCGGGCACCAGCTCCGCCAGCCGGTCGACGACGTCCTGCGAGACCGAGACGGTGCCGCCGGCCACCACCACGCGGCGGGGGGCCAGCTCGCGGAGCACGGACTCGGTGACCTGGGGCACCGAGTCCTGCTTGACGAGCAGGACCGGGGCGTCCCGCTGCCCGGCCTGGGCCGCCGCGGCGAGCGCGTCCGGGAAGTCGGTCCCGGTCGCCACGTAGACCGTCCCGCCCGAGGACGGCCCGTCCAACCGGGCCAGCGCGGCCGCGGTCTCGTAGCGGTCCGTCCCGGCGACCCGGCGCACCACCGGGCTGTAGTTCCGCAGCGCGAGAAGCACCTCGTCGTGGATCCGAAGATCGCCGCCGACGAGCACGATCTCCCGAGGACGGAGCCTGGTCAGGGCCGCCCGGGTGGCCGAGGGGAGGTCGATGTCCTTGGCAAGGAGCACGGCGCCACCGTCCTGACCCGCCTGGGCCGCGGCGGTGAGCGCGTCGGCGTACTCCTGGCCGCTGGCGACGAAGACCCGGGCACCCGGCTCGACGTCGCCGGCCATCAGCGCCCCGGTCTCGTACCGGTTGGCGCCCCCGACCCGGTCGACGCTGGGTCGGTAGCGGGCGACCCCGAGCTCGTGGAGCCGCTCGTGGATCGGGTCGGTGAGGCTCGCGCCGTAGGCCGGGGCCATGTGCGAGCCTTCCGCGTACACCTGGGCGCTACCGACCACCGCCGGACACCGAGGGCTCAACCAGGTGGAAGGGCAGACCCAGTCACGCAGGTCGACGAAATCAGCGCCCTCGACCTGGGCGGCCGCGGTCCGCATCGACGGGTTCCCGCTGACGCTGTCCGGGAGCAGTGTGGCGCACGCCGTGAGATCGGTCCCGCCCGAGAGAGCGGCCGCGACGCATTCGGCCGGTTGCACATCCGGGACAGGGGTGTCCCAGAACGACACGATGCGCTCGACACCGAGCTCGCGCAGCCACGTCCACGTCTGGACGTAGCCGTCGGTCACGCTGCGACGCATGCCACCGGTCAGGACGAGATCAGGGGGGTCGGCCGCCAGGTGAGCGCGCAGCGCCTCGTTGTAGACGTTGCACTCGGCGTAGGACGAGTGCGGGGTGTGCACGAACGCGCAGGCGCTCTTGGTGTACGCCCGCAACCGCCAGCCCTCCCGCCGGGCGATCTCGTCGAGGGCCCCGAAGAGCTGTCCCACCTTGGAGCTTCCCACCATGGCGACCTCGACCGTGCCGGCAGGATCGCCATAGGTGCAGCCGGGAAGAACCTTCGTGCCGCTGGCGTCCACGTGACAGCCGTCGTCGTAGTAGCTCGGGTTCTCGTTGTAGAGCGTCTCCAGGGCGGTGTCATGGGGACGACGGGCCCGCTGCGGGTGATGTCGTCCGGCTCGGCCACGGGGGTGCTCCAGGTCGCACCCCTCAGGGCCCTGGCTCCCAGGTCGTCCGCGTCGTCGGTGAGCGCCTGGGCCGGCAGCCCGATCCCTGCGACCACGAGGAGCAACGACACCATCGTCGCGAGGACCGACCTGCTCACGACCGACCCGCCCAGGACCGACCTGCTCACGACCGTCCCGCTCACGACCGACCCGCCCACGCCTGCACCGCCCACGTCCGCACTTCCCCTCCGTCGCTCGATCTGGCGCGACAGCCCCGACGTCACGCCACCTCCCCGAGCGTGCTCAGTGTAGAGGCGGGCACCGACACGGCATACTCCCCGCATGCGCCCCCGCAACCAGGTCGTCCAGGACGCCTTTCGCGTCGCCGGCGTCGAGGCCGAGATCCGCCTTCTCGACGAGCACGCCCGCACGGCCCCGCTCGCGGCCGAGCAGCTCGGCTGCCCGGTCGGTGCGATCGCCAACAGCCTGGTGTTCATGGCCGACGACGCACCCCTCCTCGTCATGGCCAGCGGTGCCGCCCGCGTCGACACCCAGGTCATCGCCGCGGCCGTCGGCGCCGGGGCGGTGACCAAGGCCTCCGCGGACCAGGTGCGCGCGGCCACCGGTCAGGTCATCGGCGGCGTCGCACCGGCCGGCCACCCCACCCCGCTGCGGACGCTGGTCGACGAGGACCTGCGCGCCTACGGGACCGTGTGGGCCGCCGGCGGGACACCCGACTCGATCGTGCCGCTGACGTTCGAGGAGCTCGTCCGGGTGACGGGTGGCGAGGTCGTCCGCGTGCGCTGAGGCCCGGCCCGGGTCTGTCGGGGCCGGTGGGTAGGGTCACCGCGTGACGTTGATCGTGCACCGGGCGGCCGGGACGGGGGTGCTGGCCGACGGTCTGGCCGAGCTCCTGGGGAGTCCGCTCGAGGACCCGTTCGCCGAGGAGGTCGTCGCCGTGCCCCCCCCGCGGGGTGGAGCGGTGGCTGGCCCAGCGCCTGTCCCACCGGCTCGGGGCCGGCCCGTCGGGGCACGACGGGGTGTGCGCGGGGGTGCGCTTCCTCAGCCCGCACTCGCTCGTGACGATGGTCCTCGGCGTCGAGCGCGACGACCCCTGGCGGCCCGGGCAGCTCGCGTGGGCCGTGCTGCGGGCGGTCGACGAGAGCCTGGGTGAGCCGTGGGCGACGACGCTCGCCGACCACCTCGGGTATGCCGAGACCGGCACCGAGCGCGAGCTGAGGCAGGGCCGCCGGTATGCCGTCGCCCGCCGACTGGCGGGTCTGTTCGCCGACTACGCCGCCCAGCGGCCCGCGGTGCTGACCGACTGGCGGGCCGGCGGCGACGGCGACGGGCTCGGCGGGCGGGTGGCCGACGACCTGGCCTGGCAGCCCCCGCTGTGGCGCAGGGTGCTCGAGGTGGTGGGTTCGGAGGCGCCCGACGAGCGGCACGCCCGGGCGGTGGAGCGCTGCGCGCCGGACGCCTGACCGGGCTGGAGCTGCCCGGGCGGTTGTCGCTGTTCGGGCACACCCGCATCTCCCGCAGCGAGGTCGAGGTGCTCGGCGCGCTCGCCGAGCACCGGGACGTCCACCTGTGGCTGCCGCAGGCCTCGCCGGCGGCGTGGGAGGAGCTCGCGCCCACCGTCGCGGTCGGACCGGTGCCCCGGGATGAGGACCGGTCCGGCGAGCTCGTGCAGCACCCGCTCCTGGCCAGCCTGGGCCGCGACGCCCGCGAGCTGCAGCGCACCCTGGCCCTCACGGGCGGGCGCGAGGAGCTGGTGGGTCCGCCTCCTCCCGGCGGTGCGACGGGCGCGTCGGGCGCGTCGGGCCTGGCTGCGTCGGCAGGCGGCGCGGGGGCCGGCGCGGAGGGCGGCACGGGGGGCGACGGCACAGAGGCCGGGTCTGACGACGAGGTCAGCCTGCTCGCGATGCTCCAGCACGACGTCCGGGCCGACAGGGCGCCGGACCGGGCGACCCGGGCGGGGCGACAGGTGCCGGCGGACGACCGGAGCGTGCAGGTCCACGCCTGCCACGGGCAGTCGCGCCAGGTCGAGGTGCTGCGCGACGTGCTCGCCGACCTGCTGGAGCGCGACCCCACGCTCGAGCCCCGGGACATCCTCGTGATGTGCCCCGACATCGACGCCTACGCCCCGCTCGTCCACGCGGGTTTCGGTCTGGGGGAGGTCGTGCGGGACGGCGCGACCCGCACGCACCCGGCCCACGGCCTGCGGGTCCGGCTCGCGGACCGGGCCCCGGTGCACCTCAACCCCCTCCTGCGGCTGGCGCTGCACCTCACCGAGCTCGCCGGAGGACGGGTGACCGCCGGGGAGGTGCTCGACCTGGCCCGCAGCGCGCCGGTGCGGCACCGGTTCGGGTTCGACGACGACGCGCTGGAACGCATCGGCGACTGGGTCGGGGCCACGACCGTGCGGTGGGGCCTGGACGGGGAGCACCGCGCCGACTACCAGCTGAGGAACGTCGTCCAGAACACCTGGCGGGCCGGGCTGGACCGCATCCTCGTCGGCGCCTCGGTCGACGGGCAGGACGTCGACCACGTCGGTCGCACCCTGGGGCTGGACGACCTCGACAGCGGCGACCTCGACCTGGCCGGCCGTCTCGCCGAGCTGGTCGAGCGGCTGGGTCGCACGCTGCGCGGCCTGCGCACCGCCGACACCGCCGGCCAGTGGCTGCGGGTCGTCGAGGAAGGGGTGCTCGACCTGGCCGACGTGCCGTTCAAGGACGCCTGGCAGGTCGCCCAGCTGGAGCGCGAGCTGCGGCGCACCGCCGAGGCGGCCGGGCGGGTCGCCGGCGGGGGCGGGGTCTCGCTGTCGCTGGCCGACGTGCACGCACTCCTGACGGAGCAGACGGCCGGGCGGGCCACCCGCTCCAACTTCCGGACCGGCACGCTCACCGTCTGCACGATGGTGCCGATGCGCTCGGTGCCGCACCGGGTGGTCGCCCTCGTGGGCATGGACGACGGGGACTTCCCCCGGTCGACCACCCCCGACGGCGACGACGTCCTGGCGCGGCGCCCGGTCACGGGCGAACGGGACCCCCGCAGCGAGGACCGCCAGCTGCTGCTCGACGCACTGATGTCCGCGGGCGAGACGTTCGTCGTGACCTACACCGGCTTCGACGAGCACACCGGGCAGACGCGCCCGCCGGCCGTCCCCCTGGGCGAGCTGGTCGACGCCCTGCGCGTCACGGCGACCGGGGAGGGGGTCGAGCGGGTCCTGACCGAGCACCCGCTGCAGCCCTACGACCTGCGAAACCTGGGCCGCACCCCGGACGGCACCGTCCCGCTGCTGCCCGACGACGCACCGTTCAGCTACGACCCGTCCGCGCTGGCCGGCGCCCGGGCCCTGCGGGAGCGGCCCACCGAACCGGTCCCGCTGGCCCGGCGCACCTTCGCGCCCTGGCCCCGCGAGGACGTGCTCCTGGACGACCTCGTCCGCTTCTTCGACAACCCGGCCAAGGCCTTCCTCCGCTCCCGGATCGGTCTCTACGTGCCCGAGGTCCCCGAGCTCCGGGGCGAGGGCATCCCCGTGGAGCTCGACGGCCTGCAGCGGTGGGTCATCGGCGAGCGGATGCTCACCGCCGTCCTGGCAGGGCGGGACGCCTCCGCGACCTGCGAGGCCGAGCTCTGGCGCGGCGAGCTCCCGCCGGACGCCCTGGGCCACCGCACCATGGAGCAGCTCACCGGCCAGGTGCAGGAGCTGTGCCAGGCCACCTGGCGGGCCGTCGGTCAGGGCGGCTGGGGGCAGGCGCTGGACCGCGAGAGCCTCGACGTCGACATCGCCCTCCCGCTGCCCGACCACCGCCGTCTCGTCGGGACGCTGGCCGGGCTCGTCGGGGAGTCGGCCCTGACGGTCAGCTTCTCCTCCGTCAAGGCCAAGCACCGGCTGCACTCCTGGATCTACGCCCTCGTCCTGGCCGCGGCCGGGCAGGAGCACGCCCGCAGCCACCACCTTGGCCGCTACAGCTTCGGCAGGGTCAAGGGTGTCGGGCACGTCAGCCACGGACCGCTGCCGCAGGAGCTGGCCCTGCAGACCCTGGGACAGCTCGTCGACCTGCGCGACCGCGGTCTGGACGCGGTGCTGCCGCTGCCGGTGGAGACCAGCCGTGCCTGGGCGGAGCAGTACCTGAAGAACCGCAGCGTCCGGGCGGCCGACGAACGGGCCGCTCAACGGGGCTGGCAGACCCAGCAGGGCGGGTGGGGCATCCGTCAGGAGCAGCACGACACCTCCTGGCAGCACGTCCTCGGCGACGTCCTGCCGCTCCAGGACGTCGTCGGGACCCCGCTGGACGACGAACGGTGGGTCCCCGACGTGCCGCACCGCCTGGGCCAGCTGTCGCTGCGGCTGTGGGAACCCCTCCTGACCGGTCACGAGACGCTGGAGAGGGGCTGAGGACCGTGGACCACTTCGACATCACCGACCCGCTGCCGAGCGGCACCGTCCTGCTCGAGGCGAGCGCCGGCACGGGCAAGACGTGGACGATCGCGGCCCTGGTGGCCCGGTTCGTCGCCGAGGGCGAGGCCGACCTGCGCGACATGCTCGTCGTCACCTTCAGCCGCGCGGCGAGCCAGGAGCTGCGTGCCCGGGTGCGCGAGCAGCTCGTGCTCGTCGAGCGCTGCCTGCGCGAGCGGACCTGCCCCGCGGGCGACGCCCTCGTGGCGCACCTGCTCGCGGCCGACGAGGGGCGGCTCACCCAGATGCACCGACGGGTCCGCGCCGCCCTGACCGACTTCGACGCCGCCACCATCGCCACCGTCCACCAGTTCTGCCACGAGGTGCTGCGCAGCCTGGGCGTGGCCGGCACGACCGACGCCTCGGCCACCCTCGCGGAGGACCTCGACGACCTGCTCGTCGAGGTGGTCGACGACATCTACCTGCGCGGGTTCCGCAACGACCGGCAGGCGGTCTTCACGCGTGCCGAGGCGCTGGACATCGCCGGACGGACGGCCGTCGACGACATCCACGCCGACCTGCGACCCCAGGCCGCCGAGCCGGGCACCGTGCCGGCCCGGCGCGTACGCTTCGCCAGAGCGGTCCGGACGGAGTTCGACCTGCGCAAGCGCCGGCTCCAGGTGATGCACTACAACGACCTGCTCACCCAGCTCGCCGACGCCCTGGAGGATCCGGACTCCCTGGCCCGGGACCGCATGCGGCAGCGCTGGCAGGTCGTCCTCGTCGACGAGTTCCAGGACACCGACCCGGTCCAGTGGCAGGTCCTCGACCGGGCCTTCACCGGCCACTGCCGGGCGATGGTCCTCATCGGCGACCCCAAGCAGGCGATCTACGGCTTCCGCGGCGGGGACATCGCCACCTACCTCACCGCCGCCGAGGCGGCGGGCGTGCGCAGGACCCTGCCGCGCAACTACCGCTCCGACCCCGGCGTGGTCCGCGCCCTGGACACGCTGCTGCAGGGCGCCCAGCTGGGCGACCCGCAGATCGTGGTCCGGCCCGTCGAGGCGGCCAGGGACGACCGGCGGCTGAAGGGGGCCCCCAGCGACGCTCCCGTCCGGTTGCGGCAGGTCCTCCTCGAGGAACACCTGCGGGGCAGCGACCGGATCGGGGCCACCCGCGAGCACATCTACCCCGACCTCGCCCGCGACGTGGCCGGTCTGCTCGGGTCCGACGCCACCTTCGACGGCCGCCCCCTGCAGGCCAGCGACGTGGCGGTGCTCGCGCACAAGGGCAGCGACCTGGTCCGGGCCCAGGAGGCGCTGCGCGACCTGGGCGTCCACGCCGTCAGCGCCGGCGGCATGTCGGTGCTGCAGACCCGCGCGGCCCACGAGTGGCTCACCCTGCTGGAGGCGATGGTCGCCCCGCACCGCTCGGTGCTCACCCGCGCCGCCGCGCTCACCGACCTGCTCGGGCACGACCCGGTCGCCGTCGACGAGGGGGGCGAGGACCTCGACGACGTCCTGGCGCAGACCGTCCGGGACCTCGCCGCCGTCTACGCCGTCAGGGCATGGCCGCGGTCCTGGAGCGGCTCGTCGCCGAGGGGCTGACCGCGCGGGTGCTCGGCCAGGTGGGCGGCGAGCGCACCCTCACCGACGTCGAGCACGTGGCCGAGCTGCTCCACGAGACCGGGCGCGAGGGGCAGCTCGGACTGGTCGCGCTGCTGGAGTGGCTGCGCGCCCAGATGGCCGAGGACGCCCCGCCCTCCACGAACGCCCGCACCCGCCGGCTCGACAGCGACGCCGCCGCGGTCCAGCTGCTCACCGTGCACGGGAGCAAGGGGCTGCAGTTCCCCGTCGTCTACCTGCCCGCCCTCACCGACCGCAACGTGCCCGACGTGCCGGACATCCCCCTGTGCCACGACGACCCCCCGGAGCGGACGCGCTCGATCGACGTCGGGGGCAGCACCGGCCCGCAGTGGAAGGACTCGGTCGCCCGGCACAAGGCCGAGGAGGCCGGCGAGTCGCTGCGCCTGCTCTACGTCGCGCTCACCCGGGCCCAGTCACAGGTTGTCACCTGGTGGTCGCCCACCGGCCGCAACACCTCGCCCTCGCCGCTGCACCGGATCCTCTTCGGCCGCGGTCCCGGCGACGGACCCGTGCCCGACACCACCCCGGTGCCCGCCGAGGACTTCGCCACGACCCGCCTGCAGGAGTGGGCCGCCCGTGGTGCGCTCGCGCTGGAACGGGCGGACCATGCCGAGCACGTGCCTCCGATGACGACCGAGGTGCCCCCACCGCCCCGCCCGGCGACCTGGTCCCGGCGGATCGACACCGACTGGCGGCGCACGTCATACACCGCCCTGTCCACGCCGCGCGACGCCCAGGGGCACGAGCTGACCGGTGGCGTCGGCAGCGAGCCCGAGCTCTCCCCGCGCGAGGACGAGCCCGACACGGTCGACCCCGTGGTGGAGCAGACCCCGTCCCTGCCGGGCCTGGAGGTCGTGCTGCCGGGGCAGGACGTCGCCTCGCCCATGGCCGACCTGCCCGTCGGCGCGACCTTCGGCTCCCTGGTCCACGGGGTGCTCGAGCACGCCGACCCGCAGGCGGCCGACCTGCGGGCCGAGCTGCTCGAGCACGTCCGGGAGCAGCTGGTGCAGTGGCCGGTCGAGCTGGACCCGGAAGCGCTGGCCGACGCGCTCGTGGACGTCTGCGACTCTCCCCTCGGCCCGCTCGCCCAGGGCTTGACCCTGCGGCAGATCGGCCGGGCCGACCGGCTGTGCGAGCTGGACTTTGAGCTGCCGCTCGGCGGGGGCGACCTGCGGCGCGACGCGGTCGTGGGTGCCGGCGGCGGGACCACGTACGGTGCCCGGCTCGGCGACCTCGTCCCCCTCCTGCGCGGTCACCTGCCGGCCGGCGATCCCGTCCGCGCCTGGGCCGACGTGCTGGACACATCCCCCGAGCTGGCCGAGCAGGCCCTGCGCGGCTACCTCACCGGGTCGGTCGACGTCGTCCTGCGCACCGGCGGCCGCTACCTGGTCGTCGACTACAAGACGAACTGGCTGGGCCGGCCCGAGGAGCCGCTGACCGCGGCCGACTACCGGCCGGAGAAGCTCGCCGAGGCGATGGGGCACTCCTCCTACCCCCTGCAGGCCCTGCTCTACGCCGTCGTGGCGCACCGCTTCCTGCGCTGGCGGCTGCCGGGGTACCGGCCCGACCGTCACCTGGGCGGGGTCCTCTACCTCTACGTCCGGGGCATGTGCGGACCCGGCACCCCGGTGGTCGACGGCCACCCCTGCGGCGTGTTCTCGTGGCGACCACCGGTGGCCCTGGTCACCGCGGTGTCGGACCTGCTGGACGGACGCACCACGGAGGGGGCGGCATGACGATCCTCGAGCTGTTCGAGCCGGTCGAGCACGACCGCCGGCTGGCCGTCGACACCCCCGGCACCCTCGGCGAGCTCAACCGTGCGGGCGTCCTCACCGCCGCCGACGTCCACGTCGCCCGCACCCTCGCCCGCGTCTGCGGCGAGCAGGACGAGACGGCCGTGCTCGCCGCGGCCGTGGCGACCCGGGCCGTCCGGTCCGGGTCCGTCGCCGTCGACCTCGCCGACCTGGCCACGACGGGTGCCGACACCCTGCCCGACCTGCCCTGGCCGCCGCCCGGGGGGTGGACCGACGCCGTGTCCGCCAGCGCGCTGGTCCGATCCGGGGCGCTGGTGGTCGACCAGGGGCTGGTCTACCTGCAGCGCTACCACCACCAGGAGGTCCAGGTCGTCGACGACCTGCGGGCCCGGGCGGCGCTCCCGGCCCCCGCGGTCGACGAACAGGTGCTGACCGAGGGGCTCGCCCGGATCTTCCCCGGGGAGGGGTATGCCGAGCAGCGCGCCGCCGCGAAGGTCGTCGCCCGTTCCCGGACGAGCGTGATCACCGGAGGTCCGGGCACCGGCAAGACCACGACCGTCGCGGGGGTCCTGGCGCTGCTGGCCGAGCAGGCCGCCGCGGCCGGCGAGCGCCCGCTGCGGATCGGGCTGGCCGCCCCCACCGGCAAGGCCGCCGCCCGGGTGCGGGTCGCGGTGAACGGGGCGCTGGAGGAGATCCTGGAACGGACCCCCGACCCCGCCACCCGGACGGTCGTCGAGCCGCTCCGCCACGTGGAGCCGAGCACGCTGCACCGCCTGCTCGGCTGGCGGCCGGACAGCCGCTCCCGCTTCCGCCACCACCGCGGCAACCGGCTCCCCCACGACGTGGTCCTCGTCGACGAGGCCTCGATGGTCTCGCTGACCCACATGGCCCGGCTGCTCGAGGCGCTGCGGCCGCAGGCGCGGCTCATCCTCGTCGGGGACGCCGACCAGCTGGTCTCCGTCGACGCGGGCGCCGTCCTGGCCGACCTGGTCGCCGGTGCCGAGGCTGCCGCCGACCCGCCGGTCGCCCTCGCCCGGCTGCGCACGGTGCACCGTTTCGGGGAGACGATCGGCGCGCTGGCCGAGGCCCTGCGGGTGGGGGACGCCGACGCCGTCGTCGCGGCCCTCTCGGCGGGCAGCGAGGAGGTTCGGTGGGTCACCGACGACGAGGACCCGGTGCCGGCCCTGCGGCAGATGCTCACCGCCCAGGCCTACCGCGTGCTCACCGCCGCCCGCGACGGGAACGCCGAGGGCGCTCTCACCGCCCTGGGCAGCCACAGGCTGCTGTGCGCGCACCGCACCGGCCCCCGGGGCGTGCGCACCTGGAACCAGCTCACCGAGACCTGGCTGGGCGAGGAGACCGGCCTGACGTTCTACGACCAGATGTACGTCGGCCGCCCCCTCCTCGTCACCGCCAACGACTACGCCAACGGGGTGCTCAACGGCGACACCGGGGTCGTCGTCGCCTCGCGCACGCCCGACGGGACGCCCGTGCGGATGGCCGTCGTCGAGGGAGCCACGGGGTCGCACCGGTTCGCTCCGAGCCGCCTGGGCGAGGTGGACACGATGCACGCGATGACGATCCACAAGGCCCAGGGCAGCCAGGCCAGGGAGATCACCGTCCTGCTGCCCCAGGCCGACTCGCCGCTGCTGACCCGGGAGCTCTTCTACACGGCGGTGACCCGGGCGGAGAAGACCGTCCGGGTCGTCGCTCCCGAGGAGGTCGTCCGGGCGGCGGTGGAGCGCCGGGTCGTCCGGGCCAGCGGCCTGCGTCAGCGGCTGGCGGCGTCGACGACCTGATGCATCGCACACCCCCGGCCTGAGCCCCCCGCAGCACCTGACCGCCCGGCCACCTCGACGAGGTGACCGGGCGGCGGGGCGTTCCCGCGTGTCCCGCGCGGGTCGCCGGGCCGGCGGGGTGTCCCCTCCCCGCCACGCCCCGACCGGGACCGGCCGCATCCCTGAGGGTCGCGACCGGGCCGGTGGTCTACCCCGTCGCCAGCCCCTCCGCCGGGGACACCCGCACGGCCCGCCGGGCCGGGAGCACGCTGGCCAGGACCCCGGCCAGCAGCGCCACCCCGACGATGAGCCCGACCCGTCCCCACGGCACGGCCAGCTGCAGCGGGACGTCCTCCGGCAGGAGCGTCTGGACGCCGAGCGCGGCATACCCCAGACCCAGGCCCAGGCCGATCAGCGCGCTGACCAGTGCCAGCAGCACACCCTCGACCAGCAGCATCGACCGCATCTGGCCGCGGGTCAGGCCCAGGCCGCGCAGCAGCGCGTGCTCGCGGTGCCGTTCGAGCACCGACAGCGACAGGGTGTTCGCGATGCCCACGACGGCGATGAGGACGGCCACGCCGAGCAGGGCGGTCGTGACGAGCACGAGCACGTCGAGCACCTGGGTGATGACGGCCCGCTCGGCCGCCGAGCCCGCGACCTGCAACCCCTGCTCGTCCGCGACGTCCGACACCGCACCCATGACGTCGGCGACGTCCGCACCGTCGGCCAGCCGTACCAGGACGGTACCGGGGGCGACCGCGTCGCCACCGAGCGCGGCGAGGTCCTCGACGTTGACGGCCAGGTCGTACCCCAGCGCGAACGGCACCACCTCCAGCTCGGCGCGCCCCCCCGGCCCGGACACCTCGACCCGGTCACCGGGCTCGAGCGCGTAGATGGACAGCATCCCGTCGGCCATCCCGACCGTGCCGGGCACCAGCGCGGCGAGCTGCTCGTCCCCGCGCACGACGTCCCCGTCACGGGCCGGGTCGATCCCGACCGCGGCGGTGCCGCCCCCGTCCTCCTCACCCAGGGTCAGGTATGCCGTGTCCGTCACCCGGGCGGTCGCCACCCCGTCGACGGCGGCGACCCGATCGGGCACGTCGGCGGGGACCGGCAGCGCGTGGAGGCCCTCGGTCCCGCCGCTGCCGGCACCGATCCCGTCGCCCCCGCCGTCGCCCCCGCCCGCACCGTCGCCCGAGCCGTTCCCACCAGCCGCGCCGTTCCCACCCGCGGGGTCGGAACCGGCAGCGGTTCCAGCCTCGGCGTACTCCGCACCGGCCGACAGCATCAGGTCGACCGAGTAGGACTCGTCGATCTCCCCCATCGCGGTGCGCTGCCCGGAGGCGGCACCGACCGAGGTCATTGTGATGAGCGTGACCCCGACGACGAGCGCGGCACTGGTCGCGGCCGCCCGGCCCGGGTTGCGGACCGCGTTGTCGACGGCCAGCCGTCCCGGCACCCCGGCCGCCCGGGCTCCCAGGCCCAGGGCACGGACCGCCGCCGGCACGACGACGACCGCCGCGACGAGGACCCCGACGAAGGAGACCACACCGCCGACCACGCCGCTGAGCATGTCGCGGGAGGTGGCGGCGTACACCATCGCGGCCACGCCGGCACCGAGGAGGACCACGGCGAGGACGATGCGCACGACCCCGACCTGCTGCTTCTCCCCGGAGGGGCCACTGGGGCGCAGCGCCGCCAGCGGCGAGACGCGGGTGGCCCGGACGGCCGGCCACAGGCTGGCGAGCACCGTGACGACGAGGCCCACGAGGAGCGGTACGCCCAGCACCACCGGCGTCAGCTCCAGGCCCTCGGGCAGGGGCAGGCCCAGGTCGAGACGGTCGCCCACGGCCAGCAGGCCGAGCGCCGCGACCAGGCCCAGCCCACGCCCACCGCGGAGGAGACCAGTCCGAGCAGGCCCGCCTCCAGGACCACGAGCGAGCGGACCTGGCGCTTGGTGGCGCCCACGGCGCGCAGCAGCGCGAGCTCCCCCGTGCGCTGGGCCAGCGTGATGGTGAACGTGTTGGCGATGACGATCGCGGCGGTCAGCAGCGCGACCGCGCCGAAGCCCAGCAGGATCGCCCCGATCACGTCGGTCCCGCCGGTGAGCACGGCGACCCGCTCAGCGGCGGCCTCGGCCCCGGTCTGCACCGTGGCCCCGGGCACCGCGCCGGCCAGCGACTCCCGCGCCGCCGCCTCGTCGGCCCCGTCGACCAGCTCGACCATCACCGACCCGTAGGTCAGCCCGGGATTGACGAGCCGCAGCGTCGCGTCGTCGGTGGCGAAGGCGGGTCCGTACGACAGCATCGGGGCGGTGTCGCCGAAGTCGGCCACGCCGACGACGTCCAGGGCGGCCCGGTCGGTCGTGGCGGCCGGGCGGTGGGTGGATGTCTCGCGCGTGGATGTCTCGCGCGTGGATGTCTCAGGGTCCGTGGAGGTGGACGGGGCGCCCGCACCGACGCTCCCATCGCCGCCGGCACCCTCGCCCTCCGACCGGCTCACCGCCTCCTCCAGCGGCACGACGGTCACCTCGAGCCTCTCCCCGACCGCGACGTCCTCGGCCAGCTCGGAGTTCACCACGACCTCGCCGGCGCCCCCGGGCATCCGGCCCTCCAGCAGGGTCACCCCCGTCGTCGGCACAGGAGCACCGGCCACCCACTCCTGGGGCGTCACCTCGGCCATGACGACCGTCTCCCCCCGGACCGAGGCGACCTCCTCGAGGGCGGCCGCGACGTCATACCCCGCGGTGGAGATCCCCTCCCCCTCCACGGTGAGGACGAGGTCCGCGTCCCGCACCCCGGCGGCGACCGCGTCCTCCATGCCGCGCTGGGCGGTGGTGAGCAGGGCCAGGCTGGCGGCGAGAAAGGTGACGCCGATGACGATGGCCACCGCCGCGGAGAGCAGGCGTCGGCCGCGCGAGGCCAGGCCCGCGGTGCGCCAGGTGCCCATCAGAGCCTCCCGAGGTCGCGCACGGCGGCCAGCACGGCGTCGACGGCCGGGTCGAGGATCTCGCCGGCCACCTGGCCGTCGGCCAGGAGGACGACGCGGTCGGCGACCGCCGCGGCGTCGGCGTCGTGGGTGACCATGACCACGGTCTGGCCCCACTCGTCGACGGAGCGCCGCAGCAGGGCGAGCACCTCGGCGCCGGTCGTGGAGTCCAGCGCCCCGGTCGGCTCGTCGGCGAAGATCACCTCCGGCCGCGTGACCAGCGCACGCGCGAGGGCGACCCGCTGCTGCTGCCCCCCGGACAGCTCGCCCGGGCGGTGGTCCAGCCGGTCGGCCAGGCCCAGCCCGTCGACGATGCGCCGCTCCCAGTCCGCGTCCGCGCGCCGGCCGGCGAGGTCGAGCGGGAGGCGGACGTTCTGCCGGGCGGTGAGCGTGTGGCAGGAGGTTGAACGCCTGGAAGACGAAACCGACCGACCGCCGCCGCAGGGTGGTGAGCTGCTTGTCCGACAGGGCGGTCAGCTCGGTACCCCCGAGGAAGACCCGGCCCGAGGTGGGCGTGTCCAGGCCGGCGAGCAGGTGCATCAGCGTGGACTTGCCCGACCCGCTCGGGCCCATGATGGCGGTGAAGCGCTGCGCCTCGATCCCGACGGACACCCCGTCCAGGGCGTGCACCGCCGTCTCGCCGCTGCCGTAGGTCTTGGTCAGGTCCAGTGTGCTCGCGGCCAGCCCCGCGCCGGGGGCCTCTCGGGTGCTCTGCTCCGGGCCGGTCCCGGTCGTGGTGGTCGTCATGGTGCTGACGCTATGGACCGCGGGGCGTGCCGCGCGTCGGTCCACGGGTCCGACCCGGGGAGCCGGCTGTCAGACCGGGGTATGACGTGGGCCCGGGTCGGGCGCGCCGCGTCAGTCCCTGGGTGGAGGGGTGCGGCGGATGCGGCGGTTAACCTGCCGGGATGGAGGACCTGGTGGGCCGCTGGTCCGGGACGGCGTTCCAGCACCAGGCCGCCACCTGGGCCGACGAGGTCCTCGCAGCGCGGGGGCTCGTGCGGTCGGGCCCCCTGGTGCCGGAGAAGATCCGGTTCTGGTCGGCGGTGTTCGTGGTGCCCCTGCGCGAGGTCACCGGTCCCGGCGCGGCCTGGTCGCACGGGCGTGGTCCTGCTCGTGCCTGGCTCAAGGTCGGCAACCCCGGTCAGGCCTTCGAGGGCCGGCTGCTGGAGGCGCTGGGGGAGGTCGTCCCCGACCGGGTCGTCACCCCCTGGGCCGTCGACGACGACCCCGGCTGGTGGCTCCTTCCCGACGGCGGTCCCACCCTGGACCGGACCCGCCCGCAGGACTGGGTCGACCTGATCGGTGACGTCGCGGACCTCCAGCGGGCCTGCGCTCGCTCCTGCCGTCGGCCGGGGGCGTCGCCCTCAGCCTCACCGTCGACGTCGCCGTCAGCCTCGCCCTCGCCCTCGCCCTCGCCCTCAGCCTCTCCTTCGTCGACGGCCTCACCGTCGCCCTCGCCCGGCGGGCTGCTCGACATGGTCCCGGAGCTGTCCGCGGACGGCGCGGCCGGCTGGATCGCCCGGACGGTGGACCGGCTCGCCGGGCTCCCCGCAGCGGACCCCCAGCACCTGGACCCGGGACGGGCGAGGTGGATGAGCAGGCGGCTCGCCCGGTTCGAGGAGCAGATGGCCCTCCTGGCCGCGACCGGGCTGCCGGAGACCCTGCAGCCCAACGACGCCCACCCGCGCAACGCCGTCGGCCCGTCGTCACCCGGCGGTCCCGTCAGGCTGTTCGACCTCGGCGACTCCGTCCGCTCGCACCCGTGGGCCGTCCTGCACACCACCGTGCGGCTGGCGGCGGGCGTACGCCTCTCCGGCCCCCGGCCCGACACCCCGCTCACCCGACGGATCGTGGACGCCTACGTCGAGCGGTGGCCGGAGGTCCCCCGGCCCGACCGGCCGGAGGTCCTGGACGCCGCCGACCGTCTGGGTGCCGTCCACCGTGCGGCGTCCTGGCTGCGCCTCCTGGACCCGGTCGACCCGGACCGGCTCGGCGTGCCCACGCCGAGGATCACGGCCTGGATACAGCTCGCCCTCACCTGACAGGACGGACCGCAGTCGATAGGTGCCCCGGACAGGGCCACGACCGACTGCACGAGTGGTCAGACCTGCAGCCAAGTGGACAACCGGGCCGACCGCCACAGAGGTCGACCGCGAGGCCGCCGCTGGCGCTCATCTGGCGCTGGGGCAGGACGTCTTCTCCCTGGCGGTGTTCGCCCCCTACCTCGTCGGTCTGCTGCTGGCCCCGGCCGTCCAGGCCGTGGCGCTGCGGAGGACAGAGTCGTCCCGCTGCCGGCGGCCCGCGCGCCCTCGTGGAGCAGCCCGCCGGTGGCGTCGTCGAAGGGTCGCCCGTCTACTCCGGGCGGCCCGCCAGCCCCGTCTCGTAGGCGGTGATGACCATCTGCACCCGGTCGCGCAGGTCCAGCTTGTGCAGGACCCGCCCGATGTGGGTCTTGACGGTGGCCTCGGCCAGGTACAGCTCGGCGGCGATCTCGCCGTTCGTCAGCCCGTGACCGACGGCCCTGAGCACCTCGCGCTCGCGGTCGGTCAGCGGCGCCAGCCGGGCCTGGGCGGCGCGACGCTCAGCGGCCCGCGCCAGCTCGAGGTCGCCGTCGGGCAGCTGGGGCACGAACCGCTCCAGCATCCGCCGGGTCGTCGACGGTGCCATGGCGGCGTCCCCCTCGTGCACCGCGTGGATCGCCGCCAGCAGCTCGGCCGGTCCGGCGTCCTTGAGGAGGAACCCGGCGGCACCTGCCCGCAGAGCCGCGAAGACGTACTCGTCGAGGTCGAACGTGGTCAGCACCAGCACCTTGGGCGCGTCGACGGACTCCCTGATCCTGCGGGTGGCCTCGACCCCGTCCATCCGGGGCATCCGGATGTCCATGAGCACCACGTCCGGTCGGGTCGCGGCCACGCCCTCGACCCCCGCGAGTCCGTCCGCCGCCTCGCCGACCACGGTCATGTCGGGCTGGGCGTCGAGCACCATCCGGAAGCCGGCGCGCACGAGCTCCTGGTCGTCGACGAGGAACAGGCGGACGGGCCCTCCGATCGGACCTCCCCCGGTGGGGCCACCGTCACCCGGGCGTTCGTCACGGGGTCCTGCGCCCGGACCGCCGTGCCCCGCCCCGACCTCCTGGTCGTTCATGCGGTCCCTCGTCCTGCTCCGTGGCCCCGGCCCCCACCGGCGGCGGAGGGCATCCCGGAAGGAACCGCCGCCGTCGCTCCTCCAGGTCTCCCGGACGGCGCACCCACCGGAGTCCCTGTCGGGATGGTCGCCACGACCTCCCAGCCGCCGCGCTGGCGCGGCCCGGCGTGGACCGTGCCACCCAGCACCTCCACCCGCTCGGCCATCCCCCGCAGCCCGTTGCCGTCCGTCGCGTCCCCCTCGGGGTGCACCGCACGGCCCCGGGCGGGCGGGCCGTCCGCGTCGGTGCGCGGTGGGGCGCCTCCGTCGTCGGTGACCCGCACGAGCAGCACGGCGGGCGTGCGCAGGAGGTCTACGTCGGCCGCGGCGCCCGGCCCGGCGTGCTTCATCACGTTCGTCAGCCCCTCCTGCACCACCCGGTATGCCGCCAGGTCGGCTTCGCGCGGCAGTCCACCGACGTCCCCCCGCACCGCGAGGTCGACCCGGACCCCCGAGTCGCGCACGCGCTGGACGAGGTCGTCGAGCGAGGCCAGCCCCTGCGTCGGCTCGAGCTCGGCCGTCGACCCCTCGTCCCGCAGGACCCCGACGAGACGACGGGTGTCGGCCAGCGACTCCCGCGCGGTCCCGGCGAGCGTCTCCAGCGTCTGGGCGGCCCGTTCCAGCGCCGCCCGGTCCGGACCGATGGCCGGCGGCGCGGCGAGCGCCCGCTGCGCGGCGTACAGCGCCCCGTCCGCCTGGACGACGACGACGGCCAGCGAGTGCGCCACGACGTCGTGCATCTCCCGCGCGATCGAGGCCCGCTCGGACTGCGCGGCCAGCCGGGCCCGCTGGGCCTGGTCACGGGCGAGGGCGGCGCGCTGCTGCTCCAGACGGGCGATGACCGCCTGCCGCCGTCTGACGACGTCGCCCAGCACCCAGGCGACCGCGACGAACAGGCCGGTGAACGTCCCCTGGAACGCGACGACCACGAGGGACCGGGTGGCGTCCGGGGACGGGACCGACCAGTCGAGCGCCGCCACGAACGCCCCCACCAGCCCCAGCCCGAGCACGACCATCGAGTCCCGGCGGGTGCCGTACGCCGCCGCGCTGTAGACCGCCGCGAGCACCGCCACGTTGGCCGGGTGCGGTCCGTCGGTGGTGACCACCTGCAGCAGGCAGGCCGCGGCCACGCCCAGCGCCGCCTGCAGCGGATGGCTGCGCCGCCACAGCAGGGGCACCACCTGCAGGATCCCCAGCACGAGCATCCCGAACCCGGCGACGGCGCTGGAGACGAACACCCAGGCCAGCAGCCCGCCCACGACGAGCAGCTCGGGCCACCAGGGCCGGTCGCGCAGGCGCCCCCCGCCCCACAGCGCCTGCCACGACTCCCGCGCGGCCTCCGTCGTCACCCTCACCCCAGCAGCGTAGGTCGGCAGGGGCGCGCGGGCGTCATACCTGGGGCCCTCCCTGCCCGTGCCGGGTGGGACCGCGGTATGACGTGGGTCCCGGTCGACCGGTGGGTGGCCGAGGAGCTCCGGGCCGCGGTCACCCTGCGGGGTCCGGCGGCAGGTCCTCGGGGTGGGCGGCGCCGGGGACCAGGCTGACCACCTCTCCGTAGCGGGGCACGACGGCCGTCCAGTCCAGCTCCTCGGCGATCCGACCGGCGAAGTGCCGGGCGACGTCCTGCTCGCCGTGGGTGACGAAGACGGTCTCCGGCTCCCGCCCCAGGTCGCGCAACCAGTCGAGCAGGTCGGAGGCGTCGCCGTGCACCGAGAACTCCTCGTCACGCACCACCTCGGCCCGCACCCGGATGTAGTGGCCGTTGATCTTCACCGACCGGGCGCCCTCCTCGATGCTGCGCCCCCGCGTGCCCGCGGCCTGGTACCCGGTGAGGATCACCGTGTTGCGCACGTCGGGCAGCAGCCGGGCCAGGTGGTGCAGCACGCGCCCGCCCTCGACCATCCCGGAGGAGGCGACGATGATCATCGGGTCGAACCTGCGGTTGAGGGCCCGGGACTCCCGGGAGGTGGACGCCTCGATCAGCTCCGGCATGCCGGTGAAGTCGTCGGTGTCGACGTCGTCGCGCAGCTCCCCGAGAGACTCGTCGCGGTAGACGTCGAGGGCCTTGAGCGCCATCGGCGAGTCGACGACCACGGGGACCTCGGGGATCCGGCCCGAGCGCATGAGGTCGACCAGCACCTTGAGCACCAGCTGGGTCCGGTCGACGGCGAACGCCGGGATGACGACGAGGCCGCCGCGGGCCAGCGTCCGGCTGACGGCGTCGGCCATCGGCCCGTGCTCGACCTCGGGCTCGGGATGCTCGCGGTCGCCGTAGGTGGACTCGCAGACCACGAAGTCGGACGCCGGCGGTGTGCCCCGGGCCTTGAGCAGCGGATGGTCGTGCCGGCCGAGGTCGCCGGAGAAGAGCACGCTCGTGCCGCCGACCGCGAGCCGGACGCTGGCCGATCCGAGGATGTGCCCCGCCCGCGTCCACCGCGCGACCAGGCCGTCGCCGAGGTCGACGTCCTCGTCGAACTGCACCGTCTCGAAGAGCGGCAGCGTCTCCTCCACGTCGTGCACGTCGTAGAGGGGCTGGGGGTCCTCGTGCTTGGACCAGCCGCCGCGCCGGGCCTCCTCGGCGGCCTCCTCCTGCAGCTTGCCGGCGTCGCGCAGGACGATCTCGGCCAGCCGTCGCGTCCCCTCGGTCGCCCGGACCGGTCCGCCGAACCCCTGCCGGACGAGCGCCGGCAGGTAGCCCACGTGGTCGTTGTGCGCGTGGGTGAGGACGACGTCGCTGATGGTGGCCGGGTCGACCGGGAACTCCTCCCAGTTGCGCAGGCGCCACTGCTTCTCCCCCTGGAAGACCCCCGCGTCGACGAGGATCCGGCGCTCGCCCTGCCCACCGCCGTCCTCCGGCCCGACCGTCAGCAGGTACTTCGACCCGGTCACCGTCCCGGCCGCCCCCAGGAAGGTCAGGGTCACACGTCGCTGTGCCATGTCCCGACCATCCCACAGCCTCCCGACGCACCGCAGGCCGCCACCGACCTGCAGTCGATCGTGGCCCCCGGGGGGGCACCGATCGACTGCACCGATCAGGGGGACGTCCGGCCGACGCCGCAGGGATCCCCGATCAGACGAACTGACCCTCGATCCGGTCGAGCTCTTCCGCCGTCAGGTCCAGCTCGGCCGCCCGGGCCGAGTCGCTGATCGACTCCGGCCGGCTCGCCCCGGGGATGGGGACCACGTGGTCGCCGAGGGCCAGCTCCCAGGCGAGGACCACCTGCTGGGGGCTGACCCCTCGCGCCTCGGCGATCTCGTGGAAGACCGGGTAGGTCCGGCCGACCTCCTTGCTGGCCGCCCCGGTGCCACCGAGCGGGCTCCACGGCAGGAAGGTCACCCCGTGCTCGCCGCAGTGCTCGAGCGTGTCGCGCGAGCAGCGGAACCGGGGGGAGAACTCGTTCTGCACGCTGGCCAGCCCGCCCTCGCCCAGCACCCCCAGCGCCACGTCGATCTCCTCGACGTTGGCGTTGGAGATGCCCACGGCCCGGATCTTGCCCTCGTCCTGCAGGTCCTTGAACGTCTGCACGACCTCCCCGTAGACCCGCCAGCGGTCCGGCCGGTGCCACTGGTAGAGGTCGATGACGTCCCGGTCCAGCGCGCGCAGGGAGGCCTCCACCGCCCGGCGCAGGTAGGCCGGCGAGCCGTCCCGGCCCCACGTCTCCCCCTCTCCGCGGGTGATGCCGCCCTTGGTGGCGACCACGACGTGGCTGGTGTCCCCGTAGGAGCGCAGGGCCTCGGCGACGATCTCCTCGTTGTGCCCCATCGTGTCCCAGGACGGGGCGTAGATGTCGGCCGTGTCGACGAGGGTGACCCCCGCGTCGAGGGCGGCGTGGACGGTGGCGACGGCGCGGTCGCGGTCCGGCCGCTCGTTGGCGCCCATCGACAGCGGCATGGCGCCGAGACCGACCGCCGAGACGGTGAACGGGCCGAGAGCTCGGGTGCGCACCGGTCAGCCCCTCGGTCCGCCGGCGTCGTCCCCGCCCTCGCCCGAGGGTCGCAACCCGCCGGGCAGCCGCAGGTCGGCACCCTGCTCCATCTGCTTGGCGAGCGAGAGCATCATCACTCCGCCGAGGAGGTCGATCACGCCGATGCCCAGGATGAACCAGGTCAGCAGCCCGCCGTCGCCCGACGTCATCCGGAAGACGCCGAGGACGGTGAGGAGCGCGCCGATCCCCAGGTAGAGGTAGGCCCGTCGCCGCAGCGTCTTCGGGTTCTGCCGGGGGTCGGGGCGGGCAGGCGTCCCGTCCGGGTCCTGGGCACCGGCGTCGTCGGCGGCGTTGATGTCGGCGTCGGCGTCCATATGGTCAGCCAGGTCCCGGCCGGCGGTGCCCCCACCCCCATCCGCGCCCGCACCAACACCCGCACCCGCACCCGCACCCGCACCCGCACCCGCGACGGTCGCGCCCGCGGAGGCGGCGCCATACCCCTCGTCGTCCTCGGGGCCTGTCCCGGCGGGGTCGCTCCCACCCTCCGCCGCGAGCCGGTCCGCCTCGGCGTGCCCGGCCTCGTCGTCGAAGAGGCCGTCGAAGGTGCGTCCGCGCTGGGGGTCGTAGGCCTCGTACCCCGTCTCCTCGGCCACGATGCGCACCGCGTGGCGGGCCGACTCGTGCAGCTCGCCGCGCTCGGTGTCGCCGCCGTAGGGGAAGGCCACCGAGGCGGAGCGGTCGTACAGCTCGACCTGCAGGCCGCTGTCCAGGCCGGTCAGCTCGCCGTAGACGTCGCCCCCCAGCTCCTCGGCCACCCACGTGTCGACCGGCTCGGTCAGCTGCTCGCGCAACCGCGCCTCGATCCGCCGGAAGACCGCGAGGCCGGCGTCCAGGTCGGCCTGGGTGCCCTCGGGCCCGTCCTGCTCGTCGGCCTCGACCACCTGCTCCCAGGTCTGGCCGGGCTGCCGGGGGTAGAGGAGGATGTCGTAGCTCATGCCCCCATCCTCTCAAGGAGGACGCCGTGACCCTCTATCCCGCCCCGCTGCGCCCCGGGGACGTCGTCGGGGTGACCGCGCCGAGCAGCGGCGTTGGCCCCGCGCTGCGACCGCGCCTGGAGGTGGCGTTCGACGCCCTGCGGGGCGAGGGGTATGCCGTGCGGCCGGGCCGGTGCCTCGACGGCGGTGGGGTGGTCTCGGCCCCGGCGACGGAGCGGGCCGCCGAGCTGGAAGAGATGCTCTGCGACCCCGAGGTCCGGGCGGTGGTGCCGCCGTGGGGCGGCGAGCTGGCCATCGACCTGCTGCACCTCGTGGACTGGGACCGGGTCGCGGGGGCCGAGCCGACCTGGACGGTCGGCTACTCCGACATCTCGACGGTGCTCACGCCGCTGACGCTGCTCACGGGCTGGGCCAGCGTGCACGGGGCCAACCTCATGGACACGCCCTTCCGGCAGCCCGCGGGCCTGCTCCCCTGGTGGGACCTGTGCGTGGCGGCGCCGGGCGAGGACGTGCGGCAGTCCTCGCCGGGGCGGTACCAGGACGGGGTCTTCGTCGACTACGCCCTGCACCCGGGGGCCACCGAGCTGGAGCTCGACGGGACGGGGTCGTGGCAGCGGCTGGACTCCACCGAGCCGGTCACGCTGACGGGCCGGCTGCTGGGCGGCTGCGTGGAGACCCTGACCAACCTCACCGGGACGCCCTACCTGGACGTGGGCGCCTGGGCCGACGTGCACGCTCCCGAGGGTGTGCTCGTCCACCTCGAGGCGGCCGAGGCGGACGCGCTGACGGTCGTCGCCCGGCACCTGCACGGCCTGCGGCTGGCGGGCTTCTTCGACCGCGCGGTGGGGGTGCTCGTGGGGCGGACGTCGGCGCCCGACGCGGACGGCTACACCCAGCAGGACGCGGTCCTGGACGCGCTGGGACCGCTGGGCGTGCCGCTGGTCGCCGGTGTCGAGTGCGGGCACGTGGCGCCGCGGATGCCGATGATGAGCGGGGCACTGGCGACCGCGGAGTGGACGCCGGGCCGCGGGGTGCTCACGCAGCGGCTTGTCTGAGGCGGCCGGAATGCCAGCCCGCCCCCGACGTTGACCACGGGTATGAAGCGCATCGGCTTTCTCTCCTTCGGCCACTGGACCCCGCACCCGCAGTCGGCGACGCGGTCCGCGTCCGACGTGCTGCTCCAGTCGATCGACCTGGCGGTCGCGGCGGAGGAGGTGGGGGCCGACGGGGCGTACTTCCGGGTGCACCACTTCGCCCGCCAGCTGGCCTCGCCGTTCCCGCTGCTGGCCGCGGTCGGAGCCCGGACGGAGCGGATCGAGATCGGCACCGGGGTGATCGACATGCGCTACGAAAACCCTCTCTACATGGCCGAGGACGCGGGCGCCGCCGACCTCGTCTCCGGCGGCCGGCTGCAGCTGGGGATCAGCCGCGGGTCGCCCGAGCAGGTCGTCGAGGGCTACCGCCAGTTCGACCACCACCCGCGTGAGGGCGAGACCGACGCGGACATGGCGCGGCGGCATACCGCACGGTTTCTGGAGGTGCTCTCGGGCGAGGGCTTCGCCGAGCCCAGCCCGCGCCCGATGTTCCCCAACCCGCCGGGTCTGCTGCGGATCGAGCCGCACTCCGAGGGGCTGCGGGAGCGGATCTGGTGGGGCGCCGGCACCCGGGCGACCGCCGAATGGGCTGCGGCGCAGGGGATGCACCTGATGAGCTCGACCCTGCTGACCGAGGACGGCGGCGTGCCCTTCCACGAGCTGCAGGCCGACCAGATCCGACGGTTCCGCGACGCGTGGCAGGCGGCCGGGCACGACCGGACGCCGCGGGTGTCGGTGTCCCGCAGCATCTTCCCGCTGGTGTCGGCGGAGGACCACGCCTACTTCGGCCTGGAGCGGCGCAGCACCGACCAGGTCGGGATGCTCGAGGGCGGCCGGGCCACGTTCGGGCGGACCTACGCCGCCGAGCCCGACGAGCTGGTGCGTCAGCTGGAGCAGGACACCGCGGTCGCCGAGGCGGACACGCTGCTGCTCACCCTGCCCAACCAGCTGGGCGTGGACTACTGCGCCCACGTGCTGCGGACGGTCGTCGAGGAGGTCGCGCCCTCGCTGGGCTGGCGGTGAAGGGGTCCTCGCTCAGCACCCTGTCGCCGTGGCGAGCGCCTGACACACCTCGCGCATCCGGAGGTCACCGAGCCGCCCCAGTCGGCGGGTGAGGACGCGGACGTCGACGTCGACGACGGCGTCGAGCTGCACCACGCTCGGTCTGACGACCGGGTCACCCTCTGCCGGATCGAGAACCACCTCGCTGGGCAGGCCTCGGCGCACCGTGCTGCAGGCGGCGATCATGGCCCGACGACGGCCCCGCACAGCCGCATCCCGACTGAGCACAACAACCGGCCGGCTCCCCTGGTCCTCCAGATCGGCCCACCACAGCTCTCCCCGTCCAGGCAGGTTGGTGATCATCACGTGCGGGACGCCGCGTCCAGGAACGTCTCCAGGTCGCCCCACTCGTCCGTCGTCGGCAGGGGCGTCCTGACATAGGCCGCCTCGTAAGCGGCGTCCACCTCCGCCTCCCGGTGAGACCGGAGAAGCGACTCGAGCGCAGCCTCGACGACGGAGGCGTCCGTGGTCCCGGGTGCCAGCGCCCGGGCCCGTGCAAGCAGGTCCTGGTCGACGGTCGTGCTGATCCTCACCCTGACCATGCCACCATCATGCCACAGAAGTGGCACTACACCTCCAGCGCCCGCACCACCGGCACCCCCACGCGGTAGGGGATGTGCAGCCAGCTGGGTGCGTCGACGAGCGCCAGGTCGGCCCGCTGGCCCACGGCGACCCGGCCGATGTCGGTGCGGCGCAACGCGGTCGCGGCGGTGATCGTCGCCGCACGCAGCGCCTCGGCGGGCGTCATCCCCATCTCGCGGACGGCGAGGGCGATCATCAGCGGCATCGAGGAGGAGTAGCAGGTCCCCGGGTTGCAGTCGGTGGCGATGGCGACCTGCACCCCGGCGTCGAGCAGCCGGCGGGCGTCCGGGTAGGGCTGCCGGGTCGAGAACTCCACCCCCGGCAGCAGCGTCGCGACGGTGTCGCTGCCCGCGAGCGCCTCGACGTCCTCGTCGGACAGGTAGGTGCAGTGGTCCACGCTCGCCGCGCCCAGCTCGACGGCCAGCTGCACGCCGGGGCCGTGGCCGAGCTGGTTGCCGTGGACGCGCAGCTCCAGGCCGGCGGCCCGCCCGGCCTCCAGCACCCGCCGCGACTCCTGGCCGTCGAAGGCGTGCGGGCTGGCGGGCTCGCAGAAGACGTCGATCCAGCGGGCGTGGGGCGCGCAGGCTGTGAGCATCTCGCCGACCACCAGGTCCAGGTATGCCGCCCGCTCGGCCGCCGACCCCCTCGCCTCGGGCGGGACGACGTGGGCGCCGAGGAAGGTGACCTCCGCCGTCACCTCGCGGGCCAGCCGGAGGGCCTCGACCTCGTCCTTCACGGTCAGGCCGTAGCCACTCTTGACCTCCACGGTCGTGGTGCCCTGGGAGCGCATCTCCGAGACCCGCCGCTGCAGCAGCTCGCGCAGCCGTGGCCGGTCGGCGGCCCGGGTAGCGTCCACCGTCACCGCGATCCCGCCGCCGTCGTAGGGGGTGCCGGACATCCGCGCGGCGAACTCGGCCGAGCGGTCGCCGTCGAAGACCAGGTGGCTGTGGCTGTCGACGAAGCCGGGCACGACGGCGCGGCCCTCGAGGCTGATCGACCAGTCGGCCGCCGGCGCCCGGTCGGCCGGCCCGACCCACTCGACGGTCGGCGCGCTGTCCTCACCACCTCCGCTGATGACGACGGCGGCGTCCCGGACGACCCCCAGGCCTGCGTGCAACGGGTCGTCGACGGCAGCGTCGACCGTCTCGTCGTTGGTGACGAGCTCGCCGATGCCGGTGATGAGCATGCTCACGTCAGGAGTCCTTCCAGAGGGGGTCGATGGCCTCGCGCAGCAGTCGCCCGACGTCGCCGAGCCGGTGGCGGCCGTCCTGGACGGCGACCCGGCCGTCGACGACGAGGGTGTCCACGTCGGCCGCGGCGGCGGACAGCAGGATCTGGGCGGGGTCGGAGCCGGCGGTGCGCACGGTGTCGTCGCGGACCGCCACCAGGTCGGCCCGGGCGCCGGCCTCGAGCCGACCGGCGTCGGCCCAGCCGATGCTCTCCTGGGCGGTGGCCGCCGCGACCAGCTGCTCGGGCGTGAGCCGGCCGCGCTCGAGGCTGTCGAGCCGCTCGTGCATCTCCAGCGCCCGCGCCTCCTCGAGCAGGTCGATCACGGCGTGCTGGTCGGAGCCGAGGCACAGCCTGGCCCCGGAGCGGCGCAGCGCCGACGCCGGTCCGATGCCGTCGGCGAGGTCCCGTTCGGTGGTGGGGCAGAAGCAGGCCCACGCGCGATGCTCCCCGAGCAGGCCGATGTCCTCGCCGGTCAGGTGGGTGGCGTGCACGGCGGTCAGGTCGGGGCCGAGCACGCCCTCGGCGGCCAGCAGCCCGGTGGGCGTCAGGCCGTGCGCGTCGAGGCACGCCTGGTTCTCGGCCGGCTGCTCGGACAGGTGGACGTGCAGGGGCCTACCGGTCACGCCGTCGGCGGCGGGGCGGGCCCCTCCCCCGTCGCCGCCGACCGCCCGGTACGCGAACGGCCGCCCGCCGAAGTTCGTCCGCACCGCGGCCGCGACGACGGACAGCTGCTCCCGCGGCACCGCGCGCACCGAGTGGATCGCCCCGCCGACCCGCACGTGGGCCGGGCCGCCGTCGGTGGCGTCCCGCAGGTCCGCCACCAGCGCCCACGCGTCGGCGTCGCCGTCCCCGAACCGCAGCTGGGTCCCTTCCAGCGGCGCGTGCCCCTCCCCCGAGAGTCCGCCGGCCAGGTAGCAGGTGTCCAGCAGCGTCAGCCGGATCCCGGCCTGCGCGGCCGCCTCGACGAGGGCCTGCCCCATGGCGTTGGGCTCCAGGTAACGACGCCCGCCCGGCCCGTGGTGCAGGTAGTGGAACTCCCCCACCGCCGAGACCCCGGCGAGCGCCATCTCGGCGTAGACCGCCCGCGCCAGGGCCAGGTAGCTGTCGGGGTCGAGGCGGGCGGCGACGGCATACATCCGCTCCCGCCACGTCCAGAAGGTGCCGCCGCGGTCGTGGGTGCGTCCCCGCAGCGCCCGGTGGAAGGCGTGGCTGTGCGCGTTCGCCAGTCCCGGCAGGACCACCCCGGGCAGGCGGTGGTCGCCGGGCTCGGCGGCGGTGCCGCTCGTGACGGCGAGGAACCGGCCGTCCTCGACCGTGAGGCGCACGTCCCGGGCGAGCCCGTCGGGCAGGGAGGCGTATGCCGCCGCGTAGGTCGTGCTCATGCGTCGGAGTCCGGGTGGGACGGGGTGTCGGGTGCGTCCTGCCCGGCGGGCCGGGCGGCGGGTGCGTCCTGCCCCCGGCGGGCCGGGCGGCGCGAGGGTCGGTGGCGCGGACGGTCAGCTCGCGGACGCACGCGGCCAGCGCCTGGACCCCGGCGTGGCAGTCGTCGCGCTCCGCGTGCTCGGCCGGGCTGTGCGAGACGCCGGTCGGGTTGCGGACGAAGAGCATGGCGGAGGGGACACCGGCGGTCGCCAGGATGCCGGCGTCGTGACCGGCGCCGGTGCCCAGGACGGGGACCGACAGCGGTGCGTCGATCCCCCCTGCTCCGCGGACCATTCCCCCGTCCCCCGCTCCGCGGGGGACCGCCGTGCCCGCCGCTCCTCTGAGCACCCCCCTGAGCCGCTCGGAGAGGTCGGTGTCGAACCGGGTCGTGGGCGTCCAGCTCTCCCGGACGACCTCGGCCCCCAGCTCGGCGGCGCGGCCGCTCAGCTCGTCGACGAGCGCCTCGACCTGGTCCTCCTGCGGGCCGCGGGCGTCGAGCCAGCCGGTGACGTGCGAGGGAATGGCGTTGACCCCGCCGGGCGTGACGGCCACCTTGCCGACCGTCGCCACGCACCCCCGCTGCGCGGCGACGTGGCGCGCGCCCAGGACGAGGTCGGCATACCCGAGCATGGCGTCGCGGCGGTCCTCCAGCCGGGTGGTGCCGGCGTGGTTGGCCTCGCCGGGGAAGTCGAAGCGCCAGCGACCGTGCGGCCAGATGTCGCTGGCGACAGCGACCGGGGCGCCGAGGTCGACGAGCGCCCGGCCCTGCTCGACGTGCAGCTCGACGAAGGTGCCGACGCGGCGCAGCGTCTCCTCGTCCGGACCGAGGTCGGCCGGGTCGCGGCCGGCGGCGCGCAGGGCCTCGGCGTACGTGGTGCCGTCGGCATCGGTCAGCGCAGGGCCCGCTCGGGGGACAGCTGACCGGTGAGGACCCTGGAGCCGGCGCACGCGATGCCGAACCGGGCACCCTCCTCGTCGACGAAGTTCACGACCGCCAGGGGCACGTCGGGGGTCAGGCCGGCCTCGCGCAGCCGGTCGACCGCGGCGAGGGCCGACACGACCCCCAGCGGACCGTCGAACGCGCCACCGTCGGGCACCGAGTCCAGGTGGGAGCCGATCGCCACGCCGGGACGGCCGGCCGTGACCGCGTCGTCCACGGTCCCCGGCCCGTCCCACCACCAGCCCCACTGGTTGCCCACCCTGTCGGTCGTCAGGTCCAGACCCCGGCGACGGCACTCGCCGGCGAACCACTCGCGCAGGGTGTGGTCCTCGGCGGTCCAGGCGAAGCGCCGGTAGCCGCCGCTGCGGGCACGTCCGACCGGTTCCAGGTCGGACCACAGGCTGTCGAAGGTGGAGCTGGGCACACCCCGACTCTAGGGCGGGGCGGCCCGGGCGATCAGGAGGTCGGCGCGGGGTGCGTCCCGGATGCGAGACCCGAGGCCCGGAGCCGGCCGGTGATGTCGGAGCACTCCACGCAGACGTCCTCCGGCACCAGCCCCGTCCGCATGAGGACCGCGAACAGGCGGCAGCCCACGCACAGGCCGAGGACGGCCTCCAGCGCGGGGAAGACGACCATGACCGCGGTGATCCCGGCGACGACCGCGAGGGCGACGGCCGAGCCGGTGAGCAGGTGGGTCGCCCAGAGCAGCACGGCGACGGACGTCAGCACGGCTCCGATGGCCGCGGCGAACCTCTTGGGGGTGCCGGCCGTGGGGTGCGGGACCGCGGCGACCCGGGGGCGCACCCACCGGCCCACGGACCGGGACACGGGGCTGGCCTGCGGACCCAGCGTCGCGCGCAGGACGAAGTCGAGCGCGAGGGGCACGAGCAACCACCACTGCTGCAGAACCAGCGTGCTGAGCGTGACGAGGAGGACCACGCCGGCGACCAGGCGCACGGTGACGTCGTCGACCACGGAGGGGAAGCGATTGTTCGGCATGCATCGATTATGCGGATACCAACCCTGGATTATGAAATCGCCGGCGGGCCGGGCAGCCATGTCCAGTCACCGTGCCGGTCGCGCCAGGGTGTCGCGCCGGTCGCGCCAGACGTCGTGCCGGTCGCGCAACGCCACCGGGTCTGTCACTCCGGAGTACCGTCCTGGTCATGAGCGAGCAGCGCGCCCTGGACGCCGTCGCAGCCAGCGGCCTGGAGCACACCGTCACCCGGCACGGGCGGGTGGGCAGCCTGCAGGAGGCCGCCGAGGCGCGGGGCGTGCGACCGCGGGACGTCGTCAAGACGATGGTCGTGCGTCGCGGCGAGGGCGACCACCTCTTCGTCCTCGTCCCCGGCGACCGGCAGATCTCCTGGCCCAAGCTGCGGGCCCTGCTCGGGGTGAGCCGGCTCTCGATGCCGGACGCCGAGGGCGCCCGGGAGGCCACCGGCTACGCCCGGGGGACGATCACCCCGTTCGGCTCGACCACCGCCTGGCCGGTGGTCGCCGACGACACCCTCACCGGGGACCGGGACCGGACCATCTCGCTGGGCGCCGGCGCGCACGGGGTCGCCGTGACGGTCAACGCCGAGGCCGTCCTGGCCAGCCTGGACGCCCGGGTCGCCGACGTCACCGAGCCGGAGGGCCCCGAGGCCCGCTGACGCCGGGCACGCCGAGCGCTTGGCAAAGTCCAGGTAAGGAAAAGGTCAAGAAAACGTCTTCCCAACACCGTCCTCGCGGGTCTACGGTGTGACGAACGTCATGCGGCGATGCCGCGTGTCGCTCGGGGAAGGGCTTTGACGATGGACGTATCCGTCGTCCGGGGACGGGTTCGTCCTCGGACCAGCGAACGCTTCCGGGCGCGCAGGACCGGGGGGCCGCCGGAGCGCGCGAACCACCACCTGCTCACGCATCGCCACCTGCTCACGTACGTCGGTGGCGCCCTCGCGGTCACGCTCGGGGTGGCCGTCCTGCAGGTCGGGGCGGACCCCGCGACCGTCCTCGCCCCCGGCGCGGTGGCCGCCGCCGGCGCCGCGCTCCTGCCGGCTGTGCTGGCCGGGACCGCCGCCCGGGCCGCTGCCCGAAGAGCTCTCGGGCGTCGTCTGCCCACGGCTCCGGCCGTCCGGGCCGCCCTCGGACTCACCCTGCTGGCCGTCACCGTCGTGGCGGCCGGCGTCGTGCTGTCGCTCCTCGGGGGCCTGCTGGCCGACGGCGGACACGCGCACGCCACCCCGGGCGCACACCCGGCGATGGCCGGGATGGGGGTGCTGGAGCACGCGCTGCACGTCGGGGCCGACCTCGCCCCGCTCGTCGTGCTCGCGGCCGTGACGGTCCAGGTGGCGGGAGCCGCCGGGCGAGCGTCGACGGACACCCTCCGGCGTGCGCTCCGCGCCGGTCCCGCCCGGTTCGGCCGGCTCTCGGTCGGGTGGGCCTCCACCTTCTCGCTGCTGGCCGGAGGCATGCTGGTCGCCCTCCCGGCCACCTCCGGGTCCGCCGCCATCGTGCCCGCGGTCCCCGCGTGCACGGCCGAGACGGCCGTCCGCTCCTACGACGTCGCGGCCGTGCGGGCCTTCATCCCCTTCAGCCGCTGGGCCAACGACAGCGGCGAGGCCGCCGTCGACCCGGTCACCGGGACGCAGCAGCTCACCGACGGGGACGCCGACGGGATGCTCTTCGCGCTGGAGCAGGACGTCGCCGCCGTCCAGCACTGGCACGTCCCGCTCGCCGCGGACCCGGCCGACGACCCGGCCGGCAACCGGCGGCTGCGCCCGCGGCCCCTCGTCCTGCGCGCCAATGTCGGCGACTGCCTGGAGATCACCCTGCGCAACGGCCTGCTGGACACCCCCGGGGCAGGCATGGGCCCGTGGCTGCCCCAGGTCGACCCGCACGTCTCCCTGCAGGCCTTCGGCGTCTCCTACAACCCCCAGACCAGCGAGGGCAGCAGCCTCGGGCACAACGCCGACAGCACCGTCGCCCCCGGTCAGACGCACACCTACTACTGGGTCGCCCCGCAGAGCTCGGGCCTCTACCTCTTCCGCGACCAGGGCATGCCCGCGGGGGCGGACGCCGACGGCGGTGGCGCCGAGCACGGCCTGTACGGCGGGCTGGCGGTCCAACCCGCCGGGGCCCGCTGGTTCGACCCGGTGAGCGGGGCCGAGCTGTCCTCCACCACCCCCGACCAGCAGTACGCCTCCGTGGCCCGGCAGAACGGCGACCTCTACGTCGACGCCGTGATCACCGTCCCCACCGAGGGCAGCTTCCTGCGCTACCGGGAGAGCGTGCTGGTCAGCCAGGACCTGCTGCCCATGCGACGGCCAGGTCCGGAGGCCGAGCCGCTGTTCGAACGGTTCAGCATCAACTACGGCTCGGAGCCGGAGATCAAGCGCGCCACGTGGAACAAGGAGGGGGACGTGTGGTGCGAGGAGTGCGTCTCGGAGGAGACCGTCCTGTCCTCCTGGGTCTACGGGGACCCGGGCCTGGTCAAGCTGGCCTCGGGCACCGGCCCCTGGCTGCCCACCGAGCCGGAGTGGGAGGACGTCGACCCCGCGACCGTCGCCGGCGGGCTGCCCGCGGAGAACATCGAGGACTGCGGCCTGACCCTGGCCACCGACGACGACACCCCGACGTCCTGCTACGTGGCCAACGTCACCCGCGCCTACCAGGGCGACCCGATCAAGCTGCGCTTCGGGCAGGCCGGGGTCTACGAGACCCACGTCTTCCACCTGCACGCGCATACCTGGCCCGCCGAACCGGACGAGCTGGGCCCGGCGCAGAGCAACCCCCCGCGCCCGACCTCCGCGGCCCAGCCGCGCGCCACCACGATCGACTCCCAGACCTACTCCCCCTGGACCGCGTTCACCGCGGACCTCAACTACGGCGCCGGGGCCAGGGCCGGCACCGTCGGCGACTCGATCTACCACTGCCACCTCTACACCCACTTCTCGTGGGGCTTCTGGGCCCTCATGCGCGTCCACGACACCTACGAGGACGGCACCGGGGCCCTGCCGGACGGCACCCGCGTCACCCGGTGGCTGGCCCTGGCCGAGATCTCCCCGGACCAGCCGGCCCACCCCCGCGTGCCCCCGGCCAAGAACGCCCCCACGCCCGAGAACCCGGGCTACCCGCGCTTCATCCCGGGCGAGTACGGCTCCCGCGCGCCCCAGCCCCCGCTCGGCGTCTGGCAGCGCGAGTTCACCGAGGACGGCAGCGTCGTGCTCGACGAGGCCGGTGACCCGGTGGACGCCCCGGTCGTGCGCAGCGTGGGCACCACCCCGCTCGACCCCGCCCTGCTGGAGGCGACCCAGGAGGTCGCCGTCGTCGACCCCGGTGCGGACCTGACCCTCGGCTTCGCCGGGTCGGAGTCGCCGCCGCTCGCGCCGGACGCGAGCGCCGAGGAGGTACGGGCCGCGCTGGAGGCGCTCGAGACCGTGCAGGCCGTCGCCGTCACCGGCGAGGCCGGCGGTCGTGGACGGTCCAGCTCGGGCTGTGGACCGCCACCCCCGACCTGACCCTGGGCGGTACCAACGTCGCCGTCACGGCCAGCGAGGGCTTCGACCCGGCCGACCCGGTCGTGGCCCGCACGGCCCACCGGCTGGCGCTGGAGCAGCAGGTCACCCGGGCCTACCACGACCCGGACTACGTCTTCGGCGCCGAGCTGGACCCGGACGCCCAGCCGCTGCCCGGGGCCCCCGTCGTCGACCCCTGCGTCCCCGGAGCCCGGGAGGTCACCTACCGGGCCTCGGTCATCCAGCTGCCGCTGACCTACGTCGACGGCGACCAGGCCAACCCGCAGGGCTGGCGCGACGTCCAGGGCCGCATCATCGTGGCCGACGCCGACGTCGACGCGGTGCTCGCAGGGGAGATCGAACCGGAGCCCTTCTTCTTCCGGGTCAACGCCGGCGACTGCATCAACTTCGAGCTGACCAACCGCACGCCCAACTGGATCGGCGACGACGCCTACCAGGAGCTGGTCGCGACCAACATGGTCGGCGCCCACATCCACCTGGTGAACTTCGACGTCCTGGCCTCCGACGGCTCCTCCAACGGCTGGAACTACCAGCAGGCCGCCTTCACCGAGGAGCAGGCCGCGTTCACCCAGGGCGTCCTCGACGGGGAGATCCCCTGCCCCGAGGGCGCGTCCTGCGTGCCCGTGGCACCGACCGACCGCGACCCGGTCCAGCAGGCAGAGGACGCCCGGGCCAGCTGGCTGTCGGAGGGACAGACCATCAAGGAGCGCTGGTACGCCGACTACGAGCTGCGGACCGCGTTCATGCACGACCACCACTTCGCCGGCACCCTGCAGAACCGCGGGCTGTTCTCCGCCCTCGTCGTCGAGGGTCAGGGCTACGACAGCCGCGATCCCCTCACCGGGGAGTTCCTCCAGCCGGTGAACACCGAGGGTCGGGGCGTGCCCGTCTGCGGGACGTCCTGCGTCGGCACCGCCCACGGCTCGGCCATGGACCCATCGGCCCCGCGGGACAGGACGACTTCCGCGAGTTCGGCGTCGCCATCGCCGACTTCATCCCGGTCTTCCAGCGCTCGGCCACGCACGCCGACATCCTCGACCGCGCCAACGCCGTCGAGCCGCCCCTGGTGCCGCTGGAGGCCGCGCGCAACGACCAGGGCGGGATGGGCATCAACTACCGCAGCGCACCCATGCTGCTGCGCCAGTTCGCCGGTCCCGGTCCCGGTCCGGTCACCGACCCGCAGGCTCCGCCGCCGACGCGGGCCGAGCTGCGGGCGGCCGGCTGGGTCGACCCCGCCTACACCTTCAGCTCGCGGATCTGGGGCGACCCGGAGACTCCCGTCCTCATGGCCAACCGTGGCGACAACGTGCGCTTCCGCCTGATCCAGGGCTCGCACGAGGAGATGCACAACTTCACCGTGCACGGGGTGCGCTGGCGCCGCGACGCGCTCGACCCCGCCTCCCCCTACATCAACGCCCGCCACATCGGGGTCTCCGAGGCGTTCAACATCAGCGATGTCGGCGTGGACTGCGGCCTGGGCGGCGACGTGGTCTGCCCGACGCCGCCGCTGGGCAACCAGCCCCGCGTCTCCGACTTCCTCTACGGCGGGACCGGGCTGGAGGACCTCTGGCTGGGCGCCTGGGGCGTCATGCGGGTCTTCGACCAGACCACCGCCAACCCCCTGACCCCGCTGCCCGACAACCCGGTCGGCCTGGTCACCGGCTACCCCCTGCCCGCGCCGGACCCGGCGGCGCACATCCCCCGCGCCCAGCAGCCCCTGCCGCCGGCGTGCCCGACGGGAGCCCCGCAGAAGTACTTCCAGGTCTCGGCCATCGACAGCGAGATCGTCTACAACCGCTACGGCGACCACGACCCCTACGGGCTGGCCTACGTGCTGTCCGCCGACGTCGCGGCCGTCCGGTCCGGGGAGAAGGAGCTCGAACCGCTGGTGCTGCGCGCCAACGAGGGCGACTGCGTCATCGTCAGCCTGACCAACGAGGTCGACTGGGAGCGCTTCGACGAGCACGGGCTCAGGGGCACGCTCGACGGGGACGCGCCGATCACCCTCGAGCCCGCCTTCCCGGTCCCGCCCGACGACGAGGGGGACGGGGAGTTCACACCCGGCAGGCCCTGGTATGCCGGCACCCGGGTCTCCCTGCACCCCTCGCTCGTGCGCTACGACGTGCGCACCAGCGACGGCACGACCGTGGGCTACAACTTCGACCAGACCGCCGGCCCGGGAGACACCGTGCAGTACGTCTGGTACGCCGACCAGGTCACCTACCAGGACCCTGCCCGTGAGCCCGCGCTCACCGACGGGGAGCTGGGCGCCGTGCCCCTGACGGCCTTCGGCGACGTCCGCGGGCACCGACACCACGGGCTCCTGGCCGGGCTCGTCGTGGGACCGCCGAACGCGGTCTACCGCGACCCGATGACGGGCGAGCGGGTGACCTCCGGGGCCCAGGTCGACGTCCTGCCCGGACGGGAGGGCGCGGGCTACCGCGACGCCGTCCTGATCCACCACAACGGGCTCAACCTGCGCTCGGCCGACGGGACCGTCCTGCACGACCCCATCCCGGACGACTGGCCGGACGCCGGTGAGCGGGCGGTCAGCTACCGCAACGCCCCCCTCCACCACCGGCTGGGGCTGCCCGGCCCGGTGACGGACGAGGTCGCCGACCCGCCGCGCGACCCGCAGGGCGCGCCGTTCACCGACCCCGACTTCGGGGCGCGGCTCGCGAACGTCTTCAGCACCACCTACCCGGTCGACGGGGAACCGATCGGCGATCCGGACACCCCGATCATCCGGGCCCACCAGGGGGACCCCCTGCGGATCCACGTCCTGCACGCGGCCGACCGCGCCCGGACCGTGGCCTACTCCCTGGGCGGCCACAGCTGGCTCGAGCACGCCTTCGACGCGGACTCGGTCCGGCAGGGCGTGGCCGGGTCGCTGGCGACGGGCGGGTCGGCGACCCTGCACGTGGAGGCCGCCGGCGGCTCCTGCAGTCGGTCGGTCGGCGACTTCCGCTACGGCGTCGCGAACGGGACGATGGGCCTGTCCTCCGGCAGCTGGGGCGTGCTGCGGGTGCACCAGCAGCCGGCCCCGGGGACCGAGCGCTTCCCGGTCCCGCTCGAACGGTGCCCCAGCCCGTACATGAGCTGCTCGCCGCTACGGGTCATCAACGAGGCCCTCACACCGGTGCCCGGCGCCCCCGTGATGGAGCTGACGCCGGACCCGCTCGTGGTGGAGTCCCTGCCCGACGAGGTGACCGTCACGGCGGCGTTGTCCGTCGACGGCCGACCCCTGGGGTCGGGGCACCAGGTCAGCCTGACCGCCCCCGAGCCCAACGCCTTCAGCACGACCGTGACCACGGGCGGCGACGGCACCGTGGAGGTCACGGTGCCGGTGACGGCATACCCGGGCCGGGGCGTGCTGGAGATCTCGGCGACGTCCACGGTCACGATGTCCGACCCCGACGGAGGCACGGTGACCCACCCCCTCGCGGACATGGCCCAGGTGCTCGTCCTGGACGCCGACGACGTGACCGGGCCCACCGTGACCGCGGTCGAGCCGGCCGACGGGGCCGAGGACGTGCCCCGCAACGGTGCGGTGATCCTGACCTTCTCCGAGCGGGTCGAGCTCGGCGGCCTCGCCGACCAGGTGCGCCTGGTCGACGTGGACTCCGGCGACCCCGTGCCCGCGACGGTGGTCGAGGACCACAGCCTCGACGTCGCCGTCTCCACGGTGGTGCTCGACCCGGAGGACAGGCTGGCCCGGACGAGCGGCTACCGGGTCGAGGTGGACGCGTCGGTGACCGACCTGCGCGGGAACGCCGCCGGGACCCCGTTCAGCAGCGTGTTCACGACCGCGGGCGTGGTGGTCGACCGGCTCGAGGGCCCGAACCGCTACGGCACCGCCGCGGCGGTCAGCGCCTCGCGGTTCGAGCCGGGCGTGGAGACCGTGTTCGTGGCCAGCGGCACCACCTTCCCGGACGCCCTGGCCGGTGGTCCGGCCGCGGCCCGGGCCCAGGCCCCGCTGCTGCTGACGACCCCGTCCACGGTGCCGGCGGCCACCACGGCCGAGCTCAGCCGTCTCGCGCCGCAGCACATCGTCGTCCTGGGCGGCACGGCCGCGGTCGACGGGGCGGTGCTCGAGGAGCTGCGGGCGTTCGTCCCCGAGGGGACGGGCACGGTGACCCGGCTGGCCGGGGCCAACCGGTACGCGACGGCGGCGGCCATCAGCGCTGCCACCTTCGCCCCCGGCGTCGACACGGTGGTCCTCGCCAGCGGGGCGGGCTTCCCGGACGCCCTGGCGGGCAGCGCCCCGGCCGCGCGGGACGGATCACCCATGCTGCTGACCCAGGTCGACGGTCTGCCCTCCGACACGGCCGCCGAGCTCGCCCGGCTGCAGCCGGCACGCGTCGTCGTGCTCGGCGGGTCGGCCGCGGTCGGGGACGCCGTCCTGGATCAGATCGCGACCGCGGCCGGCGTGCAGCCGGAACGCGTGGCCGGTGCGAACCGGTACGCCACCGCGGCGGCCGTCGCCGAGGCGTTCTACCCGCGCGCCGACCGGGCCTTCCTGGCCACGGGCCTGGACTTCCCGGACGCCCTGGCGGCCGGTCCGGTGGCCGGGCTCGACGGGGCGCCCGTCCTGCTGACCACCCCGACCGCGCTGCCCCAGGTGGTCCAGGACGAGCTGGTCCGGCTCGACCCGCTGCGGGTGACCGTGCTCGGTGGTCCGGCCGCGGTGGGCGGGGCCGTGCCCACCGCGGTGGAGGCGCTGCTCCAATGACCACCGCGCCCGCCGAGGTCGACGAGGCACCGGCTCCCCGACCCCTTCGCCGCAGCCAGGCCTGGGGGCTGGTGGCCCTCGGCGCGGTGCTGCTCCTGGCCCTCACGGTCTGGGGGCGGCTCGCCGAGGACGGCCGCGCCCTGGTGGGCAGCGAGGTCGAGCACGACGGCGGGCAGGTGGTGGTCACCGGCGCCTGGACGATCCAGGACCCGATGATGCTCATGCACCCCGAGGACGCCGACCGGTTCGCCGCCCTGGGGATGCAGATGAGCTCGTCGATGATCTCCGACGCGGTGCCTGAGGGGTCCAAGCGGGTCGCCGTGGAGATGGTCCTCTCCGGCGGGGAGGAGGGGACGCAGTTCCCTGCCAGGGACGTCACGCTGACGGTGGACGGCCAGGAACACCCCCCCTACCTGGCCCTGCTCGGCGACGAGTCGCTGACGCCGGGGGCCCGGATCAACGGGGTGGTCGTCTTCCAGGTGCCCAGCGGCGCCGCGGCCGCGCAGTTCCGCCTGGGGCCGGACACGCAGCCGGTGCACGTGGACGTGTCCGGCGGACCCGGTGGCGGAGGTGGTGGGGGCGGCCACGGTACGGAGCACTGAGGAGCGGACCGGCAGGCCCGGGGGCCGGTCGGGGTCCCGGGCGCCCCGTCCGCGCCTGCTCCACGCCCTGCTGGGCCTCCTGGGGCTGCTGCTGCCCCTGCTGCTGGTCGCGGCCCCGGCCGCCGCGCACACCACGCTGCTCTCCACCGACCCGGTCGCCGACTCCGTCCGCACGCTGCCCCCCGAGAGCGTGACGCTGCAGTTCAGCGCGCCGGTGGACGTCGAGCTCGGCGGCCTGCGCGTGGTCGGTCCCGACGGGGACCGGGTCGACGACGACACGACGACCGGGGACGGCGGGACGACGGTCACCGCCGAGGTCGACGCGGACGAGGCGGGCAGCTACGCGGTGTCCTGGTCGGTCGTCTCGACCGACTCCCACGTCATCTCGGGCAGCTTCGTCTTCCACGTCCAGGAGGAGCCGGACGACGGCGGGTCCGACGCCCGGGACGACGCCGCGGACGACCTCGAGGACGCCCGCGACGACCTCGAGGACGCGCGCGACGACCTCGAGGACGCCAGGGAGGACGCCCAGGACGAGCTCGAGGACGCGCGGGACGACGGGGGTGACGACCCCGAAGACGCCCCGGGCGCACCCACCGCCGGGGGGGCGACGGGACGGGCGCCGGCGGTCCCCCCACCGGCACCGGATCGCCGGCCGACGACCCTGCCGGCACCGGCGGCAGCACCACCGGGGACGGCGCGACCGCCGACGGCGCCGCCTCGACGGGGACCGACCCGGCCGCCACCACGACCTCCCCGGCCCCGACGCCTCCCCCGACCTCCGTCCCCGCCCCCCCGGTCGACCCCGGCCCCGGCAGCGCCGGCCCCGGCGACCCGTCGTCCGCGGTGTCCGGCGCGACCTTCACGACCTCCACCACCGTGGCCGCCGTCCGGTGGGTCTCCCGGTGGGTCCTGCTCGCCGGGACCACCGTCCTGGGCGGGCTGGTGCTTTTCCGGAGCGTCGTCGCCCCGACGGCCACGCTCCGCAGCCGCCGGGCGGCGCAGGTCGCGACGGGGGCGGCGGCGGCGGTCCTGCTCGGGTCCGTGGGCCGGCTGCTGTCCCACGTGGCCGAAGCCTCCGGCAGCTCTCTGCTGGAGGCCCTCCCCCCTGCTGGACGACGCCGTGCGGGGCACCGAGGCCGGACTCCACGACGCCCTCCGGATCCTGGCGGGGGCCCTGGCCCTCGTCGCCGCCCTGCTCTGGCGCAGGGCGGGACCGGTGGTCCCGCTGGTGGCGGGCGGAGCGGTCCTGCTCGTCATGGTCTCGCTCGCCCTCAGCGGGCACCCCGCCTCCGCCGGGGCCCCCGCGCTGGCCGTCGCCTCCGACGTCGTCCACCACGCGGCGGCGGCCACCTGGATCGGCGGCCTGGCGGCCCTCGGCATCGTCCTGGCACCCGCCGGCACCGGTGCCGACGAGGCGACCGCCGGGGCGGTCCGCCGCTTCTCCACCGTGGCGCTCTCAGCCGTGGTGGTCGTCGCGATCACCGGTGTCGCCTCGGCCGCGCAGCAGAGCGGAGGGGACCCCGGCACCCTGCTGACGACCCGCTACGGCGCCACGCTCATGGTCAAGCTCGTCCTCGTGGCCGTGCTCCTGGGACTGGGGTTCTGGCAGCGGACCCGGCTGGTGGCCGCGGTCACCACCTCAAAGGCCGTCTTCCGCACGGCCCGCGTGGAGCTGGTCGTCCTCGCGCTCGTCCTGGGCGTGACCGCCATGCTCGTCAACACCCCGCCTGCCCGCGAGGCGCTGCAGGCCCGCTCGTTCGCCAGCACCGTCGACGACGGGAACGGGGCGGTCGACGTCATCCTCACCCCCGCCCGGGCGGGCGGCAACGCCCTCCACCTCACCTTCTACGACCAGGTCGGCTCCCCCAGGACCGTCGACGCCGCCACGGCGACGGTGGCCGCTCCCGGCCAGCCCCCGCGCGAGCTGGCCCTGCAGCCCCTGACCGGCAGCTACTGGGTCGCTCCCGAGGTGACGCTGCCGGCCCCCGGCACCTGGACGGTCGAGGTGACGACGCTCGGCCGCTCCCTGGAGGGTGGCTTCACCGTGGACGTCACGGTGGCCGAGGCGCCCGGCTGAGCGGTCCCTCAGCGCGCAGGCGTCCCGCAGGACCCGGCGGTGAGCACCCGCTGGGCCAGGCCGACGACGACGAGCGCGACGGCATACCCCTGGGCGGTGCCGGCGGCCCCCTGGGCCAGCTGGGAGACCCCGAGGAGCGGCAGGCAGAGGCCGGCGATCCCGCACGTGCCCCCGAACGCCTGGCCCAGGGACTGGCCGGCGGCGGGCAGGTAGGTCGCCAGCGCCAGCCCCGTGCCGGCCCCCACGAGGAGCACCACCCCCCACGAGGCACCCGGAGCCAGGAGCACCAGGCCCACGACCAGGACGGCGGCGATCACGGCGGCGGCGGCCAGCCGATGGCCGGCCCACGTGTCGCGCAGCGTCCCCAGCACCGAGGTGGGGGTCTGCACGACCGGTGTCACGGGGGCCTGCGTCAGCGCCCGGACGCGCGCCAGGGCGGCCTCGTCCTGCGGGCTCGGCCGGGTGGGGGTGGTCATGCCGGGGTCCTTCCGTCGGTACGCACGATCATACCCCAGGGGGTATGCGGTCGCTCGGCGTCGCGCCCCCGTGCCCGCCTCCGGCAGGAGGTGGTGCTGCTCGGGCGGGACGGGCTGACGTCTCGGCGGCAGGGGCTGACGTCTCGGCGGCACGGCCGGACGTCTCCGCGGCACGGGCGACGCCCCGTCCTCCGCGCGACGCGAGCAGCACGCCACCGACGACGAGGACGCCGCCGAGCAGCTGGACGGCCGTCGGTGGCCGGCCCAGGATCGCCGCGATGGCCACGGTGAAGACGGTGATGAGGTTCATCGAGGTGCCCGCCACACCGGCGGGGACCCGGCCGATCGCCAGGTTCCAGCACAGGTAGGAGCCCACGGAGGGGAAGACGACGATGAACAGGACCGCGGCCCACGAGCCGCGGTCCGGTGGCGCGGACAGGCCGGTGAGCAGCACCACGGGGGTCAGCACCACCGTCGTCAGCACGACCTGGACCGCGGTGGCGGCCAGCACGGGCAGGCCGAGCCGACGGCCGATGAGCGTGTACGCCGTCCAGACCGCGACCGCCCCGAGCATGATGAGGTCGCCGGAGTTGAAGGTCAGCGTCAGCACGCGGCCGAGGTCTCCGCGGGTGAGCACCAGGAGCACCCCGAGCAGCCCTGCCCCCACCCCGACCCAGGTGCGCCACCCGGCCGTCGCCTGGCCCAGCAGGACGGCCGCCACGACGATCGCCGCCGGGTTGAGCGCGTTGACGATCGAGGCGTTGACCGCGCTCGTCCGCTCGAGGGCGGCGTAGAGGAGGAGGCCGTAGCCGCCCACCCCGAGCACGCCCGCGAGCAGCAGGATGCGCCACCGCGCCATCAGCCGGCGCCAGTCCGGCCGCTCGACCACCTGGGCCACGACCAGCAGGGGCACCGCGGCCAGGACCCACCGCCACCAGGTCAGCGACAGCGGGTCCAGGGTCTCGACCGCACGCTCGGCGACGAGGTAGTTGCCCGCCCAGAACAGCGTCGCGAGGACGAGGAGCAGGACGGCGGGCACGCGGTCAGGGTATGCCGCCGGGTCAGAAGAGCAGCAGCGCCAACGGGATCGTCAGGACGAGGCTGATCGCCACCCGGAGGAACCACACGACGAGCAGCCGCGGGATCGAGACCGGGATCTGCGTCCCGACGAGGCTGGGCACCATCGCCGAGAAGAAGATGATCTGGCTGACGCTGACCACCGCCACGACGAACTTCACCGACATCGCCGACTCCGTCACCAGCGCCGCCGGCAGGAACATCTCCGAGACCCCGAGCGCGGCGGCCTTGGCCACGAGCATCGGCTCGGGGATCTGCAGCGCCCAGGTGATCGGGTAGAAGAGGTAGCCCAGCCAGTCGAAGACGGGGGTGAACTCCGCGAGCACCAGCCCAAGCAGCCCGATCGAGAGGATCGAGGGCAGGATCGCCATCGCCATGACGAAGCCGTCCTTGAGGTTGGTCAGGACCGTCCGGCCCACCCCGGGGTCGGCGGCGACGGTGGCGCGCGCCTCGCGCCAGGCGGCTGCGAACCGGTTGCCGGCGTGGTCCTGCTCGGGGCGCGGGACCGCCCCGGGGGCGTAGTCCTCCGGCTCCCGGGACAGCGGCGGGATCCGCACGGTGACGGCCGTGACGAGGAAGGTGATGAGCAGGGTCGACCAAAAGTACAGCGTCCAGTGCTCCATGAGGTCCAGCGCGGTGGCCACGACGATCATGAAGGTCGCCGACACCGTGGAGAACCCGGTCGCGATGATCATCGCCTCGCGCCGGTGGTACTTGCCCTCCAGGTAGACCCGGTTGGTGATGAGCAGCGCCAGGCTGTAGGAGCCGACGAAGCTGGCGACCGCGTCGATGGCCGACCGGCCCGGCGTGCGGAACACCGGCCGCATGAACGGGCGCACGAGCACCCCGATGAATTCCATCAGGCCGTAGCCCACGAGCAACGCCAGGAAGACCGCGCCGATCGGCACGAGCAGCCCGACCGGGATGACCAGGGCGTTGAGGAGGAAGGGACCCATGCCCTCGGCGAACAGCCACGCCGGGCCGATGCCGAAGACCAGCATGATCCCCACGACCAGACCCACCACGCGGGCTAGGGAGAACACGAGCGTGGTCGTGTCCCGCCGCCACGTGCGGGTGAGGAAGGGGTATGCCGCGCCCGCGGCGATGAGCGCGAGCGCGTAGTAGGGCAGCACGGCGGGGACGCTGGCCCGCAGCCAGGACACGATGTGGTCCAGGGGGATGGTGCTGCGCTCCCCGATCGTGACCGGCACGAAGAACATGAGGATGCCGATCGCCGAGAGGACGAAGAACTTCCACATGGGTGCCCGGTCGGGATCGACCGCGCCCGGCTCCGCGGACCCCGGGGCGGTTGCCCGGGCGGGGTCCGGACCCGGTCCGGCACCAGGGGTCGCCGCGGTGCTCACCGGCCGCCCTCCGTGTCCTGGACGGTCCCGGCGCCGTCGGCGTCGGCGTCGGCGTCGGCGTCGTTCACGCCCTCCCGCATCGGCACCCGCACGCCACGCTCCTGCGCGACCTGCTCGGCCTCGGCATACCCCGCGTCCACGTGCCGGACGACGCCCATGCCGGGGTCGTTGGTGAGGACCCGCTCCAGCTTCTGCCGGGCCAGGTCGGTGCCGTCGGCGAGCGAGACCTGCCCGGCGTGCATCGAACGGCCGATGCCGACGCCGCCGCCGTGGTGCAGGGAGACCCAGCTCGCGCCGGAGGCGGTGTTGACCAGGGCGTTGAGCAGCGGCCAGTCGGCGATCGCGTCGGATCCGTCAGCCATCGCCTCGGTCTCGCGGTAGGGGCTGGCGACCGACCCGGCGTCCAGGTGGTCGCGGCCGATGACGATCGGGGCGGACACCTCCCCGGAGGCGACCATCTCGTTGAACCGGACGCCGGCCTTGTCCCGCTCGCCGTAGCCGAGCCAGCAGATCCGGGCCGGCAGGCCCTCGAAGGCGACCCGCTCGCGCGCCCCGCGGATCCAGCGCTGCAGGTGGTCGTTGTCGGGGAAGAGGTCCATCACGGCCTTGTCGGTGGCGTAGATGTCCTTCTCGTCGCCGGACAGCGCGGCCCAGCGGAAGGGGCCCTTGCCCTCGCAGAAGAGCGGCCGGATGTAGGCCGGGACGAAGCCCGGGAAGTCGAAGGCCCGGTCGAAACCGCCCTGGCGGGCCTCGTCGCGGATGCTGTTGCCGTAGTCGAAAACCTCGGCACCGGCGTCCAGGAAGCCGACCATCGCCTCGACGTGGTGGGCCATCGAGGCCTGCGCCCGGTCGGTGAACTCCTCGGGCTTCTTCTCGGCGTAGTCGTGCCAGTCGCCCAGGTCGATGCCCTCGGGCAGGTAGGACAGCGGGTCGTGCGCCGACGTCTGGTCGGTGACGATGTCGATCTCGACCCCGCGGCGCAGCAGCTCGGGGAAGACCTCGGCGGCGTTGCCGACGACACCCACGGACACGGCCTCCTGGGTGGCCTTGGCCGCGAGCACGCGCTCGACGGCCGCGTCGAGGCTGTCGGCCACCTCGTCGAGGTAGCGGCTCCTGACCCGGCGTCGCAGCCGGGCCTCGTCGACGTCGACGATGAGGCAGGTGCCGCCGTTGAGCGTGACGGCCAGCGGCTGGGCCCCGCCCATGCCGCCGCAGCCACCGGTCAGGGTCAGCGTGCCGGCCAGGGTGCCGCCGAAGCGCTTGGCCGCGACCGCGGCGAAGGTCTCGTAGGTGCCCTGCAGGATGCCCTGGGTGCCGATGTAGATCCAGGAGCCGGCGGTCATCTGGCCGTACATCGTCAGGCCGAGGTGCTCCAGGCGCCGGAACTCCGGCCAGTTGGCCCAGTCGGGCACGAGGTTGGAGTTGGCGATGAGCACCCGCGGCGCCCACTCGTGGGTCTGGAAGACGCCGACCGGGCGACCGGACTGGACCAGCATCGTCTCGTCCTCGCGCAGGTCGGTCAGCGTCCGGACCATCGCGTCGAAGCTCTTCCAGTCCCGGGCGGCGCGGCCGGTGCCCCCGTAGACCACCAGGTCGTCGGGCCGCTCGGCCACGTCGGGGTCGAGGTTGTTCATGAGCATCCGCAGGGGGGCCTCGGTGGCCCAGCTGCGGGCGGTCAGCTGCGTGCCGCGGGCGGCACGGACGGGGCGGGCGCCTTCCATGGTGGTCTCCTTCGACTCGGTACGGCGTGCGGTGCGGTGGGAAGCGTGCGTGCTGTGGTGCGGGTGGGGCGTGGTGCGGGTGGGCGTGGTGAGGGTGGCCGGTTCGTGCCAGGCGGCCCTCGTCCCGTGCAGACGATCCTGGCCCTTTCCGGGGCTCCCATCGACTGCACGAGACCTGGCCTCAGGTCAGCGGGCCGGCATGCTCCTCGGCGGCCGAGCGCACCCGGCCGTCCAGGACGAGGTCGACGACGGTCTCGATCTCCGGCGAGAGGTGGCGGTCGGGGCCCGGCCCCTGCACTCCGGCTCCGCGGAGGAGCGCGACGACGGCGGCGGTCGCCGGGGCGGGGGTCAGCGGGGCGCGCAGGTCCAGCGCCCGGGCGGCGGTGAGGACCTCGACGGCCAGCACCCGGGCCAGTCCGTCGACGGCCCGGCGCAGCTTGCGGGCCGCGCCCCACCCCATGCTCACGTGGTCCTCCTGCATGGCCGAGGAGGGGATGGAGTCCACGCTCGCCGGGGCCGCCAGACGCTTGAGCTCGGAGACGACCGCCGCCTGGGTGTACTGCGCGATCATGAGCCCGCTGTCGGTGCCGGGGTCGTCGGCCAGGAAGGGCGGCAGGCCGTGGCTGCGCGCCACGTCGAGGAAGCGGTCGGTGCGGCGCTCGCTGATGCCGGCGACGTCGGCGACGACGACCGCGAGGAAGTCGAGGACGTGGGCGACCGGTGCGCCGTGGAAGTTGCCGTTGGACTCCACCCGCCCGTCGAGGGTGACGACCGGGTTGTCGACGGCGGCGGCCAGCTCGCGGGAGGCGACCAGCGCGGCGTGGTCGCAGGTGTCCCGGGCGGAGCCGTGCACCTGGGGCGAGCAGCGCAGGGAGTAGGCGTCCTGCACCCGCGTGCACGCCTCGGTGCGGTGGCTCTCCCGGATGGCGCTTCCGGCCATGAGGGCCCGCAGGTTGGCGGCGGAGGAGCCCTGGCCGGGGTGCGGCCGCAGCGCCTGCAGGTCGGCTGCGAAGACGTCGTCGGTGCCGAGCTGCCCCTCCACGCTCATCGCGGCGGCCACGTCGGCGGTCGTCAGCAGGGTGTCCAGGTCGTGCAGCGCCAGGAGCAGCATGCCCAGCATGCCGTCGGTGCCGTTGATGAGCGCCAGGCCCTCCTTCTCGGCGAGCTGGACGGGCGCGAGACCGGCGTCGGCCAGGGCCTCGGCAGCGGGGACGGGCTCCTCCGGACGCGGCGCCGGTCGGTGACCGCGCGCCGCGCTGCCGTCGGCAGCCCGGGCGTCGCGGCCGCGGGCCCCCGGGTGCGGCCTGCGGACCCGCACCATGCCCTCGCCCGTCACCGCGAGCGCGCAGGAGGCCAGCGGGGCGAGGTCACCGGAGCAGCCCAGCCCGAGCCGTGCTCGTGCACCACCGGGGTGATCCCGGCGTTGAGCAGGTCGGCGTAGGCCTGGGCGGTGGCCACCCGCACACCCGTGCGGCCGGTGGCCAGGGTCGAGAGGCGCAGCAGCATGAGCGCGCGGACGACCTCGTGCTCGACCTCCGGCCCGGACCCGGCCGCGTGGCTGCGGACGAGGCTGCGCTGCAGCTGGGCCCGCTTCTGCGGCGGGATGCTCGTGGTCGCCAGCGCGCCGAAGCCCGTCGAGATGCCGTAGTGCGGCTGGTCGTCGCCGGCGAGGTCGTCGATGATCCGGCGGGTCGCCGCGATCCCCTCCAGCGCGGCCTCGGAGAGCCGGACGCGCGCCCCGTGACGGGCGACGGCCACGACCTCGGCCGGAGCGAGGGGACCGACGTCGACGACGACCTCGGCAGGGCTGTCGGAGGCGGGGAGGCGGCTCATGGCTCCATTCCACCGTCGTCACCGGCTGAGGGACAGGCCACGCGGAGGGCCAGCGTCTCGCATGCCAGACGTCCAGCACCGGGCGGCACACTCAGGCGACCGACACCGGGCGGCACACTCAGGCGACCGACACCGGGCGGCACCCCCAGGCGACCGACACCCGGCGGGGACTCGCGCGATCGGCGGAGACGGCGCCCGACGGCGGGGGGACCGGCGCCGCTACAGCAGCCCGGCCCTGCGGGCAGAGCGTCGGGCCTGCGCCGGCACCACGACGACGAACCGTTCCAGCACGACCCTGGTGTCCTCGTCGACCCACTGCCCGGCCGGCGCGTGCTCGTCGAAGAACCGTCGGTGCTCGGCCCGCCACCGCTCCAGGGACCCCTCCCCCTCTCGGCGGGCGTGGTCCTCGTCGACGTCGCCAAACCGGACGACCTCCACATGGGTCGTCCGGATGAGGGCGCGGGGATGGTCGGCCCCGTCGAGCACGATGGACAGCGACCCCGGCGCGGGCAGCTCGACGTCGACCCGCGTGCGGACCAGGGTGTCGCCACGGCCAGGAGGACCACCGCCACCGTCCCGGCCGTCGGGGTGCTGATCGTCCTGGGCACCGACCTCGTACTCCCACCGCGCCGAGGCGGACGCCGTCTTGCGACCCTCGAGCACCAGGGCCAGGAGCCGGTCGGCCTCCTCCGGCGTCGAGCCGAACGACCAGGCCGGCGGCGGCAGCAGGTCGGCGGCGGTCACGCCGATGTAGGACTCCGCGGGGTTCAGGCCGCCGCGCACCCGCGCGTCGGCCCAGAAGGCCTTGATCTCGGCGTCGTCCATGGCGCCACCGTACGGCCCCTCCCTCGTTGCCCACGACACCCGAGGACGCCCGGGAGGCGCCCGCACCAGCCCACGCCCCCCCCCCGCCCACGCCCACGCCCACGCCATGCTGGCGCGGTGGCCGACGCACCCGGCCACGCCCACGCCATACTGGCGCGGTGGCCAACGCACCCGCCGCCGGGCACGCGCTCGACGTGCTGACGTTCCTGGCCCGGCACGCGACCCCCCAGCCGGCGGCGGCTGCGGTCGCCCGCGAGCTGGGCCTGCCGCGGTCCTCGACCTACCACCTGCTCGCCGCCCTCGTCGAGCGCGGCTTCGTCGTGCACCTGCCGGAGGAGCGCCGCTACGGCCTGGGGGTGGCCGCCTTCGAGCTGGGCTCCGCGTACACCCGGCACGCGCCGCTCCAGCGTCTGGCCCGCCCGGTCCTCACCCGGCTCGCTGACACCACCGGGCACAACGCCCACCTCGGGGTGCTGCACGGGCGCGACGTGGTCTACGTCGTGGAGGAGCGCGTGGCCGGCCGACCCTCGCTCGTCTCCGACGTCGGCGTGCGCCTGCCCGCGTCGCTGACGGCGACCGGCCTGGCCGTCCTCGCCGCCCTCCCCGCCGCCCAGGTGCGCGCGCTCTTCCCCGGCCGGGACGCCTTCGTGCGCCGCACCGACGCCGGCCCCACCTCGCCGTCCACGCTGCGCCCCCTGCTCAGCCAGACCCGCACCCGGGGGTATGCCGTGGAGCAGGGTTACGTCACGCGCGGGCTGGACTCGGTCGCGGCTCCGGTGACCGACCACGCCGGCCACCCGGTGGCGGCGGTCGCGCTCACCGTGCCCACCGAGGAGCTGACCGAGGACCTGCGGGAGTCGCTCGCCGGGGCGGTCCGACGGGCCGCGCAGGAGATTTCCCGGCGGATGGGCCACCGTTCCCGGTAACGTCCCCGCATGGACGTCCTCTGGGGTATCGGCGGGATGACCGCCCTCGTCGCGATCGGGCTGCTGCTCTCCTCCAACCGCAAGGCGGTGCGCTGGCGCACGGTCCTGGCCGCCCTCGGCCTGCAGGTGCTCTTCGGTGTGCTCGTCCTCTACTGGTCCACGGGGCGGGCCGTGCTGCAGGCGGTGACGGAGGGCGTGCAGGCGGTCATCAACTCCGCCAACGCCGGGATCGCCTTCCTCTTCGGGCCGGTGCTGCCCCAGGGCGAGGACGCCGGCGTGGTGTTCGCCTTCCAGGTGCTGCCGGTCATCATCTTCTTCGCCTCGCTGACCGCGGTGCTCTACCACTACAAGATCCTACAGTTCGTCGTGGAGAAGCTCGGCGCGGCGCTGGGCAAGGCGCTGGGCACCCGCAAGGCCGAGTCGGTCAACGCGGCCGCCAACATCTTCGTCGGCCAGACCGAGGCGCCGCTGGTCATCCGGCCCTACCTGCGCGGGCTGACCTCCTCGGGGTTGTTCGCGGTCATGGTGGGTGGCCTCTCGACGGTCGCCGGGTCGGTGCTCGTGGGCTACTCCCTGCTGGGCGCGCCGCTGGAGTACCTCATCGCCGCCTCGTTCATGGCGGCGCCCGGGGCGCTGATGATGGCCAAGCTGCTCGAACCCGAAGACCCCGACGCCCCGCCGGAGAAGCAGCTGGCCCGTGAGGAGGCGGCCGAGGACGCGCAGCGGGACGAGGTCGAGGACGGCGACGGGACCAGGGCAGGCGACGGGACCAGGGCAGGCGACGGGGCACGTGACGGGGACGGGGACGAGCGCGCCGCGGCCCACGACGACGACGACGAGGACGAGGACGATCTCGACGAGATGAAGTACCGCAACGTCATCGACGCCGCGGCCTCCGGGGCCGGGGACGGCCTGAAGCTCGCCCTCAACATCGGCGCGATGCTGCTGGCCTTCATCTCCCTCATCGCCCTGGTCAACCTGCTGCTGGGCGTGGTCGGCGGCTGGTTCGGCAACCCGGAGCTGACGTTCGAGCAGATCCTGGGCTACCTCTTCGCACCGATCATGCTGGTCATCGGCGTCCCGTGGGCGGAGGCGACCAACGCCGGCAGCTTCGTCGGGCAGAAGGTGATCGTCAACGAGTTCGTCGCCTTCGCCAACTTCGCGCCCACCATCGAGGACTACAGCCCCAAGACCGCGGCGATCATCACGTTCGCCCTCACCGGGTTCGCCAACCTGGGCTCGCTGGGCATCCTGCTCGGCGGTCTCGGGAGCCTGGTCAAGGACCGTCGCCGCGAGATCGCCACGCTCGGACTGCGGGCCATCGCGGCGGCCACCCTGGCCAACCTCATGAGCGCCGCGATCGCCGGGATCCTCATCGGGTAGCCGCCACGCGCGGTGCCCACCGGGGCGCGGCCGGCCGGGTCGCCGGCCCCGGTGCACGCCGACGCACCGCCGGGTGACGGCATACCAGGGTCCGGTCGGTAGATTGCCGCCCATGCCGCAGATGAACGCCGTCACGATCACCGGCCCCGGCGAGGCCGACGTCCTGGTCCCCGCCCAGGTGGACGTCCCCGTGCCCGGGCGGTACGAGGTTCTCGTGGAGGTCGTCGCCGCCGGGGTCAACCGCGCCGACGTCATGCAGCGCAAGGGCCTCTACCCACCGCCGCCCGGCGCCTCGGAGCTGCCCGGGCTGGAGGTCAGCGGCCGGATCGCCGAGCTCGGCCCCGGCTGTGAGGACGCGGGCTGGAGCGTGGGCGACGAGGTGTGTGCGCTGCTGTCCGGAGGAGGGTATGCCGAGCACGTCGCGTCCCCGTCGGACAGCTCCTGCCCGTCCCCGCGGTGGTGCCGGTGGCCGACGCCGCGGCGCTGCCCGAGGTGGCCTGCACGGTGTGGAGCAACCTGGTGCTGGAGGCCGCGCTCGGCGAGGGCGAGACCGTGCTGCTGCACGGCGGGTCCAGCGGGATCGGCACGATGGGGATCCAGGTGGCCCGGGCGCTGGGGGCCACGGTGGCGGTGACCGCCTCCACCCAGGAGAAGCTCGACGCGTGCCGGGAGCTGGGGGCGGACGTGCTGGTCAACTACCGGACCCAGGACTTCGTGGAGGAGGTGCGGGCGGCGACCGACGGCCGGGGTGCGGACGTCATCCTCGACGTGGTCGGGGCCAAGTACCTCGAGCGCAACGTGGAGCTGCTGGCCACCGACGGCCGGCTGGTGGTCATCGGGCTGCAGGGCGGACGCCGCGGCGAGCTGGACCTGGGGGCGCTGCTGTCCAAGCGCGCCCGGGTCATCGCGACCTCGCTGCGATCCCGGCCGGTCGAGGGCAAGGCCGAGATCGTCGCCGCGGTGCGCGAGCACGTCTGGCCGATGGTGGCGGACGGTCGGATCCGCACGGTGATCCAGTCGCGCCACCCGCTCGCCGAGGCCGCCAGGGCCCACGAGGAGATGGAGCGTTCCGACCACGTCGGCAAGATCCTGCTGGAGGTCCGGCCCGGTTGACGGTCAGGTCCGGTCGGGGGGACTCGGGCGAACGCAGGTCGCGACACGCCCGGCGCCGTCGACCCCGAGGGTTCACGTGACCTGATGAGGTCGACAGGGCCGGGCGTGGCCCGACCTCGCGGTCACAGCTGCCCGCCCGGGGCGGACCGCGCGCCCGTCATCAGTCGTGCAGCAGGCGGCCCTCGCGCGGCGCCCGGCCGTGGCCGGCCAGCAGCTCCAGGATGCCCCGGGTGTCGCGGTCGGCGTCGTCCAGCTCCTCGGGGGTCAACCACTGCGCCTTGCGGGCCTCGGTCGCCAGCGTCAGCTCGGGCGGTGGTCCAGCCGCACCCGGAAGACGACGTCGATCCCCTGGTCCACCGCGTCGACGCGGATGAACACCGGGTCGCCGGGGTCGATGTCCACCCCGACCTCCTCGGCCACCTCTCGCCGCACCGCGGCCTCCGGCTCCTCGCCCTTGCCGAGGAGGCCCCCCGGCAGGCTCCACCCCTTCCGGTGCGGCTGCCACAGGAACAACACGTGGCCGTCGTGCTCCAGCACGCAGACCGCCCCGACGGTGTAGCTGGGCGCCCCGACCCGCACCGCCGCCCGCTTCAGGGGTCCGGGCAGGACCCGGAACCCGACCAGCGCCGCGGTCCCGGCCTTGCGGCGGAGCGTCCCCATGTCCATGGATGCAGCCAACCACACGCCCGACCACCCGGCCTGCCGGTCCCGACCAGCCCGACCCCGTCACAGGTCGCGCCCGGCCTCCCGGCCGCCCGGTCCCGACCGGCCGGACCCCCCCGTCACAGGTCGCGCGCGAGCGCCCTCCCGGCGGCGGCCCGGCCGCTGAACAGGCAGCCACCCAGGAACGTGCCCTCCAGCGACCGGTAGCCGTGCACGCCGCCTCCGCCGAAGCCGGCCACCTCGCCCGCGGCGTAGAGACCGGGCACCGGGGTCCCGTCGGCGTCCAGCGCCCGGGAGTCCAGGTCGGTCTGCACGCCGCCGAGGGTCTTGCGGGTGAGCACCCGCAGCCGCAGGGCGACCAGAGGCCCGTGGTCGGGGTCCAGGAAGCGGTGCGGCGCGGCCGTCCGCACCAGCCGGTCCCCGCGCGAGCGGCGGGCCGCCCGCACGAGCGCCGTCTGCAGGTCCTTGCCGTAGTCGTTGTCGAGCTCGCGGTCGTGCGCCTCGAGCAGCGCCCGCAGCCGCCCGCCGTCGACCAGCCCGTCCAGCCCGTCCGCACCGGGACCCGCCGGGTCGCCCTGCCCACCACCTCCGGGACCGCCACCCCCCGCGACCAGCGCGTTCATCGCCGCGGCCAGCTTCTCCGGCGTGTCGGCCTCCACCACGTCGGCACCGTGGTCGACGAACGCCTTCAGCGGCGCCGGCACGTCGGTCGTCACCCGCCCGAGCACCCCGCGCACGGAGCGGCCCGTGAGGTCGGGGTTCTGCTCCGAGCCGGACAGGGCGTACTCCTTGCCCAGGATCGTGCGGGTGGCGACGAACCAGGAGTGGTCGTGCTCCCGCGCACCCTCGGCCGTCCGCAGGTGGGTCAGCGTCCCGAGCGTGTCGAAGCCGGGGAAGAACGGCGCCGGCAGCCGCCGGCCGGACCCGTCCAGCCACAGCGAGCTCGGGCCGGGCAGGATGCGGATGCCGTGGCCCGGCCACACGGGCGCGTGGTTGGCCAGCCCCTCGGTGTAGTGCCACATCCGGTCCCGGTTGACCAGCCGCGCCCCGGCCGCGGCGACCGGGTCGAGCATCGACCCGTCGACGTAGGCCGGCACCCCGGTGACCAGCTCCGTCGGCGGCGTCCCCAGCCGGTCCGGCCAGAACCGGCGCACCAGGTCGGTGTTCGCCCCGATGCCGCCGCTGGTGACCACCACCGCCTGGGCGGTCAGCTCGGCCTGACCCACCACCTCGCGCGTGGACGGCATACCCCGCTCGACCCCGTCCTCGCGCAGCACGTCGCAGCGCACCCCGGTGACCGCCCCGCCGGTGACCACGATATCGGTCACCCGGTGCCGCCCGTGCAGCGTGACCAGCCCGGCGTCGACCGCGGCGCGCACCCGCTGCTCGAACGGCGCGACGATCGCCGGGCCGGTGCCCCAGACGATGTGGAAGCGCGGCACCGAGTTGCCGTGGCCGGTCGCGGTCCCGTCGCCCCGCTCGGCCCAGCCGACGACCGGGAAGAAGCGGATCCCCCGCTCGCGCAGCCAGGACCGCTTCTCCCCGGAGGCCCAGTCGACGTACGCCCGCGCCCACCGCCGGCCCCAGTCGTCCTCACCCGGGGATCCGGAGGTATGCGGTGCCCCGCCGCCTCCTCCAGCGGTGCCCGTGCCCGGGCGGCCCGCGCCGAACCGGTCGAAGCCCGCGGTCCCCGTCCAGTCCTGCCAGGCCAGGTCCCGGGTGTCGGCGATCCCCATCCGCCGCTGCTCGGGGGTGTCGACGAGGAACAGCCCGCCGAAGCTCCACCAGGCCTGCCCGCCGAGATGCCGGGTGGACTCCTGGTCGACCAGGGCGACCCTCCTCCCCGCGGCGACCAGCTCCGCGGTCGCGACCAGGCCGGCCAGCCCGGCCCCGACCACCACGACGTCAGCGTCCATGCGTCCTCCTCGACCCTCCGGCGGGCCCGACGGGCGCGCGGCCCCACGGTATCCAACGCCCCACGACTACGCTGACCCTGCGATGAGCACCCGTGAGCGCATCACCCGTGGGATGGCCGCCGGCCTGTGGCGAGCCCTGGTCGTCATGCTGCTCACGCTCGTGGCCGTGGTCGGCGGGGTGGCCACCACCCAGCTGTGGCCGGTGCACATGGAGACGGGGTACTTCACCGCGGACGTGGCCGTGGAGCCCCGGCTGGACTCCACCATCCAGGTGCCGACGGTGATCGGCGACGTCGTGATGACCTTCGAGGGCCCGTTGCCGGCCCCCGGGCTGACGGCCCAGGTCCAGGTGCGCGACGAGGTGACCGACCTCATCCGTTCCGGGCCGGCTGGACGCCACCAGCCTGCAGCCCAGCCAGGAGGAGCTGCGCGAGGCCATCGACACCGGCGTGCGCGAGGTGGCCTGGAAGTTCGCCGCGGGTGCGCTCGTCACCTCCCTGCTCGTCCTGCTGGCCTACGGTGTGTCCCGCCCGCGCCACGCCGGCCACGTCGTCGCGGCGGCGGCGGGCGCGACGGTCCTGGCGCTGGCGCTGCCGGGGGCCTCCGCCTACCTGACCTACCGCACCGGCAAGGTCGCCGAGTTCCGGGCCACGTCCATGCTGTCGCTGGTGCAGACCAACGCCGGGATCCTGGACTCGCTGGCCAGCAAGGCCGACCAGGGTGCCGTCTACGTGACCAACCTGCTGGCCCTGTCCGACGCCCTGCGCGAGGAGTTCACGCCGGAGGGGGTCGAGGCGCCGGTGGCGGCGCGGTTCCTGCTCGTCAGCGACATCCACGGGATGGACCAGTACCCGCTCATGCGGCAGATCGTGGCCACCGAGCGCATCGACGCGGTCGTCGACAGCGGCGACCTGGTCAACTTCGGTCGGGTCCGCGAGGGCGAGCTGACCGGCATCTTCGCCGGGATCGAGTCGCTGGGCGTGCCCTACGTGTTCGTCCGGGGCAACCACGACGCCGTCTCGGCCACCGACGAGGCCCTGCTGCAGCGGCTGGCCCAGATCCCGAACGTCGTCCTGCTGGAGCCGACGGACGGCGAGTACCTGCGCGTCGACGTGCACGGGGTCTCGGTGTCGGGGTTCAACGACGTGCGCTTCTTCAACCAGCGCTCGGACGACTTCGGCGGCGAGCAGCTGGAGGCGGCCGCGCAGTTCCGGGAGGCGACCGACGCTGGAGCCCACGGACCTCGTCGTGACCCACCAGCCCTTCGCCGCGCACCGGGTGCGGGCCGGGACGCTGACGGTCAACGGCCACATGCACGCCCCGGCACTGGACGGCCAGCACCTGCAGGTGGGGTCGTTCACCGGGGGCGGGCTGGTCAACCAGTTCCGGCTGCCGCCGCTGACCGAGGAGGCCAGGGAGGCTGCGGAGGAGGACCCGGAGACCGCCGGCGAGCTCGTCAGCCAGCCCTACAGCTTCGACATCCTCACCGTCGGGCAGGACTGCTCGGTCGTGAGCCTGACGCGGTACAGCTACCGCAACCTGGTGTCCGGCAGGCCGCAGTTCGACGACGTCCGCCTGGTCAACGGCCGGACCCTGCAGCCGGACCCGCCACCGGGTCGCACCTGCGGTCCCGAGCTGGGGGGGGTGGTGACCGGGCCGGTGGGTGAGTTCGTCCCGGCGGAGGGGCGCCCCGCGGACGAGGGGGACGGCGAGGTGGACGACGGCGAGGTGGACGATGGGGGGGCGGTCGTCACCGGGGCGGTGGACGACGGGGCGGGTGACGGGCCGGGCGACGGGCCGGGCGACGCGGCCGTCACCGGGGCGATGGACGACGCGGTGGGCGACGCGGCCGTCACCGGGGCGGTGGACGACGCGGTGACCACGGCGCCGTAGCCGTCACCCGTCGGTGCCCTCCCTTCCCAGGGGCCAGCGATGACGCACCTCGTGCCGCGGGGTCCCGTTCGGCCCCTCCCCCAGCCACGAGGCGACCAGGACCAGCTCGGGCACCGTCCAGACCGGGGTGAGGAGGGTGTCCAGAGACTGCAGCAGGTGCCCGGCGGGGTGCCGGCCGCCGACCGAGCGGGCGAGCGTGACGTGGGGCGTGAACCGGGTGCCCTCCAGCCGGGCGCCGGCGTGCGAGAGGACCCGGCGGATGCCGGCCGCCCACCCCGCCAGGGTGTCCGGGTGCTCCTCCTCGACCCCTGCCCACAGCACCCGCGCGGCCCCCGGGTCGGGGAAGGCGCCGGCCCGACGGAGCCGGAGGTTGAGGGGACGCTGGCGGGCGGCATACTCCGCCCCGGCGCCGATCAGCTTCTCCTCGCGCCAGGCGTCGAGGTCGGGCACGAACGCCAGCGTGAGGTGGAGGTGCTCGGCCCGGGTCCAGCGCCACCTGCCCTGCGTCGCGAGCGCGTCCCGGCGGGGCTGCAGGAACTCCTCGACGGCCTCGACGACCGGGGCGGGCGGGACGACGGCGACGAAGACACGCACGGCCCCCATGATGGCTGACGGGGGCGTGTCCGGGAAGTGCCCGCAGGAGTGTGACCGATCGCTGTCCCCATGACGACACCGATCGGTCACGAGTCTTTCTGGTGCCCGACGCTGGGCGGGTGACGAGCAACGTGGGGGCGGTGACCGATGCCCGACGCTGGGCGGGTGACGACCAACGTGGGGGGCGATGACCGATGCCCAGCGGTGGGCGTACGACGACCGACGTGGGAGACGATGACCATCCCGGGGGTGGGCGGCCACGGGGCTCAGCCTTCGGTGGCGGCCTTCTCCAGCTGCTCGGAGACGACGCCGCGGAAGTGCTCGGCCGTCTCGGCACCCTGGACGACGGCGGTGTTGACCAGGAAGGTCGGGGTCGAGCTGAGCCCCAGCGACCGGGCCTCGGCCGTGTCGGCGTCCACGGCGGCGGCGAGCTGGGGGTCGTCGAGGGATTCCGTGAAGGCGTCGACGTCGGGGACGCCGACCTCCTCGGCGATGGCGACCAGGTCGTCCTCGGTGAGCGTGGCCTGGCCGGCGGTCGAGCGCGCGAAGGCCGCCTCCTGGTAGGCCAGCCCGTGCTCGGGCCCCTGCTCCGCGGCGGCCCGGGCGGCGACGGCGACCGCGTGGGACTCATCGCCGAAGATGACGAAGTCACGGAACTCGATGCGCAGCGTCCCGTCGTCCACCAGGTCCTGCAGCTCGGGCAGCGTCTCGAGGGCGAACCGGGCGCAGAAGGGGCAGCGGTAGTCGGCGTACTCGATCATGACGACCGGCGCGTCCACGTCACCGACGGCGAGCGGGTCGTCGGCGTCCCGCCGCTGCAGGCTCATCATCAGCTCGGCGACCTCCGGCGAGGGGCCGGTGGCCGCAGCGTCGTCACCAGCGTCGCCGGTCGCGTCGGCCGACCCGTCCCCGGAGCCGTCCGTCGACCCCTCGGCGGCCCCTCCGGTGTCGGCGGCGTCGGTGCCCTCGCCGTCGTCAGCCTCGGCGTCGTTCCCGGCGGCGTCCTCGGTGGCGTCTTCGCTCGTCGCCGGCGCGCTCACCGAGGGGGCGCTGCCGGCGGCATCACCGTCCCGGCCCCCGTCGCTCAGCGCCAGCCAGGCGATGAAGGCGCTGACCAGGGCGACGACGATGACCGCGACCGCCCAGGCGATGGACGCGGTCCGGCGGTCGTCGGCCGGAGGAGGAGAAGAGGCGGCGCTGCTCACCGGCCCAGCGTCGCACAGCCCGCGCGGGGGGACGGCACCCGGCCGCACCCCTCGCACCCCTCGCACCCCGACCGTGCGCCGCACCACGGCCGCACCCCCGCGCCGGCCGAAACCCCGCGCCTCCCGCACCCCCGCGCCGGCACGGCATACTCCCCCCATGAGGATCGTCGTCGCCCTCGGGGGGAACGCCCTGCTGCGGCGGGGCCAGGTGCCGGACGCCGACGCGCAGGTGGAGAACATCCGGCGGGCGATGAAGGAGCTGGCACCCCTGACCGACGACCACGAGGTCGTCATCACCCACGGCAACGGTCCGCAGGTGGGCGTCCTGGCGATCGAGTCGGCCAACGACGCGCGGCTGACGCAGCCGTACCCCTTCGACGCGCTGGGGGCAATGACGCAGGGGCTGATCGGCTACTGGATCCTGCAGGCGATCGGCAACGAGCGGCCCTACCGCCAGCTCGCTGCCGTGCTGAACCAGACGCTCGTCGACGCGGACGACCCCGCGTTCGAAGACCCGACGAAGTTCGTGGGCGAGGTCTACGACGAGGAGACGGCACGCGTGCTGGCGGAGCGGAACGGCTGGCAGGTGCGCCGCGACGGCGAGCACTGGCGGCGCGTCGTCCCCTCGCCCCGTCCGCGGGAGATCATCGAGACCCAGCTCATCGACCACCTGCTCGACGAGTCGATCATCGTCGTCTGCGCCGGCGGCGGGGGCGTGCCGGTCGTGCGCACCGCGACCGGGGACCTGCGCGGCGTGGAGGCGGTCATCGACAAGGACCTGTCCGCGGCGGTCCTCGCGCACCGGCTCAAGGCGGACCGGCTCCTGGTGCTCACCGACGTGCCGGCCGTCATGGAGGGCTTCGGAACCGCCGAGGCGCGGGAGATCCGGCGGACCACGCCGGAGCGGCTGCGGGCGCTGGACCTCCCCGCGGGGTCGATGGGTCCCAAGGTCGAGGCGGTATGCCGTTTCGTCGAGGTCGGGGGGCAGCAGCATCGGGTCGCCGCGGCGATCGGCAACCTCGAGGAGGCCCGCGAGCTGCTGGACGGTCGGGCGGGGACGTTCGTCACCGCCGAGGGGTAGCGTCCCTCACCGCAGGTCGTCGGCCAGCGGGCCCTCGAACCAGGCGCCGAGCACCGGGGTCCACTCGCGCACGGCCACCTGCTCGACGAGGCCCTGCTGCTGGAACGGGTCCTCGCGCATCAGCTCGACCAGCTCGGCGGCACTGTCGCCGCGGAGCAGGATGAGCGCGGCGTCGGGGGCCTCGTCGACCTCGGCGTAGGGGCCCGAGATCAGCACGACACCCTCCGAGGCGAGGGCGCCGAGGAACTCCCGGTGCGCCGAGCGGTGCTCGTCGCGCGCCTCGGTGTCGTCGGAGTAGGTGTAGTGGACGGCGAAGATGGCCATGGGCCGATCGTAGGCCCGCTGGGCGCTCGCCGCCGCGCCGAGCCCCGTCACGCGGCTCATGGGCAGACCTGCTCAGCCCGCGGCCGCCTCCAGGGCCTGCTCGAGGTCGGCCCACAGGTCCTCGGGGTCCTCGACGCCGACCGACAACCGCAGGAGGGAGTCGGGCACGCTGGTCACCTCGAGCGGGTGGCGTCGTCGGCGCTCGATCTGGGACTCGACCCCGCCGAGGCTCGTGGAGTGGGTCCACAGCCGGGTCGCCGCGGACACCCGCTCCGCCGCCTCGGGGCCGCCGGCGACCTCGATCGAGACCATCGCCCCGAACCCCGGGTAGCGCACCGCCTCCACCGTCGGGTGGTCCAGGAGCCGGCTGACGAGCAGCTCGGCCGTCGCGCTCGCCCGCTCCAGGCGCACGTGCAGCGTCCGGACCCCTCGCAGCACGAGCCAGGCCTCCATCGGGCCGGGGACCGCGCCGTGCAGGGAACGGTGGGTGTGCAGCCGCTCGGCCAGGTCCTCCCGTCGCGGCGAGGTGACCAGGGCCCCGAGGAGGGTGTCGGAGTGCCCGGCGAGGTACTTCGTCGCCGAGTGCACGACCACGTCCGCCCCCCAGCCCAGCGGCTGCTGGGCGACCGGCGTGGCGAAGGTGTTGTCGCAGGCGACGACCGGGCGGGCGTCGCCGTACCGCTGGCCGAGCCCCCGCAGCACCCCGCGCACGTCGGTGAGCTCCATCATCGGGTTGGTCGGGGACTCCAGCATGAGCAGGTCGGCACCCTCGCAGGCGTCGACGATCCCGGCGGTGTCCTCGGCCTGGACCGTCCGGACGGTGAGCGCCCCGGCGCCCGCGCGCTCGGCCAGCTGCGCAGTGGTGCCGCTGTAGGCGTGCCGCGGGGCGACGACGACACCGCCCACCGGGACCAGGGAGACGACGGCCGAGATCGCGGCCAGCCCGGAGGCGAAGGTCAGCGCCCGACCGCCCTCGAGGGAGCCGAGCACCTCCTCCAGCGCCTGCCAGGTCGGGTTGGACACCCTGGCGTAGTCGACGGCGCCGTCGGCGATGAACGTGGAGGTGAAGGTGACCGGCACGTTGACCGGAGCACCGGGGTCGCGCGGCGGGCGACCCAGGGCGACGGCGCGCGGTCGCGCGGAGGCGAGCCGGGCGTGGTCGCCGGACCGGTGGGCGTGGTCGTTGCCGTTGTCGTAGCCGCTGTCGTTGCCGTTGCCGCTGTCGTTGTCGTTGTCGAACGCGTTCATGCGGGATCCTCCTGGGTGGCCTGGCGCTCACGATAGGCCGCCGCGGCCATCCGGTTGCCGCACGCCGTGCTGCAGAAGCGTCGCGAGCGGTTGCGCGAGAGGTCGACGTGCACCGCCTCGCAGCCGTCGGCCTCGCAGGTGCGCAGCCGGCCGAGCTCACCGGCGCGGACCACGTCGACCATCGCCATCGCCGCCTCGACCGCCATCCGGGTCGAGATCGGGGCGTCGTCGGAGACCGCGTGCAGGTGCCACCCCCAGTCGTCGTGGTCGACCAGCTGCGGGAGGGCGCGAGCGTCCGCGAGGAGCGTGTTGACCAGCGGCACGACCGCGTCCTCGTCCAGCTCCCACAGCCGGGCCAGGCGGGGCCGCAGCGCCCGGACGGCCTCCAGCTCCGCGGGCTCACCGGTCAGCGCCCCGGACCAGCCCTGGTCGCGCACGAAGCCCTCGAGCTCGTCCCCGGTCGTCAGGGTGTCGGGCGGACCCATCGTGTTCACCAGCGCGGCCGCGCTCTGCAGGGCGATCTCGGTGTCATGGGTGAAACGCATCTTGACTCCTGACGCAGCCAGTCGTATCGTCATGGTCATCACTTCTTGACACCCATGATGACAGATGAGAGGGGGTCCTCCCCGTGACGATCCACGACCGGCACGCCGCACCCACCGGCCCGGCCACCCCGGCCACCCCGCTGACGGCCGACGCCCCGACGGTGACGCCGACCAGCGCTCCCGCCCCGGGGCGGGCCGCCTCGCCCACCCCTCTTCGCCTGCTCGTCCTCGGCCTGCTCGTCGCCGTCTTCTCGGCCCTGACCTTCGGCAGCTCGGGGGCGGTCGCCAAGAGCCTGCTCGTCCAGGGCTGGTCGCCCGGCGCCGCCGTGACGGCCCGCATCGTCCTGGGCGCGGTGATCCTCGCGGTCCCGGCGGCGCTGTCCATGCGGGGCCACTGGCACCTGCTGCGCCGTCCGGTGACCTGGGCGCACGTGACGACGTTCGGCATCCTGGCGGTCGCCGGTGCCCAGCTCTTCTACTTCCTGGCCGTCGAGCGGCTCTCCGTGGGCGTCGCGCTCATGCTGGAGTACCTCGGCCCCATCCTCGTCGTCGGTTGGCTGTGGCTCGTCCGCGGGCAGCGGCCCCGTCCGCTGACCGTCGTGGGGATCGGCGTGGCGATGCTCGGCCTGCTCCTCGTCCTCGACGTCCTGGGGGACGCCCGGCTCAGCGGGATCGGCGTCATGTGGGGCCTGTTCGCCGCCGTCGGCCTGGCCGCCTTCTTCGTCGTCGGTGCCGACGACGCCACCGGCCTGCCGCCCCTGGCGTTCGCCTGCCTGGGTCTGCTCGTCGGAGCCGCCACGCTTCTGCTCGCCGGGGCGGTCGGGCTGGTCCCGATGCACTGGACACGGTGGACGTCACCGTCTCCGGGTATGCCGTCACCTGGTGGGTGCCGGTGCTCTGGCTGGGCCTCGTGGCCGCCGCGATCGCCTACCTAACCGGCGTCGTCGCGGCCCGCGCCCTGGGCGCCAAGGTCGCTTCCTTCGTCGGCCTCACCGAAGTGATGTTCGCCGTGCTGTGGGCCTGGGTGCTGCTCGGCGAGCTGCCCGCCGTCGTCCAGCTCCTCGGCGGCCTGTTCATCCTCGCCGGTGTCGTCCTGGTCAAGCTGGACGAGCAGCCCAGTGACCGCGACGGGGAGCACGAGCCCCTCGAGGTGGAGCCGATCCCGGACGTGGACGCTGACCGTTCCGCGGCCGTGGCAGGAGACCGTCCGACCCGGTAGCCGACCCGGTGGCCGACCCGGTAGCCGACCCTGCCCGACGACCTCGTCGCCGGCTCAGACCAGCTCGGTCAGCTGCGGCCGGGCCGCCTCCCGCACCGCGGTGAGGGCGTCCGTCGCCGTCCGCGCGGAGGTGGCGATGCTGGCGAGGTGCTGGCACTCCGGCAGCGAGTGCAGCGACAGCGCCAGCCGGACCAGGGGCACCTTGCTCGGCGCCATCGAGAGGCTGGAGACCCCCATGCCGACGAGCACCAGGGCCAGGAGCGGGTCGCCACCGGCCTCGCCGCACACCCCCATCGGCCTGCCGACGCGTGCGGCTCCCCGGCATGCCGTCCCGATGAGGGAGAGAACCGCCGGCTGCCATGGGTCGAGCAGGTCCGACAGCTCACCCTGCATGCGGTCGGCGGCCATCGTGTACTGCGCGAGGTCGTTGGTACCCAGGCTGCCGAAGTCGCAGTCGGCGAGCACGTGGTCGGCCCGGAGGGCGGCCCCGGGGACCTCGATCATCACGCCTGCCTTGGGCAGACCGTTCTCCCGGACGCGCCGGGCGAACCAGTCGGCCTCCTCGGCGGTGGCGACCATCGGGGCCATGACGCGCACGTCGGCGCCGGTCTCCCGTGCGGCCACCGCGAGCGCCTCCAGCTGGGTGTCGAGCAGGTCGGGCCGCTCGGCCGACAGGCGGAGTCCGCGACGGCCGAGGGCCGGGTTCTCCTCCGGGCCCAAATCCGCGAACGCCAGCGGCTTGTCGGCACCGGCGTCGAGCGTGCGCACCACCACCCGCCGCCCCTCGAAGGGGGCGAACACCTGGCGGTAGATCTCCGTCTGCTCGGCCAGGGTCGGAGCGGTGTCGGCGGAGAGGAAGACGAACTCGGTGCGGAACAGGCCCACGCCCTCAAGATCCTGGGCTCCGGCCTCCACCGCGTCCGCGACCCCGCCGATGTTGGCGAGGAGCGCGACGTGGTGACCGTCGCGGGTGACCCCTGGCCCGGCGCTGCCGGCCAGGGCTGCGGTCAGCCGCTGGCGCCGACGGTGCAGGGCGGCGACGACCTCCTCGCTCGGGTCGACGACGACCTCGCCCGCGTCGCCGTCCACGGCCACCAGCGTGCCGGCCGGGAGCTCGGTGGCCCCGGGCACCTGCACGACCGCGGGGATGCCCATCTGCGCGGCGAGGATCGCGGTGTGGCTGGTGCGACCACCCGCCTCGGTGACGATGGCCACCACCATGGCCCGGTCGAGCGTCGCGGTCTCGGCGGGCGCCAGGTCGTGCGCCACCACGACGGAAGGACCGGTGAGCTCGGGCACGCCCGGGGCGGGCACGCCCAGCACCTGGGCCAGGGCCCGCGACCCGACGTCGCGCAGGTCGGTCACCCGTTCGGCGAAGTATCCCCCGAGCGCCTCGAACTGCGCCGCGAACTCCTCGATGCCCGCGTGGACCGCGGCGGCCTGGCCGACCCCCTTGGCCAGGTGCTTGCCGACCGCCTTGTGCAACGAGCGGTCGCGCGCGATGAGGACGGTGGCCTTGAGGATCTGCTGGGCGGTGTCGTCGGCCCGGGCGGCCCGCTCCTCCAGGTCGGCGGCCACCGCCTCGAAGGCCTGCTTGACCTCCACGAGTGCGGCGTCGGGCGTCGTCGGTCGTCGGCGGCTCGTCGGCCGGCGGCCGGACGGGCGGGGCGACCTGCACCACCGGCCCGGACGCCGTGCCCGGGCTGACGCCGATGCCGCGCCGGACGGTTCCCGCGCCTGGTCCGGAGGCCGGCGCGGCGGCGGGTCCGTCGGCGACGTTCGGGTCAGCCATCGTGGATCACTCCGCGTCGAGGTCGGTGGCGAGCAGCTCGACGAGGCCGTCGAGGGCGGCGTCGGCCCCCTCGCCCTCGGCGGTGAGCACGACCTCCTCGCCGTGCTTGGCGCCCAGCGCCATGACGCCGAGGATGCTCGTGGCGTCCACCGGGTCCTCGCCCGGACGGGCGATCTCGACGTCCAGCCCGGTGGCCGACGCCTTCTCGACGAAGAGGGCCGCGGGGCGGGCGTGCAGCCCGACGGAGCTGGCGATGGTGACGGTGCGCTGAGCCATGAGGGTCTCCTTGGTGGGTTCGGTCGATCCTAGGTGCGGGTCGTGCGGGCGTGCGTGCGGTCGTGCGGGTCGTGCGGTCGTGCGGGTGCGGTCGTGCAGGTCGTGCGGTCGTGCCGCGGCCGGCGCTCCGGTCGTGGAGGGGGCGAGCGGTACGGGTCTTAAGGGTGTGCCGTGCCCGCCCGGGCCGCGGAGGCCCGGGCGGGCACGGCCGTGTCTCAGGCGGTGGCGGTCACGCTCTGCACCGCCTCGCGGCTGCGGTCGCGGCTCTTGAGCAGGACGATGAGCGTGGCGGTCACCGCGACGCCGGCGGCGAGGGCGACCAGGAAGCCCAGGAAGTTGCCGATCAGGGGCAGCACCCAGATGCCACCGTGCGGGGCCCGCAGGGTGGACCCGAAGGCCATCGCCAGACCACCGGTGACGGCCGAGCCGACGAGGGAGGACGCCATGATGCGCACGGGGTCGGCCGCGGCGAACGGGATGGCACCCTCGGAGATGAACGAGGCGCCCAGCAGCCAGGCAGCCTTGCCGTTCTCCCGCTCGGGCTCGGTGAACAGGCCCGGACGGACCGCGGTGGCCAGTGCGCAGGCCAGCGGGGCGACCATGCCGGCCGCCATGACCGCGGCCATGATGGTCAGCTGGGGGGCGTCGGTGGCGGCCCCCACCCCGGCCAGGCCCGCCGTGGCGAAGAAGTAGGCCACCTTGTTGACCGGCCCGCCGAGGTCGAAGCCCATCATCGCGCCGAGGATGAGGCCCAGGACGATGGCGCTGCCGCCGGCCAGACCCTCGAGCCAGCTGTCGAGGCCGTTCATCATGGCCGCGATCGGGCGGCCGAGGATGGTGATGAAGATGCCGGCGGTGAGGAGGGTCGACAGGAGCGGGGTGACGACGACCGGCATGACGCCCCGGACGCCCTTGTGCACCTTCCAGCTGGAGATCCAGCGGGCGATGAAGCCGGCGAGGAAGCCGGTGGCGATCCCGCCGAGGAAGCCTGCGTCCATCTGGACCGCGACGGCGCCGGCGACGATGCCCGGCACCAGGCCGGGTCGGTCGGCGATGCCGAACGCGATGAAACCGGACAGGATCGGGACGAGGAAGCCGAACGCCGCCCCGCCGATGACGAAGAGCAGGGCCGCCCAGGACATGAGGCTGAACGGGCTGAAGCTGGTGCCGATGTTGGTGTCGTCGTCGGCGGTGAGGTTGTACTGGGTCACCTCGATCGCGCCCTGCTCGCCGACGGCGAGCTGGGCGAGCATGAAGCCCAGGGCGATGAGGATGCCACCGGCCGCGACGAACGGGATCATGTAGGAGACACCGGTCATCAGCCACTGGCGGATCTTGGTGCCGGTCCCGACCTTGCGCTCCTCGTCGGCGCCGGAGGGCCGGGCGGCGACGGCGGCGGCCGCCTGCTCGGCGCGCGCCGGGTCGCTGCTCCACTCCTGCGACAGGCGCTCGGCCCGGGACACCAGACCCGGACCGTCGGAGATGGCGGCCTTGACGCCGACGTCGACGGTGGGCTTGCCGGCGAACCGGCCCTTGTCCTTGACCTCGAGGTCGTGGGCGAAGATCACGGCGTCGGCCTGGTCGATCTGCGCCTGCGGGATGGGGGTCGAGCCGGCCGACCCCTGGGTCTCCACGGTGATCTCGTGACCGGCGTCCCGCGCCGCACGCTCCAGGGCCTCGGCGGCCATGTAGGTGTGCGCGATCCCGGTGGGGCAGGAGGTGACGGCGACCAGGCGCAGCGGACGGGTGGCCTGCTCGGGCGCGGACGACGGCTCGGTCATCGACGAGGAGGTGGTCGACGAGGTGCTCGACGCGCCAGCCGGAATGGAGGTGGACGCCGCTGCGGCCGCAGGGGTCGTCGCACCGGTGGTGGTGCCGCCCTCGGCGGGCCGGTCGACCGTGGTGGTGCCGCTGTCGGCGGGCTCCGCGGCGGGTGCCGGGTCGAGGGCGACCTCGTCGCCGACGATGCGCACGACCTCCTCGCGGGTGGTGGCCGCCTTGAGGGCGGCCCGGAACTCCTTCTTCATCAGCGCACGGGCCAGCTTGGGCAGCACCTGCATGTGCGCCTCGCCACCGCCCTCGGGCGCGGCGATGAGGAACACGAGGTCGGCGGGGCCGTCCTTGGCACCCCAGTCGATGCCCTCGTCCGCACGGCCGAAGACCAGCGACGGCTCGGTGATCGCGGCGCTGCGCGCGTGCGGGATGCCGATGCCGCCGGGCAGACCGGTGGCCATCGTCTCCTCGCGGCTGCGCACGTCGGCCAGGAACTGCTCCAGGTCGGTGCACCGGCCCGAGCGGACGAGCGTCTCGCCCAGGGTCCGGGTCGCCGCATGGCGATCGGGGGCGACGAGGTCGAGGACGACCTGGTCGGTGGTGATGAGTGACATCGGGAGGTTCTCCTTCGGGTGTTGCGGCAGGGGGGTATGCCGTCAGCTGAGGGTGCGGGTGAGGTCCGGGTCGGGGGTGAGGACGGCCTGGACGCCTGCCAGGTCGGCGGGGGTGGGGACGGCGCTGCCGGGAAGTGCGACGGCCGCGCTGCCCCAGCGCACGCCGGCGCCGACGACGTCGGCGGCGGACAGGCCCCGGCTGAGCGCGTCGAGACAGCCGGCCAGCAGGCAGTCGCCGGCGCCGACCGTGGACAGCGGCGCGAGGACCGGGGCCGCGGCGTGCACGACGGTGGTGGCGTCGACGAGCAGGGCGCCGTCGCCTCCGAGGGAGACGACGACCGTGCCGACGCCCCCGTCCACGAGGCCGCGCGCGGCGTCGCGCACGTCCCCGAGGGTGGGCAGCGCGTGGCCGACCAGCTCCTCGAGCTCCTCGAGGTTGGGCTTGATGAGGTCCGGGCCCGCGGCCACGGCCGGGTGCAGCGGGGCACCGGAGGTGTCGACGGCCACGAGCGCGCCCGCCTCGTGACCGCGCCGGACCAGCTGGGCGAAGAAGTCCTCCGGGGCGCCCGGGGGCAGGCTGCCGCAGCCGACGAGCCATCCGCGAGGGCCCTCGATGAGGGGGAGGGCGGTGGCCAGGAGCGCCTCGACGTCGTCCGGCCCGAGGACCGGGCCGGGCTCGTTGACCTTGGTCGTGGTGCCGCCCGGCTCCAGGAGCGCGACGTTCATGCGCAGGGTGCCGGCGACCGGAACCGGGGCGTGCGGCACGTCCGCGGCGGTGAGCAGCTCCTCCATGAGGTGGCCCTCCGGGCCGCCGGAGGGGAGGACCGCCACGGTGGGTGACCCCTGCGCCCTGAGGGCACGGGAGACGTTGATGCCCTTGCCGCCGGGGTCGATCCGGCTGTCGGTGGCGCGGTTGACCTCCCCGCGCTGCAGGTCCGGCACGCTGATCGAGCGGTCGATGCTCGGGTTGGGGGTGAGGGTGACGATCATGCGCGGGCGACCTCCGGGGCGTCGTCGGCGGCGCGCAGCTCCTGGGCGTGCTCGTCGTCGAGGGTGGTGTCGGTGACGAGCAGGTCCACCTGTCCGAGCTCGGCGAACCGGTGCAGGTGGACCTCGCCGACCTTGCTGGCGTCGGCCAGCACGACGACCCGGCGGGCCGCCGCGACCATGGCGGCCTTCACCTCGGCCTCCGCCTGGTCGGGCGTGGTGAACCCCCGCTCGGGGGTGACCCCGTTGGCCCCGAGGAAGGCGACGTCGACGCAGACGTCCTGCAGCGCGGCCCGGGCCCAGGGTCCGACGGCGGCGCCGGTGAGCCGACGGACCCGGCCGCCGAGCAGGAGCACGTCGACCTGGGGCAGCTGGCCCAGGACACCCGCGTGGGCGAAGGAGTTGGTGAGCACGGTCAGGCGGGTGGAGGTCGGAAGCAGCTCGGCCAGCGCCCCCGTGGTCGTCCCGGTGTCGAGCAGGACCGTCCCGTCGGAGGGCAGCTCGTCCAGCGCCCTCGCCGCGATCCGGCGCTTCTCCGCAGCCAGGTGCGACTGCCTGGCCTGCACCGTCGGCTCCAGCTCCAACCGGTCGGAGGGCAGGGCCCCTCCGTGCACCCGGCGCACCGACCCACGACGCTCCAGCGCCGTCAGGTCGCGCCGCACCGTCTCGGTGGTGACCCCCAGCTCCTCCTGGGCCAGCGCCAGGACCTCGACCCGACCCTGGGCGCGGGCCAGCTGGGCGATGTGCTGCTGCCTCTCCTGCGCGTACATGGGACCTGCGACCTCCTCGTCGGCCCGCCCCGGATCGTCCGGGACGGTGGGTCCGGCGACGGGGAGTCACCGGCTACCTCCGAGTGTGCCCCACACAAATCCACACGGTCAAGAGCAAAACCACATTTATTTTTGTGGTTCTTCGCCCACCCCGCTGGCCCGCCGGACGAAGTCGGTGATCCCCTCGGCCTCCTTCACCCGGGTGGCCGCGCCGACGTAGGGCATGTGTCCGGTCTCGAACCAGGCGTGCTCGATGCGGTCCAGCGCCTGGTCCGGCAGCCGGAGGTGGGCGACCGTGTCCTGGGCCGCACCGAAGGGCGTGGCCAGGTCGTAGTAGCCGTACTCGATCCGCACGCGCAGGTGCGGGTTGGCCCTCATCACCCGCTCCAGCTTGTCGGTGACGGTGATCGGGCGGCCCTCGAACTCCTTGTAGGACCAGTGCTCGATGGCGTCGGAGAAGACCGCGTAGGGCAGGTCGAGCTCGGACTCCAGCTCGCCCCGCAGGTAGTGGTGGATCGCGGCGGCGTAGGGGCCCATGATGGCGTCGATCGAGGGGTCGGCGTCCATGTTCTCGGCGATGCCCGAGTGCAGCACCCCGGTGATGCGCCCGTCGATCCGGCCGACCGTGCGGCCTTCCTCCCGCAGCAGCTCGGTGCAGAAGCGCCAGTGCTCCGGACGCAGGTCGCACCGGAGCAGGTAGTCCTGCGACAGGCCGGTCAGCCGGGCGAGGTCGGCGGCCACCGAGGACCGCTCCTCCTCGGTGAGCCGGTTGCCGCGCGCCAGAGCCCAGCGGTAGTGGCCGGCGGAGAGCTCCTGCGCCTCGGCGACCACCTCGCCCAGCGACCGGCCGGGGTGCCGGCCGTGGAAGTGCGCGACCGCCGCGTACGTCGGCAGGTAGGAGAGGCAGGCCTCGTCGTGGCGCAGGTAGCGGAAGTCCTGCGCGGCGAAGTCGAGCACGCTGGAGATCAGCACCAGCCCGTTGAGCTGCATCCCGAACCGGCTGAACAGGTGCTCGGCGACCGCGACGGCCCGGGTGGTGCCGTAGGACTCGCCGCAGAGGAGCTTGGGGCTCATCCACCGGTCCTCGCGGGTGCACCACAGCCGGATCAGCTCGGCGACCTGCTCCACGTCCTTGCCGAAGCCGTGGTAGTCCTTGGCCTTGCCGCCCTTGACAGCGCGCGACTGGCCGGTCGACATCGGGTCGATGAAGACCAGGTCCGTGGCGCGCAGCGGGGTCTGCGGGTTGTCCACCAGCGCGTACGGCGGCGGGGTCGGGGCGTCCACCTCACCGGCGTCGACGATCCTCGGCCCGAGCACGCCCAGGTGCAGCCAGACCGAGCTGGACCCGGGGCCGCCGTTGAAGACGAAGGTCACCGGCCGGTCGTTGCGGTCGGCGCCCTCGGGCAGGTCGAGGGTGTATGCCGTGACCGCCAGCTCGGCGCGCGGCGTCCACCCCTGGAAGACGTCGTCCTTGACCTCCTCCTCGCGCAGCACGATCCGCCCGGTCCGGGCGGTGTAGGCCAGCTCGCCGTCGTCGGTGACCAGGGTGTGGTGGGTCTCGACCAGCAGGTCGCGCGGCTCCGGGTCCTTGCCGGCGTCCTTGCCGGCGTCCTTGGTGGTGTCCTCGGTCGTCCCGTCGACGGTCGGGGTCGTGGCGTCATCGCTCATGGGCACCGACTGTACGAGGCGTGACGTGGGCGCGCGGCAGGCATACCGTCGAGGGATGGAGTGGTTCGTCGCCGACGACGGATGGCTGGGGCGCGCGGTGCTCCTGCACGGGCTGGCCGCGCTCTACCTGGTCGCGTTCGTCGCGGCGGCCCGGCAGGGGCCGGCCCTGCTGGGGACGCGCGGGCTGACGCCGGTGCCGACCTTCCTGCGGCGGGTGGGCTTCCGGCAGGCCCCGAGCATCTTCCACCGGTGGTGGTCGGACCGCTTCTTCCTCGCGGTCTGCTGGGCGGGCGCGGCACTGGCCCTGCTCACCATCGTCGGGGGAACGGCACGGCTGCCGCTGCCCGCCTCCATGGCGGTGTGGGCGCTGCTGTGGGCGCTCTACCTCTCGATCGTCAACGTCGGCCAGCTCTGGTACTCCTTCGGGTGGGAGACCCTGCTGTGCGAGGTCGGCTTCCTGGCCATCTTCCTGGGCAACGCGGCCGTCGCGCCGCCGCTGCTCGTGCTGCTCCTGCTGCGCTGGCTGCTCTTCCGGCTCGAGCTCGGCGCCGGGCTGATCAAGCTGCGCGGCGACCCCTGCTGGCGCGACCTGACCTGCCTGCACCACCACCACGAGACCCAGCCGATGCCCGGGCCGCTGTCCTGGTTCTTCCACCACCTGCCCGGCCCGCTGCACAAGGTCGAGGTCGCCGCCAACCACGTCACCCAGCTCGTCGTGCCGTTCGGGCTGTTCCTGCCGCAGCCGGTCGCGGGGTGGGCCGCCGGGATCATGCTGGTCACCCAGCTGTGGCTGGTGGCCAGCGGCAACTTCGCCTGGCTGAACTGGCTGGCGGTCGTGCTGGCGGCGTCCGTCCTGCCGGACGCCTTCTGGACTTGGCTCCTCCCCGGCCCCGTGCAGGACTGGCTCGTGCCCACGCAGGGCGGCGCGACGTTATACCCCTGGGTGGTCGCGGTGGTCCTGCTCACCGTCCTGGTGGCGGTGCTCAGCTGGCGGCCGGTGGTCAACCTGCTCTCGCCGGGGCAGGCGATGAACGCCTCGTTCGAGCCGCTGCGGCTGGTCAACACCTACGGCGCGTTCGGCAGCGTGACGAAGGTGCGCCACGAGATCGTGCTCGAAGGCCTGTCAGAGGACGGGGTATGGCGCGAGTACGGGTTCCGGGGCAAGCCCGGCCTCCCGGGGCGCTGGCCGCGGCAGTACGCGCCCTACCACCTGCGGTTGGACTGGCTGATGTGGTTCGCCGCCCTGTCCCGCCGCTACGCCCACCCGTGGCTGCCCCGGCTGCAGCGGCGGCTGCTCGAGGCCGACCCGCCGACGCTGCGGCTGCTCGCGCACGACCCGTTCGGCGGTCGACCCCCAGGGGCGGTCAGGGCGGTGCTCTACCGTTATCGGTACACCACGTGGACGGAGAGCTCCGCGCGACCGGGAACTGCTGGCACCGAGAGCTCGTCGGCGAGTTCCTTCCACCGGTGGCGCGAGGCTGAGGAGCAGATCGTGGCGCACCGGCTGGTCGAGCACGTCGGCCGGGTCCGGCACGCCCTCGTCGCCGTCCTGCTGCTGGCCCTGGTCGCGGTGCCGGCCGCCTCCTCTGCCGGAACCACGCCGTTCCCGGCCTGGGCCTCGCCCGCGGAGCTGGACGCCTTCCTGCAGGAGCAGCACCGGGAGCTGCACCTGCCCGGCCTCGCGGTCACGGTCCTGCTCGACGGCGAGGTGTACCTCGAGGCGACCTACGGTGAGGCCGCGCCGGGCGGACCGCCGGTCACTCCGGACACACCCTTCGTGCTGGGGTCGACCTCCAAGCAGTTCACCGGACTTGCGGTGCAGCAGCTGGTCGCCGACGGCCGCCTGGCCCTCGACACCCCGGTGCGGACCGTGCTGCCCGAGCTGGGCGGCGGTGCCTGGTCGGGGGTCACCGTCCGGCACCTGCTCGCCCACCGCTCCGGGCTGACGGAGGAGGACGGGCTGGGGCAGTGGGGCCTGGGCGAGGTGCCCGGCTCGATCCAGGAGGAGGTGGGACGCCTGGCGGAGGTGACCCCGGCCGCGGGACCGGGCGAGCGCTTCGAGTACTCCAACGCCAACTACGACCTGCTCGGGGCCGTCGTCGAACGCGTGACCGGCCAGAGCTTCGAGAGCGCGCTGCAGGAGCTCGTGGCCGCCCCGCTGGGGCTGGAGGCCACCACGACCGACCTCGACCTGGCGCGGGAGCGTGGCCTGGCCGCCGGCCACTACACGGTGCTGCGGCGCTGGAACGTCGAGGTGCCTGGCCCGCTGCCGCCGGGTGCGGCCCCCTCGGGCTTCGTCACCTCCACGGCACGCGACCTGACGCGGCTGCTGCAGGCCCACCTCGACGGCGGGAGCGGCCTGGACGAGGCGGTCCTGGCCGCCGCCCGGGAACCGCTGGGGGAGGTGGTCGACCAGGTCGACTACGGCAGCGGCTGGTTCATGCTCCCGTTCTGGGAGCTCGCGGAGGACCCCGAGGCCCGGGACGAGGCGCAGCTGCCGACGGTGCTGGAGCACCACGGCGACACCACCCGGTCGATGAGCACGATCGCGATGGTGCCGGACCACGGTCTCGGGGTCGTGGTGCTGGCGAACACCGGCCGGGGCACGCACCAGACCCTGCAGCCGCGCCTGTGGGAGGAGCTGCTGCACACCCTGGTCGGCACTCCGGCTCCGGAGCGGGACCAGGACCTGCTCCTGGCGGCCACGCCCGTCCTCATGGTCCTGCTCCCGCTCGCACAGACCGGGAGCCTGGTGTGGCTCGTCCGCACGCGCTCCGTCCGTCCGGGTCGCTCCTCCGGGAGGACCGGTCGGGCGACCGTGGTGGTCGCAGGCCTGCTGACCGCGGTCGCGTCGCTGCTGGCCCTGGAGGTGGTTCCCGCCCGGCTCGAGGCGGGGCTGCTGGACACGCAGTGGTGGCTGCACGCCCCCGACCTGGCGGTCTCGATCGCCCTCGTGCTGCTGCTGGCCCTGGCGACCCTGGCCGTGCTGGTCGGCGTCGCGGCAGGTCGCCTCCGTCGGCGCGGCACCGACGACGCGCACCCCGTGCCCTCGGCGGGGCGCTGAGGAACCCCTGTGCTGGGATGGGCACCATGACCAACCCGCTCCTCGCTCCCTCGACCCTGCCCTTCCAGCTGCCCGACTACGCCACGATGACCGAGGACCACGTGCGCGAGGCGCTCGAGGTCGGGATGACCGAGCAGCTGGCCGCCCTTCGGGCGGTCGCCGAGGACACCGAGCCGCCCACCCTGGAGAACGTCGTGCACGCCTGGGAGCGCAGCGGCGCCACCCTGGACCGCACGCTCTCGGCGTTCTGGGTCGCCCGGTCGGCCGACACCACCCCCGAGCGGGACGCGATCATGGCCGAGTTCTCCCCGCGGCTGGCCGCCCACCAGGACGCCATCCTCATGGACGCCGCCCTCTACGCCCGGCTCACCGGCCTGCGCGACCGCATCGACGCCGGCGAGGTCGAGGCCGACGAGCAGGACCGGTTCTGGCTCACCGAGTCCCTGCGCGCCTACGAGCGCGGCGGCATCACCCTCGGGTCGGACGACCAGGCCCGCCTGCGCGAGCTCAACGCCGACCTGGCCGGGCTGACCACGCGGTTCGACCAGATCCTCGTCGAGGGCCGCAACGCCGCCGCCGTCCACGTGACCGACGAGGCCCGGCTGGCCGGCCTGGGCGAGGACGAGCGGGCCGGGCTGCGCGAGGCCGCCCAGGACCGTGGCCTGGAGGGCTGGGTGGTGCCGATCGTCAACACGACCGGGCAGCCGCTGCTCGACGCGATGGAGGACCGCGGGCTGCGCGAGGAGGTCTTCCGCGCCTCGGTGGAGCGGGGGCTCGGCCGGGGCGCGCAGGCCGACCACGACACCCGCGACGTGCTCGTGCGGATCGCCCGGCTGCGCGCCGAGCGGGCCACCCTGCTCGGCTACCCCCACCACGCGGCCTACGTCCACGAGACCAGCTGCGCGGGGGGCACCGACGCGGTCAACGAGATCCTCGCCCGCCTCGCCACCGGGGTCGTCCCGCTGGCGGAGCGGGAGGCCGACGCCCTGCGCGAGCGACTGCACACCCTCGAGCCGGAGGCGCAGCTGGAGCCCTGGGACTGGCAGTTCCTCGCCGCCCGGGAGGCCGCCGAGTCCGCCCTCGACCCGGAGAAGCTGCGCCCCTACCTGGAGTTCGAGCGGGTCCTGCACGAAGGCGTCTTCGCCGCCGCGACCGCGCTCTACGGCATCACCTTCGCCGAGCGGCCCGAGCTCGTCGGCTACACCGACCAGGCGCGCGTCTTCGAGGTGCGTCAGGAGGACGGCAGCACGCTGGGCGCCGTCGTGATCGACCCCTACACGCGGCCGACCAAGAAGGGCGGCGCCTGGATGACCTCGATCGTGGACCAGAGCCACCTGCTCGGCGACCAGCCGCTGGTCACCAACACCTGCAACGTCCCGCCGCCCGCTCCGGGTTCGCCGAGCCTGATGACCTGGGACAACGTCATCACGCTCTTCCACGAGTTCGGCCACGACCTGCACGGCCTGCTCTCCGACGTGCGCTACCCCTCGCGCTCGGGCACCTCGGTCCCGCGCGACTTCGTCGAGTTCCCCTCCCAGGTCAACGAGATCTGGGCCTTTCAGCCCTCGCTGATCCGGCGCTACGCCGTGCACCACGCCACCGGCGAGACCCTCCCCGAGGAGTGGGTGGACGCACTCGTCGCCCAGCGTCAGGAGACGGCGTACCGCACCCTGGAGCTGCTCAAGGCGATGCTGCTGGACCAGGCGTGGCACCAGACCCCGCTGGCGGAGCTGCCCGCCGACGGGTCGGGTGTGGAGGAGTTCGAGGCCGCCGCGCTGGAGCGGGCCGGGGTCGCCTTCCCGTTGGTGCCCCCGCGCTACCGGTCGGCCTACTTCCACCACGTCTTCGGCGGGGGCTACGCAGCCGGCTACTACTCCTACCTGTGGTCCGAGGTCATGGACGCCGACACCGTGGCCTGGTTCACCCAGCAGGGAACGGAGCAGGAGCCCGGAGGTATGACGCGCGCCGCCGGCGAGCGTTTCCGCCGCGAGCTCCTCGGGCGGGGCGGGTCGATCGAGGCGATGGAGACCTACCGGCGCTTCCGGGGGGCCGAGCCGGACCTGCGCCACCTGCTGGCGCGGCTCGGGCTGGACGAGGAGCCCGCCGCGTGACCCTCCGGTCGCTGGTCACCGTCTACGCCGCGCTCGCAGCGCTGGGCCTGGTGTGGTGGGTGAGCGACGACGGGCTGTGGTCCGTGATCTTCTTCGGTGCGGTCGTGACTACCGGCACGCTGCACGTCCTCGTCCGCACGCGGGGTCTGGGCCACCGGCGCCGGGGGGCCGGGCCGGGTGACCGAGGGGTGGCGGGGCAGGACCCCCACCGCTAGGGTCGGCAGCACCTGAGCAGGGAGGACCGGCATGGAGGCGTCACCGAGGAAGCTGCTCGCGGCCGGGGGGGCCGTCTCGCTCGTCGCCCTCGTGGTCTGGTGGGCCACCACCGGGTCGCTGCTCCCCGTGGCGCTCGGTCTGGTGCTGGTCATGGCGGTGGCCGTGGGCTACGTCTTCTGGAGCAGCCGGGCCGGCTCGGTCGCCTACGGCCAGGAGCGGGTCGAGGCGGGCGTGCGCCGGTCGTTCCCCCGGGACCCCACGCTGCCGCGGATGTGACGGCCGCCGGTTCACCCCCGGGCGGGTCGCTCTTCACTGAGGTCGGGTCGCAGCGACCACCATCGGCTTGCAGGGCGATGGTGGTCGCTGCGACCCGACCTCGCTGCCTCCGCCTCACCCGGCGCTCCCGGCACTCCCGGCGCTCCCGGCGCTCCCGGCGACCGAGGGTCGGCACTCGCATGCCGCGCGCAGAACGTCCGGCGCCCGTCGTGGTGAGGACGCACCGGCGTCCACCCGCCGGTGGGAAAGAGGCACCGACGTCCGTCGGTCAGCCGGTGATGTCCCGGGCCAGCGACGCGGGCATGTAGTCGTAGCGGACGAACTCCCGGGTGAAGCTGCCGGAGCCGTGCGAGACCGAGCGCAGGTCGATCGGGTAGCGGGCCAGCTCGTGCTGGGGCACCTCGGCCCGCACCACGATGTGCCCCTCGACCGCGGCCGGCTCGGTGCCCTGGACCTGGGCCCGTCGGCCCCGAAGGTCGGCCATCACCGGACCGACGAACTCGTCGGCGACGGTGATCTCGACCAGGTCGACCGGTTCGAGGAGGGAGACCGTGGAGCTGTTGGCCGCCTCCCGCAGCGCCGTGCCGGCGGCGTTCTGGAAGGCCATGTCGGAGGAGTCGACGGAGTGGGCCTTGCCGTCGACGAGGCGCACCCGGACGTCGACGCAGGGGTAGCCGGCGAGCACGCCCTCGGCGAGCTGGGTGCGCAGGCCCTTCTCGACCGAGGGGATGAACTGGCGCGGGACCGCCCCGCCGACGACCTTGTCGACGAACTCGAAGCCCGCGCCCCGCTCCAGGGGCTCGATCTCCAGCTGGACGACGGCATACTGCCCGTGCCCGCCGGACTGCTTGACCAGGCGACCCTGGACCTGCACCGGGCGGACGAAGGTCTCCCGCAGGGAGGTCCGCACCGGCTCGGTCTCCACCTCGACGTGGTGCCGTTCGGCGAGGAGCTGCAGCACCTCCTCCTGCTGGGCCGGCCCCAGGGTCCACAGGACCACCTGGTGCGTCTCCGGGTTGTGCTCCAGGCGCAGGGTGAGGTCCTCGCTGACCAGCCGCTGCAGGGCGCCGGCGAGCTTGTCCTCGTCCTTGCTCTTGACCGCCTTGATGGCCACGGGCAGGAGCGGGTCGGGCAGCAGCCACGGCTCGACGAGCGCCGGACGGTCCCCCGAGGAGAGGGTGTCGGAGGTCTCGGCCGAGGCCAGCTTGCTCACCAGGACCAGCTCGCCCGCGATCGCGGCGTCCCGCGGCTCGGCGCCGCCGGGGACCGGGCTGCTGATCTGTCCGACGCGCTCGTCGTCCTCGTCGTGGCCCGGGTGGCCGGGGACCTCGTGGCCCACCACCCACTCCAGGTGGCCGCTGACGTGCAACCGGTCGCCGGAGCGCAGGGTGCCGGCGAAGATGCGGACCAGCGAGAGGCGGCCGACGTAGGGGTCGGTCATGGTGCGGACCACCTGCGCCACCAGCGGTGCGTCGGGGTCGGCCGGAACGTCGAGGATCGTCTGCGCGTCGGGGGTGGTCACCGTCGGCACCCAGGACTGGTCGGGCGAGGGGAAGGCGGCCACGACGAGGTCGAGGAGCCAGGGCACACCGGTGCCGGTCGGCGGGTTGACCGGCACGATCGGGAAGAAGCGGGCGGTGGACACGGCCGCGCGCAGGTCGGTCCGCAGGCCCTCCAGGTCCAGCTCCTCCCCGGAGAGGTAGCGGTCCAGCAGCGTCTCGTCCTCGGAGGTCTCGATGACCGACTCGATGAGGGTGGCCCGGCGCTCCGCCACCTCGGCGGCCTCGTCCTCGGTGAGCTCGCGGCTGGCTCCCCCGGCGTCCACCCGGACCTGGTCCAGCAGGTCGACGATCCCGGACAGCTCCTGCCCCTCGAGCACCGGCAGGGCCAGCGGGACAGCGTCCCCCAGCAGGCGGCGGCACTCCGCGACCACCTGGTCGTAGTCGGCCCGGGCCAGCTCGAGCTGGGTAACGGCGACGAGCCGGGGGATGCGCGCACCCTCGCACTCCCGCCACAGCATCCGGGTGGCCTCGTCGATCCCGCTGCCGGCGGCCACGACGAAGACGACGGCGTCCGCCGCGCGCAGGCCCGCCCGCACGTCACCCACGAAGTCGGGACGACCGGGCGTGTCGACGACGGTGATCACGGTGCCGGTGGCCTCGTGCACGGTGCTCGCGACACCGAGCACGGTCGAGGCCTCCTCGGCCTCCTTGACGTGGCCCAGCTGACCGGTCGTCAGCTGCTCCAGCAGGGCGCTCTTCCCGGTCCCCTGCGGTCCGACCAGGACCACGTTGCGCAAGTGAGCCGGAGAGGCGGGAGGCGTGAAGGAACGGGCGCCGGTGCGGTTCATGGGGCCAACCTACGCCGGGGCCCGGGAGGGTGGCACGAGGGGTGCGGCGCCCTCCCGGGACCCCTGCCGCAGGGTCGTCGACGACGCCGCTCAGCGACCTCCGGTGGCGCGCGGACCCTTGGCGGGCTTGGAGCTCTTCACCCGGGACTCCAGCACGAACAGGCCTTCTTCGGTGCCGGTCACGACCACCTTGCCGTCGTCGAACCAGGGGTAGTTGCTCCAGGTTCCGGCGAAGGAGGTGTCGTCGTCGGCCGGGTAGACGTCGAACCAGCCGGCCTCCTTCATCCGGCCCTGGTCCAGCTTGTAGGTGTCGAAGATGCGCAGGCCGGAGGTGTAGTTGGACTCGAAGGCCAGGTCGTCCTTGATGAAGATGTTGTGGTCGATCGACGACAGCCCGCTCGAAGCTGTCCCGGTCAGCTGGGGGTCGTCGAGGTCGTGCATGTCGAAGATGTAGGTGGTCGTCTCAGCCACCGTGCCGAAGGCCTCGTCCAGCTCGTCCCCCAGCAGGAAGTAGCGCTGGTCCTCGGTGAACCAGCCCTGGTGGGTGTAGGCGGACGTCTCGTAGGGGATGCGGGCGATCAGCTCGATGCCCGCGGGGTCGGTGGCGTCGAGCACGGTCACGGTGTCCTCGTTGGAGGCCACGCACACCTCCCGGCCGACATGCTCCGCGTCGGGCCCCTGGTAGTCGACGCACTGGATGTCGTGCGTGTAGCCGTCGTCCCCGAAGCATCCGGCGACCTCCGGGGCTGCCGGGTCGGACAGGTCGATCGCGATCGGCCCACCGTTCACATCCTTACAACCCGCCACGGTGACCCCGCGGGTCGCCCCCACCACGTACGCCGTCGCCGAGTCCTCGTTGATCGCCAGGTTGTGCGCCTGCCCGAACCCGCCGAGCCAGCCGTCGTCGTCCCACGTCCGGGCCTCATCGACGCCGCGCAGCCGGGTCAGGTCGAAGACCTGCATGCCGTGGCCGCTGTTCTCGGACACGACGTAGGCGTGGTCGGCGTGGACCTTGACGTCCCGCCAGACCCCGCCGCTGCCGACCGAGGTGTGCGACGGCAGCAGGCCCAGCCACACCGGATCGTTCGCCACGGTGACGTCGACGAAGCCGGTGCCCTCGAAGAGGCCGACGAGCGCGTAGTCGCGCCCGGTCTCGGGGTCGGTCCACCCCCAGACGTCGTTGGCCCAGACGGACCCCATCTCGGTGAGCGGCAGGAAGGAGGACAGGTCGACCTTGTGGCAGGGGAAGATGCCGGCCATCTGGTCCTCGCAGCGCACGTCGGTCATCCGCTCCATGGGGACCCCGCCCGGGCTGACGTCCTCGACCACCCGGTCGAAGCCGGACTCCTTGCCGGAGCCGTCGTGGTCGGGGTGGGCGGTCGCCGTGCCCGCCGCCAGGCCGAGGGTGAGGGTGCCGACCGCCGCCAGGGCGAGGGCCGCGCGTCCGTTCCGGTGCATCGTCATCGTCGTTCCTTCCGGGAGGGGGTGAGGAGGACGACGGTATGGCGCGGGTCACGCCCGCAGGAGCAGCTTGACCAGATCCGAACGCAACCTTGACCGCGGCCTTACCGCCCGGGCGCACCCGTCTTGCCCGCGGCACCTGTGCGACGCCGGGGCCCCACGCCCGAGCGGCCCTCGTCAGGCGCTCGCCGTGTCACCGGACCGCTCGACCTCGACCTCCCGCGCGGCGTCACGCATGCGGTCGGTGAGGCGGGCGAGGTCGCGAAGGTCGCTCTCGTCCAACCGGTCGAGGATGAGCGACCTCATCCGGTGGACGGGCACCTCCAGCTCGGCCAGCACCGCCTCGGCCGACGTGGTGAGGCGCAGCAGCACCCGGCGGCGGTCCTGGGGGTCGTGCTCGCGCTCGAGCCAGCCCTTGGAGGCGATCCGGTCGACGATGCCGCTCATCGTGGGGGTGGACACGCCCACCGACTCGGCCAGCTGCTGCCCGGTGGCACCGGGCAGGGCGCGCAGCAGGGCGAGGACCTGCAGCTGGCGCAGGGTGAGGTCGGCGGAGGTGGCCACCGGGTCGACCCACCGCATGGCGACGGCGTGCAGCTCGACCTCGGCGGCGGCGATCCGCTCGCACAGGAGTCGTCGCTCCTCCGAGGTCGCCACCGGGGACGCCGGGCTCTGGGCCCTGGCTGTTGTCATGCCGGAGCACCTCCTGCGGGGCGGGGCCTGGCGGGTCGCCGGGCGCTGGACGGGCGGTGGACGGGGGACTGAGACCTCTGTCCAACGTTTAGGGGGAGGCTAACCGTTGGCCGTAGGCTTGGCATCCTATGTCACGCCTCACGCTGTTCAGCGTCCGCAACCGGGCCCTCATCGCGCTGACCACCCTCTTCGCCGTGCTGGCCGGCCTGTGGTCGACGGCGACGCTCCCCCGCGAGCTCTTCCCCTCCCTGCAGTTCCCGGTGCTGGCGATCACGACCGCCGTGCCCGGTTCGGGCAGCTCGGTCGTCGAGGAGCAGGTCACCGAACCGCTCGAGGTCGTGGCGCAGGGCCTGCAGAACGTCGTGGAGGTCACCTCGACGAGCACCGACGGCTTCTCCTCCGTGGTCGTCGAGCTGGACTACGGCACCGACCTGGGTGCCGCCCAGACCTCCCTCCAGCGGACGGTGCTGGCCGCCTCGACCGGACTGCCGGAGGGCGCCGAGCCGCAGATCTTCGCGGGGAACCTCGACGACTTCCCCATCATCCAGCTGGCCGCCGTCGGCGGGCAGGACAGCGACCCCCAGGACCTCGTCGACCGCCTCGAGCGCCTGGTCCTCCCGGAGATCGAGGACATCGACGGCGTCCGCGCGGTCACCCTCTCCGGCGTCGCCGACCGGGTCGTCACGATCGACCTCGACGAGGAGGAGGCGGTCGAGGTCGGTGCCGACGTGGCCGCGGTGGCCCAGCTGCTCCAGGCCAACGGCGTGGTGCTCCCCGGGGGCACGGTCCTGGACGGTGAGCGCGAGCTGCCCGTCCAGGTCGGCTCCCGGCTGACCTCGGTCGAGCACATCGCGGCCCTGCCGCTGCTGACCCAGCAGACCGCCGGCGCCCGGCAGGCCGCCGCCCAGCAGGAGGCTGCCGCCGCCGAGGCCGAGAGCGCGGCCGAGGAGGCGGGCACCGCGGCCGAGGAGGCCGCGGCCGCCGCGCAGGCAGACCCCACCGACCCGGCCCTGGCCCAGCAGGCCGCCGCCGCGGCGGCCGCCGCGGAGCAGGCCGGCGCAGGCGCCGAGCAGGCCCGGGCCGCCGCCGACGACGCCGAGGAGGTGGAGGTCCCCACCCTCGGGGACGTCGCTGAGGTGACGCTGGAGTCGCGGGAGGCGACGGCATACACGCGCACGAACGGGGAGCCGAGCGTGGGTCTGGCGATCACCAAGACCCCGGACGGCAACGCCGTGGACGTCTCGCGCGCCCTGGCCGACCTCGAGGAGGAGGTGGGCACGGCGCTCGACGGCGGGGAGCTGATCACCGTCTTCGACGGTGCGCCCTTCATCGAGAAGTCGATCGAGGACCTGGCGACCGAGGGCCTGCTGGGCCTGGGCTTCGCCGTCCTCGTCGTGCTCGTCTTCCTGCTCTCGGTCCGCCTGACGCTGGTCACCGCGGTGTCGATCCCGCTGTCGCTGCTGCTGGCGCTCATCGGGCTCCAGGCGCTGGGCTACAGCCTCAACATCCTGACGCTGGGGGCGCTGACCATCTCCGTGGGCCGGGTGGTGGACGACTCGATCGTGGTCGTCGAGAACATCAAGCGCCACATCTCCCGGGGCGACGAGCGGCGCACCGCCGTCGTGGAGGCCACCCGCGAGGTCGCCGGCGCGATCACCTCCGCCACGGTGGCCACCGTGGCGGTGTTCCTGCCGCTGGGCTTCGTCACCGGACAGGTCGGCGAGCTCTTCCGGCCCTTCGCGGTGACCGTGGCACTGGCCATGCTCGCCTCGCTCCTGGTGGCCCTGACGATCGTCCCGGTCCTGGGCTTCTGGTTCCTGGGCGGCCGGGGCCGGCACGGCGGGCGCGAGCGGGTCGGCGACGCCGACGACACCGACGCCGACGACTCCCCCGACGTGCTGCAGCGGGCCTACCTGCCGGTGCTGCGCACCGCCCTGGCACGGCCGTGGCTGACCCTCGGCCTGGCCGGGCTGCTGCTGGCCGGCACCGCCTACACCGCCACCCAGCTCAAGACCGACTTCATCGGCAGCTCCGGGGAGAACACCCTGCAGGCCACGCTCACGCTGCCGACCGGCACCCAGCTGGACCAGACCGACGAGGAGGCCGCGCGCGTGGAGCAGTGGCTGGCCGAGCAGGAGGAGGTGGAGTCATACCAGGTCGTCGCGGGCAGCCCGGGCGGGATCGAGGCGGTCTTCCTGGGCAGCGGGGCCAACACCGCCACCTTCGCGCTGACCCTGGCCGAGGGGGTCGAGGGTGAGGCCTTCGGGGCGACGATGGCCGCCCGGTTCGAGGAGGACCTGCCCGAGGGAGCCTCGCTCGTCGCCGCCGCCGGCCAGCAGATGGGCACCTCCAACCTGGAGGTCGTCGTCCAGGCCCAGGACGAGGACGACCTGCGGGCCGCCGCCGGCCAGGTCACCGAGGTCATGGGTGACGTGGGCGCCACCGACGTGACGAACAACCTCACCGACACCGTGCCCGCCCTGCGGGTGGAGGTGGACCGGGCGGCCGCGGCCGAGGTCGGGGTGGTCGAGTCCCAGCTGGGGCAGGTCGTCCAGGCGGCCACCGACGGGGCGCGGGTGGGCCGGGTCGAGCTGGACGCCCAGCAGATCGACGTGCTCCTGCGACAGGGTCAGGCTCCGGACGTCGAGGCGCTCGCCGCGCTCGAGGTCGCGACCGACACCGACGGCGAGGCGGTGGTGCTCGGGGACGTCGCCGCGCTGGAGACCGTCGAGGAGGCGGTGTCCATCACCCGGATCGACGGGCTGCGGGCGGCGACGGTCGAGGGCCGGCCGACCGGTGACGACCTGGGCGCCACGAGCGCCCGGCTGACCACCGCGCTGGAGGGGCTGGACCTGCCGGAGGGCGTCCAGGTCGAGGTCGGCGGCGTGAGCGCCGAGCAGGCCTCGGCGTTCCGGTCGCTGGGCCTGGCGCTGCTCGCCGCGATCGCGATCGTCTACCTGGTCATGGTGGCCACGTTCAACTCGCTGGTGCAGCCGCTGATCCTGCTCGTGTCGGTACCGTTCGCGGCGACCGGGTCGATCGCCCTGCTGCTCGTCACCGGGTTCCCGCTGGACGTGGCCTCGCTGATCGGGCTGCTCATGCTCATCGGGATCGTGGTCACCAACGCCATCGTGCTCATCGACCTGGTCAACCAGTACCGCGACCGGGGGATGGACCGCCACCAGGCCGTCGTGGAGGGGGCCCGGCACCGCCTGCGGCCGATCGTCATGACCGCCGCCGCGACGATCCTGGCGCTCACCCCGCTGGCGCTGGCGGTCACCGGGGGCGGGGCCTTCCTGTCCCAGCCGCTGGCGCTGGTGGTGATCGGCGGCCTGATCAGCTCCACGCTGCTGACGCTGATCCTCGTGCCCGTGCTCTACGAGCTGGTCGAGCGGGGCGCCGCCCGGATCGGCGGAGCCCGGCAGTCGCGGGACCCGCGGCAGGCCTGAGGGGGCCGGTCACGGCATACCCGGGGTATGCCGTCAGGGCGCGGGTGGGCTCCCGGCACGCCGGTCGTCGGGGCCGCCCGGGTCCTCCGTCACCACGGTCGCGCCCCCTCGCCCTCGCGCACGTCCTGGGTGGACGCCGTCGAGTTGTCGGCCGGGCCCTGCGCGGGCGGGGGCGTGGTCGTGCCCGCACCCACCGTGGGCGCGGTCGCGCCGTCGCCGGCGTCCTCCTTCGGCATGATCGCGCTCTCGCTCGCCGGCACGACGCCCTTGCGGACGACGAACGGTTCCTCCCGGAAGGCCATGACCAGCATCGGGACCATGGCGAAGACCAGGACGAAGACCGGCAGACCCATGACGGTGATGACCTGCTGCAGCGAGGCGAGCGCCTCGTCGCCGCCGAGGACGATGAGGCTCGCCGCCACCGCCCCCTCCGAGACGCCCCAGAACACCCGCTGCCGGGTCGGGCCACCCTCGGCCTCGCCGGAGCAGAGCATGTCCACGACGAGCGAGGCGGAGTCGGAGGAGGTGGCGAAGAACAGCGCGACCACGACGATCGCGATGCCTGAGGTCAGGGTGGCGAGCGGGAAGTTGTCGAAGAAGGCGAACATCGCCAGCGGCACGCACGCTCTCGGCCACCGCCGCCGAGAGGTCGCCGCCGCTGCCGCCGATGCCGTCGAGCTCCATCGCCGACCAGCCGAAGATCACGAACCACACCAGGGTGAAGAGGGACGGGGCCACCATGACGCCGCCGATGAACTCACGGATGGTGCGGCCCCGGGAGATGCGGGCCAGGAAGATGCCCATGAACGGCGACCACGTGACGGTCCACGCCCAGTAGAAGACGGTCCAGCCGCCCTGCCAGCCCCAGCCGCCCTCCTTGGAGAAGTCGGCCGTGGCGTCGTTCCAGAAGCTCAGCCGGACCACGTCCTGCAGGTAGTAGCCCAGGCTCTCGATGATCTGCCGCAGCAGGAAGACCGTCTCCCCGGCGAAGAGCACGAACAGCATGAGGCCGACCGCGGTGAGGATGTTGAGGTTCGACAGGCGCTTCACACCCTTGTCCAGCCCGGCGACGATGGAGGCGGTGGCCACCAGGGTCAGGACCGAGATGATGACGACCCGCAGCCAGACGGCGTCCTCCAGGCCGGTGAGGGAGCTCAGGCCGGCGCTGATCTGAGAGGTTCCCAGACCCAGCGACACCGCCAGGCCGAAGATCGTGCCGAGAACCGCGAAGACGTCGATGGTCTTGCCGGCCGGCCCGTGGATGCGCTCCTTGAGCAGGGGGTAGAACGCGGAGGAGAAGCGCAGGGGCAGACCCTTGCGGTAGACGAAGTACCCGAACGCCAGCCCCGGGAGGGTGAAGATGGCCCAGGTGTGGATGCTCAGGTGGTAGAGCGAGATGCTCATCGCGCTGCGCGCGGCCTCGACCGAGTAGGGCTCGACACCGGTGAACGGCGGGCTGGCGAAGTGCGACATCGGCTCGGCCACGCCCCAGAACATCAGGACGGTGCCGATGCCGCCGGCGAAGAGCATCGCGAACCAGGACAGGTTCGTGTAGGCCGGCCGGTCGTCGTCGTCGCCGAGCCGCAACGACCCGTAGCGGCTGAAGGCGACCCAGATGAGGAAGACGACCCAGCTGGTCACCCCGAGGATGAAGAACCAGCCGAGGTGGGTCACGACCCAGTCGCGACCCTGGCCGAAGATCTCCCCCAGCGGGCCGGGGAAGGCCAGCAGCAGGATGAGGATGACGATCATCAGTCCGGCGGACCAGAAGAAGATCTGCGGGTTGGTCCGGAGGCCGAGCCTGCGCGCGAGTTCGTCCATGCCAAACCACCTTTGCGTACGCGCCGCCCCTTGTCCACCGTCCGATCGGAGCGGCCGACCCGTCGACCTCGACGAGCGTCACCGCTGCCTTCAGTCTCGGCACGGGCGCGCCACGGACCGAGCCGGTGGTCCGGCTCAGTCCGTGGCGGGGATCTCGTACCAGCCGTCCGGCCCCGCCGTCCCGGCCGCGTACTCCTCCATCGGCACCTCGTCCGCGCGCCAGGCGTCCAGGACCGGCTCGACGATCCGCCACATCTGCTCGGCCGTGTCTCCGCGGATCGACAGCAGCGGGTTGCTGTCGAGGATCCCGCCGAGGACCTCGCCGTAGGGCTTCATGCGAGGCTGGCCGAGCGGCGTGCCCAGCTCCTTCTGCTCCAGGTCGAACGGGTCGCCCTCGGCGTTGACCGAGATGTCGAGGGCCACCGCGCCCGGGCGCAGCTCGAGCTTGAGCCGGTCGGGAGCACCGCTCTCGGTCAGGCCGTCCGGGATGTGCGCCGGGGCACGGAAGGTCACGGTGATCTGCTTGTTGTCGTCCCCGAGGGCCTTGCCGCTGCGGAGCACGAACGGCACGCCCGCCCAACGCTGGTTGCGCACGTGGACGATGAGCTGGGACAGGGTCTCTGTCCCCCGCTCCGGGTCGACACCCTCCTCCGCGGTGTAGTCGGGCACCTCACGGCCCTCGATGGTGCCGGCGGTGTAGCGGGCCCGGCGCGAGGCCGTCACGGGGTCGCCGCCCCACAGTGCGGTCGCCCGCAGCACCTGGGCCTTGAGCGAGCGGATCTCGTCGGGGTCCATGCTGGCCGGCGACTCCATCGCGAACATCGCCAGCACCTGCAGGAGGTGGGACTGGGTCATGTCGGTGAGGGCGCCGGCCTTGTCGTAGTAGCCGGCCCGGCCCTCGAGCGCGAGCGACTCGTCGTAGCAGATGTCGACCCGCTCGATGTGCTCGGCGGTCCACAACGGCTGGAAGATCCGGTTGGCGAAGCGCAGCCCGAGCAGGTTGAGCACGGTGTTGACGCCGAGGAAGTGGTCGATCCGGAAGATCTGGTCCTCGGGCACGACCTTCCTCGCCTGCTCGTTGAGCTGGATGGCGGTCTCCAGGTCGTGGCCGAACGGCTTCTCCATGGCCAGCCGGGTACCCTCGGGCAGGTCCATCTCGGCCAGCAGCGCGCACACCCCGACGGTGACCTGGGGCGGGAGGGCGAAGTAGATGACCAGGCCCCCGGGCACGTCCGCGACCAGCTCCGTCAGCTGCTGCGGGTCCAGGGCGTCGGTCTGCTGGTAGCGCGCAGCACCCACCACGCGCTCGGCCACCTCCTCCTGAACGTCGGCCTCCTGCAGGGAGTCGGACACGCGCTGCTTCCACTCCTCCTGGCTCATCTCGGCGCGGTCGGCGCCCAGGACGACGACGTGGCGGTCGGGCTCGATCCGCAGCAACGAACCCAGGCCGGGCAGGAGGAGCCGGCGGGTCAGGTCTCCGGAGGCGCCGAGGATGACGAGGGTCGTGGGTGCGTCTGCCATGGCGCACAGTGTGGCACCGAGGAACGGGGGACGGCGCGTCGGCCGATATCCTGGGAGGTGCGATGGGCACCGTGACGGCTAGCCAGGGCCAGTTCTTCTGGGAGGGGCACGGCTTCCTCGTCGCCTACCTCTTCCTTTTCGCGGTCGCCATGCTGCGCGGGCAGGCCACCTACTGGCTGGCGCGCGTCGTCACCGAGCAGACCCTGCGGCGCACCCGCCCCACGGAGGGCTGGAAGGCCGGGGTGCACCGCTGGCTCCGGGGCGACGGCGTGGCGCGGGGACGCAGCTCCATCCAGCGGTGGGGGCTGGTCACGATCCCGCTGGCGTACCTGACCGTGGGGTTCCAGACGATGGTCCTGGCCGCCGCCGGCATGCTGCGGATCGCCTGGCCCGTGTTCACCCTCGTCCAGGTCCCGGGGGCGCTGGCCTGGGCGGGGATCTACAGCACCATCGGGTTCGCGCTGTGGGGTGCCACGATCGCCGCCATGGCCGGTCAGCCCCTCGCCCTGGCGGCCCTGCTCGCCCTGGTGGTGGTCGTCGGAACGACCCTGGCCGTGCGGCGACGGCGCCGGGACGCCACCCCTGCGGTCGCCGAGGACCGGCGGACACCGCTGTCGTGACACGCCGGTCGTCCGGACGACCGGTGTGTCACGGGACTGCCGCGTCAAGACAGCGGAGGTCCCTGCGTTCGGAGGATCTTTCCACCGACCGCCACGAGTTTCGTCGCATCGAGACGAGACGTCGCACCGCGACGAGGTCTCGTCGCATCGGGACGAGCTTCGTCGCATCGACGGAGGGCGGTCCTCCCAGCCCCCGCTAGCCCACCCAGGTGGGCGCCGACCAGGCCAGCGAGTGGCCGGTCTTCTCCAAGAGGCCCTCGTCGGTGGACCAGACGTCCACCGACCCCTCGCGCTCGGCGGCGACGAGGAGCAGGTCGCCCTCGTGGCCGGGAACCCAGCCGATGAACCGTGGCCAGTGGCCCGTCACGACCTGCTGGCGCAGCTCCAGCAGCCCATCGTCGTCCACGGCGTAGACCGAGACGGTGTCGGTGCCCCGGGTCGAGACGTAGAGGTGCCGCCCGTCCGGTGACACGACGATGCCGCCCGTCGTCGTCTCCCCCGGACCCGGACCCTCGGGCGCGGTGGTCATCGTCTGCACGACCTCCCAGCTCCGGCGAGCGCCGTCCCCGTCCGCGCCACCCCGCTCAGCGCCGTCCCCGTCAGCGCCGTCCCCGCCGCCACCCTTCCGCCGGACCACGTGCACCGTCTGGTCCAGCTCGCCGACCACCCACAGCAGGTCGTCCCGGTCCGGGGCGAGCGCGAGGTGCCGCGGCCCGCTCCCGGTCGGCAGCACGATCTCCCCCACGTGCCGCAGCGCCCCGTCGACGACCTCCAGCTCGGGCACCCGGTCGGCGCCCAGGTCGCAGACGAGCAGCCGGTCCTCCCCCACGAAGACGGCCTGGTGGGCGTGCGACGAATCCTGCCGATCGTGCGGCCCATCCCCCTCCAGCTGCAGCTCGTCGACCAGCTCCAGCTCCTCCCCCGCCGCGACCAGCCCCAGGCTGCCGCTGACGTAGTTGCTCGCGACGAGCCACCGGCCGTCGGGCGAGAGCGCCAGGTGGGCCGGTCCCATCCCTCCGCTGTCCACCGACGAGACCACGCCCTCCTCGGGGTGCACCCGGACCACGGACCCCCCGTCGGCCTCGCTGACGGCATACCCCTCCTCGGTCCCCGCGATGCGCACGAGCCAGGAGGGCGCGGCCGGGCCCGGGAGGGCGACCGCGTCCCCGAAGCCGGTGGTGGGGTCGTAGTCGACCCTGCCCCAGCCGGACCGGTCCGTGGGCTGGTCCTGCGTGTATCCACCCAGGTGGAGGGTCATCGCGGCTCCTTCTCGCTCGGGTCTGGTGGTCGCGCTACCCCATCGTGGCAGCGCGACCGCGCCGGTGCACGAGCAGGGAGACGCCCAGCACGGCCAGCCCGCCGACCGAGAGCGCGGCGCCGACGAGCGAGGGCGCGCGGTAGCCGTACCCGCCCGCGATGACGAGGCCACCCACCCACGCGCCGAGGGCGTTGGCCAGGTTGAGCGAGGAGTGGTTCATCGCGGCGCCGAGGGTGCGCGCGGAGCCGGCGACGGCCATCAGGCGCAGCTGGAGCGCGACCACCCACGCGGAGCCGGAGACGCCGATGACGGCGAGCGTGAGCAGCGCCGGCACCAGCCAGCGGGAGGTCTGCCAGAAGGCCAGCAGCGAGACCGCCGAGCCCAGCCCCCTGATGACCAGCGTGCGCAGCACCGACCAGTCGCTGAGGCGCCCGCCGAGCCAGGTGCCGAGCAGCGAGACCGCGCCGTGCACGAGGAGGAACACCGGCACCCAGCGCTGGTCCAAGCCGGCGACCTCGGTGACGGTGGGCGCGATGTAGGAGTACATCGCGAACATGCCGCCGAAGCCGATCGCCCCGACGAGCAGCGACAGCCAGAACTGCAGGTTGCCGAACGCGGCGAGCTCGGTGCGGTAGGACTGCTCCGGCCGCCCCGGGGTCCAGGGCACCCAGACCCGCACGAGGTATGCCGTGAGCGCGCCGAGGGCGGCGACGGCCCAGTAGGTGGCGCGCCAGCCGAGCTCCTGGCCGGCGAGGGTGCCGAGCGGGACGCCCAGCACCATGGCGATCGGGATGCCGAGCATCACGGTACCCACGGCGCGCCCTCCCTGCCCGGGCGGCGCGAGCGCGACCGCGACGAGGGCGGCCAGGCCGAAGAAGCCGCCGTGCGGCAGGCCGGCGAGGAAGCGGGCGACGATGAGCAGCTCGTAGGTCGGGGCCAGCGCGGTGAGGGCGTTGCCGACGGTGAACACGACCATGAGGACGATGAGCACCGCGCGCCGCGGCATCCGGGCGGTCCCGAGGGCGATGAGCGGCGAGCCGACGACCACCCCCAGCGCGTACGCGGAGATGGTGTGCCCGGCCATGGGGATGCTGACCCCGGCCCCCTCGGCGATCTGCGGGAGCAGGCCCATCGTGACGAACTCGGTGATGCCGATGCCGACGCCGCCGGTGACGAGGGCCAGGAAGGCCAGCGTCCGGGCGCGGGCGTCGATCGCGGGCATGGTCAAGGGACCCCTCCAGGGGGAGCACGACGGTGGGGGAGTCCCGGCTGGGACCCCTCCAGGGTACGCGTCCTGCCGCCGGCGGTCGCCCCGCGCTCAGGGGCGCGGGTGGGGGCGGCCCTGAGCGCGGGTGGGGGTGCCCTCGGCCGCAGGTGGGGGGGTCGGCCCTCGGCCGCAGGTGGGTCGGCCCTCGGCCGCAGGTGGGGGCCGCCCGAGCCCCGGGGCGGTCAGTCCTCGACAGCCTCGGCGATGGCCACGAAGTTGGCCTTGCGGTGCCCGTCGTAGCGCTCACCCAGCGAGTCGTCGCAGGTGATCAGCGCGATGCGGGCCACGTCGTCCTGGTCGCCCCAGACGTCCGCGTTGGTCTGGAGGCCCTCCTTGGACACCTGTGTGGTGTGCGTGACGACGAACTCACGGACGTCGCCGTCGGCGTAGCCCACCTCCACGACGTCACCCTCCTCGACCTCCCCCAGGTCGTAGAAGACGTCCGGCTCGTCGTGGTAGATCATGTGCGCCGCGATGACGGCGGTGCCGACCTGGCCGGGGACGACGCGGCCGGTGCCGGTGTACCAGATCATGTCCCCCTGGTCGGGGTTGATCGTGCCCTGCGCGGTGAGCCCCTCGGGCTTGATCGGCTCCTCGTCGAGGTTCGCGTCGGCCAGGGCTCACCCACGCGCCGGCGCGTCCGCCCCCTCGGCCGTGACACGGCCAGAGGTCCCCGCCAGCGCCCCCACCGCCTGCACCGTCAGCGTGCTCAGACCGAGCGTGCTGACGAGCAGGGCGGTGGGGACCAGGAACGAGGGACCTCGGGTCACGTCACTGCTTTCCGGGTATGCGGTGCACCTGGCGGTTCAGGGTCGGTTCAGTGCTCGCCGGCCCGGCGACGCATCGCCCAGCCCGCGGCGCCGGCGCCACCCAGGAGGAGAGCGGCTCCACCCATCAGGCCCATGTTCGGGCCGGCGGGGGTGGCAGGACCGTCGGTCTCGACGGGGGGACCGGTCGGCTTGTCGTCGTCCTTGTCCTTGTCGTCGTCCTTGCCCGGGTCGGTGGGCTCCTCGGGGTCGGTCGTCGGGTCGTCGGTCTCGGTGGGCTCGTCGGTCTCGTCGCCGTCGCCCGGGGTCACGCCGTTGTCGTCGTCGGCGACAGCCTGGCAGACGATGGCGTGGGTCACGTTGCCGGGCGAGGATCCGGGCAGCTCGTCGTCGTAGGAATAGGCCCCGTAGCCGTTCCAGTTGAGCACCTGGTAGTCCTCAGCGACCTTGAGCACGACGGCGATCCACTCGTTGTCGTCCTCCAGGAGTGGCCCCCAGCCGCCCTCTCCCTCTTCGAAGATCTCGATGTCGCTGGAGTCGAAGCCGCCGGGTTGGGTGGATACGTGGCAGCTGACGCTCGAGAAGTTCTGGTTCTCGAAGTACTCCTCCCAGAAGTCGGCCTGCGGCTGGCCCGGGATGGCGGAGGCGCCGGCAGCGCCGGCGAAGAGGACGGCGGCGGCCCCAGCACCGGCGGCCAGCCCTCGAAGGGTCCTGGTGCTCATGACGTTCCTTTCCACGGCGACGCGTGGGCGGGCCCCACTCGTCCTGCTGCTGATCTCGGTAGTCACATGAGTCACAAACAACACACATGTAACTTCAGGCGCACAGGCACCATAGCCGGAGATCGCCCCACCGTGCACGCCCGGGTCCGGCGTGTCGTCGGAGGGCCCCGCGGGGACCGTCATGCAACGACAGGCCTGCACCCGGATCCGCCTGACGGAGGCCCTGCTCCGCCCTGATGGCCCGGCCACCTCCCCGCCCCCGGCCCCGGTCGGCCCGTCCCCGGGTCCAGCTCGCGGCCGGCCCGCCCCTGGCCCCGGCCCCGGTGCGCTCAGCGGTCGGCGTCCGGCGCCTCGCTCCCACCTTCGCTCTCGGCCACCTCCGGCTCCGGCTCCGGCTCCGGGTCGTCGTCGCCCGGACGTTCGGTCAGCTCCCTGACCTGGTGCGTCGCGGCGCCGCGGGCCTTGACGAGCGCGACCAGCGCGACACCGGTCTGCGGCACCGTCGTGTCCGCGGTGACCACGCGGGCCACCCCGTCCTCGACGACGAACATCAGCACGGCGTCCGGCTCCCGCTCCAGGAAGGCGTCCAGAGGGTGCTGCTCGGTGAGCTTGGTCTGGCGCACCTGCATGCCCTCGCGGATGCGGTCCTCCAGCTCGGGCGAGGACAGCGGCGGCCAGAAGGCCACGTTGGTGCTCAGCTTCGTGGCCGTGCGGCGTTTCGCCTGCGCCGACCCCTTCTGGACGGGGGCCTTGTCCATGGACCGGCGCCGTCCGTTCCCGGCCCCGTCGCGCTCGCTCCCGCTCCCGCTCCCCCGGTTCGCGCTGCCCCGCTGGCCGTGCCGACGGTCCCCGTGCTTCTTCGCCGCCTGCTTCTCCGCCTGCGCCCGCTGCTTCTCCTGCGGGCTGCTCCCCTCGGGGAGCGGGTCGGCCTGGCGCCGCACGGTGAAGGTGCGCTGGGACCCCAGCGTGTGGGCGAACTCCCGGGCGGCGGTCGAGTTGGTCTCGTCGTCGAACGTGCCCGCCACCAGGGACCCGATACCGGCCAGCTCCATGTCCTCCACGGCGTACTCCGACAGGATGTGCGTCCGCTCGACACGCAGGCCGGACAGCCGGGCCTGCATCACCTCGGCCGGGGAGAGCGAGACCAGCAGCGTCGGGACCTTCAGCTTCTCCAGCACGGCCGCCGACTGCCGCGCCCAGGTCGGGGCACCGGCGAAGAGCACCCCGTGCGGGGTGGTGGTCGCCAGGCCGAGACGCTCCGCCAGCCGGCCCACCCCCAGGCCGTAGACCGCCACGGTGATGACGATCGTCATGAAGACGAGCGGGACGAGGTCCGCCGAGGCGAGGACGAGGGCTTCCAGCCGCTCGGCCTGGGCCTCCAGGCGCAGCAGGTCGGTCGGGTCCAGACCGCCCTCCCGGCTGGCGAGCAGCGCCTCCTCCGAGGCGTGCTCCAGCTCGAGGGCGAAGATGCTCGTGACCGCCGCCGCGACGATGCCCCGCGGCGCCATGAAGGACAGCAGGGTGCGCTCCTCGCGGGTGGCCGACGTGCCCATCAGCCCCAGCCAGATCGAGGCCGGCCGCACCACGAGGATGAGGATCGTCACGAAGACGAGGGCCGTGGGCAGCACGCCCAGGACCTCGGCGGGCGAGAGCCGGCCCGCGAGCAGGACGAAGAGCGTGCCGACGATGAGCACCTGCAGGTGCTCCTTGAACTCCCGGACGTGGTCCAGGCGCAGCCCGGGCCGGTTGGCCAGGAAGATGCCCAGCATCGTGACGGTGAGCAGCCCGCTCTCGGTCTGCATCTCGTTGGAGATCACCAGCGCCGCGACGGAGACCGCCAGGAAGACCGTCCCCTCCAGGAAGTCGGGGATCCAGTGGCGGCGCAGGGCCACCTCCAGCGCGACGCCCAGGACGAGGGTGATCACCGTCGCGACGAGGATCGTGCGACCGAGGGTCCACAGCGCCGTCCCCAGCGCCGGCTCCGGCCCGCTGATGATGACCGCCTGGAAGACCAGCACCGCCAGGATCGCCCCGATCGGGTCGACGATGATCCCCTCCCAGCGCAGCATCGAGGAGACCCGGCGGGTGGGCCGCAGCTGCCGCACGATGGGCGCGATGACGGTGGGGCCGGTGACACGAGCAGGGCCCCGATGAGCAGCGCCAGCTGCCACCCCACGCCGACCACGATCCCGGCCGCCGTGATGAGCAGCCAGGCGAGCAGGACCGTGACGGTGCACAGCCGCAGCACGGTCTGCCCCAGGCCCCGCAGCTCCCGGAAGCGCAGCGACAGCGACCCCTCGAAGAGGATGATGCCGACGGCGATGTTGACCCCGGCGAAGAGCAGGTCGCGTCCCAGCACCGCCTCGGGCGAGACCAGCTGGCCCAGCAGGAAGCCCCCGACCAGCAGCAGCAGGATGGAGGGGACCTTCAGCTTGTAGGCGATCAGCTGGAACGCCGAGGCCAGGCCGAGCACCAGGGCCAGGTAGGGGGCGACAGACACGGGTGCCAGTGTGCTGCATGACCCTCCTGCGGCGCACAGGTCTGTGCGTCGGTCGGTCTCAGGCGCCGGTCGTGCCCTCCTCGTGGACCGGCTCCAGCAGCCCCACGCCGAGCAGCGTGGCCACCACCTCCAGGGTCGTGACCAGGGTCTCGCCCTCCGGCGGAGGTCCGAACACCTCCTCCAGCACCTCGGCCAGCTCGGCCACGGTCAGGGCCACCCGGGCGCTCTCCCGGACGACCGTCCCCAGCGCCGAGACCCGCTGCACCTGTCCGTCGAGCAGCACGAGCGACTCCCCCTCGCGGTGCAGCTCGTCGTGGGCGACGACGGTGCGCACCCGGGTGAAGGGGGACGGCACACCCCGCGGTGTCCCCCGGGCCGGCGTCACCACGGCGACCTCCGGGCGCAGATCTCGGCGGCGAGGGGCTCCAGCCCGCTCACCTCGGCGTACGTCGCGCGCCGCGCGCCGCCGGTGCGCTCGAGCACGTCCGCCAGCCAGCGCAGCGGCCCGTCGGTGCGCATGAAGCCGGAGGACTCGGGGGTCAACGCGACGACCGCGTCGAGGGTGTCGAGGGGCTCGAGCTCGACCGGGCCCGCGTGCTCGGCGTCGCGGCGCAGCACGACGATCCCGGCCACCCAGGGCTCGGCGACCGGCGCTCGCAGCCCCACCTGCCCGGGCGCCTGCTCGTCCTTGACGCCCGCCCAGTCGGGGCGCCGGGTGGACAACGGCTTCAGGTATGGCGTCACGCCCCCGTCGCGGCGGATGCCCACCGTCTCGTCGCTGACGTAGGTGCGGGTCGGCCCGAGCGTGCGGCACAGCGTGGTCTTGCCGGTGTTCCCGGGGGCCACGAAGACGGCGGTCGCGCCGGTGACCGGGTCGGCCAGGGCGGCGGCGTGCAGCATCAGCAGGTCCCCGGTCCGGGCGGTGATGACCGCATGGGTCACGGCCTGGGTCAGGTGCTGCAGCAGCCGGCGGGGGTCGCTGTCGGCGACGGTGCGCGCGCCGCGGGTCCACGGCGGCGGGGTCTCCTCCGGGGCGAGCCGGTGGGCGCGGACGACCACGGTCTCCGGCGCAGGGCCGGACGCGGCGTCGGGTGTGACATCTGGGGCGGCGTCGGTTGCATCGGCAGCGGCGTCGGGCGCGCGGCGTCGGCAGCGGCCGGGCGCAGGGCGAGGTGCCACCGGTCGCGCAGCTGGGCCGCGAGCTCCGGGGCGGCGTGGCCGGTGACGTGCAGGTCGACGTCGGTCCCCAGCGCGTGCAGGGGCACGACAAAGGATGGCTGTTCGGACGGGCCGGCCGGCGGCTCGACGTCCGACGGGCTGGCCTCCACGGGGCCAGCGTAGGCGAGAGGCCGGGGCTACTCTCGCGGTGTGGACGTGCCCGCCGACCCCCAGCAGGCCCTGGCGCACGCCGTCCAGGAGCTGTATGCCGCCCCCGCGGCCGAGTTCGTCACGACCCGGACCGCCCTGGCCAAGGAGCTGCGCGCGGCCAAGCACCGGGAGGTCGCCAAGGAGCTCGGCGCCATGCGCAAGCCGAGCGTCTCCGCCGCAGCGGTCAACACTCTCGTCCGCGCCGAGGACGCGGTGGTCGACCGGCTGGTCGACCTGGGCGGGGCGATGCGGCACGCCACCTCCGCCTTCGACGGGAGGGCGCTGGCCGCGCTGCGCTCCGACCGCGACGAGCTGCTGCGCGACTGGGTGCGGGCCGCGGCCGAGCACGCCGAGGGACCGCTCACGGCCGCGGTCGAGGCGGAGGTCCGGGACACGGCCGTGGCCGCGCTGGCCGACGCCGCCGCCACCGAGGTCGTCACGAGCGGGCACCTGACCCGGGCCCTGTCCTACAGCGGGTTCGGCGAGGTCGACCTGGCCGACGCCGTCGCCCGTACGAGCACGGGCGTGGTGCTGACCCGGATCGAGGGTGGCCGGGTCGACGAGGAGGACGGCGTCGGGGACGCGGAGGGGCAGGACGGGGCGGCCGAGGCCGAGGCCGACGACGGCGACGGCGACGGCGAGGATCTCGACGGCGCCGAGGACGGGGCCGAGGACGGCGACGGTGACGAGGACGGGGCCGAGGACGGCGACGAGGACGGCGAGGACGGCGAGGACGAGGTCGAGGAGGATCAGGAGGACGACGAGCAGCAGGACGACGAGGCCGATGAGCCGCCGGACCCCGACGTCGACGCCCTCGAGATGGAGCTGGACGAGGCCGAGAAGGTCGTGGCCGCCGCCAGGGCCGAACGCCGCCGGGCCGCTGCGGCCGAGACGGAGGCCGAGGACGAGGTGCGGACGGCGGCCGAGGTGGTCGCGCAGGCCGAGGAGGCCCTGCGGGAGGCGCGCGCGGAGCTCACCGCCGCCGAGGAGTCCCACGCCCGCGCCCAGGACGGGCTGACGCAGGCGCAGCAGGGACGCGTCGAGGCGGAGGAGGCCCTGCAGGCGGCCCGTCGGCGGAGGGACGAGGCGCGGGTCGCGCTCGAGGAGGCCGAGGACGCCTGACGAACCTGCGCGCGGTCAACCGCCGCGGCGCACGAAAGGTGGCACCGGCGGGTCGTCAGTGACGTGCGGCGAGCTTCAGCGGCCGGTGCGGCTGTCGAGCAGCTGCACCAGCTTCCAGGCCAGCGGGAGGGCCGCTGCGGCCATGCCCGCCTTGATCAGCCCGGGGACGATGAAGGGCGTGATGCCGTAGGCGGCGACCGTCGCCAGGTCGGTCAGCCCCAGCACGCCGGCCAGGTAGGGCACTCCCACGAGGAAGGGCATGACCGTCGCGGCGCAGAAGCCGGCCATCGCCAGCAGGGGGCGACGGTCCCAGGCCCGCTCGGCGCACCAGCCCGCGACCGCGGCCGCGAGGATGAACCCGACGATGTAGCCGAACGACGGGGCCAGCACCATCGCCGGTCCGCCACGACCCTCCGCGAACCACGGCACCCCCGCCAGTCCGACGACCAGGTAGGTGGTGAGGGCGGCCGCCCCGCGGCGCATGCCCAGCGCGGCGCCGACGAGCATCACGGCCAGCGTCTGCCCGGTGATCGGCACCGGCCACATGGGCACCGTCAGCTGGGCCAGCACACCGACGACGGCCGCGCCGGTGGCGACCAGCGCGACGTCCGTCATGGTGGAGCTGCGGGGCAGGATGCGGTCGGCGAGAACTCCGGCACCCGGGCGGGTGCTCACGGCGGCGGTCGTCACGAGGATTCCTCCGGAAGGTGCGGCGGGCGGCGTCGGCCCGTGCGGGACGGTGCCGTTCCGGCCCGTGCGGGCGCGGTCTGGCGGACAGCCTGCCACACCCCCCGCACGACCCGCCGGTAACCCCCGCAGACGGCCGCGGAGCGGTCGCTGGCCGGCCGCGGAGCGGTCGCGGAGCGGTCGCGGAGCGGTCGCGGGGCGGTCGCGGGGCGGTCGCGGAGGCGACCGTGCACGGCATACCCTGGGAGGTGCACCGACGCCGGTCACCCTCCAGGGTGGTCGGCGTCTCCCGTCCCAGCCCCCGACCCCGCGCCCGCCCGGCGCCGAGGATGGACCCCCATGAAGATCGCCCTGCTCACCGCCGGTGGAGACTGCCCCGGCCTCAACGCCGTCATCCGGGGCGTCGTGCTCAAGGGTGACCGGATCTACGACCACGAGTTCGTCGGCGTGAAGGACGGCTTCCGCGGGCTGGTCGAGGACGACATCGTCCCGCTCCCCCGCCAGCGCGTGCGCGGCCTGTCCAAGGTCGGCGGCACCATCCTGGGCACCTCGCGGGTCAGCCCGATCACCAACGGCGGCACGGCGCGGGTCAAGGAGGTCATGGACAAGCACGAGATCGAGGCCCTGATCGCCATCGGCGGCGAGGGCACGCTGACCGTGGCCCGGATGTTCCACGACGACGGCATCAACGTCGTCGGCGTGCCGAAGACCATCGACAACGACCTGTCCGCCACCGACCGCACCTTCGGCTTCGACACGGCGGTGTCGGTGGCGACGGAGTCGATCGACCGGCTCCGGACCACCGGCGAGGCGCACAGCCGCTGCATGGTCGTGGAGGTCATGGGCCGGCACGTCGGCTGGATCGCCCTGCACGCCGGCATGGCCTCAGGCGCCCACGTCATCCTCATCCCCGAGGTGCCCGTCACCCCCGAGCAGGTGTGCGAGTGGGTGCAGCACGCGCACGACCGTGGCCGCGCGCCCACCGTGGTCGTCGCCGAGGGGTTCACCTTCGCCGGCCAGGCCCGGGTCGAGAGCGACCAGAGGGACAGCTTCGGCCGGCCGCTGCTCGGCGGCGTCGGCGACCAGGTCACCCGGCTGATCGAGGAGCGCACCGGCATCGAGACGCGCAACACCACGCTCGGCCACCTGCAGCGCGGAGGCGTGCCCAGCTCGTACGACCGGGTCCTGGCGACGCGCTTCGGCACCGCCGCGGTCGACGCGGTCAGCAACAAGCTGTGGGGCACGATGGTGGCGCTCTCCGGGATCGACATCTCCCACGTCAACCTCAGCGACGCCACCAGCCACCTCAAGACGGTCCCGCGCGACCAGTGGGACGAGGCCGCGATCCTCTTCGGGTGAGGGGTGTGGCGCTCGCGGCGGGGGATGCCGTGTCCGCCCCGGGTGGAGTCGGGTCCGCGACGGGGTATGCCGTGGCCGTCCCGGTCGTAGGCTGGTCGGCATGAGCCTGATCGACGAGGGACGCGCGCTGCTGGACGACCTGGTGGCGCTGCGCCGCGAGCTGCACCGCGACCCCGAGGTCGGCCTGGACCTGCCCCGCACCCAGCAGCGGGTGCTCGAGGCGCTGGAGGGGCTCCCCCTGGAGATCACCACCGGCGAGGGAACGACCTCCGTGGTCGCGGTGCTGCGCGGCGCGCGGCCGGGCCCGACCGTCCTGCTCCGGGGCGACATGGACGGCCTCCCGGTCACCGAGAACACCGGCCTCGACTTCGCCGCCACCACCGGCACCATGCACGCCTGCGGCCACGACCTGCACACCACCGGCCTCGTCGGCGCCGCGCGGCTGCTCAGCGCCCACCGCGAGGAGCTCGCCGGGTCGGTGCTGTTCATGTTCCAGCCGGGCGAGGAGGGCTACGGCGGGGCCAAGGTCATGCTCGACGAGGGGCTGCTGCAGGCCAGCGACCAGCAGCCGGTCGCCGCCTACGCCATCCACGTCTCCCCCGGCCCGCGCGGCGTCTTCTGGCAGCGCTCCGGCCCCGTCATGGCGGGGTCGAACGTCCTGGAGATCACCGTCCACGGACGCGGCGGCCACGGATCCCAGCCGCACAAGGCGGCCGACCCGGTCGCCGCCCTGATGGCGGTCGGCACCGCCCTGCAGACGATGGTCACCCGCCGCTTCGACGCCAGCGACCCGGTCGTGCTCTCGGTGACCCGCCTGCGGGCGGGCGAGGCGGTCAACGTGATCCCCGGTTCGGCGACCCTGGGCGCGACCGTGCGGACGCTCTCCGACGCCAAGGTCGACGCCGTGCGCGCGGAGGTCACCCGCGTGGCCGAGGGGATCGCGGCCGCGCACGCCTGCACCGCGGAGGTGTCCCTGCAGGTCCAGTACCCCGTCACGGTCAACGACCACGACGAGACCGCCTGGGTGGCCGAGCGGCTGGTCGAGGCCTTCGGGCAGGACCGCGTGGAGGAGCGGCCCTCCCCCCACATGGGCTCGGAGGACTTCTCCTTCGTGCTGGCGCAGGTGCCCGGCACGTTCTTCTTCCTCCAGTGCAGCCCGCCGGAGGTCGACCCGGCCACCGCGCCGTACAACCACTCCGCCGAGGTGCTCTTCGACGACTCGCTCCTGGGCGACCAGGCGGCCGCCCTGGCGATGCTGGCGATGGGCCGGCTCGCCCGGGAGGAGGTATGACGCAGCCCGGCACCCACCCGCACGCGGCGGGCGCGCACGACATACCCCTGCCCGCGGCGGACGAGGTCGACGCCGCGGCCGACCGGATCCTCGGCAAGGTGGCCCGCACCCCCCTGCAGCGCAGCGAGCGCCTCTCGGCGGCGACCGGCGCGACGGTCTGGCTCAAGCGGGAGGACCTGCAGCCGGTCCGCTCCTACAAGGGGCGCGGCGCGGCCAACCTCATCGCCCAGCTGGACAGCGAGCAGATCTGGGCGGGCGTCGTCTGCGCGAGCGCGGGCAACCACGCCCAGGGCGTCGCGCACGCCTGCGCCACGCTGGGCGTCAGTGCCCGGATCTACCTGCCGGCCAACACCCCGCGGCAGAAGCGGGAGCGGGTCGCCGCGCTCGGCGGCGACTGGGTCGAGGTCGTCGTCGGCGGTCAGACCTACGACGAGGCCGCCGCGGCCGCGCTGGCCGACGTGGAGCGCACCGGGGCCACGCTGATCCCGGCCTTCGACCATCCGCACACCATCGCCGGGCAGGGCACGATCGCCCGGGAGGTCGTGGAGGACCTGCCCGGGGCACCGGACGTCCTCGTGGTGCCGGTCGGTGGCGGCGGGCTGCTCGCCGGCTGCCTCACCTGGCTCTCCGAGCGCCACCCCGGCGTCCGGGTCGTCGGCGTCGAGCCGGCCGGGGCGGCCAGCATGATCGCCGCCACCTGGGCGGGCGGCCCCACCACGCTGCCGGAGATCGACCGGTTCGTGGACGGCGCCGCCGTCGCCCGCGCCGGCGACCGGACCTATCAGGTCGTGGCACGGCACACCCCCGAGCTGGTGTCCGTCCCGGAGGGGGCGATCTGCACCGAGATGATCGCGCTCTACCAGACCGAGGGGATCATCGCCGAGCCCGCCGGGGCGCTGGCGGCGTCCGCGCTCGACCAGCTGGACCTGGCGCCCGGGCAGCAGGTCGTGGTCGTGGTCTCCGGGGGCAACAACGACCTGCTGCGCTACGGCGAGGTGATGGAGCGCTCGCTCATCCACGAGGGGCTCAAGCACTACTTCCTCGTCGACTTCCCGCAGGAGCCGGGGATGCTGCGGCAGTTCCTCGACGAGGTGCTGGGGCCGGACGACGACATCGCGCTGTTCGAGTACGTCAAGCGCAACAACCGCGAGACCGGCCCCGCGCTCGTGGGCATCGAGCTCGGGCGCCGGGAGGACCTCGCCTCGCTGCTGGAGCGGATGGAGGCCAGCTCGATGGACGTCGAGCCGATCCCGGCCGACAGCCCGCTGTTCCGCTTCATCCTGTGAGCCGCGTCGCCGGCGGGGTCCGCGCCCGCCGCGTCGGCCACCCCCCGTCGCTGCGTCCGGGACGCCGGTGAGCGCCGGCCGGGCCCTCGTCGACCTCAGCCCGCTGCGGGTCGGGACCTACCGGCGGGTGTGGGCCAACGGGCTGCTGGCCGGGCTGGGCATCCAGGTCGCCACCGTCGCGGTCCTCTTCCAGGTGTGGGACCTGACCCGCAACCCCTTCTGGGTCGGCGCGATCGGTCTGGTGCAGGCGGTGCCGCTGATCGTCTTCGGGCTGGTCGGGGGTCCCCTGGCGGACGTGCTCGACCGCAGGCGGGTGGCGCTGTGGTCCACCGGTGGGCAGTCGCTGGCGGGGCTGGCCCTGGCCGGTCAGCTGGTGCTGGGGGCCTATCCCCTGCCGGTGCTGCTGGGGCTGGCCGGGGTGCAGTCGGCGTTCAGCGCCGTGGGGGCGCCGTCGCGACGGACCTTCGTCGTCCGGCTGCTGCCGAGGACGCTGGTGCCGGCCGGCATCGCGCTGCTCATGCTGACCTTCCAGGCCTCGATGCTCGTGGGGCCGGCGCTGGGCGGGCTGATCCTCGGTGCGACGTCGGCGGGCGTGTGCTTCCTGTTCAACGGGGTGGCGCTGGCGGTCGCGTGGTGGGCGATCCGGGGGCTGCCGCCGCTGCCGCCCCGCCCGGCGCGGGGCCGGACGGAGTCCGTGGCGGACGAGGCCGGAGACGCTGCGGCTGCGGCCCCGCCGTCGGCCGTGGCACCGGAGGGGGCGGCATCGGAGGGGACGGCGGCGGAGGGGACGGCCGCGGAGGGGACGGCCGCCCGGGTATGGCGTCGCACCCGCCGGGGGGTGGTGATGCTCGCGGACGGCATCGGGACGGTGCGCGGCGACCCGGTCCTGCGCGGGTCGTTCCTGCTCGACCTGGCTGCGACGCTGCTCGCCTTCCCGGTCGCCCTCTTCCCGATGGTCAACCAGGAGCTCTTCGACGGCGATCCGCGCACGCTGGGGCTCTTCCTGTCCGCGGTCGCCGTCGGTGGCATGTCCGCCGGCGCGACGTCGGGCCTGATCACCAGGGCCGACCGGCTGGGGCGCATCCAGGTGGGTGCCGTCGCCGCCTGGGGGCTGGCGCTGCTGGGCTTCGGTGCCGCTGCCTGGGCCGGTCAGGCCTGGCTCGTCCTGGGCTTCCTGGCCGTGGCGGGGGCGGCGGACACCGTCTCGGTGACCTCCCGCGCGGCGATGGTCCAGCTCGCCACCCCGGACGAGCAGCTCGGCCGGGTCTCCGCGGTCGAGCACGTCATCGGGCTCGCCGGTCCGGACGTCGGCAACGCCCGCGCGGGAGCGGTCGCCGGTCTCACGACCCCGGCGGCCACCGCGGTCCTGGGGTCCCTCACCTGCCTGGCGCTCGCCGCCTGGGTGGCGGCGACCCACCGGGAGGTGGCGGCCTTCCGGGTCAGCGGCCGGTGAGCGCGGGCGCCGGCAGCGACTGGGGGGTCCGCAGCGGCGTGTGGTGCACAGTGCCACGGCGTTGCGGCGTGTCCCGGCCTGGAGCACGGATCCTGCAGCACGCGACACGCAGCAACGGGGACGCCACCAGGTCGAGCGCACACTCAGCCGGTCGGCCCCATCAGCCGGTCGTCCGGCCAGCCCCGGCAACCCGACCAGTCCATCAACCCGTCAGCCGTCAGCTTCCGACGGTGACCGGCTCCCGGGCCTCGCCGGACCGCTCGACCGGCTCGACCGGCTCGACCTTGCGCGGCCACCAGAACGTGGGGCCCAGCACCCGCACGATCGCGGGCACGAGCACGGTCCGCACCACCAGGGTGTCCATCAGCACACCGATGCAGATGACCACGCCGATCTGGGCGAGCACCACGAGGGGCAGGACGCCCAGCACCGCGAAGACGGCGGCGAGCAGGATGCCGGCGCTCGTGATGACGCCACCGGTGGCCCCCAGCGCCCGCAGGACTCCCTCGCGGGTCCCGTGGACCCTGGCCTCCTCCAGCGTCCGGGTGATGAGGAAGATGTTGTAGTCCACCCCCAGCGCGACGAGGAAGAGGAACGCCAGCAGCGGCATGCTCGCGTCGATCGCGCTGAAGCCGAAGATGCCGGTGAACAACCACCACGAGACACCCAGGGCGGCGGTGAACGTGGCGACCACGCTGGCCACGAGGATGATCGGTGCCAGCACCGACCGGAGCAGCCCCATGAGCGCGACGAGCACCAGCACGAGGATCAGCGGCATCACCACCCACCGGTCGCGCACGTTGCCCGCGCTCTCGTCGGCCGACGACGCCGCACCGCCGGTCACGTAGGTCTGGTCCTCACCCTCCAGTTCGGCCCGCACCTCGGACACCGTCCGCGTGGAGGCCTCGCTGCCCGGGTCGGCCTCGAGGACGACCTGGACCTGACCGATGCCCTCGACCGGGTCGACGGCCGTGGCAGAGGTGACCCCGTCGACGTCCCCGACCCGCTCGGCCAGCTCCTCGACCACGGCCGCGTCGTCGGTCCTCGTGACGACCAGCACCGGGTCCGAGGTGCCGGCCGGGAAGGACTCACCGAGCCGTTCGGAGGCGGTGATGGCCTCGGGCGTCTCGAGGAACTGGTCCTCCGGCGCCAGCCCGCTGACCGTCTGGGTCAGCCCGAAGGCCATCGCCGCCAGCACCCCCAGCGTCACCAGGATCGAGACGCCGGGCGCCCGCGCCACCGTGTCACCGATCCGCCGCCACAGGGACCGGGACTCGCTGAGCAGCTGCTGGCCCTCGCGGGGCACCTGCGGCCAGAAGATCCACCGGCCGAAGACCACCAGGGCGCCCGGCAGCAGCAGGAGCACGCCCAGGACGGCGACGACGACACCGACGGCGGAGGCCAGCCCCAGCCCGCGGGTGCTCGGGAAGACCGACAGCAGCAGGCTCAGCACGCCCACGACCACGGTGCTGGCGCTGGCGATGACGGCCTCGGACGCCCGGCGCAGCGCGACCGCCATGGCTTCGTGCCGGTCGGCGTAGCGGCGCAGCTCGTCGCGGTAGCGCGAGATGAGCAGCAGCGCGTAGTTCGTCCCGGCACCGAAGACCAGGACCGAGAGGATGCCGATCGTCGACTCGTCCCACGGCACGTCGACCCACGCCAGCACCCGGGTCGCCACGGTCGCGGCGACCTGGTCGGCGATCCCGACGACCACGAGGGGGACGATCCACAGGATCGGGCTGCGGTAGGTGACGATCAGCAGCAGCGCGACCACCGACGCGGTCACGGCGAGCAGGGTGATGTTGGCTCCGTCGAAGACCGAGGCGAGGTCGGCCTGGATCGCGGCGGGCCCGGTGACCTGGGCGGTGACCCCCTCCGGCACGGCCTCGTCCAGGTCGGCCCGCAGCGAGGTCACGACCTCCTGCGCCTCGCTCGCCGACGGGGCCTCCAGGGTGAGCACGCTCAGGGCCGCGGTGCCGTCCTCGGACGGGATCACGGGTATGCCGCCCTCCGTCACCCCGGGCGGGGGGCCACCCGCGCCCTCGGTCCCGGTGTCGGCGCCCGCCCGGAGGCGCTCCCGCGGCATCCTCGGCCCCGGTGTCGACGCCCGGAGGCGGACCTGCGCCGTCCTCACCCTCGGTCTCGACGCCCGGGGGAGGTCCGGCCTCGCCTCCGCCCTCGGCCCCGCCCTCCGGCGCCCCCGCGACGGGGGCGCCCTCACCGGTGTCGTAGGTCTCGGCGATGCCGGCCATCACCCCGCCCAGGCCGGGGAGGTCCTCGGCGATCTGTCCGTCCTCGCGGGTGAACAGCACGATGGCGGTGCTGCTCCCCTCGTCCGGCAGCTCCCCCAGCAGGGCCTGGCCCTCCGTGCTCTCGAAGCCGGCCGGCAGCGTGGAGAGCGGGTCGGGGGTGCGCTCGGCCTGACCGAGCCCGGCGATCATCCAGCCTCCGAGGATCAGTCCGACGAGCGCGATGATCCAGCTGCGTCGGCCGGTGAGCAGACGCACGAGGGCGTTCGCGTTCATGGCAGGTCCTTCCGGGATAACGTAGGCTTGGCATTCAAGCAACTGTCTAACTAAGTGAGCAAGTTCATGAGCGAGCGTAGCACTGAGGGACGTGTTCGTCACACCCTTGTCCAACCTCGCGACGGAGACCACGCACCGACCCGCCCGGGGCAGGTCGATGGCAGCGACCACGGCCGCAGCGGGGAGCACGGCAACGCTCATGCGAGCCCGGGCGGGGAGCACGGCAACGCTCAAGCCGGCCCGGGCGGAGAGCACAGCCGGTGGGTGGGGTCGTGGGAGCGCAGCGAGACCCTGGACGCCCTGCGCAGCCTCCTGGACACCAGCCGCCGGGCCACCCCCGCGCTCGCCCGGCGGGCCGAGCTCTCGCACAACGAGGCCGCCGTGCTCGAGCACATCATGGACGAGCCCACCGGCCCCACCGAGCTCGCGCAACGGCTCGGCGTCACGTCGGCCGCGGCCAGCGGCATCGTCGACCGGCTCGTGGCCCGGGGTCACGTCGAGCGGCAACCGCATCCAAGCGACCGCCGTCGCACGGTCGTCGTCGTCGTGGCCACCGGTTCCGGACGGGAGGAGATGCTGGGCCACCTGATGCCGATGTTCGTCGACCTGGCCCGGCTCGACCAGGACCTCTCGGCGGACGAGCGCGAGGTGGTGCTGCGCTTCCTGCGGGCGGCCGACCGAGCCGTCTCCCGTCTCCTCTGAACGTCGGGCCCGCCTTCGGCCCCGTCGGTCCCCGGTACGGCGATCGGAGAGCCTGCCCGGGCCTCGGGATGAGGCCGCCCGCAGGCCCACGACGTAGGGTGGAGCGATGAGCTCCACCCCGTCCCGCCCCCCCCGCACCGCCGCCGCGATCACGGTCTCCAACCGCAGCTCCGACGGGCGGCGCGAGGACACCTCCGGTCGTCTGCTGGCCGAGGCGCTGCGCGAGGCGGGTTTCGAGGTGGACGGACCGACCGTCGTCCCGGACGGCGTCGAGTCGGTCGCCACCGTGCTGCGCGAGAAGGTCGCGGCCGGCCACCGGCTCGTCGTCACCACCGGAGGCACCGGGATGGGTCCCCAGGACCTCACCCCCGAGGGCACCCGGCAGGTGATCACCCGCGAGAACCCCGGACTGGCCGAGCTGATCCGCAGGGAGGGGACGCGTCATACCCCCTTCGCAGCCGTCTCCCGCGGCCTCGTGGGCGTCGTGGACTGGCCGGCCGAGCAGGGCTCCGGCGGCACTCGTGGTGAACCTGCCCGGACGCCCGTCCGCGGTGACCGAGGGGATGGAGGTCGTCGCCCCGCTGCTGGGGCACGTCCTCGACCAGATCTGCGGAGGGGACCACTGATGACGGCCGGACCGCTCGTCGACCGCTACGGCCGGGTGCACCGCGACCTGCGCATCTCGGTGACCGACCGCTGCTCGCTGCGCTGCACCTACTGCATGCCCGAGCAGGGGGTGCCGTGGCTGCCACGCGACACCATGCTCTCCACCGAGGAGGTCGTCCGCCTCGCCGACGTGGCCGTGGGCCTGGGCATCGAGGAGATCCGCCTCACCGGCGGGGAGCCGCTGCTGCGCCGCGACCTCGTCGACGTCGTCGCCGGCCTGGCGGCCCTGGACCCGGCCCCCGAGATCTCGATGACCACCAACGGCGTCGGCCTGGCGCGGATCGCCGAGGACCTGCGGGCCGCCGGTCTGACCCGCGTCAACGTCAGCATCGACACGCTGGACCGGGAGACGTTCATCGCCCTGGCCAAGCGTGACCGGCTGGGCGACACCCTCGCCGGGATCGAGGCCTCCGCCGCGGCCGGTCTGGTGCCGGTCAAGCTCAACACCGTGCTCATGCGCGGTGTCAACGACTCCGAGGCGCCCGACCTGCTGGGCTTCGCTCTGGAGCACGGCTACCAGCTGCGGTTCATCGAGCAGATGCCGCTGGACGCCCAGCACCAGTGGGACCGCACCCAGATGATCACCGGTGAGGAGATCCTGGAGAAGCTGCGGACGCGCTACGAGCTGACGGCCATGCCGGACGACACCCGCGGCAGCGCCCCGGCCGAGCTCTTCCTCGTCGACGGCGGCCCGGCGACGGTCGGCGTCATCGCCTCGGTGACGATGCCGTTCTGCGGCACCTGCGACCGGGTCCGGTTGACCGCCGACGGGATGATCCGCAACTGCCTGTTCGCCACCGGCGAGACCGACCTGCGAGGACCGCTGCGCGCAGGGGCCTCGGACGAGGAGCTCGCAGACCTGTTCCGCGAGTCGATCGGCGCCAAGCTGCCCGGCCACGGGATCAACGAGCCGGGCTTCCTGCAGCCGCCGCGGCCGATGAGCCGGATCGGCGGCTGACGAGGTCGCCTGCCGACGAGCGGCAGCAGGGCCCGGCTCAGCCGCCGGCGAACGGCGGCAGCACGTCCAGGACGGCGTCGTGCGCCACCGGCAGGGACCGGTCGTTGACGTACTGACCCTCGTGCAGCACCGAGCTCAGCCGCAGCACGCGCTCCAGCTCGGCCCCGTGCAGCTCGACGAGCCGGTCGAGCAGCGCGCCCAGGTCGTCGGCCGCCACCTGTTCGGACTCGGTACCGGCCGCCTCTGCAGCGGCTGCGAAATATCTCACCGTGGCCATGCGTCCAGTCTCCCAGACACCGTGGGAAAAGGCCCGCCCCGCACCTCGCCATCACGGAACCGTGGGCACCTCGACCGGCAGGGCGCGCAGCTGGTCCAGCACCGGCTCGGGGATGCTGGCCTCCCCGCCGAGAGCCGTGATCCACGCGAGGTCCAGGTCCGTGACCGTCTGCGCCGTGCTCGCCGGGACACCGGTCGGGGTCAGGAGCAGGAGCTTGTCACCGAGGACACCGGCGTAGGCCGCGCCGACCAGGGCGTCCGGCCAGCCGAGCCCGCTGGCCACGGTCGCGCCGTAGTTGGTCGGTGACGCCTGGGCGAGCGCAGCAGCGGTCTCGTAGCGGCTGCGTCCCGCGACCCGGGTGACCGGGGCGACGGTCTCCAGCTGGCGCAGGACTGCGTCATCGACGCTGGCCGGACCCCCGAGCAGGACGATGTGACGGGGGCGGACCTCGTCCCGCAACGACTGCATCACGGAGGAGGGCACGCCGGTCGGTTTGGTCACGAGGAGCGGAGCGCCCTCCCAGGCGGCCGCAGCCCCGCCGGCCAGCCCGTCGGGCCAGTTCACTCCGGAGGCGACGAACGCGAGCTCGCTGGGGCCCAACGAGTTCGCCAGGCTCGCCGACACGACGTACCGGTCGGGCCCACCGAAGCGACGCACCCAGTCGCGACCCGGCGCGTAGTCGGCGAGTGCGGCCTGCACCTCGTCGCTCACCGCTCCGGGGCCGCCGAGCAGGATGATCGTGTGGGGCGCGAGCCGCTCGAGCGCGGCCCGGGTCGCACCCGGCAGGGAGTCCTTCCTCGTCAGGAGGACGGGCGAGGTGAGGGCGCCGGCGAACGCCCCGCCCGAGAGCGCGTCAGCGTAGTTCTCGCCGCTGGCCACCACGACCAGCCGTCGCGCCAGCGGATCGTCGACATAGACCACCTCGTTCCAGAACCTGGAGAGCTCGGCGGCCGTCTCGTACCGGTTCGCCCCGGAGACCCGCTCGACCAGAGGATGGCCGGCCGTCGCTGACTCGCGAGCCTCCTCGAGAAGGACCCGCGTCCTTGCGATCTGATCGGCATCCGGGAGCGGGACGGTCTCCCCGTCGGCGAGAACGGCGGCGGGAGTGGCGGCGGCCGTGGCGGCGGGAGTGGCGGCAGGTGCCACAGGGCTGGCGGCGACCAGCCCAGCCAGCACCAGCGCGGACAGGCGACGGACAGGCGACACGAGGGGGCCCTTCTCACGGGATCGACCATGGTGTGCCACGACCATCCCGACCCAGCCGGCGGCCCTGCACGGCGGGACTCTAGCGGATCGACGCAGCATGTCGGTACACCCGACGGAGGGGGCTCACGCGCCGGCAGCCGGTCGCTGCTGGGCGTGCCCTCCCGTGGATCGCGTGCCGGAGTCAGTCGCCGTCGGCCCCGTCGCCCAGTCGACCCTCCCAACGGGCGGCGTCCTCCCAGGTGTCGACGTCGCCCAGGTGCTCAGCACCGCGGTCGACGACATGCCAGCGCAGGTCCGCGACCAGCCTGCGGACGGACGTGTTCCGCACCTCGCCCAGAGCAGCCAGGGATGCCTCGAGGGCGGAACGCCGATAGATGGCCAGCAGCCACTGGCGGTGACCTTCCGCGTCCTGGTGGCTGACGGCATCCACCGCTTCCGGGACGCTGGGAAGCACCGCCTGCAGGGCGGCGAGCGCACGAGCGGCACCGGGCTGGTCGACGGCCACGACGGCGACCCAGGGGGCAACGCCCGCCCGGTCCCCGGGGGCCGACCCCACGGAGAGGTCTCCGAGAAGGTCCGGGACGGAGGGACGCAGCGCCTGGAGCCCCGCCGCGATACCGGCGACCGGGCCGCCGCCCGGCGGGTCCTCCGTCGTGCGCGCGACGCCGTCCGGGACGGAGGTGACCCCCACGACGACGACCGAGCCGCCGAGCCGGGCCGCCCCCTCGAGGACGCGGTGAAGCAGGCTCCGCCCGCCGACCATCAGGGCGGCCTTGTCCCGCCCGCCGAGGCGTTCGCCCCGCCCGCCGGCGAGCACGAGCAGGTCGACGATCGGCACGGGGCTCCTTCGGGGTGGGTGCGGGTTCCGGGACGGACCTGCGGGCGGCGGCGCGGTGGTCGGGCGACCCGCGCTGCTAGTAGCTCGGCAGGCCCGGGTCGACCCGTTCGATCCACGCGAGCATCCCGCCGGTCATCACCGACACGTCGGGATGGCCGAGACGGACCAGGTGGGCGGCGGCCCGGCGGGCCCGCGGACCGGTCTTGCAGTAGACGACCACGGGGCCGTCGGGCAGCGTCTCCAGGTGCTCCCACGTCAGCACCTCGCCGACCGGGACGGTCAGAGCGCCCGGCACGGTCCCGAGCGCGTGCTCGGCCGGCTCGCGGACGTCGAGCAGCAGCGGGGCGTCGGTGCCGCGCAGGACCGAGCGCACCTCCTCGGCCGACAGCTCGGGCAGCGGCACCAGCTCACGCACCGGCTCGTGCGTGGGAGGCGGCAGGAGGTCGCCGACGGGTCGCAGCGGCACCTCGCGCGTGCGCTGGGTGAGCGCGTCCACGAGCAGCACCCGGTCGACGAGGGGCTCACCGAACCCGCAGACCAGCTTGACGACCTCGGCGGCCATGATCGAACCCACCTGGCCGACGAGGGCCCCGAGCACACCGGCCTCCGCGCACGAGGGCACGTCCTCGGGCCGCGGTGGCCGGGGGAAGAGGTCGCGCAGGCTCACCGCGCCGGGCCGTCCGGGGACGAACGTGGACAGCTGGGCGTCGAAGCGCAGCACCGCCGCCCAGACGACGGGGGTCCCGAGCGCGGTCGCGGCGTCGGACACGGCATACCGCGTGGGGAAGTTGTCCGCGCCGTCGAGGACGACGTCGTGCCCCTCGAGCAGCTCGCGGGCGTTCTCCGGCGTGATCCGCTCGTGCCGCACCTGTACCGAGACGTCCGGGTTGAGCCCGGCGACGAAGCCGGCGGCCGACTCCACCTTGGACCGCCCCACGGCGTCCAGCCGGTGGATGACCTGGCGCTGCAGGTTGGTGGGGTCGACGTCGTCGTCGTCGATGATCGTCAGGTGCCCCACCCCCGCGGCGGCGAGGTAGGAGATCGTCGGACTGCCGAGCCCCCCGGCGCCGACGACCGCGACCCGGGCGGCCAGCAGACGGCGCTGCGCCTCGATCCCCATCCCCGGCACCAGCAGGTGGCGCGAGTAGCGGGACACCTGCGCGGGCGTCAGCTCCGGACCGGGCGCGACGAGGGGAGGCAGGGGCGGCATGCTGGGCAGGCTACGTCAGCCGACCGACACGGTCAGCACGCAGACGCTGTCCTCCTCGGCGACGACGTCGTGCCGGGCGGGGGGTATGGCGTGCGCGCTCCCCGCGGGCAGGGTCCACGACCGGCCCTCCGACCCCAGGACGACGCGGCCCGAGAGGCACAGCAGCGAGGCCGGGCGCGTCGTGGTCGGGCAGGCCGCCGCCGGCGGGCAGGCCGAGGACGATGAGGTTCTGCCCCGGCTGGCGCACGACCGAGCGGACGGCCCGCCCCCGGCCGGACTCCCGGGCCTTGGCCAGCAGCCGCTGCCCCTCGGCGAGCAGGTCGACGACGCGGTAGGGGTCGACCTCCTCGGCCGGGGCCAGCGTAAGGTCGCCCAGGACCGGGTGGGACGGGTCCTGGACGGACCCGGGGACCGGCCGCGCGGCTGATCCGTCCCCGGCACCGGCGACGGCCCCGCCCGCGACGGCCCCGCCCGCGGCCGAGCCCGGCGGCATACCTGCGGGGTCGCTCACTGCACCCGCTCCCACCCGCGCTTCTGCGCGCGGGACCCGGTCGCGGTGCCGGGGCGCTGGTCGCGGCTGCGGTAGACGATGTAGGGCCGGGTGAAGTACCCGATGGGCGCGGAGAAGACGTGCACCAGACGGGTGAACGGCCAGATCGCGAACAGCAGGAACGCCACGAGCGCGTGCAGCTGGAAGCCGATCGGCGCGCCCTCCATGAGCGAGGCGTCGGGCTGGAACCAGAAGATCTGCCGGAACCAGGGGGAGACGCCGTCGCGGTAGTTGTAGTGGTCGCCGGCGATGCCGAGGTTGAGCAGGCTGCCCGCCACGGTGTTCCACATGCCGAGCACGATGACGACGGCCATGAGGGCGTACATGACCTTGTCGTTGACGGTCGTCGCCCGGAAGACCGGCCCGGTCGTGCGCCGGCGGTAGACCAGGATGGCCAGGCCGACGAGGGTGGCGATGCCCGCCGGCAGCCCACCCGCGAGCGCGACGATGTGGTAGAGCTCCTGGCTGATCCCCGCCCGCTCGGTCCAGCTCTGCGGCACGATCAGGCCCATGAAGTGCCCGACGGCGACGAAGAGCATGCCGAAGTGGAACAGCGGGCTGCCGATCCGCAGCAGCCTGTCCTCGTAGAGCTGGCTGGAGCGGGTGGTCCACCCGAACTTGTCGTAGCGGGTAGCGCCAGACGTGCCCGACGACGAAGACCGCCAGGCAGATGTACGGGAAGATCACCCAGAGGAAGGTGCTCATCGGGGGGCTCCTACGGGGATGGTCGGGCCGAGGGTATGGGGTGTGCCGGCGGGAACTCCGCCGTCGCCGCAGGCGCTGCCCGAGGAGGGCGGGGTGCGCAGGTGGTCCAGGGCGGGGTCGATGGAGTAGGGCGCGTCATCGATACCGACGGACTCCTGGGGCGGACCCTCGGCGATGAGCCGCGCCAGCGCGGCCTCGTCGTTCTCCTCCAGCTGGGGCAGGGTGGCGCGCAGCGCGTCGACGACGTCGAGCCAGGGCGAGCCGCGCCGCTGGAGCGCCCGGTGGAGCAGCTCGATGCCGACCCGGTGGTCGTTGAGCATCTTCCAGGCGGCGTCCGGGTCCACGGTGGCCCCGAACTCCAGCACGACCGAGAGGTGGTCGGGCAGCTCCCCGGTCGCGCCCTCGCCCTCGGCCAGCTCCACGCCGTGCCGGCGGTAGGCCTGCTTGAACTGCACGAGGGCCACCCCGCGGTTGCGGGTGTCGCCGTGCAGGAAGTAGGTCAGGTGCAGGCAGCACTTGCGGGTGACGTCGAAGGTGTCGACGTAGTCGATCTGCACCGACGCCAGGTCGCTCCCGTCGACGTGGTCGAGGAACCGGTCCAGGGGCGTCCGGACCCGGTCCGGCAGCCCCGCGACGATCTCGCGCATCGCCGGCAGGCGCTGCACGAGCGCGTCGTCGGGGTAGTCGAGCAGCAGGGAGACCAGCTGCCAGGTGTCGGCCTGGGCCTGCGCCTCCAGCCGCGGGTCGCTGCGCCGGTGGCGCCGCCAGGGCAGCATCAGCGGGTCCCGCCGGTGCCGTCGCCGGACCCGTCGGCCGCCTGGCCGACGCCCTCGGCGGGCCGGTCGGGGAACATGCCCGCGGGCACGCCCTTGCCGTCCCAGTTGAGCAGGTTGACCCGGCCCCGCTTGGAGCCCCCGGAGACCAGGGACTCCTGGGTCTGGCGCTGCTGGAGCATCTTGAAGTTCTCGACGGCCACCGGGGTGGTGGCTCCCCGGCCCGAGCCCTCGCCGAAGGGGCCGGACTCGTCCATCAGCTCGTCGTCGTACCCGGTCACCGGGCAGTCGGTGGCCAGCTCCTCGAGGGCGTGGGCGTCCTCGCCGTGCGCGGACGGGATGACGTAGCGCTCGTTGTACTTGGCGATCGCCAGGAGGCGGAACATCTCGTACATCTCCTCCTCGGTCATGCCGACCGCCTCGGGGATCTCCGCCCGGGGGTCGCGCCCCAGGTTGATGTCGCGCATGTAGGAGCGCATCGCCGCGAGCTTGCGCAGGACCTCGTTGACCGGCCGGACGTCACCGGCGGTGAAGAGGTTGGCCAGGTACTCCACCGGGATGCGCAGGGCCTCGATCGCGGCGAAGAGGTTGTCCTTGTCCTCCGCGTCGTACCCGGTCTCCTTGATGACGTCCACGACCGGCGACAGGCGGGATGTACCAGACCATCGCATCGGCATCGTGCGGTACTCCGGGTGCAGCGGCAGCGCGACCTTGTACCTGTTGATGAGGGCGTAGACCGGGGACTTCTTGGCCGCCTCGATCCAGTCGCCGGGGATGCCGGCCCGCTCCGCCTCCCGCTGCACCTGCGGGTCGAAGGGGTCCAGGAAGACCGAGCGCTGGGCCTCGTACAGCTCGTGCTCGTCCTGCACCGAGGCCGCCTCGAGCACCTTGTCCGCGTCGTAGAGCATGAGGCCGATGTAGCGCAGCCGGCCCACGCAGGTCTCGGCGCACACCGTGGGGATGCCGACCTCGACGCGGGGGTAGCAGAAGGTGCACTTCTCGGCCTTGCCGGTCTTGTGGTTGAAGTAGACCTTCTTGTAGGGGCAGCCGGTGACGCACATGCGCCAGCCGCGGCACTTGTCCTGGTCGACCAGGACGATGCCGTCCTCCTCGCGCTTGTAGATGGCGCCGGAGGGGCAGGAGGCCGCGCAGCTGGGGTTGAGGCAGTGCTCGCAGATGCGCGGCAGGTAGAACATGAAGGTCTGGTCGAACTCGAACTTCACCTTGTCCTCGATGCCCTTGAGCATCGGGTCCTTGGCGGCGTGCTCGGCCGAGCCGCCCAGGTCGTCGTCCCAGTTGGCGCTCCACTCGATGTTGATCTGCTTGCCCGAGATGAGCGAGTAGGGCTTGGCGACCGGGAAGGTGTCCTGGGCCGGGGGCGTTGAGCAGCGTCTCGTAGTCGTAGGTCCACGGCTCGTAGTAGTCGGAGATCTTGGGCATCTTGGGGTTGGAGAAGATGCTCAGGAGCTTGGTGAGCCGTCCACCCGCACGCAGCTTCAGGCGCCCGTTGTCGGCGCGGACCCAGCCGCCCTTCCACTCCTCCTGGTCCTCGTAGCTGCGGGGGTAGCCCAGACCCGGCCGGGTCTCCACGTTGTTGAACCAGACGTACTCCATACCCTGGCGGTTGGTCCACGCCTGCTTGCAGGTGACCGAGCAGGTGTGGCACCCGATGCACTTGTCCAGGTTCATGACCATGGCCATCTGTGCCATGACTCTCATCGTCAAACTCCTCCAACGTCGGGGTCTGGGGCGGAGCCCCAGCGGGGGTGCACGGGGGCGGAGCCCCCGGGTGTCAGTACTCCACCTTCGTCGTCCGCTTGCGGATGGTCGTCACTTCGTCGCGGTTGTTGCCGGTCGGGCCGATGTAGTTGAAGAAGTACGCGTGCTGGGCGTAGCCGCCGATCAGGTGGCTGGGCTTGAGCAGGATCCGGGTCAGGCTGTTGTGGATCCCGCCGCGCTTCCTGTCCGTCTGGGTGAGCGGCACGTCGATGAGCCGGTCCTGGGCGTGGTGCATGTAGACCGTGCCCTCGGGCATCCGGTGGCTGACGATCGCGCGGCAGGCGACGACTCCGTTGCGGTTGACCGCCTCGATCCAGTCGTTGTCCCGCACCCCGATCTTGGCCGCGTCCTGGTCGGACATCCAGATCGTCTGCCCGCCCCGGGAGAGGGAGAGCATGAACAGGTTGTCCTGGTACTCGGAGTGGATCGACCACTTGTTGTGCGGCGTCAGGTAGCGCACGCTCACCGCGACCGCGCCGCCGGCGTCCTCGGTCTCCTGGCCGATCGGCGCCTCCCCGAAGAGGGTGGTCATGTTGAGCGGGGGCCGGTAGGTCGGCAGCCCCTCGCCCATGCCGAGCATCCAGTCGTGGTCCAGGTAGAACTGCTGGCGACCGGTGAGGGTGTGGAAGGGCTTGGACCGCTCGATGTTGATGGTGAACGGGCTGTAGCGCCGCCCGCCGCTCTCCGATCCGGACCACTCCGGGGAGGTGATGACCGGTACCGGCGCGGCCTGGGTGTCGGCGAAGGTGATCTGCTTGCCCTCGTGCTCGGCGGACAGGTCGGCCAGCTGCGTTCCGGTGCGCTTCTCCAGGAAGCGGAAGCCCTGGGTGGCCAGGTGCCCGTTGCTCACCCCGGACAGGTGCATGATCGCGTCGTCGGCGAACTGGATGTCGGTCTCCAGCTTGGGCCGGCCGTCGGTCGGGCCGCCGTGGACCTCGCCGTTGCGCTGGCGCAGGATGCCGACCTCCCGCCCGACGTCGTACTTGACGCCCTTGGTCAGCATGCCGACCTTCTCCAGGAGCGGGCCGATCGAGGTCATCCGGTCGTAGACCGCGGTGTAGTCCCGCTCGACCTCGGCGATGACCGGGAGGGTCTTGCCGGGCACCGGCTCGACCTCGCCGGTCCGCCAGTCCTGCACGCGGCCGTGGACGGTGGCCATCGCCTCCGGGGTGTCGTGCCACAGCGGCTTGGTGACCACGTCCTTGCGCACACCCAGGTGGTCCACCGCGAGCTCGGAGAACCGCTTGGCCACGGCCTTCCACGCGTCCCAGTCCGTCTTGGCCTGCCAGGGCGGGGCGATGGCCGGGTTGAAGGAGTGGATGAACGGGTGCATGTCGGTGGTGTTGAGGTCGTGCTTCTCGTACCAGGTCGCGGCCGGCAGCACGACGTCGGAGAACAGCGTGGAGCTGGTCATCCGGAAGTCGAGCGTCAGCAGCAGGTCGAGCTTGCCCTCGCCGGCCTCCTCGCGCCAGACGACGCTGTCGGGGCGCTGGCCTTCGGCGGCCTGGTGGGCCTTGACCGCGTTGTCGGTCCCGAGCAGGTGCTTGAGGAAGTACTCGTTGCCCTTGGCCGAGGACCCCAGCAGGTTGGCCCGCCACAGCGACAGGATGCGGGGGTAATTGTCCGGGGCCTCCGGGTCCTCCACCGCGAACTTCAGCGTGCCCTCCTTGAGCTGCTGCACGACATACTCCGCCGCCGGCAGGCCCGCCGCGGCGGCGTCGTCGGCCACCTGCAGGGAGCTGCGGTCGAACTGCGGGTAGGAGGGGGTCCAGCCCAGCCGGACCGACTGGGAGAGCAGGTCCATGGTGGACCGGCCCTCGAACGCCCCGGTCGCGCCGTTGATGCCGTCGGCGCCGAAGGTGTCGTAGCGGTACTGCGAGGGTGTGCACGTACCAGTAGGCGGTCTGGTTCATGTGCCGCGGCGGGCGGACCCAGTCCAGGGCGAACGCCAGGTGCTGGAAGCCCATGATCGGCCGGATCTTCTCCTGGCCGACGTAGTGTGCCCAGCCGCCGCCGTTGCGGCCCTGGGTGCCGCAGATCGTCGTCAGCAGCAGCATCGCCCGGTAGATCTGGTCGGAGTGGTACCAGTGGTTGGTGCCGGCCCCCATGAGGATCATGCCGCGGCCCTGGGTGTCGATCGCGTTCTGCGCCCACTCGCGGGCGATCCGCACGATCTGCTCCAGGGGGGCGCCGCTGATCTCCGCGGCCCAGGCCGGGGTGGCCGGGACCGAGGGGTCCTCGTAGCCCTGGGGCCAGGTGCCCGGCAGCCCCGCCCGACCGACGCCGTAGTGGGCCAGCAGCAGGTCGAGCACGGTCGTGACCAGCCGGTCGCCGACCCGGCGCACGGGCACGCCGCGACGCTCGGTCACCTGGTGCCCCTCGACGTTGTCGAAGCGCGGCAGCTCCACCTCCACGGACTCGCCGGTGTCGCCGTAGAGCGAGAGGACCGGGCGGATGTCGCCCAGCTCCAGGTTCCAGCGGCCCACGCCCTCGTCGCCGTAGCGATGGCCGATCGAGCCGTTGGGGATCGCGACCTCGCCGGTCACGCCGTCGAGGAGCGCCGGCTTCCACATGGCGTTCTCGCTGGACTGCTCGGGGTGGCCCTCGAGGTCGCCGGCCACGAGGAACTTGCCCGGACGGAACACCCGGGAGGCTCCGTCGTCGCCGTCCGCCGGTTCCAGCGTCACCAGGTAGGGCAGGTCGGTGAACTGCTGGTTGTACTCGGTGAAGAAGTCGACCTGGCGGTCGACGAAGAACTCCTTGAGCACCACGTGGCCCATGCCCATCGCCAGCGCACCGTCGGTGCCGGGGGCCGAGGCCACCCACTCGTCGGCGAACTTGACGTTCTCGGCGTAGTCCGGCGCCACGGCGATGACCTTCTGGCCGCGGTAGCGCGCCTCGGTCATCCAGTGCGCGTCGGGGGTGCGGGTCAGCGGGACGTTGGAGCCCCACATGATGAGGTAGCCCGCGTCCCACCAGTCGCCGGACTCCGGCACGTCGGTCTGGTCGCCGAACATCTGGGGGGAGGCGTTGGGCAGGTCGGCGTACCAGTCGTAGAAGGAGAGCATCGGGGCACCGATGAGCTCGTGGAAGCGGGCGCCGGAGGCGTAGCTCACCGGGGACATCGCGGGGATCGGGGAGAAGCCGGCGATCCGGTCCGGGCCCCAGCGCTTGACCGTGTAGACGTGCGCGGCGGCGATCATCTCCACCGCCTCCTCCCAGGTGGAGCGCACCAGGCCGCCCTTGCCGCGGGCCTTCTTGTAGACGGCCGTCTTCTCCTCGTCCTGCACGATCGAGGCCCAGGCGACGACGGGGTCGCCGTAGGTCTGCTTCGCCTCGCGGTACATCTGCAGGAGCGTCCCGCGCACGTAGGGGTAGCGGACCCGGGTGGGGCTGTAGGTGTACCAGGAGAAGGCGGCCCCTCGCGGGCAGCCGCGCGGCTCGTACTCCGGCTTGTCCGCCCCGGTCGAGGGGTAGTCGGTCTGCTGCGCCTCCCAGGTGATGATCCCGTCCTTGACGTAGACCTTCCAGGAGCAGGACCCGGTGCAGTTGACCCCGTGGGTGGAGCGGACGACCTTGTCGTGGGCCCACCGGTCGCGGTAGAAGGAGTCGCCGGTCCGTCCGCCCTCGAGGGTCAGCGTGCGCTTGTCCTCCGACACCTCCCCGCGGGTGAAGAAGCGGCGGGTGCCGACCAGCGCGTCGCTCAACGGACCGTCGAGCCGGGACGTGGTGCGCTCACTCATGCAGGATCTCCTGGTGCGGTTCGGTCTGGGCGGTCGGGCGAGGTGGAGGGGGGTATGGCGTCCGCGGACGTCGCGACGCCGGTGGAGGTGGGGGCAGGGGCACCGGTGGGGGTGGCGCCAGCAGCGGGGAGCGGGGCGGGCGCAGGGGTGGGGGCGGAGCCGGAGCCCGGGGTCGACCACCGGGCGGGGCCGGGGTCGATCGGCTCCCCCGGTGGCGTGCGGTGCCGCAGCAGCACGGCGTGGCAGGTGGTCGGACCGACGAACGGACGGAGGCTGACGCCGGCGTCCTGCTCGCCCGCCGCTTCGAGGGCGCCCCTGAGCAGCCCCCGGTGGACGCCGCAGACGACCTCGGGGTGGATCCGGGCCAGGTCGAGGAAGGGGCAGTCCCGGAGCGTGAGGGTGACGTCCCCCTCCCGTCCGCTCACCGACAGGTCGGGCGTGTAGCCCCACTCCTGGAGCAGGTCGACCACCCCGCCGACCTTGGCCACCCACTCTCCGGCCGTCGACGCCGCGTGGGGGACGTCGTCCTCGCGCAGCCCGTGGTCGTCCCCCTCCTCGAGCCGGTGGCGCACCCACTCGGCCCCGGCCTCCTCGGGCGTGAGGCGACCCTCGTCGGCGGGGTCCAGGGCACCGGCGAGCAGGGTGGCGAGCACCTGGTAGGGCCCCTCCACCCCGGGGCGGGCGACCGGACCCAGCTCTCCCTCGACGACGAAGTACCGCTTGGCGGGGCGCCCCGCGCCCCCGCTGCGCACGAACCTGCTGCCCACCAGACCGGCCGAGACGAGCTGGTCGAGGTGGAAGCGGACGGTCGTGCTGTGCAGGCCGAGGACCGTCCCCAGCTCGGCGGCCGTCATCCCGTCGTCCCGGGTGGGCCGCCCCTCGACGGCGAGGCGCGGCAGGCCCACGAGGTGGTCGACGATCGACCGCCGGACGGCAGAGGTGAGCAGGAACGCACCACCGCGTTCGACGTGCTCGGCTGCACCCATGTCGGCGCCCCCTTTTATCGGAGTTGGCTCGCCTAATCTAAGCCTACGTCGCGGACCTCGCGCAACCGACCCCCCGACCCCCGGGACGCACCCTGGTCGCGGAGGGTCTTTGTGCAGGCCAGGCACGGTTTAGCGCACAGTTCTATGCGCTAATTCTGGGAGTGTCGCGAACGCCACATCGGAACGCTACCGCCGCCGTCGGGGGCGGGTGTAGGGTCGGCGTCGACACCTTTGCGATGACTCTTTCCTCTAATCAGGAGACCAGATGACGACCACCGCGTCGCCGACCGGGACCCCCTCGGCCCAGCGGTCCGGAGCCAGCCGGGTCATGTGGACGTCCACCGTGGCGTTCACCCTCATGTTCGCCGTCTGGCTGATGTTCGGCATCCTCGGCAAGCCGATCAAGGACGAGTTCGGGCTCACCGACACCCAGCTGTCCTGGGTCTCCGCGGTCGCGGTGCTCAACGGGTCGATGTGGCGGCTGCCGGCCGGCATGCTGGCCGACCGCATCGGCGGTCGCAAGGTGATGACCGCGATGCTCGCGGCCACCGCCGTCCCCGCCTTCCTCGTCAGCCGGGCCGACAGCTACGCCATGCTGCTCGTGCTGGCCTTCCTCGTCGGCTTCGCCGGCAACTCCTTCAGCGTCGGCATCGCCTGGAACGCCGCCTGGGCCCCCCGCGAGCGCCAGGGCTTCGCCCTCGGCCTCTTCGGGGCCGGCAACGTCGGCGCCTCGGTGACCAAGTTCATCGGCCCCCCGATCATCCTGGCCACGGCCGGCACCACCTTCGCCCTCGGGGTGCAGGGGGGCTGGCGGCTGATCCCCGTCGTCTACGGCGTCCTGCTCCTGCTCATGGCCGTGGCGGTCTGGGTCCTGACCCCCTCGGTGGACCGGATGCCGGGAGCCAGCAAGACGCTCGGCGAGATGCTCGTCCCGCTCAAGCAGCTGCGGGTGTGGCGCTTCAGCCTCTACTACGTCGCCGTCTTCGGCGCCTACGTGGCCCTCTCGGCCTGGCTCCCGCTGTACTACATGGACAACTTCGAGGTGTCCCTGACCACGGCGGGCCTGCTCACCGCCCTGTTCATCTTCCCCGCCTCGCTCCTGCGCCCGGTGGGCGGCTGGTTCTCCGACCGCTGGGGCGCCCGCAAGGCGATGTACGGAACCTTCCTCGTCATGCTGCTCACGACGGGCATCCTCATGATGCCGAACGGCTACATCGTCATCAACCACGCGGACGGCCGGGAGACCGAGCACCTGGCCTACGCCATGCACATCGTGCCGTTCACCGCGCTGCTCTTCCTGCTCGGCTGCGCCATGGGCGTGGGCAAGGCCGCGGTCTACAAGCACATCCCGGAGTACTTCCCCGGCAACGTCGGGCCGGTCGGCGGTCTCGTCGGGATGCTCGGCGGCCTGGGCGGCTTCGTCCTGCCTCCGCTCTTCGCCTACACCAAGCTGTGGACCGGGTTCCCCACGTCCACCTTCTTCGTGCTCTTCCTCCTCGTGGCCGTCTGCCTGCTGTGGATGCACCTGACGGTCGTGCGGATGCTGCACGAGCGCTCCCCCGAGGTCGCCGACAAGCTCGACGAACCTGCCCCCGCCCCCGCCACGCCCCTCCAGGAGGCCCGCGCATGACCACCGCCGACTCCCCCCGCACCGGCAGCCGCTGGCTGCAGGACTGGGACCCCGAGAACGAGGAGACCTGGGACAGCAGGATCGCCTGGCAGACGCTGTGGATCACCACGTTCACGCTCACGCTGGCCTTCGTCACCTGGTTCCTGCCCAGCGCGATCGTCCCCAAGCTCAACGACATCGGCTACTCCTTCACCCAGACCCAGCTCTACTGGATGGCGGCCATGCCCGGCCTGGCCGCCGGCCTGCTGCGCATCGTCTGGATGGTGCTGCCGCCGCTCATGGGGACCCGCACCATGGTCGCGCTGACCACGGCGCTGCTCTTCTTCCCGCTCCTGGGCTGGGGCGTGCGCGTGCAGGAACCCACCGCTCCCTACTGGGAGCTGATGGTGCTGGCCTTCCTCGCCGGCATCGGCGGCGGCGCGTTCTCCGGCTTCATGCCGAGCACGTCCTACTTCTTCCCCAAACGCCTCCAGGGCACGGCCCTGGGTCTGCAGGCGGGGCTGGGCAACTTCGGCGTGTCCCTGGTCCAGTTGCTGACCCCGTGGCTCATCGGCTTCTCGATGCTCGGCTTCCTGGGCAACAGCCAGATGATGGAGCTGGCCGGTCAGGCCAACCAGGAGGTCTGGTACCAGAACGCCGCCTTCTTCTGGATCCCCTTCGTGCTGGTCGGGGCCGCTTGGGCGTGGCTGGCCCTGAAGTCGGTGCCGGTCAAGGCCAACGTCCGCCAGCAGTTCGACATCTTCTCCAACCCCGACACCTGGTACATGACGCTGCTCTACATCATGACATTCGGCACCTTCTCGGGGCTGGCGGCGCAGTTCGGCCTGCTCATGAAGAACCTCTACGGCGCGGGCAACCCGGAGATCGTGCAGGGCGCCGGCGAGAGCGCCCAGCTGCTCATCGAGAACTACGAGGTCCCCGAGGCCGTCAAGTTCGTCTTCCTCGGCCCGCTCGTCGGGGCTGGCGCCCGGGTGCTCTTCTCCCCGCTCACCGACAAGATGGGCGGCGCGATCTGGACGCTCATCTCCGGTCTGGGCATCATCGTCTCGATCTCCTTCACGCTGAGCGCCCTCACGCCGGACACCACCTCGGCGGCCACCCTGGACGCCGGCTTCGACCGGTTCCTGTGGGGCATGCTGGCGATCTTCCTGTTCGCGGGCATCGGCAACGCCTCCACGTTCAAGCAGATGCCGATGATCTTCGAGCGGCGCCAGGCCGGTGGTGTGATCGGCTGGACGGCGGCCATCGCCGCCTTCGGACCGTTCTTCTTCGGCATCGGCCTGACGCTGATGACGCCGACCATCTTCTACGTCATCGGCCTGGTCTTCGCCGTGATGTGCGTGGGCATCACCTGGTGGCGCTACGCCCGTCCGGGCGCGCCGAAGCCGAGCTGACCCGGCTCCGTCGACGAGCCGACGAGCCGACGAGCCGACGAGCCGTCGAGCCGTCCAGCCCGGCAGCGCGAGGTGCGCCGCCGGGCTCCGACGTCCTATAGTGGTGATTGCGACCCCTTGAATCATCTAAATGGGGCCGCGCACGCACGACCCGAACCGTCCGACGACCCGAGGAGCTCCCCATGACCGAGACCCAGCCCCGCACCGAGCTGAACGTCACCCAGGTCCGCGACGGCGGCTGCGCGTGCGGCTGCGCCGACGAGGGCATCCCGGCCCTCGACGTGCGCGTGATCCCGCACGCCATCCGGCACGCCACCATCTTCGGCGCCCTCGGCGGCCTGCGCCCCGGGCAGCAGATGGACCTCGTGGCCGACCACGAGCCGCGGCCCCTGCTGGCCCAGCTGGCCGAGCGCGAGGGCGAGACCTTCACGCACGAGTACCTCGAGCGCGGCCCGGAGGCGTGGGCGCTGCGCTTCACCCGTCACGCCTGATGTGCACCTACTGCGGCTGCGAGTCGATCGAGGTGATCGGCCGGTTCATGGCCGAGCACACCGAGATCGTCAACGCCGCAGGCCGGCTGCGCCGGGCCGTGGACGGCGGCGACCACGCGGAGGTGGAGCGCGCGTGCGACGAGGTCGCCGCGCTGCTCACCCCGCACACGCAGGCCGAGGAGGTCGGCCTCTTCTCGGTGATGCGCCGCCAGGAGGAGTTCACCGAGCACGTCGACAGCCTCTGCGCCGAGCACACCACCCTCGACGAGCAGCTGGCCGCCGTCCGCGCCGGCGACCACGGCCGGTTCCCGCAGTTCCTGGACGACCTGCGCCACCACATCGACCGCGAGGACAACGGGCTCTTCCCCGCCTCGGCGATCGCCCTGGACGGCCCGGACTGGGACGAGGTCGACGCGGCCACTCCCGCCCCGTGAGGTTCGCACCGCTGCTCCTGCTACCCGGCGGCCTGGCGCTGCTGGCCGGGCTGGACGCCGCCCTCACCCTGGCCGGGCTGCCCGCCCCCGCCGGCAGCGCCCGGCTGGCCTCGATCCACGGGTCCCTCATGGTGCTCGGCTTCCTCGGGACGGTGATCGCACTCGAGCGGGCCGTGGCCCTGCGCCGCCCGTGGGGTCTGCTCGCTCGCCCCCGGCCTGCTCGGCGCGGGTGCGCTCGCCCTCGTCGTCCTGCCCGACCCGCTGCTCGGCCGCCTGCTGCTGACCCAGGGGATGCTGGTCCTCGTGCTCGTGTATGCCGTGCTCTGGCGCCGCAACGAGGACCCCACCGTCGCCGTGCAGGCCCTGGGAGCGGTCCTCGCCACCGGCGCGGCCCTGCTCCTCACCCGGGTCCCGGTGGCCGACGTGCTCGCCCTCCTCGTCGGGTTCGTGGTCCTGACGATCGCCGCCGAGCGGGTCGAGCTGGCCCGCCTCGCCATGCCCCCGGGGGCGGGCGGCCGGCTGGTGGCCCTGACGGTCCCGCTCTCGCTCGCCGCCCTGGCCACCCTGCTGTGGCCGACGGCCGCCGGTCGGATCACGGCCGTCCTGCTGCTGGCCCTGACCCTGTGGCTGCTGCGTCACGACGTGGCCCGCCGCACGATCAACGCCACCGGACTGCCGCGCTTCGCCGCCGCCGCGCTGCTGGGCCGGGTACGCCTGGCTGATGGTCGCCGGCCTCCTGCTCCTGGCCACCGGCCGACCGCAGGGGGTGGTCTACGACGTGGTCGTCCACTCGGTCTTCCTCGGGTACGCCATGTCCATGGTGCTGGCCCACGCCCCGGTCATCCTGCCGGCGGTGCTGCGGGTCCGGCTGCCCTACACCCCCTGGATGTGGGCCCCCCTCGCCCTGCTGCACGCCACCCTGCTCGTGCGGGTGGTGGCCGCCCTCCTGTCCGGCGTCGCGTCCGCCCCCGACGGCACCGTCGCGACCTGGACCGGCGCCGCCGGTGGCAACGTGGCCGCACTGCTCCTCTTCGTCCTCACCGCGGTGGCCACGGCGCTGGCGGCCGCCCGCCGCCCCGTCCGTCCCGCCCGCCGCCCCGTCCGTCCGCCCGCCCGGACCCTGTCCCGAACCGTCGAAGGACCATGACCACCACGCAGAGCTCCGACCCCGCCCGCCCCGGCCCGGTGCCGGGCGCGCACCCGCCGGCGCGGCGGCATACCCCTCCCCGCCCTCTCCCGGCCGACCCGGCGGGGCGCGCGGGCGGTGGCCGCTGCGGGACTACCCGGGGCTGCTGTGGATGACGCTGGCGGTGCTGCTCACGCTCGTGCACCCCTTCCTGCCCGGGTCGCGCTGGCTGATGGTGCACCTGGTGCTGCTCGGCGCTCTGACCCACTCGATCATGGTGTGGAGCACCCACTTCACCCAGGCGCTGCTGAAGACGCGGCCCGGCCTGGACGACCGGCGCGACCAGAGCCGACGGCTGACCCTGCTGCTCGTCGGGACCACCGTCACGCTCGTCGGCGTCCCGACGTCGACCTGGGAGGTGACCGTGGTCGGCGCGTCGCTGGTGAGCGTCGCGGTCGGCTGGCACGGCGTCCAGCTGTGGCGCCGGCTGCGCGCCGCGCTGCCGGGGCGGTTCCGGGTGACGGTGCGCTACTACCTCGCGGCGGCCGTCTGCCTGCCCGTCGGAGCCGCCCTGGGCGCCACCCTCGCGCTCGGTCTGGGTGACGCGCTGCACGGACGGTTCCTGCTGGCCCACATCACCGTCAACGTGCTCGGCTGGGTCGGGCTGACCGTCACCGGCACCCTGCTCACCCTCTGGCCCACGATGCTGCGCACCCCGATCGGGCCCCGCGCCGAGCAGCGGGCCCGCCAGGCCCTGCCCGGCCTGGCCGGCGCGCTCGGGGTGCTGGTCCTCGCCTCGCTGGCCGACCTGCGCTGGGTGACCCTCGCCGCCCTGGCGGGGTACGCGCTCGCCCTGCTGTGGTGGGCCTCGGCGACCCTCGCCCCGGTGCGCACGGCCCCGCCCCGGGAGTTCGCCCCCGCCTCGGTCGGGCTGGCGCTGCTGTGGTGGCTGCTGGGCATCGGGCTGGTGCTGTGGCGGCTCGCGACGACGTCGACCTGGGCGGAGTTCGCCCAGGGCATCGGCACCGTCAGCGCCGTGGTCGTGGTCGGCTTCGCCGCGCAGCTGCTGACGGGAGCGCTGTCCTACCTCATCCCCTCGGTCATGGGCGGCGGCAAGACGGTCGTCCGCGCGGGACAGGCGTGGTTCGACCGGTGGGGCACGGCCCGCCTCGTGCTCATCAACGTCGGGCTGGCGCTCTGCCTGCTGCCGGTGCCCAGCTGGGTGCGGGTCGTGGTCTCGGTGCTCGTGCTCGCAGCGCTGGCCGTCTTCGTGCCGCTCATGGTCGGCGCCATCCGGGCCACCGTCCGGGCGAAGCGGGAGGTCGAGGGAGCCCGGGCGCGGGGGGAACGGCCCGCCGGTGCCACCCCGACGCCGGGCCTGGCCGCCGGTGCCGCCGACCGTCTGCCCTCGGTCTGGTCCGGGGGCCAGCTGGTCGCCGCCGTGTCGGCCCTGCTGCTCGCGGTCTCCGTCGGCGTGGCGGTGGACCCGGCGGCGGCCGGGCTGGGCCCGACCGCGTCCGGGACGGCGGCGGGCACGGGCGGGACCGCAGGGTCGGGCGGAGCCGCCGGGCAGGTCGCGCCCCCACCGGGCGCACGACGACCGTGCAGGTGGAGGCGGTCGGCATGCGGTTCGAGCCCGCGACCGTCGAGGTGCCCCTCGGCGACCGCCTCGTCGTCGAGCTGACCAACACCGACCCCACCAACGTCCACGACCTGCAGCTCTTCGACGAGCGCACCCCCCGGCTCGCCACCGGCGAGTCGGCGACCCTCGACGTCGGCGTCGTCACCGGGCCGACCCAGGGGTGGTGCACGATCGTGGGCCACCGTCAGATGGGGATGGTCCTCGACGTCGTGGTCACCGGAGGGGACGCGGCCGGCGGGAACGTCGCGAGCGGGGCGGACGGCGCGGCCGACGGCGCCCAGGCCGGCGAGGGCCCCGCCGCGCACGGCAGCGACGCGGCGGGGGGCGCGCCCGGAGCGGGCACGGCATACCCCGCTCCGGCCACGCCGGCGATCGACCCGGACGCCCGCGTGCAGGACGTGGTCGACCCGGTGCTGCCGCCCCTGCCCGAGGAGCGCGTCCACCGGCTCACCCTCACCGCCGAGGAGGTCGAGCTGGAGGTCGCGCCCGGGATCACCCAGACCCGGTGGACGTTCAACGGTCGGGCGCCGGGGCCGACATTGCGCGGGCGGGTCGGCGACGTCTTCGAGATCACGCTGGTCAACGACGGCACGATGGGCCACTCGATCGACTTCCACGCCGGGGCGCTCGCGCCCGACCGGCCGATGCGCACGATCGCACCGGGCGAGTCGCTGGAGTACCGGTTCACCGCCGAGCGGGCCGGGATCTGGATGTACCACTGCTCCACGATGCCGATGAGCGCGCACATCGCGGCCGGCATGCACGGAGCCGTCGTCATCGAGCCGGAGGAGGGGCTGCCGGAGGTCGACCGGGAGTACCTGCTGGTCCAGTCCGAGGTCTACCTGGAGCCGGGCACGGGCGGCAGCGGCAGCGCTGACGCCTCCGGGCCGGCCGAGGTGGACATGGACGCCATCGCCGCCGAGCGGCCGGCCTTCGTCACCTTCAACGGCATCGCCAACCAGTACGGCACCGCCGGCCGGATGCTCGACGCCCGCGTCGGTGAGCGCGTGCGGATCTGGGTCCTGGACGCCGGACCCAGCCGACCGAGCAGCTTCCACGTGGTCGGGGGCCAGTTCGACCGGACCTACCTCGAGGGGGCCTGGACCCTGGGCGACGCCGACGGTCCGGCGCAGGACGCGGGCGCCCAGACGCTCGGCCTGCAGGCGGCCCAGGGTGGGTTCGTGGAGCTGACCTTCCCCGAGGCGGGGCACTACCCGCTCGTGTCGCACATCATGGTCGACGCCGAGCGGGGCGCGCACGGCTACGTCCGGGTCACCGACTGAGGACGGCAGCACACAGGCTGGAACGGCGGGCGGTCTGGCGACCGGCCGAGGGGCGGCGGGCGGCCGAGGGACGGCGGGCGGCCAGGTCGGCGGCCGGCCGGGGCGTCGTGCGAACGACGCCCCGACCGTCCCCCGCCCCCTGATCCCTCGGTGCCGTCCCCGCCATGGTCACGGCACCCAGGGAAGCTGCGCTGCGGCTACGCCGCGGTGAACCGACCGGAGGGGTCCCGCCGCACGTGGCCCTGGCCCTGCAGCCGCTGCAGCCACGGGACGTCGGGCTCGGCGCCCCAGCGCTCGCGCCAGACGGCCGCGTGCCGCAGGGCGACGCGCACCTCGTCGGCGAGGGGGACGTCCGGCACCAGCTGCTGGTAGGCCGTCGCCCCGCCCACCCAGACCCTGGCACCGCCCGCCTCGTGCACCGCGCGGGCGAAGTCCACGTCCTCCAGGCCGTGACCGACGTAGTCCGTGCTGTAGCCGCCGACCGTCTCCCAGTCCTGCGCGCTCATCGCGAACGAGCACCCGGAGCACAGCTCCCAGCGCCGGTCCACCTCGAACTGCCCCGGCGTGAGGGCCGGGACGCCGGGCGTGGGCACGGCGACGTCGCGCAGCTGGCCAAAGGGGTAGCCGACCACGGGGTTCTCCGGCGGCGGGAGCTCGAGCACCGGGCCGCACCACATCGCAGGGCCGTCCACGTCGGGCCTCTCGCCCGCGCCTGCGCCGCTCCCGGTGACGGCATCGGCATACCTCTGCAGGGTCCGTCCTCCCGGGATCGCCGAGGCGCTGAGGAACACGAGGACCTCGGCACCCTCCTCGATCGCGGTCCGGGCGGCGAGGTTGCGGGCCGCGGCGTAGGGCAGCGCGCGGCGGTCGGTCTGCACGGGGCGCACGATGGTGCGCCAGCGGTCGGTGCCCAGCGGCAGCCGGTTGCGGGTGAGGTCGCGGTCGCCCATCGAGACCACCACGTGCAGGTCGGTGGGCCTGGATCCGACGGAGATACCGTCGACCTGGCCCAGCAGCTGCTCGTGGTTGCCGCGGGTCATCGTCAGCACGGCCAGGGTCGGGGTCACACCTGTGACCCTAGTGACGGCACTGACCTGCGACTACACCCTGAGGGGTGATTCACGGCGACGGGTGCAGGTCGGGGGCGTACACTCCGTGCGTGACTGTGCCCGCGCCCGTGACGGTGGCCATCCTCAACGACTACGAGGTGGTCGTGCGGGGTGTCCACGCCATGCTCGAGCCCTTCGCCGACCGGGTCCAGGTGGTCGAGGTGGCGGCCGGACTCCCGGTCCGCAGCCCCGTCGACGTCGTCCTGTACGACACCTTCTCGGCCCCGCAGGTCGACTCCGCCGACTTCGACCTGGCCGTCGCCGCGGAGGAGTTCGCCGCGGTCTGCGTCTACTCCTGGGACACCGACCCCAGGCTCGTCGAGATCGCCCTCAGCAAGGGCTGCCGGGGATATCTCGACAAGGGGCTGGAGGCCGAGGAGCTCGTCACGGCCGTGGAGCGGGTCGCCGCGGGCGAGCTAGTGGTCTCCCCCTCCCGCTCCCACGTGGTGCCGATCGGGCCGCAGGCCGGTCTCGCGGCCGACCAGGACCCGCAGGACCGTCGGGTCGAGCTGGTGCCGGGCGACTGGCCCGGCCGCTCCCACGGGCTGTCTCCGCGGGAGGCCGAGGTCGTCGCGCTCATCACCCAGGGGATGACCAACGTCGACATCGCCGCCAGGGCGTTCCTGTCGATCAACTCGGTCAAGACCTACATCCGCAGCGCCTACCGCAAGATCGGGGTGTCCCGGCGTTCGCAGGCGGTGCGGTGGGGGATGCAGAACGGCCTGGCGCCGGACACCCTGCGCGACACCCAGCCGGACGTGCCGCAGCGGGCCGGCGCGTAGGTCAGTCCTCCGGCAGGTAGATCACGCAGGAGTAGGGGCCCAGGTCGAGCACCCCGGTCCCGTGGGAGACCTCCAGGTCGGGGGTGGCGTGGTCGCCGAAGAGCTGGCTGTAGCGGCGTGCGTCGCTGTTGAAGCGCACCCGCCAGCGGCCACCGGGCAGCTTGACCTCGCGCTGCACGGCGTGCGCGGTGAGGTTGAGGGCGACCAGGACGTGCCGGCCGTCGTCGGAGGAGCGGACGTAGGCGATGACGTTGGCGTCGCGTCGAGGGTGACCAGCGTCGTGTTGGGCCCCCTCAACCCGGCCGTCTCGCCGTCGAGGTTGCGGCGCATCCGCACCAGGTCGCGGAAGAGCTGGGTGATGTCCCGGAAGGACCAGGCCCGCTCCCAGTCCAGCGGCACGGTGTCGCGGAACCACTCGTCCTCGAGGAACTCCTGCCCTGGAAGAGCATCGGCATCCCCGGCGCCGTGAGGACCAGGGCAGCCCCCAGGGTGGCCATCTTCTGCGCGTCCCAGCCGGAGGGGTTCTCACCCTGGACCTCGGAGGTGATCCGGGCCTTGCCGTTGGCGACCTCATCGTGGGACTCGGTGTAGATCACCCGGTCGAAGGCGTGGTGGTAGCGGTGCATGACCGCCTTGGCCACCGCCGGGATCGACCGGTGCTCGTCGCCGGGGGCGGTGAGCACCTCACGCACCGGGTGCACGAACTGGTTGTCCCACTGGGCGTGCATCGCCGCCCCGCCCTCCTGGGTGGAGGTGACCGCGGGGATCGTTGTGCAGGTCCTCGGCGATGACGATCCGCCCGGGGAAGTCCGTGCGCACGAGCTCGCCCACCCGCCGCATCATCTCCCAGCCTTCCGGGATGTCCCCGGAGAACCCGTCCACGTGGCGCATGTAGGGCGTCATGTCCAGCCGCAGGCCGTCGACGTGGTAGTCGTGCAGCCACATCCGGGCGTTGTCCAGGATGAAGTCACGCACCTCCTGCCGCCCGTAGTCGGGGCGGGTGTCGCCCCACGGGGTGTTCGAGCGCCAGTCGTTGTAGAAGTAGATCCCGCCCTTGCCGTTCTCGCTCCAGCCGTCGAACTGCCAGGTGGGCAGGTCGCTGGGACCGAAGTGGTTGTAGACCACGTCGACGAGGACCGCGATCCCGCGGCGGTGGGCCTCCTTGACGAACGTCTTGAGGGCGTCCGGCCCGCCGTAGGTGTGCTCCACGGCGAAGATGTGCGCCGGGTTGTAGCCCCAGGAGTAGTCGCCCGCGAACTCCATGAGCGGCATCAGCTCGATCGCGTTGACGCCCAGGCCCACGAGGTAGTCCAGCTTGCCGGTGAGGTCGTGCAGGTCGGCCGGTCCGTCGGCCGCGTCCACGAAGGACCCGATGTGCGTCTCGTAGAGCACCAGCTCGTGCTGGCCGGGGGTCTGGAACTGCTCGTCCCCCTCCCACTCGAAGCGGCCCTGGTCGTAGAGGATGCCGTTGCCGACCGAGTTGGTCACCGCGTAGGCGCGGGGGTCGATCCGGTGGAAGGTGTGCTCGCCGTTGGTCAGCAGCAGCTTGTACTCCTGGCCGTGCTCGGCGCCGGGCACCTCGACGTACCAGTTGCCGTTGCCCTCGGACTCCATCGGGTGCGCCTGCTCGTCCCAGCCGTTGAAGTCGCCGACGACCGCCACGGCCGTCGCGTGCGGGGCCCAGACCCGGAAGGCGAAGCCCCCGTCGACGGCGATGGCACCCATACCGGGGTGGGACGAGCTCACGGAAGACCTCCAGGGCGAGGGGCAGGGACCAGCGACATCGTAGGGGGTGAGGGTCCCGCGGAACGCCCCGCGCCCCGCTCGGGCGGAGTCCTGCGCCCCCTCCGCCGAAGTCCCGCGCCCGCTCCACGGCGGGTCCTGCGCCCGCTCCGGGGCCGACCCGGGGCGGCGCGTGGGGCACACTGCGGGGGTGCGCGACCTTCCCCGCTCCCCCCGTGGACCCGCCCGTCCCCGGCGCGAGCTGGCCGACATCGGACCGATCGAGCAGCTGCGGGCGGGCCGGCTGGCCCCCCGCCTGACCCTGCTGCTGGTGGGGCTGTTCCTCTACGGCGCCTCGATGGCGCTGGTCGTGCGCAGCGTCCTGGGCCTCATCCCCTGGGACGTGCTGCACGTGGGGATCCAGCAGCACGTGCCGCTCTCCTTCGGCACCATCGTCGTGGGCACCTCGGTGCTCGTGCTGCTGGCGTGGATCCCGCTGCGGCAGAAGCCCGGTCTGGGCACGCTGGCCAACGCCTTCCTCATCGGGCCCTCGGCCGACCTCGTGCTCGCCGTCGTCCCGCAGACCGACCACCTCGGCTGGCGGACCGTCCTGCTGCTGGGCGGCATCCTGCTCAACGGCGTGGCCACCGGGATGTACATCGGCTCCCAGTTCGGCCCCGGTCCCCGCGACGGCCTGATGACCGGGCTGGCCCGGGTGAGCGGGCGGTCCATCCGACTGGTCCGCACCGTGCTCGAGGTCTCCGTCGTCGCGGTCGGCTGGCTGCTCGGCGGGATCGTCGGGGTGGGCACCGTGCTCTACGCCGTCCTCATCGGGCCCCTCGCCCAACTGTTCCTGCCGCTCTTCACCGTCGAGCTGCCCGCCCGGGAACCGGCCCGGTGAGGGCCACCGCGGGACCGGGACGGTGAGGCCCGCCGGCCGCGACGACGCGCGCCCCGGACGGACCGGTGGGCCCGACGGGACCGGTGCGGCGCGGCATACCCCCTCGGTGCGGGTCCTGACCCTGACCCTGGCGACGCTGTCGATGATCGGTCCCTTCACGATCGACACGATCTTCCCCGGGTTCGCGCAGATGGGGGCGGACTTCGAGGCCGGCCCGGCGGCGTTGCAGCAGGTGACGAGCGTCTACCTGCTGGCGTTCGCGCTGATGAGCGTCGTGCACGGACCGCTCTCCGACGCGCTCGGCCGGCGTCCGGTCATGCTCGTGGGTCTGGGTGGGTATGTCGTGGCCTCCGCCGCCTGCGCGCTCGCCCCGACCCTGGGCTGGCTGCTCGTGGGCCGCGTGGTCCAGGGCCTGTTCGCCGGTGCTGCGACGATCGTCAGCCGGGCGGTGATCAGGGACCTCTTCGAAGGTGCCGAGGCGCAGCGCCTGATGAGCCAGGTGATGATGATCTTCGCGGCCGCGCCGGCCCTGGCCCCGGTCGTGGGCGGGTGGATCCTGCAGTGGGGCCCGTGGCCGTGGATCTTCTGGTTCGTGGGGGCCTACGGGGTGGGGGCCGCGCTCCTCGTCGTGCTCGTGCTGCCCGAGAGCCTGCCGCCGCAGGACCGGCAGCCGCTGCGGCTGGGGTCGGTCGTCGGGGGGCTGCTGCACGTCGCGCGGTCGTGGGCCTTCCAGCGGCTGGCGCTGGCGGCGGCGTTCGCGATGTCCGGCTACTTCGTCTACGTCGTGGGCGCGCCGATCGTCGTGCTCGACCTGCTGGGTCTGGGCGAGCAGGACTTCTGGGTGCTGTTCGTGCCCCAGATCGGCGGGTTCGTCCTCGGGTCCTGGCTGACCGGCCGACTGGCCGGGCGGGTGCACGAGCGACGGCTGGTGGACGTGGCGATGGGCGGACTGGTGCTGGCGGTCGCCGTGAACGTCCTGATCGCGGCCGTCGCGCCCTCCCTGCCCTGGGCGGTCGTGGGCCCCACGCTCATGGGGGTCGTCATCGGCGTCGTCTTCCCCCTGCTGCAGCTGGAGATGCTGGACCTGTTCCCCCGGCACCGGGGCTCGGCGGCGTCGGTGGCCTCGTTCGCGACGCTGGTGTTCAACGCGCTCCTGGCCGGGGCGATCATCCCGCTGGTGACGGCCTCGCTGCTGACGACGGCCCTGGCCAGCGGGGCGCTGGGGCTGGCGGGGGCCGGGATGTGGCTGTGGCACCGGTCGGTGGAGCGCGCGTGAGGGCCGGGCCCCCGAGGGTCCGCTTCCGTCGGCCAGCCACTCCCCACGTCACCCGCCGGCACTCCCCCCGCGGGCCCTGCCCACGTCATCCGCCGGAGGGCTTGCGCACCTCGGCGGGGTCGATCTCACCCTCGCGCAGCAGCACGACCCCTGCCCGGAGCAGGTCGTCCATCGGCTCGCCGCGGTCGACGCGGGCCAGGATCGTGGCCCGCATGCTGGGGTCCCAGAACTTGCGCAGGTGGGTGGCGATCTCCTCCGCGGCCCGCTCGGGCGGGTGGTGGGCCATCGCCCGGGCGATGTCGTGCCCCATCCGCACGTCGGCCGGCTGGTGCTGACGCTCCTCGGCGTCGACGTCCTCACGGTCGGTGGCCCCTGGTCGGGCACCGGGTCGGCGTCGGTCGGGGCGTCCAGGTCCGGACCGCCCGTCGGCAGCCCGCTCATCGCGACGCCCCGGCCGGCTGGCGGCCGGCAGCGTCCGCACCCAGCTCGTCCTCGGACCGCGCGGCGTTGGCGACGGCGACCTGGACGGCGGTGACCTTGTACTCCGGGCAGTTGGTCGCCCAGTCCGAGTTCTCCGTCGTCACCACGTTGGCACCGGTCACGGGGTGGTGGAAGGTCGTGTAGACCACGCCCGGCTGCATCCGCTCGGACACCTGCGCGGTCAGGGAGGTGGTGCCGACGCGGCTGGACAGCTCCACCCGGTCGCCGGTGCGGATGCCGCGCAGCTCGGCGTCGGAGGGATGGATCTCCAGCACGTCCTCGGGGTGCCACGTGCTGTTGGCCGTGCGCCGCGTCTGGGCACCCACGTTGTACTGCGTGAGGATCCGCCCCGTCGTCAGGATCAGCGGGAAGCGTCGGTTCGTCGTCTCCGTCGTCGGCACGAACACCGTGGGCACCAACCGCCCACGCCCGCGGACGAAGGTCTCCACGTGCATCGTCGGCGTCCCGGTCGGCGACGCGTCGTCCACCGGCCACTGCATGCTGCCCTCGGCGTCGAGCCGGGCGAAGCTCACCCCGGCGAACGTGGGGGTCGTCGCGGCGATCTCGTCCATGATCTGGGCCGGGTCGTCGTAGTGCATCGGGTAGCCCATCGCGGTCGCGATCTCGCAGACGACCTGCCACTCGTCCTTGCCCACCGTCGAGGGCATGATCGGGCGGACCCGGCCCAGGCGTCGTTCGGCGTTGGTGAAGGTGCCGTCCTTCTCCAGGAAGCTGCTGCCCGGGAGGAAGACGTGGGCGTAGCGGGCCGTCTCGTTGAGGAAGAGGTCCTGGACGACGACCAGCTCCATCGAGGTCAGCGCCGCCCGCACGTGCGTCAGGTTGGGGTCGGACTGGGCGATGTCCTCGCCCTGGACGTAGAGGCCCTTGAAGGTCCCGCCGACGGCGGCGTCGAACATGTTGGGGATCCGCAGCCCCGGCTCGGGGTCGAGGTGGACGCCCCACAGGTCCTCGTAGATCGCCCGCACCTCGGGCCGGGAGATGTGCCGATAGCCGGGCAGCTCGTGCGGGAAGGAGCCCATGTCGCAGGAGCCCTGCACGTTGTTCTGCCCGCGCAGCGGGTTGACGCCGACGCCCTTGCGGCCGATGTTGCCGGTGAGCATGGCCAGGTTGGCCAGGCCCATGACCATCGTCGAGCCCTGGCTGTGCTCGGTGACCCCCAGCCCGTAGTAGATCGACCCGTTCGGCGCCGTCGCGTAGAGCCGGGCGGCCGCGCGCAGCTGGTCGGGGTCCAGCCCGGTCGCCTCCGCGGTGGCCTCCGGGGAGTTCTCCGGCCGGCGCGCGAACTCAAGGTAGGGCTCGACGTCCTCGCAGCGCTCGCGCAGGAACTCCTCGTCCGCGAGCCCCTCGGTGACCACGACGTGCGCCATCGCGTTGATGAAGGCCACGTTGGACCCCGGCAGCAGGGGCAGGTGGAAGGCCGCCTCCACGTGCGGGGAGCGCACGAGGTCGATCCGGCGCGGGTCGGCGACGATGATCTGCGCCCCCTGCCGCAGACGCTGCTTGAGGCGCGAGGCGAACACCGGGTGGGCGTCGGTGGGGTTGGCCCCGATGAGCAGGACGACGTCGGTGTGGTCGACCGACTCGAAGTCCTGGGTGCCGGCGGAGGTGCCGAAGGTCTGGTTCAGCCCGTAGCCGGTCGGGCTGTGGCACACCCGGGCGCAGGTGTCGACGTTGTTGTTGCCGAACGCCGCCCGCACCATCTTCTGGACGACGTAGACCTCCTCGTTGGTGCACCTGGAGGAGGAGATCCCCCCGACGGCACCCACGCCATACCGGTCCTGGATGCCCCGGAAGCCCTCGGCGACGCGTCCGACCGCCTCCTCCCAGGAGACCACCCGCCACTCGTCCTCGATCGTGTCGTCGCGCACCATCGGGTGCAGCTGACGGTCCGCGTGGTTGGTGTAGCCGTAGGCGAAGCGCCCCTTGACGCAGGAGTGCCCCTCGTTGGCCCCGCCGGAGCGGGCCGGGACCATCCGCACGACCTCGGGGACGGTCGCGGACCCGTCGGCGTCGCCGCCCGCGCCACCCTCCACCGGCCGGTCCTGGATCTCGGCCCGGAAGGTGCAGCCGACGCCGCAGTAGGCGCAGGTCGTCTCCACCACCCGGGTCGGCATCCCCAGCTTCACCAGCGAGCGCTCGACCAGCGCCTCGGTCGGGCAGGCCTGGACGCACGCGCCGCAGCTGACGCACTCGCTGCCGAGCATGTCCGTCGGCCCGGGGGCGATCCGCGAGCCGAACCCCCGCCCCTCCACCGTGAGGGCGAAGGTGCCCTGGATGTCGGCGCAGGCCCGCACGCAGCGCGAGCACACGATGCAGGCCTGGGGGTCGTAGTCGAAGTAGGGGTTGGACGCGTCGCGGCCCCTCCCCCCGTCGACGTGGTGCGCCAGCCCGGCCCGGGCCATCGCCAGTACGTCAGCCCGCCCGGTCGCGGGGCTGTCGACGAACGCCTCCGTGGTGCCCTCCTGGTCGGCCGGCCCGGGGGTGGTCGGCAGGCCGTAGCGCACCTCGGCGACCCCGGTGCGCCGGGCCAGGTCCTGCAGCTGGCAGGTGCCGCGGGCGCACCCGGGGCAGTCGGTGGGGTGGTCCGACAGGTACAGCTCCATGACGCCCCGGCGCAGCCGCTGCACCTGCTCGGTGCCGGTCCGCACGACCATCCCGTCGGTGCACGGGGTGGTGCACGAGGCGGGCGTGCCCTTCGCCCCGTCCACCTCGACGAGGCACAGCCGGCAGGACCCGAACGCCGACAACGAGTCGGTGGCGCACAGGCTGGGCACGTCGACCCCGGCCTCGCGCGCCGCCCTCAGCACCGAAGTGCCGGCAGGCACCTCGACGTCGCGGTCGTCGACCGTCACCCGGACGGTCACGTCACGTCGGTCTCCACGGCCGGGGTGCCCAGGTCGGGCTCGGGGGCGTAGGCCGTGCCGGCCGGACGGTGCGGGGCGAGGGTCATGGCGCGCTCCTGGTGGTGCTGGCGGCTGCTGCCCCGGCGCGGGCGTCGGGGTCGGTGGCGTCCCCACCACCTCCGGCGGGGGCGAAGTCCTCGGGGAAGTGCTTCAGGGCGCTGCGCACGGGCATGGGCGTCAGGCCGCCCATCGCGCAGAGCGACCCGCTGGTCATCGTGGTGCACAGGTCCTCGAGCAGGACGAGGGCGGCCTCGCGCTCGGCCGGCGGGCCGACCCGGATCCGGTCGATCGTCTCGACGCCACGGGTGGAGCCGATCCGGCAGGGGGTGCACTTGCCGCAGGACTCGGCGGCGCAGAATTCCATCGCGAACCGGGCCATCCGGGCCGCGTCGAAGGTGTCGTCGAAGACCACGATCCCCCCGTGGCCGAGCATCCCGCCGGCCTCGGCCAGCGTCTCGTAGCGGCGGCGGCCACGTCGAGCCCGTCCGCGGGCAGGTAGGCCCCGAGCGGACCACCGATCTGGACGGCCCGCACGGGACGGCCGGAACGGGTGCCGCCGCCGAAGCCCTCGACCAGCTCGCGCAGGTCGGTGCCCAGGTCGGCCTCGACGAGACCGCCGCGGGCGACGTTGCCCGCCAGCTGGAACACCTGGGTGCCGCGGGACCGGCCGTCGCCCGCAGCGGCATACGCCTCCCCGCCGCCGGTGAGGATGGCCGGCACGGCGGCCAGGGTGAGCACGTTGTTGACGACCGTGGGGCACCCCCACAGGCCGGACAGCGCGGGGATCGGGGGCTTGGCGCGGACCTCGCCGCGGCGGCCCTCGATCGACTCCAGCATCGAGGTCTCCTCGCCGCAGATGTAGGCACCGGCACCACGGCGCACGTGGACGGTGAAGGAGCGGCCGCTGCCGAGGACGTCCTCGCCGAGGTAGCCCTCGGCAGTCGCCACCGAGATCGCCTCGCCGAGGATGGCGATGGCGTCGGGGTACTCGCTGCGGACGTAGAGGTAGCCCTCCGTGGCCCCGACGGCGACCGCGGCGATGGCCATCCCCTCGAGCAGGGTGAACGGGTCGGCCTCGGCCACGATCCGGTCGGCGAAGGTCCCCGAGTCCCCCTCGTCGAGGTTGCAGGCCACGAACTTCTGGTCGGCCTGCGCCTCGAGCACGGTCCGCCACTTGATCCCGGTCGGGAACCCGGCGCCGCCCCGGCCGCGCAGCCCGGAGGTGACGACCTCCTCGACGACGTCGGCGGGGTCCATGTCCAGGGCCCGGCGCAGGCCGGCCCAGCCGCCGGCGTCACCGTATGCCGCGATGTCGGTGGGCTCGGCCAGACCCAGCCGGGCGCAGCTCACCCGGTGCTGGGCGGTCAGCCAGGGGTCCTCCGCCACCGGGCCGAGGTGGTCCCCGACGGGGACGCCCTCGAGCATGCCGCCGGAGACCAGCCGGGGGACGTCGGTCGGGGCGACGTTGGCGTAGCCGACCCGGCCGGCGGGTGTCTCCACCTCGACGAGCGGCTCGCGCCACAGCATCCCGCGGGTGCCGTTGCGGCGCACCGTGACCCCTGGCTGCTGGGCGAGCGCGGCGGCGACCTCGTCGGCCCCGACGGCGCGGGCGGAGCTGTCCTTAGGCACCCAGACGATGGTCATGGACGGACCTCCTGGTCGGCGGTCGGCACGGTGACGCCCATCGAGGGCGGCTGGTCGGCGAGCTCCGCGACCAGCTGCTGCACCCCGGACTCGTCGACCCGCCCGTGCAGCACCCCGTCGGCCTCGACGGTGGGACCGAGAGCGCAGTTGCCGAAGCAGAACACCTGGTGCAGCTCGACGTCGGGGCCGACCGCCTGCACCGCCTGCTGCGCGGCGGCATACACCTGCTCCGCCCCGACGGACTGGCAGGCCTCCGCCCTGCAGACGCGGACCGTGTGCGCCGGCGGCGAGGTGCGCCGGAAGTCGTGGTAGAAGCTGACCACCCCATGCACCTCGGCGACCGAGAGGTTGAGCTCGTCGGCCAGCACCCGGACGTCGGCCTCGTCGATCCAGCCGAGGGCGTCCTGCACGTCGTGCAGCACCTCGAGGAGCGGGCCGCGCTCACCCGCCCGTCGCCGGGCCAGATCCCTCGCCGCGTCGGCCCGCGCGCCCTCGGGCACCCGGGCGGGAACGCCGTCCCGGGGCACGTCGCGCCGCCGCCTGCGTCGGCCGTCGGCCTCGTCCACGTCCGCAACCTCCTCGTCGCCGTGTCCTGCCCACTCTAGGTCGCGGGACCGACGTTCTGCGAGGGGTCGACGTCCGCGAGGACACATCCGTGTGTGAGGTGAGCCACTTCGCGGCGTCCGCCCTTGACGGCTCGTCCGGATGCAGGAGTACGTTCGAGAACGAGCACAACCTGTCCTGGCAAGGGAGCCTCATGGAAGGTCGGATCGTTCGTCGGCTCGCGGCGGAGCTCATGGGCACCGCGCTGCTGGTCCTGTTCGGGCCGGGCGCGGTGATCGCCGCCCTGACCATGGGGGACGGCGCACTCACGTTCGCCGACCTGGGCTTCGTCGCGCTGGCCTTCGCCGTGGTGGTCGCGCTGGTCATCTACGCCTTCGGCCCGGTCTCGGGCGCCCACATCAACCCGGCGGTCACGATCGCGCTGGCCGTGGCCAAGCGGTTCCCCTGGGTCGAGGTCGCGCCCTACGTCGCGGCCCAGCTGGTCGGGGCGTTCGTCGGCGGGCTGCTGGTGGTGGCGACCTTCGGGATGAGCGCGGTCGACCTGGGCATGGGAGCCACCGTCCTGGCCGAGGGGGTCCCGGCCTGGCAGGGGATCGTCGCCGAGGCCTTCGGCACCTTCATCCTGCTCCTGGCCATCATGGCTCTGGCCGTGGACCCCCGGGCACCGGCGGGCTGGGCCGGGCTGATGATCGGCCTCGCGGTCGCCCTCGAAATCCTCCTCATCGGCCCGCTCACCGGAGGGTCGGTCAACCCGGCCCGCACCTTCGGCCCCTACCTGACGCTGACGGTGCTCGGCGGGGAGGTGCCATGGGGCCAGTTCTTCGTCTACGTCGTGGGCCCGGTCGCCGGTGCGGTCCTGGCCGTCCTCACCTACGCGTTCGTCTCCCAGGAGCCGGAAGACCGCGTGAGCCGGAGGGGCACGCCCGGTGCCGACGACCTCCCGCAGACCTGACCCCGCCGCACGACGGGCCAGCCCGGCGCCGCCGTGGGGTCGCCCCAGGTTCCACCTAGGAAGGAACACGAAATGACAGGCAACCGAGTCGTGGTCTACAAGAGCCCAGGAGAGGTCGCGGTCGAACCCGTGGACTACCCCCGGCTGGAGCTCCCGGACGACGTCGTCCAGGGACTGGACCTGAAGAAGGAGGCGCCCCACGCGGCGATCCTCAAGCTGGTCACGACCAACATCTGCGGCAGCGACCAGCACATGGTGCGCGGACGCACGACCGCTCCTCCCGGCCAGACGCTCGGCCACGAGATCACGGGCGAGGTCGTCGAGGTCGGCGACGACGTGCTCTTCGTCAAGCCGGGCGACATCTGCTCGGTGCCGTTCAACATCGCCTGCGGGCGCTGCCGGATGTGCAACGAGGGCAAGACGGGCATCTGCCTCAACGTCAACCCCGCCCGCGCCGGCGCCGCCTACGGCTACGTCGACATGGGCGGGTGGATCGGTGGCCAGGCGGAGTACGTCATGGTGCCGTTCGCCGACTTCAACCTGCTGAAGTTCCCGGACCGGGACCAGGCGCTGGAGAAGATCATGGACCTGACCATGCTCTCCGACATCTTCCCGACCGGCTACCACGGCGCCTACACCGCCGGGGTGACGACCGGATCGACGGTGTACGTGGCCGGGGCCGGCCCCGTCGGGCTGGCCGCGGCCTACTCGGCCCAGCTGCTCGGTGCCTCGGTCGTCATCGTCGGGGACATGATCGGCGACCGGCTGCGGCAGGCGGAGAGCTTCGGCTGCGAGACGGTGGACCTCAGCTCCGGCGGCGACCTCGCTGAGATGATCGAGCAGATCACCGGCGAGCCGGAGGTCGACGCCGCGGTCGACGCGGTCGGTTTCGAGGCCCGCGGTCACGGTGAGGGCGCGGAGGAGGCCCCCGCCACGGTGCTCAACGACATGATGACCGTCGCGCGTGCCGGTGCCGGCCTGGGCATCCCGGGCCTCTACGTCACCGGCGACCCCGGCGGCGTCGACGAGAACGCCAAGGTCGGCCAGATCGGGGTCCGCCTCGGGCTGGGCTGGGCCAAGTCGCACTCGTTCACGACGGGCCAGTGCCCGGTCAAGAAGTACAACCGCCAGCTGATGAACCTCATCCTGGCCGACCGGGCGCACATCGCCAAGGCCGTCAACGCGACCCGCATCAGCCTCGACGAGGCGCCCCAGGCGTACCGGGAGTTCGACCAGGGCGCGGCCAAGAAGTACGTCATCGACCCGCACGGCATGGTCCCTGCGTAGTCCACGACACCGGGTGCGGCCCGGCCTCCGGGCCGGGCCGCACCCGTGTCCTCGGACCGGCCCTCCTGGCACCCGTCGGGAGGGCCGGTCCACGACGGCACCCCGCCCCCCGCGAGGATCGTCACCTCACTAGAGTGGGAGGACGAACACACAGGAGGATGAGATGTCCGAGCAGAGGTCGACGCCGATCCTGTCCGAGGACGAGTGCTGGGAGCGGCTGCGCCGCACGGAGTTCGGCCGGATGGCCTTCCACCTGGCGGACGAGGTCCACATCACCCCCCTCAACTACGCCGTCGACGGCGACCGGATCGTCTTCCGCACCGCCGAGGGCTCCAAGCTGCTCGGCGTCGCGATGAACGAGGACGTCGCCTTCGAGGTCGACGAGATCCTCGAGGACGAGGAGCGGGCCTGGAGCGTCATCGCCCGCGGCAAGGCCCGCATCCTGGAGGGGGACGACGCCAGGGACGCCGACAACCTGCGGCTGCGTCCCTGGGTCAGTTCGGCCAAGTTCAACGTCGTGGGCATCAGCGTCGAGGAGGTCAGCGGTCGCGACTTCCACCTCGCGCGGCCGTGGCGGCACATGCTGCCGGAGGACTGATCACCGGCACCGGGCCCTGGAGCGAGCGGGTGCTCCCCCGGGTCGTCGACCTCGTCCTGTCCGAGCGGGTCAGCCGGCGGTGGCGCGAGCGCGTGTGCGCCGAGGCCACCGGCACGGTCCTGGAGATCGGCTTCGGCAGCGGGCTGAACCTGCCGCACTACCGCGCCGGCGTCGAGCGCGTCCTGGCGGCGGAGCCCTCCGACCGGGCCTGGGAGATCGCCGGTCCGCGCATCGAGGACTTCGCACGTCCCGTCGAGCGGGTGAGCACCGACGCGGCCAGCATCCCCCTGCCCGACGGCAGCGTCGACACGGTGGTGTCGACCTGGTCGCTGTGCACCGTCCCCGACGTGCGGGCTGCGCTGGCCGAGGCGCGTCGGGTGCTTCGCCCCGGCGGGACGCTGCGGTTCGTCGAGCACTCCCGGGCGCCGGAGAAGGGCGTGCGGCGGGTGCAGGACGCCATCCAGCCGGTCTGGGGGCCTGTGGCCGGGGGCTGCCACGTCACCCGGGACGTGCCGGGCCTGGTGCGCGCCGCGGGCTTCGAGCTGGTCACGGACGAGGCATACCTGACGCGGTTCCCGCCCGCGCGCCCCTGGGCCTGGTTCGTCGTGGGGACCGGCCGCCCGACCGGCTGACGAAGCCGGCCGGGCGAGCTGGCGGGTCAGTCGCCCTTGTTGAGCCCCGCCGAGATGGCGTTCATCACCGAGGAGTCGGCCAGCGTGGTCACGTCGCCGACCTCCCGGTGCTCCGCGACGTCCTTGAGGAGACGGCGCATGATCTTGCCCGAGCGGGTCTTGGGCAGCTCGGGGACGATCATGATCTGTCGCGGCTTGGCGATCGGGCCGATCTCCTTGGCCACGTGGTTGCGCAGCTCGGCCACCAGGTCCGAGCCCTCGCCCTGCTCGTCGGCCTCCTGGACCGCCTCCTCACGGAGGATGACGAAGGCGCAGATCGCCTGGCCGGTCGTCTCGTCGGCCGCACCGACCACGGCCGCCTCGGCGACCTTGGGGTGGGACACCAGCGCCGACTCGATCTCGGCGGTCGACATCCGGTGGCCGGAGACGTTCATCACGTCGTCGACCCGGCCGAGCACCCAGATGTTGCCGTCCTCGTCCAGCTTGGCGCCGTCACCGGCGAAGTAGACGTTCTCGAACCGGCTCCAGTAGGTCTCCTTGTAGCGCTCCGGGTCGCCCCAGATGCCGCGCAGCATCGCGGGCCAGGGCTCGGTGAGGACGAGGTAGCCGCCGCCGCCCTTCTCGACCTCCTGCCCCATGTCGTCGACCACCTTGGCGACGATGCCCGGGATGGCGTGCTGGGCCGAGCCGGGACGGGTGGGGGTGACGCCCGGCAGCGGGCTGATCATGATCGCGCCGGTCTCGGTCTGCCACCAGGTGTCCACGATCGGGCACCGGTCGCCGCCGATGACTTCGCGGTACCACATCCACGCCTCGGGGTTGATCGGCTCACCGACCGACCCCAGCAGCCGCAGCGAGGACAGGTCGAACTTCGCCGGGATCTCCTTGCCCCACTTCATGAAGGTCCGGATCGCGGTGGGCGCGGTGTAGAGGACGCTGACCTTCTTGTCCTGGACGATCTCCCAGAACCGGCCCTGGTGCGGGGTGTCGGGCGTGCCCTCGTACATCACCTGGGTCGCGCCCAGGGTCATCGGCCCGTAGACGATGTAGGAGTGCCCGGTGACCCAGCCGATGTCGGCGGTGCACCAGTAGACGTCGGACTCGGGGTGGATGTCGTGCACCACCGAGCTCGTGTAGGCCGTCTGCACGACATACCCGCCGGTGGCGTGGAAGATCCCCTTGGGCTTCCCGGTGGTCCCCGAGGTGTAGAGGATGAACAGCGGGTGCTCGGCGTCGAAGGCCTGCGCCTCGTGGGTGTCGGCCGCCTGCTCCAGCTGCTCGTGCCACCACCACAGGTCACGGTCGTCGTTCCACTCCACCTCCTGCTCGGTGCGCCGCACGACGAGGACCTTCTCGACCGGGGACTCCCCGACCGCCAGCGCCGCGTCCACGGCCGGCTTGAGCGCGCCGGGCTTGCCGCGGCGCCACCCGCCGTCGGCGGTGATGACGACCTTGGCGCCGGCGTCGTCGATCCGGCTGTGCAGGGCCTCGGCGGAGAAGCCGCCGAAGACGACCGAGTGCGGCGCCCCCAGGCGCGCGCAGGCCAGCATCGCCACGACCGCCTCGGGGATCATCGGCAGGTAGATCGCGACCGTGTCGCCCTTGCCGATCCCCAGGTCGGCGAGCGCGTTGGCGGCCTTCTGCACCTGCTGGTGCAGGTCGGCGTAGGTGATGTCGCGGGTGTCCCCCGGCTCCCCGACGAAGTGGATGGCCACGCGGTCCCCGTTGCCGGCCTCGACGTGCCGGTCCACCGCGTTGACGCAGGCGTTGAGCGTGCCCCCCGACGAACCACTTGGCGAACGGTGCCTGCGACCAGTCGAGCACCTGGTCGAAGTCCTGCTCCCAGGTGACGTACTTCCGCGCCTGCTCGGCCCAGAAGCCCTCCCGGTCGGCGGACGCCTGCTCGTAGAGCTCGCTCCTGCCGTTGGCGGCGGCCGCGAACTCCTCGCTCGGCGGGAAGGTGCGCTCCTCGTGCAACAGGTTGGACAGTCCTTCTTCGGACATAGGTGCCTCCTTGCTCTGGGCTGCGTGCTCCCGAGTATGCCGTTCCTGCGCCGGTGGCGCGGGCCGGGGCCGTCCCGGGGCGACGAGCGGGCGGTGCCGTGCGACGAGCGGCGTCCGGTCGGCGCCGCCGCGTCCCGCGCCGGGGCGTCCCACCAGCCGGGTGGCACCCTGCCCGTCAGCGGCGGCCCGGGCCGCCCGGCATCCCGGTGGGGATCGACTCCGGGGTGTGCAGCCGCACGAGGGTGCGCCGCGCGCCCCGCGGGATCCGGTGCGGGGTGGCCAGGGAGACGCCGACCGCGGTGAGCAGGGCGACCGGCACCGTCCAGGCCGCCGGCTGGGCGAGCAGCGCCCCGCTCCAGCCCGGCCGGTCGCCGACGAGCACGGTGACCCCGATCGCCCCGGTCGCCAGCACCGCCCCCACGACGAGCCCGGCCGCCGCGCCCGGCACCGACAGCCGGGGCCACCACACGCCCAGCGCCAGGAGCGGGAAGAAGGTCGACGCGGCCACGACGAACGCCAGGGTGACGAAGGCCGCCAGCCCCACCTCGGGGAAGAACCGGCTCAGCCCGTAGGGCACGAGGACCGCCACCACCGCCGAGAGCCGGAACCCGGTGACCTCCGAGTGGTCCCCGCCCGTCACCCGGGCCAGCAGCGGTCGCACCAGGTCCTGGTTGAGCACCCCGGTGACCGCCACCGCCAGCCCCGAGCTCGTCGACAGGAAGGCCGCGAACGCCCCGCCCGCCAGGGCCGCCACCAGCACCTCTGCCCCCACGCCCCCCCGAGCACCTGCGCGGGCAGGCGCAGCACGACGGTGTCCGCGCGCCCCTCCCCCGGCGTGGCCAGGTAGGCCCGGCCCAGCACCCCGTAGACGACCGTCACCACGTAGAACATGCCGAGCAGCCACAGCACCCGCACGGTCGTGCGTCGCGCCTGGGCGCCGTCGGGGTTGGTGTAGTAGCGCACGACCACGTGCGGCAGCCCGGTGGTGCCCAGGGCCAGCGCCACGAGCAGCGAGAAGGTGCGGTAGAGGTGGTGCCGGTCGGGGTCCCCGCCCGTCAGCGGCAGCAGCCAGGAGTCGTCCACCTGCGGCACCGGGCCGCGGGTGGCCCACCAGACCGCGACGATGACCCCGGCGGGGACGGCGAGCGCGGTGAGCTTGACCCAGTACTGCACCGCCTGGACCAGCGTGATCGAGCGCATCCCGCCGGCAGCCACCGACAGCACGACGACGACGAGGACCACCGTCGCCCCCAGCCGCTCGGGAGCCCCCGTGACCAGCCGCAGCGTGAACCCGGCCCCCTGGAACTGCGGCACCAGGTAGAGCCAGCCGATGAAGACGACGAGCAGCGTGCACAGGTGGCGCACCGCCCGCGACTCCAGCCGGGCCTCGGCGAAGTCCGGCAGGGTGTAGGCGCCCGAGCGCCGCAGCGGCGCCGCGACGAGGACCAGCAGCACGACATACCCCGCGGTGTAGCCGATCGGGTACCACAGCGCGTCGACCCCGGTGTCGTAGACCAGCCCCGCGACGCCCAGGAAGCTGGCGGCCGAGAGGTACTCCCCGCCGATGGCGGCCGCGTTGCGCCCGGGCGTGACCGTGCGGCCGGCGACGTAGAAGTCGCTGGTGCGCCGGGACAGCCGCAGCCCGAAGACGCCGAGCACGAGCGTGAGCACGCAGACGGCCAGGACCGCCAGGCCGGGCAGCACCCCGGACACTAGTGGTCCCGTCCGACGACGTCGCTGAACCGGGTCTCCAGCCGCCCCGCCTGCCGGGCGTACCAGGCGGCCAGGGCGACCATCACCGGGTAGACGAGGACCCCGAGCAGCACCCACACGAGCGGCACGCCGCCCAGGCTCACCGCGCCGCTGGCGGGGACGACGGTCACGAGCAGCGGCACGCCCAGCAGCGCGACCGCGAAGACGCCCAGGACGGTCAGCGCCAGCCGCAGCTGGGCCCGCAGCAGGCCCTCGAGGTAGAGCTCGCCCACCCCCGTCTGCTCGACGAGGTCCGCGGCGGGGGTGCGCTGCCGGACAGGCGGGGCGCCGCGGCGGGACGAGGTCACCCGGACCCGCGAGGTATGCCGTCGCGCCGCCGCGACGTCATGCCTCCCGCCCGCCGCGTCCGGGGTAGGGGGCGGCGGCGTGGACATGGTGGGCAGGCTACGCCCCGGCTGCCGGCCGGGCGTTCGCCCCGGCCACCGCGGCGGGACTCTCGCCCGGTCGCCTGGGCCCCCCGAGCGGGACTCGTCGCGCGGTCGTCGCGGTCCGGTCAGCGTGGCCGCGAGCCCCGGGCCAGGATGTGCTCGCGGACCTCACGGGTGTGCCGCCGCGCCACCTGCAGCTCGGTCCCGTCCGGGACGAGCACGAGGGAGACCCTTCCCTGGCTCTGCCGGACCTCCGACACGTGCGCGAGGGAGACCAGCGTCGAGCGGTGGATCCGCACGAACCCCGCGCCGGCCCAGCGCTCCTCCAGCGTGCTCAGCGGGACCCGGAGCAGGTGCGAGCCGGTCGCGGTGAACAGCCGGGCGTAGTCGCCCTGGGCCTGCACGTAGCGGATGCTCGAACGCAGCAGGAAGCGGGTCACGCCGCCCAGCTCGACCGCGATGCGCTCGTCGGCCGGGACGCCGGCCGACGGAGAGCCGCCCTCCTGTCGGGCGGCCGGCCCGACGGCCGGGTCGGTCGGCTCGCCCGCCGTGACACCCTCGGCGGACGCGGAAGCACCTGCGGCGGGCGCGGACGCCATACCCTCCAGGACCCGGTCCACCGCGCGGGCGAGGCGGGACGGGGAGACCGGCTTCATGACGTAGTCCGTGGCCTGCACGGCGAAGGCGTCGACGGCGTGCTCCTCGTGGGCGGTGACGAAGACGACCTGGGGACGACGGGCGAAGCGGGCGACGATGCGGGCCAGCTCCATGCCGTCGAGCCCGGGCATGGAGATGTCGGAGAAGACGACGTCGACGTCGCCGGCGTCAGGGCCCGGAGCGCGTCGGTGCCCGAGGACGCGGGCACCACGTCGTCGAACCGTCCGTCCTGCTCCAGGAGGTAGGTCAGCTCGGAGAGGGCGGGCGGTTCGTCGTCGACGACGAGGGCGCGCATGACCTCATCGTAGGGGGGGGCGGCGGGGGGGGTGGCGGGGGGGCGGGGCGCGGGCGGGGCGCGGGCGGGGCGAGGCCGGGGCGCGGCCGGGGCGCGGCCGGGGCGCGGCCGGGACGGCGGCGGGCCGCGACGCCGGCTCAGCAACCGCGCAGGACCTGCGTCTTGACCCAGGCGGCCGACTGGTAGAGCCGGCGCGGCGCGGACCCGGCCCCGCAGGCTGCGGTCGGTCGCGGCGTCGGTCGTCCAGAGAAGCACCTCGGCGTCGGTGCAGCGCTCCATGAGCAGACGGGTGCGCCCGGCGTGCGGCGTGCTGGTCATCACCGCGACCCGCGACCAGCCGTGCCCGGCCGCGCGGTCGCCGAGGATCCGGGCCTCACCGCGCGTGGAGTACGGGTCGGGCAGGACGCACTCGACCCGGTAGGTCGCGGTGCGCAGGCCGCAGTGGTCGGTCGCGTAGGGCTCCCCGGTGCCGGCGTGGACCGAGGTGGTGGCCAGCAGCACGGGGGCGACGCCCCTGTCCATCACCGCCAGCGCCTCCTCGATGCGGGTCTCGACCGGACCGATGACGTAGACCGCGTCGACCGGTCCGACCTCGTCCACGGCCGGGGAGCCCACGACATCGACGGCCACCGAGACCCCGGTGACGAGCGCCGCGACCAGGGTCGCGGCGGAGGCGGTGAGCCAGGGCCTCATCCGGCCCGCGTGGACACCGGGGGCGTACTTGGGCACCCGGAAGACGACCTTCGTGCCCAGCCCCGGCGCGGTCTCGACGACGAGGCCGTGGTCGTCGCCGTAGACCTGCCGCAGCCGGGCGTCGACGTTGCCCAGCCCGACGCTGTCGGTGTCCTTGCCGTCCGCGGCGGTGTCCCCGTCGAGCGCGCTCGCTGCACCAGGTCGGGGTCGGAGCCGACCCCGTCGTCCTCGATGGTGATCTCCGCCAGGTCGCCCAGGTCGGTGGCCGTGATCGTCACCGTCCCCACCCCCTCCTTGTGCGCCAGCCCGTGGCGGACCGCGTTCTCCACGAGCGGCTGGACGGCCAGGAAGGGGACGGCCACGGTCAGCACCTCGGGCGCCACGAGCAGGTGGACCTGCAGCCGCTCGCCGAAGCGCGCCTGCTCCAGCACGAGGTAGCGCTCGATGTTGCGTAGCTCGTCGGCCAGGGTCGTGAACGCGCCGCCGCGCCGCAGCGCGTAGCGGGTGAAGTCGGCGAACTCCAGCAGCAGCTCGCGGGCCCGGTCGGGGTCGGTGCGCACGAAGGAGGCGATGGCGCCGAGGGAGTTGTAGATGAAGTGCGGGCTGATCTGGGCCCGCAGGCTGCGCAGCTCGGCCTCCATGGCCCGGGTGCGCTCGCGGTCGAGCTCGCCGAGCTCGAGCTGTCCGCTGACCCAGGTCGCCAGCTGCTCGGTCGCCCGGGCCAGCCCGGCCGAGGGACGCGCGGCGTAGGCGGCGATGGTGCCGATGACCCGGTCCTCCACGACGAGGGGGGCCACCACCCCCGCCCGGACGTCGCACTCGGGGTCGCGGCAGGGCAGGTCGTCCCGGTCGAGCACGACGACGTCCCCGCTGGTCAGCACCCGACGCGAGTGGTCGGGCGCCTGCGGGGAGTGGTGCTCACCGTGGCCGGACCAGGTGAGCAGCTGCTGCCCGTCGCTGATCGCCAGCGCCGACGCCCCGAGCATGAGCCGCAGGTGGCGGGCCGCGCGTCCCGCGTGCTCGGTCGTCAGGCCCGAGCGCAGGTGCCGACCCGCCTGGGACCCGGTGCGCAGCGTCTCGTAGGTGATCCGGTCCGCCTCGGAGAGGAACCCCCGTGCCTCCCGCCGGCGCCGCAGCCACAGCGCGGCCTGCAGGACCAGGAAGGCTCCGGCCACCACGATCGCGGTGGGGAGGTGGAAGTCCTGCATGCAGCGAGGGTATGCCGTGCCGCCCGTCCGTCCGCCCCCGGCCCCCCCCCGCCCGGGCGTGCCAGGCTGGGGAGCGCGGCCGTCGATCTTGGCGTCCACCGGCTCCCCGAGATACCCTCGGGGGTATCAGTTCCACCCGTTCAGTCAGGAGTCCCATGTCCCACGGTGCCCACGTCCTCGACAGCCTCAAGGCCCCCTCCCGCGAGCTGCGCTCCCGCATCCCGGACGTCTACGCCGGCTTCGCCGCCACCCACAAGGCCGCCCTCGCCGACGGCGAGCTGAGCACCGCCACCAAGGAGCTGATCGCCCTCGGCATCTCCGTGGCCACCCAGTGCGACGGCTGCATCGCCAGCCACGCCCGTGGCGCCGCCCGCGCCGGCGCCACCGCCGAGCAGGTCGCCGAGACCATCGGCGTCGCGATCCTCATGGCGGGCGGCCCGGCCACCGTCTACGGCCCGCGCGCGATGGACGCCTTCTTGGAGTTCTCCGGCGCCAAGGAGGCCTGAGCCTCCCGGTCGGGCCCAGCAGACAAGGATGTGCACCGCAGGCAAGGTCGACGACCTTGTCCCTGGTGCACAACCTTGTCCGTCCCGGACCAGATCCCGGCCGGGCCGTCCGAGCAGAACCCGGCCGAGGCCTACCCCCGCCCGGACGTGCCAGCCGGCTCCACCGGCCGGCCCAGGTCGACGAGCAGTGCGGTCGACAGCTCGGCGGCCGCCTGCCGCACCTTGTCCAGGTCGACGGCCGCGTGCCGCTCCTCCACGCTCGGCTCGATGCTCGAGAGCACTCGTCCCGGTTCCGCGCGGCCGCCGCGGCCTGCACGGCCAGCTCCTGGCGCAGCTCCGGGCTGAGCAGCCCGCCCTCCCGGTCCGCCCGACGGGCCAGCTCCACGGCGAAGCGCTCGCCGGCCGCCACCTCCTCGCGGTCGTCGCTGGTGAGCATCCTCGCCGCCCGTTCGAGCAGGCACCGGCCACGCTCCACGTCGCCCTCGCCGACCTCGGCCACGGCCCGGGTCAGCAGCGGCCGGTCCTCCAGGAGCACCTGCCGCGCGAGCATGGCCAGCTGCAGCCCCAGCACCCGTTCACGGGTCCGGGCGCCGACGTCGCCCTCCCGCAGGCTGGGGACGTACCCCCGGGACGGCGCACTCTGGGCCATCGTGTCGAGGTACTCCCGCTGCGCCTCCTCCGGCGTGTCGACGGTCTCGCGCAAGGGGATCGGCCGGATGGCCAGCGTCGCGAAGAAGACGACGACCACGATGGGCAGCCCCAGCACGAAGACGTCGTGCAGCTGGTCGGCCAGGCCGGCGCGCACCGCCGCGAGGACCTCGGGCGGCAGCCCCTGGGTCGCGGCCGGGTCGAGCGCGACGCCCGCGTCGATCTGTCCGAGCTCGGCCGCCCGCGCAGCGACCTCCGCGGGCAGGTAGCCGGCGATCGCGGACGTCATCCCCGCCGTCATCACCGAGCCGAAGACCGCGATCCCCACGGTGTTGCCGACGTTGCGGAAGAACTGCAGCGTCGCGGTCCCCACGCCCAGGTCGGCCCGGGACACCGCGTTCTGGACGACGAGGGTGTACTGCTGCATCGCCATCCCCAGCCCGGTGCCCATGACCGCGATCGCCGCGGTCATCGCCCACTCCGAGGAGTCCACGGTGAGCCGGGTGAGCATCCACAGCCCCACCCCGGTGACGACCGTGCCCAGCAGCATCAGCTCCTTGTAGCGCCCGGTCCTGGTGATGAGCAGACCGGCCAGGATCCCGACGACGATCATCCCCAGCATCATCGGCATCAGGATCAGGCCCGACTCGGTCGCCCCGGCCCCGAGCACCCCCTGGGCGTAGACCGGGACGTAGATGAGCGCCCCGAACATCACCATCGCCAGCCCGAAGGCGGCGATGTTGGCCCAGGTGAAGATGCTGTTGCGGAACAGTCCCAGCGGCAGCAGCGGGTTGTCGGCCCGCAGCTCGACCAGGACGAAGGCCGCCAGCAGCACCGTGCCCGCGGCGAAGAGGCCCAGCACCGGCGCCGAGCCCCACGGGTAGGTGGTGCCGCCCCACGAGGTCGCCAGCAGGATCGCCACCAGCGCCGGGGTCAGCGTGACGATGCCCAGCACGTCGATGCTGCCCCGGGTCGGCTCGTGGTCCAGGTGCAGGAAGCGGGCGATGATGAAGACAGCGACGATCCCCACGGGGAGGATCGCGAAGAACAACCAGCGCCAGCCCAGCGCGTCGGTGATCACTCCGCCGGCGAGCGGCCCGGCCACCGAGGTCACCCCGAAGACGGCGCCCATGAGGCCCTGGTACTTGCCCCGCTGCCGCGCCGGGATGATGTCGCCGATGATCGTCTGCGACAACGGCATCAGCGTGCCCATGCCCAGGCCCTGCACCGCTCGGCCGAGGACGAGCGTCCAGAAGTTGGGCGCCAGCCCCGAGATCACCGAGCCGAGCATGAACACGACCAGCCCGCCGAGGTAGAAGCCGCGCCGGCCGAAGATGTCGGAGAGCTTGCCGACGATCGGCACGACGATGGCCGAGACCAGCATGGCCGCGGTCGCCACCCAGCTGTAGTGCTCCATACCCCCGAGCTCGGCGACGATCCGCGGGATGGCGGGGCCGACGATCGTCTGACTGATCGAGGCGACGAACATGCCGAGCATCAGCCCGACGAAGACCCGCCGGTGGGCCGGGGTCATCCGGTAGGCGACGGGCTCGGGCGTGGGGTCGGGGGCGTCGGCGGGCGCGGCTGCGGGCGTGGTCACGCGGACCGCCCGGGTATGCGGTGGTGCCGGCGGGTGCGCTCGTCGTCGCGGCGGGTCTCGAGGCTGTCGGTGAGCTGGGACAGCAGGCGGGCGAGGTCGGCCCGGTCCGCGTCGTCCCATCCCTCGAGGGCGTCCGTGACGAGCGCGACCCGCCGGGCCCGCTCCTGACGGACGGCCTCCCGGCCGTACTCCGTCAGCCGCAGCAGGTGGGCCCTGCCGTCCGCCGGGTCGGGCTCGCGCGCCACCAGCCCCCGCTCGGCCAGCGAGGCCAGCCGGCGGCTCATGGTGGAGGGGTCGAGCCCCTCGGAACGGGCGAGGTCGCGGGAGCGGACCGCCTCCCCGACGTCGTCCTGGTGGGTGAGGTGGACGAGGACGGAGAAGTCGGGACGCGACAGCTCCCCCTGGAACTCGATGAGGAGGCGACCCATCGAGGCGAAGGCACGCGCCAGCTGCTCAGATACATGCATGATGCAACCATCATACGCCGTGCGGAGTGCCGATGCGTCCGTCGTACGCGCCGGACCCCGACCCGCCGAGCGGCCACCGGTGGACGAGATGGCAGCGGCCAGACTCCCACCAGGCCAGGTCGAGGGTCTCCGCCCGGGCTTCGAGGGGCAGCAGGCCCTCGAGCCGTGCGCGCGTGGACTCCTCGGTGACATCGCCGTGGACGAGGTCGAGGGTCAGGTGCGGGTCGGGCGCGAACTGCCCGCCGTAGGGCCGATGGTCGGGGAACTCCCCGACGAGCAGGGCCGTGAGCCGGGCGAACGGCTCGGCGGGTTCGGGCACGAGATGCACGATCCCGTTGGGGAAGGTGGCCACCCGGGCGAGACGGTAGCTGAACGGCTCCACCTGGGCCGCGACGTCGGCGACCCGGCCGGCCACCGCCTCGTCCAGGACGTCGACGAACGGACCCAGCGCCGTGACGTGGGCGTGCCCGAAGCGCGGGTCGTTCGAGACAAAGGCGGGATCGTGCTCCGCGGTCCGGGCGCGCACCCACCCCTCCAGGGCCGGCACCGACACCTGGAGCACGCTGTGGCCTATCCACCGCTCGTCCTGCGTCTCGGCCGGGTCCACCGGGGCACCGTAGCCCGGGCGGCCCGACCAGCTCGTGGAGCGGGAAGAACACCCCACCGATGAGTTCGGTCACCGGGACTGGTCGGACCCAGCAGCGGCACCGGACGGCGCCGCCGCGGCGACCGTCGCAGACCAGGGACGACCGTCGCCGACCAGGACGACCCAGGAGGAACGACATGCCACAGCACCAGGCGATCTTCGTCAACCTGCCCGTGGAGGACCTCGACCGGAGCCGGGCCTTCTTCTCCGGGCTCGGCTACACCTTCGACGAGAACTTCTGCGACGACAACGCGCTCTGCCTCGAGCTCGGCCCCGCCCTCTACGCGATGCTGCTGCGGCGGGACTTCTTCGACGGCTTCCACGACCGCCGGACCGCCGACACCGGCACCGTGGAGACGCTCCTGGCACTGTCGGTGGAGTCCCGCGCGGAGGTGGACGGTCTCGCCGACCGGGCCGCGGAGCTGGGTGGCACCGCGGTCCGCAGCGAGGACATGGGCCTGATGTACGGCCGCTCCTGGAGCGACCCGGACGGCCACGTGTGGGAGGTCATGTGGATGGACCCGGCCTTCACCGGGGATGGACCGGAGGTGCCCGACGGTGGGACGGTGGAGATCGACGGCGCGCCGGTCGCTGCCGGCCGTCGCGCATGACCGGGCCGGTCCAGGAGGGGTTGGTCCGTGAGGGGCCGGTCCGCGAGGGGCTGGTCCGCGACGGGCTGGTCCGCGACGGGCTGGTCCGCGACGGGCCGGCTCAGGACAGGCGGGTCCAGGACGGGTGGGCGAGGAGCGAGGCATGACGACGACCACGGGGACGCAGACGTTCGAGGAGCTGACCGCTCCGCTGCGCGGCGAGCTGCTCGCGCACTGCTACCGCATGCTCGGTTCGGCCGGTGAGGCCGAGGACCTGGTGCAGGAGACCTACCTGCGCGCGTGGCGGGCGTTCCACTCCTTCGAGGGACGTTCCTCGGTCCGGACCTGGATGTACCGGATCGCCACCAACACCTGCCTGACGGCCCTGAAGCAGCAGGGCCGCCGGCCCCTGCCCAGCGGCCTCGGGCAACCTCCCGGCGACCCGCACGTGCCGGTGGTCGAGGACCGCTCCCGCGACTGGCTGGAGCCTCTTCCGGACCGGATGGTCTGGGGCGAGGCCCGGCCGGACCCGGCCGACGCCGCGGTGGCGCACGAGGGTGTCCAGCTGGCGGTGGTCGCCGCCCTCCAGGACCTGCCGCCGCGGCAGCGTGCCGCTCTCGTGCTGCGCGACGTGCTGCAGATGTCGGCCGCCGAGACGGCCGAGGCGCTGGGGTGCTCGGTGGCCGCCGCCAACTCCGCCCTCCAGCGCGCCCGGGCCACCGTCGGGGACGGCATGCGGCAGGCCGGGCGCCGGGTGCACGAGCTCACCGCCGAGGAGCGCGAGATCTTCACCCGCTTCTGCGAGGCGTTCGAACGCTACGACGTGCCCCCGCCGTGGTGGAGGTCATGACCGAGCAGGCCACCTGGCAGATGCCTCCGTTCGACCGCTACTACGTCGGCCAGGAGGCCATCGCCGCCCTCATCGGGACTCAGTGCCCCGCCTCCGGGCCGCTCGACCTGCGCATGGTGCCGACGGTCTCCAACGGCCAGCCCGCCGCCGGGATGTACCTGCGCGGCGAGGACGGCGTCCACCGTCCCTTCCAGCTCGTGGTCGTCGACGTCGTCGACGGGGCGGTCACCGCCGTCGTGGGTTTCTTCGACGAGGCCGCCTTCGCGCGGGCCGGTCTTCCGGCCAAGCTGGCCGACTGACCGACTGGGCTGTCCCCGGCCGCCCGGTGACCCCGCCGGACGCCTCACCGGTCACCCCGCCGGACGCCTCCCCGGTCGCCCCGCCCGGTCGACCGGTCGCCCCGCGGATCGGCCGCCCGGTGGCCCCGCCGGAAGGCTGACCCGCCGCTCTGGGGGCCGTCGTACGCAGGACGGTGCGCCACTCAGGACGAACCACGCGCCTCCGAGAACCAGGATGATCAGCCCGTGCCACCAGGCGATGACGCCGGCGACGGCGGGCGCGACACCGGCGGCGATGACGACGGCCGGCGCCGCCAGGGCCCACCAGGCCGAGCGTCGGCTCATGGCCCGATCATCCACACGCCCGACTGTTCCGCAGGGCACCGGTCGCCCGCAAGACGAAGCTCCCCGTGCCGACGGCGGGCGATCCGGCCCCGGCCGAGACGGTCCGCGACAAGCAGGGCAGCCAACCGACCACCCCGCTGCGGCGTGTCGCGTGCTGCACCATCCGTGTTCTGGCACATGACACGCAACAACGGCCGGGCACAGTGCGCGACACGCCGGGGGGCCGGCCCCTGACTCACCGCCTGCCGTGCCGCGGCTCAGACGTCGCGCTCCCAGCGGCGCATCGCCCCGCAGGCGGTGAAGAAGTCCTCCGGCGTCGTCGTCGACAGGTCCAGGCAGGCCTGGTCCAGGCGCTCGGCGATCGCGCCGGCCTCCAGCAGCGGGCGGGCGCCGGGCACGTAGCCGATGAACTTGTAGTGCGAGAACGCGTCGGCCACGAAGTCCCGGGTGGCCGGGTGGCCGGCCAGCTCCTCCGCACCGGCGCCCTCACCGAGGAGGGCGACCGCGTCGAAGAGGACCGAGGGGCCACCGTCGATCTTGTGGTCGACCGGGCGGCGCTCGCCGCCGGCCAGGGTGACTCCTCCGATCTTGAGGGCGATCGTCTCCACCATCGCGCCGCCGTCCTCGAAGGCCTTCGTCAGCGCGTCCAGCACGGCTGCGTCGGTCCCGTCGGTGACGACGATGCCCAGCTTGCGCCCGGCGAAGCTCTCCGGCGCCCTCGCCTCCATGCTCAGCGCCGGCGACTCAGGCAGGTCGTGGTTCGGCTGCACGTGCGGGGTCGTGGCCTCGGGCAGGTCCATCCCGAGCCCGTCGGCCACCCCGGCCGCCAGCTCCTCGTCGACGTTGCGCAGGTTGGCCACGATCCGCTCCCGGACCACCGGGATCTCGCACTTGGACAGCTCGAAGACGAACGCCATCCGGATGTGGTCCTGCTCGACCGGGCTCTGGCTGCGCCAGAACTGTCCGGCCTGGGAGTAGTGGTCGGCGAAGCTCTCGGCGCGCACGCGCCGCGTGTCGCCGCTCTCCGGGCGCTCCACCGTGCGGAAGCCCGCCTCCCGGTCGGCCCGTGGGCCGGCGGCGGCCCCGGTGAAGGAGTTGGGCTCGTAGGTGGCCCGACCGGCCTGGCGGCCCATCTGCATGTGGCCGTCCCGCTGGAAGTGCATGACGGGGCAGCGTGGGGCGTTGACCGGCAGCTGGCTGAAGTTGGTCGAACCGAGGCGCTTGAGCTGGGTGTCCAGATACGAGAAGTTGCGACCCTGCAGCAGCGGGTCGTTGGTGAAGTCGATGCCGGGCACGACGTTCTGGGTCATGAACGCCACCTGCTCGGTCTCGCTGAACACGTTGTCGACCACCCGGTCCAGCCGCATCGTGCCGATCACCCGCAGCGGCACCTGCTCCTCGGGGATGATCTTGGAGGAGTCGAGCACGTCGAACTCGAAGGAGTCGGCGAACTCGTCGTCGAAGGCCTGGACGCACAGGTCCCACTCGGGGAAGTCGCCGTTGTTGATCGCCATCCACAGGTCACGACGGTGGAAGTCGGGGTCGGCGCCGTTGATCTTGACGGCCTCGTTCCACACCACCGACTGCAGCCCCTGCTTCGGCACCCAGTGGAACTTCACGAACGTGCTCTTCCCCTCGGCGTCGACGAACCGGAAGGTGTGCACACCGAAGCCCTGCATGAAGCGGAACGACCTCGGGATCGTGCGGTCCGACATCTGCCACAGCAGGGTGTGGGTCGACTCGGGCATCAGGCCGACGAAGTCCCAGAAGGTGTCGTGCGCCGACTGCGCCTGCGGCCAGCCCCGGTCCTGCTCCTCCTTGACCGAGTGCACGAGGTCGGGGAACTTGATCGCGTCCTGGGGATGAAGAACACCGGGACGTTGTTGCCGACCAGGTCCCAGTTCCCCTCGTCGGTGTAGAACTTCGTCGCGAACCCACGGATGTCGCGGGCCAGGTCGAAGGACCCCATGTTGCCCGCGACCGTGGAGAACCGGACGAACACCGGCGTCTCCTTGCCGGCCTGCGCGAACAGCGAGGCCCGGGTCAGGTCGGACAGGTCCTCGGCGGCGGTGAAGGTGCCGTGCGCGCCATACCCCCGCGCGTGCACCACCCGCTCAGGGATCCGCTCGTGGTCGAAGTGGAAGATCTTGTCGCGGAGGGCGAAGTCCTCCAGCAGGGTGGGCCCGCGGTCACCGACCTTCAGGGAGTTCTGGTCGTCCGAGAGGACCTGCCCCTGCGAGGTCGTCATCGCAGGTATGCCGTCGCCCGGCAGCTGGTGCAGCTCGCCACCGGTCCCGGGCTCGGTCGCGTCGGTGTAGAGCGGGTTGTCCGCAGCGGCACCCGCGTGGCGGGGCGTCGGCGGCTGCGGAGGGACCGGGTCCTGGGGGTAGTCCGGGAGCCGGGGGCCGCCGTCCTCCACCGCCGGCACGGACGGGTCGCTCGGCCGACCGCCCTTGCGGCCGTCCCCTCCCCGGGACGTCGGAGCGGTCTTGGCTGACTTCTTCGTGGCCATCTGGGGTCCTCCCGCGTCGTTCGCTCGCCGTCGGTGGCGACGCCTCCCACGCTAGGACGGTCGTGCCGCCCCGTCCTGCCGAAGCCGGACGGGGCCGGTCAGGGAGCTCGAGGGGCGGCCGGCCGGTCGCGGGCCTAGCGTGGGCACGGTGATCTCCTCCGCGCTCCGCCGCTACCGCGCCACCGGTGCCGACCTGCCGGGGGGCGACCCGCGCCGGGCCCACCCGGGCGTGGCGATGGAGGGCTACTTCTGGCGTCTGACGGACGTGGCCACCGGCCGGGTGCTCATCGCGCTCGTGGGAGTCAACCAGGGACCCGACGGCCCGTGGGCGACCGTCGGGCTGGCTCCTCGGACGGCTTCCTGCGCACGGCCGCGGTGGCCGGCGCCACGGCCGACCCCTCCGGGCTGGGGGCCACGGCGGGCGCAGCGGCGGCGGGCCGGGACGGGTCACCGAGCTTCAGCGGGAGCGCGACCCACCTGCACGTGCAGCTGGACGACGCGATGGTCGACGTCTGCCTCGAGCCGCTGGCCCCCTGGCCCCGGCGGGCCCTGGGCGGGTCCAGCATCTTCCAGGCGGTGCCCCGGCTGAACCAGTACTGGCACCCCTGGCTGCTCGGCGGACGCGCCACGGGCACGGTCCGCCTCGGCGACGCCCGCTGGGAGCTGGACGGTGCGCAGGTCTACGGGGAGAAGAACTGGGGCGCCGAGGGGTTCCCCGACTCCTGGTGGTGGGGTCAGGCCCACGGCTTCGCCGAGCCGGGGGCAGCCGTCGCCTTCGCCGGGGGCCAGGTCCATGCCCGACCCCTGGGGCTGCCGCTGCGCACCGAGGTGACCGGGCTGGTCGTCCGCCTCCCGCAGGGGCGGGTGCTGCGGCTGGGCGACCCCGGGCTCAGCCCCGTCCGCGCCACCGTCCACGACGACCGGTGGCTCCTGGCGGGGACCCACCGGGCCGGAGGCTGGCGGGTCGAGGTGGAGGCCTCGGCCCCGGTGGGCGACGCCCACGTCCTCCCCGTCCCGCTGCCGTCCCAGGGTCGCAACACCCCGGGGGCGCTGGAGCACCTCACCGGCACCATGGAGGTGCGGGTGACCCGCGGCGGGCGGCCCGTGTGGAGCGGCGTCTCCTCCCTCGCCGGCCTCGAGCACGGCGGTCTGCGGCGGGCGGAGGCCGAGCTCGCCCGCCGGGGCGGTGACCCGACGCCGACGACGGCTCGCTGAGGCCCGGCGTCAGGACCCCGGCGAGAGGCGCTCGGCCGCGTCAGGACCGCTTCGGCTGGGCCCAGCGCCACCCGCGGGGCAGCTTCTCGCCGGCCGCGACCGACCGGACGCGCACGTCGCCGAAGACCGACCAGCCGGTGACCACGAGCCGGCCGCCGGAGGGCGGGGTCGTCCCGGTCGCCGCCGCACCCACCTCGGCCCGGGCGTCACCCAGCAGCGTCATCCCCTGGATCTGCACGTCCGTGCCCTCGGGCACGAGGATCTTCGCGCTGCCGAACAGGCTGTAGAGCTCGACCTCCAACGTCTCGCCGGGGCGCAGCACCTGGCGCAGGTCCAGCTTGCTGTCGCCGAACACCTGGTAGGCCACCGTCTTCCTCGCGGCGTCCCACGACCCGGTCCGCACGAGGTCGCCAAACGCCGACACCATCGGCTGGTCACGGTCCCGGCGGGCGGGCAGGTTCCCCGGACCGGAGGGGTATGCCGCACCGCCTCCCTGCCAGGAGCCCGGCGCCCCGGGGACGACCTCGGGCATCCCGGCGCCCGGCGTCTGCGGGCCGGGCAGCGGCGGGGGGCCGCAGCGCGGGGTCGATCCCCGGCCCCGGCAGGGCAGGGTCTGCACCGGGCGGCGCCGCCAGCTCCTCGCCCTCCCGAGGACCCTGCCCACGCTGCTCGTCCTGCCACCCCGACCCGTACGTCATACCCCCACCGTAGCCGCGGCCACCGACGGTGGAGGACGCCCGCCGCAGACGTCGACCCCGCGGGGACGTCGACACCCGCCGGGTCCACCTCGACCCCTCGGGGGGTGGACACCCACGGCGCGGAGCACGCCTCTCCGTCCGTAGGCTGGGGGGATGGAATTCAGGTACCTCGGCAACAGCGGGCTCAAGATCAGCGAGATCACCTACGGCAACTGGTTGACCCACGGGTCCCAGGTGGAGAACGAGGTGGCCCACCAGTGCGTGCGCGCCGCGCTCGACGAGGGCATCACCACCTTCGACACCGCCGACGTCTACGCCAACACCAAGGCGGAGAGCGTCCTCGGCGAGGCCCTCAAGGGCGAGCGCCGGGAGAGCCTGGAGATCTTCACCAAGGTCTACTGGCCCACCGGCCCGGGCGGCCCGAACGACACCGGCCTGTCCCGCAAGCACGTGATGGAGTCGATCGACGGCTCGCTGAAGCGCCTGCAGACCGACTACGTCGACCTCTACCAGGCGCACCGGTTCGACACCGAGACGCCGCTGGAGGAGACGATGCAGGCCTTCGCCGACATCGTCCGCCAGGGCAAGGCGCTCTACATCGGCGTCAGCGAGTGGACCGCCGACCAGATCCGCGAGGGCCACCGGCTGAGCAAGGAGCTGGGCTTCTCGCTCATCTCCTCCCAGCCGCAGTACTCCATGCTCTGGCGGGTCATCGAGCCCGAGGTCGTCCCGGCCTGCGAGGAGCTGGGCATCTCCCAGATCGTCTGGAGCCCGATGGCCCAGGGCGTGCTGAGCGGCAAGTACCTCCCCGGCGAGCAGCCCACCGAGGGTCGGGCGGCCGACGAGAAGATGGGCAAGGGGATGAAGGGCTTCATGTCGGACGAGACCCTCACGGCGGTGCAGAACCTGAAGCCGTTGGCGCAGGAGGCCGGCCTGACGATGCCGCAGCTCGCGGTCGCCTGGGTGCTGCAGAACCCGAACGTGGCCGCCGCCCTCGTCGGCGCCTCCCGCCCCGAGCAGGTCAAGGACAACGTCAAAGCGGCCGGCGTGAGGCTCGAGGCCGACCTCATGGGCAGGATCGACGACGTGCTCGACGGGGTCGTCGAGCGCGACCCGGGCAAGACGGCCGAGAACGCGCCGCAGACCCGGGTGGCCTGAGGGGACTGCGCGACGCCGGCCGCCGGCCGGAGGGGTGGCAGCCTTTCCGGCCGGTGCGCTGGTGCGCCGTTCACTCCCGGATCGTGGTCACGACCTCGGTCAGCGTCGGCCGTCGCGGTGTCGAGGAGAACCCGAACCGGGCCGGCGGGTCGACCGCGGTCAGCGTGCCCAGGTCGACGCCGTCGAGCCGGGCGGTCACGGCGGTGACGGCCCGCAGGTCGGTCGCGCCGTAGTACTCGCGTCGCCCCTGTCCCGCGCTGCCGCGGGTGCGCACCCCCCCCCGCAGGACGACCCGGGCCACCGGGTCGGTCACCGTCGACAGGAGCGGGCTGGCCGCGACCCTGCGGGGTATGCCGCGCAGCAGCCACCCGAGCGCCGTGCGCCGGCCGAGGTGGGCGGCGAGGGCCAGGGAGGGCATGCTGACGCGGACCGTTGCGCCCGGTCCGCCTCCCCCCTCCACCGGTGCGGCACGGGAGACGTCGACGAGGTCGACCTCGACCGGTTCGATCCGGGTCTCGTCAAAGGTGTAGGTGCCGGTCACGAAGTCGGCCACCTCCTGGGTCGGGGCCAGCAGGAGCCGGTGGCCGTCGGCCCGCTCGACCATGACGTCGGCGAAGGAACCCAGCGGCGAGTCGTCCCAGACCCCGACGACGAGCCGCACCCCGCTGGTGGTGCCGACCCCGAGGATCCGGCCGGTGAAGGTCCAGGTGCGCGACGCCATACCCCCATCCTGTCGCTCCTGGTTGGGCCTGGCAGGCTGGGGTGATGGGAGCACCGTTCGACCTGACCCTGGAGGAGATGCGGGAGCACCGCAGCGCGAAGTGGAGCCGGGTGGCCCCAGACGTGTTGCCTGCCTGGACCGCGGAGATGGACGTGCGCACGGCACCGGCGGTCGCGCAGGCGCTGCACGCCGCGGTCGACCTGTCCGACTTCGGCTACGCCGGGCACCCGCGACCCGTGGTGGAGGCCTTCGCCGGGTTCGCGCGGGACGCCTGGGGGTGGGACCCGGTGGCCGACGGCGGGAGCGTGCGGGTGATGGCCGACGTCGGGGTGGGGGTCCAGGAGGTCCTGCGCGCGGTCACCTCGCCGGGCGACCGGGTCGTGCTGAACCCGCCGGTCTACCTCAGCTTCTACCCGTGGCTGGCGGGGCTGGGCCTGGTCGCCGAGGACGTGCCGATGCTCGACCAGGACCGCGGGGGACGGCTGGACCTGGAGGGGATCGAGCGGTCGTTGGCCGGGGGGACGAGAGTCGTCCTGCTGTGCTCGCCGCACACCCGCTCGGCATGGTGACCCCCCGGGAGGACCTGGCCGCGCTGGCCGGGCTGGCGAAGGCCCACGGGGCGCTGGTGGTCTCCGACGAGATCCACGCCCCGCTCGTGCATCCGGGCAGCGAGCGACCGTTCGTGCCCTTCCTCACCGTCTCCGACGCCGCGCGCGAGGTCGGCGTCGCGCTCCACTCCCCCTCGAAGGCGTGGAACCTCGCCGGGCTCTCAAGCTCGCCGTGGGGGTGGTGGCCGACCGCGCGCGCTGGCCGGAGTCGATGCCCGGCGGGCTGGACTGGGGCGCGGGGATCCTCGGGCAGTACGCCGCGGTGGCGGCCTGGACGGACGGGCGCGACTGGCTGGAGGTCGTGCGTCGGGAGATCGAGGAGCGCGTGGGCGAGCTGGAGCCGTTGCTGGCCGAGCACCTGCCCGGGGTGCGCTACCACCGGCCGTCGGCGAGCTACCTCGCGTGGCTGGACTGCCGCGGGCTCGGCCTCGGTGACGACCCGGCGGCGGCGTTCCTGGAGCGGGGACGGGTGCTGCTGTCCTCGGGACCGGCGTTCGGGCCCGGCGGGGCGGGCTTCGCCCGGCTCAACATCGGGACCTCGCCGGAGCTGATGGCCGAGGCGGTCCGACGGATGGCGCTGGCGGTCTGAACCTGGGCGCGTCGCCGTGAGGTCGACCGTCGTGGCGTCGGCCGCCCGGCCGCGTGGCGCATGGCGGCAGGCCGTCCGGTGGGTCAGCCCTCCACCAGGCGCTTGAGCCGGTCCAGGTCGTCCTCGACCATGCGGACGTCCCGCTCGAACTCCTCGTCGCTCAGGTCGAGCTGCCGCAGGGTGAAGAGCACCTCGGCCCCCTCCGGGTGCGGCAGGACCCTCATCGGGTTGTGGACGGTGGCCCCGGACGGGAGCGTCACGTCGTGGTCGAGCACCCCGAGCTCGTTGCGGGCGGCGAACCGGACCCTGACCCGACCCATCGGGGAGTGCACCACCAGGGCGTCCCCCTCGCGCTCGGCCTGCCCCCCGGCCAGACCGGCGGCCCACCGGGGCAGGGTGTCAGGGTCAGCGGCGACGTCGTAGACGTCCTGCGGGGCCCGGTGCACGATCCGGCTCAGGTGACGGCTGCGCATGGGGCCAGCATGGCCGGGTCCCCTCGCTCCCGGCAAGAGGGGGCCGGATCAGGGGCAGGGGATGGCGCCCAGGCGGGCCAGCCCGGCCAGGTCCCCCGGGCCGAGGTCGGTCTGGCCGGTGTTGACCGCGTTCATCAGCTCCCCGGGGGCCTCGACGTGGCCCAGGCCGAGCACGTGGGCCAGCTCGTGGTCGAGCACCGCCGCGTGGGCCTCCGGTGTGGGGAGGTCGTCGGCGTCGAGGACCACCTGTCCGGAGGCGTTCCACGACAGGCCGTCCGGGAAGGTGACGACGGTGGGGCCGCCGAAGCCGGCGCTGGTGCCCGCGAGCGCCGGGACCTCGTCGGACGTGGCCCAGGCGACCAGGACCGGCTCCCCACGGCCGCGGCCGCGGACGTCGTCGGACCAGGTGCGGTCGGTCTCCCCGACCAGCTCCAGCTGCAGGCCGCTCGCGTCCGTGAGCCGCTCCAGGGAGGCGCGGACCAACGCGTCGTAGCCCTCCGGCGCACCCGAGGGGTTGACCGCCACCTCGACCGGCCCGCACGGGGAGAACCCGACCGGGTCGTCGGTCCCGGGCTGGGTCGTGAGGAACGCGTGGTCCCCCCCGGGTCCCGGCTGCACCGCCGGCAGCAGACGCTCGCCTCGCGGTGGTTCCCAGCCTCCGGCGAAGCGACCAGCACGCCACACGACGTCGGGCGGGAGGTCGTCCCGCCCGCCCGGAGCAGGGACCGGCGGAGCGTCCCCCTGCCCGTCGGGGTCCGGCATGCCGAGGACCTCACGCCCCGTCCCCTCCGCCCAGGTCCACACCGTCGAGGCCCGGTCCGGGTAGGCGTAGGCGAGAGCCACGCCGCCCAGACCGAGGACCAGCAGAAGCTTCGGCCAGGACCGTCGTCGGCGGCGCACCGGGCGGCGCGTCGGCACCGGGTCGAGCACCGAGACCGGAGGGGCGCCGTCGGGTGAGTGGTAGCGCCACGCGGTGGTGTCACGGGCGAGGGAGTGGCCCGGCGGGGTCCCGCCCAGGCCGAACCTCCGGTCCCACTCGTCGAGCTCGGCGAGCCGCCGCCGCAGCTCCGCCGCCCTCCGACGACGGGCGGCGGCCTCGAACATCCCCATGGCAGGACATGGTGCCCCATGCTCCTGAACCCCCGCCGGTCGGCGGCCCCGCCGACCCCGGCCGACCGACACCGGAGCGCAAGTTGGGGACCGCCGGTCCCACTCCATACCCTTGCCTCCATGACCCGTCCCCACCTGTGGATCCGCGCCGAGTCCCGCCCGACCGAGCAGCGCGTCCCCATCGTCCCCGCCGACGCCGCCCGGCTCATCGCCGACGGCTTCACCGTCACGGTCGAGGAGTCGCCGACCCGGATCGTGCCGATCGAGGAGTACGTCGAGGTGGGCTGCTCCGTCGCGCCCTTCGGGTCCTGGGTGGACGCCCCGGAGGGGGCCGTGGTGGTGGGGATCAAGGAACTGCCGGAGGACCCCTCCGACCTGCAGCACACGCACGTGTTCTTCGCGCACGCCTACAAGGGGCAGGAGGGTGCCGAGGAGGTGCTCGACCGCTTCCGCCGCGGCGGCGGTGAGCTGCTCGACGTCGAGTACCTCACCGTCGACGGCAAGCGGGTCGTGGCATTCGGCTTCTGGGCCGGCTACGTCGGGGCCGCGCTGGCCGTGCTGCGCCACCGCGGGCTGCTCCAGGGTGGCGTCGGCCCGATGACCCGCGCGGACCTGGACGAGCGGCTTCGCAGCAGCACCCCCGAGGAGCCGGAGCGCGCGATGGTCATTGGCTCCCGCGGACGGTCCGGCACCGGGGCCGTCGAGGCGCTGGCCGTGGCCGGCTGCGCCTTGACCCGGTGGGACCGGGCCGACACCCTGGTCCTGAACAAGCCGGCGCTGCTCGACCAGGACATTCTCGTCAACTGCGTGGTCAGCGTCGGCAAGGGGGACGCCTTCGTCACCGCCGAGGACGTGACCACCCCGGAGCGTCGCCTGCGGGTCGTCGGGGACGTGACCTGCGACGTCACGTCCGAGGCGAACAAGCTCCCGGTCAACACCGAGATCACCACCTGGGACGAGCCGGTGCGCCGGTTCGGCGGCGACGACCACCCGCTCGACGTCATCGCGATCGACAACCTGCCCTCGCTGCTGCCCCGGGAGTCCTCGGAGACCTTCAGCGCCGAGCTGACCCCGCTGCTGCCGGACCTGGCCGACCGGTCCGGCCCGTGGGCGGCCAGCCTGGACTGGTTCCGCAGGCACGTGCACGACGCGTCCTGAGCTCCCCCCGCCTACCCGGTCAGGGCGGCGTGACGGTCTGAGGACGGTCCCAGTCGGGCCTTCCGTCAGAGCAGTCGGACGCGGACGCCCACGGCCTCGTACGCGGGCAGGGCACGACGGTCGAGCGTGAGGAGCGTGCGGTCGTGCTCCCTGGCGGTCATGCCCACGAGACCGTCGTAGACCGCACCCCCCGTGATCCCCGCTGCGGCCAGGGCGACCACGGTCTCGAGGTGCCCGTCGCCGGGGAGCGTCAACGTCGATCCCGTGACCCGCTGCAGGGCTGCCAGCACCGCGGCCGGCGCCATCCGGTGCGGAGCCGGCAGGCGGGTGAGGACGCTGTAGGTCTCCAGCAGCACGTGGGCGGGGAGGTCGAGCTCGGCACCGCCCAGACCTCGCAGAGCCTGCCGATGCCGCTCGTGGAACGGCAGGAACGCGGGCACCAGGACGCTGGTGTCGCACGACGGCCTCACCGGCGGGTGGCCTCGAGCACGTCGCGCACCGTCTCGGTGGTCAGCGGGGGGAGCTCGTGGTCGGGCACCAGCACCGGAAACCCGTCCTCCTCCTGCAGCGTGACGGGGGTGGAGGCCACCTCGATCTCGAGCCGTCCGTCCGTGTGAGGACAATGTCCACGTGCTGACCGGGCCTCAGGTGCATGGCGTCCCGCAGCGCCTTCGGCACCACGATGCGGCCAGCGGCGTCGATGGTCGTCCTCATGGCAGAAAAATACCATCAGGCCTGCCACGGCAGGTCTACGTGAAGGCGCTCAGCCCCGTCACCGCCCGGCCGACCAGCAACGACTGCACCGTCCGGCTGCCCTCGTAGGTGTAGACGGCCTCCAGGTCGGCGAAGTGCCGTCCGACGTGGTGGTCGAGCAGGATCCCGTTGCCGCCCAGCAGGTCCCGGGCGGTGGCGACGACCTCCCGGGCCGCCGTGGTGGTGTGCAGCTTGGCCATCGCCGCCTGTTCGAGGGTGCACCGGCCCTGCTCCTCCAGCTGCAACATCCGGGTGCACATCAGCTGCATCGAGGTGATGAGCGTGACCATCCGCGCCAGGGCATCCTGGACCAGCTGGTTGGCAGCCAGCGGGCGACCGAACTGCTCGCGGCGCAGCGCATAGGTCAGGGCTCCCTCGTACGCCCCCACCGCGTGGCCCAGCGCCTCCCAGGCCACCGTCTGCCGCGACCGCGCCAGCACCCGGTTGGTGTCCTCGAACGTCCGCGCCTGCGCCAACCGGTTCTCCACCGGCACGCGCACGCCGTCGAGGCGGATGTGCGCCTGCCAGACCCCCCGGTTGCTGATCTTGCCCTCGATGACCCGGGCGTCCCAGCCGTCGGCCTGCTGGGGCGCCTCGACGACGAACCCTCCGACGTTCCCGTCGTCATCCCTCGCCCACACCACCGCGAGGTCGCACACCGACCCGTTGCCGATCCACCGCTTGGCCCCGTCGAGCACCCAGTCGTTCCCGTCCCGCCGGGCGGTCGTCTCCAGGCTGACCACGTCCGACCCGTGGGTGGGCTCCGTGAGGGCGACGGCACCGAGCAGCTCGACCCGGGCCATCGCCGGCAGCCAGCGCTCCCTCTGCTCCTGCGACCCCAGCAGGTGCACCGACGTCATCGCCAGGCCGGAGTGCACCGCGTTGAGCGTGGCGACCGACCCGTCCCCGCGGGCCAGCTCTGCGCACATCATCCCCTCGGCCAGCGGGGAGACCCCCGCGCACCCGTACCCCTCGATCGAGGACCCCGCCACGTGCGTGGCGGCATACCCCGGGAGCAGCTCGCGCGGGAAGCGCGCCGCCTCCCAGAACTCCGCGGCCCGCGGAACGACCTCCTCGTCGCACCAGCGGCGCACCCCGTCGCGCAGCTCCCGCTCCCGGTGGGTCAGCAGCTCGTCCAGGCCGTAGAAGTCGGTACCCAGGGCCCGGCCGAGGTCGCTCCCGTCGGGCAGCTCGCGCGCGGACTCCGGCATCGGGGCGGGGGGCTCGTCCATCCTGCGAGGGTATGCAGCCGCGCCGGCCCCCGCGACCGGGCGTCGGGGGGCGGGGCGGGGGGGGGGCGGCGACGAGGCGGTGGGCTCGAACCGCGGCTCAGCCGTCGAGCAGCGGGTGCCCGTCGACGACGCCGGCGGGGCGGCCCTCCTCGATGTACCACTCGTCGCCGAAGACCATCGCGAACTGCTCCTCCGGCATGCCCAGCATCCAGCCGACGTCCTCCTGGGAGGCGTGCGCGGCGAGGGCGGTGCGCTTGGCCGCCATCACCGGCCGCACGTCGACGTGCCAGTGCAGGTCCGACTCCGGCGAACCGATGGGGTTGCCGTCGTCGGCCGGCAGGTCCGGGTCCCAGTCCTGCCCCTCCTCCCCGGCCAGCCCCGCCTCCTTCGCCGCGAGGTAGAGACGCCGCATCGCGTCGCGGTTCATGGTGGCCTGCAGGAGGCGGGGGCGACGGGCGGCGAGGTCGGCCGCCCGGTGCACCACGTGGTGGACCTTGACGTGGTCCGGATGGCCGTAGCCACCGTGCCAGTCGTAGCCGACGACCACGTCGGCGTCCTCCTCGTCGAGGATGGCGGCCAGCCGACCGGCGGCCTCGTCGGTGTCCGCCGCGTGGAAGGCGCGCTCCCCGACGTTCTGCTCCCAGCCGGTCATGCCCGAGTCGGCGTAGCCCAGCCAGGCGACCCGGGCGGTGCCCAGCACCTCGGCGGACGCGGCGGCCTCGGCCCGGCGCCGGTCGACGACGGTCTCGCCCTCGACCAGGTCGGCGGGCACCGTCCCGTGGTCTCCGTCGGTGGCGTAGACGCACACGACCCGGTGGCCGGCGTCGGCCGCCAGCCGCATCGTGCCCGCGGTCTGCGAGGCCTCGTCGTCGGGATGGGCGTGGAGGAGGACGATGGTGGTCACGAGCGACCATTGTGCCCGGCGCCGGGCCGGCGGGCCGCCCGGTGACGGACAGACGGCTCGCCGGTGACGGGCAGAGGGCCGGCCCGGCGCCGGGCAGGCGCCTCGCCCGGGCGCGCGCCGGGGCCGGCGCGCGCCGGCGGGCGGCCTCTGCGGTTCAGCCCCTCAGCTCGGGGAAGTCGCTGTCGCGGAACTCGTGCTCGAGGCCCACGTGGCCGGTCGGCCCGACCGCCGAGGCGCCGGCGGCCAGCTCGTTCTCCCGCGCCCGCAGCTCGACCCGCCGGATCTTGCCGGAGATCGTCTTGGGCAGCTCGTAGAACTCGATCCGTCGCACCCGCTGCCACGGGGCCAGGTGCTCGCGGGCGTGCCGCAGGATCGACAGGGCGGTCTCCCGCGTCGGCTCGTGGCCGTCGACGAGCGCGACGTAGGCCTTGGGCACCGCCAGGCGCACCTCGTCCGGCGCCGGCACGACCGCCGCCTCGGCCACCGCCGGGTGCTCGATGAGGACCGACTCCAGCTCGAAGGGGCTGATCTTGTAGTCGCTGGCCTTGAACACGTCGTCGGTGCGGCCGACGTAGGTGACCATGCCGTTCGCGTCCCGCTCGGCGACGTCGCCGGTGTGGTAGAAACCGCCGGCCATCGCCTCGGCGTTGCGGGCGTCGTCGCCCTGGTAGCCGGTCATCAGCGCGACCGGCGCGGCCGCCAGGTCGAGGCAGATCTCCCCCTCGCCCGCGGCCCCTGCACCACCTCGCCCGTGTCCGGGGAGACGAGCACGGAGGGGACGCCCGGGAGCGGCATACCCATCGATCCGGGCTTGACCCGCTCCCCGGGGCAGTTGCCGATCTGGGCGGTGGTCTCGGTCTGCCCGTAGCCGTCGCGCAGGGTCAGCCCCCACTGCCGCTGCACCTGGGCGATGACCTCGGGGTTGAGCGGCTCCCCCGCGCCGATGACCTCCCGCAGCGCACCCGGACCGCCGGAGAGGTCGGCGTTGATGAGCATCCGCCACACGGTCGGCGGCGCGCAGAACGTCGTGACCCGGTGCGCCCGGAGGACCTTCAGCAGCGCCGCGGCGTCGAACCGCGCGTAGTTGAAGACCAGGATGGTCGCCTCGGCGATCCACGGGGCGAAGAAGCAGCTCCAGGCGTGCTTGGCCCAGCCGGGGCTGGAGATGTTCAGGTGCACGTCGCCGGGGCGCACGCCGAGCCAGTACATCGTCGACAGGTGGCCCACGGGGTAGCTGACCTGCGTGTGCTCCACGAGCTTGGGCCGGTTGGTCGTGCCGGAGGTGAAGTAGAGCAGCAGGCGGTCGTCCGCCCGGGTGCCCGGGTGCTCGGCCGGCGGGACCGAGGTCCGGTATGCCGTGCGCAGGTCGGTCCACCCGTCCACCTCCCCGATGCTGAGGCGCACGTAGTCGCCCGGGACCTCCTCGAACTTGGGGGTGTCGGCGGGGTTGGCGACGACCGCCCGTGCCTGGCCGCGCTCGACCCGGTCGCGCAGGTCGGCCGGTCCGACCGCGGTGGTGGTCGGCATGACGACGGCGCCGAGCTTCATCACCCCGAGCATCGTGTCCCACAGCTCGACCTGGTTGCCGAGCATGACCATGACGCTGTCTCCCCTCGAGACGCCCTGCGCCGCAAGAAGGGCGGCGACCTGGTCGGAGCGGGTGGCGACCTCGTCGAAGGTCAGCGTCAGCTCGGACAGGTCCTCCTCGACGATCGTCAGGGCCGGCCGGTCGTTGCCGCGGGCGACCGCGTCGAACCAGTCGACCGCCCAGCTGAAGGTCTGTCCCACGTCCGGGTAGCGGAACTGCGCCCGGGCCCGCTCCGGCTGGCCGTGCAGGGAGAGCAGGAGGTCGCGGGCCTCGCGGTAGCGGTCGGTGCTGGTGGGGGACGTCGTCGTCATGCCTCCATGCCTACCACCCGGGACCGCCCCGGCGCGGAGGTCAGGCCCAGCGGGAGAAGACGCGCTGCAGCTCGCCGGCGTGGCGGGCCGGCACGTAGGCCACCGTCATCGAGCGTCCGTGGCGCACGTAGGCGGGGCGATGGCCGGCCCCGGCCACGGCCGCGAACAGCTCGGGCATCACGACCGGGTCGGCCCGGTCGTGGTCCCGCCGCGGGTGGATCTCCCGCGTGACCTCGTCGAAGGTGAAGCGGACCACCCAACGGCCCCGCTCCTCGTCGACACCGCCCTCCACCTCGTCGAGCAGGTGGGTCGTGCCGGCCGCGTCCGCGAGCTTGCGCACGAGGTCGGGGTAGGACTCCGGGCCCACGAGGTGGTCCAGGTCGATCGTCGTCACGTGCGGGTGCCTGGTCAGCGACCCGTCCTGGTCGCGGGCCATCACCTGCAGGACGGCCACGTAGGGGTGCAGCTTGATCCACCCCACCGCGTCCGGGTCGTCGGCGATGTCCTGGGTGCTGACGCCGTCCTGCGCCTCCAGCCCCAGCCGGGCCAGCGTCCCGAGCTGCTCACCTACCGAGGGCCGGACCGGCGGCGGCACGGGCGTGGGGGGCTCCTCGCTGCTGTCGTTGCCACGGGTGAACATCTCGAAGGCGCCCATACCCTCAGCCTGCCACGGGTCGGGGTCGGCGGCAACGGATCCGCGCGGCCTGTGACGTGCACGACAGCGCAGGTCACCGCACGTCCAGGGGTTCGCCGTGCCCCATGGACCGGGGTATGCCGTGTCCCCGTCACGGAGCGGCGCCGTGCAGTCGTCCGTGGCCCTGATGGGGGCCACGGACGACTGCACGAGACGGCAGGTCAGGAGCAGGCGGCCTCGCGCAGGGCCGCCAGCCCGGCGAGATCGCCCTCCCCCAGCTCGACCTGCCCCTCGTTGCGTGCGGCCATCAGCTGGGTCGGGTCCTCGCTGTGCCCCAGCCCCAGCACGTGCACCAGCTCGTGGACCAGGACCGCCTCGGGCTCGGTGCGGGAGAACCACCCACCGTTCTCCTCGGTGTCGACGACCACCATCCCGCCGACGGCCCGGCCGCCACCGCCCGGCCCGGCGAGGTAGCTGGACCCGCCGATCCCCGCCACCGGGCCGGCGAGCGCCGACACCTCCTCCTCGTCGGCCCAGCCCACGAGCACCGGGCCGTAGCCACGGTCCTCGAAGTTTCTGTCGTCGGTCTCGCCGACCACCTCGAGCGTGAACCCGCTGGCGGTCGAGAGCCGGTCGACCGCGGAGGCGACGAGGTCGGCATACCCCTCCGGGGCCCCCTCGGGGTTGACGACGATCTCGACGGGCTCGTCGCAGGGCCACGTCAGGGGGGCTCCGCTGCCGGTCGTCTGCAGGAAGGTGTACCCCTCCCCGCCGGAGCCCGGCTCGCCGTGGAGCGGGTCGACGGCGGCGTCGCGCAGGTCGCTCAGCTGCAGGGCGGGGGAAGCCACGACGGTCCCGACGATCACCGCGCCCACGACGACGAGGGTGCCCAGCACCCCGCCGCAGGAGCTCCCGCGGCCCCGTTCCGTCCTCGAGGTCACGGACCCAGTGTGCGGGACGGGTCTGTCAGCGACCTGGGACACGAGCCCGTGGGGACCGCGACCCGTCGTCGCGGGCGGTCAGATGCTGGCGTCGCGTTCGAGGCAGCGAAAACCTGTGCGATCGGGGGTTATTTCCCTCGATCGCACGGCTTTGCGCTGCATCGTCGGGTGCCGGGGGCCGGGCCGTAGACCGGGCCGTCCAACGGACCGGACCGTGCCAGTGGCCGAGCCGCGCGTGAGGGCCGGGCCGTCCCAGGGGCCCGGGCCGGCCGGGTCGCCGCCGCGCCCTCTCCCCTCGCCTACTGCCCCAGGCCGCCGAGGATCGTCTCGAAGTCGGTCACGTCCTGGTCGACGGTGGTGCCGGAGCGTCGGCGGCGGGGCGCGGCCAGGTCGTCCTCCCGGGGGACGAAGCCGGCCACCGACCCGCTCTCGGCGACGACCAGCGCGGCCAGCTCCGAGGCCGCACGGGCGATCCGCCGGCCCAGCTCGTCGCCCTCGCCACCGCCGAAGTCCTCGGTGGCGGCGAACACACCGGTGGGGACGACGACCGCCCGCAGGTAGGTGAACAGCGGCCGCAGCGCGTGGTCCAGGACGAGCTGGTGGCGCGAGGTGCCCGCGGTGGCGGCGACGATCACGGGGACGCCGTTGAGGGCGTCGGTGCCGAGGACGTCGACGAACATCTTGAACAGCCCGGAGTAGCTGGCGGTGAACACCGGCGTCACGGCGACGACCCCGTCCGCGGCGGCCACGAGGTCACGGGCCTGGGAGACCCGGCCCACCGGCATGCCCCCGGTGGTCATGGTGGTGGCCAGGTCCTGGGCGAGCTCGCGCAGCTCGACGACGTCCACGTGCGCGCTCTCACCCCGGGCGGTGATCTGCGTGGTGACCGCGTCGGCGATGCGGTCGGCGAGCAGCCGGGTGGAGGAGGGGGTGGACAGTCCGGCGGTGACGACGACGATGCGACGGGTCATGGCACTCCTCGGGGGTATGGCGTGGGGCAGGTCCCGGGACCGCCGGCGGTCGGCGGTCCCGGCGGGTCAGCTGGCCCGGGCGGCGGCGCGGTCCGCGGCGGACCGGGCCGGGGCGACCAGGTGGTGCGGCGCCTGCGGCCCGTCGGCGACGAGCGAGGCGTGCGTGGGCGGGTCGCTGGGGACGTGCGCCGGGCGACGGGCCTCGAACTCGCGCCGCAGGACCGGGACGACCTCACGGCCCAGGATCTCGACCTGCTCGAGGACGACCTCGAGCGGCAGGCCGGCGTGGTCCATGAGGAAGAGCTGGCGCTGGTAGTCCCCGACGGCGTCGGCGAAGCCGAGGGTGCGCTCGACCACCATCTCCGGCGTGCCGACCGTCAGCGGCGTGGCCCGGGTGAACTCCTCCAGGCTCGGGCCGTGGCCGTAGACGGGCGCGTTGTCGAAGTAGGGCCGGAAGGCGCGCTTGGCCTCCGCCTCGGTCCCGGCCATGAACGCCTGGCCGCCGAGACCCACGACCGCCTGGTCGGCCGAGCCGTGGCCGTAGTGCTCGAACCGACGACGGTAGAGGCCCACCATCTGGGCGGTGTGCTCGATGTTCCAGAAGATGTTGTTGTGGAAGAACCCGTCGCCGTAGTAGGCGGCCTGCTCGGCGATCTCGGTCGAGCGGATCGACCCGTGCCACACGAACGGCGGGGTGCCGTCGAGCGGGCGCGGGGTGGAGGTGAAGCCCTGCAGCGGCGTGCGGAACTTGCCCTGCCAGTCCACGACCTCCTCGCGCCACAGCCGACGCAGCAGGTGGTAGTTCTCCACGGCCAGCGCCAGGCCCTGGCGGATTTCCTTGCCGAACCACGGGTAGACCGGGCCGGTGTTGCCGCGGCCCATCATCAGGTCGACCCGGCCGCCCGAGAGGTGCTGCAGGAAGGCGTAGTCCTCGGCGATGCGCACCGGGTCGGTGGTGGTGATCAGGGTGGTCGCGGTGGAGAGCAGGAGCCGATCGGTCTGCGCGGCGATGTAGGCCAGGTGCGTGGTGGGCGCGGACGGCACGAACGGCGGGTTGTGGTGCTGCCCGGTCGCGAAGACGTCGAGACCGACCTCCTCGGCCTTGAGCGCGATCGCGGTCATCGCCTGGATGCGCTCGTGCTCGCTCGGCGTGCGGCCGGTGGTGGGGTCGGGCGTGACGTCCCCGACGCTGAACAGACCGAACTGCATGGCTCACCTCTCGTTGCTTGATGTGTCAATCATTCTAACGCGAGGCGCGCCGCGCTCATTCCCCCTGGCCGCGCTCACCTCATACCCCTGGCCGGCGCGACGGCATACCCCCGCCTCCTGCCCTGGCACGATGGGGAGGTGACCTCCCGCGCCCCCGCCCGACCCGGCTCGCCCACCTGGGGACGGCGGCTGCTGCCCGTGCTCCTCCTCGTGGCGCTCATGTGGACCGTCGAGGTCGTGGACCTGGTGCTCCCGCTGCCGCTGGACCAGTTCGGGATCCGTCCGCGCGACACCGGGCACGTGGCGGGGATCGTGCTCAGCCCGTTCCTGCACCTGGGCTTCGGGCACCTGATGACCAACACGGTCTCGCTGCTCCTGCTCGGCGGCCTGCTTGCCCTGACCACCCGGCACCTGTGGCTGGTGACCGCCGGCGTCGTGCTGGTCGGCGGCCTGGGGGTGTGGCTGCTGGGCGGTCCGGGCACGGTGCACATCGGGGCGAGCGGGGTGGTCTACGGGTATGCCGCGTTCCTGGCGGTCTACGGGTTCGTCTCCCGCCACCTGTGGCGGGGGCTCGTCGGCGTGCGTCTCGTGGTCGTGCTCTACGGGTCGATGCTGTGGGGCGTGCTGCCGCTGCGCGAGGGGGTCTCCTGGCAGGCGCACCTCTTCGGCGCGCTGGCGGGGGTGGCGCTGGCGGTGTGGCTGGGCCGGCAGGACCGGGCGGCCCTCCGGCGGCGCTGAGCGGACGGGGCTGCGCGACCGGCGGCTCGCAGGACCGGAGCACGCGCGTGCGGACGAGGTCCTCGCCCTACGCCTCCGGCCAGGAGTCGGGCGTGTGCTCGCCCCCGGGCACGACGCGCTCCTCCTCGCCGGCCACCGCGTGCCAGCTGTCCTGCGGGCGGTAGCCCAGCTCCAGCATCGCGTCGGTGAGGTCCCACCGACGGTTGTGGTTGTCGGAGACGGCGTAGTAGATCCCGAACCGGGTCGGCGCCTCGACCGCACGCTGCAGCGCCTGGGCCGCGTCCCCGGGGCTGAGCCACATGGCCCGCACGATGTCCTGGTCGGCCGCCCCGTAGTCGTCGCCGCTGACCCAGCCGATCCGCAGCGCGATCACGTCCAGCCCGTGCTCCTCGTGGTAGAACCGCCCGAGCACCTCGCCGACGACCTTGGACACGCCGTAGAGCGAGTCCGGCCGTGGCGGCTGAGAGTTGTAGACGGGCCACTGCTCGTCCCGGTCGTACATCCCCATCGCGTGGTTGGACGAGGCGAGCACGACCCGGCGCACCCCGGCCAGGCGGGCCGCCTCCAGGACCGTCCTCGTGCCGACGACGTTGAGGTCCAGGACGATCTCCCACGGTGAGTCCGGGGCGGCCGCACCGGCCAGGTGGACGACCGTATCCACCCCGTCGAAGGCCCGCCCGCACGCCTCGAGGTCGCGGACGTCCAGCTCCTGCACGGGCGGGGCGGCGTCGGGGTCCGCGTCGGCGTCGGTGAGCACGAGCTCCCACTCGCCGCGGGTGCGCTCGAGCAGGATCGGCAGGGAGTCGCCGGCGAGGGTGCCGCCGGCGCCGGTGACGAGGACACGGCGAGGGCTCGGAGTCATGGGACCACGGTAGGGGGGTGGCATGCGCTCGTCCGGGACGGGCGGGCGCGGCCCGCCGTGGGACGCCGCTGTCGTGTCACATCGGTCACCGGGACGACCGATGTGACACGACAGCCGGGTACATCTGTGCGGAGCGGCCTCTCCTACCTCAGGTGGCTGGCCCCGTTGAAGTCCAGCACCGCCCCGGAGGCCCAGCGGGACCACGGGTCGGCGAGCGCGACGACCGCGTCGGCGACCTCCTCGGGGGTGGCGACCCGGTCGAACGGGCTCTGGGCCCTGATCGCCGCGCCCTGCTCCCCGGCAAGGGCGTACCCGGCCATCTCGGTCGCGATGAACCCGGGCGCGATCCCGAGCACGGCGATCCCGTGCGGTGCCAGCCGGACCGCCATCGACTGCCCCAGGCTGTGCAGCCCGGCCTTGCTGGCGCCGTAGGCGGGGATGTCCGGCTCGCCCCGGTACGCGCCCCGGCTGCCCACGTCCACGATCCGCCCGGTCGGCAGCCCCTCGCCCGGCGGCACGTCGATCATGTGCCGCGCCACCTGCCAGATCAGGTGGGCCGGCCCGAGCAGGTTCGTCGCCAGGGTGCGCTCCCAGACCGCGACCCAGTCGGGGTATGACGTCTCCTCGAGCGGGTGCGTCCCGCGCCGTCCGCGTCCCTCCTCGGGAGCGACGATCATCGCCGCGTTGTTGACGAGGACGTCGATCCGTCCGAGCAGGCCGACGGCCTCGGTGGCCAGCCGCTCGACGGCGGCCGGGTCGCCCAGGTCGGCCCGCACCAGGCCGTGACCCTCGCCGGGCAGCGAGGCCAGCACCTCCCGGGCCAGGTCCTCGCTGCCGTGGTAGTGGACGACGACCCGGTCGCCGCGGGCGGCGAAGGCCCGGGCGGTGGCCGCGCCCACGCCGCGGGAGGACCCGGTGACCAGCACGCCCCGCGGCGGCGGCCTGTCTCTCTCCACGGAACGGTCCCGGGGAGGCGCGCTCACGGCATACCTCCGCGGTCCAGGAGGTCGGAGCGGCCGAACAGCTTCGCGGTCTCGCTGGCGGTCGGCGTCCCCGTGTCCGGGTCGGCCCCCGCGGCCAGGAGCACGCCGACGACCTCGTCCTCCCCCTTGAACACCGCTCCGGCCAGGGGAGACTGCCCGCGGTCGTTGAGCCGGCCGACGTCGGCCCCCCGCTCGGCCAGCTGCCGCACGAGGTCCGGGTGGCCGTGGTAGGCGGCGAGCATGAGCAGCGTGTTGCCGTCCGGGTCGGTGAGGTCGACCGGGGCGCCGGCGTCGACGTACGCGGTCAGCTGCTCGGTGCGCCCGTTCCGGGCCAGGTCGAACAGGGCGTGCGCGAGGTCGACGGCCTCCGGGGAGGGACCCGAGGACGCGCCTTCCCCCGCCGCTTCCTCCCCCGGCGGACCGTCCCCCGGCGGACCGTCCGGGCCTGGGGGCTGCGCGCTGGGGTCCGTGGGCATGGCTCGCTCCTCGTCGCGGGTCGCCGCAGCCCGTCGGGCAGCGGCCGGCACACCCCAGCGTATCCACCGCCGGGTAGCCTGCCGCGGGTGGACGACCGGACCCAGGACCTGCGGGAGGCGCTGCGCGCGGCGCTGCACGAGGACCCGAGCGTGCGGCAGGAGGCCGCGATCCGGCTGGGCACCCTCGCCGGTCCCGCGACCGCCGGGGAGCTCGTCGCCCTGCTGGTCTCCGAGCCGGACTTCTTCGTGCGGGAGAGCCTGACCTGGGCGGTGGTGCGCCAGTCCGAGGCCGCCCTGCCGCACCTGCTCCGCGCCCTGGAGGGCGGGGCACCCTCCCGGGTCCAGGTGCTGCACGCGCTCAGCAAGATCCAGGACCCCTCGGCGGTCGAGCGGATCCTGCCTCTGGCCGACGACCCGGACCCGGCCGTGGCCGCCAAGGCCTGGTGGGCCCTGGGCCGCACGGGGACGTCCGAGGCCGTGCCCGCTCTCATGGCCCACCTCGGTGACCCGGACGAGGCCGCCGGCACGAGCTGCTGACCCGGGCCCTGGAGCAGCTGGGCGCGCCGGCCGTGCCCGAGCTGGCGGCCCGCCTGCGCGCCGGCGACCCCGTCCAACGGCGGCACGCGGCCGAGGTGCTCATGGTGGTCGGCGACCCCGACGCCCGGCCCGCGGTGGACGCCCTCGTCCACGCCGTCGAGCACGACGACAAGGAGGTCGCCCTGGTGGCCGTGGAGGCGCTGGCCCGGCTCGAGGTGCCCGAGGTCGACGAGGCCCTCCGGCGGCTGCGCGGCTCCGCGGACCGCTGGCTGGCGATCATCGCCGACTGGTTGCTCTCCGACCGGGCCGAGAGGCGGCAGGGCGGGCCGGGCTGAGGAACGCCGGCCCGACCCACTCACCACCTGATCGACCCGTACCGTTCATCCCGACGTCACCCCGGGGCCGCCCACCCTTCCTAGCGTCCTCGACATGACCACTTCCACCCGCACCCGCGCCCTGCCCGCCACCGTCCGCTCGGCGGTCGTCCTCTCCCTCGCCGGCGGCCTCGCTGCCGCCCCGGCCGTCGCCGGGGTGGTGCCCGAGCCCGTCCGCCACTCGGCACCGGACTCCGCCTTCACCCTCGATCCGGTCGGCAGCTTCGAGACCGGCGTCTTCGACGGGTCCGCCGCCGAGATCGTCGCCTGGTACGCCGCCGGCCAGCGCACCCTGGTCGTCAACGCACAGACCGGCACCGTCGACGTCCTCGACGCCGCCGACCCCACCAGCCCCGTCAAGGTCGCCGAGATCTCCGCCGTCGGTGTCGTCGCCGCCGACGAATCGAGCATCCCGGGGGGCACCGTCGCCAACTCCGTCGCGGTGCGCCCCGACGGGCTCGCGGTCGTGGCCCTGGAGGCACCGCAGAAGACCGACGACGGCTGGCTGCTCGTCGTGGACGTGCGGCGGGAGGAGCCGGTGGTCCTCGGTGCCTACCGCGTGGGTGCGCTGCCCGACATGGTCGCGCTGACCCCCCGCGGGGACCGGGCGCTCGTCGTCGCGAACGAGGGCGAGCCGACGGGCGACTACAGCCTCGACCCCGAGGGCTCGGTGTCGGTGGTCAGGCTGCCGAAGCAGCTGACCGACCGCGGCCGCTCCGCCCAGCACGGGACGGCCGCGATCACGCAGGGTGACGTGGCCACCGCCGACTTCCACGCCTTCGAGGGCGACGCGCTTCCCGCAGGTGTCCGTGTCTTCGGTGGCCGGGAGGACGCCGGCACCGGCACCCCGGCGTCCCCCGTCTCGGAGAACCTGGAGCCGGAGTACGTCACCGTCTCCGACGACGGCCGCACCGCGTGGGTGTCCCTGCAGGAGGCCAACGCCCTGGCCGTCCTCGACGTCCGCGCCGCCACGGTCACCGACCTGCTGCCGCTGGGGACGGTGGACCGGCGGGAGGTCGCCTTCGACCCTTCCGACCGCGACGGCGGGACCAACCTCGACACCTGGCCGGTGCAGGGCCTCCGCCTGCCGGATGCGATCGACTCCTACCGGGTGCGCGGCACCGACTACGTCGTCACCGCGAACGAGGGGGACGCCCGCGACTACGACGCCTACTCCGAGGAGGCGCGCGTCAAGGACCTGGGCCGGGACGGCATACCCCCCGTCTGCGACGCCGTCGCCGAGGAGGCGGGCATGACGGTGGCGGAGCTGCAGGCCGACGAGAACCTCGGTCGCCTCAACATCACCCTCGCCCAGGGCCTCGACGTCGAGGCCGGTTGCTACGCCGAGCTGTTCACCTACGGCACGCGCAGCTTCTCGATCTTCGACGGCGCCGGAACCCTGGTCTTCGACTCCGGCTCCCAGCTCGAGGAGATCGTCGCCGAGGCGGTCCCGGACTTCTTCAACTCCAACCACTCCGAGACCAACCTCGAGGGCCGCTCCGACGACAAGGGACCCGAGCCCGAGGGCGTCGTCCTCGGCGAGGTCGCCGGACGGACCTACGCGTTCATCGGCCTGGAGAGGACCGGCGGCGTCATGGTCTACGACGTCACCGAACCCGCAGAGGCGTCCTTCGTCACCTACGTGAACAACCGGGACTTCTCGGTGTCCGTCGAGGACGCCGACAACGTCGACGTGGCACTGGCCGCCGCCGGTGACCTCGGGGCCGAGGGCCTGGCCTTCGTCCCGGCCTCGGAGTCCCCCACCGGCGCACCTCTGGTCGTCGTGGGCAACGAGGTGTCCGGCACGACCACCTTCTTCGAGGTCACCGACCTGCGCTGAGGTCGGGACCGGGTCGAGCCCGGCGAACGACTGCACGGGTCGTTCGACCCGAGCGCCCGGTCCGGCCGCATGACCCGTCCACTCGTTCGTCCGCCTGTCGGACCCGGCTCGTAGCGTGGGGTCCGTGTACAGCACCGTGGCGATCGGCGGCTACCGCTCCCTGCGCGACGTCCGCCTGCCGTTGGGCCGGCTGACCGTCGTCACGGGGGCCAACGGCTCGGGCAAGTCCAGCGTCTACCGGGCGCTGCGCCTGCTGGCCGACTGCGGCGGCGGGCAGGTCGTCGGGTCGCTGGCCCGCGAGGGCGGGCTCGGCTCGGCCCTGTGGGCCGGTCCGGAGACCCTCGGCGGCGCCCGACGGGGGTATGCCGTGGAGGGCACCGTGCGCAAGGGCCGGATCTCCCTCCTGCTGGGGGTCGGTGGCGACGAGCTGTCCTACCTCGTGGACCTCGGCATCCCGGTGCAGGGCGGGTCGGCCTTCGACCGCGATCCGGAGGTCAAGCGGGAGGCGGTGTGGACCGGGCCGGTGATGCGACCCTCCACCCTGCTGGCCCGCCGCAGGCACCACCGGGTCGAGGTCCGCGACGACGCTGGCAGCTGGGTCCAGGCCCCGGTGAGCGTGCAGGCCTGGTCGAGCATGCTCACCGAGGTCGTCGACCCGGTGGCCGCACCCGAGCTGTGGGCGGTGCGCGAGCAGCTGCGCTCCTGGCGCTTCTACGACGGGTTCCGGGTCGACCTGGGCAGCCCCGCCCGCCAGCCCCAGGTCGGCACCCGCACCTGGGCCCTGGCCGACGACGGCGCCGACCTGGCCGCGGCGCTGCAGACGATCGCCGAGGACGGAAGGTCGGGCCTGGACGAGGCGGTCGCGGACGCCTTCGACGGAGCCCGGCTCGAGGTCGCCGTCCAGGACGGGCTGTTCGACGTCCGGCTGCACCAGCCGGGGATGCTGCGCCCGTTGCGCACGGCCGAGCTGTCGGACGGAACCCTGCGCTACCTGCTGTGGCTCGCGGCCCTGCTCACCCCGGTCCCGCCCCGCCTGATGGCGCTCAACGAGCCGGAGACCAGCCTGCACCCCTCCCTGCTGCCCGCCCTGGCCCGGCTCGTCGCCACCGCGTCCGGGCGCACCCAGGTGGTCGTGGTCACCCACTCCGAGGTCCTCGTCGAGGAGCTGGCCCGGGCCCTGACCGTGGACGGGCAGGACCCGCGCGACCTGGAGCCGGAGCCCGGCGAGGTGCCGCCCCTGCGGCTCGTCGAGCTGGCCAAGGACCTCGGCGAGACGCGGGTGGAGGGACAGGGGGTGCTCACCACGCCACCCTGGGAGTGGGGCAGCCGGTAGGGGAGCCGAGGCTGCCAGGGGAGCCCGGTCTCACCAGGGGCCCCCTCCGCGACCAGGCCCCGGTCGCTACCGGGCAGGCCCGTCGGCCAGGTCCACCGGCCGCAGCTCCGGACGTTTGCCCGTGCGGCCGTCGCCGGAGCTGCGACCGCGCAGCCGACGCCCGACCCAGGGGCCCAGGTGCCCGGAGGCCCACTCCCGGTGCTCCCGGATGGTCTCGACCCGTCCGCGCGGCGGGAGCGGGACGGGCGGGTCGGTCCACCCCTCCTCCTCGACGGGCAGCCCCAGCGTCCAGAGCACCTGGGCCGCGACCCGCTCGTGACCCTGCGAGCTGAGGTGGATGCGGTCCTGCGCGTACATCGCAGGGTCTCGCAGCGCCCGAAGCGTGTAGATGTCCACGACGAACGCCCCGGTCCGCTGACCGATGGCCCACAGCTCGGCGTTGTGCTCGACCAGCCGGGGCGTGATCCGGCTGACGACCGGTATCCAGGACACGTTGGCCGAGGTGAAGAGCAGCACGTCGGCCCCGGTGGACCGCAGCTCCTGCACCGCCCCCTCGAGCCTGGCCATGACCGACGGGATCGAGACCCGCGGGCGCAGCACGTCGTTGCCGCCCGCCGACAGGCTCACCAGGTCCGGCCGCAGCTCCAGCGCCGCCGGCAGCTGCTCGGCCAGCACGGCGTCGATGCGTCGCCCCCGGACCGCCAGGTTGGCGTACCGCAGGTCGACCCCCTCGCGCGCGTTGCGGGCCGCCAGCGTCACGGCCACCCGGTCGGCCCAGCCCACGTGCTCCCCCGGCCGGGTCGGGTCCTCGTCGGCCAGCCCCTCGGTGAAGGAGTCGCCCACGGCGACGAACCTGCGCCAGAAGCGCGGCTGGGGCGGATCGGGACGGACGGGCACGGCGCCAGGGTATGCCGCGCCTCCCCCGCGGAGCGCGACAGCACCCCCCGCGCGCGCCGCCCGGCCCCCGGTCCCCGGTGACCGCGCGTCTCGGCATACCCCTCGGCGCGCGACCGCACACCCCCTGGGCGCGCGACGGCACACCTCCTCGGCGCGCGACGGCACACCGCTTCGGCTGGGGCCCCGGATCCGCCGATCCTGCGCGGAAGCGCCCCGGGATGCCAGAGTGGGCGGATGAGGATCGCCGTGCCGACAGAGGTCAAGAACAACGAGTACCGCGTGGCCATCACCCCGGTGGGGGTGCACGAGCTGGTGCGCCGGGGTCACGAGGTGCTGGTGCAACGGGGGGCCGGGGAGGGGTCCTCGATCCCCGACGAGGACTACGTCGCCCAGGGGGCCAAGCTGGTCGACGGCGCCGAGGACACCTGGGCCGCCGGGGAGATGGTGCTCAAGGTCAAGGAGCCGGTCGAGCAGGAGTACGACTTCCTGCGCGAGGACCTGACCCTGTTCACCTACCTGCACCTGGCGGCCGACGAGCCGCTGACCGGCGTCTCCTGGAGGCCCGGACGACCGCGGTCGCCTACGAGACCGTCCAGCTGCCGGACCGCTCGCTGCCGCTGCTCTACCCGATGTCCGAGGTCGCCGGATGCCTGGCACCCCAGGTCGGCGCGCACACCATGATGAAGGTCAACGGCGGGCGCGGGGTGCTCATGGGGGGCATCGGCGGCGTGGCCAACGCCAAGGTCCTGGTGCTCGGCGGTGGCGTCGCCGGGCAGAACGCGGCCAACATCGCGCTCGGCATGGGCGCCGACGTCACCATCCTCGACACCGACCTGGCCAAGCTGCGCACCCTGTTCTGGCGGTTCGACAACCAGGTGCGCCAGCTGGCGTCCAACACGCTGACCATCTCCGAGCTGGTGCCGGACGCCGACATGATCATCGGCACCGTCCTCGTGCCCGGTGCCCGCGCCCCCAAGCTGGTCACCGACGAGATGGTCGCCTCGATGAAGCCCGGCTCGGTCCTGGTCGACGTCGCGATCGACCAGGGCGGCTGCTTCGAGGGGTCCCGGGCCACGACGCACGCGGACCCGACCTTCCCAGTGCACGAGTCGATCTACTACTGCGTGGCCAACATGCCCGGTTCGGTGCCGCACACCTCGACGTGGGCGCTGACGAACGCCACCCTCCCGTATGCCGTGCAGCTGGCCGAGAAGGGGTGGGAGCAGGCGATGCGGGACGACGACGACGCGCTCGCGCACGGTCTGAACACCCACGCCGGGCAGCTCACGTACCCGGCCGTCGGGGAGGCTTTCGGGATCGACGCGGCGACCACGGCGGAGGTGCTGGCCGGCTGAGCAGGTGGTGGGCCGGCCTGGCAGGCCGTCGGCGGGGCGGGCTCAGCGGTCGGGAGCGTGCCGGCTGCGCGAGCGATCGCCGGTCGAGCCGTCGGCGTCCGGTCCAGCCGTCGGTGTGGCCGGTCGAGCCGGTGGGGCGGGCCGGCTGGGCGAGCGATCGCGGGTCGAGCCGGTGGAGGCGGCCGGTCGAGCGGTCTGGCGGGCCCGCCCGTCGAACTGTCGGCCGGTTCTTGTCGGCGGGCGTTCCCGCGACCTGCGGTTTTACCCATGTCGCGGTTGAGAACCGGCTGATAGTCGGCCCGGGCACGGTTGGCCGCCGTGCGGCGGCAGAGGTCTCGTCCAGTTTGCACGGACCCACGCGACCGCGACCTGCGGAAACGTGGATGCGGTCTGGGCAAACCCGATGACACCCTTGTCGCCCGATGCCGCCGGCGGGCGGACGCACCACCACACCTGCCTGCGATCACGCGGTGGCCTCGAGGTAGCGGCGTGCCACGAGTGCGGCCAGGGCGTCGTGGGTGCCCAGCGGTGCGGTGGCCACGGTGCCGGCGGTGGCCGCCACCCGGTGGGCCCGGTCCAGGAAGTGGCCGGGTGAGAGCAGGTGGGCGGCGACGACGACGTGTCCCGGCTCCGAGCCGTCGTCGGCCAGCCGGGACAGCTCTTCGTCCGGCCGGGGTCCGGGGCCGCTGAGGAAGGCCGTGCCCGTGGCGACGCCGAGCCGTGCGCCCAGAAGACCTGAGACCTGGGCGACCTCCGCCCGGGCCGCGTCGACGCTGGAGCCGGCGCCGACGACGAGGACGGCCCGCAGCCTCGTGGCCGCCGCCCCGGCGCTCTCCCCCGCCCGGGGACTGGCCTCCAGCACGCGGTCCGCCAGGGCCTGGAGCACCTCCTCGGCAGCGCCGAGCGCCGGAGTGACCGACGCCCCGGGCATCGTCACGACGGCCGCGGGGACGTCGTGGCGCACGTGGTAGCCGGACGCCAGGAAGAACGGCACGACGACCGGGTCGGTCAACCCGGTGAGGACCTCCTGCAGGGTCGGCCCGCAGACGTCGACGAACCCGACGGGGGGCGGGGAGGGGAGCCCCAGGAGCGCGCCGGCCCGGGCGGCGCAGTCGCGGACCACGCGTTGGCCCTCCTCGCTGGCCGTGCCGTGCGCCGCCACCACCAGGGGGCGGCGGCCCTCCCCACCGGTGTGGCGTGCGCGGTTCCCACCAGGGTGCGGCGGCCCTCCCCGCCCGTGGCGTGGCGGGCCGGGACCACGGGTTGCCGGCCCGTCATGGTGCCGCTCCGACGCTGACGCGCTCCTCGCCCGTCGGCGCAGGCCGGGGCGTGCGGGCACGACGGACACCCAGGGTGGCGCGCACGAGCAGCGACACCCACACCGCGGCGACGACGGCCACGACCGCGGGGACGCTGAGCCCCGCCCGCGCCACCCCCAGCCCGGACAGCACCGGGGCGAGGTTGAGCAGCACGATGAGCCCTCCGACCGCCACGCCGAGGACGGCCTGCGGCAGCCTCCCGGCGAGCAGGGCCGCGAAGGGCGCGGCGACCACGCCCCCGACCATAAGGGCGCCCACCGTCCACCAGTCCAGGTCCCGCAGACCCAGACCGACCAGGAACCCCGCGCTGGCCGCGACCGTGACGACGAACTCCGAGGTCGCCACCGACCCGATGACCCGGCGCGGCTCGACGTCCGCGGTGGCCAGCAGGGTGGAGGTGACCACGGGCCCCCAGCCACCGCCCCCGGTCGCGTTGACGAAACCTCCCCCGGCGCCGAGCGGCCCGAGGAACCGGCGCCGCGCCGTCCACCGGGAGAACCGTCCCCGCCGTGGCGACGGCCGCAGCACGAAACGCACGGTGACGACGACCCCGAGCAAGAGCAGCAGCCAGGCCATCACGGGTCTCGCCACGGCGGTGTCCAGACCGGAGAGCACGGTCGCCCCGGCGAACCCGCCGACGGCGCCGGGACCGGCCAGCCGGCGCACGATCCGCCAGTCGACGTTGCCGACCCGCCAGTGGCTGATCCCCGACGAGAGCGTCGTCCCCAGCTGGGCGACGTTCACCGACGCGCTGGCCAGGGCCGGCGCGATGCCGGTCGAGAGCAGCAGCGACGCGGACGTCACGCCGTATCCCATGCCGAGCGACCCGTCCACGAGCTGGGCCGCGACCCCGACGAGCAGGACCAGGACCAGGGTGGTCACGCCACCGCACCGACGGGCAGGGGGCGAGGCACGCCGAGGGCCACCTCGCCCCCCACGTCGACCACGCCGGCCGGCGTGGTCCCGGCAGCCGCCCACGCGTGGGCCAGACGGACCACGTCCCCGACGACCACGACGGCCGGCGACGCGACGCCCACCGCCTCGGCCCGGTCCGCGACGTCGGCGAGGGTGCCCAGGGTCACCCGCTGCTGCGGGGTGCAGCCGCTCTCGACGACCGCGACCGGCATGGCCGGAGAACGGCCGTGCTCCACGAGCAGGGCCGCCGTGCGCCGCAGCGTGGCCACGCCCATGAGGACGACGAGGGTGTGGTCGCCACCGGTGGGCAGCGCAGGCAGCTCGTCGTGGCCGGTGACCACCGTGTAGCCGCGGGCCAGGCCCCGGTGGGTGACCGGGATGCCCGCGGCGGCAGGCACGGCGACCGCCGAGCTGATCCCGGGGACGACCTCGACCTCGACGCCGGCCGCCTCGCAGGCCAGCCGCTCCTCCCCGCCCCGGCCCAGCACGTAGGGGTCCCCACCCTTGAGCCGGACGACCGCTCGACCGGCCCGGGCCTCCCGCACGAGGATCCGGTTGATCTCCTGCTGCGGGACGGGGTGGCTGCCGCTGGTCTTGCCCACGTCGACCACGCGCACGCCCCCGGGGAGGCGCTCGAGCAGACGGCGCGGGACCAGCCGGTCGGTGACCACGACGTCCGCCTGGGCCAGCAGGGCCGCGGCGCGGGTCGTGACGAGCTGCTCGTCACCGGGACCGGCCCCGACGAGGGCCACCCAGCCGGTGCGGCGCGGCCGGCGGGCGCGCAGGTCGACCGACCCGGAGCCCAGGTGCGCCAGGACCGCGTCCCGGGCGGTGACCGAGCGGCGCGGGTCGCCGCCGGCGTGCACGGCGACCTGCAGCGGTCCGTCCTTCGTCGCGACCGTGCCGCGTGCGGGCACCCGGGCGGTGCCCCGCTCCGGGGCCCCGGCGCGGATGCAGAAGATGCGTGCGCCCTCCGCGTCGTGCGCCACCCGGTCGTCGACCCGATCCTGGCCGGTGGCCGTGTGCACCAACCAGGCCCCGGCCAGGTCGCCGGGACCGGCGTAGGGACGGGGCACCCAGCCGACCTGCCGCCGGGCCACCGCCGCGGCCAGGTCGGGGCAGAGCTCGGGCGCGACGACCGTGACCTGGGCCCCGTCCTCGGCCAGGTCGAGCGCCCGGCGCGCCGAGACCGGCCCGCCCCCGACGGCGACGACCCGTCGACCCCTCAGGTCCAGCCCGAGCAGGGTCAGACCGGCGCTCACGGGAGCGACCCCGTGCCGACGATCCCGGCGGCGAGGGTGGTCCCGTCGTGCTCGTCGACGACGAGGAAGGATCCACCCTCGCGGGACACGTCGTAGGGCTCCAGCGGCAGGGCCTCGGCGAGCCGCAGCTCGACCCGCACGAGGTCGTTGAGGCCGGCCCGTTCCACGGGGCCGTGGTCCAGGGTGGCCACGTCGAGGCGGGAGACCAGCCGGGCGACCCGGGCCCGCACGGTGCGGGTGCCGTGCTTGACCAGCACCCGCGCACCGGGCACGAGGGGCGTCTCCGCGAGCCAGCACAGCACGGCGTCCGCGTCCTGCGTCGTTCCCGGGGCCGCGTCGGCGGCGCTGAGGAGGTCGCCGCGCGCGACGTCCAGGGCGTCGGCGAGCCGGAGCGTCACCGACAGGGGTGCTGCCGCCTCGGGCACGCCGCGTCCGCCGACGTCGATCCCCACGACCGTGGTCCGCCGGCCGGACGCGGACACCACGACCTCGTCCCCGACCCGCACCGTGCCCGAGCCCACGTGCCCGGCATACCCCCGGTAGTCCACGAGGGCGGGGTCCACCGCGCCGTGCTGGGGTCGCAGGACCAGCTGCACGGGCATCCGGAACGGCTCCTGCGCCAGGTCCAGAGGCGGCAGGGTCTCCAGGAGCTCGAGGAGGGTGGGGCCGGTGTACCAGCCCGTGCGGGGGGAGCGTTCGACGACGTTGTCCCCCAGCAGCGCCGAGACCGGCACGACGAGCGCGTCGGCGAGGCCGAGCCGGGCGGACAGCTCGGCCACCTCGGCGCAGACCCTGCGGTGCACCGCCTCAGCGTCGTCGACGAGGTCGATCTTGTTCAGCGCCACGACGACGTGCGGGACGCGCAGCAGCCCGACGACCGCCAGGTGGCGGCGGGTCTGCTCGACCACGCCGTGCCGGGCGTCGACGAGCACGACCACCACGTCGGCGGTGCTGGCGCCGGTGACCGTGTTGCGGGTGTACTGCACGTGCCCGGGGCAGTCGGCCAGGATGAACGACCGGGTCGCCGTGGCGAAGTAGCGGTAGGCCACGTCGATGGTGATCCCCTGCTCACGCTCCGCGCGCAGGCCGTCGGTGAGCAGCGCCAGGTCGGCCAGCTCGCCCGTCCACCCGCGGCGCCGGCTGACGGCCTCGACCGCGGCGAGCTGGTCGGCGAGGACGGACCGGGTGTCGTGCAGCAGGCGCCCTACGAGCGTGGACTTGCCGTCGTCCACCGAGCCGGCGGTGGCCAGCCGCAGCAGGGTCGGGGTGGCCGACCGCGCGGCACCGTCCTGGTTCCACGCCGGGTCCGGGACGGGGCCGGAGCCCCGGGTGGAGCCTAGGTTCCGGGTGAGGGTCGACGGCGCGGGCGCGGTCGAGGTCGAGGTCGAGATCCAGGTGCTCATCAGAAGTACCCCTCCTTCTTGCGGTCCTCCATGGCGGCCTCGGAGAGCCGGTCGTCGGCCCGGGTGGCGCCGCGCTCGGTGACGGTGCTGGCGGCCACCTCGGCGAGCACCTCCTGCACGTCCACGGCCTCGGAGAGGACCGCTCCGGTGCACGACATGTCGCCGACGGTGCGGTAGCGCACCCGGCGGCCGGTCGTGACCTCCCCCGGCCGGGGCCGGCTCCACGGCCCGGGCGTGAGCAGCATCCCGTCCCGCTCGAAGACCTCGCGCTCGTGGGGCGTAGTAGAGGTGGGGGCAGCTCGATCCCCTCCCGCGCCACGTAGCGCCAGACGTCCAGCTCGGTCCAGTTGCTGAGGGGGAAGACGCGCACGTGCTCACCGGGGCGGTGCCGGGTGTTGTAGAGCCGCCACAGCTCGGGGCGCTGGTTGCGCGGGTCCCACTGGCCGAAGTCGTCGCGCAGGCTGACGATCCGCTCCTTGGCGCGGGCCTTGTCCTCGTCGCGACGGCCGCCCCCGAAGACGCCGTCGAAGCGGTGGGCCGCGATCGCCTCCAGCAGCGGGACCGTCTGCAGGGGGTTGCGGGTGCCGTCGGCCCGCTCCCGCAGCCGGCCGTCGTCGAGGTAGTCCTGGACCCGGGCGACCACCAGCTCGACGCCGTACCGCTCCACCGCCCGGTCCCGGAACGCCAGCACCTCGGGGAAGTTGTGTCCGGTGTCCACGTGCAGCACCGGGAAGGGCACCCGGGCCGGCCACAGGGCCTTGGCCGCCAGGTGGAGCATCACCACGGAGTCCTTGCCGCCCGAGAAGAGCAGCACGGGCCGCTCCAGCTCGGCGACCGTCTCCCGGATGATGTGGACCGCCTCGCTCTCCAGGGCGTCCAGCAGGGCGTGCTCGCCCCCGCGCGCCGGCAGCTGGGCCACCGGCGGCAGGGACGCGGGTCGCAGGTCGGGGGTCAGGGTGGTCATGGCGCCTCCCGGGGGGTCGGGGTGGTCGGAGCAGGGGGTATGGCGTGCGCGCCGGCGGGCGCGGTGCCGCGGTCACCGGCGGGAGCGCCGGGATGAAGGCCGCACTCGGTCTTGGCGAAGCCGGCCCAGCGACCGGCCCGAGGATCCTCGCCGGGAGCGACCGGGCGGGTGCACGGCGCGCAGCCGATCGAGGGGTAGCCCTGGGCGAGCAGGGGGTTGGCCGGCAGCAGCTCCCGCTCGGCGTGGTCGAGCACCTGCTCGAGGGTCCACGTCGCCAGGGGGTTGATCTTGACCAGGCCGAAGGCCTCGTCCCAGGTGACGAGGGGGGGTGTCCGCCCGCGTGGGGCCCTCCTCCCGGCGCACGCCGGTGATCCAGGCGTCGTAACCCGCCAGGGTGCGCCGCAGCGGACCCACCTTGCGCAGGGCGCAGCACCGGGCGGGGTCGCGGTCGTGCAGGCGCGGACCGAGGTCGGCGTCCTGCTCGGCCACGGTCCGCCCGGGGAGCACGTCGACGACGGTGACGTCGAGCTGGGCGGCGACCCGGTCGCGGGTGGCCAGGGTCTGGGGGAAGTGGTAGCCGGTGTCGAGGAAGAGGACGTCGACCCCGGGCCGGTGCTCGGCGACCAGGTGCGGGAGCACGGCGTCGGCCATCGAGCACGCCACGGCGAGCCGGTCGAACTCCTCGGCCGCCCACTCCAGGACCAGGTCGGCCAGGGCTCGCGGACCCAGGTCGGCCTCCACGGCGGCGAACCGCCGGCCGGCCTCCTCGGCGGTCGCACGCAGGTGCTCGGCCCTGGCGGGGTCGGACTGCGTCGGGTCCGGCGCACCCGGCCGCGCCGCTCCCGTGACCGCTCGCGGCGCGGGCGCGAGGCCCAGGTCGGTGCGGTTCACCGCAGCTCCTCGTCGTCCACGCGGTGCGCCCAGCGGGCGAAGGTCTCCCCCGGGGTGCGCGTCGCGGCATACCTGCGCACGACCCGTTCCACGTAGTCCGGCAGCTCCTCGGCCGAGACCTTCAGCCCGCGGACGGTCCGGCCCAGGCCCGGCTCCTCGAGGTCGACGGAGGCCAGTCCCCCGCCGAGGTGGACCTGGAAGCCCGGCGTCTGCACCCCGGCGCCGGTGGTGATGATCTGGCCCTTCAGCCCGATGTCGGCCGTCTGGATGCGGGCGCAGGAGTTGGGGCAGCCGTTGACGTGCAGGCTGATCGGGCTGTCCAGGAGCGGTTCGACGTCGGCCAGGCGCCGTTCGAGCTCGGCGACGGCGGTGGCGGCCGTCGCCTTGGTCTCCACGATGGCCAGCTTGCAGAACTCGATGCCGGTGCAGGCGACGTGGAGCGGCGGAACACCGAGGGGGTGGCGGTCAGACCGAGGCGGGCCGCGCCCTCGAGGAGCTCGTCGACCCGGTCGGGGGGGACGTCCAGCACGATGAGCTTCTGGTGCGGGGTCAGCCGGACGCGCCCGGACCCCACGGCCTCGACCAGGTCGGCCAGCCGCTGCAGGGCGCTGCCCGGGAGGCGGCCGACGGTGGGGGCGAGCCCGACGTAGCGCAGCCCGTCCTTCTGGGGGTGCACCCCGACGTGGTCGCCGGGTCCGCTCGGCGCGGCGGGCGCCGGACCGTCGGGCAGCGGGTGGCCGAGGTAGTCCGTCTCCAGGACCTGCCGGAACTTCTCCGGACCCCACTCGGCGAGCAGGAACTTCAGGCGCGCCTTGGTGCGCAGGCGCCGGTAGCCGTGGTCGCGGAAGATCCGGACCACGCCGTGCCAGACCTCGGCGGCCTGGTCGGCCGGGACGAAGGCCCCGAGCCGCTCGGCCAGCCGCGGCGCCGTGGACAGCGCGCCACCGACCCACAGGTCGTAGCCGGGACCGAGCTCGGGGTGGACGACGCCGACGAGGGAGATGTCGTTGATCTCGTGGACGACGTCAAGGCTCGGGTGACCGGTGATGGCGGACTTGAACTTGCGGGGGAGGTTGGCCAGCTCGGGGTCTCCGACGAAACGGGTGACGATCTCGTCGATGACCGGGGTGGGGTCGATGATCTCGTCGGCGGCCACCCCGGCGACCGGGGAGCCGAGGATCACCCGGGGGGTGTCGCCGCACGCCTCGGTCGTGGACAGCCCGACCGCCTCCAGCCGCGCCCAGATCTGCGGCACGTCCTCGACCCGCACCCAGTGCAGCTGGATGTTCTGCCGGTCGGTGATGTCGGCGGTGTCCCGGGCCAGCTCGGTGGACAGCTCGCCGATCACCCGCAGCTGGGCGGTGCTCAGCGCTCCGCCGTCGATGCGGACGCGGAGCATGAAGTAGCGGTCCTCCAGCTCGTGCGGCTCCAGCTGGGCGGTGCGCCCGCCGTCGATGCCGGGGCGCCGCTGGGTGTACAGCCCCCACCAGCGGAACCGGCCGTGCAGGTCGTCGGTCGGGATCGAGTCGAAGCCCTCGTGGGCGTAGATCGTCTCGATGCGCTCGTGGACGTTGAGCCCGTTGTCGGCGGCCTTGAAGACCTCGTTGGCGTTCAGCGGCTCGCGCCCGTCCACCGCCCACTGACCCTGAGGCTGACCCGGGCGCGAGGGACGGACCCGGGCGCCGGTCGGAGGTGAGCCGGCACGGGCGGCGGCGGAAGGAGGTACGACGGGAGGGACGGTGGGGGTGGAGGTGGTCATGGGGCAGCCTTTGCGGTGCGGTCGGGCAGGGGGCGGTCTCGGCCGGAGGAACGGAGGGATCTGGGTCGGAACGGGCCGGAGCGGCGCGGGTCCGACGAGGGCGGAGGACGGGAGCGTCGGGGGGCAGCAGCCAGCAGCCAGCAGCCGGTACCCGGGCGACCCGGGTGAGGTGCAGGCGGCGTCGGTGCGTGCGGCGTCGGTGCGTGCGGCGCGGGACGGCCTTGCCTGACCGAGGAGGTCGGGCGGCCGGCGGGTCAGACGCGCGTCGGCGGGGCGGGGGTCAGCGACACGTGCACATCAGCATGCTGCTGACGCGCAGAAGGTCCAGCTCGGCGCACCGGGTCAGGTGCCAGCCCGTCGACGTCATGCGGACCATCATGCATGGTTATCGATCTGGTGACAAGTGGTTAGGGCAGGCGTGTCACGATGCGGGCATGGACCACGACGCGACAGGCGGTCGCCCCCGGCCGGTACCTCCCGACACCAAGGACTGGACCGTCGTTCTCACCGACGGGTGCGCGGAGTGCGGCTTCGACCCCGACGTCGACGTCCGCACGGTCGGGGAACGCCTGCGTGCGAGCGTGCCGACCTGGCGGTCGCGGCTCGCCGAGGACGACGTGCGCGAGCGCCCCGCCCCCACGGTGTGGTCCCCGCTGGAGTATGCCGCGCACGTGCGCGACGTCCTCGTCGTCATGCGGGAGCGACTGGCCCTGATGCTGGCCGAGGACGGGGCGCAGTTCGCGGGCTGGGACCAGGACCTGGCGGCGGTCGAGGGTCGCTACGCCGAGGAGGATCCGGACGAGGTCGCCCGGCAGCTGGCGGCCGAGGCCGGCTCCACCGCCGAGGCCTTCGACGCCGTTCCGGACGACGCCTGGGGGCGGCGGGGCTACCGGGCGGGGACGGCGTTCACGGTGGCGACGCTGGCGGTGTACCTCCTGCACGACGTGGAGCACCACGTCCACGACGTGGAGAGCTCCGGGCGCGGCGTCACCGGGTGAGGCACGGCCGCTGCGAGGCGGAGCTGCTGAGGGGGCGGCGGGGCCACTGCGGCTGCGAGGCGGAGCTGCTGAGGGCGGCGCGGCTGCTCCGGCGGGAAACGCGCGACGCCCGGCCCCTCGTGGGGACCGGGCGTCGCGACGCGTCTGGGACGGATCAGTCGTTGACGCGGTCCTTCAGCTTCGAGCCCTGCTTGAAGCCGACGGACTTGCTCGCGGCGATCTGGATCTCCGCGCCCGTCTGGGGGTTGCGGCCGGTGCGGGCCGCGCGCTCGCGGACCTCGAAGGTGCCGAAGCCGGGGAACGCGACCTTCTCGCCCTTGGCGAGCTCGGCCGAGACGGCCTCGAGGACGGAGCTGACGACCTTGTCGGCAGCGGCCTGGGTCATGCCCGCCTCACGGGCGACGGCCTCGACGATGACCTTCTTGCTCATGGGTACAGCCTTTCATCGCATGGATGGGTCGCCTCACGGTAGGCAGATCGCGGCCCGGATTGCCAAGCAACACGCCCAGATCCGCGTCGTGGAACGGAAAACGGCCTCTCCGGGACCCTTTCCGGGCCGTCCGGGGCGCCGGCCGGCGCTCGTCGGCCGGGTTCCCGGCGCGGCCCCTGCGCACCCGGGGGTACAGTGACGACGTCGTGCAGACGAAGTCCGGTGAGAACCCGGCACTGTCCCGCAACGGTGGAGCCCCCGACCAGCAGTCGGAGGCCGAGTCCGGTCGAACTGCACGGTGATCCGCACCACACGCCCTCGAGGACCCAGGGCCGGTTCGGACGACGGCCCCGGAACCGCAGGGCCCTGTCGCTCGAGCGAAACCCCACCTCGACCGACAGGAGGACCCCCATGACCGACGCACGCACACCGCATACCCCCGTCCCTCCCCGCTCCGCACGCGCCCATCGCGCACCCCGGACCCTGGCCGCCGCCGCAGCCCTGGGGCTGCTGCTGGCCGGGTGCGCCACCGACGACCCGGACGAGGGTGCGGGTGCACCGGCGACCTCCGCCGGGGACGACACCGAGGACGACGCCACTGGTGAGGCCGCGGGGGCGACCGCGGCGCAGGACGGGAACACCGCCACGGCCGGCGCCGGGGCCGCCGAGGGCGGTGGCGACTTCCCCGTCACCGTCGACACCCCCACGGGTGAGCTGACCCTGGATGAGCGGCCCGAACGGATCGTGTCGTGTCGCTGTCCCCGGCGGCCACCGAGATCCTCTTCGCGATCGGCGCCGGCGACCAGGTGGTCGCGGCCGACGAGTTCTCGACCTACCCGGCGCAGGCCCCGACGACCGACCTGTCCGGCTTCGAGCCCAACGTGGAGGCGGTCGCGGCCTACGAGCCGGACCTCGTCGTCGTCGCCTACGACCCGGGCGACCTCGTCGCCTCGCTCGACGCCCTGGACATCCCGGTCTTCGTCAACGCCCCGCCGGCCGACGTGGAGAGCGGCTACGACGACATCGCCGCCCTCGGCCTGCTCACCGGGCACGTGGACGAGACCGCCGACGTGGTCGCGCAGATGCGCGCGGAGATGGACGATGCGTATGCCGCCGCGCCGGAGGGTGCGCAGGTGCGGGTGTACCACGAGGTGGACGACACCTTCTTCGCCGCCAGCAGCTCCAGCTTCATCGGCTCGGTCTACGCCGAGCTGGGTGCGGAGAACATCGCCGACGAGGCCGACACGGACGCCAGCGGCTACCCCCAGCTCACCGAGGAGGCGGTCGTCGCGGCGGACCCGGAGCTGATCGTCATCACCGACGAGATCGGCTACGGGCCCGAGGAGGTCGCCGCCCGTCCCGGGTGGTCGGAGGTGACCGCGGTGCAGCAGGACGCGGTGGTCGTGGTGGACGCCGACATCGCCTCGCGCTGGGGACCCCGTCTGCCGCAGCTCGTGCAGACCCTCGCCGAGGCGCTCTCCGAGGCCGCCGCCGTGCCGGCCGGTCGCTGACCGGGCGAGACTCGACCACCTCGACGATCACGACCATCACGACGATCACGACCAACCCCACGCGACCACGACGAGCTCCCCGATGACCTCCACCACCACCGCTCCCCGACCGGGCGACCCGCTGGACCAGGCAGCCGCCCGGGCCTTCCGGCTGACCTGGCCGGCCGTCCTGGGCGCGACCGCACTGCTGGCCCTGGCGGCGCTGGTGTCGGTCACCCAGGGGGCCGCGGGGCTGTCGGTGGAGGGCGTCGTGCGCTCGCTGGTCGGCGCGCTGCCGGGCGTCACGGTGGAACAGACCCTCACCGCCCAGCAGGAGGCCGTGCTGTGGCAGATCCGGCTGCCGCGCACGGCGCTGGCCGCGCTGGTCGGCGCGTCCCTGGCGGTGGCCGGCGCCGGCTACCAGGGGGTCTTCCGCAACCCGCTGGCCGACCCCTACCTGCTGGGCGTCTCGGCCGGGGCCGGGCTCGGCGCCGTGCTGGCGCTCGGCTTCGGGCTCGACCTGTCCTGGGGCCCGGTGGGCGCCCTGCCGGCGGCGGCGTTCCTCGGGGCGCTGCTGGCGGTGACCGGGTCGGTGATGGTGGCCCGCGGCTCGTTCCGCGACCCCGCCACGCTGCTCCTGGCGGGGGTGGCCATGGCCGCCCTGTTCTCCGCCTCGCAGACCTTCGCCCTGCAGCGCCTCGACCAGACCGCGGCCCGGGAGGTCCTCTCGTGGCTGTTCGGCCGGCTGCCACCCACGGCTGGGCACCGGTCCTGCTGCTGCTGCCCTACGTCCTGCTCGCCGGGCTGGTGCTGGTCCTGCACGCCCGCCACCTGGACGTGCTGCGGCTCGGCGACGACGAGGCGCGGGCGCTGGGCCTGCGGCCGGCCCGCTCCCGCCTCGTCGTCGTGGGGGCCGCCACCCTCATCACCGCCGCCGCGGTGTCGGTCAGCGGCCTCATCGGCTTCGTCGGGCTGGTGACCCCGCACGTGGTGCGACTGCTCGTAGGCCACTCCTACCGGGTCCTCGTGCCGCTGTCGGCCCTCGTGGGCGCCGCGTTCCTCACGGTCGCCGACGTGGGGGCCCGCACCCTGGCCGCCCCCGCGGAGCTGCCCGTCGGCGTCATCACCGCCTTCGTGGGCGCCCCGTTCTTCTCCTTCGTCCTGTGGCGCGGAAGGCAGGATCCATGACCCCCCGTCCCCCTCCACCTCCGACCGCCCGGTCCCTGCCGCTGTCCTCCCGGCTGTCGGGACGGCGGGCGCCCGGGTCGACCTCCGGGGCCACCTCCGGGTCGACCTCCGGGTCGGCCTCCGGGGCCTCGGCCCGGTCGGCCGCGGCACCCCTGCGCCCGCTCGACGCGCTGCGGGTCCGGGACCTGCGGGTCGTCCACGACGGCACCGAGGTGCTGCGGGGCACCGACCTGGACCTGCGCACCGGCGAGTGGCTGGGGCTCATCGGTCCGAACGGCTCGGGCAAGTCGACACTGCTGCGGGCTCTCGTGGGCCTCGTCCCGAGCACCGGCACGGTCGAGCTGGGCACCGGGTCGCTGCCCGGCCCCACCGACCTGTCCCTCATGCCGCAGAGCCCCGAGCTGCCTCCGGGCATGAGCGTCGTGGAGTACGTCCTGCTCGGGCGTACCGCGCACGTGGGCTGGCTGCGCTCCGAGTCGGCCGTCGACCGGCGGGTCGCCACCGACGTCCTGCGCCGTCTGGGCCTCACCTCCTTCGCGGAGCGCTCCGTGCGCCGGCTGTCCGGCGGGGAGGCCCAGCGGGTGGTCATCGCCCGGGCGCTCGCGCAGCAGTCACCGGTGCTCCTGCTGGACGAACCGACCAGCGCCCTTGACCTGGGTCACCAGGTCGAGGTGCTGGAGCTGGTCGACGAGCTGCGCCGTCAGGACGGCCTCACCGTCGTCGCCGCCATGCACCACCTCGACTCCGCGGCCCGGTACGCCGACCGCCTCGCTCTGCTGGACCGCGGCCAGCTCGCGGCGCTCGGCACGCCTGTGGAGGTGCTCGAGCCGGAGCTGCTCTCGCGCGTCTACGGGCACCCGGTCCACGTCCACGAGGTCGCCGGCGACCTCGTCGTCGTGCCCGCCCCCCGGGCGCGTCCGACCCGTCGCAGCGCCGACCCACCGGTGGTGCTGGACGAGCGCCGGGGAGGGCGGACCCGGACCGTCTCCTGAGAGGACCCGCATGCGCTGTCTTCCAGCGCGACGGTAGGCGCTCTCCCCAGCACGGCGGGCGGCCTCTCCCAGCTCGACGGCGGGCGGCCTCTGCAGGTCAGGACCGCCGGCGCTGTCACCAGGCTGTGCGGACCGCCTCCAGCGCCGTGAGCGCCGGGTCTGCCGTCACCAGCACCGCGGAGCGGGTCACCGCCTGGGCGGCCAGCATCCGGTCGAAGGGGTCGCGGTGGCTCCACCCGAAGCTGCCAGCGAGGATCGCGTCCTCCGTCGTGATGTCGACGAGCTCCGCCCCCAGATCCTGTGCCTGCTGAGCGAAGGTGGCCACGAGCAGGGCTCCGCCCGGGAGCTTGCCCACCCGGTGCTTCGTGGCCAGCTCCCAGCCGGAGACGGCCGAGACGAGCAGCTGGCGACCGGGGTCGGAGACGAGCGCCCGGGCGTCGTCGGACAACCGGCCCGGCTCGTGGACCGCCCAGACCAGGACGTGCGTGTCCAGCAGGAGAGGCACGCCCGAGGTCACCGTCCCTCCCAGGCGTCCAGCTCCTCGGCAGGCAGGTCGTCGAAGAAGCTGTTCAGGGAGGCGGTAGGACCCGGAGCCGAGCCGTCGGGGACGCGGGTCGACGGGAACGAGCCGGGCCACCACGCGGTCACCCCGGGCGAGCAGGATCTCCTCCCCGACCTCCACGCGGGCGAGCAGGGCCGACAGGTGGGTCTTGGCCTGCTGCACCTTCACGACCTCCACCCTCAGGAGACTAGGCTGGTCGACCGGGTTGGTCAACGTGGCTGTTCAGTCATCGCCCCCATGCGGTTGTCGCGACAGCGCGGCCATCGCGAGGGTGTCGTCGACGTGACAACGTCGTTCGACGTCTCGTCGAACCTCACGCCCGCCATCCGGTCGCCGGGGCGGATGTTCTCCGTCATCGTCCGACGCTCCCCTTCCAGGAACGCCGCCGTGTCGGGCGTGCTCTCCAAGGTCCCTCCCCTCCCGCGCACCGCACGCACCGCGCCTCGCGCCGCGTGCCCCGGCACCTCCGGCCGGTGCACGCGAGGCACGGTACGCCGACCCGCCGCGCGGACGGTCGGTCCGTCCACAGGTCCGCGATAGGTTGCCCAGCGTGCCGATGACCTTCCTCACCGGCGGCGCCCGCAGCGGCAAGTCGTCCCTCGCCGTCCGCCGCGCCCGCAGCACCGGGGCCCCCGTGGTCCTCGTCGCGACCGGACGGGCCGACGAGGGTGACACCGAGATGGCCGACCGCATCGCCCGGCACCGGGCCGAGCGGCCCGGTGACTGGCGCACGGTCGAGGAGCCCACCGAGCTGGTCGCCGCGCTGACAGACCTCGACCTCGACCTCGGCGCCGGACCAGGTCCCCGCCCCACGGTCGTCGTCGACTGCCTCTCGCTGTGGGTCTCCCACCTCATGGCGCGCGGCGACGACGAGGCCGGCACCCTCGAGCAGGCGCACGCCCTGGGCCGGTGGGGCGCGGCATACCCCGGGACCGTGCTGGTCGTGACCAACGAGGTCGGCTCGGGCATCGTCCCCATGCACCCGGTCGCGCGTGAGTACCGCGACCGGCTCGGCCGGGTCAACGCGACCGTGGCCGGGTACGCCGACCTGGCCCAGCTCGTGGTGGCCGGGCGCACCCTGACCCTCGACCCCGTGGAGGAGACATGACCCGCCCCGAGCACGACCGGGAGGCGCTGGCCGTCGTCGAGCAGGCCGTGGCCGCGATCCGTCCGCTGGACGCCGACGCCGCAGCCGCTGCGGCGGGAGCCATGGACGGGAAGGTCAAGCCGCTGCGCAGCCTCGGCGAGCTGGAGCGGCTGGCCGCCCGCCTCGCCGGCATCCAGGGCACCGCGCAGCCCCACGTGGACGCTCCGGCGATCGTCGTCTGCGCGGCCGACCACGGCATCGCCAGGAGCGGGGTGAGCGCCTACCCCCAGGAGGTCACCGGGCTGATGCTGCAGGGGTTCGCGGCCGGCACGGCGGCCGTGGGGGTGCTCGCCCGCCAGTCCGGCGTCCGGCTCGTGGTGGCCGACCTCGGTGTCGTCGACCCGCCGCGGATCGAGCCCGGCCAGAACCAGGTGCTCGACCGCCGGGTGCGCGCGGGCACCGCCAACAGCCTGGAGGGGCCGGCGATGAGCGTCGCCGAGGCCCAGCGCGCCGTGGCCCACGGCGTCACGCTCGCCGCCGACCTGGTGGACGAGGGGGCCGACCTGGTCGGCCTGGGGGAGATGGGGATCGGCAACACCACCACCGCGAGCGCGCTGACCGCTGCGCTGCTGGGCCGCGACCCGGCCCGCGTCACCGGACCGGGCACGGGGGTGACGGGCGAGGTGCTCGCCGCCAAGGTCCGTGCGGTCGACGCGGTCCTGCGTCGGCACGAGGGGGCCGGCGGGACCTGGGAGGTGCTGGCCCGGATGGGCGGGCTGGAGATCGCGGCGCTGGCCGGGGTGGCGCTCGGCGCGGCGGCCCGGCGGGTGCCGGTGCTCCTCGACGGGTTCATCAGCACCGCGGGGGCGGTGGTCGCGACCCGGCTGGCCCCGCGGGCCGTCGACGCGATGGTCGCCGCCCACCTCTCCCCCGAGCCCGGGCACGCCGTCCAGCTGGAGGAGCTCGGTCTGGAGCCGGTCCTGCGGCTGGGGATGCGGCTGGGCGAGGGCACGGGGGCGGCGCTGGCCGTGCCGGTGCTCCGGTCGGCGGTCGCGGTGCTGCGCGAGATGGGCAGCTTCGCCGACCTGGGCCTGGCCCAGGACCGGCCGACGGTCTGACCCGGCGGTGGGCACCGGGTTCCTCGACGCCGTCGCGTTCCTGACCCGCGTCCCGGTCCGGCGACGGGCGGGAGGCGGTGGCACGGCGGGTGGGGGCGGGAGCGGTACCGCGGGTGCGACCAGGGGCGGCAGCTCGGGCGAGGGCACGGACCGCGCGGCTCCCGTCGACCTCGCCCGGGCGGCGGTGTGGTTCCCGGTCGTCGGGGCCCTGCTCGGTGCGACGGCCCTGCTCCTGGGCCTCCTGCTGGCGACGTGGACCGGGGTCCTCGTCGCGGTGGTCCTCGTGCTCGTCGTCGAGCATCTGCTCACCGGCGCGCTGCACCTCGACGGCCTGGCAGACCTCGCGGACGCCTCGGGCGGCCGGGACCGCGCGGCGCGCCTGCGGATCATGAAGGACCACGCCACCGGCGTCTACGGGACGACCGCCGTGGTGCTCGCGCTGCTGCTCGAGGGGGCTCTGCTGGTCGAGGTCCTGACGGCCGGTGCGGTCACGGGCCCGGCGTCCGGGATCCTGGGCACCGGCCGGGGTGCGGACGGCCCCGCCGGGTGGCTCGCGGCCGCCCTGCTCGGCGCGACGGCCTGGTCCCTGTCCAGGGCGGCGATGCTGCCGGTCGCCCTGCTGCTGCCCTACGCCCGAGAGGACGGGACCGGCCGGGCGGTGGTGCAGGGACTGGCGCTGCGCCATACCCTCCTCGCCTGGGTCGTGCCGGTCCTGCTCTGCGCGCTGCTGGGGTGGACCGGGGCGGCGATGCTCCTGGCGGCGCTGGGAGCGGCGCTCGTGGTGGGCGCCCACGCCCGGCGGACCCTCGGCGGTGCCACCGGCGACGTGCTCGGCGCCACCGCCCAGCTGGCGCTGCCGGCCGCTCTGCTGGCCGCCGTGCTGACCCTCTGAGGCGCCTCCGCCCCCGACCGTTCGTCCCGCCAGGACGACCGTTCGTCGTCCGGTGGGCGCCGTCGGACGACCCGCGGTCCGGCGGTACTCACCAGGGGGGTGACCCTGGCCCTACCGTGGCGCGGGTCACACCGCCGGGACGTCGGCGGGCCGTCCCCGTCGAGGAGGAGATCACCGTGAGTCCCACCTTCCCACCAACGCCCGAGGTCACCTGATGGACATGGCACAACGCAAGGCCTACTGGCGCCGCAACCTGCGCCTGATGGCGGTCCTGCTCACGATCTGGGCCCTCGTCTCCTTCGGGGCGGGGATCCTGTTCGTCGAGCCGCTGAACGCCGTCAACTTCCTGGGCATGCCGCTCGGCTTCTGGTTCGCCCAGCAGGGTTCGATCCTCACCTTCCTGATCCTCATCGCCGTCTACGTGTGGCGGATGGACAAGCTGGACAAGGCGTTCGGGATCACCGAGTACGAGATGGAGGTGCACCACTGATGGGCGCCGTGCAAGCCTGGACCCTCGTCTTCGTCGTCATCACGTTCAGCCTCTACATCTACATCGCGTACGCCAGCCGGGTGTCCGACACCGCTGGCTTCTACGTCGCCGGCGGCGGCATCCCCGCACCGGCCAACGGGGCGGCGATCGCCGCCGACTGGATGAGCGCCGCGTCGTTCATCTCGATGGCCGGGATCATCGCCTTCAGCAGCAACGGGTATGCCGGTTCGGTCTACCTCATGGGGTGGACGGGTGGCTACGTGCTGCTGGCCCTGCTGCTGGCGCCCTACCTGCGCAAGTTCGGCAAGTTCACCGTTCCCGAGTTCGTCGGCGACCGGTTCTCCGAGACCGCCCGGATCATCGCCGTCATCTCGGCGATCGTCGTCTCCTTCGTCTACGTCGCCGGCCAGATGGCCGGTGTCGGCCTGGTCTTCCAGCGGTTCCTGGGCGTCAACCAGACGCTGGGCGTCATCATCGGCATGGCGATCGTCTTCGCCTACGCCGTCTTCGGCGGCATGAAGGGGATCACCTGGACCCAGGTGACCCAGTACTCCGTGCTGATCGTGGCCTACCTCATCCCCGCGGTGGCCATCTCGCAGAGGCTCACCGGGATCCCGATCCCGCAGATCGGCTTCGGCCAGATCATGGGCGAGCTCAACGCGCTGCAGACCGAGTTCGGGCTCAACGCCTACACCGGGGCGTTCACCCAGATGAACATGCTCAACATGCTGCTCATGACGGCCACGCTGATGTTCGGCACCGCCGGTCTGCCCCACGTCATCGTGCGGTTCTACACCGCCCGCAGCGTGCGCGCCGCCCGGTTCTCGGCCCTGTGGGCGCTGTTCTTCATCTCGCTGCTCTACCTGACGGCTCCGGCCATCGGCGCGTTCAGCAAGTACAACGTGCTCAACCAGATCCCCGGCACGGGCGTCGACGACGTCCCGGCCTGGTTCGCCTCCTGGCGCGACGTCGGCCTCATCACGGTCAACGACCTGAACGGCAACGGCACGATCGACGTCGCCGGCGGCCTGGGCGAGGGCTTCGAGCTCGCCATCAACAACGACATCGTGGTGCTGGCCGCGCCGGAGATCGCGGGCCTGCCGGCCCCGATCATCGGCCTGGTCGCCGCCGGCGGTCTGGCGGCGGCGCTGTCCACCGCCTCGGGCCTGCTGCTGGTCATCAGCTCGGCGGTCGCCAACGACGTCTACTACAAGCGGATCAACCCGCAGGCGACCGAGGCCCGTCAGCTGATGGTCGGGCGGTTCGCCATGGGTGGAGCCATCATCATCGCCGGTTACCTGGGCATCAACCCGCCCGGGTTCGTGGCGCAGGTGGTCGCCCTGGCCTTCGGGCTCGGGGCCGCCAGCTTCTTCCCGATCCTGTTCCTGGGGATCTTCTGGAAGAAGTGCACCGCCAAGGGTGCCGCGGCCGGCATGGCCGCCGGTCTGATCATCACGTTCGCCTACATGATCTGGACGATCCCGATCTACGGCGGCAGCGAGGGCATCTTCGGCATCGCGGCCACCAGCTTCGGATTCGTCGGCATGCTCATCAACTTCGCCGTCACGATCGTGGTGTCGCAGTTCACCGAGAAGCCGACCGAGGTCATGCAGCAGCTGGTCGAGGAGGTCCGCTACCCCGGGCGCAGCGAGCTCGTCGCCGCGCACGCCACGGGCGCCCTGGACGACGAGCTCCTCCACGGGGAGCACCACGACCACGACCCCGACACCCGTCACCCCTGACGGACGTCACCGCCGGTCACCGTGGACCGGCACCATCCGCAGGCCGGCACGGTCGGGGCACCCGCCCCGGCCGTGCCGGGCCGGACCGGCAGGGCGGCGGAGGACCCCCGTCCCCGCCCACCCGCCGGACGGGCCCTCCGGCCCACAGCACACTCCATACCCCTGCAGCACCCTTCGCGTTAGGCTGACTCCCGATGGCGACCCAGACCGCCCCCGTTCGCACCCGCCGCGGCAAGATGCCCGGCCAGATGCGCCTGCTCGCCGCCAGCCTGATGATCCTCCTCGGCGCGTTCGTCCCCTGGCTCTACACCCCGCTCGGCACCATCACCGGCATGCGCGGCCCGGGTCTGTGGACCGCGACCGTCGCCATGCTCGCCCTCGCCGGGGCCCTCGTGCCCGCCCGGTTGCGCCTCCTGGCGATCGTCCAGGCCCTGGCCGCCGCGGCCATCTGCGTCGTGCTGCCGGTCTGGCAGTTCTTCCACATGTTCAGCCTGGTCGGCATGGCCGGCTGGATGCCCGGCCCGGGCCTGCTCCTCACCTTCGCCGGCGGCATCCTCTGCGGCGTGGCCGCCTGGCAGCTCTGGACCATCCGCCCCGTTCAGGCCTGAGCCGGACTGTCGGCCCGGGCGGCCGGCCGCCGCACGGTCACCCGTCGGCAACGGACGCCCCGTGGGCACTGTGCGGCCGAGTGTCGTCCGGTTCGTCCACGAACCTCGGACACCGACCTGCGGAAACGCGCGCCGGGCCCGCACGAACCGGACGACGGTGGGCTCCCGGCGCCCGGCTCGGCCGTCGACGCCATCCGGCGGAGCGCCCCAGGCCACCCGACCCTCGGTCCGGCACCGTTCGGTCCCGCTCAGGCGCGGTAGCGGTGCTGGCCGGGCTCACCCTCGCCGGCGGTGCCGGTCGCGTGCTCGGCGTGCGAGAGGGCCTCGGTGAGGAGCCGCCGCACGTGGTCGTCCTCGGCCCGGTAGAAGACGTAGGTGCCCTCGCGGCGGGTGTGCACGAGGCCGGCGAGGCGCAGCTTGGACAGGTGCTGGCTGACGGCCGTCGGACCGGCCTCGACCAGCTCGGCGAGCGCTCCCACGCTGTGCTCCCCGTGCAGCAGGGCCCAGAGGAGCTTGACCCGGGTCGGGTCCGCGAGCAGCCGGAAGGTGTCCGTCACGGCCCGTGCGTGCAGGTCGTCGGGGACCTGGACCGTCTGGATCGGTTGCTCGTGCACAGGTCCACCTTAGCGAATTCACTATCTTCGCAGATATGCAGATATGCTGGCCTCGTGCGCGAGGACCAGGAGCAGCCCGGTGCGGGATCCGTCCGTGCCCAGGACCCGACCCAGGAGCAGGCGCAGAACCAGCCCCGGCGCGAGGGCCAGGGGCGGCCCCGGCGAGAGGGCGTGATGGGAACCACCACCCGTGGACGCGACGACCACGACCACGACCACGACCACGACCACGACCACGACCACGACCACGACCACGACCAGAGTCTGCTCGGCCGGCTGAGGCACGCGCTCACCCCGCACAGCCACGACCACGCGGAGGCGATCCAGTCGGCGGAGGAGTCCAGCGCCGAGGGCATCCGGGCCGCCTGGATCAGCCTGATCGGGATGGGCGCCACCGCGGTGGTCCAGGTGTTCATCGTCTGGATCTCCGGGTCGATCTCCCTCCTGGCCGACACGGTGCACAACCTCGGGCACCTGGCGACGACGATCCCGCTGATCATCGCCTTCCGGCTGGGGCTGCGCGCCCCCACCCGCCGCTACCCCTACGGCTTCCGACGCGCCGAGGACCTCGTCGGGCTCTTCATCGGTCTCATCATCGCCCTGTCGGCCGCCCTCATCGTCTGGGAGTCGGTGCGGGCGATCGGGGAGCCCCGTGAGCTGACCAACCTGGGGCTGGGTGGCGGCCGCGGCGCTGGTGGGGGCGGCCGGGAACGAGGTCGTGGCGCGCTACCGGATCCGGGTGGGGCGCCGGATCAGCTCGGCGGCCCTCGTGGCCGAGGGTCAGCACGCGCGCACCGACGCGCTCACCTCGCTCGCCGTGCTGCTCGGCGTCGGCGGGGCGATGCTCGGATACCCCCAGGTGGACGCTGTCGTCGGACTGCTCATCGCGGCCGTCATCCTTCTGGTGCTGTGGGCCTCGATGCGCACGACCGTGCACCGGCTGATGGACGGGATCGAACCCCAGGTGCTGACCACGCTGGAGGAGGTCACCGCGGCGGTCCCCGGCGTGCGGGCCGTCCGGCAGGCCCGCGCCCGCTGGTCGGGTCACCGGATGGAGGCCGACCTGGAGGTCGACGTGGACCCGGGCCTGACCGTCGGTGAGGCCGACGCGGTCGCTCACGAGGTCAGGAAGGTCCTCACGGCCACGGTGCCGAACCTCGACGGGGTCGCGGTCCACACCTGCGCCGCCCGGGCCGTCCAGTCCTGAGACCCGCCGGGGCAGCGCAGTCGATCGTGGCCCCACCCGGGGCACTGGTCGACTGCACTCCGGCGGGGCCGCGCGAGCGGGCCGCTCAGACGATGACCGGCACCTCGGCCCCGTCGGGTTCGTCGTCGGGGTCGCTGGAGGCGATGTGGACGAGCGCGTCCCCGCTGTTGACCAGCGGGGCCTCCGTCCGGCCGATGACGATGCCGTCCCGGTCTGCCTTGACGATCGCCAGCCGTCGGCCGAACGAGTCGTGCAGCTCCCCCAGCCGCTCGCCGGCGACCACCCGCTGGCCCAACGACACCTCGAGGCCGAGGATCCCCGTGCGCCGGGCGCGGACCCAGCCGCTGCGCCAGCACACCACGCTGGGCCCACCTGGAGGGACCACCTGCTCGTCCTCGGGCAGCATGCCGAGCGCGTGCAGGACCCGCAGCACCCCGTCGACGCCCGCGGTGATCGCCCACTCGTCGAACCGCCAGGCCTCCCCCGCCTCGTAGAGCAGCACCCGGGCGCCTCGCTCGCGGGCCGCCGAGCGCAGGGAGCCGTCGCGCAGCCGGGCGTGGTAGAGCACCGGGGCGCCGAACGCCTCCGCCAGCTCGCGGGTGCGCGGATCCTCCAGGTCGCACCGGATCTGCGGCAGGTTCGACCGCCGGTCGGAGGCGGTGTGCAGGTCGATGCCGACGTCGCACTTGGCCACGATCTCGGTCATCATCAGGTGCGCGATCCGGGCGGCCAACGATCCACGGGCGGCGCCCGGGAAGCTGCGGTTGAGGTCGCGCCGGTCGGGGAGGTACCGGTCGCGGGACATCACCCCGAGGACGTTGACGATCGGCACCGCGATGAGCGTCCCCCGGATCCGACGGGCGGACACCTTGGCCAGCACCCGCCGGATCACCTCGATCCCGACGACCTCGTCACCGTGGATCGCCGCGTCCAGCCACACGGTCGGCCCGTCCTCGCGGCCGTGCAGCACGTGAACCGGCAGGCTGACCTCGGCCCCGGTGACGAGCCTGCTGATCGGCAGGGACACCTCCTGCCGGGACCCCGCACGCACCCGGACGGTGCCGATGGCGAAGGAGGGTCGGGGGCGCCGGCGGGCGGGGGCCACTAGCGGCCCCAGTTCCGCCGGCGCACGGCCCGCTCGGGTCGACCCCCCGCGTAGGAGAGCGCCGGATCGACGAGGAACCCCTGCACGAGCGCCTCCCGGCCGACGAGCATGCGGAAGCCCATCTCGTCCCGGTCGGTCAGGGTCACCTCCGCGTCGACCGAGCGACCGCACAGGAGGAGCTGCAGGAGCACGACATACCTCGTCTCGGTGTGGCCCGAGCTGCTGCGCACGGTGCGCTCGTCGTGCACCGGCAGCTCCACGGTCACCGCGTCCTCGGGGCCGGCCTGCCAGGGGTGGACGTCGAAGCGGACCCACGGCCGTCCGTCCACCGAGACGGGCTGCAGGTCGAACGCGTGCAGCGAGGAGGTGCGCGCCCCGGTGTCCACCTTGGCCTTGACCCAGGGCACGCCGACCGCGTCGAGGCGTACCCACTCACGCCAGCCGACGACGACCTTCGACGGGGTGGTTTCATGGGTCTGCCCAGGCACGTCCCCATCTTGTCAGGAACACCCGATGAAGCTCGCCATCCTCTCGCGGTCGCTGCGCGCCTACTCCACGCAGCGGCTGCGCACGGCCGCCCTCGACCGCGGCCACCAGGTCAAGGTCCTGGACACGCTGCGCTTCGGCATCGACCTGTCGACCCGAGCCGGACCTGCACTTCCGCGGCCGGCCGCTGTCGACCTACGACGCCGTGCTGCCGCGGGTGGGGGCGTCGGTGACCTACTTCGGCACCGCGGTCGTGCGGCAGTTCGAGCAGATGGACGTCTACACGCCGAACACCGCCAACGGCATCATGAACAGCCGGGACAAGCTGCGTGCCAGCCAGATCCTGTCGCGCCACGGCATCCCGATGCCGGCGACCGTGCTGGTGCGCAACCGCTCGGAGATCCCGCACGCGATCGAGATGGTCGGCGGCGCGCCCGTCGTGCTCAAGCTGCTGGAGGGCACCCAGGGCATCGGCGTCATCCTCGCCCCCGAGGCCAAGGTCGCCGAGGCCATCGTGGAGACGTTGCACGGCACCAACCACCAGGTCCTCATGCAGAGCTTCGTCAAGGAGAGCAAGGGCACCGACGTGCGCGCCCTCGTCGTCGGCGACCGGGTCGTGGCCGCGATGCGCCGCCGGGCCCAGGGCGAGGAGTTCCGCTCCAACGTGCACCGCGGCGGGACGGTCGAGGCCGTCGACCTCGACCCGGAGTACGCCGAGATCGCCGTCCGCAGCGCCCACATCATGGGGCTGCGGGTGGCCGGCGTGGACATGCTCGAGGGGCGGGACGGACCGCTCGTCATGGAGGTCAACTCCTCCCCCGGGCTGCAGGGCATCGAGGCGGCGACCAAGCTCGACGTCGCGGGCGCGATCGTGGACTACGTCGCCGACCAGGCCGACTTCCCCGACATCGACGTGCGGCAGCGGCTCGCGGTCTCCACCGGCTACGGCGTGGCCGAGATCGCGGTGCTCGCCGGGTCCGAGATGGTCGGTCGCACGATCGGCGACTCGGGCCTGCGCGAGCGGGACGTCCAGGTGCTCACCCTGCACCGCGGCACCCGCGTGATACCCAACCCGGGGGCGAGCAAGGTGCTGGAGGAGGGTGACCGGCTGCTCTGCTTCGGGCGCCACGAGAGCATGCGCTCCCTCATCCCTGCCCGGCGTCGGCGGCCCAAGCGGGTGCGGCGGCTCCCGAAGGAGCCGATCCACGACGTCGTGGAGGCGTGACCGGGACACGGGGAAACCGCGGGCGGGCCCCTGGTGGCGCGCCTCAGGAGGCGCACCGCTACCTGGCCCGTCCGAGCCCGTGGGTGCTGCTCGGACGTGCGACCTCAGTCGGCGGCCCCTCCGCACACCGCCGGGATCGAGACCTCCAGAGGGGAGCCGAGCATGCCGTCCTTGTCGAGGTCGATCCCGTGCACGACGACCTGGAAGCGCTCGGCCATCTGGACGTTGGCCGCGGTGGTCCGGAACGTCCGCTCGTAACGGATCCGGCCGCGCGAGTCCGCCACCGCGTAGTCACCCGAGCCGTCGGTGGCACCCGTGGTGTTCAGGTGCACCTGCACGGGGCCGTAGTACGGAGCCCCCTCGCCGACGCTGATCAGACCGTCGCCGTTCGCATCGGCCATGGGCGTGGTCTTCATGGAGGGGCACCCCATGTCGGGCGCGCGCCCGGGAACCCGTGGAGGTGCTGCATGTGGAGCACGCTGCCCGGGGTCAGGCCCTCGACACGCACCCGGACGTGCATCATGTCGTTGGGCAGGGTCCGGATGCGAGCCTCGCCGGAGGCCTGGCTGACGGAGGCCTTCTGCACCGCTATGAGCTCGTGGTCGACCCGCACGCTCTCGAACCCCCTGTCGTGGGCGAGAGCCGGGGCGGCGGCCGCGAGCACCAGCGCGGTCGAGGCGAGGGCCAGGGTCCTGGTGACGTTCCTCATGGATGTCCTCCTCGTGCGTGGGCCGGCCGGGGTGGCGGGTCCACAAGGTTGTTCGTCCACGGAGCCCTCAGGGATTGCTCAGGGCAGGGCCGGGTGTGACGGTCAGCCCGCGTCAGGGTCGGTCTCGGTGTCCAGGCGCCGGTATGCCGCGCCGGGCGCGGGGCGGGGGTCGGGCGCCCCCTTGCTCGGCCACATCGACATCGCCCGCTCGCTCGGCCTGCGCGGTGATCGTCAGCAGCGACGGGTTGACGCCGAGGTTCGCCGAGATCGTCGACCCGTCGACGACGTGCAGCCCCGGGTGGCCGTGGACCCGGTGGTAGGGGTCGACCACGCCCGTGGCCGGCGAGTCGCCGATGACGCAGCCGCCGAGGAAGTGGGCCGTCATCGGCACGTTGACGACGTCGCCGACGGCGCTGCCGGGTCGTCCGGACAGGTGCCGGGCCATCCGCCGGACGGCCTGGTGGGCGACCGGGATCCAGGTCGGGTTGGGCGCCCCGTGGCCGGGGCCCGAGGTGAGCCGGTAGCGGCCGAGCAGCCCGCGCGCCGCCCGGACGGTGATCGAGTTGTCGAGGGTCTGCATGACCAGCGCGATCGTCGTGCGCTCCGACCAGCGGGACAGCCCGAGCACGTGGTCGACGAGCCCACGGGGGTCGGCGGCGGCGGCCCGCAGCCACCGGCCCGCCCGGCGGACCCGCGCGGGAAGGCCGGCCGCACCGGGGTCGGCGTCCCCGTCGGCGAGGTAGGGGGTGCTGAGCAGGCCCATCGCGTTCTGTCCGCGGCCGTAGCGGCACGGCTCGACGTGGGTGTGCTCGTCGGGGTGGAAGCTGGAGGTGATGGCCACGCCGCGGGTGAGGTCCGGCCCGGCGGCGCCCCGGGGGCGGGTGGCGCCCAGGAGGGCCTCGGAGTTGGTCCGGGTCAGCTCGCCCAACCGGTCGGACAGGTGGGGCAGGTCCCCGTCCCGCCGCAGGCGGTGGAGCAGGTGCTGGGTCCCCCAGGCGCCGGCGGCCAGGACCACGTGGTCGGCGGTGCGGGTATGCCGTGCTCCCGGGCGCAGGCGGGCCAACCGGGTGCCGGTGGGGACGGTGGTGACGGCGTAGCCGCCCTCCGGGCGGGGCCGGACCCGGGTGACCGTCGTGTCCGGCACGATCCGGGCACCCGCCCGCTCGGCGAACCACAGGTAGTTCTTGACCAGCGTGTTCTTGGCACCCACCCGGCATCCGACCATGCACCCGCCGCACTCGGTGCACCCGGTGCGTCGCGGCCCGTCGCCGCCGAAGTAGGGGTCGGCCACCTCGACGCCGGGCTCGAGGGCCCCGTCGCGCCCGAAGAAGACGCCGACGGGGGCGCGGCGGAAGGTGTGGCCGACCCCCATCTCCTCGGCGACCCGGCGGTAGAGCGCGTCCACGGGGGTGAGGGTCGGGTTGGTCACGACGCCGAGCATCCGCTCCGCCGTGCCGAAGTGGGGGTCGAGCTCGGCCCGCCAGTCGGTGATGTGCGCCCACTGGGGGTCGCGGAAGAAGGCGTCCGAGCGGGGCCGGTAGAGCGTGTTCGCGTAGTTCAGCGAGCCGCCACCAACCCCGGCGCCGGCCAGGACGAGCACGTCGCGCAGCAGGTGGATGCGCTGAATCCCCCGCAGTCCCAGCGCGGGCGCCCAGAGGAAGCGGCGCAGGTCCCAGGACGTCGCGGCGAAGTCCTCGTCGGCGAACCGGCGCCCCGCCTCCAGACCGTGACGGCATACCCCTTCTCCCGCAGCCGTAGCGCGGCGACCGAGCCCCCGAAGCCGCTGCCGACCACGAGGACGTCGCTGTGCTCGGGCTGGCGGCCCTCGGCGACCACGTGTTCAGCGCCCGTCGGCCACGACGGTCTCGAGGCGCTCCAGCGTCTTCTCCATGGACCGGCGCGTGTAGCCCGCGAGCCGACGCACGGCCGGACGGCCCAGGGGCGCCTCGGTGCTCACGTCCCACGTCTCGGTGACCCGGGTGCCGTCCTCGACGGGGACGAGGTCGTAGCGCCAGGTCCGTCCGGTGAACAGCAGCCGGAGGGGGAAGGGGGCCAGCGTGCGCCAGGCGATCGTCCGGTCGGGGTCGAGCGCGACGACCTCGTTGCGGGTGGCGTAGCGCACGCCCCACCGCATGTCCATGCCGAAGCTGTCCCCCTGGCGGAGGGTGCGCGAGCCCCCGCGCGCCGTGGTCACGGTGCCCGATCCGTCGATCTCGGCGTGGCGCGACGGGTCGGCCACGGGTCGGCCAGGACCGCGAAGATCTTCTCGGCAGGAGCGGGGATGGTGCGGGTGACGCTGACGCGGTCGGTGCTCATGGGTCAAGGGTCGCACCGCCCTCCCGGGTGGAGGGCAGGGGGCCGTTGCGCGACAGTGGATCCATGGCTGAGAAGCAGAAGGACCAGGACCCCGGACCCAGCGTCAAGGACCCGGAGATGTACGAGGCCCTGCGTGACGACGGGGCCAGCAAGGCCAAGGCTGCCGCGATCTCCAACGCGGCGGCCAACAGCTCCCGGGAGGAGGTGGGGCGCCGGGGCGGGGAGAGCGAGGCGTACGAGGAGTGGACCGTCGAGGAGCTGCAGGAGCGGGCGCGTGAGCTCGACGTCGAGGGCCGGTCCTCGATGACCAAGGACGAGCTGATCGAGGCGCTGCGGTCCTAGCAGCGGGCACGACCGGTCGACCTGCGACCGCCGGCACGCGACAGGACGGAAGACCGGACCGCGGCCACCCCGGCCCCAGGACGACCGGACCGCGGCCACCCCGGCCCCAGGACGACGAGACCGGCGCCGCCCTCGTGAACGAGGACGGCGCCGGTCGGGTCGTGCAGGGCCGGTTCGCAGAACCGGGGGCTGGGATCAGCCGCGCAGGTGCTCCACCGGGCGCCAGGAGGAGCCGGTCTGGGTCAGCACGCGGGTCCCGCGGGCGACACCACGCCCGAGACCGGCCGGCGAGAGCTCACGCGCACCGGCGGCACGGCCGATCACGAGCAGGGTGATGAGGGCCAGGGCGACCAGCAGGGTCAGTTCGAGCATGGGGTCAACCTCCTTGGAGATGATCGGGGGTACGGGGCGACCACCTCCGGCAAGGGATCCGGCTGGTGATCTGTCCCCTACCTTGACAGGGACGTTTCATAAGGACAAGTCACGTTTTCTGGTCGATACCTGTCAGTATTGCTACATGTTCAATCCCGAGCACCTGGTCACCCTCCGCGCCGTGGTCGAGGAGGGGACGGTGCTCGCGGCCGCCGACCGCCTGCGCCTGACCCCCTCGGCGGTGAGCCAGCAGCTCACCCGGCTGCAGCGGCAGGTCGGCCAGCCCGTCATGGTGCGGCAGGGCAGGGGCCTGGTCCCCACCGACGCGGCCGACGTCCTCGTCCGGCTCGCCGAGCGCGTCGTCGACCTGGACGAACGGGCGCGGGCTGAGCTCGAGAGCCTCCGGGAGGAGGTCTCCGGCCCCCTGGTCGTCGCGGCGTTCGCGACGGCGCTGCGCGGACTGGTCAGCCCGGCCGTGACGCTCCTGACGGACCGCCATCCCCACCTGCAGATCACCCTGCGCGAGCACTCGCCCGAGGAGTCGATGCCCGCCCTGCTGCGCGGCGAGGTCGACCTCGTCGTCGTCCACGACTGGACCGACCGGCAGGCCTCGCCGCGCACCGGTCTGCAGGCCCACCTGCTGGGCCTGGACCCCGTCGACCTGGTCACCCTGCGCGACGAGGACCTCACGACCGGTCCCGACGGTGTCGACCTGGACGACCTCGGCGGCCGGGTGTGGATCGACGACACCCCCGGGGTCTACAGCGACTGGCTCCTCGCCGCCCTGGCCCAGCGGGCGCTGCCCCACCGCATCGGGGCGACCGTCGACAGCACCGGGGCCCGGGTGACCCTGGTGGCCCAGGGCTTCGGCATCTGCCTCCTGCCCCGGCTGGGCCGTGACGTCCTGCCCGAGGAGGTGGTGGCCACCCCGCTCGTCGAGGCACCCACCCGGCGCATCCACGCCGTCCACCGCGACGCCAGCACCCGCCGACCCGCGGTGGAGGCCGCCGTGGAGGCCCTGAGCGAGGTCTGGCGGGCGCGGGAGGAGCTGCCCAACTCCCCGGCGGTCGCGCAGGCCTGACCCGCCGGACGGTGGGCCAGCACGGCCACGACGGCTCAGGTCCTGGCCACCGACCCACCGCCGACCGCGGCCCGCAGGTGCTGCGCGGTCAGGGTGTCGGAGCCGTCGACCATCGCCTGCGGGGTGCCCTCGAAGACGATCCGGCCACCCTCGTGACCGGCCCCCGGCCCCAGGTCGACGACCCGGTCCGCCTGGGAGACCACAGCCAGGTTGTGCTCCAGGACGATGACCGAGGTGCCGCCGTCGACGAGCCCGTGCAGCATCTGCACCAGCCGGTGGGTGTCCGCCAGGTGCAGGCCGCTGCTCGGCTCGTCGAGCACGACCACCTCGGCCTCGCGCAGCTGGGCGGCCAGCTTCAGCCGCTGGCGTTCGCCGCCGGACAGCGTGGTCAACGGCTGTCCGAGCCGCACGTAGCCCAGGCCCACGTCGAGCAGGCGGCGCAGCACGGTCGCCGCCTTGCCGGTCGTGAACACCGCCGAGGCGTCCTCGACCGACAGGTCCAGCACCTCGTCGATGGTCAGCCCGTGCAGGCGGTGCTCCAGCACCTCGGGCCGGAAGCGCCGGCCCCCGCACTCCTCGCAGGGCGTGCTCACCCCGTGCACCATGACCAGGTCCGTCCAGAGACCCCCTGGCCCCGGCACACCGGGCAGGCACCCTCGGAGTTGGGGCTGAACATCGAGGCGGGCACCCCGTTGGCCTTGGCGAACGCCGTCCGGATCGGGTCGAGCAGTCCGGAGAAGGTCGCCGGGTTGGACCGTCGTGACCCGCGGATGGAGGACTGGTCGACGATGAGGATGCCGTCGCGTCCGGCCAGCGAGCCGTGCACGAGCGAGGACTTGCCCGACCCGGCCACCCCCGTGACCGCCACCAGCACCCCCAGGGGGACGTCCACGTCGACGTCGCGCAGGTTGTTGGTGCTGGCCCCCCGGATCTGCAGGTATGCCGTGGGCTCGCGCACCTGGGTGCGCAGGCTCGGGCGGTGGTCGAGCCACTCCCCCGTCACCGAACCGGAGGCGGACAGGCCCCCGGGCGCACCGGCATACACCACCTGTCCTCCGTCGCCGCCGGCTCCGGGGCCGATGTCCACGACGTGGTCGGCGAGGGCGATGACCTCGGGCTTGTGCTGCTCGACGACGAGCACGGTGCTGCCGCTGTCCCGCAGCTGGAGGAGGAGCTGGTTCATCCGGGCGATGTCGTGCGGGTGCAGGCCGACCGTGGGCTCGTCGAAGACGTAGGTGACGTCCGTGAGGGCCGAGCCGAGGTGGCGCACCATCTTCACGCGCTGACCCTCGCCGCCGGAGAGGGTGCCGGTGGCCCGGTCCAGCGAGAGGTAGCCCAGGCCGACGTCGATCATCGAGCGCAGCACCCCGGCGAGCCCCCTGGTGACCGGTGCGACCGACGGCTCCTCGAGCTCCTCCACCCAGGCCAGGAGGTCGCCGAGCTCGTCCGAGGAGCACTGGGGCAGGGTGCGGCCGTGCACGGTGGCGGTGCGCGCGGCCTCGTTGAGGCGGGTGCCGTCGCACTCGGGGCAGGGGCCGGTGGTGGCGATCCGCTCCTTGAACCGCAGCACGTGCGCCTGCTTGGGCTCCACGTCGCCGAACCAGCTGCGGCGGAAGCGGGTGACAAGGCCCTCGTAGGTCATGTTGATGCCGGCGACCTTGACCTTGGTGGCCGGCTGGTGGAGGAGCCAGTCCCACTCCTCCTGGGTGTAGTCCCGCAGCCGCTTGTCCGGGTCGATCCGCCCGCTCTCGGCGTAGCTGCGCCACATCCAGCTGCCCACCCCGAGGTTGGGCGCCTCGATCGCCCCCTCGTTGAGCGAGCGGTCCCGGTCGAGGAAGGTGTCCGGGTCGATCCGGGCGACCGTCCCCAGACCTTCGCAGGCCGGGCACATCCCCCCGACCACCGAGAACTCGCGCACCTCGGCCTGGGCGCCGCCCTTCTCCACGGTCATCGTGCCGCGGCCGGAGGCGGAGGCGAGGTTGAACGAGAAGGCCGAGGTGGGGCCGACGTGCGGGACGGACAGCCGGCTGAAGATCACCCGCAGGTAGGTGAGGGCGTCGGTGGCCGTGCCGACGGTGGACCGGGCGTTGGCGCCGATCCTCTCCTGGTCGACCACGATCGCGGCGGTGAGGTTCTCCAGGTGGTCCACCTCCGGCCTGGCCTGCGGAGGCATGAAGGACTGCACGAAGGTGGAGTAGGTCTCGTTGATGAGCCGCTGGGACTCGGCCGCGATCGTGCCGAAGACCAGGGACGACTTGCCCGACCCGGACACGCCCGTGACGACGGTCATCCGTCGCTTGGGCAGGTCGACGTCGATGCCGCGCAGGTTGTTGACACGGGCGTTGCGGACGCGGATGGTGTCGTGGGAGTCGGCCGGGGTGGTCATCCCCCGATCATGGCAGCCGGCACTGACGGGCGAGGAGCCACGACATGACTGCGGACAGCGACCGGACCGGAGGCTTCAGCGAGGCCGAGCGGGGGGCGATGAAGGCCCGGGCCGAGGAACTGCGGGCCGAGAAGGGCGGCCGGAAGAAGGCCACGGACCTGGAGAAGCTGTTCGAGGTGATCGAGGCGATGCCGGAGCAGGACCGCGCGATCGCGGCAGGACTGCACACCCTCGTCTCCGAGACCGCCCCGGGGCTGGACGGTCGCACGTGGTACGGCATGCCGTCGTGGGCGAGGGACGGGGAGATCCTGATGTTCATGCAGCCGGCGGGCAAGTTCGAGACGCGGTACGCCACGGTGGGCTTCAACGACGGGGCCGCGCTGGACGACGGGGACATGTGGCCGACCTCGTTCGCCGTCACCCGGCTCACGCCCGAGGTGAGGAAGCGGGTCGTCCAGCTCCTGGAGCGGGCGGTGGGCCAGGACTCCTGACCCCTGCCGCTCGCTCAAGGGGGGACGAGCTCCGACGCCGGGGTCGTAGCCCCCGAGAGCGCAGACACCTCGGCCATCGTCCGGCGCTGCGCCCTCCGACCGCACGAGTGCACGACTTGCTCGGCAGATTCCCTCGATCGGGCCGAACGGTGCGTGCAGTCGTTCCCTACCCCCTCGTCAGCCAGCGACCGCGAGGGTCAGCTCGTGGGGCGTGTCCTCGCTGGAGGTGCCGACCAGCACCCGGTGGTCACCGGTTGCGACCCGGAAGGAACCTGTCGCGTAGTCCCAGACCGACAACGGCTTGGCCGTGGCCCGCGGGTCGATGGTGACGGCCACCTCGGCAGACTCCCCGGGCTCGAGCCACACCTTCTGGAAACCGACGAGCCGCTTGGGCGGCTGGCCCGTGGCGGGGATCGCGACGTACACCTGAACCACCTCGGCTCCCCGCCGGTCACCGGTGTTGGTCACCCGGGCCCGGACGTGGACCGGCTCCGTCCCGTCCGTCGTCGCTGCCGACAACGACACGTCCCCGACCTCGAAGGTCGTATAGGAGAGCCCGTAGCCGAAGGGGAACACCACGAAGCCCTCCGCGCCCTGGGCAACCGCTGGATCGGAATCCTGCACGGCTGCCTCAAGCACCGCACCCCCTACGACGAACACACCGCCTGGGCCCACCGCCACGCCACGGCAGCTTGACACGTTAGACCCCTGGGATATCTAGGGGAGCGCGGCAGGAACCTTCAGGTCGCGGGCACCGCCGTCCCGGGCTGATCGCAACCTAGGAGCAGTCAGAAGTTGCTGGCCATGTTGGTGAAGCGGGAGTAGTGACCCTGGAACGCCACGACCACGGTATCCGTGGGGCCGTTCCTGTGCTTGGCCACGATGACGTCGGCCTCCCCCTCCCGGGGTGATTCGCGCTCGTACATCGACTCGCGGTGGAGCAGGATGACGACGTCGGCATCCTGCTCGATCGAGTTGTGGACGGCGATGCCGTTGGCCACGAAGTTGTGGTTGCCCAGGACCGTCGCGTCGAAGACCTCCTCGACGCCGTCCAGCTCGACGGACACGACGTCGTCGAAGAGGACGTCGTTGACGGCGGCGAGATCCAGGTCCTCGGTGTCCAGCACGTCCACCACGGTCGCGAGAGCACCGCCCGTCGTCTCCCGCTGCAGGACCCGGGCCATCTCCTGCCACAGTGGCGCAGGCTGATCGAGGACGGCACGCGGCTCCGTGCGGACGTCGCCCGCTTCGACCAGGGCCAGCGCACGAGCGACCTCCGGGCCCAGGTCCACCTGCGGCGCGATCTCGCGGAGGAACCGCCGCTGGTCGTCCTTCTCCACCACGGCCAGAGTCACCGTCGCGGCCATGCCCCACTGGCGCGTACTGATGCCGAACCGGAGCAGCTGCCGGGACATCTGGTCGGCAAGGGCAGAAGGCCCTGTCCAGTCGATCACGACACCGCCGTCAGTGACACGCACGGCACCTCCGAGCTTCCAGAGCGAACCGACGAACAGGCCGATCTGGCGCTTCGACATGTGAGCGGCGCTGTCGGGCGGCGAGTCGAGCTTCCCGCTGTCGAGGTCTCGGGCCATGGCCCGCACCTGGTTGTCGTCGCTCCACGGCTCGTGCTTCTCCGGGGCGGGCACGTGCCTGGGCACCGCGATCCTGTCACCGGCGCGGAGGTCGCCCAGCTGCTTCCACCCGTCGTAGGTCAGGAACGGGTGGTTCTCGGTGGCCCGGACGGTCTTGCCGGAGGTCAGCGTGAGACGGAAGACCGGCCGGGTGCCTGTCGGGAAGACATGGGTCAGGTGCCGCCGCACGTAGCGCAGCGACTCGTCCAGCGACCACACGGGCACGTCCCGCTCACCGGTCTCATGGAGATCGCCCATGGTCACCTCGGCCCCGGTGTCGGCCCGCAGGACCCTGGTGTCGGCCGTCAGGCAGCCCGACTCGCGAAGGTCGCGCTCATCTGCGGCTTCTTGTCCGTCCGCTGCTCCGGCCCACGGTTGAGCTGGGACAGGGCGATGAGCGGGACCTCGAGCTCTTTGGCGAGCAGCTTCAGGGCCCGGCTGAACTCGGCGACCTCCTGCTGACGGGACTCCACGCGCTTGCCCGAGCTCATCAGCTGCAGGTAGTCCACGACGACCAGCTTGAGGTCGCTGCGCTGCTTGAGACGGCGACACTTGGCACGGATCTCCATCAACGACATGTTCGGCGAGTCGTCGATGAACAGGGGCGCGTCGTGGTGCGTCCCTGCGTCTCCGCCAGTCGGGTCCAGTCGCGGTCGCGCATGTTGCCCTTGCGCATGTTCTGCAGCGGGATCTCCGACTCCGCCGAGAGCAGTCGCATCGTGATCTCGGTGCGGCTCATCTCCAGGGAGAAGACGACGGTCGGCAGCCGGTGCTTGATCGCTGCCGCCCTGGCCACGTCCAGGGCGAAGGTCGAGTTGTGGGTCGGAATCATCGAACGACCCGCGAGGTAGAGGTGCTTCTCGTCGTCGACCTGCACGCACCGCACGGGGACGGTGTCCACCGTCTCGACCCTCGTCACCGTCCAGGCCGCCGCCTCCTGCGCACCCCCGGGCCGCGCAACGGTGACAGTGGCTCCCGACGCGACGGCCCGATCCACCTCGGTCGTCGTCACGGTGGAGGCAGCAGCTCCCTCGGTCAGGCTCAGGTGCCAGAGGTGTTCGGCGTCGGCCGTGATGACCGACCCGTCGGAGAACTCCACCTCGTAGCAGGGACGGTCGAGCATGACCTCCGTCGCCGCCACCACGGTGGTGGGTCGGCCGTCGGCACCCAGCAGCTGGTCGCCGACCCGGACCTCGCCCATGGTCGTCCAGCCCCTCGGCGTCGGCAGCGGCGTGTCCAGCGCCAGGGCCTTCCCCACAGCCGGCCTGGCCGCCACGATCACCATCTGCCCGGGGTGCAGCCCGTTCGTCAGCTCGTCGAGCTCGGTGAACCCCGTCGGCACCCCCACCATCTCCCCGGTGGAGGAGGCGTTGTGCTCGATCTCGTCCGTCGTGGGCTGGATGAGGTCGGCGAGCGCGTGGTAGTCCTCCCCGCCCCGCTTGTCGGCGACCGCGTAGATCTCCGCCTGGGCGGTGTTGACGCTCTCCTCGACGTCCCCGCCGCCGTAGCCGATCTGCACGATCCGCGTCCCCGCCTCCACCAGGCGGCGCAGCACCGCCCGTTCGGCGACGATCTCGGCGTAGAAGGAGGCGTTGGCCGCGGTCGGGACGCCCGCGATGAGCTGGTGCAGGTATGCCGTGCCGCCCACCCGGGCGAGCTCGCCCCGCTTGGTCAGCTCGTCGGCGACGGTGATGGCGTCCACCGGCTCGCCGCGGGAGAAGAGGTCGACGACGGCCTCGTAGATCCGCTCGTGCGCGGGCCGGTAGAAGTCGACGGGCCGGATGAGCTCGGAGCACTCGCCGATGGCGTCCTTGGACAGGAGCATGGCCCCCAGGGCGCTCTGCTCGGCCGCCACGTCCTGCGGCGGCAGCCGTTCCTCGGGCGAGCCCTCCCCCGGAGGCCCGTACGTCCGTTCCAGCTCGCTCAGCGACATACGCCCTCCTGCTCTCTCGCCCCGACAGGTCCCAAGGTCACCACGGCCCACCGACAGACCATCGACGCGTCACGGTACGCCGCCCGGGGACCTCCCCCAAGACGCCCCTGTGGACAGACTGTGGAGCACGTGTGGACCCGCGGTGGACGACACGCGACGGCGAGGGCGGCTCCTGTGGACGGACCTTGTGGACAACGGTGCGACACAACGGTCGCAGCCCCCCTGACCTGCAACTCCTTCAGCCACATCCTGTGGAGGAAAGATCGTTCCGACAATCTTCTGCGACCCCTCCCGGACCACCCCCGGGCGTGTCGCCGGTCTCGCGCGAGGTGTCGGGAAGAGATGCGGACCCCGCCGACGTTTGGCACTCTAGAAGCAAGAGTGCTAATCCTGGAACGAACCAGCAGGTGAGGCACTCGCCCACCAGGACCGAGGGCGGATCCGGTGCCGCCGGACCACCTCCCTCGACCGCACAGAAGGAGGAAGCATGAGCCGTTTCGACCCGTTCCGTGACCTGGACCGCCTCATGTCGGAGACGATGCGCACCCCCGCGGCCTCGGCGATGCCGATGGACCTCTTCCGCGCCGGAGAGACCTTCGTCGCCAGGGTGGACCTGCCCGGTGTGGACCCCGGTTCCATCGACGTCGACGTCGAGGACCGGACCCTGACCATGACCATCCGCGCCGAACGGCGCGAGGAGTCCGACGCCGAGCAGTGGCTCTCCCACGAGCGCCCCGCCGGGACGTTCGCCCGCCAGCTGACGCTCGGCTACGGCGTTGCCCTGGACCGCATCGAGGCCGACTACACCGACGGGGTGCTCACCCTGACCATCCCGGTGGCCGAGGAGGCAAGGCCGCGCAAGATCCAGGTGGCGCACCGCTCCGGCCTGGGCGGCGGCGACAGCGTCCGCGGCGAGGTCACCCAGCACGGGGACCGCTCCGAGGACGAGTCCGGCGAGCAGTCCGACCGCTCGGGCGAGGAGCAGGCCCGGAGCGCCTGATCCCACGCCCGGCGCGACCCCGGGCCCGGCACCGCACGGTGCCGGGCCCGTCGTCGTGCTGGCACACTTGCCGCTCGTGAGCAGCGCCCCCGATCCCGCCGCCCTGCGCCGGGAGGTGCTGCGTCTGGCGGTCCCGGCGTTCCTGGCCCTGGTCGCCGAGCCGCTCTTCCTGCTGGCCGACTCGGCGATCGTGGGCCACCTGGGGACCGCCGCCCTGGCCGGCCTGGGGGTCGCCAGCGCGGTCCTGCTCACCGCCGTCAACATCTTCGTCTTCCTGGCCTACGGCACCACGGCGGTCGTGGCCCGCCGCCTCGGTGCCGGTGACCAGCGGGGTGCCCTCAGCGCCGGCATCGACGGCATGTGGCTGGCGGTGCTCCTCGGGGTGCTCGCCGCCGCCGCGACGGCCCTGTGGGCCCAGCCGGTCGTCGAGATCTTCGGGGCGACCCCGACGGCCACCGCGGAGGCGGTGACCTACCTGCGGGTCTCCACGATCGGCATACCCCCGATGTTGCTGGTGCTCGCTGCGACCGGGGTGCTGCGGGGGCTGCAGGACACCCGGACCCCCCTCGTCGTCTCCGTCGTCGGCTTCACCGCCAACGCGCTCCTGTCGCTGCTCCTGGTCCACGGCGTCGGCTGGGGCATCGCGGGCGCGGCGTGGGGCACGGTGATGGCCCAGACCGGGATGGCCGTGGCCATGCTCGCCGTCGTCGTGCGCGCCGCGAGGCGGCTGGACGCCCCGCTCGGTTTCGCCGCCTCGGGCGTGCTGCGCGCCGCCGCGGGAGGGGTGCCCCTCCTCGTGCGCACCCTGTCCCTGCGGGCGGTCCTGCTCGTCACCACCTGGGTGGCCGCGGGGCTGGGGGAGCCGGAGCTGGCGGCCCACCAGGTGGCGATGACGGTATGGAGCTCGCTCGCCTTCGCGCTCGACGCGCTGGCGATCGCGGCGCAGGCCCTGGTCGGCAAGGCGCTCGGCGCCGGCGACGTGGCGGGGACCCGGGCGGCGACCGCAATGATGGTCCGCTGGGGGGTGTGGTTCGGGGTGCTCCTCGCCGCCGTCATCGTGGCCACGCACCGCGTCGTCCCGCTCGCCTTCTCCACCGACCCGCAGGTGCACGCCGCCCTGGGCGCCGCGCTGCTCGTGGTCGCCCTCGGCCAACCGGTCGCCGGGATCGCCTTCGTGCTCGACGGGGTGCTCATCGGGGCCGGGGACGCCCGCTGGCTCGCGTGGGCCCAGACCGTCTTCCTGCTGGCCTACCTGCCGCTGGCGCTCGCCGTCCGGGCCCTCGACCAGGTCGGGGTGACCGGGCTGGTGTGGCTGTGGCTGGCCTACACCGCCTGGATGGCCGTCCGCGCCGCCGGGCTGACGTGGCGCTCCCGGCAGGACGCCTGGATGGTCACCGGCGCCTGACCGACGCGGGGGGTGGTGCGGGGTGCCGGCGCCCGTGCCAGCCTCGCCGCCGGCGCCGCGCGGCTCACCCCTCGTCCAGCTCCCGTCGCGGCTGCGGCGGGCCCGGCTCGGCACCCTGCACGCCGGGCACCGGTCCGGCCGACCGCCGGGCCAGGTGGATGTCCGCCGGCTCGACCTGGCCGGTGCGGAAACCGGCCCGACCGGCCATGTGGGCCCCGGCGGGGATCGTCAGCAGCTGGAAGACGCCGATGAGCAGCAGCATGCCCACGTCGAGGCCGGAAACGGGTGCGCAGGCCCACCCCCAGCAGCACGAGCAGCACGCCGAGCACCTGCGGCTTGGTCCCCGCGTGCATCCGGGTCAGCAGGTCGGGGAAGCGCAGCAGGCCGATCCCGGCGGCCAGGCACAACAGCGCGCCGGCCAGGAGCGCGACCAGGCCGAGCAGGTCGGCGACGTCGGTCCAGCTCATGGCTCCAGCCGCCCTTCCTGGGACGTGGGATCGCGGTCCCGGGCGACGAACCGCGCCACGGCGACCGAGGCCAGGAAGCCGACGAGGGACAACGAGATGAGCAGGGGCAGCGTCGTCGACCCGCTCGTCAGCGCGGCGTGCGCACCGAGCGCGCAGACGACCACCGAGACGAGCACGTCGGTGGCCACGACCCGGTCGAGCACGCTGGGGCCGATGGTGATCCGCACGAGCGTCAGCGCCGCCGCCACCGCCAGGACGCCCCCGACCGCCCAGGCGAGCACGCTCTCCACCACGTCCAGGGTCATCGGGGCTCCTTTGCGGGTCCGGGGGTTCAGCAGCTGCTCGGCACGGGGGTCGAAGGCCCGCAGCACCCGGGCCTCCTGGGCCAGCACCCGCCGGCGCACCGCCTTGGCCTGCCCGGGGCGTGGACACGTCCAGGGCGTGCAGCGTCAGCAGCCGCTCCGACGGCTCCAGGTCGATGACCACCGTCCCGGGCACCAGCGCCGTCATCTCCGCGGTGATCGTCTGCAGCAGCTCGTCGTCGCCGGCGAGCTCGAGGTCCATCACCACGCCGCGCACCGGTGGTCCGGGCCGCACCGTCAGCCAGGCCACCTGGAAGGAGGCCGCCACCACGTCGGCGAGGAACCGGCTGACGAGCACGGTGAAGGCCCAGGGCTTCAGGCGCAGCCGTACACGCACGCGGGGCAGGGGGAAGACCACGAGCACGAGCACGGCCGTCAGCACCCCGCCCGCGAGGACGACCGGGGAGGGGTTGCCCCACAGCAGCACCCAGACCACCGTCAGCCAGGTCACCGACCACCACGACAGGCGCCGAGGGGTATGCCGTCGCGTCACCGGGGGACTCACGGGCTCACCCCCGATCCCAGCACCGCGTCGAGGTAGGGCGTGCGCAGCATGAGGTCGACGGCCGCCCGGGTGGTGACGTCGTAGAGCGGACCCGCGACGACCACGAGCGCCACCCCGAGGGCCACGAGCGCTCCCGTGGGCAGGAGCACGCCGAGCCCCAGCGCGCCGTGGTGCCCGCCGCGCAGGGGTCCGCTGCCGGTGATCCCCTCGGGGTTCTCCGACCAGAACGCGCGCCCCCAGACCCGCGCGACGGCATACAGGGTGAGCAGGGAGGTGACCACGGAGGCGACGACGAGCGCCCAGGCCAGCCAGCGCCCGTCGTCCACGCCCGCCTGGATGAGGCCGACCTTGCCCAGGAAGCCGGTGAACGGCGGGATGCCGGCGAGGTTCATCGCCGGGATGAAGAACAGCACGCCCACGATCGGGCTGATCCGCGCCAGGTCGCCCAGGCGGGGCGGTGTCCGTGGAGCCTCCGACGCGCTCGACCAGGCCGGTCACGAGGAACAGGGTGGTCTGGACGAGGATGTGGTGGGCGACGTAGAAGATGGCCGCGGCCAGGCCGATCGTGCTGCCGAGCGCGATGCCGAAGAGCATGAAGCCGATGTGGCTGACGAGGGTGTAGGACAGCATCCGCTTGATGTCGTCCTGCACGATCGCGCCCAGGATGCCCACGACCATCGTCAGCAGCGCCGCCCACAGCAGCAGGTCGTCGAAGCGGGTGTCGGGGAACAGCAGCGTCTGCGTGCGGATCATGGCGTAGATGCCGACCTTGGTCAGCAGGCCCGCGAAGACCGCAGTCACCGGCGCGGGCGCCGTGGGGTAGGAGTCCGGCAGCCAGCCGGACATCGGGAACACGGCGGCCTTGACCGCGAAGCCGATGAGCAGCATGACGTGCAGCAGGGCGGCGGTGCCCGGCTGGATCTCCCCGAGCCGCTGGGCGAGCAGCAGGGCAGGTTCACCGTCCCCGCGGCGGCGTAGACCAGGGCGATGGAGGTCAGGAAGATCATCGAGGAGAGCAGGCTCACCAGGACGTAGGTGGTGCCCGCCCGCACGCGCTCGGCCGTCCCGCCGAGGGTGAGGAGGACGAAGCTCGCGGCCAGCAGCATCTCGAAGCCGACGTAGAGGTGGAACAGGTCCCCGGAGACGAAGGTCGTGGTCACCCCGGCCGCCAGCACGAGGATCGAGGGGTGGAAGACCGGCAGCGGGGAGTGGCCGTCGGACTCGTCGTCGAAGGAGCTCGCACCCTGCCCCACGGAGTAGGCGAGCACGCCCATGGTCACCGTCGTGGAGACGATGATCATCAGGGCCGCCAGGCGGTCGACGATCAGGACGATGCCCTCCCACGGCAGCCAGCCGCCCACCATCATGACCTGGGGGCCCTGGGTGTCGGCGGCCCAGAGCAGCCAGCCGGCCAGGACGAGCATCGCGGTCAGCACGCTCATGCTCACCACGCGCTGGACGGCGGTGCGCCCGGTCGCGGCCAGCGTGATGCCCGCGCCGATGAGCGGCAGCACGACGAGCAGGGGCACCATCCAGGCCCAGGGGGTCGTCATCGGCGCTCCCCCCGCTCCTGGTCGGCGTCGCGAGGGTGGTCGTCGTCGTCGTCCTCGTCGAACTCGTCGTGCGCGTGGGCGGGCGGCACCTCGGAGTGGTGGGAGCTCTCGGTCCGGTACCCCTCGGCCTCGATCTCCTCGCTGGTCTCCCGCGCCGACGGTCCCGAGCCCACGTCGTCGGCCTCGGCCCGGGCGTGGATGCGGGCGGACTCGGTGTCGTCGTCCACGAGGTCGACGCCGGAGAGCTGGCGGCCCCGGTGGGCCAGGGCGAGCACGAACGCCGTCATCGCCAGCGTGATGACGATGGCCGTGAGCACCAGGGCCTGGGGCACCGGGTCCGACATCTGCTCGCCCGGCTCCGCCGCGCCGACGATCGGGGGCGCCCCGGGAGGACCGGAGGCGACGATGAACAGCAGGTTGATCCCGTTGCCCATGAGCAGGAAGCCCATGAGCGCGCGCACCAGCGACCGCGACAGGAACAGGTAGGTCCCGGTCCCGACGAGCGCCGCCGAGGTGAGCACGAGGGTGAGGTTGGGGATCATCGGCCGGCCACCCGCTTCTTCTCGTCGAGGGCGATCTCGTCGATCCCCGAACCGAAGCTGCGCAGGATGTCGAGCATGAGGCCCAGCACGACCAGGTAGACGCCGACGTCGAACAGGAGCGAGGTCACCACGTGGACCTCCCCCAGGAGGGGCACGTGGACGTCGGTGATCCAGGTGCGCAGGGCGGGGGAGCCGAAGAGCATCGGCAGCACGGCGGAGCCGCCGGCGATGAACAACCCGGTGCCCAGCAGCGACGCCGGGCGGACCGGCAGCGCGGCGCTGAGCTCGGCGCCGTAGCCGGCGAGGTAGCGCAGGCACAGGGCCAGCCCCGCCACGATGCCGGCGGCGAACCCGCCTCCGGGCTGGTTGTGTCCGGAGAGCAGCAGGTAGATCGACCAGACCATGATCGTGTGGAAGACCAGGTGGGTGACGATCTCCAGGATGGTCGAGCGCCGGTCCGGGTCGAGCAGGTCCACCCGTGCGATCCACGGGGTGACCGGCGCCGGCTCGTCCTTCCCGACCTCCAGGGGCTCCCCGCCCGGACGGGCCCACTGGTCCCGGGCGCGCAGGATGCCCTCGGCCGCGCGGCGCAGGTTCTCGTCGCGCAGGAAGATCAGGCTGGCCACGCCGGTCGCGGCGGCCAGGATGACCGACAGCTCACCCATCGTGTCCCAGGCGCGCACGTCGACGAGGATGACGTTGACGATGTTGTAGCCCCCGCCGTAGTCGACCGCCCGTTCCGCCAGACCCGCGCCGGCGGCGGCTCCTGCACGCGCGACCCGGCGGCGATCACCGCCGCGGTCCCGACGACACCGGCCGCCGCCGTGCCGATGAGCGCGCGCACCCGGCGGTTGGTCCGGGTGGGGTCGTCGGGGAAGCGTCCGGACAGGCGGCGCAGGACCAGGACGAGCACGACCAGCGTGACGGTCTCCACGAGCAGCTGGGTCAGCGCGAGGTCCGGGGCGCCGTGCAGGAGGTAGAGGTAGGCCGTGCCGTAGCCGGTCACCCCCACGAGGAAGACCGCCCGCAGCCGGCGCCGGGCGCGGGTGGCCAGGTACGCGGCGGAGACGACGAGCACGGCCGTCGCGACCTGGGCGGCGGAGTCCGCGAACCGCACCGAGGGCCAGGAGACCTGCCGGGTGAACATCGTCACCGTGGGGACCACGACGATCACGGCCACGATGGTGCCGAGCAGGACGGGCAGCGAGCCCCGCTGCAGGAAGCCGGTCACCTCCAGGGCGACCCGGTCGGTGCCGCGCATCAGGTGGTGGTAGCCGCGCCCGGCGTCGAAGGGCGACAGCGGCACCGGCACCTCGACGGGGCGGCGCGACTGCACGCCCCACCAGAGGCGCCCAGCACCCACACGAGCACCGAGACCCCCAGCGCCGGGGTCAGCCCGTGCCACAGCCCCAGGTGCACCTCGGGGCCGGGAACGTGCGCGACCAGCGCCGTGTGCGGGGCCAGCACCTCCTCGAGCGCGGTCGAGGTCACCCCGAGCACCAGACCGCCGACCCCCAGGACGACCGGCACGGCGACGAGCACCCACGACGGCCGGTGCCAGTGCGGCGGGGACGGGTCCCCCAGGGGCGGGCGCGAGCGGTCGGTGAACGCCCCCCACAGGAAGCGGAAGGAGTATGCCGCGGTGAGGACCGAGCCGAGCACGACCGCCACTGCGGCGCCCCCCTGCAGCGAGACCCAGCCGTCGGCCGGGTCGAGCACCGCGGTGAGCGCGGCCTCCTTGCCGACGAAGCCGAGGAGCACGGGCAGCCCGGCCATCGACAGCGCCGACAGGGTCGCGCCCGCCGCGAGCCACGGCATACGTCCGCGGACCCCCGTCAGACGGGGATGTCGCGGGTGCCGGTGGCGTGGTCGATGGTCCCCACCGCCAGGAAGAGCGAGGACTTGAACAGCGCGTGGGCCACGAGCAGGGTCAGCCCGGCGAGGGTGGCCCCCGTGCTGCCGTAGCCGAGCAGGATGACGAGGAAGCCCAGCTGGCTGACGGTGCCGTAGGCGAGGAGCAGCTTGAGGTCGTTCTGCCGGGTGGCGCGGAAGGCTCCCAGCAGCATGGTGGCGCTGCCCAGGACCAGCACGGTGACCTGCCAGGCCGGCAGGTCGGCGTAGGCGGGGGCGAACCGCGCGACCAGGTAGACGCCGGCCTTGACCATCGCGGCGGCGTGCAGGTAGGCGCTGATCGGGGTCGGCGCGACCATGGCGCCGGGCAGCCAGAAGTGGAAGGGCACGAGGGCCGACTTGGTCACCGCGCCCACGAGCAGCAGGACCACGCCGACGCTGGTGGCCGTCCCCGCGGTGGGGAAGGCGACCAGCTCGCTGATCCGGTAGGTCCCGCGCGGCGTTCCCGAGCAGGACGATGCCCACGAGCATGGTCAGGCCGCCCGCGGTGGTGACGATGAGCGCCTGCTTGGCCGCGCGCGTGCTCGCGGGACTGCGCGAGAGGTAGCCGATGAGCAGGTAGCTGAGGATCGTCGTCAGCTCCCAGAACACGTAGAGCACGAGCAGGTCGTCGGCGGTGACCAGCCCGAGCATGGCCCCGGCGAAGGCCGTGAGCGAGGCCGCGAGCAGACCGACGTTGCCGCGGGTGTCGTCGCGCAGGTAGGAGGCGCAGTAGACGAGGACGAGCGTGCCGACGACGGAGACGACGAGGGTGAGCACCCAGGCGAGGGTGTCCATCCGGAAGGACAGGTCCATCCCGAGGTCGTCGACCCAGCGGATCCGTTCGGTGTGGGGCTGCGCACCGCCGGCGGTGCCGATCTGGGTGGCCGCCCAGACCGCGGTGAAGGAGGGAGCCAGGGCCAGGCCCCAGAAGACCCGGGTGCCCAGCCGCCGACCAGGCTGGGCGCCACCAGCGCCGCCGCCAGGTGCAGCACCAGCAGGGCAGCGATCATGCGACGGCCCTCCCGGGGTCTGACGTGTGCGGTCCGGCGAGTCTACCGGCGGGCGCGGACGGCCCCGACCCTCCTGGGGGTCCGGGGGAGGCGGCCGCACCACGCTGACGGCCCCGGACCGCTGCTGCGGGGCCGGGGCCGTCCGGTGGTGCGGTGGTGCGTGGTGGTGGCGTCCCGCCTCAGGAGGCGACGACGGTCACCGTGACGTCGGCGGAGACGTCGTCGTGCAGGCGCACGTGCACCGGGTGGTCACCGACGGTGCGGATCGGGGTGGGGACCTCGATCTTGCGCTTGTCGACCTGCGGGCCGCCGGCCGCGACGATCGCCTCGGCGATCTCCGCGGGCGTCACGGCGCCGAAGAGCCGCCCGCCCTGGCCCGCCCTGGCCGAGACGGTGATCTCGGCGGACTGCAGCCTGTCCTTGGCGGTCGAGGCCTCCTCGGCGGTCTTGACGGCGCGCTTCTCGCGGCCGCGGTTGATCGCGTCGACCTGCTTCTGGCCGCCCTTGGTCCAGGCCATGGCGACCTTGCGGGGCAGCAGGAAGTTGCGGGCGTAGCCGTCCTTGACCTCGACGACGTCGCCGGCGGTCCCGAGTCCGGAGACCGGCTGGGTGAGAATGAGCTTCATCAGTTCTCCTCGTCGTCTCAGCGGGCGGAGCTGGAGTAGGGCAGCAGCGCCATCTCACGCGCGTTCTTCACGGCGTTGGCGATACGGCGCTGCTCCTGCACGGTCACGCCGGTGACGCGCCGGGCACGGATCTTGCCGCGGTCGGAGATGAACTTGCGCAGCAGCGCGGTGTCCTTGTAGTCGATCGCCTCGATCTTGGCGGCCTTGAGAGGGTTCGCCTTCTTCTTGGGCTTGCGCACAACGGGCTTGGCCATCGTGGTGCTCTCCCCTTTCGTGAGAGCCCGAGCAGAGCTCGGGATGGTGTGGTTCTTCAGGTATGCAGCGGGCGGGCGGCGGACCGTCCGTCCGGTGCGGAGCGGGCCGGGTCAGGTGCTCCCGGCCCAGGTGCGGGCGGTCAGAACGGCGGCTCGTCGTAGGACGGCGCGCCGCCCCACCCTCCGCCGCCGGACTGCTGACCACCGCTGGTAGCGCCACCGGTGGCCCACGGGTCGGAGTCGGGCTGGCCGCCGGCCTGCTGGCCGCCACCGGGCTGGGCCGGCTGTGCAGCCGGCTGTCCGCCCTGCTGGCCCCAGCCGGGCTGCCCACCCTGCGGGGCACCGCCGGGCGCTCCGCCCTGCTGGCCCCAGCCGCCGCCTCCGCCGCCCTGGCCGGAGCCGCCGCGCTGGGTCTTGGTGACCTTGGCGGTGGCGTAGCGCAGGGAGGGGCCGACCTCGTCGACCTGCATCTCCATGACGGTGCGGTTCTCGCCCTCGTTGGTCTGCCAGGAGCGCGAGACGAGCCGACCGGTGACGACGACGCGGGCGCCCTTGTCAGCGACTCGGACGCGTTCTCCGCCGCCTCGCGCCAGACCGAGCAGCGCATGAACAGCGTCTCGCCGTCCTTGAACTCGTTGGCCTGGCGGTCGAACTGTCGCGGGGTGGACGCCACCGTGAAGTTGGCGACGGCCGCACCGCTGGGGGTGAAGCGCAGCTCGGGGTCGGCGGTGAGGTTGCCGACGATGGTGATGGGGGTCTCTCCGGCCATTCAGATCATCCTTGGTCCGTGGTCCTCGATGGGGGTGTGCGCGCGCGACTCAGGCGTCGCGACGCAGCAGCTTGGTCCGCAGGACGGACTCGTTCAGGCCCAGCTGGCGGTCCAGCTCCTGGGCGGTCGCGGGCTCGGCGGTCATCTGGACCACCGCGTAGATCCCCTCGGCCTGCTTCTTGATCTCGTACGCCATCCGGCGACGACCCATGACGTCGATGCTGTCGACGGTGCCACCGTCCTTCGGCACCACGGCGAGCATCTTCTCCAGCGTGGGCTGGAGGTTCCGCTCGTCGGTCTCGGGGTCGAGGATGATCATCAGTTCGTACTGACGCATGCGTGAACCCACCTCCTTCGGTCTCGTGCGGTCACGGTCTCTCCGTGACAGGAGGGCTTCATACGTCCCACCTCCCCGAGCCTGCCACGGTCGCAGCGACCGGGACCGGCGTCGTCCACAGGCGGGGCCTGCGACGGGGCGGTGAACCCGTCCACGGTACCGGGCACCGCGGACGGTGGCCTAATCCGCCCGCGCCGGGGCGCACGTCATACTGGGGCGGTTCGTCCGAGCTAGGGAGACCGTATGAAGATCGCCATCGCCGGGACCGGGTACGTGGGCCTGTCCAACGCCGCCGTGCTGGCCCAGCACCACCAGGTCGTGGCCCTGGACATCGACCAGGCCAAGGTCGACCTCATCAACGAGCGGCGCTCCCCGATCGTGGACCCCGAGCTGTCGCAGCACCTCGCGACCAACCATCTGGACCTGCGCGCGACCACGGACCCCGCCGACGCCTACGACGGCGCCCAGGTCGTGGTCATCGCCACCCCCACCGACTACGACACCGAGACCAACTTTTTCGACACCTCCACCGTGGAGAAGGTGGCCACCGACGTCCTGGGCCACGCCCCGGGCGCCACCATCGTCATCAAGTCGACCATCCCGGTCGGGTTCACCGAACGGCTGCGCTCCGAGCACCCCGGGGCGACCATCCTCTTCTCCCCCGAGTTCCTGCGCGAGGGCCGCGCCCTGCACGACAACCTGCACCCCTCCCGGATCATCGTCGGCGACACCGGCGAGGCCGGCCGCCTGGTCGCCGACCTGCTCCTGGAAGGCGCCCTGGACAAGGACGTGCCCGTCCTCCTCACCGGCTCCACCGAGGCCGAGGCCATCAAGCTGTTCGCCAACACCTACCTGGCCATGCGGGTGGCCTACTTCAACGAGCTGGACACCTACGCCGCCACCCGCGGCCTGGACACCCGCCAGATCATCGAGGGCGTGGGCCTGGACCCCCGCATCGGCGCCCACTACAACAACCCCTCCTTCGGCTACGGCGGCTACTGCCTGCCCAAGGACACCCGCCAGCTGCTGGCCAACTACGGCGACGTCCCCCAGACCCTCATCACCGCCATCGTGGACGCCAACACCACCCGCATGGACTTCATCACCGCCGACATCCTCGACCGCCACCCCCAGACGGTCGGCATCTACCGGCTCATCATGAAGGCCGGCCGGCTCGGACAACTTCCGGGCCTCCTCCATCCAGGGCGTCATGTCCCGCCTGCAGGCCCGCGGCGTCGACATCGTCATCCACGAACCCGCCCTGGCCGAGGACACCTTCCAGGGTGCCCGTGTCCTCGGCGACATCGACGAGTTCACCACCACCGCCGACGTCATCATCGCCAACCGCCTCGACGAGCACGCCCGCTCCTTCGGCGACAAGCTCTACACCCGTGACCTCTACGGCCGGGACTGACCGACGACGACCGGTCCCGGGACCCTGCACGGGGGGGGGCCGGTCCGGCATCTCCCGGGACCACGTTGCTGACGGGCCCGGGGCCCTCGGAGGCATAGGCTCCTGCTCCATGCGTCCTGACCACCGCCCCACCCCGCTGCTGGTCCTGCTGGCGGCTCTGGTCCTGGGGGCGGGGCTGCTGGTCATGTTCTGGCCCGTGCTCACGAACCCGATCGTGGCCGACGACCGCTACTGGTACCCGGACGCCGCCGGCCTGACCGACGGGTCCTACGTGGGGGTGGTGGCCTACCACCTCGCGGACCTCGACCGCACGGCGACGACCTTCGGCCGGGTCACGGTCCTGGCCTTCATCGCACGGTCCCTGACGATGCTGCTCGTCATGGACCTGGCGGTGTGGTCGGGCACCCCCCTGGTCGTCGGCCAGGCTCTGCTGAAGATCGTCCTCCTGGCCCTGATCGTGGCGACCATCGTGGCGTTCCTCCGGGTGCTGCGGCACCGTGGCCCCGACGGGTCCCTGCGCAGACTGTCGTGGCGGACCGTGGCGACCGTGACCCTCCTCGCGACGGTGCTGACGGGCGCCGGGGCGCAGGCGCACGGCCAGTTCCGCAACGGGTGGACCTCCTACGCCGTGCTCACCTGGGGCGCCGTGCTCGTGCTGATCGGGACCGTGGGCCTGATGCTGTGGCTGACCGGACTGGTCGCACGACGGGGGAACGCCGCGAAGGTCCTGGCGGTCACGACGGCGGTCCTGGTCGGCCTGTTCCTCAACACCAGCTACGAGCTCTACTACGTGGCGGTCCCGCTGGTCCTCGTGGCGCTGCTCCAGCAACCGGTGCTCGCCACGGACGCCGACCCGCGGGGGAGGCGGAGCCGGCATGCCAGGCTCTGGGTCGGCGGCGCGTTCCTCGCCAGCTTCGCGGTGGTCTTCGTGGGGATCCGCGCATGGATCGCCAACCTGTGCGCGGACCGGAGCTGCTACGAGGGCTCCCAGCTGGACCTGGGACCGCAGACCCTCGTCACGGCCACCCGCAACCTTCTCACCGCCGTGCCGGGCGGTGCCCGCACCGAGGTGAGGGCCGACCTGCGGGAACAGGGCCTGGCGGACCAGTTCCCCGGGTGGGTGACCCCGGGATCGGTGCTGCTCGCCGTCCTCATCGCCGTCGCCCTGGTCGTGCTGGTCCGGGTCACCGAGTCCCGGGACCACGAACCGCAGCAGCGCCGGGCGGAGGCCCGCCTCCTCCTCGTGACGGCCGTGGTCCCGGGCGCGGCGGCGGTCGGCACGGCACTGGTCATGGGACTGTCGAGCCTCTCCCACGAGATCGTCGTCTCGGTCGGCAGTCCTTACCGCAGCACGATGGTCACCTGGACGATGATCGCGCTCACCCTCGCCATGGTCGCCACGGCCCTGCAGACGGCACGCCCCCGGCGCCCAGCACCGACGCTGGTGGCCGCCGCGCTCGTCGTCGTGCTGTGTTCTCAGACGCTCGCCCTCAACTACCCGGCGCTGCGCGCCTCCCACATCGACCCGGACAACCACCAGGCGGTGGGCGCGGTGCACCGGGAGATCGTCCTAGGAGATCCTTCGCAGCAGGCCGACGAGCGGCGCTGCCGGACGGTGAAACAGCTGCGCAGCACGATCGGTTCGCAGTTCAGCCGGGACCGCATCCTGGCGGCGGCCGAGTCAGCCTTCCGGCACTACCACGGTGGGCCCTACTGCAGCGAGGCACCACCGTAGAACGACCCAAGACCGTCTCGGGGCACGTTCAGTCCCCCGGGAGGGTCTCGGCATTCGGGTAGCGGCGCCGCAGGGCGGTGGCCACGGCGTCCGGTGGTTGCGACCCCGCCGGGTCCAGCCGTCCGCCGCGGCGCGGGTCGTCCGCCCGTCCCGGCTCCCCGTCCACGCGGACGAGGAAGGTCGGCTTGTGCATGCTGCGGAAGTGCAGGCGCCCCACGTACTCCCCCAGGATCCCCACGGAGAGCATCTGCGCCCCCGAGAAGAGGGCGATCATCGACGCCAGGGTGGTGAAGCCGCTGACCGTCGTCCGCCCCACGACGAAGCCGTACAGGGTGAACGCGAGCAGCCCCATCCCGAGGACGAAGCAGGCGATCCCGAGCCAGCTGACCATGCGCAGGGGGACGGTGCCGTAGCCGGTGACCATGTTGAGGGTGTGCCGCACCAGACGCCGCAGGCCGTACCCGGACCGTCCCACGGTCCGCTCGTCCATCACCACGTCCACCCGGCGGACCCCCAGCGTCGTCCAGGAGAGCACGACGTCGAGGGAGACGAAGGCGTCCGCCGCGTGCGCGAACCCGTCGCGCAGCTGGGTGCGGAAGGCGCGGAAGGCACTGACGTCGTTGGCGTTGGGGACCTCGGCCAGAGCCAGGCCCGCCTTGACGCTGCGGCTGGCGAGCGAGCGCCAGAACCCGTGCTCCTCCTCCACCGCCACGCCGTAGACGAGGTCGACCATCGGGTCCTCCAGGGGCACCAGAAGCTTGTGGACCTCGCTCGGCCGGTGCTGCAGGTCGTCGTCCATCGTCACCACGACCTCGTACCGGGCGCGCAGGATGCCGGCGAGCAGGGCGTTGTGCTGTCCGTAGTTGCGCCGCAGCAGCAGCGCCCGGACCCTCGGCGACTCGCGCTCCAGACGCCGGGCGACGGCATACGTGGCGTCCGGGCTCCCGTCCACGACCAGGATCACCTCGTAGTCCTCCACCTGCGGGTGCGAGGGGTCCCCCAGCTCCTGGTGCAGACCCTCGACCAGGTCGGGAAGGGTCTGCTCGGAGCCGTAGCACGGGATGACGACGGAGACGTTCACCCGGACATCATCCCCCTGCCGTCCGGTCCCGGTGCCGGAAGGAGACGTACCGGTGGCCCAGGTAGCTGCCCACGGCCACCACCGCGATGGCGACGACCTGCGCGGGCAGCGGAGCTATCCCGGCCAGCTCCACGAGAGCGGGCGTGGCCACGAACCCGGCCACCATGCCCGAGGACCAGACCGAGAGGAAGCGGGCCAGGTCGCCCCGCCAGTCGCCACGTGAGGCGAAGAGACGAGGGTGCGGTAGGCCGGGAAGGCGCCGGTGATGGTGATGACCTGAGCCGCGGCGATCGCGACCATGTAGTGCAGGCCGAGGGCGAGACCGGCGGCGACCAGCGAGAGGTAGAACAACGAGGTGGTGCCAGCCACGAGCAGGTAGCGGACCTGCTCGACGTGGACGAGGCGGTCCAGCGGTGGGGGCAGGGCGGCCGCCAGGCGCGACCAGGCGTCCGGGCGGCGAGGCGCCTCGTCGTGGTCGGGCACCGCCCCAGGATACGTGCGCCGCTGTGCCATGCTTCCCGGATGACCGAACCCGTCCTCGTGTTCAGCCGACCCCACCGCGCTCCAGGGGAGGACACCTACGTCTCGGAGGTCCTCGCCTCCGGCCACGTCCACGGTGACGGACCCTTCACGTCTGCGGCGTCCACGCTGCTCAGGGAGATCACCGGAGCCCCGCAGGCCCTGCTCACCACCTCCTGCACCCACGCCCTGGAGCTGGCCGGCGTGCTGCTGGAGATCGGCCCCGGCGACGAGGTGGTCGTGCCCAGCTTCACCTTCTCCTCGACGGCGGCGGCCGTCGCCATGCGCGGAGCCACACCCGTCTTCGTGGACGTCGATCCGACCACCCTCTGCCTGGACGTGGACCTCCTCGAGGCGGCGATCACCGAGCGCACGCGCGCGGTCTACACCGTGCACTACGGCGGGGTGGGCCACCGGCTCGACGAGCTCACCGCCCTCTGCGCCCGCCGCGGGATCGACCTCGTGGAGGACAACGCCCACGGCCTGGGCGCGCGGTGGCGGGGCAGGCCGCTCGGGACCTTCGGCGCGATGGCGACACAGAGCTTCCACGACACCAAGAACGTCCACTGCGGCGAGGGCGGCGCCCTGCTCGTCAACGACGTCGACCGGTTCGCCCAACGAGCGGAGATCGTGCGTGAGAAGGGCACCAACCGTGCCATGTTCCTGCGCGGTCAGGTCGACAAGTACACCTGGGTGGACACCGGGTCCAGCTACCTTCCGAGCGACCTGCTGGCGGCCGTGCTGCGCGCCCAGCTGGAGGACTTCGAGCGCATCCAGGCCGGCCGGACGGCCGTGTGGGACCGCTACGCCCACGACCTGCCCTCGTGGGCGGAGGACGTCGGAGCCACCCTCATGCACGTCCCCGAGGAGGCCGAGCACCCTGCGCACCTGTTCTACCTGTTGATGCCGGACCACGAGGGTCAGACGGGACTGCTGGGTCACCTGCGCGAGCAGGGCATCGTCGGCACGTTCCACTACCAGCCGTTGGACTCCAGCCCCGCAGGGCAGCGCCTCGGCAGGACCCCGGTCCCCTGCACCGTCACCGCCGACGTGGCGGCCCGGCTGGTGCGTCTGCCGCTGTGGCCCGACCTCACCGACGCCGACCTGGACCGGGTCGTGGCCGGCGTCACCTCCTATCCGGGCGGTCCCCGGTCGTGAGCTGGGACGGTCTCCAGGGCGGCGGGGTGACCTGGGCCGCGAGCCCGGCGCCGAGAGCGCCCGGTTCGGTCTGGAGATGACCCGGCTCACCGTGGGCTGGGACGTCCGGCCGGACGGACCCGTCGCGGTGGGTCCGGTGGCGGAGGAGGTGACCGGGCGTCTGCGGGGGGACGACGCCGAGGTGGTGGTGGTGCGCTACCCCGCCGCGTCGCTCGAGCTGGCCTCGGGCGGTGGCGCGCTCGGGGCGTCAGGTGCTCCCGGCCGGCTCGCTCACCTACTGGTCCGCGCCCTGGGCCGAGGTGGCCCGGCCCGAGCCGGTCCCCGGGCAGGAGGTCCTCGCCCTCGCGGACCTGCCCGGCGGGCAGGCCGAGCGGTCCACGGTGGTCGACGCCGTGGTGGCCGACTCCTTCTCCGGCTACGGCAACCACTACGCGGCCAACCCGCTGCTCGACCCCGCGGCTGCCCTGGCGGGTTACCAGGAGTGGGCTCGTCGGTCGGCTCTGGCCGATCCTCACGACGCGCTCGTCCTGGTTCTGGACGGCGCGGTCGTGGGCCTCGCGACGCTGGTGGACAGTCTCTCCCCCGAGGGGCACCTGGAGGTCCTCCTGGCCGGGCTCACCACGGCGGCTCAGGGCCGGGGCCGCTACGCCAGCCTCCTCGCCGCCGTGGCCCGAGCCGCTCGCGCCAGAGGACGACGGAGCGTGGTCATCTCGACCCAGTCGCACAACGTCCGCGTCCAACGGGCCTGGGCACGGGCCGGGCTGCGGCCCTTCGCCGCCGTCGAGACCGTCCACGCGGTCCTACCGGGCCTGATCCCCTAGCGACGCAGACGTGGCGCCGCCCCGGTCCGCCGGGCGCGTGAGATCATCGACCGTCCATCCAGTCCCGTCGGAGAGCAAACCTTCCCCCGTGACCTCCCCCTCCCCCGTCCGTGCCGCCACGAACCACCGCCCGCTGCGCGGTGACATCGAAGGACTGCGTGCCGTCGCCGTGGGCACGGTGCTGCTGTACCACCTCCACGTCCCGTGGGTGCCCGGGGGCTTCGCCGGCGTCGACGTCTTCTTCGTCATCTCCGGCTTCCTCATCACCTCGCTGCTCCTGCGCGAGGTGATGAGGACCGGAACGGTCTCGCTCAGCGACTTCTACGCCCGTCGGGCCCGGCGTCTGCTCCCGGCCGCCTCGGTCGTCATCGTGGCCACCCTGGTCGCGGGCTGGCTGGTTCTGCCTGCCCGGACCCGACCGGACCTGCTGGCCGACGTGGGCTCCACCCTGTACGTCGTCAACTGGGTGCTCGCGGCGCGCTCGGTGGACTACCTCGCCGAGGACGTCGACCCCTCACCCCTCCAGCACTACTGGTCGCTGTCGGTCGAGGAGCAGTTCTACGTCGTGTGGCCGCTGCTGATCCTGCTGGCGGTCCTCGTGGCCGGGAGGTACCGGCTGCGGCGGGGCCGCGTCGCGTTCGTCCTGCTGGCCGCACTGGGGGTCACGTCGTTGGTGTGGTCGGTGCTGCGCACCGGCTCCGAACCCGCCACCGCCTACTTCGTCACCACGACCCGGCTCTGGGAGCTCGCGGCCGGGGCGCTGCTCGCGTTCGCCGTCCCCCGCCTGCGCTCGCTGCCCCGAGGGCTCAGCGAGATCGGCGTGCTGGTCGGTCTCGGCCTCATCCTGCTGGGCATGGTGGTGTTCAGCACGGCCACCCCGTGGCCGGGGTCGGCAGCCCTGCTTCCGGTGGTCGGTTCGGTGCTGGTCATCGCCGCCGGCGTCCCCGGTCACCCGACCCTGGGCAACCGGCTGCTCAGCCTTCCTCCCATGGTGTGGATCGGTGGACTGTCGTACGCCATCTACCTGTGGCACTGGCCCGTCGTCGTGCTGGCCGAGGCCCGGTGGGGCGAGCTGTCCCCGACGACCCTCGCAGGCCTGGGACTGCTCTCGGTCCTGCTGGCCTGGGCGACCAAGCACCTGGTCGAGGATCCGATCCGCTTCCAGCGGTCGCTGGCCGCAGCGCCCTGGCGCTCCCTGGTCGCCGGAGGGGCGACGATGGCCCTGATCTGCACCGCCGCCCTCGTGGGTCTCCTCACCCGCCCGTCCCTGGAGGGCGGGACGTCGGCACCGGGGCCGGCCGCCCTGGTGGCGGACCCTGACGCTCCTGCGTGGGAGCTCCGTGACGACCCCTCCTCGGCCTTCTCCTCGACCGGTCCCCTCTCGCCCGACCCCATCCTGGCGACCAAGGACGTGCCGGGGTACTACGCCGACGACTGCCAGATCCAGGAGGGCGACCCGGAACCGCGGGAGGACTGCGTCTACGGGCAGGTCGGCTCCACCGCCGAGGTCGTGCTCTGGGGGGACTCCAAGCTCGGGCAGTACTTCACCGCGCTGGAGGCCATCGCCCAGGACGAGGGGTGGCGCCTGACCACCTACCTCAAGAGCGCCTGCGCACCCACGGTGGCCGGCGCCCAGGAGGAGGAGTGCAACGAGTTCGGCCGCACGGTGGTCGACCGGATCCTCGCCCGGGACGTCCCGCCCGAGGCCGTGATCGTCTCGACCGGCAACACAGCGACCGAAGAGCTCGAGGCGGGCATGCTGGAGGGGGTCACCGCCCTGCGCGACGCCGGCGTGCCAGTGGTCGTGCTGCAGGACAACGCTGCGCCCACGGTCCCCGAGGACGCGGACTACGACACGGCCTACGACTGCGCGGTGGAGCACGCGGACGACCTGCGGACCTGCGACTTCCCGCCCAGCGAGCCGCGGGGGTCCGAGCTTCTCGGTCGTGTCGCGGACGAGGCGCAGCTGCCGGTCGTGGACCTCAACCGGTGGCTGTGCCCTCCGGGGAACCCCTGCCCGGTGGCCATCGGCGGCATCCTGGCCTACCGCCAGGGGAGTCACGTCACCGAGACCTACGCGCGGGCACTGACCCCGTTCCTGCACCGCGCGCTCGTGGACGTGGGGGTGGCCGCGGCGGAGCCGTCGAGCATCGCCCTGGAGGACGTGCCGCCGGGACCGGGCTCGTGAGCGGCGACACGCCCTCCCCCGGTCGCCCCACCGTGACCGTGACCCTATGCTCGATGACCGCGACGCGCCGGTTGTGCGGTCCTGCCACCGTCCCCCCACCAGAAGGACCACGCCATGCCCCCGGTGACCGAGAGCGGCAGCCGTGCCGACGTGCTCAGGGCGCTCACGCAGCGGTCGTCCACCGCCCGTCGACCGATCAGCCGCGCCACGGTGGCCTTCGGGGGGTCCGACCGCCTGCGGGAGGGGTTGGCCTGGGAGTGGGAGCAGACCACGCTCGACCCGGGAAGCTGGCGCGGCCAGCTGTCGGCCGAGCACTCCCTCCTCGTCCTCGAGCTGGACGGTGGGGCCGTCAGCGGATGGCCACCAGGAGCGGTCCCGCGTGACCTCGCCGCGGCGGCGGGCGACCTGGAGGTGCCGACGGTCGCCTGGCTCACGGGCGCGGCGCCGTCGGCGGACGATCGGGCGCTGGAGGCCTTCGACGCCGTCCTCGTCTCCGATCCGGAGGTTCTCGCGGAGGTCCTGCGCAGCCACCCGTCGGTCGAGGCCAGGCTGCTGCTGCCCGCGGTCGCCGTGCGGAGGCACAGCCCCGTCCGGTCCCCAGGACAGCAACGCCCCGCCGACGTCCTGGTCCGGTCGGAGAGCGGCCCGGCGGGGGCACCGGACGACGAGTCGGCGGCGGCCGACACCGTGGCCAGGAGCAGCCTGACCCTGCACCGTTGGGACCACTCCCGGAGCAGCACGCCCGGCCCCGCGGAGGCCCTCTCGTCCGCCTACCAGGTGTTCCTGGACGTGGGCCGCCGTGCGCCTGGGGCGACCTGGCCGGTGCTGGAGGCCCTGGCCTCCCGGACGGCCGTGGTCACCGTCCCGGAGCGTGCTGCCCGCCTGCCGGGCGACCTCAAGGAGGTCGTGGCCGTGGCGGAGCCGCACGACCTGAGGCGGCACGCCTCGGTCCTGGCGCACCAGCCGGAGTACCGGGACCGGGTGACCCACCTCGCCCACCGTGCCGTGCTCGCCGGGCACAGCTTCACGGACCGGGCCAGGACCATCCTGTCCGCCGGGGGGAGGCACGTCTCTCCCGCGGCCCGGACCGTGTCGATCGTCGTGCCGACCAACCGGCCCCACGAGCTCCGCAACGTCGTGGAGAACGTCGGTCGGCAGCGTGGGGTGGACACCGAGCTGGTCCTCGTGGCCCACGGCATCGACGTGGACGAGGCGGACCTTCGGTCGCGAGGGCTGGACCTGGGGATCCGGGAGGTGACCGTGGTCCGGGCGGGTGCCGAGCTGACCCTCGGCGCAGTCCTCAACCGTGGTCTGGAGGTGGCCTCCGGTGCGTACGTGGCCAAGATGGACGACGACAACTACTACGGCGCCCACTTCCTCGACGACCTGGTGGACACCTTCGCCTACACCTCGGCCGGCATCGCCGGCAAGTGGGCCCACTACGTCTGGTTGCGCACGTCCAACGCCGTCGTGCTGCGCTTCGAGAACTACGAGCACGCCTACCACCGGCTCGTGCAGGGCGGCTCCATCGTCGCCCAGCGACGTCGCCCACGACATCCGGTTCAGCAACATCCCCCGCGCGGTCGACTCCGACTTCCTCAACCGGGCCATGGCCGCCGGGGTGCAGACCTACTCCGGCGACCGCTACAACTACGTCAGCATCCGCGGCGACGACCGGCTCAGCCACACGTGGAAGATCGACGACCTCGCCTTCATGGCCGGGTCGGGACGCGTCGTGACCTACGGCGACCCCCGCGACCTCGTGTCCCTCTGACCCAGGAGAGAACCATGACCTCCCTGATGCGCCGCAGCCGCCAGCAGGTCCGCCGCCTCTCCGCCGGCCTGGCGGCCCGTCTTCCCGCCGACGCCGGCCCCGAACGGTGGACCAGCTTCGTCGTCCGCACACGGGTGCGGCGCGCCACCCGGCTTCTGGCCACCGATCCTCGGGCGGCCCTGGACCTGCTGGGCCCGGTGCTCGAGACGGACGCCGACCCGGCCGCCTGGTTGGTCGCAGCGAGAGCCCACGAGCGCCTGGGCGACGCCGCCGCCCTGGCCAACAAGATGGCCGACCGTGCCGTCGCAGGTGGCCGGGGCACCTTGTCCGCGCTGCAGGAGCGACGCCGCCTCGCGGTCCGGACCGGTTTCGCCGAGCACTCGTCGACGACGCTGGAGGCCATCGCCGCGACCCGTCCGACCTCCGCCGCCGAGCTCGCGACCGCCGTGAAGGAGCTGCGTCAGGCTCCCCGTGAGCTGCTGGAGCGGTTCGCCGCCACGGTGGGTCAGGTCGGGCCTGGCGGGGAGGGGACCGAGGCCCACGAGGCGGCCCAGGAGCTCCTCGACGAGGACGCCCTGGTGACGGCCCACGAACAGGACCACGCCACCTTCGAGAGTCTCACCGAGCAGGTGCTGAGCTCCCGCACCCATCCGGTGGCCGTCGTGACCAGGGCTCTGGTCCGGTGCCGCGCATGGCAGGAGGCCGCCGACTTCGTCTGCGTCACGCCCGGTAGCCAACGGGTGGGACCGCAGGCGAGCGGCGCCTTTCCCACCCGCGACGTCGTGGACGCCGCCACGCGGGCTCTCCGGGCGGGACACCCCACGCCCGCGGCCATGCTCGCGGCACGGGCCCTCGCCGCCTCACCCCGGTCCAGAACCGCGCAGGAGACGTTCACCGCGGCCCACGACCAGATCCGTATCGTGCGCAACGGCTGGACGTTCCCGCCGCGCGCCGCGGCCCCGGCCTACCCCGTGGACCAGACGTCCGCGCTCGCCGTCCTCTCGCAGTCCCTGCCGCACACCTCCGGCGGGTACGCGACCCGCACCCACGGCATCCTCACCGGCCTCGCCGCGAGGGGCCGGCACCTGGAGGCCGTCACCCGGCTGGGTTTCCCGTACGACCGGTGGAGCGGCAGCGACCGCACCGTCGCGCCGTACGACGACGTCGACGGGATCCGCTACCACCGGCTCCTGGACGACCGACGCCGCTACCCCCAGCACCCGCTCACCGACTACGTCGAGGAGACCGCCGCCGGGATCGAGCGGCTGGCCAGGAGGAACCAGCGCGCCGGACTGATCCATGCCTCCAGCTTCTACGTGGCGGGCATGGCGGGACTGACCGCGGCCCGCCGGCTGGGCGTCCCGTTCATCTATGAGATGCGCGGCCTGGAGGAGCTGATGAAGGTCTCCCGCGACCCCGACTTCGCCGGGTCAGGACGCGAGGCGTTCCTGCAGCTGCTCGAGACCCAGGTGGCCGCCGAGGCTGACGCGGCCCTCATCATCACGCAGGCCCTCCGCGACGAGATGGTGAGACGAGGGGTGCGCGAGGACCGGGCCTTCGTGGTGCCCAACGGCGTGCACACCAGCATGTTCCGACCGATGGAGCGGGACGTCGAGCTGGAGCGGCGGCTCGGCGTCACCGGGAGGACGGTCATCGGGTACGTCGGTGGCCTGGTCGACTACGAGGGGGTCGACCTGCTCATGGACGCCGTCTCCCGGTTGCGCGGCCGTCGCCCGGACGACTTCCGCGTGCTCATCGTGGGCGACGGACCGTTCGAGAGGTCGGTGCGCGAGGCTGCCGTCCGTGGCGGGGTCCTGGACATCGTCACGTTCACGGGACGGGTGCCGCACGCCGAGGTCAACCGCTACCTCTCGCTCGTCGACATCGCCCCGTTCCCCCGGCTGCCCCTGCCGGTGTGCGAGCTCATCTCCCCGATCAAGCCGTTCGAGTCCATGGCCATGGGCAAGGCGGTCGTGGCCTCGGACGTGGCGGCGCTCGCCGAGATCGTGGACGACGGTCGGACGGGGCACTTGTTCCGCAAGGGGGACGCCGACCACCTGGCCACCGTCCTGGAGACCCTGATCGACCATCCTGACCACCGGAGGGTCGTTGGCGAGGCGGCGCGGCAGTGGGTGGTCGCGGAACGGGACTGGGACCGCATCACGGGCGTCGTCGACGAGGTCTACGCGGAGGTTCTGCAGCGGCGCGGAGGAAGCTGACCGGGACGGTCGAGTCCGTCAGGCACCCTCCGTCGGCGCTCCCGGGCCGACCACGGGCAGGCTCCCCGTCCGGGCGACGTGCTGCAGGAGGTCGACGAAGAGCGCGGCCTGACGCCTCCAGTCCAGGTGGTCGGCCGCATACCGATGGCCCGCCGCACCCAGCTCGACGGCCCGCGCCGGCCGGTCCGCCCAGCCCAGCAGCACCCGGAGCACCGCCTCGGTGTCACCGAACGGGACGACGACCCCTCCTCCGCTGCGACGGACGAGGTCGGCGGCCACTGGCAGCGGAGTCGTCACGACGGGCACCCCGTGCGCCAGGTACTCCACCACCTTCGTGGGCATGCTCGGCCTGAAGTTGGCCTCGTCGTGCAGGAGCGAGAGACCGGCGAGCGCCCCGTCGATCCGCGCGAGGGCGGCGGGGTTGGCCACGAATCCCCGCCAGTCCAGGACGTCGCGACGGTCGGCGTCCGCCATCAGCTCCCGAGCGGGACCGTGCGCGGGGCCGAGCACCTCCAGCCGGACCGACCCACCGGTCTTCTCGCGGAGGCCCCCCACCACGTCCACCAGCTCCCGTGCGCCCCGCTCCAGGGTCACGCTGCCGAGGTAGACGACCCGCCGGACACCCTCGACCTCGCGTCCGGCGGGGGGGACGTCCTGGGGCACGGTCGTGGCGTTGGGCACCACGGGGTGGGACCGTCGGAACCGGTCCGCGTAGCGGTCGTCGGCCAGCAGGAGCAGCATCCGCCTCTCGGCCAGCCGTTCGACCCCCCGCACGGCCCACGAGAGCGCTGGGCGGACCCGGTCCGGCACCCAGGGACGGACCGAGATCGCGGCCGGGGTGTCCTCGTGCACGTCCCACACCACCGGCGGCAGCCGCAGGCCGGTCGTCGTCGGCACCAGCTCGGGGTCGTGCAGCAGGACCACGTCGTGCGCCGGACCCAGGTGCCGGAGCAGCGAGCGGGCCGCCCGCTGCGCCCGCCAGCGGGAACGGCCGACCGCACGCTCGACGTCCACGCAACGCAGACCGGGCACCCCCCGCTCCGGCTCGACGTCGTGACCGGCCCAGGGGGCGACGTAGGTGACCTCCCACCCGGCCTCGAGCAGGGCCCGCACCTGTCGGTGCCGGATCCGCGCGTCCTGGGGGTGGTGCACGACGGTGAGGACGAGGGCCCGCAGGGGCCGTTCCCGAGCACCGGCAGGAGGTCGCGGTTGCGCGCCTGCGCTCATGGCGAGGCGTCCTTGTCCCACCGGCGCAGGTAGCGGGCCGCAGCCTCGGGACCCTCGGTCTCTTCGATCCGCTGCGCCTCCTCGAACCGCTGCCGCCAGACCTCACGGTGCTTGCCGTACTTGCGCGCATACAGTCCGATGACCGCCCCCGGGGGTCCGTCGGCCAGCAGCCGGCCCCTGTCGAGCCAGAGCGCCCGGGTGCACATCTTGCGGATCGTCGAGTCGCTGTGGCTCACGACGAAGACGGTGCCGGCCTCCTCGCGGATGCGTCGGACCCGGTCCTTGGCCCTGGATCGGAAGTGGGCGTCCCCGGTCGAGAGGGCCTCGTCCACGATGAGGATGTCCGGCGTCGTCGCGGTCGAGATCGCGAACCTCAGCCGGGCCCCCATGCCGGAGGAGTACGTGGACATGGGCAGGTCCAGCGCGTCGCCGATCTCGGCGAATTCGACGATCTCGTCGAAGCGGGCGCGGACCTGGGCCGGCGTCATCCCCATGGCCTGGGCCCCGATCCAGATGTTCTCCCGGCCGCTGAGGCGCGGCATCAGTACCGCGTTCACGCCTAGGAGCGAGGCCTTCCCGCCCAGCCACAGCCGACCGCTGGTCGGCGGTACCAGGCCCGCGATGGTCCGCAGCAGGGTCGACTTCCCGGAACCGTTGCGCCCGACGATGCCGATCGACTCCCCCCGGTGAGCCACGAACGACACGTCGTCGATGGCCGTGACCTCACGCACCCCGACACCCTGCGTCCCTCGGCGGAGCAGCCGTCTGGCGACCGTCGCGCCGTCCTCCTCCCTGGCGTCCCTCCCGGAGCCGAAGATGCGGTAGCTGATCGTCACGTGGGACGCCACGACCGACGGCGTCCGTCCCGGGTCAGGCTCGACCATAGGTACCCTCACCGCGCCAGAAGAGGAGGAAGCCCACGGAGGTCAGACCCACCGCCCAGCCGCCGGCCACCGCCCAGGTCTCCCAGCGGACCGCGTACTCCCCCATGAGCGTCTCGCGGACGAGGGTCAGGCAGACCGCCACCGGCTGATACTCCAGCACCCAGGCCAGCCACCCCGGAGCTGCGGCGAGCCGCTCCGTGAGCGCGTACTCCAGGCTGAAGAAGACGCCCGAGACGTAGCGCAGCAACCGGGTCAGCACCGGCATCAGGTTGGCGGCGTCGCGGACCGCGTGGATGAGGGGAGCACCGATCATCGCGGTCCCGAGACCGACGAGACCGACGACCATCAGCGCCACCGGGAAGAGCAACCACTCCACCGACGGACGTTCCCGGGAGACGAGGGCGATGAGGACCAGGACGATGAACGCCGGCACGGTCGCGAGCAGCTCGGCCAGCACCACCGTGATGGGCAGCATGACGCGTGGGAAGGTGAGCGAGCGCATCATGCTCACCTTGCTCAGCAGGGACCTCGTGCCCGAGGTGAGGGACACCGCCAGGGGGGTGAACGTGAAGAGACCGATGGTGAGGAAGGCGACGAAGTTCTCGATGCCGGCCCGGGTGGGTACCAGGACGCCGAAGATGAGGTAGTAGGCGGCCGCGAGCATGATGGGGTTCAGCACCGCCCACAGCAGGCCGAGATAGTTGTCCCGGTGGGCGGAGACGAACTCCCCCCTCGCCATCGACCACATCAGGTGGCGGTGGCGCCACAGGTCGCGGACGTAGGCACCCAACGAGGGGCGGCGCCCGACGAGCTGCATCCCGTGCCGCCGAGCCAGCGCGGCGGCCTCCTCGACGGGCAGGACCGGCGGCAGCCGCCGCGGGTCCGGCCCCACGTCGGTCACAGCCGGGTGACCTTCTCCCCCTCGGTGGCCTTGCCGCGGGTGTCGAAGAAGGCCTGGGCCGCGGAGGCGAGGGCGTCGATGTCGTACTCACGGTGGTTCTGCACCAGGATCGTCAGGTCCGCCTCGGCGACCGAGCTCGCGGCGTCCTGGGCCTTGACCGCCTCCGGCACGGAGGTCCACTCGCCCACGTGCGGGTCGTGGTAGGCCACCACCGCACCCTTGGCCATCAGCTGCCGCGCCAGCGGCACCGCCGGAGACTCCCGCTGGTCGGCGATGTTCGGCTTGTACGTCACCCCCAGCAGCAGCACCGTGGACCCGTTCAACGGCTTGCCCTCGGTGTTCAGCACGTCCTGGGCCCGCGAGACCACGTACGCCGGCATCTGGGAGTTGATCTCCTGCGCCAGCTCCACGAACCGGAACGGATACCCCAACCGCGCCCGCACGTTGTGCGAGAGGTAGTTCGGGTCGATCGGGATGCAGTGCCCACCCACCCCCGGCCCCGGGTAGAACGCCTGGAACCCGAACGGCTTGGACTTCGCCGCCTCGATCGATCACGTCCCACAGGTCGATCCCCAGCTCGTGGCAGAACCGGGCCATCTCGTTCACCAGCGCGATGTTGATGTGCCGGTAGGTGTTCTCCAGCAGCTTGGCCGTCTCCGCCTCCCGCGTCCCCTTCGCCCGCACCACCGAGTCCACGAACGCCCCGTAGAACGCCGCCGCCGCCTCACCGCACGCCGGCGTGTGCCCACCCACCACCTTCGGGGTGTTCTTCGCCCCGAACTGCTCGTTCCCCGGGTCGATCCGCTCCGGGGAGAACGCCAGGTGGAAGTCGCTCCCCGCGACCAGCCCGCCGGCCTCCAGCGCCGGGCGCACCACCTCGTCCGTCGTCCCCGGATAGGTCGTGGACTCCAGCACCACCAGCATCCCCGGCCGCAGGTTGCGCGCGACCGCCGCGACCGCCGCCTCCACCGCCCGCAGGTCCGGCCCACCGTCCTCCGACAACGGCGTCGGCACGCAGATCACCGCCGTAGCAGCCTCCCCGATCCGCGACTCGTCCGTCGTCGCCTCGAAACCCCCCTCCAGCATCTCCGCGACATCCCCGTCGGACAGGTCGTCCACGTGCGAACGACCACCGTTCAACGCATCCACCACACCCTGGTTGATGTCGAAACCCAGGACCTTCCGCCCAGCCCGCGTCGCCTCCTGCGCCAGGGGCAGACCGACGTAGCCCAGTCCGATGATGACAGCGTCCACAGCCACGATGGGGAACTCCTTGGGGTTGGGGGAGGGGCAGGACAAGCGCGCCGGCAATGCTATCGCGCTGTGACATCATCCCCCGTATGGCGTCGGTCCTGCTCGTCTCCAGCAACGGCGCCGGGATGGGGCACCTGACCCGGCTGCTGGCCTACGCCCGGCGGATGCCCGTGGCGACCCGCCGACACGTCCTCTCGTTGTCGCAGGCCGTCCCCGTGGTCGAGCACGAGGGCATCCCCTGGGAGTACCTGCCCAGCCAGGGAGCATCCGGCCTGCTCCCGGCCACGTGGCGCCAGCTCTTCGCCGAACGGCTGACCGAGGTCCTGCACCGCCTCGATCCCGACGTCCTCGTGTTCGACGGCACCCACCCCTACCGAGGGCTCGACACTGCGCTGGCCGCTCATCCCCGCACCAGGGCGGTGTGGTCCCGGCGGGGGATGTGGAAGCCCGGCCGCAACGTCGACCAGCTGGCCAAGGCCTCGTGGTTCGACGCGGTCGTCGAGCCCGGCGACCTGGCGGGAGCGGCCGACCGCGGTGCCACCGCGCAGGTCGACGACGTGCTCCGGGTCCCTCCGGTCACCCTCGTGGACCGGGACGACCTGAGCCCGCGCGCCGCTGCCAGGTCCGCCCTCGGGCTCCCGCCGGACGGCCCCCTGGCCCTGGTGTCGCTGGGCGCGGGCAACATCAACGACACGGACGACGAGGTCGGTGCCGCCGCCACGGCCCTTCGCGACCGGGGGATCGGCGTGTGCGTGACCGCCCCCTCGATCGCGGAGAGGGCCTACGCGGGCGGGGGTGTCCACCTGGTGCGCCACTTCCCCCTCTCGGAGCACTTCGCCGCCTTCGACTACGCCGTGGCGGCCGCGGGGTACAACTCCTTCCACGAGACCCTGCGTCTGGGCGTGCCGAGCGTGTTCGTGCCCAACGCCGACACCTCGCTGGACGACCAGGTCGGCCGCGCCGAGGAGGCGGCGCGGCGGGGGTGGGCGCTGACCACGCCGACCCTGACCGGTGGACGCGCCGCGGCCGTGGTCGACGAGCTGCTGGCCCGGGGGGAGGAGCTGGCCCGGCGGGCCCGCGCCGACGACCCGGACAACGGTGCCGGGGCAGCGGCCGGCGCCATCCTCCAGCTGGCGCAGGACGGCGCCCGAGGACGGGGGCGACGGTCGTGACCAGGGGTGACGGCAGGGGATCATCTGCGGCCCGGCGTCGCCAGCAGCAGCTGGCCCGGTGGGTGCGGCGCACCCCCGGGTGGCACCACGTCACCGACACCGTCCTCCCGCGGGTCCGTAGCAGCCCGCTGCTCACCGACCTGGCGACCAGGGTGTTCACCCCCGGGGTGGGCGCCGGGCAGGTGCCCGTCGTGCTGGCTCCCGACCGGCACCTCGAGGGGCCCGGCGTGCCGCGGCTGCCCGTCGTGGGCGTCCTCGGGGTGGGACTCAGCACCGAGCAGGCTGCTCTGCTCGTCGACCGGGTCGCCGAGCTCCAGGACCAGACGCGGGTCCTTCCGACCCGTCCTGGTCCTCGACCGTCCCGTCTTCGCCGCCGCGCGGACGCACGGCTACGTGCTCGAGCACGTCGTGCCCAGGAGCACCTGGGCGGCCGGCGGCTGGACGTCCGAGGAGGTCCCCGCCGACGGGTCCTGGGAGGACTACCTGGCCAGACGGCTGGGGTCGGTGGTCGACCGCTACCGCCTCTGGTTCCTCGCCAGGGCCGTCGTGCCGCCGTTCGACGGGTCGGCGGTCGGCCTGGACCCGGTCGACGCCGCGGTCCTGCGGCACCTCGCCAACGCTTCCCGGACGACCTGCGGGTCGGGCGTCGGACGTGAGGGGACCCACCTGCCACCGGGCCGGACCGACGACGGGCCTGTGCCAGCATGGACGACGTCCACCCACCCCGCAGCAAGGAGATCCTCCACCGTGAGCGACCGCCCCCTCGTCGTGCACATCACCGGTGCCCGTCCCAACTTCCCCAAGGCCGCCCCGGTGATCGCCGCGCTGGACGAGCACCCCGTCGAGCAGCTCCTGGTGCACACCGGCCAGCACTACGACGAGCGGATGAGCGAGGTGTTCTTCCGTCAGCTCGGACTGCCCGAACCCGACGTCAACCTCGGGGTGGGCTCAGGCGCCCACGGCGCCCAGACGGCGGCCACCATGGTGGGGTTGGAGACGCTGTTCACCGAGCGCCGGCCCGACCTCGTGGTGGTCTACGGCGACGTCAACTCCACGGTCGCCGCGGCGCTGGTCGCGAGCAAGATGGGCATCTCCGTCGCGCACGTCGAGGCCGGGCTGCGCTCCTTCGACCGCACGATGCCCGAGGAGATCAACCGTCTCCTCACCGACCGGATCTCCGACCTGCTGCTGGTGACGAGCGTCGACGCGGTCGCCCACCTCGGCAACGAGGGCGCGGACCCCGACAGCATCCACTTCGTCGGGAACCCGATGATCGACACGCTGCTGCGGCACCTCGACGCGCTGGACACCGCCGGGGCCGCCGCCCAGGTGGGGGTCGACCCGGCCCAGCCCTACGTCGTGGCGACCCTGCACCGGCCCGGCAACGTGGACGACCCGGCCGACGTCGCCGCCCTGGTCGGCGCCGTGCACGCCGTCGCGGACCAGGTCCGCCTCGTCGTGCCCCTCCATCCCCGAGGCCGCCAGCGGCTGGCCGACGCCGGCTTCATGGACCACGAGAACGTGCTGGTCGTGGACCCCCTCGGCTACGTGGAGTTCCTCTCGCTCGTCAAGGGCGCGGCCGCCGTGGTGACCGACTCCGGGGGCGTGCAGGAGGAGACCACCGTCATGGGGGTGCCCTGCCTGACCCTGCGGCCGAACACCGAGCGTCCCGTGACCATCACCCACGGCACCAACCAGCTGGTCACCCGTGAGAGCCTGCCCGGGGCCCTCGCCGACGTCCTCGCGGCCGGCCGGGGGGACACCTGGCCGGTCCCCCCGCTGTGGGACGGGCAGGCCGGGCCCCGGATCGCGGCCGTGCTGGCGCGCCACCTGGGCCTCTGACCCTGCCGTGACCGGTGGCTGGGCGGTGCGCGGCTCGCCCGGGACGGTCGATCCCGACCTGGTCCTGGACGGGGCGCACCCCCACGGGTGGCTCCTGCGGGCCGGCGTGCCCCACCCGGAGGTCCCGGAGGACGTGGCCGGCTGGCGCACCGACACGACCTCCGTCCCGGGGGCGGTCCTGCACCTGCAGCCCCGCACGGTCGCCTCCCTCGGCCGCTCCGGCGTCGGGACGGTCCTGCTGCTCGGCCACCCGGTCGACGTGGAGGCCGGCCGGCACGGCCGACGGCACGGTCGTCGCCTCCGCGCTGGCACGGGCGTGGGCCGCGGGTGAGGACGCACTGGTCCGTCACGCCGCCGAGCTGGGCGGACGGTGGACGCTGCTGGCCGTCCGCGACCGGCCGCGCCCCGACGTCGGTGACGCACCTGCCCCGTTCCTCGTCGTCCCCGACACGCACGCCACCCAGCCGGTCTTCTCCGCCACCGAGGGGGGACGCCTTGCGCTGGCGAGCTCCGCCTCCCTCGTCGCCGCCGCCCTCCGCCTCCCCGAGGACGAGGACGCGCTCGCGCTGCTGGGAGAGCTGCGCTCCCGCCGGAAGGGCGCGGTGACCTACCTGCCCGGACGGCGCACGGCATACCAGGGCCTCGACCAGCTCCTGCCCAACTCCCTGCTCAGGGTCCAGCCGGGCCGACCGGGCGGCTCCGCCCCCAGGGTCGAGCACGAACGGTTCTGGCCGTGGCGCGAGCGGGTCGGGACCACCGACGTCGACGCGGTCCACGAGACCTTCCGCACGCGGTTCGCGCGCCACGTGGAGCTGCTGGCCGGCCTGGGCCGGCCGGCGGTCAGCCTCACCGCCGGCGGTGACAGCCGGGCCACCGCGGCCGTCGCCCGGCACGTCCTGCGCGAGCGCGACGGGTTCGCCTTCACCTACGTCAACCCGCGCGACGCGCGCACCGGGCCGGCGGCGATGACCGACGTCACGGGCGCCGGCGCCGTGGCCGCCCAGCTGGGGCTTCCCCACCGTGTGCTGCGCTGGCGCCAGCCTCCTGCCGGAGGCACGTTCGACGTGCTCCACCGCCGCACCTACGCACCGCTGCTGCCCTCGCGCGGTGCGGCGCACGCGATGTGGGCCGACCTGCCGAAGGACCTCGTCCAGCTGCAGTCCAACTGCGCCGAGACCGGGACCACGTTCGTCCGCCGGCGCACCGACGAGCCGCTCTCGCCCCTGCGGCTGGCGAGGATGATGATGAACGCCACGGACGGGCTGGAGGACCTGGCCGAGCGGATGTACGGCGGTTACGTGGAGCACGCGCAGATGGCTCCCGGGCGTCTCCTCGGCTACGACCACCACGACCTCTTCTACTGGGAGCAGCGCATCGGCCGGTGGGGGTGGCAGAAGTTCGTCGACGGCGACCTGGGCCACCGCATCCTGCTGCCGTTCAACGACCGCGTTCTCCTGGAGACCATGCTGTCCCTGCCGTACCCCGAGCGGGAGAGCAAGGTGCTGCTCCGACGCCTCGTCGAGGAGGTGCCCGCGGCCCGCGTCCCGGGGCGGCGGGCCCCCCCCCGGCCGGCGGCGGGTGCGGTCGCTGTCCGGCCGGCTGCCGGGACCGCTGGGGCGGCGCGTCACGGGTGCGGTCGGCCGCCGGCAGCGCGCGGCCGACCTGGAGCGGCTCACCTGGTCCAGGGGGTATGCCGTGCTCCCGCGCCGTGAGGGAACGGGGCCGTCGGTCCCGGTCCTGACCCCCCGCCGCTGGGCCCGGCTCGTCCTGCCCGGGGGCCTCCACGAGCTGCGGCACCACCCCGGTCTGGCCCGGGCCGTGGCCGGCTCCGGCGACCACTGGGTGCTGGTGCTCGGCGACCCCGTGGACGTGGACCGCCGTGCCGTGGGTGGCCGGCCGGTCGCGGCCCACCTGCACCGCCTCCTGGTCGGGGCGCCCTACCAGGCCGCGGCCGCCGTCGCCGCGCTGGCCGGCAGCTGGCTGGTCCTGCTCAGGTCTCCGGGACGCACCGTGGTGCTGGCCGACCCCCTGGTCAGCCTGGGGCTGCAGCCGCTGGCCGACGGAACGGGACTGGTGTCCCACGCCACCCTCGCACCCGGGATCTGCTCCGACCCGCTGCCCGGGACGCACGCGCTGTCCACCACCGGGTCGGCCACCACCGCACCACTCGCCCCGGTCCGGGTCGGCGAGCTGACCGGCCCCGTCGGCCCCCCCTCCCCCGGGGACACCCGGAAGGCCCGGTTGGCACGGCACGCCGGCCTCCTGCTCGGCCGCGGCCCCCGGCCTGGCCGGCGCTGGACGGCGGCGCCGCCGACCTGGAGCTGCTGGGTCTGATCACCGGGTCGGCGGACGGAGGAGCCGTCACCTGGTGGGACCGGCTGGCCGACGACAGCGCCGCCGAGCGGGTCTTCGACGCCAACCGTGCGGCCACCGACCTCGGCCTGCCCCACCGGGTCGTCGGCCTGCGCGAGGACGTGGACGGGTCGGCGGGAGGCCCCGGCGGCGGGCCCGCGAGCTGTCCCAGGAGGAGGCGCTGCGCCGCACCTGGGGTGACGTCGACCTCCCCCTCCCGGTCGGGGACGCGCTCGACCAGGCGCTCCCGCCCGACGCGGTCCTGTGGTTCGGGTCCACCCCCGACGCACCGCCCGGCCGGCCACACAGCTGGGACCTGGTCCAGGGGGTCCGGCCGGTGGCCCTGCCCTTCAGCGACCGGCTGCTGGCCCGTCTGCCCCGCTCCTGATGCTCCTGGTCAGCCGGACCGTCCTCGCCGCCGGCCAGGCGCACGGGCCCGTCCTCGTCGACCCGTGTCCCCCCGGTGGGAACCACGCAGATCTCTCCGTCGCGGCTCAGGACGAACCCGGCCACGTCCGGACGCCCGGCCACGCCCGCCCGCACCGCCGTGTCGACGTCGGCCTCCGCCGGCACGTCCAGTGCGGCCCCGAGCCGCTGCAGCGTGGTGGTGGACCAGGGCGGGCGGTGCAGGACCACCAGCTGGTCCGCCCGGGACCCGTCGGCCTCGCTGCGCAACCGCGCCGTGTGGGCGCTCAGCGGGTCCCCGGCCACCGTCTGCAGGGTCACGGCCAGGGGCAGGGTGGGGTCGCCGGAGGAGTGCAGCTCCAGCCTCACCTCGCCGGTCCACGGGGTGGTGCTGGCGGCGTCGTCGGCCCGCGTCCCCGCCCAGGTCGTGCCGACGCCCTCGAGCGAGGACAGCCTGTCCACGAAGGACCTGTGGGAGTACCTCTCCCGCACGAGGGCCTGCTGCTCGCAGGACCTGTCCCGGTACCTCTCCGGCGAGGCGAGGTAGGCCGCGACCAGCTTCCGCGTCTCCGCACCGGGTTCGGCGTAGTCGAGCACGTCCCCGAACACCGCCCGGTGCTTGGGGTCGGCGATCGTCACCACGCCGGAGGCCGCCGCCTCGAGCAGCACGCGCCCGAACGCCTCGTGCCGGTCGGGGTTGTCGTGGTAGACGACCAGGTCCAGGTCGCGGACGAACTCCCGGGGGTCGACCGACCCCGCCCGCAGCACGTCCCACCCCGCAGGAAGGGGGGTGTCCTCCGGGAGACCCGCCTCCGCCGCGAGCCGTCTCCAGGTGGCCCGTCCGCCCAGCATCCGCACCCGCACCCCCGGGCCCAGGTCGTAGGCCGCGAGCAGCTCGGCGTGCGTACGGGGGAACTTCAGCGGGTGGTCGCGCGACCAGCGGCCGACGAGGGGACGGCGCCCCCCCCCCCCGGTGCCACGGCGGGCCACGTGCGGCACGGACCACTGGTGGTCGACGTCGATGAGCCCGGGGTTGTCCCACTCCGACAGCCGGATCCGGGGATCCTGCTCGCGGAGCACCTCCCGGACGACCGGCCCCTGAGGCACCCAGACCGGGTCCGCGCCGAAGAGCTCGCGCGCCCGCGCGGTGACGTCATCGACGACGTACCGCTGGTCGCTCCCGTCCGGTTCCAGCGGCGCCTGGTTGGCCACGACGAGCAGGTGCCGGGGTCTCAGGGCCCTGCCCGAGGGCACGTAGGGCGGATGCTGGAGGACGGGCGGGTAGCGGACCATCAGCACGTCGACCTCGACGTCGTCGTCCAGCTGGACCCACTCCACCTCCCGCCGCCGGAGCAGCTCGACGAGGGGGGTGCACAGGGGCAGGTCCCGCGTGGTGGCGAAGCGCAGCGCCTCCAGGTGCAGGACGCCCACCCGCAGGCCCTCCTCCCGCGCCGCCCTGATCTCCTCGAGCATCGAGCGCTGCGGCCCCCCGTAGCGGCGCCAGTCCCCCCCGAGCACCAGGTCCAGGTGACGGGGCGCGGGCAGCCCGGGGTCTCGCGGGGTCGTCCACCGCCGCGGCTCCGGCACCGGTCGGTCCGACCACGGATCGAGGTATGCCGTCGCGCCCGCGGCGATCTCCTCGTGCCAGGGGGCGTAGAGGGTCTTGTAGGCGTGCCGGGCACCGTGCCGCCAGCCCCGTCCGAACTCGGACGCGGAGAGGGTCTCGCCGGAGCGCAGCAGCAGGAGGCAGTCGTCCACCGTGTGCACGGCCGACGGGCCGAACGCCGCGTGGAGCCGGCGCGCGTACTCGGTGTCGGCCGCCTTGCGCGTCGGGTCGAAGAACCCTACCCGGGGCAGGACCCTGTCCAGACGCACCATGAGCGTGGGAGCCGCCAGGACCCGGTGCCGGTAGCCCGGCCGCACCAGCGCCAGGTTCTCGTCCACCCGTGCGCCCCTGGCCCTGACCGCGACCCTGCGGGGGTCCTGCTCCAAGGACCGCACGAGATTCTCGACCGCCTGGGGGTGCAACCAGTCGTCGGAGTCCAGCGTCGTGAAGAGGGCTCCGCGCGCCTGTCGCAGCGCGGTGTTCCGGGCGCGGTAGGTCCCTCCGTTGACCGCCTTGCGGATCACCCGGACCCTCGGGTCGAGGCGCTCGGCACGGTGCAGCCAGGGTTCGGCCTCCGGTCCCGAGGCGTCGTCCACCACAAGGACCTCCAGCCGGTGCCACGTCTGGGCCAGCAGGGAGCGCACCGCGGTGAGCAGGGCAGCCCCGGGGCGGTAGCAGCTGACCGCCACCGTCACCGAGGGGGCGCCGGGCCGGTCCGCGCGCGGGAGGGGGTCGGTGGCGAGCCGGTCGAAGGGCGTGCCGGGGACCCGGGGATCCAGCCGCACGGGTGCTGTCCCGGGTCCGTGCAGGGCGGTCCTGAACAGCGTGAGCCAACGGTCGTGCGCCGGCTCGACTCCCCGACCGCGTCCCCCCTCGACCCCCCGGTCGCCCGCCGCCTCGGCTCCCGGGTCTCCCGGTCCGTGTCCGGCCGGGGCTGTCACGAACGGGTTGGCCAGATCGGCCCGGACCGCGGCGGCCACGTCGTCGGGGACGTGTTCGTGGTCGAGGAGGCGCGCGCAGCCGTCCGCGTCCCGGTCCTGGCAGCGCAGATGCAGCAGGAGCTGCACGGCCTGAGGGTGCAGTGACGTCAGCGCGTCGTCGCCCCCGGCTGCCAGTGCCTCCAGGAGGGTCCGCCCGCGTGTCCGGTCGGCCGGGTCGCCCGTCTGCAGGACGAGGACGCGGGCGTACTGCCCCAGGTGGAACGGTTCCATCCCCGGCACGAGAGGTGCGGCGTCCACGTCACGCCGGCGGGCCGCCCAGGCGTCGATCTCCTCCGCCCCGTGTCCCGGCCAGGCGCTCTCCACGAGCACCTCGCGCGCGTGCACCGACCTGGTGCGCAGGGCGGTCACCGCGAGCGCGTCCGGGTGGTCGAGCAGGATCGAGTTGCCCGCGGTGTCCGGGTGACCCCCGCCCGGGTGGCCCGCACGTGGCCCCGCGTCACCGACGGGGCCGTGGACCCAGGAGCTGTCCGCCCGGTCCCGTCAGTCCCGGTCATCGCGGCGCAGCACCTCGTCGACGGCGTCCTGCAGCCGGTCGAGTCGCCCCGTGTACTGCGCCTGGAGCGCGCGCACCGTCCCGACGACGTCCTCGGTCGTGGGAGCCGCCCGGCCCCCTGCGGCCCCGGCGACCTCCAGCCGACCCAGCTCACGGTGCAGGAAGCGACGCGTCTCGCGGATCCGCCGGTCCGCGTCCAGGGCCACCACGAGCGTCGCAGCCACCAGCAGCGTCACCACCAGCACGACCACCCACCAGAGGCCGGCGACCGCGGCCAGGGTCGCGCCCAGGCTGAGAAGGCCGGCTACGCCGGCTCCGACGACGGGGATCAGCAGCGCGGGCACACCGACACGCTACCGGGCACGCTCGGCCAGCCGGCGGTAGATCTCCGCGTACCGCGCGGCGTTGTGGCCCCAGGTCCGCTCGGCCACGACCCACCGGCGGGCGCGGGCGGCGACGTCGTGCCGCAGGTCCGGGTCGTCCATGAGCCGGGCCACGACGGCGGCCAGCCCGCCCGGATCACCCGCGGGATAGGACCACCCGCGTTCCCCGTCGCCGATGACCTCCAGCAGGGCCGGCTGGGCCGAGACCAGCACGGGCACCCCCATGGCCATGGCCTCGTAGGGCTTGAGGGGGGTGACGAGGCGGGCGGCGCGCTCTGAGCTCCGGGGGACGACGAGCAGGTCCAGGAGGCCGTAGTACCGCCCCACGTCCGCGTGCGGCACCGCTCCCGTGAAGATGACCACGTCGTCGGCACCCAGGTCGGTCGCCAACCGGCGCAGCTGCTCCTCGCGCCGGCCGGTCCCCACGACGAGCGCACCGACCTCCCGGCCCTGGTCCCGGAGCAGCACCGCGGCACGGACCAGGTCCTCCACCTGCTCCCGCGCGTGGTCCAGGTTGTGATGTACCCGATGACCAGACGCCCCTCGACGCCCAGCCGCCGGGCCAGGTCCTCGTCGCGGGGGTGCGGACGGAGGGCGGTGGGGTCGACCGCGTTGGGGACGACGTGGACGTCGCCCTCCGGGACCCCCCGCACGGCCAGGTCGGCCCTCATCGTCTCCGACAGGGTCACCACCGCGTCCGCCTCGGCCGCCAGGACCGCCTCCCGGGCCCCCCGACGGGTGAAGAGCTCTCCTCGCTCGGCCCGGACCTCGTCCTGGCTCCACGTGGACTCGAACAGTCCCCTCATCTCGTAGACCCACGGCAGACCGGCCGCGCGGGCGACCGCTGCGCCGACCACGCCAAGGTCGTACCCGCGGTGCCCCGAGTGGACGTGGAGCACCGAGGGCCGTTCGGCCACGACCACGTCCAGCAGGGTCCGGGCGGCCTCGGCCAGCTGGGCGGGTCCGCCGGTCGAGGCGGTGGGCGGCGGGACGAGGTAGCGGACACCGTCGAGCCGGTGCTCCTGCAGCAGCCCCGGACCGTCGTCGCCGCCCCCCGCCACCGGGAGGGACGCGGCGACCACGTCCACGCCCGCCTGCCTGAGGGCCACGAGCGTGTGGTGCCCCCGCACGCTGTACCCGGCCTGGCGCTGGGGCAGCGTGGTCTTCAGAAGGTGCAGCACGCGCCCGGGGACGGGGTCGAGGTCCACCGGTGGAAGGTCGGGGACCCAGGCGGGGTCGGTCTCGAGGAGCCGGTCCTCGACGCGTCGCAGCGCGGCCGACAGCCTGGGCCCGTGGACCCCGGTGGCGGCGGTGGTCCGCAGGACCCGGCGCTCCAGCGTCAGGGAGCCCGTCACGCGCGTGAGGTAGGTCATCTCCCGCCGCAGGAGCGGGTCCTCGACGGCCCCACCGTCCAGCAGCTCCCGGACGAGCCGCAGGGCCTCCTCGTCCTGGTGCTCCCGGCCGAGCTGCACGAGCCGGTCGGTGTCGGGGCCGAGCAGCAGGGGCCGCAGCCCCGCGGCGGCCGGGAGCCCCCCTCCCTCGGCCAGGGGAGCCACCACGAGCGGTCGGCGGGGGACGGTCGCGCGACCTCCGAGGAGGATCCTCCAGGGCCCGACCTCGTCACCCGGGCGCGGGAGGTGGACCACCCGCACCTCCTCGCCGAGGCGGTCCAGCCGGGCGACGACGGGGCCCAGGCCGTCCAGGACCAGGACGTCGGTGTCCGTCGGCACCTCCTCGCCGGGTCCGAGCACCGTCAGCCTGCTGCGGAGCGTCGGGACGATCGAGACGACCTCGTCCCGGGGCGACGCTCCGTCCGGGGTCGCGACCACCACCCGGTGCATGGCACCGGGGTCGGGCTCGGAACGTGCTCGGCGCACCGATGGCCGGGCCGGCTCCGGCTGGTCGGCCAGCTGCCCCGCCAGCTCCACCGCCGCCGTGGCCCAGTCCGTCCTCGGCAGCGGCGTCGGACGCCCCCGGCGCGCGAGGGCGTCCAACGCCCGCCCTGCGGCCCCGTCGAGAGCCACGACCCGGGCCGTCGGCTCCCGGTCCAGCTGGTCCTGCAGCCACGGGTCGGCGCGCAGGGCCGCGACCAGGTCGCCCTCGAGGATGTCTGCACCGCGGGACCGGTCGAGAACCCGCGTCGGCCAGGCCCTCCTCGTCCGAGGGACCTGCAGGCCGTGCCAGCCGGGGGGGACGCCGCCGGAGGCCCCGTCCTCCTGGTGGACCGGCGGTCGGACGGCGGCGCGGGGGACGTCGAGGCCGAGCCTGGCGGCCAGCTCCAGGAGGGCGACGACGCCGGGGTCGACCACCTGCGAACCGACCACGACGAGGGGCCCGGACACCATGGACGTCATCCTCCCAGACGGGTCCTGGACGCGGCGGGACGCCAGCCGCGGGAGGCACCTGGGTCGGCCGTAGAGTTTGCATGATGTCGACGACCCAGGAGACCGACGTGCCGGTGGCGCACGCCCCCGCGCGGGACCTGGTCGTGTCCTACTGCTTCCCCCCCTACGCCGGACACCTCCTCGATCGTGGCCGCCAAACGGGTCCGTGAGCGGGGACGGCCGGTCGACGTGCTGTCGAACGCGATGGCCGGGTTCCGTCCCACAGACCCGACGCTGGAGCAGATCGCCGGCGACCTGGTCCGGCGCCGGTCCGAGGTGGCCTCCCCCACCCACTTCGCGTCCTGGTCGTCCATGTCCAGGTTCTCCGCGCTGGGCATCCAGCAGGCCCTGGCCTGGGACCGGGAGGGGGACGGCTACGAGCGTCTCTACAGCCGCGCACAGTTCGCCGCGAGCCACGTCCTGGCCGCCCGGTTCGTGATCGTCCGGCCGGAGGTTCGCTGGACCGCGGAGTTCTCCGATCCCCTGTCCCACGCCGTGGACGGCTCGGTGCGGCGGTCGACGGCAGGTGACGGCGCCCTCCTGCGGCGTTTCGGCGAGCGGATCCGGGCCGCCGGTTTCGAGCCGCCTGCGACGGGGAACTCCTTCGACTGGGCCGAGCACGTGGCCTACGCGCTCGCCGACGAGATCCTGTTCACCAACGAACGGCAGCTGGAGCTCATGGCGGCCGCCATCCCGGACCGCGCCCTGGCGGCGCGGGTGCTCCGCACGGCGGTCGTCTCACCACACCCGACCCTGCCCCCGTCCTTCTACTCCATCGCGACACCGGGTTACGAGCTGGAGCCCGGGGTGCGGCACCTGGCCTACTTCGGCAACTTCTACGCCAGCCGCGACCTGGACACGGTCCTGGACGGGCTGGGGGCCCTGCCGCTGCACCTGCGCGACCGGCTCCGGCTGCACACCTTCGCCGGCGACAGGGCCGCGCTGCACGCCCGCATCGAGGCGGGCGGGCTGGGCCCGTGGGTGCGGACCCATCCGTTCGTGGGCTACCTGGAGTTCCTCGCCCTGTCCCGGGCGATGGACGTGCTGGTGGTCAACGACGCCGTCACCAGCGGTCAGCTCGCGGTCAACCCCTACCTACCCTCGAAGTGGAGCGACTACCGCGGGAGCGGGACACCGGTGTGGGGCCTGGTGGAGGCCGGGTCCCCGTTGTCCGGGCAGCCGCTCGACCACCGCTCCCCCGTCGGGCACACGACGGCTGCGGCCCAGGTGCTGGCCAGGATCGCCTGCGCCTGACGCGACGCCGTCATCGGCTCCTCCGGGCCGGTCTGCGCACTACCCACCTTCCAGCACCACCCGGCGCAGGGTCTCCATCGTGTCCCCGGGGTCGAAGCGGTACAGCACGTCGGCGCGCGCTTCCTGCGAGGCGGTCGTCCAGGCCGGGTCGTCGGCGTGCTCCCGGATCCGGTCCACCGCCTCCTCGACGGTGTCCACCACCCACTCCGGCGGGAACAACCGTCGGGCGCCGTCCAGGGTGGCGAACATCGGCCAGTTGCGCACGACCGGAACCGCTCCCGAGGCCGCCCCCTCGGCCAGGCCCACGCCGAAGGACTCCCGCCGGCTGGTGCTCAGGACGAAACCGGCCGCGGCCAGGTGGGGGCGAAGGTCGTCGGTCCAGCCCACGAAGTCCACCGCGTCCCGGACGTCCTCGTGGAGCAGCCGGGCGACGAACTCGTCGGCGTACCGCTGGGTGGTGGTCACGTCGTTGCGGAGGAAGTCGGCCCCCACCAGCGTGAGACGCCACTCCGGGTCGTCCGCGCGCAGCGAAGCCAGGACCTGCAGGGCCCACAGGGGGTCCTTCACCCGCTGGGCCCAGCCGATCATGAGCAACCGCCGGCGGTGACCCTCCACCTTGCCGTCCGGCACCCGGGTCAGATCCAGGACGTTGGGCACCACGTGCACGCGCGTCCGCCGCAGGCGTCCACCCAGGATCCCGACGACGACGTCCCGCAGGTGGTCGCTGACCAGCACCAGGTCCCGCACCCGGGTCCAGTCGATGAGGTGGATCCAGGCTGACAGGGCGTCCATGCTGTGGATCCGCAGCACGACCGGCAGGCCCTCCGGGGCCGTCATCACCAGCTCCAGCGCTCCCCGGTCGGCCCAGTCGTCGACGAAGGCGACGTCGCACCGCTCCAGCTCTGCCCGCAGCTCCAGGTCGGTGGTGTGTCGACGACCCAGCGCCTGCCGCAGACGCTTCTCCACCAACGTCTTGCTCACCCCCAGCCACCTGAGGTCGGGTCTGGCGGCCAGCTCCACCAGCCGCACGTCCGCCCCCTCGCCCAGCGCGTCCGCGACACCCGTGGCGAACTGGCCGAACGTGCCGGGGGAGAGCAGGACGAGCGGCCTGGTCCCGTCGCCGGCCGGGGGCGTGACCCGGTCACCCGGTCGGAGAGGCGGTTCCTGCGGGACGGCCTCCCCCAGCAGCGCCCCCACCCTCGAGGCGCGCAGGTCGGCGAGGAAACCGTCGGGGTCCTCCACGAGCGGGGAGGACAGCTCGTCCGCGTGCAGCTCACGGTGGAACAGCAGCTGCAGGGCGAGCGTGGCCAGCTCGACGGCCTGCCCCAGCCTTCCCCGCTCCAGCGAGTCGTCGGCCCTGCGCAGCAGCTCGGCGGACGCCTCGCGCAGGTCCTCGTCGGCCGCCCCGTCGGCCGACGTCCGGACCAGCGCCTGCAGCCCGCGGCGCATCGCCGCCTCCCCCTCGTCCGGGGCCGCGCCGGGCAGGAGGTGTTCCACCAGCCGTCGCGCCACCGCATACCGTCCGGACCGGTGCAGCTCACGGACCAGGGGAAGCAGGTGGCCCTGCTGCTCCGGGGGCACCCGACCCCCGAGCAGGTCGATGCGGGCGAGCAGGTCCTCGGCGACCTCCGCGTCCAGGGTGCCGCCCTCCTGGAGCTCCTTGTCGAGGAGCTTCCAGGTGTTGGCCACGCCCCGCCACCACGCGAGCTCCTCGGGTCCGACCCGGGGACGGCCAGCCGCGACCTGGTCCTCGGCCGCCGAGGCCTCGCTGCCGACGACGACCACGGCCGTGGCCCCGGCGACCACGGAGACGGCCTCGGTGTCGGCCTGCAGGACCGCGGGGAACCCGGGCTCCTCGACGCGCCCGGCGAGCCGGCGCACGGCGCGGACGGGGGAGGGCGCTCCTGCCGGGGGCACCACCTGGCGACGGGTCGGGAAGGACCGCAACCGCTCACCCGGCTCGCCGCGCCACCACACGAGGACGACCTCGTGCCCGGCCCGGGAGATGCCCCTCAGGGGTCGCGCGACCTCGTCGAGCTCCGCCGCGTCGGCGGCGACGGCCACCACCCGGCAGGTGGAGGTCGTGGGGACCACACCACCGTCGAACGGTGCGAGGTTCTCGGTGATGGTCACGGCACGACGATAGGCGAACCGGCCCGCGTCGGTGCGGCCACCGCGGTCCCGTCCGCGCCTCCGGATCAGCCCCGGATGAACGCCTCGACCTCGGCGCGCCCCAGGTCGTCGTGCATCTGCACGGGCGGGGACTTCATCAGGTAGGCCGAGGCACCGATGACCGGGCCGCCCTGGCCGCGGTCCTTGGCGATCTTGGCGGCGCGGATGGCGTCGATGATGATGCCGGCCGAGTTGGGCGAGTCCCACACCTCGAGCTTGTACTCCAGGCTCAGCGGCACGTCGCCGAAGGCGCGGCCCTCCAGGCGGACGTAGGCCCACTTGCGGTCGTCCAGCCACTGCACGTAGTCCGAGGGGCCGATGTGCACGTCGCGGTCGGCGAACTGGTGGGCGACGTTGGAGGTCACCGCCTGCGTCTTGGAGGTCTTCTTGGACTCCAGCCGCTCGCGCTCGAGCATGTTCTTGAAGTCCATGTTGCCGCCGACGTTGAGCTGGTAGGTGCGGTCAAGCGCCACGCCCCGGTCCTCGAACAGCTTGGCCATGACCCGGTGGGTGATGGTGGCGCCCACCTGGCTCTTGATGTCGTCCCCGACGATCGGCACGCCGGCGTCCTCGAACTTCTTGGCCCACACCGGGTCGGAGGCGATGAAGACCGGGAGGGCGTTGACAAAGGCCACCCCGGCGTCGATCGCGCACTGGGCGTAGAACTTGTCCGCCTCCTCGCTGCCGACCGGTAGGTAGGACACGAGCACGTCGACCTCGGCGTCCTTGAGGACCTCGACGACGTCGACGGGTTCGGCGTCGGACTCCTCGATGGTCAGGCTGTAGTACTTGCCCAGACCGTCGAGGGTCGGCCCGCGCTGGACCGTGATGCCGGTCTGCGGGACGTCGGCGATCTTGATGGTGTTGTTCTCGCTGGCACCGATCGCGTCCGCCAGGTCGGTCCCGACCTTCTTGGCGTCGACGTCGAAGGCGGCCACGAACTCGACGTCGCGGACGTGGTACTCGCCGAACTGCACGTGCATCAGCCCCGGGACGGGGGCCGACGGGTCGGCGTCCTTGTAGTACTCCACACCCTGGACCAGGGAGCTGGCACAGTTGCCCACCCCCACGATCGCCACGCGCACCGACGTCATACATCTCTCCTTGAGGCTCACTGCTGGGTCAGCCCGACGGGGCTGACCGGAAAACGACTCTCCAGGGCGCCCGCAGGGCCCCGGCACGACAGAGGCGGTCCCGCACAGGGCCGCCCCCTCCGCGACGGTCAACGGCCCAGCCTACCCGGGCATTCCGGCAGGGCCGTCAGGGGACGCAGGCACAATGGGGCGGTGAGCACCTCCCGCACCCAGCCCGCCCGACGCTCGGCGAAGGGCCGACGCCGTCGCCGTCCCGGCCGTCTGCGTCGCGTCCTGCTGTGGCTTCTCGGCCTCGGCCTGCTGGCCGTCCTGCTCGTCGTGGCCGCCGTGGCGTACGCCTACGCGCGCACCGACGTACCCGAGCCCAACGACTTCGCCGAGGCCCAGAGCACCATCCTCTACTACGCCGACGGCGAGACCGAGATGGCCCGCTTCACCGGCGGTTTCGACCGGGAGTCCGTGCCTCTGGAGGAGGTGCCGGAGCACGTGCAGCAGGCCGTGCTGGCCGCCGAGGACCGCTCGTTCTACGAGAACGAGGGCATCTCGGTCACCGGTCTGGCGCGGGGCGCCTGGCGCACGCTGCGCGGCGACGGCGTGCAGAGCGGGTCGACGACGATCACCCAGCAGTACGTCAAGAACTACTACCTCACCCAGGAGCAGACGCTGGAGCGCAAGTTCCGCGAGCTGGTCATCTCGGTGAAGATCGACAACGAGCAGTCCAAGGACCAGATCCTGGAGAACTACCTCAACACGGTCTACTTCGGCCGGGGCGCCTACGGGATCCAGACCGCCAGCCAGGCCTACTTCGACAAGGACGTCTCCGAGCTGAGCGTCGGCGAGGGGGCCTTCCTGGCCGCCGTGACCAACGCGCCGTCGCTCTTCGACCCCGACTTCGCCGAGGGCAACGAGGAGCGCGCCCGCGACCGGGTCGACTACGTGCTGGGCGGGATGGTCGAGGAGGGCTGGCTCGGCGAGGGCGAGCGGGACTCCACCTCCTTCCCGGAGGTCGGTCCCACCCCGCCGTCCACCGCGGTCCAGGGGGTCCAGGGGTATGTCGCGCAGCAGGTCCGCGAGGACCTGCGCGACCTCCTGGGGCTGGAGGACGCGGCCATCGACTCCGGCGGTCTGCGGGTGACCACGACGATCGTCGAGCAGCACCAGGACGCCGCGATCGAGGCCGTCGACGCGTTCGCCCCGACCGGGGAGAACGCCGAGGACATCACCACGGCGCTGACGGCGGTGCGTCCCGGGGACGGGGCGATCACCGCGATGTACGGCGGGGAGGACTACCAGCAGACCCAGCTCAACGCCGCGACCGACGCCCAGGTCCAGGCGGGGTCGCTGTTCAAGCCGATCACGCTGGCCGCGGCCGTGGGCGAGGGGATCTCGACGAACACCGAGCTGCCCGGTCCCAGCCCGATGACCTTCGGCACCGGCGGCGGTGAGGTGGAGGTCCGCAACTTCCGCGACATCTCCTTCGGACTGCTCGACCTGCGCGTGGCGCTCGCCGAGTCGGTGAACACCTCCTACGTGCAGCTCAACGAGCAGGTCGGCCCGGAGAAGACGGTCGAGACCGCGGTGGACCTGGGCCTGCCCGAGGACACCCCCGGTCTGGGGGAGGACCTGACCAACGTCCTGGGCACGGCCTCCCCCACGCTGGTGGAGATGACCAACGCCTACGCCACCATCGCCGCCGAGGGCGAGCGCGCGCAGCCCTACCTCGTCGAGCGCGTCGAGACCGCCGCCGGCGAGACCACCTACGAGGCCGAGCCGGAGACCGAGGAGGGCATCGAGGCGGACGTGGCCGCCGACGTCATCGACGCCATGACCTACGTCATGACCCAGGGGTCGGGCACCACGGCCGGGGACCTGGGACGCCCCAGCGCCGGCAAGTCCGGCACGAGCGAGAACAACGTCTCCGCGTGGTTCGACGGCTTCGTTCCCCAGCTGGCCGCCGGCGTGGTGATGTACAAGGGCGACGGCACCGTGCCGATGCAGGACGTCGCCGGCCTCGACCAGGTCACGGGCGGGACGTTCCCGGCCCAGGTCTGGGGCGAGTTCATGCGCCTGGCCCTGGACGGGGAGGAGGTGCTGCCGTTCCCGGAGCGCGCCGGCGTCGGCGACCAGGTGGTGGTGACGCCCGAGCCCACGCAGGAGGTCGCCCCGACCACGCAGGAGCCGGCCCCGGCGCCGGCCCCGACCCAGGAGACCGAGGACCCGACCACCGAGGAGCCGACGACCGAGGAGCCCACGGAGACCACGAAGCCCACGCAGGAGCCGGAGCCCACGACCCCTGAGCCGACCACCCCGGCGCCCACGACCCCGGCACCGACGACCCCGGCGCCCACCGAGCCGGTGGATCCGGCACCTCCCACCACGGAGCCGGCCCAGCCCACCCAGCCGGCCCCGCCGCCGGGGGACGCCGGTGGAGGCGACGGCGGGGGCGACGGCGGTGACGCGGGCGGAGGTGACGGCGGCGACGCCGGCGGGAACGACGGTGACGCCGGCGGGAGCGGCGGCGGCGGATCCGGTGACGCCGCCGGGCAGCCCGGGGACGGCTCCTCCACGTCGGCGAGGGCCACCCCGGCCGCGTGACCGGAGTCCCGTCCCGCGAGCGCCGACGCCGACGCCGCGACGTGCCCTGGCGGGTGCCGTCGTGGCGCGACCCTCTCGTCGCCCGGGCCACGGGGTTCGTCGGCGGGCCGCTGGGACGGCACGCCGTCGTCGGCCGCCACGGCCTGGCCGGCGTGGCCGCCGCCCTCGTGCTGCTGGGCTCGGGCATGCTCTCGCTCGGCGTCTGGCAGAAGGGCCACTGCCTGATGAAGGGGTGGAGCACCCCGGACCAGTTCTGGCGGGCCTGCTACTCCGACGTCCCGGTCGTCCACGTCAGCTCTCCGCTGGCCGACCGGCTCCTGCCGTGGAGCGGCGACATCCCCTCCAGCCAGCCACCCCTGCCAGGGCTGGTCATGTGGTTGCTCGCCCAGGTCTCCCCGCAGGCCGGGACCGGTCTGGGCGCCCAGCAGGGCGTGTTCGTCGGCTGGATCCTGCTCGCGCTGGTGCTCCTGGGGGCGGGGGTCGTGGCCGCCGTCGCCCTGCGCCCCCGCGACCCGTGGCGGGGCGCACCTGGCGCTCAGCCCGGTGCTGGTGCCCCTGGCGCTGGTCTCGACCGACCTGCTCGGGGTGGTGCTCACCCTCCTGGCCCTGTGGGCGTGGCAGCGCGGACGTCCCTGGCTGGCGGGCGCGCTGCTGGGCTGGGCCCTGCTCGTGCGACCGTTCCCCCTGCTCGTCCTCCTCGCGCTCGTGCTCGTCGCCGTCCGCGACGGCCGCCCGCTGCGTGCCGCCCAGGCGGTCGTCGGGGCCGCCCTCGCCGCCCTCGTCCTGCTCGTCCCCCTCGTCGCCGTGCAGCCCCGCGCGCTGACGGCCGCCGAGCAGTGGTGGTCCCAGGGTGCGGGCTACGGCGCGCTCCAGATGCTGCCCCGCCTCGTCGGGTTCCCCCTCCTGACGACGGCGTCGACCTGGGTGGCCGTGGGCGGCTGGGTCGCCGCGGTCGCCCTGGCCGTGCTTCTCTCCCGGCGGACCAGGCTGGGCGCCGTCCAGCTCGCCGCGGCGAGCACCGCCGTGGTCGCCCTGACCGCACCGTCGCTGTCGGTCCAGTCCGGCATGTGGCTGCTGCCACTGCTGGTGCTCTCGGTCCGCCCCTGGTGGGAGCACCTGGTCTGGGCCGCGGCGGAGACCCTGCACTTCGTGGCGACCTGGTTGCACATCGCCTTCGACAGCGACCCCGGCCGCGGGCTGCCTCCCCTGGCCTACGCCGTCGTCGTCCTGCTGCGCGCCCTGGCCTGGGCCTGGCTGCTGTGGCGGATCGCGGACGAGCGGGCCCCGTTCAGGACGCCGCCCCCAGGCGGGTCCCCTCCAGCAGCACGGTCCGCGCCGGTTCCGGCAGCCGGGAGGCCTCGACCAGCGGCGTGACCTGCTCCTCGACCAGGTCGCGCAGGGAGCGCACGTAGGTGGCCGAGAGGTGGTTCGTGTCCCGCCAGACCACGACGCCGCCGAGCACGGGGGAGCACACGGTCCCCGGGCAGACGGCGTCGTTGAACTCCAGGACGGGCATGCTCGGACGCATCGCCGCCAGCTCGTCCTGACCCACCCCCGAACGCACCATGCCCTCCTCCCGGGGGAAGGCGCAGGCGCTGGCCGCGTCGGGATTGTCGAGCAGGCACTCGGGCAGGTCGAACGGCACGCGGGGGACGTCCCGGACCATCCCCACGACCGCGCCCCCCGCCCGCAGGCTGTCCACCCGCCGGGCCATGCCGGCCGCCAGCTCGTCCGGAGGGACGTCGTAGGCGGCCGAGGAGAGCAGCACCACGTCGGGCTCCAGCGCCGCGAAGCGTTCGTCGACGCCGACCTGGTAGGCGGTGCACTGGTCGTAGGTCCCGCCGCGCTGCCCGGGACGCTCGACCTCCACGCCCGCGGCAGGTGGACAGGAGGACTTCGTCAGCGACACGATCCGCCAGCCACGGTCCCGCCCGATCTCGTCGAGCGCCGTGATCCACATCCCCGCGTGGCTGTCTCCGTTGAGCCCCACGGTCACGTCACCCTCCGGGTCACCCGCCTCGCAGACCCCCACCTCGCTCCCGGAGATGCCGACGAAGCAGCCGTCCGGCTCCATCACCGGGCGGTCGTCGGCCACCTGCTCCAGCGGCACGGCGAGGGTGGGCAGCACGTCGGGGATCTCGGGCTGCGCCGGCGCCGGGGCCGCCGTCGCGGTCGTGGTCGCGGTTCCATCGTCCCCGCCCTCACCGCTGCCGCCCGCCCCAGCGGCGAGGCCGTCGCCGTCGGCGGTCGCCGTCCCGCCGTCGCCTGCGCCGTCACCGGCCTCGGCGGACGCCGACCTGCCCAGGCCGGCCGAGGCCAGGGCCCCGACCTCCCCGGTGCCTCCCGCCAGGGTGCCCGCCCCCAGGGGGGCACGCACCTCGTCCACCACCTGCGGCGTGCGCCACGCGACGGTCCCCGGAGCCAGCGACGTCGGACCGAGGGCGACGAGCGCCATACCGAGCAGCACCCCCGCCAGCGAGCAGTTCAGCCCGAGCCGCAGCCCCCGCTGGGTGACGACGCCGGGCGGCACCCGCCGGGCCAGCACCCGCCCCCGCACCCTCACCGGCTCCTCGACGTACCGGAAGGACAGCCATGCCGGCACCACCGAGACGAGCACGGCGCCCAGCCCCCAGGCCACCGGGAGCGCGTCCGGTCCCCCGCTGCCCACGCCCACGACCGAGGCCGCGGCCGCCACGAAGGGCCAGTGCCACAGGTACAGGCTGTAGCTGATCCGTCCGACCCACTGCAGGGGACGGGCGCGCAGCAGCCGCTCGGGCCCCCAGCCACCTGCGGCCGCCCCGGCCACGATCACCAGCGCCGTGCCCACGGTGGGCAGCAGCGCCCACGTCCCGGGGAAGGGGGTGGTCAGGTCGATGACGAGCAGCGACGCCACGATCATCCCCAGCCCGAGCCACCCCACGGCGGCGGCGGCCACTCGCGGCAGGCGGGGCCACGCGGCCGCCCCCAGGGCGACGACCGCTCCGAGCATGAGCTCGTGGACCCGGGTGAAGGTGACGAAGTAGGCCTGCGAGGGGTGCTCCTGGGTCCACCACCAGGACAGTCCGAGCGACCCCAGGAGCAGGACCGCGGTGAGGGTCCACACCCAGGTGGTGAACACCCGGGCGCGTCCACGCGCGACCACGAGGACGACGAGCAGCAGGACCGGCCAGAGGATGTAGAACTGCTCCTCCACCGCCAACGACCAGTAGTGCTGCACGGGCGAGGGTGCCCGCTCCAGGTCCAGGTAGTCCACGGCCCGGTCGGCCAGCCGCCAGTTGATCAGGTAGGCCGCCGACGCCACGAGGTCGCCGCCGATCTCCCCCCACCGGGTCCGCGGGATGAACGCCACCGTCAGCAGGGCGGTCCCGGCGAGCGCGGTGAGGGCCGCCGGCAGCAGCCGTCGGGCGCGTCGGGCGTAGAACCGCCCCAGGTCCACCCGCCCGCGGGCACGCGCCTCCTCCAGCAGCAGGGCGGTCATGAGGAAGCCGCTGACGACGAAGAAGACGTCCACGCCCCACGAAGCCGCCGGGCAGCAGGGTCACCCCGGCGTGCCAGAGCACCACCCCGATCACCGCGATCGCGCGCATGCCCTCGATGTCGGCGCGGAAGTCGCGCGGCACCGGCGGCACCCGCAGGGCGTGCCGGTAGGCCCGCATCGCCCGCAGGCGCGCCCGGGACGGCAGCGCCTCCTCCCCCGGGGGCACCGCGGTGGCGCCGCCCGTGCCGGAGGTGCCCCCGGGGTCCGGGGCCGCCTGCGGACCGGGGTATGCCGTGCCGCTCACGTCGGGCTCCCGCCGGGGCGTTCCCGCCGGGCACGGGCGTGCTCGGCGAGGGCGGCGGCGAGTAGGAGGGGCAGGGCGACCACGACCCACCAGCGCGGGCCCTCGCCGACGGGACGGGTCGGCACCTCGGCCGGCGCGCTGAGGGTGAGGTCCTCCGGGGCGTCGGCCACGGCGAGGGACGCGGCGGTGTCCGCGGCCAGCGCAGCGAGCCGCGGGTCGCCGGCGCGACCCTCGACGAGGACCTCGGGGGGCCGCCGTCGGCCCGGTCCACGTCCACCCGGACCCCGCCGCGCCACGCCTCCTCCAGCTCGATCCGCTCCTCCACCCGGTCGACGACGTCGGTGCGGGTCAGGTCGACCGCGGCCCGTGCCGCCGAGGAGTCCGACCCGGCGGTGATCGTCGTCGTGGCGGCGTAGACGGCGGGGCGGAGCAGGTCGACAGCAGCGACGGCGACCAGGGCCAGCAGCACCACCGTGACCCACGGGACCGAGAGCAGGGCCTCGCCGAGGGAGCCGGCGCGGACCCGTCGACGACCACGTCGCCGGTCGCGGCGTGCACGGACGGCGCGGGCTCGCCCGGCGTCGGGACCCGGGGCCTCGACCGCCGGCGCGGGGCGCTCCTGGAGGAGGCGGTGTCTAGCCATCCCCCGGCTCCGGGGCGTCGGCGGCGGGGCCTCCCTGGGCGGTCGGCGCGGCCACGGCGCCGGCGGTGCCGGGGCCGGTGCCGGTGCCGGTGCCGGTGCCGGTGCCGGTGCCGGTGCCCTGCAGGGTTGCGGAGGGAGCCTGCCCCACGGCCCGACCGGCGCCGGTGCCGGTGTCACCAGGTGGGGCGGACTCGGGCTGCTCGGCCCACCAGCGCAGCAGCTCGGCCCGGGCGGCCTCCTCGTCGAGCGGTCCCTGGTCGAGCCGGACGGCCAGCAGGTGCTTGTAGGCGCGGCCCAGCACCGGGCCGGGGCGGATCCCCAGGACCTGCCCGATCTGGTGCCCGTCGAGGTCGGGGCGCACGGCCCGCAGCTCCTCGTCGGAGCGAAGACGGTCGATGCGCCGCTCCAGGTCGTCGTAGGCGGTCGCCAGGCGTGCGGCCTTGCGGCGGTTGCGGGTGGTGCTGTCCGACCGCGTGAGCCGGTGGAGGCGCCCCAGCAGCGGGCCGGCGTCGGTGACGTAGCGCCGCACGGCCGCGTCGGTCCACTCGCCGTCCCCGTAGCCGTGGAAGCGCAGGTGCAGCTCCACGAGCCGGCTGACCGCCTTGACCTTGACCGTGTCCTTGTCGAAGCGCAGCGCCCGCAGCCGGGTGCGGGCCATCCGGGCGCCGACGAGCTCGTGGTGGTGGAAGCTGACCCCGCCGCCGGGCTCGAACCTGCGGGTCGCGGGCTTGCCGATGTCGTGCAGCAGCGCGGCGAGCCGCAGCACCAGGTCGGGGCCGGGGACGCGGTCGTCGTCCGCCTGGTCCGTCTGGTCCCTCTGCTCCCTCTGGTCCCTCTGCTCCCTCTGCTCCCTCTGGTCCGTCTCGTCAGTCTTGTCCGCCTGGTCCGCCTCGTCCGCGTCGTCCGTCTCGTCCGCGCCTTCGGGAAGGGGCGGGTCCTCGAGGTCGATGGCCTGCTGCAGGACGGTCAGGCTGTGCTCGTAGACGTCCTTGTGCCGGTGGTGCTCGTCGACCTCCAGGCGCAGGGCGGGCAGCTCGGGCAGCACGTGGTCGGCCAGGCCGGTGTCGACCATGACCTCCAGACCGGCGCGGGGGTCGTCGCCCAGCAGGAGCTTGAGCTTGACCAGCTCGTCGCGCACCCGCTCGGCGGAGACGATGGACAGGCGCGACGCCATACCCTCCATCGCCGCCAGCACCTCCGGGGCCGGCGTGAGCGCGAGCTGGGCCGCGAACCGGGCCGCCCGCATCATCCGCAGGGGGTCGTCCCCGAAGGAGATCTCGGGCGTGGTGGGCGTGCGCAGACGTCCGGCCGCGAGGTCCGCCAGACCGTCGTAGGGGTCGACGAAGACCATGTCGGGCAGCCGCAGGGCCATCGCGTTGACCGTGAAGTCGCGGCGCACGAGGTCGTCCTGCAGGTTGTCGCCGAAGGCCACGAGGGGCTTGCGGGACCCGGGCTCGTAGGCGTCGGCCCGGTAGGTGGTGATCTCCAGGGTCTGCGCTCCCCTGCGGGCCCCGATGGTCCCGAACTCGCGGCCCACGTCCCAGGTCGAGTCGGCCCAGCCCGCCAGGACAGCTTCGATCTGCTCGGGGCGGGCGGAGGTGGTCAGGTCCAGTCCGGGGAGGTCCTGGCGAGGAACGCGTCGCGCACCGGTCCGCCCACGAGGGCCACCTCGTGGCCGGCGTCCACGAAGCGCCCTCCGATCTCGGTGAGCAGCGGGAGCGTGGGGGTCAGATGACGCAGGGCGCGCAGCAGCAGCGCGCCGTCGGCGGTCGGAGGAGTGGACATCGCCCCCCAGGGTAGGCGACCCCGCTGGAGGGCCCGCGAACCTGTGGGCAGCCTCTGGGACGGGTGGTTACAGTGTGAGGATGACCACCACTCCCCGGCACCAGGGCGTCAGCAGACGCCTGCCGTCGGTGAGCGAGACCTCCGCGGGCGGGGTGGTCATCGACGTCCACGAGGGACGGGCGCGGATCGCGATCATCGCCCGTCGCAACCGGTCCGGCCGGATCGAGTGGTGCCTGCCCAAGGGCCACGTCGAGCCGGGCGAGACGCTCGTGGAGACGGCTGAGCGGGAGGTCGAGGAGGAGACCGGGATCCGGGGGGGGCGGGTGCTCATCATCACGCTGGGCACGATCGAGTACTGGTTCACCACCCCCTCCCACCGGATCCACAAGATGGTCCACCACTACCTGCTGGAGGCCACGGGCGGGCACCTCACCATCGAGAAGGACCCCGACCAGGAGGCGATCGACGCCGCCTGGGTCCCCCTCGACGAGGTGCACCGCAAGCTGACCTTCCCCAACGAGCGCCGGATCGCCCGCGAGGCGTGGCAGCGCCTCACGCGGAGCGCCTGAGCACGACGTGCCGCGTCCAGCCCGCCGAGCCGCGTGGGCGGCCCGTCCCCGGGCTGCCGCCCTCCGCGCCGTCGTGCGCCCGCGCGACGCCGGCCGGGTCGCCCGGTCGGTGTCCACCGGTCTCCTGGCCGGCCTGGTGCTCCTGTCCTCCGGGCAGCCCGGAGCCGTGGCCGGACCGGGAGGAGCCTCCTCCCCGCGGGTGGCGGCACCGGGCAGCGCGCCGGTCCCGTCGCCCACCCCCGTGCCGGCCGCCTCGGTCCAGGACGAGGACCCCACCTCCACCGAGGGCGTGCGCATCGTGCTGGACGAGGTCGACCCGGCGGTGGCCCGGGCGGGTGAGCCGCTGGAGCTGCGGGGCCGGGTCGTCAACGACGGGCAGCGGCGCCGACGGCTGACCAGCCTCACCGTCGCGGCGACGTGGGAGCCGCTGGGGACCCGGCAGGCGGTGACCGACTGGGTGGAGGCCACCGACCCCGGCCTCGTCGCGGGCCGCGTCCTCGGGGACGACGCCATCGGTCCGGTCGTGGCTCCCGGTCGTGAGCTGCCGTTCTCCGTCCGGGTGCCTGCGGAGGCGCTGGCGGGGAGGGTCGCCGACCGCGGAGTCCTGGGGCTGCGGCTGACGGCCGAGGACGCCGAGACCCGCACGGACCCCACCGCCGCGGACGCGGTCAGCCTGCGGACCGTCCTGACGGTGGAGGCGTCCCAGGAACCGCCCGCGGTGCCGCTGTCCCTGGCCTGGGTCGTGCCGCTGACGCTTCCGGCCGACCCGGCCCTCGTCAGCCCGGACCCGCAGGTGCGCAACCCCGCCTGGTACTCCGCGGTCGGCCCGGCGTCGACCCCGCGGACCTGGCTCGACGGTCTCGACCTGCCGGGGGTCACCTGGATGGTGGACCCGGCCCTGCTGCGGACGCTCTCCCCCGCGGACTCGCTGACCGGGCCGGGGGAGACGGTTCCGGAGGGACGGAGGAGGAACCGGACGGCCGGCCGGAGGACGGGGGGACGGAGGACGACCAGGTGACGGATCCCACGGAGGACGATCCCTCGCGGACCGCCGTCCCGGCCCCGGCGCCTGCCCCGACCTCGGACCCCGAGGACGGGGCCCAGGGCGGTGCCACCCAGGCTCCGCCGGCCACGTCCTTCCCCACGGCCTCGCCCGCGCCGACCACGTCGTCGGACGAGGCCACCGCCACCGCGGTCCCGGCCCCCGCGCCCTCGCCGGAGGGCGGGGTCGACGACCCCCCGGACCGGGGGACGACACCACCGACGGCGCCGGGACGGGCACCGACGACCCGGACGCCGACGGTCCTGACCTCGACGGCCTCGACGCCGAGGACGTGGAGACGGCCCTCACCCGTCTGCGCGGACGGCTCGCCCGGGTGGACGGACCACGCCTGTGGTGGTTGCCGACCGACGACCCCGACCTGTCCACCCTCGTCGACCTCGGCGTCGCGGACGGCACGGCCCAGCGGCTGCTCGACCGGCAGCCCGTCGACCCGCCCGCCCAGCTGACCCGCCTGCTGCGCCGCGGCACCTCGACGGTCGCCTGGCCGGTCTCCGACGCCCCGTCGACGGACGAGATCTCGACGCTGGCCGGGTGGTGGGACGCCCGCACCGACCCCGACGAGGGACCCGGCGCAGGGAGCCTTCTGCCGGCGGACGACGGCGGCAGCGTGCTCGAAGGGGTCGTGGTTCCACGTGAATCCTTGACGGGCAGCTCGACCGCACCGGTGGGTGCTGCCGCGGTGCCCCTCGCCGACGTGCCGGGAGTGACCGCCCTCGGGAGCGACTCCCGCATGGCCGGCCTGCTGGCCGACGCCGGTCCGGACACCGCCCAGGTCGGCGCCGGAGCGGTCACGCAGCGCCTGCTCGCGGACACCCTCGCCGCCCACCAGGAGGCCCCTGACACGGCCCGGTCGATGGTCCTGGCGCCACCCCGCGGCACCGTGGTCCCGCTGCGTCTCCTGGACCAGGTGGTCGAGGGGTTCGAGGCCGCCACGTGGACCGAGCCGGTGCGCGCCGCCGACCTGGTGGCCGCCGCCGGGGACCTGCCCCCCGCCACGCTGACCGTGGTGGCCCCGCAGGAGGACGTCCTCGGCGGGCTCACGGCATACCTCGCACCCGCGGCGTCGCCGCTGGACCCCGGTCGCGCCCGCAGCCTGGTGCGGATCGAGGACGAGCTGGACGGGCTGACCGAGGTGCTGGCCGACACCGACGCCGTGCGCTCCTGGCAGCCGGTGCTGCCCGGGCTGTGGTCGGCGCGGTGGCGCGGCGCGCCCGACCCGTGGTCACGGACGTGGAGGACGCTGCGCGACCTCAGCGCGGAGACCCGTGCGCGGGTGCACGCCAACCCGAGCACCATCAACTTCCTGTCCGACCAGGGCCTGATGCAGGTCACCGTGATCAACGACCTGCCCGTGGCCGTGCACGACGTGCAGGCCCGCCTGGTCCCCGACCGAGCCCTGCTCCGGGTCGTCGACCAGCCCGGCCCGGTCTCGATCGGGCCGGGCAGCCGCGCGACCGTCTCCTTCAGCGCCCGGGCGGTCACCCGGGGCCAGACGCAGGTCACCGCCGAGCTCACCACCCCCAACGGCACCGAGCTGGGTGACGACGCCGTCGTCGACGTCCGCGTCCAACCGACCGGCACCTGGATCTACTGGGTGCTCGGCGGCCTCGCCGGGGTGCTGCTCGTGATGGGGACGGTCCGCGCCCTGCGCCGCCCTGGACCGGACCGGGCGGCACCGGCAGCAGCGACAGCCGCGCCCACCACCCCGACCACCTCGGCCACGCCGGGCACCTCGGCCACGCCGGGCACCTCGGCCACGCCGGGGACGCCGGCACCCCCCAGCACGCCGGGCGCTCCTAGCACCCCGAGCACCCCGAGCACCCCGACCAAGGAGCAGCACCCGTGAGCGGTTCGACCTCGGCGTCCCTGGCCCGGTCCAGCGCCGTCATGGCCAGCGGCACGCTCGTCTCGCGCGTGCTGGGGCTGGCCCGTGCCGCCCTGCTGGCGGCCGCGATCGGGATCATCACGCCCGCGGCCAACGTGTGGCAGGCCGCGAACACCCTGCCCAACACCATCTACGTGCTGCTCGCTGCGGGCGTGCTGAACGTCGTCCTGCTGCCGCAGCTGGTCAAGGGCCTGGTCCGCGGCGACGAGGGCCGCGACTATACCGACCGGCTGCTCACCCTGGCGGTGGCCATCCTCGTGGGCGGCACCGTCCTGTTCGTCGCGCTGACCCCCTGGGCACCAAGGTCTACAACCTCAGCTGGGAGTGGGGCGGCCCGGAGCTGTCCCTGGCCATCCTGTTCGCCTACCTGTGCATCCCGCAGATGCTCTTCTACGGGCTGCACACCCTCCTGGGCCAGGTGCTCGCCGCCCACCAGCGCTTCGCGGCGTTCATGTGGTCGCCGGCCCTGGCCAACGTGGTGGCCATCACCGGGATCGTCGTCTTCATGCGGCGCTACCCGCAGGCGGCCGACCCGGCCGCCCTCCCGCTGGAGGCCTGGACCGCCGGCATGATCTGGCTGCTGGCCGGCTCGGCCACCCTCGGCATCGTCGTCCAGGCGGTCGTGCTCGTCCCGGCCGTGCGTCGCACCGGCTTCCGCTGGCGACCCCGCTGGGGGTTCCGCGGGGTCGGGCTGGGGTCGGCCTCCAGGATGGCGGGATGGTCCCTGGCCGACGTCGGGGTGAGCCAGGTCGGCCTGCTCGTCGTCTACAACCTGCTGGCGTGGGTCGCCGTCGCGGCGCCCACGGCTCCGGCACGGGCGGCCTACGACAACTCCTTCCTCATCTTCATCCTGCCGCACTCCCTCGTGGCGCTGTCCCTGCTCACGGCGATCTACCCGGTGCTCTCCCGCTCCGCCGCGCAGGGCGACCTGGCCTCGATGGCCGACAGCACGGCCCGCGGCCTGCGCCTGCTGGGCACGGCGATGGTGCCGATCAGCGTGGCCATGATCATGTTCGCGCCGTACCTGATCCGGGTGATCTTCCCGACGAACGCCGACCCCTCGGCCATGGCCCCGATCGTCATGGTCCTGAGCCTGGGCCTGGTCCCGTACGGCGTCTACCTGCTGTGCGCACGGGTGTTCTACTCCTTCGAGGACGGCCGCACCCCCTTCGGCTTCCAGCTGTCCATCACCGCGATCCTCCTGGTCGTCCTGGTGCTCGCCTTCGTCGGGCCCCCGGAGCGGGCGGCGGTCACGGCGGCCGCCGGACAGGCGACGGGCCAGCTCACCGCCGCCGTCCTGGGCCTGCGGGCGGCCCGGCGGCGCCTGCCGGGCCTCGGGCTGCGCGAGGTCGCCCGGACGTTCCTGGCGGCCTCCGGCGCCGCGCTGCTGGCCGCCGTCCCCACGTGGCTGCTGCTGCGCTGGCTGCCCAGCGGTCAGCTGGACGCCGAGAGCGTGGGGTGGCTGGGCTGGACGGGCACCGTCCTGTCCCTGGGCACCGCCGGTCTGCTCTACCTGGCGATGTATGCCGTGCTGGCCCACCTCCTCGGTGTGCGTGAGCTCGCCGAGGTGGCCCGACCGCTGCTCGCCAGGATCCCCGGGGTGTCCCGACGGGTCGGTCGCGGCGGTCCGGGCGGGGCGGCCGCGGCCCAGGAGGCCACGCCGGACGCGACCGCGGCTCCCGGGGCGGCGGCCCCCGGCACACTAGGCTGGGACGACGTGGCCCCGTCCGGGGTCGGCGACCGGAAGGACAGCGACATGGACCGGCTCGAGGTGGGCACCGTCCTCGGTGACCGCTATGCCCTCGACGAGCTGCTCGCCCGCCGCGAGGGCGGCACGCTGGACTACTGGTCCGCCCGGGACGTCACGCTCGGCCGGTTGGTCGCGGTCACCGTGCTGCCGGCCGGCGGGGAAAACGCCGGTACGGCCCAGGCCGCCCTCGACGGAGCCCGCCGGGTGGCCTCCGTCGACGACCCCCGGCTCGTCCGGGTCCTGGACGTCGGGAGCGAGGACGGCCTGAGCTGGATCGTCGAGGAGGGCCTCAGCGAGGCCGAGTCGCTCGCCTCCCTCGTCTCCGAGGCCGCCCTGCCGCCCGAGGAGGCCCGCCGCATCGTCGGGGAGGCCGCCTCCGGCCTGGAGTCGGCCCGGCGTCGCGGCCTGCACCACCTGTACCTGAACCCGCACTCCGTCCTGCGCACGAGCGACGGCACCGTGAAGGTCTCCGGGGTGGGGGTCGCCTCGGCGCTGGAGGGCACCGACGACGTCACCGCCGACGAGGCCTCGATCATCGACACCGCAGACCTGGTGAGCCTGCTCTACACCGGGCTCACCGGCCGGTGGCCGGGCGAGGAGATGCCCGGTGTCCGGCTGGCCCGACGGCTGGCCGACGACTCGCTGCCAGCCCCGTCCGAGCTTGTCGGCGGCGTTCCCGGGGACCTCGACGCCCTGTGCCGGATGGTGCTGGGGACGGGCGCCGACCTGGGACGGGCGCCCCACACCCCGGGCGAGCTGGCCCGCCAGCTGTCCCCCTGGGCCTCGGAGATAGTGCACGGCTCCCGTCCGCCGTCGCTGAGCGCCCCGACACCCGACCGGGGCGGCGACCCGGCCTCGGGGGCGCTGACGGGTGCCGCCGGTGCCACGGCGGCCGCCGCGGCGGCGCACCCGGCCGACACCGAGCACCTGCGCGGCGACGACACCGCCGCGGAGGGCTCCGACGTCACGGCCGTGGTCCCCCGCCCCTACTACCGGGTGGACGACGGCGACGACATGGGTGACCTGCTCGACGCCGGCGCCGACCGCACCGGCGGCCCGGGCCCACGGGTCACGGCCGCGGGAGGACCGGCGGTGGACCCCTCGTCCGAGCGGCCCTCCACCGCCGAGATGCTGGGGGTGCGCAGCACCGGGGAGCGGCCCTCCCCCCGTCGCCGTTCGACGGGCGCCCGGCCCGCCGCCGCCCCCGGTCCCGTGGGGCTCGAGGAGGAGCGCTCCACCGGAGCCCAGACCGCCGTGGTGGCCCTGGTCCTGGTCGGGCTGCTGGGACTGGCAGGGGTGCTCGGCTGGAGCGCGATCCGGGGGATGGGTCAGGACGAGCCCGACGACCCGGCGGCCCCCGTGGCCACCGCGACCGACGACAGCGGCGCAGCGACCGACGACGCGGCAGCCACCACCGGCGCGGGCGGTGACGACGGAGCCGCGACCGACGCCGCGGCCACCACCGAGGCCGGCGAGGCCGCACCCGCCCCCGCCCCGGCCGACGGCGCCGGTCCGACCGTCCAGGGCATCACCTCCTTCGACCCAGAGGGGGACGGGGACGAGCGCAACGACCTGGCCCCCCTGGCCGTCGACGGCGATCCCGGGACCGCCTGGACCTCGCACACCTACCTCTCCCCCGGCTGGGGCAGCCTGAAGACCGGGACCGGTCTGGTCCTCGACCTCGGCGAGGGCGCCGAGGTCTCCGAGGTCGTCGTCGAGCTGGCCGAGGGTGACATGGGCGCGACCCTCTACCTCGCCGACGAGCCGACCATCGACGGCGCGACGGCGCTCGGCAGCGACGAGGCGGCCACCGGCACCTGGACCGTGAGCCCGGAGGAGCCCGCCACCGGTCGCTACCTCGTGCTGTGGTTCGACCGCGCGTGGACCTCGCCCGCCGGGGAGATCGTCGGCGTGCGGGAGATCACCGTCGGCTGATCGACGAGGGTGGTGGCACCGGTGCGGGGGTGGGTGGACGTGGACGACGCGGAGCTCATGCGTCTGCACCAGGCCGGGGACCCGGACGCCTTCGGTGAGATCTTCCGCCGGCACAAGGACCGCATGTGGGCCCTGGCCCTGCGCACCACCCGGGACCCGGAGGTGGCCGCCGACGCCGTCCAGGACGCCTTCCTGAACGCCTTCCGGCGGGCCGGCACCTTCCGCGGGGATGCCCGGGTGACCACCTGGCTGCACCGGATCACGGTCAACGCGTGCCTGGACCGGCTGCGCCGCGTGCGTCCCACCCTGGACATCGCCGACCACGAACCGGTGGAGCCGCGCGACGGTCACCACGCCGTCGACGTCCGGCTGGACGTGCGGGCCGCCCTGGCGCAGCTGCCGCAGGGCCAGCGGCTGGCCCTGACGCTGGTCGACATGCACGGGCTCTCCGTGGCCGAGGCCGCCGCGGTGCTCGAGGTCGCCGAGGGCACCGTGAAGTCCCGCTGCTCCCGCGGCCGGGAGGCCATGGCGCGGCTGCTGCGGCCGACGGCGGACGGCGCCCCGGAGGGTCGGCGATGAGCGCCCCGCGACGTGCTGCGGCCCGGGCCCGATCCTCCCCCCGGCCCGCCACGAGGTCCTCGGCCTCCGGAACGCACCCGTCGGGAACCGTGGCGCCGGGCCGCTCGTCCTACACCCGTGGGCCGGACCCGGCCCGCCACCACCGTGCCGGACCCCCCGGCCGGTCCGCCCCCGGCCGGAGCACCCCGGCCCGTACGTCGCGCGAGGAGGCCGCCCTGTGACGCCCACCGACGCATCGCACCCCGGTTCCTCCGGTCCCGGCTCCGAGGCGGACCCCACCGGTATCCGTGCGCTGCTGTCCTCCCTGCCCGACCCGGGTCCGATGCCGGAGGACCTGGTCCGCCGGATCGAGGCCAGGCTGGCCGTCGAGGCCCACGCCGCTGCTCGGCCCTCGTCCCGACCCCGGCCCGCGGACCACCTCGTGGACCTGGCTGCCGAACGCTCCCACCGCCGTCCTGGCCGGGCCGTGGCCATCCTGGGCGTGGCGGCCGCCGGACTGCTCGCCACCACCGTTGGTCTGGGCCAGGCCCTCGACGGAGGCATCTTCGGTTCGCGCCCCGCGATGGACACCGCGGCCCAGTACCCCTCCGGTGCCGACGCCGCCGGCGCGGGTGGGCAGGCGGACGCTGGTGCCGGGCAGGACGACGCCGGCGACGACGGGTCCGGCGCGGACGAGGACGCCGTCACCGACCAGAGGTCGGGCGACTCCGCGACGGAGATGGACGACGGGGCGGCTGCCGGAGGTGCACAGGGCGGAACCGAGGATGCGGCCGGCTCGATGATGGCGGCCGACGCGCCGAGCCTGCCCGAGGACGTGCAGATCCTGGGCTCGCTGGGCACCGTGACGCGCGAGGACTACCTCGGGCGTGTGCAGCAGGTCGCCGACGGGAGCACCCCGCAGGCCGAGGCGGGGCGACTGACGTGGTCGCAGGTCGCCGGGTGCTGGTCCGCCACCGGTTCCCCCCACCGGTGGGACTCGGTGCACGCCGCCGAGGCGGAACTGTCCGACGACCCCGTCGTCGTCCTCCTGGGCACGTCGGGTGACCGGGGAGAGGCCTTTCTCATGCCGTGGCCCTGCACCACCGTGGCGGAGTCGGCGGGCGACGCCGCCGCGCCTCCTCCGCTGCCGCTGGACCACGCCGCCTGGCCCTCGGACCCCTGAGGGCGCCCGTCCCCGCACGCCGGGGGCGGACCTAGGAAGCCGACCGTCGGGAGGAGCCTCCAGGAGACGGGTCGACCGTGCGGCCCACCGCTCGACGGGCCGGGAACAAGTCGGGCGCGGGCGGGGTTTTGGGAGTACACGATCCGCACGGCCCGCGCCCCGGCGCGCCCTCCAGGAAGGACCTCATGACCAACTTCATCGATCCGGTCGGCCTGACCCCCGCCGTCCAGCCCTCGAGCGACGGGCTGCGTGAGGTCATCATCATCGGGTCCGGCCCGGCCGGGTACAGCGCCGCCGTCTACGCCGCCCGCGCAAACCTCGCTCCGCTCGTCTTCGAGGGGTCGGTCACCGCCGGCGGTGCGTTGATGAACACGACCGAGGTCGAGAACTACCCCGGTTTCGCCGACGGGATCATGGGACCCGAGCTCATGATGAACATGCGGGAGCAGGCGGAGCGCTTCGGTGCCGAGCTGGTGCGGGACGACGTCGTCGAGGTGGACCTCGCCGGGGAGATCAAGACCGTCACCGACGGGTCCGGCCAGGTGCACCGCGCCCGTTCGATCATCCTGGCCATGGGCTCGGCCTACCGCGAGCTCGGCCTGCCCGACGAGCACCGGCTCTCCGGGCACGGCGTCTCCTGGTGCGCCACCTGCGACGGAGCCTTCTTCCGCGACCAGGACATCGTCGTCATCGGAGGCGGCGACTCCGCGATGGAGGAGGCCACCTTCCTCAGCCGTTTCGGTCGCACGGTCACCGTGATCCACCGGCGCGACGAGCTGCGTGCCAGCAAGATCATGGCTGAACGCGCCCAGAACGACCCCAAGATCTCGTTCATCTGGAACACCGAGGTCACCGCCCTGAACGGCGACCCGACCCGCTGTCGTCGATCACGTTGCGGGACACAGTGACCGGTGACACCCGCGAGCTGGAGACCAAGGGGCTGTTCATCGCCATCGGGCACGACCCGCGCAACGAGCTCATCACCGGTCAGGTGACGCTGGACGACGAGGGCTACGTCGTGGTCCAGGGGCGCACGACCGCCACCGACGTGCCGGGCGTCTTCGCCTGCGGAGACCTCGTGGACCACAGCTATCGCCAGGCCATCACGGCGGCCGGCACGGGGTGCTCCGCCGCCCTCGACGCCGAGCGCTACCTGGCCACCCTCGACGCCCACCAGGACGTGGCCGTCGCGGTCTGAGCCTCCCTCGGACCCCTCCTCGACGAAAGTCCGACCCACGGTCGACTACCCTCGACCCCGTACCCGAGACCGAAGGAAACACCACCCATGGCCATCATCCAGACCAGCGACGCCACGTTCACCGAGGACGTGCTCCAGCACGACGGCCCCGTCCTCGTCGACTTCTGGGCCCCCTGGTGCGGCCCGTGCAAGATGATCGCGCCCGTCCTGGAGGAGCTCTCCCAGGAGTGGGGCGACAAGCTGAAGATCGCCAAGCTCAACACCGACGACAACCCTGAGACCACGCGGGCCTACGGCATCACCGGCATCCCGACGATGAACGTCTACCAGGGTGGCCAGGTCGTGAAGACCCTCGTGGGCGCTCTGCCGAAGAAGAAGCTGGCCAAGGAGATGGAGCAGTTCACCTCCTGAACCACCGGGCAGCGCGCCCGACGCGGCACTGAGCCGCGGACCGAGGCCGTCCACACGGGTTGTCCACAACCCTGTGGACGGTCTTCGTGTTTCTGTGGATGAACGACCCCGTCAGGTGCGGCCCAACGCCTCCAGGATGCGCTCGAGGTCGTCCTTGCCGGCGAACTCCACGGTGATCTTGCCCCGTCGCCGCCCCATGGTGACCTGGACCCTCGTCTCCAGGCGTTCCGAGAGCGACTCGGCCACCTCCTGCAGCTCGGGAGCGGCGTCGTCGTCGAGCGGCCCCGTGGCCGCGGCGTGGTCCGGTCCTCACCCAGGACGACAATCTCCTCCACGGACCGCACGGACAGCCCCTCGGCCACGATGCGCTGCGCCAGGCGTTCCATCGCGGCACCGTCCTTCAGACCGAGCAGCGCGCGGGCGTGGCCCGCGCTCAGGACGCCGGAGGAGGCGACGCGCCGCTGGACCAGCGGCGGCAGCTTCAGGAGGCGGATCGTGTTGGTGATCTGCGGGCGGGAGCGGCCGATCCGGGTGGCCAGGTCCTCGTGCGTGCACCCGAAGTCGTCGAGGAGCTGCTGATAGGCCGCGGCCTCCTCGAGCGGGTTGAGCTGGGCGCGGTGGAGGTTTTCCAGGAGCGCGTCGCGAAGCATGTGCTCGTCGTCGGTGCTGCGGATGATGGCGGGGATCGTCGTCAACCCGGCGTCACGGCTGGCCCGGAGCCGCCGTTCGCCCATCACCAGCTCGTAGGCTGCCTGTGGGTCGCCGTCCTGGGTCGTCGCCGCCTGCGAGGTCACCGCCCGCACCACCACGGGCTGCAGCACACCGAGCTCGCTGATGCTGGCGACGAGCTCGGCGAGCTCGTCCTCGTCGAAGACCTGTCGGGGTTGGCGGGGGTTCGGACGGATGGCGTCGACCGGGACCTCGGCGAACGTCGCTCCGGGCACCGGGCCCAGTCCGAGGTCGGACGGGGATCCACCGCCCGCCCCTACCGTCCGACCGTCCTCGGAGCCGTCGGTGTTTCCCGTGAAACCGTCGGTGTACGCGCGCGCCCCGGTCGCGACGCCGGAGTCCTCCAGCACCGCGACGCCCATCCCGTGGTCCTGGTCCCGGGCACGGTCCTGCTCCTCGGTGGATCGCTGACCACCGGGCCGGGGGAAGAAGACGTCGGTCGGGCGGTCACCTCCTGGTCCGGAGGGGATGAGGGCACCGAGCCCCTTCCCCAGGCCACGACGGCGGTCAGTCATGCGGACACCTCCTGCTGCCGCATCTGCGCGGCAGCCTCGACGTAGGACAGGGCACCCGTGCTGGCCGGGTCGTAGGTGATGACGGTCTCTCCGTGGCTGGGCGCCTCGCTGATCCGGACCGAGCGGGGGATCGCAGCCTTGAGCACCCGGTCGCCGAAGTACTCGCGGACCTGCTCGGCGACGTCGGCGGACAGTCGGGTGCGGGCGTCGTACATCGTCAGCAGGATCGTGGAGATGGTCAGTCCTGCGTTGAGGTGCTGCTGGATGAGCTCGACGTTCTTGACCAGCTGGCTCAACCCCTCCAGTGCGTAGTACTCGCACTGGATGGGGATGAGCACCTCGTCGGCGGCCACGAACGAGTTGACCGTGAGCAGACCGAGGCTGGGCGGGCAGTCGATGAGCACCAGGTCGATCTCCTGTCCCGGCGGCCGGCTCTCGAGGAACGTCTGCAGGGCACGACGCAGACGGTTCTCGCGTGCCACCAGGGGCACCAGCTCGATCTCGGCCCCCGCCAGGTCGATGGTGGCCGGCGCCCCGAACAGTCCGGACACGTGGGGTGACTCCACAACCACGTCGGCGAGCGGCACGCCGTCGATCAGGACGTCGTAGACCCCCGTGGTGCCGCTCGCGTGCGGGATGCTCAGGGCGGTGCTCGCGTTGCCCTGCGGGTCCATGTCGATCAGCAGGACCCGCAGGCCCGCACGGGCCATGGCGGCAGCCAGGTTGACCGCCGTGGTGGTCTTGCCGACGCCACCCTTCTGGTTGGCGACGGTCATCACCCGGGTTCCGCTCCAGGAATGGGTCGACGGTGGATCAACGGTCGACAGAGGCGCAGGAGGGGGTGACGGCCTCGACGACGTCGAGCGCCTCATCGGCTCTGCGCCCAGGGGCGGTGCTGCTGGGGCGCCGGCCGGCCTGCTCGACGGAGCGCGGAATTCACGGGCGACTCCGGTGTCCTGTTCTCCCGGGGTCCTGCTCGACGGTGATGTTTCACGGGAAATGCTGGATTCTCGTTCCTTCGGTCCGCCCGGGGACGATGTTTCACGCGAAACGCTGGTGTTCCGATCCTCGACCGTCGTGCTGAACGACGACGTTTCACGCGCAGCGGCCGGACCCGGAGCCGCGCGACCGTTCGTCCGAACCTGGCCGGTCTTGGCCCCCCATGTTTCACGCGAAACCTCGTGACGGTCCCGCGTCGCCCACGCCACCTGCTCCAGGGTGGTCCCGGGCCACCCCAGCGGCGGATGCGCGGCGAACGTCGTCGACCAGCGGGCGTCGACCCAACGATCGCGGTCAGGACGTCGCGGCCATCCCAGGGCCTCGCGGTGAGTACTAGACATGAGGGCCACATCATCGCCGATGTGGGCGTCCCCACCAAGCCGCCATCCCCAGGGACGGCCAGGTGAAGCCACCATCGTCCTCTCGACCGAGCACGCGCACCCATCAACCGCCCGAGCAGTCGAGGAAATGGGCGCCGGCCCCGTGGTCCCACGACCGGTTTCACGTCCGTCGGAGGACAGCGGATCAGCCCTTCCCGCGCAGTCCCTGGGCCCGCTTGCCACCCGCACGTCGGGTCCTGGCCCGCCCCCCCGCCGGCGGGTCCACCCGCGGCGGGTCCGTCGGCGAGGAGCTGCTCCGGACGGACGATCTGCACGACGTTGACCGGATCCACCCCCTCCTCCTCCAGGCGCAGGACCCTGGCCCCCTCGACGCCCATGGTCCGCAGCAGGGTCCCCGCGGCGGCCAGCTCCCCCTCGGCAGCGGCTCCCTTGAGGGCGAGCAACCGTCCCTGGGGCTCGAGCAGCGGGAGCGTCCACTGCACCAGCGTGGGCAGGGCTGCGACGGCACGAGCCGTGACCACGGGGGCACTGAGCTGCACCTGTTCGGCACGTCCCCGGTGCACGACCGCGTTGTCCAGCCCGAGGAGGTCGATGGTGCGTTCCAGCCAGGTGGTCCGCCGCAGGAGGGGTTCGACCAGGTGCACCGTCAGGTCGGGACGCGCGACCGCGAGCACGATGCCGGAAGCCCGGCACCGGAGCCCACGTCGATGACGGAGGACCCAGGAGCCAGGAGCCGCTCCAGCAGGACGCAGTTCAGCACATGACGCTCCCAGAGACGGGGTGCCTCCCGTGGCCCCACGAGACCGTGGGCGATCCCCGTGGTGGCCAGCTCCTCGGCATACCTTCGCGCCAGCGGCGCACGGTCGCCGAACAGCCGCGCCACCGTCGGCGGGGTCTCGGGCAGGCCGCCAGGGCCGGCCGTGCCTGCGGGCTCCGTGCCGTCGTGGGTCATGCTGGTCGGTCCGCGGGTCAGGAGGGCAGGACGACCACGTAGCGCGACGGCTCCACGCCCGCCGACTCCGAGCGCAGACCAGCGGCGAGCACCTCGTCATGGACGACCTTGCGCTCGAACGCCGTCATCGGCTCAAGCTCCTTCGGCGTCCCCGACTCCGTCACCTCGGCCACCGCGCGGCGCGCGGTGGTCACCAGGGCGGCCCGGCGGTCCGCACGGTAGCCGGCGACGTCCAGCATGAGCCGGCTCCGCTCGCCGGTCTCGGCCTGAACGGCCAGACGGGTCAGCTCCTGCAACGCGTCCAGCACCTGACCTCCCGGGCCCACGAGCCGACCGGGGGCCACACCGTCCTCGGAGTCCACGATGGCCACCGCGGCGCGGTCGTTCTCGATGTCGACCTCCAGGTCCCCGGACAGGTCGGCGATGTCCAGCAGGCCCTCGAGGAAGTCTGCGGCCACCTCTCCCTCACGGACGAGCTCTTCGGTGCGCTCCTTGCCGAGGGCACGACGGGGAGCGGTACCGCCGGGACCGAGGTCACCAGACGTCTCGTCCGTCTCGTCCGTCTCGGTCGTCTCGTCCGAATCATCAGAAACGCTCGCCTCGTCCGTCTCGTCCGAGACATCAGAAACGCTCGCCTCGTCCGTCTCGTCCGAGACATCAGAAATGCTCGCCTCGTCCATGTCGTCCGAGACATCGGAAACGGTCGTCTGGTCCGTGCCGGCTGAACCAGCAGCGACCGCCGCGCGTCCGTCTCTCCGGCACCCTCAGAACGGACGGGCCCGTCACCGTCGGCGCTCTCGGGGTCCACCGCGTCCCTGACGTGAGCGGGGGCCGAGGTCCCGGCGTCGACCGACTCGTCTGCCTCGCCCTGCTCGCCTTCGGTGGTCGCGCCGTCCTCGGCACCCCCCTCGTCCCCTGCGGTGGCCGTGCCGCCCCCCGCGGTCAGAGCGTCCGACGCCACGGACGCCGCCTCGTCCTGCCCGGACGCCTCGTCGTGCCCGGGCGCCGTTTCATGCGACGCCGTCGTGGCACCGTCCTGGTCGGGCTCCCGCATGCCGCTGTCCGGGTTCTCGTGGGTGCCGCTGTCCGGGTTCTCGTGCGTGGTGCTCATCTGATCTCCTCGGGTGGTCCGTGCGCCGCCGCGGCGCTGCGTGGACGGGGGTCTGGGGTGGTGCACCGGGCGGTGGGTGCCCGGCCGGGGTCAACGCTTCTTCGCGCGCTTCTTGCTCTTGGGCTGGGCCCGCTGACCGGGCTTGCGCTGCTGCTCCGCCTGGGACGCCGCCTCGCGCTCGGCGAGCAGCTTCGGGTTCTTCAGCTGGATGCCGGTGGCGTCTCGGCCCTTGCGCGCCATCCGCTCGCGGTAGGCCTTCTCCGCCGGCGAACCGGGGGCGGGCATGTTGCGGATGACGAAGAACTGCTGACCCATGGTCCAGAAGTTGCTCACCGTCCAGTAGATGAGCAGGGCCACCGGGAAGTTCACACCGGTGACCGCGAAGACGACGGGCAGCACGTAGATGAGCATCTGCTGCTGCTTGGCCATCGGGCTGTTGAGCGCCTCCGGCGACATGTTCTGACGCATCAGCTGGTGGCTGGTGATGAACTGCGTGCCCGACATCACCAGGATCAGCACGAGGGACAGGATCTTGGCCGACATGTCCTGGTCGTGCAGGAAGGTCGAGGTCAGCCCCGCCCCGAGGATGTCGGACTCTGCCATCTTCGTGGCCAGCTCGCGGGTGAACAGCCCCAGCGGCTCGGACCGGCCCTGGGAGACCGCCTCGGCGCTGTTGAGCAGCCGGAAGAGGGCGAAGAAGAACGGCATCTGGATGAGGATCGGCAGGCAGGCGCCGAACGGGTTCGCACCGGCCTCCCGGTAGAGCCCGAAGGTCTCCTCCTGGAAGGCCTTCTGGCTGGCCTGGTCCTTCTTGCCCTTGTACTTGGCCTGGATCTTGACCAGCTCCGGCTGCACCATCTGCAGGCGCCGCTGGCTCCTGATCTGCCGGATCATCAACGGCGTCAGCAGGGCACGCAGGGTGACGACCAGCCCGATGATCGCCGCCACCCAGGTCCACCCGCTCGTGTCCGACAGGCCCGCCTGGGTCAGCAGCCACTCGAAACCGACCAGGATCGCGGAGTCGAACCAGATGAACGGGAAGAGGATCGTGTCGAAGAATCCCATGGGGTCCTCAGTCTCGGCGGCGGGGCTGGCCCACCGGTGGGGTGGTCCGGGGCCGGTCCTCGTGGTCCGGTCCGGAGTGGGTATGGGGTGTGTCGGCGCCCTCCCGCGCCGGCACGTGGTCGACGCCACCGCGGGCCCAGGGGTTGCACCGCAGCAGACGCAGCGCCGTCATCCAGGTGCCGCGCAGGGGTCCGAACCGCTCCAGGGCCGTGACGGAGTAGGCCGAGCACGAGGGGTAGTAGCGGCACACCGGCCCCAGCAGGGGGGACAGGGTGCGCTGGTACAGCTGCACGAGCCACACGAGGGGTTGCCCCAGGCGGCTGCGCCGCTCGCCGGCCGGCACCCCTCCGCGGTGCACGTCCCGCATCGTCCCCGGCGTGCCCGCCGTCATCGGTCCGCTCCCGTCCCGGTGCCGCGGTCCCCGCCGGGGCTACCGGGGCTGCTGGTCGGCGCCGGGAGCACGCGTTCCAGCGCACGGTCCAGGTCCACGCCCAACGACGCCGAGGTGGCCGTGGACGCGGGCGGCTGGGCCCGCACCACGAGGTCCCACCAGGAGGGAGGCGGTCCAGACGGTGCGCCACCAGGGCCCGAAGGCGACGGACCACCCGGTGGCGCACCACGGAGTTGCCGACCGCCTTGGACACCACAAAACCCACGCGCGGCCCGCGCGTGGGTGTGGTCGGTGCGGCGTGCACGACGAGCAGCTCGGTGCCCGACCGGCGCCGCGCGGCCCCCTGCCGTCCCCTCAGCACGGCCCGGTAGTCCTCGGGCCGGGTCAGCCGGTGACGGCGCGGCAGCATCGACAGCGCCGAAGGGGCCGTCGGACTCAGGCCGACAGGCTGCTGCGGCCCTTGGCGCGGCGGGCGGCCAGGATGGCCCGCCCCGCGCGGGTCCGCATCCGCAGACGGAAGCCGTGCTTGCGGGCCCGGCGACGGTTGTTCGGCTGGAACGTGCGCTTGCTCATTGCTGTGCTCCGGGGAGACGGGGACGCGGTGACGTCCGTGGTTCATGGGTGGCCCCGGGCGGTACGGCGCCCATGGGCAGGCGGAAGCGACCGGAAATCGGCCTCGGTCAACGGTACGGGAGCCGTCCCCGGTGGTCAAACCACCAGCGAACGGGCGGTGACCTCGGGGCAACCCGCCATGGTCTCGCGTGTGGCGCCGAAGGAGCCGGAGACACGCCGAGGGCCGGTGGATCGGTCCGGACCCCCCACTTGCCGGGGCTGGTCGAGCCTGTTAGCGTCGCGCTTTCCGACCCTCGTCATCCACGGCTCGTCCACAGCTGTGGACAACCATGTGGACAACGGCAGGGGACCCACCGAGCATGAGGGGATGAGCAGGTCAATGGCGAACGGTGGCTCCCCGGTCGACACCACGCAGGTGTGGCGGAGGGTCGTCTCCGAGCTCGAGGACTCCGGCCTGGGAGCACGCGAGCGCGCCTTCCTGCGCCTCACCCGTCTCGTCGGCGTCCTGGACTCCACCGTGCTCCTGGCCGTGCCCTACCAGCACACCAAGGACACGCTCGAGACGACGCTTCGCCAGCCGATCGTCACCACCTCCCTCTCCGAGCAGCTCGGTGAGGACGTCCGCCTGGCGATCACCGTGGACGAGGACCTGCGCCAGCAGGTCGAGGACGAGAGCGACGAGCCGGCCGGCGGCTCCTCCGGCACGGCCGCCGAGGACGCCACGGCATACCCCAGCCCGACCGGGGGGCACCCCGGGAGCGAGGCGGGCGATCCTCTCCACGACGGACACCCCGGGGCCGCGGGCATCCCGGGCCGGCCATCGGGACTGGGCGGTCATCCAGACCGGGCCAACGGCCACGGCGGCACCGGGCGCATGCCCGAGGCGGCGCGCGGGGTCGAGCGCGCGGCGCTCGAGGAGGCCAGGCTGAACCCGAAGTACACCTTCGACACCTTTGTCTCCGGCTCCTCCAACCGGTTCGCCCACGCCGCCTCCCTGGCGGTCGCCGAGTCGCCGGCGCGCGCCTACAACCCGTTGTTCATCTACGGCGAGTCGGGGCTGGGCAAGACGCACCTGCTCCACGCGATCGGCCA